>NZ_WKJH01000019.1 GCF_009674825.1 Maribacter luteus
TGAATAAAATCACCCCAACGACCGTCATTACCAATAGGAGAATCACCTATAGGGTGAACAGAAATTAAGCATCAAGTGTAACATTCGTGAAGGTTTTTACATCAGGTAACTTCCAAAAACACAAATTCCTTTGAGTAAAAAATTAGAACCGTTGTCTTTGGAAAGCATTAAAAACCTTAATCACAATCCATTTACAACGGCTAAACCCCTTTTCACAACTTAAAATTGATTTCTCTGCAAAAGCTCCGTTAATTAGCATATTGATTAACCGTAAAGAATTAAGCATTGAAGTGCATAACGAAGAAACTCAGGTTTTTTGTTTCCTTTTTCCTATTGGTTTTTGTTCAAATGGGATATGCCCAGTTGAGTGACCTCCACTACCTTCCACCCCTAAAACAAGGCGGAAACAACCAAGCTGTTCAACAACAATATATTTATTTATCCACTCCTGAAACAGCGACGTTCACAGTAAATGTATATCGTGGCACATCAACTGCAGTATATACCTCGGTCAGTTTATCCAAAACCACTCCTCAAGAAATAGTTCTTCCCAACGGTGATAATGGTATAACCATGGTAGTTAATAACAGCACGGGTATTGTACTGACCGATGCTGGTTTGCGATTGGAAGCACCAGGCGGTGAAAAATTCTATGTAAACTATAGAGGTCGTTCAAATTCGCAAGCTACTTCCCTCACAAGTAAAGGAAGGCAAGCTATGGGAACCCACTTTAAATGGGGTGGTATTCCCAATAGGGCTACCACGAATAGTTTAACCAATACTTTGGGTATCATGGCCACCGAAGATGGTACAACCGTAACCCTCTCTGGATATAACACTGGTTGTGAATTTAGATTGGGAAATGACAGGGATGGTATTACTGATGACTTCTACACCGTACATTTAGATGCCAACGAATCTTTTGTTTTTGAAGCTTATACTGCTGAAACAACTGCAAATATAGATGGTTGGATTGGAGCGGATGTAGTATCAAACAACCCCATTGTTATAAGTAATGGCGGATTGAACATAGGGGTTAGGGTCGGCAATGCCAGTAGGGATGCCGCTATTGACCAACCGGTACCCCAAGATAAAATCGGAAAAGAATATGTATTTATTCGTGGAAATGGTACAAGTGAGACTGAAAAACCGATAATTATCGGCACGCAGAACAATACGAACATATATGTGAACGGAAGTACTACCCCTATAGCCACCATAAACGACGGCGACTATTTTGAGATACCTGAAAGTAATTATTCGGTTTCATCTGCTGGTGGAAATATGTATGTAACCACCTCAAAAGATGCCTATGCCTATCAATTAATGGCCGGTGGAAGTTCTATAGTAACCGTAGGGTTAAATTTCATAGCTCCCGTAAACTGTTTACTTCCTGATACAGTGGACAACATAACCCATATCGAAGATGCGGCAGGTATTAACATGACAGGTGGGTTAACCCTAATTGCCTCCTCCTCTACCCCTGACGCCAATATTCAGGTTACGGATGGAACTGGATCGGTAACACTGCCAACTGCATCGACCGTAGCAGGGACAAGCTTATGGAAAACCTTTTATATTCCCAATTTGACCGGGGATGTTAGTGTAGCATCAACGGGACCGATCGCTGTTGGCTTTTTTGGATTTAGTGGAGCTAGGGGTATCGCCGGGTATTTCTCAGGTTTCGATACAGTTCCAGAGGTTGACCTTCAGGTTACAGGAGGCGGATGCCTTCCTACTGCACAAGTAGAGGTAGTGGACCCAAATTTCGACGATTACCAATGGTTCGAAAACGGTAGCTTGATCGCCGGTGCCAACAGTGCCACCTATACACCTACCGACGCAGGGGATTATTATGTTCGTGTCACCAAAGGAGGGTGTACGTATGATTCCCAACCCTTGACCGCCTATTACTGTGACCCGGATATCGTACTGAAAAAAGACGCTGACCTGAATACGGTAAATGACGGGGATACGGTAACCTTCACGATCACCGTTGAAACATTGGGGATAGACCCTGTTTCCAATTTGGTATTGACCGATGTTTTACCGTCGGGACTCGAACTGATATCCTCATCCATATCAAAAGGGTCTTTTACATATCCCGACTGGAACGTTGGCAGTATGGATCCCGGGGATTTGGAAACATTGACCTTGGTAACAAAGGCCAGTTTGGACAATATTTAT
>NZ_WKJH01000020.1 GCF_009674825.1 Maribacter luteus
CCGAGTGATATGGATGTATTTTTCATTTTTTTTTAATGTATACTCAAATTTACCAATTTTTGGTAAAAACCCCAAATTTACCACGATTTTCAAATTAGACCCAACGTGTTTGTATATGGAAAGTTGCGGGTTTGTATGCGAGGATTTTCCGAAGGAAAATCAGATGTTACAAACACGCAACTACCTTTGTTTTAGGAATTTTTTATATACGGTGTTGGCAAATCGTTATTTTTAATTCACGTTTTGTTTTTCACAACCATTAATTCTTTGTTCTTTAGTTAGAGTCCAAACATTAATTGCTTTACTCTTAAGTTTGTTTTCAGAATCAGGTTCCACCAATTCAATTTCCATAATACATTCAGTCGCAATTTTGTAATCAGAATTTTCTATTAAATATCCATTTACATAAACTCCATTATTTTTTTTAATTCCGAAAAATTCGTTCAAGTCAGATTGTGTTTTAAAAGCAGTTTTTTTCTTTAAACTGACAAAAATAATTCCGTTTTCAGTCAGATTGTAGAATTTATGTACTTTCCGATTTGGTTTGTCTTTCAGAACGCTTATATCAACAATCAATTCTTTTGTTGTTCCGATAATACTTTCATTCGCAATAATGTCTTTTTCAACAATAAAAGTAGGACACTTACTTTTGGTCAAAGGTAATTTAGCATAATTATATTGAGAATAGATATTCGAAAAAAATAAAGTAAAAACTATAGTAATAATTATTCTGTTCATATGCATGTTGTTAATGTTTGCCAACGGTTACGTATATGAAATGTTGCGTGTTTGTGAGCGAGGATTTTCCGAAGGAAAATCAGAAGCTAGCAAACAAAGCAACTCACATTGTTTAAGCACAAAATAGCAATTTTTTATATACATTGTGCCTGTTGCACAAGTTAAGAAAAAAGTCATTGCGAATCTTTGTCGATGGGTAAAGGGATCGTAACTTTAGGTATGCAAGGAAAAAAGGATAATCAGGAAAAACTGTTCGCGAGTTTCCAGTTGGCAATCGCCTACAACCTGAAGAAATACCTGAAGTTCATCGGAAAACGCTCAAAAAGCGGGGCGGGAATGCTTGCTTTGTTATTTTTTATAAAAAACAGGTGCCAAGAACTAGAAAGAACACTTGTAGGCCCCCTAAAAATCTAGAATGCCCAATGTCCTAAAAACAAAAAGCCCCTAAAAAGGGCTTAAAAGACGTCTTTTTTTTGCTGTTCAAGGGCTTGTGCAACGGTTACCGGTGTTGTGCCCCGTTGTTTTCTATTCTATCATTAATTCATTAACTCCTATTACAATTAGTACTGCAAAAACTCCCAAAACAACATAGTATCCTAATACTTTCAAATTAAATTTCATAATCTGAGTACATTTCCACAAAATCAGGAAAAGTATCGTCAACACAGTAGTTGCAATCAGGTATTTATTTATCCCTGACATTGCTGCGATTCTTGCTTCGTCTTGTAGGTTTATCCCACCAAAAACAATTGAGAAAAAACGTGAAAAAACAGCAGAAAAAGCAATTGAATAAGCAATACTTGATTTAGTTTTCCAGGTAATCAATAGAAATATCAATCCTTGAAATATCGTAAAAAACGGTCCGCCAATTGCTGACCATAGAGCATCGGATTCACTAATAAATTGTCCACTTTGAGGAGCTGAATTATTTAAACTTAATGTCATATCATTCCCTAATAACTCTCCAAAAGTCCAATGTCCGAATTCGTGGAAAAGATACGTCAAAAAAGCAATGGGAATAAAAGCCAATATAACTTTCCAATTAATCTGACTTTCCTTTAAATCCTAATTTATTTTCGTGCTAAAGGTCATATTCATTTCCTACATTTCTAATCGTTAAACAGTTTTTCTTCAATGGGGCACAACGGTTGAGGCTATGGGAAGTAGGGCAGGCAAGGAACTTTTCGTTTCCGTCTAGGCATGAAGCTAAAGCTTATTATTTAGTTTTATTTTTTCTTGTCCAAAGCTAAATTTGAATATTTCGCTGACGCGTAATTTTCAATTTAGGGACTTTATAAATATACACAGACCTAGCCTAAAAGCCATAAGTCCGCATTAATTATAGCATCGACATTCACAAGCGAAGTTGGAAAGTACATTGTGCTACAGATTTGTTTTCAGGCAAGTCATTTTCAATGCAACCAAACCCGGAACAACTTAAAGATTATGTTGATAAACATTTCGCCGGTCATGAAGTATCGACCGCATACGAGGCAGGTTGCTGTGGATATTCAGCTCATC
>NZ_WKJH01000021.1:0-159033 GCF_009674825.1 Maribacter luteus
AGATTCAGGCAACCACGTTATACGTAAAATTGCCGACGGACAAGTAACAACATATGCTGGTATAGGTGGTGCAGGAGGATTTATTGATGGTGATGCTAGTGTTGCGCAATTTAGGTATCCTACAGGTTTGCTTATCCGTAATAATATTATGTACGTAGCCGATACCGAAAATGGTAGCATTCGTGCCATTGCTATGAATGATGACCCTAGTTTACGAACCGTGAGTACCTATGCAGGCAACGGAACTATCAACCTTGTGGATGGTGATAATGCTAGTGCTTCTTTTATAGGACCAAGAGACATAGCTTTCGATTCTACTAACAACCGATTATTAATAACAGATACTAATCCCGCTGGTACTGGTTTTGTTCGTGCTGTAACAAGCACACAAACAACTACATTAACGGTTGATTTACCCGGTTCTCAAGTTTTAAATTACTCAGCAGGAATAGCTGTAGATGAAGTAGCAAACGATGGTAGCTTTTACCTAACCGACAGAAGTAACCATGTTTTATATCATCTTTCAGATGTTGGAGGCGTTTTTGCAGGTTCACTGGTAACGGCAGGTCAATATCAGACTACTGGGAATATTGGTGGCGCACCAGGAGAGTCCCGTTTAAATTTCCCTAATCTTTTACATATTGGTAAATCTTTAAATAGTAATAATCAGATAGAAACACGCCTGTATATTACCAATGTATTAGGGCAAAGTGTTTGGTATATTACTATTCGCGTAGAATAATAAATAATCACTGATTTATAATAGCCCTGCCAAGTTATTTAAGTAAGCTTTTGATTGTGTCAACACCTTGCAGGTTTTTGTATAATTGAGAATAATAAAAATGAGAAATATATATTTTACAAATTATATTACACCTAAACATGTCTTCAGTTTACTGTGCTTAATAGTTGTTTTATTCAGCTTTGGTTGCAGTAAAGGGGATGACCCAATACCCGAAAAAAGTTCTGAAAAGAAAATTACCAGCTTTGTGTTTCTATTGACCAATAACCCAATCGATGTCAATGTGGTTGCAACTATAGATGAAGTAAGTAAAACCATTTCAGCAACCATGCCACGAGGGACTAATATTAAAGGTCTGTTGCCAGAAATAAAAATATCTAAACAAGCGACCATTGATTTTGATACGGCACGGGATTTTACAGATCCGGTAGATTATACGATTACAGCCGAAGATGGTAGTAAGGCCGTATATACGGTGAATATATCTGCACCTTTAAGTCAAAAACAGGTTTTGCAGGCTATTTTAGATGCCAACCCCGGGAATACCTTAGGTTGGGATATGGATAATGCTGTTGATTTAGGTAACCTGGATGGGGTTAGTACAGATAATGGGAGTGTGGTAGAGCTTTATATCCATTCAAAAAATATCAGTGTTTTGCCCAAGGAAATCGGGGAGTTGGTAAGTCTCGATCTTTTGGTAATTAAAGGAAACCAACTTTCTACTTTACCGCCAGAAATAGGAAAGTTGGTTAATTTGAGTAATTTGAACCTTTCTTCCAATCAAATAGCTTCGCTCCCAACAGAAATAGGGCAGTTGGAGAATCTTGAATACTTGAACTTGTTTGGTAACGAACTTACCAATCTTCCTACTGCAATAGGTCGGTTAAAACGTTTGAGTCAATTGGATTTGAGAGAAAATGAACTGGATACAATATTACCTGTACTTGGGCAATTGAATAATCTTGAATTATTATTTGCCGATGGAAATCGACTTATTACATTACCCACGGAAATAGGACAAATGAGCAACATGGTATCAATGAGCTTCGACAGTAATAATATTGTTTCCGTGCCACCCGAAATCGGGCAATTAACAAGCCTTGAATCTTTATCTTTAGAGGATAATACCATACTTGAAATCCCCAAGGAAATGGGGTTGATGACTAATTTAATCTATTTGAATCTATGGAATAATCCATTACGGAATGTACCACAGAGTGTTTGTGATCTACAATCGGGAAATGGGGGTGTTCTATTCTTAAGGACAAATATTGGTGTTGGGTGTAACTAATGCCTTTCCAGGTTTTATGAAATTGCGGACATTTTTAGCTTAGGCGCGAGCAGGTGCGCTGGTCTTCGACTCCCGTAGCTGTAACGCAAAAAACCACCCGAAGGTGGCTTTTGGAGTGGAGCCGGAGGGTCTAGAACCTTGCTCTTTAAACGCCTATGAATAGGGGTTTAAAGAGCTTATAGTTTTTATACTCACCGAATAGGTGACTTTTTAACAACCCGAACAGATTTTTCGCTGTAAATAATTAAAAATTTACGCTAGATGTGCTTCTACCCCAAATAAACTATTGATGCATTTTGGTACTAAAAAATTATAAGAGTTGACAGTAATTGGTTATGATATCTACCATTCACCATCTTTTTATTTTAGAGGAAAATGCAGTAATTAATCAAACTGCACTTAAATAGATTACTCATCTCTGCCCAGTAGAACGTTAGGGTTATAATATTTTGGATTTTTACAAACAGTTTGAGTCCCGTAAAAGGTCAATTAACGAAACTACTAAAAGAGACTATGAACAGGACAGCCTCTAAAAAGGTATTTTATATTTTAGAAATGGTACTGTAATTCGGCCCTATTTTGGCACTTTCCCTATTTCCTAAATCAGTATCACTAGATGGGGGCTTTATAAGGTTATTAGTTTGAAATAGTGCTAATTATACTATCCAGTTGTGGCAATAATGCACTGCAAAAAATAAGTACTCAATACCATGTTTTAAATAAGCTCGTCTTTCTCCAATGACTTTTTCAGCTTAGTTTGATTTTCCCAGAACCTGTCTTTTATTTTTTGCATAATGGCCTCAAAATCGGGATGACTTTTTAAAGGTTTAATCAAAGGTTCATCTTCAATTAATAAAAACCAATACAGATAATTCTCTGTTTCGGAAAATATTCTAAGCTGTTCGATAGCCTCATTGATTTTTCCTTCATAAGCGTATTTCCAAACCAGATTCACACTTCTATAAATGGATTGATCATTTTTACAGTACTCTGAGAAATCGTTAAATAGTTTCTCAGCTTTAGTATCTAAACCCATTTTCTTATAGACCAGTGCAATTTTGACGTTTTCCTGTAGATAAATATCCAGTCCCTTTGCTTCCCTGGTTTCGACAAATTTTTTAAAATAGAAATAGGCACTGTCATAATTTTCCTCGATGTAGTACAACTTCCCTATGTCCTGTAAAATATCGAGCCTAGTCGTATCCTTATTCCATTCCTCAATCAGCAAATTCCTGGTACGCTCAATATTACCATCCTTGGCGAACAGTATAAATGCCTTTAGGTGCGGAGCAAAATAGTTTTCAGCGTTATAATCCAACGACTTATTGATATATTTTAAGGCTTCATCTGCAAATCCTGATGACACTAGCGCATTACTTAGCTGTAAATAAGTATAGCTCTGAGTGAAGGAATCACTCGCTACATTTAGCTGGACCCCTTTTAATGCGTACTCTAGGTACTTGTTGGTATTGGGAACCATGTGAGAATAAAATTCCGCAAGCATTTGCACCGCCAAAGATGAATTAGGGTTGTACTCCAGTGCCTTGTTAAGATGGGGCAAGGCCAATTTGTACTCCTTTGTTTGTATGTAGTAAAATGCCTTGGCGACTAGGCTTTCGGCAGATTTTGAATCATAAAGTAAAGCTTTATCCGCAAAGCTATTAATCTTTTCGGTGTATTGCTTTTCGAGTTGGGACATTTCGAGCAGATAGTATGAAATAGCGATGTTGGCATAGGCCAAGGCAAACTCCGGATCCTGCTCTATAGCTTTTTCAAATAATGAAATGGCCTTTTCCAAACCTTCATTAGTGCGCGAATAATAAGGATCCAATGCTTGTAGGTAGTAGTCATAGGCCAATAGATTGTCAGTTGGTTTTTTTTCAATTTGCTCCAATTCGGCCGGTGTTACGACGGCTGCAATGGCATCCGCGATTTTTTTGGCCACATCGTTTTGTAAAGCAAAGATGTCTACTACTTCCCGATTGTATTGTTCCAACCAAATTGGGGTGTCCGATGAAGCTTCGATCAATTGAATATTGAGTAACACCTGATCACCGATTCGTTGGCCGCTACCTTCTACCAAGTAGTTCACATCAAGTTCTTCGGCAATCTCTGGAATGCCCTTCTCGGTTTTTCTGTACTTCTCTACCGAGGTTCTACTGATGACCCGCAAGTCTTCAATTTTCTGAAGGTTGTTTAATGCAGATTCCATCAACCCGTTTACAAAATAAAGATTGGTGGAATCGCTGCTCTCATTTTTAAAGGGCAATACTGCGATGGATTTTTCAATTTCCAATTGGTGAACCTTATCGTTTTTACTAAAAATTAAAAAGGAAATAACCAGAAGTATAACAGATGTTACAGCAATAAGCGGCAATTTGTATAGCTTCAAATAGTTTGGCTTAACCTGTTCGATTTCTACTTGTACATCACTTTTTCCAACTTCGCCAGGGGAATATCCGTACTGTTCACGAAAGCATTTAATGAAATAGGAAGTGCTTCCAAAACCTACTTGATATGAAATTTCCGAAACCGTTGAAGCATCTTCCTTTAACAGATTCATTGCTTCTTTAAGACGGACTTGACGTATAAACTGGCTTGCAGAAAGCTGTGTCTGTTTCTTGATCTTCCGGAGCAGGTTGGATCGGCTCATGTGCGTAGCTTCCGCAAGTTCGGACACCCCAAATTGATCGTTGGCCAAATTCTCCAGAATTATGGCTTCCGCTTGTTCGATAAAGGTTGGTTTTTTGGGCGATGGATTTGACATGATGTTTTTTGCTGGCTCTAAATTAGGGAAAATCTAGAGAATTATGCGTTAACCCTGCAGTCATTGATTTACCGGATAAAGCATCTTTTGCATCATAAGTTACATCGTTGCGCCATAATTTTCATGGCCTCCTGAAACTTTACATAGTTCTCCGCATAGCTCATACGGGTTGCTTCAAGTTCGATGGCATCTTTGTACCAACAAAAATCATAACAAAACAATTTAAAATAATAATTATGAAAACATCAATCATAAGAACAGCAACGGAATCAAGAACAGGACAGTATTTCTCATCCTTTAGTAGCAGCAAAAGGGCGCAGTGGGCACAATACAGAAACTTCAGCAGATAATCTGAATCAAAAAAAAAGTAAACAATCTATAAAAACAAATAACGCATGAAAACATCAATCATAAGAACAGCAACGGAATCAAGAACAGGACAGTATTTCTCATCCTTTAGTAGCAGCAAAAGGGCGCAGTGGGCACAATACAGAAACTTCAGCAGATAATCTGAATCAAAAAAAAAGTAAACAATCTATAAAAACAAATAACGCATGAAAGCATCAATCACAAGAACCGCAACGGAATCTAGAAGGCTCACCTTTCTTACCCATGTAAAGGATGGCAAGAGAATCCATTGGTCAAATTCCAGACCTTACCTTCATTTAGAAGCCTAGTTTGTTGGTTTGGAAAAAGGGTTAGGCCCTAATCAAAGTCTATTCCTTACCATAACAAAATTATAACAATAATTAAAAATGTAATTATTAAATCGAAGATTCACGAATACCTATTAAAATTAAATAACAAAGACATGAGTAAAACAATCAAAAAACAAGCTAAGTTAAAAGTGGCGTGCGCTGCCTTTACTTTAATATCTGCACTAGCATTTGCACAAAACAATTCTAACACTCTAAACAGCTTTAACCGAGATGGTTTTAAGTTCGAATTTGGTCTAGGTGGTGGTATAATCAGTATAAAAGATAGTGCTGGAACCCAAGGTTTTGATGATACCCAAGGCGGTGGCACTTTTCCTGAATTAAAGTTTGGCTATATGCTAAGCAACCGTTTAGCCGTTACCGTTTCTGCACCTGGAATGATTTACACGCTTAATGATAACGACAGGCACTTTGGAGGCATTATACCTTCTGTTCAGTACTGGGTAAAAGACCGGTGGTGGATACATGGTGGTGCCGGTTTAGCCTTAGATGGCCCTGCCTTATATGATATTGAAGATAAAATAAATGACGATTGGAATACGGGTTTAGCTGTTATGGCGAGCACGGGTTACGAAGTGTACAGAAAAAACAAATTTGCCTTAAACGTCCAATCCAAATTACTCCTGGGTGGTGTAAAGCTAGATAATAATAATGACAGAGAGGTGGTGCAATTTAGTTTAGGAATTGGCTTTAGCTGGTTTTAATCATTTGCACCGCCAAAGGGTATAATACCCCCAAGGCTTGCCTCGAAATTAAAAGTCCGTTTCCTACGAATGCATTGCGGGCTTGCCCCGAGGTCGTTTACTAAAGAAAAAATAATAGCAATAATCAAAAAAAATATAATCATGAAATCAAAGATTCACGAATACCTATTAAAATTAAATAACATAATCATGAATAAACCATTTAGAATTATCACATTAAGAACCTTGGGATACATTTCATTAGGCCTTCTTTTACTTACGACCGCATGTGGTCAAACAAGCAGTAAATCCAAAACCGAAGTAACCACCAGTACCGAAACCAAGTCGGTAGTTGATGCACCAGAAATGGATATTCAAACAGCGATACTATCGGACAATCTTGAAGCTGTTAAACAGCATATTTCGGCAGGAACAGATTTGAACAAAAAAGACCCTATGACCGGGGCCACACCACTAATCACTGCCGCAAGCTTTGGAAAGCATAAAATTGCGCAAGCCCTTATTGATGCCGGTGCGGATTTATCGGCTAAAAATAACGATGGTGCAACAGCTTTGCATACGGCCGCATTCTTTTGTAGAGTCGAAGTCGTACAGACGCTCATTGATGCCAAAGCCGATAAATCCGCTAAAAACAATTTTGGTATGACACCAAGGGAAAGTGTTATGGGGCCATTTGCAGAAATAAAACCTATTTATGAAATGCTTCAGCAACAATTAGGGCCTATAGGTTTACAAATTGAGTTGACGGAAATCGAAAAAACCCGTCCAGTCATAGCACTGATGTTGCAATAATCGATTTAAAATTAAACATGATGAAAACTGAAAGAAGATATGATATTGATTGGTTAAGGGTTATTGCCATTGGCTTGTTGCTCATTTATCACATCGCCATTGTATTTCAACCTTGGGCCATGTTCATTGGCTTTATCAGAAGCGATGAATTTCTAGAAGGTTTATGGAAACCAATGACCATGTTAAACGTCTGGCGGATTCCACTATTGTTCTATGTCTCGGGTATGGGTCTCTATTTTGCCATGCGCAAGAGAAATTGGAAGCAATTGCTTCTGGAACGGACAAAGCGTATTCTTTTACCCTTCGTCTTTGGCTTTGTAGCTATAACCACCTTACACATGTATATTTTTCAGACGTATTATGATATTCCGTTGGGCTATTATCCGCATGTAGGGCATTTATGGTTTCTAGGGAATATTTTTGCATACGTCCTGCTGTTACTGCCCTTATTTTTCTATCTGAAAAAGAACGAGAATGGAAGATTTAAAAACGGCTTGTCCAAATTCATGAGTAATCCTATTGGGCCTTTGTCGATTTCTTTATTTTTTGTATTTGAGGCCTTGCTGGTAAAACCACCATTGTTCGCTTTGTATGCGGAGACATGGCATGGTTTTTTCCTTGGATTGCTCGCTTTCTTTTTCGGTTTTCTTTTTATGTACAGCGGTAAAACCTTCTGGCAGACCGTTTTAAAATGGAGGTATTTATACCTTGGTATAGCAACCGTTCTGTATGGCATTAGATATTTTGAGTTCGCAACTGAGGCTCCCGGTTATCTTACGGCCATAGAAGCCAATTGTTGGATTTTCGGAGTTTTTGGGCTGGGTTATAAATACTTGAACAGACCAAGTAAAATCCTAAGTTACCTAAGCCAGGCAGCATATCCGGTGTACATTATTCATATGTTCGTACTGTATATAGGGGCTATGCTCATATTACCTTTGGAAATGCCCACAGTGCTAAAATTCATTGCTATTACTGCCTTTACCGGTATTGTTTGCTATCTTTTATACGAGTTTGTTCTTCGGAGAGTTGTTTTTTTAAGACCTTTTTTCGGATTAAAATGGACATCAAAAAAAATCGAAAGATCAAAACTTCACTCCCCCGATATAAATTTAGAATAGTATGGTAAGGCTGAAATACTTAATAAGAGAATAACTCTTGAAATCCATAAATTAATATGAAGATCTTTCGAAAAATACGGTTTAAACTATTGGGTGAAAATAAGACTAGACAATATGCACTATATTCCATAGGTGAAATAGTGCTGGTTGTCATCGGAATATTAATTGCCTTACAAATTGACAATTGGAACCAGTCCAGAAAAGATGACAATGCTTTAAAGGAGTATTTAGTAAAAATCAAGTCCCACACTTCGGAAGATCTTCGGCAACTAGAGGAGATAACGCGGGGTAGGGCACAAATAGCCGATTTCTGCAAAAAGGCCCGTACAAGTATCTTAGATAAGACAGAAGATGAGAATTTCCATATCTTTAAGATAAGTGGTCTTGCCTTTGCGGATTTTTATTTTAAACCGAATACAGGCGGATATGAGGCTCTTAAAAATTCCGAATATTTTGGAAAGATTAATAATACCCCGTTGGATTCGCTATTGACCAAATACCATAGTTTAGTAGAAGTCATTGCCGAAAACGAGAAAAGTTATAACGATTATATGGTAGATCAAGAGGCCTATCTTTCTACCCAGTTCGATCTATCGTTAATTTTAGCGTCCGCTGTTATGTCACAAGATGCCTTAAGTATGAGGGCAACGCCACAATCCGAGTACGATGAGGCCTTTAAGCAATATACGGTGTCCGCTCCTTACCGAAATGTTATTAGTTTGGCGGCCTTTCAATTTGATGAAATGATCAATCAGTATAATCAATTAGGAGCTATTGGACAAAGCGTTAGCAATGAAATAAATGCAATGATCACCGTTGATTAAATTTAAAAGACTTCTTTACCAAACTCTAGCACTAAAAAAATGACCAAGAAAAAAACAAAACAAATAACCAAATTCTTTCAGAAAAATATTGCTGGTAAAAAAGTATTATCACTTTTCATAATTACCAATGTAGTATATGTATTCATGCTTACTGTTACTATTCCCAAAACAATGGAATTTTCAAATGGAATGAAATTGCTTGATATGTTACCAATGGGATATGACTTCAATTATGTCGACCAGCTATTCAACACACTCGGAGAAATTGGACGTAAGACTTATTTAAGCAATCAAATACCTGTGGATATGTTTTATCCACTTTTATTTGGAATAAGTTATTGCTTAGTTCTTGCCTATTTTCTTAACAAACTCGACAAACTAAAAACGGTGTTGGCATATCTCTGTCTTTTGCCTTTATTAGCCGGAGCGATGGATTACGCTGAAAATATAGGAATCATTGCTATACTCAACAGCTATCCCGAAATAGACCATAGTACTGTAACAATAACGAGTAGTTTCAGTCTTCTTAAGAGTACGATCACGACACTCTATTTCGTGATTTTAATAATATCGCTGGGAGCACTAGGAATTAGAACTCTGAGAATAGGTAAAAGTACCAAGTCCCATTAGTGGTATGGGCTGTAAAGAATGATAACCAATTCATTGGGCAAAGGATAGCTATTGAACAACTATTTAGCACCATTGGCAGGAAAAACAAAGATGTAAAGACAATCAAATTAGCACTGTAAATAGACGTGTAGTCACCTAATAAACTTATTATGAGTAACGAACCAAAAAATCAGAAAAAAGTCCGGAAAACGATACTGTTGTTTTTGGGTATTTTGACCCTGCTAAGTACTATCTGTTATTACGCAATACTCAAGCTGAACCCTACAAGCATCTATGTCGGGGCTTTAATGATGAGCCCTGCATTATCCGCCTTTATTACATTAAAGCTAATGAAAAGACCGATTTCAAGTCTTTCTTGGGGTCTGAAAAGTTTGAAAAATTTACGCCTATCCTATTTGATTCCGGTAGCCTACATTACGATTTCTTATATATTAATTTGGGTTATCGGTTTTGGAAATGTGATCAATCAGGAAACTATCACCGAGTGGTCGCAAGATTTAGGCATGGAAGGTTTCAGTAGTACTATTATACTATTGACTATGATTGTTCTCTTATGTATTGTTGGTGTTGTAAAGAACATTGGTTCGACATTGGGCGAGGAAATAGGATGGCGGGGATTCTTCATCTACGAACTTCGGAAACTATTTTCCTTTGGCACTGTTTCTATAATTAGTGGCCTAATTTGGGCGATATGGCATTGGCCAATTATCTTTTTGATATACAAGGGAAGTGGAAACATGTTGCTACACATTACAGCTTTTACCGTAATGATAGTTGCAATTTCGGTCATTTTGGCCTACTATACTTTTAAATCCAACAGCTTGTGGCCTGCGGTCCTATTTCATTCCGTACACAATATATTCATACAGAAGATTTTCACGCCGTTGACGATAACAAATGACCGCACTACTTTTTGGATAGATGAATACGGACTCATGCTACCGATTATTACGACGCTATTTGCCATCTATTTTTGGAGAAAGGCGAAAGTTGAGAACCTATAGGTTTTAAAATAATAAAATGAAAAAACAAACAACCGTATTATGGCAAAGAAACAATCAAAACGAATACTCAAAATCATATTAATTATGGCAAGCATCAGCTCACTATTCTTTGTACCATGGACTTTGCTAAGATTACTGTTAACACCATTGCCTGATACGGTTGAAGAACAGGTCAATGATGCTATTGGATACGGATTGGACGGCATGATTGTTTATGTAGAACAAGCTGGCAAGCCACCTCAATTTTATGCCGCTGGTTGGCAGGATCGAAAGAATAAAATTCCTGCCAACCCAAAAGCTTTATTCCGGATTGCCAGCATTAGCAAGTTGTATGTTGCTGTTGCTGTAGCAAAATTAGTTAATGACAATCAGTTGTCTTTAGATAAAACGCTCGCTGATTATATGCCGGAACTGGTGGGACGAATTGAAAATGCCGATAAAATCACCTTGAGAATGATGGTGCAACATCGGTCTGGTATTCCGAACTACACGGACTTTCCAGGTTTTTGGGTAAACGACTATTCGAAAAATACCAAAGAATCGCTCGATTTGGTCCTCGATACTCCTGCCGATTTTAAACCGGATAAAAAATATAGGTACTCAAATACCAATTATCTGTTGATTGGCGAAATCTTGGATAAAACATTGGGATATAGTCATCACCAATTTATTAAAAAAGAAATTTTAATGCCCCTCGGGCTCAACCACACCTACAGTTTGCTAAGTGAAGTGAATTTAGACGATGTAATGAGCGGATATGCCGTGGATTATGAGCCAGACCTAAAGCCCAATGATTTTGTAAGCCCTGCCGGCTCCATGGTGGCTACAGCACAGGATGTGGGTATATTCTTGAGGGCGTTGAACGACGGCTCCTTGCTCAATGATACTGAACAAGCTATCTATTCATCTATTTATATATATGAACATACAGGATTATTACCAGGTTACAGCAGTATTGCCAAGTATCACAAGGATATTGATGCTGTTGTTGTTCAATTTGTAAATACCAGTGGCGGATACTCTTGGAACGTATCAGAAAAAATTAATAATAGAATTGTAAAAATCCTGAAAAGGAGAAAGTAACCAATACCTTAAAATTAATATACTTGATAAAAAAAACAGATAGTATGGAAACAAATGCATCAAACAATACCCCCAAGCTCATGAAAACTAAATCTCATCCTTTTTGGCGCTGGTTCTGGCTCACTTTCCTTGTTGTTTCTCTTTGGTATGCATGGTATTCATTCTATGTACCTTCAAATGATATGGTTTGGAATGATGACATGGTGTCTGCTCAAAAACTTGCTGACAGTTCTGACAAAAATATATTGTTATTTTTTACCGGGGAATGGTGTTCGCCTTGTCGCATTATGAAGCGTGAAATTTTTGGAGACGAAGAAGCCATGAATGCCATTAATGCGAAAGTTATACCCGTAGAGATTAATATTGATGACCCTAATGTTGAAGAACTCGTAAAGCACTATAACATTGGCGCTACCCCAACAACAGTTTTTATTGATCCTGAAGGAAATGTAATTGATTACGTTGTTGGAAAGGTTGGGAAAACAGAATTCCTTGAAATGCTAAAAAATTTGAATTTGCCTTAATTCTAAGTAAGGTAGAAGCGCCTGATATAAAAAACGACATTATACATCTTGTAAATTACAAAAGACTAAAGACATTTCGCTTCCAAAAGCAGCCATAATAAAATTGGGTGATACTTTAGACGAAAGTTATTCAAATATCTTTTGGTTTGATGCTCAGATTATTGAAACGCTTAGACCTCAAAAAAACTAGAATTCATTTAATACAATTAACCTATAAAAATTTATTGATATTTGTTTTATACAGTTTACCAATAGGCACAATATGATCTCCAATGTAAATTCTGTTGCCTTCTACACTACGTATATGCTTTTTTGCAACTGCAAAAGACTTATGAACTTGAAGAAAATCATTGTCTGAAAATAATTGGATCGTATCCGATATTTTTTCTCGGATGCTGATGATGCCATCAGTAGTAATAACTTTGGTATAGTTGCCAGAAGCTTCAATAAATAGTATGGAATCTATAGCTACCTGAACATGACTATTATTTTGCTTTAAAAAAATATGCTTTCCTTCAGGCTTGATATTCTGCTGCCTTCCCATACTTAGTGTACTAATGGTCGAAGACGTTACTTTATTAATAGCACTCAAAAAACGTTCTAAACTAAAAGGTTTTAACAAGTAATCTACAACGTTTAATTCGTAGCCTTCAATTGCGAATTCACTGTAGGCGGTCGTGACAATAACTTTAGGAGGTGATGATAAGGTTCTTAAAAATTCAAATCCTTTTAACTTGGGCATATTTATATCTAAAAAGATTAGGTCAACTTGATGTCTATTCAAATACTCAAGCGCTTCCAAAGCGCTATAACAGTTTTTCTGCAACTTCATATGCGGAAGCATTTCACAATATTCCATGATAATCTTATGGGCTATATGTTCATCATCTATGATTAGATATCTCATTATTTTAATTTTAGAGATAGTTTAACTGTATAACTAGTTGTGTTTACGTCAAAAGAAAGAACATGCTTATTTGGATAAACTAGTTCTAATCTTCTCTTTAAGTTTTTTAAACCAATACCTTCTGTATTGGGTGTTTGTTGTAATTCAAAATTATTTTCAATTATGAAATTTACGTTATTATCCTTTTCGGTTAAGTTAATATGGATATACGCGTCTTTTTCTAAATTTTCCAAGCCATGCTTAAAAGCATTCTCTACTAGAATAATAAATAGTAAAGGCATAATTTTAGCTTGCGGATTCTCAATTTCAGAATTAAATTGAATATCAGACTTTTTATGATAGCGTATTCCTTGAAGTTCAATATAGTTTTTTAAGTAATCTAATTCTTGTTTGAGGCTAACCCAATCTTTTTGGCCCTCATAAATACTATATCGCATCATATCAGAAAGTTTAAGTACCATTTCCCTTTCCTTAGAATCTTTTTCCATTAATCCATACAAATTGTTGAGTGTATTGAAGAAGAAATGTGGGTTTACCTGACTTTTTAAATGCAGTAATTCTGTTTTTTCTTTTTCATTCTTTAATCGAATAATTGATTTGATCTGTTTAAAAACCCAGTGGGCAATTGTAATGATCAAGAGAATAAAGTACAATACAACAAACTCAGCAAACCCTTCTAATTTACCAAAAGTGTCATTAAAGATTACAATGACTGGACCTATAATTATAAGGAATATCTTATAAACCCTGTTTATAATTTTCTTTTTTCTATCTGATATTTTCAACTTCATAGGTCAAGATTAATTAAATAAAATTCCTCCTACAAATTAGTTGACAAACAATAGATACACAGGGATAAACACCTACTTAGTTGGGATAAAGTACGTTTGTACCCTTCTTAAGGTGTTGTATCACGCCTAACATGAGATGTGTCACTTTTTGTTTTTTACAATTAAGGCCCACCATAAGTTTGCCTCAATCAATCGAAAAACGAACAGTATGGAACTTAGAATTGACAATCTATCAAAAACGTATTCAAACGGGATTAAAGCTTTACAAAACATTTCACTAGATATACCAACAGGGATGTTTGGTCTTTTAGGTCCAAATGGTGCAGGCAAGTCTACGTTAATGCGAACTATTGCAACACTGCAAGAAGCCGATGCTGGTTCCATTGTTCTTGGAGACATCGATGTATTGAAACAAAAAAATGAATTGCGGCAGGTATTAGGTTATTTGCCTCAACAATTTGGCTTGTACCCAAAAATATCGGCCGAGGTGTTACTTAATCATTTTGCAGTGCTTAAAGGCATCACTAATAAAAATGAACGCAAAGAATTAGTGAAAGCGCTTTTGTATAAAACCAATTTATATGACGTACGACAACAAAACCTTAAAGGATTTTCTGGTGGGATGAAGCAACGTTTTGGTATTGCACAAGCCTTACTTAACAATCCGAAGTTACTTATTGTAGATGAACCAACAGCAGGATTGGATCCCGTAGAACGCAATCGATTTTACAACGTTCTAAGCGAGCTTGGGGAACATACCGTGGTTATTTTATCCACACACATTGTTGACGATGTCAAAGAACTCTGCACAAATATGGCCATTATTAATCAAGGACAAGTATGCTTAAAAGGGCAGCCGTTGCAAATACTAGAAGGCCTAAAAGATAAAGTCTATAAAAAAACAATCGAGAAATCAGAATTGAACCTATATAAAGAAAATTATCAGGTCATCAGTGAACGATTATTTCTTGGAAAACCAACCATTCATATCGTAAGTGATACAAATCCAGGAGACGGTTTTTCGCTTATTAATGCCGAATTAGAGGACGTCTATTTTTCGGAAATATTCAATACTACTAACCTTAAATCTAATTAGTTATGTGGTATACTATTTTTAAGTTCGAAATACAATACCGAATTAAACGACCAGATACTTATGTGTTCTTCCTTTTTCTATTTCTATTTTCAATTGTTGGTGTTGACTTTATTTTTCAAGGTTCAGAAATGGGTCTTATGAAAAAAAACTCACCCATAGTGATTGCAAAAACAATGGGAGCCATTACCGGTATATTTATGATTTTAGCCTCAATGATAATGGGCGTCTCTGTACTAAGGGATTTTGAATACAATATAGAATCATTGCTATTTTCTGCACCAATCAGCAAAAGAGATTATTTACTAGGTCGATTTTTAGGATCGTTTGCAGTTTTGCTATTTGTATTTGCAGGTATTTTATTTGGCATGATGCTAAGCGAATTTATGCCATGGCATAATCCAGAAGATCTATTAGGGTTTAATGCCATTGTTTATATAAAGACATTTTTAATGGTAACGTTACCAACGTTATTTTTTGGAGCTTCGTTATTTTTTGTTACAGGTGCTTTAAGCAGAAACCTGGTGGTAGTCTATACACAAGGTATTATTTTATTTGTGGTTTTTATGCTAACCAAAGCTATCACTAATGAATTTTGGCAAGCCATTCTAGATCCATTTTCGCTAACAACAACCACTTTTGCGACAAAATCTTGGTCAGCTTTAGAAAAAAGTACCAAAGAGCTCCCTTTTGTCGGAGCCATACTTTATAACAAACTGTTTTGGGTTTCTCTAGGAATACTTGCGCTAATCTATGGGTATAAAAAATTCAATTTTAATGTTGTTAAAGAAAAGCAATCAAAGCGAAAACGAATTCAAAAATTGGCAGCTGAAAGTGCCTATGTAAATACTGATATAGAAATCCCTAAAGTTAAAAAACAATATGGTTTACCATCTAAATGGACACAGTTAAAAGAGTTTTCTTGGTTTTACTTTATCGGTATTTGCAAGCAAGCATCATTTTGGGGAATTGTTATTTGTGGGATGATTATCATTCTTATTAATTCCGTAAACCTTGGAACTGTGTATGGTGTGGATAGCTATCCAGCAACCTATTTTATTGTTGAAGAACTCAAAGAAACATCTATTTATTTCTTCATAATAATTTTAGTGTTTTATTCAGGTGAATTGGTATGGAAAGAGCGAGGTGCTAAATTAGATTTAATCTATGACGCAACACCAATGTCTAGTTTTATAAAACTATTGGGTAAATACATTGGATTAAACGCAGTGTATGTAGTATTAATGCTCGCACTAATTGGTTCAGGAATTCTATTTCAAACATTAAGTGGGTATTACAAATACGAATTCCAAGTCTATTTTTATGGTTTCTTCTTAGAGATTTTACCGTTTTTAGCACTGTATACATGCATTGCATTTTTTATTCAATCTGTTGTAAACCATAAGTTTATAGGCATCATGTTGGTGATTATATATTTTATAGCCAATGTTGCTTTAGGTTTATTCGGGTTTGATCACGATTTATATTTTTTCGGAGGCAGTGCTTTAGGAACGTATTCTGATATTAATGGTTATGGTCATTTTTTAAAACCCTATCTGTTAATTAAATCATATTGGTTTCTCTTCGGAATACTATTACTTATTATTGGATCTTTGGTAAACGTAAGAGGTACTGAAACCAATTTAATGCAACGAGTAAGAGCTAGCAAAAACAGATTGAGCAAGCCGCTTTTTAAAGTTGCTTCTATGGTCTTTTTAGTAATTATATTCATGGGAAGTTTTATCTTTTACAATACGAATATTTTAAACACCTATTGGACCAATACTAAAGCAACTGAATTTAGAGTAGCTTATGAAAAGAAACTCAAACAGTTTGAATATATACCACAGCCCAAAATAGTAGATGTGAATTTAAAAGTGGAATTGTATCCTTCATCAAGAGATTATACTGCGGATGGGTATTATATATTAAAAAACACCAATGCGCAACCCATTAATGAGATTCATATTCAGAAACTAATTGAAGAGAATATTACATTAGATTCTGTCACTTTTGATGGAGGCGCAACAAAAAATAATACATACGCTACCTACGGTTATACCATCTATCAGTTGCATTGCCCTTTGAACCCTGGAGATTCAATTAAAATGAACTTTAAGCAATCATTTACTACGAATGGATTTGAAGCAGGTAATTCAAATGCTAATATTGTTGAGAATGGAACATTCTTTAACAATAAAGACTTTCCAACATTAGGTTACAATAGAAAATATGAGCTAAGTGATAGGGATGAACGTTCAGAATATAATTTATCTGAAAGAACGAATAGAGCTAATAGAAATGACCCTAAAGAATTAATTAATGCAAGATCTGGTAGTGATTCTGACGGTATTCATTTTGAAATGGTCATAGGAACAGAAATTAACCAAACAGCATTGGTTCCTGGGAATTTATTGAGGGAGTGGACAGAAAATAATCGTAATTATTTTCATTATAAAATGGAAATTCCAATGATTGATTTTTACTCAATTGTTTCAGCAAGGTATGACATAAAAAAAGACAATTGGATTTCAAAATCTGATGCTTTTTCGAAACAAGTAGATCTGGAAATTTACTATCATAAAGGTCATGAGTATAACATAGATAGAATGATGACGGCTATGAAAGCCTCATTAGATTACTATAGCACGAGTTTCAGTCCGTATCAATATGAACAGTTACGTATAATGGAGTTTCCGCGTTATGCGCAATTTGCACAATCATTTCCGGGTACTGTTCCATTCTCAGAATCCATAGGTTTTGTTTTAGATATAGATGATGAAACTGATGTAGATATGGCATTTTATGTGACTGCACACGAAATTGCCCACCAATGGTTTGCTATGCAAGTAGAAGCCGCAAATGTAAAAGGGCAATACTTTATTTTGGAAACGCTTTCTCAATATGCAGCCATGATGGTTTTAAAAGCACACTATCCAAAAGTAAAGGTTCAGCAATTTTTAGAGTTGCAATTAGAGAAATACGAAGAAGGCAAACTCAGAGAATCTGGAGCAGAACCAACGCTAGCTTTAGTAGATAATCAAGACTATATTTATTATGCTAAAGGTGCCATTAACATGTATCAATTTCAAAAGGCAATAGGCGAGGAGCAGGTCAATAAAGCTTTAAGACGCTTTTTGGAAGATTGGAATACTACAAACGGTAAGCTAAAAATGAATACCAATCGCTATGCCACCAGTCAAGACTTGTTGGGCTATTTTAGAGCGATTACACCAGATTCGTTACAGTATGTAATAGTTGATTTATTTGAAAGTGTTACGCCTGTAGAATTGTAATTTCTTGCCTTATGGCACTTTATCAGGTTGCGAAATTAAGATTGAACATCTTATAAAATTATAGTTTATTACTAGGTCCATGAATACCAAACTAAATAACTAGCAATGAATATGCTGAAACGGAAGGTCAGAGAAGTACTATTTGTAAAAATAGTAATGACCAGAGTAAACACTAATTTTACGGCCCGAGCCCGATAGCTATCGGGGGAGGTGAGGGAAATAGGTATAGGAGGAAACTTTATTTCTATTTACGCTAAAACCTTCAATCGTGCGTCTATGTATTTTTCCTTTCAGTATTTAAAATCAATGTGTTTCTTTGTATATCGATGAATATCAGTACAAAAACACTCAAAAGTAATAGAACAAACGCCCTTTATTGGAAATGCCAATTATTAGGATGGTGTACGGTTTCTATTTATTGGGCATACACGGTTTATACCAGGGATAACTATGGGGTGTATTACACTTTCTGTAATTATGTTTTGGATGTTGCCATCGGAATTTTCCTTACCCACATGTACAGAACATATGCTTTAAAGGAAAATTGGAGTCAATTACCCATTAAAAAGCTGCTTGTTCGCGTAATTCCCAGTATACTTTTATTGGCTTTTTTATATGTGCTTTTAAACAATTTGAAGTGGTATGGTTACTGGACCTTCATCGCAGAAGAAGATAAGGATATATGGGTGTCGCTTCTTTATTGGGACCCCATATTACTTACCGGTTTACGGTTAATGTCTATCTGGATTTTAGCGTATCATCTGTATCATTATTATCAAAAAGAAGTTGTAACGGCAAGAGAATATGCTCAACTTTCCTTAGTGGCGAAACAAGCACAATTAGATAATTTATCGGCTCAACTAAACCCACATTTTTTATTTAATTCCTTGAATTCCATAAAGTCCTTAATTGTTGAGAACCCTAATGTAGCCAGACGTGGGATAGACTTATTATCCGACTTATTACGTTCCTCTTTATATGAAAAAGATAAGGACCTAATTTCAGTAAAAAACGAAATAGCTTTAGTAAATGATTACATAGAGTTGGAAAAACTTCGTTTTGAAGAACGATTGGAAATAGACATTACTCTTGATAAGACGTTAGCCCATTTTAAAATTCCAACCTTGAGCATCCAGTTATTGGTTGAAAATGCCATTAAACACGGAATTGACAAAGTTATTGAAGGTGGGCAAATAACTTTGAAAATTGGTAAGGACGGAGATCAAGTCTATATACAAGTTCAAAATCCAGGAAAATTAACTGATACTAAACCTGCAAAAGGTTTAGGTTTAATGAACTTAAAGAAACGCCTGGAGCTTCAATATAATAAAGAGGCTTCTATTACTTTAGAAGAAATAGCTAATAATATAGTACAAGCGACTATACTAGTACCCTATAAAACAGATGAAAACATATAAAGCGGTTATTATCGATGATGAACGTTTAGCGCGAGAAGAGGTAAAACGTGCTTTAAAAAAATATCCGGAATTTATCGTTGTTGGAGAGGCAAACAATGTGGATGCGGCCATAAAATTGATTGCGAATGAAGATCCAGACCTATTGTTTTTGGACATACACATGCCTGAAAAGTCAGGATTTGATTTATTAGAAGAATTAACCACCGTTCCAGAAGTTGTTTTTACAACTGCGTATGACCAATACGCTGTAAAAGCTTTTGAGTTGAATGCATTAGATTATTTGGTTAAACCTTTACGGGAAGAACGTTTTGCAAAAACCATAGAAAAAGTAAAGCAGGAGTTGGTAGAGAAGGCAAAGGTGCCACAAGATGTTTTGCCCATGCATAAAAAGATTTTTATTAAAGACGGCGAATCTTGTTACTTTATTCCAATTTCTGATATCTACTATATTGAATCGATGGATAATTATGCGCGCCTATACTTTGGTGGTAAAAAGGCTATGATCAAACGTTCATTAAATCTACTTGAAAAAAAGTTAGATACCACCGTGTTTTTTAGAGCCAATAGGGGTCAAATTATCAACACACATTTTATTAAAGAAATTCACCCGCATTTTAATAATAAGCTACACATCATCTTGATTTCTGGTGAAAAGATTGAAGTTTCAAGCCGACAGTCTGTTAAGTTTAAAAACTGGAATAGCTTATAATTGATTGGTTTGTAAATTAATTTTACGCTTATTTTCTTTTATTCACGTTCCTGTACTTTCCCTTTACACATTTATATATTCATCATTTCTTTGCTTCATAGATAAAATTTTAATTAAAAAAATAGAACGATGTGTAACTTCAAAAATAAGTATCACCTACCTGTAATTCTAATTGTTTTGATCATTATGGGACTATATTCATGCACCAATGACACCTTAAAAATCGCTGCGCAACCTACTTTATCCGATTATTCCGTTGGAGAAAAATGGATCTGGAAGTATAAAGGTGTTACCACCGAAGGCGAGGTACGTTCAGAGGGAGAAGATACAAGAGAAGTAGTTATTGCAGATGGTGTTTTGGGGATGACAATGGGTAATGATACGATTCCAATAACAGACATTGTAAAACCGGAAGAAAGCGAAACGCCAAGATATGACTGGCCTTTGGAAGTGGGTAAAAAGTGGAAATATGAAAAAAATTGGACAAGTCAAGATGGTACCACAGGAAAGCAAAGTCAAGATGTCGAGGTTTTATCCTTTAAAGAAGAAACGGTAGAAGCAGGAACGTTCATGGCCTATACGATTCAATACAAAGGTGTAATAACAAATTCGAGAGGGTATAATGCCAAAACGGATGAAGTTTGGTTGTATGCTCCAGCTGTAAAAAATTTCATAAAACTTACCCAAACTCAAGATGACTTTTTATACGAAGAGGAGTTAAAGCAGTATTCAAACTAAAATGAAAATCGAGCATTTTCCCACTGCACTTTAAAAAAGGAAACAATGAAAAAAACATTCTTGATAGTATTTCTAATTCTAATTCATCTTACTTCTTTTGGACAAGAATTTAACTTTAAAAAAGTACAAGCGTCCAATGCAAAGGCCCTTGCAAATCAAATGCAAGCCTTAGCGGCATCTTATCCGCTAAAGGAGTTATCAGGTTTGGACTTGATCAAGGTTCAGATCGTAAGTGGAAAATATGACGATGCCATAGCAACTATCGAGAAAGAAATTAAGGACAAGCCAAAAACGGAACAGATATATATAAATTTATATCACCAGTATGCTAAAGCAAAACTCACACCTAACTTTCCTGTGGCCTTTAAAGAATTATATAAATCCTATGTGACAAAGGCCGATGATTTTCAGGTACTGAATTTAGATGACACATTAATTGCCAGAGATGGTACAGACTATTTTATTTCTGATTTTGAACGTACGTATGAGAATATAACTGCTGAAACGATTTCGAATGAAACTGCACAAAACTTAATCCACAAATATTTCTTAAAAAAGGTTTATGAATCCACCAGAGATTTGTTTTTTCAAGCAATACAGCAAGACCATAAACGCAGATATATTATAAATGATAGCATAATAGTGCCAATGAAAGATGGTGCAGAAGTTTCCGTAGTAGTGGTTGAAAGAAAAGAGACTATCAAAGCTAAGAAACCTGCCATCTTAATTGCTTCTATTTACGCAGGTACCAATGAGACTGGGGCTATGTTATCAGCCTCAAAAGGCTATGTTGGAGTGATAGCCAATACAAGGGGAAAACGATTGAGCAGAGGTGAGATAAAGCCTCTTGAATATGAAAATATGGATGTTTATGAAGTGATTGATTGGATTAGCAAGCAGCCTTGGTCCAATCAAAAAGTAGGTATGTACGGTGGTAGTTATAACGGATTTACCCAATGGGCATCCATGAAACATAAAGTGCATCCAGCTTTAAAAACCATTGTTCCCATGGTAGCCATTGCACCCGGAATTGATTATCCAATGGAAAATAATGTCCTGCATAATTATTCCTACTCTTGGAATTTTTATGTGACCAATAATAAGTTCCTGGATTTTAAAGCTTCACAAGATTTTAATCGTTGGAATACCTTAAAAAACACATGGTATACCTCTGGGGTTGCCTTTAATAAATTGGATAGCTTGGATGGACATGTAAATAAATTATGGAATACCTATATGGAGCATCCCAGTTATGATAATTTCTGGAAAAAAATGATTCCTTACAAACAGGAATTTGTAAAAATCAACATTCCAATTCTGACCATAACAGGCTATTATGACGATTCTCAAAGAGGAGCCCTATATTATTTTGACCAGCATAATAAGTATGTAAAAAATCCAAATCACTATGTATTGGTAGGACCTTATGATCATTGGACGGCGCAAACCCAACCTCAGGAGTTCTTAAGAGATTATAAATTAGATAAAACCGCCCTAATTGACATTAGGTATGACCTGGTATATCAATGGTTCGATTATATCTTAAAAGGTAAAGAAAAACCAAGCATTTTAAAAGATAAAGTCAACTTTCAGGTAATGGATACCAATACCTGGATGCATAAACCGAGTTTAAGTGCCATGACCAACGATACGTTGACTTTTTATTTAAGTGATGATAAAACGGATGATTTTTATGCGCTTAAATCGAAATCGGATGCTTCTAAAATTGACTTAACCGTTGATTTTAAAGATAGGGAAAGCATGAATAACACAGGGTATTATCCTTGGCCTTTAGAAAAGGAAAACATCAATATAAAGGATGGATTGTTATTTAAATCGGAACCCTTAAAGGAGGATGTGATTATCAATGGATCCTTTCTCGGGAATCTAGAATTTACTATCAATAAAAAAGATGTTGATTATTCCGTTATCCTATATCAATTAACTCCAGAAGGTAATTATTTTCATTTAAGCTATTATATAGGCAGAGCGAGCTATTCCAAAGATCGAGAACAAAGAAATTTATTGACACCGAATCAAAAAACGCAAGTGTCTTTCGACAATTCGAAACTAATCAGTAAAAAATTAGAAAAAGGAAGTAGGATGGTAGTTGTGGTAAACCTCAATAAAAACAATAATGCACAACTTAATTATGGAACAGGTAGGGATGTGAATGAAGAAAATATTAAAGATGCAAAAGTCCCGTTAAAAATTATGTTTTCAGGTAATAGTAGTATTTCCTTACCGGTTTGGTATTCCCTGAAGGAATAATCAAATTTTGATTAGTATTTCATAGGCAAAAAAAGCCTGTTCAATTCTCCTTTTGGCTGTTTTTTTCCATGGACAGCACCTATTGATTGAGCTAAAATAACGATACGTTGAGTTCCATTGTAAAAATATTTGAGAAAAGGAGCCCCATAGATTAATTTAATGGATTTGGTATCATCTCACAAATAGTTATGGAATCGAGTGAAGTCCATAACCTTTACTTTCTGTTTTTCGGTATCTAGGTTGAAAGCCCTGAACAAGTTATTTTGTAAAGGTGTATCGTACATATGCATAGAAGTCAATATGGAATCGATATAGATTACTTGCTTCTCAAACATTTCAAATTTTCATGATAAAGTATGGTACTATAACATACGGGTATTGAAACAAAATGTTTTCGTAAATTTAATTTCTAGTTATGAATTCAATTAATAAAAAATCCATAGCAGTTTTACCTTTCGTCAATATGAGTAATGATATTGAAAACGAATACTTCTGTGATGGATTAACTGAAGAAATCATTAACGCTTTAGCAAAAATCAAACAACTTTCCGTTACTTCACGTACATCTTCATTTTATTTTAAAAACAAGTCAGTAACAGCAAAGGAAATAAGAGAAAAATTGAAGGTAGCTACCTTTATTGAAGGTAGTGTAAGAACATCAAAAAAGAAAATGCGCATTACAGTACAAATGATTGACACTGTGGATGACTTTCATTTCTGGTCAGAAACCTTTGATAGAAACCCAGAAAACATTTTTGAAATTCAAGATGAAATTAGTCTGTTTATTGCTGAAAAATTACGAGAACATGTAGGCCATATACAGATACAAGATAGGTTAGTAGTACCTATTGATGTGCCTGTAGCCATTTATAGAGAATACCTGAAAGGGAGGTATTACATCATGAAGTTGGATTATAACAACTCTATAAAGGGTATCAATATCTTAAAAGAAGTCATACATAAATCCCCTAATTTTTCAAGCCCTTATCTAGATATTAATTTAGCTTATGTTAATATCGGAACCATGGGGCTTTTACCTGCATTTGAAGCCTACGAAAAAGCCCAGTCTTATTTATTAAGGGCTTTAGAGTTAGACCCAAACTCATCAAGGTCACAATTGAATTTGGCTTGGATAGAATGCTGGCAAAACTGGAATCTTAAGAAAGCTTACGAACATGCCAATAAGGCTTTGGAGATGCAACAAGCAGACGATATTTACTTAACCATTTCTAATTTTTTGACCGTAGAAGGAAAATTAGATGCGGCACTGAATTATCTTGACAAAGCCTTACAATTAGATCCTTATGCCGCTATAAATCATCATTACAAGGGTTTTTTATACTACTTGAAAGAAGATTATAAAACTGCGATACCTTATCTAAAAAAGGCATTAGATTTAGACCCTAAGTTACCCTTTCCACCAATTTATATAGGGATTTGTTTATTAATGTCAGGCAAACCAAATGAAGCTTTAACATATTTCGGTTCACTTGAAGGCGTTTCTGTGAAAGACCTCACCAAATTAGGAGGTGAAACCATGTGTTATGCAAAACTCAATGAAACGGAAAAGTGTAATGATGGATTAAAAGAATTAGAGACGTATTTAAATACTGATCTTGTAGATAAGGCATTTACGTTTTTGATATTAGTAAATGCCTTGTTAGGTAATAACGAAAAGGTAATTGATTTAATAACTCAAGCATACAATAATCGTTTGCCCGTAATTTTATTACTTAATCCATCACCAATTCTTAAACCTGTTAAAAATCACAAAAGGTTTAAAGACATCATGCTAAAAGCCATTCCAGATAATTTAAATTATAAACAGAAAAAGAAGTATAAACAGGCTTTACTAGATTCCAACGAAATCAAAAAGTACAGCAAAGAACTAGAGCAAATAATGATAGACTACAAACTGTATTTAAATCCAGACCTATCCTTAAAAGATTTAGCTTCTTACTTGGAACTTCCTGCTAATTATGTCTCGCAATTATTAAACTTGGGGTTTCAAAAAAACTTTTCGGAATATGTTAATACCTATAGAATTAACGAATTTAAAGAGCGGGTTCTTCTAGAGGAAAACAAGGGCTTAACCTTAATGGCTGTAGCTTATGATAGTGGTTTTAACTCTAAAACAGTCTTCAATACCTTTTTTAAAAAAATAGAGGGGATAACACCAAATACTTACCTTAAGAGTAATAGTTAGTTCTGATTTAAAAAATAGAACCTTCCTTTTATAAGCTACAATTAGTTTTGCTTCATCAAATTAGTAACAGTAAGAGATTACTTGATTTATTCTTTGGCAATATTTTAAAATGCGTCATAATTTATAGTGCTGCGTCATAATTTTCAATCTATCATCAAACTTTTTATATAAGGCTACATAAGTGTTTAGAGGCATATTACTTCTTGATCCATCTTTGTAGAAACGAAAATCAAGTTTTTAATTATTATGAATTTAATCATTTATGTGTTTGATGAACTAAGGAAAAATAAGTACTGACAAATGATTATGAGGTACAAATTCTGTTTGTAACTTATAAGAGGTAGTTTATCATTAATAAACATTCGAATATCACATGAAGTTTAATTGATTAAAGACCTCTTTTAAGTTTACCCTAATCAAAAAAACAAACAATCAAAAAGTGAACAATTATGAATTCAATTAAAAGTAAAAAAGGAATTAGACTTGCAGTAGGCATATTTTCAGGGGTATTAGTAGGCTTATTAACCTCAAATATAGCTTTGTGGCTTCCCATTGGAATTGCCATTGGTGCCGCGTTAGAATACTCAAAAAAATCTTAATGTAACAACTGAGAGTTCAAAATAAATCATCAATCAAAAAACGAACAATTATGAAATCAATTAAAATGAAAACAATCAAAAAACAAATGGTATCAAGAATGGCTTGCGTAGCCTTTGCATTAGTATCAAGTATAACCTATGCACAAAACGCAGATGCTGAAACAACACAAAGGGATGGTTTCATCTTCGAAGCTGTTGTAGGTGGTGGCATTATCAGTATAGAAGATAGTGCTGGTAATCAAACGTTTGACAATGCGCAAGGAACCTTCGTGTTTCCAGATTTAAAATTGGGCTATATGTTGAATGAAAATCTTGCCATTACTGCCGTAATGCCAGGAAATATTTATGAATTTCAAGACAATGACAGGAACTTTGGAGGTTTTATTCCATCTGTACAATATTGGGTAAAAGATTGTTGGTGGATACATGGAGGAATTGGTCTAGCAATAGATTCGCCAGCACTATATGATATTAAAGATAATGTAAATGACGACTGGAACTTTGGCGTCGCTGTTATGGCAAGTACAGGTTATGAGATTTTACAAAAAGAAAAATTTTGCACTCAATGTGCAGTCTAAATTAGTTTTGGGCAATGTGTCTTTAGATGGAGGTGCGGATAGAGATGCCGTAATTTTTAATATAGGATTAGGGTTTAGTTGGTTATAAAAATTTATCTATTGCATATATTCTATTGTTGGCATTAATTGTGAAAGACTGTAACATTCTTCTCCATTTATTATCTTATATGAAATTCAATCAATCAAAAAAATGAAAAAAGGACTCCTAGCATTATTCGCATTATTAATTTTTATCTCTTGTAACGATAACAAAACTGAAAAAGGAAGAATATTGGTTATAGTTTCAAATACAGAAGACATGGGCGACCCAGAAAAACATTTTGCTGGGAACAACCTTTGGGAAGTAGCTCCTCCATATCATATTTTTGTTTCTCATGGATATAAAGTTGATTTTGTTTCACCAACAGGAGGAAAAGTACCTTTCTCAATGGATCCTGTTGGAATAAGCAGTTATACTATAAAGTATGAAAATTTTAATGGCAATGTTGAAAATTCATTAACGCCTGATTTAGTAGATTATAAAAACTATAAAGCCGTTTTTATTGGTGGCGGATATGGACCATTATTTGATGTATCCAATAACAAAGACTTATTATCAATAATAGCCAAAATTTATGAAAATGGAGGAATAGTTGGGGGTTGCGGACATGGTCCTGGTGCTTTTGCAAATGTCAAACTTAGTAATGGTGATTATATGGTCAAAGGTAAAAAAGTAACTGGCTTTCCAAATTCGACTGAGATTACCAAAAGTTGGGCTAAAGAAGGTACTTTATTGCCTGTAATGCTGGAAGACCAATTGAGGGAAAATGGAGGAATATTTCAAACTAAAAGTAATTTGAATGATAAGCATGATGTTGTAATTGACAAAAGGATTGTATCAACCATGTTTCTTCCTTCTTCAGCAATAGTTGCAAAAGAAATGATTAAACAAATAGAAAACTAATGCCAACAATACCTATAGCAAATAGGACAAAAAGAGCTGATTTTAATGGCTTGAGCGTGTTTGCTAAGTCCGCCAAATCCTTTGGATTTGGCAATTAAAAAATGAAACTAATTACAAAACAAAAAGCTCTGGCTCGCAGACCAGACGGAAACGAAAAGTTTCCTTGCCTGCCCTACTTGCTATAGCCCGACCGTTACCAAACATATAAAGCAAACTATGAAAAATTTGACATTTGTAATTTTATATATTCTTCTTTCAGGAGTACAAACCACTTTTGGACAGAATGAAATAGATGATATTATAGTAGGAAGTAAGTTCGTTTTTAAATCTAATATTTTAGATGAAGAAAGAACCTGTTTAATAAGTCTTCCTGATTCATACAATAATTCATCTGAAGTTGATAAAAAATATCCAGTTATCATATTATTGGATGGATCTACTTATTTTAAAACAGCATCTGGAATAGTACATTTTATGAGTTCTAATAGGAATCGAAACAATTTAATGCCTGAAAGTATTATTATAGCCATAGAGAATGTTGAACGAGAACGAGATTTTACAGTTACAAAAATTAAGACCAAACGACCGAATAATATGGGAGGTGGAAGGATTTTTTTGAATTTCATTGAGAAAGAACTAGTACCTTATATTGATAAAAAGTATAAGACAGAACCGTTTAGAACTCTTGTTGGGCACTCTTTAGGAGGACTACTTGCACTAAATTCCTATATGGATGAAAATAGCGTATTCAATGCTTACATTTCTATAGACTCAAGTATTTGGTGGAATGAGGAGATGATGAAAAACAAAGTTGATTCTATTTCCTCAATATCATTAGATAAAAAACTTTATATCGCTACTGCCAATCAAGGAGAGGCTAATTACGAAAGGAATAAACAAAGACACGACTCTCTTTATACTTTAATAACAAAGAAATCGGATAAACCTCTAAATATCGAAATAGAATATTTTGAAAAAGAAAACCATCGCTCTGTACCATTAGTAGCTTTATATGAAGGGTTAAAATATATTAATCAAGAGGAATGATTTCGAAGCTGGTAATATCAACAAATACGTTTGGTAACACCGTAAATAATTTATTGCTGGCTTTTTGCCTACTTGCGAAAGTCTTTGCGGACTTTCTTGGTCGGTAATTAGTTGCTTAAAACACGCAACAAACCATATACAAACACGTTGTGTGCCATTAGGGCAAAATTGTAACAATTACCCTTTTACAGAGTCAGAATTAGTATAAAATAATAAAAATAAATAATCTATGATTGCAAATACAGAACAGAAAAATTTAATTAAGACCGCTAGAATAACTGGCTTATGGTATTTAATGATGGCTATTACAGGAATTTTAGGGTTTATGGTCTTTCATTCTCAAATATTTGTGTCTGGTAATCCTGAACAAACGCTAACAAATTTAGTAGAATTAGAATCTACAGCAAGAATTAGGTTGCTATTAGAATTTGGCATAGTAATTTCTCAGGCTCTTACCGCAGTTTGGTTTTTCAAATTATTTAAAGATAATTATGAATGGGAAGCTTGGACTCTAGGTATATGGGGAATGGTAAATGCTTTAGCCATTATGATAAGTGCAATTTCAATCGCCTCAGCAATAGGTATTGCAAATTCTGAAATAAGTGCTATGGAAGACAAAGTTTTACTAATTCAGGTTTTTCAAAATATTATTTCGAATGCTTGGGGTATTGGTGGCCTATTTTTCGGGTTATGGCTATTTCCAATGGGATACATAGTTATCAAATCTAAAAGGTTGCCTGTCTGGTTAGGAAGAATAATTATTTTAGGTGGTATAGGCTATCTAATTTCTACAGTTATACACTACGCAGGAATTGATTTTAGCTTCAATAGATTTCTTACGCTACCTGCAACCATTGGAGAATTTTGGATGATAGGTTATTTACTAATTTTTGGCATAAGACCTAGCTATAAGTAATTGCTTTTCTCTCCTACTTCTGAAAATCCTCACGGATTTCAGTTTGGTTTATACTTGCAACGTTAAGTGCTTATCCACGAAACTACTCATAGCCGAAATCGTTGTGGGTAAGGAGAAAAATTGAACTTACTTGAATAAAATTAAACAAAAAATGATAAATAAAAGTTTTGAAAAAGCAAAAGAGCAAAGTAAATTATTAGAAAATGATTTGTATAAGAATCCTCAAAAGTACCGCGTATTAACGGGAGATAGACCTACAGGTAATTTGCATCTTGGACACTATTTTGGCTCTATTATAAACCGATTAAAATTACAAAGCTTGGGAATTGAGACTTATATTTTAATTGCTGATTATCAAGTGTTGACAGATAGAAATGTTTTTAATGAAATTTCAAAATTCACCTATGAACTAACTTTGGACTATTTAGCCTGTGGATTAGACCCTGAAAATTATAAAACTCATATTTTTCCACATAGTCATATTCCTGAATTAAATCAACTAACTATTCCATTTCTGACATTAGTTTCCAGTTCAGAATTAAACAAAAATCCAACTGTTAAAGAAGAAATTACTGCTTCAGGACTGAGTAATATTAATGCAGGAATGTATATCTATCCAGTTCATCAAGCTGCTGACATTTTGTTTTGTAAAAGTAATGTGGTTCCTGTTGGAAAAGATCAATTACCTCATATAGAATTAACTCGGAAAATTGCAAAGCGCTTTAATACCAAATTCAATAAAAATATTTTTACAGAACCAGTTGCATTTTTTACTGATACCCCTACTATTCTTGGGTTAGACGGTATTCAAAAAATGAGTAAAAGTCGCAACAATTCAATTATGATAAAGTCAACAGCTGACGAAACAGCAAAACTAATAAAATCTGCCAAAACTGATTCAAGTCGTTACATATCTTACGACCCCGAAAACAGACCAGAGGTTTCCAACTTACTTAAGTTAGCTTCTTTATGTTCAGATAAAAGTCCAACAGATATTGCTGATAAAATTGGCGACCAAGGTTCAGGAAAACTTAAACAGCTAACAGAAGAAGCCATAAACACATATTTTGAGCCTATTAGAAAAAAAAGAATAGAGCTTGAAAAAAATAAAGATTATGTCAGGGATATTTTGCTTAAAGGTATAAGTAAAGCGAGAGAAACAGCTATTGGAACGTTGAGTGAAGTCACTGAGGCAATGAATATGAAAATATAATAGCACTACATCCAGCAAAGAACTGAAATCGGACTCGATTCAATCTTTTTATTTTGAAAGAATAGATTTGATTTTGAATGGAATCTCGAAGAACAAATAAAGCGAACGGAAGCATTTCAAAAAAACAAAATAACTAAAACCATTATTTAATTCTACTTTTTCAAGAAGGTAAACTTCATACAAATATCAATCAATCAATAATCATCATTAATCAAAAAACATCATCATGAAAAAAACTTTAATTACCTTGACTTTGTGCGGACTAACATTAATCGCCAAAGCTCAAAACACAAGTGTAGAAAAATCAACGTTCGGATTACAAACTGGAGTTCTAGGAATCTGGGCATATAATGAAGCAAAACTATCAAATACCCTAGCACTGAGAACAGAGATTGGTTTTGATTTTGGTATTTGGGAATCTACGTATTATGATGATTATGATTCTCCATTTCTACTAACACCTGTAATAGTTGTGGAGCCAAGATTTTATTATAACCTCGAAAAACGTTCAAAAAACTCAAAAAGAATTGATGGGAATAGTGGCAACTTTATTGCTTTAAAAATGGGTTATCATCCAGATTGGTTTGTCTTATTCAATACTGACGATGCTCCTGTGGTAAGTGATTTTTCTATTATACCCACTTGGGGAATTAGAAGAAATTTAGGTAAACACTTTAATTATGAAGCAGGTCTTGGTGCAGGATTTAGTTACACATTTGCTAAACGTGCTGGTTATTTGAACAACAAAAGTGAAATGGAATTAAATATGCACTTGCGTATAGGATATAGGTTTTAGCAAAAACAATAATAATTTGAATATCAAAATGGAAAAGACCTTCATAACACTACTTATCGCTGGAATACTTTCTTTGCAATCTTGTGATGCAAAAAAACAAAAAACTAAAGATAATAATATACCAACCATTAAAAACCCATATCTGGGACAAAAACCACCAGGATTAAAGCCTATACCATTTGCCCCAGGTCTGGTATCTACAGATTTGTATGAAGTCAATAGTGCATTCACCCCAGATATGAAAGCGTTTTATTTTATTAGAAGAGGCGAAGAACATAAAAAATCAGCTTTTTACGAATACAAATACAACGAAACAAATGGGAAATGGGAAAAATCTGAAATAGCATCTCCATGGATAGGACGACCTGTAATATCTCCAGACGGTAAAACCATGCATTTAGGTGACCGTTATCTAGAAAAAACGGAATCTGGATGGTCAGAATTACAAAAACTAAAACCTCCTACTGTAAGTAATGATTCTATGTATATTATGCGCCTTTCATCGTCTTCAAATGGTACGTATTATTTTGACACTTATAAAGAAAACGATTCAACATTTCCAATTCGTTATTCGCGTTTAATTAATGGTAAATATGAAGAGCCAAAAGCCTTACCCAAAGCAATAAATACAGGAACCTTTTTGAGCCATCCTTTTATAGCACCAGATGAATCGTATTTATTATTTGATGCTAAAAGGGACGATGGTTTTGGAGAATCTGATATTTATATCAGTTTTAAACATAAAGATGGTACTTGGGGTAATGCAATTAATTTAGGCGACAAAATAAACACTAACGCTTGGGAAGCTTCTGCTAGTATAACACCAGACGGTAAATACCTTTTCTTTAGCAGAAATGTAGGGTCAGAAGATTTTGAAAATGTAGATATTTTTTGGGTAGACGCAAAAATCATCTTTGCTCTTAAAAAGGAATAATGAAAAGTAAAGGTTAGTTCCAATTTCAAAATACGAACTTTTGTACCTCACATATTAACCAACTTTGCTGTTAACAAAAACAATTATGAAAGCAATAGAATGTCTAAAATATGGGGGGGTAGAAAACCTGGTGCTAAGTAATGTAAAAAAACCAATACCAAAAGATAGTGAAGTACTTATAAAAACCTGTGCTACTTCAGTAACTACAAGTGATGTTCTTATTCGGAGAATGAATGAACCTTTGATCCCCAGATTTATACTTCAACTTATATTTGGTTTTGGACGTCCAAGAAACCCTGTATTGGGAATGGTAACAGCTGGAATTGTACAGAGCAAAGGTAAAGATGTGTCAATGTTTGAAATAGGGGATGAGGTTTTTGCCTACGGTTCTATTTCAACTACCATACGCCGTTTTGGTTCTTATGCAGAATATATTTGTTTACCCGAAGATTGGAATCTGGCACTAAAACCTGTGAGTCTTAGTTTTGAGGAAGCTGCTGCGATTCCTTATGGTGGTTTGCTGGCTTCTCATATATTAAAAAAGACGAGTATAAACAGGGGCGACAGGGTTTTAATTTATGGGGCGTCAGGAAGTATAGGTACAATGGCGATACAGTTGGCGAAGTATATGGGTGCTCATGTTACTAGTGTATGCAGTGGTAGAAATTTCAAATTAGTAGAATCTTTAGGAAGTGATAAGGTGATTGATTACACCATAGAAAATGCTGAAACACAATTGGAAACTTATAAATATGTTATTGATGCTGTAGGCAATTCGAAATCATCGAAACTAAAAGATAAGAGCAAAAAAGCATTGACTTCAAATGGCAAATATATATCTATCGATCATGGGACTCCATTAACTCCAAAAGAAGCTTTTTTAAATTTAAAAATTTTAGCAGAACAAGAGAAGATTAAGCCTGTTATTGATAGAATATATCCTTTAGAAAAAATTGCCGAAGCGCATAAATATGTTGAAATGGGGCATAAAAGAGGAAATGTGGTGATCACTATTTAGCTGGGCTGTAGATGATCTCAATTTATAAATCATAATAAAAAAACGAACAGCAAATGTTTTTTAAACGAGCAGCTACTAATTATTTTTAACTGATACCATCAGTTGTTTAAATTTATACAAATGAAAATAATAAAACGAATTTTAAAAATTGTCTTCGCTCTCATCGGCTTGCTTGTGCTCATAGGAATCATTACACTTTGGATTGATTCATCAGGAACAAATTATCTCGATATTAATAAGAATGAATCAATATCTAATAATTCTTATCTCATAAAGAATGTCAATGTTATCCCAATGAACCAAGACACTGTTTTAGTTAATAAAATGGTGTATATAAAAGAGGGGATTATTAATAAGATTGCTGATACTATTGAGGTCAATGGAATTCAAATTTTTGACGGAGAAGATAAGTATCTAACACCAGGACTTATCGATATGCACGTACATGTGTGGGATAGATATGAACTCGGACTTTACCTATCCAATGGTGTAACGGCAGTTAGAAATCTTTGGGGTATGCCAATGCATTTAAGAATTAAAGAAGATGTAATGGAAGAAAATATTTTTTCACCATCGTTTTTTACGACAGGACCAAAATTAACAGGCTCAGAATTCATTGGTGATGACAATTTAAATCTAAGTAATCCGAGTGAAGCTAAAGACAAGGTGATTTCATATAAAGACAGAGGTTACGATTTCATCAAAACATATTATGGATTGGATAAAGAGATTTTTGATGCTGTGATTGAACAAGCTAAGATTTCTGAAATTGACATTGTTGCTCACCCTTCTCAAAAAGTATCTTTTTCATATCATTTGAATTTTCAAATCAAAACTATTGAACATGCTGAAGAAATTGTACAGCAACCCTTACAGTTTGATTTAGATACTATTAAACTGCAACCCATAATAGATTCAATTTCGCAATCCAAACACACAAATTATAGTCCTACAATTACGGTATTTAATAATATTTATCAAATGATGATGGATGATTACATTTTAGAATCAGAATCATTAAAATACATGAATCCACTCATTAAAAAAACGGATAGCAAAGAACAGTTTGAACGTTGGTTTAATGCAAAAAAAGAAGATCCTACGACCGTTGATAGGATAAAAAAACAGCACGATTTTCATATGACCATCGTTAAAAAGCTACATGAAGCGGGTGTTACTATAATTTGTGGAACTGATGGCGGTATTGGAGTTACCCTTCCCGGTTTTTCAATCCATCAAGAACTGAATTTTTACAAAGAAGCTGGACTTTCTAATTACGAAGTTTTGAAAACGGCTACTGTAAATGCTTCCCAAACACATTCAATGATGAATCAACTTGGAACTATTGAAGAAGGCAAGATTGCCAACTTATTATTAGTGGATGAAAATCCTCTTGTTGAGTTATCGACACTTCGTAATCCAACCTATGTTTTTGTGAAGGGAAGAAAATTAAATAGAGAGACTTTGGATTCTTTTAATGAAAAGGCAAAAAACCGAAAGAATTTAATAGCTACGGCTCTTAGGTATTTGGAAAACTTAATTATTGAAAAATAAAATATAGGCTATAAAGTATTAAAATCAGAAATAGTCATATATCATTTAATCAAAAAAACTATTACAATCATCAATCAAAAAACGAACAGTACATGTTTTTCAAATCAAAAGAAGGAAAAGAAAAAATCTTATCCCTTTACAATCAAAAGTTAAATGAGCTGAATATTGAATATTCAGAAAAATTGATAGAAACAAAGTTTGGAGTCACTAATGTTATCATTACTGGCGATACTAAAAACCCTCCATTAGTACTGATTCATGGCACAGGAGGTTGTGCTCCACAAATTTTAGATTCTTTCCCCAATCTAGCTTCAAAATATTGTGTCTATGCCATTGATGTCTTAGCGCAGCCCAACAGAAGTGCAGAGAATAGGTTGGGCATGAAATCTTTAGAGTATGGAAAATGGCTTATTGAAGTAGTTATAAAACTAAGATTGAAAGACGTGACCCTAGTAGGTTTTTCTTTTGGTGGTTTCATTAGCTTAAAAGCACTGGAGTTTAACGAGACACCAATTAGACGGGTTTTCTTAATCGCTCCAGTCTATATGGTAAATGGCAATCCTCTTGTAGGTTTGTTTAAAATGTTCCTACCATTAAAAAAGTTTATAAAAACTAACAATCAAAAGCACATTAAAAAGGTAATGAACGTACTTTTTTCTGAATACGATGATTTTGCATTAGAGTTTATGTCTTCTACGTTTCAACACTGCAATATGGATTTTTCTCCTTTACCAATACTATCTAAAAATGATGCAAATAGAATAAAAACACCGATTTCCATTTTTGCCTGTGAAAAGGATATCATGTTTCCCGGAAAAAAAATGATTAAAAGAGCAAAACGAATATTTTCTTCTTTAGAAGAAGTTGTTTTGATTAAAGATGCTAAACACGTACCAAATTCAAAGGATTTTAAAAAAATAGAAGATTTAATTATTGATAAAAACAGGCACTGAAATGATACAAGAAATTAAATCTTTAAAATTTCCCAAATCCAATATAATTTCAATAAATGGAATTGAGTTGGAAGTATTTGAAGCGGGTAAAGAAAATATTGGTAATCCAATTGTACTTTGTCATGGCTTTCCCGAACATGCCTTTTCTTGGCGTTATCAAATACCAGCGCTTGCTAAAGCTGGTTATCATGTCATTGTTCCAAATCAAAGAGGATATGGCAATTCATCGCGGCCTAAAGAAGTAACGGCATATGATATAACCCATTTAACAGATGATTTAGTGGCCTTACTTGATTATTACAACTACAGAGATGCTGTTTTTGTGGGGCATGATTGGGGCGCAAATGTAGTTTGGAACCTTGCACTCTTGCATCCAGAGCGTGTCAATAAAATACTAAATCTTGCATTACCTTACCAAGAACGAGGTGAAAAACCATGGATTCAGTTTATGGAAGAGATTTTTGGTGAAGATTTCTATTTTGTTCATTTTAATAAAAAACCAGGAGTAGCAGATGCTGTGTTAGAGAATCATGCAGAAAACTTTCTTCGTAATTTATTTCGTAAGAATTTGCCTCTTGCACCACCAGAACCAGGAATGTTAATGATGAATCTTGCAAAAGCGGAAAAGCCTTTTGGTGAGCCTATTATGAACGACGTTGATTTGTCTGTATTTGTAAGTGCCTTTAGAAATTCTGGGTATAATGGTGCTATTAATTGGTATAGAAACCTTGACCGAAACTGGCACTTATTAGCAGATATAGACCCAATCATCAAACAGCCTACACTTATGATCTATGGTAATCTAGATATGATTCCAAAATTTGAAAGGCTACAGGATTTTGTTCCGAATCTGGATGTGATTTGTCTAGAGTGTGGCCATCACATTCAACAAGAGTTACCACATGAAACAAATGAATCGATTTTAAAATGGTTGGCAAAATTTAATGGTTAAAAAAGAAATGGAAACAAGAATGGGGATTTATAGATAGGGAGCAGAATTTGTTGGAGACTATATACAAGCCTTAATTTTTGAATCCATTTAATTAACAATACTATAAATACTTATGAAACATTTTCTTTTATTCATTGGATTCCTAATGTTAAACGCTTCAGTTTTTGCACAAACGGAAGTATCTAAAATAGAAAACACTCTTTTAAATTATATAAATGGTACTTCTTACAATAAATCTGCACTTATTGAAAAAGCATTTTATACCAATGCAAACCTGTATTTAGAAAAAAGTAACAAAACACTTTGGACCGTTCCTGTCAAAGAATATGCAAGTTGGTATAAAAATAAAAAAGAAGGAGAATTTACGGGAAGAATAGGTAATATTTTATCGATTGACAACTTTGAAGGTGTTGCTACTGCAAAAGCAGAAATTATTATCCCTAAGGGTGGTGAGAGATACATTGATTTGTTTTTATTAAAAAAAAATAAAAACGAATGGAAAATTATTAGTAAAACTGCTATCAGTGAAAAAAGTAACCAAAATGGTAATAAAATATTATTTATAGTATCAAATGTCTCATTCCATGGAGCATCTCAACTTCCAACAGGGAATAGCTTTTCGGAAATTGTTAATGCGTATGATACGTTTAAAAAGGAAGGATTTACTGTAGACTTTGTTAGTCCAAAAGGAGGTAGTATTCCATTAGCTTATATTAATACATCTGACTCACTCCAGAAAAATCTGCTTTACAATGAAGACTTTATGTATGCTTTAAAACACACCAAAAAACCTAAAGAAATTAATGCAAAAGATTATAAAGCGGTTCATTATATCGGAGGTGGAAGTGCAATGTATGATGTGCCGAAGAATAAAGAAATTCAAAAAATTACAATGACCATTTTTGAAGAATATAATGGTATTGTCTCGTCGGTATGTCATGGAACGGCAGGTATCGTTAATTTAAAAACAAAAGATGGGAAGTACTTGGTAAATGATAGAATAATTAGTGGATACCCTGAAGCTTATGAAAAAGAGGATGCCGAATATTTTAAGTAATTCCCTTTTTTAATTCAAAAGACCATAGAAGAAAGAGGTGGAATATTTAAATATTCTCATAGAAACTCGGTACATGTAGAGGTACAAGGAAATGTAATTACAGGTCAAAATTATTTATCATCTAAAGATGTAGCATTAAAAATAATTGAAAATTTAAATAATCGAGAAATAAGCCAATAAGATGAAAAATTCAAAACAAATTTTACTAACCTATTTCTGCATATTATTTTTGATGGGTGTTACAGTCTCATGCTCAAATGATGATAATATTGGGGCTTTAAATCTTACTTATTTAAACATACCCGATTCAAGTTTTGAAGCGATACTTATAAAAACAGGTGTAGATTCTGATGGTATTATAAATCAGCAAATGCTAAGCAGTGATGCTGAAGAAATAACTACCCTTGACTTAAGTAATCTAGAATATGGAGCTATTACTGATTTAACAGGAATAGAAGGCTTTACCAGTTTAAGAAAATTAATTGCCACCCAACATGATATAGCACAAATTGATTTAAGTGATAATTTAAATTTGGATACCTTAAATCTTGCTGGTAATAAATTGTTAAGTATTGATATTAGCAACAACAGTAAACTAGTTTTACTTGATTTGACTGCTAATGAAATGAATTCAGTCGTTGGATTATCAGAATTGGGTGAATTAAAAGAGTTGGAATTGTCTTGGAATTATTTTGAAACTTTTAGTATTTCTAGCGAGTCTTTAGAGGTTTTGCATATGAGTAATAATGATTTGTATTCACTCAACATTAGTTCAGCTCCAAATCTAAAAAACCTACTTTTAACATCAAATAAATTGCAAAGTTTAGAGGTGATTTCAAATAAAAAGTTAGAAACATTACTGGTTTCTGATAATGAGCTGCAAACTATTAATCTCTTAGAAAATAATGATTTAACGCATCTTTATATCACCAGTAATTCACTGGATAGGTTAAACGTGAGTTTTAATCAAAACCTTATTGATTTAAAAGTAGATAGAAATCCAAATCTGTCATGCATTAAAGTTCTTGATGGACAAAATATTCCACAGATTTCTAAATCAGTCCATCAAGAGCTAAATGCTGATTGTAATTAAAAACGCCATAAAACTTTGAGATACAATCTATTTAATTTGCGGGCTTACTATAAAATGCAATAGAACAATATTTCATTATAGTAGACATAAGTAAAAATTATTGGCACCCTATTTATTTCGGGATTTTACTATCTGATATTGAGCTTGTGGATATTCATAATAATCAAAGAATAGAGTACTATTATTATAATCAAATTTTGAGATGAATATAACCGAACAACTAAACACCATTAATGACTACTATGCTCCAAAAATAATTGGTGAAGTAAATGATGTTTTTATAAAACTGGTGAAAATACAGGGTAATAAAGTTCCTTGGCATCATCATAAAAATGAAGATGAATTATTTCTTATTATCAAAGGAGCGCTTCTGTTTGAAATAGAAAATCAAGAACCGTTTACCATGAAAAAGGGAGACTTGTTTATTGTGAAAAAGGGAATCAGTCATAAGGTAAGTTCTAAAAACGAATGCCATATAATGCTTATTGAAAATAAATCAACATTGCATACAGGAGAGGTTGTTAATGAAATTACTAAGCCTATTAAAAATCAAATCTAGTATGATAATGAACTATAAAAAAAGGTGTTTAAGTCTGCTATTGTTGTTGATTGTAGCATTCGCTTGTACACAACCTAAAGAAGCAGATAAAATTAGGATATCATGTTTCCCGGAAAAAAAATGATTAAAAGAGCCAAACGAATATTTTCTTCTATAGAAGAAGTTGTTTTGATTGAAGAGGCTAAACACGTACCAAATTCAAAGGATTTTAAAAAAATAGAAGATTTAATTATAGGTAAAAACAGATACTAAAATGATACCAGAAATTAAATCTTTAAAATTTCCCAAATCCAATATAATTTCAATAAATGGAATTGAGTTAGAAGTATTTGAAGCGGGTAAAGAAAATATTGGCAATCCAATTGTACTTTGTCATGGCTTTCCCGAACATGCCTTTTCTTGGCATTATCAAATACTAGCGCTTGCAAAAGCTGGATATCATGTCATTGTTCCAAATCAAAGAGGATATGGTAATTCATCGCGCCCTAAAGAGGTAACGGCATATGATATAACCCATTTAACAGATGATTTAGTGGCTATTTTACAATTGATTACTTAAGATTCCCAAGGATTGTGCTAACTGCAATCAATGTTTTGATTATTTCAAACTGTTTACTAGTAGCCTAACAAGTAAAAAATTTGAATATGGAAATGAATATTATAAACTACTATTTTTATCCTTAAAAAGGATATATTCAATAAGGAAAACTGAACCAGTAATGAAATTCTTTAGAAAAATTAGACAAAAGCTTGTCGCTAAAAATAAACTTCGCAGCTATCTACTTTATGCGGTAGGAGAGATTATACTTGTGGTTATTGGAATACTCATCGCCCTAGCAATCAATAATGGTCAAGAGAATAAGATTCTAGAAAAAAAGGAGCAAACTTATTTAAAAGGATTACAGGGCGAGTTTGAAATCAGCAAACAGAAACTGGTTAAATTGATTGAGATTAACAGACGTAATTACATAGGCGCCAAACAAATACTAGAATTCACTACCAATCTAGAAGTAGCGCCTTCTGAAGAACAATTTTCAAACTTGTTGTACCAATCCTTCTCATTCGATATCGCATTTAATCCAAACAACTCACTTTTAAATGAAATGATAAATTCCGGCAGCTTAAAAGACATTACAAATCCAGACCTAAGGATATATTTAACCAATTGGATTTCTACATTGGATGATATTGCTGGTCAAGAACAAGATTTGGCCATTGAAAGGGAAAAAGTGCTGGATATGTTCCGAAGAGATGAAAATAGTATACGTACCGTTTTTGAATATGCAAACGCAAAACAACAAGTTAGCTTTCCTAAAAGCGATAATACCATTAGTAATTTGAATTTATTACATTCCGTAGCGTTCGAGAATAACATGTTTATGTTTTACCTAACTAGCTATTCTACAGAAGAAAGTCATTACAATCCATTGATGCAGAATCTAAATTCTATATTGAAATTATTAGAAGCAGAGATTAAGGAATAATCTTAGTTTAGTATAAATCCGTTGGTAATGTTATCCCCAAAAACAAAGAGAAATATTTCGCGAATTATTCCTTACGCTGTGATTTGGCTCATTTTGGGGTGGGTCAACCTGTTTTCCCAGGAAGCTGTCTTAACTGCTGCACTCGAAGAAAATTCAAATCAGTCTGTCGTTATCAGGATGACTCCCATGGTTTTTCTTTTTGCCAGTATAGCAATCATTGTAGTCGGATTACTGGTAGGTACCATCGAAGTCGTATGGCTTGGCAATCTGTTCAGCAAAAAGAGTTTTTCACGTAAAATTACCTATAAACTAATTTTTTATACCATTTTCTTATTGTTGGTCATCCTCATATCCTATCCGATAGCGGCTGCTTTGGAGTCGCAAATATTTCTATTTGATGGAATTATTCTTGACAAAATGTTGGACTTTCTAACCAGTATTGAATTTGCGAGTACTATGGTTTCTATTTTATTTAGTCTCTTTGTAAGTCTGTTCTATTCGGAGATCAGTGATAACATCGGTCATGGTGTATTGATGAACTTCTTCACGGGAAAGTATCATAAACCGATTGAGGAAAAACGTATTTTCCTATTTTCGGACATGAAGTCCTCGACCACCATAGCCGAGCAACTGGGCCACATCAAATACTTTGAACTGCTCAGGGAATACTATTCCGATTTCTCGGATGCCATCATTCGCCATTCTGGGGAAGTCTATCAATATATCGGGGATGAAATTGTAGTTTCTTGGAAATATGAGGAAGGCATCAAGAACAACAACTGTATCAACTGCTTTTTCGCCATGAAAGAAGCCCTCAAAAAGAGGTCGGGCTGGTATTTGTCGACTTTCGATGTAGGACCGACCTTTAAAGCAGGTATGCATGTAGGTAAAGTAACAACAGGCGAAATAGGCGCACTTAAAAAAGAGATTATTTTCACTGGAGATGTGCTCAATACGACCGCTCGAATTCAAGGGCTTTGCAATACATACAATGTGGATATTTTAGTTTCTGAAGATTTGATTAAATCTTTAGAACTTGAACCTGAATTTAAAATCAATTCAATGGGAGTGGTTGAATTAAAAGGAAAAAAAGAGCATATAGCCTTATTTACGATTCTGGAATAATTATCTGAAATTGGATAGGCGTAAATTCGAAAAGTAACAAAGTATTGACCCTATCGTCTAATTACCAATCAATCAAAAATTACGATGCAACAAAAACTCAAAAAATGACAATATTAGTAGTAGGGGCAAGCGGAGCAACAGGGCAACATTTGATAGCGCATCTTCTTAAGCAAGGGCATACCGTTAGGGCTGTAGTGCGCTCAGCGGAAAGGTTACCGGAATCCATCAGAAATGATGGCAATTTATTTATTATTGAAGCCAGTATTCTGGAAATCAGCGATACGGAAATGGTCGAACATGTAGCCGGTTGTGATGCCGTAGCCTCATGCTTAGGTCATAACTTGACCTTTAAGGGAATGTATGGCAAACCCCGAAGATTGGTAACCGATGCCGCGCGCAGATTATGCGCAGCGATTAAGGTAAACAAACCCGAAAAACGAATAAAATATGTATTGATGAATACAACAGGGAATAGAAATCGTGATTTGGACGAACCCATTTCTTTCGCTGAAAGATGCGTTATCGCATTATTACGCTTGTTGTTGCCCCCACACGTGGATAACGAAAAAGCAGCGGATTATTTACGGACTGAATTAGGTCAAAATAATCCTATCATACAATGGTCGGCAGTCCGACCCGATAGTTTGATCAATGAATCGGAGGTTACCGAATATGAAGTATATCCTTCCCCAACCAGAAGTCCAATTTTTAATGCAGGCAAGGTTAGTAGGATCAATGTAGGTCATTTTATGGCTGCTTTGATTGACAATGATGATTTATGGCAAAAATGGAAAGGGCAGATGCCTGTTATTTATAGTAAAATGTCATCTTAGTATTCGGTTTTGGAAGTTTCGTTTAAAGCAACAGATAGATTTTGTAATAAAAGTTGGGCAATTACCTGCAAAAATTAGTAATAATATACAAACCCAGCTGAATTAAAGTGAATCATCCAGATTGAGTTAAAGTGGGTATGAAAGTATTCATGAATCGCACGTTTTATAGGACCATCAAAATCTGGTCTTTAATAAACTCCATTTAGTTATTCTTTTTAAAATCATCTACATTAGGGCATTTGTTCAGGACAGATGTTGAACTCCCTGTAAAATAATTCAAAAAAGCATGACTCTTTTCAAAATCCACCTTTTATAAAGAGTTTTGTCACTTTTACCATAATCGTTTATCGTTACTCTACTAAAAAAAACTTCGTTCTTGAATGTAACATTTGCTGAAACCCCTTGTCTTTAATAAAACTAGACTTATAAAAATTTTGTCATCCAAATTTTTTGTTTAGCTATTTAAAAGTAACAAAGAAAATATAAGTTAAAAATTTAGAGATACATATCATGATTAAAAACTATATCACTTTAGCATGGCGAAATATTAAGGTTAATAAGGTTTTATTCTTGCTTAATATTTTAGGTTTAACTTCAGGATTATTTTGCTTTTTGCTCATCTATTTATGGATATCAAGTGAAAATAGCATTAATAGGTATCATGAAAACATAGATCAACTCCATTCTATATATCTTGTATCACCCGATGGTACAGCATTGGGTTATGGCACTTCCTCACTTCTGTATAAAGAGTTAAAGTCAAAAATTCCGGAAGTAGAGAAAATCACGGCTATGACCAACGATAGCAGAAATAGTACCTTCTCAAATGGGCACTCGGTTTTACAGCAAAATGGAAAGTTTGTAAGTGAAGACTATTTTGAAATGTTTTCATTTGAGATTTTAGAAGGGAATGCTTCGAATGCGTTAACTGCTCCAAACCATATTGCTGTTTCAAAAGAAATGGCCGAATTGTTCTTTGGAAACTCAAAAGGGGCCATTGGTAAAACACTCACCTACGAAAATTCAAAAGAGTTGGAAATAGTTATGGTCTATGAATTAAGCAGTGAAGATTCAACCGAGAAAAGTGATTATTATTTGCCCTTTGAGCCTCTTTTTGCTGAAAATGAGTGGATGCATGAATGGAAAAATCTTGGCACCTATACCTTTGTTCAATTGGCGGAAGGAACCAATGTTGCTCAGTTAGAACAAAAGCTAAAACCATTCTTAAAAGACTATGAATTAGATTTAGAAATTCGATTTCAATCTTACGCAGACAGTTATCTGTTTGCAGACATTGAAAAAGGGGAAGGGAAGATTATATATGTAAGAATGTTTGGGATAATAGCTTTCCTGATTATGCTAATTGCAAGCATTAATTTTATGAATTTAGCTTCTGCCGGCTATATGAAAAGAGCTAAAGAAATTGGGACTAGAAAGGTTTTGGGAGCGAGCAAAAGCAGTTTAGTTTTGCAATTCTTAGGAGAAGCCATGCTTCTTTCTTTTATAAGTCTATTTTTTGCCTTAATCTTTATTGCAATTGCGTTACCGGTGTTTAACGACATCACTGAAAAAAATATTGACATGCTAAATTTGCCTTTATCCACTTGGGCAATGGTTTTCTTAATTACAATTTTAACAGGATTTCTATCTGGAAGTTACCCTGCATTTTTGCTTTCTTCCTTTAGTTCTACTGATCTTTTTAAGAAAAAAATTGAAACCAGCTCCAGAACCAAATGGATTAGAAAAGGTTTGGTCGTGTTTCAGTTTACCATTTCGGTTGTCTTTATAAGTAGTATGCTCATTATTTCAAAGCAAATTGATTTTGTCCAAGATAGGAATATCGGTTTCGATAGAGGAAATTTATTGGCAATTACGCTTTCAAAAGACCTGCAAAATAATTTTGATGCCTTTAAAAGTGGGGCTTTACAAATTTCTGGAGTTCAGTCGGTTACAAAAACATCTCATATTCCGCTAGGAGACTATGGTACGTCACCGGAAGTTATCTGGAACAGCAAGAGCGCTGATGATCTGTCGTTATTTACAGGAATGGTGGCAAGTACAGACTTTGTTGGTACCTATGGCGTTGAATTGCTCATGGGAAGAGAACTTATTCATAATAACCCGGAGAACATTGAATATCTTATTAATGAGACGGCCATGAACATAATGAAGATGGAAAATCCGATAGGTCAACCCCTATCGTTTTGGGGAAATCCGGGAACCATTGTAGGTGTGGTTAAAGATTTTCACTTTGGATCTTTGAAAGAATCGATCTTCCCAATGATTATTAGAAGTGAAGGGTATTCAGAATTTAATATAGCCTTTGTTAAATATAGTAAGGGTAATGAAAAACAAACTTTAGCGGCTTTAGAAGCTCTTCATAGCAATTTAAATCCAGCTTTCCCTTTTGAGTATCGGTTTATAGATCAGGAATATGACAAACTATATAAAAGCGAATCTATGTTTTACAAGTTATCAACCTACTTCTCTGTTTTGGCCATACTAATTTCTTGCTTGGGCTTGTTTGGTCTGGTCCTATTTACAGCAGAACAAAAAACCAAAGAAATTGGTATTAGAAAAGTATTAGGAGCCTCTGTTTTTACCATTACCTCACTTATAACACGAGATTTTTTAAAATTGATTCTCGTTGGAGTCGTAATTGGAACCCCAATTTCTTCTTACTTCATGATCAAATGGCTTGAAGAGTATGAATATAGAATACATATGCCATGGTGGGTATATGGTCTAACTGCTGTATTAATAATAGGCATATCCCTGCTTACTGTCGGTTTCGAATCTTTAAAAGCTGCTACTGCAAAACCCTTGAAAAGTTTAAGAGATGAATAGCATCCTTATATTAAAAGAAAGATTATGAATAGTAAACTAGCATAAAATCCAACGTACGGCAGGTTATAAAAGCAAAAATGTTTTGCTGTTTAAATAAATAGTTTCTACTTCTATTTGGCAGCTTGCGAGTTAAAAAGTTAAAACATCTTTCGCTACTGCTTTTATGCCAACCGTAAAAATCTTAATTTTTAATGGTCCTGTTAAACGAACCTTTTTTGAGATGACTAGCTTTTTGCCTTTGAACTATCCTTATTTTCTTGATAATTAAATTTTCAATTGTTGATAACTCAAAATTCTTCTTTTTTTTACAAAAATCAAATGGTATCATTTGAATCGTTTTGAAACCAAATGAAATTATCCAAATTTTACTTGGTTCGATTTGTATTGATGTATTGTAAGTAATTGTATGCCAATATTTTGTGAATAAAAATCCTTGCATAATCGAGATTTAGCACCTCCCTCGAATTACCTTTATCCAAAGAATTCTACAAAGGAAAACAAAAGCGCTTTTGTTCATTTAATAATCTTAAAAAGAAACAAATGGACACTATTTTAATCTTTGAACGGCTGGACCGTTTGGAAAGGCTATTGACGGCCAATAAAGAGGTGCTTACCTTCGAGGAGACCTGTGACTATACCGGAATATCAAGGAGCTATCTTTACAAACTAACGGCCTCGGGAAATATCCCGCATTCAAAGCCCAACGGTAAGATGATTTTCTTCGAGAAGCGAAAACTCAACGATTGGCTTCTCCAGAATGGCAGAAAGTCGCATGCCGAAATTACCGACGATGTACTTAAGTACACCTTCAAAAATAAAAGGCGATGACCTCGCTAGGTAATGGCGAAAAACTTTACCATGTAAAGGACGCCAAGAAAAAGACGGTCTACGACTATACCATGGAATATTTGGAGAGTAAGTACGATATTACATTTAATGAGATATCGCACGACTTCCAGATTGCCTTCAATGATTCCATGGAGTGGCAGTATCTGAACCTGAATTCCCTAATCATCGAACTGGCGAAAGCGGGCATCGATATCCCCAATGGGAAATTGGAAACCCTTATCCGGTCGGAATGGATTCCAAAATGCAATCCCATCCGGGAATATTTTGAAAACCTCCCTAAATGGGATGGTCAGGATTATATACTAAAATTAACCTCCTATGTACCGACCTATGAGAAGGAAGCCTTTGAATATCATTTCAAGAAATGGCTGGTTCGGACGATAAAATGTGCGTTGGAGGTACACTATTTCAACAAACAGGCCTTCGTACTGTCCCATCAGGGGCAGAACTCCGGAAAATCGACCTGGTGCCGATTTCTATGTCCCTCTGAGCTAGCAGAATATATGGCCGAGGACATTAGTAACGACAAGGATGCGAGGATACAGCTTTGTCGGAACTTTCTTTACAATCTGGACGAGCTGGCCGTACTTTCTAAAAAGGATGTGAATGCGCTAAAGTCTTTTTTCTCAAAAACCTTTATCAATGAACGATTGCCCTATGACAGAAAGAATACCACGCTACCTAGAATATGTTCCTTTGTAGGCTCTACTAATATGGCCTCATTTTTAAATGATGAGTCCGGCTCCGTTCGCTGGCTCTGTTTTGAATTAAAAGGGAAAATCGATTTTGGGTATTCGAAGGAAGTTGATATTAATAGGGTTTGGTCACAGGCGTATTATCTCGCTTACACAGACCCAAACTTTAATCCTGAACTTTCCATTAAGGATATCCAAGAGAACGAAGAGCGGAACAAGAAGTACACTAAGCTCACCACGGAAGAGGAACTAGTTTCCAAATATTTTGAAAAGTCCGATAACATCGATGATTTTGTTACCGCCTCAGATGTACTGGTCAAACTCAGCTGCCTAAACCTTCGCCTGAACCAGATAAACTTGGGACGGGCATTATCCGGATTCAACTTTCAAAGGATTAAGCACCCCAAACGACAGGTGTACGGCTACCTGGCGCGGCCGAACTTTATCGATACGCCCTGGGAGTTGGAACTGTCGAAAAAGTGAAATTACACCTACCTGGTTACCTAAGGGAAGCGGAACGCCCCACTAGCGGGAGCTACCTTAAGGTAAGATATATAAACAACTAGTTACCTAGGTTTTACCAAACCTACCTTATTGGGTAAGATGGGTAAGGTCAAACTTATACCCACCTAAGCCCTGAACACCAATAAATACGGATGTAGGTAGGAAGGTAACCGAAATCCGATAAAAAGAGGCTGATGAAAGAAAAAAGAGCAAACAAATTATCGTGTGAAAGAGCCCGAGCTTTTCCCATCGAAAAAGCGCTGGCAAAACTAGGGTACTTTCCGACCAATGAGAACGAAAAAGAAGCTTGGTACCTGAGCCCTTTCCGCTCAGAGACCCATGCCTCTTTCAAGGTGTCCAAGACACTCAATAGATGGTACGACCATGGGGAAGGAACCGGAGGTAACGTTATCGACTTGGTATGTAAAATAAGCCAATGCACCGTAAAAGAAGCTCTAGAGTTTTTGGAACAGGACAGTAACTCTTTTTTCTTTCAACAGCAGCTCAGTTTTAATGCGCCAATGGAAGATAAAATCCTTATAAATGAAATAAAGGAACTTTCCCATTATGCTTTGCGAGGTTATTTAACTTCTAGATACCTTTTGATTATAACGGCCAAGAAATTTATTAGCGAGGTCCATTATAGTTTTAAGAATAAAAACTACTTCTCCATCGGTTTTGAGAACGATTCCGGGGGATGGGAACTTAGGAACAAATATTATAAGAACTGTAGTTCGCCCAAGGATATCACCCACATCAAAAATGGAAACGGTAAACTCATCGTTACCGAAGGCGTGTTCGACCTGCTATCCCTTCTTAGCTATAATGAAATTTTGGAAGCGGAATATGATTTTTTGGTCCTGAACTCCACTGCTTTCGTTTCAAAAGCAATTGAAATAATGAAAGATTATTTGCAAATCGACCTCTACTTGGACAACGATCCGAATGGAAGAAGGACGACCCAAAAATTAATGGGCCATTCCATAAACTGTCTGGACAGATCAATGCTTTACGAAGGGTTTAAGGACGTGAACGAATGGCTAATTTTTAATGCTAGAAAGGGACTTGGTCAGGAAGCGCGAGATGTGTCTTTGTTGCCACAAAGACAAACTCTCTTTACTCCCGTTGGTCCTTTAGATTAAAGGCCCTTGGTCGCAAAGTTAAAAAACATGTTAATAATGATTTAGGAGGGGGGTCTGGGGGGAGACTCATAACTTTAAAGTAGTTGATAACTAAAAACCGGGGGAGGAAAGGTGAACTAACCGACGGTCTGATTAAGTCTCATTTTGCGAAGTAGTCCTGTCCTCCCTTTTAGTTGCAATAGCAAATTAGAATCTTAAGATAGACTTATTAAAGGTATTAGCATGGCAACAATTCCGGTTTGATAAAACAATAGGATTATGAACAGATTTAGCAAGAAAAAACATTTCATCGGTGTCGACATCAGTAAGGCTGTATTGGATCTAGCCTTGTTGAGCGAGGGAGATTGCAACTCCTTTACCGAGTTGAGGACAGCTAACTCCATTGTGGGTTTCACCGGGATCGAAGAATGGGTCAGGAAACAGGGGGTCGAATTGAAGGACTGTGCATTCTGCATGGAACACACAGGGACGTACGGACTGCTGTTCTATGCCTGGCTGGCACAAACTGGGGTTTTGTTCTGTGTGGAGTCCGGGCTACATATCAAACGTAGCTTGGGCATGACCAGAGGTAAAAATGATGCTGTCGACGCCAGAAGGATATCAGACTATCTATTTACCCATAGGGGAAAATTAAAACCATTTGAAATGCCATCGCCCCTTTTGGTAAAGATCAAGCAACTGCTGACCTATCGTGAACAGATGGTACGTATCAGGACCTCTTTGAAAAACAGTCTTAAGAGCCATAAACAATATCGGGCCATCAGCGGGTTGGATAATATCGTTGCCCAGATCAATGAGCAGGTAGATCGGCAAGATCAGATAATAAAAGATGTCAAGCAACAGATAACCGACATCATAGATAGTGATGAGGAGCTGCAACAAAATTATCGCCTTATATCATCCGTCAAGGGTATCGGAGCAATCATAGGGGCATTTATGCTCGTGTCCACGAACAACTTCACAAGTTTCGAGAACGGCCGAAAATACGCTTGTTATGCTGGCATTGCACCCTTTGAGTTTAGTTCGGGAACTTCTATAAGAGGAAAGACCAGGACAAGTAAATTTGGGAACAAGACGATTAAAACGCTCCTTAACAATGGTGCGAATTCAGCGATCAGGTATGACAAACAGATAAAAAAATATTATGAAAGAAAGCGAGGAGAGGGAAAAGAACATAAGGTGGTCGTCAATGCTGTATGCTGCAAACTTGTCAATCGAATTTTTGCGGTAATCAAAAGGCAGACTCCCTATGTGGAAGTTTATGAACAAAATTTCATCAATTAATTTGGTTTTCTCTTAGAATTCGCAAAGAAAAAGAAAAATGAAAAGGACCTACATCAAATTTCGGTGTTCCATCTATGAGAAAAAACTGCTCCAGAAAAGAGCGGAACGGGCGGGACTTTCCCTGTCCGAATATTGCCGCAGTTCCGCATTCGGCAATGCCGTCATCGAACGGTTGTCCGAGGAACAATTAGACCATTATAAAATGCTGGTGAAGTACAAGGGGAATTTTACCCGCATCGGTAATATGTTCAGGAAACACAATCCCAAACTGGCCAGCGAGGTGGAGCAACTGGCGGAGGAAATACGGACACACCTTTATAATTTCAAAAGAACGAAGTAATGATCGGCAAAGGAACGTCCATAGCACATACGGGAACATGTATCGATTACGGTTGGAACCAGGAGAAGGATGCGGAGATCGTATTCAGCCAACATTTGGCCGGTAACAGTCCCCAAGAGGTCACCGAGGAGTTCAGGTTGATACAGGAAGAGAACACCCGATGCCAAAAGAACACCCTGAGCTTTATCCTCAGTCCGACACAAGAGGATGGTAGGAGCCTTACCAAGGAACAGTTAGGGGAACTGACCCAGAGGTTCATCAAGGAAATGCAGCTGAAGGAACGCCAGGCCATCGCCTTTGTCCATAGGGACAAGGAGCATACCCATGTCCATTTGTACGTGAACCGTATCGGTTTCGATGGCAAGGCCTACAATGACAGTTTTATGGGGAAGCGGAGCCAATTGGCCGCCGAGAACGTGGCCAAGGAAATGGGGCTGACCACGGTCAAGGAAGTACAATTCGAAAAGGAACTGGATTCCATAAAGGTCCGGCTTGAAATAAAGGACATCCATCATAAAGTAATGAAGAGCGACAGGCCAAAAAAATTGGACTCCTACATCAAGGCCATGCAGGAAAGGAACGTGGAAGTGATTCCGACCATTAACAAATCGAACAGATTACAAGGTTTTCGGTTCCAATATGAAGGCCATAACTTCAAGGCCAGTGAGGTACACCGTTCCATGTCCGGAGGAAGGATCATGGCACAACTTTCCCAGAACAAAGGGATTGTAAAACCAAAAGAGCTCGGCAAATCGGTCCAGCTTATGGGGAAATCTTTGGAGTTGAGCACTAATCTTGCAACGAGCATCGCCAAGAATATCATCAAAAAAACCATTAAAAGAGCCATCGATACCGGGATAGGTTATTAAAAAACAAGAAGCTATGGGATACAAGAAACTGGACGAGGTAATGGAACTGCTCACCGACGAGCTGGACGGGTTCAACAAGTCCATCGATAGATTGGAACGGTTGACCCAGAATATGGACAACATCAAAGTGATACCCGTTACTTCGGAAATCGAACGATTGCTCCAAGAGCATTTGCATTCCGAGAAGGTGAATACCGAAAGGCTTCAGAAGTCGGTTCAGGATATCAGCAGTCAGATTTCAAAAGCAAGATTGGTTCCAAAGGCACAGTTGTGGATTCACTACTCGATTTGGTTCATTTCCTTGGTCATCATAGGATACCTATCACTCCAGTTCTCCCGAATTGGGGAAGTCCAGGAAAGGGCATTTACCGAGGGAGAGCAGGAAGTAATCTCCAACCTGAGAGGGTATTTTGACCAAAATCCCGGGCATTACGAATCGTACCGGAATTGGTTAACGAAAAAAGATAGTGTTCCAAAGCGAAAGTAGTGTGCGCCCTATGGAATTTTTGCTCGACGCTTATCTGCCGGAACGCTACAAAAATTTCATAGGATCCATGCGCAGGTAAGTTATGGTAAGATTTGGGTTGAAATGGTTACTTGATAAAGCTTTATTTGAAAATGAATTTTACGATTCACTTGTTTTTTTGATTTGCTTATTATCCATATCTGCCAACTTTTCTTTTAAAATCCCCATATCATACTCTACTTTTTTGCTTATGATTTTAGCGTAATGTTGCGTGGTCCGCAAATTTTTATGACCTAACATTTTACCCACAGTCTCTATTGGCACCCCATTAGAAAGAGTAACCGTAGTAGCAAATGTATGCCGAGCTAGGTGTGTCGTTAGGTTCTTTTCTATGCCACAAAGGTTCGCTATTTCCTTTAGGTAAGCATTCGATTTCTGGTTGCTCAAAACGGGAAGTACACATTCTCCATTGACAACTTTAGGATGGTTTTTATACTTTTCTAAAATAGCTTCTGCAGTGAGTAAAATTGGAATACCCAATTTCGATTTTGTTTTGGTACGCTCTGCCTGAATCCATAAACTACCATCAATATGGCGAACGATATTATCCTGATTCAACTTTTGCACATCAATATAGGAAAGTCCGGTATAGCAACAAAATACGAACATGTCACGTACTACATTTAGACGATCGCCTTCTATTTCTTTTTCTTTTAAGTCTTGTAGTTCCTCTTTGGAAAGAAAATCACGCTCCACAGTTTTAAATTGAACCTTGTAGTTATAGAATGGATCTTTGGATATCCAGTCATTGGCGACTGCCATTCGGATGATTTTTTTAAAATTGTTGACATATTTCAAAGCCGAATTATGATTGCAGGCTTTGGTTATTTTTAAAAAGTACTCGAACCCTTTAATAAACCTTAAATTGACGTCACGAACTGGAACATCGTCCTTCCGGTATTCGGTCCTTAAGAACTCTTTCACATGTTTTTCGGTGGTGTGATATCTCTTCCAAGTACCAAGGGCAAATTCAACCCCGACCAATTTTTCCATCTGCAGGTTATGTTCCTCAAAGAGCTGTACCAGCATTTTAATTTTTTCTCCTTTGCCTACGTAAAGGTTTTTTATGTCCGAAGAGTTAAAGGGTCTGCCTTCGTCAACAAGTCGAGCATGAATCTTATTTATTTTGTTTCTGACAGCATCTAAATATGAATTCAATTCGTTTGCTTCGAAGTTCGTTCCGCGGATTTTTCCCGTTCTGGCATTCCATTTTTCAGGATCAACTTTACGGGAAATACTCAATTCGCTGCGTTGCCCATTAACTGTCAAACGCAGGTATATTGGTACTTTCACGTCTTTTTCAAAATGTTTTCCTTTGAGGTAAAATAACTGTGAGAAAGAATGGCTCATTTTAAATATCTTTTTAACAGAAATAAAGGTACAAAAAAGGAAAATACAAATTTCATAATTAACATTATATCAGTTAATTACAAGGAAATCGGTGAGTTTTTTTTTAATTAAAAAGTACTCACCGAATAGGTCACATAAAATACGGTTTCAAAACGATTTAAATGAAATCGTATAAAATGAAAAACCCTGTTAATCATACGATTACAGGGTTTTTAAATAGTTTTGGTACTATTCTAGTGGAGCCGGAGGGAGTCGAACCCTCGTCCAAACAAGCAATTACAAAGCTTTCTACATGTTTAGTTTCCATTTGGTTTTCGATATGTACCTGACCGGAAACAGCCTAATACATACTTAGCTTCTTTAGATTTTGGTGATGGTACCAAAGCGAATACCATCCTTATATCGACATTTATGGTGCTCCGGATTGAATCGCCGTCGACAGAGGCTATTCAGGAACATCTCGCTTCCCTACCTTGTAGGGACGAGGCTAATCTTACTATAATTCAGATTAAGCGGCAAGAGCGTAGTTATTTTCGCCAATTAAAAGTGTGGAAAATGATATTAACGAGCTGTATCCCAGCGCTCGACATGCTTACATTGCCATTGGTCTCGCTGTCAAAACCAGTCGGCCCCATAATGAGAAAGAGAATCTTCGATTCTCGTTAATGAATCCTAACAGAGCCTTTAGGCGAACGTCAGGATTGGATTTTCTCATCTTTTTTTCAAAGAACTTATATCAATTCAACTTCGAAAAGGACACTTGTTTGTCATGCTTCAAGAAGTTGGGCGTTTCCTTCAGGACCTTCAAGGTTTTAAAAACCATTCAGGTCTTCAGGTCAGGCTTTCGGGAGTACACGGTACTCACCTCAATCCCTAACGCGGCCTACGTTTTTTAAACTATAGTAGGCAAGACCGCAAAGCTAGTAAAAACTTTGTCCATCCTTACAATTATTTTATATAAGGACTTTTACGCTTCATCAATATAAAATCGTCAATTGTATTCTATATTGCTTAATTTAGAACAAATTTTATACCAAATACAATTTATGCGATTCGGAATCATACAAGAACGTAAGAACCCGCCAGATCGGCGTGTGGTCCTATCTCCAGATGCCTGTCAAAAAGTTCAGGCTACTTATCCAAATGCCGAAATCATCGTTGAACCTTCAGCTATTCGGGTTTTTTCAGATGATGAATATAAAATGGCAGGTATTGAGGTTGCTTCAAAAATGGAGGATTGTGATGTGTTGCTAGGGGTGAAAGAAGTTCCTATAAGTGCATTGATTCCCAATAAGAAATATTTCTTTTTTTCCCATACCATTAAAAAGCAACCGTACAATAGAAAATTATTACGTGCATTCTTGGATAAGAATATCGAAATGTACGATCATGAGGTGATTACAAACGAAAAGGGTATGCGCTTGGTGGCTTTTGGCAGGTATGCCGGTATAGTCGGGGCTTATAATGGTTTTCGGGCATACGGACTAAAACATGGGTTATATGCCATGCCAAAGGCGGAGCAATTGGCAGACCAAAAAGCATTGATTTCCGAATTGAAGAAAATATCACTTCCGAATATAAAAATCCTCTTGACCGGAAAGGGTAGGGTAGGCAACGGTGCAAGGGAAATGTTGGAAGGTATGCAATTACAAGAAGTTGGGGTTAAGGAATTCCTTAACGATGAATTCAACGAACCCGTATATTGTCAAATCGATGTCATGGATTATAACCAACGCATAGACGTTACAACAGGTACTGATAAGGACTTTTTTGCTAATCCACAAGACTATGAATCTAACTTTTTTCGCTTCGCCAGGGTGACTGATTTTTATATAGCAGGGCATTTTTACGGTGACGGCGCACCATTCCTCTTTACAAGGGAAGATGCCAAGCAACCTGACTTCAAGATAAATACGGTGGCCGATATCAGCTGTGATATCGATGGCCCTGTGGCCAGTACCATTAAAGCATCGACCATAGCCGATCCCGTTTATGGGTATGACCCTCAATCGGAATCCGAAACCAACTATAAAGATAAAAATGCAATTGCCGTAATGGCAGTTGATAATTTACCTGCAGAACTGCCACGCGATGCCAGTGGAGGTTTTGGCGAGGCTTTTATTCAGCATGTGATTCCTGCTTTTTTCAATAATGACAAGGACGGCATATTGGAACGTGCCCGAATGACCAAAGAGGGTAAATTGACTCTGCGTTATGCCTATTTGCAAGATTATGTGGATGGGAAGGAGTAAAGTTCGGTTATAAAATATTTAAATCCGCTAATCCGATCAAGATTAGCGGATTTTTATTTGAAAGGATTATTGATTGCCCCAGTCGATTTTTTTGGAGGTGAACATTACGATTCCCAGGATTATGAACAGGCCTATGCTGCCAACCAATAGTGCATAATTTTCCAATTGAATGATGACGAATATAAAAGCATACAACGCTGTTAATGAACCGAAAACCAATAAAGGAAATTTTTTGTTCTTCAGGATTGTTTTTGAGTAGGCCGTAATTAAACCAACCACAGATACACCTGCGATTACATAAGCCAGTAGAAAGTTCTGGTGTTCCGAAATGGATATCAATAAAGTATAGAACATGACCAAAGCCAAACCGATCATAAAGTATTGAAAAGGATGGATGGCTATCTTACTGATTATTTGAATCAAAAGAAATACTAAAAGGGTAAGGCCTATGATCAAGATACCATATTTACTCGTTCGTTCTGTTTTCTGATAGTCATCAATAGGGATGATCAAACTGGTGCCAAAGGCGAATTTGTTCAAGTTGGGTAGGTTATTAAAAAACTGCTGCCCAAATTGCCGGTTGGTTTCAAGAACGGTCCAATGTGCTTCAAAACCGTTGTCGGAAATTTTCTTGGTTTCGTCATTGGGAAGATAGTTTCCGTTGAAACTGGGGGAATGCCAATCAGAATGCATACTGACGGAGGTTTCGCCTCCAACAGGTACAAAGCGGAGTGATTCACTACCGTTTATTAGGACATTTAATGAGAAAGCAGGGTTTTTATCCTTGGCGAACAGGCCTTTTAAGAAACCCGATTCAAGTGTGCTCATATAAGATTCATCGAATTTGGGTTTTAACGTATACTCTTGTTGATTCATTGATATTTGTATCTCATTACGTATGCCTTTAAGATTGGAGGTTTGTAAAAGAAGTGTGGCCCTATCCCAAACAATGTCTTTTTCCGGTATGTCGGCCGTAGAAAAGTTGAATTCGGAAAATTTTCCGTTCATTGTAATATCAGCAGAGTAAACCACAGTCTCGTAAATACCACGTTCCAGTTGTTTGGTGTTGACTTTAGATTTAATATCGAGTTTCTTGGGTAGAAAATAGGCGTGGTTCAAGACTTCTTTGTAATTTTTCGTAAAGGTTTTGGTCTGCTCGTCAAAGATTTTCTCTTCAGTATAGGTTTTATAAGGTACTTTGATGATAGGACCATAAAGAACAACCTCATTGCCCCATTTTTCATTGATTTCTTGAATTACCTCCGCTTGTCTGGTTTCACGTTCCCGAATTAAATCTTTAACGAAGCCGAGGGGTATGAGAAGGATCAGAAAAATGAAACCTACTACTAACATTCTGGCCGAGATACTTGTTCTGAACCAATTTCCGATTTTTTGTTTTTTTGTCTCCATATTTAAATTAAAAGTACTTTGAAAAACAAAGTAGATTGATAAAAAAATTATTCGTGTTGTTTAATAATGAGTTCTAGGGCGTTAATATGTTTCTGAAATGCTTGGCGGCCCAAAGGGGTAATGGTATATCTGGTATTGGGTTTTTTGCCGATAAAGGATTTTTCAATTTTAACGTATTCCGCTTTTTCCAATGTTTTGGTATGACTGGCAAGATTGCCATCGGTCACTTTGAGTAATTCCTTTAAACCATTGAAGTCTATATACTCGTTTACCATAAGAATCGACATAATACCAAGCCTGATTCTGTGATCGAAAAGTTTATTGATGTTGTCAATGAGGCCCATTTATTTTTTTCCTTCTAAAAAGTATACCATACTACCGTACAAGATATGTAAAACGCCAAAACCAGCGACCCAGAACCAAAGACCGTATCCTGGTAATGCAGCACATAACAATCCTAGGATAATTTCTGCATAACCCAGATATTTTACATTGCCCAGCGTATATTTCGAGGCATTTGCCAAAGCCAAGCCGTAAAATATAAGCATTAAGGAAGCTGTTAATCCATAGTGTTGGCTTTGCAGTTTAATTATAATGTAGATACCTCCCGTAATCAGCGGAATTAAAAAACTGACCAATAATTTTTTTGTAGTTGCGTCCCAGATAGCTTCATTGTTTTGTTTGGCTTTCCTGGTAGTCAAGAGAAAAGCGGTTATTATGCTCAACGTTGCGACCGCAATGAGAATGGCAACTAAATATTTGAACTTATAACTATGTAGAACTATGTAGTCCTCACTATTGGGGGTTAAATAAACATAGGCCAAAACAGCTCCGGTTATAGCATACAGTCCGGCTAGTATACCCGATAGGCCACTAAGGGAGATGAATCGCGAAGAACGGGACATCAATTCTTTGATCTCGGATATATCGTCAAGGTATTTTTTTGATTCCATTTTAAAAGTACTTTGAAAAACAAAGTTAATATTTATTTTAAGTATTCCTAATACTTCAACTTTTTTTCGATATAGTTGTTCTGCCATATGTTTCTTTTCATAATAATGATAATGAACATTATGCTCATCTAAGGATATCCGTATTTCATCTACAGTTGAATCGCCTTGAACGCAATTGACCATACAGCAGTGTTTTCTGCACTTATTTTTGATTAAAATTATAGGAAATGGGGATTCTTGGAAATATGGGCAAAATGGACGATTTTGAAATTAGCAATTCAAAATTGATTTTACTTTTGATGGCCCCGGGATTATGGATTTATTCCATGATAATAGGGATTGTACATGTAGATCGTATAGAAGTCCCTTATGGGAGGGAAGTTTTCAGTTTATTTTTCTTTTTGGTTGCCCTTTTCCCCGGCCTAAATAAATTGTGGTGCCGTCAAAATTATGGGCATGTAGTGTTTTTCTCCTTACTGCTGTTTGCCCATTATCTTATTTATACGCTATCGCTCAATGCCTTTGGGTTAGATTATCTTCTAGGCACTTATATTGTACTTTTCGGAGGTATTTTGCTTCAGACCAACCGTATGTATGTTATAGTTTTCACCCTAACCACTTTTGTTCATATGGCTCTTGGATTATGGTTGGGCGACATTCCTGCATCCGTTCATAGCCCTATATTACTTTCCTTGGCTACTATTTTCTTGTTTTCCTTTTTTATCCAGAATGGGTTTCTTCGCTATAAATTGGAATTGAAGAAGGCCAATTTAGGATTGAAATCCGAAGTGGAGCAAAGAAATTTGGATCTTGAGAAGAGGGCGAAGGAGTTGGCACATAAGAATAGGGATCTCGAGGAATTCGCCTTTGTGGTTTCCCATGACATGAAACGGCCGTTACGAAATGTACACTCCCTTGCCGCATGGGTCAAGGATGATTTGAAAAAGGGAAGTCTTGCCAGTGCCGGGGATAATTTAACCTTGTTGATGGATCAGGTGGCACAAATGGATGTTTTAATAGACGGAATTCTACAATATTCCTTGGGTGTTGATAATAAGAAGGTTACCCGATTACTCGACTTGAACACATTGGTAGATACCATGGTCCAGGCCAATAGTGCGAGTAACATCCATATTATTAAAGATAGCGCTTTGCCCCGCTTACTGGTAGATAAGGCACAGATCCTTCAGGTATTCCAAAATTTAATCCAGAACGCGATAAAATACAATGATAAACCCGAGGTTTTGATCCATATTGGTGTTATTGATGAGGTAGACCGCTTTAAGTTTTATGTAAGTGATAATGGGGAAGGGATTTCTTCGGAACATTTTGATCGAATATTTAAACTGTTTCAAAAATTAAATACGCACCCTGTTCAGGATTCCAGTGGAATCGGTTTGGCCGTAGTTCAGAAAATAATCGGTAAGATGGGGGGTGAGGTATGGGTTGAAAGCGAATTGGGTGAGGGATCAACATTTTATTTCTCCCTCTATAAAAGGGATGTGATCAATGGTTTCGAAGCCGGTAAAGTAAGTGAGTCAGCCCTTGCTTTAAGTTAATTCCCTTGCAATTTATACTCGGGCCTATCCTCGAGAATGGGGTTTTGGCGCTGTAGTATGGGAAGTCCGTTCCTGGTTCTGATAATATTTTGTTCATACCTTTACGGTAAAATGAATCCTGCAGAAGCCTATATAATCAGCCAACCAGAACCTTTTAGGGGCATGTTGTTGCATTTACAGATGGTCATTGAGTCGACCATCCCGGAGGTCGACTTAAAATATAAGTACCGTATCCCGTTTTATTATATAGGTGACAAGCCCTATTGTTACCTAAACCAGAGCAAGGATTATGTTGATGTAGGTTTTTGGAATGCGGCGCATTTGACCAAAAACTTGGAGTTCATGACCACTGCCAGTCGAAAAATGATGAAATCGTTGCGTTATAGATTTCTGGAAGAGATAAACGATGAAATCTTGGTAGAGGTCTTGTTTGATGCTTATTCCGTACGTGATAAAAAATTTTATAAGTAACGGCCCTTATCCTATTTCAATTCGTTCACAGTTTTTCGAATCTTTACTAAATTGGTCAATAATTTTTCCAAATGGTCCAAGTGCAACATATTTGCCCCATCACTCTTTGCATTGGCAGGATCAAAATGTGTTTCAAGAAAGAGTCCGTCTACACCGGTTACGATTCCTGCCCTTGCAATGGTTTCGATCATGTCGGGTCGCCCACCTGTTACGCCGGATGATTGGTTGGGTTGCTGCAACGAATGTGTAACATCCAAAACAACGGGTGCGTATTGCTTCATTGTGGGTATGCCCCTAAAATCGACGATCATATCTTGATACCCGAACATGGTACCCCGATCGGTGACCATTACTTGCTCATTCTTTGAATCGGTAACTTTTTTTACCGCATGTTGCATGCTTTCCGGACTCATGAACTGTCCCTTTTTAAGGTTTACCACCTTACCGGTTTTTGCAGCCGCCACGACCAAATCGGTCTGGCGTACCAAGAAAGCCGGTATTTGTAGTATGTCAACATATTCAGCGGCCATATCGGCATCTGATATTTCGTGTATATCCGTTACGGTAGGCACCTTGAAAGTTTCAGATACTTTTCGCAATATCCTCAATGCTTTTTCGTCTCCGATTCCGGTAAATGAATCTACTCGACTCCGATTTGCCTTTTTAAAACTACCTTTAAAAACATAGGGTATTTCCAACCTGTCCGTTATGGTAATTACCTTTTCGGCAATACGCAGGGCCATTTCCTCGCTTTCAATGGCGCAAGGGCCTGCAAGGAGAAAGAAATTGTTCTTGGTTGTGTATTTTAATTGGGGAATGCGATTTAGATCCATCAATATATTTTTTTTCAAAGATAGGCTTTTGGCGAGGTATTTGATAAATATCGACAAATAACTAAACTATCTCCATGAAAAATTCACTATCGTTTTTATTGGCTTTATTTTTTATTTGTTCCATGGGTGCGCAATCTCCTAAAAATGTTGAGGATAATCAATTTTCATTGAATTTTCTACTCCCTGGGGTAGTTTATGAAGCTGGGATTTCTGCGAATGCGACATTGGCAGCAGAGCTTACCGTTGGATTTGCTTATAGGGAATCAACTTTTTTTGAGGATGGTTTCGGCATTTATCCTATCGGTAGATTTCAGTACCGTCATTATTACAATTTTGAACGTAGGTTGAATAAGGGAAAACATATTTCAGGTAACACCGGTAATTACTTGGCTCCAACTATTGCCGTTCAAAGCGGTAAAGCCATAATTGGTGATTTAGACTATTCTAGTAGCTATTTTGCCGGATTTGGTTTTGTTTATGGTTTACAGCGAACAGCGCCTAAAGGTTTTCAGTTTAGACTTGAAGCGGGCCCTGCGTATTTCTTTGACGAATACGATCAAGGTTTCGGTATATTGCTAGCTGCAAAGCTTGGTTGGGTCATACGTAAACAACGTTAAAGTAAATCGCTAAAAATCAATTATATAAGAATTAAGGTCGTTTTATGATGAACTATAGAAAATAGCAGTATCTTTGCCCGCTGAAAATAGCCACGCTATTAAATAAAAGTTATGTCAACAAAGAATATCGCGATAATCGCACACGTAGACCACGGTAAGACCACCTTGGTAGATAAAATTATGCATCATTGTCAACTTTTTAGGGACAATCAGGATACGGGAGAATTGATCTTGGATAATAATGATCTTGAACGTGAACGTGGAATAACAATTACTTCCAAAAACGTTTCGGTTACTTATAAGGATACGAAAATAAATATCATTGATACCCCTGGTCACGCCGATTTTGGTGGTGAAGTTGAAAGGGTGTTGAATATGGCCGATGGGGTATTGTTGTTGGTCGATGCTTTCGAAGGTCCTATGCCACAAACGCGATTTGTATTGCAAAAGGCTATTGATCTTGGGTTAAAACCATGTGTGGTAATCAACAAGGTTGACAAGGAAAATTGTACCCCAGAGGAAGTACATGAGAAGGTGTTCGATTTAATGTTTGAATTAGGGGCCGAGGAATGGCAATTGGATTTTCCAACGGTGTACGGTTCGGCAAAGAACAATTGGATGAGCGATGATTGGAGAAATGAAACTGATTCAATAGAACCTTTGTTGGATATGGTAATTGAACATATACCAACATTTGAACCTAAGGAAGGTAACACCCAAATGTTGATCACTTCTTTGGATTTCTCTTCATTTACAGGAAGAATTGCTATCGGAAGGTTACAACGCGGTACGTTAAAAGAAGGTCAGCAAATATCTTTGGTGAAACGTGATGGAAGCATCGTGAAATCGAGGATCAAGGAATTGTTCACCTTTGAAGGCCTTGGAAGAATAAAGGTTAAAGAAGTAATTACCGGCGATATTTGCGCGATCGTAGGTCTTGAAGGATTTGAAATCGGGGATACCATTGCCGATTTCGAAAACCCTGAAGGTTTAAAGACCATCGCCATTGATGAGCCTACCATGAGTATGTTGTTCACCATCAACGATAGTCCGTTTTTCGGAAAGGATGGTAAATATGTAACATCAAGACATATCAAGGAACGTCTTGAAAAAGAATTGGAAAAGAATTTGGCCCTACGAGTCGAAGAAACCGATAGTGCCGATAAGTTCATGGTATTTGGCCGTGGCGTATTGCATCTTTCCGTATTGATCGAGACCATGAGAAGGGAAGGTTATGAATTACAGATAGGGCAACCTCAAGTAATCATAAGGGAAATAGATGGTGTTAAATGTGAACCCGTTGAACGTTTGACCATTGATTTGCCGGACGAAGTTTCAGGTAAGGCCGTAGAAATGGTTTCTATCCGTAAAGGGGAAATGACCAGTATGGAAGCTAGGGGAAATCGTATGCATTGTGAGTTCGTTATTCCATCTAGGGGGATTATAGGTTTGCGTAACCAATTATTGACCGCTACCGCTGGTGAAGCCATTATGGCGCACAGATTCTTCGAATACCAACCAATGAAAGGTGATGTGCCCCAAAGACAGAATGGTTCTTTGGTTTCTATGGAAACCGGAAAGGCCATACCTTATTCCATCGATAAATTACAGGATAGAGGTAAGTTCTTCGTAGACCCGGGAGAGGATATTTATGAAGGACAGGTTATCGGTGAAAATTCTAGAGGTGATGATATGACCATTAATATCACAAAGACCAAGAAACTATCCAACGTACGTTCTTCCGGAGCTGATGATAAGGCAAAGATCGTGCCCGCTATCAAATTCTCATTGGAAGAAGCTTTGGAATACATTCAGAAAGATGAATATGTAGAGGTAACTCCAAAATTCTTGAGATTGCGTAAAATACACTTGACCGAAGTGGATCGTAAGCGAAATAAAATAGCTTAAAATCACTCGTACTCAAATTTATAAAGGCCCTGACGATACTGTCAGGGCCTTTTTATTTCAATATTATGAAAGGTTGTAAGGTTGGTTGCGACTGTTTGCCTTAAATATAAAATGATTTCTATGAAAGTAATGATAATCGGTATGTTCACAATGGTAATTTTATTGTCTTCGTGTAAGGAACAACCCAAAGAAAATAAACCAGAAGAACAAGAAACCCATAAGGTAATGGTTCAAGATTATTCTATTCCTGAATCTTGGGTTAAAAAACGTGTTTCAAAAGCGAAAGAAAGACTGGGGAAGTCCGATGCAGGAAAAATAGTTTGGGCAGGAATGGAAGCACATGGCGGATTAGGTAAATGGTTTAGTAATGGGGCGTTATCTTTTCGATTCAATTATCAGCCTTTAGAGGGTAAAACTCAACGCGATAGCTATCAGGTAGTCGATGTATGGCGCAATAAGGCCGTTCATACGAGTGTTACCGATAGTACAGCTAAATATGGCTGGGATGGCAAAACGGCTTGGGTAAAGGCCAAAGATTCCACGGCCTTTGCTTATGATACCAAATTCTGGGCATTGACTCCTCTTTATTTAATGGGGCACCCATTTGTTTTGGATGGAGAAGGTGTTCATCTGGAATTATTACCTGAGGTAGTGTATAAGAACAAGGTCAATGATGTGGTAAAAGTAACTTTTGCTGCTGGTACCGGTGATGCCCCGGATGATTATTATATATTACAATTTGACAAAGAAACCCATTTGTTGACAGCAACTAGGTACATTGTTTCTTATCCAGAATATTTTAAAAATGGCGGACACAATCCAGAAAAATTCATGGAAGTAGGAGAATTGTTGAATGTAAGTGGGGTTCTATTACCAAAAGAGCTAAAGACCCATTGGACGACAAATGAAGGTAAGCAAGGTGAATATATTACCCAAATAGATATTACCGATATGCAGTTTGTGAAAGATATAAACGATGATTTCTTTGCGGTCCCTGAAAATGCGACTATACTAAAAGGCCTTTAAATAAGCCTTTTAGTATAGATTGATAAGTTCTTTATTCCTTTACGAAATCTTTCGGGGCCTGGTGCATGGCTGAAGCTGCGGCTCCAATGATGCCAGCTTCATTCCTTAATTCTGCCGGTACAACAGGGGTGTCGATGGTGATGCATTTTTTAAATTGATTGTACTTTTTCGAGGTGCCTCCGCCAAGGATAATCAGGTCTGGCGAAACAATCAGTTCTACCAGTTCCAAAAAAGTATTGAAGCGTTTTCCCCATTTTTCATAGCTGAGGTCCTCACGTTCCTTGGCTCCGGCAGAAGCCCATGATTCAATTTTTTTAAATTTTTTATAAGGTATTTGGCCCAGTTCGAAATTAGGGATAAGTTCCCCATCTAAAAAAGCCCCACTTCCAAGACCCGTTCCAATGGTGATCATCAGAACTAAACCCAATTTACCTTTACCTATTCCGTAATTCATTGTGGCGTACCCTGCGGCATCTGCATCATTAATGACCGTTACCGGAAGTCCGGTAGCCTCTGCGAATAATTCCTGAACATTTACTCCTAACCATTTTTTGTGTAGGTTGCCCGGCGATTTACAGATACCGTTCTTTATAACGGTAGGAAACCCGACACCTATTGGGCCTTTGTGATTGAAATGTTCAACGATTTCCTTTACGACCTGGGCCATTTCTGCAGGTTTCCTTGATTCAGGGGTCGGAATCCGGTGTCTTTCGGTCAACATTTCACCTGTTAGCGAGTCTACTAACGCCCCTTTCATTCCAGAACCTCCAATATCAATACCAAGAACTACCATTTTTTTTGTTTATGTTACGGACGCAAAGTAACAAAAAGAATTGGCTATAGGACAAGAGGTTGTCCTGAAATTGACTCATGTGAAACCACTTTTAAATAAAAAAGGGGCGCGTAGCCCCTTTTGACGGTTATTCTTTAATCTTTAATTCGGTTATGGTATTTACGGTGATTTCCTCATCAAGATCATCGGTCTCAACTTCGGAAATATAAGTTACTATAAATAATTTTCCTTTGTACATTTCATCGGTCAGGTCGTAACTTTCAAGTACTCCTTCAGTAACATGTTGAAATTCATTTGAAAATCCGTCATTATCGGTAAAATAATACGTGCCGTCTTCAAACCCCTCGTAAGTAGCGGTTATTTTTTCTGATTCTTGCACAATTGCCCCTCCAAGGCCGTTAACGATTAAAAACAAGGATATAAAAAGTGTTTTCATAATAAATGGTATTTAATTAATGATTTAAAAAAATGGTACTACGGGTCTATAAGGTGCTAAACTCCATTCCGGGAGTCCAGCTCCAAAAAAGTAAGGTTTACCTCATCGAGTAATTAAAAAGTAAAGAAGAAATGAAGAGCGGAAAATCAAAAATAAAAATGGATGTCACCCGATTTTTTTGAATAAAATCGGAAGCTTTTAAAGCACAAATCGAACAACCCGAAGATAGGTTTGGCCCAAATGATTTCATACTGTTGATAAAGCAAGATTAGTATTGCTTTTACACGACAAATGAAATACATTTTTTTGAATTTACACTAATTTTTGGCTTTTTTTTATACATTGGAATATCAATGTAAATTATTGTCGTAGAGTGGTTTATTGTCTTTTTTTAATTGCATGTGATTATTATTGGCTTATGCGTTAAAATAGACATTATCTTTGGTTGCTTTTAATATGAAATCGATGAAATTAAAGATTGTTTTCTATTTTGTTTTTGTTGTTGGAACCATGAATTCCGTTTTGTCACAAAAAGAGATTCCGGTAAACACCATAATCGAGAATGTAGCTCGGTATAAAAATGATTTAAGGGGTCCTTATAAAGATATACGCTGGTTTTGTACCGATGGGAGTATACGGGCACCTAAGGATCCCTGCCCTGATAATATTGGTCCAGGGGTACAACATGCAAGATACAAAGATGAGGTGGTCGCTCTAGGTAAGGAGCATCATATTTATTTGGGTCAAATATTGGCATTTACTGATGTTGAGGCGCTCTGGGACGCCGATTTTAACCATTCCCGATTAATACAGTACCAACTCGAAAAGTACTTAAAATCCGTAGATAATGGATGGATACTTCAAAAAGGTCAATATTACAGGGGCTCCGTTCAGGTAGAGGATGAAGAAGCTTGGGGGATTAATTTTTATAAATGGCTTTTAACTAAGGACGAATTCTTAAAAGGGAATTATTTTTTAATACGCCAATCGTTAAAGGATATTCCTCATACTGGTGACGATGATGTTGCACAGAAAATGCGAAGCCAGTCCAAAGTGATTTCAGATGAATTTTTGCCTTTTATGGATTTAAGAGTGAAAATACATGGGCAGCCTGAGTTTTCCGATATAGTAAAGGTTAAAAATTTTCGCCAGAAACATGCTGCCGAACTAAGTTCTGACCTCAACAAAAAGATAGATGGGCTGATCGCTACAATGACTGTTTTTTTCAAGCCAGTAGATGTGACCAAACTGTTACAGAAAGCCCCTTTGTTAAAGGGGACAACTTTGGGCAATTCCATTGAGCGGTTCATTGGCGATTTTGGTTCCGAGTCGCGTCCATCAATCCTGATTTCCGAAGCTTCCCAATTGTTGTTAGGGATACGCGAAGGAATTTTAAATGAAAAACGACCATTAGCCAGACTTCAATTGCTTGATGTTTCATTGAAGTTGGAGGAAATCATTTTTAAGAACGCACAACAATGGCAGCCCCAAAGTGTAAAGGATCAGTTGGAAAAAATCTGTTATCTCGGATCGGCGTCTACCGGTGCCGGATTTTTGGAGCTCTGGGAATGGTCGCAGATAGAAAACACATTGAGCCAATCTGAAAACGAATCGATGACCCTTGCCGAATTGACTACATTTATGGAAAAAGCAAGGGGTGCGGTTGAATGGAGTGCGGCCATGGTCAAAGCCAATTATCAAGAAGTAACCAACACCTATGGGCAATTTGAACCCTTGGCATATGGATTTATAGATGATCGCATACGTGGCTCAATTGCTTTACACCTAGGGAAGAGTGTAGGGGAGTTGGGAGATTTTATAGCCCGGGAGTCGGCCCTTACCAATATGGTTTTGGATATTCCCAACCAAAGTACCTTACGCGGACTTAATCCAGGGTATGCTTTTGGAGAGCTGGTGGTGGTATCCGGTTCACCGGAAGAGGTGGAAGTGACTTCGGATAAGATCTATGTTTTTCAAAGATCCCCATCAGACTTGAAACCGGTTGCGGGGATTGCAACTGTTGCTGAGGGGAACATGGTGTCACATGTACAATTACTTGCACGAAATTTAGGGATACCCAATGCTGCCCTGTCGGATGATAACTTACAAAGCCTTAAACAATATAATGGCCAACTGGTTTTTTATGCTGTTTCCGATAAGGGAAATATCATAATGAAACTGGAAAAAAACATGACGGACCAAGAGCGGGCTCTTTTTGTTAAAAAAGAGCGAAGTGCCGGTAAAATTGAGATACCTGTTGGGCAGATAAGATTGGACCAGAACCTAATTTTGGATCTTCGTAGTGTTGATGCCAACGATTCCGGTAAGTTGTGTGGACCTAAGGCGGCCAACTTAGGGCAGTTAAAGAAAATGTTCCCAGATAAGGTAGTTGAAGGCCTGGTTATACCATTTGGGGTATTCAGGGATCATATGGATCAGCAAATGCCGGGGAAATCTACATCGTATTGGGCGTTTTTGAATGATATGTTCGCGGAAGCGGAAAGAATGCATGCCAACCAGATACCGGAGTTGGAAGTGGAGAAATATCAATTGGGACAATTGGGTATCTTGCGGGAGGCCATTGGTAAAATGCCCCTAAAACAAGACTTCTTAACCCAATTGGAATCAGATTTCAAAAAAGTATTGGGACAACCCTTAGGCGAAATCCCCGTATTTCTTAGAAGTGATACCAACATGGAAGATCTTAAGGAATTTACGGGTGCGGGGCTTAACCTCACCTTATTCAATGTTCTCGACAAGGAAAGGATCTTGAACGGGATAAAGGATGTTTGGGCTTCTCCCTATACCGAGCGCAGCTTTAAATGGCGTCAAAAATATTTATTGAACCCGGAAAACGTTTTCCCTTCTATTTTGGTTATCCCTTCGGTTGATGTTGATTATTCGGGAGTGTTGATCACTAAAGGTATTAATTCGGGAAATGATATGGATCTTACCATTGCTTTCAGTCGTGGGGCCGGTGGTGCGGTCGATGGCCAATCGGCCGAAACCTATACCTTATTTCATAATGGGGATTATCGTCTTTTGGCCCCTTCGCGTGAGTTATATTTTAACGGACTTCCAAAGAATGGGGGAACAACTAAGCTTTCGGCCACTTTTGAAAAACCGATTGTCAATGATAACAATAGAAATGACATTCAAGAACTGGCACAGGTCATTCGCACGACCATACCCAAAGAAACAAAATCGGATTACAGCGGTGCCTATGATGTGGAATTGGGATTTAAGGATGATAAACTTTGGTTGTTCCAAATTCGTCCATTTGTCGAAAACAAAAAGGCATTGAGCTCTGATTACCTGCAATCCATAACTCCGATAATCGATCTAAACAAAGAAGTTTCACTTTCGAAAAAAATCTAATGAAAAAGCCAATATTATATCTGATTTTATTTATTTCCTGTTCAGCATTCACCACATTGCACTATTACCCCATTGATGGTTTTGAACATACGGGAATTAAAAGATTGAAACGCTTGGAACTCATAAAAAGTGGTGAGGTCAAAAGTACAACACCGTTACCGGCAGGTGCGTTCAAAACTTACGATGAAATTCACCTGAACCTGCTTTCCAGAAACCAGGATAGTGCAACGGCTTTAATGTCGACTGATGCCGATTTTCAAAAAGAAATAAACAATCTATTCCGAGGTCTTGATAAAAGTTATTCCCTAACGGTCTTGGATATTTCCGATGTTGACCATATTAGATATGCCGAACGAAATGAAACTGCAGGTTACCAACCAGGGAGTGTGGGTAAATTGGCCGTATTGAATGGGTTATTTGTACAACTCGCTAAAATATATCCCGATTCATGGGAAAAGCGTACGCAACTTTTAAGGAATAAGTCGGTAAAAGCAGGTGTGTGGGGGTTAACCGATGAACATACCATTCCCATTTACAATATTGAAAAGAATACATTGGTAAAAAGGCAAGTCGTTGCCAGTGATGTTTTTAATTTGTACGAATGGGTAGATCATATGCTTTCGGTCAGTAATAACGGTGCGGCGAGTATTGTTTGGAGCGAAGTAATGTTGATGGCCGCTTTCGGTGATAAGTACCCTGATTTAACCCTAGAAGAAAGCGAAGCCTATTTTAAGGGAACCCCAAAAAAGGAATTGACCGATTTAGGGAATGACGTAGTGAATCTTCCTTTGCGCGATTTGGGGATTTCAGCGGATGAATGGCGATTGGGCAGTTTTTTCACCAGAGGGGCCAATACCTATGTAGGAGACAAAGGGGGCAGTATAGGTACCCCTTACGGGCTAATGAAATTTTTGGTACAATTAGAGCAAGGAAAAGTTGTTGATGAGAATAGTAGTTTGGAAATGAAACGGTTAATGTATATGACAGACCGTAGAATACGATATGCCCAAGCACCTGCCTTGAAAGAAGCAGCGGTCTATTTTAAATCGGGAAGCCTTTATAAATGTGACCGAAGTAAAGGAGAGGAATGTGGAAAATATATGGGGAATGTCTCCAATTACATGAATTCGGTTGCCATAGTTGAACATCCTGACAATTGCAATTATTTAGTTGTGCTCATGACGAATGTACTTAGGAAAAATTCAGCTTCCGATCATATGTATTTAGCAGGTAATATCGATAAATTGATACGAATGGAGTAAGGGTAGACTAAGGTAAGCCCTGCAGCGCTTCGACCGCATCTTTCGCGAATGTTCGTATTTTAAAATCATCGCTTTTGGTTTCCTCTTCGGCCATAGCCAGGTATTTTTTGTCTTTTTGGTATTTGATCAGATAAAGGACGGCAAGTTTTATCCTTTGGTCCTTTCCTTGAAGAAGGGATTGAAAACACTCTATTTCCGTAGGTATTTTGTGTTTTATTTTCCGTAGCTCTTCCTCAGATGATATTTCCAAGGCAGAATCCTCGATGATGGGCAATAATTTTCTTTTTAATTCACCGGTGAGAAGATTGTCTAAAAATTCAATGGCATTGGTTTGCGCTTCTTGTTTATTGCTGAGAAGTCCTTCATAGGCAATTTCAACATCTTTTTGTTGATAGCGTAACCCTAGGAGTTTGAATATGCGTTCTAGGCCTGCATCCAATCTCCTTTCCAAAAGGTCTAGCAAGCTGGTACGTGCATCTCTTTCTTGATCGCTGATTTCCTTTCGTGACTTTTTACGGTTCCGATAAGAAATTATGATTTGGGTATGCATGGCCGATAAAGTGTGGTGGTACAGTTTACATTCCTCAAAAATTTGTGTAACGACTTTATTTCGGTTGAACCTTAATTCCGGATTTGTTTTTCTAATGTCACTCAAGGCCCGTATCGTTTCCAACCGTATACCTAAATCGGTATCTTCCAAAAGTTGTAAGAGGGTATGAACGCATTCTTGTGTTTTGAATGATTTGATGACCATTGGGATAAAACGGCATGTTTCCAGAGGAGCTGAACGTTGCCTGATTGTGGCTGCAAGCACAACCAAAATATTCGATCCATAATTTTTTAATGAATCAATGGTCTGGGTTCGAAATAACTTATTCGGTAAAAAATCTATTAATTCGGGAATGAACGCAGGATGCATGGTCTTTCCAGATGCTTCAATCGCTGTTAGTACAATGGTGCTATCCTCATTATTGAAATGATCGGAAATAAAAGGGTAGAATTCTGGAATATTCGATGCACCAATGGTTTTAATAAGAATGGTCAAATTGTTTTTATGATTGTCGGCCGACTTAAGTTTAGTAATTTCTTTTTTGATTCTATTCTTTAAATCGTAAGACTGCTTCAGTGAATTATTGTCGTGCGCCTCCCTAGCGAGACAGTAAAGGGCGGCAGTAGCGATCTGAGGGTTGTCATGGTCCAAATATCGGTCATAGACCATTTTACTGTTTTTCTCGGCATGCAATAAAAGGTACTCCAAAGTAGCTAATGTCAAAGCTTCATCATCAGTGTTCAAAAGGTCTGATATTTCGGTTACGACTGTTGAACTATTTAAAAAATACAGGTTTTGTATGGCCGCCGTACGTACTTTGGTCGATGGGTGTGAAAGAAGTTCTTGTACATCATTTTCAAATCTTTTGTCATTGATTTCCATTAATTTTTCAAGCATGAATAGGATTTGTCCTTCTGTTCCGTTCTTGAAAACCGCACGCATACCGGCAATAACGGAGGTACGTTTCACACGCTTATTGGTTTTTCCGATCCGCTCTGTTATAAGTTCCAAATTGTTTCGAAAAGTCTTGTAATATTCTTTACGTACCTGGAGGATAAAGTAAAGCCACAATGCCACTAAAACAATGATGAGAATTGCAATATAAAATGAGGGCAGGTCAAGGCCCCGAACAACGAAAATCAGGAGAAACCCTGCAATTCCCGTGGCAATACTATCGACCACAACATCTATAAAGGATTTGGTTCTGTTTTTTAAATCAAAAGGTAATGGCAGGGTTAAAAGCTCTGTAGCACTTTTGTTCACGGATTGTTTCAAGATCCCGTCCATTGCCTTTATGACCACTACCGCGGAAAGTTCCGGAAGAATAATGAAAAGTAGTGATCCACCAAAAATGCCCAATGGCAATAAGAGTAGAGAGAAACCGACGCCCCATATACCTACAATACGGTGGGTGAAAAACAATTGGATCACCAAGGAAAGTAGGTTGAAGGTTGAAAACCAAAAAGCGAAGAAAGATGTAAGTTCATCCGCATCGGTAATCGCTGCGGCCGCAAAATCACTGAACAGATAGTCTACAAGTTTGGCTACAAGAACACTTACTGCAATGATCAAGGCTATATAAGTAAGATGTTTGGATTGCCGAATTAGTTTTAAAGGTCTTTCGGGAATTGTGGCCGTCCTTTTTTTTTCTTTGAATTTGCCTAACTTTTTAACCCTGGACTTCCAAATCCTGTTGAGTAACGGAATACATGTCAAAAGAAGAAAGGCTGCCAAAAATATTAGATTCTCATTTCCTATTAAAGGGGCAAGGATAGAGGTTAGGTAACCTCCGAAGATTCCTCCAAGAATCGCCCCGGATCCAATGAAACCGAATAGTCTTTTCGCCTCCCTTACATTATAAACCAAATTTGCCAATACCCAAAATTGTGATGCGGACAAAACAGCATAAATGGCCACCCAGACATAAAAGAAATACAATAGCCATCCACTCACGATGCCCAATTTTAATAGAATGCCCAATCCTATTAAGACAGAAACCGAAATAATGAGGGTGAATTTAACTATTTTATGAAGGGAAAATTTGGCCAAGGCTTTTGAATAGAAAAAAGAGCTTATGACCGCCGCGATAGAAACCCATAGAAAAGCATAAGGCAATTGTTCAACGCCTAATTCCGATAAGAAAAGTGCGTTTACCGTAGGTTTTATAATCAGTAAAACGGCTATGATCAAGAATATATAGGATAACATCAATAGGGAAACCTTGAATTCCCCTTCACGTACATCAAATACTTTTTTGATTAATTTTTGGATTATCATTTGCTAAAGTACCTTGTCCTAGTTTTTGGCCAAAGATATACGCTTCATTAATACTTTTTCTACCGGTTTCACCAAATCCCTTATAATTTGTTCCCCACTTGGATCGTCTACTAGTGCTACTAGTATATAACGCCTGTTCGGATTTTCTCCCCAAACTAATATAGAATCGGAATGATAGGTCTTCCAAGAACCGGATTTGCGGAACAATCGCGCATTGGGAGCGATCTTATCAAGGGTGTTGACGAACTTATGGTGCAGTTCCGGGTTTTCCATTATCGACAACATTTGTTTTGAACGGCTTTCATTGACCAATTTTCCGTTTGCCAATAGGTAATAATATCTACAGACTTGTGTTACGGTTGCTGCATGGCTAAGGTTTTTCAAAGGCTCTCTGTTTGTATCTCCGCCACCACCATAACGTTTGCCTACCCATAGTCCGCCACCTTTGTTCTCATTATAGAATTCGTACTTTGGGTCGGTCATTACCGCCTCGATTTTGTCATAACCTATGCGGTCTATCATTCTGGTCGATGCGGCATTGTTAGATTTGCTGATCATTAGGCGCATGTCCTTTCTTACTTCTGTGGTTTCCTTTAATTCCCCTTTTTCAATTGCATCCATCGCGGACAGTAGAATGGCTATTTTGGGTAAGCTGGCTGCATACATCATATGGTTGCCGTTTATTCGGGCGAACTTCACTTGCTCTGGATCGTGTAGGTCCACGATCCCAACGGCCATTTTCTTTTGGGAAATCAACTCTTTCCATTTGGTATTGGCCAGTAGTTCCTTTTCCAATTCGGTCTGAAACGAAATTTCAAATAAACTGTTCAAGGGTTTTATTTTCGTATCGTCTATCTTAATGGGTAATTTGTCTTGGGCATGTAAACCTAAAGCGGCCAGCATTAGAAAAGCGAAAAAAGAAAAGGTGTTCTTCATTGTTTGCTACTAGTTTTTAAAATGTACCCAAAAGTATACAATTGGCTGGTCTGCACTATGTTAAAATTTTTATTTCAACGGCTGGCGGTAATCTTGATAAAATGGCTTCTTTCCTATGTTTTGATAAAAAGGTGTGTTAAAATTTCAATTAACATTGTATAAATATATTACCTATGTACCGGTTTTGACGATACGGTTCCATTAAAATTAATATGGAGTTCGCTTAAATAAATTACTTATCTTAATTAGATAAATGAACAATGCAAAATGAACCTTAAAGACGGAGTTAAAACCTCGGAAAATAATGTTTCCGGGGAAGCTAGGGAATTGAGTGCTTTTGTAAAGGACAAGACCAAATCTTTGGTCGATCGTCTAGAGTCGTTCGAGGACATCATCAATTTGGAAGTTGGGGATACGGGGCTCAACCGAGCCAAGACCATGGAGCGGGAATTCGGTATACGGCAATTGTATATTAAATATGAAGGGGATAACCCTACAGGGACCCAAAAAGACCGAATTGCCTTTGCCCAGATTTATGATGCCCTGCGAAGGGATTTTGGGGTGGTTTCCTTAGCTACATGTGGCAATTATGGGGTGTCGGTGGCCTTGGCGGCGAATTTAGCCGGTGTGGAATGTAAAATCTATATTCCGGAGACTTACCATACAGACCGTATTGAGGAAATGAAAGCCTTGGGGGCACATATTATAAGATTGCCGGGGAGTTATGAAGATGTGGTGGTTAAAAGTAGCAAGCTTGCCACGGAAAACGGTTGGTATGATGCTAATCCCGGAGGCTCCAATACACCACTTCAGATTTCGGCCTATTCGCAAATAGCAACGGAAATTTATGAGGATTTGGGCGATGCCCCCAAGTACTGTGCGGTTCCTGTTTCTAACGGAACATTGTTCGCCGGTATTTATAGGGGGTTCGTAAGTCTATATAAAAGAGGGAAAACTTCCCAGATACCGAAAATGATAGCGGCTTCATCCAGTCATAAGAATCCGATCGTGCAATCCTTTATTTTAGGATTGGATTACTGTAAGGATTTGAATCCGGTAGCCATTAAAGAGACCAAATACAACGAGCCATTGATCAACTGGCATAGTTTTGATGGGGAAGAGGCACTTTATGCGTTGAAAGAATCCAATGGGGAGGCCTTTAATATCAGTGATAGGAAAATGAAGGAAATGACATCGTTGCTGGCTAAAAAGGAAGGGTTTAAAATATTACCTGCGGCTACGGCCGGACTCATAGCACTTTTGGAATTGGACGAAAAAATGAATTTTGAACCAGGCCGTTTTGTGGCGGTTTTAACGGCAAAAAATTAAAAGAACATGAAAAAAACAATTGATGGTAAGGCACTGGTATATTGCGAAGATGCTTTTAATACCCCAAATGGCAAAACTGCCCATGGTTTGGTGCGCTTTACGGAACGTTATGAAGTAATCGGCGTCTTGGATACAAAATATGCTGGGAAAGATGCTGGTCTTGTTTTAGATGGAAAAGCGAACGGTATTCCCATTTTCGGGAATATGGATGAGGCCGTTGCGGAACTTTCCACAGATAATACCCCTTTAACACTGGTGATAGGTTTGGCACCTGATGGGGGGCGTTTGCCTTTTGAAGCAAAAGGAACGATTAAAAAGGCATTACGAATGGGGTGGAACGTAGATAGCGGATTGCACGATTTTTTGACCAATGACCCCAAAATGGTAGCATTGGCGAAAGAGAAAGGGAGTAGGATCCGTGATGTAAGAAAAACTCCGGACAGGGATAAGCTTCATTTTTTCACTGGAGATATTGAAAAGGTCGATTGCTTAAAACTGGCCATCTTGGGTACCGATTCCGCGTTGGGCAAGCGTACCACGGCATGGATCATTGTACATGCTTTCCGCAATGCAGGCCTCAAGGCAGAAATGGTCGGTACGGGGCAAACAGCGTGGATGCAGGGTGCTAAGTACAGTATGGTCATGGATAGTTGTATCAACGATTTTGTTTCTGGCGAAATTGAACATGCTGTCGTTAGTGCGTATGAAAATGAAAATCCGGATGTGATTGTGATCGAAGGGCAGGGGAGTCTTATGAATCCCGCATATCCTGGCGGATTCGAGATATTGGCTGCCGGGCGTCCCGACTTTGTGATCATGCAACATGCCCCAAAAAGGGTGGAGTACGATGGTTTTCCAGGCTATAAACTGCATTCCCTAAAAGAACAGATCAATGCCGTGGAAGTTATTTCCGGTAAAAAAGTAATTGCAGTAACCGTTAACCACGAGTTGATGGAAAGTGACGAGGAAATTTTGGAAGCCTGCAAGAACATTACCTTGGAGACCAAATTGCCGGCTTTCGATGTGCTTAGGTTCAGTGCGGAACCCCTTATTTCATTATTAAAGGAACATTTAAAATGACATCGATAAGGTCTCTTGTTGTTTTTCCCAAGCTTTCGGTTCATCACATTGCTGTTGAGCCCAAAAGGGTTAAAGCGGTTTATACCCTTGATAAGGAAGATGGTTCCCAAGTTTCGAATGAATTGATTTATTCCTATGACCAAGTGTATTTTGATAGGAAGAATGCCGAGGACGTTAACTTGGCCTCCATGATGTTGGCACAGGTCGCGTTGAATTATGGACTCTTTTTCGAAACCATTCAATTTGATGGTTTGTTCGACGATACCGATAAAAGCTTCCTGAGAGATATGATGGAGAACACCTCTAGGGAAATATTGGTGAATAAATTCTACCATAAAAATGAATTTTTAAAACCACCCTTTGATAGTTTGAAGGTCGAGAAATTAAAGCGGTATACCGCTGCAAAAATCGAATTCATAAATACCGAATATGCCCATTTGAAGGTTGAAGGGAGAATCAATGAAACGGATAAAAATAAATATGCGATTCTAAGTAGTGGGGGCAAGGATAGTCTTTTGACTTACGGTATTATAAAGGAAATCGGTGAAGCCCATCCAATTTTCATTAATGAATCCGGCAGGCATTGGTTTACCGCAATAAATTCACACAAATACTATAAAGAAATTGAACCCAATACGGCAAAACCTTGGTGTAATAGCGATCGTATCTTTAATTGGATGGTGAAACAAATGCCCTTCATCAAAGAGAACTTCCAGAACATCAGGGCCGATATCTATCCCATTCGTTTATGGACCGTCGCTGTTTTTCTTTTTGGAACGCTCCCAATCGTGCGAAAACGTAATATCGGGAACGTACTTATCGGGAACGAATATGATACTACGGTCAAGGGAAACCATGAGGGATTATCCCACTATAATTCCCTGTACGATCAAAGTAAATATTTTGACAATGCACTTACGAGATATTATAAAAAGAAGGGTTGGGACCTGTATCAATATTCAATTTTAAGAAGCACCTCGGAACTATTGATCTTGAAAGTGTTGGTAAAACGATATCCCGAACTGCAGACCCATCAAGTGTCTTGCCATGCGGCCCATGAGGAAAATGGTAGAATGATGCCCTGCGGTAACTGTGAAAAGTGTAGGCGTATAGTGGGAATGTTGAAGGCATTGGATGAAGATCCCAAACGATGTGGGTACACTGAGGACCAGATTGAAAAAGGCTTAAAAGCATTGTCGGCCCGGAGTATAAAACAAATCGGTAGCGATGCCTCCCACTTGTATTACCTATTGATGGGGAAAGGGTTGGTCGAGAAAACCGACCACACGTTGAAATTAGCCAAGGAGCATCCTGAAATCGTGAAGTTACGCTTTGATAATGAGCGAAGTATGATGAGTGACCTGCCTGTGTATATCCGAAAACCGCTCTTTAAAATTTTAGCACAATATTCTGATGGGACAGTGCGCTTGCGTGATAGAAAATGGCATACCTTCACCTTGCAAAATGAGGATTATGAAACCCCTTATTTTCTAACAAAATAACAATGAAGACAAATAATAAAAGGTCCGGTTTTTTATGGGAAGAATTTACCTGGCCAGAAATTGAAGCTTATTTAAAAACGGTTGATACAGTTATCCTACCCTGTGGGGCCATTGAACAACATGGCCCACATTTACCATTGGATGTAGATTACTTTGATGCCAAATACATGGCCTTTAAAGTGGCCGAGGCCTGTAAAGACCCTAAACCTTTGGTGTTGCCTCCTATACCCTTTGGCGTATCTTACCATCATGATGGTTTTAAGGGAACGTTGAGCGTAACAAATGATGCCTTGTCCAAATTCGTTTACGATTTGGGAATGAGTTTGGCGAAGAACGGCGTAAAGAAGATAATTATTCTAAACGGCCATGGGGATAACGCCCCGACCTTAAGCTATGCCGCCCAAATGATCAACCGCGATGCAAAGATTTTCGTGGGTGTGGATACCGGCGAAACCAGTGATGTGGATTTGGCGGGTATGGTAGAGACCCCTAACGATGCCCATGCAGGGGAAATTGAAACAAGTACCACCTTGGCCATACGTCCAGAAATGGTGCAAATGGATAAAGCCTTGGAATCGACCCTTAAATTCGGTAGCGATTACCTCGATTTTGATGATGACCGTAGTATAAGCTGGTATGTACGTACCGATAAGATCTCTGAAAGTGGAATCATGGGAGATGCCACAAAAGCATCAAAGGAGAAAGGAGAGAAAATGTGGGAGGTCATGATCAAGAATATGGTGCGTTTTGTTGAATCGATCAAGAATACCCCATTGGACGAATTGTATCAAAAAAGATATTGATGAGAATCACGGCGGTTTCATACGAACGGTTGGATATTGATTTATCCGTGCCTTATACCATTGCCTACGAGACCATTAGCAAGACGACCAATTTTATCCTGAAATTGGAGACCGATGGCAAATGGCTGGGCTTTGGTTGTGCCGCACCCGATTTGGTGGTGACAGGAGAGAACCCTAAGGATGTTGAACATGCCATTACCACCATAATAGCTCCATATTTAGTTGGTAAAGATCCTTTTTCCTATGCTTTTGTATTGATGGAGTTAAAGCAATTGCTGGGTAAGCGATCTTCTGCATTGGCCATGGTAGATATGGCGTTGTACGATTTGATTTCCAAAAAGGCCGAAGTGCCTTTGTATAAATTTTTGGGAGGATATCGCAATAGTATTGCCACAAGTATTACCATTGGTATTTTGCCTGTGGAAGAGACCTTAAGGCATGCACGGGAATATGTGCAGCAAGGTTTTACAATCTTAAAGGTAAAGGGAGGGGACAACCTTCAGGATGATATTGATAAAATGACCAAAATCCATGAAAAATTTCCGCAGATTGCCCTTCGTTTTGATGGGAATCAGGGGTACTCGGTAAAGGATTCGGTCGCTTTTGTAAAGGCCACAAAGGATATAGGAATAGAGATCTTTGAACAACCTACCAAGCAGGAAGTGGAAGAGCGTTTGGGACAGGTTACAGATCAGGTGCATATTCCTGTGATGGCTGACGAAAGCTTAAAGACTTTGACCGACGCTTTTCGTTTGGCACAGAATGAACGGGTGGATATGGTGAATATAAAACTGCAGAAAGTAGGGGGTATTATGGTCGGAACCCACATTGATTCCGTTGCCAAAGCGGCACGGTTGGAGGCCATGGTCGGGTGTATTGATGAATGTGGACTCGGTATAGCGGCAGGTTTACATTTTGCTTTGTCGAGACAAAATGTGAAGTATGCGGATCTTGACGGACATTTAGAGCTGGTTTCAGACCCTTATAAGGATATATTTCGCCTTGAGAAAGGGGTGTTGTACCCAACTGATAGACCAGGTTTAGGTGTGATAGATTTTTAATGCCATTTTCTTAATGGTTCGGTTCCACGTAATAATCAATGGAATTCAAGGAATGATTGGGGTCAATGATATCCAAGATCTTATCAATGGCTTTTCCGAAACCGGTCAATGTATCACTTTGTTTGTTCTTTCCGAGTACGCTGGAAATGGTTTCATCCCGATTACCAAATCGATAACCTGCTTTTTTAATCCAAAGTTGGTTCAATAAATGCTGCATCATTACATTTCCCAACTGGTCTATTGATATGGCGATTTTCAAAAGGAATTCCCCAATACCTGAAAATCCTTGAGTGAATAAAGAATGGAAAATCCCATAAATGAAACCCAGTGGGCCGGTAACGAGCATTAAAATGATTGAGATACAGAATAGTAATAGTCCTATTAACGGACTTACTTTCTTATCGGGTCGGGCGTCTTTTTGTTTTTTTATCATAATTATTTAGGAACGTATTTGAAACGTCCCATATTGTTTTTTTCCAATTTATAAATATCCCAAACTTTGCTTCCGCCACCTTTTTCCAACTTCTGGGCAATGATACACCGTTCCCCATCGGTGCGGAGATTTATTGAGCCGTATACCGTGACGTTACGTTCCTTAAGCTTTTCGTTCTTTTCTTGGATTTGGTCGATGAGTTTAAGTCTTCGGGCATTTGTGGTCGCGGTTGCCAATTTAATTTCTAGTTCATTGATTTCTGAAAGGGTTTTTCTTTCATCTTCCCTGTGTGATCGGGCCAACTCCGTACTAAAGATCAAAGGCCTGTCCCCTCGCCCGTTTACACCTATGGCACCCAAGGTATCCGGTCTGGGGTGGGAGTGTTGTTCTTCATCACCGCTAGATATTACCGTGGCCACTGAGTTTAAGCATCTAAGGAACAAACTGGTGAAATCCGCACTACCATGATGGCAGGCTTTTGAAACGTCGGTCTCGAAAAAACGACGCGCATTTTCAATGAATTCGTTTTCCTCCGTGGCAGAGTTGAAGTCCAATTTCATTCCCGTATGTTTTTCCATTAAAAACTCTTCGGCCTTGATGTTCAGGTCACCACCAAGAAAGATATTGATGTCCTTATAATTCAGTTTAAAGACAATGGAATGTCCGTTTTTGGTTTTGCCCTTATTCCCTAAGGAACGCAATGCCTTTTTACCGTTGACCGTTTCGGTCACCGGTCCAAGGACTTGTATATTAAGTGTTTTGTCCTTTTCAAACCCATCAAGATATTTATCAGCTTCACTGAGCATGCGGATTTCCCCATTGATTTTGTTGTTGTCTAACATGCGCTTTAGAAGCTTGGCGTAATTCTTATCCCATTGTTCGTTGCCGGAAGGATGCTTCCAATTGGGTTCATGGGCTAGATAATCGATGACTTTTTGTTTGCTATCGAACAGTTCTGTGTAGTACGTACGATCTGTTTTTTCCGTTTCCCCGAAGTACGAAGGTTTAATGTTTTTTTGATATTCGAGTAACCCATTATGTAAAAATTCATTGAAGAACACATTGGGTTCGCCTGCCAGAAAATGATAGCCCCCATAATGGTCCTGATCAGGGTGACTGGCAATCGCGTATTTAAAAGTCCATTCAGTTTTGAATTCATTGTAACGCCATTTGAGAAAGCGCCACATATTGTCGCCCAATCCGGCATCGATTATGATATGTTCATCATCCGGGGTTACGACCAATGCCCCATCACCTTGGCCAACATCCAAGAAAACAATTTCCAGAACACGGTCATCGCGAAGGTCGTCTTTATGCATCCAACCATTTTCCCCACGTACGCGAACGAATAAATAATCGCCATTGGTCTTTTCGGGTTTAAGAATACCGACCCAATCCCCAAAGATGATCTGGTGTATCTTTTTTTCGCCCTTATTTCCATTGTCATCTTTATAGAGGTATGCAAAAGGATATTGGGCATATTTAAACCCTGTATATTCAAATCGAGGCATAACTTTTATGGTTTTTCTTAAAGTTATTGAATAATTAGGTCGGTAAAAGGTTTTATTGTAAGAAGTTACCTGATTTTTGTAGGTGTGGACCAGTTTTACATGATTTTGGTTTTGTGGATAATTGAATTTTTTGGAACCTTCCAAAAAGGCTCTTACTTTTCATTTTGAAACCCTTCCTTTCTTTTAAATCCGTAATTTTATAAAAGAAGAAGAGAGGTTTTTAAAGCCTTGTTTTATCAATTACAGTATCGATTGAAATTTTAAAGAAATGGTCAAGGTAGCTACAGGGTTGGATGTTTTATGTAATGATTTCCATCTTCAAAAGGAATTCAAAGGAAACGTAGCGTTACTTTGTCATAATGCCTCGGTCGACAAGGGTTTTGTACCTGCGGCAGTACGCTTTAAAGAATTGTTCGGATCCAGGTTCATTAAGCTATTCGGTCCGCAACATGGCTTTTCTACGGATGCACAGGATAATATGATCGAAACGGACCACTATGTACACCCACATTTTAAGTTTCCGGTATATTCACTTTACTCGGAAACTCGTGTCCCAACCGATGAAATGCTCAATGGTATAGATCATTTTTTTGTAGACCTACAAGATGTGGGTTGCCGTATGTATACCTACATATACTCTTTGACGCTTTTATTGGAAAAGTGTATCGACAAGGATATTGAGGTCATTGTTTTGGATCGGCCAAATCCATTGAACGGCATAACTTTGGAAGGCAATGTTCTGGATCCCAAATACGCTTCCTTCATTGGCCGGCACCCTATTCCGGTACGGCATGGAATGACCATTGGGGAAGTTGGGCTAATGCATCAAAAGTACTGGGCCGATAAACCAATGAATTATAGAGTGATAAAAATGCGTAACTGGGAACGGAACATGTATTTTGAAGATACGGGTTTATCGTGGTTATTGCCTTCACCAAATTTATCCAGATATGAAAGTGCCATGACTTTTCCTGGGATTGTCCTTTTTGAGGGTACCCAACTTAGCGAGGGAAGGGGGACTACACAATCCTTGGAGTTGGTGGGTCATCCATCAATAGAACCTTTTGGTTGGTATGATCGGCATTTGAAGCAAGCTTTGGAAAAGTCGGGATTAAAAGGTGTTGCCATAAGACCGATAACCTTTTTGCCGACATTCAATAAACATGCTGATAGCGTCTGTGGTGGATTTCAAATTCATGTAACCGATAGAAACGTTTTTCAGCCTTGGCGTGTTGGTCAATGGTTGTTGCGGGAGTTATACCATCTTATGGAAGGGGATTTTAAATGGTTGCAACCACCGTACGAATATGATTATACGAATATGCCCATTGATATCATTAACGGGACGGATAGATTAAGGTGTTGGGTTGAGCAGAAAGGAAGCCTGCAAATGCTAGGGTCCTTGGAAAATTACAGTGACTACGAACCCAAGTTTCGTGCCATTCAAATCTATTGGTCGTAATTTGAAATAGCAGGGTGTTTCTGGTCAGTTATACAGCGTTTTGAACCACTTCAAAGACTTTGCTGCCGTCACATTTGAGCGTTTTTGAAGGGTATTTCAAGATCAAGGCATAATCATGGGTGGCCATTAAAATGGTGCGTCCCGATTTGTTGATTTCCTGAAGAACCTTCATCACTTCCACACTGGTTTGGGGATCAAGGTTACCTGTTGGCTCATCGGCCAAAATAAGCTCGGGGTCGTTCAATAAGGCACGAGCAATGGCAATACGTTGTTGTTCCCCCCCGGATAGTTCGTGAGGAAATTTGAATCCTTTGGTTTTCATACCGACCTTGTCCAGCACTTCTGTAATTTGCGTGTCCATCTTGGCCTGGTCTTTCCAGCCGGTGGCCTTGAGTACAAATTGTAAGTTGTTGTTGATATTCCTATCCGGCAACAATTTAAAATCCTGGAAAACGATTCCCAGTTTCCTTCGTAAGAAAGGTATGTCCTTTTCTTTTAGGGTCTTAAGGTCAAAACCAACGATATTCCCTTCCCCATGTCGAAGGGGAAGATCCCCGTACAGGGTTTTCATAAAGCTACTTTTTCCACTTCCGGTCTTTCCGATCAAGTAGACGAACTCACCTTTTTTAATGTCGAGGCTAATCTCGTTCAATACCATATTTTCCTTTTGGAAAACTCCGACATCTTTTAATGCTAAAATTGATTCTGACATAGTAACTTTGTTGATATAAAAGTAATAAGTTCTGGATGAAATCAAAGGAGCCCCAAGTAAAATATTTTACTTTGTCCTTGTTACATTTATGTTAAGGTTATACTTAGGTATAATATTTGCCGTTATTGTCTTTAGACGATAAGAATACGGAATTTCGTAACAAGAAATTCTTTTTTGTTTGAGTATATCTTAAAAGTTGTTGCCGGCAAGGCGAAATTCGTATAAGGAGTTATTGAATTCCATCACGGAATTTTTTAAAATAGTTAGAACACTATGCTGAAAAGAATCACCGTTTTTATTCCCATTTTCATGGGAATGTTTTACTTGGGAACCGCCCAAGAAACCAAAATCTACACCCACGAACAAAAAGACTACCAAGATGCCCTGGCACTGTACAATAATGAGCAGTACCAAGCAGCCCAGACTATTTTCGAGAAGGTTAAACTATCTACTAAAGATTATGAGACCGAAGCGAACAGTGCTTATTATGCTGCAAATGCCGCGGTAAGGCTGAACCAATTGGGTGCCGACCGCCTAATGGAAGATTTTGTGGCAACGTACCCGACTTCGACTAAACGTAATTCGGCCTATTCCGATGTTGCCGACTATTATTTTGAAACCGGTAAATATCCGTATGCCTTAAAATGGTACAATAAAGTGGATCAAAGTGCCTTGTCTCGAAAGGAGATGGACCAGTTCAATTTCAATTATGGATATTCATTATTTTCTTCCGGAAAGGGCAAACAGGCCGAAAGCTATCTGAACAAGGTGGTCAGTTCACCGGTTTATGGTTCCCAAGCGAAATATTACCTTGGGTATATCGCCTATCAACAGGATGATTATGAAGGGGCCAATGAACGTTTTGACCAAATCACCGATCCAGAATTGTTAGATGAGAAATTATCGTACTACCAGGCCGATATGAATTTTAAACTGGGAAAATTTGAAGAGGCCATTGCCTTGGCCAAAAAACAATTGCCCAAATCGGATAGGAATGAGGTTTCCGAACTCAATAAGATCATTGGGGAGAGTTACTTTAATTTAGGGCAATATGCTAACGCCATTCCCTATTTGGAAGCGTATAAAGGAAAAAGGGGAAAATGGAACAATACGGATTATTACTTGTTGGGATATTGTTTTTACAAGCAAGGTGATTTCGCCAATGCCATTCAGCAATTCAATAAAATTATAGGTGGTACCAATAGTGTTTCCCAAAACGCCTATTACCATTTGGCGGAATGTTATTTAAAATTGGATAAGAAACAGGAAGCCTTGAATGCGTTTCGAAATGCTTCCCAAATGGACTTTTCCCAAGAAATACAAAAGGATGCCTATTTGAATTATGCTCGTTTAAGCTATGAAATAGGTAATGCCTATGAGCCGGTTCCAAAAGTAATATTGGATTATTTGGAGAAATATCCCAATGATGCCCACACTCAGGAAATGCAAGGCTTGTTGGTAGATTCCTATATTACCTCGAAGAACTTTGAAGGTGCTATGGAACTCCTTGAAAAGAATAAAAACTACGCTAGTAAGACAACCTATCAAAAGGTGGCCTTTTATCGTGGGGTTGAATTGTTCATAGATGGGGATTATGCGGCTGCCCATGAGAATTTCAGTAAGTCCTTGTCAAGTGCCCAGGACGCGTTATTTAAAGCAAGGGCAAATTACTGGAATGCGGAATCATTGTATGTAATGAACCGTTTTGATGAGGCCTTGTCCAATTTCAAGGATTTTAAAGAGAATTCCAATGCCTCACTAACTGAGGAGTCAAAGGATGTGGATTATAATTTGGGGTACACTTATTTTAAATTGAAGGATTATACCAATGCCATTACATACTTTGATGCTTTTTCCAAATCTGGTGTAACCGATCAAGATAAACTGAATGATGCTTATCTGCGATTGGGCGACAGCTATTTTGTGACCAGTAAATATTGGCCGGCTATAGAAACATATAATAAGTCATTGGCACTTACCGGTCCTGAAAAGGATTACGCTGCATTCCAAAAAGCCCTGAGCTATGGCTTCGTGGGTAAGAGTGAATCGAAAATCGAGGAGCTGGATAAATTTGTCTCAAAATATCCAAAATCCACTTTAAAGGATGATGCCCTTTTTGAACTGGGTAATTCGTACATTTCCGCAGGTCAGGAAAATAAGGGGTTGATCACTTATGACCGTCTTATCGAAGGCTATAAGGGAAGTTCATTGGTGCCCCAAGCTATTATGCGGCAAGGATTGGTTCATTACAATGCCAACAGAAATGAAAAGGCATTGGAGGAATTTAAGCAGGTAGTTCGTGATTTTCCCAATACCCAAGAGGCCATCCAAGCCGTGGCAACCGCCAAATTGGTGTACGTTGATTTGGGACGTGTTGACGAATATGCGGCATGGGTACGTGATTTGGATTTTGTTGAGGTTACCGATACCGAATTGGACAATGCAAGTTTTGAATCTGCCGATAAACAGCATATGGAGGGCAATACCAATGCGGCCATTAGGGGGTATGAAAGTTATTTAAAACAATTCCCGAATGGAATGCATGCCGTCAAAGCCAACTTTAATTTGGCCCAATTATATTTCGCCAAAGATGAAAGGGATAAGGCATTGCCATATTTTAAGAAAGTTGCCGATTTAGGTGGTAGCGAGTATACGGAACAAGCGCTTACAAGGGTTTGTGAGATTTACATTGGCAAGAACGATTATAATAACGCATTGCCTTATTTACAGCGATTGGAAGAACAGGCCGATATTCAACAGAATAGGACCTTTGCCCAATCTAACTTGATGAAAGGGTATTACGAACAAGGTAATTACGCACAAACATTGGCGTATGCCCAAAAAGTTTTGGCTACCTCAAGTATCGATGATCGTATAAGAAGTGATGCCCATATTATGATCGCCCGTTCTGCCGTTCAGACCAATGATATGGCCAAGGCGGAAACTGCCTATGCCGAAGTATTGAAAATTGCCAGTGGTGAGACTGCCGCAGAGGCTCTTTATTATGATGCTTATTTTAAGAATGAGGCAGGAAAACATGAAGCTTCCAACACTTCGGTGCAGAAATTGGCCAAGGATTTTTCGAGCTATAAAGAATGGGGAGGTAAAGGTCTTGTGCTTATGGCCAAGAATTTTTATGCTTTGGATGATGCGTACCAAGCCACTTATATTCTCGAAAGTGTAATCACTAATTTTAGTCAATATCCGGAAATCGTTGCTGAGGCAAAAGGGGAGTTGGCCATTATTAAATCCAAGGAAGCCCAGCGAAACTCATCAGTAGACCCCAACGGAAATTAATATCCCTATAAAGAACACATTATGTTTAAGCATTTATATTTGATCATTATATTTTTAGGGCTTTCCCAAATGGTCCTGGCCCAAGAAGAGGAAGATAATATCGGCACGGAAACGGTTACGGTGACCAAGGCGTATTCACCCACCATATCCGATGCATTTAAGATTAAATCCGTTCCCAATCTTAACGATTCGATCGTGCTTCAGAAAAAGGAAATAGAATACAGAATATTTTCGGTACCTGTGGCTTCCACTTTTACTCCTGCAAAAGGGAAGGCTTCGGCGGTACAGAAATTACCTCCTCCTGAACTATATAATTCTTATGCTTCGGCAGGTCTTGGGAACCCAGGCAACCTAATGGCCAAATTTTACACCAGTAGGGCAATCAATAGGGATGAAAGACTGGATGTAGGTTTTGATCATTATTCATCTTTGGCCAATATAGATAATGTTGATCTGGACAGTAAGTATGCGAACACTGAAATTGATGCTTCTTACTCAAAAAGGGATCGTGACCTTAATTGGGGCGCCGATGTTGGTCTACAACATCAAATGTACAATTGGTACGGATTACCGGAAGACACCTATGATGCTGAAACCATAAATGATATAGATTCAAAACAGAATTACTTTATGGGTGAGGTCGGTGCTTATGTAAACGTGGAAGACTCCTATTTTAAAAATGCCGATATTAAATATAGACGTTTCTGGGATGCTGTTGAATCCGGGGAAAATAGGTTTATCGTTGGTGGCGGTCTTGAATTACCTGTTGGGGAAGAAGTTTTGGGTATTAATGTAAAACTCGATTATGTTGGCGGTAGTTTTGCCAATGCCGATGTAGATGATACCAATAACGAGCAGGGAATAGATTATAGTAATTTCCAGTTAGGGGTAAACCCTACAATACGTATGCTCAGGGATGATCTTACGGTAGATTTGGGTCTGAACATTGTCTATGGTATGGATATGGAAGCAAGTGAAAACAACTTTTATATCTATCCGGCAGTTGCCGCATCATATCGCTTGTTAGAGGACAATGTTATTGTCTACGGAGGGGTGAAAGGGGAGTTGAAACAAAATTCATATTATGGTTTTGTAGAAGAGAACCCTTACGTGTCGCCAACCTTGGCCATTCAACCAACCGATTCGCAATATAATGCCTATGTCGGATTCAAGGGGCAGTTATTGCCCAACTTAAGTTATAATGTGAAAGGATCGTATACTGCTGAAAATCGGACCCCATTGTTCATTTTGAATCCAGAAAACAGTTTTAGGGATGATGAAAAAGGGTATTATTACGGCAACTCTTTCCAATTGTTTTATGATGATATAAAAACCATAGGTTTGTTCGCAGAACTGAATGTTGATGTAAATCGAAATTTTACACTGGGCGTAAATGCCGAAGTATATGATTATGACACCGAAACGGACAATCCGGCTTGGAACCTTCCAGAGCTAAAAGGATCTTTGTTCATGGATTATCAGATTGATGAAAAATGGTATATGGGTGTAAATCTGTTTTTTGTGGGCGAGCGGGAAGATTTCTCAACAGTTGCCATTCAAAACCCAATACCAGGGGAGATCAATGCTACTTTAATAACCTTGGATAGTTATTTTGATGCCAATGCCCATGTAGGGTATCGAGTTAACGAACAATTGTCCTTTTTTGTAAAAGGGGCGAACCTGACCAATAATGACTATCAAAAATGGGCGAATTTTGCCGTTCAGGGATTTCAGATTCTTGGGGGTGCCACCTATAAATTCGATTTTTGAGAGTTGGGGAGCACAGCTCTTTGATAATCGATAAACGGTCATTTGCAACCCGTGTCAAAATGATGTAATACGTAAGAATTTACTACTTTAGAGGTGTCGTAAATAGTGGTATTTCTATTGTCTCCCTTTCAAAAACATATCTCTTGGGTAGCATGCATCTTTTGCGTGGCTTTGGGCATGACTCAAAACCTGATCGTAAATCCTAGTTTTGAGGCGCATGTTGGTTGCCCTCAGATATTGGGCAGTTTTAATGAAGATGTTGAAGGTTGGTCTACCCCGACAACCGGTTCCACTGATTATTTCAATGGTTGTAGTACCGCAATGGGAACCCCCGAAAATTTTAACGGTTCACAGCCCGCAGATTTCGGTATAGGGTATGCGGGGTTGTATCTGTATGCGCCGGGGGATTATCGGGAGTATATTCAAGCTGGGTTATTACAACCTCTTAAAAAAGGGAAAAAATATAAGATCTCATTTTATGTAAGTCTTGCTGAACGATCAGATTTTGCCATAAAGGAATTCGGACTTCTTTTTTCAAAGAACAAGTTGGATTTTCCCATTCGGAAAGAGCTTTCAAAAATGCATTTGTACAAAGACACCGAAAATGAATATCACTACATGGAAATAGGGTATTCGAACTTTTTGGATGATACCAAGGATTGGATCTTGGTCCATTCCCAATTCGTGGCAAAAGGTAATGAGCGGTTCCTGACTTTCGGGAATTTCAAGAACAATAAGCGCACCCGATTGTTCAAAACCAAACGAAATGCCAAACAAGGGGCATACTATTATATTGATATGGTATTATTGGAGTCGGCCGAAAAAACCGATTTTGCCGAAAAGCCGAGGACTATTGTGAATGTACCGGAAAAAGGGAAAATCACATTGGATCAAAACCATGTCTTTGAAAATGTTTTCTTTCATTTTGATAAAGCAGGGTTATTGCCGGAATCCTCTAAAGAAATAGAACATATTTATGATGTCTTACAACTGGATCCCACTTTGGATATCCAAATTCATGGGCACACCGATTCTATTGGTTCAGAAGAATACAATCTAACCTTGTCAGAATCTAGGGCAAAAGCAGTTGCAGCGTATTTAATTGCCTTAGGGCTCGCAGAAAACCGCATTTTATGGCAGGGCCATGGTGGAGCCAAACCCATTGTCAGTAATGCATCTGAAGATGGAAGAAAACAGAACCGAAGGGTAGAGTTCATAATCACTGAAAGAAAGTAAATTGTCATCTTGGGGGCTACCTCTTTTATGTAACAAATGTTAAAAAAAACCCAAAGAAACAAATGTTAATTCGTTAACTTTGGTTACACCTTAAAATGTAGTTTACCATTGTCGTTAATTCGTTTTAAAGATTTCCTTTTTGTTTTAGTATTCTGGTTTTTGCTTCTAGGAAAATCATATGGCCAGAATAGCAAATCCCTTGTCGATATTTCCAACGAGTTCAGTGTACTGAAAAGTCAGGTAAATGATACCTTGAAGGTCGAGAAACTAATCGAACTATATAAAACTTCCATCTATCAGGGTGCTATACGAAAAGATATTCTAGACGAAGCCCTGCTCATATCCGAATCCATATTTTATATAAATGGAATAGGTAAATGCTACAATAGATTGGGTATCACGGCACGGTATGAGCATGATTATATTCAGTCTATTACGTATCACAAACGTGCATTGAGTTATTTTGAGAAAAGTACGGATACCTTGTCAAAGATCAAATGCCTGAACAGTATAGGGGTATCTTATAGAAAATTGAATTTAGAGAGTGAGGCTTACGATAATTACTTAAATGCTTTACGGCTTTCAGAAGCAACAAATGATGACAAAAGCATCGCTATAGCACTGAGCGGTATAGGCAATGTTTTTTTAGATACTGAAGAATACGATCAAGCGCTTCCCATTTTCAAAAGGGCCTTGATGATTGAAAGGGAAAGCGATAATTTTAGGGGTCAAGAGTATGCTTTTGCCAATATAGGGGAGGTGTATCTTAATCTGAAAAAATTCGATTCAGCCCGGGTTTATTTCAATAGGGCCTTGAAGCTTGCCGTTGACCACCCAAGGAAAGAAGGAGTAGCTTTGATAAATAATTATCAGGGCCTGTTATCCCAAAAAGAAGGAAATTTCAAGGAATCTACCAGAAACTATGAGAAGGCGATTCCGTTATTGAAAAAATTCAATAACACAAGATATTTAAGCAACACCCAAATTAATATCGGAATAAATAAAACCTTCACAGAAGAATATCCCCAAGCATTGGAATTTATTAATGCCGGATTGCAAAATGCCTTAAAAATACAATCTCGACAGAATATTGAGTTGGGCTATGATGCGTTGGCAACTTACCATACGAAAACCAATAATTACAAAGAGGCCCTACAGGCGTATAAAAAAGCTACTAAATACCATGATAGTATAGTGAATGTGGTATCAAAGAAGAATATGATCGCCGCGCAAATACAATATGAAAGTGCAAAGAAAGATGCTCAGATCAAAAATTTGGCAGAAGCGAATAAATTGAGTTTGGAAAAGACCAGAAGAAGGTCACTTTCATTATGGATAGGTACTATCGTCAGTGCCTTGATTATATCACTTTTATTGGTGTTCATTAATTTATTGCGCAAAAACCGGGCGTTGGATTTGGAAAGGAAAAATATTGAGCTTAAAAAATATATGGGGCAAATAAACGATCTACGTGCACAAATGCAATCTAAAAGTGACGAAGATGAAAATGAATGGATATCGAACTTGGATCAATTCGATCTATCCAAAAGAGAGATAGAAGTACTTCAGTTGATCTCCGATGGTTTTAATAATGATGAAATAGCGGAGCAATTATTTGTTTCAAAAAACACGGTTAAAACACATATTCAACATATCTATTCAAAATTGGATGTAAAAAACAGGGTTCAGGCCATGAAGAAGGTCGCTATCGTATAATTTGTTCAGTATCCCCTTATTTACTTGATGCTTACACCTTTAAATCATCCTTTCGGGTGATATAAATCACACTTTTTGATGACGATCCATAGTATAGGGTAAGGTAATTTCAACCTTAAATTAATATAAAACCTAAACTATGAAATCACTCTTAAGATTATCTGTCTTATTGGCCATTTTCTTGTTTGCGCCGCAAGTTTCCCATGGTCAATTTTTAAAAAAACTCACTAAAAAAGCGAAGGCCAAAATAGAACAGGAAGCTGAAAACCGTTCGGAAAAAAGGGTCAACGACAAGATCGATGAAGAATTCGATAAGGCAGAGGATGCCATCGATGGAAAGGAAAAAGATAGTACGGCCAAAGGGAGCGAACAGAAGGGAAATCAGTCCGGCTCAACAGAAAATGGTACTGAAACTTCCGATTCGCAACGGCAAAAAGGACCTAATGTGGTTTGGAGCAAATTTGACTTTATTCCCGGTGATACCGTGATTTTTGAAGACGGTCCGAGTATCGATGAAGAAAACGGGGAATTTCCAAGTCGATGGGATTTAGTAAAAGGGCAAGTCGAAATCGCTAATATCGATGGTGAAAATGTAATGATGTTTATTGATGGAAACCCTACGATTGTTCCATACTTGAAAAATTCAAAAGAAGATTACTTACCAGAAGTTTTTACCATAGAATTTGATTTCTACAAACCTGTAAATGGAAATAGAATATCTGTGAGTTTATTTGATGATAAGAATCAGAAGGATGCCCCTTCCGCTATGTATATGGATATAGGTTCTGGTCGAGTAGCTGAAAAATTGGCCGGGGTAAATGGGGAAATGCCCGGTATAGATCATACCAATTCTGACGATGCTCGTTGGATCCATATTTCAATCGCGTTCACAAAAGGCAAACTAAAAGTGTATATGGATGATACACGCCTTATAAATATTCCCCATTATTCAGGAAATCCGTCGGGTCTTACTTTACAAGCCTATTGGGCTGATTTAGGGGAAGACAAAGCTTTTTATTTTAAAAATATTCGTATTGCCAAAGGCGGCGTAAAATATTACGACCGGGTACTTTCGGAGGGGAAGATTATTGTAAACGGAATCAAGTTCGATGTGAATAAAGCAACACTTAAAGCTGAAAGTATGGGGCCGATCAACAAGATATTCCAGCTAATGCAAAAACAACCCGATCTTAACTTTAGTGTAGAAGGCCATACGGACAGTGATGGCAGTGAGACTTCAAATATGACCTTATCCAAGGCAAGGGGAAAAACAGTCATGGATAAATTAATTGAAATGGGAATTGCTCCGAACAGACTTAAATCAGACGGTTTTGGAGAGTCTAAGCCCATTGATAATAATAGTACCCCAGAAGGAAAAGCAAATAATAGACGTGTAGAGTTTGTAAAATTTTAAAACATGAAAAAAGTATATCTATTACTAATGGTCTTTTCCATATTGGTAGAATTTGCCAATGCACAAAAATCACAAATCGTAGGAAATTGGCTGGTACAAAAAGTTGAAGTCGATAATAAGGTAGAAGAACCTTATATGGTCGCTGATTTTATGGGTGATGGCAAAATGGTTATGATGGGAGTGGAAGTCGGTACTTGGGATTACAACAAGAAAGAGCATTCCGTCGTAATGAAATCAGGGTTTGATAAAGATTTCAATGGTGAAGGAAAGATTTTGGAATTGAACGATCGTGAGTTGATCGTTCTAAAAGACGGGGCAAAAGTTTTTTATGACAAACTGGACTTGAATAAAATCATGGAAGAGAACAAAAACTCCGGACTACTGGGAATATGGGAATTCAAGAATATGCCATACCAAGATACTAATTCGGTTATGACTTTTGAAGAACCTGATGTATTCACTTTTGTTCAAAAAGAAGAATACCATGAAACCAACATAAATGGCACCTGGATTTTTGATAAAAAGAAACGTTCAGTGATTCTTATTGGTTTCCGAAGTGATGCTATGTTAAGAGGGGAAAGTGAAATAATGACCATAAACGAGGCTGGTTTTGAATTGAGGAACAAGGGAAAGGTATATAAGGCCATTAAAAAAGTTAGGCCCATAACAATAGCCGAAAGTGATATGAACATTGAACAACTTGCATTTTCTGAAGAAGATTTTTTTACGGAAGATGGGGATTATAAATATTACAGCGAAGTAGAAAAGTTGCCATGGCACGACATGCATTTATTACTTGATCAACTTTCGGGAATTAAGCAGTTGGTCTATTCATACAATAAGTTGAATGAGGAATCGAATACTTTCGACACTGAAATACTCAAAGCAAATGTCTTTGTTGAAAAAGAGCAGCAAAGGTTAAAGGTAGATAATATTTTTTACGGTTTTGATAGATTTAGTTCACCAGAAGATGTTGACTTTCCTGAAAATGATGAAAATGGGGATAATGATTTATACCCCTTAAATGAAAGTATGTACCGGGTCTTGGGCCAAGAAGAACTTGACCTTGGTTTAGGAACCTTTGCCTGTACGGTCGTTGAAGCCCTTAATAGTAATGGGGAGCAACTCAAAATTTGGCTTATTAACGACAAACCTGCCGTTATTGCCAAACTCATAAAAGCATCTGATTCATATGATCATTATTATTCGGTTTATGAATTACAAGAAATTATCAATAAATAATACCTTATTTGAAATGAAAAAATTAAGCATACTCCTTTTGTTATGTTTTGTGGCCATGGGCTGCAAAGGAAATGGCGAGAATAAAATCGATAGCGCGCTAGCTAGCGCAAATACCCAGGACAAACAATTAAAACGGTATGGGATTGAATCTGGTAGCATAGCCTATAAGTCGAGTATTTCGGGAAAAGTCATGGGATCTACGATTTCCGGTTCCGGTACCGAAAGTCTATATTTTAAGGATTGGGGTGCGGTTGAGTTGTTAGAGGAGGAATCTACACAGACTACGACTTCAACGATTTTTGGTAAAACAAGCACGGAAACCTCGTCTACACATACCATGAATAAGTTGGAAAATGGGGATGGTTATGCCGTGGATTTCAAAAGGAAGGAAATTCGCAAGAACAAAGATATGGCCATGGGAATGACCAAAATGTTCCAAAAAGATGCCGATGCCGGTAAGGTAGGGAAAGAACTTTTTGAAAGCATGGGAGGTAAACTTATAGGTTCAGAGGTGGTTCTGGGCTATGAGTGTGAAATTTGGGATTTAATGGGGATAAAACAATGGCTGTATAAAGGGGTGTTGATGAAATCTGAAGGTACTTTAATGGGCATTACGACCGTTAAAGAGGCAACTCATGCAAAGTTCAATCAAAGCCTTCCCGATTCTAGTTTTGACTTGCCCGATTTTCCTGTTATAGAAACGGAGGGTTTTATGGGCGATGAATCCTTTGATGTTGATATGGATGAAATGAAGGCAGATATGGATCGTATGAAAAGTATGTCATATGAAGATTGGAAAAAAATGGCAACAGCCGATGATCCGGAAATGCAAGCTATGGGTGAGGAAGAATTAAGGCAGACTTACGATATGATGCAGAAAGTGATACGAATGGGCCAATAGATTCGTGATCACTTATTCGGAATTTTAAGATTAGCGAAAAAAACCTGACGGAATCGTCGGGTTTTTTTGTGTAACGGGTAATTTAAAGATGAAGGAAACAAATTAAAATAAAGTCGCATCTGAGAATAAAACTTCAATAATTTCCAATAGAAGTTAAACTGATGTAAAAAACGGTTTCAATCCTGTTGTTTAATACAAAACACGTAATTTCGCCCTTTGAATTTTCGCTATGGATAAGGTAAATCGTTTTTCACTTGTAAATCCTGCTAAAAGTCCTTTTTTTTATGGTTATGTGATACTTGTAGTAGGTACATTGGGTATTTACTTCAGTATTCCCGGTCAGACCATTGGGGTGTCGGTTTTTACCGACCCCGTAAAAGATGCTTTGGGGCTTTCAAGAAATCAGTTCAGTAATGCCTATATGATCGGTACTATTCTCAGTTCTTTATTCATAGGTAGGGCCGGTATTTGGTTTGATAAATATGGGGCAAGATATACGGCTTTCTTTGCAGCCCTTACGTTGGCGATCGCTCTGGTACTTTGTTCTTGGTCGCTGAAAATGAGTAATCTCGTAAAGGATATCTTGGTTTTGGATTCATGGTTGATCCCTTTTACGATAATGACATTACTCTTCTTTTTGATCCGTTTTTCTGGTCAAGGGGTATTGACCATGGCCTCGCGGAACGTTATAATGATTTGGTTCGATAAAAACAGGGGCAAGGTGAACGCTTTCAGTAGTATTGCCATTTCCTTTGGTTTCTCATCATCCCCTTTATGGGTCAATTTTTTGATAGAGGATTATAATTGGGAAGGGGCGTGGCGCATAATGGCCCTCGGGCTTTTGGTTTTTAGCGTTGTCATAATTCAATTTTATAAAAATAGACCGGAAGAACACGGCCTATTGCCAGATGGTGTTGGTAAGCCGGAAAAAACAACAGAAGTAACTAAGGAAGAAAAGAAACAATATACCTTACAAGAGGCGAAAGGCACCAGGGCATTTTGGATGTATGCCTTAATGCTGTCTTTCAATAGTTTCTTTATTACGGGTCTTACCTTTCATGTAGTTTCCATTTTCGCCAGTGAAGGCTATCCGAAGTCAGTGGCCATTTCCATATTTTTACCTGCTTCAGTAGTGGCGGTCAGTATTTCCACGATATTTAATTATTTAAGTGATTACCTTTCACTGAAACTGTATTTATTTCTTATGATAGTGGGTGGTATACTCGCTTCAATGGGACTTATGGTGCTGTCCTCTTCGTTTGGTATTTATCTGTTAATAGCTGGGATCGGTACCATGGGCGGTTTTTTTGCCGTTCTGAATGCCATTGCTTGGCCTCGGTTTTATGGGCGTAACCATCTTGGGGCCATAACAGGGAAGATTATGGGGCTGATCGTTTTAGCGAGTGCATTGGCTCCCTCTGTTTTTAGCTTATGGTACGATACATTGGATTCATACAGCTTATTGGGTTATGTAGGTTTGGCATTCTTGACCTTTCTGACCATTGGGTCTTTAAAGGCAAACAACCCACAATAGGGATTCGGTGTATTTATGAGTAAGGAAAGTTCACCTATGGTAAAGGCGCTTTTGTTTTTTTATTCTTTAACTTGCTATGTTTAGATGTAAAAAGTTAAGTTGGTCTACCTATGAGAATCAGAAAAATCCTTCCTCTAGCGTTTTTTATTGTTTTTGTTGGATGCAGGTCCCAAGAAACCGATAAACCTGTTTACGAATCGGAGAATTTGAGGGTTGAAAAATTAACGGCACATACTTTCGTACACGTTTCATATTTGGAAACCCAGGATTACGGAAAAGTACCTTGTAACGGAATGGTCGTTATACATAAGGGCGAAGCCGTTGTTTTTGATACTCCAACAAATATTATGGCCTCTGATGAATTGATAAATTGGATAGAGAACCAAGATGGCGTTGAGGTCAAAGCGGTGGTGGCCACCCATTTTCATGATGATTGTTTGGGTGGATTGGAAGCATTCCACCGTAAAAATATTACTTCTTATGCTACGAAACTTACAAAGGATTTGGCTGAAGATAGAGGTGTTCCCGTACCACAAAACGGATTTGAATCCCATTTAGAACTTATGATCGGAGGAAAGAAGGTTATAAGTGAATTTCTGGGGGAAGGCCATACAAGGGATAATATCATTGGTTATCTGGCGAGCGACAAAGTGATGTTCGGCGGTTGTTTGATAAAGTCCGACGGAGCAGGGAAAGGAAATTTGAATGATGCCAATACAAAGGAATGGTCAAATACCGTGGAAAGATTGAAAGCAAAATATCCCGATGTTGAAGTTGTTATTCCCGGTCACGGAGATTCAGGGGGGATACAATTGTTAGATTATACCATTGATTTATTTAAGGAATAGAAGTTTATGTTGAAACCAAGAATTACCGAGTTACAAGAGAAAAAGTTGGTGGGCAAACACTTGAAAATGTCCTTGGTGAACAACAGGACAGGAGAACTTTGGGGTAACTTTATGTCGAACGTTAAAGAAGTTCGAAACATAATTGGGAACGACAAAATTTCGTTGCAGGTGTATCCTAAAAACTATTTTGATAGTTTTGATCCTGCACTTGAATTTGAGAAATGGGCGACTGCTGAAGTTGCGGATTTTGACAATGTACCTGGTCAATGGGAAACTTTTGTGTTACAGGGTGGTATGTATGCCGTATTTGACCATAAAGGTACCTCGGATAACGGAATTTTCGAATACATTTATGCTACATGGTTGCCCAAATCGGACTTCTTTTTGGATGATCGGCCACATTTTGAATTGTTGGGCGAAAAATATAGGAACAACCATCCGGATTCCGAAGAGGAAATATGGATTCCAATCCGGCCTAAATAATAGGCCAAGAGTAGAAATAACGATTCAATTAAAGTAAAGAAATCAAAAAAGGACTCGGAAAACGAACCTTTATATAACAAAGAATAAAATTAAATTACAATGGATGTAAATATAGCAGTTTTGATAGATGGGGATAATATACCGTCGGCCTATGTCAAGGAAATGATGCAGGAGATAGCCAAATACGGTAACCCTACGATCAAACGAATTTATGGTGATTGGACCAATCCACGGTTAGGTAAGTGGAAGAACGTTTTGTTGGAAAATGCCATTACGCCCATTCAACAATACGGTTATACTACAGGTAAGAATGCTACCGATTCGGCCATGATCATTGATGCCATGGATATTTTGTATTCCGGAAAGGTAAATGGTTTCTGTATTGTAAGTAGTGATAGCGATTTTACCCGTTTGGCCACCAGGTTGCGGGAAGCGGGTATGCAGGTAATAGGTATGGGGGAAAAGAAAACCCCGAATCCTTTTATCGTGGCATGCGATAGGTTCATTTATATTGAGATATTAAGGGCACAATCCGAGGAAATTTCAGATGCAAACAAAAGTAAGAGTGCTCCCGATAGTTCTGTGGACAAGATTACACCGAAAGATATCCGTTTAATTGCTTCTACCATTGATGATGTAGCGGATGACGATGGTTGGGCCTTTTTGGGAGATGTGGGAAGTTTGCTTCAAAAACGACATCCTAATTTCGATTCCCGTAACTATGGATTCCAAAAGTTGACACCTTTAATGGGTGCAATCAGTAATTTCGAATTGGAGCGTCGTGAGGATTCCCGAGGTCGAAATAAACTGATCTATGTAAAGGTGAAGGAGAAAAACGGTTCAAAAACCAAGAAAAAGTAAAGGATTCCGTTTTGGGTTATGGCATTGGTATACGATGATCGTTTTTTTCCATACCAAAAAAACGAAGGTGTAATTGATTTCAGATTGCTGATTTTAAAGGAAGTGTGAAAGATCTGCACATTTTACTTAAATTTGAAAATAACGCAATCCGATAAATTCAAACCAATCAAATTATGTCTATGAAATATCTATTACCCTTCTTTTTATCAATGTTTGTGGCCTGCGGCCAAAAAAAGGAAAATGTTGATTTGATCGTAATCAACTCAAACACCTATACGGTAGATGCCGATTTTTCCAAAGCAGAGGCATTTGCCATAAACGACGGTAAGTTCGTGGCAGTTGGCACATCGGATGAAATCCAAGGAAAATATACTTCGGAAGCTGTTGTTGACGCACAAGGAAAAACCGTTACTCCCGGACTTATAGATGCACATTGCCATTTTTATGGTTTGGGTCGAAATCAACAAGTGGTCGATTTGATGGGGACCAATAGTTATGAAGAAATTTTGGAAAAGGTAAAGGAGTTTCAAGAACAAAATCCGAAAAACTTTATTTTAGGTAGAGGATGGGATCAGAATGATTGGGAGGTAAAGGAATTTCCCACTAAAGATAAATTGGATGCCCTCTTTCCTGATACACCGGTAGCATTGACCAGAATAGATGGGCATGCGCTTTTGGTCAACCAGAAAGCACTGGATATGGCAGGGATTAAAAAGAGAACAAAGGTTAAAGGGGGTGAAATAGTTAAGAAGGACGGAAAGTTAACAGGTGTTTTGGTCGATAATCCCATGGATATGGTCTATGCGATAATTCCGCCTATGGATAGGAAAGCACAAATCCAAGCCTTAAAAGATGCCGAACGCATTTGTTTGGATTATGGACTGACCACAGTGAATGATGCCGGACTTGGCCGTTCTACCATTGAGTTGATCGATAGCCTTCAGCAAACGGGTGACCTATCTATTCGGGTATATGCAATGGTGAGTGCATCCCCGGGTAATCTGGATTATTATTTAAGTCGTGAGCCTATAAAAACAGAGCGATTGAACGTACGTTCGGTAAAAGTTTATGGGGATGGCGCTTTAGGTTCAAGAGGGGCTGCCATGCGAGAACCTTATTCCGATAAGCCCGGTCATTTTGGGGCTATGGTGACTCCGGTTGATGCTATTGAGGCTTTGGCCGATAGAATCGCGGCCACTGAATATCAAATGAATACACATGCCATAGGTGATTCTGCCAATGTGGTGGTATTAAGGGCGTATAAAAGAGCCTTGGCAGGTAAAAAAGATAGACGTTGGAAAGTGGAACACGCACAGATAATATCACCTGAATATTTTGACTATTTCAAGGAAGGGGTTATCCCTTCAGTACAACCGACCCATGCAACCAGTGATATGTATTGGGCAGGTGACCGTATCGGGGAAGAACGTGAAAAAGGGGCTTATGCCTATAAGGCGTTGTTAGAGAAAGCGGGTACGGTGGCTTTAGGAACTGATTTTCCTGTGGAGAAAGTAAGTCCGTTCCTAACTTTCTACGCTGCTGTGGCAAGGAAGGATTTGGATAACTACCCTGAAGGTGGTTATCAAATGAAAGATGCTTTGACAAGGGAAGAAACATTGAAGGGGATGACCATTTGGGCTGCGTATTCCAATTTTGAGGAAGATGAAAAGGGCAGTATAGAAGTTGGTAAATTTGCCGATTTTACCCTGTATAGCGATAACCTTATGGAAGTTCCTATTGAGGATGTCCCTAAAATAGAAGTGGAACAAACTTATATAGCAGGGAAACGAGTTCATTAAAAACAAAAAAACCGAAGCAAATCGCTTCGGTTTTTTTTATTTCGATTCAATGGGTTTTACATCATAATCGGCAAAGCGACCCTAACGGTTCCCCATCCCATAACCAAATGGGCTCCACCTTCTACCTCCTTAAAGGCTATAGAGAAAGCATCCAAAGATTCGCTATCCGAACTAACGGTAGCCATAACCCTAGCAACATCGGCACTTTTATCATAAGAATATGCACCCCATTGGTTCAATTTACTGTTTAGGATAACTGTCCATTCCCCTTTTCCAGGAATGGTGAACAAAGAATAAGTTCCTGCTTTTACATCGGTACCTCCAACATTGGCATCTTTGTAAAATGTGATTTCAACGGCTTCATTGGCCCCTGTTCTCCAAACTTCACCGGCTGGGGCAAGTTCAGATACGGATCTGCCTTTCAATTGAGGACGGCTGTAAGTAACACGAACGGATTTGTCCGCAATTTTATAACTTGATGGGAACGAAGTCATATCCATCGGACTTTTGTCCAAACCACTGAATTTCTGGGCAGAAAGATCGTTCGTGAATACCAACGCGAGCATTAATAAAGAAAGTGTTGCTAGTTTTTTCATAATCATAATTTGTCTTTGTTTTTCGACCTGAACTCGTTTCAGGCTTAGTTTTTTCCAAAACTAAATAGTTCTATATTTTTTGGAATACAAAAAGTCGTTAAAATTATCCCAACTTACAAAATGGTCTAATATTTTTGGTTTTATCCAAAAAACATATCAATATGTAGTTGTATTAGGGCTTTATATTTTAAAATATAATCATTTAAGGTAATTATGTTTTTTAATTGAAAGTTTAAATTGATATTTGCCTCTAAATTGATATAAATATTTAATTATGTGTGGAATTGTTTGTGCCTTTGATGTAAAGGAAAGTACAGAAGTTTTAAGGCCTCAATTATTGGAAATGTCCAAGAAGATCAGGCATAGAGGGCCTGATTGGAGTGGTATTTATGCGGATGAAAAAGCCGTTTTGGCCCATGAAAGATTGTCAATTGTTGATCCGGCATCCGGGAAACAACCGTTGTTCAGTCCTGATAATAAGTTAGTGCTTGCCGCCAATGGCGAAATATATAACCATAGGGAGCTACGTAAGCAGTTCGAAGGTAAATATGATTTTCGAACAGAATCGGATTGTGAAGTAATTTTGGCATTATACCAAGAAAAAGGTGTTGATTTTATTGATGAGATGAACGGTATATTCGGTTTTGCCATCTATGATTCAGAGAAAGATGAATATTTCGTAGCCCGTGATCACATGGGTATTATTCCTCTATATATGGGTTGGGATCAGAACGGAACGTTCTATGTGGCTTCTGAACTAAAAGCTTTGGAAGGGACTTGCACTAAAATAGAATTGTTTCCTCCCGGACATTACTTACATAGTAGTGATGGGGAATTAAAGAAATGGTATACCCGTGATTGGATGGAGTATGATGCCGTTAAAGAGAACGAGACCAGTATTCAAGAGATAAAGGAAGCTTTGGAAGCTGCGGTTCATAGACAGTTGATGTCAGATGTACCTTATGGTGTTCTGCTTTCAGGTGGTTTGGATTCTTCGGTAACTTCTGCCATAGCGAAAAAATATGCACAGAAACGTATCGAGTCAGATGATACTACCGATGCCTGGTGGCCTCAATTACATTCCTTTTCCGTTGGTTTGGAGGGTTCACCCGATTTGGCTGCGGCTCAAAAAGTTGCCGATCATATAGGTACGGTGCACCATGAAATAAAATTCACGATCCAGGAAGGCCTAGATGCTATCAAAGATGTGGTGTACAACTTGGAGACCTATGATATAACAACGATTAGGGCTTCGACCCCAATGTATCTTATGGCAAGGGTAATCAAGTCTATGGGGATAAAAATGGTATTGTCAGGTGAAGGTGCCGATGAGTTGTTCGGTGGTTATCTGTATTTCCATAAAGCACCGAGTCCAAAAGATTTTCATGAGGAGACGGTTCGTAAGCTGGATAAACTACATATGTACGATTGTCTTAGGGCCAACAAATCTTTGGCGGCATGGGGCATAGAAGGGCGAGTGCCTTTCTTGGATAAGGAATTTATGGATGTGGCCATGCGTATCAACCCAAAAGATAAGATGATCAACGGGGAACGAATGGAGAAATGGGTAGTTCGTAAGGCTTTTGAAGATATGTTGCCCGAAAGTGTTGCTTGGAGGCAAAAAGAACAATTCTCAGACGGAGTTGGTTATAGTTGGATCGATACTTTGAAAGAAGTCGTGGCAACTGAAGTTACCGATGAACAATTGGCAAATGCTAAATTCAGGTTCCCATTGCAGACGCCGACCACAAAAGAGGAATTCTATTACCGTTCCATTTTTGAACAACATTTCCCGTCGGATGCAGCTGCACTATGCGTACCCCAAGAGCCTTCAGTGGCCTGTAGTACAAAAATTGCCTTGGAATGGGATGAAGCCTTTAAGAACATGAACGACCCATCCGGTAGGGCGGTCGCCAATGTGCATGATGACGCATATAAAAAGTAATTGAAAAAGATTTACATGGACAATAATCGACCTGTCCATATAGGGCAGGTTCGGTTTTTGATTGGATTAGTTAAAAGGAAGTATCATTGATTTGATGCTTCTTTTTTTTGTCCTAAAATTGGGAAGGTGAATCCGGGATATTGTTTCTTGCTAAAAAAACAAATTACCAGTGCTATATTTTCCACAATTTTTGTTGATAACTTCATTGTATAACATGGGTCAAAAGCCCTTATATCATAGGGTATTGGTTATATTTGTAAGATTGCTAAAATTATAATGATTACAACAACTTAATTTATGAGCGAAGAAGCAAATAAAAAGAATTATTCAGCCGATAGTATCCAGGCCCTTGAGGGAATGGAACATGTTCGAATGCGTCCTTCAATGTATATTGGGGATGTAGGTGTTCGAGGATTGCATCATTTGGTGTATGAGGTTGTGGATAACTCCATTGATGAGGCCATGGGTGGCCATTGTGACACCATCAATGTGACGATTAATGAAGACAATTCAATTACAACACGGGATAATGGTCGAGGTATTCCGGTTGATATGCATAAGAAAGAAGGTGTTTCTGCCCTAGAGGTGGTTATGACCAAAATCGGTGCCGGTGGTAAATTCGATAAAGATTCCTATAAAGTATCCGGTGGTTTGCACGGGGTGGGTGTATCTTGTGTCAACGCATTATCTGACCATTTGAAAGCTACCGTTTATAGGGACGGTAAAATCTGGGAACAGGAATATGAAAGGGGAAAGGCGGTTTATCCGGTAAAGAGCATCGGTGAGACTACGGAAAGGGGTACTGAGGTAACTTTTCATCCCGATGTTACCATTTTTACCCAAACCATAGAATATAGTTACGAAACTTTGTCCAATAGAATGCGTGAGCTTTCTTATTTGAACAAGGGGGTAACCATTACCATTACCGACAAAAGACAGAAAGATGAAAAAGGCGAGTATGTTTCCGAAAAGTTCTATTCCGATGAGGGGTTAAAAGAATTTGTTAGGTTTTTGGATGGTAATAGGGAGTCTTTGATTCAGACCGTAATTTCCATGGAAGGTGAGAAAAACGGAATTCCCGTTGAAGTTGCCATGGTTTATAATACCTCTTATACCGAAAACCTTCATTCGTATGTGAATAATATCAATACTCATGAGGGAGGAACACATTTATCAGGATTTCGAAGGGGTCTTACAACGACCTTGAAGAAATACGCCGATGCCTCTGGAATGTTGGATAAGTTGAAGTTTGAGATCCAAGGGGATGACTTTCGAGAAGGTTTAACTGCAATCGTATCGGTAAAGGTGGCTGAGCCTCAGTTCGAAGGTCAAACAAAAACCAAATTGGGTAACAGGGAAGTATCCTCGGCTGTAAGCCAGTCGGTATCTGAAATGTTGACCGATTACTTGGAAGAGCACCCTGACGATGCCAAGATCATTGTGCAAAAAGTAATTTTGGCGGCGCAGGCCAGACATGCTGCTTCCAAAGCACGTGAAATGGTGCAACGTAAGAATGTTATGTCAGGCGGAGGTTTACCGGGTAAATTATCGGATTGCTCCGATCAAGATCCTGAAAACTGTGAGATATATCTTGTTGAGGGTGATTCGGCGGGCGGTACGGCCAAAATGGGGCGTGATCGTAATTTCCAGGCCATTTTACCATTACGAGGTAAGATTCTGAATGTTGAGAAAGCCATGCAGCACAAGGTTTTTGAAAATGAGGAAATCAAGAATATTTATACGGCCTTAGGGGTAACCATAGGAACAGAAGAAGATAGCAAAGCATTGAACCTTGAGAAGTTGCGTTACCATAAGGTAGTGATCATGTGTGATGCCGATGTTGATGGTAGCCACATTGAAACCCTTATTTTAACCTTCTTCTTCCGTTATATGCGTGAGTTGATTGAAGGGGGGCACGTTTATATTGCGACTCCTCCATTGTACTTGGTTAAAAAAGGAAGCAAAAAACGTTATGCTTGGTCAGATGAGGAGCGTGACGAAATTGCGGCAAGTTTCAATGGCAGTGTAGGTATACAAAGATATAAAGGTCTGGGTGAGATGAATGCGGAGCAATTGTGGGATACCACTATGAATCCCGAATTTAGGACATTACGTCAGATCAATATAGATAATGCCACTGAATCGGATAGGGTCTTCTCCATGTTAATGGGGGATGAGGTTCCTCCGAGGAGGGAATTTATAGAGAAAAATGCCGTATATGCGAACATTGATGCATAAGAAACGGTAGTTACACAACAAAAATCCTGACGGTCACGTCAGGATTTTTAGTTTTAGGGAAAATTCAGACAAATGAAACGAATATTATCCCTATTAGCAGTGGCATGTGGTTTCCAAGCCATGGCCCAATCCAATATCAATGAGGTGTTGGCGGCAGGTCTCGATGATGCCGAAAGATTTACAACCGATTATATAGCTCCGGCCTCTGAAGGTTTCATGTATAGCCTTTCCAGTGGTTGGTATAATACCGCAGATGCGAAGCCGCTGGGCGGGTTCGAAATATCAATAATCGGGAATATGGCCGGTTTTAAGAACAAGGACGATAAAAAGACCTTTGAAATGAATGTGGCCGATTATGACAATCTGAAATTTGTTGACGGTAGTACGTCAAAATTGGTATCGACCTCTTTAGGTGATATTGAAAATGTGATGGTCTATGTAGAAGATGAAAATGGATTGTTCAGGGAGGAATTTGAGCTACCGACCGGTTTAGCTTCAGAAAATATCAATTTTGTGCCATCGGGTTTTGTGCAAGCAAGTGTAGGTCTCATAAAAGGTACCGAAATCAAGGCAAGGTTCTTGCCAAAGATCAGTACCGATGATTATGAAATTGGAATGTACGGCGTTGGAATACAGCATGAACTTACAAAACATTTGCCGGCAGATAAGATTTTGCCTATTGCCATATCGGCGGTAATCGGTTATACCCATTTAGATGGGTCATATGACTTTACGAATTCAAACATAGTTGCTGGTCAAGACCAAAAATTGGAGGTTGATGTGAATACTTGGGTTTTTCAGGCCGTGGTATCCACCAAGCTCCCTATTATTAATTTTTATGGCGGTCTAGGCTATATTACGGGAAAATCTACAACAGATGTTCTTGGTACGTATGTTGTGCAGTCCGGACCTTTTCAGCAAACTTATGAAGATCCTTTTTCAATAGATAAAAAAGCCAATGGCGTAACGGCTAATATTGGAACTAAATTGAAATTGGGATTCTTTAGGCTACACGCCGACTATGCTTTGGCCGAATTCAATACCTTATCTGTAGGTGTCAATTTTGGTTTTAGATAGCACTTAGTTTAAAAATAGAAAAGCCCTGGCAAAAATTTTGCCAGGGCTTTTTCATGTTAATCCATATTAGGTTTTTTACTCCCTAATGGCAAGTATAGCTCCTTTACTATCTACTAGTGTAGCTTGCTCTTCAGTGACTGCGTTCATGGTCACCTTGTCATCGGGCTTGTCATCCATTCCAGGATAGGTAATGGTGTATACTCCGTCTTCCTCTGTCCATCTAAAATCGGTCTTGGCAATGACGGTACCATTTTCCTTGATGTGATAGCGCCCAAGGTAAGCATCGTTGAAAATCCATTCAAAACGAGTTGATACTTTTCCGGAGTCACCATCTGTCAGGGTAGATGCGCTTGACCAAATTCCAATTACAGGATCATTGTTCTCTTGTATTCTAGAGCAATTACTAGCGAGTATAATACTAACGATTGCACAGAATGAAAATAGCTTCTTCATTTGTAGGTAATTATAGATTCGGGGTTTATGATTATAGAACGAAAAGGGTGTGATCGGTATTGCTAAAATTCGATGAATTGCACTAAATTTCGAATATCTTCGTTGAAAGGTAAATTTCTTTAACAGTTGCCCTATTTTGAGTGCACTTTGTCGGAAATGAATAAAAATATAAACTGATTTTTGTCATATTTTTTTCCCCACGATTCAGTACTTTTGTACCGTTAAAATTTTCAACATAAAAACAAGATAATATGAAAGTTACCGTAGTAGGTGCAGGTGCTGTAGGCGCTAGTTGTGCCGAGTATATTGCCATTAAGGATTTTGCTTCTGAAGTCGTAATATTGGATATTAAGGAAGGCTATGCCGAAGGCAAGGCAATGGACTTGATGCAAACAGCTTCTTTAAACGGATTTGATACAAAAATCACGGGATCTACCAGTGATTACTCTAAAACCGCAGGTAGTGATATCGCTGTCATTACTTCAGGTATTCCAAGAAAGCCTGGAATGACACGTGAGGAATTGATCGGAATAAATGCCGGTATCGTTAAAACAGTTGCACAGAACCTTGTAAAAGAATCTCCAAATGTTATTTTGATCGTTGTTAGTAATCCTATGGATACAATGACATATTTGGCTCATAAAGTAACAGGATTGCCTAAAAACAGAATTATAGGTATGGGTGGTGCTTTGGACAGTGCACGCTTTAAATATCGTTTAGCTGAAGCCTTAGAAGCACCAATATCCGATATCGATGGTATGGTTATAGGTGGCCATAGTGATACAGGAATGGTCCCATTGGCTTCACAAGCAACTAGAAATAGTGTTAGAGTATCTGAATTCATCAGTGAAGATCGTTTACAACAAGTTGTTGAGGATACAAAGGTTGGTGGTGCTACCTTGACCAAATTATTAGGAACTAGTGCTTGGTATGCCCCTGGTGCGGCAGTATCCGCATTGGTTCAGGCGATTGCTTGTGATCAGAAAAAAATGTTCCCTTGCTCCACTATGTTAGACGGTGAATATGGTCTTTCTGATATTTGCATAGGTGTACCGGTTATTTTAGGTAAGAATGGTATTGAGAAAATCGTTGACGTGCCTCTTTCAGATGCTGAAAAAGCTAAAATGAAAGAAAGCGCAGAAGGTGTTAAGAAAACTAACGGACTTTTAGACGTTTAAGACAACACTTTAATATAATGTTACAAAAGGCATCCTGATTTATTTGATCAGGGTGCCTTTGTTTTTTACATTAACTTACAAATATATTGCCAATTCTTAGGGTAAATCATATATTTGCAGGCTGTTGAGAAAAGCACACATAAAATATTCATAACCAATGCAAAATAAAGGACTTATAAAGCTTTTTGCCTTCTTATTCGGGCTTGTTAGTATCTATCAATTATCGTATACCTTCATTACGAGTAAGATTGAAAATGATGCTGAAGAATATGCGACCAATAAAATTTCCAATGCTGAGGAAGATTATCTTTCTAAAAGGGAAGCTTTGGAAATCAGCTATTTAGATTCTATAGGGAGCAATCCTATATTAGGGTTTACTTCTTATGATGAAGCCAAAAAGAAGGAATTGAACAAAGGTCTCGACCTTAAAGGGGGGATCAATGTTACCCTGCAAATATCCGTAAAGGATATTTTGAAAGGGTTGGCGGATAATTCTAAGAGTCCAATATTCAATAAAGCCTTGGCAGATGCCGATTTGGCATCGAAAAGTAGTGATGATACCTATGTAGATCTCTTTTTTGATGCTTTCGACAATATCAAGGGAGATACCAAATTGGCTTCACCGGATATTTTCGCGAATAAGACGTTGAGCGATGAAATCAACTTCCAAATGACAGATGATGAGGTTAAACCCATTATCCGTAGGAAAATAGATGAATCCATTGTTTCCGCTTTTGAGGTATTGCGTGAACGTATTGATGGTTTTGGGGTAACCCAACCTAATATCCAAAGGGAAGGTAATTCAGGAAGGATTCTGGTCGAATTGCCAGGTGCTAGGGATATTGCAAGGGCCCAAGAGCTTTTGTCCAGTACCGCTCAATTGGAGTTTTGGGAAACCTATGAACAGAACAATCCAAGTTTTGGAAACTTTATAGTAGCCGCCAATGAAAGGCTTAAAACCCTTGTTAAAACGGAAAAGGTCGAAGAACCGGTAAAAGAGGAATCAGAATTGGATTCCTTGTTATCCGATGTTACCGATTCATTGGATCTTCCGACTCAGGTGAATCCATTGTATGATATATTGCTTCCTGCTAACCCAGGTACGCATGCCATGTTCAGGGCCGCTGTTAAAGATACGGCCAAAGTGGGTGAATATCTTAGGATGCCGGAGATACAACGATTATTGCCAGCTGATATCCAATTTACCAAGTTCTTATGGGAAAGGCCTTCTTCCGACGATGTTGAAGTACTTGATCTGTATGCTTTGAAATCAAATAGAAGTGGTTCACCTAGGATAAGTGGTGATGTGGTAAGTGATGCTCGGGATACCTATGATGAATTCAACAAGCCTGCGGTATCAATGAGTATGAACTCAAGAGGTGCAAAAGAGTGGCAGAAGTTAACAAGTGATGCGAATATCAACAACACGGGGATTGCCGTTGTTCTTGACAATAAAGTATATACCGCTCCGGGTTGTTCGGTTGTTGGTGGTATTTCCGGTGGTGGTACCGAAATCACAGGTAGTTTTACCGTAGAGGAAACCAAGGATATCGCAAATGTATTGCGAGCTGGTAAATTACCGGCAAAAGCTGAGATCATTCAATCCAATGTTGTTGGTCCTTCATTGGGTCAAGAAGCTATTAATAGCGGATTTATATCTTTCTTGATCGCTATGGCTATCGTATTGGTGTGGATGGTGTTTTACTATGGTAAAGCAGGTCTTTTCGCCGATATCGCATTGTTGTTGAATATTCTTTTGATATTCGGTGTTTTAACTAGTTTAAGTGCTGTTCTTACGTTACCTGGTATTGCCGGTATTGTTTTGACCATTGGTATGTCGGTAGATGCGAACGTACTGATCTTTGAACGGATCAAAGAAGAATTGGATAGGGGCAAAGGAAGGTCCCAAGCGGTTGCCGATGGTTTCGGTAATGCCCTTTCTTCTATTTTGGATGCGAATATCACCACAGGTTTAACGGCCTTGATCTTATTCTTGTTCGGTACTGGTCCGATAAAAGGTTTTGCAACGACCTTATTAATAGGTATCGTTACTTCATTGTTCACCGCAATATTCATTACTAGACTCTTAGTGGATTGGTATTTAAGTGGAAAAGGAAGAACATTGGATTTTTCAACCGGACTTACAAAGAACTTGTTCAAAAATTTGGACATCGATTTCTTGAGCAAGAGAAAAATAGCATATGTGATCTCATTGATTTTGGTCGCCGTAAGTATATTTTCCTTGTTCTTTGGACAAGGGTTACAACAAGGTGTGGACTTTATCGGTGGACGTTCATACCAAGTACGTTTTGAGCATGAGGTTAGTGCTTCTGAGATTGCTTCCGAATTGAATACCGTTTTCGGAAGTGGTACCAATGTTAAAACTTATGGAGAGGATAATCAGATAAAAATCACAACACCTTATAAGGTTGATGTCGAAGGTGTAGAGGTTGATGATGAGATTCAGACTAAATTGTATACGTCGCTTCAAAAATATCTTCCTGATGGATTGTCGAAAGATGATTTTATACTCGGTAGCGAGGATAAGGCCGTAGGTATTATGCAATCTGTGAAAGTAGGGCCTACTATTGCGGATGATATTAAAAAGAATGCGTTTTTGGCCATTATCGGGTCTTTAGCTGTGGTGTTCCTATATATCCTATTGCGTTTTAGAAAATGGCAATTTTCTTTAGGAGCGGTCGTAGCGGTATTCCATGATGTTATGATCGTGTTGGGTATCTTCTCTTTGACCGGAAAGATAATGCCGTTCAATATGGAAATTGATCAAGCTTTTATAGCGGCAATACTAACGGTTATCGGTTACTCATTGAATGATACCGTGGTTGTTTTTGACCGTATTCGTGAAATAACCGGAGAGCGTGGCTGGCATGGTGGTGTCAATATCAACAATGCAGTAAATAGTACTTTAGGTCGTACCTTGAATACTTCGTTAACTACATTGGTAGTGTTATTGGCCATATTCATATTTGGGGGCGAATCTTTACGAGGCTTTATGTTCGCGATGATCGTTGGTGTTGTAGTAGGTACGTACTCATCTGTATTTATAGCAACTCCCGTAATGTTCGATACCTTGAAGAATAAGATTAGTGGTCCTGAGGAAAAGGCATAAGAAATATTTAAAAGAAGCAATAAAAAAAGGCCGCTGATCAGCGGCCTTTTTTTATATCTTTTTAGGAGTGTAACAACCATTTTTTAGCCTCTTTCTCTGTTGCGAATATTTCGCACTCATAGCCAAAGTTGCGGATAAACGTGGCCAAAACCTCGTATTCCAGGCGCAGTTTGTCGTTTGGGATAACAGCAGTAAGTTTATAATCGGGCATAAACCCTATTGCGACGAGTTTGTCGGCAAGAGCAAAGGAATGGTCAAGTTTAAGCCTTTTGTCTAAATGGGTGACCGCCATTATTTTATTTAATCCATGCTTTTTGCATAACGGGGGTATTTCTGACCATGCGTTGAGGGTTTCCTCTAATTCATTATCGATATCTCGCGTTCCGGTAAATTCGGCTTCAACAAAGTCGTCATGTACTTTTAAGCGTAATGTAATAGGCATAATCAGTTGTTTTTGATATGATTTGGTTTATTTGAATCCATGCATTGTCAATCTTCATTAAAAGTCAGAATTAGTTAATGTTCCAGTTTCTTGTACAAAACTGACGGATAATGAAATTTAATAAAGTTGTCAGGTTTAAAAAGGAATTGGGGAAATATGGATAGGCGTTGAAATAACCTAAGTTTCTTTCAAAAGAATATAATAAGAGTACACAGTGGGTTTATATTGCTCCTTTGTTTATTCATTTCCATATGACCTCCTAAGCATCTCGTATAAATTAAATGCAAACATTAAAATAATTCAAAGAGCCCTGTTAAAAAACAGTTCGCGTATCCATCATTGAAACGGACAAAAAATAAAAATTCAAATTTACTTCAGTTAAAGCGAATTTTCAACTATTAATTGAAATAATGTGTTTTTATTTACAAGGAAACCATAGAAAAAAACTACACTGATCGTAGTTAAAGAACCTATGTGCTTAATGTGATTTTTTCAATAACCATTTTAAGGCTTCAGATTCTGATAGGAATAATTTTATTTTATAATTCAGGCGGGAGGCACAGTTTTCAAAAAAGGTTAAATTGGCATACTCGATTTGATTTGATCCAACACCGGCAATTTTAAAATCTTTGCCAAAAGAAAGTTTATCTATGGCCTCGGCTACTTCGAACATGCTACTTGGTGGTATACGACCTTCTATCTTTGAACGAACCAATATCTGATTCATATTGCTTGCCTCGCACAGACGGGTAATCTCTGTCCATATTCGTATGCCTTCCTGACCTTCTTGCCCTAAGGTTCTTTGGCCAGTTAGTACTATTTTTAAATGGTCCTTTTGTAGTCGGGGGGTTAATTCTACAGGCATTTCAATTATTTTTCAAATGCGTAATATATTGAAAAATAATAAATTAACGTCAGTTATCTATCCAAAAAAGTGTATTGTTAAGGAATAACAACTTTACCTGAAGAGCCTTCGTTACTACTTTTTAGTACAAACTTATACTGTGGTTTTAAACCCACTTCTTCACGATGCGATACAAATATGATGGTAGTCTGGGTTTCGTTGGCCATTTTATTGACTAAAGAAACCAATAGCGCTGCAGATTCATCATCAAGGCCTGCTGTCGGTTCATCCAATATCAATAATAAAGGATGTTTTATCATGGCCCTTGTGGTCATCACCAATCGCTTTTGACCTAGGGTCAAATCATGAAAAAGGGTATTTTTTAAATGCCACATCCCTATGAGTTGAAGCCATTCCTTGGCAAGTCTTAACTGTGCCTCGGTAGGTAATACATATAATCCTATGGAATCTAAAATGCCAGAGATCATCATATGTTCCAACGAGTGGTAGCCTGTGAATTTGTCGGTCATTGATGGTGTAAAGTACCCTATGTTCTTTTTAATGTCCCAGATACTCTCCCCACTTCCTTTTTTTTGCCCAAAAAGAAAAAGTTCCTGTCCGTAACCTTTTGGATTTTCCCCAGTGATCATAGAAAGAATCGTGGTCTTTCCACTGCCGTTTTCGCCACTGAGTTCCCAAAATTGACCTCTATCTATTTTCCATGTGATATTGTTTAAAATGGGCCTATTGTTATAACTGACATTAATTCCTTTTAATGAAATCAAATTATCTTGGTTATATTCTACTTCTTTTATGGGAGGGGGAATATCTCCGGTTAGTTTTTGATGATTTACCGAGGTTATCGATTTTAAGTTGGGTAGTTCCATAATTGAATTTCCAACAAGTTCAATAAAGTTGGTAATGAAGGGTAAGAGGTCTTCCTTTCTACTTATAATTTGTATTAGGATTATGTCTTTGGCAATGTTTGTAAGCTCTTCCCTTAATACTGTCTGGTACTGTTTGTCAAGATTGTCAAAAGGATTGTCCAGGATTATATAATCCGGTTTTGATTTCAATAGGTGGCGGAGTAAGGCTTTTTTCTGTTCTCCACTCGACATGGATTGTAGGCTTTGTGGACGGTTAAGGGTTAGTCCGCTATCACCGTGTCTACTTTCCTCGTCAATTAGTTTCGTTAAGGCAATTTTTGAAAAAAGGGCACCTTGTAAGCCTTTCAGTCCGTCGAAATATTTCGTGGCTTTTCCATCCAGGATTTCATTGATGAAATCCGTTGTTCTGGATTCGTTCGTGATGAAAACGGCCCAATGTTTTGCTTTTTTCATTTCTAAAAGGAAATTTTAATCAAAGATACGCTGAAAAGAAGGCATATAAAAGGTTGTTGGCCGGTCGGAAAGGTTGTACTCCTTAATAATAACTTCAATTGTCATCAAAATATTATTTTATGTTTTCTATTGTAGATGCTCTTTGTTTTTCGAATATTATGAGGTATTTTCAGTGCTTGAAAAAGCTGATTAAAATTGAATCGAAATGGAAGAAGCAATAACACTTAAGAGCGTAGAGAAGGAAATGGGTAAGGCTTTTAAGGGGCTTAGGTTTTTACTAGAGGCCTTACATGAAGTATTGGTTGAGAACGGTGAACGTGAAATTGCGAAATCAATTCCATGGATCAATGAGGGGCAGCTTCAGGAAGTACCCATTACCCCTAAAACCCTTCAATTGTATTCCCTAATATTTCAATTGGTGAATATGGTCGAGATCAATAATGCCGTGCAGAAGCGAAGGGCTTTGGAAGAAAGCGATCTAGCTGGTGTTAATGGTCTATGGGCTTCAAACCTTAAATCTTTAAAAGAAGCGGGTATGGGGGAAAACGAGGTCATACCTATTTTGAAGGAAATCTCAGTTGAACCGGTTCTAACTGCGCACCCTACCGAGGCTAAGAGGGCTACGGTATTGGAACATCATCGTGAGCTTTACCTTCTTTTGGTGAAAATGGAGAATACCATGTATTCCCAGTATGAGAAAGCCAATATCAGGAATACCATAAAACTTAGTTTATACCGTCTTTGGAAGACAGGTGAGATATATTTGGAAAAACCCGATGTAGAATCGGAATTGAGAAATATTGTACATTATTTGGTCAATGTATTTCCCGAGGTCATTCCCATCATTGATCAGCGATTAGTACAGGCTGCTCAGATATTGGACATGAATAAGGGAGCAATACAAAGCAGCCATGCCTATCCTAAGATTACTTTTGGTAACTGGGTGGGTGGTGATCGTGACGGCCATCCTTTGGTGACAGCAGATGTAACCCAGAATACTTTACTGCACTTACGGCTCAATGCTTTTGTGGTCATAAGCAGAAAACTAAACGAGTTGGTTAGGCGACTTAGTTTTAGTATTCCTTTGGAGGGTTGCTCCAAACCTTACCAAACCCGTGTCCTAGAGATGGTTTCTGAATTGGGAGACGAAAGAGGAAATAGGGTTTTGGGAAGAAATACAGGGGAAGCGTTTAGGCAAATTATTTCTTTGATGTTGGCGAAATTGCCAGTAGACACAGAACGTGGCCATGCGACCAAATTATCCAATACCAAAGGGGCCTATATACATTCTTCCCAGTTAAGATCCGATCTAGGGTTGTTGCAAAATGAATTGTTAAGTTATGGGGCTAAATCAGTCGCATATGAAGATGTGACTTCCGCTTTGCGTATTGTCGAGGTTTTCGGTTTTCATCTTGCTGCATTGGATATACGTCAAAACAGTACATTTCATGATAAGGCCATAGAGCAGTTACTGAAAGCGGCCCATTGGGAGCAAAGTTCTTTTAGTGAATGGAATGAAGAAAAGAGGACTGCCTTTTTGTTAAAGGAGCTACAGCATGCCAGGCCGTTTGTACACTTTAAAACCCCATTGGATAAGGAGGCCAAAGCGGTTATGGAATGTTATAGAACCATTGAGGAGCATACGGCAACTTATGGTTTTAACTGTATAGGGTCGTTTATCGTAAGTATGACGCGTTCTTTCTCTGATCTAATGACCGTTTATCTCTTGGCCAAGGAAGCCGGACTCACATTTATGTCAGACGATGGATTGGTTTCTAAAATGCACGTGGTGCCGCTTTTGGAAACGATAGAAGATTTAAAGAACGGTCCCGTTATTCTGGCGGAATACTTTTTGAACCCGATTGTTCAGCGTTCTCTAAAATACCAACAAGAGCAACAAGGACTGTCTAGACCTATGCAACAGATCATGATAGGCTATAGTGACAGTAATAAGGATGGAGGTATCATGTCCAGTAATTGGCAGTTGTACAAAGCCCAATACAAATTAGCACAGTTAGGGGAAGAGTATAATATAGACATTCGGTTCTTTCATGGTAAGGGTGGATCTATAAGTAGGGGTTCGGGTCCTACGCATTATTTTATCAAGGCACTTCCTTTTAAATCGCCAAATGGTAATATGCGACTGACAGAGCAAGGGGAGACCATTGCCCAGAAATATGCGCACAAGATGAATGCGGCCTTCAATTTGGAGTTGTTGGTAGCAAATACATTGACTAAAACATTAATGGATAATAATAGTGAGCGTAGCTATCATGAAAATGCAACTATTATCGAGTGGTTGGCCCAAGAGAGTAAAAACCAATATGCAAATCTTATAAATTCTGAAGGTTTTATAGAATATTTTAGGACCGCCACACCTATAGATGCTATTGAAACCAGTAAAATCGGTTCTAGGCCATCAAAAAGGACCGGCGCCAATACCTTGGCAGATTTAAGGGCCATACCTTGGGTGTTTTCTTGGAGCCAGGCGAGCTACCATATGACGAGTTGGTACGGATTGGGGTCGGCCTTGGAAAAATTGAAGACCACAAAGCCATCAGAATATGAAGAGCTTAAAAAAGCCCTGGAAACAGATGCATTTCTTAAATATGTATTTACGAATGTTGACAGTAGTCTTGTTGCAACCGATGAGAAAACGATGGAAATGTATTCTGAATTGGTGCCCAATGCGGAATTAAAGAATAAGTTTTTATCAAAATTCTTGGCAGAGTTGAAATTGATGCATTTTTATATGGATGACCTTACGGGTAAACGAATAGAGGAAAGGAGAAAGGATCTTTACTATTCCAATCACCTAAGGGCTCCTCTGATGGATAGGTTGCATAAAAAGCAGATAGAACTTTTAGGCAAATGGAGGGTAGAAAAAACTGAAAACCCGGAAGCGGCCCAAAAGACCCAGATAGAACTGATGTTGACTATCAATGCCATAGCAGGCGCCAATCGAAATACCGGTTGATCAATGGCTGGATTATTCTTTAAATGTTGAAGCCATTAAGCTTTTTCTACGGTTACCCTGTATATATGAACGGGATTGTCTTTGTAGGTAGTTGTCTTGTCCAATAACATGCCGTTTTTAAGTGCTACTTGTTGGGATGGCTTGTTATCTATATGAATGATCGATATCAATGACTTGGCCAAGTTATGCTCAAAGGCGAAAGATTTGCATTTTATTGCGGCCTCGGTCGCATAGCCCATGTTTCTAAAAGGTCGGAGTAAAGAATACCCGATTTCTAGCTCTTCAATATCATCAACGGTTTGTGTAAGGAGTCCGCATTGCCCAATAAAAGTTCCATTCTCTTTTAGGATAAGGGCGTTCATGTCTCCTAGATTGTTCCTGTAACGATAGAAGGCTTTCTCAAACCAATTTTCACAGGCCTGCACGGGGTTCTTTATTTCTTCGGACCAATATTGAAAACTTGATGGGTCTGAATAGTATGGGAGCCAAAGGTCAAAATCTGAAGGCAATAATTTTCTATAGGTCAATCTTTCAGATGTCTCTCCATGTAAAAGATAATCCATTAGTTTAATCTTTCGTGAACTCGACCCTATCGCCAACCTCTAATAACCATTCTTCCGCAAGACCGGCATTGATTTCCAATGCATATTTTACGGGCACCTGGGATGGCAAGGTTTTTTCGTCAAAAGGTTGGGCATTTTCCTGAAAACTGGCAATCTTCATATTCTCACCGATAAATACGATATCCAAACCGATTTCGGTGTTTTTCATATGAAAGTAATGTTGTCTCACATCAGGAAATATAAATAACATTCCATGGTTTTTGGCCATACTTTTTCGGTACATGAGACCGGTTTCGGTCTCATAATCCGTTTCGGCGATTTCTATGTCCAAATTGGTTAGGACAGAATCGGTCTGCGCTTTGTAAATGGTCAACGTACCCTCTTTGGTAAAAGAGATTTTTTCTGTTTTAATGGTTTTTTTGGTTTCTTCCTTGCAGGAAACGAAAAATACCGAGATACTTAAGAAAAGCAGTAATAAGAGGCTGTGTTTTTTCATCATACAATGTTTGTAAAGGCCAGGTTGAATACCGACTATGAATTTTTGGCACTAGGTCTCAACATAAAATAAAGACCGATTATAATGAAAGGAATGCTTAACCATTGCCCTGTGGATAATAGGCCTAGTGTTTCCTCAAAACCACCCTGACTTTTCTTAACAAATTCTACAAAGAACCTTATGGTCCATAGTATAACCAGGAACAGTCCAAAAAGATATCCCAATTTATCCTTTTTATCGGTTTTCCAATAAAGGAAGTATAATAGGATAAAGAGGAAAATATAACACACCCCTTCGTACAATTGGGCAGGATGTCTATACGGAATCTGATTTAGGTACTCGGCAAATTCAGCTTTATGTGCAATAGCGTCATAAGCGGCATTCACCGTTTTTTCTTTGGTAACGGCCATGGCTTTCTGCGGGTGCATGTCATCGGAATCCCGAATGAACTTGGTGGCGAAAATGAAGGATTCATCGGTAACTTTGCCATTGATCTCTGAATTGAAAAAGTTGCCCAAACGAACAAAAAAAGCTCCGATGGATACGGGTATTACCAATCGGTCCAAAATCCAAAGTAATTTGAATTCAGGAAATTTTCTCGTGTACAAGTACATACCTATGATAACCCCTATTGCAGCCCCATGGCTTGCCAATCCTGTGAAACCAGTAAATTCATAACCATTTATGATCCCGAACAGGGTGCTGCCTGCACTTTCTCGAATGGGTAAAAGTATTTCCGCTATATGATTTTTATAATATGGCCAATCGTAGAAAAAAACGTGCCCTAAACGCGCACCGAGCATTGTGGCCAAAACGGTATGTATGAAAAGCGAATCAAGCTGTTCAACGGACTTTTTTTCGTTGGAGAAAATACGTTTCATGATGAACCACCCCACTGCAAAGGCGATAATCCATAATAAATTGTAATATTTTATCTGAAGGAAACCGATTTTGAACAAAGTATCGTTCGGATTCCAAATGAGGCCTAAAAAGTGCATATGTAAAATTTGAAAAGCTAAGATAATAAAATAGATGGGCTAGACCGCTACGCTTTTAGAAAATAGATATAAGACTGATATTATCATATTAAATTTTTTCCATTTTTGTTATGAGAGTTCTAATTGTTTTCAATTAAGTACTCAAAATAAATCGGGTTACTTTTTTAGGTTGTCCTCAGAAGGAGAGGGTAATTCAGGGTTTTCATATTGGTGCTTGGAACTTGATTTTGGGATTTGTCTTTTTATGGTACGGGGTCGTAACCTTTACCGCCCCATGGGTGACAACTGAAGATTCGTTTTAATGCCAGCCATCCACCTTTGAACAAACCATGCTTTTGTAAGGCTTCTACGGTGTATTGGGAACAGGTAGGGGAGTATCGGCATGTTGCCGGAGTATAAGGGGATATGGCATATTGGTAAAATCGCACCAATAATATAAAAGGGGCAATCAGAATTTTTTTTAAAGTAATTTTCGATGCCATATCCTTATGAAATCGGATTTATTCCTTGTTAAGTGTTCAGGATACGCTGAACGTAGTCCCTTCTTTGCCGTCTTTCAACTGAATTCCCATGGCCGACAACTGGTCACGTATTTTATCGGAAGTCGAAAAATCCCTATTGCTTCGGGCTTCGTTTCGTAGTTCGATCAATAATTCAACAACACCTTGTAGTTTGTTCGAATCTTGGTTACTTTCCGTTTTATGTTCCAAGCCCAATACATCAAATATGAAATCGCTCATGGTTTGTTGTAAAAGGTCTTTGTCAGTTGAGGTTATCTTTTCTTTTCCTTCTTTGATCAGATTGATGTGTTTTACCCCCTCGAATAAATGTGCGATTAGAATAGGTGTATTAAAATCGTCATTCATGGCGTCATAACATTTCTGTCTCCATCCGGGAACATCGAAATCGGATATTGTGTCGGTTTCAAGATTCTTAAGGTTGTCAAAAGCATCCATTAATCTATGGTATCCTTTCTCGGAGGCTAATAGCGCATCATTGCTTAAGTCCAAAATACTGGTATAGTGGGCCTGCATCATGAAAAACCGGACTACGGAGGGCGAGAAAGGTTTACTTAATATGGTGTTTTCCCCTGAGAAAATTTCCCCAGGTAGTATATTGTTCCCCGTGGATTTTGCCATTTTCTTTCCGTTCATGGTCAGCATATTGGCATGTAACCAATAGTTGACGGGAGAATGGCCATTACTGGCTTCGGCCTGGGCAATTTCGCATTCATGATGTGGGAATTTCAAATCCATTCCACCACCATGGATATCGAAGGTTTCCCCAAGATATTTTGTGCTCATTGCCGTACATTCCAAATGCCATCCTGGAAAACCGTCTCCCCATGGGGAAGGCCAGCGCATAATATGTTGCGGCTCGGCTTTTTTCCAAAGGGCAAAATCCTGAGGATTTTTTTTCTCGCTCTGTGCGGCCAATTCCCGGGTATTGGCAATCATGTCTTCCAATTTCCTGCCACTCAATTTTCCATACTCAAATGTGTCATTGAATTTTTTAACATCAAAATAAACGGAACCGTTGATTTCATAGGCATATCCTTTTTCAAGAATTTCTTTTATGATTTCCAACTGTTCTATAATGTGGCCGGTTGCCGTGGGTTCGATACTTGGTGGTAAAAAATTGAATTGATCCAAGATGTAATGAAAGTCAACGGTATAACGTTGTACGACTTCCATTGGTTCAATTTTCTCCAATCTTGCCTTTTTTGCAATCTTATCCTCACCTTCATCCGCATCATCTACCAAATGACCTGCGTCGGTAATGTTACGAACATAGCGGACCTTATAGCCTAAATGACGCAAATACCTGAAAATCATGTCGAAGGACATAAAAGTTCGGCAGTTGCCCAAATGTACATTACTATAAACTGTTGGGCCACAGACATACATGCCTACATGACCTTCGTTTATGGGTTTGAATATTTCCTTTTTACCACTAAGTGAATTGGTGATCTTTAGGGTTTGTTCCTGGTACAATTGCATTTTGGCGAAAGAAGATTAAAACTTTGTTTCTAGATTCAAGTATTCCAAAAATTCGCTTCGAAGGGCTTCGTTTTTGAATTTACCTCCGTATTCCGCGGTTACGGTACTACTTTCTATATCCCTGATTCCTCTGGAATTTACACATAAATGTTTGGCATCGATAACGCAGGCCACGTCTTCAGTATTCAAAACCCTTTGGAGTTCCCGAACTATCTGAATGGTAAGACGTTCCTGTACTTGCGGCCGTTTTGCATAATAGTCTACAATACGGTTCATTTTTGAAAGTCCAACAACATTGCCATTACTGATGTAGGCTACATGCGCCCTACCGACTATGGGCAATAAATGGTGTTCACAAGTAGAATACAGTGTAATGTTCTTTTCAACCAACATTTCACCATACTTATATTTATTGTCAAAGGTAGAGGAGTTGGGTTTTTTCTTCGGGTCTAGCCCACTGAAAATTTCCTTTACGAACATTTTGGCTACCCGGTTAGGGGTGCCCATTAGACTATCGTCTTCCAGGTCAAGGCCTAAAGTGAGCATTATCTCTCGTACGTTGGTCCTTATTCGTTCCATCTTTTCATCATCACTCAATACAAACGCATCCTCACGTAGTGGAGTGTCCTCGGCAGAAGAAACATGGTCGTTTCCCATTTCCTCATATTGCTCTTCCAATGTGCTGTCAATTTTCATTTAAAAAACTTTAAAGAACGGCAAAGATATACATTATATGGCACTTTATAGTTGTATTGACCTAATACACAACATAAATTAGTGTTAAGGGAAATTGCCGGTTATTTTTATGTTCTAGTAGCTTAAACGATGTATGAAGCATAAGGGTATTTGGATTTGTTTAACCTTCATGTTGGGGATTTCCCGTGCTTTCGCGCAGGTAGCTCCCGATTGTGGCAACGCCGTGCCTATTTGTAATAGTACTCCCATAAATGGGGGTACTCAAGGATTTGGGGTCGATGATTTTAATGGGGCCAGAAAGACCGGATGCCTTGAAGCAACTACTACTGGGGCTATAGAATCGAATTCTGCTTGGTATCGTTTTAGGACTGGGGCCTCGGGCCAGTTGGGTTTTAATATTGGCTTTGATGATTCGGAAGACTGGGATTTTGCTTTGTATAAAACGAATGATTGTAATGCTTTGGGTGAACCCGTTCGTTGTAATTTTTTTGATAATAAAGATGAAGATTCCTTTATGGGCGTGGGGGAGGATCCAACCGGTTCCGTAGCAAATCTCCAGTATGAGGATTGGCTCCAGGTAGAAGCGGGGGAGGACTACTATTTAATGATCAATAATTTCAGTAATAACAATTCAGGGTTTTCAATCCAGTTTTCCGGTAGTATTTTTGTAACGAATCCTTATGATGCTTTGGATTGTTCCATAATCAGTAACTTATTGGGGCCTCCCGTGGCTGCCTGTGAAAATGATATCATTACTTTGGACGCTTCTGCCGCAACGGCGGTTAACTACGATTGGTTTCAAGATGTAGGTAGTGGTTTCCAGGCTATTGTAGGTGAACATGGTTCTTTGCTCGAGGTGGTTTCCAATGGTACATATAGGGTCAATGCTGCACTTTCGGACGGTAGCTCAATTGTCAGTGATGTGCAAGTGAGCTTTTCGGCCAATCCTGTTGCGTTTCCCGTAGCCGACGATTCATCATGCTCAGGGGCAACGACCTATGACCTTTCACAAAAGGATATTGAGGTTTTGGGAACCCAGGATCCTTCAGCGTTTATTGTGAGTTACCACACGACCTTGGCTGATGCCGTTAATGGCATTGATTTTTTGCCTAAATCCTTGGAAACAGATAATAGTTCACAGACCATTTATGTGCGGGTCACCTCTTTAAGCAATCCCAAATGTTACGATGCGTCAAAATATTTTCAGTTGACCAATCTTGAATCCCCTGTGATGGATTTTGATACAGAGGTTTTTCTGTGTAATGGAAACCCAAGTATCGTTATAGGGGAAACCACACCTCCAGACCCAAACTATACCTATTTGTGGGATACAGGGGAGACTTCATCCAGTCTTGAGGTTTCTCAAGAAGGGACTTATTTGCTAACGGCAACTAATTCACAGGGAGGATTGTCCTGTAGTGATTCTAGGACTATTGTAGTTGCTAGGTCGGTAACACCTGTAATAACCAATGTGTTGATCGAAGATTTGCAAGCCAATAATAAAGTAACAGTTTTAACGAATGTCACTGAAAATATAGAGTTTCAGTTAGATGAGGGGGATTTTCAAACATCTAATGTTTTTGTCGATGTTTTACCTGGTCCGCATACGATAACCATTAATGATATTAATGGCTGTGGAATGGTTTCCGAGGAGATTGTTGTGGTCGGATTTCAGAAATTCTTTACTCCAAACGGCGATGGTAAAAACGATTATTGGAATATATTGGAGATTTCGGAACTAGAAAACCCTATTGTGAGTATCTACGACCGCTTTGGTAAATTGGTGAAAGTGCTTAATGCAAATACTATAGGATGGGATGGTACATACAATGGGAAAGCACTGCCCTCATCTGATTATTGGTTTAAATTGAGTTATACGGATTCTAGTGGGGAACGGTCCTTCGCAAAATATATCAATAATCACTTTTCTCTTAAAAGGTAGATGCTTGTTAAATGATAATATCCCTGTATTTTATCGATTAACGACATAAAATTCCGTCAAAATATAATAAAATAGGGGTGCTAGAGTTATACTAGTTGTTACTGGTACAATGTTAGCCCCATTTTCTATGCGAACACTCATTTTTGTTTTCTGTTGTTTATTCCTGTCTTATACGGGTTTGAACGCCCAAAACTCCCCGGATTGTAGAAGCGCCATTCCCGTTTGTGCGGATGGGGAACCTATAATGCCTTTTGTGGATGGTAGTGGTGATATCGATGATTTTGATCCCGATGTGATTCGGCAAAGTGGTTGTTTGGAAAAAGGAAGTGTCAGTTCTGCCAATATTGAAAACAACACTTCATGGTTTGTTTTTAGGGCCGGTACCGGTGGTCAAGTCGGTTTTGATATCGAAGCTTTGCCCATTGGAGGAACGGGAACACCTACTGCTGAGTGGGATTTTGCCGTTTATGGTCCTGATGTTGATTGTGCAAGTATCAGTAATGGTACGGCTCAACCAATTCGATGTAACTACGAAGTAAACAATACCAATTTTACGGGTATAGGAGTTAATCCCGAAAACGGCGTTGCCGGAGGCCCCTTTGTAAAAGGTAGCCAGAATACCTATGATGAATGGTTGGATGTAATTCCAGGTGAAATCTATTATATTCTTATCAATAATTTCAATACAAATTTTGATGGTGATCCCGAACAGTTTTCATTGACCTTTACGGGTAGTTCTGTAGATGCAGATCAAGACAACGTACTGGATTGCACCCTTCGGGATGAATTTTTGGGATTGGATATCGTTGCCTGTGAGGGTGATCCGGATATAACCTTGAGTGCCCTTAATTCTCCGGCTGGGCCAGATATAACCAATGTGACATGGACTGTGGATTATGAAGATGATGGTGTAGTGGATGCTACTTTGGCAGATGGCCCTTCGGAAACGGAACTAACGGTTACAAGCCCTAATTCCGGACGTTATTTCGTTGAAATCCAAACCTCTTTGGCAACGGTCATAACCGATGATATATTGATTACCTATTATGGCACCCCGGTTTTGGATGAAGTAATCATACTTGATGATTTGGCCGATAGTAATAATGTAGAGATCGTTGTTATTGGTGACGGTGACTATGAATATGCGATTAACGGTGGTGAATTTCAAGAAAACCCTGTTTTCAATGATGTACCCCCAGGAATTAATTCGGTGATCATTAATGATCTAAATGGTTGTGGAACTACCGAACCGATTGATTTTTTAGTTGTAGGTTATCCTAAATTCTTTACGCCAAATAACGATACGTATAATGATTATTGGAATGTTAAGGGGATAGAGACACTTATAGACCCGGTTGTACATATATTCGATCGTTATGGTAAATTGATAAAACAGTTAGATGCGTCGACCATAGGATGGGACGGAACTTTTAATGGTAAACCCATGCCTTCATCCGATTATTGGTTTAAAATGGATTATTCACGGGATGAGGAAGGTGTTATTGTGGCTAGGACCTTGCGTACGCATTTTACATTGAAAAGATAAAACGCTTTTTACGGATATAAAAAATGCCCTGACGTTCAGTCAGGGCATTTTTGTTTGATAGTGTCTTAATTTATGCTTGGCTAAAAATTCAAAGTGTAACTTAAGGTGATATTTGTATTTTGTTTGTTGATAAGGGCCGGGGTGGGTAGGCCGGTATCGAACAACTGTAGATTATAATCACGTTCGGTCCTGTTATAAGCAAGGTCTAAACGACTGCCTCCGAAATTATAACCAATACCTCCTGAGTAAGCATTTAAATCACCGATATTGTTGCCGTCGGCATACGGACTCTGTTCAAAACGGTAGCCAGCTCTAAGGCTAACACGTTCTATGCGATATTCACCACCCAGCCTAAAAGAGGAAACCCCGTCGAGGTTATTGGCGATTTCTGAATTTACAGTTGAAAAACTGGAATCGCTGGTAGGGCGCAATTCGGCTTGGGACATGTCTTGGTAGTCGTAATCAAAACTAAGAAGTCCGTCCCTACCGAAAATTAAAGCCACACTACCTGTTAATTTAGCCGGCGTCTTAATGGTATATTCTTCAAAAAGATTAATGATGTCATGGTTGATAAAGTTGATTTCACTATCCGCCAAATCAGAATTGATCCGTTGCGATAAATCATCGGTTAATCGATACCATGTAGGGGATTGGTAGCTACCACCGACCCGTATATTCTGGTTTACCTTGGCAATTGCCCCCAAATTAAATGAGAATCCAGAGCCTTCTGTATGTAAAAAGTTTGAAAAATCCGTTCGTTGAATGGCAGATCCCGAATCATAACCGGTTTCCCTGATTTCGTCGAATTGATCATAGAAAACCGTATGGAAATTCAAGGAAGCACCTAAGTAAAGGTTATTTTGGTATTGGGTGGCGAAATTTAAATTGAATTTACTGTTGTAACCAGAAGTGTATCTAGCATAATCTTGATTAACGTTACTATATGAAGCATTTCTAATATAGTCGGTAGTAGTATCATCTTCACCCACGGGATCAATAATACCGCCATAATACCCTAAAAACGCCTGTTGATCGGTAAATCCTTGATACGCACCAATATCCAAATATGCATTTTCTATATATTCCCCATCTTGTATTAATATGGAGTTAAATGGTACTACACCATCAGCATAATTCAAAAAGTAGTTATCTATACCTTGGTCACTTGTACCTGATATCCTATACTCGTCATCAAAACTCTGTACCATGTCATAATTAATGGCAAGGGCCATTTTTTTCCAATCGGAATCATTCCTGCTTTTAAAAACGAAAACACCTCCCACTTGGTTCAGGTTGAAATTGTTTTCATTTGCACTTCTGCCGGTACCGAAATATGTTGCGGTGTTATCCGTATGGTAATTAGATCCTGAAACGGTAAACTGGCTATTGTTGAAAACGGCTGATCCGGCAGGATTGATGTTCAAGGCCGAGAGGTCGCCTCCCAAAGCCCCGAAAGCACCACCCATACCTTGAAAACGGGCAGTCCCTTGCAGGTTTTCCTGACTGTATCGTAATACATCGTTTAAATTCTGTGCACTTGCAACCGTGCAGGCCAGTAGCACTATGAAAGTTAAATATCTTTTCATCGTATATGGTTTTTTATCTCGGTATAATAAATGTCAGCATTAATTTCTTCTTCCACTACTACTACGTGATGAACTGGATGAACGCCCGGATGATGATCTAGAAGAACTTGAAGAGCCAGAACTTCTATAGCTGCTGCTGCTTCGGGAACTACTGCCCGATGATTTATAGCTGCTGCTTCGGCCACTAGAACTACCGGACGACCTGTAACTACTTGATCTTGGAGCTGAGCTTCGGTACGATTGTGAACTTCTTGTACTGCTTCCAGAACTTCTATACGTACGTGACGTTCCTGTACGACTACCTGAACTTCTATATGTAGAGGTTCTTGGTGTTGTGGCTCTTGAAGTGCTGCTTCTTGGGCTAGAACTGTTATAATATCTACTGCTACTGCTCCTAGAAGATGAGTTATATCGTGGTGTGGCCCTTGTGCTCCTACTGGTGCGGTATGCCCTGTTTTGGTCTACACCAACGGTTCTTCGTGCTGTTGAACTGCTTCTGTATGTGCTGGAACTTCGTGTTCCTGTACTGCTTCGAACACCACTTGTCCTAGCTGTTGTACTACTGCTCCTGTATCTTGGAGACGTACCACGTGTATTTACATTTGATCTTGCTCTTAAACTGCGTGCAGAATTGTTGTTTGCAAGGGAGTTGGTATTGTAATAGCCCCTTCTACTCCTGTTCAATGCATAATTCCTATATCTTGAATAAGGCCTATTGTTATATCCATAACCGTAACCATATCCGTAACGGTAGTAAGGGGAATTCCATCCATAACCGTAACGGCCTCCCCAGCCCCAGTTGTTCCAACCCCAACCCCAGTTGTTCCAACCCCATGGGTTATAAAATCCTCCCCATCCGTAATATCCACCATAGCCCCAATTGTTCCACAGCCATGGGTCATTCCATCCCCAGCCATAATTACCATAGAATCCACCATAACCCCAAGTATTCCAATTGTTGCCGTAAATATTGATACTTACATCTGTAGAATTGTCTCCCCAGCCACCATAACCTGCGTAGTCATTTTCGGGTTGATAATAATCGGTTAAGGCTTCGCTTTGAGGAATGCTATCATATTCCGATTCACTGGAATACCCATCGATATCGGTAAACACTTCGCTGTCGAGTATTTCACCATATTCATCGGCTTTTTGCCCAAAGTAATCTTGATATGGGTCGTTGTTTTTTCGTTGTTGAACTTGTTGTGGAGCTCTTTCGACCACTCTAACATCTTCATCTTCATAAATGCCATCATTATCATAATAAGAGGCTTGCTGGTACGAACCACAGGAAACTGCCAAAATGCCCAAAAGGACAAGAAGGGACGCACTGCGGATTCTTGAGAGTGGTAGAGAATGTATCATGGTATCGATTTTTATTGTTGAACATGTTAAAAATAGTTAGTTTTACCGAACTATTTTGATAATAATAACACAAGATTTGTGCCAAACTACATGTAATGGGTAAAAAATTGACTAAGAGAAGTGAGGACTATTCCAAATGGTATAATGAACTCGTTGTTAAGGCTGATTTAGCTGAAAATTCCGGGGTTAGAGGGTGTATGGTCATAAAGCCATACGGTTTTGCCATCTGGGAAAAAATGCAGGCGGCATTGGACAAAATGTTCAAGGAGACCGGACATGAAAATGCGTATTTTCCTTTGTTCATTCCAAAATCGTATTTAAGTAAAGAAGCCAGTCATGTTGAGGGTTTTGCCAAGGAATGTGCGGTTGTTACCCATTATAGACTGAAAAATGCGGAAGATGGCAGCGGTATTATCGTAGATGAGGATGCTAAATTAGAAGAAGAATTAATCGTAAGGCCTACATCCGAGACCATTATTTGGGACACATATAGAAAGTGGATACAATCCTATAGAGATCTGCCCTTATTGATCAATCAATGGGCTAATGTGGTTCGTTGGGAAATGCGTACACGTCTCTTTTTAAGAACGGCGGAATTTTTATGGCAAGAGGGGCATACGGCCCATGAGACGGAAAAAGAGGCTGTTGAAGAAGCTGAACGTATGATGAATGTTTATGCCGAATTTGCCCAAGATCATATGGCCGTACCGGTAATAAAAGGTTTGAAAACAGAAAGTGAACGTTTTGCCGGCGCTGTGGAAACGTATTGTATCGAGGCTTTGATGCAAGATGGAAAGGCTTTGCAGGCAGGGACATCGCATTTTCTTGGACAGAATTTTGCCAAGGCCTTTGATGTGAAATTCGCATCCAAAGAAGGTAAACAGGAGTTTGTTTGGGCAACTTCATGGGGTGTTTCCACTCGTTTAATGGGGGCTTTGGTTATGACGCACAGTGATGACAACGGACTGGTATTACCACCTAAATTAGCACCTATTCAGGTGGTTATCGTTCCTATATACAAAGGGCTTGATCAGTTGGATGCCATATCGGAAAGGGTAAATCCATTGGTGAAGGAGTTAAGGGCCAAGGGTATTTCGGTCAAATATGATAATAGGGATACCTATAAACCAGGGTTCAAGTTCAATGAATATGAATTGAAAGGGGTTCCCGTTCGTTTGGCCATTGGCCAACGCGATATGGAAAACGGAACCTATGAGGTGGCTAGGCGCGATACGCTTGAAAAGGAAACAGTTCCTATGGATGAGGTAATAGCCAAAATCGAATTCCTGATGGATGACATTCAGAATAATATCTATACCAAGGCCTTGGATTACCGAGAGGAGCATATTACCGAGGTAGAAACCTATGAAGAGTTCAAAAAAGTATTGGAAGAAAAAGGAGGTTTCATTTCTGCCCATTGGGATGGCACAACCGCCACGGAAGATAAAGTGAAAGAAGAGACCAAGGCAACAATTCGTTGTATACCGATTGAAGGTGATAAGACCGAAGGCCGATGTATGGTTACAGGTGAGCCATCTGTCAGAAGGGTACTATTTGCCAAGGCTTATTAATTGCATGTATTTTTAAGCAACTGGTTTACCCGTATTTAAGTTTACCATAGCATGTATTTTATAATGAAGAAATACATATATTTGAGATTATGTAAAAAAAATATGTGCAGGTGTTGCGATAGTTAAAAATAATTGTATTTTTGCATCCGCATTTTGTGCAGAGTAATGGTCCGTTCGTCTAGGGGTTAGGACGCCAGGTTTTCATCCTGGTAACAGGGGTTCGATTCCCCTACGGACTACAAGGTTATTTGAAAAGAATTGGGGTAAAAGCGATAATCGAGTTTTTTCCTAATATTAAGGTCCGTTCGTCTAGGGGTTAGGACGCCAGGTTTTCATCCTGGTAACAGGGGTTCGATTCCCCTACGGACTACCAAGTAAAAAGACAATTGTCTTAAAAACATAATTTAAAGAGAAGATGGCAAATCACAAGTCAGCATTAAAGAGAATCAGAAGAAACGAAGCTGTACGTTTACGTAACAGGTATCAGCACAAAACTACCCGTAATGCAATTAAAAAATTACGTGGTGAAGAGAACAAGGAAGATGCTGTGAAAATGTATCCGGAAGTAGTTAGTATGATCGATAGGCTTGCAAAGCGTAATATCATACATACGAATAAAGCGGCGAACTTAAAGAGTAAGTTGGCAAAGCACGTTGCTGCTTTGTAGACTTTATTATCCAATCTATTTAAAAAGCCCAGATGGTAGACCATCTGGGCTTTTTTTGTTTATATACTTTTCGTCGGGTACCTGCGCATTCGTAAGAAACCTACAATAAAGCCAAGATACATCACGGCAATCAAAAAGTGTTGTAGCTGTCTTATATGCAATTCTTGATATAGTGAATAATCCAAATGACCTATAATTAGAATGATGGGGTAAAAAATGTAAAAGACCAGTAAACCTAGACTGATCCATCTTAGCAGTACCGAAAATTTATTGTTTTTTGATGTGCTTGTTTTCGTTTGGGTATAGAATAACAAAATACATAGTATCAATACAAGTGAGCCTATTGATGATGCCCATAATTGGGCATAAAGTATAAATTCCTGAAAAAAAGGATTGATCAGGCTGGTAAGTATAAACAATAATCCACCTATAAGTACAATTGACTTCATTTTCCGATCTGTAAAGGTCTTCCAAAAAATATAATAGAAGTATAGAAAGAACAAGATATCAAAAACATTGTAAATCAAGTTGTTGTAATTAGAATACCCATCCCTTAAGACTATCTGTATATTTTCGAACTCGAAAATTATCAGCCCAAGTATTTCGGTAAGAAAGGTATAGCCTATCAATATAGGCAAGTATTTTAAAACACTATGGTAATACCATCGATATGTATAGACCGACACTGATAAGGCCATGGCGCAAAAGAGCAAAAAATAATATTCCGACAAAAAAGCATCGAGGGTCAAGGCCATTTATTTCAAATTTCAAGAATTTTCAACGGGTCTATATGGTTTCATAAAAATAAAGCCCATTATAAAACACATATACATCGCTACAATCAGAACATAATGTACTTGTCTTAGCTTGAATTTTTCATAACTGGGGTAATCAAAAAATGAAATTATTGAAATTATCGGGAAAAAGATATTGAAAACCAATAGTCCCCCACCGATCCACAAGATCAAATCATGTTTTTTCCCTTTTTGGTTCCAATTCTGACGAAAATATAAATAAACGGCTATAATCAGTACAATAGACCCTATTGTTGAAGCATAAAGTTGTGGGTAGATATATACATTTTGAAAAAAAGGATTGATTAATGCGGATACAAGGTAAACCAAAGAACCATATTTTATAATAGCTTTATGTTCTTTGTTTTTCATCGTTTTCCAAAATAGAAAATAGAAATAGAAGAAAAATACCAAGTCATATACGTTGAAAATGATGTAGTTGGCATATTGGTATTTATTTTCATAGACAATCTGAAAATCTTCGAAATCCCGAATAAAGTATCCTAGTACTTCAGATACTATCGTATAAATAATGATTATAGGAAAGTACTTCACAATACTACTATAATACCGTTTGTAGCGAAGTAATGCTATGATCAATGTAACTCCATAGAGGAGAATGAAATAGTTGTCTTTTAAAAAATCGACCATGTTTAAGAGGGCTTAATTTTCGTTCCATGGCGGTGGGGCGCCCGTTCCTTTGTTCATGGTTAAACTTGTTCCTGAATAGAAAGATGTATTTAAAGCGGGGTTTGTCGTGGTATTTGTTAGGTTTGGAAGAATAGAGGCATGTGCTTTATCTTCCATGCGGTCAGTGGCGCCTATTTCCTGGTTATTTATTTCTCCGAAATTATCTGTAAGTAATATGGCTTGCTCCTCGGTTTTAGTACCTCCGATATAAAATAAATATTCCCGGTCCCCTTTTTTTAAGGTCGGTGAAAGCAACAGTGAGTTCTGTCTAGGATGTAAGACCGAATCTTTATTATCGAAAAAAGATTTGTCCGGGTAATTCGAAAAATAGAATCGCAGGCTCGAAATCTCAACGTTGGCCTTTTTCGCTTCTTGTTCTATATAGGCCAAGTATTGTTTTATGGTTTTGTAATCGTAAGAAACATAACGGGCCACATCAAACTTTTTATCCGAATTGGAGTCTATCGCTTTTGATTTTGCTTTTTTGTGCTGAAGTATTTTTGAATCGTAATGGGCCCTATCTATAGAGTCTTCGTAGTGTTGTATCAAAGGAACGCGACGATCGGTATAGCGATCGTACATTTCTTTGGCTTGGTCTACTTCTACAATTTGTTCGGGTGCCAATACGGTCGGTGGTTCCTTTTCGTCTTTTTCTTCACAACTTGAGAAGGAGAAAAGGATAATGATAAGAGTAATACATGGCGATAATAACTTTTTTATTTTGATCATAACAATGGGTTTTAAAAGTATTAATACTCCAATGGGTAATAGAATTCATAACGATTAAAGGTCTGGTGCAATCCACGGGCCGTAATATGATCCTATTTCAATAGAATCTTGAACATGTGTGTGTCACCTAAATGCGAGCTTTCTGTTCAATAAAAGACCTATGGTCAAAATACTGTACATGATTATAATTAAAATTTTCAAGATCAATGCAAAATGAAATTGGTTCCATATTTCGATTTTGGTATAACCGATAAACAATAGAAAAGGGGAAATGGCATAAAATATAATGAGTGCCATATTTATCCAAAAAACAAGATTGTACGTATTGACCACGTCTATGTTATTTTGCTTTTTTTCAATGAAATTTGTTGCAATACAATAAACCAAAACAAAAGAAGCAATGAAATAAGCATAATAAAGCATAGTGTCCATAGGGTTTTGAAAGATACAACTTATAAGGTAGGCCAATATAGCGAAAGAGGAGGCCCAAGCAATCCTTTTCTTGTTTTCGCTATTGGTAGAAAGTTTCCAATAGGCAAAATAGAAATAAGGGAAAAATACAATATCATAGAGATTATATATTATTTCATTGATGTTACTGTATTTAATATCATTGAAGAGTGAAAAATCCGGGTAGTACTTTATAAAGTAGCCAAGCAGCTCATTCAAAAAAGTGTACGCAATAATCAGTGGAAGATATTTGAAGACCGTTTCAAAATACTTCCTATATGTCTTTACGGAAATCATTAAGGCAATTCCGTAAACAATGAGGAAATAACTACGATGAAATAAATCCAACAACAATTGAGACATAATTTAAAACTCTGACTTAGGAGGCGGGCCACCGTTTCCGCGATTCAATACCAGGCTCGTACCTGCCAATAAACTGGAATTAAGGGTAAAACTAGGAATCATGCTTGCATGGGATTTTATATTTGGGTTCAAAGAATTGGCGCCCATTTCCATTTTATTGTTTTGTTTCCAATCACTAATTAATTTGGCCTTACCGTCTTCACCAATATAAAATCCGTGATTCTCTCCGTTTTTATCCAAGGTTGGAACCATAAAAATGGAGTTCTGTCTGGGATGAACCACTTTTTTTCCATCTGCAAATTTCCCTTCATTCGGATAATTGGCAAAATATAGGCGAAGTTTGGTTACTTCTTTCACTCCGGCTTTTGAGGCTTCATGGTCTACATAAGCAATGTAGTTTTTAATCGTTTGGTAATCGAAATCAACGAACCTTGCCGGTATAAATTCCTTTTCAGGGGCTCTCTGTTCCAGCTCATAATTCTCAATTACCGAAATTCTATGTTTGGTATAGTTGTTATAAATAGAACTTGCCTCATTTAATGAGATTATGTCCTTAGGAGCTTTTACCTCTTTGTTGATAGGGTCTTTTTCTTGCTTTGGTTTCTTTTTTTCATTACAGCTTGCAAGGGTAAACAGCAATGCCGAAAGTGCAAGAATTCGCATCTGATACTTGTAGATAATAATCATATGTAGAAGGTTTAGGTTGTAAAATGTCCATGCAAAAAGGTTGGGGGAGAACGAATTTTGCTTTATAAAGATATTAAAATTAAACTAACGTCAACATGCCGTACTTTCTCTTTTGATGCACGGGATTTGTTGCTGGGATGTATTCATAAAAAAAATCCCATTGGCAAACGGCCAATGGGATTTTAAACGTATTGTGTTTTTTTTGATGGACTATTGGTTCATCGTCATTAAGAACTCTTCATTGTTCTTGGTCTGTTTAATGCGCTGTTCTATGAATTCCATGGCTTCTATAGGGTTCATATCCGCAAGGTATTTACGCAAGATCCACATACGTTGAATCGTGCTTTCGTCCAATAGTAGGTCATCCCTACGGGTACTGGATGATGTAAGGTCGATTGCAGGGAATATTCTTCGGTTACTGATTTTACGATCTAACTGAAGCTCCATGTTACCGGTACCTTTGAATTCCTCGAAAATAACCTCGTCCATTTTTGAACCTGTATCCGTCAAGGCCGTAGCAATGATAGATAAAGAACCACCGCCTTCAATATTACGGGCAGCTCCAAAGAAACGTTTTGGTTTATGAAGTGCATTGGCGTCTACACCACCACTCAATACCTTACCGGAAGCAGGTTGTACCGTATTGTACGCCCTTGCCAATCTGGTAATTGAGTCCAATAGGATAACAACATCATGGCCACATTCAACCAAACGTTTGGCTTTTTCCAAAACAATGTTCGCTACTCGTACGTGTTCCGTTGCCTCTTTATCAAAGGTGGAAGCGATTACTTCTCCCTGGACGTTACGTTGCATATCGGTTACCTCTTCAGGTCTTTCATCAATTAGCAAAACGATCAAGTAAACTTCTGGGTGGTTTGCGGCAATAGCGTTGGCCACATCTTTCAAAAGCATCGTCTTACCTGTTTTGGGCTGGGAGACGATCATACCTCTTTGTCCTTTCCCGATTGGGGAGAACAAATCGATGATTCGTGTAGAAATACTACTCTGGCGATCAGACAGATTAAATTTTTCATCCGGGAACAAAGGGGTCAAATGTTCAAAAGATACACGGTCGCGTACAACTTGTGGATCAATACCATTGATTTTGTTCACCTTTATCAGTGGAAAGTATTTTTCACCTTCTTTGGGCGGACGTACATTTCCTAAAACCGTATCCCCGGTTTTAAGGCCGAACAATCTAATTTGTGATTGTGATACATAAATGTCATCAGGGGATGATAGGTAATTGTAATCTGAAGAACGTAAGAAGCCATAGCCGTCTTGCATAATGTCAAGGACTCCCTCGCTGGCAATGATGCTGTCAAATTCAAATTCGGGCTCTTTGTACCTGTTCTTTAAATCTTTATCAAAATTGCTGTTGCGTTTGTCCTGTCCACCTTTTTGATGGGGAGGCTTTTTCGTATTTTGGTTTTTATGTTGTTGAGGACCTTTTTTGGTATTTTGGCCAGTATTGGGCCTTGGGTTGGGTCTTTTGTTTTCGGGCTGCGGTTTTTTAGAAATGGTTTCATTGGCTTCCACGGCCTCAGGAGCCTTGTTGGCCTCTGGTTTAGTGTTTTCCGATTGGGCCCCTTCCGTTTTTTTGACCGCTGCGACACGGGATCTTTTTGGTCTTTCGGCTGGTTTGCGTGCAACTGGTTTTTTCTCTACAGCATTACTTTCGGTAGGAACTGAAGCAATTCCTTCGGCAGCCTTTGGATTTGCGGCTTGCACATCCAAAATTTGATAAACAAGGTCCAATTTTTTCAAGGATTTGAACTTAGGTACTTTCAATCCTTTTGCTATTTCCTGGAGTTCAGGAAGCTTTTTCGATTTTAAATCTGAAATCTCAAACATTAAGTGTGATATAAATTATACGTCTTTAGACAATTAAGAAGTGTATTGTTATTTGGGTTTACAAGGGGAAGAATCCCCGTTTTGGTAAGTGATATAACGAATAACGAAACAATATTACAAATTATTTTCATTAATACAGGGATATTTTTCAAAAGACATGTATTTTTGCTCTTCAAAATCGTTTTTAGAGCAATGATTCAAAGAATTCAGACCATTTATCTAGTCCTTGTCGCCTTATTGGGTGGTGTGGCTCCTTTTTTGGTTTATCTTTGGTTAGATGCCAATGGCAAGGAATTTTTTGCCCAAAACGACATTATGGTCTCCGTGGCTTTATATTTGACGGGGGCATTGGCTTTGGTAGCCATTTTTTTATATAAGAAGAGACAAAATCAATTTGTGTTGAACAGGTTGAATATGATATTAAATCTTTTTTTACTAGGATTTTTCGTTTACCGATCGCTAAACTTATCCGGAGAGACCTTGGTTTCTGAGAAGGGTATTGGGATGTTGATTCCTGTATTTTCTATCGTTTTTTTGGTCCTTGCCAATAGGGCTATTAAGAAGGATGAAGATCTTGTAAAATCTGTTGATCGTTTGCGTTAAGCCTAACATCTTAGTAGTATTAGTGCGTAAACCCTGATGGAAGCATCAGGGTTTTTTATTTTCCGTTATTCCGGGTTCGGGATTATTTGCGGTATTATCGTTTTTCCAGTTCTATTACCTCCAGATCCTTGATTTCTTTTCCGTCGATTACAAAGCGCAACATGGTACGTACTTGGTGAAAACCATGTTTGCCACATGCACCTGGGTTCATATGTAGAACCCCAAGTTTCTTGTCCATCATGACCTTTAAAATATGAGAATGGCCGCTTATGAAAATTTTTGGCGGATTCGCTTTTATTTCTTTTGATACCAAGCTGTTGTATTTGGGGGGGTAGCCTCCGATATGGGTGATCCAAACATCAACTTCCTCGCACATGAAACGTTGGTGCAAAGGGAATTCCTTTTGAATTATATGGTCATCTATATTCCCATGAACCCCTCTCAAAGGCTTCAATGCCGCAATTGGATCGGTAACTTTTAAACTACCGATATCCCCCGCATGCCATACTTCATCAGCTTGCCGCACATATTTTAAAATGGCATCATCAATATGGCTATGGGTGTCGGAAAGCAAAAGTATTTTGGTCATAAAACTTAAATTAAGCTTAAAAATATGGGATTAGGAACTCTTTTTAGAAGGAACGAAGTATCTTTGGACTCCACAAAAATAGGCGATTCACTTGAGATATTTCATCGTTTTTTCATACTTCGGAAAGTCGTACCATGGTTGGCAAAACCAACCTAATGCCATTACGGTACAAGAAGTTTTTGAAGAAGCGATGTCTAAATTGTTGCGTGAAAAAATAGCTTTGGTCGGTGCCGGTAGAACGGATGCCGGGGTGCATGCCAAACAAATGTATGCCCATTTTGATTTTGATGGGGAAGTGGACAGTGATGTATTGGTTTATCGATTGAATGCCTTTTTGCCGGAGGATATCGCTGTTTCCAAATTGTTTCCAGTAGAAAAAAATGCCCATGCCAGGTTTGATGCCATTGAACGCACCTATGAATATTGGATCGTTCAACAAAAAGACCCTTTTCATATGCATTCGGCCCATTATGTAAAACATCCTTTGGATGTCAATGCAATGAACCAAGCGGCCAAATTATTATTGGACCATGATGATTTTGAGTGTTTTTCAAAATCGAATACCGATGTGCATACCTATTTGTGCGATGTAAAAAAAGCGGAATGGGCCGTGGAGTCCGATAAATTGGTATTTACGATAACCGCAGATCGTTTTCTTCGCAATATGGTTAGGGCCGTAGTGGGAACGCTTCTTGATGTAGGTATCGGGAAAACTGGTTTGGGGCATGTGAATGAAGTTTTAAACGGTAAGGACAGGTCAAAGGCAGGGGCTTCAGTGCCTGCAAAAGGATTATATTTGACCAAGATTATATACCCAGAGCCATACGAAAAAATATGAGTAAAGAATCAGGAAAAGCATTTGATACCGGTTTGTTCAAGCGTTTAATGACGTTTACGAAACCTTATAGGCTAACCTTTTATGGGGTAGCACTTTCCGCTATTTTACTTTCTGTTTTTGCGGTAATGACCCCTTATTTATTACGAATGTTGATCGATGAGGCCATTATTCCTGCCAAGGCCGACAAATTACTTAATCTGTCGGTGATCATGTTATTGGTGTTGCTAGCGCAGGTTACTTTTCAATTGCTCTTTAATTACTATGCGAATTGGTTAGGGGAATCCGTGATCAAGGATGTTCGTATTCGTTTGTTTCGACATATGTTGGGATTTAAAATGACTTATTTTGACAACTCCTCACTAGGGGTATTGGTCACAAGGGCAGTGGCTGATATGCAGCGTATAGGGGAGATCTTCAGCCAAGGTTTTTTCGTTATCATTGCCGATTTGTTGAAAATGCTGGCCGCTGCCGCATTGATGGTTTATTTGAACTGGAAATTGGCCTTGATCGTTTTTTCGTTATTACCGGTCATTCTTTATGCCACGCGATTGTTTCAAAAGGCAATGAAGGTAGCATTTATTGAAGTAAGGGCGCAGGTGGCTAACCTGAATTCTTTTGTACAGGAAAGGATCGCGGGAATGAAAATCGTACAATTGTTTACGCGGGAAAAGATTGAGAGTGATAAATTTCGGGAAATCAACGAAAAGCATAAGCAGGCCTGGTTGAAAACGGTTTGGTACAACTCCATATTCTTTCCCATTGCAGAAATCGTAGGTTCTTTGGCCATTGGTTTGGTCGTTTGGTATGGCGGACTCATGAACGTCGCAAATATTTCGGATAGTGAAGCGGGTACTATATTTGCTTATATTCTTTGTATTGAGATGCTTTTTAGGCCATTACGGCAAATTGCGGATAAGTTCAATACCTTACAAATGGGAATGGTAGCGGCCAATAGGGTATTTTTGATTTTGGACACTGATAGTAAAATGGATGATTCCGGAACGTATGGAGATACCCAAGTTAGGGGAGATATTAAGTTTACCGATGTTCATTTCGGTTATCTAAAAGGAGAGGAAGTGCTTCATGGTATTTCATTCGATGCCAAGGCAGGTGAGACCATTGCCATAGTTGGTGCAACAGGAGCCGGTAAATCAACCATCATAAATTTATTGAACCGCTTTTACGAGATCAATTCGGGACAGATATTGATTGATGGTATTGATAGTAAGGATTATAAATTGGCAGCACTACGTTCACATATTGCCGTTGTACTGCAAGATGTTTTTCTTTTTGCCGATACCATCGTAAACAATATCACCTTGAAAAATGAAAATGTTGGCCTAAAGGATGTTGAGGAGGCGGCCATTCAGATAGGTGTACATGAGTTTATTGAAAGTCTACCGGGTGGATATGAATTCAATGTAAAGGAAAGGGGCTCCATGTTATCCAGTGGGCAACGTCAATTGATAGCCTTTCTAAGGGCATTTGTGAGTAATCCCAGTATCTTGATCTTGGACGAGGCAACATCATCTGTCGATAGTTACTCCGAACGCTTGATCCAGCGTGCCACCGATAAGATTACCGAGGGTAGAACATCCATAATTATCGCCCATCGTTTGGCGACCATTAAAAAGGCCGATAAGATCTTGGTCATGGAAGCCGGTAAAATCGTTGAGTCCGGCACCCATAATGAACTGCTTAAGAAAGGCGGCTATTATAACAAGCTGTATGAAGCCCAGTTTATGGAAGAGGAAGCGGCTTAGGTCAGGTCTTCCTTTATCATATTGCCCAATTCGGCAATATCATTAAAAAGGGCGAATTCCCCATTTTTGATATAGGAAATGTTTCCTGTTTCCTCACTGACCACAAGTGCGAGGGCATCCGTTCTTTCTGTTATTCCTACGGCGGCCCTATGGCGAAGCCCGAACCGTAAAGGAATACTGCGTTCGTTCGATACGGGAAGTATGACACGGGTAGCTACAATATAATTATCTTCGATAACGGCGGCACCATCATGTAAGGGACTGTTTTTAAAGAAAATACTTCGTAATAGGGGTTGGTTTACCTCTGCGTGCATCGTGTCCCCAGATGACTTTATGAAATCGAGCGAATTGTTCCGTTTTATAACGATAATGGCACCGGTCTTGGACCGCCCCATGATCTCACATGCTTCCAGGATGGCGTTTATATCGGTACTGGTCGTATCTCCGTCAGGTTTTAAAAAACGAAAGCGACGTATAAAGTTTCGTTTGTTGGCAAAATTCGTTGACCCGATCATAAGAAGGAATTTTCGGATCTCTTGTTGAAAAACGATGATAAGTGCTATAAGACCCACTTGCATAAAGCCGCCGACCATACTACTGATCATTTCCATATCCAGCAATTCGGTGAGTTTCCAAAAACCCCAAATAATAACGATACCTATGAAAATATTTATGGCTACAGAACCCCGAACGAGTTTGTAGATATAATAAAGAAGTACGGCGACTAAGATAATGTCGAGAATATCGGTAATCTTAAAGTCGAGAAAATTCAAAAAATCCAATCCTAGCCTTTTTTGTAAAATTAGCAAAATTTGACGAACAAAAATCCTTTCAAGGGTTTAGTTCAGTTGTTCGTTCAATTTAACACACTCCACAGCCGCTGCCACATCGTGCACCCTAAGTATTTGAGCCCCTTTTTGCAGGGCAACCATATGTAGTGCTGTTGTGCCGTTCAAGGCTTCTTGTGGTGTGTTTGCAAGTACTTTGTATATCATCGATTTTCTACTGAGCCCAACCAAGAGGGGTAGTTCCAATATCCGTAAGAGGTCCATTTTTTTTAACAGGTCGTAATTCTGCTCCAGCGTTTTGCTGAATCCGAATCCTGGATCAATGATGACATCGTTGATGTGGAATTCCCTCGCCTTGGCGATCCGTTCTGAAAAATACGATAACATTTCCTTTACCAAATTCACGTAATCGGTATGCCGTTGCATGTTTTGGGGCGTACCTTTCATATGCATCATAATGTAGGGGGCTCCATGTTCTGCCACTGTTTGGAACATTTTACCATCTAATTGGCCTGCTGAAATATCATTGATAATAGCTGCGCCTTCACCTAAACAGTTTTTTGCGACTTCACTGCGGAAGGTGTCAACGGATACTATGATATCAGGAAAGGTCTTCGTTACCTTTTGTATTATGGGGACGATCCTTGACAATTCTTCTTCCAAGGGTACTGCATCTGCTCCCGGTCTGGAGCTATATGCGCCAATATCTATAAAAGTAGCTCCCTCGTTCAGCATTTTTTCGACCTGGCCCAAAATTTCCTTTTCATTCCTGTATTTTCCCCCATCATAAAATGAATCGGGTGTAAGGTTAAGTATGCCCATTATTTTAGGTGTGGATAAATCTATAAGCTTTCCATTGCAATTCAAGGTCATACTACAAAGATTAGTGGCAAAGTTGCCGCTATAAAGTTTGATAAACCAACTTTAAAACACGAACTTTGATGTTTCAAATATTTTAGGCGAAATTTACGCAAATTAGTGATACTACATGCAGCAAACTTCCGAACAATACGACGCCGTAATAAAGATATGTAGGGATTTATTCCAGAAAAAGATGAAAGATTACGGCAGTGCTTGGCGTATTCTTAGATTACCTTCCTTGACCGATCAGATTTTCATAAAGGCACAACGTATTCGTGGGCTTCAGGAAAATGAAGTGCGAAAGGTTGACGAGGATGAGCGTTCCGAGTTTGTCGGAATCATCAACTATTCGATCATGGCCTTGATCCAGTTGGAAAAAGGTGTTGTGGACCAGCCCGATTTATCCGAGAAGGAAGCTGTGGAGTTGTACGATAAGCATACAAAAATTACTAAATCCTTGATGGAAGATAAGAATCACGACTACGGGGAGGCTTGGCGAGATATGCGTGTAAGTTCCTTGACCGATCTTATCCTTCAAAAACTTTTACGTGTTAAACAGATCGAGGATAACAAAGGGGCAACCTTGGTCAGTGAAGGTATCGATGCCAATTATCAGGACATGGTAAATTATGCCGTTTTCGCCATGATTCATTTAAAAGAAGGTTCAAAATGAAATATTTAGTTGGTTTTAGTAGATTGTTCGTCGGGTTTTTATTCATTTTCAGTGGTTTTGTAAAACTCAACGACCCTGTAGGTTTTACCTTTAAATTGGAGGAATATTTTAGTGAGGCCGTTCTTAACCTCACTTTTTTATTGCCCTATGCCCTTGGTTTCGCACTTCTTGTTGTGGTCTTGGAAATCTTATTGGGCGTAATGTTATTGTTGGGGTTCAGGATTAGGTTTACTTTATGGAGTTTGTTTTTGATGATCGTATTTTTCGGGTTTTTAACCTTCTATTCGGCGTATTTCAATAAAGTGACCGATTGTGGTTGTTTTGGCGATGCCGTGAACTTGTCACCATGGGGTTCGTTTACAAAGGATATGGTGCTCTTGGTCTTCATCGTTATATTGATTCTAGGGAAAAGATTTATAAAACCCATTTTCGGGCCCAATTCGAGAAGGGTCATTACGGCTTTGGCCTTGGTGTTTTGTGTCCTGTTTGCCTACCATGTTCTGAACCATCTTCCGGTAATCGATTTTAGGCCGTATAAGATCGGCGCCAATATTCAAGAAGGTATGGTAATGCCCGAGGATGCGCAGAAACCTGTTTTTGAGTATGCTTGGAAATTCAATGTGAATGGAGAAGAAGAGGTTGTGGTCACCAATGGGGATTATCCTTCAGTTGATGGGGAGTTCATTGATGTTGAAACCACGGAAATCGTAAAAGGATATGAACCGCCCATACATGATTTCACGATAGAACAAGAAGGGGTAGATTACGCACCTGAGTTATTGGCAGAACCTAAATTGATGATGATTATTTCCTATAACTTGGATAACAGCGATTTGGAAGCGTTTACCGCACTGGCCCAGTTGATACCCAAAGCAAAGGATAAGGGTTATAAGGTAATTGGCATGTCGGCTTCAAGTCCGGAAGAAACCGCAGCCCTAATAAAAAAATATAACTTGGATACCGAGTTTTATTTTACAGATGAGACGGCATTGAAAACCGTAGTACGCTCCAATCCGGGATTACTTACTTTGGAAAAAGGAACCATTACCCAGAAAGTGCATTTTAACGATATGGACGATTTGGTATTTTAATACGGATATAGATACATGACAGCAACAACGATAAGAAAGAAAATAAACAAACTGTACGTGCTTTTGGCCCTGTTTTCGTTTATGGCGATGCAGGCCCAGGAGCATACTTTTTCGAAGGCCGCATTGAACGATGTTTTTTTGGATTTGAAAGGGGATGAGGTCTCTTTTCAGTCCATAATAGAAGCGAATAAAGGCAAAACCGTGCTTTTGGACATTTGGGCCTCTTGGTGTAAAGATTGTGTAGTAGGTATGCCAACGGTAAAAGATTTACAAAAAGATTTTCCCGATGTTGCGGTCGTATTCATTTCCTTGGATAAGAATGAAGCAAGCTGGAAAAAGGGAATAGAAAGATTTAAAATAACGGAAGGGTCACATTATTGGGCGAACGATGGATGGAAATCGGAATTGTTCCAAGATATTGATTTGGATTGGATTCCAAGATATATGGTCCTGGACGCAGAAGGTAATATTAAATTATATAAAGCCATAAAGGCAAGTGATAAAGCGATTGTAGAACAATTAAGAAACAGTAAGTCATGAGAAGTAAAATAGTAGCAGGAAACTGGAAAATGAATAAGAACATGGAAGAAACCGAAGCCCTTTTGGCAGAGGTTTCGGCGAAATTGCCGGACACTACTGCGAAGGTAATGGTAGCCCCGACTTTCGTAAATTTGGCTAGTGCCGTAAACCAGTTGGAGGATTCAACCATAGAGGTTATCGCCCAAAACATGCATTTTGCCGAAAGTGGTGCCTATACGGGTGAAATTTCAGCCGATATGTTATTGAACATCGGTATCAATACCGTTATATTGGGTCATTCAGAGCGTAGGGCCTATTTCGGGGAAACCGATGAGATCCTTGAGAAAAAAGTAAAAGCAGCCTTGGCCAAGAACATGAAAGTAATGTTCTGCTTTGGTGAGGAATTGGCCGATCGTAAATCGGACAACCATTTCAAGGTTGTTGAAAGCCAATTGAAAAATGCACTTTTTGGACTGGATGCCAGTGCTTGGAGCAGCATTATTTTGGCTTACGAACCTGTTTGGGCCATTGGTACGGGTGAAACAGCATCACCTGAGCAAGCGCAAGAAATGCATGCTTTTGTACGTAAGACCATTGCTGCGGCCTTTGATCAGAATATCGCCGATAATGTTTCCATTCTTTATGGTGGTAGTGTTAAGCCTTCCAATGCTGAGGAAATTTTCTCCAAACCAGATGTTGATGGTGGTTTGATCGGTGGTGCTGCATTGGTAGCCGATGATTTCATTGCTATCGTTAAAGCAATCTAAGTTTTTAAAAATACCATTTTATATGCCCCTTAAATTTGTTTTTAAGGGGCATTCTGTTCCTATAAATCCGTACCTATGTCAAACACCGTTTATATTGAATATAATTTTGAGATTGCCCCTTTGCAACCCACATCGGATATATTGATCGCCGAATTGGGTGCAATCGGTTTTGAGAGTTTCGTAGAGCACGAAACCGGTATCCAGGCCTATATTCAAAAAGAGGATTGGCAAGCCGATATGTTGAAAGAAGTCGGGATACTTACAAATCCGGACTTTAGTATTTCATATGGTTTCAAGGAGATAGAACAAGAAAATTGGAACGCCACTTGGGAACGCAATTTCAACCCGATTACCGTTGACAATGAATGTGAGGTACGGGCGCCGTTTCATGAAAAATCCGACGTAACGTATGATATAGTCATTGAGCCAAAGATGAGTTTCGGTACGGGCCATCATGAAACCACCCATATGATGTTGCAATTTATCCTAGCGCATGATTTCAAAGGAAAAACGGTTCTTGATATGGGCAGTGGTACAGGGGTTTTGGCCATTCTTGCCGAAATGAGGGGGGCAATGTCCGTAGATGCCATAGATATCGATAATTGGTGTTATCTGAACGCAGTGGAGAATGTGGAGCGTAATAATTGTAAGCAAATCAAAGTGTATGAGGGTGATGCCTCTTTGTTGAAAGACCAAAAGTACGATGTGATCATCGCCAATATCAATAGGAACATACTACTTGCCGATATTCCGGAATATGCAAAATGCCTGACAAAGGGAGGGCAGCTGTTTTTAAGTGGATTTTATAAGGAAGATATTCCCTTAATCTCCAAAAAGTGCAGTGAATACGGACTCAATTTTGAAAAAAATCTTCAAAAAAATAATTGGGTTGCAGTAAAATATGTACTTTAGGGAGTGTTATTCCGATATTAAAAAATTGAATTATGAGCACTAAAGAAAAAATTTCGGAAGAATTACTGCTCGAAGAAGAAACAGTAAAGCAAAACGAAATTGTACTTTTTAATGACGAGGTAAATACCTTCGATCACGTTATCGATACCTTGATCGATGTTTGTGAACATACTCCCGAACAGGCAGAACAATGCTCTTTGATTGTTCACTATAATGGGAAATGCACCGTAAAAACCGGTGAATATAAAGATCTTGAACCGCGTTGTAGTCGGTTGCTTCAGGCAGGTTTAAGTGCAGAGATCGTATAGAAAAAAATACTTCAAAAAACTAAGACAGAGGGTTTTATATACTTTCTTGGTCTTATCACGCCTTTTATCCAAAGTGCTTACATTTTAGCGCACTAAAAGATTATTTTGCATTAGTAGGGGCTTTCACGATTGATTATTTTTATCACTTAATCAATTCAAAAAGAGCATGGCTACATTTGAGAGAATTTCCATTAAGGAAAAAATAGGGTATGCCTTAGGGGATGGCGCCGCGAATATCGCATGGCGTGGAGTAGCCACTTTTCTGTTCATTTTTTATACCGATGTGTTCGGATTGAGCCCTGTTACCGTTGGGGTGTTAATGCTGGTGGCCCGTTTTAGCGATGGTATCAGCGATGTACTTATGGGGATCATCGGGGACCGTACGACCTCTAAATATGGCAAATTCCGTCCTTGGATCTTATGGACGGCCATTCCATTGGCCGCTATCCTGTCCCTCTTGTTCACCAGTCCGGATTTGGGCGAGACCGGTAAGATCGTCTATGCCTATATTACCTATATCTTTTTCACCTTGATCTATACGGCGAACAATGTCCCTTACGGAGCTCTGATGGCCGTTATGACCGGGGATGACAAGGAGCGTACCAGTTTGGGGTCTTATCGTATGGTCGGTGCTTTCGGTGGTGGCATGTTGGTCCAAGGGGCCTTATTGTTCTTGGTTGCTTATTATGGCAACGTTGATCCTACTATCTCCATTGATCAACTGGAAGATGAAAAATATAAGGTCGTTGTTTCAACCCATACCGATGTTGAGAACGTGAACATAAAAACGGAAGATGGAATCGCCAATTTCACATGGGACGATAGGCAAATGGTCTCTGGGGAAAATGCACCTACCCATGGTAAAAGTTTCTCTATGAAGGCCAATGAGGACTATACTTTTATTGTTGAGGGGGAACAAAACCTGACCAAGGACAAGATCACCATCATCGACCAAAAAAGAGGGTATAGTAATTCTATGTACCTCATGTCGGTCTTTTTGGCCATTTTAATGTTCCTGACCTTCTATTCCACCAAAGAGAGAATACAACCACCCAAAGAACAAAAAAACAACCTGAAACAGGATTTCAAGGATCTTATAGCCAACAAACCATGGTTGGTGTTATTGGTGATCGGACTGTTGTTCAACGTCTATAATTCCATAAAACAAGGGATTGTCATTATTTACTTTACGCATTATTTGAATAATCAACTTTTGGGTGCCTCTTTCTTGATCGGTCTTATGATCGCCTCGGTACTTGGGGCCATGGCAACGTCTCCCTTGGGCAAGAAATTCGGTAAACGCAACCTGTTTATTTATGCCTTACTTTTTTCCGGTGGGGTAAATGCCCTATTGTTCTTTTGCGGACCCGAAGATATTACCGCGATATTTACTATTGGTATTATCTCCGAATTCGCTGCTGCCATCTTCCCGACCTTGTTTTTTGCCATGTTGGGCGATGCCGCGGATTATTCCGAGTTCAAAAATGGGCGAAGGGCAACGGGACTTATCTATTCCGCAGGCTCGTTCGCTACCAAATTCGGTGGTGGTATTGCCGGGGCGATTATCGGTATGATCTTGGGTGCATTTCATTATAGCGGACAAGATGCCAGTTCCATTGAAGGGGCCATTCCCGGTATTATCATGTTGATGAGTTGGGTGCCCGCATTGATTACCGTGCTGGCAGCAGGATTAATGCTCTTATACCCCTTGACCCAGAAAAAGCTAGATGAGATCACCCTGGAACTTCAAAACAGAAGACTTCAAGAAGAAAAAATAATAGAACAATAATTTAACGAGCAAATCGCCCCGAATCGTAATGTTTCATTACAAAAGCGATAAGGGGGTATTTTCTCGAGGTAGAACAGAAACACAGTCATTAACTTTAATATAAACATATGAAATACGGTCATTTTGACGATGCGAACAGGGAGTATGTGATTACGAACCCACAGACCCCTTACCCATGGATCAATTATTTGGGTAATGAGGATTTCTTTTCCTTGACTTCCAATACCGGTGGTGGATATACTTTCTATAAGGATGCCAAATTTAGGCGTTTAACACGATACAGATATAATAATGTACCTATCGATGATGGGGGGAAATATTTTTACATTAAGGATGGGGATACCACTTGGTCACCTGGTTGGAAACCCATGAAAACACCTTTGGATAGCTATGAATGCCGTCATGGGATGAGCTATACCAAATTCAATAGTTCAAAGAATGGGGTAGAGGCACAGATTCTTCAATTTATTCCTTTGGGATTTTGGGGAGAGCTTCAAAAAGTATCCTTGAAGAACACTTCTTCGGAAACCAAAAAACTGAAATTGTTCTCATTTGTCGAATGGTGCCTGTGGAATGCCGAGGACGATATGACGAACTTCCAACGTAACTTTTCCACCGGGGAAGTAGAGATCCAGGATTCAACCATTTACCACAAGACCGAATTCAAGGAAAGACGTAACCACTATGCTTTTTATAACGTGAATGCCCCTATAGATGGGTATGATACCGATCGCGAATCGTTTTTGGGATTGTATAACGGGTTTGATAATCCCGATGTCGTTAACGACGGAGCTCCAAAGAACACCGTGGCCCATGGTTGGTCGCCTATCGCATCTCACTATATTGAGGTGGAATTGCAACCGGGCGAATCCCGCGATTTTATCTTTATGTTGGGCTATGTTGAGGTAGCTCCCGAAGACAAATGGGAAAGCAAGGCGGTCATCAATAAGAAGCCTGCCAAGGAAATGATGGCAAAATTCGATACCGTGGAAAAAATTGATGCGGCCTATGGGGAACTGCGGGCCTATTGGGACCGACTTCTGGGCAAGATCAATATAGATTCCGGGGATGATCGCTTGGATCGTATGGTGAATATCTGGAACCAATACCAATGTATGGTCACCTTCAATATGTCGCGCTCCGCTTCCTTCTTTGAATCAGGAATAGGTCGTGGTATGGGCTTTAGGGACTCCAACCAAGATTTGATCGGTTTTGTACACCAAATTCCGGAACGTGCCAGGGAACGTATCTTTGATATCGCATCTACACAGTTCGAGGACGGTTCGTGCTACCACCAATACCAACCCTTGACCAAAAAAGGGAATTCGGCCATTGGGGGCGATTTTAACGACGATCCTTTATGGTTGATTTTATCCACTACCGAATATATTAAGGAAACAGGGGATTTTTCCCTGTTGGATGAAATGGTGCCTTTTGATAACGATGCATCACGCGCCAAACCGCATTTCGACCATTTAAAAGCTTCTTTCTACCATGTGGTGAACAATTTGGGACCACACGGCTTACCGCTTATCGGGCGTGCCGATTGGAACGATTGTTTAAACCTGAATTGTTTTTCCGAAGATCCAAACGAATCTTTCCAGACCACAGGGAATAAAAAGGGAAGTACAGCGGAATCACTTATGATTGCCGGACTTTTCGTGGTTTACGGAAAGGAATATGTAAAACTGTGCAAACGCATAGGGAAGGATGTCGAGGCCCAAGAAGCCGAAAAGCATGTAGATGCCATGATCGAAGCCGTTAAGAAAGATGGTTGGGACGGTGATTGGTACCTAAGGGCCTATGATTATTATGGGAAAAAAATAGGATCCAACGAAAACGAGGAAGGCAAAATCTTTATCGAATCACAAGGATGGTGTACCATGGCCGGGATCGGACAGGAAGAAGGGATGGTAGAAAAGTCGTTGAATGCGGTAAAAGAGCATTTGGACTGTGAATACGGAATCGTATTGAACAGTCCCGCTTTCACCAAATACTATATTGAATATGGGGAGATTTCGACCTATCCCGCCGGTTATAAGGAAAACGGGGGCATCTTCTGTCATAACAACCCATGGATCATGATCGGGGAAACCGTTTTGGGCCGAGGAGACCAAGCCTATGAATACTACACCAAAATTGCCCCCAGTTTCTTAGAGGATATTTCCGAACTGCATCGTGTGGAGCCCTATGTATATTGCCAAATGATCGCCGGTAAGGAAGCATCCAAACCCGGGGAGGCCAAAAACTCCTGGTTGTCGGGAACAGCTTCGTGGAACTTCTTTGCAATCACCCAATACATCCTCGGTGTAAAAACCGATTATGACGGATTGGTCATTGATCCCTGTATCCCTTCAAAATGGGACGGATTTAAAATGACACGGGAATATCGTGGGGCCACCTATAATATCGAAGTACAGAATCCCGAGCATATCAGTAAGGGCGTAAAACGCATCTTGGTGAACGGTTCGGAAATCGATTCGAAAATAGTTCCCATATTAGAGGCTGGAAAAGAACATTCTGTACAGGTGATCATGGGATGACCTAATGCGGTAGCTTATCCTTGATCACCCCGTAAACGAAGGTGCCAAGGAGGGCCGCAGCGATTACAATGAGCATGCTGAAGACGCCTGCTCCCACCAAAATGTACATGGGTCCTGGACATGCACCTGCCAGGGCCCATCCCAATCCGAAAATACTACCTCCCAGAAGATAACGGGTAAACCCCTTTTCCTTGGGGTTGATGTTTATTTTGTGTCCCTCTATGTTTTTGAGTCCACTTCGTTTCATCAATGCTACCCCGATGACCCCCAAGAATACGGCCGATCCTATGATGCCGTACATGTGAAAGGACTGGAATTTGAACATTTCATAAATACGGTACCAAGAGACCGCTTCGGACTTTACCAATATGATTCCGAAAACCATACCGACGAATAGATATTTCAATAATTTCATGATGCCTTGAATATTAGGGGTAAGATAAAGTGTGTCATGATCAGACCACCGATAAAAAAGCCGATAACGGCCACTAAGGAAGGTTTTTGCAGATTGCTCAATCCCGAAATGGCATGGCCAGAGGTGCAACCTCCGGCATAGCGGGTACCGAAGCCGACCAAAAAGCCTGCGATTATCAAGACAGACATCCCCTTAACGGTAAAAACCGCACTCCAATCATATATTTCCGGGGGCAAAATGGCTGCACCGGCATTATGGAACCCCATGGTTTCCAAATCGTTGATCGTTTCGGGTGAAAGTGCTATGTTAGACCCATCGGATAGGAAATTCACGGCAATAAATCCCCCTAAGATGGCCCCAAGGACGACCACTAAATTCCAACGTTGGGCCTTCCAATCGAACTTAAAGAAATCGGCATATTTACCCGCCCCACCGATACTACATAAGGTTCTAAGGTTCGATGACATACCGAACGATTTGCCGAAGTAGAACAGCAATAGCATAACGAAAGTGATCAATGGCCCGGTGACATACCACGGCCAAGGTTGAAGAATTATTTCCATTCCAAAGTTTTTGCAAATATAAACGAATGGATTTATTCGGTTTTTTTAGAGGAACCTTACACTTTTAAGCGGTTAATCGTGATGGGGAATGTTATAGGTTCACATCTTAGTTTACTATTTCTTCCAAAAATATAATTCCGGCATGCTTTGATGTTTCTATAATAATTCCTTTGGCATTTAGTAGTTCTGGTTTTTCAGATTTTTTAAAGAGGTGTTTTTTAATTTTGCTGTCATTTTTTTCAAAATGCAATACAGTATCTAACCCTTCTAGGTTTTCTGCAACCTTTTTACTTAAATTTTCAACCTTAACGACTTTGAATTCCCCCCTGATTTTTTCTTTTTCCTTCAAATCTTTTTTTGTGGAATGCACATACGCAAAATAGGTGAATACAATAGCCAATATCACGAGTAAAAGAACAATACCGATCATTGTTGGGTTTTCATACATTGGTTCGGTGACGTCTTCTAATTTTCTGATTCCTTGTTTCTTATCGAAAATTTTTATGAAGTTCCATAATTCAGGTGGGGCCATTAAAGCGGAAATTCCTAGAATAGGAGCAATTATTGCCGTTTTTTTAAATTTAGCATTGCCTTCTTCATATTCCTTTTCAACTTTTTTTAATTCTTCTGGCGTTATTGGTAATGTAGAATTGTTCATGGGCTATTATAATGACAAAATTGTATGGTTATAAAACGAAGCTTCATTTAAAATAGTATGGATTGAAGATTCACTTTACTTGAATAGGGTGGGTTAGGGTCCGGTTAATGTTTTATTTGTATTAAATGTGCTTTTTAAACACACATATTGTTCCTCAAACATTTGTCAATAGCTTCCAATATTTTGAATGGCCTATTTTTATTTTCGAAGTAAATCGAGGAATTTCCACATGGGCAATAGGAAGGCGTCCATAGAGCATTTCACGATAGTGAAAGCGGTCTGGACGCTGTGGCAGTGGAAAATCCGTAGATTTTAAGAAAAGGAAAATCAGCCTAGCGGTTTTAATTTTTTTTAGGCAATGCAAAGAAGAAAAGAAACTGAAATTGAAGCGATGAGTAAATTAATTTATCTGACGTTGGTAGAAGTAATAACCTTCTTAGACAAGAACCAAAATTCGAATCTATTTTCAATGTCCTTTCATTTTCTTTACTTGTCTAAAGAAAACGAAACAAAAGAAACGACACTCCTTCGTTAGGTGCTCACAAAATAGAAGGAATTTTGTGACCGCCGCTAGGGCCTAAATTATTTCCAAGGCTTCAATAATTCTTTACGGCCCTATTGCCTGCACTACAGAAGGAGATCGACCCCGAAATGTACCATCTCAAGTTTCGGACAGTTCGTTATAAATCAATGCCCCATTCGGTTTTAAAAGCTAATCGAAGGGTTTCCCGGCCTATTTTCAATTTCGTAGCAAATCGAGGAATTTCCACATGGGATGTAGGAAGGCGTCCATAGAGCATTTCACGTTAGTGAAAGCGGCCTGGACGCTGTGGCAGTGGAAAATCCGTAGATTTCAAGAAATGGAAAATCAGCCTAGATTTTTTTGGATACTTTTTTCATCAATGGAAAAAAGTATTGAAAGAAAAAGTTGAATAAATTGGTTAATTCCCCTGCAACTCCAGTATTATATATACTAAACTTTTGCGATTGTCCCATTAATAAAACGGCATAAGATCTTGGCTTTTCCACGTTGATTTTGGTAAGCCATACAAATCACATAAGAACTTGTCATTTCGACAGAGTGTGGAACGAGCGACGAGAAATCCCATACTCCCATTCTAGTGTGATTCCTCTTCGTACCTCATTCGGAATGGCACACCGATTTTAAAAAGAATGCCAGCCTTGCAAATCAAAGTTTTCATTTGGTTGGGAAGTATATCAAAAAGTTTTTTGCCCTATTTTATTTTCGTAGTGCATATAATAGTCGGCAAAGCACCCTTACCCTATTCCAGTTGCCTGTTTTAAATAGTATATTCGTCCTATTAAAAATATAGTAATGAAATTCCTCTTTCCCATTTTCCTATTTGGCAGTATGTTGTGTGCCCAAACAAACCATTACGAAATCTCTTTTGACAATGCCGTACACCACGAAGCGGTGGTACAGGGTACATTCCCGGAGCTGAAAACCGATACCGTGGCCTTTCGTATGAGTCGTTCTTCCCCTGGGCGCTATGCGCTACATGAGTTTGCGAAGAACGTGTACGATTTTAAGGCGACCGATAGCAAGGGCAAGGCTTTACATGTGTTGCGCCCTGATCCGTACCAATGGCAGGTATTAGGTCACGATGGCCTTATTACCATTCAATATACCCTGTTTGCCAATCGAGGTGGGGGAACCTATTCCCAGGTGGATGAAACCCATGCCCATTTGAACATCCCGGCGACCTTTATGTACGCCCCTACCTTGGAAGACCGGAAAATAGAGGTGGATTTTAAGGTGCGGAAGGATCTGAACTGGAAGGTAGCTACACAATTGCCCTTGGTTTCCGGCACTACCTATTGGGCCCCGGATCTGTATTATTTTATGGATAGCCCTACCGAGATAAGTGATTTTTCGGTTCGGGAATTTGAGGTGGAGGACCACGGTAAAAAACAAAAGGTACGCTTTGTACTCCACCACAACGGAACGGAGGAGGAATTGGATGCCTATTTCGAGAATGTAAAGAAAGTAGTGCTTGCCGAACGGGAGGTCTATGGCGAACTGCCTGCATTTGATTATGGTACCTACACTTTTTTGGCCTGTTATATCCCCAATGCCTCAGGTGATGGTATGGAGCATAGGAATTCCACCATTCTAACGAGTACGCGAAGTCTGGCCAACGGTGGGGCGAAAAGGAATATCGGTACGGTGTCCCATGAATTTTTCCATGCGTGGAATGTAGAGCGCATACGTCCGAAAGGGTTGGAGCCTTTTGATTTTGAAAAAGCCAATATGAGCGGTGCCCTTTGGTTTGCCGAAGGTTTTACCAGTTATTATACCCAACTGAATCTGTGTAGGGCGGGCATTATTTCGCCGAAAAAATATGTCGAAGGCATTTCGGGCACTTTTAACTATGTTTGGAACTCCCCAGCAAGGCGATTTTTCAATCCGGTCGAGATGAGTTACCAAGCACCCTTCGTAGATGCGGCCACTTCGGTAGATCCCGTGAATAGGGAGAATACGTTTATTTCCTATTATTCCTACGGAAGTGTGTTGGGCCTTGCGCTGGACCTATCGCTACGGGAAGAAAAATTGAACCTCGACGATTTTATGAAACAGGTTTGGAACACCTACGGAAAATCGGAGATTCCCTATACTTTGGGAAACCTTCAACTAGCGTTGGCCGATTATGCAGGTCGCGATTTTGCCGATACTTTTTTTGATAATTACATCTACAAGAGTGGCATGCCTGACTACAAGGTGCTTTTAAACGCTGTGGGGGTTACCTTGGCACAAAATGCGGAGAAACCTTATTTTGGGGCCGCTGTGGCATTGAATGGGGATGGACATGGGGAAATACGCTCCAACCCTAAAATAGGTACACCTGCCTATGTGGCCGGATTGGACAAAGGGGATGAGATCACCATAATCAACGGGGAAGGTTTTCCTGACGGACAGCAATTCAGTGCCTATATTAAAGGACTTCAAGTAGGGGATACCCTAAAGGTCGTTTTTAACCGGTACAACGTTCAAAAGGAAACCAACGTTGTATTAGCGCCGAACCCTAACTACCGTATTTTTCTATCGGAAAAAGAAGGGACCAAGGTTTCTAAAAAGCAGTTACAGCTAAGAAACGAATGGCTTAAGACCCATGAGTAGGGTTTACATGTATGACTTTAACAATGTTTTCAACGATATAACTTCGGTATTACTTTTTAATCCATAAAGGTGTTCCGTCTTCCCACTTATTATGTGATAACCTAAATTTCTTCCCATCAGTTAATCTGATGGCCGAAATTTCACCATACATCTGGGGACTGAAAATGAAGGGTTGTATCAAAGGTTGCTCGTCATTGATTCCGAATTCTTCCGTGGTGTATATAAGCCACTCCCCATCGGGAGAAAAATGCGGATGTGCTTCCTGTCCGGAAAAAGTGGTTAACTGTCTTGGTTCGCTCCATCCATCGTTGACCCTTTCAACCATATAAATATCCATGGTTTTTACAATACCTTCTTTATCGATGCCATTCACGTCGGAACAATAGGCTATTTTGTTTCCATCATATGAGATCGCAGGGAAGGCTTCCTTGTCCGGACTATCGGTGATATTGGTCGTATTTCCATTTTCTTCAAAATAAATATCCATATTGCCGGTTCTTCCACTACGAAAAACCATAACCGTATTGTCTTCGGAATAATCGGCGAATCCGGTGTTGCTTTCCAAATCGGTAACATTTTCCAATGATTTGTTTTCCAGGTGATAGCGATAAACACCGCCCTTTGCTTCCGGACTCCTTCTAAATCCTCCTACTGAAAATTGGAGGTACTTACCATCTGGAGTAACTTTGGTATCGATGATATTCGAAAACTGCGGGTTAAAGTCGGGGTCAGGTTTAAAGTTGAACAAGTGCTTTATTTCATTGGTCGTGTAATCAACGGCATAAAAATCTTTTTCAGTATTAAAAAAGGAGGACAACATAAGAGCCGCATATAAAACAAGCAAACCATAGGGAATGAACATAAAAGCATACAATCTATATAAAGGGGCAATGGGTTTATAATGTTTCTTTTTTTGCGTAAAGCGGTAATATGACAATGCCCCTAAAAGTAAAAGTAGCGCCCCAAAAATGAATAAAAACGGCTTCACTTTATTTAGGGGGAGCAGGTAGGTAAACAGCTGGTCATCGGTATACTTTATAAAAAACATGACAAGGGCAAGGGCCACTACCGAAAAAACAATATGTTTCCAAAAGGGAATGGTCTTCCTTTTTTTAATGCTTTTATAGATTCCGAAGATGAACCAAAAAATGGCGAGAAAGGGCAGTAACAAAATAACATAGGCAAAGGGGGAAAGGGCTTCCTGAAAATTGTTGACCTCGGAAACACCATATACGATCTTCCCATCTGGTGTTGCCGGGGCGGCAAAAGAGCGCCTAACCCCATATAATGAAAGAGCTTTGTTGGGTAGGTCGTTTATACGTTGGGGGCTGTTCTTGACCAAAAGGTCGCCCCTAAAATCGTTGATGTTCGTTGGTTCCCGTGGTGGTGTCTCCCCACCATGGTAGAGCATGATGCCCGAATCGTGGTAGTCTACATTCAACATATTCATAGGTTGTACCCAAGTAGAATCTATTTTTTGTGTTTTTGGATCGAGTCCAAGGATGGAAAACCCATTCGGTTGCTCTAGAAAGCCTGTGAATAGAATATCGCCATTGGGTTTTAATATAGGGGATAAACAAGAATAGCCATCCGGGGATATTTGCTCGGCATGCGTACCGGTATTGGACATCTTGTAAAGCTTGAAGGTTTTATTTCCGCTGGCAAAAAGATAATCGGCAGAATAATACAAGATTTCCCGGTCATCTTGTGACCACACGGGGCTACCCTCCCAGTTTTCGGAATAAGTGAGTCTTTTTGTATCGCCACCATTGGCGTTCATGACATAGATATCCCCTGTACGTTGCAAGGAGAAAACCAATCTTGGATGCGGTTTTGTTTCATGTGCCCGATCACTTGAAAAAGCGATTTTTTTCCCGTCATGGGAAAACCTAGGTCTAAAATCCCCACCCTTACTGTTCGTGAGATTCACGGCCTCGGAAATATCCAGGGTGTCGGAAGGTGAAAAAGGAAGTTTATAAATGTCCGAGTTTCCCTCGTGGGTAGATACAAAGACCATCCATTTGCCGTCAGGTGAAAAATCGACCTGATCTTGCATGGAATTACTGCTTACCAAAAGGCGTGGAAGGGAATCTCCCTCGGTACTTTTGCGAAACAATTGTGGGCGACCGTTGCGTTCCGAGGTAAAGACCACCCATTTGCCATCAGGTGAAATTTTGGCGTCATAATCCAGACTTTCGTGTTTCGTGAATTTTGAAAAGTTTTTGCCATCGTCTTTGGATAAGTAAATATCCCATCCTTGCGGCCTAAAGGAAGAATAAAAGACTTTCTCTTGGGCCGGTGCAAAATTTGCGAAAATGAAGAGAAAGATAATGAGTAAGGTTGGTTTTTTCATATCCTACAGGTTGTGGATAAAAGATAAAGGGGGAAGACTTGTATCCTTTTTTTGGCTCTTCTTAAATTTCCAATAAAATATGCAGATTAGCAATTCTAATAGGATGAATCTGAAAAATAACCGATAAAGTGCTGTAGATTAAGTAATTGTGATAGTTCGGGAAAAGTAAAACCCCTATAAAATATTTTTCTGAACTTCAATAATTCTTTACGGCCCTATCGCCTGCACTACAGAAGGAGGCCGACCTCGAAATGTACCATCTCAAGTTTCAGGCAGTTCGTTTTAAATCAATATCTCCATTTGGTTTTAAAAGCTAATCGAAGGGTTTCCCGGCCTATTTTCAATTTCGCAGTAAATCAAGGGATTTACACATGGGCAATGGGAAGGCGTCCATAGAGCATTTCACGCTAGTGAAAGCGGCCTGGACGCTGTGGCAGTGATTTTTATTTGCTTTTCTCAATGTGGATCTTAACAAACTGGCCATGCTGCGGCTGGCTCCTTTAAACCAAGGTATATTATACCTTAGTTTTTCGGCCCTGTTTCTTTTTTTGGCAATGCAAAAAAGAAAAGAAGTTGAAATTAAAGCGATGGGTAAATTAATCGATCTGTCATTGGTGTGAAAAAGGAGCTTCTTGGACAATAACCATAATTCGAATCTATTTTCAATGTCCTTTCATTTTACTCAAGTGGTTATTATTTGTTTTTAATAGGATTTCGTGAATCTTCGATTTCTTTACTTGTCTAATGAAACCGACGCAGGAGGTTCATGAATACCTTATTTTAAAATAGGCAAGCAATGAATAAAACGAAATCTAAAATATACGAACCTTTATATTCATAAATTAAATGGACCTTCCATGTTAAGAATAGTATTTCCAATTTATATTATAGTTCTTTCATTTTCTTTACTTGTCTAAAGAAAACGAAACAAAAGAAACGACACTCCTTCGTTAGGTGCCCACAAAATAGAAGGAATTTTGTGACCGCCGCTAGGGCCTAAATTATTTCCAAGGCTTCAATAATTCTTTACGGCCCTATCGCCTGCACTACAGAAGGAGATCGACCTCGAAATGTACTATCTCAAGTTTTGGACAGTTCGTTTTAAATCAATGTCTCCATTTGGTTGGCAAGTTTATCTAAAAGTTTTTCGGCCCTGTTTTTTTTTGGCGATGCAAAAAAGAAAAGAAGTTGAAATTAAAGCAATGAGTAAATTAATCGATCTGTCATTGGTGTGAAAAAGGAGCTTCTTGGACAATAACCATAATTCGAATCTATTTTCAATGTCCTTTCATTTTACTCAAG
>NZ_WKJH01000021.1:159043-288994 GCF_009674825.1 Maribacter luteus
TGAAACCGACGCAGGAGGTTCATGAATACCTTAATTTTAAAATAAATAAGCCATGAATAAAACGAAACCGTAGGTTCACGAATTCCTGTTTAAGGAAATAACCAGCCATGAGATAAACAAAAGAAACGACACTCCTTCGTTAGGTGCTCACAAAATAGAAGGAATTTTGTGACCGTCGCTATGGCCTAAATTATTTCCAAGGCTTCAATAATTCTTTACGGCCCAATCGCCTGCACTACAGAAGGAGATCGACCCCGAAATATACCATCTAAAGTTTCGGACAGTTCGTTGCAAATCAATGTTTCTATTTGGTTGGGAAGTTTATCTAAAATTTTTTCGGCCTATCCTTTCTTTTTCCAATTTCATAGCCTTGAGTTGCATTCGCAAGGTTGGTTCTAGACCTTACTTTCGTAAGTAGTGATCACAAAAATGATTAGGGGGGAATCCCCGATATTTTTAATACCGTGAAACCCACTGCCTCTCATACTGGTAATGTTCCCTCGTTCTACGTTGTATGTTTTTTCAGGGCTTTCCCAATTATCTTTTTCTAGGTATTGGCCTTTCCCGGAGATGATCACATACAGCTCTTGTTCTTTTCGGGAACCGTGGGTATGGAAACCTACGGAATCCTTGGAAGTAGGTAAGATCATATAGGCCCCGATCCGGTTATGGACCAGCTCTTCTTTTTCCTCGAACATTTGTAGGAGGTACACGGTGCCATCGCCCCCGTACATCTTGGGTCTTTTATCGTAGCGTATGACCCCTCTGGGCTTTTTGCCAAAGTGGATGGTGTTGAGGTGTATATGTTCTTCGATCAGGGTTTTGAGATATGCTTTTTCACTCTCGGATACGTCTTCTCTTTTTGATGGGGTCATAATTATAAATATGCTATGGGGTTTAAATAAAACATTTTTTTCCAACCTTGTTTGTCCGAATCCATTCTCCAGACATACGGAACCATGGTTACAATGGAATAGTGTAAATGTGGTGATTTTCCGGCAGCATTACCACTGGTTCCAACGGTTCCTAGGGTTGATTTTTTATTCACGAAAGTAAATGATGACGTTTTTAGGGCATTCAAATGGGCGTAATAATGGAGTCTCCATTTGGGTCCTAGGATCAAAACGATTTTCCCGCCCATGGGTATTTTCCCGGCATACAAAACCAGACCGATAGTTGAAGCATGGACGTTTGTTCCTGTTGCGGCAAAGATATCCACCCCTTTGTGGGTAACGGATTTCCCCCAAGGGTAAAACCAAAATGAGTTTGGGTTATAGTCCGATGTTGTTGCCCCTTGAACAGGCATTTTCAATTGCTGTGGAATCAAAAAACCGAGGGTCAGGAGGGTCAGTAGCGTGAGTAGAACCTTTTTTCTTTTTCTCAATGTGGTCTCGGTTTTTGATTGGTGCGAACCGTTTAAATAGATCGTGTATGGCATTGTGGAACATGCTGTGATTAAGCCGTTACATCGTAGTATAAAGGTACTCATTTTTGGTTGTAGGACCATACAACTGGTGAATGGGAATGGTGTGTTCGTACTAAATCGTAGTGGATGGAAAGGGAAGGATATGGAGTGTTTTTTTATTTCCTTAACCTAGAAATCTATTTTCATTATGAAATTTTAAAAATTCTATGTCAGGTAAAAATTTAGAGGGCAAAAAAATATCTCTATTATTATATTGGAAAAAGTATTTTTCGAGAGAATCGGTTTTTTTTTTGTTTCAATAAAGTATTTGACACTTTGATTTTGTAATTGGGTGTTATTGTAATTAAACCACGTTCAAATGCCTTATCATGTAGGGCATTGATGGCAATTCCGTTTCTAGGATTTAATCTATTTTTCTTATCGGTACTCCAAGGTTTTATATGGCCAGCGATTAATAGTTCACTTTGGTTTAAACCAGTAATACAGCAAGTGTTATTGTAGGATGCTAAAATGGAGCTACGAAAAAAAGCTTGATTTACTCTCACTTCAATTACTTGTTCTCTTGTTTTTCCTTTGGGAAGATTATCTAAATCAATATTGTTAAGTTCTTCAATTGTTTTATTTTCAAATTTTGATAAAAGTTTTTCACTCTCATAAGGCAATTCCTCCCAGTTATTGTAGAATTCATTCCAAATAACCTTATCCAATTTACTTGAATTGGAAGCGCCTTTAATTCCTCTTGCTTGTAAACTTGGGTCAAGGCTAGCAAAATTCACTAATTTATAAGCTATAGAGCTTGGTGTTCTGCCAATCAACCCTGCTAAATGAACAACTTGTGGATTTGACCTGTGTAATCTGCCAAATGGGAGTTTGCAATAAAGGTTTATTGCTAAAATCAATTCATTTCTTGTCCAAAGTTTTTGACCTTTTTTCATTCAATAGCTTTTGTAATTTCTATTGTTTGTCGTTTGCAGATTTTCTAAAGCTAGTTCATAACGGTTAATATAACAATCATAGCTCCGCAAGTGCGAGCGTCACGCTCGTACCTTTCCAGTTCTTATTATGGGTGCTACCTTCAAAATTACATTATGCCGAAACATTCAATCGTTAACTATTCTTAAAACTATATTTTCTTGTACTACTGTACCTTCAATCAATTGGCGCTGATACAAAACCTTTATTCTACCAAGTTATTGAAATTGTATTTTATGCTCATTTCTAATTTTTACTTTATAATTATTTAGGCCTTGTTAAAATCCTTCTTACGCTTACAGGCACAAGCGTGACGCTTGCGCCAGCGGGGGTCTTACCTTATAATTTGAAAAGGCATACAACTTATTCTGCAATTTTTACTGTTGATAAAAACTGGTCTAGGTCATCTTCGGTACTAAAATGAAAATCACTTTCAGTTTTATCCTGAAAAAAATGTAATAAATCCATTTTACATTTAAATACTCTAAACGAGTTTCCTTCATAATTATAAACAAAGAAGATTTTGTTCAAATCAACCTTTGATACAAGAACAGTTTCTATTGTTCTAGAGGCTCTTAAATATTTTAGGCTTATTGTTTGGAAATTATTCATTTGATGAAAATATTTTGATAATGATATTCCAAAAAATCTTGTGAGGGAACAAATCTTTCTGGTTTGATAATATTTTGATTGTCATATTTTATAAAAAAATCGTTTACGGATTTTTCTTTTGAATAATCATCAAAATAATCTGAAACTTTGATTTTGAAGTCTGGTGTAACTGTAATGAATCCTTTGTCAAACGCTTTGTCGTGAATTGAATTTAGACATAATCCGTTTTGGGGATTTGTTCTATTTGCTTTGTCTTTTGACCAAGGTTTTATATGACTAGCAACTAAAAAATCAGGAATGGATAATCCTGTAATACAGCACTTTGAATTATAAGTCGATAATATTGTACTTCTGAAAAAATTCTGATTTACTCTTGACTTTATTGTAGTTTCTTTGTCTTTTCCTTCAGGAAATGATTCAAAGCTTCCTGTTTCAATTTCGCTGTTTTGAAATTTAGCGATCAATAGTTCACTTTCGAAAGCTAATTCCTCCCAATTTCCATTAAAATCATTCCAAACTTCTTCTTCAAGTTTACTCCCATTAGACAAACCCTTAATTCCTTGTTTTTTTAACTCTGGGTCAAGTCTTCCAAAATTGCCAATCTTCATATTTAATGCAGAAGGTGATCTGCCAATTATATCGGCATATTTTATAACGGTTGGGTTTGTCTTACTACTACTTTTGAATGGTATTTTACAATACACATTAAAAGCAATGATGGTTTCTTCCCTTGTCCAATTGTTTTTTGTCATGCTCTTATGTCAAGATGCGGATTTAAAAGGAAATCTTTAAAGCCATAAACCGAATTAAAAGTAGAATCATAAATTTCCTACAATTAAATGAGGTAAACAAACCCAAATAGATAAACCCAAAAAATACCCGATAAAAGGTTAAGGTTATCTATATTCGATTCATCGTCAGGGTTTAATCGTTTTATTTTATCTTATAAATATCCAAACAATATTTTACACCACCTTACAGATATCCGTAATGGCAATACCTTTTTTTAGCAGTGGCCGGTGAATCACCTATGGGCTCAAGAAGTATCTAAAAAACAAAACCGCCCTAATAGGCGGTTGTCCTAGGTATGATCGTATCAAGTAAGGGCTAGGAAATATTGGGTGCCCTTTCTGTAAATAGATGATTTTAATGGGTCTCTGAACCCGTCTCTATATCGCGAACGCATCTGACATAATTGTACACATAGCGCACATCGCCCTGAGGTCCAAAAAATTCGGGATAGTCATTGCTATCCCCACTTTTGGGATCGCTTCTTTGGCAGCCTGCCCCGTGAACATCCATCAATGTTCCGTTCATCATCCCTTGTCCTTCACCAAAGGCAATATAAACGGCACTGGCATACGGGTTTGCCCCATCTAAATGTGTTGTGCCCGTCCAAAAGTATGGATATTGGCCTGGGTTACCTTCGGGGTCATTGATTTCCGTCGTGTCAAAAATAGGATCTATAGCTGGGGAATTCGTTGTTTGTGGTGATCGCGTATAATCGACGATACTCTGAAGTTCCTTGGCATTGGGCAAACGCCAATCGGAATGGGTACCCAATTCAAGATTTTCGGCATAGGCCAAAGCTTCCTCCCAATCCCGGGCTACACCATCATCGGCCTTTTGCCACATTAATCCGGTAGCTTTATCACTTACGGTACCATCACCATTATCCACAAAAGAATTATTGCCATAGTCGGTATTTCCCCTCACCATTCTAAAATACATGGTATTGGCACTTCCTGTAGCCTTCTTGTATTTCGGATAGCCCTTAATGCGCCCATCCACAAAATTGACACCGAAAATGGTTTCATCGGAATCCATGGTAAGGCCTACGTATTCGGTCGATGACCAAGTCTGTGCATCGATCTCACGTTCCCCGATACCAACATCGCCCAAGGGTTGATTGAAATAATCGGTATCGATGAACATTTCAACCGCTTGTTCCCCCATGACCTGACCGGTAAATTGGATCAGGGAATACAGTTCCTTGATCGTTGGTACGCGCCAATCGGTATATCCGCTCAAAGTGGATGCATCTGCCTTGGCCATAGCTTCCTCGAGGGTGAGTTTTTCCCCCATGTCCTGTTCCCAAAGTAATCCGGTAACGTTATCGGTAATGGTCCCATCCCCATTATCGGTGTATGATGGGGTGTTTCCGGTGTAATTGGCGTCTTGGCCATAAAAGGCATCGCCATCCGATAGGGCTGAGGTTATTGCCAGATCGGTGTAGAAGGTTTCCACGCCGGTATCGACGATCGCATAGGGATAACTTAAATTCGTTTCTTCTACTTCTTTTTCCTGTGAAAGGGCTTCGTTTTTATCACATGCCAATACGCTTAAAAATCCAGCAACAAACAATACTCTTTTTACCCTCATTTTTACAACTTGAAACGGATTAACTTCCTTACTCTACTCTGACACTTGTTTTTTCGAAAGGTTTAAAAGTTTTATCAAGTTTCGGTATTTATTTTGCATTTGAGGGCACTACTTGTGGAACGTATGGAATTGTATCTTCAAGGATATTTTTGTGCTGCCCTCTCTTACGCATCCCATTCAGGTTTGTAAGGGTCTATATTGAGCCCAACGTGGCTTAATGCCCAAAATGTTTGGTCGGCCTGATCCAGCCGGTATATAAACAGGGTATAGGTGTCGGTAGGGTTTCTCACGAACCATAAACCTAAACCAACCTTGTTCAGAGCGTAATTATAATCTTTAAGGACGAGGGTATAGCTTACGGTAACATTTTCCGGATAATCGGATACCTTGGGCAATTCTGCCTTGATGTCATTGAAAGCCAGTCTTTTTTGAATGTGTTGGTATAGCTCCTCTATGCCCGCTTTCCAATCCAAATTAAAAAAATGGAAGTACTCCGGTTTTACCTGTTGGTCCATGAGTTTGGTCAAATAATGGAAACCTTGGTCATTTGGTTTTATGTCTTTGGATTTTACTTCCTCTATATTGGAAAACAGTTCATCCAATCGCTCCTTAGGGCACCCATGTATGAGAAAATCGGAAAGTTTACCATAATCGTTTTTTAGGGTATCCAATTTTAATTTCGTTGTACGATGTGGCATGAATTTATCTTCTTTTTTGGCCAATTGGATTGCTTTTTGTGGCTGTACGTTCTCTTTCGGTAAACTCTTGCCGGAAGCGAACAACCCTTTCATCTTATAAAAAAAGAAAGCGACAAGGGCCAAAACGACCATACTGAATATAACAATGCTCATAGGGGATTATTTATGTGTTTTTGATTAAGAACCATCTAGATTAAAAATAGGTTCGTTGTGTGGTGTTCGCTTTAGAGGTGGGCATGGACAATGACAACAGGGCTTTCAAGAATCCCTGCTATTCGGGTCAGGAAATCCTCGGTGAATGTCGGGGGCCAATTATAAAAACTGATTCCGACATTGCTAAAGGCCCATCTAAATTGCGATTCGGAACTGAACCTATATGCTGAAATAGGGGCGATGTTGCCACAATTTTCACACTGGAATAGTCCGCTACCCCCTTTCGCCCACCGATCCATGGTTTCGGCCCAATTGGTACCGATTAGATTTTGTTGGCATTTTGGGCAAAGCACTTCGTCCAAACCATTGTTATACCCGTGAAATACCGTTCGCTCTGAAAAAATGTCGATATGGTTGTTATTTGTTCCTTCCACTTGGTTGAATTCATCCCCACAGCTTAGGATCTCCCTGTAATTAGGGCCAGGGGCAAATCGTTTAAATGGGGCGTTCGGATGGTTCTTCAGTTCGGTGCCGATCACTTTGTGGGTACTTAAATACCGGGATAGTTTTGAGGCAACTTCGGCCGGATCTTCATATTCCAGTACTTGGGGAACAAACGAAACGATGGATTCACTCATTGAATATTGATTACATATGACCACTAAATATAGCCACTATATTCGATGATAACCAAACTTTCGTCCATTACGCAGCATACATAGTGATCATAGCTGTTAAATCATATGCGGAAGTGTTCGGTATTTTAGTACTTGTCGAGTTTGGATTTTTAGGGGCGGAAATTGATAATGACTTGCAAATGGATCATTTGATTATTACTTTAAAGCATATCACCCAAAAACGTTTGGGAGTAATTGCTTGTTTTTCTCTATTTCCTCCTTTGTAAAATGGTTTCCGGTCGTATGCATACGCTTTAACCCTGTTAGGTTTTTTATGGATTCCGGTAGGTATTCCAAGGGATTGAAATCCAAGTCCAGTATTTTTAAATGGGTCAGATTCCCAATCGATTCCGGGAGGGTTAGGAGTCCGTTGGCCTTTAGACCAAGATACTCCAGTTGGGTCATGGCACCCAAATCCTCTGGGAGTTGGCCTAAATGATTTCCACCGATTTCCAGTACCCTTAATTTTGGCAGGGAAATAATGAATTCCGGGATGGTCGTTAAATTATTGTGATGTACCCTTAAATACTGCAGATTCACCAATTGTCCTATCTCTTTCGGAAGCTCGTTCAACCCTTGGTCCCTTAGCTGTAATCCCTTTACACTTTCAGGGTTTTTTAAGGCCTCCTCCAAGGAAAAGTAGACGGTTATGGTGCCAATTTCGGTGTCCCATTCATCATGGGTTTTCTTTTGGGAATGCACGGTATGGAAAAAAAGGAGTAGGCAAAATAAAATAGTTGGTTTCATGAAAATCGGGTTTAAAAGTAGGTCAACCTTGTTTAAAGTCAAAGCACGGTTATCCTACTTCTTTATTATGTTTTTCAATAATGGTTTGATCTATGGCTTTGGTTTTCTGGCTTTTATTTCCATGGGTAAAATGCAGTGGTAGACAAATTTATTTATAGGGGTATCAACGCCATATTTTTCCCCGAATTTTACGACCGTCCCGTTTTGGTACTCAATTTCGGAGGGTCGGCCTTGCCAAACATCACGGGTTAATGATGTCGTGGATTCATACGGGAAGGAATCTATGAAAGCCATTGTTTGGTCCACAATATCCGATTTCAGATGTACCCCGACTTTTTGGGATAACACATAGATCTCGGTCAGTAAATCGAACATCATTTGTCTTGTCTCTTTAAGTTCCATTATCTCGCCATGTGTTGTTTTTGTAATCGCTAACAGGCCACTGACACAAATTGCCAAGAATTTTCCCCAAAGATCGGATGTGATGTCATTTGATATTTCCGAACGTATACCCGCCTTGGTAAAAAGGGTTTTTAATTCTTGAGATCGTTTTGCGTCCGTTTCAATAAGCTCTCCAAATACGATAATTGGATCTACTCCGAAATGGTTGATGGTTCCGGGGGATTCTATTTTGGAGATTATTCGGCATAAACCACCAAGGATATGTTTTTCATCGATTGCTTCTTTTAATTCCTCAGAGGCCAAGATTCCATTTTGTAAGGGTAGAACCATACTGTCATCGTGGATTATACTTTTTAAATCCGTACTGATTTCCTTGATCTGCCATGCCTTAACACAAAGGATGATCAAATCGGATTTTCCGATTTTTGGAATACTATCGGTTGCGGTTAAATGATCGGTATGGAAATCCCCAAGAATACTTTTTACCTGTAATCCGTTTTTTTGTATTGCTTTTAGATGTTCCCCTCGTGCCAAAAAGGTGACATCGAACCCTGCTTGGGCCAATTTAGCACCAAAGTATCCACCTACACCGCCTGTTCCGATTATTGCAATTTTCATCTAGTTACTATTTTCGTGGTATTGAGCCCCTTTTTCGTATATAAAGCAAGGGGTATCATTGAAGCTGATATCATTCACATATTACCAATTGTAAATTTCTGATATTGTCCATAGGCAAGCAAGTTAGGGCTGATATATTTCCAGATTTAAAAGTCTTACAAATAAGAACCAAAGTACACTTTTGGTTATTTTCCATCATTACATATATGAAGTTATGGATTTCCGGTTATTTATTTTGTTGGTATCACGGGCTGAATGGTACCATCCTCATTGTAGAACAGTTTGTCAAAACATATAGATCGTCGAAAGGGGTGTGGGCTCCCTTCATGCCCCCAACCGAATTTTTCTTCCACCTCGGGGTGGTTGCGGTAATATAGATCCGAATTGTGGTAGAACATATACCATTGCCCTTTGTATTCCACGATCGAATGGTGGTTGGTGCCGCTGTTCATCTTAGGGAGTATCACACCTTTGTATTCAAAGGGTCCCAAGGGGTCATCACTCATGCAGTATTTTATTTCACCACTTGTCCCAACATAGGAAAGGTAGTATTTACCGTTGTACTTATGCATCCAAATAGCTTCAAAAAAGTCATCGGTTCCCTCGAGCAAATGCACTTCCCCGTCATAAGAGATCATATCCTCGTTGAGTTTTATCGCATTTACGACCAATTGACCCATGTAGAGATAGGCTTGCCCATCGGTATCGATAAAAACGGCGGGATCTATAAAATCGCGGTTACAGACCACCCCTTCCGAGTTGATGTGTATCAATGGGGCATTCAATGGGTCTTTAAACGGTCCGGTAGGGGAATTACCTACCGCGACCCCGATCTTACTTTGTTCCACAGGATAATAAAAATAATAGTTACCGTTTCTTTGGATCGCATCCGGCGCCCAGGCCATTTTTTCTCCCCAGCTGATATCCTCCAAGGAAAAAGCTACCCCATGGTCGGTCCAGTTTTGCATATCGGTGGTCGAAAACACATGCCAGTCCTTCATAAAAAACCAAGAGGCATCATCTTCATCATGTGAAGGGTACACGTATAAGGTATCGTTGAATACCCTCGCCGAAGGGTCGGCGGTATACATATGGGTAATAAAAGGGTTCTGGGCGATAGCGCTATGTATAACCATCAGGAAAAGAATAGTGGAAATGCCATATTTCATGGTGTCTTCGGTTTTTTTGGTGTACGAAAAAGTGTAAGGGTTGAACGCTTGGTCCTTACCGGTTTTCTACCTTAAATTTCTGACAATTAATCGGGTTGACCACATCGATAGGGATTAATTTTTAAAATAACCGATAAAGGGTAGGGGAAGGTTATTGCCCTTACCTTTCCAGTATGTACCGATTCCTTACTTTTGTAAACTGAAATACGTTTCCTTAATCCAACACAAGAATGACCGATAAACTTACGATAGCCTTGGGACAAATGGATGTGGTGCCCGGCCGACCCCGATTGAATGTAGATAAAATGCTAAGCATGATCCAAGAAGCAAAGGAGCGATCCGTTGATTTGATCTGCTTCCCCGAAATGTGTGTGGGCGGTTATCTATTGGGCGATAAATTTCTTGAAGATGCTTATTGCGAGGAGCTCATGAGCTATAATGAGGAACTTTTGGCGGCCAGTGAAAACATTGCCATTGCCTATGGAAATATTTACGTAAATGAGTCGAACGAAGGTTATCACCCCAATAAAGATGGGCGTAGTAGAAAATATAATGCCGTATATGTGATGCAAAATGGCAAATATACCGAGCGTGTTCAGGAAAACGGAATCTTGCCTGTAGGGGTACAACCCAAGACGTTGTTGCCCAATTATCGGTTTTTCGATGATGAGCGCTATTTTTTCTCCTTACTCGATGTCGCCATGGACTATGGAAAGGAACTCGGGGAGCTGTTATCCCCATTCTTGATTTCAGTAGGGGATAAAAAAGTACCTGTGGGAATGGAACTGTGCGAAGACCTTTGGTGCCATGACTATAGGGCCAAAGGGGAACCTATAAACATTACCAAAATACTCATTAAAGCCGGGGCCGAAGGCATCGTAAACCTATCGGCATCACCATGGACCTTTATGAAGAACAATGCGAGGGACAGGCGGGTGAAGTATTTAAAGGAACAATCAGGGGCTTTTGTAAAGTACTATTATGTAAACTGTGTCGGTGTACAGAACAACGGAAAGAACGTGATAACCTTTGATGGGGGATCTACGGTCTATAATGAAGAAGGGGATCCCTGTATCTTATCCAAAAAAGGTTGGGAAGAGGATTTAATGATCATTGATGAAAAGGCTTCGTTTTCCTCTAAAGAACGGCCAACGGGAAATACGATCAGGGAAAAATACCTTGCCATTTTCAACGGACTGAAAAATTCAAGGAATATGTTGGGCGATGACCCCCATTTTGTCATTGGCCTGAGTGGAGGTATCGACAGCTCTTTGGTCGCGACCCTCTTGGTTCTGGCCTTTGGGAAAGACAAGGTCGTTGGGGTGAACATGCCCTCCCAATACAATAGTGATAAGACCAAAGGGGCCGCAAAGGCCTTGGCGGAGAATTTGGGAATTGAATATCTGGTTCTTCCGATTGAGGACATGGTAAAGTCGAACACCCATATTTTACAGCTGGACGGGAAACCGTTGAGTGAATTCAATTTGGAGAACGTACAGGCGAAAATACGTGGGGCTTCCATACTTTCGAACCTGTCCGCCAAATACCGATACTTCTTTACCAACAATGGGAACAAAGTGGAAATTGCCCTAGGGTATGCCACCTTGTACGGCGATTGGGGAGGGGCGATTACCCCCATTGGTGATCTTACCAAAACCGAAGTGGCCGATATGTGCCATTATATCAATGATGCGGTCTTCGGAAAAGAGATTATCCCAGAACTATTATTGCCCGATGCTCTATGGCGATTCGGGGAAGAACAGATACAACCGACCGCCGAGTTGAAAAGCAACCAGGTAGATCCCATGAAATTCGGTTACCATTGTCGGTTGTTGGAAGAAGCGACCAACTTTCAGAAGAAAGGCATTGAGGATATCATGACCTGGTATGTTGAGGGCAACCTGCATGAAAAACTGGGAATAGGGATGGAAATGATGCTGCGATGGAATATTGATGACCCCAAAGAATTCTTAAGGGACTTGGAATGGTTTTACGATACCATACAACGTAACGTTTTCAAGAGGGTACAGAGTCCACCGATCATTCTCACGAGTAAATCCAGTTACGGTTATGACATCAGGGAATCGATCTTACCGGTATTGAAGACCAAAAGGTTCAAAGTATTGAAAGAAAAGATTCAGGCGATGGATACCTATATGGCCAAGTAGGGCGATGTTTGGTTTACATCAACCTATTTTGTAATGCATTACCTGTGTTTTAAGCGGTTATATGGGTTTTTAGTCCTTATTTCTTAGAAATATATCACAAATGTCACCGGTACTTTAACTCCAAAGGATAAATTATTCAAATTGTTGCGTTAATCTTTTGAATAGGAGCAATATCTATGTTACTTTTATAGTACTATTAAACACTATAGAGATGGCATTAACAAAACACACAAAAGGATCTTATACTGAAGTTACGTTCACAATTGCGGAGCATGAGGCCCCAAGTACGGCCCCGATTCTTCTTTTGGGGGATTTTAATGATTGGCAGACCAATGACAGTTCTTGTCAGATGGATAAAGATGGAGGCGCTTATGTAAAGCGTTTGAAACTAAAGAACGGTAAACGATATGAGTATCGTTATTTAAGTGAGGATAAAGGATGGTTCAACGACCATGCGGCCGATGCTTATGTGCCCTCGCCTTATGACGGAATAGATAACGGGGTGGTCGATTTGACCGCTGTGACCGAGAAAAAGAAGGTCGTAAAAAAAGCGGTAAAGAAACCCGTAAAGAAAACAGCCAAGAAACCGGTTAAGAAAACCGTGAAGAAGGCCAAAAAGGACGATCTGAAAAAAATTGAGGGGATAGGTCCGAAAATAGCCTCTATTTTAACCGATAAAGGCATTGGTACTTTTAAAAAATTGAGTGGGGCTTCGGTAAGCAAACTTGAAGGGATTTTAAAAGAAGCCGGACCTCGATATTCTATGCACAAACCAGGTTCATGGCCTAAACAGGCTAAATTGGCCGATCAAGGTAAATGGGACGAGTTGAAAAAATTACAGGATAAATTAGACGGAGGAAAATAATTTACTTCGTTGTTAACAAAAAAATAGCCCCAAGAATTTTCTTGGGGCTTTTTGTTTGATGTTTTGCAAATAACAACATGCATCGATTTATGAAGTGCTTCCTTTGATCGAACTATTGAAATATGCATTAACGCTAAAGGTCAAGTCTTTTAACTTGGCGGATAACACAGCAATAATTTGGAGGTTATGTCAGATTTTAAGGTAATGTTTTCTATCGCCGCGGAGATGAAGATTTCATCACCTTGCGCATAGGAATATTCTTTTCCGTTACAAAGTAGTGTGCCTTCCCCATGGTACACCACGATCACATAAAAGCTTCCGGTAGCCTTTACCGTATATTCCCCGTCTAGATCCAGTTCACTAAGACCAAAGCAATCGGTATGTGTTTTATTGAAAATGGTGTTGAAGGTAAACCCTTCCGAAGCTTCTACAAGTTCAGGTTTCACCTTCCATTTGTCCATAGCCTCTTCGAGCGTATAATCGTTATAGTGGAAACAATCGAGCATCGTTTTTTCGCCCACCCCCTGATGGATCAGTTCATCGGTTATTTGAAGTCCGGCCGGTGTGGTTTTTTCAACCCGCATGGTATAATCGGTAGGTTCCTGTACTTCCATTAAAAAGCAGCCACTACCTATAGCGTGGGGTACTCCGCCATAGATCATAAAGGCGTCGCCCGGTTTTACCTCTATTTTGTGAAGGCTGTTCAACATACCCTCTATATCTTGATCATAGAAATAGCCTTCCCACTGTTCCCGGGTAACCCCTTTCTTGAACCCCATGTAAATGACACTTTTTTCACCATCGATTTCGCGGGTGTTCAAAACATACCAGGATTCTGTTTTTCCGAAGGAGGAATTTAAAATTTCTTTCGCGTAGCGTTTATCGGGATGCACTTGAATGGTTAAGCGCTCTTGGGAATCGAGCATTTTTATCAATACCCCTGTCGTACCGAATTTTTCGGCCAATTTTTCACCTAAGTACAATTGCTTGTCCGAATCTATCAAATCTTTTAGAGGCAATAGTCCCGATGGGGTTTCAACTTTGGTAAGTCCTTCGTCCACAGGTCGATTCTTGCCCCTGGCGGTTACGGTGGACATGATCCATTCTTCGGGAAAACTATTATCTACTTCAGGAGAGTCTTTTTTCCAGCGATCGATCAAGGCACCGCCGGAATAGGTGCGCCAAACCCTATTGGTAACTTGTTTTAAAGGTATATGGGCGTATTGTTGTAAGTCTTTTTCCATTTTTTTAATTCATTAATTCTATTACTCCTTTAATTCCGGAGACCGATGTAAAAATCGCGAACAATAGGATAAGTGTCAATATAATATTGGAAACCTTACCCGCTTTATGTTCGCCCATAAGGTCTTTGCGATTTACCAGGTAAAATATACTTATCACGGTAAGGGGCAATATAATCGCATTCAACGCTTGGGAAATGATCATGACGAATACGGGTTGCGCATTGAATATGGGAACGACCAAGCCCAATAACGATATAAGAAAAACGATAAGCCTGTATTTTGGTAAACTCATATCGCGTTTGGTTTCATTATAGTCACAAATGAGCCAAGGTAGCATCAGGATATTGGGGAATTGTGAAGACACACCTGCAGAAACTATACCCACGGCGAAGATCGATGTGGCAAAACTGCCGGCCAAAGGTTGCAAAAGTTCGATCATTTGTGAAGCTTTGGAGAGTTGAATGCCCTCTACGTATAAAGTGCCTGCGGCGGCGGCCATAATGGATCCACTGATAATGAACATCAGGGTCACCGAAAAAATGGCATCGTTCCTTTGTTTTTTTATATCGGCCAATACCCAACCGGCTTCTTTTACCAAGGTCGTCCTAATGATGAAAAGACCTGAAAAAACCGTTGTGCCGATCAAGGAGGCAATAATCAAAAACGGACTCTTATCACCACTTATCGTGTCGGGTACTTTAGGAATAAGTCCCTTTAAGATTTCTATGGGTGGCGGCATCATGATAAAAAAATTGAGGATAAAGCTGGCGGACATAATGGCCACAATCACAGCTAAGGCCCTTTCGAAAAATTCGGTTTTACCGTTCCAGAAGATATAATAGACCAGCGTTATAAAGAAAAGGGCGAAGTAGAGCGGTGATATGCCCCCATCCACAATGGTTTTTGACCATTCGTAGCAGATGTCGGCAACAATGCCCATAACCCCCATGACACTACCGCATACCCCAACGGTCAAGGCAATGATAAAGAAAATACCGACGGCAGGATGAATGTGTTTTTTAAAGGCCTGTAGGGCTGTCTCACCGGTTACCAAAGTATATCGGCCGTAAAGGTTGATCATGAAATAAGTGGTAAGACAAGAAGCAAGGATCGTCCAAAGCAAAGACATGCCATAGTCGGCCCCGGCCTTTGCCATCGAGGTAACGCTACCTGTACCAATATTTAATCCGAGTAAGAAAATACCGGGTAAAAAAAGTGCGACGTAGGCGGAGAGTTTAGATCGCCAAGTTTGTTTTTCAGATTGCATTTAGGATTTTTTTATCAAAAAAAATTAAGCATGTGGGTCGGTTTGTCGTGTTACTTACATTATGCCTGTGAATTGTTTAAGCAAACAAGGTATGAAGATAGTCAACTATGCTGAATTAGGGTAATAAGACCATGTTTTAGTAAACGGTTTTTTGTTACGAAAATAACGATTGGGAACCCTGTTATTTAATAAGGACCTGTTTTATGCAGCCTCACTTATTCAGGAAGCGTGGGCATCTTGAAGATAACTGAAAAACCTCTTGTATGTTTTAGGGGTACAAACTTGGTGAATAGATTGTATATCACTTGTTCGTTCTTCGGGGGTTTGGTAAGGTTCAAAGAATTCTACCTGGGGTAAATCTTTCGTAGATAAAACCTTTCTATTTGTCGGGGAAAGACTCTAATTCGTTGATTGTGTTCTTGTTCTTAAGCTTCGGAAGATTACTTTGCGTAAAAATTTTAAAAACATTCAAATGAAATCGAAATATATTTTAATGGTCATGGCATGTGTATTTTTCGTAGTTGCGTGTAATGGCAAAAAATCACAAAAACGGCAGAATGATCAAGAACCACCTTCCGCTGATGAAATTATAAAACATATGGATGAAAATGGGGATGGAGTTCTTTCAAAAGATGAAGTACAAGGTCCTTTGAAGGAAATGTTCGCGGAAATAGATAGTAATAAAGACGGTTCCCTTTCATTGGAGGAGATTGAAAAAGCGCCAAAACCAGAAGGAGGAAGGCCACAACGATAAAGGGAATTTTTTTAAAATCCTAACGGGGCCATGCGTACAGTTCCCTCCAAGTACGGCGTTGCCCTGAAGGGATTGTAAATATCAAAGAGGAAAGTGTTGAGGAGGGTTTAATATTTGGAGACAAATATGATGTAAGGAATTTTCAAAGCAGAATGAAGTGAGGAATGGTTTAAATGATACTTATGTTCGTTAGAAGCAGTAAAATATTACGATTGCTTGTTGTAGGACTATGGCTATTGGTTCCGATAACGGTATTGGGCTACTCCCATCCAGAATCTAGTACTTCACTGTTTCAGGGAGAAAACGGTCAATGGATTCTCGAGATTCGGGCTGCACGTTCTGCTTTTGATGAGGTGGTGCAGGAAGAATATACGGTTGAAGGCTATTGCCCTCCCGAAGCATTTGAAGAATTGATTACCTCCTTGCTTTCTAATCATCTATCGCTTTATTTTAATGGTAGGAGCGTTACGCTAAACAACCCTATGGTCACTTTGGGAAACGAAGTCACCGTGAATTATAAAATAGATGACCCCGGCCAATTAGAAACCGTGGATATCGAAAATACGTTTTTCCGACATATATACAATAGCAGAAGTGCTATGGTCGTATTGAGAAACGGGATGGAAAGAAATCTACTTATATTAGATAGGAACAACGATTATATTGCCCACTTAACAATGGAAAATGACGGATTTGCGGTGGATGACGAACCCTATGGTATAGTGGGCAATTTTCAAAATATACTTTTTATAGTCGCTTTTGTGGTAACCTTAATGGCATTCGGATTGGTGGTGGGGTTAAAGCCTTTGCGTATAGCGAATGTCAGTTGATAAGAACCTAAATCCCTTACAACCGGAATACCGAAAAATTTAATCAATAAAGGGAAGTTTATTTTATGCATTCCTTTACTAGGGTACTTCCAATTTTGATATTATGATTGGCGAAAAAGGATGGAATATGTGTAGAGTAGACCCTTCAATTAAAACTGGTCCTAAATTTCATCGGTGATAGCTTTACTTTCTTTTTGAATAACTTACTAAATGATTGGGGATGCCCAAAACCCAACCCGTAGGCTATTTCACTTACCGTTAGTTCGGTGGTGGATAGTTTCTCTTTCGCTAAGGCAATCAATTTTTCGTGAATGTGCTGTTGTGCGCTTAGGCCAGTGAGCGATTTAAGTAAATTACTTAAATAGGAAGGTGATAGGTTCAATTGATCGGCAATGAATTTGACCGATGGTAGCCCATTCTCAACCAAGTTTTCTTCCTTAAAATATGTACTCAATACTTTTTCGACCTGGATCAGTATATTATGGTTGCTTTTCTTGCGTGTGATGAATTGACGTTGGTAGTAGCGGTTCGCATATTGCAATAGTAGTTCAATCTGCGCAATGATGATGTGTTGGCTAAACTGATCCATATTGCCCTCTATTTCTTTTTTGATATTTAGAATGATACCTTCAATAAGGGTTTCTTCCTTTTTGGACATAAAGAGCGCCTCATTAATGTCGTAGTCGAAAAAATCATATTCCTTAATGGAGTTTGCCAAGGTGGTATTCCAAAAAAAATCGGGATGAATCAATAAAAGCCAACCAGAGGGTTTTAGGTTTTTCTTATTATTAGGTTCAATACTTAAACGCTGCCCTGGTGAGATAAAGGATAGGATTCCTTCGTTAAAATCATATTCTTGTTGTCCATAGCGAAGTGTGCCTACATTTCTTTTTATTCCGATTGAATAAAAATCGAAGGTCCAATGTTCCCCGATATATTCGGGAAGAATTTTCGTTTTCCCATAATCGATAAGACTCAACAAAGGGTGTATCGGACTAGATAGTCCCCTAATTTTATGAAATTCGCTTATTGATTTTATTCTCCTGATTTTCATGGTTTAAAGGTACTGATTATAAGAATATGCCACCTGAAACCTCAATGCGTTGGCCATTGATCCACCCGGCCTCCGGGGCGCAAAGGAAAGCGACCACCCCACCGATATCCGAAGCTTCCCCAATTCGGCCCAAAGCCGTAAGGTTTGCGATCGCATGTCTCTTTTGTTCGTTCTTCTTGTTCTCACCACCTCCAAAGTCGGTGCCAATGGCGCCCGGAGCAACAGTGTTCGCGGTGATTTTTCGGGATCCCAGTTCTTTCGCCAGATATCTGGTAAAAACCTCGACGGCCCCTTTAGCAGCCCCATAGGCCGATGACCCGGGAAAAGAAAACCGTGTTAGTCCAGATGAGATATTAATGATCCTTCCGCCATTGTTCATCAGCTTTAGGGCTTTTTGGGTCAAGAAAAACACCCCTTTTAAATGAATGTCGATCATTTCATCAAAATCATCTTCTGTTGTTTCCATAAAGGGCTTATAGATGCCTGTCCCGGCATTGTTCACCAAAAAATCAAAATGTGGCGTTCCGTATTCCTTGTTCAGGTAATCCGAAACGTTGCTAAAGAACGCATCGAATCCATCGCTGTTTGCGGTGTTCAATGGAAAGGCCTTTACTTTTCGGTCGAGTGCCCCGATTTCGGCAACAACATCGTTTGCAGCGGAAAGGTTGCTGTTATAGGTGAAAATAATGTCTGTTCCTTTTTTTGCCAGCGTAATGGCCATATCCCTGCCTAGGCCTCGACTGCCGCCTGTTATCAATGCGATTTTATTGGTTGTCATAGGTCTTGAATTTTGTTTCAGCTAAAGTCAATAAAAATTACAGTCCATAAGTAGCCAAATCATAGGTTGTTGTAGGCAGAACCATGATTGATTAATTTTTGGGCCACAGGAGGTAGATAAAAAAAAGGGTCAACCAAATTATTGGTTGACCCTTTTTTATTTATTAAACCGGATTTTAGACCGATGCCATGTCCAAGGCTATTTTAACGGATTCAGCGATTGGCGTAGTAGGTCTACCCAAAATCTTTGATAATTGATAGGAATCATCAAATAGATCGTCTTTTGAGGCGCTAACGTCCCAACTTGCCAAACCTAAAGCCAAACCATCGGGTAGACCAATGTTTTTAAGGATATTGGCATATTCCTCTTCAGGGATGTTATTGTAGGGAATGGTTTTTCCACATTGTTCGGAGATTATCCCCGCCAAATCCTGTAAGGTATAATAAGAATCCCCAGCCAGCTCATAGGTTTTTCCTTTATGGCCTTCATCGGCAATTACGATGGCAGCTGCTTCTGCATAGTCCGCACGTGGGGCAGATGCTATTTTTCCCTTCCCTGCACTTCCTAGAAAAGCACCTCCTCCTATTGCTCCGGGAATTGATGCGGTGTAGTTCTCTGAATACCATCCGTTACGAAGAAGGGTATAGTCAATACCCGATTCCTTCAATGCTTTTTCCGTGGCCAAATGTTCTCCAGCCAAGTTAAGACTTGAGGTTTCCAAATGTAAAAGACTTGTATAAACGATCCAATTGACCCCTGCCTCTTTTGCTGCATTTATGATATTGATATGCTGCTCTTTACGTTTGCCCAATTCACTTCCCGAAATGAGTAGTAAGCGGTCGATTCCTTGAAGGGCATTGGTCAGGATTTCAGGTTTACTGTAGTCAAACTTACGGACTTCAACCCCTAAGGCCGATGCTTTTTCAGTATTTCTGGCCAATGCGACGATACTATCGGATGAAACCCTATTTTTCAATTGTTCTACAACAAAGTTCCCTAATTGGCCCGTGGCCCCTGTTATTGCAATTTTCATAACTGTGCTTTTTAATGTTTAAATTTTACAGTTCAAAAGTACAGTAGGAGGTAAGGGTTGAAAAGGTAAAAAACTGCCGTCGTATGGTAAAATTGCTACTGACGTTGTTTTTGGTAATCGGTGGGCAACATGTTTACCCTTGTTTTAAAGTATTTCGTAAAATTCGTAGGATCATCAAAACCTATTTCATAGGCAATTTCTTTTATGGTGAGTGTAGAATGGACCAATAAACGTTTGATTTCCAGTATAACACGGTCCTCGATAAGTTGTTTTGCGGTAGTGTTCGTATATGATTTTAAGGCATTGTTTATTTGTTTTGGGGTTACGTTCAGCTTTTGGCTGATATCAGCAACCCGTATTTTGTAGTTGACGTTTTCATCCAATGTTTTTCGAAACCTCATGTATAGGTTGAGCGAGTCGTTACAGACAATTTCAACCCGTTCCCGTTTGTTGCGTTCTATTTGGATCAGAAAATTTTTAAGCAGATTGCGTTGGTATTCACCCGAGTCAAAAAGTAATCCCTTTTGTTGTTCGGTAATCATTTCCTTTAAGAGTGTCAGTACTTCCTTATTCGCGATATGGCTTTGTGGGTTAATAGCATGGTTGAATATAGTATAGTCGTAGAGGTAATGATAATCCTGTTCTTCCTTGATCAGGAATTCAGGCGTGAAAAGAACAGCATAACCTTCTAGCTGTGGGTTATTGGAAAATCGTTGTACTTGCCCCATGGCAACCGGGATAACCGTGTTTTCGACATAGGCAATGGTTTCAAAATCAACTTCATGGATCCCACGTCCCTTGATGATAACAATAAGCTGATAGAAATTAAGGCGATGGGGGTCATATCCATTCTGGTCGGAGAAGTCAATGACTTTTTTTAGGGGGATTACCTCCAAACCTAAATTGGACTGATTGCTTTCAAAGTCAAATTCGGAAATTATTTCTTTGTCCATAAATGTAATTCAAACGGATATTTTTTTGAATGGCCTATATCAAATGACTAACTGTTTTACTTTCCCATTTGGCCAAATTTCCTATAAAAAGGAGTAGTAAGCAAATTAGGGTCATGAAAATCTTTATTTACTAAAGTGAAACAATTAATTGATATGGTATAAGGACATTACCCTGTTCAAATCCAATGAGCCATTGATTTCATAGAAATAGTCCAGTTGCCATTCTTGTGTTTTTATGGCCTGTTTATTATTGGCAATGTCCCATTTGGGATACACTCGGAATGCTCTTTTCCCTTCTTTGGTCTCGTTGGAGATAATACCATTTTTCAATAGTACGGATTTAGGAAATACGAATTGCCCTAACCTTTTGTCTGTACGTACATTCACCGTCAACAAATCAAAATTGTCGGTATGGTTAAAAGGTTCTATGGGTCCTATGCCTTGGCGTTTCCAGAAGGTAACGAATTGTCCGGCTTTTTTAGGGGTGATCTTGGCACTCCTGCTTCTGATGTTCCGTTTGTTCAATTTAAAGTTGCAAGCGCCATATGCTTTGCTTTCGGGTTCTAGAATCAAATCGGATAGTACAAACTTAAGCTGGTCGTAAATATGGATTTTTATTTGGGAGAGGTTCTTGTCCATTTAATTTATGGGCTTCAAAGTTTTTGTAAATATTACAGCTTTTATCCATAGGAATGTTGGGAAGATCCAAAATACTAGCCAAATGGCCGTATGTCTTGGCATAATATGATAGCTATAATTTGCATAGTAAATACCTCCTGAAAAAATTAAGGCAAGGAATGAATCTGTTTTTTTTATTTGTTCTCGGGAATACCGTTTGATGTGCATTTTGTTCGTATCCCTTATATCTTTCATTTGATCCTTTCCGTAAGGACGATATTTGTCTGGGAGATAGGGAAAAAGCATGTAAAAATTTTGAAATATGTACATTAAGGAGACACCAAGTAAAAAATATTGAAGAATGTTAAGGGCGTCATTTAGCATTTTGTAATCTATAAAATAAGTGAATTTGTAGACCCGGTAAATATGGTCTATTCCGAATAGTATCATAATCAAAGAACTCCATATACTTAAAAATAATCTGGAACTCCTTGTTAGGTTAAGGTATGTAAATGCATGAATGAAGGATACAATACAAAAAAATAGTCCAATAACTATTAAGATATAGGTAAGGGTGCTTGTTTTGTCCAAAAAACCAATATCCATTATCCAGTAAATAATTGAAATCGATTGTAAAAGGGTGATGCCTTCGGTAAGTTGAGGAATTATTTTTTTCTCATGATAGGCCATAGAGATGATCACAAAGATGAAAATGAAGAAATATGGCCACATTTCAATATGATGTTCAAAACTGTAGTCATCTTCCCCCTTAGAGGGAATAAAGGCGAAAGTACTTAATAGGAGTGCACTACTAATGATCAAGGCTATTCTTTTCCAATTTGAGGATAATCTTCTGTTTTCAAAAACAATTCCTAAAACCAGAGGAATAATCATTATCGAAACCAAACTGGTTTCGCTTTGGTATATTCGGTAGAATACAAATCCAAAAAATAGGCAAATAATTAATGCACCAATCGTGAGCAACAAATGTGTGTTGGAGAATTTTGTTTTTTTTCTTTTATTGATGGTCATAGGGTAATCACTAAAGCAATGTGGGATGTTGGTGTGAACTTAATTGCTTCCAAATTTTACTCCTTAAATTTCCCACAATTCAGAGAAGTGTGCAAGTATTGAAATAATAAGTTCTAAATAGCCCAAACAGATATACATTATATATGGTTAGCTTTGTAGAAAATCCTTTAACCTTTGCTTTATGAAATAGTTCCACCCCCCAACACAACTTTCCCTTTTGAACTCGGGAACATTTGTGGGGAAATCTTCAACGATTTCCATAGTGACTCTAAGGGTAACCCTATTCTTTTCTTCAATCAATTTAAAAGTAACGAAAGCATCTCCAGGATATTCGGCATATTTCCAGTTAAAGGTAATGCTCTGGTACGGTGTTACTTCCGTTATTTCCCAAAGATGGGTGAAAATTCGGTTCTCGTTTTTTACAACAAACCTGGTCTTAAAACCGACGACAGGGGTAAACCCGTCGATATTATCGAAAAACCAATGCTTCATTTGCCCTACGTCGGTCAGGGCTTTCCATATATCCTCAACGGGACGCTTTAATTCCTGTTCAATGATTATGGGAGGATCAGTGGTTTTCATGGTTTTGTTATGGCTATTTAATTTTATTGAGTGTTCAATATTTTTGCCTTTACATCATTTAAATAACTACGTCCTATGGTATAGCGCGTATTGTCGATTTCGAGACTATTGCCCTCAACCACTTGTACTTTGTCAATACAGATAGTAAAAGATCGGTGAATACGGATGAATTGATCGGCCGGCAGCTCTTCGGTAAAACTGCTCAAGGTTTTATGAACGATATATTTACCCGTTGTGGTTTTTATCCGTATATAATCCTTTAAACTTTCCACGACCACTATTTCGTCCAAATAGATTTTCTGTAATTTCTTTTTGTCGACCTTGACGAAAATACTGGGGTGGTCATTGTTACTGGTGCGTTCGACCGTTCCGTGTGATTTTTTCAGTTTTAAGATACGGTTGACCGATTTTAAGAACCTGGGAAAAGGAATCGGTTTTACCAAATAATCAATGACTTCCAAATCATAACTTTCCAAAGCGAATTCCTCATGTGCGGTGGTTATGACGATCATGGGGGCCTCGTGCAATGTTTTAAGGAACTCCAAACCATCTAAAATAGGCATGTTGATATCCAGAAAAATAATATCTACACTATGGCTCTGTAAATAGGTAGATGCATCCACGGCATTGGAGAACGTATCAACAAGTTCCAGTTCTTTAACCTGTTCTATATAATTCTTTATTACATTGATGGCCAATGGTTCATCATCTACAATAATCACTTTTAATTCCATTATACCTTTATCTTTAATTCAACATGAAATACATTGTCCCTCTCATAAATCTGTAGGTCATAATCGTTTTTGGCATAAGCCAATTCTAACCGTTTTTTTACATTCGATAGCCCTATGCCACCATTTTTAGAGGAAGGTTTTTTCTTCTTTCTTTTTTCAGGAATGGTATTCGAGACCTTGAATAAAAGAACATCGCCTTCGATTCTGATATTGACATCGATATACATTTTCCCAATACTTTGGCTGGCCCCGTGTTTAAAACAGTTTTCAATAAACGTTATAAGCAGCATGGGGGATATTTTCTTGTTCTCCAGATTGCCTGAGAGATTCATGTTCACCACCAAGGAATCATTAAAACGTATCCGTTCCAAATCTATGTAATTCTGTATACAATCGATCTCTTTTTTTAGGTCTTGTTTTGGTTTGTTCGACGCATATAAGAGATAGCGCATCAATTCCGACAGTTTTAGTACGACCTCCGGTGCCTTATCTGATTTTTCCAGAGTAAGGGAATAGATATTGTTCAAGGTGTTGAAAAAGAAATGGGGAGAAACCTGTGATCTCAAAAATTTTAATTCAGTGGTCAACTGCCGTTTTTCCAGATCGTGCAATTTATTGGTTTCCCGAAGCCAGTCCGCGGTGATTTTTATTGCTGTCACAAAGGATACCACGTACAATTCCCCGAGCATAGTGGTTATGGCATAGTTCAAGGTTAAGGTGTTTACAACCTCGGTCGCCTCTGGCATTACATTGGTACTGACGAAATAATACGTGAGATTGAATTTGACCAAGAGCATGATCAATAATGAGCCCAATACCAAGAGTGCGTAAGAGACGTATTTTTTATGGTAAACATACTTAGGCATAAGGTAATACACATTAAAATAGGAAAGGGCAATGTGTATGGGGAAACCGATAAGGTTTGTCTTTAAGGAATAGAGTAAATCACTATGAACATGACTCCATCTTAATGTGTTGAAAATAAAATAAATAGACCAAAATGTAATGTGGTGAACATAAGTGATGTCATAATCTTTGGACATCTTTTTCCTGAAAAAACCATTAACCCGTTCGTTTACGGGGGCATGTTTTTGTACAGGATTTAGTTCATTTTTGATGACGTTGGGCATTTGTCTGTCGTTGTTGGTCTAAAAATGTTCGGTTTGTAGTAAAAAGTACAAATATTTATGATGTCATAATTGCGGGGGTAAGTTACTTAAATTTTATAATAATCCTTCCAATTATGATATTCCGAAGTGTTTTATCCGGATTTCTAAACTAACCAATAAAGATGAAAAATTACTTGCTGTCAGCTTTTGTAACAATAGCTATTATTTCCTCTTGTACTGAGAAAAAAGAAACCTTAGGACAATCAAAGAGTATTGTTGATTACGTGGATCCGTTCATTGGAACGGGAGGGCACGGGCATACTTATCCTGGGGCCACTTCGCCTTTTGGTCGGGTACAGCCAAGTCCTGACAACGGTACTACCGGTTGGGATTGGTGTTCGGGTTACCATATTACCGATTCCATTATATCGGGTTTTGCACAATTGCACCTGAGTGGTACGGGTATAGGTGATTTGGCCGATGTGCTTTTGATGCCGACCAATTCGGAGATGGATCTAGGGTTGTTTGGAAAAAAAAGGGATTCTTTACCATATACATCCTATTTCTCACATAAAGATGAAGAAGCTTCCCCAGGGTATTATAAGGTACTTTTGAAAGATCCTGATATTGAGGTTGAGCTTACCGCTAATGATTATGTGGCGTATCATACATATACCTATAAATCGGCAGGTGAACCTTCTTTTGTTATCGATTTGGGATATGCGGTCAATTGGGACAAGCCACTCGAGAGTAGCATAAAGATGGAGGATAGTCGGCATATTGTCGGGTCTCGTTTTAGTACGGGTTGGGCAAAAAACCAAAAAGTGTTTTTTGCCATAGAAACTTCAAGCCCGATCATTCAACAGCGATTCATAGGGGATACATCGATAGGCATTGCGGCGACAGAAGTGAATGGTGTAAAAGCAGGAGGGCAGTTTTTCTTTAAGGATAATACGGAAAGTGTTGAGGTTAAAATTGCCGTATCATCGGTAAGTATCGAGAATGCCAAAGAGAATTTAAAGTTACAGGGCAGTTCAAGCTTTGGGGATGTGCGTGAAAAGACACAGGGGGATTGGAGTGGTCTTTTGTCCAACATCAAGGTAGAGACCTCGACAGATAGTTTAAAGACAATTTTTTATACGGCACTTTACCATGCCCAAGTGGCCCCGACCATATTCAATGATCTTAACGGGGAATTCAGAATGCAGAACGATAGTATTGCCAAAACTGATTTCAAGATGTATTCATCTTTATCCTTGTGGGATATCTATCGTGCGGAAACACCTTTGTTAAGTATTATGGATCCCAACCGATTAGACGATATGGTCAAATCCATGTTGGCCTATTATGATGAGAGTGGGGTGTTGCCGGTATGGGTTTTATCCGGTAATGAAACAGGGACAATGCCCGGATACCACTCCGTTTCCATTATTGCCGAAGCCATTATGAAAGGACATTCGGCTTTTGATGTGCAAAAAGCATATGGTGCCATGAAAGAGACCATGATGGGCGATGAAAGGGGATTGAAAGCGTATAAGAAATACGGATATATACCTTTTGAGGTAATGGATCAGTCCGTTTCCATAAGTCTTGAGTATGCCTATAATGATTGGTGTGTAGGGCAAGTGGCTAAGAAATTGGGCTACGAAGAAGATTTCAAATATTTTGATGAACGATCTAAAGCTTACCAGAACTTTTTCGACATCAGCTCAGGTTTCTTAAGGGGTAAATCGAAAGACGGAAAGAATTTTCACGAGCCTTTTGATCCCAAGTCATCAAACCACATAGAAGATACCGATTATACTGAGGGTAATGCTTGGCAACATAGCTGGTATGTATTGCATGATGTAGACGGATTGATAAACCTACATGGAAGAAAAGAGTCTTTTGCCTTAATGGTAGAGCAGCTTTTTACTGAGGATTCCGATTTAAGTGGTCATAATGTTTCCCCGGATATCTCAGGACTCATAGGGCAATATGCCCATGGTAACGAACCGAGCCACCATATCGCCTATATGTTGAACAAGGCAGGTGCCCCATGGCGTACCCAATATTGGGCACGAAAAATAATGGACACGCAATATAGTACTCAGCCAGACGGTTTGAGTGGAAATGAGGATTGTGGGCAAATGTCTGCGTGGTACATTATGAGTGCCATGGGTATTTATCCTATGAACCCAGCTTCGGGCGAATATGAAATAGGAAGTCCCATATTCGAAAAAACCACCATTAAGTTATCCCAAGATAAGACTTTCGTGATATTGGCCCCTAATACATCAAAAGAGAACATCTATGTACAATCCGTAAAACTGAACGGAGAACCTCTTGATAAAACTTTCATTACCCATAACGATATTATTTCAGGTGGTACCCTAGAGTTCGAAATGGGCCCTGAACCTAATAAACATTGGGGAGTACAAACCGCAACTAAATAAGGTCGTATGAACATTATAGATGTATCGATAATTCTTCTTTATGTTGTCCTTACCCTAGCTGTAGGTATTTGGGTATCTAAAAGGGCTTCAAAGGGTCTTAAATCTTATTTTTTAGGGGGCAACGGTATCAAATGGTATTATTTGGGTCTTAGTAACGGTTCGGGCATGTTCGATGTTTCCGGAACTGCCTGGATGGTAGGTATCCTGTTCCTTTATGGCGTAAAAAGTTTTATGTTCATGTGGTTATGGCCTGTATGGAACCAAATATTCATCATGATGTTCTTGGCCGTATGGATTCGGAGATCCAATATCATGACCGGTTCGGAATGGATGCTGACCCGTTTTGGTGATGACCGTGCAGGTAGGGCCGCCCATAGTATCGTGGCCATTTTTGCCGTAGTCGCGGCCGTAGGGTTCATAGCCTATTTCTTTGAAGGGGTGGGTAAATTCATGACAGTTATTTTACCGTGGGATTTTGCATTGCAGGTCGGTGAATCTGTTTTGCTAAGTTCCGAGCAATCCTATGCTTTGATCATTATAGGTCTTACTACCTTGTATACGGTCAAAGGAGGTATGTTCTCCGTTGTCGCTACCGAGGTACTGCAATACGTTATTATGGTAATAGCCGGTATTTTAGTGGCCGGATATGCTTTTTATGAATTTTCGGATGTTCAGATCAATTCCATAATATCGGATGAATGGAAAAATGTCAGTTTTGGATGGGAGTTGGGCGTACATTGGAGCGATAAGTTCGATTCATTCAACAAATTAATAGATTCAGAAGGATATAAAATGTTCGGTGCTTTTATCGGCATGTCACTTTTTAAAGGTTTCTTTGCCAGTATTGCAGGCCCTACGCCTGGTTTTGACATGCAACGTATCCTTTCTACCCGCACGGTTAAGGAAGCTGCCTATATGAGTGGTTTCACGGCCTTGGTGCTTTATATTCCTAGGTATTTGCTTATTGCGGGTATCGTGGTCATCGCATTAGTGGTTCTTGGTCCCGGGATGGCGGCCGATGCCGGATTAACAGGGGCCGAATTGGAAGTTATACTTCCCAAGGTCATTAATTTTCATGTTCCAGTAGGGATCAAAGGGCTTCTTTTGGCTGGGTTGTTGGCAGCCTTCATGAGTACCTTTTCCGCATTCGTCAATGCAGGCCCGGCTTATATCGTGAATGATATCTATAAGAAATATTTTAAACCCGTGGCTTCGGATAAACATTATATAAAAGCAAGTCATATTGCTTCGATCTTAGTGGTTGGTCTTGGGGTTTTTATGGGCTTCTTCGCAGAATCGATAAATTCACTCACCCTTTGGATAACCAGCGCTTTGTTCGGTGGTTATGTTGCTGCTAACTTTTTAAAATGGATATGGTGGCGCTTTAATGGTTGGGGGTATTTCTGGGGTATGGCCTCTGGTTTGTTGATCGCGACCCTTCAGTTTATATTAGATCAGAACAAATCAAATTTGGAAGTGGGTACATGGTTGCATGATCTTGCCCAAATACCCGCCATTTACGTCTTTCCGATTATTTTTGCGGTGTCCCTGTTAGGGTCGTTCCTTGGTACCTTTTTAACTCCTGCCACCCGTATGGAAACCTTGAAGGGTTTTTATAAGAACGTGCATCCATGGGGTTACTGGAAACCTGTTGTTGAAGCATTGAACAATGAAGGGGACCATATAAAAAAGAACGGCGAATTTTGGAAAGACATGGCAAATTGTGGTATAGGTATTATATGGCAGTCAAGTATGATCGTTTTACCGATATATTTCATGGTTAGGGATTATCCCAAAACATGGGCGGCATTGGGTATTTTTCTGGTTACTTCGATAATCCTGAAGTATACTTGGTTGGACAAAATCAGAAAAATCCCGAATTAAATTGTATAAATTAAATAAAAGAAAGAGATAGAATGAAAATTCCTTGGCAAGATAGACCTGATAATTGTAATGATGTACTTTGGCGGTATAGTGAGAATCCCATTATCAATAGGAACGATATACCTTCATCCAATAGTATTTTCAATAGTGCGGTCGTACCTTTCGAAGATGGCTTTGCCGGTGTGTTCCGATGCGATAACAAAGCCGTTCAAATGAATATTTTTGCGGGTTTCAGTAAAGATGGTATACATTGGGAGATAAATCACGAACCCATTCAGATGCAGGCCGGAAATACCGGAATGATAGAATCTGATTATAAATATGATCCCAGGGTCGTGTTCATCGAGGATAGATATTGGGTTACATGGTGCAATGGGTATCACGGACCAACCATTGGTATCGCCTATACTTTTGATTTTAAGGAATTCTTTCAGTGTGAGAATGCCTTTTTACCTTTTAATAGAAATGGGGTATTGTTTCCTGATAAAATTAATGGGCGTTATGCGATGCTAAGTCGCCCCAGCGATAATGGCCATACACCTTTTGGGGATATTTATGTGAGTTTCAGTCCGGATATGAAGTACTGGGGCGAACATAGATGTGTTATGAAAGTGACCCCTTTTGAAGATAGTGCTTGGCAGAGTTGTAAGATCGGTGCGGGTACCGTTCCCATCCATACCAACGAAGGTTGGCTCATTTTCTACCATGGGGTTATCAATACCTGTAACGGTTTCCGTTATTCCGTTGGTTCGGCAATATTGGACGAGAACGAACCTGATAAGGTCAAATATAGAACACAGCCCTACTTATTGGCTCCTACTGAATTATATGAGCAAGTAGGTGATGTACCCAATGTGGTATTCCCTTGTGCGGCCTTACATTCTATAGAAGAAGATAAAGTGGCGCTTTATTATGGCGCGGCAGATACCGTTACCGCAATGGCATTCGGGCGTATTTCGGAAATCCTGGAATTTACAAAGAAGAATAGCCTTTAACGCAATACCCTAGTTATGGATCACGAGTTGAATACCAAGAAAATAATCAGCCTAATACTTCTTTTGTTGTACATGGGGACTGTTTGGCTGGTGGCACAAGAAGCACCTAGGCAGTATGTGTCTTTTAAAACTGTGGATAAAATAAAAATTGACGGTTTAGGCAATGAGGATTCTTGGGAAAAAGCCGAATGGAGTGATTCTTTTATTGATATAGAAGGAAAAAAAGAACCTACTTATAAGACCCAAATGAAAATGGTTTGGGATGAAGATTACCTGTATTTCTTAGCAAAAATGGAAGAGCCAAACGTTTGGGGAACATTAAAGCAAAGGGACACGGTCATTTTCTATAACAACGATTTCGAGATTTTTATCGATCCCGATGGGGATACCCATAATTATATGGAGTTTGAAATGAATGCCTTGAATACGGTTTGGGATCTTTTCTTGACGAAACCTTACCGAAATCAAGGTAAAGTACTTGATAATTGGGACATTCAAGGTGTAATGACGGCGGTACATGTAGATGGCACCTTGAATAATCCCAATGATATAGATACGGGTTGGAGCGTGGAGATCGGGATTCCATGGGATGTTCTGAAAGAAGCAAACTCCCATAATAACATCCCTGTCAACGAATTCTGGCGTTTTGGTTTTTCAAGGGTCAATTGGGATTTTGTTGTGACCGATGGAAGGTATTCCAGGAAAAAAGATGCAACCGGTAAATATTTACCGGAATACAATTGGGTTTGGTCCCCGCAATGGGTAATAAATATGCATGAGCCCGAAAAATGGGGGTATGTTTATTTTTCTGAGAAGCAGGTTGGGTCAAAAGATGTTTTTACAATACCCGAAGATGAGCATGTTAAATGGTACCTCTACGAATTGTACCGTGATTTGATCAATAGTGATAAACAGGAAGTTGCTTGGAAAAAAGCGGACGGACAGGTTTTTAGGGAGTCAAAAAAAATCTTGGGAAAAAAGATAACCCCAATATTGGAAAACCAGAAATCAGGGTTTCTTCTTTGGGCAAAAAGTCCGTTTACGGGAAAAACTTTGATGATCAAGGATGATGGTAAATTTTTAAGTGTAGATTAATTTTATGCGTATATACAGAATTGTATTTTTTGTTTTTACAGGACTACTGTTCCAAACATCTTGCAAGAAAAAGGGGCAACCCATTGTAGAGGAAAATTTGACCCAATTTGTAAATCCTTTTATAGGTACAGATGGTCCGGGTAATACCTATCCCGGTGCGACCGTGCCTTATGGGATGGTTCAGTTGAGCCCAGATATAGGAATCCCGGGATGGGATAGGATTGCCGGTTATTATTATCAAGATACCATAATCAGTGGTTTCTCGCATACGCATCTTACCGGTACGGGTGCCGGGGATCTTTATGATATTTTGGTCATGCCATCAAACAGCAGGTCGTCTAAAAGAATCAAGGAAAACGGATACCGGCCTTACTCAACCTTTGACCATGAAAAAGAGAGTGCTTCTCCGGGATATTATTCGGTTGATTTGTTGGATTTTGATATAAAAGCGGAAATGACGGCAACCAAAAGGGTAGGTGTACAAAGGTATACTTTCCCTGCCGATGACAGTACCAAGGTAACTGTGGATCTTGGTTATGCACTTAACTGGGATAAACCGACCGATACTTATGTAGAGGTGGTCAATGATTCATTTATAAGGGGGTACCGGATGTCGGCAGGTTGGGCCAAGGACCAACGCCTTTACTTTTCAATGCATTTTTCAAAACCCTTCAGAAGTTATGTGGTTTATAAAGACGGTCAGGAAGTAAATGCGCCCGTCAAAGGTGTCAATACGAAAATTGAGTTGAACTATGCTATGGTCGATCGTGAGCATTTGATTATCAAAACCGGACTTTCAACAGCTGGTTTTGAAGGTGCGGATGCTGCAGTAGCTGAAGAAACCAAGGGTTTTTGTTTTGATTGTTATAAAGAAAGTGCCAAAGAGGTGTGGCAGCAAGAACTATCGAAAATACGGGTTAGTAGCAACGATAGGGACAAAAAAGGTACATTCTATACTATGATGTATCAATCGATGTTGGCACCCACCTTGTTGAGCGATTTGGATGGAAAATATAAAGCGGCCAATGATACTATTGGTGTAGCACAAGGTTTTGATCGGTACGATACTTTTTCCCTCTGGGATACTTTTCGGGCCGCGCATCCATTATACACGATAATCCAACAAGAAAAGGTAGCTGATATGGTAAAATCCATGTTGGCGCATTATAAGGAAACTGGGATTTTACCGGTTTGGTCCATGCAAGGTAATGAAACGAATATGATGATCGGTTACCATGCGGTGCCGGTAATTGTCGATGCTTATTTCAAAGGGTTTGCTTTTGACAAGGAATTGGCATATAAGGCATGTAAGGAAAGTGCAATGGTCAATGATCGCCAAATAGATGTTTATCGGGAAAAGGGATTCATTCCTGTGGATGACGGGCACGAGAATTGGTCGGTATCCAAGACGATGGAGTATGCCTATGATGATTGGTGTATTGCGATGTTCGCCAAGGATTTAGGTCATGAACAGGATTATAAGGAATTTTTGAAACGTTCCGAAAATTGGAAGAACCTTTATAATGAAAAGACCTCATGGTTACAGCCAAAAAATGAAAATGGCAGTTTTATTACACCATTTGTTCCCAAGGAATACTCACCCTATTTCTGTGAAAGTAACGCCTGGCAATACTATTGGTACGTACCTCAGGATATAGAAGGGCTTATAACTAAAACAGGGGGTAAGGAGCGTTTTAACCAAAAGCTCGATTCCATGTTCACCTATTATCCCAAAGCTGGTGACAAACTCCCGATTTTCAGTACGGGAATGATCGGGCAATATGCCCATGGGAACGAACCCAGCCATCATGTGGCATATCTTTATAATTATTTAGATCAACCATCGAAGACACAGACTTTGGTGCGACAAATTCTGAAAGAACAATATGCCAATGCGCCAAATGGCCATTGTGGTAATGAAGATTGTGGGCAAATGTCGTCATGGTATATTTTTGGGGCACTTGGTTTCTATCCTGTAAATCCGGCACAAGGCATTTATGATTTGGGTATACCTTTGTTCAAAGAGGTTGAAGTTGAAGTGGGAGAAGGTAAAATACTCAGGATTATCCAGAAGAATTTCTCGGCAGAAAACAAATACGTTGAATCCGTAATTTTAAATGGGGAAACATTGGATAGGAATTTCATCACACATAGCGAAGTCATTTCGGGTGGTGAATTGGTTTATGTGATGACCAACGACCCTGAGAATGTGGATGGGAAAAAATTGAAATCCCCCGAAAAAAATAAAATATATAGATAATTATGGGAACAGGAAGACATTTGAAAATCGGCATTTCCGTTATTATGGCCATGTTTCTCTTTACGGCCTGCAATGAGGCGGATTCTAAAACGGTTGTTACGGAAAGTAGTGAAGAACAAGATCTATTGGGTTTCGTTAATCCGTTGATGGGGACCGATTCCGATTTTAGTCTTTCGAACGGGAATACCTATCCGGCAATCGCAACACCATGGGGAATGAATTTTTGGACACCCATGACCTCAAAAATGGGTGACGGGTGGACGTATAAGTACCACGACAAAAAAATAAGGGGAATCAAGCAAACGCACCAACCTAGTCCGTGGATCAACGATTATGCGGCCTTTTCCTTAATGGCGGTAACAGGCGATTTAAAATATCAGGAAGATGAGCGGGAGTCATTTTTCTCACATAAGGCGGAGACCGTACGACCAGATTATTACAGCGTGTATTTGGCAGATTATGATGTAGTCGCCGAGGTTTCCCCAACAGAACGGGCGGCACATTTTAAATTCACCTTTCCGGAAGACCAATCTTATATTCTTTTAGATGGATTTTTCAAAGGCTCAATGGTCAAGATAATCCCAGAAGAACGAAAGATTATCGGGTATTGTCGAAATAATAGTGGGGGAGTTCCTGAGAATTTCCATAACTATTTTGTGGCTGAATTCGATACGGATTTTGAACTGAACCATACCTGGGGCGACAATTGGAAATTGAGTGAAAATTCAAAAGAAAATGAAGGTGACCATGTTGGGGCGATAGTTGGTTTTAAAACAAAAAGAGGTCAGGAAATTCATGTAAAAGTAGCATCCTCTTTTATAAGCCCCGAGCAAGCACAGTTGAATTTGGATAGGGAAATCGGGGAAGATACTTTTGAAACCACTAAAGAAAAAGCCACGGCGGCTTGGCAAAAAGAACTTAGTAAAATCCAAATAGAAGATGACAATATAGATCATATAAGAACTTTTTATTCTTGTTTGTATCGCGTATTGTTATTTCCAAGAAAAATGTACGAATTGGATAAGTCCAACGAAATTGTACACTATAGCCCCTATAATGGCAAGGTTTTGCCGGGATATATGTTCACTGATAACGGATTTTGGGACACCTTCAGAGCGGTTTTCCCATTTTTTAATCTAATGTATCCGGAACAGAATGGCCATATCATGGAAGGTTTGGTGAATACGTATAAAGAATCGGGTTGGCTGCCAGAATGGGCCAGTCCGGGTCATAGGGATTGTATGATCGGTTCAAACTCATCACCGATTATTGCCGATGCCTTTTTAAAGGGGATCGATATGGGCGATAGTGAGGTGTTGCTCGAGGCCATGGTCAAAAATGCTACAACATCGGAGAACAGGCCATTGTCTAATGGGAATGTTATTCGTTCCGTAGGTAGGGAAGGGATAGATTATTATAATGAATTAGGTTATGTACCTTACGATGTGGGCATTAACGAAAATGCGGCCCGAACCTTGGAATATGCCTATGCGGATTTCACCATTGGGCAAATGGCAACGAAATTGGGAAAAACCGAATTGGCCGATACGTTCTATAAACGTTCCATGAATTATAAAAACCTCTTTGATCCATCTACAAAATGGATGCGTGGTAAAAATGAGGACGGCACTTTTCAAAGTCCGTTCAATCCCTTGAAATGGGGAGATGCCTTTACCGAAGGAAACAGTATTCATTATACCTGGTCAGTATTCCATGATATAAATGGATTGATCGGATTAATGGGAGGGAAAAAAGACTTTGAAAACCAGTTGGATGCCGTGTTTGATATGCCCCCCGATTTTGATGATTCCTATTACGGGTTTACCATTCATGAGATACGGGAGATGCAGATCATGAACATGGGTAACTATGCGCATGGGAACCAACCCATACAGCACATGATTTATTTGTACAATTACGCCAATGCATCGTATAAAGCACAGGAAAAAATAAGAACCGTATTGACCAAATTGTATTCCGCCACTCCTGACGGATATTGTGGTGATGAGGACAATGGGCAAACGTCTGCTTGGTACGTATTCAGCTCTCTTGGTTTTTATCCGGTTACACCTGGTGTGGATGAATATGTTATTGGAAGTCCTTTGTTCAAAAAAGCCAGTATTTCTTTGGAAAACGGCAATCGTTTTGAAATTACTGCTCCTGATAACAGCAAGAATGATTTTTACATAAAATCGGCAAGTTTGAACGGTGTGGATTACAATAAGTCCTATATAAAATATGAAGACATTATAAAGGGAGGCACATTGCAGTTCACAATGGATAATCAACCCAATAAAGAATGGGCAAGTGATGAGTCGTCGGTGCCCTATTCATTAAGTAATCCAAAATAGGTTTTGGTTTTGATGGACTTTGATCGTTAAAAACATATAACTAAAAATGTTATGAAAAATAGGGCATTACTGGTAGTTTTTATATTGGTTTTCGGCTTGCTTTGCGCTTCGGTTTTAGCTCAGAACGCCTCGGTCAAGTCTGGGGACAAAACTACTTCAAAAGACCTTTTTGGCGGTAGTTTGATGGTTGCTGAAAATATCCCAAGTCCCATAGAAAATAATTCACCTTTACAGGAGCCAAAAGAATTCAGCGTTGAGGTTTTTAAAGATCAGCTAGTAAATTTTGGGGGTGAAACAGGTGATACCGTTACGGTAAAAAGGCTGCAAAATGGGCGTGTTGTTTATAAAAAAATTAAAGTCCCTGTCTATAAGAAGGGAACCGATGTTTCGATTGAGGTCAAACTAAGGTCCAATGGGGACAAATGGGATAAATCCGGCTCTTGTTTTGTGGTTACGAACCCGGAACTCATAGATGTTATCGATGTTTCTTTGGGTAAGGAAAAGTTTCCTGCAAACTCATTTGGGGACAAGGGTTTTGGAGGGGTGTTAAAGACCAATGAATATGTACCTGCCTTGGAATTAATGCGTTTTATGTCTCCGTTCGGAGTGGGGCATTACAGTGATGAAAAAAAGTATCCCAAAATTAAATATAATAGACCGGTTTATATCCCCAAATGGGAAAACGAAGTAGTTTGGGAGAAGGATATCTCGGAGCTCGAATCTGTGGTAACCGGAGAGTTTTATATTGGAGTATGGATAGATACTTGGACTCCGGATGGATATTCCGTTGATGTATCTTTAAAATATTCAGGAAGGCCTAGGCCTAAATTAAAAGTTTTGCCCTTACTGAATACGGTGTATTATGTTGAAGGACAAAAAATACCCGATTTCTTTGCCGCCAAGACCCTTGATTTGAACTTTAGCACAAACCAGGAAATGAGGAATGTGAAGTTGTATTATACGACAACAGGGCATGGGGGTCATAGTGGGGGAGATGAATTCATTAAATTGAAAAACGAAGTGTTTTTTGATTCAAAATTGGTGTTTGGCAAAATTCCATGGAGGGATGATTGTGCATCATTCAGAAGGTTTAATCCATCTTCCGGGGTATGGACGAAAAAAGATTCCGCATATGCTTACAATGAAAATTTTGAACGGGAATTTAAGGAGATTGAAGAGCGTTTAGCTTCTTCGGACCTATCAAGGTCAAATTGGTGCCCCGGTTCCAGTGTAATGCCTTATAGGATTCCATTGGGTGCACTCAAAAAAGGATTGCACGGATTACAAGTTAAAATACCTGGGACAGCCAATAAAAAGGATCAATTCAATCATTGGCTTGTTTCTGCATATATAACATACACAGAGTAACTTAGAATATAGATTCATTAAGGGTATAAGAAATTAAAAATCAGGGAGCATGAAGAATAAACTAACAGTGGTATTTTTGTTGATCATTAGTATTTCGTTGGCCCAAAAGTCCCCTGTTGACTATGTGAATCCTTTTATAGGCACCTCCAATTTCGGAACCACCAATCCAGGCCCGATTGCCGTTCGTGGTATGGCGAATGTTTCTCCGTTTAATGTGGCAGGGCCTCAAAATCTACCGTTAGAGAAAGACAGTCGATGGCTTTCTACCCCTTATGTACATGAAAACACCTTTTTAACAGGTTTTAGCCATGTGAACCTGAGTGGAGTGGGTTGCCCTGAACTAGGGGTGATTTTGGCGATGCCGACTACAGGAGCCATTGTGACCGACCACTTGGAGTATGGCAGTACCTATTCCAATGAGATAAGTCAGGTAGGTTATTATTCCAATATTTTGGATAAATATGATATTAAGGCCGAAGCCACGGCTACTACAAGGGTTGGGGTCAGTAAGTATTCGTATCCTGCTGGGGAGTCGAATATTCTACTGAATTTAGGTTTGGGGCTTACCAATGAGGAAGGCGCAAGTATTAGAGTAGTATCAGCCACTGAAATCGAGGGAGTACGTTCCGTAGGTTCCTTTTGTTACTATAAACCGGAAGAAGCTTACCCTGTATATTTCGTGGCACGTTTTTCCAGACCTGCCGATGAATTTGGGGTTTGGAAAAAACCAACAACATACAAAGGGGTAGAATCTGAATGGATGGGATATAATGGTAAAACCCGATTGATGAAAGGTTTTACCAAAGAAGTAGTCGGTGATAGCATCGGTGCTTATATGCGATATAATTTTGAAAGTCCGACCGAGGTTGAAATGAAAATCGGTATTTCATATGTAAGCTTGGACAATGCAAGGGAGAATTTGGAGAAGGAAACCTCGGGAAGGACTTTTAATGAAATTTTACTTGATGCCCGTAAAAAATGGAACCAATACCTGTCCAAAATAGAGGTTGAAGGTGGTAGCGAAGAGGATAAGACCATTTTTTACACCGCTCTGTACCACACCTTGATTCACCCCAATACCTTAAACGATTTCAATGGGGACTACCCTAAAATGAAAACACGGGAAACCTTAAATACAAAAGGCACCCGATTCACTGTATTTTCCCTTTGGGATACCTATCGAAATCTGCACCAATTAATGGGTTTGGTATATCCCAAGCAGCAATCGGATATGGTGAAGAGTATGCTGCAGATCTATGATGAAAGCGGTTGGCTTCCCAAATGGGAATTGAATGCCACTGAGACCACGACCATGGTCGGGGATCCGGCCGGAATCATTATTGCCGATACATATTTGAAGGGCATCCGTGATTTTGATGTGGAAAAGGCCTATAAGGCCATGCTTAAAAGCGCTGGGCAGTTAGAGGACAATCCACTACGTCCCGGCCTTCAGGATTATATCGAAAAAGGATACCTCACTACAAAAACCACCAATAGTGGTTCGGTATCCACCACCCAAGAGTATAATATTGCCGATTATGCCATTGCCCAATTGGCAAGGGAATTGGGTAAGAAGGACGATTATAAACGCTTTTCGAAACGGGCAATTTCATATCGGAAACTGTTCGATAAGGAATTCAACCTCCTTAGGCCCCGAAATGATGATGGTAGTTGGCTAACACCTTATAACCCTGAGTCTGGGGCCAATTTTGAAAAAAACCTCGGTTTCATAGAAGGCAATGCATGGCAATATACCTTTATGGTTCCCCATGATATTAAAGGGTTGATGAAATTGATGGGAGGAGCAAAACCTTTTGCCCAGCGCTTACAGGATGTTTTTGATAAGGGGCAGTTTGATATGGCCAATGAACCGGATATTGCCTATCCGTATCTCTTCAATTACGTGAAAGGCCAAGAATATAGGACCCAGAAAATGGTTTCCGGTTTATTGAGCAAGCATTTTAAAAACAGTCCTGATGGTATTCCCGGTAATGACGATACGGGCACCATGTCGGCCTGGGCGGTTTTTTCCATGATGGGCATATATCCTGTGAATCCCGCAGAACCCATGTATGCTTTGACCAAACCTAAGTTCGATAAAATCACCATTCATTTGGATGGGGAATATTATAAGGATAAGGCTTTGGTAATCAAATCCGGTAAATCTTTCAAAGGAGAGGCTATTCAAAGAATCAGTATCGATAGCAAGCCCTTGAAAGGGTACTTTATTAGTCATCAGGATTTGGTGGGCACTTCAGAAATTTTCATAGATTAGATATTGTTGAAGGGGTGATGGTTTTCACTCGATAATTCAGTGGTACTCGGGATGTTGAGTAGTCAAGCTTTATGGCTTTATTCCTCGTACTGGAACTATGGGGTAATTCTATGTTTCTTTTTTACGGGGTTTACTTGAAAAAAAGGGTGTCTTGCAAAATTTGTCATCGTTTTACTGTTAAATTATGGTGCTCTAATTTGTGATAAATTAGGTTATTACGACCTAGGAGAAAAGAATAAGAGGCGCCTATCATAGTATTTTAAATCAATACCTTTTTAAAGAACTGTTCTTTAGCTTTTCTACTTAGTTATTGGTCGAAAACATTTCAAAATCAGGGGTGGAATTTCAAATTTAGTGTATTAACATTATTTTAATAATATTTTAAGGTGTTGTTAATATTTAATTGAGGAAATCAGAAATCATTTAACTAACAAAACTATTCTAGTATGAATCAAAAATTTAATTATGTATTGCTGTTTGTTGCGTTGCTCTTTATCCAAGGAGCAATAGCCCAAACCGTATCAGGTACGGTTATCGATAATTATGGTACGCCTGTTCCCAGTGTCAATGTGATTGAAAAAGGCACAACAAATGGTACATCGACGGATTTTGACGGAAACTATTCTCTTGATGTTTCCGATCTCTCAGGTACATTGGTATTTTCTTCCTTGGGTTTTGTGAGCCAGGAAATTAGTATTGGGGGTAAATCTTCAATAAATGTTACATTAACAGAAGATGTGGAGCAGCTAGGTGAAGTGGTGGTTACCGCTTTGGGTATTAAAAGGGAAAAGAAGGCTTTAGGTTATTCGGTTCAGGAAGTTTCAGGTGATGATATTTCAAGTGCAGGGGATGGTAATGTTACAACTGCTTTGCAAGGAAAAGTAGCAGGGGTGAACATCACAACTACTGGAGGTATCGGAGGTAATTCAAGAATTGAATTAAGAGGTAACAGTTCCCTTGCGGACAACAATGATGTATTGTGGGTCGTTGATGGTGTGCCTTTTTCTTCAGGTGATACCAGTGATGGTGGTATTTGGGGAGGTACTTCCAATGGTGGAGGCCTTTTAGATATCAACCCAGAGGATATTCAATCTATGTCAGTGCTAAAAGGAGGTAGTGCAGCAGCTTTATATGGCTCTCGAGGTGCTAATGGTGTTGTTGTCATTACCACAAAACAAGGGAGCAAATCTCAAGGTTTAGGGATTTCGTATACTGGTAGTGTTGTTGCTTCAAATGCAGCATATTTTTTGGATTTGCAAGAAGAATTCGGTCAGGGGTCCGAGGGTGTTTATGATAGATTAGGTACTTCTAGCTGGGGTCCGCAATTCGATGGTGAGGCAAGAGAGGCCTGGACAGGGGAAATGTTGCCTTATGTAGCTGAGAAAGATAGGTTGAAAAACTTTACAAGGACAGGGGTGACCAGTAGGCATTCCGTTTCTCTTTCTAATGGAGGGGAAAAAGGTTCTTATCGAGCCACTATTTCTAAAGATTGGACAGAAGGAATTTATGCCAACAATGAAATAAAGAAAACAAATTTTGATTTAAAGGCTTCTTACGAGATTAACCCATGGCTTAATATTGACTCTAAGATTTCTTATATTAATACTAAGGGGCAGCAACGTCCGGAAATAGGTTATTATAGTGTGGTTTCTTATTTTAATTCAATGCCTATGAACATAAGGCTTCAAGATTTGAGTCCAGGATACGAGATTATTGGTGGCGAACATGTTGAGACCTTATATACAACTGCAAATGCAAACTATCGAAACCCTTATTTTTTACAGGAACAAGTAGTTAATAATGATGAGCGTAATCGTTTCTTTGGTAATTTTACCGCGAACATATCCTTAACGGATGCTTTGAAACTACGATTACGGTATGGTCTCGATAACTATAGGTATGAGACAGAAAGTGGTTATCTCTACGGGGATAATGTTAGTGACCAGAAGCCTAATTATAATACAGGGGAAAAATTCTTCTCCGAAGAAAACATGGAATTATTGTTGACCTACAATAAAGATCTTAGTGAAGATTTTAATTTAGGGGTCAGTGCAGGAGCAAATAAAATGTACAGTGATTCTGATGAGTTGTCTGCGAGCTCTGGAAAATTGATTTCAGAAGAAACCTACTTTTTGTCAGGAGCTGAAGATTCTTCAACAATAAGCGCAACTGAAAATTTTACAGAACGCGAAATACAATCTGTATATGGTTTTGTGGATTTATCGTATAAAGGCTATTTGTTTTTAAATGCGACTGCAAGAAATGACTGGTCCTCAACCTTACCAGATGATAATAACTCATATTTTTATCCCTCGGTGAACCTTAGTGGTTTGGTTTCCGAAATGGTTGAAATGCCCGATTGGGTTCAATATTTCAAGTTGAGGGGTTCATGGGCTCAAGTAGGTAAGGATACCGATCCATACAATACTTCCCAAGTATATACCTTAGGTTCGGGAAGATTTAATTTGACTACATCCAGTGAGCCCAATTTATTGGTCAATAGTGATTTGAAACCTGAAATTTCAACTTCTTCAGAAGTTGGGGCAGAGCTTAGGTTGTTCAAAGGGATTTTAGGAATCGATTTTACATATTATTCAGAAGATACAGAGAACCAAATCGTAATTGTTGATCTTGATCAAAGTACAGGTTATCAAGGTAAATACGATAACCTTGGTTTGGTTGTAAACAGGGGTATAGAGCTTATGACCACGATTACCCCTATTAGAAAGGAAGATTTCAGGTTTGATATCACCTTGAATTATGCGAAGAACAAGGGTGAAGTGAAAGAATTGGTGACTGCTGAAGATGATGATGAGTTTTATACTTTTATTGAAGACAACGGAGGTGTCCAGGTAAGGGGAACAGAAGGAGAGAAAATGGGAGACATTTTCGGTTATGCTTATGAAAGAAGTGATGACGGTCAGATTATCGTCGATGAAGATGGTTTGCCTGTAAGGGCGGCCGAAAGACAGGTTCTTGGTAATATTCAACCTGACTTTACTGGTTCTATAGGACTTAATGTCAATTACAAGAACTTTTTCATAAGTGCGTTGTTAGGAATGCAAGAAGGTGGTGAAATCTATTCTTTGACAGAAGCCAGTGCTGTGGGCTCAGGAAATGCCTTAAGAACTGCAGAAAACGATAGAATGGCATTTTTCGTTGATGGTGTAATGGCAGATGGTTCATCTCCTACACAAATTGTTTCGGCCCAAGAATATTGGGGTAGGGTTTCAGGAATAACAGAGGAATTTATCTACGATGCCTCATATATGAAACTGAGAGAGGTTTCTATAGGTTACAATTTACCATTGTCACTTTTCGGAGGAGAGTCTAATTTCATTAGAGAAGCTAGAATATCATTGATAGGGCGTGATTTGTTTTATATTTATAGGGATACACCGGGAACTGTTCCGGATGCCAGTGCATTTAGCACATCATACGGTGCTAAGGCATTTGATTTTTCTCCTGTACCGGTAACAAGATCGGTTGGTTGTTCTGTAAACCTTAAATTTTAATAGTTAAAAACATGAAAAAAAGAATAATATTTTTAGGAATGGTGCTATTGACTTTTGTGGTTGGTTGTACTGAGGATTTTGAAGAGATGAATACGCCTAGTAATGTAATTACGAAGGTTGATCCTTCTTATGTGATTAATGGGATGTTCCAAAATCCACTTAGTAATTATCAAAGGAACATTAATCTATACCCTGATTTTTATTCCCAGTACTGGTCAAATATCGTGTCAGGTTTTGAATCACCACGATATGAGTATGTTGATGGGTGGATAGGAAATCAATGGAATGAGTTTTATACGGGTCCTTTAGCGGATTATAATGCACAAATCGGTTTTTACGGAGAGGATCCCGCATATACCAATGTACTGGCCCAAATGGAAATTTGGATGTGTGCCGAATGGCAAAGAATGACTGATACTTATGGTGATATCCCTTATTTTGGGGCAGGTACCGGAGAGACTGTTCCATACAATTCACAGCAAGAAATTTATTATGACCTTATAAGTAGATTGAAAGTGGCTGTTGATGCTATTGATTCTGATGATTCCTCCCAATATGCCTTTCCAGCTAATTATGACCTTATTTATTCTGGAGATTTGGAAAAATGGAAGCGATTTGGTAATTCATTGCGATTAAGATTGGCCATGAGAATGTCCAATGTTGATCCTGATAAAGCACGTACCGAGGCTGCCGCAGCTATAGCTGATGGAGTAATGACAAGTAATGCGGATGGAGCCCATATTCCATTGTGGAGTTCGGGTTGGTATGATTATCATCATCAAATGGCTTGGAACTGGGATAATACAAGGGCATCTAGAACCTTTACAGATTATTTATACGGCCAATCAAGTGTAGGTGAGGATCCTCGGGCATGGAAATGGTTTACCTATAAAGATGATGACGATGTACTTGCAGATGAGAGTGTTATCACAGGTATCGAAAATGGATATAATACTTTACCCGCAAATGCTAAGGCATATGCAACTATTAATTTGGATGGAGGTTATGTAGGCTTTGTAGGTGATGGGGCCGATATCCTAATGTATATGCCTTATATGTTTTATTCAGAAACCGTGTTTTTGAAAGCAGAGGCGGCCCTTAGGGGATGGACAGCTGGAGATGCTAATGGACTATATATTGAAGGTGTACAGGCGTCTATGGATTATGTTGGGGTAGATGCAACATCAGCCAGCGATTATATTAGTGGTTTACCAAGTTTGACAGGGCCTAACGAAGAACAATTAAAACAATTGATTACCCAAAAATATATTGCCAATTTTCCAAATGGATCTGAAGCATGGGCAGATTTCAGAAGAACCGACTATCCAGACATTTCTCTGCCATTGGATGGTGTAAGTGGTAGTTCTAGTGTCGCAGCTGATACATGGGTGAAACGAATTAGGTATCCTGATAATCAGCATAGTTTAAATAGTATCAGTATGCCAAGTACCCAAAATACCGTCGATAGTGATAGGATGGACATACGACTATGGTGGGATACTGCCGATACCAAAACAAAATCTGGTGGTTTAATGAGTAGCAACTTTTAACCTTTAAAAAAGTATTATGAAAATTAAAAATAGAATAAATAAAATTGCGATAGGTCTATTATCGGTGACCATGGCTCTTTTCCTGGTAATTTCTTGTGATGATGATGACGATTCTACAGGAAGTTTCAGTCTTACTGAATTGGAAAGTGTTATTTCCCAAGCAGAAGCATTGATATCGGAAAGTGAAGAAGGTATAAATGCAGGTGATTATCAACCTGGTTCCAAGGCTGAATTGGAAAGTGTTGTTACTTGGGTAAATTGGAGAATAAACAATTCTAAATCTCAAGAAAACATCGATGATGCTGCTTACAAATTGAATGCGGCCATTGAGACCTTCTTAGCTAGTACTGTCTCACCCGCAATGCCATGGATTCAACAAGAAAATGATACCTATATTAGAATTTCCGATAATATCAAAACGGTATTAGACGGGGCTTTCACGATTGAAACGCAAGTGTATGCAGTTGATCTTAACCAAAAAGGGTACTCGAACAACTTGTTTTCTGCAGAACAGTCTGGACCCGATAGTGGCTTTGGAGTCAGGTATTTCGGTACGGGAAATATTCAGATCGTAACAGGTGATGGAAGTACTTGGTTAGATTCTGGCGATCAAGCTGCCGGTAAGATGGTTGGTGGTGAATGGATTGATCTTGCTTATACCAATTCCGGCTCTGAGCAAAAACTATATATTAATGGTGAATTAGTTGCTGAACAAAGTCATACGCACCTTTTGGCTGCAGATGTTTCTTTCGTAATAGGTAACAGTCCAACTTGGACAGATCGTGTCGTTAATGCTTTGGTAAGGGAATTTAAAATATGGGATACTGTATTGGATCAAAGTACTATTCAAGGTAATATTGGATCTTCAGTTGATGGGACCGAAGCTAATTTGGAATGTTACTTCCCGTTTGGGTCTGATTTAGGGTCTAGTTTCAGTGATGCTACAGGCAATTATACGGCCACCTTGGAGGGCTCAATTGATTGGGTTTCTGAACCGCCGGTGATTATATTGGATTATACGAATTTAAATGCCGCAATTGAGGAGATTACGGAGTTCAGGTCAAGTGTCGAAGAGGGTACTGAGGATGGTGATTATCCAGTAGGAACATTGGATTATCTTGATGAATTGATAGCTGAAGCAAATGAAGCTTTGGAAAGTGAAGGTAGGCAAACAGCTTTGGACGATATGGCTACATCACTATCATCAGCCATAACTTTGATCAATAGTATGTTGGTAGGGGATACTGACGGTATTTATATTGACCGGGATAATGCTGATGCAATTGGTCTACAGATTACACCAAATTATACACCTCAAGGGGATTATACAGTAGAATTCGATGTAAAGGTTGAGTCATTGTTCGGTTATGGTACTGGCGAATTCTTTAATAACGGAACATTTGGAGTTTGGGTCTACGGATATGAGGAGCTTACCGAAGAAAATGTGTTGAATTCTGGAGGATTATGGAACTTTACCGATGCCGGAGCAGGTTGGCAAGGGCCAGATACGGACCCACTTGCTATTTCAGTTGATCAATGGCAACATGTGGCAATTGTACATGATGATGCAGCTCGTACAACAACACTGTATGTAGATGGAGAACAAATGGGGCAAGATTCTGATATAGGAGCACCAAATGTTTCTGGATGGGGTGAGATTTGGCTCGGTAATGGCTGGGGTAAAATGGATGGATTTATTAAGGATTTCCGACTATGGGACGTAGCTAGATCACAAGGTGAATTGGATGCTGAGATTTCTGGCAATGAAACGGGCTTGCACATTTATTTCCCATTGGATAAGGTTAATGGAGTTAAGTTTGCAGATGAGACCGGTAATTATAGTGCGGAAATGAGAGGAATAGAATGGAATAATTAAACTTCCAAATCTATTTTTAGATTGATTCTTATAAAATTAGGGGCGGGTTTTTCCTGCCTCTAATTTTTTTAAGCCTATAAGGTTAAAAACAGGCACCAATCGAAATTTTTCAGTTTTTAACCTATAATCCATTTTTTAACTTAGTTGCTTTTCGATACGTTTTATAGATAGGCAACCGAGTACTAGGATAATTGTAGGTATTATCATGCAATAAATCGAAAAGACTCCCATGTGGTACATGAGCATCTGATTTATTGATATGAACGCTGCATAAGCATATATAGCCCAATTTTGCATATGCCAAAATGCAATCATGCATGCCATGATAATCAATGCGCAAAGAATCAGATAGGGAGGATACCAGCTGTCAATGAGGTAGTCGGGCATTGTATATATAGAGAAAATAACGAGTAAGATTTCAATAAAACCAAGAGTACAGATTATAATAATGGGCAAAGGTCTTTTTGTTTCATCCATCATGGGGACACTAATGTTTTAATATGATACAAAAGGTATTGATCGTAGGTGTTAATTTCTACTTTCAATCGAATTGGTATACTCGTAAATAATCATTTTCCGGTGAAAACCAAGATGTAAGGATTATCCTTGTACAAGTTCTGATATTAATTAATGCAAAGGAAATAAAGAAAGAAAAATACCTGAAAACCAGTAGTGATAACTACCGGTAAATCGGTATTGCTTAATAGAGGTGGAAAGTAGTTGTTAGGTAGGTTCAGATCAAATGTTTTTCTATAGCGACTTTGATCAATGAAGCAGCATTTGAAACTTCCAGTTTTTGCATCAGGTTACGCCTGTGAGTTTCTACGGTCAGGGGGCTTATAAATAATTCCTCAGCAATTTTATTGGTGGTTTTACCTTCGGCGATTAAGGTGAGAATGTGCTTTTCCCTTCGCGTTAGTTTTGGCAAATCGCCACTTTCCTGTGTAACCGAATCTGCAAGTATTTTTTGAATTTCACTACTAAAATAGAAATCACCTTGGTGCACTTGTGTTATGGCGTCGACCAGCTCCTCTCCGGTCACATTTTTTAAAAGGTACCCTTTGACACCCTTTTTGATCATTTGATTGATTATGCTGGGTTCACTATACGTACTTAAGCCTATGATACCGATATTGGATTTGATATTTAGGATTTTGGGTACCATTTCAACCCCATTTATATCGGGCAAGTTCACATCGAGTAATACAATATCGGCAGAATTTTTCTCTAAATAGGTAAGGGTGTCGGTTCCGTTCATAAATTGGTTTTTTATGAGAACACGTTTATCGTCACTTAGTAAGGTTTTAAGCCCTTCGATCACCATAGGGTGGTCATCAATTATTATGATATGTATAGGTTTATGTTGCATCTAGGTTAATTTGAACATTTGCAGTGGTACCTTCATTCATTTCGGAATGAAATTCCAACTTACCATTTAAATAAGCTACCCTTGTTTTAAGGTTTGAAAGACCCATGCCTTTAACTATACTTGTACGGTCTTCATTCTCAAAGCCTATTCCATTGTCCTCAACGGTAATGTCGACTTTATTGATGTCCCTAATGAATTGAACCAATATTTCCGAGGCTTTGGCATGTTTTATGGCATTGTTTATCAGTTCTTGCATTATGCGGTACATGGTAACTTGTTGATTTAAGTCAATCCCTTTTTCCGTACCATAAAATTGTAGGGTAACCTTCGTGTCGCTACCCGTTCTACTACTACAGTAATCCTTTAAAGCGGCTTTTAGACCAAACTTGAACAAGGTTTCTGGCATCATATTTCGGGCAATGGTACGAAGTTCGGTCAAAGAATCGTCAAGGTCTTTCATGACTTTCTTGAGTTTTGCCCCAGGGTATTCCTTTGGCTCATCCTTGTTTAATTTTGAGAGATTCAGGCTGATGCCGGATAATCTTCCGCCAAGGCCATCATGCAAGTCTATGGCAAGCCTTTTCCGCTCATTCTCTTGACCTTCTATCATGGCCAAGAAGAGCTGTTTTTGTTGTTCTTGTTTTAAAAGAGAAACTTCCGATTCTTGTTGTTGCTCCTTTTTTCGTGCCTTTCTGAGCTGGCTGTTATAACCGTAGTAACCAATAAATAGAACAAGGGCAAGAACACTTGCTATTGCCCAAAGCATATAGTTTTGTGATTTTTTCTTTTCAAGGGCAAGGGCCGTTTCACTTTTCTCATTCTTCAATGCTAGGATTTCTTTCTCTTTGGTGGCGGTTTTATACTGTATCTCGAGCTCTTGCATATCATTTTCCAATTCACTGGCTCTAACACTGTCCAAAGCGGTCACGTAACCTTTTAAGTAGTTATACGCCTGCTGATAATCGTTGAGTCCGGCTTCGTATTTTGCCAATTTATAATATGAACCTATTTTGTCATTAACGGAATGTTCGTTATCAGAAAAGTTTATATATTTTAAAGTGTACGCTTTGGCCTCTTTAAAATTGCCCATTTTATCATAGATATCCGCATATCTCTGATAGAGTAACTTGAAATAATAATTTGATTTATGGTCTTTATAATATTCAGAGGATCGGTCAAGGGCTTTTAATGCCTTGTCAAATTCGCCGGATCTTCCGTAGTAAAATCCGAGCTCCCCATAATAAAGGCCAACATAAAAAGAATTCGGAATCTTATCCAAATTTGTTTTGGCGATATCGAGTACTGACTTCATTCGATCCAGCGAATCCATTTGAGCCAATGAAGTAGCAAAGGATAAACTGTGGTAAATGATGTCTTCAGGGTTTCCTATTTCTTTAAATTGTTCCTGGCTAATTTTGAACATTTCATAGGCCTTGTCAAAACGGGACATGTTATTGTATTTGATCGCTAAATTCGTATTCCCATTGGCCACGAACATTTTGTCTCCCATTTTCTGTGCTATCGGAATGGTCTTTGACACATATGCGATTTCTTTTTCTACATTTCCTTCATATCCATAGGCCACGCCTAAATTGTACTGACCGCGTAACCATATTTTCATGTTTTGCGTCGACGAATCCTTAGCTATAAGTTTATCAGCAAAATCATTTCCTATTTTAAAATGTTTTTTTGCATTTTCAACATCAAAATAATCAAGATAACCACCAGCCAGATTAATATGGGAATCGGCTGCACCTTTCAGGTAATTGATCTTTTTGCTTAAGGCAATGGCCTTAAAGCCATTTTCAAAGCATTTTAGGGAATCTATACCCCCATAACTTCTGGCCAGTTCACTTAGGATGTTTACCCTGGTGGTGTCATGCGCTGCAGTCCTTAGGGCACTTTCAAGACTGTCGATACGCGTTTCCCGTCCTGTTTGGGACATACCGGTCAATGAAATGAATAGAATTATGGTGAATAGTGTTAAACGCATTAAGTCGATTGAATACTTTATTTGAAAAGTGCCAATATACTATAACTATATGTTACAATGAATTTCCGGTCATCAATTTAAGGGAAAACCAGTAGGGAAAAATAGAAAATGCACAAAAGCTAATTTAAAAGAGATTACTGGTCACTAAAGGATATAAACCATAGAAGAAATTACACCCATGAATCATAAAGGATAATATAGCGCATAAGAACGTAATTGCAAACTAATATTTCTCTTATTGCGATACTTAATAAAAAAGCCATGATATTAGTCATGGCTCTAAATTATACATTGTTTGTAGAGATTAATCATATGCTATTCCCGATTGCTTAAGCAGAAGATTAAGTTTTTGTTCAATCCTGTCCAATTGATTCGGGGTTTCTAAATATCTCTGAATGGTGTTTAACGTAACATCATTTTTAGGCTTTATGTTAAGTAACTCCATCTGTTCCTTCACTTCATTATCATTTAACAATATTGGAAGATGGTCGTACTTCAAATATTTGTGGTTTACATTAGGAAAAGCTTTGATAATCCTCTCTATCATTCCGTTGGATATATTATTTACACCATTTTTAATATGGTAAATAGCTCCATGACTCGTTCCTACTTTTTCAGCTAAGTAATTAGCTGAAATTCCAAGCGCTTGAAGTAAATCCTCCATCTTCTTGGAATCTTTAGATGCGTCATTGTTCTCGTTGTTTTTTGTTTTTTGCATGGTTCTGTTTTTACTGTTTTGTTATTTAAAATGGTTTCGTTTGATTCTAAATTTACTGTCTGACCTACTAAATTCCTTGTTAAGGAATAAGTAATTAGAAGCGTCAACTATAGTAGTTCTAAAAGTCTCGTTGTCATCATAGATATTTGTTGGGTGGTTAAATTCAATAACCAGATTTTTTAATTCTCTTGAAGCAGTATATGGGCTCAGTCTTTTCAATTCAATGTTTATCATTTTCCCAAAAAAGATTTAAAGACTAGTAGTGCTTTTCGTTATATGAAATACAAATATAGTATAAAAGTATTCATATACAAATATAATTTTAGTACAGTTTTTTGAATATTTCTTTTGTTACAGAAAAGCTGTGCAAATACAGAGCAGAAATAGTTGTTAGGAATAAAAAAAGCCCCAAAATAGGGGCTTGTGGAGGATGTTAGTGACCTCGACAGGATTCAAACCTGTAACCTTCTGAGCCGTAATCAGATGCGCTATTCAGTTGCGCCACGAGGCCTTTTATAGGGGTGCAAATATATTTCTTTTTACCTTTACAACAAAATATGCTTAATCTATTTCTATGAATTTAAAAACCTTTATCCGTGATATTCCAGATTTTCCATCAAAAGGTGTTGTGTTTAGGGATATCACCCCACTTTTGAAAGACCCGAAGGCCATTAGGTATACCCAAGAAGCTTTATTAGACCTTGTAGGTGGTCTCAAAGTGGATAAGGTAGTTGGTATGGAGAGTAGGGGGTTCTTTTTTGCCCCAATGTTGGCAGCGCGGTTAGAAGCTGGTTTTGTTCCCGTTCGTAAACCTGGGAAATTGCCTTATAACACCATTCAGCAAAGCTATAATTTAGAATATGGCAGTGATGTCCTCGAAATGCATTCAGACGCCATACAAAAGGGAGATAGGGTTCTGGTTCATGATGATGTCCTGGCTACCGGAGGTACGGCTAAGGCTACCTGTGAATTAATAGAGAAAATGGGGGGTGAAATTGTGCAATGTAATTTTTTATTGGAACTCGATTTTCTAAACGGAAAGGATAAACTCCTTAAATTCGAAGTGAATTCCTTGTTACATTATTGATCCAGTGCCCTAGTGGTAACGAAATAACGCCAGCCGATAAGAGCCAATTGAAATTTAGAAGCTTTTGCCAAGTCTAGCCCTTGTTTTGTGAACGAAGGCAGAAGAAATTTATTGACTTTTGCCAATAGTCTGAATATCATGGTAATTTGGTTTGATAGATGTTTCAAATGTATAAAAAAAACCTTGACGGTCATGTCAAGGTTTTTGTGTTCGAGGGTTTTGGTTTCCGATTACAATTTGCTCTTCTGTTAAATCGTATAGCTGGGCACTTTCTTGCTTTTGGCAATTTGCCGATCGTGCCAACGATGATGAAAAGTAATCCTGTGTTGAAAATCGCAATTTGTAGTATTAAAAACTGAGCAATAAAATGAATAGTATTGCTGAAACCAGAAGTTTAATTAATGTTATCATTTGAAGGGTTTTGATGATTATTAGGTTTTAATTATAATCGATTATTCAAATAAGGTATAAAATTAAAATAGTCACTTCCAAAGAAATTGAAGGGATTTGATACAAGTGAATATAGTATTGTAAGTAAAATGATGGTATATATTTCGATTATTGTGCTTTGTTCTACAATTAAATTTAGAAATGTAATAATAATACAGCTAATACATTTTAATATGTAACAATTGAAGGGGGTTTTTATGTTTGTTTTGTTCGGTGTAGGCTAATTTCATTCATAAAATAACTTTTTTAGGGTGTTTCATTTCTAGGCCAAAAAAAACCGACCCAATTTATGGAGTCGGTTATAATTATGTTTTATGATGATTTTTTGGTTATTCTTCTTTTTTCGTGATTATTTCAATAACCCCGTTTTCACCTTTTTTACCATACTTTTCTTTTGCCGAGCCGTCTTTTAAAACATTTATAGATTCAATGCTCGATGGGTCAATGGAATGCATTTCCTTTTTGTTCGTTTCCCTACCATCTATAACAATCAGGGGTTCTTTATTGTCATCTTTATGAATGTAGGTTATTTCTCTTTCTTTTACAGAGGTTCCATTTGATAGCTTATCTTCATTTTTTTCTGATACCTTCAGGATAAAGTTACTTTCAGGTTCGGGTCCCTCTGTTTTCCTTATCTTAATATGTTTTTCCGTTGTACCATCTTTTTCCTTTAGGGATTCAAATTCTTTTCGACTTACCTTTTTACCGTTGACCTTAATGGTTTCTTTACCGTTTTCATTGGTGATTTCAATGGTTTTATGTTCCTTTTTGTTTCCGTCCGCAGAAATCCATATTACTTCATCGGTATCTTCGTCTAGTTCATTTGATATTTCTTTTTCGGTTTGATAATGAAGATCTTCGTTTTTGCCAATTGAGAATGAATGTGTGTCTTCATTGTAAACGATATGTATAGGCTCTATTCCTTCGTTATCGCTGGAGAAATTTGAAGAACTTTTGGTTTTCTTCCCCTCTTTGTTGGTCGTAGAGAAATTTACGGCTATATCAATGATTTCGTTCTCGGAATTGTGAACAACCGTATAAGAAAAATCGACACCTTTTTTTAAAAGGTCCTTTTTTAATTTCAATAACTCCTTATCCGTTGTGTTCTTTGTTATGATGATTTCGATCAATTTTGAAAGTTCCGTTTTAGATGATTGATCGGATTGTGTTATGGGTACGTAAATGGTTTCTGTATTGAAACTGACCATGAAGATGGCAAGTAACGGAAGTATCAGCATTATTTTAAAACTATTGCTTTTTTTCGATTTTGATTTGTTTAACATGACGATTCGTTTTTTGATTAATGAATTATAAAAATGATTGACGATTGGGGCGCAAAATTGATTGCCCGATACTTTTAACAAGGTATATTGGTAGTTCTTGATAGATGGTATTTCTTTTGTGGCACTTTCATCGGCCAAAAACTCGAGATTTTGTTTTATGTTGGTTTTGTATAACCAGCTGAACGGATTCATCCAGGTGAAAATAGTAATGATATGACATAAAATCACGTCTATGGAATGCCACTGCGAACTATGGGCCTTTTCATGTTTTATAATGGTTGATAACTCCCCCTGTGAATAACGTTCAGGATTATAAAAAATATAATTGAAAAAGGAAAATGGAGCAATATTCCTACTGATTTTTACATGATGGAACCTTCCCTGCTTTATTACGGAATTGTTTTTGATTAACCTTGATAGCGATATTAATTGAATTATGAAGTTAATGCCGAGAATCAGGACACCTATGAGATATATGATAGAGAATATTGTTACCCAATTATTAAGGTTGGTCGATTCCTCGACTGATTCACCCGAAATCTGATTTACGGTTTCTTCAATCGGGATTGTGGTAATTTCAACATAATCGGTCAATGTAACAAAGGGTAGGATAAAGGCCGTGAGGATGCCGGCAATCAGAAAATGTCTGTTGATCTTGAAAAAGGTCTCATTCTTCAAGAGGAACTGATAGGCCAAATAAAACAGCGCTAGAACAATTGACACTTTTAGTAGGTATGTTAATAGGGCTTCCATTACTTTTTCTTTTCGATAAGGTCTATGATTTCCTTGAGTTCCTTGACTGATATCTTTTCTTCTTTGGCAAAAAAGGAAACCATACTTTTATATGAATTGTCAAAATATTCGGCCAGTTTGGAATTGACGAAATTTTTGCGATAGTCTTCAAGACTGACCAAAGGGTAATATCTATGGGTCTTACCAAAAGCTTCATATCCTACGTAATTCTTTTCCTCAAGGTTTCGTACAATAGTAGAAAGGGTATTATAATGGGGTTTCTTGCCTTTGATATCGGCCATTATATCTTTTACGAACGCTTTTTTAAGGCGCCAAAGAATTATCATGACCTCTTCTTCTTTATTGGTTAATTTTTGCATTGGTGATGAATATTTTATCCAAACATAAAACGTTTTCAGTAGTTATGCAACTAAATTAATAGTTAATTAACTATAAAAATAGTTATATGGGTATTTTTCAAATTGCTGGATTCCTATTAGGAAACAAAAATCTTAGGTTATATTTGTTTAAATGACTTCTTAATGCAGAACATTCTTTTCATAATCCTGGGTTTAACATTTTTGATTGCAGGGGGTAATTGGCTTTTAAGATCGGCGGTAGCACTTTCTTTACGGTTGAACATTCCAAAAATCGTTATCGGAATGACCATTGTGTCTTTTGCTACTTCGGCCCCGGAGCTTATTGTTAGTATTAAGGCCGCTGTTGATGGTTTTCCCGATTTGGCCCTGGGAAATGTGGTTGGGTCCAATATCGCAAATTTAGGCTTGGTTTTGGCCGTAATACTGTTGTTGGGAAGTATTGATGTAAAGAAAAGTTTCTATACAACGGATTGGCCTATTATGATGTTGGCTTCCTTACTCTTTTTTGGCTTTATTTTTTTTGATGGTGTTTTGGTGCGCTACGAGGGTATAATTATGGTTGTTGGCCTATTTCTTTTTCTGGTCTATCTTTTAAAATATCAAAAAACCGCTGTTGTAGATGAGGCAAAAGATGATGATATGCCATTGCCATTGTATAAGGCGGTTTTGTTTTTGGGGCTTGGTGGGCTCGCTTTATGGGGTGGTTCGGAATTATTGGTGAAAGGGTCTGTAGGTCTTGCGAACAATTACGGTGTTAGTGAACGTATAATAGGCATAACCATAGTGTCTATAGGGACAAGTATTCCAGAATTGGCTGCTTCGATAATAGCCATAATCAAAAAGGAAAAGGCGATTTCTTTAGGAAACCTAATAGGTTCCAATATTTTTAATATAATGGCCGTATTGGGTATTACCTCGTTGATCACGCCCATAAAAGTGATGGATCAAGGATTACTCGGAAATGATATCTTTTGGATGCTTGGTATTTCATTTTTGATCTTGCCATTGGTGTTCTTTCCGAAAGGCCTTCGATTGGGGTGGAGAGACGGATTGGTGCTCCTTGTTGTTTACTGTTCGTTTATTTATTTTACGATACAATGAATAAAAAAAACCCTGACGAAGAATCATCAGGGCGTATGGATAAAAAACAATTAATTCATTTCTGTATTTTAATTAAATCTTAGCGGATTTAACGGTTTTAATGATTCTGCCCGCAATTTTGTATGGATCACCATTAGAAGCAGGTCGTCTATCTTCTAACCAACCTTTGTATCCTTTTTCAACAGCAATCAATGGAATACGGATAGATGCCCCTCTGTCGGAAACGCCCCAAGAGAAATCCGTAATGGCAGCTGTTTCGTGTAAACCTGTTAAACGTTGGTCGTTAAATTCACCGTAAACGGCAATGTGCTCATCAACAACATCACGGAAAGCTTCGCAAATAGCGGCGTAAACTTCTTTATCTCCACAAGTTCTTAATGTGGTGTTAGAGAAGTTGGCATGCATACCTGAACCATTCCAGTCCATATCCCTTCCAAGAGGTTTTGGGTGGTATTCAATATAGTAACCATACTTTTCAGTTAGCCTGTCCAGTAAATATCTTGCAATCCATAATTCATCACCGGCTTTTTTGGCTCCTTTGGCAAATAATTGGAATTCCCATTGTCCGCAAGCAACTTCTTGGTTTATACCTTCAAAATTCAAACCAGCCTCAATACAAAGGTCAGCATGTTCTTCGACCAATTGTCTTCCGTGGGTGTTCAATCCACCAACAGAGCAGTAATATAATCCTTGTGGAGCAGGGTATCCACCTCTAGGGAAACCTAAAGGTAAGTCGGTTTCTCTGTCCATGATAAAATATTCTTGTTCAAAACCAAACCAGAAATCATCATCTTCATCATCAATAGTAGCTCTACCGTTAGATTCGTGTGGTGTGCCGTCTGCATTGTAAACCTCGGTCATAACCAACCATCCGTTGATGCGCTCTGGATCTGGGTAAATCGCTACTGGTACCAACAAACAGTCGGAAGAATCACCTGTGGCCTGTTTTGTTGAAGATCCGTCAAATGACCAATTCCCCAACTCTTCTAAAGTTCCTTTGAAGTCTTCGTGCTCTTCAACTTTAGTTTTACTTCTCATGTTTTGGGTTGGGAAATAACCATCTAACCAAATGTATTCTAATTTAATCTTTGCCATAATATGGGTTGTTTATTAAAAATTTTAAGACAAACAAAAATATGTTTTTCTATGAATTTATCTAATTTTTAGGGGGGTAATTATCAACAAATAATCAATAATTTGATTTACCCCTGTTTTTTTTGGGGTATTTTATAAAAAAGTAATTATAACCTTGTTTTAATTATTAATTCCTTAATCATTATTTTTGTCCAAATTATTTTAAATATGTCCAAAATAAGGTTTACCGCTATCTCTGAAAGTCAATCCCGCACACCATTGACCATAGATGAAAATGGAAGGCGTTCCGAGCATTTTGCAACCAATGTCTTCAATGAGGAAAAAATGTTGCAATTTTTGACCAAAGAGGCTTATGACAGCGTAAAAGGGGCCATTTTTTCAGGTTCCAAGATCGATCGTAAAATCGCCGATCAGGTGGCCGAGGCTATGAAATGTTGGGCTATTAATATGGGTGCAACGCACTATACCCATTGGTTTCAACCGTTAACGGGGACCACAGCGGAAAAACATGATGCTTTTTTCGATTTATTGCCAGATGGTAGGGCTTTGGAAAAATTCGGGGGTGGACAATTGGTGCAGCAAGAACCGGATGCTTCGAGCTTTCCTCATGGGGGTATTAGAAATACTTTCGAGGCTAGGGGCTATACCGCTTGGGATCCTACTTCCCCAGCATTTTTATATGGGACAACACTATGTATACCAACGATTTTCGTTGCGTACACGGGAGAGGCACTTGATAATAAAGCACCATTGCTCAGGGCATTAAGTGCAGTGGATTCAGCGGCTACCGGAGTGGCCAAATATTTTGATAAGAATGTATCCAAAGTAAACGCGACTTTGGGATGGGAACAAGAATATTTTTTGATAGATGAATCCTTGGCCATGTCCAGACCGGATCTTGTAATGACCGGGCGTACTTTGGTAGGACAAACGGCAGCAAAGGGTCAACAGCTCGATGATCACTATTTTGGTGTCATTCCCAGTCGGGTATTGAGTTTTATGCGTCATTTGGAAAAGGAATGTACCAAATTGGGTATCCCCGTAAAAACCAGACATAACGAAGTTGCACCCAATCAATTTGAATTGGCACCTGTTTTTGAGGAAGCCAATCTGGCCGTGGATCACAATCTATTACTAATGGATGTGATGGACAAAGTGGCCGAGTCCCATAAATTGAAAGTACTGTTTCATGAAAAACCTTTTGCAGGGATAAACGGTTCGGGAAAACACAACAATTGGTCTTTGGCCACCGATACTGGTGTAAATTTATTGAGTCCGGGGTCAACTCCGATGAAGAACCTTCAGTTCCTTACTTTTTTTGTGAATACGATCAAGGCAGTGGATACCTATGAAGAGCTTTTGCGTTCTTCCATAGCTTCGGCGAGTAATGATCATAGGTTAGGGGCGAATGAAGCACCGCCTGCCATATTCTCCATATTCATTGGAAAGCAATTGAGCAGTGTACTTGATGAACTGGAGGGTGTATCCAAGGGCAAGTTGTCGCCAGAGGAAAAAACCGAACTTAAATTGAACGTAGTAGGTAAGATTCCTGAAATTATGCTCGATAATACGGATCGTAACAGAACGTCACCTTTCGCCTTTACCGGGAATAAGTTCGAAATGCGCGGTGTGGGGTCAAAAACCAATTGTGCCAAGCCAATGATGGTTTTAAATACCATCGTCGCCAAACAATTGAACGATTTTAAAAAGGAGGTTGATGTGCTCATCGATAAAAAGAACCTTAAAAAAGACGAGGCCATATTCAACGTTTTAAGGGAGTATATAAAAACCTCCAAAAGAATACGGTTCGATGGTGATGGGTATAGCCAAGAATGGGAGAAAGAAGCGAAGAAAAGAAAACTGAGCAACAATAGGACCACCCCTGATGCCATTCAGGTTTTGACAGCAAAGGATAGTCTTGAGCTTTTCAATGCGATGAACGTAATGAGCGAGGTTGAGGTCAGGGCAAGACAGGAGGTTGAGCTGGAGTCGTACATCATGCACTTACAGATAGAAGGTAGGGTGTTCAATGAGCTGGTTTATGGGTATGTGATACCGGCTGCAATAGAATATCAGAATATTTTGTTGGCCAATGTTGGTGGACTTAAAGAAATTTATGGGGCCGGGTATAAAAAACTGTCCGATAGCCAATTAGATATAATTCAAAGGATTTCAGGTCATCTGGAGATACTGAAGACCAAGACCGATGCGATGGTCAATGAGCGTAAAAAAGCAAATGTCATTGCTGACAGTAAGAGTAAGGCCGATGCTTATTGTAATAAGGTGAAACCATATTTTGATGAAATACGCTATCACTGTGATAAATTGGAACGATTGGTCAGTGATAAGCATTGGCCATTGACCAAGTATAGGGAGTTGCTTTTTGTAAAATAACCATGGCTTAAAGGGTAATTCTATAATCTTCTAAGTTTAAGAATGAAAAGCTCACGATTCGTGGGCTTTTTTTTAACTAATCCATTATTTTTGCCACAAATAAATTCTCATGGGGTCATCGAATAGCGAAAGGTATAAACAAAGAGGGGTTTCGGCTTCAAAAGAAGATGTGCATAATGCCATCAAGAATATTGATAAAGGACTTTTTCCTAAGGCTTTCTGTAAAATAGTACCGGATTACCTCACCAATGACGAGGATTATTGTTTGGTAATGCATGCCGATGGGGCAGGAACAAAATCGTCCTTGGCCTATATGTATTGGAAAGAGACCGGCGATGTTTCGGTATGGAAAGGTATTGCGCAAGATGCATTGATCATGAATATCGATGATCTGATCTGTGTGGGTGCCACCGATAATATCCTATTGTCCTCTACCATAGGCCGTAATAAGAATTTGATTCCTGGGGAAGTAATTTCAGCAATCATCAATGGCACTGAGGAATTGATCGCTGATTTGGCCGAACATGGCATGGTAATCCACTCTACGGGAGGGGAAACCGCCGATGTAGGTGATTTGGTGCGAACCATAATTGTGGATTCTACCGTAACGGCAAGATTAAAGCGTAAAAACGTAATTGACAATGCCAATATAAAGGCCGGGGATGTTATCGTTGGCTTGGAGTCTTTTGGACAAGCCGTTTATGAGAAAGAGTATAATGGCGGTATGGGCAGTAATGGGTTAACCTCGGCAAGGCACGATGTCTTTGCCAAGTACTTGGCTGAAAAATATCCCGAAAGTTTTGATGCCGCCGTGCCTGATGATTTAGTGTATTCCGGTAAAACTAGATTGACCGATGAAGTGCCGGGAGCTCCTTTGGATGCCGGTAAATTAGTGTTGTCACCGACCCGTACCTATGCGCCGATCGTAAAAAAGATATTGTCCAAGTATAACGCTACGGATATTCATGGTATGGTACATTGTAGTGGAGGCGCACAAACAAAGATCCTTCATTTTGTTGATAATCTGCATATTGTAAAAGATAATCTGTTCCCTATTCCTCCTTTGTTCAAATTGATCCAAGAGCAGTCAGGCACCGATTGGCGCGAAATGTACCAAGTTTTCAATTGTGGACATCGTTTGGAAATCTATGCTAATGAGACTGTGGCACAGGAATTGATTAATATTTCAAAAGAATTCGGTGTTGATGCAAGGATTATTGGTAGGGTAGAAGGTAATCCGTCTAAAAAACTTACCATAAAAAGTGAATTCGGCACTTTTGTTTATTCATGATAGTTGATTAAAGCACTTGTGTTTTTGGTTTATGTTCAACGTAGGGTAAATTTTTGTTCTAGGCTTATTTACAGGTGTTTTGAGCTGAATAGGGGTTGCTCGTTGAGTAGTTGGCCGACTTTATGATTTCTCTTATACGATTCATTTAAATAAGACGTTGATAGTAGTAAAACCAATGCTATGGAAAGAAAGGAATTTCTAAGGACTTTAGGGGCCGGTGCCGCTTTTGCGTTGACTTTTCCTTGTTTACAAGGATGTTCTAAGGATGACGAGAACGGGGATAAGGTCGAAACGCCCACAGGAATTGATTTTACCATTGATCTCAACTCTACCGAAGGTCAGGCATTGGCCGAAAATGGAAGTTTTATTTTAAAGGAATTGGTGGTCGTAGTGAAAGATCTGGATGGTAATTTCGTTGCTGCAACACAAATCTGTAGCCATGAGTCATATGATCAAGTGAGGTATCTAACCAATGACGGGGGTATCTTCTATTGCGATGTCCATGGTTCAAGGTTCGCATTGGATGGGGAGCCTTTGAATCAAGTTGATAGTACTACTGCCAAACCCTTGAAAATCTATAATACCGAACTCAATGGGGATATACTTCGGGTTTATGAATAGTCCTAGTTTAATCTTAATACTTTTTTAGTTTGAAAAAGTTGTTTTTTATTTTGTTTCTAATGAGTTCAATTGTTGTTTCTGCCCAAGATTGGCAGGCCGACTATGCCCATGCCGTATCCATTTCCCAAAAAGAGAACAAGCCTATTGTCCTTGTTTTTTCCGGGTCAGATTGGTGTGCCCCTTGTATTAAATTGGAACGTGATATTTGGCAATCACAAGAGTTTATTAAATATTCCAAAGAGAACTATGTGCTTTATAGAGCCGATTTCCCTAGGAAAAAGAGCAATCAATTGCCTCCGGAAATGGCTCAGCAGAATAGTAAATTGGCGGAAACCTTTAATCGTAATGGTTATTTTCCTTTAGTTGTGGTCTTAAACCCGTATGAAGAGGTCCTGGGGACTACCGGTTATAAAAAAATATCACCGGATCAATACATCTCAATGCTAAACTCATTTATAAAGTGAGAAAACTGCTCCCCCTGTTTTTTGTTTTCTTCTTCGTTATAGGCTTTGGCCAAGAACGAAAATATGTGACCGTTCATAAGACCCAAAAATTAATGGGAAGTCGTTTTGATATTACGGTGGTGGCTGCAAATGAGGAAATCGGATATATTAATATAGATGAAGCTGTAGCTGAGATAAAACGTATAGAAAAGTTGATTTCTTCATGGGACCCCGATTCGGAAACTGCCCTGATCAATAAAAATGCTGGTATTAAACCCGTAAAAGTTAGTCTGGAATTATTTAAGCTTATAGAACGTACGAAACAGATATCTGAAATTACCGATGGTGCCTTTGATATTTCATATTCCTCAATGGATGGTATTTGGAAATTCGATGGTAGCATGACCAATATGCCTACTAAGGATGAAATAAAAAAATCGATGGCCAAGGTCGGTTATGAACAAATAATATTGGATTCGAATGAACAAACGGTATTCTTAAAACAAAAAGGAATGAAAATTTCTTTTGGGGCCATTGGTAAGGGGTATGCCGCTGATAAGACCAAAGAATTATTGGTGTCTAAACAAGTAGTGGCAGGTATAATAAACGCATCTGGCGACCTTACTACTTGGGGTACAAAAGCAAGTGGTGAAAAATGGTTGATAGGAATAGCTAACCCTTTAAGTAAGGATAAGATCTTTTCGTGGTTGCCCATTGTTGAGTCTTCGGTCGCTACTTCCGGTAATTACGAAAAATTCGTCATGTTCGATGGTAAAAAATATACCCATATCATAGATCCGCGAACGGGTTACCCCTCACAAGGAGTGAATAGCGTATCTATTTTCTCTAAAAGTGCCGAACTCTGTGATGCCTTGGCTACAGCGGTTTTTATTATGGGAAAAGATGCCGGTCTCTCTTTGATCAATCAATTGGGGGGTACTGAGGTGATCTTGGTAGACAGTAATAATAAAATACATAAAAGTAGTGGTATCCTATTCGATAATAATCCATAATTTTAAATCATGAAAAAAATCGTATTTCTATTGGCATTTGCTGCTTTATCTACCTCTTGTGTGGTGGTTAGGGAATATGATAAAGTGTACCTGAATGATGAGGAAATGGTCTTAAGTGCCAAAAGTTCTGAACGTTTTGAGACCAATTTCCAAGTGTATCGTGAAGCTGCCGCAGGTGCAAACGGAGGTAAATCCGGAGGAGGTTGTGGTTGTAACTAAGTAAGATTGGGATTCAACTTTTTAATAAAAGCGCCGTTATATAATTCGATATTTCTTTTGAAAAAGCTAAGTGTACTATTTCTCTTTTTGGTCTTCAACTTGGGTCTTGCCCAGGAAGATCCGTCAAATGCCTATCAAAAACGGGTTCTTGAGGCTGCAGAGGTTGATTTGCTCTTCAGTTATTATAATCAAGATGGAGAAAACGCTGCGGTAACAGGTGGGGAAGGAACCGAGGAATTAACAGATGCCACATCGAGTATTGTGGTTAAAATGCCATTGAACCCTGATGATGTACTTACAGTTGATGTGGGTATTTCGGCCTATTCGTCAGCATCCTCAAGTAATATAGATCCTTTTGATAAAGTTAGTAGTACAGCGAGTCCGTTCAGTGCCTCTTCCGGTGCATCACAAAGCGATGCTTTGGTGCATTTTAATCCTACCTATGAACATAGTTCCAAAGACAGGAATTCGGTTTATTCGGCACAAGCATACGTGTCTAGGGAATACGATTACTTTTCCATTGGTTTCGGTGGTGGGTATACACGCATGTTCAATGAGAAGAATACGCAGTTAGGTGCAAGTTTTCAAGTTTATTTGGATAGTTGGAATCCCCAATACCCAATTGAATTACGGGAAGGGTTCTTTGATTCGCGTATAACGGGTACGGGTACTTATGATCCTGGTTTTGTGGAGTTCGATGATGAGACACGAAATACGTATTCACTTTCTTTAAGTTTGTCTCAGATTTTGGGCAAACGGGTGCAGGGTTCTGTTTTTATGGATTTTGTGAGTCAGAGCGGCCTGTTGAGTACACCCCATCAACGGGTGTATTTCAGTGATGTCAATGATTTTTTCATTGAGGATTTTCAACTGGCCGATGGTGTGGAGCGATTACCGGATTCCCGTTTTAAAATTCCTATCGGGGCCCGTCTTAATTATTATATGAACGATTTGATCGTACTACGTGGTTATTATCGTTATTATTCCGATGATTGGGGAATTACTGCGCATACCGCAAGTTTGGAGGTGCCCATTAAGTTGAATGATAAGTTTACGCTTTACCCGAATTATCGTTTTTATAGCCAGACAGCGGCCGATTATTTTTATGGGAAGGAAATTGCGGTTTCCACCCTTGATTACTACACTTCCGATTATGATCTTTCCGCCTTCGATTCCCATCAATATGGCATGGGGGTACGTTATAAGGATATTTTTGCAGGAACCAAGGTTTTTACTTTCGGTTTAAAGACCATTGATCTACGTTTTAATGCATATGATCGTAGTGACGGCCTCTCTTCTTATATTTTTAGTCTAGGCACTACTTTTGTTGCGGATTGATTATTATTTTGAGGGTTTTAAGTTCCCTTTTTTATAAAACCATTGTTTATAAACTAATGTGCTTTAAGGAAATGGGTTTTAAGGCACATGTGTAAATTTATCGTAAATTCGCAGCAATACAGGAAAGAACATGATTGATAAATTAAATATAGTAAAGCAGCGTTTTGATGAGGTTTCAGACCTCATTATTCAGCCCGATGTGATCACGGATCAGAAAAGATATGTGCAGCTTACAAAGGAATATAAGGATCTTAAAAACCTAGTGGCCAAACGGGATGCATATATAGAGCTTACGAATAATATCAAAGAAGCCGAGGAAATTATTTCTGATGGTAGTGATGCCGAAATGGTGGAAATGGCCAAAATGCAGATGGAAGAGGCGAAGGCGGCATTTCCCATATTGGAGGAAGAGATAAAATTCATGTTGATTCCCAAAGACCCCGAAGATGCAAAGGATGTAGTGGTAGAGATACGTGCCGGTACCGGTGGAGATGAGGCGAGTATTTTTGCGGGAGACCTTTTTAGGATGTATACCAAATACTGTGAGAGCAAAGGTTGGAAAACCAATGTCATTGATTTAAGTGAGGGCACGAGCGGAGGCTATAAGGAAATTCAGTTCGAGGTCAACGGGGAAGATGTGTACGGAACCTTGAAATTTGAAGCCGGTGTACATAGGGTGCAAAGGGTGCCTCAGACCGAAACACAAGGCCGGGTGCATACCAGCGCCGCTACGGTAATGGTACTGCCAGAGGCTGAGGATTTTGATGTTCAGATCGATCCCAAGGATGTGCGAATAGATTTTTTCTGTTCTTCAGGACCTGGGGGGCAATCGGTGAATACCACTTATTCCGCAGTACGACTTACCCATATTCCTACGGGTTTGGTCGCTCAATGCCAAGACCAAAAATCCCAGCATAAAAACAAGGAAAAAGCTTTTAAGGTACTTCGATCAAGATTGTATGATCTGGAGTTGGCCAAAAAGCAGGAGGAAGACGCAGCTAAAAGAAATTCGCAGGTAAGTAGTGGTGACCGTTCCGCAAAGATCAGGACTTATAATTATCCACAAGGAAGGGTTACCGATCATAGAATCGGATTGACTCTTTATGATCTTCAGAATATCATCGATGGTGATATTCAAAAAATCATTGACGAGTTGAGTTTGGTTGAGAATACAGAGAAACTGAAAGAGGCTTCTGAAATATTTTAAGGGGTCCTCATTTTTTATGTCCGGTCGGGTGCAGTCGGGAATTTTCAGGACTTTACATTAAATATAACCTCTCGACTGCATTCGAGGGTATTTTTGGATCATGACTACCGAGCACTTAATTTCAGAGATTCACAAGAAACAATCCTTTCTATGTATTGGGTTAGATACCGATTTGGAGAAAATACCCCCTCATCTTTTAGAAGAGGAGGATGCCATATTCGCTTTCAATAAGGCAATAATCGATGCAACCCATCATTTATGTGTGGCTTATAAGCCGAACACCGCTTTTTATGAAGCTTATGGCATAAAAGGGTGGAAGGCACTGGGCAAGACGATTGCTTATTTGAATGAAAACCATCCAGAAATTTTTACCATAGCCGATGCCAAGAGGGGTGATATTGGGAATACATCAACACGATATGCGAAGGCTTTCTTCGAGGAGTTCGGTTTTGATTCTATAACCATAGCGCCTTATATGGGTAAAGATTCCGTAGAACCATTTTTGGCTTTTGAAAATAAACATACGATCTTGTTGGCCTTAACATCCAATGAAGGGGCGTTTGATTTTCAAACCCAGAAAGTGGATGGCGTACCTTTGTATGAAAAAGTGCTTCAGACTTCGCTTACCTATAAGAATGCAGATAATTTAATGTACGTGGTCGGGGCCACTAAAGCAAGTTATCTTGCTGAAATTCGTAAAATCGTTCCTAAAAGTTTTTTATTGGTGCCCGGAGTTGGTGCCCAAGGAGGTAGTCTTAAAGAAGTATGCCATTTTGGAATGAACCAAGATATTGGTTTATTGGTAAATTCTTCTAGGGGTATTATTTATGCTTCAAAAAATCGGGATTTTGCATCACAAGCCGCACTGAACGCAGAGGCGTTGCAGCGACAAATGCAGGAAGAGCTAAAATCAATGGATTAGAGATCTATCCTAGTTCTTCCAATCTTCTTTTGGTCTTTTTTGCCTTTAGCTCAAAAAACTCTCCCAATTTGGTATTACTGTATTTGATGTTCGAGGCTCTTTCCATAAAGCATTGATATTGATATTCCAATAAGGTTATGGCTTGTTTGCCGGCTAAAATAGAAGTTACCGATCCAACTTTGCAATATTGATTTTCCATAGTGTGTACGTGTTATATTGAATATACGTGCTAATTATGATTATAGATGTTGTAAAGCCTATTGATTCTTAATTTTTTAGATGATTTATCTATTTATTAACAATTATGTAATGTTGTTCATAAAAACATAACGAAATCGCTGTTAAAAAAATCCTTAATATAGCTTTGCTTTAAAAAGATTTAATACATTGCACAATTCCTTAGAACGGGACGCTCAGAGAACACTATTGTTAAACTACTATACATACTTACACAAAGAATCGACCACTTGGGTGACTTTTGTTCATGGAGCAGGAGGCAGTTCTTCCATTTGGTACAAACAAGTGCGCGAATTTAAAAAGCACTTTAATATATTGTTGTTGGATTTAAGGGGACATGGGGATTCAAAACCTTCCTTAAAGGATGCCTTTAACGATAAATACACTTTTGATTCCATTACACACGATATAGTAGAGGTTATCGATCATTTGAAAATCGAAAAATCACACTTCATAGGTATTTCCTTGGGAACCATTCTTATTAGAAACCTTGCTGAAAAATATCCGCATAGGGTTGAGAGTATGGTAATGGGCGGTGCAATTATGCAGTTGGATATTCGTTCGCAGATATTGATCAAGTTAGGAACCTTATTTAAATCTATAATACCTTATTTATGGCTCTATAAGTTCTTTGCATTTATTATTATGCCCAACAAGAACCATAGGGAATCGCGTTCTCTTTTCGTTAGGGAGGCAAAAAAATTATATCAGAAAGAATTTACCAGATGGTTTAAATTAACCTCGGAAATAAACCCACTTTTACGTTTGTTCAGGGCAGTAGATACAAAAATCCCCACATTATACGTAATGGGAGGGGAAGATTATCTGTTTTTGCCCGCAGTAAAGAAAATCGTGCAAAACCATACGGCTTGTAGTTTGTTGACCATTGAATATTGTGGTCATGTGGTCAATGTGGAACAACCTCAGATATTTAATAGAATGGTCATCTCTTATGTGGCCGATACGACTAGGTAGTAGGTAGTTCTAAGAACTAAATTATCACTTCTTTTTCCCTAATCAAATTCCATATCCTTTCTATCTAGGGTAAGTTGAAAATATATTACCCTTAAGATTTGATGTGGATAATAGGGCTGCGGATGCTTGTTTTTACTATATGTCGATTCCCAAAAGATTTACGCGAAATTGATCTATAGGTCAGGGAATAAAAAAAAACCGATGCTCCCACCGGTTTTTTAACTAACTAACTCAAAAAATTACTAACTCAAATAATTCTGTACAAAGGAACTCAAAATATTACGACCTCTTAGTTAAATAAAGATTAGTAATATGTTAAAACTCTCCTTTCTTTACCAACGGGTTTAATTTACTTTTAGTATAATTAAATGTATATATATTTAAGAATCAATCCTGTAAGGTGAAAACCTTTCGCAGCAAGTCCGTAGTTCGGGATCCTACTTTTGTCCTGATTTCCTTTTCTTCTACGGCAATCATTGTATATACCCCGTCCAATGCCTCGTTGGTAACATAGTCCGTAAGGTCCGGATTTACTTTTTTAACAAGGGGTATACTATTATATCTAGTAATTAGGTTACTCCAAATTTGGTCCGCACCCACTTTTTCGAAAGAATTTTTGATTACAGGGTTGAACTTTGCGTACAAAGCGGTTTGTGTAGCATTGGTCAAATACTGGGTCGCAGCATCATCATTGCCCATTAATATGTTTTTGGCATCATCAAAGGTTATTCCTTTAACGGCATCTACGAATATTGGGGTTGCTTCACTAACAGCGTCTTCCGCAGCGCGGTTCAATACTTTTAGTCCTTCATCGGCCAAGTTGCCCAAACCAATATCCCTTAAGGTTTTGTCAACTTTCTGAAGCTCTTCGGGCAATACTATTTTTACCAATTCATTTTTAAAGAAACCATCGGTTTTGGTTAATTTGGCAACCTGTTTTTCAATGCCCATATTCAAGGCTTCCCTAAGCCCTTCAGCTATTTCAACATTACCGATGCTTGTACTGCCTTGGGGCAATTGGTCGATAACCTGTTGTAGTTCGCCACAGGCTATAAGATTTAAAGAAAGGAATAGAACGATTATCTTTTTTTTCATAGTATTTGTTTTCAGATTAAGAGAATATTACGGTTTTATTGTTATAGACCATGGTCTTTCGTTTTACATGTAACTTAACGGCCCTTGATAGTACTATTTTCTCCAAGTCCCTACCTTTTGTAATAAAATCCTTTATGGTATGGGTGTGGGTAACGGTGGTTACATCTTGCTCGATAATAGGCCCGGCATCAAGTTCCTCTGTAACATAATGGCTAGTGGCTCCAATAATCTTAACGCCTCTATCAAAAGCCGCATGATAGGGTTTGGCCCCGGCAAATGCAGGTAGGAATGAGTGATGTATATTGATTATTTTATTAGGGAATTCACTGATCAATCTGCTGCTGACAATCTGCATGTAACGGGCCAAAACAATAAAATCGACATTGTGTTCCTTAAGCAATTCCAATTGCCGTTTTTCGGCTTCTTTTTTGGTGTCCTTAGTGACGGGAATATGATAGAAGGGGATATTGAACTGTTCTGCTATATATCCTAGGTCTTTATGGTTGCTAATGATAAAGGGAATCTCAGCCCGTAATTCCTCGGAATGGTACCTGCTAAGTAGATCATAAAGACAGTGGTTGTATTTGGAAACAAATATGGCCATTTTAGGTAAAATACTATCTAAATGCAAGCTCCACTCCATTTGGTAGGGATTGGACAGGGAAGATTTGAACTCTTCTTTAAACCTTTCCAGATTTAGTGAATTGTCATCAAAATCACTTTCCAAGCGCATAAAGAAAACATTGGCCGTTTTGTCAACATGTTGGTCCAGGTAAATGATATTGCCACCTTTTGCATGGATGAAACCTGTAACCGCACTAATGATTCCCGATTGATCGGGACAATGAATAAGTATTGTGGTTTTCAAACTCGATAATTTTTAAAGCCCAAAATTAGAACTAAAAAAGCATCAAATTAGTATGATAATGTTGGTTTTTTATTGTGGGCAATGCTATTATGGCATATACAGACTTAATATGGGAAAGAAGCGGTCCATTTTGTGAATGATTTCCTGAAGCTTTTTATTTCTTTTCTCAGTACGTTCAGGTATTCCTTTTCATGACCATCTCGCTCAAGTCCTATGCAATAAGAATTGATGTTCTTTAGCATAATATTTATAAAGGAAATATTCCTCCTTTTTTCATCTTTGGAAAGTGACCATTCGGTTTGGGCTATTTTTTGGGGAATCAATATGGCATCGGTCAATAACGAGTCAGCAACAATGTCCCGTAAACTATTGGAAGTATATAGTTTTAAAAGGTCTTTATTGAAGGTGACATAAGAGGCAATTGCCCTACTTGTGGCACAAAGCTCAAGAGCCTTTCTGTATACCGGTACATGTCTCAAATTTTTCTTTGGCATTATTTCCGTAGCAATTAGAATAGAATAAAGTTACGCTCCATTTTACAAGATTCAATTTGGAATATAAGGTAAAAGTGTATATTTACTTAATAAACGAAATAATTATATGGCTTATACTTTAAATAGTGCTATTGATGAGCTAAATTGGCGCATACTGGGCTGCCTACAGGAAAATGCGAGGGAATCTTTTGCAAGTATTGGCCGAAAAGTGGGGCTCACCCCACCCGCTGTGGCCGAAAGAATAAAAAAATTGGAAGACCTTGGTATTATTAAAGGGTACAAGACTTTTCTTTCCCATACCTTAACAGGTCATCAACTAAAGGCGATCATAACCCTTAAGGCATTTATGGGTAAATTAAAACCGTTTTTAGAAATAGTAAAGGGTTACGATGAGGTCATAAATTGTTATAGGGTTACAGGAAATGAGAACATTGTTATGGAGGTTGTGTTGAAGGATCAATTTCATTTAGAACGGTTTATTGATAAGTTGATACAGTTCGGGGAGACCAGAACACATATTATTCTTTCAGAAGTGGTGTCGAACGCGTCAATTGTAAAGTAGGGTTTGTTGATATTCGTTATTTTCGGTGAATCAATTTGGCTACCAATGAATTTATCATTTATTTTAGGATATGGAGATGGATAAAGTCAATGAATACCTTCAGATAGCCATAAAAAGGGCCTTTAATGCCAATGAAATAAAGGTCGCGTATTCCGAGGGAATAGAAATAGGAAATATCGGGGAATAAATCTTATTTCAACATCCTTAATTTTTATCTTTGAGATATCTCTTTGGCGAGATTTTTGATAATTGATTTGGTATGAAAAAATATTTTTTCCTTTTCGTTCTCTGTTCGGTATATGTATCAACGGCCCAGCAATTTACTTTTAGAAAAGGAGTTGTCATAGATTCCGTTAAGGTCAATGATACCATTCCGGAAAGTTTCGCCCTTTATTTGCCCACAAATTTTGAGGTGGGTAAACCAACCCCGATTATTTTTGTTTATGATGTCAAGGGCAGGGGAGCTAGTGTCGTGAGGATGTTCTCAATGGCCGCTGAGGAAAATCAATATGTGATAGCAGCTCCCAATAATGTTAGTGATACGCTATCCTTAAGTGAAAACGTTCTTGTTTCGAAGCGCTTGTTCCAAACGGTCTTCAATATCTTCAAAATCCAGAACGGAAGGGTTTATACCGCCGGCTTTGGTGGTGGGGCCCGTATGGCTTCACTCATGCCAACTTTTTTCAGCCAAATTAAAGGTGTTGTTTCCTGTGGGGCCGGTGTTGCCAATAGCGAAGTCCTATCAAGTAAGAATCCTTTTCATTTTATTGGGATCGTTGGGGTAAAGGATTTTAATTATCCCAATATGCTCAGGAGTAAAAACCTATTTAAAACATTGAAGTTCAAGAATCAGAATTTGATATTTGACGGTGGCCACCAATGGCCACGGCAGGAATTGCTTTCCGAAGCAATGGAATTACTCACTATCGGGGCAATGGAAGATAAAATCATCCCAAAAGATTCAGTTTTTATAATGAGGACGTACATGGAAAATCTGAATAGGTCCAATCAACTTATTTCAGAGAACAAACCTTTGGATGCTTATCGAAAACTTGAGGAGATCATTGAGGTTTATAAGCCATTGATTGTTGTTGATTCTTTGAAGAACAGTTTAAAGGCTTTGAGGAGAAATACGGTATATCGAAGTCAAAAGCGAAATGAGACCGCTTTGTTTTTCAAGGAAGACTTAATCAAGTCTGACTATGATTATGCTTTGGGAGAAGATGTTTTTACTTATAATTACAATAATCTTGGTTGGTGGAAATACCAAATAGACGAGTTAGGGAAGTATAAAAAAAACCCGAATGTATATGAGCAATATATGGGGGTTAGACTCAAGTCTTATTTAGATGCTTTGATCGATGATAATATTGATTTAATACAATCTGATACCGTTGTTGATGAGGAGGCTCTGAATTTTTTATGGATGTTGAAAACCATAACCACCCCAGAGGAATATGCGAACTACCTTAAGGTGATATCGATTAATGCCAAGGTGGAAGATTTCGGTACGGCCCTTTTTTATCTTGAGGAATTACTTAAGATCGGCTACGATAATGTTGATGAGCTCTATGCTTTGGAAAATACCGCGCTTTTGAGGATTACACCGGAATTCAATGAATTGGTCGATAAATACCTTAAAAAGGCCCGTTACGATATTATTGAGGAATAAGTTTGGGAATCTTTGTAAGGTCCCAATCTATAACCAATCCTTTGGCAATAGACTCCGCTATTTCCTTGCCGTATAAAATCTCGCATAAATAAAGTGATGCCTCAAAACTTTTGGCCCCACCTGCAGAGGTAATGTACTTATCATCATGAACGAATAAAACGCTGTCTTTTACATTTAAATGGGGAAAGGTCTTTTGGTACAATTCAATATCACTGGGGAATGTCGTGGAAATTACACTGTCCAACAATCCGGCTTTGGCCAAAACAAAAGCCCCATCACAATGGGAGGTCATGAACAGGGCTTCCTTATCCACCTTGTGAACAAATTTCAACATAACAGAGTCTTTCAGGTCAGTATCCAAATGATGTTCGGCACTGGGAACCACTAAGATATCTATTTTGGGAAGCTTATCCTTGGTGTAATCATAATCGGGTAAAATACGCACTCCTTCAAAAGTTGTAATGGGTTCCAGGGTATTGGCAATAGTGAATGTGTTCATGGCCTTTATTCCCTTTCTGAATTTAGTGTGTTGAAAGATATCATAGGGTGCGGTGAATTCCGTATTATACGTGCCGTTCATTATAAGAAAGGCAACATTGTAATTGTTGGGGTCTACTACCGGGAAATGCCTGGAACTTTTTTCGGTAGGTCCTTTTTCGGTTTTCCTCGGATGGCAAGCCGTGGAAATAAGGCATAGCAATAATAAAGCGTATATGAATCTCATTCGTTTTCTATTTGTTCTTTAGGAGTACGTTTTTTAAAAGTAAAAGTAGCAATATACCCAATATACATACAACGGTAATACCGTACCATGTAATTTCATATCCAAAATGGGCAATACTCTGCATACCGGAATTATGACCGAAGATATGTGCCAAAGAGAAAGAAATGCTGTAAAGGGCCATATATTCACCTTGGTTTCCCCTTTTTGCACGATCCATGGCGAATGCATTGGAAAAAGGGAATGCTATCATTTCACCTATGGTCATTAAAAGCATGCCAATCGCCAATACACCGATCCACGAAATCATATTGAGGATTAGAAAACTTAGTGCGGTCAATACAAGTCCGAAAATAACATTCGATATTTTGGACCAAGCTCTACTTTCCATGAATTTGATCAAAGGCATTTCAAAGACAAAGATGAAAAAACCATTAAGGGCAAGAAGCATCCCTATCTCAAATTCGCTCAATGCATGTATATCACTATAGTATATCGGCATGGTAGAAAAATATTGCACAAAGGCAAAACCGAACAATACCATCGCGGCAATGAACACTAGGAACTGGGAATCCCTATATGCCGATTTTGGAGATTGATGGTGCACTACATCCATCACTTTTGATTTTTTTGGATGCAGAATCAAGAAAAGTAGTGAGCCGGCGATCATACATGTAATGCCATCGACCCAAAAAAGTCCCCCATACCCCAAAGATGTAATTATGATGCCCCCAATTGCGGGTCCGGCCGAAAATCCCAAGTTGATGGCCAAACGTATTAAAGTCACTGACCGTGTTTTGTTTTCGGGTCGGCTATAAGCGCTCAGGGCAACGAATACAGCTGGTCTAAAAGCATCGGCAATGGCCATAAGTATGAATATGCCAATGCATATAGGCCAGAAACCTTCCAGAAATTGAACACCGATAAATAAAAAACCTGTTGCAACAAGGCTAGCGAGCATAACCTTGTAATATCCTATTCTATCGGTCAACCTTCCTCCGATCCAAGTACCGGCCAAAGATCCCAAACCGAAACTGGTCATTATACTACCCACGTTTTCCAAACTGAAACCTAAACTTTCTGTAAGGTAAAGGGATAAGAACGGTATAACCATTGTGCCGGCCCTATTCACCAATGTGATCAATGAGAGCCACCATACTTCTTTGGACAACCCTTTAAAAGAGTTAATGTATTGGGTGTAAAGTCTTTTCATTTTTCTATTAAAAAAAAAGCCCTGATGGGTTTGTCATCAGGGCTTTATAATGTTATAAATGTCTATTCGATTTTAAACATAGCAGCGCTGGACCCATTTTTTTGGATACAGATTCACGTATTTATAAATCGATTTTTGTCTCATAAGTTGTTCAAATGAAGAGTAAAGCTAATTAAAAATATGATATGTTGTATTTTTGATCTTAAATTCATGATTATGAAGCATACATTCTTATTGGTATTTTTAATAATGACTTTGGTAAGCTGTAAACAAGGTAAAAAATATCATGATGAAAGTAAGGTTGTATTGGACGAAATAGTAGATACAACCCTTAAAGGTGTATTGGGGTTTCAGGAAAAGTTGAATGAAGAATTCAAGGACCCGGAGACATCTCCATTACCAGATCGCTATCGAAAGGATTTTATAGGCCTCGAATTTTTTGAGCCGGATACGAATTATATTGTTAAGGCAAAGTTTGTACTTACCCCGGATGCTTTACCGTTTTTAATGCCTACAACGACGGAAAGGGAATCGGAAGAGACCGTGTATGGTATTGCATATTTTCAACTGAATGGGGTAGCGCATCAATTAGAGGTGTACCAGAATAAGCAATTAATGCTTGAGGAAGGATTCGAGGATTATCTTTTTCTTCCTTTTACGGATCAAACGAACGGGCAGGAAACATATGCAGGGGGTAGGTATATTGATTTAAGGATTCCTGAAGGTGATAGCTTGACCATTGATTTTAATAAGGCGTACAATCCTTATTGTGCCTATAATAAAAAGTATTCCTGCCCCCTGGTCCCTAGTGTAAATTCATTGGATACTAAGGTTTTGGCCGGGGTGAAGGATTTTAAGAAAGGTAAGGGTAAATCATAAAGGGATTAAATTTCTTAATGTTCGTCTATTAAAAAAAGGAGCGTTTGATAAACGCTCCTTTTTGTTGGGTTTTAATGTTGGTTCATCCTAAAATCAGGATAGGCATCCATTCCGTGTTCGTGAATGTCAAGGCCTTCAATCTCCTCTTCTTTAGAAACTCTTATTCCCATAGTTTTCTTAAGGGTGAAGATTATGATAAAGGCAGTTAGGCAGCAGAATATGCCAGCTGCCGCTACACCTGTAAGTTGATATAGAAATTGGCTTATGCCTGCCTTGGAGCCAAATAAGCCCACTGCCAATGTTCCCCAAATACCACAGATAAGGTGAACGGTTACCGCACCCACCGGATCATCCAGTTTTACACGATCGATTAAGGCAACACCCAAAACGATGATGACGCCGGCTATCAATCCGATCATAATGGCTTCAAAAGGGGACATAAGGTCGGCCCCTGCTGTAATACCTACCAGACCACCCAGGATTCCGTTGAGGAACATGGTCAAATCAAAGTTTTTGTATAAAACCGTTGAGGTGAAAAATGCAGAAACCCCACCAGCTGCAGCGGCTAAACTCGTGGTAACTAAAACCAAAGATGTTAGTCCGGGGTCTGCAGAAAGTACCGATCCGCCATTAAAACCGAACCAACCTAGCCATAATATCAGCACTCCTGCCGCGGCCATGGGTATATTATGACCGGGAATCGCAAGTGCTTTTCCGTTTTCGTCAAATTTTCCCAATCTTGGGCCAAGAAGTATAATGGCTATCAATGCGGCCCATCCACCAACTGAATGTACTAGTGTTGATCCTGCAAAATCATAAAAACCTGCATCTTCGCCCCCGAGGGTAGAAAGGAATCCGCCTCCCCATTGCCAAGAACCTACGATAGGGTAGACCAAGCCAACATAGAAAATTACGAATATCATAAAAGCCCCTAATTTAATTCGCTCGGCCACAGCTCCAGAAACTATTGTTGCTGCCGTTGCCGCAAACATTCCTTGAAAAAGGAAGTCTGTCCAATAGGTATATCCCCCATCTGCATAAGCTGGGGTTAGGCCATCTTCCCCAATATTTAATCCAAAGCCTCCAAAGCCAAGAAACCCGTTAAATTCTCCGGGATACATTAAATTGAATCCTCCTATGTAATAAAGTAAAAGGCCTACACATATGATGAAGACGTTTTTAAAAAGTATGTTTATGGTGTTCTTCTCCCTGGTAAGACCGATCTCTAAAAATGCAAATCCTGTATGCATGAAAAAGACTAGAGCGGTACAAACCATCATCCAAACATTGTTTGCTGTAAATAATCCTGCGTCCATTTTATTCTAGTGTTTTTTTGTTTTTAATTGATTCCGGCATGGCCGGCTTCCTTCGTTCGAATTCTGTAGGCTTCGGTAATTTCCGAAACGAATATTTTTCCGTCGCCTACTTTGCCGGTGTAGGCAGATTCAAGAATGGCTTCTAAGGTTCTTTCTAAAAATTCGTCTGAAATGACAATTGATAAATACCTTCTTTGGATATCTGCGGTACTATAAGAGATTCCCCTATATACGTGACCTTGTTTTTCGTTACCAATACCGGTTACATCCCAGTAACTGAAGAAGTTGACTTCAACCCCATGTAACGCTTTTTTGACATCGTCAAATCTAGATTTTCTAATAATCGCTTCGATTTTTTTCATAATTGTTCTGTTTTATTCTAGGTTAGAATTATAAATATAACTAGTTCATTGTTAGATACACAAAAACCCTGACATTTCTGTCAGGGTTTTGTCTCAACTTAAACTATAATAAAATCAATCAACTATATTTTAGAACGAATATATTGCTGCAATTAAGAATGATGATAAACTTTTGGAAGCTGCACCATCTGCGTCAAAATAAGGCTCAACATCGCTACCCCAAGAATCCAATCTGATTTCTGGCTTAATGACTAGGTTTTCAACAGTATAACTACCTGTTATGGTAGCAGCGAAAACGCTTGGGTCATCATCGATAAAATCTGAACGGGTTGAGAAATATTCACCTCTTAGACCAATTGAAAAATCATCGGATGTTGCCAATTGTGGATATAGTGCCACACCGGAGAAACCTTCACCGTCATTATCGGCATAGGCTGCATTGATTCCTAAAAAGAAGTCATCAGATAAATCAAAACCTCCAGTATAATCTACTTCAAATCCTAATACTTCACCTCCGTCATAATAGAAATTCAAATACTGGCCAGAGTAACCCAATTGGGCACCGGCAGAATAAACTCCTGTTAAGTTGTTATTAGTGTCGGTAACATTCATTAAAGCCAACATTAAGCTAAAATCATCGGAAAGGGCGAAATCAGCTTTTAATCCAACATGTGAAAAAGGTCCGCTAGAGAATAGGTAAGAAGTGCTGTAGTTGAAGTTGCCAACCGGTGAAATTACTTCGTAACCCAAGAATGTGTTGAATCTACCCATGGTCAATGTAGTGGCATCGGAAACATTCCAATATGCATATAATTGGTTAAGGTTATATCCTCCTGTGGCGGACTCGCCTCTTGGACCAAAAGTTACATCGGCTACAGCACCGGTTTTTTCCCCTTCATAGGTTGCAATAATATTGGCCATACCTAAAGCAAACCCTAATTCATCGGCAAATGAGGTGCCGAAAGATTGTGCTTCAGTATCAGATGCACTTAAGTTGGTTTGGTAGTAAGCATCTACGCTTCCGCTAATGGAAACTTTTTTAGCTTCTTCCTCTTCTTGGGCAAAAGTTGCTGTTGCTGAAAAAAGAATAGCAAGAAAAGCTAGATTTTTTAAATAATTTTTTGTCGTTGTTTTCATATGTTAAGGATTTTGACAGCCCTTTTATTTGTGGGTTATCAGTTGTTGTTTATTTTTTTAGTTGAATTTTTATGTAACGGAGCATACGTGGTATGCTCCGTTTTTAGGTAATCTTAGTGAGAGTTCAATCTAAAATCAGGATAGGCTTCCGAACCATGTTCGTGAATATCCAATCCGTCCATTTCCACTTCTTTGGAAACTCTTAATCCGATGGTTTTCTTTAAGATGATCAATACGACGAACGTACCAAAGGCGGCCCAAGCGATGTATGCTAACGAACCGTAAGTCTGTACCCATAGAAGGCTGGCACCACCACCGTAAAGCAAGCCGCCATCCAAGGCAAATACACCAACTAAAACAGTACCAAGGAAACCACATACACCGTGTACGGAAATGGCACCTACTGGATCGTCAACATGAAGTTTTTTGTCAATGAATTCAATTGATAATACGACCATTATTCCACAAACTAAGCCAATTGCCAAAGCACCCCAAGCACTTACAGCTCCACAACCAGCGGTAATTCCCACCAATCCGGCCAAGGCACCGTTCAAGGTCATTGATACATCTGGTTTTCCATATTTCAACCATGTAAGAAGTAACGCGGATACCGCCCCTATTGCAGCGGCAAGGTTGGTGTTGATGATGACACTACCTGCAGCGATGGTATCGTCACCACCCCAGGCCAATTGGGAACCACCGTTAAAACCGAACCATCCTAACCAAAGGATCATGACGCCAATGGCGCCAAATGGGATATTGTGTCCTGGTATCGCTACGGCTTTACCATCTACATATTTACCGATTCTAGGTCCTACCATGATAGCGGCTACCAATGCAGCTCCACCACCAACGGCGTGTACTACTGATGAACCTGCGAAATCGATGAAACCTGCGGTGTTCAACCAAGCGTCATCATCGAAAGGCCAGTACCAACTTCCGGATATGGGATATATCAATGTAGTTAATACTGCGGATAAGATCAAGTAGGTAGAAAATTTTGTTCTACCGGCTACGGCTCCTGAAACAATCGTGGCCGCGGTAGCGCAGAATACGGTTTGGAAGAATAAATTGTACCAATCCGAGGCGCTAAAAAAGAAATAACCTTGGTCAGCTGGGCTAGTTCTAAAGAATCCTCCCATTACCAGATCGCTACCATACATGATGCCGTATCCTACAGCCCAAAACATAATTGAACCGATACAAAGGTCCATGATGTTCTTCATTATTATGTTACCTGCATTTTTACTTCTGGTAAAACCTATCTCTACCAATGTAAAACCTGCTTGCATAAAGAAAACCAGCACTGCGGCTATTGTAATCCATAATGCACCCATGTCGCCGTTGATAGTTTCAACAGCTTTATCCAATGCTTCTTGTTGTATTTCTGTCATAATTTTTTGATTTAGTGGTGATGGTTATATTAGTTGATGCCGGCGTGTCCGCTTTCTTTAGTTCTGATTCTGTACGCTTCAACTACTTCTGAAACGAAAACTTTACCATCCCCTACATTACCGGTATAGGCAGCATCCAATAAAGTGGCTACTGTTCTTTCTGCAAACTCATCGGAAACCACGATAGATAAATACCTTCTCTGGATGTCGCTGGTGCTATAGGATATGCCTCTGTACACATGTCCTTGTTTTTCATTGCCAACCCCTGTTACGTCCCAGTAACTAAAAAAATTGACCTCAATTTGATGTAAGGCTTTCTTTACTTCATCAAATTTTGATTTTCTAATAATTGCTTCGATTTGCTTCATAATTTGTCGTTTATGGCGCTAAATGTATATTATTTCATTTTATACCCATAAAAAAATGGGGGTATATTGATAATTATTATGATAATATCAAATTAACCCCTAAAAAAATAGGGATGGGTTAAAATAAAAACAAAAAATTGACGTTTGGTCATCTTTATTGTTGAATATCAGGTAGGGGGAGATGTAAAGAATAGGTTAGAACCTTCTTTATAAATGGAATAAAAAAGAAAGGATGGGTGTTAGTGAATAAGTTTTGCTAACCAGAACCCAAGTAAAACGGCTAAAATGCCCAAAGTAATACTAGAAAGTGTGTAAAAGGAAAAGTGTAGTATCTCTTCTGCTTTGATCAAGGAATGGTTTTCAAATGCGAAAGTGGAGAAAGTGGTAAAACCACCACAAAACCCAGTAGTCAATAAAAGGGTTTGGTTTTGGGTAAGGAAATTGTTCTTTAAAGAGAGACCGAATACAAGGCCAATGATAAGACAGCCGATAATGTTGACGATAAAGGTGCCTAAGTAAAAGTTTTGAAAAAAATCGTTGAAGGTTCTTGATATAAGGTATCTAAGCATACTACCTATTCCACCTCCTAAAAAAACAAGTAATAATTGTTTCATTCGTTTTTTACGTTCAAATTCGAGGCTATTGGAACCTGGAAAAGAAAAGAGGGTTCTTGCGGCTAAGGCTCGAAATTTTTGTTAAAGGTGAAAAACTAAACGGCCTTTTTGTAATCTGAAGTAGAAATATCCAAAGGGTATATCTTCGAAATTTTGGAATCGGCATGCCTGCCATTTGGTGTGCTTTTGCTTTTGTTGGCACTGTAAAGGCTAGTAAGAATCATTGCTATATTGATGAAAATCAATACAAAGACCAGAGTTAAAAATGTCGTCATGAGTTGAGTGCTTTAGTACAACAACGCAAAATTAGGTTGTTTGGTATTATATACGGGATAAAATGCCTCAATTGTTGTCAAAACGATGATTTTTGTGGTATGCGCAATTTTAGTATTAATTTTTGAGCAAAAACTTAATAATGAATAGGATTGTTAAAAAGATTATGAAGATTATTCCTACCCATTTAACACCTTTGTAATTTTTGTTGTGGAGTTTTTTGTCTTTTTTATAGGTTCCGGTGATGATTATGGCAAATACGATTATAAATAGAATGGCAAAAATCAATTGTCCTGTACTGAACATAATGGTTAAGGTAATTAGTTGTTCATTATTTAAAAAAGAGGATGGTTTTTGTGTTGTTGGGAACTGCTTTTAATTGCTTGTGTTGTTCTATTGTGAATAAAATCTTTCACGAACTTATCCTTTCTTTTATATTTTTAAGCAAAGCTAAACTAAATATAAGGATATGAAGCATAAAATAAGCGCGGTGGAAATTTTTCATAATTCTTTCGGTCTTGGAGTGTCATCTGAAATGAAGGCCGATTTGGGAGAACAGAAGAATAGGTTGAGGTTTAATTTGATGGATGAGGAGAACAAGGAATACCTAGAAGCGGCGAACAATAATGATTTGGTTGAGGTTGCGGACGCCTTGGGCGACATGTTGTACATATTATGTGGTACCATATTGGAACATGGTATGCAATATAAGATAGAAGAGGTCTTTGAAGAGATACAAAGAAGTAATATGAGTAAGCTAGGTGCCGATGGTAAGCCCATTTATAGGGAAGATGGAAAAGTACTTAAGGGGCCGAATTATTTTAAGCCCGATATTCAAAGTGTCCTTGATAAATGATCATGGGTATAATAAAAGGATGTTTTTGGTTTACTGACTTGTGGTCATGCCAAAGCCAAAGTAGTCGGTTTTGTTATAAAAGAGTGCTATACTCCAGATTGGAGTGTAAATGCTGGGTTCAGTAAGCCTTCCTCACCTTAGTTTGAAAATATTTATTTTTTCAAAGGAGTAAAGAAGTCACTGGGTTCAAGATTGCAGGTATCTATCATTTCAATGGCATAGTCCAAAGTACCAAGGTCTTTATCGGTATTGTTGGTGCCCATACTGAATTTCACACCCGCCGCTTTTGCTTTTTTTATAAAAGTGGCAGAGGGAATTTTATAACGGGCATTTATTTCTATGGCAATGTTGTTTGCGACAGCGGCATCGATTACTTTTTGCATGCGTTCATTCGTCCATAATTCATCATATTCAGGTTGAAGGATGTCGGGCAGGTAGGTTGAGTTTACATAGATATCGATGGGTTCATTTTGCATAACCCCGACAATTTTGTCGACCAACTGATCCATGAAATCATCCTTGTCATCAACAAAAACTTCTTCTGGAATCCATAGGCGCATTCTTCTTCCTTTCTTATCGGTCCATGTCATGGCATCTGTAAATACATAATCGAAAGTGGCGATGTTTTCCTTAGAGAACATGGTAACCCATTCCCTTCCTTCCGCTTGCATTGCCATATATACGGGATACTTCTTATAGCGATCGTAATTGGCCAAAAGTGTGGAATCGTTTGTAATGGGGAATCCGATACCCGCATTGAAAGCAACACCGTAATCAATTCCTGTTTCTTTGGAATGCTCCAAAAGGTCCTCCATGGTTAGCCCACCTTTTAAATGACCGTGATAATCAACGATATCATACCCTGCCTTTTTTAATTCGGCTATTTTCGTTAGTATAGGGTTTTGGACTTCTTTTTGTTGTTCTGCAGGTTTTTCTTTTTTACTTTTTGAATTACAGGATAAAGAACTAATCCCGATAATGATCAATGTTAAAAGGGCTATCGATTTTTTCATGGTTGGGTGAATTGGAATTTATTTGAAACGGTAATATGGCTTAACCTTTAAAACGAAATAAAAGTTAAGCCTATTTAAATTAATAAGGAACAATTTCCAATTCTGGGTAGCATTGTAAGGTTTAAACCTTAACCCTCCATCCAAATTTGTCTTCTGCTCGGTTATATTGAATATCCGTAATTCTTTTCTTGAGCAACGATGCGTAATTATCACCTATTTCAGGTAAATCATAATCAACATCACGAAAACCGAATGCAGAAATCGGAGAAATTACGGCAGCGGTTCCCGCTCCGAACATTTCTTTTAAAGAGCCGTTTTTTGCAGCTTCCACAATTTCCGATACGGTAATTTTACGCTCCTCGACGGCAATACCTTCGTCTTTAGCAATTTTTAAAATACTTTTACGTGTTATGCCATCAAGGATCCTGTCACTTGTGGGAGCAGTTACCAAAGTGTCGTTTATTCGAACAAAAATGTTCATTGCGCCTGCCTCCTCAATGAATTCATGTGTGTTGTCATCTGTCCAAATAACTTGGTTGTACCCTTTTTCAAGTGCGAGTTGGGTAGGGTAGAATTGTCCGGCATAGTTTCCTCCGGCTTTGGCATAGCCAACACCGCCGTTAGCAGATCTTGAATATTTTTCCTCGATCAAGACTTTTACTTTTCCGGAGAAATAGGCGCCGGAAGGTGCAAAGGCGATAATGAATTTGTATTCATCTGCCGGGGAAGCATGAAACCCTGTTCCTGAGGCAAAGATAAATGGTCGTATATATAAAGAACTTCCGGGCGTTTGCGGTATCCAATCTTTTTCCAACTTCAAAAGAGCGGTAAGTCCCTCCATGAAATAATCTTCAGGTATTTCAGGTATGGCCATTCTTTTTGCAGAGATGTTCAATCGTTTGCAATTGTCTAAAGGACGGAAAAGCCATATGTCATTGTTTTCATCTTTATAGGCTTTCATTCCTTCAAAAATAGATTGCCCATAATGGAATATTTTCGCAGATGGGTCTAGGCTTATCGGTTGGTAAGGAATGATTTCGGGAATGTTCCAAGAACCGTTTTTGTAATCACAGACCAACATATGGTCTGTAAAAACATTTCCGAAAGCTAAGTTGTCAAAATCTACTTTATCTATTTTTGAGGTTTTTGCCTTTTCGATTTTTATATTCATTGTCTTGGTCTCCATTGAAATACTATTTATTGAATAAAATTAGAAAAATATCGATAGAGGCTCTTCTTTTTTCTTTAAAATTGCTCAATTTTACCATGTCAACTGAAAAAATCGTAAATATGAAAAGAATTAACATATTCATTATTGTATCCTTATTGGTTGTTATTGGCCACGCCCAAGAAACCCAAACGGAAAGAGCGGCATTTGGAATCGCTTTTCAAGGGGAAGGGAGTTTAACCCAGATGGAGATGTCTAAGAAGTACACGACAATGAAAATTTCGGATACCGTACAGACTAAATTTGTGGGTGTGGTCAAAGAAGTTTGCCAGGCCAAAGGTTGTTGGATGAAAGTGGCTTTGGATGATGGGGAAGTGGCGATGGTGCGGTTTAAGGATTACGGATTCTTTATGCCCAAAGACATTGCGGGCAAAGAAGTCGTGGTTAATGGATTGGCCTTTGTAGAGGAAATGAGTGTTGATGATCAACGACATTATGCAGAAGATGCAGGTAAGTCGGTAGATGAAATTGCAAAAATAAATCAGCCTAAAAGAACATTGGGTTTTGAAGCCGATGGGGTGTTGTTAAAGGATTGATGCAAAGGGAAATCATAACAACGGCCGATGGTTCAAAGACAATCCAGATAAAGGATTGGAATGAGCAGTACCATTCTAAACATGGTGCCATTCAGGAGGCATATCATGTTTTTATAAAACATGGTTTGGATCTCTTTCGTAAAAAAGATGAGGTGGTTCATATTTTGGAAATCGGTTTCGGTACCGGGTTGAACGCTTTGATCACTCTATTGGAAACTTCCAAATCCGGCATGGTCGTCGAGTATTGTGGGGTAGAGGCCTATCCTGTTTCCGAGGAAGAATTATCCCAATTGAATTATATCGAGGAGTTGAACGCGCAGGAGTTTTCAGGGCAATTCAAAAAAATGCACGCAGCCCCATGGGAAGAGCGTACATTACTATCCCAAGGTTTTTCAATATTGAAAATGCAGCGTGATTTTAAGGAAATAGCATTGGAAAATTGTATGAACCTTATCTATTTTGATGCTTTTGGCGCAAGGGTGCAGCCAGAATTATGGACAAAGGATGTTTTTGAGATCATGTTCAGGGCGCTTAAAAAGAAAGGTGTCCTAGTTACTTATGCAGCTAAAGGAAGTGTAAGGAGAGCCATGCAAGCTGTTGGTTTTGAGGTCGAAAGGTTGCCTGGGCCACCAGGAAAAAGGGAAATGTTAAGGGCAATAAAATCATAAATAAAGGTGTTGTTTCTTAAATTTTTTAGAATTTCACCGATAATCCCATTCCTACATCGTTAAGATTGTTAAATCGAAATTAAAATAGGCCACCACCGTTTATAGATCCCATACCTTTATCTTATGAAATTATTGATTACCGGTGCTACAGGATTAGTTGGGAGGGCTATTGTTGAAATCAGCAATAAGCATGGGATCTCTGTAAATTACTTGACCACAAATAAGGACAAAATAGTTTCGAACGAGAATTTTCAAGGTTATTTTTGGAATCCAGAACAGAATGAAATCGATTTGGATTGTTTTAAAGAAGTAACTGCGATAATCAATCTTGCGGGATCTAGTATTTCTGAAAGATGGACGGCGGATTACAAGAACGAAATCCTTTACAGTAGGATAAACTCCTTGAAAACACTCAACTACGCACTAGGTAAAATCGATGCTAAAGCCATTAATTCTTTTGTATCCGCTTCGGCAATAGGTATTTATCCCAGTTCCCTTGATCATTTTTATACAGAGGAAGACCAGGCTGTCGATGATAGTTTTTTGGGTGAGGTAGTACAGAAATGGGAAAAGGAAATCGATGCTTTATCCCATTTTGGATTTCCGGTCGCAAAGGTCAGGATCGGTTTGGTTTTGTCAAAAGACGGGGGCGTTTTGCCTAAACTCGAAAAGCCTATTAAATCGTATGTTGGGGCTACGTTCGGTAATGGAAAGCAATGGCAATCCTGGATACATATCAACGACCTGGCAAGACTTTTTCTTTTTATAGTCGAAAACCAATTGGAGGGTGTTTTTAACGGCGTAGCCCCCAATCCTGTTATGTATAAGAAAATGGTTAAGGAATTGGCAAAAATATTCAAGTCACCCCTTTTATTGCCCAATATACCTCGATTTGCCCTGAAATTAATCTTAGGGGAAATGTCTTACCTGCTCTTTGCGAGTCAGCGCGTAAGTAGTAAAAAAATTGCGGAAGAAGGTTTTGTTTTCGATTATCCTAATTTAGGTAATGCCCTAGAGGCTTTTTATATAGAAGGATAAAACCAATTTAAATTACATTTCTTCCAAGTAACTGAAATCCATTCCTGATTAAATTTTTTGTCCACTATTTATCTTTTTTGTCAATCTACTAGGGTTAAAATGGTAAAGTTTAGTGACATTTTGACATTTTTAAATAAATGGCAGTACTTTTGCCATCGAAAGAAATAAGATCAAAAATCAGTATCCTAAAATGAGTAATAAAAATAAAGCCGAAGAGGTTAACGAACCTATCTTAGATGGGGAAACGGTAAACGATTCAGGGAACGAGCAAGAAGAAGTGGTGAATGAGCAGGAGGTACAGTCGGTAGAAGAACAACTTCAGGACGAACTGGCCAAAGAAAAAGATAAATTTCTTCGATTGTTCGCCGAATTCGAGAATTATAAAAAACGTACTTCAAGAGAACGAATGGATTTGTTCAAAACAGCCGGACAAGAGGTTATCGTATCCTTGCTTCCTGTTTTAGATGATTTTGAACGTGCCTTAAAGGAATTGTCCAAATCCGAGGATAAGGAAATGTTCAAAGGGGTAGAGTTGATCAATGGAAAGTTCAGGGATGTATTGAAATCCAAGGGCATGGAAGAAGTAGGTGTTAAGCAGGGTGACTCTTTTGATGCCGAGATACATGATGCCATAACCCAAATACCGGCTCCTGATAAAAAGTTAAAGGGCAAGATCATCGATGTTGTGGAAAGAGGTTATAAGTTGGGTGACAAGATAATACGTCATCCTAAAGTAGTTGTTGGTAACTAAAATTCAAGGATGAAGGAAGACTATTACGAAATACTTGGCATAAGTAAAAATGCCACGGCTGCAGAAATTAAGAAGGCATATCGGAAAAAGGCCTTGGAACACCATCCCGATAAAAACCCAGGGGATGCCAAGGCAGAGGAACTTTTTAAAAAATCGGCAGAAGCCTACGAGGTACTTAGTAACCCGGATAAAAAAGCACGGTATGACCAATATGGGCATGCAGCTTTTGATGGTGCTGGCGGTTTTGGCGGCGGCGGAATGAACATGGATGACATCTTCAGTCAATTTGGGGATATCTTCGGTGGGGCATTTGGCGGCGGTTTCGGTGGTGGTTTTGGCGGTTTTGGCGGTGGAGGCCAAAGACGTGTTAAAGGGAGCAACCTCAGGATAAGGGTTAAATTGACCTTGGAAGAAGTGGCTAATGGTGTCGAGAAAAAAGTCAAGGTAAGGCGTAAAATGCAAGCACCTGGTGTTACGTATAAAACCTGTAGTACCTGTGGGGGGCATGGGCAAGTAACCAAAATCACCAATACCATACTCGGAAGAATGCAGACCGCGGTCGCATGTTCTACATGCGGCGGAAGTGGTCAGGTAATAGATAATAGGCCAAGTAATGCCGATGGTCAAGGACTTGTTGTCAAAGAAGAGACCGTATCGATAAAAATTCCGGCAGGGGTAGAAGATGGCATGCAATTAAAGGTTCCTGGAAAAGGGAACGAAGCGCCAGGAAACGGAATTCCGGGAGATCTTTTAGTGGCCATAGAAACCCAAGACCATGAAACCCTTAAAAGGGAAGGTGATAATCTTCACTACGATCTTTATGTAAGTTTTCCTGAGGCTGTTTTAGGAACATCCAAAGAAATAGATGCGGTAGGTGGTAAGGTGCGTATAAAATTGGAACCGGGTATACAATCGGGCAAGATATTGCGATTAAGGGGAAAAGGTATTTCCAGTATAAACGGTTATGGTAGTGGGGATCTTTTGGTACATGTCAACGTATGGACCCCTAAAGAACTCAATAAAGAACAAAAGGAGTTTTTTGAACGTATGGACGGAGCTGACAATTTTGTTCCGAAACCGGAAAAATCAGATAAATCCTTCTTTGAAAAAGTAAAAGATATGTTCTCTTAAGGATATTGATTCGAGTATAAAATAAAAAACGTATATTTGATTCAATATTGGATTACCAATATTAATTTTCTTTTTCATAGCAATTTTTTTCCCATCCTTGATTTTATCAAGGGTGGGTTTTGTTTTTTGGTCAGGTTTCAAGTTTAAACCAATTCCTTCCCAAAGGTATTTTCGATGCGGTGTCGGGGGCGTTTTTGTGCTACGATGTAGGTAGGGCCGAAGCTATCTGCCCCATCATTTTCGTTTTGAACGGCCCATGGTTTCAATTTGTACTTCAATCTGTTTTGTTTGATTGGGTTACCTTATGTTCAGGTTAAAGAACAATGTAGACTTTAATGCAATTACAAGCGAGTTATTGTTAGTATAATCTTAATTTAAGAAGTGTCTTTTAAACCAATTCTATATCTTTGGCAAAATTGCTTTCATGGATAACATTTTGGTCACTAAGGAGGTTACCAAACAATACGGGAAACATACAGCTTTGAACGGTGTTTCCTTGGAAATACCTAAGAACAGTATCTATGGTCTTTTGGGGCCTAACGGTGCTGGTAAAACTACCTTGATCCGTATAATCAACCAAATTACCTATCCCGATAAAGGAGAGGTGTATTTTGATGGGGAACTTTTAAAACCCAAGCATATTTCACTTATAGGTTACCTTCCGGAAGAAAGGGGTTTGTATAAGGGGATGAAAGTGGGTGAGCAGGCTTTGTATTTGGCACAATTAAAAGGTTTGGGTAAAGCAGAAGCCAAAAAGCGTTTGAAGTTTTGGTTCGATAAGTTTGATATCGGTGATTGGTGGAACAAGAAGGTACAGGAATTGTCAAAGGGAATGGCCCAAAAGATACAGTTCATAGTTACCATACTGCATGAACCCAAATTACTTATATTTGATGAGCCCTTTAGTGGTTTTGATCCAATTAATGCCAACATTATCAAGGATGAGATCATTCAATTGAAAGAAAATGGCACATCTATAATTTTTTCTACCCACCGAATGGAGTCGGTCGAGGAATTATGTGAGTACATTGCTTTGATACATCAGTCCGAAAAGATACTCGATGGTAAATTATCCGATATTAAAAAAGCATATAAGAACAATATGTTCAAAGTAGGTCTCCATGCCCAGGATGTAAATGCGTTATTGAACGTAATTTCCAATAAGTTCAATATTTTGGAACCCGTTATAGATCCATTGGAAAACCAGTTGGATTTTACCATCCAAATTCCCATTGAGGATTCTAGGGACTTTTTGGCCTATTTGGCCAGCCAGTCGAATATTTATCAATTTAGTGAGATTATTCCTTCTGCGAACGAAATATTTATTCAATCCATTCAAGATAAAGATGCAAATGAATAAATTGCCCATTATTATCAAGAGGGAATATTTGGCGAAGGTTCGTAATAAATCCTTCGTCATCATGACTTTTCTAAGTCCAATATTAATGGTCGGCATGATCGTGCTTATAGCTTATTTGACCAAAATAAACGATAATGAAAAGCGTATAATCGGCATTTTCAACGAAAGTGATTACTTCTCTAATGATTTTAACACAACAGAGAGTACTTCTTATGTTCATTTTAAAGATGTGACTTTACAGTTAGCTAAAGATTCTACCGCCAAAATGGGGTATTACGGTCTTTTGCATATACCTCATGAAGATGAGTTGGAGAAAGTTGCGGACCATTCTTATTTTTACACGAAAGAAGCGCCGAGTACTTCTGTCCTTGATAAGCTAGAAGATGTTTTTCAAGCAAGACTCAGGGAAAGAAGATTGCAGAATATGGGGGTTTCTTCCAAGGAGTTTGCGATGATGGATAAGCGGTATGAGATAAATACCGAAACTTTCGGAGGGGAGCAAAATCTAAAGGGTATAAACGAGATCAAAGCGATAATCGGTGGTGGGTTCGGTTATTTGATCATGATGTTCATCATTATCTATGGTGGTTTCGTAATGCGTAGTGTCATCGAGGAAAAGACCAGTAGAATAATTGAAGTTATCATTTCCTCGGTAAAGCCCTTTCAATTGATGATGGGCAAGATAATCGGTACTTCCTTGGCAGGGATTACCCAATTCGCTATATGGATCGTTTCTGCCTCAATACTTTTGATGATAGCCTTTGCTATTTTTGATATTGATCCGGCTACTTTGGGCGATGGTGCCAACGTTCCGGGTATTGCAGGTAATATGGCATCGCCCGTACCTACGCCAAATCAGACCATTCAGGCATATGCGCAGGAGCTTTACAAGATTCCATGGGCCATGTTGATTTGTTTTTTTGTTGTTTATTTTATACTTGGTTATTTGATTTACAGTTCAATTTATGCGGCTATAGGTGCGGCTGTGGATAATGAGACCGATACACAACAGTTTATATTTCCTATTATCCTTCCGCTTATGTTGGCTATTTACGTCGGATTCTTTTCTGTTTTCAGTAATCCGCATGGTCCTATTGCGGTAGGTTTTTCCTTGTTTCCGTTAACATCACCAATAGTGATGCTAATGCGTTTACCAGGAGGTATAGGTGAAGGTGGCGTTCCTGTATGGGAATTGGTGACATCCTTAATTTTATTGATATTGACATTTTTGGGTATCGTTTGGTTTGCGGCAAAAATCTATAGGGTGGGCATTCTTATGTACGGTAAAAAACCAACCTATAAGGAATTGTTTAAATGGATAAAGTATTGATGTATGGTACAGGATGATTCCGGTAAATTGGAAGAGATTATAAAAGAAGATGTCTGGGGTTCTATCCAGGATATTCTTAACTGGGGAATCCATATAGGCACAGGTGATAAATCATTGAACATAACCGTTGGGTTGTTGATAATGATAACGGTAGCATTCATTGCAACGACTTTTGTGTTAAAATGGATTCGGCAGATCATTACCCATAAAATGGTCCAGGAAGATAAACTTAAGTTTGTCAGTATTTTCAAGTTTATTAAGTATGCGGCCTATTTAGTAGTGATTTTGATAACGCTGAGTATGGCGGGTATCGATATTACCATTTTGATTACGGCCTCTGCCGCACTCTTTGTTGGTTTAGGCTTGGCCTTGCAAGAACTCTTCCAGGATATCATTGGGGGTGTATTCATAATTATTGATAAATCGTTGAGTGTTGGCGATATTATAGAGGTAGAAGGTAAGGTAGGAAAGGTCTTTGAGATAAAACTACGTACCACTAGGGCCATAACAAGGGATGATAAGGTCATTATTATCCCCAACCATAAGTTCATAAGTGATACGATCTTCAACTATACGCAAAACCACAAAACAACTAGGGAAAAGGTTAATATCGGTGTTGCTTATGGTAGTGATGTAAATTTGGTCACTAAAATCTTAGAGGAAATAGCACAAAAACAAAGAGGCATTCTTAAGAACCCGAAACCGTTTATCATTTTCGAAGACTTTGGTGATTCGGCCCTAATGTTCAGTATTAACTATTATACCAATGACAGTTTTACCGATATGAGGATAAAGAGTGAGATGCGCTATTCAATAGACGCAAAATTTAGACAGCACAATATATCCATACCATTTCCCCAAAGAGATGTACATATCTTTCAACACCCGGATAATAAATGAAAGAGCACGGATTAAGTTTGGTCACTATACTGGTCTTTGCCTTAATTTTAGGGAGATGTGGTTCTACAATACAGGCCCAATCACCCGATATTTTCAGGTTGGAGTATATGATCATGCCCAAGAATAATGCAGATGCCCAACTTTCAAGATATAAATTGGTTGTAAACGTACCGTTCAAGGTGCGGGAATCGGATAATTTCATACTTGGCGCAGAATATAATTATTTGGCCTATAAACTGGGAAGTAACGAGTATTTTGATAGTGCTGGGCTAGAGAGCCTTCATGTGGTCGACTTAAATATGGCCTATGTGTATAAGCGCAATGAAGATTGGAGGTATATCGGGGTTTTGACCCCTAGATTGTCTTCAACCTTGACCAACCCACTTGAAAATGGGGATGTTGCGATCAATGTAACGGTCGGGGCCTTTAAGGAGAGGCAGAATATAGATAAGCCCATGCGCTTAGTCGTAGGAATTGCGTATAATTCAACGGTTTCGTTGCGAATACCTTTGCCTTTTGTGTATTACGAAAAAAGATTCCACCCTAATTGGTCCTATGTAGTCGGTCTGCCTAAAACGGGGTTTAAATATCATATAGATAATAATCATTTAATTCAGACAGAATTTATATTGGATGGCTATTTCGTAAACCTTCAAAATAATATCATTCTTCCGAATACCGGCTTTGCAGCTTCAATATCTTCATCGGCTGCATTGTTAACTATAGGGTATCAATATAACATATCAAAAATTATGTCGTTCTACGGTTATATCGGTCATACGGTTTTTCAGGACGGGGTCTTACGGGATGAGGATAGAAATGATATTTTTACATTGAATGATGAGCCTAGTCTGTATTTCAGGACCGGATTTAGAATAGGAATTTAAAAAGAATTGCAATATGTCAAAGATTTTGGTGGTAGAAGACGAATCGGCTATACGAAGGGTATTGGTTAAAATACTTTCAGAGGAGAACGATTCTTATCAAGTGGAAGAAGCTGAAGATGGGTTAAAAGGTTTAGAGGCCGTTAAGAACAATGATTATGATTTGGTCTTATGTGATATAAAAATGCCGAAAATGGATGGTGTTGAGGTGCTTGAGGCCGCTCGTAAAATCAAACCTGAGATTCCTTTTATCATGATATCAGGGCATGGGGACTTGGACACTGCCGTAAATACAATGCGCATCGGAGCATTTGACTATATTTCAAAACCACCCGATTTGAACAGGCTTTTGACCACCGTAAGGAATGCCTTGGATAGAAAGGAATTGGTGGTAGAAAATAAAAAATTAAAGAAAAAGGTTAGTAAGAACTATGAAATGATCGGTGATAGCAAAGAAATAAACGCTATTAAGGAAATCATAGAAAAGGTGGCGCCTACAGATGCCCGTGTTCTGGTAACGGGTTCAAATGGTACGGGAAAAGAGTTGGTGGCACATTGGATCCACGAGAAAAGCCCAAGAAGTGGGGCACCTTTCATTGAGGTGAACTGTGCGGCCATACCCTCCGAATTGATAGAGAGTGAACTTTTTGGTCATGTTAAGGGAGCGTTTACATCAGCTGTTAAGGATCGGGCCGGTAAGTTCGAAGCCGCAAATAAAGGAACCATATTTTTAGATGAAATAGGGGATATGAGTCTGTCTGCCCAAGCAAAAGTACTTCGTGCTTTGCAAGAAAATAAAATTTCGAGGGTAGGTTCGGATAAGGATATAAAAGTTGATGTTAGGGTAATTGCCGCAACCAATAAAGATCTTGCTGAGGAAATAAAGGAAAATAGATTCAGGGAAGACCTTTATCATCGATTGGCGGTTATCCTGATAAAGGTGCCCGCTCTGAATGATAGAAGGGATGATATTCCCTTGTTGATCAATCATTTCGCTGCTAAGATTGCAGGTGAACAGGGTATTTCCCCCAAAGAATTCTCCTCTGGGGCCATAAAACTATTGAAAGGGTACGATTGGACGGGTAACATTCGCGAATTGCGCAATGTCGTTGAACGTCTTATTATTTTAGGCGGACAACAAGTGACCGAAGAGGATGTAAGACTTTTTGCAAGTAAATAAATCGCTTGTTTATTTGCAAGATTCTAACCGTTCCAAGGCTTCTGCCGTAATTTCCTTGGTTTTATAGTTATAATATTTTTTTCCCTCCGAAAGGTTCGGAAGCAATAACTGTTGCTCACAATGTAAATAAATATTTTCAGCAAAGGCCCGTGCAGACGCACAATCTACCGATTTTACGATCCTATCAAGTGATTTTCGGTATTTTTCCAAAGAGGCATCTATTTGTTGTTCCATTTCTTTTTCACTTGGGATCCGCGTCGAAATTTTTTCCGTTTCTGAAATTGTGTTCATGGCCAATAGATCACTCCCATATTTGCTGGTATGGAACTCGTGTTCCCCTAAGGATTCGATACCGTCGATAATATGTTGTAAGGCCCTCTTTAGTAATATTCGCGTGCTGGTCAAGGAAGTTGCCTTGGTAGCCAAGATCAAGTCAGATTTACCGTCGGCTATATTGCCATCGGCATAAACACAACCACAATCCTTTAGTTGATTTTTCGATTTTTCAATTGAGTTGATGGCTTTATAAGCATAAAACCTGGCTTGGTTGATATCTTTCACATCGATGGATTTCTCTACTTGGGTCTTGGCATAGTTCATATTAGAACTTGCATACTCGCAACCCTTGTCTACCATAAAGGAAGAAAACAAAATCAGTGAAACTACTGCGACAAGTGAATAGTTCTTCATAAGATAAGCCTTTAGTTCGTTGTAAAATTTGGGAATAATACAAGTTAAAATTACATGGGAAAAAGCTATTCACCTATTTTTTTCGATAGAACGCAGGAAGTATCCTTTAAGTGGGTCAAGATGTATCTTTTTTGCAGGTGAATTACCATTTTTTCAGGGATTAAGGTCTTTCAACGATAAAATATTTTTATATTCAGAGCATGAAGAATATTGATATAAATAGATATAGGGCAGATAAGTCAACAGATTTGGCGGCAATGCCCACAATTGAGGATTTTGGGTCTACCGACAAACAATTGAAAAAGGAAATGGTAAAAGTTCGGGAAAAACTTGGGGAGTTCCAAGATACCTTATATGCACATGGTAAGTATAGTGTATTGGTTTGTTTGCAAGGAATGGATACTTCGGGAAAGGACAGCCTTGTGCGTGAAGTGTTCAAGGATTTCAACGTACGTGGCGTGGTAGTTCATAGTTTTAAAGTGCCCACCCCATTGGAACTGAAACATGATTACCTCTGGCGTCACTATATTGCACTGCCTGCCAAGGGTAAATTCGGGATTTTTAACCGAACGCATTATGAGAATGTTTTGGTAACCCGTGTTCATCCTGAATATATTATGGGAGAGCATTTACCGGGAATAGAAAAAGTGTCTGACATTGACCAGCATTTTTGGGATTCAAGATTCGACCAGATCAATAATTTTGAAAAACATCTTGTAGATAACGGTACCATAATCTTCAAATTTTTTCTTCACTTGTCCAAAGAAGAGCAACGGCAAAGGTTACTTCGTAGGTTGCGTTTAAAGCAAAAGAATTGGAAATTCTCCCCCGATGACCTCAAAGAAAGAAAATTATGGACAAAATATCAGCAGTGTTATGAAGAGGCCATTCAAAGAACCTCGAAGCCTAAAGCTCCTTGGTTCGTTATTCCGGCAGATAACAAGAAAGGGGCAAGGTTGATCGTGGCTGAAATTCTTTACCAAGAGTTAAAAAAATACAAAGATATCATTGCACCGGAACTCGATGATAAAATAAAAGCTAATTTAGACAACTACAAAAAACAACTGGAAAGCGAATGAAGTTTTTAAAGTACATCTTAATCGTCGTAGTGGTAACTTGGCAAGGATATGCACAATCGGAGGACGAAAAACAAATAAAGGCTATTTATGAAACTGCTTTGACCCAAAGCAAATCTTATGATTGGCTCAATTATTTATCCAATCAGATTGGTGGTAGGTTATCCGGATCAATACAAGCCCAACAGGCGGTGGATTATACCAAGGCACAATTAGACTCAATGGGGCTCGATAAGGTTTGGCTTCAACCTGTAATGGTGCCTAAATGGGTAAGGGGTACTCCGGAATTTGCTTATGTTGAAACGGCTCCGGGAATTACAACCAACTTACCGATATGTGCACTTGGCGGTTCGGTCGCCACACCTTTGCAAGGCATTAAGGCAAATATCATAGAGGTGAATGGTATCAAGGACCTGGAAGTTTTAGGTGCCGATAAGATAAAAGGTAAGATCGTATTTTTCAATAAACCCATGGATCCAACCCTAATAAGTACGTTCGAATCGTATTCAGGCTGTGTTGGTCAGCGATATGCCGGCGCTATGGAGGCGGTCAAATATGGAGCGGTAGGTGTTATTGTTAGATCAATGAACTTAAGGTTAGATGATTATCCGCATACGGGTTCTATGGGTTATGGCGATTTAGAGGTTTGGGAACGGATTCCTGCCGCGGCGATCAGTACAAAAGGAGCTGAGTTTCTAAGCGCAACGCTTAAACTGAGTCCTAATGCCAATTTCTATTTTAAACAAAGTTGCAAAGTATATAATGATGTTGAGTCTTTTAATGTCATAGGCGAAATCAAGGGAAGTACATACCCTGATGAAATTATAGTGGTCGGTGGTCACTTGGATTCTTGGGATCTAGGAGATGGGTCACATGATGACGGAGCAGGTTGTGTACAGAGTATGGATGTTCTAAGACTCTTGAAAGAAAGTGGATATACGCCCAAAAGAACAATTAGGGTGGTACTTTTCATGAATGAGGAAAATGGTCTGCGTGGAGGTAAGAAATATGCCGAAGTGGCCAAAAACAAGAAAGAAAAGCATGTCTTTGCCTTAGAGAGTGATGCAGGTGGTTTTTCTCCAAGGGGATTTTCATTTGATTGTTCGGAAGGGGATTTCAAGAAAGTCAAAAGTTGGGGGCCTCTTTTTGAACCTTATCTTGTTCACATGTTGGTTAAAGGATACAGCGGAGCCGATATTGGGCCTTTAAAGGATGATGGAATTGTATTGGCCGGATTACGCCCCGATTCTCAACGTTACTTTGATCACCATCATTCCGAATACGATACTTTTGAACATGTGAACAAAAGGGAATTGGAGCTGGGCGCAGCGGCAATGTCAAGTTTGGTCTATCTTTTTGATAAGTATGGAGTTGAAAAAACAAAATAGATACCATATTTAAATTTTGTCAAGGGAATTGGTTTTCGAAGAACTGTTTTCCGTTGGAACAATATGGATGGAATTCTTTTCCCTAACTAATTTGTATATCTTTGCAGCTCAATAAAAAAAAGCGAAAAATGCAAGACGGAATCTACGCAAAATTCAATACTTCAAAAGGAGAGATACTTGTAAAATTAACTTATGATAAAACTCCCGGTACTGTAGGTAACTTTGTTGCCTTGGCAGAGGGTAAACGTGAGAATAGTGCCAAAGCCATTGGTGAGCCCTATTATGACGGATTAAAATTCCACAGGGTAATTCCTGATTTTATGATTCAAGGAGGTTGTCCTTCCGGTACTGGTACCGGTGATCCAGGATACAAGTTCGATGATGAATTTCATCCAGATTTGGTTCATGATGCCCCAGGGGTACTTTCAATGGCCAATGCTGGGCCAGGAACTAACGGAAGTCAGTTTTTCATTACCCACGTTGCCACACCATGGTTAGATAATAAACATACCGTTTTTGGTCATGTAGAAGCCGGTCAAGAGGTGGTAGATGCCATTGCGCAATCCGATACCATCGATACTTTGGAAATCATTAGGATTGGTGCCGAGGCCGAAAAGTGGGATGCCTTGGAAGCCTTTAAAACTTTTGAAAGTTCAAAAGAGAAAAGATTAGCGGAAGAAAAGGAAAAACAGGCCAAGGAATTGGATAAGGTAGCTGCTGGTTTTGATGAGACCGAGAGCGGACTACGATATAAGATTATTCAAAAAGGAAGTGGGGATAAAGCTGAAAAAGCGAAAACAGTTTCGGTACATTATGAGGGTTCTCTATTGAACGGTCAGGTTTTCGATTCCTCCTATAAAAGAAATCAACCGATTGATTTTCAATTGGGCGTAGGACAAGTTATTCCAGGTTGGGATGAAGGTATTGCTTTGCTACAAGTAGGGGATAAGGCACGTTTCGTGATTCCATCGAATTTGGCTTATGGTAGTGCAGGGGCCGGTGGTGTCATTCCACCAAATGCCACTTTAATTTTCGATGTGGAATTGATGGATGTGAAATAGAAATCACAAGAATCATTTTATATAAGGAGCCTCGGTTTATACCGGGGCTTTTTTTTGCTAAGCTATTTATCTCGCACCCGAACCAAACTGCTTATGAGCATAACGCTATTGATAAAGACCAAAACACAAACTATAGAGATAAAAGTTACCATGGCATAATTATTTTTAATGATCGTTGTTCCATTGTAACAACCACTAAAACTTAAACCCTACTTTTTCTTGGTTCAATACGGTTATTTTTTGGTACTCAGTATGCTCATTAATAAAAGAATGATGTTAATGACGAGAAGCGATAGTAAAATGGTTATAAAGGTGGTCATATAAAAATTGTTGTTTGAGTTTCTTATTGAGGGGGAGTTGTTTTGTTTAATGCATGATGCAGAAAAAGGGAGGGGGTTGCGTTAAAACTTAAACAAAAATAAGAAAAAGAAAAAAATTAGTAAGAAAATACCACAAATAAAAACCCCCGATGCAGAACATCGGGGGTATATAAAAAAGTTAAAATCGTTACCTAGTCAACTACTTTCACATTAACGGCGTTTAATCCTTTTTTACCTTGTTGTAGTTCAAATTCCACAACATCACCTTCACGAACTTCGTCGATTAAGCCAGAAATGTGTACAAAATGATCTTCGTTCGAACCATCTTCAGTGATAAAACCATAACCTTTGGAATCATTGAAGAATTTAACTGTTCCTTTACTCATAATAAAAATTATTAAATATTAATTAAAGTGCAAATGTAGGATTTATTAATTTAATTGTATGATATTTTGGAAGTTATCTTTGTATTAACACATCCTTAAATTAATGGTTGAACTTTTGGATCGCTTAAAAAGGCGATTTTTAAGTCCAAGTTTCCTGTTTTCAAGCCGTAGGATCAGGGGTCATTCTCAAATAAGGTTTAACTTCCTCAACGCCTTTTGTGAATATTTTACGCGCTTCATCGGTAGGTATGGCCGGACTAACAACGACATCATTACCATGTTCCCAATTTGCAGGTGTGGCAACTTTATGGTTGGCCGTTAATTGTAAAGAATCGACAACCCTTAACAGTTCATAGAAGTTACGCCCTGTTGAAGCAGGGTAGGTCAATGTAAGTTTAACCGTTTTGTCCGGTGCGATAATGAATACCGAACGTACGGTTAAGGTGCTGTCCGCTTTTGGGTGGATCATATCGTAAAGGTCAGACACTTTTCTGTCCTCATCCGCAATTATCGGAAAGTTTACCGTGGTGTTCTGTACTTCGTTGATGTCTTTGATCCATTCCTTATGGGAGGCTGCCCCATCTACACTTAATGCGATCATTTTTACATTTCGTTTGTCAAATTCCCCCTTAAAATTAGCCGCAGTACCCAATTCGGTTGTACAAACGGGGGTAAAATCTGCAGGATGTGAAAATAAAATTCCCCAGCTATCACCTAGGTAATCGTATAAATTAATTGTGCCCATTGAACTGTCTGCAGTAAAATTCGGGGCTGTATCCCCTAATCTAAGTGTTGCCATTTTTGATTGTTTTTAATTATAAAACTATTTATCCGATAAAATTAGTAGATTTATGGTTTTCGTAGAATTTTCATTAGGTTAAAACTGTATTAAAATTTTTAAAGTAGTATGGATAAGATAGTTATGGAGGCTTTGAAGTTCCCAATCGGGCATTTTGAATATTCAGCAAAAGTATCTAAAGCAATTGTAGATGGGTGGATTAAGGACTTGGAAGAACTGCCGTTAATACTTGAGCGTTTGGTGGGTGATTTAACTATGGAGCAATTGGAAACCCCTTATAGACCAGAGGGGTGGACGATTAGGCAATTGGTACACCATATAGCGGATAGCCATCATCATAGTTATACCCGTTTCAAATGGGCGCTGACGGAAAATGGTCCCTTGATCAAGGCGTATGACGAAAAGAGTTGGAGCTCCTTGTCCGATGCCAAAACCGCCCCAGTGGAGCTTTCTTTGAACTATTTAAAGGCACTACATGCCAAACTTGTTTTTTTGTTGAAAAGTCTGGATGATCAAGACTTGCAGAAATATTATGTGCATCCCGATGATAAAAGCAAGATTACCGTAAAAGAGAATATTGGAAAATATGCCTGGCATGGGCGACATCATTGCGCTCATATTCAAGGATTGTTAGAGCGAAAAGGTTGGTAGGCCTAGTCTGGTTTAAAATAAGAGCTACCTTATTTACAACTATCCAGGATCAATCGGCAATCCATTTAATATTGCATCCAATACTAGGTTTCTGATCAGGATCTATTTCTTTTTCCGACAGCAGGGCGTTTAGGGCATTTCGAAGATCTTTTCCGGTAACAGGGACAGCGTTTCCAGGTCTTGAGCCATCTAATTGTCCACGATAAACGAGGTTTAGGTCTTTATCGAATAAATAAAAATCAGGAGTACAGGCAGCATCATATTTCATGGCTGTTTCTTGGGTAGCGTCATACAAATAAGGAAAAGGATACCCAACTTGCTTTGCTTGCTGTTTCATTAAGTCCGGTGCATCTTGTGGGTAATTGATAACATCATTACTAGAAATGGCAATAAAGGAAATTCCTTTGGATTGGTATTCCTTGGCCATTTTTACCAATTCCGGGTTCACATGAATAACAAAAGGACAATGGTTACAGATGAACATGATCACTGTCCCAATATCGCCTTTAAGGGTGTTCAGTGACAGTTCTTGGTCACTGATCGTGTCCTTTAGAATAAAATTTGGGGCTTTTGTGCCTAAAGGCATCATATTGCTAGGGGTGTTCGCCATGACTTATCATTTCTGATCAAAAAAATAAAGTTAAAAGTATTTGGTGAATTTTGGTCATCGGAAACACTATTTTTAAATTGAACGGCCATATAATATAAGATACCAAGATGATGAAAGAAATAATAAGCTGGAATGATTTTAGTAAGGTCGATATGAGAATAGGTACCATTATCGAAGTTGGTGATTTTCCGAAAGCAAGGAATCCGGCTTATCAAATAAAACTTGATTTCGGAAAAGAAATAGGGGTTAAAAAGACTTCGGCTCAGATCACTACACTATATGACAAGGAGGAGCTTCTGGGTCGACAGGTAATTGCTGTAATTAATTTTCCGAAGAAACAAATTGCCGATTTTATGAGTGAATGTCTTATATTAGGAGCTGTTGAGGGTAAGGATGTGGTTTTAATACAACCAGATGCGGCAGTTCCCAACGGACTTAAAATAGCCTAACCGTTTGTCAGATACCGTACTAGATAATGTTCATATCAATTTTGATAGTCAAACCCTTTGGGTGTTGAATATTGCCTTGGCATTGGTCATGTTCGGCATCGCGTTGGAGATTTCAGTGAACGATTTCAAAAGACTCCTGCAAAATCCAAAATCCATATTCACAGGAATTTTCAGTCAGTTTATACTTTTGCCGGCTATTACCTTCGCATTGGTATGGATTATTGAACCTATCTCCAGCATAGCCTTGGGTATGTTCATGGTTGCCGCATGTCCTGGTGGAAATATTTCCAATTTCATTACACATTTCGCTAAGGGCAATTCGGCCTTATCCGTTAGTCTAACGGCAGTAGCTACCTTATTGGCTGTTATTATGACACCCTTGAATCTTGAATTCTGGGGTTCATTATATGGTCCTACATCGAAAATATTGACCGAAGTTGCCATTTCACCTGTTGAAATGGTAGAATTGGTTTCTTTGTTGTTGGCCATTCCACTGGCCTTGGGAATGGGGTTCAATTACTTAAGACCCGTACTGGCAAAGAGAATGGCCAAGGTTTTCAAATGGGTTTCTTTGGTATTCTTTATCGCTTTGATCTTCCTGGCCCTTTATAATAACAGGGATATTTTCATAGATTATATTTTTTATGTCTTCTGGATAGTGGTATTGCATAATCTAGTCGCGTTTTTAACGGGATTCTCGTTGGCTAAATTTATGGGGTTGTCCCAAAGGGATACCCGATCGATCACCATAGAAACGGGAATCCAGAATTCCGGATTGGGCCTATTGCTCATTTTTACTTTTTTCGACGGTCTGGGGGGCATGGCCTTATTGACTGCTTTTTGGGGAATATGGCATTTGGTTTCCGGGTTGTTGTTGTCTATGTTTTGGGGATATAAACCCCTTGAGAAAGAAGAATTGGCTTCATGAGGATAGGTTATAACATCTTAAAGCTGTATGTGAAGATAGGCCTGTTTTGTTACTTCAAAAAAATAAAGGTGGTTGGTCTAGGGAATATACCTAAAGATAAACCGATACTATTTTTGGCCAATCATCAGAATGCGTTGATAGATGCTTTGATTATTGTTATGAATGTTGGGGTGGCACCTTTTTTTTTGGCACGATCCGATGTGTTTAAAAAACCACTGATCGCCAAGTTTTTGAGGTATTTGCAAATGATACCCATTTACCGGATCAGGGATGGTCGGGAAACCCTAAGGAACAATCCCGCAATTTTCAGTAAATGTGGTAGACTTCTTTCAGAGGGGAAGGCCTTGATGCTTTTTCCTGAAGGGAACCATGGTATTCAACGACGTGTCCGCTGGCCTATGCGAAAGGGTTTTGTTAAAATGATTTTCTCGGCTTTGGAGAACGACCCAAACTTGGATATTCGAATAGTCCCTGTGGGTTTAAATTATCTAAGGGCAGAAAGCTTTCCTGATAGTGTGGCCATGTATATAGGCGAGGATATTTCAGTGCAGGCGTGTTTTGATCCTAAAAATCTACCTGCCACTGAAGCACTTTTAAAGAATGAGGTATATAAAAGGTTGAAACAGCTTACCACACATATTGAAGATGAGGGAACTTATGACAATGTAGTGGTGCAATTGAATAACAGGAACGTTGATTATCTGGATCCAATTTCCGTTAATAATACCATTCAAGAAATAGATGTGACTTTTCAAGAGACTCCGATCCAAAAGAAAACCCCCTGGTATTCCTATGTTTTGAAATTTGTGTTTACGTTGGTCAACTTTCCGATTCTAGTCCTATGGAATAAGAAATTGAAGTCAAGGGATATGGATATTGAATTCAGGTCAACGATGCGCTTTGCTTTGGGAGTTCTCCTTTTTCCGATTTATTTTGGCATATTGTTCTTGCTATTTGCCTATTTCTTGGGAATCGGGACGGCTTTTATGTTGTTGTTGGCTCATTGGCTTATTAATGTAGCCTACATGAAACTTGGTTAGCTTAAAATATACGATTGTAGATGGTTGCTATATTTTAAGGTGTACATATGAATTGGTGCTTTGTTTCGTGTGGTTAGCAGTCACTGCCTCTAACATAGGATAAAGGTTTAGAGTAAGGTTTGGTAGGATGGGTCATAATGTAAAACGGCCCTGAATGTTCAGGGCCGTTTTACACAATAATAAGTTTGAATATTTTAAATGTCATCGAAATCAACATCGGTAAAGCTACCGGTTGTTGACATTTCACCATTTTCGTGGTATTCTTCTTTCTTGAAATCTTTTTGATGTCTTTCCGAGATTACCTCGGTGCCTTTTTCTTCAATGATGAAATTCATCATTTCTTCTACATTTTCCTTAAAAGCATTGAAATCTTCCTTGTAAAGATAAATTTTGTGTTTTTTATAATGAAACGAACCATCATCATGGGTGAATTTTTTACTCTCGGTGATAGTTAGATAGTAATCACCTGCTTTGGTGCTTCTTACATCAAAGAAATATGTTCTCCTTCCGGCTCTCAATACTTTGGAATGTATCTCTTCCTGATCTATTAATTCTTTGTCGCTCATTTTTCAAGTTTCTAGTTAGATAAATTAGTGTCCAATCCTCAAAATTGGAAAAAAAAAGCGTAGTTAGCAACAATATTGTCAGTTTTCTTTTTCAGAAAGTTGATGTAAATAAAGTTCTTTGTAGTATCCTTCAACACTGTTCAGTTTTTCGTGTGTTCCGGTCTGTAATAACCTGCCTTGGTCCAGTACCAGAATCTTATCCGCATTCTTCGCTGAAGATACACGATGACTTACGATTATCGTTGTTTTTGCCTTAGAGGCTTTTTGTAGATTATTGAGTATTGTTTCTTCGGTTTCGGTGTCGACAGCGGATAGGCAATCATCGAACAAATATATTTCCGGATCCTTTAAAAGAGCCCTTGCGATAGAGATACGTTGTTTTTGTCCGCCACTTAAAGTAATTCCACGTTCACCTAAAACCGTATCGTATTGTTTGTTGAATTCTATGATGTTGTTATGCACAACGGCGCTCTTCGCAACTTGTATTACATCCTCATCCGAAGCTTTATCGTTACCGAATTTGATATTGTTCCTTATGGAGTCCGAAAAAAGGAAAGCATCTTGGGGTACCGCCCCTATTGACTTGCGTAAACTTGTGAGGTTTAGTTTTTTGATAGGGGTGTCATCAACTAGGATCTTACCAGAGTCAACATCATATAGCCGTGCTATCAAATCCAGTATAGTGGATTTGCCAGACCCTGTTTTACCCAATATGGCAACGGTTTGCCCTTCTTCAATGGTGAAAGAAATATTCTTGAGCGCTTCAATATTGGTGTCTTCGTACGTATAACTTACATTTTTGAACTCTATTTTTCCTTTTATCGGGGTATCTTCATCAACTTCATTTATGATTTCGGGTCTTTCTTTTAAGAATTCGTTGATTCTCTTTTGGGAGGCCTCCGCACGTTGAATGATCGAGGTCAACCATCCTACAATGGCAACAGGCCATGTGAGCATATTAACATAAAGTACGAATTCGGCAATAACACCAACAGAAGCTATTTCCCCTTTTATATATTGTTGTCCCCCGATATAGATAACAAAAATATTGCTGATACCGATAAGTAATATCATAAGGGGGAAAAACCATGCATTAACCTTTGCAAGATCCATGCTCTTTTGTTTTCCTTCCAAGGCCAAGGCCTTTAACTCCTCGTTGATCTGTGGTTCTATCGCATACGCCTTAATCACCGATACACCGGAAAAAACTTCTTGGGTAAAGGTTGAAAGGGTCGAAAGATACTCCTGTACTACCGTACTTCGTTTGTGTATGACCTTACTTATTTGATAAATAAGCACCGAAAGAATAGGTAGGGGAATTAAAGTGTAGGCCGCTAAGGTAGGGGCCGTAAAGAACATTATTGGTATGATACATGCGAACAACGTAATGGTGTTTATACCATACATAAGTGCAGGGCCTGTATACATACGTACTTGACTCACGTCTTCGCTGATACGGTTCATTAAATCACCGGTCCGGTTTTTTTTGTAAAAACTAAGGCTTAAAAATTGATAGTGATCAAATATTTCGTTTTTAAGGTCATATTCGATATAACGGGAAACATAAATGATCGTTTGTCGCATCAAGAAGGTGAAGAATCCCGATAATAAAGCAGCCCCGATGATTATTAGAATGAACTCCAATAACCTTTCCTTTGCCAATTCTTGTGTAATTTCCCCTTTTATGAAGTTCTCTACTGTGGTTATCGATTTTTGGACATATGAGGGCATGACCAACTGGAAAATCTTGGCAACGACCGTAATGATCATTCCTACCAAGAGTTTTAACCAATATTTTTTAAAGTATTTATTAAGATGTTTGAGTTCCTTCATAAAGCTTGTCGGCTGAGTGGGTTCGTTACGAACAAACCATTCGCCAAAGATAGAAGTTTGACTTAAAAACAGATGTTATAAAATTTATAAATAAGATAATAGTTGTAATAGGGGGCATAGATTAAAAAATGATTTCTATTTTTGCGGCTTAGAATGTAAACCAATCTTAAAAAAAGTTCTTCGAAATGCTTACAAGAAGGCACATACGCGTTAAGGTGATGCAATGTATTTATGCATTGACCCAGTCAAAGGATGATTCCCTTGAAAAACAGGAAAAATTTTTAAAAGTAAGCATAGAGAACATGTACTCGCTCTATTTACTTATGCTCAGTTTGCTGATAGAGATTCGACAATTGGCAGATGAGAAGGTAAAGCTTTCCTCTAAAAAGTACATGGCAAATGATGCCGATGCATTTCCAGATAACCAAAAGTTCGTAAACAACAAATTATTGTTGCAATTGGCCAATAATGAAAGATTGAAAGAAGCACTGGAAAAAAGGAAATTACAAAACTGGTATTTGAATGAAGAGTATGTAAAGTTGATTTATAAAGAGATTACCGAGAGTGAGGCTTATCTCGATTATATGAAAATACCTTCTAGAACCTATAAAGAGGATAAAGAATTGATCGCAGGGTTGTTCAAGGAGATCATTGCCCCAAATGAAAAGATCTATGATTATCTTGAAGATGATAAGTTGACTTGGGTAGATGATATCCCTATTGTAAATACATTTATCTTAAAGCAATTCAAAAAAATAAAGGAGGATCAAAATGAGTCCTATTTTTTACCAAAGCTTTTGAAAGATGATGAGGATATGGTATTCGCCAAAAGATTATTATCCAAAACGTTGTTGAACAACGGTAAATGGGAAAAGGAAATAGAGGGTAAAACTCCGAATTGGGATAAGGACCGTATAGCCGACATTGATTCTATTTTATTGAAAATGGCCATATGTGAATTGCTTAACTTCCCCTCGATACCCGAAAAAGTGACCATAAACGAGTTTTTAGAGATCGCCAAAGAATATTCTACACCAAAAAGCAGTATTTTCATTAATGGTATCCTCGATAAATTGGTAAAGGAATACAAATCCGAAGGGAAACTTAACAAGGTGGGGCGCGGACTATTATAAATTAATTCTTTAATTTTGGATTCAATTAAAAATATTAATCAATGAAAAGAGCTATTTTAGGTTTAGGACTAGTTGCGATGCTGGCTTTTGTTTCTTGCAAGGAAAATGCATCGAGCAAAGTAAAAACAGATAATGTTGCCGTTGCAGCTGAGCGAGATGAAGCAGCTAAACTTGTTCCTGTAATGGAATTTGAAAAGGTTGAGCATGATTTTGGTACGATCGTACAAGGAACGCCACAGGAAACCGTTTTTAAGTTTACCAATACAGGTAATGCACCATTAGTGATTACCAAGGCTACCAGTAGTTGTGGTTGTACGGTTCCGAATCCTCCAAAAGAGCCTATCGCACCAGGAGAAGTAGGGGAGTTGAAAGTTAAATTCAACGGTTCTGGTAGAAACCAGATAACAAAGACCATTACCGTAGTGGCGAATACAGTTAAAGGTTCTGAAATGCTAAAAATAAAAGCTTTTGTGAATCCTAAAGATGCAGCGCCATTAGGCCCTGTAAAATAATTAAACCTATAAACAGATAAAATGGGAAGTGGCAGTTTAATGGATTTTCTACCGATGATCCTAATTTTTGTGGTGGCATATTTTTTTATGATCCGTCCGCAAATGAAAAGACAGAAAGATGAAAAAAGGTTCGCCTCCGAACTGAAAAGGGGTGATCGTATAATAACCAAAAGTGGATTACATGGTAAAGTGGTAGAGTTGAATGATAAAGACTCTTCTTGTGTAATAGAAACCATGGCGGGTAAATTGAAGTTCGATAGATCGGCAATTTCCATGGAGATGAGTAAAAAATTGAATACTCCAGCCACTACTAAGTAAAATATTCAATTTTATCCAAATTGTAAAAAAAGCCGATGGTTTCCATCGGTTTTTTTATGGCCTATTGTTTCTTGGGGCGATATAGGTCATTAAGGCCTTTTTCCGCATTGATCATGGGTAGGATCTTTTCCAATCGTGTGAGCTTGGTTTTCATTTGTTTGGCATCTACAATATATTCAACATATTCCCGCTGTTTGTATGGGGTTAAATTGTTAAATTTCTTCTGTGTAACCGGTTCTTTTTTAAAGGCTTGTGTTAGTAGATCCGGAATTGTAAGTTTTTGTTTTTTCTCTTTGGTGGCCGATAATCGCAACCCCTTTTCTTGGTTATATAAAGCCTCTTCAATGTATGCCAGAACGATATTTGAATCGATTTGTTCCACAGCTTCGAATTTTAGATGTCGCATGGCTTGGGTCTTGCCTTTTTGGGCATTGATCAAGAGGCCTTTGGGATCCTTTAAAAAGACACCGTTGAAAAAACCGATACTGAAATGGTTTTTAAAGCGCGAGATCCAGAAGACATTTTTTCCGTGGAGGGTGTAAACTGGGGATTGCCATTTAAAGGTTTCCTTAGCTTTGGTCTTTAAGGCAATATCCCGCAATAAAAGAATACCTCCTTTAAAAAGGTGCTCTTTTTCATAGTATGCTTCTATTTTTGAAGCCTCGTTCACTGCCCTATACTTTTTTGGTTGTCAATTCACAGATTTTAATGATTACGGCCACGGCCTTTATCATGCTCTCAACGGGCACGTACTCATACTTTCCGTGGAAATTATGACCGCCTGCGAAAATATTGGGGCAGGGAAGACCCATAAAACTTAATTGGGAGCCATCTGTACCGCCCCTAATGGGTTTAATGATCGGGGTAATTCCTATTTCTTCCATAGCGGCCTTGGCAATTTCAACTATATGGAAAACAGGTTCTACCTTTTCCCTCATATTGAAATATTGGTCCTTTATTTCCAATGCTATGCATGGACCATGAACGGCATTTAGTTTTTCGGTTATTTTTCGTAACAACTCCTTTCTTTCCTCGAACCTTTCCCTGTCATGGTCTCTAATGATCATTTCAAACTCCGTGTGTTCTATTTCACCTTTAATTTGGTGGATGTGAAAAAAGCCTTCTCGCCCTGTAGTGTATTGCGGTGTTTCCTCTGGAGGTAATATTCCTATGAATTCATTTGCAATACTGATGGCATTGATCATTTTACCCTTGGCATAACCGGGGTGAACACTTTTTCCGGAGACGATAACCTTGGCCCCTGCAGCATTGAAATTCTCATATTCCAATTCCCCTACTTGACTTCCGTCCATCGTATAGGCCCAATCTGCACCGAATTTTTTAACATCGAATTTGTGGGCACCGCGACCAATTTCTTCATCAGGGGTAAAAGCAACGCGAATTTTACCGTGCTTGATTTCCGGGTGCTGTACCAAATATTCCATAGCGGTAACGATTTCTGCTATTCCTGCTTTGTCGTCAGCACCAAGTAAGGTGGTTCCATCGGTTGTAATCAAAGTTTGTCCTTTGTATTGCAAAAGGTCCTCAAAATAATCAGGGGATAGAACAATGTTCTTTTCCTTGTTCAAGATAATATCCTTGCCATCGTAATCCTTGATGATTTGGGGGTTCACATCAGTACCACTGAAATCGGGAGTGGTATCAAAATGCGATATGAAACCTATTACGGGTACCTCCTTGTCGATATTACTGGGAAGGGTGGCCATGATGTAGGCATTGTCATCAATGGTTACATCTTTCATTCCTATTCGTTCTAACTCATAGGCCAATTCCGTCGCTAAATTCCATTGTTTTTCCGTGCTTGGGGTAGTTTGGGAATTGGGGTCACTCTGTGTGTCGATTTTCACATAACCTAGAAAACGGTCGAGAAGTTGCTGCATAAACCTAATATTTTTCCAAAAGTACAATTTTGTTCATTTGTCACCCTCAAAATTTAAGGCCATTTACTTCCCGGTTCCTTTATGTTATCCATCATTTGTAATTAATTACTTACCTTATAATCAGAATAAACTCAAAACAACTCAATTATGAAAAGAAATTATCTAATTTTAATGGCCCTTTTATTAGGGGGCTTAAGTTTTGCCAGTGCGCAAATTTCGGGTACGGTAGTGGATGAGAATGGAGTGCCCCTTGGTGGTGCTTCAGTGGTTAAAAAAGGAACCTCGGTAGGTACTACAACTGATTTTGACGGCAATTTCAAGATTGTTGCCGATATGGGTGATACCTTGGTGGTTTCTTATATTGGTTTTGAAGTAAAGGAGGTTATTGTTGATTCATCGGCAATGAACATTACTTTGACATCAGGAATCCAGTTGGCCGAGGCAATTGTCATAGGTTCAAGGAATCCCAATCGGACAGCTTTGGAGAGCGCGGTTCCTGTTGATGTGATTGATGTTAAAGAATTGAATAATGTTGCCCCTCAGGTAAATCTTAACCAAATACTGAATTATGTGGCACCTTCGTTTACATCGAACACCCAGACCATTTCCGATGGTACAGACCACATAGATCCTGCTTCCTTGCGTGGGTTAGGTCCTGATCAGGTTTTGGTTCTGATCAATGGGAAAAGACGCCATAATTCATCCTTGGTCAACGTTAACGGAACATTTGGCCGAGGAAGTGTAGGTACCGATTTAAATGCGATACCCTCGGCTTCCATCAAACGGTTAGAGGTCTTACGAGACGGTGCTGCGGCCCAATATGGATCTGATGCCATAGCCGGTGTCATCAATATTGTCCTGAATGATAATATTAACGAATTAAGCGTAAATGTTACGACAGGTGCAAATTTCAGTAAAAATGCGAATGATCAAACCGGAGGAGTAGATGGGGAAACGGTGAACGTTAGCGCGAATTACGGATTAGGCCTTGGGGATAAAGGCGGTTTTATAAATTTTACGGGGGACTTCGACTATAGGGAAGACTATAGTAGAATGAAAGAGTGGGAAGGTGATGTGTTCAATCTTTACAATACCGTTGAACGTTTTGCCTTGAATGACGGGTATAATATTGCCAACCTCTTGGATGATGATGTAGATGATGTGATCAATTATGGGAATGAAGCAGGATTGGGTTTGAGCCCGACTGCTACAAAAGCGGAATTACAGGGAATCTTATCGGCCGATAATACCGAAAGTGAGTTAAGCGCTAGAGGACTTGAAAGGAGTGACTTTAATATGCGCGTTGGTCAATCCGCATTAAGGGGAGGAAGATTCTTTACCAATTTTTCCTTACCTCTGGATGATAATGGAACAGAATTGTATTCATTTGCCGGATTAAGTTCAAGAACAGGGAATTCTGCGGGTTTTTATAGACTGCCCAATCAAAGTAGGACTTATACACCCGCTTACATTAATGGGTTTTTACCAGAGATCAATTCCAAAATAACCGATAAGTCTTTTTCTATGGGGATAAAGGGTATGATTTCGGATTGGAATGTTGACTTCAGTAATACCTATGGGAAAAATGCTTTTTTGTATACCATAGGGAATACCTTCAATGCCTCTCTGCAAAATGCTTCGCCGACTGTTTTTGATGCTGGTGGATTCAATTTTATGCAAAATACCGTTAACCTTGATATTTCAAAATTCCATGATGATATTTTGTCTGGTTTGAATATTGCTTTTGGAGCCGAATATCGTTTGGAGAATTATGAGATCGTTGCTGGGGAAGAAGCATCATATGCACAATATACGGCTAATGGCCAGGCAATAACAATTGCTTCGCAGCAAGCCTCCCAAGACTTTTTTGGGGCCTCAAGGCCAGGGGGTTCCCAGGTTTTCCCCGGTTTTAGTCCAAACAATGAACTTTCTAGGGGAAGAAGTAGTGTCGCTGGTTATTTTGACGTGGAAGCTGATATTACCGATTCATTTTTGGCTAGCTTCGCAACTCGTTTTGAAAACTATTCGGATTTTGGGTCGACAATCAATTTTAAATTAGCTACCCTGGTCAAGGCCACTGAAAACATGAACCTGAGGGCAGCATTGAATACAGGGTTCAGGGCACCTTCCTTGCATCAGCTCAATTTTAATTCAACATCAACTATTTTTGATCAAGATGGAAATCCGCAGGAAGTTGGTACGTTTGCGAACGATAGCAGGGCGGCACAGTTACTCGGAATTCCTCAATTAAAAGAAGAGACTTCGAAAAGTATCAGTGTTGGTTTAACCACTAAATTTCCCGAGGCTAACGTAACGGTTTCTTTAGATGGCTATTTTGTAAGTATTGATGATCGAGTGGTTTATACAGGTCAGTTTAGCGGTCCGGGAACCGGAAGTGAATTAGACAACCTTTTGCGACAGGCAAATGCTACGGCGGCGTCCTTTTTTGCCAACGCGATCGATACCGAATCGAAAGGAATTGATGCTGTTGTTACTTGGGATCTTGTAGTGGCCCATAATGCGAAATTGAAAAATACGTTATCCGCTACCTTGTCCAAAACAAAACAGGTAGGGGATATTAAAGCCTCTCAGGTTTTGAGGGATGCAGGATTGGTAGACACCTATTTCCCTGAAGATAGTAGGGTTTATCTTGAGGAAGCCGTTCCAAGGACAAAACTTAATCTTTCCCACATGGTAAATGTCGATAAGATGAATATCTTTTTAAGGAATGTCTATTTCGGTAAGGTTACCGAGGCGACGACTAATGTAGGGCTACAACAGGAATTCAGTTCCAAGGTTGTGACGGATTTATCCATTGGTTATAATTTATCAGAAAGTACGACCATAACAATTGGGGCCAATAACTTATTGGACATATTTCCGGACAGGGCCAAAGAATCCATAAGTTATATAGATTCGAACGGGGATCCCCAAACCGGTACCAATAGAAGTAGTGGACGTTTTGATTGGTCGCGTAGGGCGCAGCAATTTGGAATAGGAGGAAGATTCTTGTTCGCTAGGTTGAGTTTTGCCTTGAGATAGTCGAAAATGTGTTTTATAGGAATAAAGGCCGCCTTTTTGGTGGCCTTTGTTATTTAATGTAACCAGCAGGGTATGTGCCAATGTGTTTTTTGCATTATCAGGAATGGGGGAAGGTATTAGGGGTTGATTGGGTTTAATGTCTTTATGGGAACCTATTAATTCGGTCGATAAGTTGTCGTATAAGCCTTATGTATTTTTAATTTTAAGGATAATATTAGTATTTTGCTATGATACTTTTTTTGATTGAAATAATATGCTGGTAAGAAAATTGTTGTTTTTGGTCTTTGTGTTTGCTGCACAGTTTATAAAGGCGCAGGATGATTGTATCCTCGGTGTCGGGATTACCCCCGATTCTACGTTGATCGAAATTTTCCAACTCAATGAACAACAAACCGAAAAGATAAGGAATTGGAGTGCTGAATTGAAATACCGGAATGAGCTTTTGACCAATCAGGCGGAGAACTTATTGAAACGACATCCACAAAATTCTGTAGGGGAATTAAGTGTTTTGGCCGAAAAGTATAAGGTAATCAGTGATAGTATAACCATAATCCAGCGCATGGTCGATAAGCGTACCTTGAAAATGCTCAATAAGAAACAATACGAGCTTTATCTAAATCTTTGTCAGCAAGCTTTTCGACAGCCTTACAGGGTGATTCCTACAAACTATCGGGATAGTATTCCATAGAAATGATATTAACTTAAATCTGTTGACAAAATTGGGGTTTATAGTGTATTTACTAGTATTGAGTTTGTACTTTTGTCAAAACTCCGTTGTAATTCATGTATAAAATTCTTGTTCGGCCAATTCTTTTTTTAATGGACCCGGAAATGGTTCATCATTTGACATTTTCGATGATACGGATTTTGGGCAAATTAGGCCTCACCAGTTTGTATAAATCAGCTTTTGTGTTCGAGGACAAGGCATTGGAAAAAGAGGTTTTTGGTCTTAGGTTCAAAAACCCGATAGGACTAGCGGCTGGGTTCGACAAAGAAGCCAATTTATTCAATGAACTTTCCGATTTCGGATTCGGTTTTATAGAAATCGGCACATTAACACCGAAGCCCCAAAGTGGTAACCCTAAGAAGCGGATCTTTAGACTAAAAGCCGATGAAGCTTTGATCAATAGAATGGGCTTTAACAACAAAGGGGTCTTTGATGCCGTTGACCGATTAAAAAAGAAACATAAAGTCCTTATTGGTGGTAACATCGGGAAAAACAAAGTGACGCCCAATGACGAGGCTATTAAGGATTATCTCATATGTTTTGATGCGCTTTTTCCACATGTAGATTATTTTGTGGTCAATGTAAGTTCACCGAACACTCCCGGATTAAGGGAGTTGCAAGATAAAGAGCCTTTAACGGCTTTGTTGAAAGAACTTAAGAATGAGAATAGGAAAGTTGCCGCATCCCAATCCAATGGGGCTGAAAAACCGATTTTGTTGAAAATCGCTCCTGACTTGACCGATGATCAATTGTTGGATATCATCAAGATAGTTGAAAATACGAAGATCGATGGTATAATCGCGACCAATACTACCATTGCAAGGGAAGGACTTAAATCCAATTTGTTTTTGACTGAAGAAAAAGGAGGTTTAAGTGGAAAACCCTTAAAGGATAGGAGTACTGAGGTTATCCGATTTTTGTCAGAAAAAAGTAACAAGGCCTTTCCGATTATTGGGGTAGGAGGTATACATTCTGCGGAGGATGCTATTGAAAAACTTGAGGCCGGAGCCGATTTAATACAGTTGTATACGGGTTTTATATATGAAGGTCCTGCATTGATAAAGAGAATCAACAAAGCTCTTTTGGCCAAATAATTTCTGCTTTCGGCGTCATGGGAAGCGATCTTTCTGTCATTCTTGAAAATCGTGTATATATTGTGAAGTTTTCACGAATATAATCCTTTGAAATGGCTTTGTGGCAACCGTATTTGTGTTTGTTTACCAATAACCTATCTGTAAATTGAATTACGATATTCTTACCGCTTTTATATTCGCTTCGGCAGCTTTGGCCATTGCACCTGGTCCGGATATTATCTATGTCTTGATGCAGAGTGTGATAAATGGAAAAAAATACGGTTTGGCTACCGCAAGTGGTTTGGTGTCGGGTTGTTTGGTGCATACTTCTTTATTGGCATTTGGGGTTTCGGCATTGATTAAGGAAAGTGATGCCCTTTTCTTGCTTATAAAACTTTTTGGGGCTTTTTATTTGTTCTATTTGGCATTTAAGGTTTTCAAGAGCGATGAGCATTTGCAACTATCAAATGAAGAAGTACCCAAAAAGGGACTGTTGAAATTGTTTAAACAGGGTTTTTGGATGAATGTGCTTAATCCGAAGGTCGCCATTTTTTACCTAGCATTTTTTCCTGGTTTCCTATTCAGTGATTCTTTGGATACCATTGTTCAATTCTATGTATTGGGTCTTATTTTTATGTTGGTAGCTTTTATTGTTTTTGCTTTGATAGCCCAACTTTCGGGAGCTGTTTCAAAATATGTAAAAGGGCATTCCAAATTAGGGTTCTTCCTAAAATGGCTTCAGGTCGTTGTATTTATCGGTATAGGGTTGTTTATACTATTATCAAATAAATAATAGTAATTTTGAAAAGCTCTCAAAGCGAATAATATGACCGAAAAGGTGAAAATAATCGAATGTCCCAGAGATGCCATGCAGGGGATTAAACCTTTGATTCCAACAGAACAAAAGGCAAAGTATATTCAATCCTTATTAGGATGTGGTTTCGATACCATAGATTTTGGGAGTTTCGTTTCTCCCAAGGCCATACCTCAAATGGCCGATACTGCTGAGGTTTTGAAAATGCTTGACCTTTCGAGAACTACCAGTAGATTATTGTCGATTGTTGCGAATGTAAGGGGGGCTAAGGCAGCAGTGGAACATGATCAAATCTATTATTTAGGTTATCCGTTTTCGATATCCGAAAATTTTCAGATGCGTAATACCCATAAGACCATTTCCCAATCTGTTGACATTTTAAAGGAAATATTAGAGATTGCCAAAGCAAACGGTAAAGAGGTGGTCACATATATTTCCATGGGATTCGGTAACCCATATGGTGACCCCTGGAATGTTGAAATAGTAGGGGAATGGACAGAGAGATTAGCTCAAATGGGCGTACGTATTTTGTCTCTTTCAGACACGGTCGGGACCTCGACCCCGGAGAATATCCACTATTTGTTTTCTAATCTAATACCTCAATATCCCGATATTGAGTTTGGAGCCCATTTGCACACTACACCGACCAAATGGCATGAAAAGGTAAAAGCAGCATATGGGGCGGGCTGTAGAAGGTTCGATGGTGCCATTCAAGGTTTTGGGGGCTGCCCCATGGCCAAAGATGAACTGACAGGTAATATGCCCACCGAAAAAATATTGTCTTTTTTTACAGCGGAAAAGGTCGATACGAATGTGCATTGGATGACCTTCGAGGCTGCCTATAATAAAGCTACGGAGCTTTTCTCCCAATACCATTGATTTACTTTGCTTCTCTAATGGGTTAATAATCAAGTCTATAATTTTTGTTTGTTATTTATAAATAAATTTTGCCTAGTTCAATTTGGGATTTATATTTGCACTTTATTTTAAATAAGTCTAAATAACAACAACCAAGCAATGAGAAAGTCAATAGTTTTTCTAACAGTACTTTTTACCGCATTTTTATCTGCCCAGACCAAGACCGATTCAATTACTTTGAATCCGCAAAAACAGTTGAACGCGGCACAGCGTTTATTATCCGGAAATTATGCTTCGGCGGTAACTATGGGGGCTTATGGTGAAATGCTGTACAACCAACCTGAAGGGGACAATGGGGAGTTGGATGTACAACGATTGGTTTTGCTTGTGGGATATCGGTTTAATGATAAAACACAATTTGTGACTGAAATTGAATTGGAGCATGTTGAAGAAGTTTTCGTTGAACAGGCTTTTGTTAATTATAATGTGGCCAATAATGTGAACTTGAGAGGTGGACTTATGTTGGTGCCAATGGGTATTATCAACGAATTTCATGAGCCAACAACATTCAATGGTACGGAAAGACCTGCAATGGATAATGCAATCGTACCAACTACATGGAGGGAATTGGGGATAGGTGTTAGTGGTCGTTTCAATAACATCTCTTTAGGTTACCAAGCATACCTGTTCAATGGTTTTAAATCTACACTGGCCGATGGTGAAGGAGGTATTTCCGGTGTATTGCAGGGTTCCAACGGTTTGCGTGGGGGTCGTCAAAAAGGGATTAAATCAACTATAGACAGTCCTACACTTTCAACTAAGTTCGATTATTATGGTATACCAGGCTTGCGATTGGGGCTTTCGACCTATTTTGGAAAAACACAGGCAGCGGATGAAATTGAAACCGTTGAAGGAGCGAATATCGGAATTTCGATGATAGGCTTGGATGCCCGTTATGCATATGATCGTTTTACTGCCCGTGGTCAATTCATTCATGCGTCATTGTCCGATACGGATGAATATAATGCCTTGACCGGTGCCGATTTAGGAAGTGCCCTCCAGGGTTGGTATGTTGAAGGTGCCTTTAATTTATTGCCTATTCAAAACGAACAGAAGTTATTTGCATTTGTACGTTATGAGATGTACGATACGCATGCTTCTACGGCTGGTTCCCTCTTGGAAAATGAAGCGTATGACCGCACCGATGTTACAACCGGACTTACCTATCATCTTGCCCCTGGTGTGGTTTTAAAAGGCGATTACCAATTCAGGAGTAATGCCGATGATAATAGTGATGTTCAAGATAGATTGAATTTTGGTATTGGTGTTTGGTTCTAGTAGAATAAACAAAGGGTTATTTTAAAAATAAAAGCCCAAATTTATTGAGATTCATTCTAAATTGATATTTTTACCTTATGCGTTATTCAAATTTTTTAATCGGACTCCCAATGTTAGCTTGTTTTTTGTTGATGGGTTTCGGATTACCAAAAAACATTGAGAAAAAGGTATTTAAAGAGCTGGAAAAGACTTTTGCCCAGGCAGATGTTCAATTGAAGGCTATAAACGTCGAGGCCGAATTGAACTCAAAATTGGCCAAGAAGATCAATGGGGATAATTTTTTTAGGGTAATAAAAGGGGAGGCGAATCTTGGGTATGTTTTCATAGACAAGGCCCCTAGTAAAACTGCAAAATTCGATTATTTGGTCGTATTCGATGAAGATTTGAAAATCGTTCATTCCAAGGTTTTGGTCTATAGAGAGGAATATGGTGGTGAAATAGGTAGCACACGTTGGTTGAAACAGTTTATAGGTAAAACGGTCGGTGATCGCGTAAGTCATGAAACCAATATTGACGGAATAGCTGGGGCAACCATTTCAGTAAGGTCTATGACCTCTGCCGTAGATCAAATTTTACAGACGATAGGCGAATTAAAAGAAAACGAAGTTCTATAATGCAACTGAATTACCGACTTTCCGGATTGCCTAAGGAGGTACGGATTTTTATCGCCTCATTTGTGGTGGTTCTTTCTGTTGGTTTTTATACGGGTTTGTTGTTCGTGAATGAAACAAGTACGGCTTCGCCGAACGGAATCGAGGAAAATTATTTGGGTAATGAACAGGATGAGGATGCCGAAATAATGAAGTTCAAAAAAAGTGATCGTGAAATGTTAACGATCGTCCATACCCATATTCTTTCAATGTCCTTGGTATTTTTCCTTTTAGGTGGTTTGGTTTGGATGACCAATATTTCCGATAAAGCTAAACTATGCCTAACCGTGGAACCTTTTTTGTCGGTCATACTTACATTCGGGGGAATTTATTTTTTGTGGAACGGAGTGGTATGGATGAAGTATGTCGTTATCATTTCTGGTATATTAATGACCTTTAGCTTTATGTTGTCTTCAATTGTGGTGCTTTATACATTGGTTCAAAAACCAAGTCCTTCCCATTAAATACGAACGTACCCCTATATTAGGTATAAAAGTAGTATATTTGCACGCAATTAATCCTTAATTGCATGGAAGCTCACCAAAACAAAATTCTCGGGGAAGGTTTAACGTATGATGACGTATTACTTGTACCTGCATTTTCAGAAGTACTGCCTAGAGAGGTCAGTATAAAAACAAAATTCACTCGAAATATTACGATCAATGTTCCTATTGTCTCAGCGGCAATGGATACGGTTACCGAATCTAGAATGGCGATCGCCATTGCTCAAGAGGGTGGTATCGGTGTTTTGCATAAAAACATGACCATTGAGCAACAAGCAATGAAGGTGCGTAAGGTTAAACGTGCCGAAAGTGGAATGATCTTGGATCCGGTTACCTTGCCTTCTACCGCATTGGTCAAGGATGCCAAGGCCAATATGAAAGAATTCAGTATCGGAGGTATTCCCATTATCGACGATGAAGGTAAATTAATCGGAATTGTCACGAACCGTGACCTTCGGTTTGAGAAGAATAACGAAAGACCGATCGCAGAGGTCATGACTTCGGAAAATTTGGTAACTGTAGGGGAAGGGACTTCTTTGGAGCAGGCTGAAGATATTCTGCAAGAAAGAAAAATAGAAAAACTTCCAGTGGTAGGTCCGGACAACAAATTGATCGGACTGATTACTTTTCGTGATATTACCAAGTTGACCCAAAAACCGAGCGCCAATAAAGATCAATTCGGTCGTCTTCGAGTGGCTGCGGCCTTAGGGGTTACAGCTGATGCTGTTGATCGGGCCGAGGCTTTGGTGAACGCAGGTGTTGATGCCGTTGTCATTGATACGGCACATGGTCATACCAAAGGTGTGGTGAATGTATTGAAGGAAGTGAAAAAGAAATTTCCACAACTGGAAGTTATAGTAGGTAATATAGCAACAGGTGAAGCAGCAAAGTATTTGGTCGAAGCTGGTGCAGATGCCGTGAAAGTCGGTATAGGTCCGGGCTCTATTTGTACTACGAGAGTGGTTGCGGGAGTCGGTTTTCCTCAATTTTCGGCTGTTCTTGAAGTTTCAGCAGCCATAAAAGGTAGCGGTGTTCCCGTTATTGCAGATGGTGGAATTCGTTACACGGGCGATATACCGAAAGCAATTGCTGCTGGTGCCGATACCGTTATGTTGGGGTCCTTGTTGGCCGGTACCAAAGAATCCCCAGGGGAAACGATTATCTATGAAGGTAGAAAATTCAAATCTTACCGTGGTATGGGGTCTGTTGAAGCTATGAAAAAAGGTTCCAAAGACCGTTACTTCCAAGATGTTGAAGATGATATTAAAAAATTGGTCCCTGAAGGTATCGTAGGACGGGTACCTTATAAAGGCGAACTGTATGAGAGTATTCATCAATTCGTAGGAGGTCTTCGTGCAGGTATGGGATACTGTGGGGCAAAAGATATTGAAACCTTAAAGGAAACAGGAAGGTTCGTGAAGATCACCGCTAGTGGAATCAATGAAAGTCACCCTCATGATGTGACCATAACCAAAGAATCACCAAATTATAGTAGATAATTCATTTTCAGGAATTATTGATCATAAAAAAAGAGCTGTTGAAAAACAGCTCTTTTTTATTTGTCGTACATAAAGATTATTTGCTTTGGCCACTATAGGTCTGCCAATCTTTTTCCAGATAAATATTATCCCCGAAATAACGTGCAATATTTAAGAACGGTTCCGGTTTTTGATAACCTGGAACAGGGGACAACATATTCATTTCCTCATCTAGGAAAATGGTGGTCGGGTAACTCATTCGCCCTTGCATCAGTGCGGCAGCGAATTCATGATACCCTTTTCTCCCTGAGGGGACGAAATTATAGGTCTGGCCTTTGAATTCTATGGGTTCCTTACCTTCGCCATCCATCTTTACCATGTAAAAATTATCGGCCATATAGGTAGCAACATCCGGATGCTGAAAGGTATCTTTGTCCATTTTCTTGCACCAACCGCACCAATCGGTATATACATCAATGAAGATTTTTTTGGGATTCTCATCGGTTTGTGCACGTTCCACGGCTTGGTCCCAACTCATCCATTCAACATCCTGTGCATTTCCCAAAAGGGAAAAAAGCCCAACACATAAAAAGAGTGCGAATTTATTTAAAACGGTCATACGTACATTCATTACATTAGGTTTTGCTTCTTAGACGAACTATATCCACAAAGCTAACGAATATTTTAAACCTTTATTTTGCGGCTAATTCTTCTTTGGCGGGGGAGAAGATATCTTTAGGGTCTACTTGGTTTTTTATCAAATCATCAAACGTTTCCCTTTCCCTTATCAAAATAGCTTTTCCTTTATGCCATAGAACCTCTGGTGGCCTAAACCTTGAGTTGTAATTACTGGCCATGGTAAAGCAATAGGCGCCAGCGTTTTTAAAACAAAGAATATCCCCTTCAGAGATTTCGTTGATTCTACGGTTATTGCCAAAAGTATCGGTTTCACAGATGTACCCAACAACAGAGTAGTAACGTTCGCGGCCTTGAGGATTTGAGATATTCTCAATACTGTGGTTGGCTCCGTAAAGCATTGGCCGTATTAAATGGTTGAATCCAGAATCTACACTGGCAAAAACAGTTGAAGTGGTCTGTTTAACAACATTCACTTTGGCTAAAAAGAAGCCTGCCTCACTTACCAAGAATTTACCGGGTTCAAAGGCCAGGGTAAGTTCCTTACCGTATTCCTTGCAAAAAGAATTGAACCTATTGGTTAGTTTATTGCCTAATTCCTCAACATTGGTTTCAATATCACCTTCTTTATAAGGTACCTTAAAGCCGCTTCCAAAATCAATAAAATCTAAATTTTTGAAGTTTTTAGCGGTTTCGAATAGAATTTCCGAGGCGTATAGAAATACATCGATATCCAAAATATCACTACCCGTGTGCATATGAATACCATTGATATTCATTTGCGTTAATTCAACGATCCGTAACAAATGCGGAATCTGATGAATACTTATTCCGAACTTTGAATCAATATGTCCTACCGAGATGTTCGAATTACCTCCTGCCATAACATGCGGATTAATTCGGATACATACAGGGATATCCGGATGCTTACTACCGAACTGTTCAAGAACCGATAAGTTGTCGATATTGATCTGGACACCGAGTTTTGCAGCTTCTTCGATTTCTTCCAAAGAAACCCCGTTTGGTGTGTATATGATCGATTCGGGCTTAAAACCGGCCAATAATCCGAGTTGGACCTCTTGGATGGAAACCGTATCCAAACCGCTGCCCAAACTGTTCATCAATCGTAAAATAGATATATTGGATAGCGCCTTTGCGGCATAGTTCAACCGCAGGTGGTTAACCCCTTTAAAGGCATTCGTTAACCTATTGAATTGTGAGATTATTTTTTCCGAATCATAAACATAGACAGGGTCGCCATATGTTTTTGCGATTTTTAATAAATCAGCATTCTTCATTGTTTTCCTTTTAATTTAGACAAAACTAGGGTTCTAATTCGATTTGCACAAAAAAACGAACTTATACTTTAGAAATAAAACAAAATGTTATAAATATAACCATCGGTGATCGAAAAAGCATTTGTGACAATCATGGTGGAATTGTATTTTAGCCAAAATAGCAGTATGCAATTACCATTTTTTCCCTTAAGATCCATTTTTTTTCCTGGTGAAACCGTACCTCTTCATATTTTTGAAGAAAGGTATAAACAACTTATAATGGATTGTCGAAGTGAGGCCACAACTTTCGGTATCCCTGTATATATCAACAATGAGTTGGCCTTTGGTACAGAGGTGCAGTTGGTAGAGGTAGTGAATACCTATGAAGGAGGGGAAATGGACGTGGTCTGTGTGGGCCGCCAAGTATTCAAGGTCTTATCTTTTCACAATAATTTGCCTAACAAGTTATATGCAGGTGGTGAAGTTGGGTTTTTAGAGGATATATATGATGCCTCGGATGATATTAAAATCAAGGTGCTGGGTAAAATAAAAGTGCTTTATGATCTTATGGAAGAACCTTTTAAGGCTTTGCCGTTAGAGAAATTCAATTTATACGGGTTAATCCATAAAATAGGGCTTTCCTATGAGCAGGAGTATCAACTTTTACAAATACAGAATGAAAGTGAACGGTTTAAATTCGTTGATACCCATCTGAACATAACCATTGATATTTTAAGGGAAATTGATAGGACAAAAGGCGCCATTAAGATGAATGGGGATTTCAAAAACTTTGATCCATTGGATTTTAAGGATTTCAAAATAAATTAAAACGGGGAAATTTCATTAGGGTAGATCCTGTGCGTTTCCTATTTTTGTTTCAAACAGATAATAAAAAAATATGAACCTTCACGAATATCAAGGAAAAGAAATTTTAGAAAGTTTTGGTGTACGTATACAGCGTGGTATAGTGGCACATAGTCCCAAAGAGGCTGTTGCTGCGGCAAAACAATTGACTGCAGAGACAGGAACAGGGTGGCATGTTATCAAAGCACAAGTTCATGCTGGTGGTCGTGGAAAAGGTGGTGGTGTTAAGCTTGCAAAGAACCTTCAGGAAGTTGAAGAGATTGCAGGTAACATCATCGGGATGAACCTGATCACACCCCAGACATCGGCAGAAGGGAAGAAGGTTCACCAAGTATTGATCGCTGAGGATGTATATTATCCTGGAGATAGCGAGACCAGCGAATTTTATATGTCGGTATTATTGGATCGAGGTAAAGGCCGCAACATGATCATGTATTCTACCGAAGGTGGTATGGATATTGAAGAAGTAGCGGAAAAGACCCCACATTTGATATTTACTGAGGAAGTTGACCCTGCTACGGGTATTCTTCCGTTCCAAGCACGTAAAATCGCATTTAATTTGGGATTGTCAGGAACGGCATTCAAAGAGATGACCAAGTTCGTGACATCTTTATACAAGGCTTATGTGGAAAGTGATTCGAACATGTTCGAGATCAACCCGGTTTTAAAGACTTCGGATAACAAGATAATGGCCGTAGATGCCAAGGTTTCTATTGATGACAATGCCTTATATCGAAGAAAACAGTATGCTGAAATGCGCGACTTAAGGGAAGAGAACCCTATTGAAGTTGAAGCAAGGGCTGTAGGTTTAAGTTATGTAGATTTGGATGGCAATGTAGGTTGTATGGTAAATGGTGCAGGATTGGCCATGGCTACAATGGACTTGATAAAAATGGCAGGAGGTGAGCCAGCTAACTTTTTGGATGTCGGTGGTACCGCTGATGCCAAGAGGGTTGAGGAAGCTTTTCGTATTATCTTGAAAGACCCGGCCGTTAAAGCGATATTGATTAATATTTTCGGCGGAATCGTTCGTTGTGATCGTGTTGCCCAAGGTGTGGTTGATGCTTATAAGAATATGGGAGATTCAATTAAAGTGCCTATAATAGTCCGTTTGCAGGGAACCAATGCTGAATTGGCTAAAGAGATAATCGATAATTCCGGTTTAGCGGTTCATTCGGCTGTTCAGTTCCAAGAAGCTGCCGATAAGGTAAAAGAGGTATTGAGCTAAGTAGAAACAACTTAGTTATATTAAAAAAAGAGCGATATTTTAAAATATCGCTCTTTTTTTTGTGCTGTAAGTTTCCGAATTGTTATTTGTTTTAAGTTTTGGTTAAGCCTGTAATTCATGCTGTGGATATTACAGAAACTTGTTTTCCTTTGTTCTCGGATTTAAGAATAACATAAATTAAAATAATGTTAAATGAGGATATTCTTGTAACAATCTATAATCTAGGGCGTCTTTTTAATAATCATCAATTATTCATCAATCATTAAACAAACAAATCATGAGAAAATTAAGTTTAGTATTTGTAGCTGCGATGCTATTAATGAGTGCAAACATTTTAGCGAACGATGCAGTAGGCGAAAAGCCGATTAAGCAATTATCCACACAAATTGGGCAGCTTTTGGAAAATGCCCCCTTGACTTCTGATTTTATTGACCAAACAGCCCAAGTGCGTTTTACCTTGAACAATCAAGGTGAGATTGTGGTTTTGTCAGTAGATACGGATCTTAGGGTATTAGAGAATTTTGTCAAGACAAGATTGAATTACCAAAAGGTAAGTATTGGTAATTTCAAGGAAGGTGAAATGTATACCATTCCGATTAGGATCGCAGGTGCATAATGCTTTAAAAATTTATTGAATCCTGAATTGGGCCTATGGTCTGGTTCAGGATTTTTTATTGCCTTTAGATTGGGAGGGTTTGTTCTTATATTTTACGGGTGAAATATCCTGTTTAAAATCTTTTCGCTTTGCGGATTTAAAATCTCTTTTTTTTGGGGAAACTGCCGGTTTTGCAACCTTGTTCTTTGATAGTGCTTCTCCCGGTGTTGTAGGATTCTCTTTGGTTCCCCTCAGGTGGATGACAAGGCCGTTTAAGAAATTCCTGAGTATTTGGTCTCCACATTCCATATAGTTAGGGTGGTCTTCTTTTCTGAACAGTGCACCCAATTCACTTTTTGTTATATTGAAATCTACTAATTTAAGTATTTCTACAATCTCATCATCCCTTAGCATTAGGGCTACTCTTAATTTTTTAAAAATATCATTGTTGGTCATGTTCGCGATTTTTATTCAATATGGCCGCAAATTAAGGATAGCTCTTGGTATTTCAACGGAAAATGGCAATTTATTATACGAAAGCAAAGTAATATCAGTTATAGCATTGAATATATGGGAGTTACTAGATAAAATTATGGTGTTGGACCATGTGAAAGTACTAGAGGGTGATCCTACATTTTTTTAAAGGTTTGCAGGTCTCCTTTGTCATAGGTTGAACTAGTAAATTTTGCATCGGTTTATTGGGTAATCTGGGATAAACCTAATTTAAAAGGGGAAAGAATATGGCTTCACGTAAAGAAAAACTTAGTATACTTTCGGAAATGATAGCTTTCGCTAAGGTCGATAATAAGGTGAAACCTGAGGAATATGGTTTTCTTCAAAGTGTGGCGGAGCAATTAGGGGTAGAACATAGTGTTTTCGACGGGCTTTTCCATAGAAAGGTCGAGCATGTTATTCCAAAATCAGAGGCTGACCGTATTTTGCAATTTCACCGATTGGTGTTGTTGATGAATGTTGATAACAAGCAAGACCAAATAGAAATAGACCGTATTCATAATGTGGGATTGGAAATGGGGCTACCGCCATCGGCGATAGAGCAGGTTTTGGCCATAATGCACCAATATCCCAATAAAATAGTGCCACCAAAAGTGTTGATCGATATTTTCAAGGCGCATTATAATTGAATATCCACGCACTGATATCCTCTTATATCAATTGAATAATGGTTGTAACATGTTAAAAAGCGTCATATTGTCACAAAAATACTCTAGAAATAAGACATAATGACATTTTATTGGGGTTGGTATATCTTTTGTCCTTTCACAATTGAAATTAAAATTTAACCCTAAAAAATAAATGTTATGAGTTTAGTTAAGAGAAACGATATTTTGTTCCCATCATTAATGAATGAAATATTCAAACCAGACTGGTTTGGTGGTATGGTAAATGAAAATACCAGTGTTCCTGCAGTGAACATCAAGGAAAACGATACCGATTTTGAATTGGAATTAGCTGTTCCAGGTAGAAAAAAAGAAGATTTTAAAATAGAGGTCAATGAAAATGTACTGACCATTTCTTCAGAAGTAAGTTCAGAGAAAAAAGAAGAAAAGGAGAATTATACAAGGAAGGAATTTTCATTCGCTTCATTCAAACGAGCATTCACTTTGCCTGAAACAATCGACGAGGACAATATCAAGGCTTCGTACGAAGATGGAATCTTAAAATTCAATCTACCAAAAAAAGAAGAGGCCTTACCAAAGCCAAAAAGAATGATCGAATTGTCTTAAGGATTTAAAAATATTATGTGGTGTCCTAATTGGGCATGGCATAATGGTTGGTTTGTTGGTTGATACTGATGGGCTGTTAGCAGACATCAGGGTGTTGGTTGCCTGCCTAATCGGGTAAGGACATCAGCATCGGAGAAGCGTCCTGAGCAATCGGGGCGCTTTTTTCGTTTATGTTTTATGATTATTTCGACCAGTGAGCAGGTTTGGATCAATTACCTCCTCAATCCTGTTTCTGTAACATTTTGATTTCATCTCGGAGTTTGGCAGCTGTCATAAAGTCCAATTCTTTGGCGGCTTTTTCCATGGCTTTACGTTTGTCCCTGATCATTTTTTCTATCTGTTCCTTTGTCAGGTAATCCATATCGGGTTCAGCGGCACGTAATTCTTCTTTTTCAAAATGATAGGTAGAAACGGAATTTTTGGCCAGAACACTGTCAAGACTTTTGTTCAAGGCCTTCGGTTTTAGGTTATTGGCCGTGTTATATGCAATTTGTTTTTCACGGCGGTAATTGGTGCCGTCAATAGTCTTTTGCATACTGTCCGTAATTTTATCGGCGTACATGATAGCTTTACCGTTGAGGTGTCTTGCTGCCCTTCCGACGGTTTGGGTCAATGAGCGATTACTTCTTAAAAAACCTTCCTTATCGGCATCCAAAATGGCTACAAGTGAAACTTCAGGTAAATCGAGTCCTTCCCTCAGGAGGTTAACACCTATGAGCACATCGAAAATTCCTTTTCGAAGATCTTGCATGATCTCAACACGTTCCAAGGTATCCACATCACTATGAATATATCTACAACGTACATTTATCCTGGTCAAATATTTGGTAAGCTCCTCGGCCATTCGTTTGGTAAGGGTCGTAACCAAAGTTCTTTCGTCCTTTTCGACCCTTTGTTGAATTTCTTCGATCAGATCATCTATTTGGTTTAAACTGGGCCGTACCTCGATAATCGGATCCAATAAACCTGTAGGGCGAATTATTTGCTCCACATAAACCCCTTGACAAAGTTGTAATTCGTAATCTGCCGGAGTGGCACTAACATAGATAACTTGGTTCTGTAGCATTTCGAACTCTTCGAATTTCAAAGGCCTATTGTCCATGGCAGCAGGTAATCGGAATCCGTAATCGACCAAGTTTTCCTTGCGGGAACGGTCCCCACCGTACATGGCATGCACTTGTGGTATGGTAACATGGCTTTCATCTATTACCATGAGGTAGTCATCTGGAAAATAATCCAATAGGCAGAAAGGACGGGTGCCGGGTTCGCGACCATCCAAATACCTGGAATAGTTTTCAATTCCCGAACAGTACCCCAATTCCCTTATCATTTCCAAATCAAAATTAGTGCGTTCTTCCAAACGTTTTGCCTCGAGTGGTTTGCCGATTTCTTTAAAATAATCGATTTGATGAACAAGATCATCCTGAATTGACCGAATTGCATTTTGAAGAATATCGGGTGAGGTTACGAACATGTTCGCAGGATAGATGTTCAAGTTTTCATAAACCTCGATTACCGAATTGTTGAAAGGGTCGAAAGCTTCTATCTCTTCTATCTCATCCCCAAAGAAATGGATTCTAAAGGCATGGTCCGCATAACTAGGGAAAATATCGACAACATCACCCTTTACCCTGAAATTGCCATTACGAAAATCTGCAGTGGTCCTGGAATAAAGGCTTTGTACCAGCATATGCAATAATTTGGTACGCGCGATAACTTGGTCTTTATGTATGCTGATGACGTTTTTTTGGAATTCAACGGGATTCCCAATACCATATAGGCAGGAGACGGATGCGACTACGAGTACATCCCTTCTACCGGATAGGAGTGAAGAGGTTGCACTTAATCTTAATTTTTCAATATCCTCATTGATCGAAAGATCCTTTTCTATATAAAGACCGGAGGTAGGTATGTATGCCTCGGGCTGGTAGTAATCGTAATAGGAAACAAAATACTCTACAGCATTATCGGGGAAAAATTGTTTGAATTCCGAATATAATTGGGCAGCTAGGGTCTTGTTATGCGCTAAGACCAATGTTGGGCGCTGAACTTCCTCGATTACATTGGCTACGGTGAAAGTTTTACCGGAACCCGTTACACCTAAAAGTGTTTGGTAGGGTTCTTTGGTTTCAATCCCCTTGACCAATTGTTCAATTGCACCGGGTTGATCCCCTGTCGGTTTAAAATCGGATACGACCTTGAATTTCATTTTTTAAAAATACAAAAGGACCGTGATTAAAAAGGGTAAGGATATCTTAAAATTACTCCAAAATAAGAATGTGCTACCTAAACAGCGAATATTCATGGTCAAAATCGAGTAATTGGATTACTGGATCTAGCGCATGGCCTTTGGGTAAAACAATCAATTAATGTTTTTTCGGTAACGGCTAAAGATCCCTTTTTTTCAGGAGTGCATACGACCCGTATATGAAAATTGTCGTCCAGCCCAATACAATCAGTATTTCATACCAATGTACACCATAATCCACATCGATTTTCTCTCCGATTTGATTGGCCACAGATTGTACGGCACTTAAACGGGAAAAAGGTTCATCGATCAATTTCCACATGGCATTTAAGGGGAAAAAGCCCATGACAAAATCGGTAGTATCGCCATCAAAAAGTTTCCAACGTATCATTCCTCTTGCAAATCCTTCAAATACTTGCCATAAAATCAGGAATCCCAGGGCAAAAGCAGAACGTTTTACCAAAATGCCAAGAAAAAGACAAAAAGAGAAAAAACCTAGAAGTTTCACGAAGAAGGCCAACAGGAATTCAAGGTCCGAAAAAATGATACTTATCTCGTTGTAGTCTGAATAAATTAGGCCCAAGATCAGTGAAACCACAAAGACGAATAGTGTGGATATCAAGGAGAAGGATATCACTGTTAAAAATTTGGATAGAATGAACTCTTTTTTCGACAGTCCGTCAATCAAGTTTTGCTTAATGGTCTTGTTACTGTATTCATTCGCCATCATGGATACGATGACGATTGCCAGGAACAGTTTGAAAAATGCGGTAATGAATGTATTGAAATGCCAGATGTAAGGGAAATTGAAAATACCCTGTTCCGCCAAATGGAATTTTATGGGGCCAATATCGAATTTAATCGCGGCTACCAAGGCTATGGAAGTAAGTAAAACAAAATATGCAATGATCAGAATCTTGCTGACCCTATTGTTCCAAAGCTTTATGAATTCTATATGTAATAATCTTAACATGTTATTTTTGGTTTAATTGGCTTGGGTTTTGGTCAGGGCAAGGAATTGTTCTTCAAGACTTTCCTTTCTTTTTACTAAATGGGATAGGATTATTCCTTTTTCCATAAGGCTTCTATTTAATACTTCCGAATTCATTTCTTCCTTAAGAAAAGCTGTGATCAATCCGTTTTCTTGGGTTACCTTCCCGAAACTGTCATTGTTTTCCAAGAATTGTAGCAGGCCGTCGGCATTTCCCGCTTTTAATTCAAAGAAACCGTAGCTCGCCATCATATCATCAACACGACCGGAATATAGTTTTTGTCCCTTTCTAAGAATCACGACATGGGAGCAGACCTTTTCCACTTCGTCCAAGAGGTGTGAAGCCAATAGGATCGTGGTGCCTTGTGAGGCCACTTTTTTTATGATTTCCCTAATTTGGTGAATACCTTGGGGGTCTAGACCATTTGTGGGTTCGTCCAAAATAAGTATCTCGGGATCGTTCAGTAGGGCAGAAGCTATGGCCAAACGTTGTTTCATACCCAAAGAATATGTTCTGAATTTACTGTTTTTACGATCTAGCAACCCTACTAGTTCTAATTTCTCTTCGATCTTCTGTTCGGAAACCTCCTTGATCTTACATACCAATTTTAAATTCTGGATAGCGGTCATGTAGGGATAGAAATTAGGGCGCTCAATAATTGCCCCAACTTTTTTCAACGCCTCATGGGTTGAGGTGCTTCCGTCAAACCAGGCAAATTCGCCTTTGGTACGGTTAACTACATTGAGTACGATGCCCAAGGTGGTGGATTTGCCACTTCCGTTAGGTCCGAGAATGCCATAAACATTGCCTTTTTCTATAGTGAAGCTAAGATCTTTGACAGCGGTTAAATAGCCAAATTTTTTGGTCAGGTTGCTAACAGTGAGAATTGTGCTCAAGTCAAGTTTTTTTGAAGGTTATGTTACTACTTGACGACAAACCTTCACGAATGTTACACTTGATGCTTAATTTCTGTTCACCCTATAGGTGATTCTCCTATTGGTAATGACGGTCGTTGGGGTGATTTTATTCA
>NZ_WKJH01000003.1 GCF_009674825.1 Maribacter luteus
TGAACGTTTCATAAGCAAATAATCTATTTAAAGTTAAACATTTATTCGCCCTATTTTCTCTAATTTTATTCTGTCCAGTTTATCGGGAGGAGGTCATGAAAATAGTAACTTTTAAGTTACCTTTGAGCAATGGAAAAAGTAAGGGAAGTTATCCAGTATAAAGGGTATTTCGAAGAATTCTTGCTCAAATAACCGAAAAAGGTTCAGGACAAGATATTTAAAGTAATCGAAATAATCGAGACTTATGAAAGAGTTCCCTCCACTTATCTGAAAGCACTTGTCGGAACTAAAGGACTCTACGAAGCCCGAATAAAATTAGGCTCGGACATTTGGAGAGTCTTCTGTTTTTTCGACAAAGGAAAATTGGTAATACTCTTGAACGGATTTACCAAAAAATCGCAGAAAACACCAAAAAAAGAAATCGACAAAGCGGTCGGACTAATGAATTCATACTATGAAGACAAAAACAAATAAGATGGACACCAAGAGTTGGAAAGAAATCAAGGACACCGTTTATGGAAAAAAAGGAACGGAACGTAGAGACGGATTGGAAAGAGATTTTGAGTCTTTTAAAATCGGTTTGCTTTTGAGAAATGCACGGGAAGAAAAAAACCTTACGCAGGAACAACTGGGCGAATTAGTAGACAAAAAACGGACTTATATTTCACGAGTAGAAAACAATGGCAGTAATCTGACATTGAAAACGCTTTACGAAATTGTGGAAAAAGGTCTTGGCGGAAAAGTTACGATTTCAATCGAAGTGTAAAAAAAGTACGTTTTACAACAATAGTAACCGTTGCACAAGCCCTTGAACAGCAAAAAAAAGACCTCTTTTAAGCCCTTTTTAGGGGCTTTTTGTTTTTAGGACACTGGACATTCTAGATTTTTAGGGGGGCCTACAAGTGTTCTTTCAAGTTCTTGGCACCTGTTTTTTGTAAAAAATGATAAAGCAAGTAATCCCACCCCACTTTTCGTTCGTTTTCCCATGAATTTCAGGTATTTCTTCAGGTTGTAGGCGATCGTCAATTAAAAATGGGCGAACCGCTTTTCTTGATACTCCTTTTCCCCCGCATACCTAAAGTTACGATCCGTTTCCTGATCGGCAATGATCCACAATGACTTTTTTCTTAACTTGTGCAACAGGCACACAACCTATAAACAATACAGACTTCGGGTTTTACCCTAAGGCTTGTGCATTTTTATGAAGACCGCAAAATCTTATGGATTTAGCTTTGGACAAAAAAAGGAAAAACCAAAAGCTCTAGCTTCGTGCGTAGACGGAAACTGGCCAACACGCCAACTCGCCAGCTGCTAACGCAGACGGCGTACCTCCTCACTGCTCTTTGCTTAACCGTTGGCAACAAGCTGGAAAATTTCACCCCCTAGAATTAAATTAACTATTCTTTTTGGTAGCACAAACTTCACTCTATTTCCAATTTTCTAACTTATAGTCTTCAATTTTTTTATCAATAAAACCTTCTTTATTGTTTTTTATAATTTGAAGCGTTTCACCAGAATATAATTCTGGATGAAACTCTCTAACGTGTTTATCGCTCCAAAGAGATAATTCTGCTATTATGGGCATTAGATCTACACCCTTTTCGGTTAAAGTATAAATATTGGTTTTCTTATTATCTGGCAATTTATCTTTTGTGATAATCTTAAACTCTTCAAGCATTTTTAATCTTGATGATAATATGTTAGTAGCAATAGCTTCTTCACTCTCAATAAAATCTTTAAACGTTTTTTTCCCTTCAGTCAGCATTTGTTTAACAATAACCAAAGCCCATTTATCTCCAATAACATCAAGCGCAACAGTTATAGGACAATTACATCTGAATTTATGATCCATTATATCTAATGTATTTATAATTGATTGCAAAGATACAATTTTTAATTTTTTACTTGCAAAATGAAATTAATTCAGTTTTTACTTGCATAGTAAAAGTAACTTATATATTTTTACTTGCAATTTAAAAGTAATATACAATATATAAAACAAATAAAAATGAAAAATGTAATTATCACAGGAAGCAGTAACGGATTTGGATACCTTTCTGCAAAACTATTTGCAGACAACGGTTATAAGGTTTATGCAACAATGAGAAATCCTGAAGGAAGCAATTCTGAAAAGAAACAAGAACTGGAAAAATATTCTTCGAGTATTAAAGTAGTGGATATGGACGTTGCCGAAGACGATTCGGTAAAAGTTGCAATGGACAGCATAATTAAAGAAGTCGGTACAATTGATGTACTAATAAACAATGCTGGTATAATGCATTTAGGAATTGCAGAGGCTTTTAGTATTGCCCAAGCTAATGACTTAATGAATATAAACTATTACGGTATCATTAGAACCTCTCAGGCTGTATTACCAACAATGCGAAAAGAAGGAAAAGGGTTAATAATCAACACAACATCTGCTTATGGTAGAGTACCTGCTCCCTTTGCTTCAACTTATAGCGCATCTAAAGCAGCTGTAGAAGCTTATACACAAAGTTTAAAATATGAATTAGCTCCTACTGGAGTTGAATCCATTTTAGTTGAACCAGGACCATTTGCTACTAATTTAGGAAATTCATTTGTTCCAGAAGCTAGAACAGAAATTGTAGCAGAGAACCCAGAATTACAAAAGATTCTTGGCAGTATGGTTGAAGGATTTGGAGTGTTAATGCAATCAAAAGATATTCCACAGCCTAGTATAGTTGCCGACGCTTATTTAAAACTGGCAGAAATGTCTCAAGGCTCAAGACCAACACGTACCACAGTTGGATTACCATTTGGTGCAGACAAGGTTAATGAACTAACGCAGTCTATACAAGATGAGTCTTTAAGCAATTACAAATTAGAGTACTTATTAGAAACAAAAATCAAATAAAATGACCAATAATATAGCAGGCAAAGTAGTAGTCATTACAGGTGGAAGTAGCGGATTAGGAGAAGCTACAGCGCATTATTTGGCAGAAAAAGGAGCAAAAGTAGTATTAGGTGCTCGTAGAGTAGAAAAATTAGAAAAAGTGGCATCAGAAATTAAAAAAAATGGAGGTGCTGTTGAAATTTTAAGAACAGATGTTACCAGTGCCGATGATGTAAAAGCTTTGGTAAAAAAAGCCATTGACAGTTTTGGTAAAATTGATGTTATGGTCAACAATGCCGGTATTATGCCTTTGGCACCATTAAGTGCTTTAAAAGTTAACGAATGGGACAGTATGATCGATGTTAACATAAAAGGTGTGTTATACGGTATTGCTGCAGCCTTGCCAGAATTTGAAAAACAAAAATCGGGTCACTTTATCAATTTAGCATCTGTTGCGGGATTAAAAGTAAGTCCCGGAGGAGCAGTTTATAGCGGTACTAAATATGCAGTGCGTGCCATAAGTGAAGGATTGAGGCAAGAGGTTGGTAAAGATATTAGAACCACTATTCTTTCACCGGGTTTAATAGATTCTGAACTACAATTAGGAAGTTCAGATGAGGCAACTTCACAATTTGTACAGCAAGTTTACAAAGATGCCATTCCTGCAATTTCCATTGCAAAAGCTGTTGCCTACGCTATTGAACAACCTGCAGATGTAGATATTAACGAACTAGTAATTCGTCCAACGATACAAGAATTTTAAAATAAAATTAGAATAAAATGGAAGATTTTAAAAAAATATGGAATGACTGGTGTGAAAGTTGGACTATAACTAATAATACCGAAAGAGAACAAGAATTACAGAAATTTATAGCTGAAGATTTTAAATATACAGATCCACTTCAAGCAGTAAATGGTCGTGCACAAATATCGGATTATATAGGACAGTTTCAAGAGCAATTTCCTGGAACAACATTTGTTCCAACAAAAATACTTTCTCATCACGATAGATATCTAATAAAATGGGATATGCTAAACGAAAAGAATGAAGTTGTTGATGATGGAACGAGTTTTGCATTAGTTGAAGACAATAGATTAAAAGACATTACTGGATTCTTTGATGTAGAAAATTATCCTAATTTATAATTCAGTCTTCTTACGATTTAATGTTATTTCAAAAATCACAGTAGTATATTTCATTATTACTGTGATTTTTTTATTTACCCAATGTTTAAAAATGGTAACCGTTGCACAAGCCCTTAATTCCTACATAAACGGATTCATATAAGCCTCCTCAAGGGGCTTTTTTATTACTTCTTAGTGTTGGACTGTAAATTTCCGATGGCCTGAAAAAGCTAAAAACAGATCTTGCACAACACTTTATTAAAAAGCCTTAAATAAAAGTTTTCCTAGCCCACTATTGGAGCGTTTTTGCTCGAATTTCAGGTATTTCTTCAGGTTGTAGTCGATCACCAACCGGAAACTCGCAAACAGTTTTTCTTGGTAATCTTTCTTTCCCTGCATACCTAAAGTTACGATCCAAACGTTAAAATCACCTTTATCCTATGTGGTTTTTTCGTTAACTTGTGCAACAGGCACACAGTATATAAAAAATTGCTGGTGTTTGGTTTAAATAAAAGCAGTTGCACGTTTGCTACGTCTGATTTTCCTTCGGAAAATCCTCGCACGCAAACACGCAACTTTTCATACATAAACACGTTAGCTTTAATATGAAAAAAATAGCCTTACTTGTTGGATTTATATTAATTATTTTTTATTTTTTTCACAGATATCTAATCTTTAGTTCCCCATACATAATTGAATTAAAGGATAATGATAATTTAGAAATATATCAAATTCTTGATTTCGACAAAGACAGTCTATATATCTCTAAAGAACGTTTTATAACAGATATACCGCTAACAGATTCAAATTATAGTCAGTTTGTACATATTCGTAAAGGGATATTGAGAGATTCTAATAACACTATTTTTTTTGTTAAATCAGACTATAATAAGAAAGAAAAAGAAGTTTATAGGATTACAGATGACTATAAATACGAAAGAAGTGAAATTTCAGATTTAGATAAGTTAACACCTCTATATTACACAGAGTTCCCTAATGCCTCAGAGTTTAAACCATTTTACTATAAACTAAACGGCTACATAAATATAAATCCAGAAGCTACCAACCCAATTATTTTAGATTGCAAAAAGGAATTTTACCCTAGTTATTTTTTAAAAAACTTTTGGGAAATAGTATGTTGGAGTTTAAACCCTGCTGATTGTAGTCCAAATGCTCGAAAAGCGAAATACATAATCAAAATACAGTTAAAGAATCAAACATTAAAACTTAAGAGTAAAGGTACTTCAGATTATGCTTACTTAAATATCTATTATAAAGATAATCCCAAAACTGATGATTTTATCCTTATTGAGTATTTTAATTCATTGTGGATTGTAAAAAATAAATAATACTAAAGCTAACACCGGTAACCGTCGCACAAGCCTTTAATCAGACATAATATTATCAATATAAGCCTCTTCAAGGGGCTTTTTTTATACCTCCCTAGAAGTTGAAAGTGAATTTTAGATGCCATAAAAATGTTCTGTTCAGGTATTGAAAGGCACTTTTAACAAATGCAACCAAAGCAAGCAATCCCACCCCACTTTTCGTTCGTTTTCCCATGAATTTCAGGTATTTCTTCAGGTTGTAGGCGATCGCCAACTGGTAACTCGCGAACAGTTTTTTCTGATAGTCCTTCTTGCCTTGCATACCTAAAGTTACGATCCCTTTCCTGATTTAGAAAATAACCACGGTCTTTTTCATATCTTGTGTAACAGGCACGCTGCGTCAGCACTAATTTGAAAATCAATGAACCGATTCGCTAAAACCCTAGAAAAATACACTTCCGGAAAAAAAGTATTGGGTCTTTTTATACTCACCAATGTTATTTACCTATTCATGTTACTGGTTACGATTCCAAAAACAATGGGATTCTCGAACGGAATGAAATTGTTGGATATGCTTCCAACGGGATATAATCAGGACTATGTAAATAAATTATTTAGTACACTTGGTGAAAATGGGCGTGAAATTTATTTAACCAACCAAATACCTGTGGATATGATTTATCCGCTACTTTTTGGGCTGACCTATTCTTTGCTTTTGGCATTTTTTCTAAAAAAATTAAGCAAACTCAAGTCCCCTTTTACCTATCTTTCTATGTTACCAATAATTGCAGGAATCGCGGATTACCTGGAAAATATTGGGATTATCACAATGTTGAACAATTATCCGGACTTGACAGAGACTACAGTTAATGTAACCAATATTTTTTCAATTATAAAAAGCACTACAACCAGTATATATTTTGTTGCTTTGATAGTAATCTTAATAATACTTGGAATTAAATTCATAAAAAAGAAATAAAACTAGTGCTAACACCGGTAACCGTTGCACAAGCCCTTAATTCCTATATAAACGGATTTATATAAGCCTCCTCAAGGGGCTTTTTTCATTGTGTCCACAGGCTCCATCGTGTATAACAACCTTAATTCCCTCTTTTCTTCTGTCTGATTATATTATAAATTTAAAGAGGATCAAACCTAGGACGTGTATAATTAATTACTCGTTGCGTGTGTACTCTGAAAATCCTGCAGATTTCGATAATGATTAGTTTCCATTTACTATCTTAGATCTAACCAACGCAACAAATCATATACGAACACCTTGGCAAACATTTAGCGCGACCTCATGAAAAAAAGAAAGACAATTGCAATATTACTTTTGATTATCGGAATTGTTCTAAGTATCGCCTTTATAGTGAAGATTGATTTCCCCCAAGGTTTCGAGGCATATTTTAAAAGAGAGTATTATAATCAATTTGGTCCTTTAGCTATAAGTGTTGAGTTATTAATTGCTAGTTATTACCTATTTATAGGCCATAAAAAAACAAATTTCACTTTAGCTCTTTTTGGTTTTACTGCTTTGCTAGATCCCATTTTTAATCAAATTGGGCTTTTCAACAGCATCGTGCCTTTGTCTGGAACTATAATTTTATCGTTTTGTGCTTTGTTATGTCTATGGTTGGCATTTACAAACATTTATAAATTAAAACGCTTATCTATTTTTGCAGCTGTCCTCAGTGCTGTGCTTGGTGTCTTTATAGAACTGTTCTTCAATTACCTGCAATAACATTTACCAATAACGCGAATAGTTCATTACTTCTGTTTATTCAGTATCTTGGTATTAACACAACGAAACCATACACGAGCACATTGACTACAATATGAAAGCATTCAATTTTTAGCGAAAAAAAGGACCATATGCCCAATGATGATATAAGCAAAACTTCAATTTTCCAAAGAATAGTTGATTATGGTGCTAATAAGGAGTTTTCAATAACTGAGAATAGGTATCTGCGGATAACAAATATTGCCTCTATCCTTGGCATCTTATTCATGGTGATGTGGATGATTACTGCTCTTTATCTTACAGATGCCCCAATACTTCACGTGAGCAATGGACTCTTGGCATTGATGTTTTCATTCGTTCTACTGTTCAATGGCAAAGGTTGGAGGGTATTGGCTTCAACTTGGTTTACCGCTACAACTTATATTGGAATTATTCTATTTCTTTATTTGCTGGGTTACTCGTCAGGGGTTTGGGTCATTTGTTACATCATAATAATTACTCCATACATGACCTTCCCTAAAAGTGCGAGGAAATTAGCTATCGGTTTTAGTATATTGGGGGGCTTGACTTTGATTATTTCGGTTGTGCTTCAATCAAAAATTATTGCTCACTATAATGTATTGGACCCTTATTTTCTGCAAGTGATCAACATCAGCACAACGGGATTGATTTGCCTTACAATCGCATGGACTTTGTCTGTATTGATCGATAGGTCAGAAGAGTCTTTAAAGGCAGAGCAAAAAAGATCAGATGACCTTCTGCATAATATCCTTCCGGTAAATGTGGCAAGAGATCTAAAAGAAACTGGTAAAACAGTACCTAAAAGACACAAAAATGTAACTATACTGTTTACTGACTTCATAGGCTTTACCGAGTTAGTAGCTAGCATTCCTGCAATTACTTTGGTCAACGAACTCAATGATATTTTTGGACGATTCGATGAGATTGTCGAGGAGACAGGAGTTGAAAAAATTGAAACAATTGGGGATGCATATATGGCTGCATGTGGCCTTGAAGAAGAGGTTAAAGAACATGCCATTAATTGTATTAAAGCTGCACAACGCATGTTATCCTATCTTGAGGAGAGAAATAACAAACATGAAATAAAATGGAGAATGAGAGTTGGGGTACATTCGGGGCCAATAGTGGCCGGCGTAGTAGGAAAAAAGAAATTTAACTATGATCTCTTTGGAGATACGATTAATATGGCAAGTCGTATGGAATCTTTAGGAGAGCATGGCAAAATAAATATATCAAAAACAACCTACCAGCTTGTCAAAAATGATATCAATTGTGAAAGCAGGGGAAAAATTCACGCTAAAGGAAAAGGGGAATTGGAAATGTATTTTGTAAAATATAGCTGACAATATGTAATGTATAGCACCCTTCGGGATGCCACAACACCATATACAGAACAATGATGTAGCTTTATTCATATCATTTTCATTGATTTTAAAGGTATTCCTGTGTTCGCTGCGCTCGTGACGCCCGCGTCGACCATAATCCCTTCATCCCCTTTAGCCCCACTCCTTCCCCCACACTGTTTTCGCAGATGTCGCCCGGTCTTTTGGAAATGCTACATCATCGCAGCGCCATATGCAATTTATCACCGCTGCTTGCCTATCTTACGGGTGTTCATCCGTCGCTTTGATCAGTGGTAGACGTCATTTTATTCCCAATATTGTCGAAAACCTTTTAAGGTTTTCACTATATTCCCTTAAAAATAACGTGGACTTCACATAGCGCGGCGTTGGCGGTAATAAGAAAAACTACAGAACCAATTAAGAACATATGAAAATAGTAAAGAAAATAGGAAAGTGGTTTCTGATTTTATTGGGAGCAATTGTTGCGTTTATTTTAGTTGTTTTATTAGTAATCCGAATCAATAGTTCCGGAGATGAAGAACCTTTTTTAGACGAAAAGGGAAATGTGCTTCCAAATAGTATTGCTATGCACGAGGATATGACAATTAATGGAGTACCACAAAGGATTACCATTAGAGGAAAAGACAAAAACAATCCCGTGCTACTAAAAGTTCACGGAGGACCAGGAGCACCCATTTTACCCGTAATTTACAAACTCACAGGAGTTGATTTGGAAGATATATTTACGGTTTGTTATTGGGAACAAAGAGGCTCTGGACTAGCCTATAATGACAGCATACCTGATTCGTCGATTACCCTAAACCATATTGTGGATGATGGTTTGGAATTATCAAATCACTTAAAAAAGACTTTTAAAAAGGATAAGATTTACATCGAAGGTTTATCTTGGGGAACAGCGGTAGCAGCTTATATGGTTCAAAAAAATCCTGAATTATATCACGCCTATATTGGTAGTGGTCTTATGGCCAATCTATCACTTTCGGAAGAGTTATCTTATGAATTTGCAATGTCAGAATCGCAAAAACATAATGATACGATTTCAATAAATCAATTAAAACAAATTGGAAGACCACCTTATGTTAAAAACTCAAAAAATTCAGTAGTTGAAGCCTTTGAAATAGAACGACAGATTGTAATGAAATATGCACCGATAAAATTAGATACCGACTTTAATTTTATTAAAAGTATGTTTTTAGATGATGGATTGACGTTTAAGGAAAAATTTACCGATATGATAAATAGTCCTGAATCCTACTATCCTGCAGCTAAGATTTTACAACCTACTGCTATCGATATGAATCTAATGCGTGATGTTCCTGAATTTAAAGTGCCAGTATACATACTACAAGGAGACAATGACCATTTTACTGAAACGTCTGTAGCAAAGGCGTATTTTGATTCAATTATTGCGCCATCTAAAAAATGGTTTTTATTTGAAAATGGAACGCACGGAGTACAGGTTGAATATCCAGAAAAATATCGTTCAATATACATCAATGAAATACTGGGGAAATAATTACTACCGCCAACAATGAACTGAGCTAAAAAACAACTAAAACTTAGCTCAATCTGCCAGTATTCTCCCTATCATCTTCGTTGATTTTTAAAGGTATTCATATTTTCGCAATGCTCGGAACGCATGCGTCGACCAAAATCCCTTCATCTCATTTTGCCACCGCTCCCTCCCGCACACTGCTCTCGCAGATGTCGCCCGTTCCTTTAAAAATGCTACATCATCGCAGCGCTATGACAGATTGCCATCGGGATAGGATGAGAGGTCACTGGCAAATAACGCCGCTACGGCTTTTCAACGCAACATATCAATACGCTATATGCAATTTATTCACCGTTGCTTGCTTATTTTACGGGTGTTCATCGGTCGCTTTGCTCGGTGGTACACATGATTTTATTCCCAACATCGTAGAAAACTTATAATGGTTTTCACTATATTTCCTTAAAAATAACGTAGACTTCACATAGCGCTGTATTGGCAGCAAATTTCAAAAACCATGATTAAAAAAGCAACAACAATTCTCATAATTCTTTTTATCAGTTGTTCGCCAAAATCTGACTTGCCCGACAATTCACAGAAAATTGAAAACCTTAAAACCTTTTCCAAGATTTATGGATATATAAAATATTTTCATCCAAGTGATGAAGCCTTTGGACTCGATTGGGATAAATTTTCAATTTATGCCGCAAACAAGGTGTTGAAATGTGAAACAAACGAAGCGTTTGTAAACACAATCTACTCTTTATTTTCTCCTATTGCACCTTCAATTAGATTTTCTAATTCTAATGGTGATACTTTGGTTATAAAAAATTCGAATAATTCTGATGTTATTGGAGAACAATTCTGGTTTCACCAAGGGGTTGGATATGGAATGTCAATTCAGAATGGTCCATTTTACAGTAAGCGCATTATTGCCACCCCTGAAAATGATTCTATATCATTTCGACCAAGATATGGAGAGACCACAATTGTTAGCCTTAATGAAAATCGATATTTAGCTATTCCTTTAGTTGTCAACGTAAATGAAAGTGGCACAATTCCAAAATCCAGTAAAAAGAGTATAGAGAATCTTAGAAATAAACTAAACAATTATAAAATTGACAAAAGTTCAATATCCTTTAGACTAGGAAATATTATAAATACTTATAATGTGTTCCAACACTTTTTTCCCTATTTCGATGTTTTAAATTTGGATTGGGAAAATGAATTAGAAAGTGCTCTAATCAGGTCTTTTAAAGATTCCTCTTTAAAAGACCATCTTATTACACTCAGAAAATTCACATCGCCTTTAAAAGATGGTCACATATTCATAACTTCAAAAAGTGTTAAGGAAGAAGTATATGCCCCTCCCTTTTTTTGGGAGTGGTTAGATGATAAACTTGTGATTTCAGATGTTTGGGAAGATGATTTAAACCTTAAAAAAGGTGATGAAATAATAAAAATAAATGGAGTTGATTCAAAAGAATTTTTTGAAGAGATTAACTCAATGATATCCGCTGGAACTTTAGGCCGGTTGCGCCACAAATCAGAAGAGATTTCGCTTTTGGGAGAAAGTGGCTCAAAATTTACAATCGAAACTGTCAATCAAACAATTGAAGTTACCAGAAACCAAGAACCTTATAGTCATGCAAAATCACTTAACCCCTACACAAAGATTGAAGAAGGAATCCACTATCTAAATCTTTCCCTCATGGACATGGAAACCTTTAACTACCTGCTTCCTCAACTCGAAAAAAGTACTGGTTTAATATTTGATTTACGAGGTTACCCCTATAATAATGGTGAGATTATTAAACATTTAATGAAAGTAGGTGATACAACAAAGGATTGGATGTATATTCCTAAAATTGTTTACCCAGACCAGCAAAAACCTAAAAGTTATTTGACCGCAAGTTGGAAAGGATTTTTTGAACCGGCTTTACCATATTTGGGAGATAAAAAGGTAGCAGTAATTACCAACGGAAAAGCCATAAGCTATGCTGAGAGTCTAATGGGTTTCGTTAAGGGGTATAAATTAGCTACCATAGTAGGGCAACCAACTGCTGGGACCAACGGAAATTTCAATACGTTTAATCTACCAGGTGAAATTGAAATTAGTTGGACTGGAATGAAAGTTGTAAAACATGACGGCTCTCAATTATATGGAATAGGTATTTTACCCGATGTTTATGTTCAAAAAACAGTAAAAGGAATAAGAGAAGGCAGGGACGAGTTTCTTGAAAAAGCAATAGAAATTGTACGGTAAAAATCTGCTGCTAACAGAGCCTAAACGTAATGCGGGCTTCGGGCTTAATCTAAAGGTCTATGTATATTTATAAAGTCGCTAAATTGAATATTTCGCTGTCGCGTAATCTTTAATTTTAACTTTGGAAAAAAGAAAGAAAAAGCAAAACAAAAAGATTTTGCTATGTGCGTGGCGGAAAGCAAACGCTAGTTTGCGCCCATACTGTTCATAGCTCAACCGTTAGGCATAATAATGGCATGAAAGAAGAGATTAACTTAGCAGGAAGACCTTACATCTTTAGATTCAGACAGAATACTGACAGAACAATCGAGGAAATAGCCGAAAATTATATTTATTTTCCTGATAGAGAATCCCTGAATGACCCTTTTGATTCTAGTCCTGATTTAGTTTATTTGACAAAGAACCCTGAAGCCACCTTAAAACTTTATCAATTAGTTTCTGAAGGAATTACGGATAAAGCGGTTAAAAAACATTTTGACTCTAAATATGATTTAGATAAACTTCAAGAATTCGCACATGAAAAAGTTAAGGATTTTATACTTGAATTTGGAGTTGCATGCTTTTCAATGTATTATATGAACTTGCCACTTTGGGCAAACTATGCAAATGACCATAAAGGTGTTTGTTTGCAATTTGACAGCGACATTGACAAAGATTTTTTCTCAGTTTTAGGACCAGTAAGTTATGTAGAAGACTTAACAAAATTGGAATTCTCTCCGATTATTGAAGATTCTGACATGGGAAAAATTTTTTATAGAAAAGCCATAAATTGGAGTTATGAAAAAGAAGTTCGTTTAGTAAAAGGATTTAAAGGAAAAGCTAATTACAATAAAAGAGCATTGAGAAATGTGATTTTAGGATATAACTCTGACGATGATTTCAGAGATAAAATAGTTGAAGCAGTAAATAAAAATTATGAAGATGTTGGAGTTTACAAAATGGAAAAACCAACTAAAATAAATAAGTTTACATTGACAAAAATAAAATAATACTATGCCTAACACAGGTAACCGTTGCACAAGCTCTTGAACAGCAAAAAAAAGACCTCTTTTAAACCCTTTTTAGGGGCTTTTTGTTTTTAGGCCACTGGGCTATCTAGATTTTTAGGGAAGCTTACACTGCGTTGTGCCTAATTAAAAAATTCCGTTTCATAAAATAATTAAGATCAAATGATTTTATCTTTGATAGTATCAAAAATGAAACCGCGCTACCGATTACATCTTCTATTTTAAAATTAATAATTTCTATTTCAGAAAAAATAGGAGATGTAATGAAGATGTGAAAGATTCACTGAAAGCAAGTAAAGGTTCTATTAATGGAAATGTAAACTTGTTACTAAATCAAAATAGCATTGAATAATCTTGAGAATATTTTGGAGAAAGGATTGCAATTTGATTTAGGTACAGACAGTTTAAAGAAACAAAACCTAAATGAAATTCCAAATTATTATGAATTTCTTTAAAATGAAATACCACTACTGAAAATTAAATAGGAGTAAAAAAAACAAATAGAAATATGACCTTAGAAAAACAAATAGCTAAAATATTCAAACTTGATGGGGAGAGTTGGATGAAGCATACCAATCCTTGGTCTATATGGACAAGGTTTGCTACATTACCTTTTATAATTCTGGCTGTATGGTCGAGAATTTGGATTGGATGGTATTGTCTAATTCCGATTGCTATTCTTATTATTTGGATAATTATAAATCCAACCTTATTTAAGAAGCCAAAAAGCATAGAAAATTGGGGTGCAAAAGCCGTTTTAGGAGAAAGGTACTGGGCTGAACGAAAAACAGTATCAGTTCCAAAACACCACTCTACACCAATTCTTATTCTAACCATATTACAAACTGTTGGTGGAATTATTTTAATGATAGGTTTATGGAAACTAGAAATAAACTTGACAATAATTGGTGCGATTATGGCTTATATGTCTAAAATGTGGTTTCTAGATAGAATGGTTTGGATATTTAGAGAAATGAAAACGAACACCCAACAACATAAATAATTTATTGCCTCTTTTTGCTTACTTAAGAAAATCCTCCCGTATTTTCCATTCGGTCTGTATTTGCTAAATTAGTCGCTGAAAACACGCAACGAAATCAAATACAAACACGTTGGAAAACAATAAAGCAGAACCCCTTTAATAAGCAAATCATGAAAAATATACTATTGCTTTTTGTTATCGTGATTCCATCATTGGTATGTGGACAAAAGCAGGAAACTTTAAGTGGGATTTTATGGGGTAGGGTGAATAATTGTTACTCAATGTTTGAAGATATGGACGATGATGGGGTTCTTGATTTCAACAAGATCGATGACTCCCAAAACGGTTACCTAAAAATCTCTGGTAGCTGGCCAACTTGTGGATGTTCGTGTAATTCTACGGTTGGGGCCTATAAAAACAGTGAGGGTAAGTATGTAATCCTTCAATCAGATCAAGTAGAATGTAGTTGGGAAAGAAAAATCTCATCCAATCTGGACCTAAAAGAAGTTTTACCCATTGATTTTGGTATCAATAATTTTACATCAGAGCATATCGATAGCGAAAGCGACTATTCGGTTTTTTTTATTGACATTGAAATTCCTAGGATTGGAACAGATACCAAAGTTAAAATTGAATTGGTCCCCTTTGGATTAAGACCCAAAGGTGAAAATTTAATTTGTTTTGGATACAAAGTAGAGGAACCTTATAAATTTCTCTATGGTATTAAAAATGTAGCAAAAGGAATATCAGACCCAAATACCATATCTTATTTATTAAACGGCTCTTTTGATAAAATATCATCTTCGGACAACACACTAATATCAAAATTACTTGGACCTGAAGATGATCGTTTTGAATCTATGGAAGAGTTGAGCGAATATTTAAAAGAACTAAAGAATACTTATGATCTGTATTGCAAACTGAAAACCAATGAATTGATTCTGGGGTGGAATAGAAGTGAATCAAGGTTTTTCATAAAAGGTACAGGAGAAAAAATACCTGAAATATCATTTAGGGAATTCTTGATAAATAATAGCTATTGGAGCTGGATGTGCTAATAACACTATATAGGAATGCGCCTTTGGGGTACCGCTAGTGCAGACCCCGAACGTTGTCCATAGTTACACAATATGCTACCCCTACTTCAAAACCAATGAACTTTTTGCTTTCACGTTATTCGTATTAAAGTAAATTGAGTAAGATTTTGAGAAATATAGAAACTAGAAATTTGGCTACACGTACATTGGAAGTAAGCACCTTTTCCCCAAATCCCTATGAATTCTACTAAAATTCCGTTTTCTTTATCTAAATTAGTTTCACGACGGGTCTTGCGGCCCACCAAACCATGACATATACTTATGAAAAATGCAATACTAATTTTCATCTTATTGATAAGTACTGTTACGTATGCCCAAAAATCCAATCTTTCAATGTTCAATAATCTTGTGGGAAAATCTTGGAAAGCAAGTGGAACTTGGGGAGACGGGAATAAATTCGACCAAGAAATCAGGTTTCATTTTTCATTGGATAGCACGATAGTCATAGCTGAATCGTATGGATACATCAATAAGGAACAAACTAAGACAGGATTGCGAAATCATGGAATAAGACAGTATGATAAAAATACCGATAGTATAAAATTTTGGGAATTCGATGTTTTCGGGGGATTGACCAAAGGAAGCGTTTATTCCGAAGGGAAGAATATTATATATCAATATACCTATGGAACCTCAACTGTTACCGATATGTGGGAGTATGTTGATGACTCCACCTATAATTTCAAAGTCGGATTTTATGAAAATGGTGAATGGAAACAAGTATATCTGAGCACTAAATTCAAAAAGGTCAAATAAAATCATGTTAAACGGTTATTCTTCATAGCCAATCCTAACCTATATCCTAACTTAGCGATATCGGAATCTGCTGATTTTTAATTGGTTTGTATGCCAATTAGGTGTTAAAAAACACCTAACCTAACCACTTACAAATACATAATCCCTTATTTTTAAAAAGGCATTTTGTCATAATTACACCACGTCACCATTGCAGAAAAAATTAGGGATATCATTACTATTGATCATATTGACTTCTATTTCAGGAATGGGTCAAGAAAAAACCACCCTATTGAAAGGGATGGTAAAAAGCCTTAAGAATGATGTTTCCAATTTATTGATCGTCAACCTGAATTCTAAAAAATCCACGATTACCGATTCCTTAGGCCTGTTCTCCATTGAAGTAAAACTGAAAGATACACTGCAGATTAGTGCGGTTCAATATCAAACGAAGGAATTCATTATTACCGATACGATCATTAATCAGAATTTAGTCGTCATAAACCTTTCAGAGAACGTTATCAATTTAAATGAAGTCACGGTTACCCCTTATAATCTAACAGGGAAAATAGACCTTGACATTGAGAGGCTGGGAATTAAGCCTGTTGTCACTTCATCTTCATTAAAACTGCCCAATGCCAATATAGAGGTAATGACCCAAAGTGAACGTTTGCTCTTGGAAGCCGATAGAGGAAAATATGTTTATTATTATGGCATAGCACTAGTAATAAATACACATAAAATAATGAACAAGCTTTCTGGTAGAACCAAATCTTTCGAGGATATGATCGCACGTGATGAAAACATGGAACTGGAGAAGGAAATCATATCTAAGTTCTCAAAGAAAAAACTATCGGAAAGTTTCGATATCCCCGAGGCGAACATCGACGGATTTCTTACGTATTGCCTAATCCAAGAAGATTTCCCAAGTCTGTCTAACAAGAGTACAACAGAGGTTTGGAAATATCTGAAAATAAAAAGTGTAGCTTTCAAAGAAGCGGATTTCTTTAACGAATAACAGAAAAAAAATAGAATTGTTCCTTATAAAAGGGATGGCAAAACAAGCAGCTGAAGTTGTAATCAATTCCTATAAAACAGATTTGCAATAAACACACAATCATTTCAATTTTACTTCCATTATTTAAATGAACCTAGGCCTTATCACCACATAGTCCGTGAGGTATGACCCATTAATGAACCGATAACCCGGAATATACCTAGCCGAACCTCTTTACCCCTTATTTTGATTAAATCTATTGAACTAAAGTGGTATCTTTATTATCAATTCAAACTTACAAGCCGTTACCTTTATAATATGTTTTAGGAACTGATTTACCTACACTTAAAAGAAGGAAGCTATTTTGCTTGCAAGAGATTTTCAACAATGAATTCAACGTTCATACTTCTGTGGACAACACCATAAAGAATTACAAATTTATATCTATCTAGCTCGTTTTTAATTTTCGTCCAATATGAAAAAAGCAACGGTTTTATCACTTTTAGTACTACTATTATCAGCATGTAATTATGGTTTCAGCCAGGAATTGAAACTCAATGACCTAGAATATTTTGAGACGCAAGGTGTGAATGTACTAGTGTACAGCAACCTTTTTACAGGAGGTTTCAATGATGAGAAGACCGCTGGCATTGAATTGATTCATCATGGTGTCAGAACAGCACAAGGTGGGGCTGTTAGACTTTCCAGTACTCCAGAGCAGTGGGATCTTGTTCCTGAAATACCAACCCGAAAGGTAGATAAAGAATCGAAAAGCATTGAAGCTACATTAAGGTATGGAGATTACGATTTTGATTCACGCGTGGTTGTAACGGCTAAGGGCAAAGGTGTTGAGATTGCCATTTACCTGGACAAACCGCTTCCTAAGGAACTTGAAGGGAGTGCCGGATTCAATCTAGAGTTTCTACCCTCTCAATATTGGGCAAAGACCTATCTGATGGATGGCCGTATAAATCGGTTCCCACGCTATGTGGTAGGCAACACTATAACGAGACCCAACAGTGAAAAACTTAAACAATTCAAAGGATATGTAACGTATGACGACAGAGGAACGGGCAGATTTATAGAGCCCTTACCCCTCGAAACCGGCCGTTCCATTATCCTTGCACCCGATAAACCAGAACGTTTGGTGAAAATCACCTCACATGAAGCAGATCTTATGCTATTCGATGGCCGCGTATTGGCCCAAAACGGATGGTTTGTAGTACGCAGTTTGCTTCCAGCAGGGAAAACAGGCAAGGTGTTGACCTGGACCGTTGAACCAAATGCCATAAACGATTGGGTAAGGGATCCGAATATCGGTTTCTCTCAGGTGGGTTATCTCCCCTCGCAACAAAAAGTAGCCGTCATAGAACTCGACAAACATGATAAACCCCTTGAAAAAGCATCGATTTACAAAATCGGTAACGATGGTAAGGCAACTGAAGTTTTCAATGGCAATATCGCAACATGGGGAGACTATTATAAATACCACTACATTAAATTCGATTTTTCTTCAGTCAATACTCCCGGTATATACTATATAAAGTATGGCAACTTTAAAACAAACAACTTTTTAATTGAAAACAACGTTTACGACAAGATCACTGATGCCACAAGTGATATATGGATCCCCATACATATGAATCATATGTTCGTTAACGAGGCGTACAGGGTGTGGCACGGCGAGCCATTCAAGGAAGGTTATCTCCAGGCTCCACCAAATACCGATCACTTTGACCTGCATGGTCAAGGGCCAACAACCGATACAAAGTATAAGCCAATGGAAACGATTCCAGGATTGAACGTTGGCGGCTTTTTCGATGCCGGGGATTTTGATATCGAGACAGGATCTAACATTGGTGTGGTACAGAACTTTGTTAAAACATGGGAATATTTTAAACCCTTGCGCGATCAGAATTTTGTTGATGAGAAACAGCGTTATGTTGATCTTCACCGTCCGGATGGAACCCCTGACATATTGCAATTTATTGAGCATGGAACTCTGAACCTAGTGGCCCAGGCAGAGATTATCGGCCACATGGCACAAACACTTTCGAACTCTGTTTTAGATAATTACCATCACCTCGGTGACGCAGCATCGATAACAGACGGTCTCCCTTATAATCCGAACCTTGGTCCTTACGAAGTGGCCCCTGATGGCCGGTCGAGCGGAGTCAAGGATGATATGTGGGCATTTACAAGTCGTAATGCTGGTCTTAATCTTAGGGCAGCAACTATGTTTGCAGCGACAAGCCGGGTGTTGAAAGGATATAACGATGATCTTTCTGCAAGGACATTGCAACAATCAAAAAGACTCCTGAAGGAGGCTACGGAATTACTAGCCGAACAGCCACAGGACAGCCTTGGGTGGAGAGCCATTTCAGCAAATATGACCACCAACTTGCAACTGTACATCTCAACCAAAGAACAACAATACAAAGATAAATTCCAGGAACTTTTATGGCCTGCACTTGATAAAAACGTAAGTTTTACCATATTGACCGCTTTGGAGGCCATACCTCACATGGATATCGCTTTTAAAGAAAAACTGCGCCCATATGTAGTAAAATATAAAGAATATATAGACGAGCTTGAAAATGACAATCCATATGGTGTACCTATTGGCCTAGGTAATTGGGCACGGAGCGGAACCATAGTCAGTTTTGGTACCACCATCTGCTTTGCCAATAAATATTTTCCGGATATCATTGATGCCAGTCATGCTTTCAAAACTACCAATTGGCTGTTTGGCTGCCATCCGTACCACAATTACTCCTTAGTGGCAGCGGTAGGTGCAGCACGTCCAAAAAAAGTGTTTTATGGTAATAACAGGGCAGATTTCTCATTTATTCCAGGAAATGTAGCCCCAGGAATATTATTCAGAAAACCCGATCACTTTGAAAATTATGACGATTGGCCATTTCTTTGGGGACAAAACGAAGGCACAATTGGTGGTAATACCAACTATCTGATTTTTGGGTCGGCTTTTAAGAATTTAGTCAAATAACGGGTATTTCTTAATACTATATCAATCCTTGGACCAAAGACCGAAGTTGTTTTAAATTCGTAGATTCCATTAAAAAAGTCATCATACGTTCGTTTTATTGCCGATCGTGACCAACGATCGATCATAACCACTATATAAAAAACATTAAACCAATCGAAACCCATATTGCCCCCAAACTAATTGCTCCTGTACGGTTACAAGAGTATGGCGTAGGAATTTTCAATTCAGTCCCGACAAAATCGGCATTAAAGAAGGCGATAAAAAAACAATTGGTAACGGTCAATGATGTTATAGCCACAACGGCAACTTATATTCATGGCGGGGAATATATACGCCTATCAATACCAGAAGTACAGGCGCCAAGAAAAAAACTGGTATTTCCCCTGCAGGTCCTATATGAAGATGAATACTTAGCAGTAATCCATAAACCTGGTGGTATCCTTGTCAGCGGTAACGGTTTTAAGACCATTGCCCATGCTTTGGCACAGAACATAAAAAAAAGCAACCTTCCCGATGTCACTACCCCCCAGCCCGTGCATAGATTGGATTTTGCCACAACGGGCATTCTTTTAGTGGGTAAAACAAGCGGCAGTATACGTGCTTTGAATAAATTATTTGAACAAAGTGCCATAATAAAAACCTACTATGCCGTTACTATAGGCGAAATGGAGCAAAATGGGGAAATAACATCAGACATCGATGGCAAGAAATCGCGATCGAATTATACCCTTTGTAAATCCGTAGCCTCAGAAAGGTTCGGTACACTCAACTTGGTTAAACTTGAACCCCGAACTGGTCGTAGACATCAACTACGCAAGCATTTATCCTGTATCGGAAACCCGATATTGGGAGATAAGGTATACGGGATTGAAAATTTGATCCTCAATGGCAAAGGGCTGTACCTGCATGCTTATTCCCTGCAATTCATCCATCCGTTTACAAAGAAAGAATTGTACCTAACAGATGGCTTTCCCGAAAGGTTCAAAAAAATCTTCGGTCAATTGGAATAACTCAATTGATGTCCGAAAACAAATAGTAAAAACATTCCTTTTCAACATGTCATAAAAGCCAAGACGGTATAATATTCACTAAATTTGGTTGTCATTTAATCCAACTAAATCATGACCAAAATCCAATTTTTATTTAAATGTCTCCTACCCTATTTCCTGTTTTCAGCACCATTTCTGTTATTCTCCCAAACTACCGATAAATGGATTGACAAGAACGAGAATGAGAATTACACCGCACGCCATGAGTGTTCTTTTGTACAAGCCGGTGATTCCTTTTATTTATTAGGTGGAAGGGAAAATGCACAAACGTTGGAGGTGTACGATTTTGGGAATGATTCATGGAAAAAAGCGGGAAACAAAGTGCCGAAAGAATTCAATCATTTTCAAGCGACTTTTTATAAAGGTTTTGTATGGGTGATCGGTGCATTTAAGACCAACTCCTTCCCAAGGGAAATTCCTGAAGAAGCCATTTGGTTGTACCATCCTCCTACCGATCAATGGATACGGGGACCTGAAATTCCTGAAGACAGAAGAAGGGGTGGTGCCGGACTGGTCGTTTATAACGATGTTTTTTATTTGATTGGGGGAAATACCATAGGTCATGACGGTGGATACGTAAATTGGTTCGATGCCTACGACCCCAAAGAAAACAGCTGGACGGTTTTAGAAGATGCTTCCCAAAAACGGGATCATTTTCATGCTGCCATTATCGATGATGTGCTTTACGCCGTAGGTGGAAGACAATCTGGTGGTGAAGGCGGGGTTTTTTCACCACTGATCAGTATCGTTGACGTTTATGATTTTAAAACCAACAAATGGTCGACGTTGAAAAACGATTTACCTACACCTAGGGCTGCTCCGGGTATTATCGCGTTTAACAACGAATTATTCGTCATGGGTGGCGAAGGGGAAAAACAAGGTCCTGCGTTCAACATTGTGGAAGCCTATAACCCTAAAACAGAAAGTTGGACAGATAAAGCCCCCATGCACTACCCACGACATGGCACGCAGGCCATTTTATCCGGGGAAGGTATATATATTGCTGCCGGCTCCCCAACCAGAGGCGGGGGAAACCAACACCATATGGAGGTGTATCATAAAGACCAACCCTATGGCCAAAAATTAATCGCTTCCGAATTGGTCGTACCTAAAAAAGTAAAAATTGCGGAAGGCAACACCAAATCGATCACTGTTCACAATAAAAACGGTAATACGGGTAGTTTTGTCACTTCCATAAAGATATCCGGAGCGGCAAAAGACAATTTTGCTATTAAATCAAAGTCCGATAACTTTTTAGTTGACCCCAACGGTAAATTTGAGATTGAAATAGAACATCAGGGAAAGGTTGAAAACGGGAAAGCTTTTCTAGAGGTTTACTACAATGGTAACCTAAAGGAAACCATGGAAATACGAACAAAATAAATTTAATTATAACGTTAACAATCAATATCCAATGCACTATAAACTAATTTTCATTCTCATAATTTGCGGTTATTCCGGAATAGGTCAGGAAACTAAGATTGAATGGAGTCCGGATTACCAAATAACGATCGAGGATTTCAAAGGGCCACAAACGAAAATAAACCAAAAAGGGAGTTCGGTTTATGTGCAATCGGGCGTTAGTATGGAATTAGCCGTACAAATGAGCAACTTTGAATTTATGTTCACTAAAAATTTCAATTCAAAAATAACATGTACTTTTCAAAAAGAAGCCGCAACTCTAATAGCCCCCGACAGTATTAGGGCTGTACAATTGGCCAATCTGGTCCAATATGATTTTGACCTGTCTGAACTATACACCAGAAAGATCAGGAAAGAACTGTTCGAGAACAAAAAAACGTTCTCCAATGTCACCTTCTTTCAGCCCTATTTTGACAAAATGATCGCGGAACGTAATAAAGTGAGCTCCAAGATTTATACGGATACCGACTTTGGCACCAATACAGCTCTTTTAGAAAAAGAACATAAAGAAGTACTCAAAGAAATAGATTTACTGTCCGATTATTGCAAAGCATGCAAACCTCCCAAAAACAAAAAAAATTAAAAAAAACACCAATGGAAATAAAAAATCCCATACTTCCGGGTTTCAACCCGGATCCTTCGATATTAAGGGTAGAAGATGATTACTATATTGCCACATCAACGTTCGAATGGTTTCCCGGTGTCCAGATCCACCATTCCAAGGATTTGGTCAATTGGAGGTTGTTAACCCATCCTCTTAATCGCACTTCCCAATTGAACATGGCCGGTAATCCAAATTCCTGCGGGGTTTGGGCACCATGCCTTTCCTATGACAAGGGTACTTTTTATCTCATTTTTTCCGATGTAAAGACATTTAGGAGTCCGTTCAAGGATGTACATAATTACCTGGTTACTACCGACGATATTATGGGTGAATGGTCAGACCCCATTTATCTCAACAGTTCAGGTTTTGACCCTTCATTGTTCCATGACACCGATGGTCGAAAATGGTTGACCAACGTACTTTGGGACCACCGAAAAGGAAAGAATCCGTTTAGTGGAATCTTATTACAAGAGTATTCAACGGAGGAAAAAAAACTCATCGGCCCCATAACCAATATTTACCAAGGTACTGAAATAGGGCTGGTAGAAGGTTCTCATTTATATAAGAAAGACGGCTATTACTACCTCATGACCGCTGAGGGTGGCACAGTATATAAACATGCCGTGACCATGGCTCGTTCAAAACAACTTGCCGGACCATATGAAACCGATCCGGAAAATCCCATTTTAACATCATACAACAATCCGTCATTGGAATTACAGAGGGCCGGACACGCATCATTGGTAGAAACACAGACAGGGGAATGGTATTTGGCCCATTTATGTGGTAGATACCTTCCTTCTAGGGGAAGATGCATCATGGGACGTGAAACCGCCTTACAAAAGATGACATGGACACCTGACGGATGGCTGCGTTTGCAATGTGGTGGTAACGAACCCCAACTAACGGTCACGGCCCCAAAACTTCCTGAATGCAAATGGGATGCCCTTCCTATAAGGGATGATTTTGATGATGATAAACTTAATATCAACTTTCAATTCCTAAGGGTAAAACTGGATTCTGAAAGTTATTCATTGACCGAACGACCCGGATATTTACGACTTAAGGGGCGGGAATCGATAAATTCGCACCATACCCAAGCATTAATAGTAAGACGACAACAAGCGTTTTGCTATTCTGCGGGCACATGTCTCGATTTTAACCCGGAAAGCTTTCAACAAATGGCAGGTTTAACCGCTTTTTACGATAATGAAAACTTCTATTACCTATATGTGACCCACGATGCCGAACATGGTAAATGTCTCGATATTATGAGCAGTGTAAAAGGCAATATTGATTTTCCGTTGGAAAAAAAGATTCCTTTGAACGAACATAAGGAAAGCTATCTTCGTCTAAATGTACGCTATGACAAACTGAATTTCCAATACTCGGAAGATGGTCAAAATTGGAAAGGCATAGGTCCCGATCTAGATTGCAGCACCTTGTCCGACGAATTTCAGGAAGGCGATAAGAATGCCACATTTACAGGGGCTTTTGTAGGGCTGTGCTGTCAAGATCTTACAGGAAGGAGACTACCGTCCGACTTTGATTATTTTGATTATAAAGAAACTAAAGCTTAGAAAAAGGTCTTGAAGTCACGATTTATCTTTTCAGGGATCGGCTATCATGGAGACTAATGACAGGGCGTTTAAAATTAACGACGGAAATTAGAACCACTTTTACTATCTTGTTTCCGCAACACATTGTTAATGTGTGTTTTTTAACCAATTATGCCAAACCCTTTGTGATAACCCGCCTAAAAAATGAATATAAACAGTATTCCTATCGATTTAAAGAACATAATCGATCCCGAACAACCAGATTTCATAGTAAGGACCAAAAGGAACTATCCGCGTAAGAAAGGTATGTCCATGCTGTTTTTTTCCTTGTTCTGGAATGCCTTCATCAGCATTTTTGTCATAGCCTTTATCGTTCCGTTGGTTTCTGGCCAGGAAGTACATTTCAAAACCAACGATGTACCCACCTCTGGTAGTTTGGAAAATTGGGAACCCGTATTGGTACCTAGTCTTATTATTGGTCTTTTTGTCGCTGTGGGCATTGGTATGTTCATTTGGGCGCTGGTCATGCTGTTTCAAAAAGGTGCATTTTTCGCTGGAACGGAAACCAGGCTTATTAAATACAGGAACGGAAAATTGACCGTAAAGGATTGGGAGCAGTTTTCAGGGAATATTGAAGTGAAGCAAAAAAATGTTTACGGAGACCTGGAAATGGAAATGCGAACGGGCAAAATGAAAAGTCGAAGTAAGGGTTCCGACAAATTCGTTCCCGATATCATTTATATCTCCGGAGTGAAGAATGTTTTCGATATCGAAAGGAAATGTCGAATCAGAATCAAGGAAAACGACCCAACTCCGGTAATTGCGGTTGATAACACAACCTCATAACCAAACCTTTAAGAATGGAAGATAAATACCAAGAAACATTCGAAACTTGGAATAAAGTAGCCCCATTGTACGAGGAAAGATTCATGCAGCTGGATTTATACAATGACACCTATGATGTTTTCTGTGGGTTATGGTCCAAACCCAAGGCTAGGGTTCTTGAAATTGGTTGTGGCCCCGGTAATATCACCCGTTATGTAAAAACCAACAATCCTAACAGTCATATAACGGCCATAGATGTTTCCAAGAACATGGTGAAATTGGCAAAAAAGAATATTCCCGAGGTTGATTTTCGGATCATGGATTGTCGCAATTTACGGGATATCGGGAATTCGTTTGACGCTATCGTTTGCGGATTTACAATGCCATATCTATCAAAACCGGATTGCTCCAAATTAATTTCTGATTGTAAGGAATTAATGAACAAAGAGGCGGTTCTCTATTTAAGTTTTGTACCTGGGGACTATGATAGATCGGGGTATATTACAGGTAGTAGTGGAGATAGAACCTATTTTTACTATCATGACCCAAAAGCCATCATAAAAGAATTGCACAAAAATTCTTTTTCGGTAATCCATAATATTGAAAAAGAATATCCCAAATCCGATGGTTCCACTGAAACGCATACGATTATTATTGCCAAAAAATGAAAATGGCAGTCAACCATATTTAAAACATTCCCCATATCAACGATGCCTGCATTACGGTAAAATTTATGGTTTTCTTGTTAATTATACTACTTTCAGGCTTGCTGAGACTTTATGTTCTACGCAGATGGCTAGATGATTTAAATAATGGAAACAATAAACCCCATTCACATGTATTGATAAAATAAAATGCCCTGATTGCCCTTGTTATGGCGCTAAGTTTATAAATTTGGCCTCCTTTATATGAATACGCGCTGATTTTCAACGATTTCTTCCTTACAACGGTTCGTTGGCGAAAAGCTTAATCAAGAACCCTTAGTCAATACGAAGTGGAATGATCACACATACAAGCATCGAAAACGGTCTTTTCAAAGTAGAAACCGGACTTGAATCTTTGAATAAAAATATCTTCTGGATAGATTTGATCAATCCGACCAAGGAGGAAATAGAACGGATTGAAGAGTATTTTGGGGTAGAATTATTCACTTCCCAAGAAAGTGAAGAAATCGAATCGAGTTCCAAATACAACGAAACTGAAAATGAAATAGGGATCAACCTGAACTTTTTAAGAAAGGAAAACAACAAACATATTAATGATCCAGTCTCTTTTATCCTAAGAAAAGACTTTTTGATTACCCAGCGCGAACATGAATACAAAACCTTTCAAGACACTTATAAAAAGGTAAAATCGATACGGCCAAAAACCGGGATCGATGTATTTCTTACCATACTGGACACACGGATAGATTTTGATGCCGATTTAATCGAGAATATTACCGAACAGGTTACCGGAATCAGTAGAGGGTTGGTTAAGGACAATACCATTGAGCGTGAAGTTTTACTGAAAATAACCACCTTTCAAGAATCCACCATTTCAATACGTGAAAACATCATTGAAAAACAACGCATACTTTCTGCCATATTGAAGAGTAAATTCTTTCCGCAAGAGGATTATGAAAATATCAGGGTAATGATCAAGGATGTTGGTTCTTTGTTAGACCATACCAGCTTTAACTTTGAACGCCTTGAATTTCTACAAAACACGTTTTTAGGCTTGGTGGATATGGAACAAAACCGGATCATTAAGATCTTCACGGTGGTAACGGTAATTTTTATGCCCCCTACCCTGATCGCCAGTATGTATGGTATGAACTTTAAATTTATGCCGGAATTGGGTAAGACCTGGGGTTATCCATTAGCTATAGGACTCATGGTACTATCTTCTGTTTTGACGCTTTTATTCTTTAAACGTAAAAGATGGCTCTGATAATTGGCCTTTTTTAAATAAACCCTTACGGAAGAATAAAAAATATTGTGAAATTCTGAAATGGGTAGGCCATGTTCAAAAACTTAACACTGGTCTAAAAATACACTTATTGCCAAAAACGATTGAATCCCGCCTAATTACATCAAAAACACCTTTCTACAAGGCTGTTACGTCTTTTCCTTTATCTCGTTTTCAAGTAGTTCACGACATTGTTTTCAATACGCTCCTGAATATTCGAAATATTGGCTTTTTCAAAAGATTCCCCGGTAATATTCTCGTAGAGTTCAATATAGCGCTCAGAAACCGTTTCAATATAGGCATCGGTCATTTCGGGTAAGGTTTGTCCTTCCAATCCCTGAAAACCATTACCGATCAACCATTGGCGAACAAACTCTTTCGAAAGTTGTTTTTGGGCCTCTCCCCTATTTTGTCTGTCCTGATAACCCTCGGCATAAAAATAGCGTGAAGAATCGGGCGTATGTATTTCATCTATCAAAACGATTTTACCATCCTTGGTCTTTCCGAATTCATATTTGGTATCGACCAAGATCAATCCCCTAGCGGCAGCAATCTCGGTTCCCCTTTGGAACAATGCTTTCGTGTATTTCTCAAGCACAGCATAATCAGCTTCCGAAACAATTCCCCTTTTCAGGATATCCTCCTTTGAAATATCTTCATCATGATCGCCCATTTCTGCCTTTGTTGCCGGGGTAATTATGGGTTCGGGAAATTTATCGTTCTCTTTCATACCATCGGGCATGGGAACACCACAGAGCATTCTTTTGCCAGCCTTATACTCACGGGCCGCATGACCCGATAGATAACCACGTATAACCATTTCTACCTTAAAAGGCTCGCAAGCATGGCCCACGGCCACATTAGGGTCTGGGGTAGCCATTAACCAATTAGGAACAATATCGGCCGTATCTGCCATCATTTTAGTGGCGATTTGGTTTAAGATCTGTCCTTTATAGGGTATTCCCTTCGGCATTACCACATCAAAAGCCGAAAGTCGATCAGTGGCTATCATAACCATGATGTCATTTTCAAGACGGTACACCTCCCGCACTTTGCCTTTATAAACACTTTGTTGTCCTGGAAAATTGAAGTTTGTATCGGTTATCGTATTACCCATAGCGAATGCTTAATTTTGATGTTCTATGCTTTTGTAAGCATCAATTACTTTTTTGACCAATTTATGACGGATGACATCCTTGTCATCTAAATAGATCATGGAGATTCCGTTGACATTGCCAAGAATCAACAAGGCCTCTTTTAATCCGGAAATCACCCTTCTAGGTAAATCTATCTGACCTGGATCACCTGTAATCAGGAATTTGGCATTTTTACCCATTCGGGTAAGGAACATTTTCATTTGCGCGTGTGTGGTATTCTGGGCTTCATCCAGGATAACAAAAGCATTATCCAAAGTTCGCCCCCTCATAAAGGCCATCGGTGCTATTTGAATGGTTCCGTTTTCAATAAAATGGGCCAATTTTTCAGCGGGGATCATATCTCTAAGAGCATCGTACAAAGGCTGCATATAGGGATCCAATTTTTCCTGAAGATCACCGGGTAAAAAACCTAGGTTTTCCCCTGCCTCTACTGCTGGGCGGGTCAAAATGATACGTTTTACCTGTTTTTCCTTGAGTGCCTTAACGGCCAAAGCGACTCCGGTATAGGTTTTGCCCGTTCCTGCGGGACCAATGGCAAAGACCATATCGTTTTTAAGTGAGGCGTCTACCAATCTACGCTGGTTAACGGTCTGGGCCTTGATCAAGCGACCACTAACCCCATGTACCAGAACAGCTCCACTATTTTCAGGGGATTCATAATCCTCTTTTCCGTTACTGGTCAAAAGGCGTTCTATACTATTCTCGTCCAACTTATTGTATTTTATGAAATGTTGGGAAAGCATGTCGAACCTTTTGTCGAATTCCTCTAAAAGTTCCTCGTCTCCGTATACTTTTATTTTATTTCCCCGAGCTACTATCTTCAGTTTCGGGAAATACTTTTTAATGATATCAATATTCTCGTTTGCCTGTCCAAAAAACTCCCTTGGACTAATCTCGATAAGTTCTAGAATAAGTTCGTTCAAAAAATGGTGGGGTGTTAAATTAATGCCTGTAATAATAATTTCACTTGGCTGTTTTTTTGTTTAATTTTGTTTAACAAACTTAAGTAAAATTTAGGTTTGACGAATCAAAAACATATCAACATTGCTGTATGGCAATAATAACATTAACGACCGATTTTGGATTAAAAGATCATTTTGTAGGAGCTTTGAAGGGCGCTATCTACAAAGAACTCGCCGATGCAAGGATTGTTGATATTTCGCATAACGTTAGTCCGTTCAACATTCAAGAATGTGCATATATTCTAAAAAACTCTTATCAAAGCTTCCCAAAAGGCACCATTCATATCGTTGGTGTAGATTCGGAAGCCACTCCGGAAATAAAACATATTGTCGTACTTATCGACGGTCACTATTTCATTACGGCGGATAATGGGGTGATCGGTTTGATCATTTCCGAGATAAAGCCCCAAAAAGTCTTTGAGATCAACTTACCCAATACCGAAAATGGCCCTTTTCCCGTGTTGGATGTTTTTGTGAAAGTGGCCTGCCATATAGTTAGAGGGGGTACCTTGGAGGTTGTTGGCAAGTCGTTGGATACTTTGAAAGACCTTAGGGACTTTTCACCACGTATCGCCGATGATGGTAAAAAAATCATAGGCAGTATCATTTATATAGACAACTATGGCAATGTGGTGACAAATATTCAAAAAAGTCTTTTCGAGGCCTATAGAAAAGGACGCTCCTTCGAATTGCACGCAAGAACCAGTTTGATCACTAAAATCCTCAATAATTACAGTGAAATCGTTAATTATGAATTAGATCGTAACAGAAGAAAAGGTGCCGGTGACCTGCTCGCGCTTTTTAATTCTTCAGGGTATATTGAATTGGCAATCTATAAAAGTAACCTGAAAACCGTTGGGGGGGCCTCCACTTTATTAGGGTTGGATTATAGGGATACCGTGACGATAAATTTTTTATAAATGCTGGTACGTATCGTAAAACTAACATTCAAGACAGAACATATACACGAATTTGAGGGAATTTTTGAAGCTTCGAATGAATTGATAAGCAATTTTGAAGGATGTATTTCTGTTGATTTATTACAGGACATTGCAAACCCCAACGTCTTTTTCACCTATAGCCATTGGCAAAGTGAAGATCATTTGAATGCCTATCGAAATTCGAAAGTATTCAAAACAATTTGGGGCAAAACCAAAATATTGTTCAGTGACAAACCGGAAGCATGGAGTTTGCAAAAAAGGCATTGAGAAAAAAATGTACCATATATTCGGGGTTTGGCAATTTGGATTTCTTAGACTTATAAACATTACAAATGAATGGGGAATAAGATTTTTTTTGTCCGATATTCGATACCGTATTTTTAAAATATGACCCACTGTACTATTTACGGTCGATACCAACGTTTTTACCTGCATGCGGATCATTGTTTTATTTTAATTAAGGGACCTACATACGGAAAGGTGAGTGTTGATAAGTTTGTTTCCTTAAAAAGGACAATTAAAATATCTTTGTTTGATTGCGTAAGGCATGTTCAATAAAATTTAAGGGTGCATGGCCAGTAAAAAAAATCGAACAAAAAGTAATTCAGAAAAAAAGAACATCGAATGAAATTTATAGTATCCAGTACTTATTTGCTAAAACAACTTCAGGTTTTAGGTGGGGTCATCAATAACAGTAATACCCTTCCGATCTTGGACAATTTCCTTTTTGATTTACAGCAGAATAAATTAACGGTTTCAGCCTCCGATTTAGAAACCACAATGAGCACTGTTCTCGAAGTGGATTCTGACAACGAAGGAACCATTGCGGTACCCGCAAAATTATTATTGGAGACCTTAAAGACCTTTCCGGAACAACCATTGACTTTTGTTGTGGAAGATAACAACACTGTTGAAATAAGCAGTAACCATGGTAAATATGCCTTGGCATATGCAGATGGGGCAGAATTCCCCAAGGCTGTTGAATTGGCCAACCCCAGTTCTACCGTTATTATGGGCGATATTCTGGCCACCGCCATCAATAAGACCATTTTCGCTGCCGGGAATGATGATCTTAGACCGGTAATGAGCGGTGTGTTCTTTCAGTTTTCCCCTGAGCATTTGACCTTTGTGGCCACAGACGCCCATAAATTGGTGAAATACCAAAGAGCGGACGTTACCGCTTCGCAAGTGGCGGAATTCATCATGCCAAAAAAACCATTGAACTTATTAAAAGGGATTTTGGCAGGTAGTGAATCCGAAGTTACCATTGAATACAATGACAGTAATGCCAAGTTCAGTTTTGAGAACACCGAACTGATCTGTAGATTGATAGATGGAAAATACCCGAATTATGAAGCGGTGATTCCAAAGGAGAATCCCAATAAATTGACCATTGCCAGAAATCAATTCCTAAGTTCTGTTAGGCGAGTATCTATATTCTCTAACAAAACCACACACCAGATCAGGTTAAAGATCGCTGGTGCGGAATTGAATATTTCAGCCGAGGACATTGATTATAGCAATAAGGCCGAAGAACGTTTAACCTGTTCTTACCATGGTGATGACATGCAGATCGGCTTCAATTCAAGGTTTTTGACCGAAATGTTGAACAACTTGAATTCCGATGAAGTATCCTTGGAAATGAGTTTACCCAACAGGGCAGGAATCCTAACCCCTACAGATGGTTTGGATGAAGGCGAACATGTGACCATGTTGGTTATGCCGGTAATGTTGAACAGCTAAGAAATCATCGACCACATTCCATATAAAAAAGACCACTGATATAGTGGTCTTTTTTTATTTTAAGTAAAAATGTTTCTTAAGCAATAAATCGGATCGTTCCGAAGTAACTTGGTGATTCCCCATTACTGGCCCGTACGGCATTCACAATGGGCATGATCAAGGAAAGCATCCCTGCGAAAACCAACAGTAATATTCCCAGACCCAATAAAAGGATACTCGGTATACCTATTACCAAATAAAGGATAAGACTCAATTGTAGGTTAATTACAGATTTACCATGTTCGTTCATTCCAAGAACCGCATCCTTATTGGTAAGCCAAAGGATCAGGGGTACAATAAGACCACCAAATCCCGTTACATAATCTAAATATTGGGTCAAATGTGTAATGACCAAAAGTTGCCGATCTTCTCGAAAAGTGATGTTTTTGCTTATAATTTCCATTTTTTTGATTGATTTTAGATGAATAACTATATATAAGACGCAAAAACAAAGTTTTTGTTACAAAGAACCCTAAGGCTATTTATCCTTATTGAGTTTATTAAGTTTTACTTTATCCTTGGCTATTGAAGCTTTAAGTTTTTCTTTCTTAGCCTCCATCTTCTCAATATCAACAGGAGATAATTTACCTTTTGCCTTTCCTTTTTCCAATTTATCCTCTAAGGATAGTATTTTACGTTCATTTTTAGCAATGGCTTTTTGCTTTTCCCTTATACTTTGATCCAATTTATCGGCCTGTTTCTTTTTCTTGGCTTCCTTTTTCGCTTCTTTCTCTTTTTTAGCGGCTTTCTTTTCTTCTTTTTCGACCTTTTTGATTACCGCTTTCCGCTCTAACTCGGCCTCCTTTTCTATATCGGAAGTGCTACGGACTTCGGTCTGGGCCGATGATACCTGAAAGGCAATGACAAATAATAAAGTGAAGATAATCTGTTTCATTCTAATAAAATTATATGGTTAATGTTGGGGCGAATATATAAAATTCAATGATTGCTATTCAATATTATAACACGACGTTAACAGCCATGAAATATAGCCTTGATTTGCCTATTTTTGCCTTAAAATAACATCTCATGAATTCTATGGATACTATTGTTGCTTTAGCTACACCTTCAGGTGCTGGGGCCATTGCCGTAATTCGGGTATCGGGCAAGGACGCCATTACATTGGCCAATAGTGTATTTACATCTATTCACGGGAAAGATCTTACCCAGCAGAAAAGTCATACGATTCATTTAGGCCATATTATGGATGGAAAGAAAACCTTGGACGAGGTCTTACTATCCGTGTTCAAAGGCCCTAATTCCTATACAGGGGAAAACGTTATCGAAATATCCTGTCACGGATCACCCTATATTCAACAACAGATCATCCAATTGTTCCTTCGTAAGGGATGCCGAATGGCCGATGCGGGGGAATTTACCCTGCGTGCCTTCTTGAACGGAAAGCTAGACTTGAGTCAGGCAGAAGCGGTAGCAGATTTAATTTCAAGTGAAAACGAAGCATCACACCAAATAGCCATGCAGCAAATGCGTGGTGGTTTCAGTAACGAAATAAAAATGTTGCGGGACGAACTATTGAATTTCGCCTCCTTGATCGAATTGGAGCTCGATTTTGCCGAAGAAGATGTTGAATTTGCCGACCGTTCCCAATTCAAGGCACTTTTAAATAGGATCCAAGAAGTCCTGAAAAGATTGATCGATTCTTTCGCTGTCGGTAATGTTATAAAAAACGGAATTCCCGTGGCTATTGTCGGGGAACCCAATGTTGGTAAATCAACGTTACTGAATTCCCTGTTGAACGAAGAGCGAGCCATAGTTTCCGATATTGCAGGTACGACCCGCGACGCCATTGAGGATGAAATGAACATTGGGGGTATTGGTTTCCGTTTCATTGATACCGCAGGTATTCGGGAAACCAAGGACGTGGTCGAAAATATCGGCATAAAAAAAACCTTTGAAAAAATAACCCAGGCCCAAGTAGTCCTGTTTCTTCATAGTGCCGAAGAATTCAAAAAGTCGGAAATAGACCTTAAAAGCCTACAGACCGAAGTTGGTAAAATAGCTACCAAACATCCAGATAAACCTTTAGTTATCTTGGTGAATAAAATCGATATTCTAAGTGAAAAGGAAAGGGAATCCCTAAAGCAACTCCTTACCAATGTCGACGGCACTACCTTTCAAATGATTTCTGCCAAAACCGGTGAGGGAGTCGAAGCCCTAAAAAACCAACTTCTGCATTTTGTGAATACCGGTGCCTTGCGAAACAATGAGACCATTGTCACCAATACCCGCCACTATGATGCCCTTTTAAAAGCATTGGAAGAAGTGCAAAAAGTTCAATTTGGTCTCGAAAATGGGATATCCGGTGATCTTTTGGCCATCGATATTCGCCAAGCCTTGTACCATTTTGGTGAGATTACCGGTGAGATCACCTCTGATGACCTCTTGGGAAATATCTTTGCGAATTTTTGTATCGGGAAATAAAGGTTGTTTCTCCCATTGTACTTAAGAAAACCATCCTAAAACTTCTTCCCCAATAGTACCATTTAAACTATCCCCTCCCGGATATTAAATCACAGGTAGACGATGATCAAAAACCGTTAGGTAAACCTTTTTTCTCAAAATCCTTTATTCCTTGTATTATGTGGTCCTTGGTAACCTTATCGAACATCATTGTCTCTCTACTTGTAATTTTATAAAAAAATCATTCAATTTTAAGCACTTAATCCTTGAACGAAAATGGACACGAACTCTTTCATTTTATCTAAAATACGCTCCCCTATTTCCCTTGCTTTTAAAATGCTAGGTCTATTATCCAAACACTTAAAAACCTCGTCACGTATGGGTTCCTGGCCACTATAGATATAACTCTCGATCAAGGCATTGAACTGGCCCTTGTCAAGGTTTTCCTCTTCACACAATTTAGACAGCGCCAATACCTTTTGTTCTTGCCAGTACCTTTCAAATTCATCTTCAATATCATCTACATCATTAATTTGCGGTAAATTTTCCTCAATGAATTTCTCGATAAGCTCGCGTTTGCTACGCAGCATAAGATCTCCGCCCAATAAATCGATAATGGCTTTTTTTTGCGCCTTAACTTCCGATGTTTTGGCACCTTTGAGTTTGGCCAACAACTTCAAGATATAGGCGACATTTATTTCATCACGATGTATGAGCTCCAACTCAAAATCGATATCCTCCAAAATAGATGTTTTTTGCTTTGCCCTATCTTGCTTTATCCGGTCGTAGAGATCTAAATATTTACTTTTATAATCTTCGTATTCCTGTTCGTCTATAGTAAGGTCTTCCCAATCAAAATCGGTGTAGGACTGCAAAACGTTCATGCTTCGCATAAGTTTACGAAATGCCTGAACAAATTGTGCCTGTTCTTCTTCACTGGGTAAATCGTCCACACTTTTATAGGTAGGTACCACATCCCGTAAGTTTTTGAGTGCCTCGTCAAATTTGTTGGCTATCACCCCATAATCAGGCATAACGACCGTTTCAATGGCATCCTTATTGGAGAAAAGTGTTATGGCATCATCGGTCGCTTTTTTTAGGTTTCGGAAACAAAGGATGTTTCCTTGGGACTTCTGTTCCCCCAATATTCTGTTGGTTCGGGAGAAAGCTTGGATCAGGCCGTGCTGTCTTAAATTCTTGTCTACATATAGGGTGTTTACCTTTTTGGCATCAAACCCTGTAAGCATCATATTCACCACCAATACAATGTCCAATCTATCCTTTTCATCATTAAAGGTGGTTTTCTCCCGCTCCTTTAAACGTTTGCTGATGTCTTTAAAGTAATTCTCAAATTGTTGGGCGTCCTTTGTGGAGAATTTGGTGTTGTACATTTTGTTGTAGTCACCAATAAATGCATCCAATTTATCCCTCGTATGACTGGATAGGTATTTTATTTCCGATTCCGCTGCCTTTGGCAATTCATCACCTGGCAAATAATCCTGTGCCTCTTCATCTTCTTCATTGGCTCCATAGGTGAATATCGTGGCGACACGTATATTGTGCCTGCCTTCTTCCTTTTTCTTTTGAAAGAGCTCGTAATACCGTATCACATTATCGATACTGCTAACCGCGAACAGGGCCGAATACTCTTTACTGAAGGTTTTTTGGCCGTGGTAGGCAATGATATAATCCACGATTTTCTCCAAACGTTTGGGGTCATCAAAGACTTCTTTTTTATCAATATCCTCGACCTCGATATCTATAAAGGTATTTCCTTTTTGCTTGTACCTGCCCACATATTCAATTCCGAACTTAAGCACGTTCTGGTCCCTTATGGCATCCGTGATTACATATTTATGCAGGCAGTTACCGAAGAGGTCCTTCGTGGTACGTTTCCCTAAATCGTTTTTTGATGCATTATCGGCAAAAATGGGCGTACCCGTAAAGCCGAACAGCTGACTTGCCTTAAAATATTCGTTGATTTTTTTGTGCGTTTCCCCAAACTGACTTCGATGGCACTCATCAAAAATAAAAACCACTTTTTTATCCTGTAAATGGCCTAGGCTTTTCTCGTACCGGGCTTTGGAAATGGCATTGTTCAATTTTTGAATGGTAGTCAATACCAGTTTAGAATCGTCCGAGAGTTGTTTTACGAGAGAACGGGTATTGTCGGTAACGTCTACACTGTCTTTTTTAAAGGCATTGAACTCCTTCATGGTCTGGTAATCGAGGTCTTTACGGTCTACTACAAAAACCACTTTATGCACCTCGGGCAGATCCATCACAATTTGGCTCGCCTTAAAAGAGGTCAAGGTTTTGCCCGATCCCGTGGTGTGCCAGATATAGCCATTTTCGTTGGAAGTCGCTACTTGGTTTATGATGGCCTCTGCGGCGTAGTACTGATAAGGCCGCAGTACCATCATGATCTTGTACGCCTCGTTCATTACCACATAGTGGGCGATCATTTTACCCAAATGATCTGGATCAAGGAATGCTTCTGCAAAAGCCTCTAATTCGGTTATATTCTTATTGTTCTTATCGGCCCAATAGAAGGTCTGTTTTACCGATTGCAATTTGTTGTTTGCCAAATACTTGGTATCGACCCCATTGCTGATCACAAACAATTGTACATATTGGAACAAGCCGTGATTGCTCCAGAAAGAATGTTTTTGATAGCGATTGATCTGGTTGAAGGCTTCCTTTATTTCAAGTCCTCGACGTTTAAGCTCAATTTGCACCAGAGGCAGGCCATTGACCAATACCGTAACATCGTAGCGGTTTAAGTACGACCCTTCTTGCTGCAGTTGGTTGGTGACCTGAAAGCGGTTGTTCTTCCAGTTTTCCGAATCAAAAAAACGCACATACACCACCTCACCGTCTTCGCGGGTAAAGCTTAAGCGATCCCTTAGGGTTTTGGCCTTTTCAAATACATTGCCTTTGGCCAAATGGTTTAGAACGGTATCGAACTCCTTATCGGAATAGGTAATTTTGTTAAAGGCCTCTAACTGTAACTTTAAATTGGAAACCAGGGCATCGCCATCTTGTATTTTTACAGCAGCATAGCCCAGGCCAATAAGTTGTTGGATCAAGTTATGTTCTAATAGGCACTCTGGTTGTTTGGTCATTTAATCTTCTAAAAAAATGGTTTTATATTGCTTTTCGATTTCCATGATTTCTTTCTCTTTTAAAACCGAAAATTCTTTTTTCAACGCTCTTTTTGATAAAACGCCATCATTTTGTTCTAAAAAACGAACCAAATGGGCAACCAATTTATCCGGCATTTCAAAATTGTTGTCTATATACCTTTTAAATGCATCATAGTTTTGCAAATAGGTTACTTCTTCCGGAATAACGCGTTCTAGAGTATCTTGTACGCAATCGTATAAAAATTCCGCTTGTTTTGTAGCATCGAAATAACGGTAAAAATCAATGGTATCATTAGTAACATCAACATTATGGTCTTCGGTTTCTTTCCAATCAATATGGTTCAACAAGGGGTGTGAATACGATTCCAAAACGGTTTTGTAATCATCGATGTGGTCGAGTATGGATGAGGATACAGGAAAAATAACACCTTGTTGTGTAAATTCTTTTTTTGCTAAAATATGATGGATAATATAGCGATGTAATCGTCCGTTACCATCAACAAAAGGATGTATGAATACAAATCCGAATGCTATGGTCGCCGCTGCCAACACCGCATCATAGGTTTGGTCTTGCAATGCTTCATTGGTTGCCATCAATCCTTTTAATAGGGGTTCAACATCAGCTGCCTTAGCGGATATATGGTCTGGAATAGGTTCTCCGGTGACGCGGTCATGTTCGCCAACAAATCCGCCCTTTTTTCTCAATCCCATCTCTAAAAATCGACTGTTTTCTATGACTATTTGCTGTAAGCGAATTAATTCATCTATGCTTAATGGTTTTTGACCCGCTTGCCCAATAGCTTTTCCCCAACGCATGGCCCTGTTGTTTCCGGGGTTTTCGCCTTCTATGGTAAAAGAGGCTTTGGAATCTTTTAGCAATAAAAAAGAAGATGCGCGTTGTAAGACATCTTTATGGATACCGTTAAGGAATGTATTTTTCTTACCCGCTATATTGGCATTGATATAGGTTTCCAGTTTCTCGGTCTTAAAAATCAACGGACAAAAATCTTTGGTTCCCGGAAGGTTGTTTATAATGCGGTGTCTTGATGAGCGACTGCCTTTAACGCAGTACTGCATTTTGTCGTCTATTAACGGTACAAAATTTTTAATGGTCAAATCTTTAATAGCCAGTTGCTTTTGCAAAAGCCATTCGTAAAGAAACCATATTTTTCGACTGTACTGCCCGGTGGGTTCCAATTGTACTAATGTTGTGATGTCTTGTTCAGATAGTTGATCAAATAGTTTTTTAAAGAACAAAAGATTAATGCCTTCGTATTTTAAGGCGAAAACCAAATGCCTGTACAACGTATCATCAAAGGCTGCCCTGGAAGAAAACACCTTCCAGTTTTCTGTACTATAGCTCCGTCTTTTAGTGCTTATAATTGCCAATTTTTCGGGGAAAGGCATTTGTAATTGGAAGCCTTCCATTATAGCACCATAACCCACTAACACACCTTCTTCTGGTGCTTTTATACCGTGAAAAACAGTTATTTTATGTGAAAAACGTTTCGTATTCATGGGTTTAAGTTACAAACAGTACTATCAAATATAATGGAAAAACAGGTTTTATTTTGGAAAAACGGGTTTTATTTTGATTATTTAAGGAAAAACGGGTTTTTAAGTATTTTGGATTATTAGGTTTTATAATGACATTTTAGGTTTTATTTTACTTGTTATTGGAAAATTAGGTCTAAAAACGTGGGGCAATGAATAAAAACGAGCGCAAAACTTACTACTACTAAAATACGTGCGCCACTATTCTTTAATTTTCGAATAACCTGTTGTTTCCAATGCTTTTTTTTGTTTCAGCTACGCTCAACAATCAAGCACCGATAATACTATGTATTACAATTTTAACCCTTAGACAAACATCTGCTGCAACAAGCCTTTTTTAAAGATTTGGGTCTGGTTGAGTTGTTGGTTGACCTTTTCTATTTTGGTATCGATACTGGATAAATAACTAGCGATTTTTTGTTGTTCTGGGAGAGTTGGGATTCTAATCTTACCACTAAGTATATAATCTGAATCCGCAGTAATATAGCGATCACCAACTAAAACATATTTTCTTAGAAAATTATTTGCTCTATATGAATCACTAAAATAATATTCTAGAAATAATGGGTTTGCTTTTTCCTTCACTTTGAAGGTATAATATAAAGTCGATAGTAAACCATCTCTACAAAGATTGGCTTTGAAAACGCCAAAAGGCGCATTAGCACTAATGCTTTTTGCGTATACAAAGTCATTCAACCGTGTTTTTACATAATTTAAGTGGTTTACTTTACTGTAGGTATCTTGAAGCAATTCTTTTCTGTCTACTATTCCGTACTTTGAGGAAAGCGATAGAATATCATCTATACTAAACTCCTCATCCTTATTATTTTCTGAGTACCTTACTAGCAATTGGGATAAACGATTTTCTTCATAGTCACCAGTAAACTCAGGAAACCTCAGTTTACCAGAAAACAATTGTTGCATCACCCCTTTTTTGTAGTCCAATAGCAAGGCTTTCTTTTGGGTGAGCTGCTGTATTTTTTGATCTACGGCAGCCAAAAAGGCCGCTATTTTTTGTTGTTCGGGGAGATTTGGGCATTGAATTTTGACTTTTCTTAAATCAGCCAAAGAGATTTCTTGAAATGTACTCCCCTTTGACACTGAAAGAATTCTCTTTACTACTGACAATGTGTGCAGTGAATGAAAAGTAAACAAATTTGATTGCTTTTCTTTTACAGAAATTCGTGCCGTTCCTTGTGTAAGATTAGCAACCTTTATTGAATCGGGTAATATTTGTGAAACGCCTATATTACCTCTCAAGGAAAATATAACATCGCCAGGTGATACTTCAGATCTTTGATATTTCTTTGCGATTTCATCAGAAGTACGTTCGAGTTCGTCCAAAATTATAGGGCTATTTAAGTCTTTACTTTTAATATAAGGCATCCCGCCTTCAATGTGTTCACCCGCCTGAACTATTCCATAGGAAATCTTTTTACCTACTATTTCTTCTAACTTATAGCAACTCCATTCTCCTTCAAACTCTTTAAAGCGTAATGTGGGAACAAGTGATTGCTTCGTTGTCTTCGAAAGGGCAGATTGCTTCGCTCCTTCCTCACTCGCAATGACGGGTTGTTTTGAAATGATGGTTTTGTTTTGTACTGCCATTAAAAAGGGGTATCTATGCCCAGTTCATCACAGAACTGTTGTATGGTGTTATCGGTTTTCCTTATCTCTTTTTCGAGTTGTTTCAAGTCTTGGGAAACCTGTTGCAAGTCCACCGGCTCTTCTTCCTCAAAGGTGTCCACATAGCGCGGTATGTTCAGGTTGTAATCGTTTTCGGCTACCTCGGCCAATGGGGCCACATAGCTGTATTTGTCCACCTCGGCATCGTCAAAGGCTCCACTGCTGTAGGCCTTGTAAACATCTATTACTTTGGTAATGTCCCCGTCCCGCAACACATTTTGGGTCTTTACCTTTTCAAAATGTTGGCTAGCGTCTATAAAGAGTATATTCTTAGCTTCTGACCTGTTTTTCTTCAATACCAAAATACAGGTAGGGATGCTCGTACCGTAAAAAATATTGGCGGGCAGGCCGATAACGGCATCGAGGTAATTGCGGTCTTCTATCAGGTACTTACGTATATGCCCTTCGGCAGCTCCCCTAAACAATACGCCATGGGGCAATACACAGGCCATGGTACCATTATCGGCCAATTGGTGCACCATGTGCTGTACAAAGGCAAAATCGGCCTTACTGCCCGGTGCCAGTTTGCCGTAGACGGCAAAACGGTCGTCGCTCATAAACAAGGGACTGGCACTCCACTTGGCCGAAAAGGGCGGGTTGGCGACAATGGCCTCAAAACGCATATCTACATGCTGTGGTTTTTCGAGGGTGTTCTCGTTTTTTATATCGAACTTTTTGTAATGCACATCGTGCATGATCATGTTCATGCGACACAGGTTGTAGGTGGTGGGGTTCATTTCCTGACCGTAGAATCCGCCCACTTGCTTTACTTGTTTGGCAACGCGCAGCAACAAAGAGCCAGAACCACAGGTGGGGTCGTAAACCGACTTTAACTTGTCCTTACCCAAAGTGACCAATTGCGCCAATACGTTCGATACTTGTTGGGGCGTGTAGAACTCCCCTGCTTTTTTACCCGCACCGGAGGCAAATTGCCCGATCAGGTATTCATAGGCATCGCCCAGCATATCGCTTTCTGAATTGGCAATATCAAAATCGATTTCCTCTAAATGCGAAAGCACTTTTACAATGAGTTCGTTCTTATCGTTCTCCGACTTCCCGAGTTTGGAGCTGGTGAGATCCAGATCCTCGAAGAGGTTGCCAAAATCCTCTTCACTTTCACTGCCCATGGTACTCTGCTCAATGTGCGTCAATACCCTAGTTAAATCCCCTAGGATAAATTGGTGTTTTCCGCCGGAATTGCCACGTCTGGCCAGTTCGGAGAACAGCTCAGAGGGCAATAGAAAATAGCCCAGTTTATCCAAGGCGGCATCCCGTACGGCTTCTATGTATTCCGCTTCCTGCGGATGGCCTTCCAAATCACGGAACTTTAGTTGGTCGGGTTCCAAGATTTCGTTGGCATAGAGTTCCATTTTTTTACTCAGGTATTTGTAAAAAATGAAGCCTAGTATGTAGTCCCTAAAATCATCGGCATCCATCTTCCCCCGAAGGGTATTGGCAATATTCCAGAGTTGTGCTTGTAATTGTTGTGTTTGTTGGGTCATTTGCTATTATTCATCCTTTTTTATTATGAATTCTCCCTTGAAGTTGTAAATAATTCCATCTGCATAGAACAACTCCTCATCGTCAAAATATTGTATCTTATTAAATGTTGGTTCTAGAATATAGTCGCCATATCTATTAATGACCCCCATTTTCCAATCATCATTAGCCACAGAATAGTAGGCTCTATCATTTTCACTTAAGCCAAAACCAGTAAACATTACTACAAATAATTTTACTCCGGGTATATAATGGTGGATTTCTTTAATTCCTTTTTTAACCAAGTCACCATCTTTTGAAACAATTGCAAAATGGTCCGTACCTTCCCATTCTCCATACTTAACCTGTAAATAGTTCTTGTCTTCTCCCAACCATTCACATTCGGATACAGTTGCATTTAATAATTTTTCTAAATCGATTACAATTGTACCGTTGCCTTTATCAAGCTTATATTTGGTTACTTCGTCACCTTCAACATTTTCTTGGTAGGTTATTATTTCTGTCATTAAGCGTTTTTAATTATTTCGGAATAGTAATTATTGTGAACTTCTAATTTATATTAATTCGGCTAAAGACTGTGGGTAAACAATCCATTTATTGCCTTTGGTATTTTCTTTATATTCAATCCCAACCAATCTACCTTTATCGGTTATGGTCGTCTTATCCAACACATATCCTTTCGCTATCATTACTTCAATGACTTCCGCAAAAGATTTATCCTTTAACTTACCGAGATTTGTTGCCGAAAGAAGTTTATCTTTTACTATAGGTTCCTGAACTTCAATAATGGTTTCAGCTTGAATGTTTTGTTTTTCAAATTCTTCCCTACTGGGTCTTTCCATATGGTCTGCCATATCCACAAAGGTTTTGTCCATAAATTCAAAAACACTCCGTTTCGTTTTGATTCCACCATTTAATAATTCATCAGTAAGGTCTAAACGAGTTTCGGACCCAACATAATCTTTTGCTATTAAATACTTCTTTTTATAATTCGGTCTTCGTATAAAAATAGTGTAGTTTTTTCCTAGAGTCTTCATTGATTCATCCCAAGCCTGTTTGTCTATTCCTGAGCCTCCGAATATGGAAGTTTCACTGATGACCCCAAACTCCACATTGTTTTTAAAGGAGTAATCATACAGATTGATGGATGTTATGATACCTCTTTTTTCATTGGCATAATATTTAGCATGTAGATTTGGAATAAAGACAATAGAAACATTCGGGAAATCCTTGAAATAATTAAGGTCTTCTACTTTCAAACTTTTTTCAGGATGCTTTTCATTTTTTCCAAATGCGATAATAATATGTAGTTCAGAGTTTCTTTTATGGTTTTCAAAAAGTGCTTTTTTGAAATAATCATCGAGTTTAATATAAGGCGACACGATCAACAGTTGCTTCTTCGCCTTATGGATGATTTCATAAACTTCTTCTGTAAGTTCTTGTCCTGTAATGAATTTTGCCATTTTAATTGGTTATTTAATATGAAGTTTTTTTAAATAGTTTTCAAATTGTAAACGGATTAATACGACATGTTCAATCATTGTGTTTGTTGAATAAATTCATGCTTTCCAAACCTGGAACGGTAAAAAAAGCTAAATATATTAGGCCCCATTTTTTTTGTAAATAACAAAGATTCCAATAATCAACTTAGAGCAACTAAAGTTAAAACATTTATTTAGTTGAAGGCAAATCTTACGCTAAAGAACGAATATAAACTTTGGTCTTATTATAGCCTTTCTACAAACAGCTTATTTTTAAATTCAGCATGCCTTTGCAACTTAGAACATTTTAAATTATTACCCTTACAGATATCTGTAAGGACCATAAAATAATTATTAGTAAGCATAATGGGAGACATTTACCAATTCTTAAACTAGGATCGTCTAAGTTTAAAGGTTTATCTTTTATTTCCCGGAATAAAGACCCCAACCTACCCTATATTAAAAATTCAATATTTTTGGCGGTAATCAACTACCATATTCCCTACCCGGTTAACTACCCGGTTAACTACCCTAATTTTTATCATTCACATTTATTCCATCGGAATATTAAATACTCTTTACCAACCACTTACATTAATTAACGTGTTTAATAGTGCATTATAATGCACTATTATCACTCAAAGAGCAAAAAAAATAAAAAAGTACCCTTTTAGTGCTATTTAATGCACTTTAATGGTGTTTATTCCAAATAAATACCTATTTTTACCCTTAAAAGAGCCATATAATGCACTTTAATAATCTTATAAATAGTATAAAAGAGCGAAGAGAAATGCTAAAAGTTACCCAAGAAACATTGGCAGAACTTTCAGGAGTAGGTCTTCGTACCCTTAAGCAATTTGAAAGTGGCAAAGGCAACCCTACGGCAGAAACATTGAACAAATTGGGTGATGCATTAGGTATGGAACTCACTTTTCAAGTAAAAAAGACAAAACCTGAATAATGAGGCAAGCTGTTGTTTTATACAAAATGGAGGAGGCAGGACTGCTGACCCAACGCGATGATGGTAGTTTCACCTTCCGTTACAATGACCTATGGTTTGAATCAAGCGGAAAACCAGCCATTAGCCTTACCCTACCCAAAAGCCAACAAGAGTATCATTCAGAATTTCTTTTTCCTTTTTTTTATAACATGCTACCTGAAGGTTCTAACAAGCAAAATATTTGTTTTGAAATGCGTATAGATTTAAAAGACCATTTTGGTCTACTATTGACTACGGCTAAATATGATACCATTGGAGCTATTCAGGTCAAGGAAATAAAAAACAATGAGCCCAATGAACATAAATAATTGCCCTGGCACTTTAAAGAAAGGACTCAATGCTTACAGTAAAACAGCATTAAATCGTTTATTCAACGGTAGAAAAGTAAGTCCTACCCTACCCTATGAATCACCCGTTACCAATGCAATTACCGAAGCGCTTTTTAAAGAAAGCAAAAAACGATTATCAATTTCCGGGGTACAAGAAAAATTCTCTGTACTACTGGAGAAGAATAAACTACGTTTGATCAATGAAGGAGAACAAGGACAGTATATTTTAAAACCAATTCCCAATGTAGGAAACCGAAAAGAACAAATGCCGGCCAACGAACATTTGAGCATGCAGATAGCACGCCAAGTATTCGGAATAGAAACCGCGGAGAACGGCCTGGTATTTTTTAAAAACGGAGAACCCGCCTATCTTACAAAACGTTTTGATGTGCAAGAAGATGGCACTAAATGGGCCATTGAAGACTTTGCCGCTCTTGCTGGTAGAACACCACAAACCCATGGAACGGATTTTAAATATTCTGGAAATTATTTAGAACTATTTGGCCTTTTAAAAAAATATGTCCCTGCCTATCCCATTGAGGCCATCAAATTATTCAAGTTACTTCTCTATAACTATCTTATATCCAATGGTGATGCCCATTTCAAAAATTTCTCTTTGATAGAAACAGCATTAGGAGATTTTAAATTGAGTCCGGCTTATGACCTACTGAACAGTAGGATCCATATTGAAGACAGGGATTTTGCCTTGGAAGATGGGCTTTTACCACTAAACCAATCAAGCGGTAAGATTGCGGAGCAGTTTTTTAAACTAGCAGAACTTGCCGGCATTTCCAAAAAGCAATGTGAAAAGACATTTAAAAGTTTAACCACCCATCAAGAAAAGGTTTTGGCCTTAATCGAACTTTCATATCTCGATGAAAAGACAAAAAGAACCTATGCACAAGGGTATCAAACGAGACTTAAGAAACTTTTACGCACCTAACTTTATATTTTTGGTATAAATTATCCTAAAACGTAAAAACAAACCTTCGGTAGAAAGAAACACCTGCAGCGTTCCCCTTTTGCTCCTTTAACGCTATAACCCCAATTTATATTTAAATTGTTGCATATTGAACGAGACTACCACCCCCTTCCTAGTACTTATCATATAAACTACACATACATCCCTTCTTAGGTTTGAAAGTTTTTCCATTTTAGACTACCCTCTTGATTTCTTATTGCCAATCCAAAAAGAATAAAAATATGGGGAGATTAAAGGGGAATCCTTAAATTAGTAAAATGAAGATTTGAAAAAGCCAATTTCCGTGCTAACTTCCGAGACTTATTGTACCTCATGCGCCTCAACATCCAGTAATATATAGAAAAATAATTTCTGTATCGGCAAATAACCATTACAAAAAAAAGCCTTGGAATCGTTCAATTTATCAATACTGTCAACCAATAAAATTAAAGTATGCCCAAAAAAGTAATAACATTCGGAGAAGTAATGATGCGTTTATCCCCTCCCGGGTATTCAAAATTTTCCCAAGCAACTTCTTTTGATCTTGTTTATGGGGGTGGCGAGGCAAATGTAGCCATATCATTGGCCTATCTTGGAATGAAAGCGGCCCATGTAACCCGTTTCCCTGACAACGCACTTGGTAAGGCAGCCACACAATTCTTACGTAAACACTGGTTGAGCTCCGAACATATTATCTATGGCGGAAATATGATAGGCAAGTATTTTCTGGAAAAAGGTGCCGTTCATAGATCTAGTGAAGTCATTTATGAAAGGGAAGGGTCTTCCTTTTCTTTAATAGAACCTTCGATGATCGATTGGGAAGTTGTTCTTAAAGATGCGGATTGGTTTCATTGGACAGGAATAACACCGGCCATTTCCGATGGGGCCGCAATGTGTTGTTTGGAAGCCATTAAAACCGCGAACAGAATGGGCATAACCGTTTCAGGGGATATTAATTCCCGTAAAAATATGTGGAAGTATGGGAAAACCATGCAAGAAGTAATGCCGAAATTGGTAGAGCATTGTGATATTGTAATCACTAGCAGTCGGGGAATTCATGAAATGTTCAACATTGGACAAACGGGGGACAAATTTCGGTTTATGGCCAAACAACTAATGGAAACCTTTCCAAGAATCAAAAAAGTAGTGGGAAAGACCAGAAGATCCATAAGTGCATCACACCAACAAATTCAAGGTAAAATGTGGAACGGTACGGAATATATCAAAACCGAGACCTTGAACGTTACCCACGTTGTGGATCGTGTGGGCACTGGAGATGCATATGCAGCCGGACTAATTTATGGTCTATTGCATTATGGGAAAGACATGCAAGCATTGAACTTTGCCACTGCGGCATGTGCCCTTAAACATACAATATTGGGCGATGTGAATATCGTATCCTTAGACAACGTAATAAGCTTGATGAAGGGTGATACTTCTGGGGCCATTCGAAGATAACAGGGCACTTTCATTAATTGGGAAAGAACAGTATACCCAAACCTAATTCAACGATCTAAATTCATTGGGGGAATACCCAACCCTTTGTTTAAAAAGTCTACTAAAATGTTGTGGATATTTAAAGCCAAGTTCATAAGCCACCTCACTTATTGACTTTGCCGGGTCAAAAACCTTCTCCTTGGCAACCTCTATCAATTTATCCTGAATATATTCCTGTGCGGATTTCCCGGTTTCCTTTTTGACCATATCCCCAAAATAATTGGAAGAAAGATGAAGTTGATCGGCAAAATATCCTACAGAAGGTGTACCATGTTTTTGTGGTTTGTCCGATGTAAAATAGTTCATCAACAAACTGTCGAACTCCTGTAAAGAACCCTTATTTACATTCTCCCTAGTAAGGAATTGACGGTCATAAAAACGTACACAATAATCCAGAAAAAGTTCAATGTTGGCCACGATCAATTTTTTACTATGCTTATCGAGATTCTGATCAAGTTCAAACTGTATTTTTTCGAATAGCCCCAAAATTACTTTTCTTTCCCTTGCAGAAAGATGGAGCGCCTCTTTGGTAGAATATGAGAAAAAACTATAATTGTCCATTTTTTTTCCTAAATCGGTTCCCAATAGCAAATCCGGATGAAATAGCAATGCGTATCCTTTAGGTACGTAATTGGGATCATAATCACCTAATTCAATCGTTTGGTTAGGACTCAAAAAAACAAGGGTACCCTCATCATAATCATAGGGTTTACCTCCATAGGTGATCTTACACCCCATAGCATCCTTTAAAAATATGGCGTAACACTTATAATGAAAGGCATCATATCCGTCATTGGTATATCCTTCTTCGCCCAAATCATTAAAATCGATTATCCCTACCAACGGGTGCAACACCACACATCTGCGCAATTTAAAATAATCGGCAACCGATTTTATATGTAGAATATTAGCCATAACCAAGGTATTTTAAGTAAATATAAGATATTGGATATCAGTATTTAAAACAACAATCGTAAAATCCGTAATAATGGTATGAACATCCGTAATCTGGGTATTACTTAACGGGTATCCAATCAATACTTTTGGAATATGGTTACGGATAAATCCAGAATAACATATAATCTAAATCTAAAAAAGGTTCTTTTAACAGGTGCCCTATTGTTTGGGTTTAATATTGCCTTAGGCCAAAATGTCCAAAAAAGCCATATGGCCAAATACATCACGGAAGAAATTGTCTTGGACGGTAATATGAATGAAGCTGTTTGGGATGAAGCCGAAACAGGTGGGGACTTTTGGCAATACTTTCCTTCCGATAACGAGCAGGCCAAATACCAGTCAAGTTTCAAAATTCTTTATTCCGAAAAAACCCTCTTTATAGGCGTTCGTGCCGAAGCGGCAAATGGCAAATATGTGGTTTCCTCTCTAAAAAGGGATTTTAGTGCATTGACCAATGATAATTTTTCTTTGTTGTTCGACACTTTCAGTTATGGCAATACGGCTTTCTTTTTTGGGGTTACCCCTTACGGAGTGCGACGGGAAGGTTTGGTCTCTGCAGGTGGTGATGATTTTAACAACACCTGGGATGTAAAATGGCAAGCAGAGGCCCATCGCTTCGATGACCATTACACTATAGAGATCGCCATACCCTTTACCTCACTAAAATTTGCGGAGGGTTCTACAAAATGGCGCTTTCGTCCCTATCGCTGGAACCACCAATCTAACGAACAAACCACTTGGAACCGTATACCCCAACAGCAAAAACTCTCAAGCTTGGCCTATATGGGGGAACTCAGATTTGAAAACCCCCTAGGCAAATCGAGAACCCCCATCGCCTTAATACCTTATGTTAATACGCTCAGTGATAAAGATTATGTTACCGAAGACTCCAAAACGGACTTAAAAGTCGGTGGTGATGCCAAAATTGCAATTGGTGATGGTATGAACCTTGACCTTACATTTAACCCCGATTTCAGTAATGTCGAAGTAGATGATATTTTCACCAATCTAACACGTTTTGAAATTTTATTACCTGAAAAGCGACAATTCTTCATTGATAATAGTGATCTATTTTCTTCTTTTGGAAATTACTTCAGTGAAGGCAGTCCGTTTTTTTCTAGGCGAATTGGATTGGCAAGGGATCCTTCCGGGAATTTAATCCAAAATCGAATAATAGCCGGTGCCCGTCTTAGTGGAAACTTAAACAAAGATTGGCGGTTAGGATTTTTAAACCTTCAGACCGAAGAAGACCCCGATAATGAAATTGCCTCTGACAATAATATGATGTTCGCCTTGCAAAGAAAGTTGGGAAGCCGCTCCAATATTGGGGTTTTCATAGTGAACAGACAGACTTTTGGAGACTATGTTTTTTTGGATGACAGTGAAACATATAACAGGGTAATCGGGGCTGACTATAATTTGGCGACCCAGGATAATACATGGGCGGGTAGGTTCTATGTACATAAGTCGTTTCAACCAAACGATTCTAAAGGTAATCTTGCATCACAAGCCGCCTTGGTTTACAACAAGAACAATTGGTATATCGGAAGTGAGGCATTTTATGTAAATGAAGGTTTTCAGGCAGATTTAGGGTATATGCCCCGAAAAGATATTTTTAAGTTCGGAACATTGGTCCAACGGTATTTGTATCCCAAAAACAGGGATTTTTTGAACAGACATAGTTTTCAGGTTATTTACAACGACTACTGGAAACCAAGCAGTGATTTTAAAAAAACGGACAATCGAATAATCGCATCTTGGATTGCTGAATTCAAAAATCAATCCGATTTAACCTTAGGTTATTCCAATGAATACATTTTTCTTTCCAATGAATTTGACCCAACCCGTTCAGAGAATGCCGTACCATTACCCATCAACTCTGACTATCGCTTTAACCGATTCTATTTTGAATACCAATCAAACAACACTAAACTGCTCACCTATGGGGCCAATGCCACTGTGGGTAGTTTTTACAATGGGGATATTGTCTCTTTAGGAGGACAAATTGCGTATAGAATACAACCTTGGGTGCAGTTCGGCATGGCGATTGATTATGACGGTATTCGACTACCAGAACCTTATGAAAGTGCCGATATTTGGTTGGTTACGCCCAGAATGAACGTGACCTTCAACAAAAAGCTTTTCTGGTCTACATTGATACAATACAGCAATCAACGAAACAATCTGGGTATCAATTCTCGCCTACAATGGCGTTTTGCTCCATTGTCAGATCTATATTTGGTCTACAACGATAATTATTTCACCGAAATTTTCGCCCCTAGGTTTCGGTCCATCAACCTAAAACTTACTTATTGGTTGAATCTTTAAAATAATCAATATGGATAAAAAAGCCTAATTTGTAGTTTGAATAAATCCTAAGTATTGCCATCATGAAAAATACGTTAACGTTAAAATTGCTAACCTGTCTGATCTCTCTGATGAGCTTTACCCTTTATTCAAATGTAGGTGAACCCAAAGTCCTGACAGCGAAAGAAAAATCAATAGTTACCATTTCGACACTGACCGCAAATGGAGATTTGGAAAATCTTAATACGGCCATTACCGATGGACTAGAAGTGGGTTTAACAGTAAATGAAATCAAAGAGGTTATCGTGCATATTTATGCCTATTGTGGTTTTCCACGAAGTATTAGAGGACTCCAAACGGCAATTGCGGTTCTGGATGAACGAAAGGCGCGAGGGATCATCGATGTTATGGGTAAAGAAGCTTCCCTTATCAAGGACAATAGGCCTAAGTATGATCGTGGTAAAGAAAACTTGGAAAAACTGGTCAATGCAAAGTTGAACGGACCCCAAAAAGCATATGCCCAGTTCTCCCCAGAGATAGAGGTTTTCTTAAAAGAGCATCTATTTGCCGATATATTTGAACGCGATGTACTCAATTTTAGACAACGCGAACTTGCAACGGTAGCAGCCCTCATTGCCGTAGGCAAGGTAGAACCCATGATACGCTCCCATATGAATATTTGTTTGGTACAAGGAATAACCCCGAATCAACTGTCTCATTTGGTTAAAATTACGGAGCAATACATCAAAAAGGATAAAACAAGCGCAGCAAAACAAGTATTGGATCAATTACTCGAAAGTCTTAAACTTTCTATCGAAGATGCTGACGAAAACAAAAGGGACAAACCAAGAGAAAACAAATCGGAATTCATCATCCGCATTTCAGAAATAGAAGTACATCCCGAATTTCTTAACGAGTACAAGGCTATTTTGAAGGAAGAAGCAGCAGCTTCAGTAGAATTAGAGGCCGGGGTCATCTCTATTTTTCCCATGTTTGAGGAAGAAAAACCTTGTCATTTAAGGATTTTGGAAATCTATGCCGATTTAGGCGCATATGAATCCCACCTGCAAACACCACATTTCAAACATTATAAAACCTCAACGGTTAAAATGGTAAAGTCATTGCAGCTAGTGGATATGGAAAGTTTGGATGTAGAAACCATGGATGAAATATTCAAAAAATCAAAACAATGAAAAAACCAATTGCACTACTTGGAATAGTACTTGCTTCATTAGTACCTCTTAATCACCTAAGGGCACAAACTTCCGAAAAGCAAGAGCCGATTATGATAGAGAGACAAGGTAGCTTTGCCATTGGTGGTTCGGTCATTAAAAATCCTGGCACGTTTGACCCTATAGAGCGTACACCGGAAGGTCAGACTTTTCATGGTGACCATGCCTACGTTTTTTACCAAATACCTTTAGAAACCCGAAAATACCCCTTGGTCATGTGGCATGGTTTCGGTCAATTTTCGAAAACATGGGAAACTACACCTGACGGACGGGAAGGCTACCAGAACATATTTTTACGACGTGGTTACAGCGTTTATTTAATGAACCAACCAAGAAGGGGAAATGCAGGCCGAAGTACAGAACTAGCCACCATTACACCTACCCCGGATGAGCAATTCTGGTTCAATATATTTCGAATTGGTGAATGGCCTAACTATTTCCCAGGAGTACAGTTTGCTGAAGATAAGGAAACCTTGAATCAATATTTTAGGCAAATCACCCCTAATATCGGAGGATTTGATAAGGAGGTGATTACTGATGCCGTATCCCTACTTTTTGATAAAATCGGGGAAGGTATTCTGGTTACCCACTCACATTCCGGAGGTTTCGGATGGGCAACCGCTATAAAAAACCCGAAAATAAAAGCCATTGTTTCTTATGAACCTGGCTCTGGTTTTCTTTTTCCAGAAGGTGAAGTCCCTTCCCCTATTGCAAATTCAGCAGGTCAATTAGAAGCTCTTGGTGTTCCCAAGGAAGAATTTTTAAAACTGACGAAGATCCCTATCATTATATACTATGGCGACAATATTCCTGAGAAGCCCGATCCAAATCCTGGAATCGATGGCTGGCGTGCAAGATTGGAAATGGCAAGACTATGGAGCGACACCGTAAACAAACATGGCGGAGATGTAACGGTTGTACACCTACCGGAAATCGGAATCAAAGGCAATACCCATTTTCCGTTTTCCGACTTGAACAACGTGCAAATTGCGAACTTGATGTCAAGTTGGCTACAAGAGAAAAAACTGGATTAATATCCATAAAATAAAACAACAATGAAACAATCAAAAACAAAATTATTAGTGTTTATGTGCATTCTATTCGGTCTTCAATGGTCCGTTGCACAAGAAGTTGACACGAAAAAAGAAATCAAAGAACTTTCAATGAAAAAGTGGCAATGGATGGCGGACAAAAATGCTGACAGTCTTGCCATTCTTTTCCATGATAAGGCCAAATTCGTACATATGGGAGGCACATGGGGCAAGGACCGTGAAGTGGATATCATCAAAAGTGGAGGCATTCATTACAAAAAGGCAGATGTACATGAAGTGATGATAGAAGTGCTGAATGAATACACCGCAATAATCTGGAACCGAATTACCCTTGTGGCCGTTGTCGGGGGTAATGAAGTAACAAATCCGTTTATGGTAACAGAAGTGTATACCAAAGAAAACGATACTTGGAAACTGGCCGATTTGACCTTTAGCAAACTTCTGGTTCGGGAGTAAGTAGGTGGAATAATATCAAAGAAATAAACAACCCTATGAGATCTAATGTAATCATACTGTTAATGGCCACTACCCTAATTTTGAATATGGCCTGTAAAATCGATTCCCAAAAAAACAAGGATTCAACCATCGAATCTTCCGCTTTACTATATGATAAAGGAATGAAGATCGAAAATAGCAATTTTATCGGCAATGCCTATTTAACCGGATTGGTCAAGGCGGATAGTATCAACACCAATGCAGTGGGTAATGTTCATTTTGAGCCCGGAGCGAGAAGTAACTGGCATCTTCACCCGGCCGGACAAATTCTACTTGTAACTGATGGCGAAGGATACTATCAAGAAGAAGGAAGTCCTTTAAGGGTATTAAAAAGGGGCGATGTGGTCAAATGCCCTGCAAATACCCCTCATTGGCATGGTGCCAGTATTGATAGGGAATTTGTACAAATAGCAATAACGGGTAGACAATATGGCCCTACGGAATGGCTACGTCCTGTTACCGACGAGGAATATAATTCACTAACAAGTACAGAATGATCAATTGCCTCATACACTTAATATAAACATTCAAAATTAAAATTGAACATAACCTGTTTACGCTAAGGGATTGATTATTAATTCAATAAGTATTTAACATTTTTTTAATTAACACCTTAACAATCCTACTGGTTTATCTAGGATTATATTTCGTAACTTCAACTCATTCATTCACTTATACTTAAATCATGGCTAGTTTTAATTTGAATATCAACGGAAAATCGCAACAAGTGGAAGTTGACCCCTCTACCCCTATTCTTTGGGTACTGCGTGATCATCTTGATCTTGTTGGCACTAAGTACGGATGCGGCATTGCCCAGTGTGGTTCGTGTACCATACACGTAAATGGTATGGCGGTAAGATCCTGTCAATTGCCTGTTTCCGCTGTCGGCAATCAAGAAATCACGACAATTGAAGGCTTATCGGAAAATGTTGACCACCCCGTTCAAAAAGCTTGGTTAGAACATGATGTTTATCAATGCGGGTATTGCCAAGCAGGACAGATAATGTCGGCCACCGCATTATTGAACAGCAATCCGAATCCCAGCGATGAGGAAATCGAGGGTTCCATGAATGGCAACATCTGTCGTTGTGGCACATACACTCGAATAAAAAAGGCTATCAAAACAGCGGCATCCAATATGGAAAACGCTTAAAATTACCTTCTACAACCTAAAAAAATAAAAATGACACGTATTAAGACCTCCTATAATCGACGCTCTTTTATGAAGATATCCGCAGCCGCAAGTGGGGGAATGCTCATCGGCTTTAGCTGGCTCAATGGTTGCGTACCTGCTACTCCGGATAAAAAAACCGGATTGGCCGTTCCTAAAGAATGGTTTGATATCAATGGCTATATAAAAATAGGGGATACCGGAGTGGTGACCATTTATTCCCCCAATCCCGAAATCGGTCAAAATGTAAAGACCTCAATGCCCATGATCGTTGCAGAAGAACTCGACATACCTTGGGAAAATGTCATTGTTGAACAGGCACCTCTGAACACTGGGTTCTATCAAAATCAATTCGCAGGTGGAAGTCTTTCGATACGATTGAGCTGGAACGCCCTTCGAATGGCAGGTGCTACAGGTAGAAGAATGCTAATGGAGGCTGCCGCCAAAGAATGGGGATTAGCAGTTTCCGATGTGGATGCCAAGGATGGAATGATTCATGAAAACAATGGTGAGCGCTCCGTCTCATATGGTGAAATAGCTTCGAAAGCTGTAGGTATTGAAATTCCCGAAGAAGTTGAACTTAAGGAAATAAAAGATTTCAGACTGATAGGTACCAGCAAAAAAAATGTAGATGGCAAGAAAATATTAAAAGGAGAACCTTTGTTCGGATTGGATTTTAAGAGGGAAGGCATGAAAATTGCCATGATACAGCACCCACCCGCGTTTGGCATGACAGTGAAGGATTTTAATGTCGATGAAATCAAGAACATGCCAGGGGTTACCGATGCATTTATTGTTGATACTACGTTGCCAGAACCAGGAATGTTCGATGAAAAAGGATTTTTACAACTTATCGCCATTGTCGGGGAATCCACTTGGCCTTTAATGCAAGCCAAAAAGGCCATTAAAGCCAATTGGGAAACCGTTGATGCATTGGAAGATTCCGAAACTCACACCAAACGCTTGGAAAAAGCCCTGGAATCGGGGAAAGCAAGTGAAATTCGAAAAGACGGTAATCCAGATGCCGCCTTTAAAAAAGCAGCCAAAGTCATAGAACGAACCTATAGTGCCCCTTTCATTGCCCACAACACGATGGAGCCTATGAATTTCTTTGCCCATGTCACCGAAAATTCCGCGGAGCTCATTGGTCCTACCCAAACCCCAGAGGCAATGGAGAAATCGGTATCAAAACTTTTGGATATGCCCATCGAGAATATTACGGTGAACATGACCCGGATCGGTGGTGGTTTCGGAAGAAGGCTCTATGTTAATTTTGGGGTCGAGGCTGCTGCCATTTCCAAGAGAATCGGCGCACCGGTAAAATTGATATATACCAGGGAAGATGATATGTCCCAAGGAACCTACAGACCCACCTATAGGTCCAGGTATAAGGCCGGTTTGGATGAAAACAATAACCTTATCGCTTTTTCCGTCAAAGGTGCGGGATTACCAGAAAGCCCTGTATTTCCAAAACGTTTTCCTGCAGGAGCGGTTGAAAACTATGTTGCGGAAAGAATTCATGGGAAAACCAATGTTACCACTGGGGCATGGAGGGCCCCAAGATCTAATTTTACCGCAGGGGCCGAACAATCGTTTTTAGATGAAGTAGCAGAACTGGCCGGTAAGGACCCTATAGATTTTCGATTGGAATTGTTTGAAAGGGCCATGAACAATCCCGTTGGTGAAGAACATGATTATGAGGCGGAACGCTATGCCGGCGTTTTGAAAATGGTAAAAGAAAAATCGAATTGGGGAGAAGAAAAACCAGGGGTATACCGAGGCGTGGCCGCCTATTTTTGCCATTCCAGCTATGTTGCCGAAGTCTTTGACATGATAATGGTAAACGGACAACCGAAAATCAAAAAAGTGTGGTGCGCCGTTGATTGTGGTATTGTCGTGAACAGGGATGCGGCCAAAAATATGGTCGAAGGAGGGGTTATCGATGGTATAGGACATTCAATGTACAGTAAACTGACCTTTGCCAATGGTGCGGCCAGTGAAATGAATTTTGACAGGTACCAATTGATACGCCATTCCCAAGTACCCGAAGAAATCGAAGTGTTCTTCGTGGAGAATGAAATAGCCCCGACCGGATTGGGAGAACCAGGTCTGCCCCCTGCAATCGGAGCATTGGCCAATGCCATGTACAAAGCCACGGGACAACGCTATTACCATCAACCTTTTGCAACGGAACGGCAGGTAATCGGCTAAAAAACCAATATACAACGTAATAAAAAAGGAGGGTAAATAATTACCCTCCTTTTTTTATTGAAATTATCATTTACCCTTCAAATAGAATAGGTATATAAATCCCAAATCTTATAAAAAACTTTCAGTAAACCGCTCAAAATGGCAGGTATACCCATTAGGATTGCGCACCAAATAATCTTGATGTTCAGGTTCTGCTGGCCAAAACGTCGTATAGGGTTCCAAGGTCGTCACAACTTTCCCTTCCCATTTTTGTGAGGCGTCAACAATGGCCATGACTTCCTGCGCTTGTTCTTTTTCCTCTTCATTCTGAAAAAAAATGGCCGAACGGTAACTAGAGCCTAAATCGTTCCCTTGCCTATCAATGGTTGTGGGGTTGTGCATCCGAAAGAAATAATCCAGCAGCTCTTTAAATGTGGTAACTGAAGGGTCATAAGTAATTTCTATACCTTCGGCATGACCGGGGTGATTTTTATAGGTCGGATGTTCATTTTCCCCACCGATATATCCTACTTCGGTATCCTTTACTCCGGGGCGTGTTCTAAAAAGTTCTTCCATTCCCCAAAAACACCCACCGGCTATATATGCTTTTTTATCGTTGTTCATCATCTAAGAATTTAATTGTAATGCAATATCAATATAACGGGAATGTTAGTCAATTTTAATTTCAAAAAATTACATGTTGATGCGATTATTTACATCTTTTTTGATCGATCATCATCCTGATTCGTAAGAAACAAACCTACGAACTACAGGACAACATAGAACAGCCTACTTTGTTCCTTGCCCATTCGGGACGTTTGGCAAACCATTTGCCGCTATCGGGCTGCTCATCATAAGGCTTCTTCAAGAGGTTGAAAAGTTCATCCAAAATAGTGTAGTCCCCTTTATCGGCGGCATCAATGGCCAATTGGGCCATATAATTGCGAAGTACGTACTTAGGATTTACGGTATTCATTCCTTCAACCCGTTCAACGTCGTTCTTCTCCTCTAATTTCAGACGTACCCTATAAGCCAAAAACCACTCTTTCCATTGTCTTGAAACTTCACCTTTAATTTCTTCAGGATGGTAAAAAGCATCTTTTATCAAATCCAATCCATCATTGGAATCATCTCCTTTAAAACCAGTAAGCAATCTAAAGAAGATAGTCATATCGGTTTCTGAAAGTTGTAGTACATCTTCCAGTTTATCTACCAAATCCTGATCATTTTCAACTGTCTTATATAAACCTAACTTAGATTTCATCATGTTCAGATAAGCCACTTTCAACTCATCTTGATATTCTGCAAGTACGGCCTGTAGAGGTTCCGCTTCTTCAATAAGTGGATATAAGGCATTTGCTAGTTTCAATAGGTTCCATAGAACAACCTGAGGTTGGGTGCCATACCTATAACGCTTATGTGCTTTATCAGTTGTATTGGGTGTCCACCCGTGATCATACCCCTCTAACCATCCATAAGGGCCATAATCAATGGTAAGGCCTAAAATGGACATATTATCGGTATTCATTACCCCATGCACAAAACCTACACGTTGCCAATGCATCACCATTTCCAGGCTTTTCACGGCAACTTCCTTAAAAAAAGCCAAATAAGTATCCTTGGAAGGTTTGCCCAAATATGAAAAATAGTGCTTTATGGTAAAATCGGTTAATTCACGTAAGGTTTTCACATCCTCTTGTGCCGCCAATATCTCAAAATTCCCAAAACGGATAAAAGATGGTGCCACCCGACATACTATAGCTCCTTTTTCATAGGCAGGGTTACCGTCATACATAACATCCCGCAAAACCTCATCACCACTTAATACAAGGGATAATGAACGGGTGGTGGGTACACCAAGATAAAACATGGCCTCGGCACATAAATATTCCCGAATGGAAGAACGTAAAACGGCCAAGCCATCTGCAGTTCTAGAATATGGGGTCTCCCCTGCCCCTTTGAGCTGAAGCGCCCATGTTTTACCATTATTTTCTACCTCGGCAAGGTTTATGGCCCGACCGTCACCCAACTGTCCTGCCCAATTCCCAAACTGATGTCCGCCATAACACATGGCATAGGGTTTTGTTCCTTTCATTACTTTGGCACCCGAGAATACATTTAAAAAATCTTTTGACTCAATAGAATTCATTATCCCCAGTGTCTCTCCCATTTCTGGTGAAACATGCACCAATGAAGGGTCGGAAGGCTTTCTTGGGGTAACATAAGAGAAACATGCGTTACGTACTTGTCTTCTAGTATTCCGCTCATTAGGATCAGCCGGAAGCTCCTTATTGAATTTATCCGCTATGTTGAGTTTTAATTTCAATAATACATTTATTAAATTAGAATCAAAGATACCATCTTCATTATATATTTAAAACAATTACAAAACAAGGCCTTTATGGGTTCAAATCACGAACCCGACCAAATTCTAATTACCTTAAGCCTTAATAACCTAAGGCAAATTAAGAAAAGAAACTACCCTATTGGCACATATTGTAACTTAATGGTTAATAAACCATTATAGCCTACTCAAGAGTAATCTGCCAATTAAACAAGGATTTCCTATTCAAGTTGAAGAATATTTGTACATCTTCCCTAATTCAAATTTCTAAACAATGAATGTGACCAATATAAATAGAATTATAATAGGTCGTAGAATCCTTTGAAAACCGTTAACATTTAGTTAATAATTCGTTATTAATAGCCATTTACACAATTGTAAGTATAAAAAGTCAATTTAATTCTTAATTTTAAACCACTTTCCCCATTATAACTCCCCCCTGTAAGAATTTTGAATATGAAACATGAAAAACGACCAGAAGGTCTTGGTTTGGGAGAAAGTCAGATTAAGGGCTATCAAAATCAAGATGAAGTACATATGGGCCATTGGAATTCTGAAGTTTCAGATTTCAGTCTAGAAATAGATGTGACTACCTACATTACCGTGGTTAAAGTTAGACTCGCTGAAATAGAATCAGCAAGACGATTATGGATATCATGGGGTGATTTTGAAACTGACAGAATATCCTTTAATCATGAAATAAACTATACCGATTCACCGGAATTGGGATTACCTATTTCCCTCCCAAAAAGAAGATACGAAGCATTACATGTTTATGACAAGCCTAAAGATTCAAGCGAATTCGAAAAAAATATCACTGTAAGAATTCAGGATCATTCAGGGAGTATCCGCCAATGCTCGAAAACAATAAATATATCCCATATTTTTTAAACCACCTCTCACGAAACAGTAATTGTAAAACCATTCTTTTTAGAATGTAGATGAAATAAAATTTAGTCAAGAATGAAAATTTTTAAATAAAAATTCAATAACCAAATAAAAACCCCGTTTTAAGTACAATAATTTTGTAACCTAGGTTACACAGAGGTAGTTATCATGATAAATGTCATGAGATTTGGTTTTCTAAGTCTTTAAATTTGGTAGAATACATACTAATATAAATTCTTATGGAAACCTTAACAGAAATAAAAAAAAGAGTATTCCTATTTGGAGATAAAAAAGCTGATGGGAACAGTAAAATGAAAAACCTTCTAGGAGGTAAAGGGGCCAACTTAGCCGAAATGAGTGCAATTGGTATACCCGTGCCCCCAGGATTCACAATTACCACAGAGGTATGTACGGAATATAACACCCTAGGAAAAGATATAGTGATCAATGAACTTAAGGAAAGTGTTGAATCGGCTATCGAATCCATCGAAAAAACAATGGGCACTAAATTCGGGGATTCCGAGAATCCATTGTTGATTTCCGTACGATCCGGTGCTCGGGTTTCCATGCCGGGAATGATGGACACCGTTCTTAACCTTGGACTTAACGACCAAGCAGTACTAGGCTTGGTAAAGAAAACCAATAACGAGCGATTCGCTTGGGATTCATACCGTAGATTCATTCAAATGTACGGTGGTGTTGTTCTAGGAATGAAACCCCATACCAAAGAAGATATTGATCCTTTTGAGGAAATAATGGAGCACCTTAAGGATAAAAGAAATATAGAGTTGGATACTGAATTCACGGTTCAGGATTTACAGGATTTGGTCTATGACTTCAAAGATGCCGTAAAAAAACGAACCGGTCATGATTTTCCTACCGATCCTTGGGATCAATTGTGGAGAGCAGTAATGGCCGTTTTTGATAGTTGGAACGGTGATAGGGCCAAATATTATCGTAAAATGCATAATTATCCTGGTGACTGGGGTACAGCTGTGAATGTACAGGCCATGGTTTTCGGTAATATGGGAACCAATTCCGGTACGGGCGTTTGCTTTACCCGTGACGCAGGTACAGGTGAGAATGTTTTTAATGGCGAATACCTAATTGATGCCCAAGGAGAGGATGTTGTAGCCGGGGTAAGAACCCCACAGCAGATTACAAAATTGGGGTCACAACGTTGGGCAGAACTAGCTAAGGTTGAAGAAGCGGATAGAGCTGAGAATTATCCTTCTTTGGAAGAATTGATGCCTTCTATATATGCCGAACTCAATGAGTACCAACAAAAACTGGAAGACCATTACTCCGATATGCAAGATATGGAGTTTACCATCCAAGACGGTAAATTGTGGATCCTACAAACACGAATAGGTAAGCGAACCGGTGCCGCAATGGTCAAAATAGCGATGGACCTCTTTAAAGAAGGAGTTATAGATGAAAAAGAAACCTTATTACGTATTGAGCCCAATAAATTGGATGAATTATTGCATCCTGTCTTTGATACGAAAGCCTTGAAAAGAGCCAATGTAATTGCACAAGGGTTACCTGCATCCCCAGGTGCGGCAACCGGTCAGATCGTTTTCTTTGCTGATGAGGCCAAAAAATTCAAGAATACCATATTAACACGAATAGAAACATCTCCTGAGGATTTAGAGGGTATGAATGTCGCTAAGGGAATCTTAACCGCTCGTGGTGGTATGACCTCCCATGCAGCCGTTGTGGCACGTGGTATGGGCAAATGTTGTGTTTCAGGGGCAGGAGCCTTAAAAATCGATTATAAGAATAGGGTTCTAAGAGTCGATGGCAAGGAATTTCATGAAGGGGATTGGATTTCCCTAAATGGATCTACCGGGAACATCATCGAAGGTAAAGTCGCCACTATGGAACCCGAATTAAGTGGTGAATTTGGGGAAATTATGGAACTTTCGGATAAATACAGTACCATGGAAGTGCGTACAAATGCCGACACCCCCAAAGATGCGGCCATCGCAAGAAACTTCGGGGCACAAGGTATCGGGCTCACAAGAACGGAACATATGTTCTTTGAAGTAGACCGGATTAAAGCCATGCGTGAAATGATATTGGCCGATACCGTTAAAGGAAGAAAACATGCGTTGGAAGAATTACTTCCTATGCAACGAAGTGACTTTGAGGGTATCTTCGAAGCTATGCAAGGGTTACCGGTAACCGTTCGTTTATTGGATCCCCCATTACATGAATTTGTTCCCCATCAATTGGCAACACAAAAAGAATTGGCCGAAGATATGCATATTTCCTTGGCCGCAGTCAAAAATAAAGTGGCCGAACTACAGGAATTCAACCCCATGTTGGGGCATAGGGGATGTAGGCTGGGTAACACCTACCCTGAAATCACGGAAACGCAGACCAGGGCGATCATAGAGGCTGCACTGAACTTAAAGGAAAAAGGCATAGTGGCCAAACCTGAAATAATGGTGCCGCTCGTAGGAACCGCTAATGAGTTCATAGAACAGAAAAAGATCATTACCGAAACTGCCAATAAAGTTTTTAAAGAAAGAAATGACAGCATCGAGTATTTGGTCGGTACAATGATCGAGATTCCACGTGCCGCATTAATGGCCGATAAGATTGCCGAACATGCGGATTTCTTTTCTTTTGGAACCAATGATTTAACACAGATGACCTTGGGCTATTCCAGGGACGATGCCGGTAAATTCTTGAATGTATACCTTGAAAAAGGGATCCTTACCCACGATCCTTTCGAAGTATTGGATCAAGAAGGCGTTGGCCAACTAGTGGAAATGGGAACGTTAAGGGGCAGAAGCACCAAACCGAACCTAAAAGTAGGTATTTGTGGTGAGCATGGTGGAGAACCAAGCTCAGTGGAATTCTGTAACAAAACAGGTATGAATTATGTTAGTTGCTCGCCCTTTAGAGTGCCTATAGCAAGACTTTCCGCTGCTCAGGCCGCCATTAAAGCAAAAGCTTAACAATGCTATTATTATTTTTAATAAAGGCTTTACAACACTGTAAAGCCTTTATTGTTTAAACGAACTAAAGGTTCATTAATCGCTGTAACACTCAAAATAGAAGTACTATATTTGTTGTTTCCAAACTACACGATTGTAGTGTAGCTACAAATTAATTTGAATAATGTTTGACTTTTTCAAAAAGAAAAATTTTCTAGTCGATTATTTAGAAGGTTTTATTGATATTCACAATCACATCTTACCGGGTATTGATGATGGGTCAAAAAATGTTGATGAATCCATTGAGCTGATCCAAGGCTTTGGAGAAATCGGAGTTACCGATTTCATTGCAACGCCACACATTATGAACAATTATTACCCGAACGATCCAAAATCCATTAAGGAAGCTTTGATTGTTGTAAAAAATGAATTGATACAACACAAATTGAAAGATGTCTCTATTCGGGCCGCAGCCGAACATATGATCGATGACAATTTTGAAGCTATTCTGGAACGGGATGAGATCATGCCATTGGGAGGCAATTACCTCTTGGTTGAGATGTCTTATTTACAGGCGTCCATCAATTTTGAGGAGGCGTTGGAAAAAATCAGGCAAAAAGGGTATTTCACCATCTTGGCCCACCCGGAAAGATACCTTTACCTACATTCAAAGATGGGATTCCATAAAGCATATAAAAAGCAGGGAGTACTCTATCAGTTGAACTTACTTTCATTAAGCAAGTACTATGGTAAAGAAGTACAACAAATGGCCATGAAATTATTGAGCAAGGGATTAATAGACTTTGCTGCGACCGATGTTCATAATAAACGGCAATTGAACAGTCTTAAGGAAGTACAGGTAGATACCAAAACAATGGAACTACTAAAACCTATACTCCTTAAAACGAATAATTCTTTTTAAAAGAGGTTAAAACTTCCACCACTTTTTGGTGGTTTTGCCATAGCCATATCCGTATTTACCACCGTAACCCAAGTTGGAGTCCTTAACACCATTAACGATAAAGGACAATCCTTCTAATTATTTATATAAGAAACATTTGGTTTAATCTTAATCATTCCTGTTGAAATTAAAATTTGTTTAAAATCGTTTTTGAAGGTAAAGTTTGATAAAAATGCTAGGCACAATTCCATTTAAAAGACCTATAAAATTTTGAACTACAGCTATTTTAAATGATTTAAAAATGAAAGAAGTTTCTTATTACGGGATGAAAACACACAGAAAAGTGTAGATAAAATATTTTTTTCGTACTTAAACGAGTTTTAGAATACAAACCTTTGTAAGTGCAATATCTTCGATTTATAAATGCTTATCGAACATTTCTCAAATTTAGCTAGAACTTTAAAATAAATAATTGATTTAAGAGTTTCTTCTGAAGAAATCAGAATATAAAAAGTAAGTATAATTACCTATAATATGCAAAAGAAAAGTAATTCTAGTAAAAATATTTTAGTAACCGGAGGTGCTGGTTTTATAGGTTCCCATGTCATTCGCAGATTTGTTACAAAATATCCCGACTATCAAATTTACAATTTGGACGCATTAACTTATGCTGGGAATTTAGAAAATCTAAAGGATGTTGAAAATGAAGAAAATTATCATTTTCTTCAAGGAAACATTACAGATGAAGATTTTATTAATAAGATTTTCAAGGAATATCGTTTTGAGGGCGTAATACACCTCGCGGCAGAGTCCCATGTAGACCGGTCGATAAACGACCCTTTGGCATTCGCCAAAACCAATATTTTAGGTACCATGATCCTTTTGAATGCATTTAAGGAATTATGGGATAAAGACTGGAAAGGAAAGCGTTTTTACCATATAAGTACGGATGAGGTATATGGAACTTTGGGCAAAACAGGATTGTTTAAAGAAACAACTTCCTATGACCCTAATTCCCCTTATTCGGCATCAAAGGCAAGTTCGGATCATTTCGTACGGGCTTATGGGGAAACATACCATCTTCCTTATGTGATTACCAATTGCTCTAATAATTATGGGGCAAACCAATTTCCGGAAAAATTAATACCCCTGTTCATTCATAATATAATTCATCATAAACCATTACCTGTTTACGGGGATGGAAATTATACAAGGGATTGGCTATATGTAATTGACCATGCTATTGCAATAGACCTTGTTTATCATAAGGGAACGGACAAAGAGACCTATAATATCGGTGGTTTCAATGAATGGAAGAATATTGACTTGGTAAAATTACTTTGTCAACATATGGATGAAAAATTAGGACGTGAAAAAGGAAGTAGTGAGCAACTTATAACCTATGTAAAAGACCGTCCTGGACACGATTTACGTTATGCCATTGATGCCAGTAAGATCAACAAGGAGTTGGATTGGAGTCCGACAGTAACCTTTGAGGAAGGCTTATCAAAAACCATAGATTGGTACTTAAAAAACGAAGAGTGGCTAAACAATGTTACCAGTGGGGCCTATCAAAAATATTATGCAAAACAATATCAATAAAAGATGAAAGGAATAATTTTAGCAGGAGGTTCAGGAACTAGGCTTTTCCCAATTACCATATCAATCAGTAAACAATTGCTGCCTGTATATGATAAACCCATGATATATTATCCTTTATCTGTTTTAATGATAGCAGGAATCCGGGAAATACTTATAATAACCACACCTCATGACCAAATGGCATTTCAGAACCTTTTAGGGGATGGTTCACAAGTAGGTTGCAAATTCGAATATGCCGTACAACCCGAGCCTAACGGATTGGCTGAGGCTTTTATAATAGGTGAAAAATTCATTGGTAACGATAGGGTGGCCCTTGTTTTAGGGGACAATATATTTTATGGCCATGGACTAGGAAGACTATTAAGGAGTAAAACCAATATTGATGGTGCCTCAATTTTTGCATATCCGGTGAATGATCCAGAACGGTACGGCGTGGTTGAGTTCGATAAAGACGAAAAGGTCATCAGTATTGAAGAGAAACCCCAACTTCCAAAGTCTTCCTATGCCATTCCTGGATTATATTTCTATGACAACAAAGTAGTAGAATATGCAAAAAAAGTAAAACCATCTGCAAGAGGGGAAAAAGAAATTACCAGTCTTAATCAAATGTATCTGGAAACTGGAGATTTGGAAGTCGGTATCATGGAAAGAGGAATGGCTTGGTTAGATACCGGCACAGTAGACGCCATGGATGACGCTTCTGAATTTGTAAGGGTAATGGAAAAACGAACCGGGAATAAAATCGCTTGTATTGAAGAAATCGCGTATTTGCATGGCTATATTGATAAGAATCAAGCCATAAAAATTTCTGAAAAATATGGCAAAAGTGGTTATGGGTCGTACATTTTGAAAGCAATATCCGAAGCATGAAAGAAGCGCAAATAATTGAATTACCTAAGATTCTTGACCCAAGGGGAAACCTGAGCTTTTTTGAAAGCAACAATCAAATTCCCTTTGAGATCAAACGGACCTATTGGATTTATGACGTGCCCGGGGGTGAAATTAGGGGTGGTCATGCCTTTAAAGAACAAAATGAATTTATCGTAGTTTTGTCCGGTAGTTTGGATGTTGCCGTGTTTAATGGTTCGGAAGAGAAAAAATACTCATTGAACCGCTCATATTACGGACTGTATATTCCCAATGGATTATGGCGTCGTATGGAAAATTTCGCTACGAACACATTGGCATTGGTTGTATCCAGCACATCTTATGATGAAAAAGATTATATAAGGGACAAAGATGAGTTTATAAAATTAAAATCGAAGGAAAATGACAGTATTTGATTGTTCTCTCATAGAACTGCCTCGCATTCAAAATAGATCAGGCAATATTACACCCATTGAGAATAATGTAGAAATACCATTTGAGGCCAAGCGTGTATTCTATTTGTATGATATTCCAGGAGGGGAAAGCAGGGGGGCCCATGCACATAAGCAGTGTCATCAATTTTTAATTGCCGCATCAGGTAGTTTCGAGGTTCAATTGGATGATGGAAAGGTAAAAAAAACCGCTATGCTCAATCAACCCTACAGAGGTTTACACATTCCTCCAGGTATCTGGGCATCGGAGGTGAACTTTTCTTCAGGAGCCATTTGTCTGGTTTTAGCTTCGCATACCTATGACGAAAATGATTATTTACGGAATTACGATTCATTTCTAGAATTTACTAAGCGATAAAATGGAAGTTTTACCAACGATAACAGTTAGAAAATATAAAAAAGAGGACAAAGAAATCTGGGATGACTTTATTGATCATTCCAAAAACTCCACTTTTTTATTCAAAAGGGATTTCATGGATTACCATAAAGACCGCTATAGGGACTGTTCATTAATGGTTTTTGAAAATAACCTACCGATTGCCGCTCTCCCAGCACATAGATTTGACAATAATACCATTGCATCACATTTTGGATTGAGTTATGGCGGAATAATTTTAAGAAAGACGGAAACACTTCACAAAACACTGCAGATTGTTTATAAAATACTCTACGTTTTAAAATCAAATAATATTGAGAAGATTATTTACAAATCCTTTCATAAGTTTTACAATTCAATTGGTTCTGAAGAAATCACTTATGCCAAATACTTAATCAAGGCTAAATTAACAGTACGCCAATTTTCCTCCGTTATCAATTTAAACGATAAATTGGAAATGAACAGAACTCGATTGAGATTAGCTCGTAGAGCTTTGAAAATGGGTGTGATAATTAAGGAGGTAGATAGTTTTGATGACTATTGGAACAGCGTATTGATTCCTAACCTTAAGAATAAATATGAGGCAAAACCCGCCCATACCGTCGAGGAAATAACAAAATTACATAAGTCGTTCCCTAAAAACATTCGTCAATTCAATGCCTATTTAAATGATTCGATTGTAGCTGGGGCCACAATATTCGAAACAGCCAACGTGGTGCGGGTACAATACAATTCGGCAAATGAGGAAGGTAGGTCATCTGGAGCGTCCGATTTATTATACCTTGAATTGATAGAGAGATATTTTAAAAACAAGAATTATTTTGATTTTGGAACTTCATTTGATGCCAATGGTTTAAACCTTGGATTATTAAACTGGAAGGAAAGTTTTGGAGCCAGGGCATTTTCAATTGATACCTTTGAAATAGAAACGAAAAACTTTATCTTATTGGAAAAAAGTATTAATTGCGATAATGGGAAATTGGTTCAGAATTATCATCACCATTAACAACAATATTACAAATATCTTAAAAAGTACTTGTTTGTAATTGTTCAATTGAAAAACCAGATATTCATATACCGATAAACGGATCGTATAGATAAAAAGAAGAAAAACAAGAACTTAGATTTATATAAAAAAAAGGACCAATGGTTAATAGTAGAAAAAAAATTATAGATGGACTTTTACCTGCGAAGGCATATGGTTGTTATTTTAGACTTGTAGAAATTGAAGATGCCGAATTTATACTTTCACTACGAAACAATGAAAAACTGTCAAAGCATATCAACCCAACGAGTACTGATATTGAGGAGCAAATCAAATGGATAAAGGAATATAAAATTCGAGAAGAAAAAGGAGAGGATTTTTATGTCATATGTATGAAAGATGACAAAAAGACCAAACTGGGATTGAATCGAATATACAATGTTACGAAAGATACTTTTGAATTTGGTAGTTGGTTATACAGCCCGGATGCGGGGTCAAATGTTGCCGTTTTAGGGGAATTGTTTACCAAGGCTTTGGCTTTTGAACATCTTGATTGTAAAATCTGTAAAATGTCTACCATGAAAGAAAACAAACGGGTTCTATGGTATTGCAAATCATACAATCCTAAGTTCACTGATGAAGATGAATTAAGTTTTTATTTCGAGTCTGATTACGAAAATTTCAAGGCCCATAGATCCAAATACCTGAAATTGTTTCAAATGGAAGAATAACAATAAAAAAAGCTTCTTAGAAACGAAAATTTGAACAATAAAATTTAGCATCAAACGATTTAAATTTTGGTTTAAAGTGCATTAACCCGGTTCAAGGAAAGAAGTAATAGTTTACCCCCAAAAGATACGAGCCCTGATACTTTCAATATATTTTGTGGTAAAGGGGAATATTGAAGACGATTTTTAATAATAGATCGTTATAATAAAAATAACCAAGAATCATAGAAGACAACTATTGTGAAAGATTTTTTACAACTTAAGAAAAACATCAAAAAAGATTTCTCCGGTTTTAAAACTATCAAATTGGCGGTTTTAGGGGATACCGCTACCCAGTTCTTAACACAAGCCTTAGTGGGCCAAGGTTACGAACATGGAATAAACCTTGATATCTGGGAAGCTGATTTCAACCAAATAGAAAGGCAGGTTTATGATCCTTCATCCGAACTCTATGGGTTTAAACCGGAATATGTAATCGTATTCAAAGCTTCTCATAAATTATTGGGCAAATACAATAAATTAAAACCCGATGAATATACCATGTTGGCCTCGAATGAAATTTCTTCAATAGAAACGATCTGTTCCACGATTACCAATAATCTTGATGCCAAGGTAATCTACTATAATTACACTGAAATAGATGACGCCATCTTTGGAAATCACGCCAATAAAACAGAGTCTTCATTCTTGTATCAATTAAGAAAGCTCAATTTCGGTCTAATGGAATTGGCTTCAAAAAACCCTAATTTATACCTTTGTGACCTTTCTTCCATCCAGAACCAAGTAGGAAAACCGGTCATGTTTCAGCCAGCAATGTACATAAATACGGAAATGGTTCTTAGTATAGATATTTTACCTAACGTTGCTGCAAAAACACTTGATTTAATTAGTACGCTGAACGGAAAATTCAAGAAATGTGTTATTCTTGATTTGGATAATACAACTTGGGGCGGTATTATCGGGGATGATGGTCTAGAAAATATCCAAATTGGTAGTTTGGGTATAGGAAAGGCCTTTTCCGAATTTCAATATTGGGTAAAGAAATTAAAAAACCGTGGTATTATCGTTGCTATTTGTAGCAAGAACACAGAGTCTGTAGCCAAGGAACCTTTTGAGAAACATCCCGATATGGTCTTGCACTTGGAAGATATTTCGGTTTTTATTGCCAATTGGGAGAATAAAGCGGATAATATTCGTCAAATCCAAAGCATCCTGAACATAGGATTTGATTCCATGGTGTTTTTGGATGACAATCCCTTTGAAAGAAACATTGTCCGGGAAAACATTCCTGAAATATGTGTTCCCGAATTGCCTGAAGACCCTGCCGATTATCTTGAGTTCCTATATGGGTTGAATCTTTTTGAAACCGTATCCTTTTCCAATGAGGATTCTGAACGCACCAAGCTCTATCAAATAGAAGCGGAAAGAGCGAAAACAGCCCAGAAATTCACTAATGAAGATGATTTTTTGAAAAATTTAGCAATGGTATCGACCGTTGCCCCCTTCAACAAATTCAACACCCCCAGAATTGCACAACTTTCACAACGTTCCAACCAATTCAACTTAAGAACGGTACGTTATTCTGAAGCGGATATTGAACGAATATCCAAGTCAGGGGACTATGCCACTTTCTCATTCACCCTCGAAGATAAGTTTGGCGATAACGGTTTAATTTGTGCTATTATTTTACAAAAGGAAAATGAAGACACCTTGTTTGTGGACACTTGGTTTATGAGTTGTAGGGTTCTTAAACGTGGTATGGAAAATTTTGTACTTAATACAATAGTCGATTATGCAAAGGAAAATGGTTTCCATACTATTAAGGGTGAATATATACCGACCGCAAAAAACCCAATGATGAAAGATCACTACCCCAATTTAGGGTTTGATAAGGACGGTACATTTTTCACATTGGATGTAAATCACTATCAAACCAAAAGCAATTATATTAAAGTTAAGAATTAGTTTATGACAAGAAATGAAATACTTACATCGGTAAATGAAATATTCATTGAAACAATGGATAATAAAGATATCGTACTTGAAGAGAAAACACAGGCGGCTGACGTAGACGAATGGGATTCAATCATACACATTTTGTTGGTTGTGGCCATTGAGAAGAAATTCAATATCCGTTTTGCTTCCAATGAAATCCAGAACTGGAAAGATATTGGTGAGATAATCGATTCTATAAGTAGTAAAATTTAATTGCATCAAAGGATAATTCTATGGACAATCCAATTCAAAATAGTTCATTTGGACTTGACTTTCATCATACAGGCGTTCTTGTAACCGATATCGTTTCCTCCTTAGAACATTTTAGTATTGTTTTTGGAAAAGAAAGTATTTCCGAAATTTATGAGGTAAGTACACAAAAAGTCAAGGTTTGCTTCATTAAAAATGGCGAGAACAGTTTTTTGGAACTTGTTCAACCCTTGGGGGACGATTCTGTTGTTTCCAAGCTTTTGAAAAAAAGAATCAGTTATTATCATGTAGCATATAAGGTAAATGACATACATCATACTATTGAAAACTTAGAAAAGATAAATTACAAGTCGTTGGGCCTTTTTAATTCAGAAGCTTTTAAAGGCAATTTATGCGCATTTATGTATTCGCCAGATGGTCATCTGATCGAATTGATTGAAAACTAATTTAAAATGACTTTTTAAGACTTGAATAACATTTTATAGCGTTGTTGAACTTTAAAAAGTTCTTATGAATTGGATTATTGAATGAATGGCACACGGGGCCTATTCTAAATTAACTTTTACAACTAATTAAAACCCATTGTTTCAAAATGAACTTAAAATTTAAAAACAAAAAAATAACCGGAATACTTACCGTGTTGGGCGAAGATGAAATCAAATTTGATGATGAGATAGCAAACTATGGCTTCACTAAAAGTCAATCCATGAAACTTAAAATGGTCATGGGCTACAACAAAAGAAGGGTTGTAAAAAAAGGAACTACAACATCTGATTTATGTGTATTCGGGCTAAACTATCTCTTCGACAAAGGACTCTTGAAGAAAGAGGATATTGATGCAATGATTTTAATATCGCAATCACCTGATCATCTTATGCCTGCAACCAGTTATATTGTTCATGGGAGATTAGGCTTAAAGCAGGACATGGCATGTATAGATATAAATCAAGGATGTGCAGGTTATGTGACAGGCCTTAGTCAGGCATTTATGCTCTTGGAACAAGATGAAATAAAAAAAGTAGTGGTGATCAATGCCGATATCTTAAGTGCAAAGGTTTCTAAAAGTGACAGAAGTAGTGGCCCTTTGACCGGGGATGGCGCTACCATAACCATTGTGGAGAATGACCCTAATGGGGGAGTTATCTATGGTTCCGTAAAAAGTGATGGAACAGGAGCAGATGCATTGATTATTCCCGCAGGTGGATTTAAATTACCTTCAAGTGAAGAAACAGCAAAATTAGAGACAGACAAATCAGGAAACGTAAAATCATTGGATCATTTGGACATGAAAGGCGACCTGATTTATAATTTTGTTATCAGGGAAGTCCCTCCAATGATAGATAACCTCTTGGAAAAAGCGGGAAAGACCAAAGAACAGGTCGATTATTTCATGTTTCACCAGCCCAATAAATTCATGTTGAAACAAGTAACTAAACAATTGGAAATCCCAGAAGACAAACTACCAACGAATGTTGTTGAGAATTTTGGCAATGCCAGTAGTGCTACGATTCCGACCACAATAGCCCATAATCTTGGGGAAAAATTGAAAACAAACTCATATTTGATTTGTATGGCCGGATTCGGTATTGGATTAAGTTGGACATCCATGTTGATGACTCTTGGGAATCTAAGTTTTTGTGAAAAAATTAATTATAAATAAAGTATATGGAAAAATATTTATCAACTATAACCGAATTTTTAGAAGTCGACAGTGTTGATTTAAACGATTCGCTTACCTCCTTTGAGAGTTGGGATTCAATGACCATCTTAATGGTGATTGATTTTTGTGCAGGGGAGTATGGGATAAGTTTATCTGCAGATGAAATTGAAAACTCTGAAACCATTCTTGGCTTAAAGGAATTAATCGATTCTAAATTATAAATCCAAACTGAATTAATCATATTTGATTCTTCCCCCAATATGATTTTGTTTGCCAAACCTAACTGTTTTTTGTTGGGTATGTAGACCAAGGATAAACAGCCAATTATGACCATTAGACCACAGTCATCCTTCTGATAGTCCTTCTATTACAAATGACCCATTAATTTTTAAAAAATATTTTTGTGATAAAATTTCTAGATCTTCAAAAAATCAATGCTTTCTATGCCCAAGAACTGAAGGAGGCAGCCAACAGGGTCATAGACTCCGGTTGGTATTTAATGGGAAAAGAATTATCCGCTTTCGAAAGCGATTATAATGAGTATTGTAAAACAAAGTTTACGATTGGGGTTGCCAATGGTCTAGATGCTCTTCGCCTTATTCTAAAGGCTTATATTGAACTTGGGGTAATGCAGAAAGGTGACGAAGTGATTGTCCCTGCCAATACATATATTGCCTCGATATTAGCTGTTACGGACAATGAGCTTACCCCTGTATTTGTTGAGCCAAATATTAGTACATTTAATTTGGATGCTTCAAAAATTGAAGCTGCAATTACACCAAAGACAAAAGCCATCCTAACCGTTCATTTATATGGGCAAATTTCGATTGACCAACAAATGTTGGATATCTGTAACAAATATGATCTAAAACTTATTGAGGATGGGGCACAGTCCCATGGGGCCGAATGGCATGGGATGGTTTCCGGTGCCATTGGTGATGCCGCAGGGCATAGTTTTTATCCTGGTAAAAATCTTGGGGCCTTAGGGGATGCAGGTGCAGTTACCACGAAAGATGAAGGGTTATCCCAAGCGATAAGGGCACTTGCCAACTATGGATCCCATAAAAAATACGAAAACATATACCAAGGACTTAATTCACGTTTAGATGAAATACAGGCTGCCTTTCTAAACGTAAAATTGAAATATATTAAGGACGATATTGCCGGAAGAAGAAAAGTCGCCAATTACTATTTGGAACATATCAATAACCCATCAATTGTATTACCGAAGGTAGTTCATGACAAAGGGCATGTTTGGCACTTGTTTGTTATTCGAACACAGGACAGGGATAAATTACAGCAACATCTTCTGAATGAAGGTATACAGACCCTTATCCACTACCCTATTCCCCCACACAAACAGGAGGCCTATAAAAAATATAAGGATTTGCATCTTCCGATCACCGAACAAATACACAAAGAAGTGTTGAGCTTGCCCATAAGTGCTGTAATAACCCAGGATGAAATAGAACAAGTGGTCAAATCACTAAATAGCTATAATGACTGAAAACAGTACCAAAAATAAAAACAGTAGTTATAGGCAAATTATGAAGGCGACCTCTATTTTCGGGGGAGTCCAAGTTTTCAATATTATAATTTCCATTGTTAGGTCCAAAGTTATCGCCCTATTATTGGGCCCTGCCGGTATGGGTATCGCAGGTCTTTTGAATTCTACCTTGAATATCATAGGGTCTATTTCCAATTTCGGTCTGGGCATAAGTGCAGTCAAAGATATTGCCGAAGCCAACCAAGAAGGAGATGAAATTCAAATCTCAAGGGTAATTATCGTGATGCGCCGTTTAGTCTGGTTTACAGGTCTATTAGGAGCAATCGCAACCTTTTTTCTTGCTCCATGGTTAAGTGAATTATCTTTTGGCAACCACGAATATACTATTGCCTTTAGATGGCTTTCAATTACCCTATTAGTAAAACAACTTTCTAGCGGCCAATTTGTTTTATTACAAGGAATGCGCAAATTGAACCACTTGGCCAAGGCTAACATGTTGGGTTCTGTTTTTGGATTGATCATTACGATTCCCTTATATTATTATTACAACATAGAAGGTATAGTTCCGGCCATTATTATAACGGCCTTCATGACTTTAGCCATAAACCGATATTTTTCCAGCAAAATAAAAATCCGGGAAACCAAGGTTTCAGCGAAAGAAACCAAGGTCATAGGAAAAGGGATGCTTGTTTTAGGTTTCGTGCTAAGCTTATCCGGTTTAATGGCAAGTGCAGAATCCTATGTAGTTCGGATTTTCATTAGCAATATTGGGGGCATAGAGGAAGTAGGGCTCTATAATGCGGGTGTCGCCATCATTACAACCTATGTGGGGTTGGTATTTACGGCTATGGGAACGGACTACTATCCAAGGCTGGCAGGTGTTTCAAAAGATAATGTGAAAACGGCCGAATTGATAAATCAACAGGCCGAAATTGCCGTATTGATATTGGCACCCATATTGGCCACATTTTTAATTTTCATAAATTGGGTTATTATCATATTGTATTCCGATAAATTTATTGGGGTAAGTGCCATGATATACTGGGCTGCACTAGGTATGTTCTTTAAAGCGGCAAGTTGGTGTATTGCTTTTATCTTTCCTGCTAAAGGTGCCAGTAAGCTGTACTTTTGGAATGAGCTCGTAGCCATAATAATTCTTGGTGGATCAAACGTATTGGGCTATTATTTAGCAGGTTTAACAGGCTTAGGAATATCCTTTTTAGTTGCCTATTTTATCTATCTGATACAAGTGTTTCTAGTGGCCAAGACCAAATATGATTTTTCTTTCCATTCAGATTTTTTAAAAATATTCATTATTCAATTCTTATTGACCCTATGTTGTTTCCTAACGGTTAAATTCATAGTAACCCCTTGGTCTTATTTTATTGGCATGCCCTTTATCCTAATTTCATTATGGTATTCTTATAAGGAATTGGACAAGAGAATAAATATAAAGGGTATAATTAACAAATTCAGAAACAAATTCAGAAATAAATAATGCAGTTGACTCATAAAGAAATAACAAACAAACCGATGGGTGCTGAAATTACGTTACCCCCGTTGGTATCCATTGTGGTGGTAACCTATAATTCTGCCCAATTTGTTTTGGAGACCCTGGAAAGTGCGAGAAACCAATCCTATAAAAATATAGAATTGATAATAACCGATGATTGCTCAACGGATAACACTCTAGAAATATGTTCAACATGGTTACAGAAAAACAAAGCCGAATTTGTTCATTCAACCATTATTACCCATGACAAGAATACAGGAATCGCAGCAAATTGCAATCGTGGTTTTACTGCTGCCAAAGGGGAATGGATAAAAGGAATCGCTGGAGACGACATATTATTTCCTGATTGTATTTTAGATAGCATTGAGTTCTCTAAAATAGATAACGCAATCAATATTTTCCAGTCCTTGGCCAAAAATTATTTAGACACTTTTGAAGAATGTAATTTTCAAAGTATAACGGCCAATAAAAATTACCCCTATGGCCACTTAACCAGTAAGCAACAATACGAAATACTTCAATATGCCAGTTTTCCAATTGCGTCAGCAGTTTTTATGAAACGATCTTTTTTCATGGATATGGGTAAGTATGACGAATCCTTACCTCTTGAAGACTGGCCATTTTGGTTAAAAATCACAAAACGAAATCAAAAAATATACCAACTCAATAAAGTAACGGTCGGTTACAGGATCCATAATAAATCGGCATTCCATCAAAAACAGAACAAGTCTATATTTTCAAAATATTACTTAAGAGACCGAATGGTTTATGATAAATACATTAAAGGTAATTGTAGTAAAACCACTAAATTCTTTATCAATTATAAACATTATATTCAAGTTTATTTTGACAAGTTACGATTGAACAATAAATCAATTTATCCGATTAAGGCTCTATTTTATCTATTGAACAAGCCTTATCAATACCGAGTAAAACATTTATTATCAACATTTGAGCATCAAATTAATAAAGAGGATTTAAAAAACGTAGAAGTATAGCATATAAAAATCCTTTTATTTTCACCGTTTTGGTTTTAGAAAAACTAATAAAGGAAAATAATACGGAAGGACCTAAGGATAAGTACCATCTATCCTACTTTTTACGGCAAAACCTTATCCAATTTTGATCCTATTATGGTATGGTAATTAAAGAATAGCTGTCACAGAATCTCCAATAGTTAATTAATATCATGATGAAAAAGGAGCAAATAAAACCAAATACAGGCGATAATTCAACGAATCCCTTGGTATCTATTGTTGTAATCACTTACAATTCAGCAAACTTTATCCTTGAGACCTTGGAAAGTGCCAAGGCACAATCCTATGCAAATATAGAATTGATTATAACCGACGACTGCTCCACTGATAATACCTTAGAGATTTGTAAGGAATGGTTGGTCAGGAACAATACACGCTTTGTTCAGACAGCCCTAATTACCTCGGACAAAAACACTGGAATCGCGGCAAACTGCAATCGTGGTTTTACAGCGGCAAAAGGAGAATGGATTAAAGGAATTGCCGGAGACGACATCCTGTTCAAGGATTGTGTCCTAGATAGTATCCAATATATTACTGAACATAGAGAAGTTAATATCTTCCAATCTTTAGCTAAAATTTACATTGACACCTTTGACGAAATCCATTTTCAGCGCATATCCTCGAATTTAAATCATCCGTTTAGTTTTGCTTCAAGTGAACAACAATTTAAATTATTACAATACCAGAGTTATCCTATTGCCCCTGCCATTTTCATGAAACGATCTTTTTTCATAAATATGGGTAAGTATGACGAATCCTTACCTCTTGAAGATTGGCCTTTCTGGTTAAAAATAACCAAAAGAAATGAAAAAATATACCAATTGGATAAAGTAACCGTCGGTTATAGAATTCACAATAAATCAGCTTTCAATCAAAAAAAAGAAAGTACTATCTTCTCAAAGTATTATTTAACGGATAGGGCCGTCCATAAAAAATTTGTTTTTGGAAATTGTTCCAAATCGACTAAATTTTTTATTGACTATAAACACTATACCAGATTATATTTTGATAAATTGGGGTTGAACAATAATTCTTTCTTTTTATGTAAAGCTTTGTTCTATGTTTTAAATAAACCTTATTCTTATCATTTGAAATATCTTCTGTCTAGAATAAAGACCGAAAGAATGACCAGCTGAACAAGTCCTTCAAAGTCTCACCCATATAAAAGAACATGTTATCCTTTCGTTCCACTTGTACTCTTTTTTCATTTAATATAGTCCATGCTTCAAAGGCACTTATTGCATTGAGTTTGAAATCTATTAAATCATATATAGTAGCTTAAAACTACTTCGTAAATCTATTACGAAAATCACATAATCAGGATAAACATTTTGACTTCCGTAAAAAAAGGAAAAGCTTGACCCCTACATTTTTTAAATTACAACCTTTCGTTAATTATATGCCCTATTTATGGGTTGCTTTTCGGTAATCTCTAAGTCCTTTATTATATCCTTTTATTGCGGTCATCGCTTTTTTCCAATCCCAAGTGGCAAAAACATACAACCCAATAATGGACCAAAAATGGGCGAGTTTATTTGATAAAATTTGGGGGAAATTTTTTTCGAAAATATATCTATGGTTGTACATATACATACGTCTATTCTCAAAGTAATTTCCTCTCCCTCCAGCTGCATGTCTATGCTCTGCCTTAGCTCTTGGATTGTAAAATAATTTATATTTTTTAGAGACACGACGCGAAAAATCTATATCCTCCATATAAGAATAGGCCGAAAAATGTTCATCAAATTCAAATTCATCAAAAACTTCCTTTTTATATGCCGTTATGCCCCCTGATAGTACTTCAGTATCTAAAAACATCTTCTTTCCATGGGGAAAACCCGGAAATCCGGATTTTCTAAATTTACCATTACCGTAACCGTGCCTTAACAGAAAAAACCTTAAAGCCCTTGTATATAATTTAGTCTTGAATGTGGCCACCTTAATATCGGTCATTGCGCCCATCCCTCCAAAATAATCATTATTATCCTTAAAAACCTTTACCATATCTTCTAAGAAATCATCCTCAAGAATCAAATCATCATCAAAAAAGAAAAATAGCTCTCCCTTGGCTGCTTTTATGCCAATATTTCGTTGTTTTGTTAAGCCAGGTTCAGAATAAATAATATTAATGAACTTTGTTTTACCGAAAATGACCTCTAAATCAACGTGGGTAATCTTTTCTTTATCACTACTATCAACAATAATTATCTCATAGTTCGTATAAGTCTGTGAAACAATAGAATTACATATACGTAATAATATTTCTCTTCTATTTCTAGTACAAATTATGATACTTGTACGAATATTTTCCTCCATATGATCTTTATAACAGAATCTTTAAGAATACTAGTTTTACTGTATTCCAAAATTCTAATTCAACTTATTCTATAATTAGCTTAATTGATGAACTCCCTAATCTGTGCAATTTTTCTTTGATTCAATTATTTTTATCAACAATTGATCAGGTCCACGAAGAGTAAAGGTCTTATGACCATAAACCGGATCCTGCTTCAATTCCTCAACAATTTCAATATTAGCAGATTTTAATTGTCCATAAATTGATTCAACGCATTCAAATGAAAAACCAAGATGGCCAAAAGGGGCATTATCAGTAGGCTCAAAAGGCTCATTCAACCACCAGGATTCTTTCCCTTCCGGTTTACCAAACACAACAATATCTATATCATTTACCGTTATGAAATTCCATTTGAAACCCCTTGGATTATCAACAGCCTTTCTATAAACTGAATCTAATCCTAGGTTAGACGAAAACCATCGCATAGTTGCATCCACATCTGTGGCCAACAAGTGAATATGCTCAAAGGCATGTCCCTTTTTACGTGTATAAACTTCAACCAGTTCTTGGTTAGGCCCTAAAAAATACATGAAATGATCCTCATCAAGGGAGGTTACGGGGGTATGCACTTCTATACCTTCCTTAACCCGCCAATCCATTTCCAATTGAGCATCTTCCCCTGACCATCCGATATGCCATAAGCTCAAGTTTTTATTGACTATAGGTATTTCTTCAACCTGATTCAAAAACAGCAATGTCTTATCTGCATCCAAGACATCATTATCATTGAAATACCTTACTCTTTTGGCGCCAAAGTACTTTTCATAAAAAGAGAGACTAACTTCATAATCTACAACATTTAAACCAATATGATGTAAATTGGCAGATTCAGATACTTTAAACCGTCCGATATTTGCAATCGAATATTTAAATTCAGAAAGAATTGACCTTACCTTTCGATACAAATTCAGTATAAACTTCATCTAGATGGTTTGGTTATTTTTTCATAATTCTTTAGAATTTCCACCACTTTTTGGTGGTTTTCCCATAACCATAACCATATTTACCCCCATACCCCAGGTTGGAATCCTTAACGCCATTAACAACAAATGCTAAGCCTTTTAATTTACCTTCATCGTGTAATTTAAGGGGATAATCCAAAACTTTCAATTCGGTCATTCCTGCCCGTGTTACGTATAGAATCTGATCTGCATACTCACTGATCAACAAGGTATCGGTTACCACTAATAAAGGTGCTGTATCAACTATAATATAATCATACTCATCAACAACTTCATCCAACAACTCCTTCACCCTTCCATTCATCAATAATTCTGCCGGATTAGGAGGAATTTTACCTGAATAAATGACATCCACGGTTTGCTCATGCGCAAGCATCGGGGTAATTATTTCATGACTCCCAAGGGTTTTGTCCACTAAATAATCAGTAAGCCCTTTATCCTCTTTGTTTCTAGAAGGTTTCCCCAATTTATCCACATTCTTCCCAGAATAAAACTGGTAGATTTTCGGGTTTCTAATATCAGCCCCGATGAGTAAAACCTTTTTCCCTGTATTCGCGAAAATCATGGCCAAATTGGAGGATAATAACGTTTTACCTTCCCCTGAGGCACTAGAAGTCACATAGACTATACTACCCTTCTTACTTTCACTTTTATTCGCTTTAATAATATAATCCAAGTTGGTTCTTAAAATCCGTAATGATTCTGCCAAAACCGTACGCTCCCCAAGTTTTACCAAAGTATTTTCTTTCTTGGAGATTTTTGGCAACTCAGCCAAAACTGGAATATTTCCAGTTAATTTTTCCAAACTAACTTTATTTTGAACCTTATTATCCAAAATATCTTTAATGAAAACGATTGAAAAGGGAAGTAAGAACCCTAAAATCATGGAAGCCAATAATATAATCGGCTTCTTAGGAGAAACCGGAAACCTACTTCCTAAATAGGCCCGATCGATAACTTTAGATTTTGGGGCGGCGGAAGCAAAGGTTATCTGGGACTCCTCCCGTTTTTGCAAAAGATATAGATAGAGTTGTTCCGTGGTTTGTTGTTGCCGGGTTATATCCCTTAAGGCACGCTCATTTTTGGGAGCGGAATAAATTCTTGAGTTGATTTTAGATAATTGGCTACTTAAGCTATTTACCTGCATTCCCAAATTATTGGTTACACTACCCAAGCTCGATTGCATACTACGTTTAAGACCTGCCAATTGCTGATCTAAATTTACGATAATCGGGTTTTTTTCATTGGAACTTTCCAATAAACGCTTGCGCTCCAAGGCCAACTCATTATATCTTGCCGTAGTACTTGCAATAGAAGCATCGGCAAGACCAATATTGGATGGGAGCAATTCATAACCTTCCTGATTATCAATAATATCCTTCATCGAAGAAGCGATATCCAATTGTACCGATGCGTTTTGCAATTCTTGTTGGTTGGCTGCCCCTATATTTAAGTTTACATTCGTTTGGGTCGCTATGTCAGCAATCCCTCTACCCGATTTAAAATCCTCCGCATTTTGATCTACTGAAGATAAATCCCCATAAATGTCCGCTATACGATCATTGATAAAATTAGAAGTCCTGTCCGCAATGGCTTTCTTATCATCAACGGCATTCTGGTTATAATTGGCAACCAGGGTATTTAAAATATCCTTTCCTCTTTCAATAATGGGATCATTCAATGAAATTGAAATAATATTCGACATTTCCCCAGTTAAGGAAATATCTATTTTCCTTTGATATACTTCGGCCATGGTTGCCAATGGGGTTACGGCCACCATGTACTTTCTATCCTTATAGGCCCCGATATTTTTAATATTAGGGGTGATAATCACTTCCCCGACTCCCGTGGAAATTGGCTTTCCAAAAGAAATAGGTTGAACAGGTCCATCTTCTTCATTCGAAAATTCAAAAGTTGTTTCCGAAGAAATGGTGATAAAGAAATCATTTTTTGAATTGTAAATCACAGAATCCGGCGCAATAAAATTTACATTGAAAGGTGGATTATGATAAAGCTCTGAACTTTTGATTTGACCCAAAGCAATTATTTTTTTATTCAATCCAAGTTTTTTAACAACCTCAATTAAATTGGACCTCGAACCCAACACCTCAATTTCATCTTCAATGTTGCTCCCTCCGCCCCCAAAAACGCCCAAATCCCGAAAAACATCAAGTTCAGAAGTGGCTCCCTGCTCTTCCAATATTTGGATTTTAGTCTGCAATTCGTATTGGGGTACGGAATAACGAATTTTCAATACGCCAATTAATATGGCAATGGCAATGGAGAGCGTAAACCACTTCCAATTCCTAACATAGGGCTTAATCAGCTCTCCTATATCCAGATTATTCTCAGACAGTTGGGTACGATCGGTTTTCATTAAATTATTGGAATTTATTGTCTAGAAAGGATAATAACCGTAGATGTAATTAAAAGGGATACAATCGATATAGCGATATTGGCCCTATTATCCAAAGAGGAAGCTGTTATTCCCGATCGATTCGGCTCTACGTAAACGACATCATTCTGGGTCAAATAGAATACTGGGGATTTTACCATATTCTTTGTTGTTAAATCGATACGATTATAGACTTTCGTACCATTAAAATCACGAATCACCAATACATTTTCCCTTACACCCCTAATGGTCAAATCCCCCGCAAGACCTAAAGCCTCCAATATAGAAATTTGTTCTCCGTTAACGGGATAGGTCCCTGGTCGATTAACCTCCCCTAATACAGTTACCGTGAAATTTTGAAGTCTTATATTTATGATAGGATCTTTTAAATAGTCTGAAAGACGTTCACGTAGAAGCGTCCGCAATTCATCAGGGGATAGTCCTGATATCTTCAACTTCCCGATAACCGGAAAATCGATTTCCCCGGCCTGGTCTACCAAATAATCAACCTGCTCTGCTTGCATACCACCTTCACCGGCACCCCTAAAAAGGTTAAATGGGGCACTGGCCTCAGGATTCAAAGAAGATATATGTATGGACACCAAATCATCCACTTTAAACTTGGAGACAAAATCATTGTTGTTAACCAAGGTCTCAAAATCCCCGGTATCCTGAAAATAGACTACCTCTTTTCGCGATGCACAGGATGTTATAAATGTAACGGCTAATAATAAAACAATAGATTGAACGTAATTCTTCATATTTTTAAACATAGTTATGGCTTTATGGTGCAATTATACTAAAAAATTAAGAGTGTAAAACCTTGAGGTTACTTTTATTGGACTCCTTTTTCCCTGAGGTATTATCATGTTTGCACAAATCGGAATTATTGGAGATATATTCAGGAACTATTTCCTTCATTAACTTTACGGTATCACCGTTAAAGAACATATTATTGACGCAAAGCTCATCTATCTTGGTACGTACAAAATTGTAATCCAATTCCCGAACTTTACCGATCATTATCTTTTTATGGTAGGTAGGCATGGTATCTTCACCATTGGCCAACAATTCTTCGTATAATTTTTCCCCAGGTCGCAATCCTGTGATTTTGATATCGATATCCTCAGGATAACGTAATCCGGATAACTTGATCATGTTTTTGGCCAAATCGAATATCTTCACCGATTCACCCATATCAAATATGAATATCTCGCCACCTTTACCCATGGCACCAGCTTCCAATACCAATTGTGAAGCTTCGGGTATAGTCATAAAATAACGGGTTATGTCCTTATGGGTAACTGTTAACGGCCCACCCTTTTCTATCTGTTTTTTGAACAATGGGATTACAGATCCATTAGATCCTAGGACATTACCGAATCGCGTTGTAATAAATTTGGTTTTACGTTCCTGTTGCATACAACTGATATACATTTCCGCTATTCGTTTGGTAGCCCCCATTACATTTGTCGGGTTCACTGCCTTATCCGTAGACACGAAAACGAATTTATCAACATTGTGCATTATGGATAAATCAACTATAGCTTTGGTACCTGCAATATTTATTTTTATGGCCTCATACGAGTTATATTCCATCAAAGGCACATGCTTGTAGGCCGCCGCATGAAAAACAAGGTTTGGCTTGTATTCTTGAAATAAATTGTTCATCCTATTCTTATCCCTAATATCGGCAACGATCGGCGTAAAATTGAAATGTCCGTTTTGTTTCAATTCTTGTTGCAAATCGTAAAGAGCTGATTCTGCCTGATCTACGATAATCAAAGTATTATAATCGTATTTGCATAGCTGTCTTACTATTTCACTTCCTATAGAACCTGCACCCCCACTTACCAAAATAACCTTTCCATTAACTTCTCTACTAATTTTGGAATTCACGATGTCTATTGGTGGTCTGTTCAATAAATCTTCTATCTGTACTTGTTTTATTTGCGAAGCACTCAACTCCCCGTTAATCCAGTCTTCAACAGGGGGGACTTTTTTGACAACAACAGGAAAATCGACCAAACCTTCTACCAATTCCTTTAATTTACTTGGGGCTATTTTTCGAATACAAAAAATGACTTCCGAGATATCTTTTCTAAGAATAAAACTCTCAGTAAGATTGTCCGGACCGTACACCGTAACGCCATTAATTTGTTTCCCTATTTTCTTAATATCCTTATCGATATAACCAACAACCTTTATATTACTTTTGGAATGGTTGGTAATAGCCTCATACGTTAAAATACCAGATTCCCCAGCACCATATATCAGTACTTTTTTACTCGATTTGAATTCACTGGCCAAACTGTTGTAAATAGATTTGAAAATGTATCGTGATGCCGTAAGGGCAACAAAACTGATAAGACTGTGTATGATAATTATGGACAAGGGAATTGTAAAATTTTCAACAAAACCGAACTGTCTATTAGTGATAATCAAAAAGATCGCAAAGATACTTGAAAGGCAAATAGCATTGAATAAATTATATACATCACGTACCCCAGTGTGGCGCACTACCCCTTTATACGATCCAATAATCAAGAATGCCATTAATGAAATCCCCAAAACTACAGGTAATTGAACCAAGAGTTTATTTACCTCAAAATTAAAGGTCAAATTAAATCGGATAAAGTAAGACAACAGAAAAGAGACTGCCACTACAGTCAAATCTATGGCCAGAACCACCCATTTGGAGCCATATCTTTGGACATTTTTAATCAAAAAATTGTGTATCATAATACAAGTGTCTTGATGATTTTAATTATGTATGTCAAATTTTAATCCAAATACTATGTTCCATTTCCCCGGCTAACTTTCCCAACATATTCCATTGTTGTGCCATAATGCGCTTCACAAATTACTAAACCAAAAAAATTAAATGGTTAAAAATGATTTTATTATGTACTCAGGTATTTCTTTGGGGGAAAACTTCAATCAAAATATCTATTATAACCAGTTATCAAAATGATTTAAATCATTCAAAAAAAATATAAACCACTAATAACTAATAACATGATTCCTTTGAGATTTAAACCAAAGTTACTTATTAAATCTTAGTCCTTGGATTTTTATTAAGATAGATCGGTAAATGTGTAGATAAACTCGGTTTAATGCTTTTTTAGTTAGTTGCGACCGCATTCCCAATAAAGCTTTTATATTTTTCAAAATCTTTTGCCTTCAAGAACGAAGTTTAATTTCCAATCATCTAACAGAAGTTTGGGCCTATAGTAGGTTACAAAAACAAATTACCGGAGAAGCCCTATATGTTTATCGTTCATAATTTCATTTTATAATTCAAATTATAATCACCATCCTTTTGCATCATGTAAAGACCACAAAATGAATATGACCCTTAAATATCCACCACTTCTTATCCATGCCGCCATATTCTTTAAAAAAATACTCACTTCCGTTAATTTAATCTAAAATAGACCTTTTGCTCAACTGAACATACACAATATTTGTGTTTTTAACGACAATCTTCATCTTATTACTAAGATATTTTTAATCTTTGTAGCTCTTAAACAAAAATATCGATGCAAAAAATCACAAAAATCTGTTGTATAGGAGCTGGGTATGTTGGTGGACCGACTATGTCAGTAATAGCGAACCAATGTCCTGAAATTGAAGTTACCGTAGTGGACATCAACCAAAACAGGATTGACCAATGGAACGATGAAAACCTGGACAACCTACCCATTTATGAACCGGGTCTTAAAGAAATCGTGGCCGAAACCAGAGGAAAAAACCTTTTCTTTTCCACGGAAGTGGATAAGGCTATCGATGAAGCACAACTGATTTTCATTTCGGTAAATACCCCTACCAAAACCTACGGTAAAGGAAAGGGGCAGGCCGCAGACTTAAAATATATTGAGCTATGTGCCCGAAATATCGCACGGGTAGCCAAAGATGATAAGATCGTGGTTGAAAAATCGACCTTACCGGTACGTACTGCTGGTGCTATCAAAAGCATTTTACAAAATACAGGGAACGGAGTGAATTTCGAAATACTCTCAAATCCTGAGTTTTTAGCCGAAGGCACAGCTATAAACGACCTTTTGAATGCCGACCGAGTACTGATTGGTGGTGACGAGACCCCTTCGGGCCAGGAAGCAAAAGATGCCCTAAGTGCGATTTATCTGCAATGGTTACCTAAAGAAAGGGTGTTACAGACCAATGTATGGTCATCGGAATTATCGAAATTGGTCGCAAATGCCTTTCTTGCACAAAGGGTTTCTTCCATAAATTCTATATCCGCACTATGTGAGAAAACAGATGCCAACATTGCGGAAGTTTCCAGGGCCATAGGCTTTGATAGCAGAATCGGTTCTAAATTCCTGAATTCCTCTGTTGGTTTCGGGGGGTCATGTTTTCAGAAAGATATATTGAATCTTGTTTATATCGCCAGAAGTTTTGGACTACCCGAAGTGGCTGATTATTGGGAGCAGGTCATCATTATGAACGATTACCAGAAGAAACGTTTCGCCGAAAATATCATCACTACCCTATACAATACGGTTTCGGGTAAAAAAATCGTATTCTACGGTTGGGCATTCAAAAAAGACACCAATGACACTAGGGAGTCCGCAGCAATCTATGTAGCCGACGCCTTATTGGACGAACAGGCGGAAATCGTGGTTTACGACCCAAAAGTACCTGCGGAAAGAGTATATGCAGACCTTGATTATTTGAATACAAGGAGTCCTGAAGAAAACAGACGACTTTTAAAAGTGGTCAACGATCCTTCCGAAGCGGTTGAGGATGCCCATGCAGTTGCCGTACTTACGGAATGGGACGAGTTCAAAACATACGATTGGAAAGCCATCTACGATAAAATGCTGAAACCAGCTTTTGTTTTCGATGGAAGACGTTTGCTGGACAAGGAAGAAATGGAAACTTTAGGGTTTGACTATTACAAAATTGGACAGTCTTGAAAATTCTGATAACCGGTGCAGCGGGGTTTATAGGTTATCATTTATGTGAATTATTGCTAAAGAACAACTACGACGTTGTTGGTCTGGACAATATAAACGACTATTATAGCAAAAGTCTTAAGTACAGTCGACTTCAGGCCTTAGGCATTGATAGAAAAGATGCTGAAAATTTCAACATAAAATGTAAGGGTTCTTTATATGATGGCCGATTTTCCTTTGTACGAATGGACTTGGAAGACCGTGAAGCCTTGCCCCTACTCTTTGAGAATGAAAAATTCGATGTGGTCTGCAATCTTGCGGCACAAGCCGGGGTACGCTATAGCATTGAGAACCCTAATGTGTATGTCGATAGTAATATCATAGGGTTCCTTAATCTGTTGGAATGCTGTAGACATAACAATATTGATCATCTTATCTATGCCAGTAGTTCCAGTGTATATGGTTTAAATGACCAAATACCGTTCTCGACTACCGACAAAACGGATACGCCCATAAGCCTGTATGCCGCTACCAAGAAAAGTAATGAGCTAATGGCGCACACTTATAGCCATCTTTATGGTATACCCACTACAGGACTGCGCTTTTTTACGGTTTACGGTCCATGGGGAAGACCCGACATGGCTATTTTCCTCTTTACCGAAGCCATTTTAAAAGGGAATCCTATAAAAGTGTTCAATAATGGCCATATGGAAAGGGATTTTACCTACGTAGGGGACATTGTTAAAGGGGTTTTGGCGGTTTTGGAAGAAAACATGGAACCTCGCAAGACCAACAAAGAACTATACAAACTGTATAACATAGGTAACAACAAGTCGGTTAAACTTCTTGAGTTCATCAATGAAATTGAATTAAACCTTGACCGTACAGCCATAAAGGAGATGTTACCTATGCAACCCGGGGATGTGGAAAAAACCTGGGCCAATGTCGACAACCTTATCAAGGACTATGACTATTATCCCGATACCACCATTCAAGACGGGGTAAAAGAATTTGTTCAATGGTATAGGAATTATTACAAAGTTTAACACCAATCTGATCATATGAGCCCTTAATAGTTGTCAAGGGCTTATTATTTTTAAAGGCTTCACGCCAAAAATCAAATCCCCCAAACTATATTTGACCTTTCTCTTTTACAATGACACATATGAAGATTGCACATTTACAACTAAATCCAACATTCAATATTCTCGTTACCGGAGGTGCAGGTTTTATAGGCTCTAACCTATGTAAGGCCCTACTTGAAAACGGGAACAAGGTCCGGTGTTTGGACAATTTGGCCACAGGCAAGATCGAAAACTTAAAAGAACCGATAGAGAACCCTGATTTTGAGTTCCTTAAAGGGGATATTAGACATTTGGACACCTGTAAAAAAGCCTGTGAAGGGATCGATTACATCTTACACGAAGCTGCTTTGGGATCCGTTCCCCGATCGATCAATGACCCGATAACGACCAACGAAGTGAATGTTTCCGGTTTTTTAAATATGTTGATCGCCGCACGAGATGCCAATGTAAAGCGGTTCATTTATGCGGCAAGTTCCTCGACCTACGGTGATTCCACGAATATGCCAAAGGTAGAAGATATCATAGGGAAACCTTTGTCCCCCTATGCCATAACAAAATATGTTAATGAACTCTATGCCGATGTTTTTGGAAAAACGTATGGAATGGAAACCATTGGTTTACGTTATTTCAATGTCTTTGGAAGACACCAAGACCCTGATGGGGCCTACGCAGCGGTCATCCCAAAGTTCGTTAAGCAATTAATGTCCCATGAATCCCCCACTATAAACGGAAACGGCTCCTTCTCACGTGATTTCACCTATATCGATAATGTAATCGAGGCCAACATCAGGGCCATCACCACAAAAAAACCAAGTGCGGTCAATATGGTTTATAATGTTGCGTTCGGGGAACGTACAACCCTAAAAGAACTGGTTTTCCTATTACGGGATTACCTTGGGGAGCTAGACCCAAAGATCAAGGATGTTAATGTCATATTCGGGCCGGAAAGAGTTGGGGACATTCCCCATTCATTGGCCGCCATCGACAAGGCTAAGGAATTACTGGGCTATAATCCACAGTTCAATATTGAATCGGGCCTAAAAGAAGCCGTGGGTTGGTATTGGACGAATTTAAAATAGTAAGTTTGCCCATACCTAATGTATTGAAGAACAAATCAAGTATGGACTCACCCAAAATCGCCATCATTGGTCTTGGCTATGTAGGACTACCAATGGCCTGTTTATTTGCAACGAAATATCCTGTAATAGGTTTCGATGTGAACGAAGAACGAATCAATGAACTATGTTCTGGCCATGACCGCACCTTGGAGGTCGATAAAAAGGATTTGACCCAAGTCAAAAGCGATATCCCCCTTAAAACGAACGGAATATACTTCACCCCCGATAAGTCATATTTGGCTGATTGCAATTACTATATCGTAACCGTACCCACCCCTGTCGACAAAAACAATAAACCGGATTTATCTTCTTTACGATTGGCTTGCGGGACCCTTGGCCCGGTTTTAAAGAAAAATGATATCGTAATTTTTGAATCTACCGTTTATCCCGGGGCAACGGAAGAATTTTGTGTACCCATTCTGGAAAAAGAAAGTGGTTTGGCCTTTAACGTGGATTTTTACGTAGGGTACTCCCCCGAACGTATCAACCCTGGGGACAAGGAACATACCGTAGATAAAATTTTAAAGGTAACATCGGGTTCTACTCCCGAAATAGGTAAAAAAGTGGATGCCCTATATGCCTCCGTAATTACCGCAGGAACCTATTTGGCCCCTTCCATCAAAGTTGCCGAGGCAGCCAAGGTGATTGAAAATTCACAGCGGGACATTAATATCGCCTTTGTCAACGAACTGGCCAAAATATTCAATCTTATGGGCATCGATACCCATGCCGTACTGAAAGCTGCGGGAACAAAATGGAATTTCCTACCCTTTAAACCCGGACTGGTCGGCGGGCATTGCATAGGCGTTGACCCCTATTATCTGGCGCAAAAAGCTTTAGAATTAGGTTACCACCCTGAGATTATCTTAACCGGTCGCAGAATGAACGATGGTATGGGAAAATATGTAGCAGCCGAAGTAGTGAAATTAATGGTCCGGAATGACATCAAGGTCAATGGTTCCAAAATCCTGGTTTTGGGTATCACCTTCAAAGAAAACTGTCCGGATGTTCGCAATACCAAAGCGGTCGATGTCATTAACAACCTTAAGAGTTACGGAACCGAGGTTACGATCTTTGACCCATGGGCTTCCCCGGAAGAAGTTAAGCATGAATATGATTTGGTTACCATAAAGACAATTCCCGATGATACGTACGATGCCATTGTACTGACGGTAGCCCATAAAGAATTCCTGAACATACATTTAAGGGATCTGATAAGGGAAAATGGCGTCCTCTATGACGTAAAGGGTATTTTAAAAGAAAAGGTAGAGGGCAGGCTTTGAGCCTGTTTCCATAGATTAAAACAAAGTCCTGATTTAAAGAAAAATATTTTCAAAAAATATAACTACTACATGTCCACTTTTCAGTTGTACAAAGGTGGTAGTTTTACGTTTTATCGATTTACACACCGCTTTAACCCCTTATTTTAGATTCAATTACTATTTTATTCTATTTTTAGTCAATTCAATTAAGAATGGCTGAAGAAGCCATAAAAAGAAAACCAAATAACCCATTGGGTTAATACCCTTAAAATTTTAATTTTACTAAATTACCTATATAATTAGGTTTCAATTAAAGTAAGAAGTTCTCCAAAAGCATATTCATTTAAAAACTAATTCTTTTGTTTATTAAAAGAACATGATAAATGTACAATTAGTTTAAATCAGAATAAAACATAGAAATGCTCTTTAACTCTCTTGACTTCGCGATTTTCTTGCCCATTGTTTTTATACTGTATTGGTTCGTTACAAACAGTAACCTGAAGCTTCAGAACCTACTGATCGTGGCCGCCAGTTATTTGTTTTATGGTTGGTGGGACTGGAGGTTTCTATCCTTGATCCTTTTCAGTACTGTCGTTGATTATTCGGTCGGAAGAAAATTAAGGACGGAAGAAAACCAAACCAAAAGAAAAGCACTCTTATGGACCAGTATTTTGGTCAACCTCGGTTTCTTGGGCTTTTTCAAATATTATAATTTCTTCCTCGACAATTTCGTTTCGGCATTCTCTTTTTTCGGAATAGACATAACGGCCAATACATTGAATATCATCCTACCGGTCGGCATAAGTTTCTACACCTTCCAGACATTGAGCTATACCATCGATGTGTACAAACGTAGGCTAGAACCAACAAAGGACTTTATCGCCTTCTCGGCCTTTGTAAGTTTCTTTCCTCAATTGGTGGCCGGCCCCATAGAAAGGGCCACCCATCTACTCCCCCAGTTTTATAAAAAAAGAACATTTGATTACACCAAAGCGGTAGACGGTATGCGCCAAATATTGTGGGGGTTGTTCAAAAAGGTGGTCATCGCGGACAACTGTGCTGAATTCGCCAATCAAATATTCAATAATTCGGCCGATATGAATGGTAGCACCCTAGTTCTAGGAGCGGTCTTTTTCACCTTCCAGATTTATGGGGATTTTTCTGGGTATTCGGACATTGCCATTGGCACATCCCGATTATTCGGTTTCGACTTAATGCAGAATTTCAATTTCCCATATTTCTCGCGGGATATTGCGGAATTCTGGAGACGATGGCATATTTCACTTTCCACTTGGTTCAGGGATTATCTGTATATTCCTTTAGGAGGAAGTCGCGGCGGCACTTGGATGAAGGTCAGGAACACCTTCATTATCTTTATCGTAAGCGGATTTTGGCATGGGGCAAATTGGACGTTTATCGTCTGGGGAGCTTTGAACGCCATCTATTTCCTGCCACTTTTATTGACTAAAAACAACCGTAACAATTTAGAAACCGTGGCCCAAGGAAGGTACTTACCGAATTTCAAGGAACTTTCCCTGATGCTTTTGACCTTTGGACTGACCGTTTTTGCATGGATCTTTTTCAGGGCGGAAAATATAACGCATGCCATAACATATATTTCAGAGATATTTTCGGCCTCTATATGTGAAGTCCCCCAATTTACAGAACGCCTAGAAGCTTTAAAAATAACGAAACTGATTGCTTTATTCTTATTGATGGAATGGGTCGGGAGAGAAGGGCAATTCGCCATTGAAAAAATCGGTTTGAAATGGAATCGATTTTTTAGACACTTGATGTATTACTCCATAATCTTATTGATTATTTGGTACGGTGGTAAAGAACAACAATTTATTTATTTCCAATTTTAATCCATAGACGATGTACCGATTCCTACGTAAACTATTCTTTTTTTTACTTTATCCCGTCATCGCTATCATCCTGATTGAAACGTTTTGTAATCTACTTAATATACCTAAAGCTTCTTATAGTAATCTTGAGGCCAAAGGTTTGACCCTAATTCCTAAGGTTGATAATTCATCTATAATACTAGTAGGGGACAGTAGAATCGAATGGGGAATTAAACCGGAAATGATATTGAATCCCGAAGGGGAAGTTTATAATTTGGCATTCCCGAACAGTAATGGATTTGATATATTAAAGTATTTACTGGATAACCGGATTTATCCTAAGGCTATTATAATGGGATTTACACCCAACAACCATCGCTATACAAACCACAACTTTGATACTATGGAATTTTCAGCCAAAAATAGAATGATCGAAAATGTCAAATATTATTTAAAACAGAATTCCTATGTGTATGATTGGGGGTCAATTTTATCCTATTTCTACGGAACACACCCTTTTACCATAGATCATTCTTACGACAAATGGGGAGGTGTAACAGTAACCGAACACGGGGATTTTGAACATCGATTTAAAATGACCAAAGAACATCATAAAGAATGGGAAGAAACCTTTGACAGTTTAAAATACCAACATTACATCATTGAGTTGAACGACCTATTGAATAAATTTCGAGGAAAATCAGAGTTATTTGGTCTTTATATGCCGGCCTCAGAACCGATAATGAAATTGGAAGGTACATACTATAACAAAAAGGAGATAAGACCCTTATTTGAACACTATCTGGATTATTCAAAATCAATACAAGCGAATGACAGTACTTATTATTTAGACGGAAGTCATTTAAGCAAAGAATTCGCCATTCGATTTTCGAAAAAAATCGATAGCGTCCTAAAATTAAGTAAAACCACCAATAAACCATATTGAGTTTCCCTTTATAACAAAACCTGACTCCTAAAACATCAGGAATAAAACAAACCTATTTGCAAACAATTTTTTTAAAGAATACCAGTAATATTCTGAATGAAACAAATATTCATGACGCTCGCAACAATCAATAGACTATTATAGGTATACTACGCGTTTTGAATAGAATAATCACAACTTTACGATTCACTTCAGGAAGAATTTCAACAGCACGAAAGTATAATAGCAAGTAACTTTATTCCATGTTTTTTTAGGCAAAAACATTGGATTTTACATTCATTGCCAAATTGGAGCTATTTAATGCTACTTCTCATTCATTTTTTTTAATATTTGTATCCATTATGTATTGACTCTAATCAATGCCTTTGCCTTAAAAAATATTTATTAACGAACCTTTATTAAGGGATAGGATTACTATTGGTTCATATATCTAATTTATATGCATAAAAAGGATGATTATTTTAAGATAGCACAAAGTGGTTTATATTTACGAATTAAGTTAAATATTGAAGCTGTGTAAAAAGGATATTCTTTTTATTATATCTAAAAATGAGCAACAAAACTATCCTATTTCTAAATTATAGTGCGTATTAAACCTTTTTATTAGAAAACAATCAGAACAAAACACCACCCATGAACCATCAATTTCGAGGCTTTATAAGACCAATTATTGGGGTTTTAATTTTTTTAACCATCCTGTTGTATTACGCAGGGCTTAATTGGGGACTCAATGCCATCGGGTTTATGGTGTTGTTCAACCTATTATTCGTGGTTACCTTTTCAATTGATTTAGGCAGAACCATGTTCAATAGGCCTGAGATGCTCTTGTTCTTAATATTTTTGCTCCTTTCGTTTGTCGCTGTCTTTTATCCCGACATTGATTATGAAAGTTTCAACTTTACCATAACCAAAATCTTGGCGGCCTTTATGGGGGCCTATATCGCTATTGCGCTTGTTCAAATATTAGATTTGGAAGATTACTTCCATTTTGGCTTTATCATCGCCCTGCTCCTGATCATATATGCCGAATATAGTGCGGGCACTTTTAAACCAATGACTTTTTATGCGCCTACTGCAAGTCGCCATGATTTTTTGTACAATGCCAATTATTATTCCTATATGGGATTATTTGCCAGTTTTTCTATATTTAGGCTTCACCTAAAATACAGGAACGCCTGGACTTTTGCAGGATTGGTTTTGATTCCGTTATCGGCCATTGCAATAGCCTTTACGGCCCAGACAAGATCCGGATTAATTTTTGTCATTCTAGTCAATGCCCTTTTCTGGTTTTGGGTGAACAAACCGAAAAAAAAGAATCCAATCTATTCCATATTTAGAAAACTTCTGTTATTAGGGATTAGCCTATTTTTGACTTTTCAATTTATCAATATTTACACGAATTCCAGTATCGAAAATCGGCTTTCATCAACTTCGGCCAAGGAAGAGTCTCGGGGATATCTTATCAAAAAAGGTATAGAGGTTTTTATAGATCATCCCTTTACCGGGGTTGGCCCAGGCAACTTTATTAATTACAACAAAAGAAGGCAAATGAGCCATAACAACTATGTTGAAGCTTTGGTAGAACATGGTATTTTTATTGGCCCAATAATTTTGTTGGTTTTTCTATTACCATTTTATAAATCCTTTAAATTATATGTAACCAACAAGTCGAACCCTGAATATAAGTTAAGCCTATTGTTCTTTGGTATTTTTCTGTTGTTCAACAATATTTACGTATTTTACAGGGCAAGTAATGCCATGATGTATTTCTTTGTTATGCTAGGAATACATTACAGGTTTTTGGATAATAAAAACCAATCAACTTAAAATACGATTGTTTTCCATTTTGCCTTGGTCCTTTTTTATCAGATGACTTAATACTATAACTTCTGCACCTCAAAAGAAGAAACCTTTCCCTCTTTATATCCTTTGACAAAAATTCAATATCACCCATAGCAACCTCTGAATATTATTATCGCTTCATTTACTAGTTCAATCAATTTACGTATACCTCTTAATAAATACCCAATACATATCAGTATTTAAATAAAAGCACCTTTACCATAAAGTATAGTTTTAATAGAATATGTTAAAAATAAAGGTAGTTCATCGAATAAATCATCCTTAAAAATCCAACCTAGAGTATTCACCCGTATAACCCATGATATCTAATAGTGCATTTCATCGAAAAAAGAATGAATTTCATCGACTTGAATTAATTTTTAGATAGTTTTATAAACCCAAATAGAAATTGTTATCATACATAATCTCAAATTCCCCATGAATTTTAAAACACTAGCCCCACTAAAAGTGTTCCTACTTAGCATTTTTATCGTTTCTCAAATTTCCTGCTCCAAGGATTCGGACTTACTGACTGACTATGTTGTGTCGGAAACCCAAAATACATTGGATCTTAGTGCGTTGATTCTAGATGATACCTTTATCGTAAATTCAAGAGAAAGTATTACCTTGGATGTACTGGCTAACGACGGCTTTGAGAATACCCAAAATGTAGTGATCACCCAAACATCTGAACCCCTAAACGGTTCAGTGGCCATTAATACCGATAATACCCTAACCTATACACCCGAAACAGTTGCGGAAACCACTTCCAATACTACAGAAGAAATTGAGGATACCTTTACCTACACTACTGAGGTTGTCAATGAAGATGAAACGGTATCCACAGGTACCGGGAATGTAACGGTTACCTCCGAAAACAAAACACCCATTAGCGGGGATAATGTATACTATGTAACAACTACGGGTAAAGCTAATAATGATGGTAAATCTGAAGCAACTGCATGGAGCATCCAACACGCCTTTGCATCAGCTAAAGCCGGTGATGTCGTTTATATAAAAGCAGGTGATTATGTTGTAGACAATAACTTGACCCCAAACAGTGGCACAAACAATAATCCAATAAAGATTATAGGCTATAATACAGAAGTTGGCGACATAATCTCCTTGGATGAACCAACAATAACCTATGACGATTATCTTGACAATGGTAATGACCTTGATTCTTCTGATATGCCTTTAATAAGAAGAAGTTCAATCCAGATAGAAAACGATAGCAATAGAAAGGGAATGAATTTAGGAGGAATTAGTTATGTTGAAATTGAAAACTTACAATTTAAATGGCAGGAAAGGGCCGTTGAAGGTTTCCAACATGGCCCTGGTATTAAAGTAAAAAATATTATCGTTGCGTGGGTTGGAAATTTCAACCCCATCGATACTTGGACTTCAGGAAATTTAACATATGACCCACCATTACCTTCTGTAGCATCAGGAGGCGAATCAACTAATCAAGTAGGCAGAGGTATTGATCTTAGTGGTTCAATTGGTGCTGAAATTGAAAATTGTTTAGTTATTAATGCAGGACATACAGGTATAGTAGTAGGAACAATAACTTCACTTCCCCAAACACTTAATGCAACTATAAAAGGATGCAGAGTATATTCTGACTCTCAAATAAATCCTTGTGATTATTATATCGAAGCTTATAATTCACAAAATACCTTGGTTGAAGATTGTGAGGTTTACAGAATTAAAGGATTGGTCCATCAAGGCCATGGTATAGATTTTAAAAGAGGAAGCAACAATACGGCAAGAAATTGTTATGTTCAAAATACTTGGTTAGAAGTAAATATAGCTTCACACGGTAATACTTTTGAGAACATTACTATTAAAGGAATGCAAGATTACTCCCCTAATCGTAGGTCAGGAGGTGTAAAAATTTATCATGGATCCCATGGTAATACATTTAAAGATATTGAATTCATTGATGCTGATGGTGTACTATTTGCTGACGTATGGGACGTAGTAGCCACCCCAAATGGTAGCGCTGGTCATGACAATACATTTATGAACTGTGTTTTCCGTAATACACAAGTGAATTTGTATCGTAATTCTGACTCACCTATTACCTTTGAAGCAAATAGAGGCCTAGAAGCTGGTGGATTCAATGACAGTCCCGTATATAACAATAAATTCATTAATTGTACTTTTGAAAATGCAGCTGCTATGTTTACAGTAAATAGGCCAAATTATGACAACGAATTTATTGATTGTAATTTTATTAACATCCCTCTTGTATACTCAACACGTTCTTGGGGCGACAAACTAAATGCTATTTTTACCAATTGCAACTTCGAGAATTCTCAAGTCCCTTAATAAACTATGCTTTTATTTACATATTTGGTAGTATAAAAATTAAGAATGACTTTGCTTTAAAAATTGATTTATTAAAATTATCTTTTTTAAAACGTTAATCCTATCAAAATTGGTTTAGTAAATTAATTCTTAGAAAAGAAGTTTAATACTACTTTTCCAAAAAGCTTTCTTTCCTTGACCTCCTCCCATAATTAGGTACTTGTCATAACTAGAGAATCAGGGCTATTTTCATTTATTTCGATATACTCGTTGGGGGACATGTCCCCCAACGAGCTATGCGGTCTAAAGCTGTTGTAGTCCTTCCTCCAAATATCGAACTTTTCCTGTGCATCTTCCAAGGAAAAGAACCAATTTACATTCAGGCATTCATCCCTGAACGAACCGTTGAAGCTTTCGATAAACGGATTATCCGTAGGTTTCCCAGGCCTTTAGAAATCCAGTTCCACTTTATTTCCATAAGCCCATTTATCCAATACCTTGCTGATGAACTCTCTGCCGTTGTCCACTTTTATGCGTTTTAGAAGCACTTTGCCCCCAAAGGTAATGGTTTCCATGACTTGTACCACATCACTTCCTTTTAAGGACTTGCCTTCATGGATGGCAAGGCATTTTCTACTATAATTATCCTCTACAGTCAAGCTCCTGAACCTACAGCCGTTGTACAGCTGGTCAGAGACAAAATCCATGCTCAAACATTCGTTCAAACTGGAGGCGCTCCCCTCTTCGGGCTGTCAATGTGCGGCTGAACGGTTACGTTTTGGGCGCTTGCTCCTCAAGTTCAGACCTTCCTCACTAGACCCTGTACATTCGTTTGTGATTGTCCATAAAACCTTCCCTGCGCAAAAGGATATGGATGCGCCAGAACCCGTAGCGTACCCGGACAGCGGTAATCTCGTTCATCCGCATGCGCAACAGTTCATCACTACGTCCCTTGGTCTTGTAATAGAAAACGCTCTTGTGCAGTAAAACCAGCTTACAGCAACGCTGGATGGAAATATTGTATTCCATTCTGATATTACCGACCATCCCGCGCTTTCGGAACGGCCTCAAAACTTGTTTTTCAATACGTCCTGCAAGATCTGTTCGTCCGAACTCAGGTCGGCCACAAGTTTTTTCAACTGTGAATTCTCCTCCTCTAGGTTTTTTAGCCTGCGCAGTTCCGAGACCCCGAGACCCGCGTATTTCTTCTTCCAATTGTAAAATGTGGCCTCGCTGATCCCCATCTTGCGGCAGACCTCTTGGATACGGGTCCCCGTTTCTACTTGTTTGATCGCAAAGACGATCTGCGATTCCGAATACTTTGATCGTTTCATAAGCAAATAGTTGTTTAACGTTAAACATTTATTCGCCCTATTTTCTCTAGTTTTATTCAGTCCAGTTTATCGGGAGGAGGTCAGGTATTTTTGGTAGTAAAATATCTCAGTAAATAGTTTTATCTATGATTGTTTAAACATAAATAAGAAAAAATTATATTTGTTATTAAAAAATTTATGATTTTTTGATAGTCAAATTTATTTAAACATCTCTTTTATAGTAGACTTAACAAATATATTATCATTCTTAGATAGATTAGATGTTTTATAATCTTCTGATTCAAAACCTTTTTATTGATAATGTTAACTTAAAAATTGACACCCAAACTAATATTTAGAAATTCATTAAAAATGATAGGCAAAAGAATATTCAGGAAGTAATAACAATAATTCAAAAATGACGAGCAAAAAGAAAATTGGCTTCGTACTGACATCTTCCCTACACAAAGGAGGGATTTCTAGAGTATTATCAATAATATCAAATGAGCTTTGCGAATTTACAAATTATGAAATTCACATAATTAGTTTTTACCCATCAGTTGTTTCAGGATATACTTGGAACAAAAAAATCATCTTCCATGATCTTTTAACAAGTAAAGTGGGTATGAAAAGGGGTATTTTACCTGCTTCTAAAAAACTTAGGCGTTTATTAAAAAAACATGAAATAGATATTCTCGTTTTATGTGGACATAACGTTGGTCTCTTGTCTATTTTATCCAGTTTTTTTCTAAGAACAAAACTAGTGTATTGGCCTCATTCTAGCTTTTCAGGTTACAAATTATTGACAAAATATCTAAACGAAAGGATTAATGCTGCCTTTGTTAATGTTGTTGTCACTCTTACAAAAGCTGATAAAACTAACTTCCTACAAAAAACATTGGCTAGAAACGTCGTTCAGATATATAACCCAATAGACCCAGAACTTGACATAACATACCAAAAATATAATCCAAACACTAAGAAAATTTTAAGTGTTGGCCGTTTAAATGAAGAGAAAAACTTTCATTCACACTTAATAGAAATTGCCAAAATTGTTCTTTCAAAACACGAGGATTATGAATGGCACATTTATGGATCTGGTGAATATCATGAAAATATCCAGATTAGAATAAATGAAAATAAACTAGCCGAGAAGGTAAAGCTTATGGGCCATAAAAGTGATATATATTCAATTTATGGCGATTATTCTTTGTTAGTAATGACTTCGCAGTTTGAAGGATTCCCGATGACACTATTAGAAGGTATGAGCAAAGGTCTGCCTTTGCTAAGTTTTGATGTGCCAACCGGACCAAATGAGATTATTATGGAAAATAAAAATGGGTTTCTGATACCTCCATTTGACATTCATGAAATGGCAAATAAAATATGTTTATTAATTGAAAACACTATGACAAGAAATGAGTTTTCAAAGGAAAATAAAAATTTTGTGAAGGAATTCAATATTAAAAAGATTGGAAATAAATGGGTCTCACTTTTTGAAAGTTTAATTTAACCAGCTTTTTTATTGTTTTAAATATCAATAAATTATAATAGATGAATATAGACCAGCCTCCTTTAAAAGTTCTAATATATCATATTGAAACACTTTATCTCTAAAATAAGTCTTATATCAATTTTATTATTTGTTCCTAAAATTATACATTACTATTGTATTGTTTCTTTTAAGAATAGTATTTTCTTAAAACCAACTTTATAAAAATTTTTTATCCATGAAATATAAAAATTTGATAATTTTCGGAACACGACCAGAAGCCATCAAAATGGCTCCTCTCGTCAAGGCATTTTTAAAAAACCCAAGATTTGAAACCAAGGTCTGTGTTACGGCACAACATCGTGAAATGCTAGATCAAGTATTGGATTTTTTTGAAATTACACCTGATTACGATTTAAACTTAATGAAACCGGGGCAGAACCTATATGGCTTGACTGCTGATATCATTACAGGGTTACAACCCGTCTTGGAAGAGTTTCAACCAAATTATGTCTATGTTCATGGAGATACCACAACCACAATGGGATCAAGTATTGCTGGGTTTTATTCAGGGGCTAAGATTTGCCACGTTGAAGCAGGTTTACGAACCTTCAATAAGAAATCCCCTTTTCCCGAGGAAATCAATAGAACCATAACGGGTCATATAGCGGATTACCATTTCGCCCCCACCCAAACCTCTTATAATAATTTACGTAATGAAGGTATTTCAAAAGAGGATATTTTGATTACCGGTAATACTGTTATTGATGCACTTTTCGAAAGTGTTTCCAAAGTAGACAACATTGATGACCCTGAAATAAAAAAACTTAAGAGTGAGATAGATTTCACCAAAAGAATCGTGTTAGTAACTGGTCACCGAAGAGAAAATCATGGACAAGGGTTTATTAATATTTGCAATGCCTTAAAAAAAATTGGTGAATCTATAGATAATGTACAAATTATTTATCCTGTTCATTTGAATCCGAAAGTCCAGAAACCAGTTTATGAAATTTTAGGAGGTATAGACAATGTCAATTTGATAGCTCCATTGGCCTATCCGGCCTTTGTTTGGTTAATGAACAAATGTGAGCTTGTAATAACCGACAGTGGTGGTGTTCAAGAAGAGGCTCCAAGTTTGGGTAAACCTGTTTTAGTCATGCGAGACACAACGGAAAGGCCAGAAGCGGTTGATGTCGGAACAGTAATTTTAGTTGGTACAGATAAAAATAAAATTGTGCGTGAGACCATTGATCTCATGAAAAATCCTGAGCGTTATAAAGAAATGAGCAAATTGCACAATCCCTATGGAGATGGCAAAGCCTGTGAACGAATTGTAGAATTTATAGAAAAATTGGCATAATGAACAATCCTGAAGTAGTAATGATAGGTCTTGGCTATATAGGCCTTCCCACTGCAGCGTTAATCGCTGAGGGAAAAACCAAGGTCCTCGGAGTAGATATCAATAAAAATGTAGTTGACACCATCAATAAAGGAGAAATCCATATTATTGAACCTTCCCTAGGTGAATCTGTGGCACATGCGGTAAGCCAAGGGTATTTAAAAGCTTCATTAACACCTTCTGCGGCTAATACCTACCTTGTTGTTGTACCAACACCTTTTAAAGATAAAAATGAACCTGATATCTCTTTTGTGAAAGCGGCTACAAAAGCGATTATTCCATTATTGAAAAAAGATGACCTCTACATCATTGAGTCTACCTCGCCTGTTGGCACAACCCAAAAGATGATGGATTTCATATATCAGGAACGACCGGAATTGGAAGGCCAACTATATATTGCTTATTGTCCTGAAAGAGTCTTGCCCGGGAATGTGATGTATGAATTAATTCACAACGACCGGGTAATTGGCGGTGTTGATGAAGCATCAACCGAAAAAGCGGTTGATTTTTATTCCAAATACGTCAAAGGCAACTTACACAAAACAAATGCTCGTACGGCCGAAATGTGCAAATTGGTCGAAAACTCATCAAGGGACGTACAAATAGCATTTGCAAATGAACTTTCCCTTATCTGTGACAAAGCGGATATTAATGTATGGGAACTAATAGAATTAGCAAATAAACATCCCCGTGTGAACATTTTGCAACCCGGTTCGGGTGTTGGTGGGCATTGTATTGCTGTAGACCCCTATTTTTTAGTTTCCGATTACCCCATGGAATCTAAAATTATTGGAACAGCCAGGGAAGTCAATAATTACAAATCCTTTTGGTGTGCTGAAAAAGTACAGAAAGAAAAATTACAATTTGAACTTGAACATGGTAGAAAACCTAAAATAGCCTTAATGGGATTGGCTTTTAAACCAGACATTGATGATTTAAGGGAGTCACCGGCAAAATATATCGTACAAAAAGTCTTACAAAATGCAAATAACGAAGAATATTATATTGTGGAACCTAATATTCAAGAACATAATGTTTTTAAATTAACTGACTACCAAGAGGCGTTTGATAAAGGAGATATTATCGTTTTCTTAGTTGCCCACAAAGAATTTAAAAAACTGCCATTAAACACCAAGAAAGTAGTTTTGGATTTTTGTGGCAGTTTTAAATAATACATCCCATATCTATGGAAAGTTTAAAAAAACAAAAACTCATAGTCTTAGCTCAATCATTAGAACAACCACGTGTTGTAAAGAGGATTATTAAAATGTCTGAAAAGTATGACTGCATACATGTTTATGGTTTTTTAAGGGATATTAAAAATGTAGGAAATCATCATTTATTAAAGAATCAACCTAATATTAAATTGAACATAGTTCAGGAGATTGAAGATAAAAAATACTTAAAAAGATTTTTGGGCCTGTGCAAATTGCTTTATTTAGTATACATAGTTTTTGGCTTTAAAAGAAAAAATATTTATGTATTCGGGTTAGATTTGAGACTACTATGTTTTTTCATATTTAGAGCAAATGTAACTTATGAAATTAGCGATATTATGTGGCTATATCTAAATAAACCTAAAAGAACCCTATTCGAACACCTTGATAAAAATTTAGCAAAAATATCATCTCGGGTCGTTTTTACTTCATTTGAATTTTACAATAGATATTACAAAGAATATATTGACAAAGAAAAAGTGTCTATTGAAGAAAACAAACTAGAGACATATAACAAGGTTATACCTCTAGAAAATATCCCAACTGATAAAATTAGAATTGCTTATGTTGGAGCTTTCCGATATACTAAAATTATTGAAGATTTAATTGATGTTGTAAAATCAGATAAATCGATAATATTAAATTTCCATGGAGATGGATACTCTGAAACTGTTGGTCTAATAAAAAAGACCTGTAAAGAAAATTCAAATATTTTTTTTCACGGGGCTTTTAAAAATCCTGATGACCTAGAACACATTTATTCTAAAAACAATCTCAATTTTGTAGTCTATCAAAATACCTTGGAAAATGAACAGGTTGCCATGCCGAATAAATATTATGAATCGGGGTTCTTTAACATTCCAATAGTATGCGCTTCAAATACTTATGTAGGACGAAGAGTTGTCAGTAATGGAATTGGGTGGATGATAGATACAGACAGAAAGTCTTTGTATAATTTTTTAATAAATTTGAAGATAGAAGACTTATTGAACAAACACCAGCAAATTAAAAAATTGCCCAAAGACATGTTTGCAATTTGAGATTTATGGAATAAGTTTATCAAATTCGAAACAAACACTTATTTCACATGGATTTAATATTACTCATAATTAAAGTAGCCTCAAATATAGATGTAAAAGCAAAGGGAGGCTCCTATTTGAGTGAATTTATCCTAAAGATGAAGTGAGGGGAAGAATGTTCAAACCTTATTCGTTAAAAATAGAAAATACAACCCGATGAACCCTACAATCTGAACACTATGAGCTATGCACACATATAATTGGAATCACCTGTATTCACAACAAATGATGAGGGTAGTTAAACATTTCGTATTTTAAGTGCCGTACGAATACGGTGACTTGCTAAAAAAAGATGTTTCCAAATTTTATGCACTCAAATGGCAAGACTAGGATGACATACTACAAAGAACCTCAAATTTTTATTTGTACTATTAAATCCTTTAATCCCCATCTAAAACAAGATAATTATTGCTGAATGAAAATCTGTAAAATTGAATTATAAAACATTAATTATATCATGAAGGTCAGTATCATAACGGGTACTTATAACAGTGAAAAATATATTGGGGACTGCCTTAAAAGTATCTATGAGCAAGACTTTCCAGAGATTGAACACATAATCATTGACGGCGCATCTAAAGACCGTACACTTGAGGTTATTGAAAATACCGATAATCGCGTGGCTCAAGTGATTTCAGAACCTGACAAGGGAATTTACGATGCTATGAACAAGGGAATAAAACTGGCATCGGGGGAAATTGTTGGGATTTTGAATTCAGATGATTTTTACAATTCAAATGAGGTCATTTCCAAAGTGGTCAAGGCCTTTGAAGAGAATAATGCTGATTGTGTATTCGGCAACCTGTATTATGTAAAACCAGATGACACCTCAGTCATAGTGCGTAAATGGGTCACTGGTCCATATAATAAAAAATATGGGTTTCGTTGGGGGTGGCACCCGGCCCATCCAAGTTTCTTTGTTAGAAAAAACATCTATGAGAAATACGGCTATTTTCAGGCCGACCATAAAATATCGGCCGATTTTGAATTGATGTTACGATTTATTGAAAGGTTTAATATTAATTCAACTTATTTGGATTTCCCTATGGTTCGGATGAGACTTGGCGGTGAAAGCAGTAAAGGATTCAATAGTCATTATATCGGCAACAAAGAATGTTATAGGGCCTTTAAAAGAAACAATCTTCCTGTACCATGGTTTTATCCTCTGGTAAGGGTGGGTTCTAAATTGAAACAGTATTTTAATCACTAAAGGTAAAGTAACTAGAGTGACTTTACCTTTAAAAATATATTCCGGAATATTACCTGATATAATTGTCAGGTACTTTTGAAAGCTAACTTACTAGAAATAAAAAATTATTTTTGAATTGTTTTTTTATAGTGAATCTACAAATTATTAAGAATACCAGTTCACTCAAAAATATGCGATCAAATTAAATATTTATAAATCTAATAAAAATGAAAGTACTATTGACCGGCTCATCAGGGTTTTTGGGAGTGTCACTTCTAGAGGCGTTCAATGGTCTAGGATATTCGGTAGACACGTTGGGCAGGTCTAACGAAAACGACATTATAGCAGACCTGGCGAACATGACTACAAAACTGGAAACACCCTATGATTTGGTTGTACATGCTGCTGGGAAAGCCCACGTAATACCCAAAACCCCAGAAGAAGAAACTCTTTTTTATGAGGTGAATGTAAAGGGAACAAAAAACTTATTGGAGAACCTCAAAGTAGTTCCCAAGTTTTTTGTTTTTATTAGTTCAGTGGCCGTTTACGGTTTAGACCATGGTACCGACATTGACGAGAACCATCCTTTACAAGCCCAAGATCCTTATGGCGAAAGTAAAATAATGGCGGAAAACATAATTAAGAAGTGGGCTGAATCAAATAACGTAAAAGCTTCACTCTTAAGATTGCCCTTATTGATCGGTAAAAACCCAAAGGGAAATCTTAAAACCATGATAAATGGCATAGAAAAAGGATATTACTTCAATATCGGAAAAGCAAATGTAAAAAAATCAATGGTGTTGGTCGATGATGTAGCTGATTTCATACCAACGATAATGACCCATGGCGGAACCTATAATCTAACAGATGGGTATGACCCTACATTCAAGGAACTTTCGGATACTATTTCAAACCACTTTTCAACCCGGAGAATAATTTCAATAAACTACCAATTTATTAAACTAGTCGCCTTGGTTGGTGATTTAATCGAAAAAACAACCCAAAAGAGAATGCCCATAAATAGCATGAAAGTTGATAAAATAACCAAGCCATTAACTTTTAACGATGAGAAAGCAAGAGCCATGGGTTGGAACCCACGAAAAGTTCTAAAGAACAAAAACCTGTGGTTGAATTAACAAAACAGTACTAAAGAAGGAATGTTTTTTCACTCCTGCTACTTAATAGATATGAGCGATTCACTAACTTACATTGCTACCGTCATTGCACTTTTCATTTTTTCTTATCTATACATTTCTTTGGCCAAAAAATGGGGTATAGAAGATGTTCCGAACGAAAGAAGCTCACATAGCCAAAAGACGATCAGGGGTGGTGGAATAATTTTTGTCGTCGCCCTACTCATTTATTTTGTATCCCATTCACTTAGCTATCCATATTTGGCAGCAGCCATAGCTATTTTGGCCATAATCAGCTTCATAGATGATATAAGATCTCTTGGCACAGGAATACGGCTTGTTTTTCAATTTGTGGGTATTGGACTTATCTTATATCAGGTTAACCTATTTCAAATGCCCTTTTGGTATTTGATTCCCATTTTTATTACCTGTTTGGGAATGTTGAATATCTTCAATTTTATGGATGGCATCAATGGAATAACCGGGTTTTATACATTAGTTGCCATCGGCACTTTTCTATACATGAATCAAATAAACCCCATAATAGACAACGCTATTTTAATCTATGGGTTTATTGGAGTGGCCGTATTCGGTTTTTTCAATTTTAGGAAAAAAGCACTTTTCTTTGCCGGGGATATAGGCAGCATAACCATTGGTGTTTTCATACTTTATTTAACATTGCATTTCTGCATTCAATTGAATAGTATTATCCCATTACTTTTTATCTCGGTCTATTTCGTGGATGGTAGTGTAACCATAATGGAAAGGCTCCTGAAAAAAGAAAACATCTTTAAACCCCATAAGAGTCATTTATACCAAGTACTTACCCAAAAAACGGAATTAACCCATTTACAAGTTTCCGGACTTTTCGCCTTTGTTCAATTATGCATCAACGGCGTAGCCATTTATAGCATTTTAAAGGGCAAACCCAATACTGGCATCCTTTTCACTTTAATAGTCCTTTTAATCCTTACCATTTCCTGTTTTATCATAAAACGTAAAGTAAACAAAAAATAGATTTTTTTTCTAAAGCTGAAATAGTGTTATAAAAATCCGGTAAGACAACCATACCTAGGCTATTTTAAGAGAAAAAGATTTATAAGATGTTAGGGCATATATGAATATGGATAGACCCAACATCTCCAAAAACTCTTCACAGGTATACAATATCAAGAACAAAGGGTCATAAAAGCCATAATTCTCGGCTACCCACCCTTCCGGCATTTCGATTAGCAGTGCACCGGTAATATATACAAAGGCAGAAAGAACAAATAATCGGACCGTGGTTCTTGGCAGACGTTTCAAGAATTTATAATATATAACCGATAATACCAACAATGCAATTCCATACGGTATGACCCATGCAAAAAAGAATATACCCGATACATTTAACTGGGCCTTGGTAGTCGTGATCAAAAGTTCATGGATTGAGGTCATTTCATCAATGGATAAAAACAGGAACACGAAACTTAACCCGAACCAGTCAAGATACTTACCTTGAAAAAACCTTTCACTTTTGCCTATAATAAAAAGTAGGAAAGCACATATAACCAATAATAAGGCTGAAAAAAAAGTGGGAACATTCATTTCCTCATTAAAGTCAAATAGCCTGACCAAAAAGTTGACATAATTAAATCCATAAAACGTTTGTGAAGATTCTATCAATGGCAATATATAGAACACATTAATAAGGATAGAAACAACATTCAAAGTTAAAAGCACTAATATTATCCCAAATAATATCCTAAATAAACTTTTTGGATGAAACGAGATATCCATACTTTTTTAGTTAAAATAAAACGAATTGACTATACAAAGAATTTAAATCGATTATATCAACTAAATTTCGATGAAACTGCTTACAAAAAGCTGACTATAAATAAGGTAGGGTTTACCAAAGAGATAATTTCCGGCAAATTCAAGCAGTAAATAGATTGAAGCTTTTCAAAAACACCTTCCTTTTTACAAGGCATAATACCAAATACCAGATCGCATTGAATATACCTTCCAAATAACCTTTATATATCCTATTCAACCGATAAACCTAGTTAATTCAATGAGAACGACATTTTGAAACTCTGTCAAAATTGTAGGCATCGTATAAACACTGTATCTTAAAGTCCTAGTCTTTTTTAGCATATGACCCACCTAAGGTTCCCATATTATCATGAGGGGCTTATGGGACTAAAAATTTATTACCTCAAACTCAGATCTCCTATTCAGCCTGTGCTTACTTTCAGAACAACGGACGGTACCATCACATTCATTGACCAATTGGGTCTCTCCAAATGCCTCTATTTGCAATCTATCCGTGGTTATTCCTTGAGCTACCAAATACTCCAAAGTGTGTTCGGCCCTTTGTTCCGATAACCATAAATTATAGGATGCCGCACCCCTGGAGTCGGTATGGGCCCCAATCAAGATGGTTATTGTAGGGTTCTCTTTAAGGATTACGACCAATTGGTCTAATTTCTTCCTGTATGACGCATTCAAAAAAGACGATTCAAAATCAAAATAAACATTACCTAAGGCAGCGATAGCTTCTTTTATCCCTTGATTACGCTGATTCTCGGCATCGATTTCCGCTGCCAATCTAGCTTTTTCCTTTTCTTGGGCCAAACGTTCCGCCAGAACGGCCTCGTCTTTGATACGTTGCTCATTGGCCAAGGAATCGGCAATACGTTGATTTTCCTTTTCCATAGCCTGTATCAAGGCCAATTTTTCATCTCCTTTTTTAGAAAGTCCTTTTTCAATTCCGAATTGATACACCACTCCAGCAGCGTGTTGAATGTGATTGGTAGCCTCATCATTGCCCATAGCCCATTTTCCCGAAGAACTTAGGTCTATACCCCAACGATCAGAGAACCACGCCCTAAAACCTACTACGGCATTGTAAGTGCCCCTTGTTTGATCATTGGCGTCGGTATATCCTGCCCCAACCCCAACGTATGGATCAAACCAACCAGTCTCCCCTATCAATTTGTTCAGATCATAGGTTAACCTTGCATCCAATCCTAAATAAGTGGTTTCAGAAGAGTTTATTATATTATCCACAGTCTTACCAACCTTATATTTATTATAAGTCCCGATAGCCTCAAGTCCCAAACCGTTTTTAAAATACCTGCCTATACTTACCCTGGAAGGAAAGGCAACGGCATTCCATTGTTCATCAACAGAAAACAACTGATCGAAAACATCACCGGAATCATCTACGATATTGTAACCGATACCGAACATCCAAGAGCTTTGAACAATACTATCCTTTGAGGTGAGTTGTAATTCGTCTTGTGAAAAAATCGGAGTGCAGGCAAGCATTGAACATGCCAATGCACACATCATACTTTTCTTCATAGGTTAAAATTTAGGCTTTAAAAAAACAAAGTAATCTGCAAATAAAGTCCCCTACAAATAAGTTGTTTGAACTGCACGGATTTTCGTTAGGTTACATAAAAAAAGTCCTAATTATCATCTTACTGCTCTTTCTGAAAAGTGATTCTTTTAGATGTCAATGGTATTTTATACACACTAAACGGACTTATAGTGACTGAAGATGTACCTTTTTTTTTCATTTTGGTAACAGATGGCCGCAACCTTATCTCTTTGTCATTTTCATTGGCAATAGACCATAAAACCTGTTCCCCCAGAGGTTGCTCCCCTGGGCAATGGATCAAAACCATGTCTTTGGTGAAGTCGACAACCGGTATGGGAATCCCTGGTTTTCGCGTTCTATTGATCTTTGAAAAGAATTTTTGTAAAGATTTTTGGTCCCTTATTATCAGTGTTTCCGAAGTGTCGGCCCCACTGTAATTATCTTGAAGTAACAAGATTAAACCTTCTTTTGATGAATTTGCCCCTTTTACATCCCCCATAGTTGTTTTTTTCTGTCCGTTACAGGAAAAAAGAACTATAAAAACAAATACAGGTAAATATCTCATCTTACTTTACCATCTCATTCATTCGGGTATTATACGCTTTTAAGTAGATGGTCTCGTACATCGGCAGTACATTCAAAATATCGAATTTGGCAGCCACTTTTACAGCATTCTGCTTGAATTTCTCCAAGGTTTCATCATCCCGTAAGATTTTCAAAGCGTTACTGGCCATTTCGTCAACATCACCGACATCGCTTAAATACCCTGTCACACCTTGTATGTTGACCTCTGGGATACCACCTGCATTACTCGAGATTACCGGAACCCTATTGATCATAGCCTCCAAAGCCGCCAAACCAAAACTTTCCGCTTTCGAGGGTAGTAAGAACAAATCCGAAAAGCATAATATCCTGTCTATTTCATTACTGTTCCCTAAAAAGTGTACCTTATCGGTAATACCTAATTGCTCGCACATGAATTCCGCATTTTCCTTCTCTGGCCCCTCTCCTACCATGACTAATTTGGCCGGAATTTCCTGTTGGATCTTATTGAATATTTTGATTACATCGGGAATATGCTTTACAGCCCTAAAATTACTGATATGCGTAACGATACGCTCATTATCCTGAGCCATCATGGATCGTTGACAATCGGTGTATGATGCATTCTCATACTTAGATTTATCGATAAAATTGGGAACTACCTCAATTTCCTTCTTAATATCAAAGAATTCCAATGTTCGCTGTTTTAAATTCTCGGAAACCGCGGTTACCACATCAGATTGATTGATACTGAAATTTACGGCCGTCTTATAAAATGGATGTTTACCTACTAGAGTAATATCAGTGCCGTGCAACGTTGTTATCATTGGCAGGTAGATTCCCTCTTCCTCCAACATTTTTTTTGCCATATATCCTGCATAGGCATGGGGTATGGCATAATGAACGTGCAATAAATCTATCCCGAATAATTTAACCGTATCGACCAATTTACTGGACAAGGCCAATTCATAAGGCTGATAGTGGAATAAAGGATATTCAGGCACATGTACCTCATGAAAGTGTATGCGCTGACTCAACAAGTCCAAACGTACAGGTTGGCGATAAGTTACGAAATGTACTTCATGCCCCCTATCGGCCAATGCTATGCCCAATTCGGTGGCCACAACACCACTTCCTCCAAATGTTGGGTAACAAACTATTGCTATTTTCACTCGTTGAGAATTTTATATTATTCAATAAAAAAGAAATAAGGATAAATCCTATTCGATCTTAGTCGGTATTCTATGATTTCCTTAATAAAAAAACAATTATTCTATCATCAATACGAATTGACCTCCTAAAAAATGCAATCTCATTTTTACAAAACTACTTTTTAATTGATAATAGCATCGTAAATAGCTTGCTGAATCCTGGTTCTTAACGCAGATTTAACTAAAAGGGTGTTCGATGAAGACGGGTAGGTTCTGTTCGATAAAAAAACATAAACGATTTCCTCCTCTGGATCGGCCCAAGTAAAGGTACCCGTAAAACCGCTATGACCAAAACTCTTTCTAGAAACACATCCGCAAGTTGGGCCACTTTCCTTCAACTGTGGTTTATCAAATCCAACCCCCCTTCGTACGTTCTTATCGCAAAAGTAGCAGGTATTGAATTTTTTTATGGTCCTCGCATCCAAAAACCGGGTTCCACCATATTCACCTCCTTGTAGGTACATTTGCATGATCTTTGCAACATCATTGGCATTACTGAACAGTCCTGCATGCCCACCTACGCCACCTTGCATGGCCGCACCCATATCGTGCACATAACCTTGCACTGTTTGATAACGGTAATACTTATCTACCTCTGTAGGCACGATCCTATTTTTTGGAAATTTTTCCAACGGATTATAACTGGTATCCATGGCCCCCAAAGGTTTATACAGAAAATCGTCCGCCAATTTATCCAAACGGGTCTTATAGGTGTCTTCTATATATTTTTTCATTACATAATAAGTGACATCACTATACCGATATCGGTTCGATTTCAGGTCCTGTCTGCCTATTCTATTGTAAATGGAATCCTTATAAGCATCGGTCAAATAGAGATTGTCGGTTACCTTGATACTGAATCCTGGGGTTGGCTTGTTCCTATAAAACTCTGAAGAAGGTTTTCTTTTTTCATCCAATGTACTGACATAAAAAGCTATCCATGCCGGTAAACGCCCATAATGCGACAATGCCTTTAAAACGGTCACGTTCTTAATTGCGGTATCGGAATATTCGGGTATTAGATCCTGAAAAGTATCGTTCAAGGCGATTTTTCCCGTTTCCTCCATTTTCATTAACATAGGTAAGGTTGCCAATATCTTTGTCAACGAAGCAAGGTCGTAAATATGGTCCGTGGTTATACTATCAGTGGAGGCATAGGTAGGTTTTCCAAAACCTTTGTTATACACGACTTTCCCTTTTCGGGCCACCAAAACCTGGGCCCCTGGAAACATCAATGAATCCAATCCGTTATGTACAAGCCTATCGACCTCGGCCAATTTCCCCGAGCTTAACCCCACCCGTTCGGGAATACTATATCCCAAACGTTTCAATGAACTTAGATTTACAGAAGTATTAACCGGAAAATCAGCATGTGATGATACTGGCAAAACACCTTTGGCACTAATTGCCCCGAAAATAAGCTGGGCCGTTTTCTGTTGTGCCAATACACTATTTTGATAAGCAACGACAACTCCGTCTATACTGTTGAACGAAGTTATATCTTTTAAAGCATAAGGTTTTGTAAATACGGCGAGGACAAGGTTAGAAGACCTCTCACTGGCTATTCCCTGTAACCATTGCAACTCCTGCTTTGTAAACTTATAGGCTTTCCATGGACTTTCATTACTCTTATGATGCCCTATGATCACTAGATTATAGTCCTTAAGTTTTTCTTTGAGCGTAGCCAGGTCTTTACCATTAACCTGGGTGACTTTTGCATATTTATTCAACTCATCAAGAAATGGCTTACTGTCGGCATCCCCGAATTTTACATAAGCGATTTTTTTATTCTCCAATTTCTTGATTCCCAAAAGATAGAATTTATTCTTGACCACAGTGATGGCATTCTCAATGGCCTCTTCATAAATGAGGTCATTCTCCAACCCATTAAGATTTTCATATAGATTATCAATCGGAATAGGTTTGTACTTATTTAGCCCGACCTTATATTTGGCCAATAGGATTTTTTTAACGGAATTGGCAAGTCTTTCCTCCGAAATCCTTCCACTTTCATATGCCTTTTGCAGTTTTTCCTTGGCCTTGGTCACCGCTGTGGGCATTAATAAAATATCATTGCCCGCCAAAAAAGCAGCCAACTCAACATCGCCATCCTTTCCCCTGGTACTTACCCCCTTCATATTCAATGCATCTGTAAAGACCAAACCTTCGAAGCCCATCTGCTCTTTTAGGATTCCAGAAATTATCTGTTCTGATATAGATGAAGGAAGATCTTCTTGGATTTCCATGGCCGGAACATTCAAATGTGCCACCATTACACTGCTTAACCCCTCTTGTATTAACCTGCGATAAGGGTAGAGTTCCAAACTATCCAAACGTTGTCTTGTAAAGGGTATCAACGGCAATGCCTTATGCGAATCCGTTGCCGTATCACCATGACCTGGAAAATGTTTTCCGCTAGAGAGTACGCCTGCACTTTCCATACCTTTCATAAAGGCGATTCCTTTATTGGCCACATTTTCCCTATCCTCACCAAAAGAGCGATTTCCGATAATGGGATTCAAAGGATTTGTATTGATATCGATATCGGGGGCAAAGTTTATATGTACCCCCAACCGTTTGGCATGTAATCCTATCTGTTTCCCAACTTTTTCTACAATTGAATTATCTTTTATGGCCCCTAATGTCATATTCCACGGGAAAGCATAGGTAGAATCCAATCGCATGGCCAAACCCCATTCCGCATCCATCCCGACCAATAGAGGTATTTTGGATAGGGATTGAAATGAATTTGTGATTTTTGCCTGTCGGATGGGTCCCCCAGTGGAAAAAATAACCCCACCTATATGTTCTTCCCTTATAAGGGTTTTTATGTTGGCGATACTAGCCTTGTCCTGGCTTGATGCTACACTCACCATGAACAATTGCCCCAATTTTTCATCCAATGACATGGCGTTGTACTGGGATTCGACCCAACGCTCTTGCCCAAGGCTATCGTTGACCACCAATGGGTTATGCTGTGCATTGGCACAGTACATAAATAATAAGAAAAATGAAAAAATGCTATACAAACGCATATTGGACAAGTCTAAGGAAATAACTTAAAAGGAAAATTAATATTGCATATCACTAAGTAACCCTTATGTTAAAACATATCGATTGCAAATACAACACCAAGAAAAAACTACATAAAACGGCTATGCCAGCTTTCAGAAGCAGGAACCTCCCAATGCTCTGAATATTCCCCTTTATTTGTTACTAAATTATTAAAAACTATAGTGTTTTTTGAAACCGCCTTTTGCTTGGCCATTTTCTTGAATTCGCTCAATGGTTTGTAGGCTATGTAATCCCCTTGTTTATAAGATACATTCATCTTATCCAATAATTCCACATCGTATTTCTTTTCCAATTTTTGGATAAAATGTACCGATGCATCAATAGAGCAGCCAGAGGCCGAAGTCAACGTTTGATCCAATGCCAATATTATAAATCTCTTGTACCGTAACTCGTAACCGGCCTTTAAATCACTACCATGGGTAGTCCACTCCTCAATGAATGCATCTAACTCCAGCCCTATTTCCTGCAATTCCGAATCGGAAAAACTTCTATTGGCCTGGAATACCCATATTTTGGATGAATCCGGTAATGCATTGAAATCTACTAACATAGTAAAAGATTTTGGGTATTATTAAAAATAAAACAGTTTACAGGTCCTCGGCGTTCGCGATAAGCTCGGCAATATCCATTACCTTGATTTCACTTTCCTTTTCTTTGTTCTTGACCCCATCGGTCATCATGGTATTACAAAAAGGACAAGCAGCGGCAATAATCTCCGGTTCTGTCTCCAAGGCCTGCTCTGTACGCTCAATATTAATGTCCTTATCGCCCTCCTCTGGTTCTTTGAACATTTGGGCACCACCGGCCCCACAACATAAACCCCGGGACTTACAATTCTTCATTTCAACCAATTCGGCATCCAACTTTTTGATCAAATCCCTAGGGGCTTCATAAACATTGTTCGCCCTACCTAAATAACAAGGATCGTGAAAAGTGATTTTTTTCCCTTTGAACTTTCCTCCTTGCATCGAAATTCGACCTTCTTCCAACAATTGTTTTAAAAATTGGGTATGGTGCACTACCTCATAATTACCTCCTAATCCCGGATATTCATTTTTTAAGGTATTAAAGCAATGCGGACAAGTGGTAACCACCTTCTTTACCTCATAAGCATTCATCACCTCTATATTCGTAACAGCCTGCATCTGGAACAAAAATTCATTTCCTGCCCTTTTTGCCGGATCACCGGAACAACTTTCTTCGGTACCTAATACAGCAAAGGACACATTGGCCTTATTCAGGATCTTTACGAAGGCTTTGGTTATTTTCTTTGCCCGATCGTCAAAACTCCCTGCGCAACCTACCCAAAACAAAACTTCGGGTTGTTTACCGGCCGCAAAAAGTTCAGCCATTGTCGGTACTTTCATTTCACTTCCCATACTAAGGATTTATTTTGTTTAGGATTCGTCTTTCCAATTCAACCTATCCATTTGATTGAATGGCCATGGCGCCCCGTTATTCTCTATATTGCCCATCATATTATTCAAATCTGATGGTGCTGCGGATTGTTCCATTACCAAATATTGTCTCATATCCATGATAATGGATAATGGATCTATACTTACAGGACATGCTTCGGTACATGCGTTACAAGAGGTACAGGCCCAAAGTTCTTCATTGGTAATATAATCGCCCAACAATTGTTTGCCATCATCAACGAATTCACCATTATTGGCATCTATATTCTTACCTACTTCCTCTAGTCGATCACGGGTATCCATCATGATCTTTCGAGGTGACAGTTTCTTTCCTGTAAGGTTCGCGGGACATTCACTGGTACAACGGCCACATTCGGTACATGTGTAGGCATTGAGCAATTGTACCCTGCTTAAATCCATCACATCCGATGCCCCGAATTTACCGGGTTCCCCTGCGTCCTCAGCGGGAGCGGCATAAGGATCCGCATCGGGATCCATCATTAGTTTAACTTCTTGGGTAACGGCATCCAAATTCCTGAATTTACCTTTTGGTCCCAACTTACCGAAATAGGTGTTTGGGAATGCCAACAAAATATGCAAATGTTTGGAATAGTACAGGTAATTCAAAAAACATAGAATACCGACAATATGCAACCACCAAGCTGTTCTTTCAATAATGATCAATGTTTGTGCTGACATTCCATCTAAAATCGGCACCAAAAATTGACTTATGGGAAAGGTTCCGGCCTCAACATAATGTGCAGCCCCTAACTGCTGCAACTGAAAATCAGCGGCATTCATGGTTAAAAACAGGCACATCAGGACCAATTCTATATACAAGATCATGTTCCCGTCATTTTTCGGCCATCCACTCATTTCAGGGCTCATGAACCTCTTTAACCGGATAACGTTTCTTCGAATCCAAAAGAGTATGACCGAAATGATAACCAAAAAAGCCAAAATCTCAAATGAAGCGATCAAAACATCATAAATTACTCCTAAGTCCGCAAAAATCCTGTGAGTGCCCAAAAGGCCATCAATGATTATTTCCAGAACCTCTAAGTTTATGATAATAAAACCTACATAAACCAGAATATGTAAAATACCGGGTACAGGCCTAACCACCATTTTGGTCTGGCCCAAAGCGATCTTGACCATATTCTTCCATCGTTGGGGTTTGTTGTCGCTTACATCGACCTCTTTTCCCAGCTGAATATTACGAATAAGCTTTTTTACATTACGTGCAAAAAAAACAATACCGATAACCAGTATCAGTGCGAAGATAATATTGCTAATATATTCCATTTATGGCTGTTCTTTATTTTCCGCAGGGTCATTTTCAGGAAGCGTATAATCCTTTTGCTTTTTTCCGAAAACGGATACGTTTACATATCGTTTCGGATTTAAACGAAAATCCTGTAATAACAGATCTAATTCCTTTGATGCGTTGTTCAGGTTATTATACAGGGCCTCATCTTTCATAAGTTTCCCCATTGATCCATCACCGCGTTCTATTTGCCCCAGAATCTTATCCAAGTTGGAAACAGTGGATTCCAAACTGGCCATGGTACGTCCTAATCCCGCATTGTTCAATGAATCTGAAAGTTTAGCGAAATTAGAGGATAGCTCTGAGAAGTTGGTCAATGAACTATCTAACTTCCCTTGGTTTTTTTGTAATAATTGATTCAACACCTCGGCACTGCCTTGCAGACTATGCATAAGCTCGTTAAGACCGGCAATTGATTCCCTTAATTCGTTTTTGGTCTTATCGTCCAATACTTGATTCACATTCATCAATAAGGAATCGGCATTGGTAAAGGCCCCTTCTATTTTCTGTTGTAACGGTGTAAGTTTTTGCTGAACCAGTTCGGTCAATCCAGGACGGGTATCCGTAATCAAGGTATCCCCTGATTGGGCCTCAGGGGCACCATCAAAAACAGGTCTGATCTGAATTCCCTTACCTCCGATTATTCCAGTATCGTACAATTCTGCCTTACTGTTCTTGGAAAAACTGAATTCATTGTTCACGGAAAAAGTGACCAATAAATTTCCGGTCTCATCTTTGAATTTTATGTCATTGACTATACCTACATTATACCCATTGATAGAAACCTGTGTTCCGGGCTGAAGCCCTCCAACATGCTTATAAACAGCATAAAAAGTCTTACTATTATCAAATATAGGTGTTGATTTTAAATAGCTAAAACCTAAAATAAAAAGGAGGATGCCCCCTACCACTATTATTCCCGTTTTAATTTCCCTGGATAGTTTCAAATGGATTGATTTATCGTTTCTAACAAAATTAGAAATAAAATTGAGACTGCTGTTATTATTCCGAAACGTATTTAAGAGCATCGGCTACAGGTATGCGCACACCATCCTTGTAAGCAACGATATAGGAGCCTGTAAACCCTTTTATATCAGCGTTTGACTTTAACATTTTCGCTTCTTCAAAAGAATGGGTTTTACCGTACATGTAGCGATAAAGGTTCTTAAAACGTTCTCGTGAAACATTTCCCAGCCCCTTGAAATTTTGGGGAATCAATTCCAAATCCTTGCCACTCGCCATGATCTGCACCTTAAATGCCACATTGGTCTTTTCCATGGATTTTACCGCTGTTATCCCCTCTTCTTTTTTCTTGACCTCTTCTTCTACCTTGGTTTTCGATGCGGCTATTTCTTCTTTAATAGGCTCCTTTTTCAAATCAACAGGCTCTGGTTCAGGTTTCTTTTCTTCCTTGGGAATCGGAGGCACTTCAATTGGTTTTTCCTCCTTTGCGGGTAAAACTTCTTCATTTAGGGCAACTTCCGTATCAAGGGTTTGTTGACCGGTTATCCCCGTATGTACGCTATTTTTGTACTTTAAAACAGCTTCCGCAATGGCCTGTGCAATTTGGGCCTGTCCCTTTTTTGAGTTCAAATAAGCCCCTTCTGATTTATTGGTCAAAAATCCTGTTTCTACCAGAACACTCGGCATAAACGTTTGGTGCAAGACTATAAAACCTGCTTGTTTCACTTTGCGGTTTACCCGATTCAGTTTTCCTGAAAAATTATCCTGTATCATTTTGGCCAGGGCAATACTTTGGTCCAAGAACTCCTCTTGCATTATGGTCAACCCAATGATCGACTCTGGGGAATTGATATCGTAATCGGCATATCGATCCTCATAATTATCCTCCAAATAAATTACCGAGTTCTCTTTCTTGGCTATTTCAAAATTCTGTTTATTGGCATGTAGCCCCAAAACGAACGTACCAGCCCCATGGGCATCGGAAGAATGCGAATCACAATGAACGGAAACAAACAAATCGGCATTCGCCTTGTTCGCAATTTCACCCCGAACGAACAAATCAACGAAGGTATCGTCCTTTCTGGTGTATATTACCTTGAAATCCGGATTGGCCTCCAATATCCTACCAACATTCAATACAATATTCAAGGCAATATTTTTTTCTAAGTAGCCATTGCCAAGGTTACCAGGGTCGTGCCCTCCATGTCCTGCATCCAAAACGATCACGAATTTACCATCATTGCGTTGAAGCCCTTTGTTTACTGTGTTTGCGCAAAGTAGTATTGGAAATAGTAATATGGTTAAAAGATAAAAACGTTTCAAATTCATTTTCATGAGGTAATTTGAGAATCTTAAATAGGTTAAATTTATTGTAATACCCTATAAGTGGAACAAAAAATATATGTATGTTTGACCTTCAAAAAGTCAAGCCAACCTTTACAAAAATAGGATATCTAGCCTTGCAATCAAATAAACAATATTTACTTTTCATTTTCCTACTTATAATCGGTAGTGGTATCGGGCATGCCCAAGAGGACAAAATAGTGCCTTTAACCATTAAGGTTGAACAGGATACTATTTTCGCCCCCCTTTTGACCGAGGCTGAACTCAGAAAAGAAACGGGCAATGATTCTACCGAGGTCGATACTACAAAAACCAAACCACCTTTATTATTGGATGTAATAAAGTACAAGGCGAAGGATTATGTACGTATGAGCCAAAAAGAACAAAAAATCTACCTTTATAACGAAGCTGAGATCCTATATCAAGATACCGAACTCAGGGCAGGTATAATCGTTATGGATTATGTGAAAAATGAAGTTTATGCCGGACGAATCAAAGATTCACTGGGCAATTACACCCAACTCCCATTTTTTAAACAAGGTACCAATGAAGTAATCCCTGACTCAATCCGGTTCAATTTCGATACACAAAAAGCGATTATCTGGAATTCCCGTACAGAACAACAAGCTGGTCTTGGCCAATTGGGCAGTGATGCCATGAAGGTATATGCAGATATCACGAAAAAAGAAAATGACTCGGTCTACTTTTTGAGTGAAGGAAAGATCACCACCTCTACCGATACCATTGATCCTGATTATTATATCAGGATCCGAAAGGCTAAATTTGTACCGAAAAAGAAAGTGATAGCAGGTTTCAGTAACCTGTACATTGCAGATGTGCCAACACCGATAGCGCTACCTTTTGCTTACTTTCCCTTAAGTGTGGGAAGAACGGCGGGAGTAATGATGCCAACCTTTGGTAACCAAGCCGATAAAGGATATTTTTTACAGGATTTGGGCTATTATGTTCCTATTGGGGAGTACGCCGATATTTTGGTCACAGGTGATTTTTATACCAATGGTAGTTGGGGTTTCAAGACCCAATCCATTTACTCCAAACGTTATAAATACAGCGGAAATGTAAATTTCAGGTTTGAGAACATCATAACAAGTCAAAAAGGCTTCAGTGATTACAGCCTCACCAAGAACTGGAACATTCAAATATCACATTCACAGGATACCAAGGCCAGTCCAAATTCCAGGTTCTCGGCATCGGTGAACATGGGAAGTAGTGAGTACTATCGTAATTCTTTGCAACAAAGAAACTTGCCGAGTACCCAAAACAATACCTTGTCTTCATCTATTTCCTATTCAAAGACTTTTCCCGCCTACCCTTCTGTGAATATGAGTTTATCTGCCACGCATAGCCAAAATACAAATACAGAGGCCATTGAATTGACCCTACCAACTTTACAGGCAAGCATGGAGCGTATTTACCCTTTTGCAGAGCGAGATGGCATTAAGAAGGGGATCATCCAAAACATCAACTTTCAGTATGATTTAAATGCGGCGAACAAAATATCGACTACTGATGATGATTTTCTGAAAGCCGAAATGTTCGATGGGGCTAAAATCGGGGCAAAACACTCCATACCACTTACCACGAACTTCAAGGTCGCAAAATATTTCAGTGTTAGTGTAGGGGGAACTTATCAGGACATATGGACCATGCAGACTTATGGCCAAAGTTATGATGAAACAGAGGACGAAGTGGTCACCGATACGATAAGTGGTTTCGACCGTTTCAACAAATACAATTTCAGTGCTAGTATAGGAACCACCTTATACGGTACTTTCAATTTCGGGGAAGATAAAAAAATACAGGCCATAAGGCACGTAATGCGACCGTCCATAAGTTATGGTTACGCTCCTTCTTTTGAGCAGTTTTATGATGAGTATATTGATGAAGACGGGGATGTGGTGCAATATTCCAGATTTCAAAACACCCTTTACGGATCACCCAGCCTTAGCAAATCGAACAGTTTAAGCTTTTCACTAGCCAATACACTTGAAGCCAAGGTTCGCGACAAGGACTCAACGGCCACAGAACCAAAAAAGGTCCCCATTCTGAGTAACTTCAATATTTCAACAGGATATAATTTTGAATCGGACTCGCTCAGATTAAGTCCGTTAAGTGTAAATGGCGGTACGACCTTATTGGACAGTAAGATGTCAGTGAATTTCTCCGCTGGTCTTGACCCCTATGCTATTGACAATAATGGTACACGAATAAACACCTTAAATATAAAAAACGGGGGAAGCCTATTTCGTCTAACCCGCGCTAACGTTAATGTAGGGTATTCATTAAGCAGTGATATGTTCAGTAAGGACAAGGGCGAAGACAAGGAGAAAAAAGATGATCGTTTTGACTATGTGGCACAAAGTGGTGGCCGTACGGATGATTTATTCGGTCGGGCCGATAGTTTTCAGGACAACCCGGACCAATCAAAAGAAGGTGAAGATGTTGAAAACCCCATATATGGCACCAAAATTCCTTGGAACCTTAGATTGGCTTACTCGGCTTCTTACACCAATTCGGCGAGGCAGAACGAATTTAGCAGTCACTCCCTTATGTTCTCCGGAGACGTAGAACTGTCACCTAGATGGAAGGTTGGTGGTTCCTCTGGGTATGACTTCAAAGGAAAAGGCTTTACCCTTACCCAATTGCGTTTTGAACGCGATTTAAAGAGTTTCGTAATGCGTTTCAACTGGACACCCTTCGGAACTTATAAACGATGGTACTTCTTTATCGGAATCAAAAGCTCAATACTTAGTGACCTTAAATGGGAGAACAGAAGTAAGTAAATTTCGGAACCGCGTTTTAACAACAGTATTAATCATACTATATAAAATCCCTAACATTATAACAACAATAGACCTATGAAGAAAATAATAAACACAGAAAATGCCCCTGCACCAATTGGCCCATATAACCAAGCCGTACTTTCTGGAAACACCTTATATATTTCTGGTCAAATACCCATAGACCCTAAAACAGGTGAACTTGTCGAAGGTGATATTGCCAAAGAAACGGAACAATGCATGAAAAACCTAAAGGCTATACTTACTGAAGCTGGAATGACTTTTGAGCACGTGGTCAAGTCTTCTATTTTCATAAGTGACATGAACCAATTCGCTGAAATAAATACCGTTTACGCCAAATACTTTAATGCAGAGACTGCTCCTGCCCGAGAAACGGTAGAAGTCGCCAATCTGCCCAAATTCGTAAATGTGGAGATCTCGATGATCGCCGTTGCTTAAAAGCTATAGATTCTGTTGATGGAACTGCATTAAACCTTCAATAGGTTTTTGACGGATTTCACCCACGATCAAATCATTACGTTCCAATACCGTGGTAAGTTCCTCTTTTAGATAATAAGCAATACTGCCCACAAAATTGATCGGCACTTTAGTGGCCAACTCAAATTGCATAATGTAATTGTTCACGAACTGCTGAAAACCTTTGTCTATCACCCCTTTGCAGTATGGATGCTCCTTGTTTTCAATCAAAAACCTGGCGAATGTTGCCAAATATGTATTAGGATTGGGCTGCTTATATAGGTTTTCTTTGATAACGTCAGCTTCTAAATCGTATTCCTTAGCGAATTTCATACCTAAAGATTGAGGCATTTTATGAAAGTAAAAGTCCCTAATCAATTTTCTACCGAAGAAATTACCGCTTCCGTCATCCATCGGGATGTAACCCAAAGACGTTACTTTCTGTATGGCCTGGTTACCATCGTAATAACAGCAATTGGACCCTGTACCTAAAATACAGACAATTGCCTGATGACCTATTTTCGTTGTAGCATAAATGGCTGCATAAGTATCTTCCTTAATATTGGCCTTGGCGTTTGGAAAGAAATCGGCAAATATTTCCTTTAAGAAATTCCTCATGCGATCCGTACCACAACCAGCCCCATAAAAATAAAGCCTGGTTACCTTTTCACTATTCTTGGAAAGTTCAAAATTATTGGCCAAACGATCCTCGATTACCGAACGGGTAAGTACTTCCGGACTCAAACCTAGGGTTTGGGTCATGAACAATTGATTTCCTTTCTCATCCAATGCAATCCAATCGGACTTCGTAGCCCCACTATCAACAATTAAAATCATAGATCACTATTTAAGAACAATCCTGAAAACTATTGATCAGATCATAATTTTCAGGATTGCATATTCTAATTAATTTAAAACTTATAGGCTGTTTACATATTGTACCATATCAACCATTTTATTGGAGAAACCTGCTTCGTTATCATACCAAGAGATAAGTTTAAAGAAACCAGGGTTCAATTCAATACAGGCCTCTGCATCAAAAATACTAGTCCTTGAATCCCCAACAAAATCTTGGGAAACCACTGCCTCTTCAGTATATCCTAAAACACCTTTCAATTCTCCTTCTGAAGCAGCTTTGAATGCTTTTTTGATCTCGTCCAAAGAAGTTTCCTTAGAAACCTTTACTGTTAAATCAACAACAGAAACATCTGCAGTAGGCACCCTAAAGGCCATACCTGTCAATTTACCTTCCAAAGCTGGGATTACCTTGGTTACCGCTTTTGCAGCACCTGTAGAAGCAGGGATAATGTTCAACATAGCACTTCTACCACCTCTCCAGTCTTTTCTAGAAGGACCATCAACGGTCATTTGTGTAGCAGTGGTTGCGTGTACAGTAGTCATTAAAGCTTCTTCGATACCAAAGTTATCATTCAACACTTTAGCCAATGGAGCCAAACAGTTCGTGGTACAAGATGCATTTGAAACTATGGTATCAGATGCTTTTATCTCTTTATGGTTAACACCATAGACGAACATTGGCGCGTCTTTTGAAGGAGCTGAAATAACAACTTTTTTAGCACCACCATCAATATGGTATTGGGCAGTTTCCAAAGTTGTGAAGATACCTGTACATTCCGCAACGATTTCAGCACCAACAGCATCCCACTTAATTGACTTAGGATCTCTTTCTGCAGTAATTCTTACCGTATTACCGTCAACTATAAGGTTACCATCTTTTACCTCAACTGTTCCATCGAACTTACCGTGAACAGAATCGTACTTCAATAAATATGCTAAATGATCCACATCTAACAAATCGTTGATGGCAACGACCTCTACATTATCGTTTTTCGCTGCAACACGAAACACCAATCTTCCAATTCTACCGAATCCGTTAATACCTATTTTCAATTTTGACATTTTTCACTAATTTAAATTAAAATTATATTGACATTATATCCGAAACCCTTATGAGTTCCTTATCTATTTTCGTATGACCTTTAATGGCCTTGTTTATCGGGGTAAGTATTATCTCATTATCCTGTATACCCACCATTAAGTTGGTTTTTCCCTCTAAAAGTGATTCTACAGCCTTAACCCCCATTCTACTGGCCAAAACACGATCGTAACATGAAGGCGAACCACCACGTTGCATATGCCCCAGTACGGACACCCTAACATCATAGTCCGGGAAATTATCCTCGACATAGTCTTTAAGCTCAAAAATATTCTTTCCGGTTTTATCGCCCTCCGCAACTATTACTATACTTGAAGATTTACCCGACTCCTTACTTCTTTTAAGGGATTCCAACAATCTTTCCCTTCCTAAATTCTCTTCCGGTATCAAAATCTCCTCAGCCCCAGCCCCGACTCCAGCGTTCAAAGCGATATGGCCTACATCCCGGCCCATTACCTCAACAAAGAACAATCTGTTATGTGAACTTGCCGTATCCCTGATTTTATCAATGGCCTCTACTACCGTATTCAAAGCCGTATCAAAACCTAAGGTAAAGGTTGTACCGAAAATATCATTATCTATAGTACCGGGAATTCCGATAACAGGGAAGTCAAATTCCTGATTGAAAATCATTGCTCCGGTAAAACTACCGTCACCTCCAATGACAACAAAAGCATCTATGCCTGCAGCGATTAAATTATCATATGCTTTTTGGCGACCTTCCTTGGTCCTGAATTCCTGGCATCTTGCGGATTTCAAGATCGTACCACCTTTGTTTATGATATTGTTCACACTACGTGCTCCCATGGGTTTAAAATCACCCTCTATCATACCTTGATAACCTCTGTAAATCCCTATACACTCGACCTTTAAATAAGCACAGGTCCTAACAACTGAACGTATTGCCGCGTTCATGCCCGGAGAGTCTCCTCCTGAAGTAAAAACACCTATTTTTCTTATATTATTCATATAGAAAATTAAGCCAACAAAAGTAACAAACTTTTACCACAAAAAGAACTCTTTGACCCTTATTATTACACCTCAAATTACACTAAATCGTTTTCGGATATAAATAAATTTAAGAGTGTTTCAAATATCACATTACAAAGGCATAATGTTGTAAAAAATCACAATTCTTTTGTTTTTCCTTGAAAAATTATCAAACTATCACGACCCATCACCTGAACCGGGTTGGCATTGCTTTGTTTTGGGGTATCTTCAACCTTATCGCGCTTGAACATTTTCCGCATCAGTTCTTTAAAACTATTGAAATCCACCTCATAGGACAACCCCACCCCTTGGGTATACCCTTGGCGATCCCCTAAGAATGCCTGAATCTCATTTTCCCTATTAAAGAACTTTGCACTCAACGTTCCTTCCTCATTTAAAAGCAACTGCAGCTCAAAGTCACCCGCGACAACGGTTTCGGTAGCACCACCAACAGGAACCCCCACCTTACCGTTTAATAAGACCCTATCGCTAATTTGGGTAGATACGGTCACCCCTATCCGGTTTTCGGTCTCAATATCCGTACTGGCGTCCTGTATGCCCTGCTCATAAGAAAGACCTAAATTGAACTTATCATTACCACCACTAAGTACCTGGTTCAACAATCCCGAAGCGGATTGGATCAAATTCCCCGTAACCGCCTGCGAATTAATACCACTTTGGTCATTGACAAACGTTCCTTGGGCCAAAAGAAAAATCGCATTCTTCTCTTCTACTTGTGGATCTTGCAGGCTATATTCCAACTCTGATTTGATTATTGAGCTCGTACCTGGGAATTCGATACCAAAATCTATCTCAGGACTCTCAAGCTTATCTGTAAGGTGAATGATCACATCTGTAGCAATTCTTCTCGTGTACCCAGAATCTTCGAGTAAAGGCGCAGGGTTCGCATTTAAGGAATAAACAGCCTCCATATTCAACTCTGCGGATAAAGGATCACGATCCCATACGATAGTGCCCCCTGGTTTTACCTTGAAGGTTTTATTGATCACGCCCCCGAACTTATAATTGAACTCCCCGGTGACCACAACGAAATCCCCGAACATCTCGAACCTATCCTTGGTGTTTATACGAATCAACAAAAGTCCTTCACCGGTACCCTTTAATGAACTACCTGTTTTCTGGTCGGTAACTATTTCCACTTCCGCATCAGGGGTAACGTCCAAGTTGAATTCCATCTCCAATCCTTGAATCTCATCCAAGACCCGTTGTACGTTTTCCGCATCGGTCTCATCTTTTTCAATGAATTTGATATATGAGTAATCACCAACCGTTGCAACATCACTCAAAGGTATTTTAAGAGAGGTTCCTTTAGCCGTTTTACCATCTACATTTATGGTCAAAGCTTTTGTTGAACCAAAGATATGGCCAGAGCCATTTAAAAAGCCCGTACCATAATATAACACCTCTTCTTCGAACGGAGTATCCAAAATCAAGAACCGGTCGTTATTCGTATTTACTTTTAAATCGAGCTCCCAGTCCTTAAAGAAGCTATGTGTTATTGAACCGTCTAGGGTAGCTTTGGTGTTACGGGCAACGTCGGTAATCGCTATTTCTTCAAAATTGAAGGACTGCTTAGCCAGCCTCACCTTCGAATTTTGGGCAAAACCATAATCCACATTCAAATATGGAATTGCAAGTCCTGCATTGTTCAAGGTTAGCAGACCACTAAAATTAGGGTTATCTATATCACCTGTAAATTTAGCACTCCCATAAAGATCGCCCCGGATATTGGTTATCACATCTTCCCCCAAGGGACTAAATGGCTCCAGATCAAAACCGTTGAAATTAACCATTAGGTTGGCCTGTGGCAACTCGGTCTTATTCTCTATATCCCCAATGATACTCAATTTCTCTTTCCCACCATCCATTATTTGGGCATTGACCACAAAATCAGTCAAATCCCGATTACCGACTATACCTATCGACAAATCGCCCAAACGCATATCGTTAACAGAAAAATCAGTAATCCCCAGATTTGAAGAAGGCAAATACACTTCATCCTTTTGTAAAACGTTCAACGTACCATTTACCTCACCCCCCAATTTTAAACTATCTATAGATGGTGTGATTTTATCTAGGGAAACGATCTTAAATTGAAGTTCTAGGTCCTTATAGGTAGAATCTGCCAATTGCCCTCGTAGACGAATTTGTTCGCTTTCGTTATTGTTCATCACGATTTCTTCAATCTGAATACTATCGAGTGTCCTATTTACTATTACCTTGTTCTTGGAATTACCCTCCTTATTAAGAATCCAGGTGTTGTTCTTAAAACTGATATCCGACCTTTTTAAACCAATTACCGACCTATTCTGTTTATTGAAGGTGTGATAAAAATTAAGGTTATAACTATCATTGTATTCACTGCCCCCTTTAAACTCTGCCCTAAAGAACAAAGTGTCTTTTAATGTCGTATTGATTAGGTTAAAATCCTTGACATCGTAATAATTGGTAGAAAGGTCCCCCACAGAGACAAATGTGTTGAACAAAGGGTTCTTGTTATCTATCTTAATATCTATATTATCGGCCTCATTGCCAAAAGCGATAATACTGGGCGATTTAAACGTAAGTTTAAAGTCGCCTTCATCCGCAATAATATTACCCTTTATAAATGTATTGGGATCGAATTTCACTTCAGGGAAGAAAACATCCACGATCTTGTTATAGATCTTAAAATTAAATGCCAATGTTTGACCGTCAGAAATCTCATAGGGTTTATAGTTAGTGTATATGCTACCCAAGGAGTTTTGAACCAACCGTCCCAGTTCCTTGACCCGGAAATTCCCTTTTAGATAACCGGTTATGATATCGGGCGAATTTATATCTATGATCCTTGTGGAATCATTCTCAAAAGATGACGAGACCTTAAAATCATCGAAGTAATAGGTATCGTTCACATTTTGGAAAACAGTCTTCGTGAAATTCACGTCCCCCACGATATTGTCCAACGAATTACCGCTTATATCAATATTCACATTTCCTTTGAAAACGGAAATACTATCATTTATGAAATTCAACCGTTTTAGGTCGGCATGTTCCACATTGGCAATGAAATTAAAATTGTTGTGATCTTCCCCAAAATCAGCCAATCCTTTAAAATTGAATTTAATGTTGGGGTCGTTACTGAATATAGATCCATCAAAAAGTTGTTCTTTAAGAACACCTGAAACCTTTAGGTTCTTATAATCATAATTATTGAAATTAACCGAGTACACTTCCCCTATCACCTCCGTATTGAGCTTTTCCTTTACAAAACCTTTCCCTTCAACATTAAAGTCCAAGGTTGTTTTCCCCAATCTTTCATTATCGACAAAATAACCCAGATCAAAATCGATCAAGGAAACAAAGCCTTGATAAGCTGCATTTTCTATATTGTTGAAATCGGTCAATTCCAAATCCGTATAGCTGCTACCTATGGCCGTATTTAAGTTTACCTTGGCATAGACCGAACTTTCGGTTACCGTAGCATCTCCCCTTACGGTAAACTGACCGAACTTACTAAAGGCCGAGGACATTGATTTACTACCTAAGAAATTCGGCATCAACGCCCGCAATTCATAATAAGTACTGGTCACATTTTTCATTTGGGCCTTCATCACAAAAGGCGCATCTTTTGAAAAGAGGTTCTTAAAATTAAAATCGCCACGCACTCCGGTATTTTCAGACAATAAAAAAAGGTCGTCTGTATTAAGGTCATTAAGGACACCGCTGACCTTTGATGAAAAAGAAACCATTTTCCCTTTCCCGAATTGATCGTAAAGCAGGTTTATTTCATCGAGGGAAACGTTTGAATCGGTGAACTCAGCCGATAGCCTTACTTTGTTCAAAAAGTCTTGAAAATCCTTTCTTTCGTAATCAAATACCAAGTTACCGATCAATTTGGATTTGGGTGTTTCAATACTTAGGGTATCGAAACTCATTCGCTGTTTGGTATATTTAAACTTCGTTGCAAGCTTTTTTACCTCAAGATTTCTTTTATCAATGAATGACAATGCCCCTATATCGGTTGAAACCTCTGGACCTAAAATCAAAAAATCCTCTGCGGATATTTTCAACTTTTTAAAGTTCAAGGTCTCTTTGTTCTCCAGGTTTTCATCGATCAATTTAAAAGTACTATTCGCAATTTCAACATTGGAAGAAGAAAAAAAGAAGGGAGGGGTTCCCGGGTCCCTTGGCTTTTTATCATCAAGCTTATCAATGAAAACCTCTAAATTGGTACTGATGGAGTCTTTATAGGTAATCAACTTAAAATCAAGTCCGTCAATATCAATATGCCCAAATTCCAACCTACCATTGGCTAAATTCCTAGCACTTAAGACCGAAGTTCCCAATTCATCAATATAAAACAGTGTATCCTTCTTAAAATCCTCAATATAGATACCCTTGATGGCCACATCCCAAGAAATCAAAGAAAGACGTATCTCATCAATATTAATATTGGTACCATACTCCTTATTTATAGTATTGGTGGCATATTTGGCAAAACGTGTTTGCACAAAAGGCATGGAAAGTATTATAGTGCCCAACACACAGATGAGCAATAATACCAAGAGTATTCTAACCAGTATTTTTCTCAGTTTTCTGATAGGGCTATAATGTTTTACCTTTGTACTTCAATTTTTATTCCAAACCTTGTGGAAACAGAAACCATTTATATTCTTGCCATAGAATCGTCTTGTGATGACACTTCTGCGGCCGTTTTGTGCAATGACAAAGTCATTAGCAATGTTGTTGCAACCCAAAAAATCCATGAGGAATATGGGGGCGTTGTACCCGAGCTTGCCTCTAGGGCACACCAACAAAACATTGTTCCCGTGGTACACCAAGCTTTGCTCAGAGCAAATATCGACAAAAAACAATTATCAGCCATAGCTTTTACGCGCGGACCGGGACTTATGGGCTCACTATTGGTAGGAACGTCTTTTGCCAAGTCGTTGGCACTCGGTTTGGACATCCCTTTAATAGAGGTCAACCACATGCAAGCCCATATTTTGGCCCATTTCATTACCGATGAAAACAACCCGAAACCAAGCTTCCCTTTCTTGGCCATGACCATTAGCGGAGGACACACACAGATCGTTAAGGTCAACGACTATTTTAATATGGAAATATTGGGCGAAACCTTGGACGATGCAGTCGGTGAAGCTTTTGACAAAAGTGCCAAAATACTCGGCTTACCCTATCCCGGCGGGCCTTTAATAGATAAAAATGCCAAATTGGGGAATCCCAAGAAATTTCCATTTCCGAAACCAAAGGTCGGTGAATTGAATTTTAGCTTTAGCGGATTAAAAACAAGCATTCTGTATTTTATTCAACGGGAGACCAAAACAAACCCCAATTTCATAGAGGACAATCTGAATGACATTTGCGCCTCTATACAGTATACCATTATCAATATTTTGATGGATAAACTTAAGAAAGCCGTAAAGGAAACCGGAATAAAACAAGTGGCCATTGGAGGTGGGGTTTCCGCAAATTCCGGAATACGTACGGCATTGAAAAATGCCGAAAAAAATTACGGATGGTCTACTTATATCCCTAAATTTGAGTACTGTACCGATAATGCGGCCATGATCGGAATTGTGGGCTACCATAAATACAAACAAAATGTATTTACTTCCCAAGATGTTACGGCAAAAGCCAGGTACATTATATAACAGTAAAAAAATGGCCTACGACCAAAATCTGGAGCAAAGATTGGATTATGCCTTTGACGTATTTCCTAAAGGGTTTACAAAGGACATTACAAAAAAGAAAATGTTCGGCGGATTGACCTATCTTTTCAAAGGCAAGATGACTATAGGGGTTTTTAAAAAAGATCTTATGGTTCGCGTAATCGATAGCAAGATGGAAGAAATGCTAAAAAAGGATTATGTTCGCCCTATGGATTTTGCAAAAAGCCCAATGAAAGAGTTCGTTTATGTCTCCCCTAAAGGATACCGGACAGAAGAAGCCCTCCAAAATTGGATTGAATTAGGAATAGAACATGCCCAAATAAGATTACAGGGCGCCAAATAGAAACAGTCAACGATTATGCAATTATTTTATTATCCAAAATTAGACAATAGCACGGCCCAGTTTGTTTTTACACCAGAGGAAAGCCACCATATCGTAAAGGTATTACGAAAAAAAGAAAACGACACCCTTCTTATAACCAACGGAAAAGGGCGCATTTTTGAAGCTAAGATATTATTGGCCGATGCTAAAAAATGCAAGGCACAAATAACCTCAACCAAGAAAAAACATCGAAAAATGTACTGGTTCCATTTAGTGGTAGCCCCTACGAAAAGTAACGATCGTTTTGAATGGTTCCTTGAAAAGGCCACGGAAATTGGTATAGATGAGATCACGCCCATCATTTGTGATCGTTCTGAACGAAAAGTAATAAAGCCGGAACGCATGGAAAAAGTATTACAGTCCGCAATGAAACAATCTATGCAAGCCTACCTTCCAAAACTGAATCCGGCCGTAACCTATAACGAGTTCATAGAACAAGAAAGAGAAGGACTCTTGTTCATTGCGCATTGCGAAGATGACGAAAAAATGGAATTAAAAAGACGTGTGGCCCCGGATAAAGACATAACCATCCTCATTGGTCCTGAAGGTGATTTTTCGAGAAATGAGATCGACAAGGCCTACGAAAAAGGTTTTCTCCCAGTTTCATTGGGCCAAAACAGACTCCGAACGGAAACTGCGGCAATCGTGGCCTGCACCACAGTAAACTTGATTAACAACGGGTAAATTCGTAATATTATAATGTAAGAATGGGATATTCCAAACTTCTTTTTCTATTGTTTTTTGCAGCGTTGGCAAACACGGGCAATGCTCAAGAAATTGCAATTCTCAAATATAAAGGAGGGGGTGACTGGTACGCAAATCCCACAGCATTACCCAATTTAATCCAATTTTGCAACTCAAATATCGGAACCAAAATCAAAGAACAACCCGAAACAGTGGAGATAGGCGATGTTACCATATTTCAATATCCGATGCTTCATATGACCGGGCACGGTAATGTTCTGTTCTCCCAAGAAGAAGCGGACAACCTAAGAACCTATTTGCTATCAGGTGGATTTTTACATATCGACGATAATTATGGTATGGAACCTTATTTACGCAAAGAACTCACCAAAGTTTTCCCGAACACTAACCTAGAAGAACTAGGAGTTGACCACCCGATCTTTAAAGAACATTACCAATTCCCTGACGGATTGCCTAAAATACATGAACATGATGGTAAACGCCCCCAAGCTTTCGGTATAACCATTGACGGTAGATTGGTGCTCTTATTTACCTATGAATCCGATTTGGGCGATGGTTGGGAAGACCCTTCGGTACACAATGACCCGGAAAACGTACGCACAAAAGCTTTACAAATGGGTGCGAATATCATATCTTATGCTTTTAAAAATTAACGAATGACAGCCAAAACGATCTCAGACGGCATTTTAAGGGCGATAGCCATTCTACTTGGGATTAGCCTAGTATTATTGTTCTTATACAAAATACAATCGGTTCTGGCTTATTTGGCCATAGCCTTAGTAGCCTCATTATTAGGAAGACCCATAGTAATGTTTCTACGAAAACGATTAAAATTCAACAATACCTTGGCCGTCATCGTTACCATGTTATTGCTAATAGGAATCATAGCGGGGATCATTGCACTGTTCGTTCCCCTTTTGGTTGCCCAAGGCCAAAACCTATCCCTTTTGGATATTGAGGCCTTGCAGGTTAATGTAGAAAACCTTTACCGACAGGTAACTGAATATTTTGGATTAAGCTCATCGGAAATTGAACAAGGCATCAAAGAGTCGAAAGTTTTCGCCAACCTGAATTTCGGGTTTATACCTGATGTCCTCAATTCATTTGTTAGTGTTTTGGGAAGCTTGAGTATCGGTTTGTTCTCCGTTCTATTTATCGCATTTTTCTTCTTAAAGGACAGCAAATTGTTTGAGCAAGGCTTAATGGTCTTCATTCCTGAAAACAAAGAAGGCCGTTTAAAAAAATCATTGAACACCATAAAGGATTTACTTTCAAGATACTTCTTGGGACTCGTTTTACAAATCCTTATCCTGTTTGTAATCTACTCTATTGTACTGTTCATTTTCGGTATAGAAAATGCCATCGTAATAGCCTTTTTATGTGCCTTGTTGAATTTGATTCCTTACGTGGGCCCGATCATTGGCGGAGTGCTTATGATGACCTTGACCATGACCAGTAATCTTGGGTCCGATTTCAGCACGGTAATCCTACCAAAAACCGTCTATGTAATGATAGGATTCATCATAGGACAATTGGTAGATAATTTCTTTTCCCAACCTTATATTTTTTCGAATAGTGTTAAGTCACACCCCCTCGAAATCTTTCTCATCATCATCATAGGAGGATTACTTTTCGGTATCACGGGAATGATCATTGCAGTGCCGGGATACACGGCTATCAAGGTGATTTTAAAGGAATTTTTAGCCGAAAACAAGATTGTGAAATCCTTGACAAAAAATATATAGTATCACTTTGAATAAAGATATATTAAATACTGGTGTACAGGATTTTATAAACTCTAAAATATACACTGACATCATGTCAGTTTTACTTAAAAAAAGTCCTTTTCCGAGTATAAGCCCCAAAGAATTGGCCGAACAGATCCAAGCTAAGGAAAAGTGTGAAAAAAAACTTCCCACTTGGTTCAATACTGAAAAAATTTACTACCCCAATAAGTTGAATATTGAACAATGTTCTTCAGAAACCACAGCTGAATACAAGGCGCAAATCGTGGATGGAAAATCACTGGTTGATATGACCGGGGGCTTTGGTGTGGACACCTACTTTTTCTGCAAGAAAATCGACGCTGTTTTTCATTGCGAAATCAATGAAAAACTTTCTGAAATAGTTGCCTATAATTTTAAGATTTTAGGACTAAATAATGTCCATACCACACCAATGGACGGTATGGAATTCCTTAATGGTTCTGACCAAGAATTTGATTGGATATTCATTGACCCCTCAAGACGATCCGAGAGCAAAGGAAAAGTTTTTTTATTGTCGGACTGCAGTCCAAACGTTGTAGAACAGTTACCTCTTTTATTCAAAAAATCCGACCATATTTTAATCAAGACTTCTCCGTTATTGGATATTTCAATCGGACTCAACCAATTAAGCAATGTTAAAGAGATACATGTTGTTGCCATTAAAAATGAGGTCAAGGAATTATTATGGGTCCTAGAAAAAGATTATGAGAGTGATGTAAAAATAAAGACGATAAATTTTACCCAGCCCAAGATACAAACCTTTGAATTTAATCTTTTAGAAGAGAAAAACGCTTTAGCTTCACTTGGCTTACCTCTTTCCTATTTATACGAACCAAACGCAGCAATTTTAAAGGCCGGTGCTTTCAAACAAATTGCCAAATTTTTTAAAATAGACAAACTAGGTGATCATTCACACCTGTACACTTCTGTAAATCTTATCGAATTCCCTGGACGAACATTTCGTATTGAACAAGTAATGGGATATTCCAAAAAAGAACTTAAGCCTTACCTGGGTACGAAAGCCAATATTACGACGAGGAATTTTCCCGACAACGTTGCCAAAATCAGAAAAAAATACAGGATCCATGATGGTGGTGAGGTGTATTTGTTTTTCACAAGATTGATCAACAACAAATTAGTAGTGATACGTACCACAAAAGTAACGGAGTAATCACTTGATTAACAATTAACTCCATTTTTTCAGATTAGAACAATTCTAAATTACGGATTGTGAATTATTCATATCTACCATTTAATTAGAAATTAATCAGTGTTTTTTTACCCTGTTTACCTTCCTAACCCCCATAAACATTACGAAAACGTTTGAGTAGAGCTTTTTCGAAACTCTATTATGTTAATTTTAACAAAACAAATAATATCAATATTTGACAAAATATGACATGTTATATCACCCTTCATTCTATAAATTTGTTAATATAACCTTAAATTATTGCGAACTATATATATTTTTTAGGCAAAAATTAAGGCTTTACTACATCACTATTTATTATTAAACTAACAAAACAACAAGGATTATGAATCAAAAACATGATTACAAATCGTTAAAGCCTAAAGGAAGATTTACTTCTTTCGGAATTGGGCTTTTATCGTTCATGATTTGCTTAAGTGCCCAAATGGCCTTGGCAAATTCTGAAACATCATTTTTAAAGGTTGATCTGGAAAGTTCCTTTCAATCCATTATTACCGGAACGGTCTCTGATGAATCGGGACCACTACCTGGGGCGAGTATCGTTATCAAAGGTACGACCCAAGGAACACAAAGTGACTTTGATGGTAACTTTACATTGGAAGCGGATAGCGATGCTGTTTTGGTCATCAGTTACATTGGTTACCATACACAGGAAATTGCTTTGGATGGTAAAACTACCATTAATGTGGTTTTGGCCGAAGACGCAAGTTTATTAGAGGAAGTAATTGTAATAGGTTACGGTACCCAAACAAGAGGTGACATAACCGGTTCGGTTGCATCTGTTGATATGGGCGAAGCTTTAAAAGCACCTACATCAAACGCCGCTGAGGCCTTGCAAGGTAGAGCTGCAGGTGTAACGGTTGTAAACAACAACACTCCGGGAGCCGCTCCTAAGATCAACATTCGTGGTTTTGGTACTACCAACAATACCGACCCGCTTTATATTATAGACGGTGTACAGACTGATGATGCTAGTTTCTTAAACAACCTTAACCCTACCGACATTGATCAGATGAACGTACTGAAAGATGGTGCAGCTGCTATTTATGGAGCAAGGGCATCCAATGGGGTTGTAATCATAACGACCAAAAGTGGTGGTTATAATATGGATAAAGCAGAAATTTCAGTTGATATGTACACTGGTTTTTCCAAAATCTCCAATGCACCTGATTTGCTGAACGCCCAACAACATGCAGATATGATTTGGCAAAGTCAACTAAATGATGGTGCTATTCCATCACATGCACAGTATGGCAGCGGGGCCAACCCAGTTGTTCCTACTTCGATTATAGGGTATACAAGGGTTCAAACTTACAACCCAATCGTATACTATCCGGTAGGGGAATTAAATGCAACTGTTAAGCCAGGAGGCACTGATTGGATCGATGAGCTTACCCGTACCGCTCCCATTTCTAACATGTCAGTTTCCCTTTCCAACGGAACCGAATCAGGCAAATATTTCATGTCTGTTGGTTATTTGGAAAGCGACGGTATTCTTAATGAAACTGGATTCAGTAGGGTAAGTACGAGACTGAATTCTGAATTCAAGATCGGTGAAAGATTAAGAATCGGGGAACATTTGAATGTTTCCTACTCCAACACGAGGACAGGAAATTCCGAAGCCATGGAAATGGCCCAAAGGATGTCCCCTTTAGTTCCTGTTTATGATGATGAAGGCGAATTCGCTGGATCTGCAGCCCCTGGATTGGGTAACGGTAGAAACCCAGTAGCATTGAATTATAGGACCAGAAACGATTACAATAAAAGATATGCGGTTTTAGGTGATATCTATTTAACGTATAACCTTCTTGATGAACTGACCTTTAAAACAACATTGGCCGGTGGTTTCAACACTTTTGATTCCAGGGCTTTTACTTCATTGGATCCTGAATTCAGTGAACCGATATCCGATCGATCTTTAAATGAGCAAGACCAAACCAATTATAACTGGATCTGGACGAACACTTTAAATTACAACAAGACATTTGGAGAGCATAGCATTAATGCCTTAATCGGTGTTGAAGCGGTAAAAGGTTCCGGAAAAGGCAAAGGTATCACCCGTTCTGGATACCTTTTCGAGGATCCGGATTTTTATCTTTTAAGTAACGGTACAGGTTCGCCAAACGTAGACTATGCCTATGATGGTTATAATACCTTATTTTCTGTTTTCGGTACCGCCAATTACTCGTATATGGACAAGTATTTTATATCCGCAACAGTACGACGAGATGAATCGTCTAGGTTCATAGGAGACAATAAGAGTGATATCTTCCCTTCATTCAGTGGGGGTTGGTTAGTGAGTGCTGAGGATTTCTATCCGCAAGATGCCTTTGTCGGCCGATTGAAATTAAAAGGATCATGGGGGAAATTAGGAAATCAATCCTTACCAGTGGATAATCCTACATCCAATATTTCTATCTTAAGCGACCAGTATGCCAATTACGCTTTGAGTGGAACCAGTATAGCGACAGGAGCAATTTTGAGTCAAGTTGGTAATACCGACCTTAAATGGGAAACCAGTGAGACTACGAACTTTGGTATAGAATTGGGAATGTTGGAAAACAAATTAACATTTGAAGCAGAATATTTCAATATCACGACCAAAGATTTGATTACCCAAGATTTTGGAGCTATAAGTTCTACTGCTATTGATGCCAGTGCTCCTTACGTAAACCTAGGGAACATCAAAAATACCGGTTTTGATATAAGTGCCGGGTACAGGGACGAAACTGATTCTGGTTTATCCTACGGCATTACTGCAAACTTGTCCCATTATAAAAATGAAGTTACCGAGCTTATTGATGGTACACCAGTAACGGGATCTGGAACCAATTTAAGGGGTCAAACCCCAACGAGAACGGAAGTCGGTGAACCATTATCCTTTTTCTATGGTAGAAACGTAGTCGGGTTTACCGACCAAGGAAGGTTCCTCTATGAAGATGTTAATAATGACGGTACGATCAATGATGAGGACAGAACAAAAATCGGTTCCCCACATCCTGATTTTACTTACGGAATAAATATGAATGCTGCTTATAAAGGTTTTGATATCTCCTTATTCTTTAATGGATCTCAAGGAAACGAAATCTATAATTTCAATAAGTACTACACTGATTTCCCTTCATTTGTAAACGGTAATAGAAGTACTCGGGTTTTAGAATCCTGGACTCCAACAAATACCAATGCTTCCTTACCGGGATTATCAACCTCAATAACCAATAATGAGGGTGATCCAAATTCTTATTATGTTGAAGATGGTTCTTATTTGCGATTAAAGAATACACAAATAGGGTATACTTTACCTCAGAAAATTTCTGATAAGATAGGTATGAAATCTTTGAGATTATATGTACAAGCTACCAATCTGTTCACGATTACCGATTATGAAGGCTTTGATCCAGAGATTGTTTCCAACTTAGGAAGTGGAGAAAGTGCCAACTTAAGTCTTGGTATTGACGGCCGGGTATTTCCCGCTTCAAAGGTGTTTACTTTGGGTGCTAATATTAAATTTTAAAAAAAAAAGATGAAAAGAATAGTAACTTATTTATTTATGCTAATAGGTATATTGGCATGTAGTGACGATTTTACTGAATCGCCCGCAATCGGGTCATTAAGTGATGAAGCGCTTAAGAACGAAACCGGCGTAGACCTTTTGCTGGTCGGTGCCTATTCCGCTTTGGATGGTGTTCGTAACAATGAATTTGGCGAAGGATGGTCAATGTCCGGTGACAACTGGATCATGGATGTTTTAGCAGATGATGCCCATAAAGGGAGTACCGATGGGGATCAGCCCGAATTATACAACATAGAGACAATGAATTGGACATCCGGTAGTTCTTATTTCTTAGGAAAATGGGGTGTTATATTCGCTGGTATCAACAGGGCCAATGCCGTTATTTCATTAATCAACTCGATTGAAGAGGGCGATTTCTCAACTCAATTGGCCGAGGCTCGTTTTCTAAGGGGACATTATAATTTTGAACTTCAAAAAATGTGGGGTAATGTACCTTACATCTCAGAGGAAAATTATGCAGCGACTGAATTCAACCAGCCAAATCCAGGTGACATTTGGGAAGAAATTGAAGCCGATTTTCAATATGCGATCGATAATTTACCTGCATCCCAAGAACAAGTTGGCAAACCAAGCTCTTGGACCGCCAAAGCTTTCTTAGGAAAGGCTCATTTACACCAATCTGATTGGGATACCGCTTTTCCTTTATTGAATGATGTAGTTCAAAATGGTCCTTATGACCTATTACCCGATTTTGTTGACAACTTTAGATTGGCAGGTGACAATAGTGTAGAGTCCATTTTCTCTATTCAATTTACCACGGATGACGGACAATCTTACAACGCCAATGTCAAGGGAGCACTTAATTTCCCTAACCCTGGACCTTTCGGTTCTTGCTGTGGTTTTTACCAACCTACCCAAGATTTGCTGAATGCTTTCCAAACAGATGGTACAACAGGATTACCATTATTGGACACATATAACCAAAACGATGTGACAAGTGATTTTGGTATTGATTCCAGTGAACCGTTTACACCGTACGCCGGTCCTTTAGACCCTAGATCGGACTACACTGTAGGTCGTCGTGGCATCGATTACAACGGATATGGCGAACATGTCGGAAATGATTGGATCAGAGCGGAATACACTGATATATCCGGTTCTTACCTACCTAAGAAAAACGTATATTGGTCAGGTGAAACCGGGAACATAGCAACTGGCTCATGGGGTCAACAGCATTCCGGTGTCAATTACCATATAATGCGTTTTGCAGATGTATTGTTAATGGCCGCGGAAGCTGCCGTAGAAAAAAGCAGTCCTGACCTAGCATTGGCCCTTGAATATGTAAATAGGGTACGTAACAGGGCAAAAAACTCGAACTATATGCAAACAGTTGATGATTCTGGTGATGCCGCCAATTATGTAATAGAGCCTTACACCTCATTTGCCAGCGTTGCCTTTGCCCGTAATGCAGTTCGTTTTGAAAGACGTTTGGAATTAGGAATGGAAGGCCACCGTTTGTTCGATCTTAGAAGATGGGACAATTTCGTAGAAGTCATGACCGAATATGCTGAAAATGAAGGCCGTACCATCCCACCATTCGGTGAAGAAGTAGGGACTTATTCCGATATTCATTATAATTTCCCTATTCCTATAACCGCTATTGACCAAAGTGGTAATATTTTAACTCAAAATACAGGGTATTAATCAAACATTCAAGCAATTAAATTTAAAAAATATAGACATGAATAAAATTCGAACTATAGGTATTGTTTTGTCGATGTTCGCATTACTAGGTTTAAATTCCTGTGATGACGATGATATCGATTCGCCTGGAAGCGCAATAATTGGCCCAGGCACAGTACATACGAGAATCAGTAAAAGTGGAGCTTTGACATCATTGGAGTCAGCTCTTGAGGCAGCGTCAGGAGACCTAACCTCAACTTTGGAGGGTACGGGACCTTTTACCGTATTTGCACCCAATAATACGGCATTTACCGTATTAGCAGAATCCCTCGGGTATGAATCCACAGATGATGAAACGGCAGCTGAAGCTTTATTGGCAAATATAGATCCAGCCCTACTCTCACAGATATTGACTTACCATGTAGTATCTGGCAATATGGATGCAGCATCGTTTTCAGACGGCACAACACTAACTACCGTTTTAGGAGATGAAATCTCCGTTATCGTAACGGAAGATGGTGATATTCAATTATTAGATGCTACCAAAGAACCACAGACCAATCCTGTATCGACAGTCGTACAATCAAACGGATATGCCGACAATGGAATTGTTCATTACATTGATAAGGTTCTTTTACCACAGGCAGCAATCGATGATTTGGATTTTGATGTTCGACCAACTATATTGGAATGGGCCACGGGAACCGATGATCTTAGTATTTTAGCAAGCGCAGTTGAAAAAGCCGGTTTGGCAGATGCTATTGCAGGGTTGGATACCGCAAGGGTTTTAGCCCCCAATAACCAGGCCTTTGCCGATCTTTTAGATGCACTCGGAGATGATTACAGTAGTCTGGATGATTTTGATAATGATGCGGAAATAGCTTTACTAAGTAATATTCTATTGTATCATGTACTGCCTCCTGTTGATGGTTCCATTGATTTGACCGTAGGCCCTGCCACAACTCTTCTTGATGATAGTTTTGTGGATGTTACAGCTGATGGTACAGGGTTTGCCTTTGGCGATGCCACAGCCACTACCGCAAGTACGTTAACTGCCGGGATAGATGCTAAGAATGGTCTTGTCGACATAATCGATAAGGTACTTTTACCTCAAGCAGCATTGGACTTTTTAGCATTATTAAGTTCTGATGACTTGGCTACCACTGTAATTGCAGCTCCTGATCTTAGCATTCTGGAAGAAGCATTGATTGCAACTGATTTGGCCGGTGCCTTTGCTGATGTCACAAATGTTCAGGACGATGAGGCCACCAATTACACCTATTTTAGACCTGCTACTGTCTTTGCCCCTACCGATGCTGCTTTTAACGAGCTATTTGATATTTTAGGTGCTGATTATACAGGTATAGCAAGTTTTGATACGGAAGAGGAGTTAGAACTTCTGACCGAAATACTTCTATACCATGTTTTGGCAGGAAAGGTTGTTAGCGGGGATTTAGAGGCTGGTACAGTAACTACAGCTTCTGAAAACGATATTGAAATCATTAGTGTAGTTGGTACGGAAAATTTTGTTATCGGCGATGCTACCAATGATGTAAACGCTAATATAACAACTCCCGATGTCCTGGCAAGAAATGGGGTTGCCCATATTATCGATAAGGTTTTACTACCTAAAAACGCAATTGATTTTATAAATTCCATGGAATAATAAAAATTGTTCCGTATTGACATTTATTTATCAATGTCAAAAATACTTAACCACCCTGTACCAAAGATTCAGGGTGGTTTTTTTATACATGCATTCGTACGTCCGGGAAAAGAAGGCAGATATGTTCTTTTTGTTTATCGATTTCTATTTTTTACCTTTCCATTCACTTTAGAGCGTTGCGAATTTCCCAAACACTTTCAAATAGTTTAATCAGGTCCTAAATTACCCGGCCCATAAAAAAGCAATTAATTAAAAATGAAAAAAATAAGTTTGTTTTTTCTTGTAGTGACAATATTGGTTTCATGTAATAAAAAAGAGGACACCCTATTCTCTATGGTTTCATCGGATCATTCCGGAATAACCTTTAACAATAAAATTACCGAAACAGATAGCTTCAATATATTGACCAGTGAGTATATTTTCAATGGAGGGGGTGTAGCCGTTGGGGATTTTAATAATGACGACAAACAAGATCTCTTTTTCACAGGAAACCAAGTGGCCAACAAACTGTATATAAACCAAGGCGATTTTAAATTCAAGGATGTATCCAAAATAAGTGGTATTGAAGCATTGAACAGGTGGAAAACCGGAGTATCCCTTGTCGACATTAACAATGATGGTTTTTTAGATATCTACGTTTGTACGGCATTGTTCCCCAACTCTACGGAAATGGAGAACATATTATTCATAAACCAAGGTCTTGATGTAAACGGCATACCAACTTTCAAGGATATGGCAAAAAGCTATGGTATCGCAGATGCCGGAAATACCATGAACGCTACATTTTTCGATTATGACAAAGATGGTTTTTTAGACCTCTATGTGTTGAACAATGTTGATATTCATGAGCTACCATCAAACTATCGTGCAAAGATCACTGACGGTTCGGCCTTAAGTAACGACAAATTGTACCGTAATAATGGTGATAACACCTTTACCGATGTAACCCTAGAAGCCGGAATCACAATCGAAGGTTATGGCCTTGGCTTGGCTATTGCCGATCTGAATTATGACGGCTGGCCAGATATTTATGTCAGTAATGATTATCTCACCAATGATCTCTTATATATCAATAATGGTGATGGCACCTTTTCCAATAAAATCGACAAGCTTCTAAAGCATCAGGGTAGGTTCTCTATGGGTAATGATATATCGGACTACAATAATGATGGTTATTTGGACATCATGACACTCGATATGTTAGGTGAGAACAACCACAGACTTAAGACGACAATGCGGGAAAGCAGGTACAACGATTATATTTTCAATGAAAAATTCGGGTATGAATATCAGTTCTCGCGGAACATGCTTCAAACTGGTCAAGGTGATGGAATACCTTATCAAGAAATCGGTTTAATGGCCGGAATCGCCAAAACCGATTGGAGTTGGTCTCCCCTTTTTGTAGACATGGACAATGATGGTTATAGGGACTTATTGATCACGAACGGATTTCCTAGGGATATAACCGATCTTGATTTTGGGGAATTTGAATTCAATGTACGACGTTATATGAAACCTATGCAAATCTTGGATTCAATCCCAATAGTCAAAATACCAAATTTTGCTTACAAGAATGATCAAAATGGTCTTTTTACCGACGTAGGCCAAGAATGGGGACTTAACGTGCCCTCTTTCTCCAATGGTGCCGTATTCGCTGATTTGGATAATGATGGGGATATGGATTATGTCGTCAACAATATCAATGACGAAGCTTTCCTTTTTGAAAATACATTGGATAAAAACCTTGACCTTGCACACAATTATCTAAAGGTAGATTTAAAAGGGCCTAAAACGAACATATCGGGAATCGGGGCGAAAATCGCGATTAGACTGCCAGATGACACTATACAATATTATGAACATCATTTAAGCAGGGGCTATATGTCCTCCGTTCAGAATATCGCCCAATTTGGTTTAGGAAAAGAGCATCTTATAAAATCACTTGAAGTAATCTGGCCCGATGGCAAATTTCAAAAAATCAACGATGTTGAAAGCAATCAGACCATTGTATTGGATCATAAGAATGCGACCAAGGTAAATCCGATTGAAATCACCTTCCCTTTCATTCCTAAAAAACCAAAATCTATATATGTAGAAGTTACCGATAGTTTAGGAATTGATTATGTACATGACGAAAAAGATATGATCGATTATAATGTGCAACGCATATTACCCCATAAATTAACCCAGAATGGCCCTTGTTTGGTAACAGGCGATATAAATGGTGACGGTACCGAGGATTTTATCGTCGGGAGTTCATCCGGTAATTCCCCTCAAATATTTTTACAGAAAAAAGACGGCTCTTTTAAAAATTCCCAACTTTTCACCGAACTAAAGGATATGAAGTTTGAAGAAGAAGGTTTGGCCCTTTTTGATTTGGAGAATGACGGTGACCTTGACCTTTATTTAGTCTCGGGCAGCAATGAATTTGAAAAAGGCAGTACCTTTTATTCCGATCGCTTAATGATCAACGATGGTCAAGGAAACTTTTCTTTAGCCCCTGATAAGATGCCGGAAATCAAAGCCAGTGGTTCCGTGGTAAAAGCACATGATTTTGATGGCGATGGTTATACCGACCTCTTTGTAGGTGGACGAACGCCATTTGCGGAGTTCCCAAAGCCAGAGAGAAGCTTTCTTCTAAAGAACGACAACGGTGTTCTTAGAAATGCAACCGATGAATTATGCCCTGCCCTAAGCGATATAGGTATGGTTACCGATGCAATTTGGACGGATGTTGATCAAGACGGACTCAGTGATCTTATCTTAGCCGGTGAATACATGCCTATCACAATATTCAAGAATGAAAGATCTTCTTTCCGAAAATTAAGGGAAACCGGTATAGACGGTCTAAATGGTTGGTGGGAAAGCCTATTGGCCCATGATTTTGATGGGGATGGTGACCTGGATATCGTAGCTGGTAATTTAGGGGCGAACAATTTTTATCAACCCACCAAAGAAAGGCCTGTAACCTTACTTGCCAAGGATTTTGACAATAATGGCACGGTAGATCCTGTAATGTTCGCCTATTTCAAAACCGACTTTAATGATCCAACTTATAAATCTTATCCAACAAATTTTTGGGGAGATCTTTATGGGCAAAGTCCATTGTTTAGGGCTAAGTTCAATTCGTACAAAGAATATGCAAAAACCACGGAAAATGATCTATTGACCCCTAAAGAAATGAAAGATGCCATGAAATTGTTCGTTAATTATGACAAAAGCAGTTATTTCGAAAATTTGGGTAATGGCAAATTCAAAAGCCATCCATTACCACTAGAAGCCCAAATTGCGCCGATTAACCGTATGGCAGTAACGGATTATGACAACGATGATATAAGTGACCTTTTATTGATCGGAAACAACTTTGGTAATGAAGTTTTCATCGGTCGCCTTGATGCATTCAACGGCGGATTACTTAAGGGGGATGGCCATGGGGGTTTTGAGACGATCAAAACCAAAGAAAGTGGATTTTTGGTTACCGGTGATGCCAAGGACATGGTAATACTCCAAAACGCCCAAGGAAAATCCCCATACATTATCGTTTCCCAAAACAGGGGTAGGATTAAGATCTTTCAGAAGAACTGAGAATTAAAAAAATCATCCAAAAGGTTTTTGTTTGCTAACCTCTTGGATGATTCTTTAGAATATAAGACCACTTTTTTATCTTAAGCACTCTTATAAATCAAAACTCATTCTTATGCTTAAAATCACCTGTACTATATTTTATCGTACGCTTAAGTGGTATCTGCATTCCATTGGTGCTCTCTAACCAATCATAAATCGCAGTCGACATTTCTTTGGCAATTTCCTGCTTATCTGGATCAGCTATCAAATTGTACATCTCATCAGGATCATTTTGAAGGTCGTAAAGTTCATTGCGATCCCAAATGCCTTGATACTTGATATACTTGTATTGGTCTGTTCGCATTCCGAAAACCGTAGGGGTCATTGGAAAGTCATATTCCCAATAATACTCATAAAAAACCTCTTTACGGGAAGGGGCATTGGTATCACCCGTGAGTATTGGAATAAAAGAAACCCCTGGCATATTATCGGGCTGTTTTACCCCTGCTTCTGCCAAAATAGTGGGACCTATATCTATATTTTGTACCATTTGCTCGGGTTTTTTACCCCCTTCAAACAACTCGGGACAACGAACCAATAAAGGAACTTTTACCGATTCTTCATAAAAATGTCTTTTATCTATAAGTCCGTGCTCACCCCAACTAAATCCATTATCCCCCATATAAATGACCAAGGTAGATTCATCCAAACCTTCTTTTTTCAAGTACTCCATAATGGTACCTACACTTTCATCTACCCCTAACAAGGTCTCACAATAATCAACTACTTTATCATAAATACCATCATTCCCATGGTACATATAATCGACCCCGTGCCAACTTACCCGCTGGTCGGCAACCCATTGGGGCCAATTTAAATCACGATACTCCCCGGTCTTGGTTTGGTCATACGTTGAAGGTAAATCTATTCTTTTTCCTTTGTATTTTCCTTTGTGTCGTTTGGCCGGCTTAAAAGCTGCATGTACGGCTTTATGAGATAAATACATGAAAAAGGGTTTATCCTTATCTCGATTATCCAACCAATCAACAGCATGTTCAGTAAGTAAATCGGTGATATAAGTTGAATCTTTATAAGCCACCCGTTTACCATTGATATTCAACGTAGGGTTGTAATACACCCCCTGTCCGGGAAAACTTTCCCAATGGGTAAAGCCAGGTTGGGGTTCATCCCCATGATCACCCATATGCCATTTTCCGAAAAATGAGGTCTGATAACCTGCCTTTTCGAGGTACTGTGGAAAATAAACAAGATTACCTGGATCTGGCGCCTGATTATCCACTATGGTGTGTGAGTGCGAAAATTGGCCGGTCAAAATCGAAGCTCTACTGGGCGAACATAAAGAAGTGGTAACAAATGCATTGGGAAGGTAAGCCCCTTCAGATGCTAATTTATCCATATTTGGGGTTTCTAACCAAGGTACTTTTCCCGTAAAGCCCATATAATCATACCTATGGTCATCCGTTAGGATAAATATTACATTACGAGGTTTCTTTTCAACCTTTTTCACAGGGGAAACAACAGTGTCTGACACGTAATTCGCATTGGCCCTATTCCCGCATAAAACCAAACAACAAAAAGTAAAAAATAATGTTCTTAATGATTTCATTTTGATTCTTGGTCTAAAAATCCAAGGATGTACGTTAAAGGGGCATTCCAATTTAAACAGATTTCATTACTTGCATAACTTGGTTCTTGATCTACCCAACTTTTCATAGGCGGAGCATTATCCGGATATACTACCCCGGATGCCGCATCTTGCTTTCCAAAATTAGGTCCACCACACACAAAACCGGGCACAGGTTCCACTATTTCATCGGCTGCGCTTTGTCTATGGTGAATATTCATTGGGTACTTATCCCCATAGCCGGTTACGAAACTATACCCTGTCGCATTAGTACCGAATATATAATCGGCACATTGTTGTACGCCTCTCAAATATTCCGGTTTAGAGTTTAAACGATACGCCTGCGCCATTATCATAGCGGCATTGAGAACATCGCTGTTTGAACCCCATTGAAAATCATCGATTGGTTGAAAATAATCCAAACCCCCTGCTTTTTTGACCAAGGCATCTGCCCTTTCCCCTATACCGGTTTTAAGCACTTTGTACAAACTCTCCGGAATATCTTCCTTGTTTTCCAACAAACTGAACATTCCCGAAAACTTCATGAACTTAGCCCAATTATCACCTTTGGCGAATTCAAAATTCAATGGATTTTTATTTATCCCGTCCAAATAATTCGCTTCCTTGGTCGCGATAAACAATTCAGCATTGGCCCAAAACCATTCCTCTTCAAAGTTTTTATCCCCATATTGTCCCGTACTTACATCTTCCGGATTTAAAAATTCAATGTTCGGGTTTTCAACGGCCCAATGATAGGCTTTTTTAGCCGCTGCGAGACATTGATCGGCATAGGTAGGTTCAATATCCTTGAATACCCTATAGGCCTGTGCCGCACATGCAGCAAAATCCAAACTGGCCGCAGTGCCTTTACCTACAATAAAGCGTTGACTTGTTGCTTTATCGGGCATTACTATTCCTTCGAAGTTCTTTGTAGTTAATTTGTGGTATAATCCGCCATCATCATCTTGCATGGTCAATAGCCAATCCATCTCATATTTCAATTCATCCAATAGATCGCTTACGCCATTACCGCTCTCTGGAATATTAAGTCCGCCATCAGTAATAATCCCTGGATACTGTTCATACAATGTATAAAACTGACCTAAGGGAAAACTCCCGTTTACAACATATTTGTTATAGTCACCCGCATCGTACCAACCTTTGGTTGAAGAAATATATCCTTCGTTTTTACCGCTGGAAGGATGAAATACCACACTATCATCAGGGTGGCCCATTTCGCGTTTCCACTTACCGGCATATTTTTCTTCCAAAGCCATACCCGTTCGTTGATAGTACATGGCCTTAATGGAGCCGATAAAAGCATCGTGCATAACATGGTCCCCAACTTGAAAAGGATAAGAATACCCCAACCCTTCTATATAAATGGAATAATCCCCAGACGTATTCAAACCGGTAAAATCAGCTACTTGGATTTGCTCCCCAGCCAACTTCCATTCCTTTGTTTCTGTCAAAGGCCCTGAGAAAACAATTTCTTTGGTTTCATTATTTACCAATGAAAATTCTTTTAACCCCTCTCCATTTACAATAACCGCTTTTTTAGTAGCAAATGGGTAATACCCAACTTGATTCAATCGTATTTGTTCGCTGAATTCCCCATTATTATCTGGGAGTCTTTCTTTACATCCAAAAAGTAAACAGATGACCAATAACGGTAAATAAGCAAACTGGAATATAGGATATCTCATTTTATATTGTTTTAAAACCACCATGAAATTAGCACAAAACAAACTCAGAATTTTCCTTTATTTTATCACTTACCTATTAAAAACCTACAACTTTTAACCACTGGGGAATAATCATGAATAAATATTCCATAAACATCATACCAAGCCGATAATCTTCATCTTACGGGAAGGTCAAATATCTTCAATAGTACTATGTTTTTGATCCCCTTAGTAAAAAAAATGCCGATTGATAACAATCGGCATTTTTTGTATGAACTTAATTTTATTTATCTGTAAAGTGTAAAATGACCTACATAGCGTAGCTTGGTCTTGTCATTTGCATTGACCACGTACCAATAATCACCTGAAGGTACCGGACTACCATCATAATAACCGTCCCAATTACTAACCGCATCAAGTTCGGCCACTACCCTACCATAGCGATCATAGATCTTGACCTCAATATTAGGGAAAAATTCACGGTTCTTTGGTGCCCAAACATCGTTATTATTATCACCATCAGGAGTGAAGAAATTAGGTATTTCCAACATTCCCGTAAACTCGAACGGAACTGTTATCAAAGCCTCACATCCATTTTGATCCACGACCCTGGCCGTAACGGTTACACTTTCGTTGGTCGTAAACACATTTTCACTACCATAGGATTCCCCTTGGAAGAAAAACTCATATCCTCCAAAACCTCCACTAGCGGTAACCGTTAACTCATTCGGACCTGTTTTGACTCCATCTATGGTCAATGGCTCATAATTTTCAAGAGTGAACTCTTCAAAACTGGTACAACCATTTTCATGATAAATGTAGATCGTATGATCTCCTGCCGGAAGGTCTCCCCAAGTGGTTACGGTATCCGCTACATTAATATCGTCAACATCCAAGGAGAAAAGTAATTGCGGCAATAAACCGGTTTCTTGCATTTCAAGGGAAACCGTACTATAAGGGAAGATACCTTCACAGCCATATTGCACTATAGCATCCGCTGTTAAATCAACCCCTATTTCTATAGGAATCAATGCATCGGTACCACACATATTCGCATCTTGGACAAATACAATGTAAGTTTCGCCCCCTGCAAGATTTTCAAAAGTTAAATCGTCATTACGAACAAAAACCTCACTACCATCCGAATCAGGACCGACCAACATGGTTTCGTAATAAGATACCGAGGTAATCGGATCTACAAAAGGTGTACCCCCAGAGACCGTTAATTGTGCTGTACCATCGGCAAACCCGATACAGGTTTCAGGCGTAGTCGCAACATCATCTATACTTACGACTGGTGGTTCCGTTACCGTAAGCACGTCTTTTTCAAAACATCCGTTTTCGTCCTGAATCAAGATTTCATAACTACCTGCCGGAAGCTCCTCGAAAGTATATGTACCCGGATTTGATGGATCACTAAAGAATTCGTTGAAATTCGGTTCTATCGCGAATTGAATCAATCCAACACCTCCGCTGGTAACCTCAATCGTAATGGACCCGTCCTCATCTCCAAAACAACTTACCGGAACAGGATTTGCTTCGAATATAATCGGTTCAGGTCTTACAATTTCAAAAGGACCCGCAATATCACTACATGTTGCCCCACTTGTTACGACTATATAATAATCTGTACCTGCATCCAAACCTTCGAAAGTTCCATGATCTTGTGGGCCACGAACAAGGGTTGCCGTTGCTGACGGACTAAATGCATCAACAGGGTCACCCGAATACAAGTAGAACTGATTACCCCCTACGCCACCGTTAGCAAAGGATTCTATCCTTCCGTCCAATTCAGATGCACAAGAAATATCATCCGGTAAATTAGGTAATAATGTTATTCCGGTCGCATCGGTCATGGTAATACCATTGGATCTTACTGCCGGACAAATATTTAAAGCATTTTTCTTTCTTACATCGAACTGATAAGTAATTCCGGCCACACCGGTAAATAATTGTGAAGTACCGGTCATATCAGTATAAACCCCGACTTCGACCCCATTCTCAATACGAACATATTCGTAAGTAAACAATGGATCCGGATTTTCTATGGTTAATCGGATTTCTCCCATACCACCACAGCCAGGAACTGCGGTCTGCACCAATTTAGGCTGTACGGCCGGTGGTGGGTCCACATAATAAGGCTCCGTGACGAATGTACAATCAAAACTGGAAGACACTTCTATAGCATACCAGCCTTCACTAATGAAACCACCGGTTGCCCCAATGAAAGTAGGTGTATTCTGCAATCCGCTTGTAGATACTATATCGGTATTATCATTACTGTTAAGGTATAACAATTGATAGTTATATCCAGCTCCGGGATATCCTCCCGTAGCACCGGCGATTGCGGTTACTGCATCTCCCGATGATGTATCATACGCTTCCAATACGGCATTGTTACCTCCTGGACATTGTAAAGCCAATGGTTCACGAATACCAGCATTAATCTGTGGAACCGGGGCCAAATTAATTTCAAACGTATCAGTACAACCTTCTACATCTTGGATTTCAATTTGGTAATCACCACTTGGTAAGTTTTCAAATCTGCTACTGTTCGAAAATGGTACAACCTCTGTGGCATATGTTGCCCCTCCGTCAGAACTTACCAGAAGTCTGTACTCATAAGGGGAACCATCCCAGCCACCTTGACCAGTTGCCTCTATAATACCTGTATCATCATTACATCCTGTATTACCGACCTCTATAGCGGTCACCTCCAATTCCCCGTTCGGTGTTCTTATCGTAGCAACATTACTGTCACTAGAACAATAGGGTACATCATCTGAAATAACCTCAACAAAGAAATTACCCCCTGTTAAACCGGTTATGGTCTCTGGATTATTGGCCGTATCAAAACTACCCGTTGTTAATACCGTGGTTTTTCCTGTATCGCTGGCACTGTAGACATTATAAGTGTAGGAACCTATATAATCCGTAACTTCTATAGACAACTCACCGTCATTGCCCGGATTGAAACAAGTTATCGCTTTAGCCTCACTTATAACAACCGTAGGACTAGTTGGCTCTACGACAGTATGTACGGGCATTGGGTATGTACACCCTCCTATATTGTCGGTAACCTCAAAAATATAGTCCCCAGCAGCAGGCAAGTACATATCTACATAATCATTGCCTGCAGAATTTGTCACTGGAGTAATAGGAGCTACTGAAACAGCACTTACCGTGAAATCAGTCGTGCCCGCTACTTGGATACGTACTCGTTCATCATCCCTACAGTTCAAGGCATCTACATCAATAATCGTTGAAGTAATATCATCTGGTGTAGCCAAAGTCGGTAAATCAAAGAAGGTTTGACAACCATTGCCATCAATGGCATAAACAGTAATATCTTGGGGAGAACCATTATCAACGATTTCAAAAGAATTTGATGATTGATAATCCGAATACCCCGTGATACTATATTGATATCCACTACCTACAGTTCCCGGATTTGAAGGATCTACCGTTACGGTAATCGTAGTAGAGCTATATCTATTTGCGCCTGTTTCACATGCAAAAGGAGGTGCTGTTGCCGTAATGGCAAAATCATCAGGTTCGGTGATTTCCAAATCCCCAGACAAGGCTTCACAATTTCTGGCAGAGGTTACGATTACCTCGTAGTTGCCAGGTCCTAAATTCGTAAAAGACCCTGAATTGTTCGTTGTTATCGGAGTTCTACTGACAAAATCAACCAATTGATATGAAATTGGTCCATCGACGTCAGTACCAGCTTGCAAGACAATATCGATACTACCATCATTATCCCCAAAACAGGTGATATCATGCAGATTCGTTGCCTCTATAACTGGGGTAACGGCCGCATCCAAATGAATATTCGAAATGGTAAAATCACAATAATCCGTACCATCAAACATGATATTGTCCACAACGTGAACGGAGTAAGTCCCCGGGAATATGCCCGTAAACACATTAGAAGTTTGTGTTGTTGAAACTACATTGGAGTTATAGTCGGTACCGGTAAGCTCAAAAGTAAAATCACCACTACCGCCCGTAGTTTGTATGGTTATCTCCCCATCCGCATCGTTACAGGTAGTTGCTGTCGTAAAACTTCCTGAAGCCGATAAAAATTCGTAAACATGTGCCGTAGCCTGTGAGGTACACCCGTTGGCATCGACCACGTCTACAACATAATCACCGGGGGTGGAAACAACATAGGTCCATTCATAAACACTTCCATTCAATACACCATAATGCTCCTCTCCGCCCAAACTAAATAACGGTGTATCTATCGTATCCGGTACACTTACCGTAATATCAAAAGCCGTGGATGTAAAATCACATTGATTAACAACCGTTGTAGTGATAACAGGAGGAGTATCAGTAGGAATAATACTCGCTATTGCAAAAGAGCTACAACCACTAAAATCTTTTACATAAACGTCATAGTCCCCTGCAGGCCCAAAGAAAGTGGTTGCTGAACCATAATCACTAGCAATAGGTACATCACCCTGCGGCATAAAAGCAAAGCTATAGGAAATACCATCACCTCCCCTACCTTGTACGGTAATGGATCCATCGGAATTACAATTCGCAGGGGTCGTATTTAATATATCAATAGCTGGTAGATTTTGATCTATGGTAACTGCAACTGCATCGACGCAAGTATCTGTTAAATTCTCAACAATAATCTGATAATCCCCATAAGGTGCATTATAACTTCCGGTATGTGGGGTCGCCGAAGTAGTAACAGAGGACTCTAAGGTAATTCGTGAGCCGTCCTGTTCGTTCAACAATTCAATCTGTAAAATATCCCCAACAATAAATCCTGTGATTTCATACAAAATCTGACCATCGGTACTTGGGTAACACGCAGCTGGATTTGCTGTAGCCGTCACCTCTAGGGTAGATGGACCTTCAATCGGAGGAATCTCCTGTTCATAAATACATCCAGTTCCTGTATCAGTCACCATCACAGTATATGTAACACCATATTGAATACCATCAGTCGAATTACTGAATGTATGATCGTTTACAGCTGGCGTATTGTTTAATGGGTAGTACGCCGGTTGATGCTCCAATTTTATTTCATAAGAGCCTGATCCACCACTAACACTTACGGCATAGGTAAAGCCACTATCATCACAAATAACAGGTATTGGAGGAGGAATAGGCGTAATCACCACCTCATTGGTCGTTATGGTTACTAAATCTAAATCGGTACAACCGTTGGCATCCACAGTAATTACCCTATAATCGCCTGGTATCAAGGCTGTATCGGTTATCGCGTATGGCAACGAAGATCGAGCCACATCATCTTCCCTAGTAATAAAATTACCAAAGCTATCTTCTATGACAAAACTGAAATTTTCTGTACCGTCTATAACATTGGTAATTTCAATACCACCACTGACTGCACTTAGTGAACAGGTAGCAGGTATTTCTGTAACCATAGCATTGGGTACTGGCGTAGGATCGTTGTTAATGTCAATGGTACCTGTATACAAACATCCTCTTGCATCCTGTATTTCCACATCATATGTACCTACGGCCAAATCCGAAAAAGCACTTTGGGAACCAAATCCTCGATTATCAAAATTAATTAGATAAGGAGGTACCCCACTAGTGGCATCCGGGGTGATGACTACCCTACCATTATTGATAGCACCCCCACAACTTACATCAAAAGTTTCTATTGTTGGTGGATCCAAAGAAGCCGGCGGTGCTAAATATATTGGTGCTGACTCCGCAGAACAAGCACTATTGGTCGTATTTTCATCAAAAACGCGGAATATATAGTCTCCGTCTAAAGTAGTATCGTATAAGAAACTATTGGAAGTAAATGTGGTCAATGCCCCCCAAGTAGCCCCATTATCAGCACTCACTTGATACTGTTTGGTTCCCGGTCCTGACAAATAACCCCCTGTTACACTTACCCTTATTGTTCCAGGGGTTCCTCCACATGGGATTTCAGTTTCAATACTCGTAGAAACACGTAACTGTGGCTCAATGGTTATTGAAAGATCGTCACTACAATCATTACCATCAACAACCTCAATTGTATAATTACCTGGCGTTAGCCCTGTAAATGTTGGACTAGCTTGTAGCGCTCCCCCATTAATACGATACTGATGACCACTTAAAGGTGCCGTACCAGCTGTTGATGTTACTGTTGCAGTTGCACCAAAACTAGGGTCGTAACAAAAATCGGAAGCAGCTGTATCCAAACTTATAGTTGGAGCGTTTAAAGGTTCAAGATCAAAAGTAAAGGTATCTGTACAACCTTCTGAATCTTCAACTGTTAAGGTATATACATCTGAAGGATCCAATGGGTCCGTTCCTTGGCTAAGGTTACTAAATGTCCTACCCGATTTAGGTCCCACGGTAGTACTTCCATCAGGATAAAGCAAGGTATACCTATAAGTACCCCAACCCCCAGTGGCATTTGCAACAACCCGACCTAAATTACCATTGGCACAAGTCATGGCCGTAACCACACTGGTACTTAAATCTATGGGCGAAGCTTCTTGAATATCAAATGAAGCCGTATCGGTACAACCTGTATCCGCATCAGTAACTGTAATGGTATATGTCCCCGCTCCCGAAAGTGGCAATACAACCTCACCATCGCTCTGTGGACCTCCTGAAAACAATCCACTATTGATATCATATGTATAGTTATTCGCAAAACCATCGATTAAAAATGTTCCGGTTCCATCAGTGGCCCCATTACAAACATTTAAATCCCCTCCAGATTTAACCCTTGCCCGGATAGAACTTATTACTGCAGGTGTAAACCCTTCTGTATAGGTACATCCGTTAACGTCGGTTATCTGAAATATATAAGAGGTACTGGTACTCAGACCTACGAAGGTATCACTAGCCCCATTGTCGATAACGCTTGGACTTATAACCGAATAATTGGCTATTGCCGCATTGGCCGTAGCAGTCAACTGTACATCGGAAGATCCCAAAGAACAATTGATATTGCTTTGGGCAAAATCGAGATCCGTTGGTGGATCAACATCCAAAATTGTTATTGGCGTTAATTCCAATCGGCATCCGCCCCCGTCCTCTATCATTGGCGTATAGGTTCCCGGTGATAAATTAGCATACGATGTAGTACCCGTAAAGTTTAGCCCGTCGATACTAAAAACATACCCACTACCAGAGCCTCCGGTAAAAGGCCCAACAAAATCTATTTGACCTCCATTGGTTCCTCCACTACCATCACAGGTACGATCTGTAATTTTGGTCGCTGAACCGGAAATCACCCCTACACTTGAAACTGTTACATCCGATAAGGGCAGGGTACATTCAAATCCTCCTTGTTCATAATGCACTTCTATCTCGTCATAAAGTGTACCTGAAGGCGATGCTGAAACTGATATTTCAGGAGTTGTCTCCCATGCATCCGAACTACTGACCCTATAAGATAGATTATATCCTCTTGCATCTGTAACATTAAAATTAATTTTCGCTCCACCATTGGAGCATGTACCATCTGTTCCCGTTGCTGTTACCGATGGCGGTAGCAGCGTTTCCACACTGGCCGAAGCCGTAATGGAACAACCATTACTATCGGTAATCACTATATCATATGAACCGGCTGAAGTTACCGTATATGTCGTTGATCCCGTATTGGTCATGGCATCACCAAATGCCGGTTGTGCGGCTCCACCATTTACCGTAAAAGTATATGGTGCGGCTCCACCGGAGGTATTGATCGTAACATCAACATCGGAAATGACATTAGGGGCAATAGTACACCCAAAACTACTATGTACCTCTGTTGAGGCATCAAGAGCAATTAAACCATCACCTATTATTATCGGATTTCCAAAATCATCTAAACTTTCTTGTGGCGGGTCTATCCCATTTAGTACATCTCCATAACATTGTTGTGTTTCTACTTGTACAGTATAGGTGCCAAAACCTACCGCTGAAAAAGTATAAGGATTATCAGAAATTGGAGCTGTGTACTCTTGGACTACCCCACTCGCATCCAACAAGGTGTAAATATAAGGTCCGGGTACATCATTCACCGTTACCTCAATAGAACCTGTTTCCCCATAGCATTGGGCATCGACGAAAGTCACCCCGATATCAATATTGCGTTCTTCTATAACTATAGGTGTGTAAGGATATTCACAAGTATTCGGTGTATTCTGCAATCTTGCCTTAACCACATACGTTCCAGGAGTTAAATCGGTAAAAATAGGACCTTGCCAAGGGCCATATCCACTTCCGCTATCAATACTGAACTCATATGCACTGGAAAGATTGGTTATCTGTATTCTTCCCGGTACGTCACAGATATAATCTTGCTTTACAAAGGTCTGGGTAATCGTACTTTTCTTAACCTTAAAATAATAATAGGGTCCTGATCCATTGACCCTTACCCTGAATTCACCTCCTGTAGTTGAAGAAACAGTACTAGCATCAATGGTAAAGTTCTGTGCAGTACTAACCTGAGTATAACAAGAATTTTCCGTTTCGGGACAATCCTCATTAATATCGGCAGAACAAGAACCTCCTAATATTTCCCATGACACAGAACCAAAAGGAGCTCCTGACAAGGAAACAACCCTATCATCGGAATCACCACAAAGATTAAAACGCGCAATAGTACTACCATCATTCGTACATGCAACTTCTTCATCGGCACCTTGGATTATGGTGGTGAACATGGGCATCGGTGATGAAACGTTCAATGATTTTTGTTCTTCTAAAACAATTGACGTTTTGGACGTTTTGGAAACTTCAGTCTCCGAGCTACGTTCTTCCGTAGAAACAACCTTCTCGAGGACTTCCGAAATCCCAACTACAAAATTGTAGTCATAATTTGCAATAGCCGAAGTGCAAACCGCAGAGAATAGCAACAGCAATATGGCATAAAGTATATGCCTTGGGCTTTTTGGAAACATAGGTTAAGTCAGTTATGGCAAGAACATGCTTGGATTGGGGTGCAAGTATATTCTTTAGCGTATTTATTTAAACTTATATAATTCTATTTATCTTTAGGGCTGATAGCCTTTCATATAATATTTAATTTTAACGTCAAAATATGAAGAATAGTATTACATACCTCTATTTATTCGTTATAACGCTTAATTTTTCTTGCGCCCAGGAGCCTGAAAATAAGGCAAATACACCAAATAGCATTCCTTTTACAGCAGAGCTATTCGTCGATGGACTCCAAATACCATGGGGCATGGCGTTTCTTCCTCATGGCAGCATGCTCATTACGGAAAAATCCGGAGATTTGATTCACTTTCAAGAAGGGAAAAAAAACCATATTGCAAATGTTCCTAAAGTATATGTTAGAGGCCAAGGAGGTTTAATGGATATATGTTTACATCCCGATTATGAAACCAATGGTTGGTTGTACATAACCTATGCTTCTGAAGAAGGAAACGAAAAAGGAGGACATACTGCTTTAATGAGGGCAAAACTAAAAGATAACATATTGTATGACAATGAGTTACTTTATAAAGCTGGTCCAAATACCACTAAAGGACAACATTTTGGATCACGTATAGCATTTGACAATGAAGGATATTTATATTTCTCTATCGGAGAACGAGGTGCAAGGGACGAAAATCCGCAAGATATAACCAGGGATGGGGGCAAAATATATAGGTTGAATGACGATGGAAGCGTACCCGAAGACAATCCTTTCATCAACGAAAAAGGTGCTAAAACGGCTATTTACAGTTATGGGCACCGAAATCCCCAAGGACTGGTAAAACATCCTGAAACAGGGGAAATCTGGGATCATGAACATGGGCCTAGGGGTGGTGACGAGATCAATATTATTGAAAAAGGGGCCAATTATGGTTGGCCTTTGATTACATACGGAATCAATTATAGCGGAACGCCCATTACCGATAAAACCGAAATGGAAGGCATGAAACAACCCATTCACTATTGGGTTCCTTCCATAGCCCCCAGTGGAATGGCCTTTGTAACTTCTGACAAGTATAAAGATTGGAAAGGTAGTTTATTGGTAGGATCCCTGTCTTTTCAATATCTGGAACGTTTGACCTTGGATGGAACAAAAGTCACGAACAGGGAAAAGTTGTTGGAGAACATGGGCCGGGTTCGCGATGTTCGTCAAGGTCCCGATGGAATCATTTATGTGGCCATAGAAGGCAAAGGAATTTATAAATTAATCCCTAAACATTAATCCCCCACACATGAAATTAAGACTATTGACCATCTTATTTTTTTTAATTGGCGTATTCTACACCAATGCACAAGAACCTGAATTACAATCCAGTATGGTAAGGGGAAGTGAAATATATAACGACTTCTGTGTGGCTTGCCATATGCCTGCAGGAGAAGGTATTCCTTTTGTTTTTCCTCCTTTGGCAAAATCGGATTATTTAAAACAGCAAAGAACTGCAAGTATCAAAGGTGTGAAATTCGGACAGGAAGGGGAGCTCATCGTAAACGGCGAAACATACAATAACACCATGGCCCCCATGGGATTGGATGACGGGGAAATTGCCGATGTCATGAACTATATCATGAATTCATGGGGCAATTCAACGAACGAAATGGTTACAATTAAGGAAGTGGAGGCTATTACCGAATAATAGTCCCTATGGTCTTACCGCATCCAAGGCCTTTTTGACAGAACCATGTTTTTTAAGCAATTGTTCCGCCTCATCATAGTCTATACCTAAACCTTCGACCAAGTAACGGGTTCCACGGTCGACCAATTTTGTATTGGTCAATTGCATATTCACCATTTTATTTCCCTTAACACGGCCGATTTTGATCATCAAGGCAGTGGTTATCATATTAAGTACCAATTTTTGGGAGGTCCCACTTTTCATTCGCGTACTACCGGTAACGAATTCAGGTCCAACATTTACCTCTATAGGGATATCCGATACCACAGCTAAAGGGGAACCAGGATTGTTCGTAATGCCACCAGTTAACAAACCATGCTCTTTAGCCGCCTGAAGTCCACCGATTACATAAGGGGTTGTTCCAGATGCTGCAATACCCACGATCACGTCATTTTCACAAACATTGAACTCTTTTAGATCCAACCAAGCCTGGTTTACATCGTCTTCCGCATTTTCAACAGCTTTTCTAATCGCAGTATCCCCACCGGCAATCAATCCAATTACCCGGGAGTGGGGCATTCCGAAAGTTGGCGGTATTTCAGAAGCATCCAAAATTCCGAGACGTCCACTAGTACCTGCTCCAATATAGAATAAACGTCCACCTTTATCAAAACGTTCCGCTAAGGCATCGACCAATTTTGTTATATTCGGAATAACCTCGGCCACGGCTAGAGCCACCTTTTGATCTTCATTGTTAATACTCTCTAAAATAGTAGAAGTACCCATATTCTCCAATTGATCGTAATTGGAGGGGGTTTCAGTAATCTTTTTATAGTCCATAAAAATTATATCAGGTGTACGTTGTTGTTCCGAAAAAGTTTAAGTTGATCATCATCCGGTGATAACTCCGTGATCATGGTGTCAACCGCTGTCATATCACAGGTTTTATATCGATGTCTCGAATTCAATTTTTTTGATATACACAAAAGTATTGTTTTTTTCGAGGCCTTCATAATTGCTTTTTTCACTTGAACAACGTCCCAATCAAAATCTGTCAACCCGTCCGAGGCATCAACATACCCCGTACCTATAAAACCATAATCCACTTTTATTTCAGATAGGGCATGGGTAGCATTGGCCCCGATGGCAATTTGTGACTCTTTGGAAATTTTACCCCCAATGAATATAACATCGACCTTCGGTTTTGTGGTCAGCTCCATCGCCACTGGCAAACTCATGGTAAAGCAGGTCAATTTTAAATGCAAAGGAATTATCCTTGCGAACTCCATACAAGTTGTACCACCATCAATAAATATGACCGCATCATTTTTCAGCAAAGTTGCCGCTTTTTCCGCAATGGTTATTTTTTGTGGCAACGCATATATATTGGTATTCCTAGTACTACTGGTAGTAAAACCAAGGGATATGGCACCACCATGTACTTTTCGCAATTTGTTCTCTTGATCCAATTCTTTAACATCCCTTCGTGCCGTGTCAATTGATACGTCCAATTTCTCGGCAATATCGGTAAGTAACACCCTATTATGTAATTCAACTTGGGACAATATGGCCTGATGTCGCTCTTCCTTAAGCATAACCGTTTATTTTGATCCTTCAAAGATAATAAAAGAATTTAATTGCAGTTTTATTCCTTTTTTTTAAACAAAACCCCTATAAATTATATTATAATGCAATTTACTGCAATTAAAACAGCAAAAAACAGCAATTTGTTTTAAAATACATTACATTTGTAACTCAATCATATTCAAGAACAGTCAAATGAGCACACTTTTAGAAAAAACAGCAAAAGACATCAGCTACAAACCCGTAGGTCAATTTGAGGAAACACGTTTTGAAAAAATTCATAATGTAATTTTCGAAGATTCCAATGAAGGCTCTATTCAGGTCGCTAGGGAAATATCAGATCTGATTCGCAAGAAACAGGCATTAGGAGAAAACTGTGTCCTTGGTCTTGCTACAGGCTCATCCCCTATCAAGGTTTATGAGGAATTGGTGCGAATGCACCGGGAAGAAGGTTTAAGTTTTTCCAATGTAATTACCTTTAATCTGGATGAGTACCTGCCCATGGACAAGTCGAACATGCAAAGTTATTATTACTTTATGCACGAACACTTGTTCAACCACATAGACATTCCTGCTGAAAGCATCAATATCCCGGACGGTAGCCTTCCGCAAGAAGAAGTGGTAGACTTTTGCCTGGCTTACGAAAAGAAAATAAAGGATAACGGTGGACTTGACTTTCAACTATTGGGTATCGGAAGGACAGGGCACATAGGTTTTAATGAGCCGGGGTCACATTTCAATTCAGGCACCCGCGTCATAACCCTTGACCACATCACAAGGGTAGATGCCGCACCAGCCTTTTTAGGTATTGACAACGTTCCCAGAAAAGCAATCACAATGGGGATCGCAACAGTGCGGAACGCCAAAAGAATCGTTCTACTTGGTTGGGGTGACAATAAAGCGAAAATCATTAAACAAACCATTGAAGGCAAGATTTCCTCACAAGTACCTGCCACCTATCTTCAAGAACATGATAATGTAACGTTTGTATTGGATAAAGGTGCAGGTGGCGAATTGACACGAAACAAGACGCCATGGTTGGTTGGACCATGTGAATGGACAGATAGTCTTACCGCTAAAGCAATCGTATGGTTATGTGGTAAAACTGAAAAATCCATCCTAAGCTTAACCGATAAGGATTATAATGACAACGGTATGTCCGACCTTTTATCCTTGGAAGACTCCTACGACTTGAATATTAAAATGTTCAATAAGCTTCAACATACCATTACGGGGTGGCCAGGTGGCAAACCCAATGCCGATGACACCAGCAGGCCGGAACGCGCGGAACCTGCCAAAAAACGTATCATCATATTCAGCCCTCATCCAGATGATGATGTTATATCAATGGGAGGCACATTTGACCGTTTGATCGAACAGGGGCACGATGTACACGTGGCCTACCAAACATCGGGCAATATAGCCGTTTCTGACACGGAAGCATTGAAATTTGCCGAAATATCGAATACCATAACCCCTTCGACCGAATCCCAAAGTATAATAGACACTCTATTGAACAAGGACGAGAACAGTTTTGATGTCGCGGAGGTGAGGTCATTGAAAGGCGCTATACGTAGAGCGGAATCCTACGCAGCAACCCGTTACTTAGGATTGGAAGATTCCCATGTACACTTCTTGAACTTACCCTTTTACGAAACTGGTACAATTAAGAAAAACAACCTTTCAAATGCCGATATCGATATCATGGCAGACCTTATAAATGATATAAAACCACATCAGATTTATGCAGCTGGCGATTTAGCCGATCCACATGGCACCCATAAGGTTTGTTTGGACGCGCTTTTCGAAACCCTAAAACGCCTTAAACCCGAACCATTCATGAAAGACTGTTGGTTATGGCTATATAGGGGAGCATGGCACGAATGGGATATCAACGAAATAGAAATGGCCGTACCGATGAGTCCGGATCAGGTTTTGAAAAAACGATATGCGATTTTCTGCCATCAATCACAAAAAGACGGAGCAATGTTCCAAGGGGATGATTCAAGGGAGTTTTGGATGCGCGCCGAGGAACGCAACCGAAACACCGCTGCCAAATACAAAGCATTAGGCTTGGCAGATTATGCGGCCATGGAAGCATTCGTGCGTTATAAATTAGATTAATTACACCTCTTAATACATTTTAAAGGCCTATTTTTAGTTTAAAATAGGCCTTCTTTACAATTACAATGATCAAAAAATCCAGTTTATTACTAAGCATCCTTTTTTTTGCTTCTTGCTCTGTTTTTAAACCTTCTCCCCAACCGAGGACAGAATTCAGGGGCGTTTGGGTAGCGACAGTAGTCAATATCGATTGGCCAAAGAGCGGTTCAGATTCCATAGAAAAACATAAAAAAGATTTCTTAAACATCCTCCAATTTTACCAAGACCTTAATTTCAATGCCATAATCGTTCAAGTACGAACGGCCGGAGATGCTTTTTATGAATCAAATTATGCTCCCTGGTCCAGGTTTTTGACCGCAAAGGAAGGGGTAGCCCCAAAAAACGATTTTGATTACCTGGATTGGATGATCAAGGAATCTCACAACAGGGGAATGGAGTTTCACGCATGGCTAAATCCGTATAGGGCCACTTTTGACCTAAAAACCGATATTCTTAGTCCTACCCATGATTTTAACCTTCACCCGGAATGGATGATCAAATACGGTAAAAAATATTACTATGACCCAGGCCTTCCTGAAGTTCGAAAAAGAATGGTCTCCATAATGAACGAACTGGTCACCAATTATGACATTGACGCCGTTCATTTCGATGATTATTTTTATCCGTATAAAATCAAAGATGAAATATTCAAAGATTCAACTTCCTATATTTCAAATGCCCTGCCGAACCAAACATTGGATGATTGGAGACGTAGCAACATCGACTCCTTAGTCATGAATATGCACAAGACCATAAAACAGGACAAACCCTGGGTACAATTCGGTATTAGTCCATTCGGAGTATGGAAAAACCAAAGCACTGATCCAAGGGGCTCCGATACCCAAGCAGGACAAACGACTTACGAGGACCTTTACGCAGACCCTCTTACTTGGATGGAAAATGGATGGATAGATTATATTGTTCCCCAAGTATATTGGAGTATGGATCTTCCTGTAGCGTCCCATTCCAAAATTGTGGACTGGTGGGCAGAAAACAGTTCCAACACCAATCTATATATCGGAAATGGAGCCTATAAAGTCCGAAACAATAGTGACAAAGCTTGGGACAATAAAAATGAACTTCCCAACCAATTAAAACTGGCCAGAAAGACCCCAGCAGTTGAGGGCAACGTATTCTTTAGTGCCAAAAGCCTTATGGAAAACAATCCTGATGTTGTAGAAACCCTAAAAAAGAAAATTTACCACTCCCCATCCCTACCGCCAACCTCTCCTTTGGAACCCGAATTACGTAGACAAAGAGTGCAACTGGAATCTTGGGAGACTAAAAATGAAAACCACGTACTCCAATTTAAAAACACCGGGCCATATCGTTATGCAATGATCTACCGAACAGGAAAAAAGACGAAAGATCCATATCCCATGAAAAAATTACTTTTCAAAACAAGCATCGATAACGGCAAAAGTATATCAATCCCATTCACAATACTAAACGACCAAAAAAGAATCGCAATTACGTTCATAGATAAATTCGGTCATGAAAGTACCCCTATCAACTTACCTTTAAACCAACAGAAACCAACTAAATGATACAAAAAGACAAACGGGCCTGGGCTTGGATCCCCCTGCTCTATTTTACCCAAGGACTACCTTATGTATTGGTGGTGACCGTATCTGTAATCATGTACAAAAAACTAGGGGTAAGCAATGAAGATATAGGACTGTACACCAGTTTATTGTACCTCCCATGGGTCCTAAAACCACTTTGGAGTCCTTTTATAGACTTAAAAAGCACGAAGCGGAATTGGTTTTTGGCCATGCAACTTCTTATTTCGATTGCCCTATTGGGAGTAGGTTTAAGCTTACCGACCCAAATGTTCTTTATGACCACCTTAGCGTGCTTTTGGATGGCAGCTTTTGCTTCCGCGACCAATGATATTGCATCAGACGGATATTACATGTTAGGTCTTACGGAAAAAAAACAATCCTTTTTTGTCGGTATCAGAAGTACATTCTATCGTTTGGCAATGGTTACCGGTGAGGGACTAATTGTCATTTTAGCCGGATTTTTAGAACAGAAATACGGGGACAACACCAAAGCTTGGAGCATTACCATGACAGCAACTGCCTTTCTGATGTTGGCATTGACCGTATCCAACTTTTTCGTTACACCCAAATACGAATCCTCAGAGGCCATTGCCACACAGAAACCGAAAGGCTTTTGGGAAGTCTTCACATCTTTCTTCAACAAACCAAATATTGGCATCGCATTGACCTTTATCTTAACCTATAGGTTGGGTGAGTCACAACTTGTAAAGATGGTCTCACCATTTTTATTGGATCCTTTGGAAAAAGGAGGTCTTGGCTATTCAACCGAGCAATTGGGAACTATTTTCGGAACGGTTGGAGTCATATTTTTATCGTTAGGTGGAATATTAGGTGGAATCTTAATATCAAGGGACGGACTGAAAAAATGGATGCTGCCCATGGTCCTATCACTTAACATACCCAATATACTTTATGCAATACTCGCCTTTACAAAAACCACTAGTATTGTTGCCGTTACGACCACGGTAATCTTTGAGAAGTTCGGTTATGGCTTTGGCTTTGCCGCGTTTTTAATGTATCTGATATACATTGCCGAGGGCAAATCCAAAACATCACATTATGCCATAGCTACAGGGTTCATGGCCCTTGGAATGATGTTACCCGGAATGATCAGTGGCTATATTCAACAATGGCTGGGTTACGGGGGCTTTTTTATCTGGGTCGTCATAGCCTCTTTACCTGCTTTATTCTTATTGAAATTCATTACCTACCCTGCCGATTTCGGCAAAAAAACAAAAAACACCGATGCATAAATTGCTTCCATACGAATTAGCAGCCCAAGAATTGACCCCTATTGAGAAAATTGGGCAACTGTTCATGCCCGCTGCGTTCATTAATGATTCAGAAGAAGAAATAAAAATCTTGGAACGACTCATAAGCGAAAATCATATCGGAGGGCTTTGTTTTTTCCATAGTAGGGCAAGTGCGGCCACCAATTTTGAAGGTAAAAAAAAGATTGTTTACAATGAGCATAGTTTTGAAACACTACAAAAACTTATACAACGTTACCAAAACAAATCCAAGCATAGGTTACTTATTGCCATTGATGCCGAATGGGGCTTGGCCATGCGGATTGAAAACACCCCTCAGTACCCATATGCGCTAACTCTGGGAGCAATCAAGGACAATAATGAACTTGTATATCAAGTGGGAAAGAACATTGCCAATGATTGCAAACAAGCAGGTATTCATTATAATTTAGCCCCTGTTTTGGACATTAACAACAATCCGAAAAATCCGGTTATCGGTTATCGGTCATTTGGCGAGGATAAAATTAATGTAGCCCAGAAAGCATCGGCGTATATAAGTGGTATGCAAAGTGAAGGTGTTCTCGCCAGTATAAAACATTTTCCTGGCCATGGAGACACTGCCACAGATTCCCATTTAGGACTTCCCATCATAAAAAAAACGAAGGAAGAGTTACTCGACAATGAATTATTTCCGTTTAAGAAACTGATAAAGGAAGGGATTGATTCCTTGATGGTCGGGCATCTTTGTGTACCAGCCCTTTCCAATGGAAAAGAAATACCATCGAGCATTTCAAAGGACTTGATCAAAGGTATTTTACGGGATGAACTTGGTTTTGAAGGCGTTGTGATATCCGACGCCCTGAACATGCATGCCGTTTCTAAAAACTACCCTGTAAAAGGTGAATTGGAGTGGTTGGCCTTTGATGCCGGAAATGATATTCTTTGTTTTGCTGAAGAGGTTGAAGCCGGAATGGAAATGATTTTGAAAAAAGCCACCAATCGGCAAATAGAAGAATCGTTTGCTCGAGTTTGGGCCTTGAAAGAAAAAGCTATCCCAAATGAACCCGAAACATTGTCCGCTCTAAGCATGCCTGACTCACTAAATAAAGAAATCGCAAAAGCGAGCATTACAATTGTACGTGGCACTGAAAATGACATAACCTCTTTTCGGGAAAAGGGCTTCATTGGTTTTACAAATACCATGATAAGTGAAAACCCGTTTTTCCAAATGATTACCAAGGAGAATAGTTTTCATATGCATTCTTTCTTAGACACTTCCCTTGAAAAAATTGGGGAATTGACCAAAAAAGAAGAAAACCTTCTTATGGCCATTGTACCTCCACAAGCTAAACCAACCCATGATTTTGGTTTTTCAAAAACTGAAATAGACTTGTTCAACAAAATGATCCATACAAAAAATGTTGTTCTTTATTTTTTTGGCAACCCTTATGCTCTGGAACTTTTTGATTACAAAAATGCCAATGTGGTGATTATGGCCTACCAAAACTTCAATACCTTCCAAAAGGTAGCTGCCACCCATTTTTTGGGCAAACTAGCTGCCAAGGGCGAACTTCCCGTTCATCTAAAATAAAAGTCATGCCGATTGGCGAACCTATAACAACAAAAAGCCCCATAAAATCCTAAAATGATAGTATGGGACTTCGATTATAATTATTACTTTATTACAATTCCTTGATCTTTATATTACGGAACCATACATCATCGCCATGATCTTGAAGACCAATATATCCTTTTGAAGGAACTTCGGCCCAATCAGGATTCAAGGCAGGGAATTTACTACCTGCAACCAGCTCCTTCCATTCTGGAGTCCATAAATGATACTCAACTACGTTCTCACCATTCTGATTATGGATAACGGTACCTTTAAACACGGTAAGTTCCACGGTATTCCATTCACCAGCTGGTTTTGCGTTCTGTGGTTTTGCAGGAATCAAATCATATAACGAGCCCGCCATGCGATTACCATCTTTGCCTAATTTAGCATCTGGGTGCCGCTCATTATCCAAAACCTGCATTTCAGGAGCTGTTTTCCAAATATAATCCAACTCTTCTTCCCCTAGGTAGAAGATACCTGAATTTCCTCCTTCAGAAATTTTCCATTCCAAACTAAGTGTAAAGTTTTGGAACTTCTTATCGAAAATAATATCACCTCCATCTTTAGAACCTGCCTCGCCCCGTCCAGAGCCGATCATATGCAACGTGCCATCAACGATTTCCCATCCTTCTGGAAAGTGGTCTTTTTTATAACCGCGCCATCCTTCGGAGGTCTTGCCATCGAAAAGCATAACCCATCCTTCGGCTTTTTGTGCTTCGGTGAGTCCATTCATAGGGGCTTCTTCAACGGTTTCCTTAACCATTTCAGCTTCGGTTGCCGCTTCTTCTTTTTGTTCTGCTTTTTTCTCCTTGCAACTATTGAGCATTGGGAGCATAATCAATCCGAAAATAAAAACTAAACTTATTTTTCTCATTGGTAACTATTTATTGATTTTAAGAACAGAACCGGCCAATAAAGGCTGGTTCTGTATTTTTAAACTTTGATATATCGCTTTTTACAATTCTATTTTGGCATATCTGGCAATGACCAACCATCCCTATAGGTATGTTTAACCAATTCCTCGGCGTAGGCATTCGCATTCATAGGATCTGTCCAATCTTTATTAAAGGTTGGGTGACCATCGTGAATTTTGAATCCGTCTTTGATAACGGTCTTGATTTCCTCATTTGAACCGATATTGGTAAATTTCATGTTTTCACCATCCCATTCAAGTGTTTTGTTCAATGCCTGTAAACGCACGGCCAATACTCCCATTACTACCATCTCATTAAAAGGACCTGCCTCAGCAAAGTCGGATGTACATGGTTTTCTGTTTTCGGCACTTTCTTTACAAGCACGTACCCAATCCATTTCATGGGCTCCGGAATTCCAGCTTAAACCTAATTCATCCTCTACCCTACGTTCGGTTTTAGGAGCTGATATTTTCCTGCCTGACAACAATTCTGGCTCAACACCATAGCAACCTACGTGAAGAATATCCTTGGTTCCATAGAAGAAGGTTCCACCACCACTTTTATTCGGGTTTTTACCTGATGGCCAATTATCGGGCAACATAGGTTTAATACCACCATCGTACCAGCTTACATCTACTTCTCCCAACTTCATCTTACCTTGTCTGCCCCTTGATGGGAAAGTAAGTTTTACAGCTTGTGACACGGGAGCCGAATCGTTCAATAACAATGAGGAACTCGCTTGCACCTTGGTCGGGTACCCTAATTTCAATCCTTCAAATACAGGATGTAAGATATGGCATGCCATATCTCCTAGCGCACCTGTACCGTAATCCCACCATCCTCTCCAGTTCCATGGATGGTATACTTCATTAAAGGGACGCATTTTTGCAGGACCCGTAAACAAGTCCCAATTTAATGTATCAGGTACCCAATCCCCTTTTTCAGGAGTATTCAGTCCTTGTGGCCAAATAGGCCTATCAGTAAATGATTCAACTTTGGTTACATCCCCTATGGCACCACTCCATAAAATCTCACATGTTTCGGCAACACCGGCACCTGAGGCACCTTGGTTACCCATTTGGGTAGCTACTTTATGCTTATCGGCCAATTTTGTCAATAATCTGGACTCATAAACGGAATGGGTCAATGGTTTCTGCAAATAAACATGTTTACCCATTGTCATTGCATTAGCGGCTATAACGGCATGCGTATGATCCGCAGTGGCAATTACGACCCCGTCTATCTGATCCGCCATTTCATCGAACATCTTACGCCAATCCCAATATTTTTTGGCGTTTGGATATCTATCAAAAGCGCCTTTGGCATATTTCCAATCAACATCACAAAGTCCTACAATATTTTGGCTTTCCAAATTCTTTAAATTGGCTAGACCCATACCTCCTACACCAATACCTGCAATATTCAATTTATCACTCGGTGCTACATGGCCAAGTCCACTAACAGCATACGACGGTACAATCGTAAACGCAGCTGAGGCAGCCAAGGTTTTGCCGACAAAGTCTCGGCGTGATAAAGTGTTCTCTTTCTTCGTCTTACTCATATTGTAATACTTTATAATTGGTTAATTAAACAGTGAATCAATTTATGCTAGGAACCATCTAATTAAAGTAGCAAATGAAAATTGCCAAACTACTATCTTGGTATTTCAGATTTCTACTTTAAAAACAAATGGCTTTAAAAATTCATAATCCTAAAATTAAACATTTTTGATAAAAATGAATAGGTAAAAACAGCAGAATAATAATTTAAATTGAACTAAAAATAGATTTTTGCAAATTTCATGTAAACAAATGCAAAAAATGTATCATTTGGTTTTAATATTTAAGAGTGAAACACATTACCTTTCGGTATTTTTGATACTTAATAAACTACAAAAGCATCTTCATTATGAAAACATACAAGGTCATAGGACTTATGTCGGGCACTTCTTTGGACGGACTTGACCTCACTTATTGCCATTTCACAAGGACTTTGGATCGTTGGGAGTATAAAATAATGAATAGCAAGAGTGTTTCTTATTCTCCTGAAATGAAGGATAACTTAAAAGATTCGATCCACCTTTCTGCCGATTCCCTCTTGATCTTAAACAATACCTATGGTGAATGGCTTGGTAAAGAAGTAAATACTTTCATTCTAGAAAATGACCTGCAGGTAGATTTCATAGCGAGCCATGGGCATACGACACATCATCAACCAATGAACGGACTCACCTATCAAATAGGGTCTGGCCAGCATCTTGCCAATACTTGTCGCCACAAAGTAGTATGTGACTTTAGAACCAACGATGTTGCATTGGGAGGTCAGGGAGCCCCTCTTGTGCCCATAGGTGATCGATTATTGTTCGGTGCGTATGATTTCTGTTTGAACCTTGGTGGTATCAGTAATATCTCTTTTGAAAAAGACGGCGGACGCATTGCATATGATATTGGTTTGGCCAATATGATTCTAAACCATATAACACAAAAAATAGATTTGAATTATGATAAAGGAGGGGCTTTAGCGAAAAGTGGAAAACTCAACGATCAAATGCTTGAGGCATTGAACAACCTGGAATATTACCGATTACCATACCCCAAATCCACAGGATATGAATGGTTTACAGAAGAAGTAGTCCCCATTGTCGAAGCCACTAAGGATAGTATCGAAAATCTTTTGCACACCTCAGTTCATCACCTATGCGAACAGATTGCCATACAGGTCCTAGCGGTTAAGAGTACATCACCAGCCAGCTTATTGGTTACTGGTGGTGGCGCTTTAAACGACTTTCTTGTGTCAACGTTAAAGTCAAAATTAGGTGAACAGGTCAACGTTGTGGTACCTTCGAAGGAATTAATAGAGAATAAGGAAGCCTTAGTGTTCGCATTAATGGGTGTATTACGCATGGAACGTGAAATAAATGTACTCTGTTCGGTCACTGGGGCCAAAAGGGACTCTTCCTGTGGTGTCCTATATTGGCCAAATTAAACTACGCCCATTACAACAACCCCCTGCGATCCCAATTAAAAAAAAGATCACCTAAAACCAGGATTCTATTCTTAGATAGATTCGCCACTATCTTCAAGAATACCATTGCCGTCAAGAAAGCATCACCGGCCGCCGTATGCCTATCATGTTTTTTCAAATTGAAGAGTGAACATAAACGATCTAAGGAAAAGTATTCTTCCCTGTCTTTGCAAAAATCTGTTTTCTTAAAGACGATTCCAGTGTCGAGCACTTTATTCTTGAGCTTTGGAAGCCCCATTCTATCTAATGCTATATTGATCATCGCAATATCAAAAGCTGCATGATGAGCCACCAAAACAGCATTTTCAATATAACCCAAAAAGATTTTTATCGCCTCTTCTTCGTTTAATTTAGGAACATTTCCCTCTTTTAAGATCCCATGAATACCCACGGTCTCGGGATTGAAAATCTCCTGCTTCACATACACTTCCAAAGAATCCCCAACATCTATCTTTAAGTTATTGATAGCAACGGCCCCAATAGACAAAATACGATCTCTTCCAATATCGAGGCCTGTAGTCTCCGTATCGAAGACCACAAAACGAACCTTATCCAAATCCGCTGACGTTTTATCTTTGAAATGACGTGCATAATCCTTCCAAAAAACCGGTTTATCCCTATTAAAAATATCACTGAACATTTACATCATTTGAGCAAGGTTAAAACGTACTTTTATCAATTCCTGAATATCTTTTATAGAACCAAAACATCCTTTCAATTTTAGGCGATTGGCCTTACTGAGCGACTTTAAATCTATAAACCTTCCTGAATCACCCTTCTTAAGTCCCTCAACCGTCCTAAAACGTAATAGGATCTTGAAAGCGTCTATACAAGCGTTGTAGACATCCCCATTCTGTGGTTCTAATTCGGCAAGTTTTTTAAACCTTTCAATCGTATTGTTATGATCCTTGATGTTTTTTGAAAGAACCAGGAGCCTAGCCGAATCTACCAAAGGCATCATAGCCCTAGCCTTAATATCGAAAAGATCCTTATGCTCTCCGCTGGACTCTACCAAGAACTGTCTGAAAAAACTTAATGGTGGCGGATTCTTTATGGCATTCAGAGCTAGGAAATTTAAAAATATGGTATAACTATCTATTGAATTAAAAATGCTTTCCGACATCTGCTCAACTAAAGCCGAATCCCCATAAGCCTTTTCATAATCAAAGAAAATGGTGCAGAGCATTATCTTGTCTTCATCAGGTTTGGTAACCCAATCATTGAATTGATTATTCCATTCGGAGAGCGACAAACACCATTTCGGATTACTCGCCATCATCTGCGCAGGACAAAACTCGAATCCTACGATATTCAATTTTACAGTAACCAGTTGGGCCAATTTTAGAAAATAGGCCTTGGTTTTCGCCTCATCTTCCAAAGCTACATCTGCATATACTAGTGCATTGTCCTGATCGGTCAACAACAATTGCTCGGCCCTACCCTGACTACCCAGTGAAAGCCAAGAAAAAGCTACAGGAGGTTGACCTTGCATTTCATCTATACTTAATGAAATCGCTTTTTGGGTAATGGCCTCATTAATCGCGGATACAATTTTTGAAACGAAGCCTATTGGGATATGCTGATCTAGGTACCGCTTCATCAATCCTTGGGATTTCAATCGAATATCACGAAGTTTCTCAGCAGTTTCGGCTCGTTTTACCTCCTTGATCAAGAAAGAAGGATTATTACTTTGGGCAACAACGATATCATGTTCGGAAAGCACACCCACCAACTCGGAATGAGGTGTCCCATTTTTTGTGATACAGAGGTGCGTTATTTTATTACGCAACATTGTTATTTGGGCCTCAGCTATCGATACATTTTCTGCTATGGTTATAACCGGGTAGCTCATAATACTAGTTACTATATCTGAGATAGCGAATTTACCTGTAGCTATTTTGGTTCGTAGATCCTTATCGGTGATTATCCCTATGGGTCTGTTTTCCTTAGTAATGATTATGGAACCCACTTTTTTTGCGGTCATGGTCAGTGCCGCATTCCCGATCTGGGTATTCGGCGGACAAGTCACTGGTGTTTTTTTGTAGGTAACATTCTGAATAAAAGCCAAGTGGCCAGTTTCCTTATCAAACTCACCTTCGGTGGAATATAATCCTGCTCTATCTTTATCCGAATATCGGTCCAAGGTATTGGAAGCAAAGCTCGCCATGATAAACTTATTCGCTTCAATATTGCTGGTTATGAATTCATCCAACAAGTCCGATGATATGGCATATACGATACACTCTTCAATAGCTTTGGCACTCAATCTATAATTACTCTGGCGAATTAGCGCCCTTAATCCGAATATATCCCCTTCATCACATTCATCAACAAGAACATCCAATCCCCGAAAAATACCCACAGCACCATCTTTTACGACATAGAAAGCATCATGCAAGCTTTCATTTTCCTTGAAAATATAATCCCCAACTTCATAATAACCGACTTTGACCTGCTCGCAAATGGTCATCAACTGGGCATTATCCAAGGTATTGAAAGGAGGAAAGTCCTTTAAAAAATCGTAAATACGTTCTGCAATGGTATTTTTCACATCTTAAAGATAATCAATGAAATTCACTCACAATCAAAGAATTATCATCTTCATTTAAAATTTGAAATAGTGAGATGGCCTTAATAGGTACAAAGCTTTATTAGTTATCCAATAATACGGTAAATAATCAAGTGAAAATATCGGCATTATTTATATATTTTGCTAAATTAATATATTTATGCTAATTTTATATATATGAAAATAAACAGCTGTCCCAATTGCGGATCCGAGAAGTTTGTGAAAAGTGGAATCATTAAAGATAGGCAACGCTACAAATGCAAAGCGTGTAATTATTTCTTCTCGGTCAACAAAATAGGCAAAAGCATAGACCAGTATTATGTAAACAAGGCATTGCAATTATATCTAGAAGGTCTGTCCTATCGAGAAATTGAACGTATTTTAGGTATTTCACATGTAAGTATATTAAACTGGGTTAAGAAATATAACATCAAAAGACCCTATAATCCCGACTACCACCCAACCTATAAAATATTGAATGCAGTTGAACTTTCGCACTATTTTCAGGATACCGACAATCTTTCAGGTGCTGGGGTCGTGGTTACCGAACTGGGCGACAAGTTCATGCTCATTAAATGGGAGCGATTTAGAAATTAGCTATACTTAATTACCATTTATATATATTGTTTTTTATTTAACACTTTCTTTTGAGGAGTTTAGCAAAGCACACAAAACCAATTTGTTACTAACTTAACTCCTAACTTTATGAAGAAACATGCTTTACTCCTGGCAGGGCTATTCTGTACCTTTCAGTTAATGCATTCACAAGGGTCACCCGATTATAATGGTGGCCTTAAAGTGAAACTAGATGAAGAAGGCAATAAATACCTTCGTGTCATTTCATGGGCCCAAGTACAAGGCACATACAACTCCGATGCACCGGACAATACGAGCAGCACGAGTTTCAACCTCAGAAGGGCCCGTGTTCTGATGTTCGCCCAGATCAACAAAAAATTCATGATCCTTACCCATTTCGGGCTTAACAGCCTAAATAGCGGAACTTTGTCACCGACAGGAAAAGGCGAAGGCTCCCAACTGTTCTTCCATGATGTTTGGGCACAATACAATGTTGGTGAGGACCATGTTGTTGGTGGTGGTTTACATTATTTCAATGGGATATCAAGGTTGAACAATCAGAGTACCTTGAACTTTATGACGCTGGACAATAATCGCCAGTCGTGGTCAACCTTAGGCCTTACCGATCAATTTGCCAGGCATATTGGTGTTTTCGCCAAAGGTAAATTCGGCAAGTTACAATACAGGGTCGCCATAAATGATGCGATTACCAACGGTCTCGACACCCGCACGCCCGAAGCAAACGGTGCCGCGGTTTACGCTGGCAAAAGATTACTGGGTTCAAAAGACTCCGGTAAAGCATATGCCGGTTATTTTGATTTTAATTTCCTGGACCAAGAATCCAATTTCCTTCCTTTTAAGGTAGGTTCGTACTTAGGTACCAAAAAGGTATTTAACATTGGAGCCGGATTTTTTCTACATCCTGGCGGATCGGTAATCGCGGATGCCGTTGGAAATCTGGAAAAAGAAGATGTTAGCATATTCGGAATCGATGCCTTTTACGACACCCCATTAGGGGATGACGGTAGCGCACTGACGGCTTACGCCACATACCAGAGCAACGACTATGGCAGGGATTACCTATTTAGCGCTTATGGAACGGGAAGCATGCTGTACTCGCACTTAGGCTACGTTTTTGCCGGTGATAAAACAAAAACCAGATATCAACCTTATGTGTCATTTGCTTCTAACAGCTATGACGCCACTGACGATAACAGAAATGTTTTTGGTATTGGGGCAAACGCCTATTTAAACGGTCATAACTCCAAATTAACACTGGAATACAAAAACCAAAAGTTTGGTGATACTGACACAGGGGCCATTACCCTTCAAGCAATGATTTACCTATAAAAAACCAACAACTATGAGTGAAAAACAAAAAAAGGCCACCGCCTATTGGAAAGAAAACCTAAAGTATCTGATCATACTGCTTTCTATATGGTTCGCGGTATCGTACGGCGCAGGAATACTATTCAGGGAAGCCCTAAATGAGTTTCGTTTAGGCGGATTCAAACTGGGATTCTGGTTTGCACAACAAGGTTCTATCTATGTCTTCGTGATACTGATTTTCGTTTACGTAAGATTGATGAACAAACTAGATAAAAAATACGGTTACGACGAGTAATCCATTCACTAACCAAAAAAATAAAAATTATGAGTGTTCAATTATGGACTTGGATTTTAGTTGGGATTACCTTCGCCCTGTATTTCGGAATTGCCATATGGGCAAGGGCCGGATCTACTAAAGAATTCTATGTGGCCGGTGGTGGGGTTTCCCCATTGGCAAATGGTATGGCTACGGCAGCCGACTGGATGAGTGCCGCATCGTTCATCTCTATGGCCGGTATCATTTCCTTTGCTGGTTATGATGGATCGGTTTACCTAATGGGATGGACCGGAGGATACGTGCTTCTTGCCCTACTCCTTGCACCCTATCTTCGAAAATTCGGAAAATTTACCGTACCTGATTTTATCGGTGATCGATATTATTCCAATACGGCCCGTACAGTAGCTGTTATTTGTGCATTGATCGTTTCGTTTACATACGTTGCCGGTCAGATGCGGGGTGTGGGAATCGTATTTTCACAATTCTTACAGGTCGATATTAATATCGGAGTAATCATAGGTATGGCCGTAGTTCTTGTTTTTGCTTTCTTAGGTGGAATGAAAGGGATTACCTATACTCAGGTAGCACAATACTGCGTGCTGATTTTTGCCTTTATGGTACCGGCATTTTTCATCTCTATGCAAATGACGGGTAACCCAATTCCTCAACTGGGAATGGGTGGCAAGGTCGAAGGAGGTACTTTTCTACTGGATAAGTTGGATACCCTTCATACCCAATTAGGATTTAACGAATACACCAGTGGGACAAAATCAACCTGGGACGTTTTTGCCATTACACTTGCCCTAATGGCAGGTACCGCAGGATTACCACATGTTATCGTACGTTTCTTTACCGTACCAAAAGTTAAAGATGCACGTAAATCGGCCGGATTGGCTTTACTATTCATCGCCATACTTTATACAACGGCACCGGCCATTGCGGTTTTTGCCAGAACAAATTTAATCGAAACGGTAGATAATAAATCTTATTCAGAAATTCCCCAATGGTTCAAAAATTGGGAAGATACAGGTCTGATCGCTTGGGCTGATAAGAATAATGACGGAAAAATACAATATGTTGCCGGTAGTGCCCTAGAAGGTAAAAAACCTGCCTTCACAGATGCCCGTGGAGCCAATGGCGAACGTCTTATTTCAAATGCCAACAGTTCTTCCAATGAACTTTATGTAGATAGGGACATCATGGTATTGGCCAATCCTGAAATAGCCAATTTACCAAACTGGGTAATAGCCCTGGTGGCCGCAGGTGGCTTGGCCGCAGCTTTATCAACTGCTGCAGGATTACTTCTTGTAATATCAACATCGATTTCGCATGATTTGATCAAAAAACAGATTAACCCGAACATCTCTGAAAAAGGGGAGTTAATGGCGGCCCGTATCGCAATTTTGGTTGCTATCGTTATCGCAGGTCTTTTCGGTATTTATCCGCCCGGCTTTGTCGCAGCGGTTGTCGCCTTGGCATTTGGTCTCGCGGCAGCCTCATTCTTCCCCGCCATTATTTTGGGGATTTTCGATAAAAGGATGAACAGCAAAGGGGCTATTGCCGGTATGATCGTTGGTATAACATTAATGCTGTTCTATATGATCCGGTACAAAACGGGATTGATCGGTGTCATGGATGCAAGACCCGCAAGTGAATGGTGGTTTGGAACCTCTCCAGAAGGATTTGGAACCATTGCCATGATCATCAATGTAATCGTTTCAGTGGTGGTCTCAAGAATGACCCCTCCACCACCGGAAAATGTACAGGAAATGGTTGAAAGTATTAGAATACCTAGTGGAGCTGGTGATGCAAGTTCCCATTAAAATAGTTAGTTGATTATTATAAAAAGCGGTACTTCATTCTGGAGTACTGCTTTTTTCATATATTTATTATTACAGCCCCATAAAATGAAAAAACGCCACGAACAGAAATTGGTCATTGTATCCATAGCCCTTTTATTGGTATTGAACATTCCTATAGTCTTGGTTTTTAATTTAGACGGCGCCATTTTTGGCATACCCTTATTCTATTTTTATGTTTTTACGGTCTGGATTCTCTCCATCATCATATCTTATATAGTTCTAAAAAGATATTATGAATAACTATTTCTTGATCATTATCATCTTGTGTTACTTGGCAGTACTTTTCTACATTGCCTTTATTGCTGAAAAAAACGCTAAAAGTAAATGGGTCAACAACCCTTATATCTACACCTTGTCCCTTGCAGTGTATTGCTCCGCCTGGACGTACTATGGCAGTATTGGCACGGCGGCAAGTTCTGGCGTAGGCTTTTTACCGATATATCTGGGTCCGGCCATAGCAGTACCTTTATGGATCATCGTACTTCGTAAAATCATTCGGATTTCCAAACAACATAAAGTATCATCCATTGCGGATTTTATTTCCCTTAGATATGCGAACAATCGCTTTTTGGGAGCTTTAATAACCGTTTTATGTATTACGGCCACTGTTCCATATATTTCATTGCAATTGAAGGCCGTAGCAGAATCATTTGCAATAATGACAAATGAAACCCATGGCATTACTGCAAGTATTTTTGACGACTCTACCTTTTACATTGCTTTGATATTGGCGATTTTCGCCACATTTTTTGGCACTCAGGCAACAGATGCTTCAGAAAAACATAAGGGAATCGTAACTACAGTAGCTTTTGAATCGCTCTTAAAACTTACTTTCTTTTTAATTATTGGTGCATACGTCACCTATTATCTTTTCGATGGCACACAAGACATATACGACAAGGTTTCAATAACACCCGATTTCAACAATTTAGTTAAACTTTCAGGCTTGGAGGGAGGTATCGATTGGGGGTTTATGATATTGCTATCCTTTACTGCGATATTTTTATTACCTAGACAATTTCAGGTTTCCGTATTGGAAAACACTAGGGAAAAACACTTAAAAAAAGCCATTTGGTTGTTCCCTCTCTATCTATTGCTCTTTAACGTATTCGTGATCTTTATTGCTTGGGCCGGTAAATTGACTTTGGAAGAAACAGCCAATCCGGAATACTATGCACTATTACTCCCATTGAACAGTAATCATACTTTTTTGGCTTTATTGGTATTTCTCGGGGGGTTATCGGCAGTAATTTCCATGGTTGTGGTATCTACCTTGGCTTTATCAAAAATGATTAGTAACAACCTGATTATCCCATATGGTTTCTTGGAAAAATTTATCAAGGCAAAACCGGAAGAAAATGCCATCTACATCAAAAACATAAGACGCATATCTATTTTTACGGTAATCATACTTGCCTATTTTTTTTACAATAACTTTTCCATAGAACTTTCTTTGTATTCCATCGGGTTGATTTCTTTCGTTATCGTAGCCCAATTAGCGCCTTCCTTTTTCATTGGCCTCTATTGGAACCGCGGTTCTTCCTTAGCTTCGATATTGGGTATAATCCTAGGCTTTTTAATTTCTGCATATACGTTGATCCTGCCATTTACGATAGAGGCATTTACGGGTAGTAGTGAATTTACGGAATTTGGGTTATTCGGAATCTCCGCATTAAAGCCCTATGCCCTATTCGGCATTGATTTCCTGAGTCCGCCCGCCCATGCTTTTTTCTGGAGTTTAACGGCCAATATCTTATGTTACCTGATTATTTCATTGGCTTTCAAAGGACATTACAGGGAACGTAATTACGCTGAAATGTTCGTCGATAGCAAGAACTATTCCTCGCTTCAGGATAGCGCCTTGGTTTGGAAAGGGGAAGCCTATGTGGCCGACATAAAAAACGTATTGACCAAATTTTTAGGGGAAGCAAGGACCCAACGTGCCCTACAGATCTTCTTTAGAAAATATGATATCCCTAGCGATACACAAATGGCCGATGCCCGTTTGATCAATTTTTCAGAGAAATTATTGACCGGAAGCATTGGTGGGGCATCTGCAAAAATCTTGATTGCAGGGGTAGTAAAGGAACAAGAGATAAGTCTTCCCGAGGTTTTGAAAATCCTGGAAGAATCCAAAGAAACCATTATCAGTAACAAAGCCTTACAGGATAAATCTTCAGAGCTAACTCTTTTGACCGCAAAACTCAAGGATGCCAATGAGGAACTGATTGTAAAAGACAAACAAAAAGACGAGTTTTTGGATACGGTGGCGCATGAATTGAAAACGCCAATTACAGGAATCAGGGCCGCCTCTGAACTCCTGATGGATGATGACGACGAAATGCCGGTTGAAATGAGACAGACTTTCCTGAAAAATATCGTTGATGACTCCGATCGCTTATCTCGATTAATAAATAATATATTGGATTTTGAAAAACTCTCCACGGGCAGGGAACAATTGAATTTAAAGAAACGCAACATTCAGGATACCCTTAAAAAAGCAATCGGTAATACACAGCATATCGCAGCGAAAAAGGAAATTGAAATAGTAAACAAAAACCGTTTTCATTTTGAACTTCCTTACGATGAGGATCGTATTTTGCAGGTCCTGACCAATTTGCTTTCGAATTCAATCAAATTCTGCGAACCAAAAAAAGGAGTAATAACGTTGGACTATAAATTAGGGAATGATTGTATCGAAGTTTTTGTAAAGGACAACGGGAAAGGTATACCCGATGAGGATATAAACTATATATTCGATAAATTCTATCAATCTAAAAACCAAAATACGATTAAACCCCAAGGTAGTGGTTTGGGGCTGGCCATAAGCAAACAAATCATTGAAAAACACCATGGCCGCATTTGGGTAGAAAAAGGAAGTAAAGTTGGAACAACTTTTGGATTTAAGCTACCTTTTAATTAAATTGTAAGCACTATTGGGAATGAAAAGAATATTGATAGTCGATGACGAGCCGAATATTGTGATGACTTTGGAATACGCCTTCAAGAAAAAAGATTTTGAGGTTTATATCGCAAGAGACGGTGGGGAGGCAATGCAAATACTTAAAAACAATATTCCCGATGTGGTATTACTAGATATAATGATGCCCAATGTAGATGGTTACCAAACATTGGATCATATTAAAAAAAGTGAAGCTTTAAAGAACACAAAAGTTGTGTTCCTTACCGCTAAAAATAAAATTTCAGATATTGAAAAAGGATTGAAACTTGGGGCGGATAAGTATTTGACCAAGCCTTTTTCAATTAAAAAGATAGTTTCAGAAATACTAGAACTTCTTAATTAACAATTGGTTTTGTGTGCAAACAACACCTTTGTCTAATTAATGTAAGTTAAAATGAAATTACGTCTTAATCCTTTGACATCGGATATTCTTATCTGTGTCTATGCCGTTGTATCCCTTTATCTACGTTTTAAATTTGAAAGCGAAACGGCAATCAGTCCTATGAACTCCATAGTCATGGGAATTTGTTTCGTGGTTATTCTTTGGGTACTTATTAAACTTAAGGTACTTAACCCCAATTGGTTTGGACTTTTCAATGCTAAAAAAACCAAGTCATGAAGTATCAGGAATTCTACAAAAAAAGTATTGAAAATCCGGAACGTTTTTGGGAAAAACAAGCCCATCAGCTGCAATGGTACCATACCCCCAAAAATATACTTTCCAATGACGACAATGGTTATCCCCAATGGTTCGTCGACGGAAAATTAAACCTCAGCCATTTATGCATAGACAAACATATTGAAGATGGTTTTGGAAGGCAAAATGCCATAATTTATGATTCGCCGGTAACCAACACCAAAGAAATCATCACCTATAATCGCCTGCAAAAAGAAGTTTCCAAACTAGCTGGGGCAATAAAGGATTTAGGACTAAAAAAAGGGGATACCGCCATCATATATATGCCCATGATTCCACAGGCACTATATGCCATGCTTGCCTGTACACGAATAGGTGTTATCCATTCCGTGGTATTTGGAGGCTTTGCCCCAAACGAGTTGGCCATAAGAATAGATGATTGTACGCCCAAGGTTATTATCACGGCATCTAGCGGTATTGAGATAGACCGAATAATACCCTATAAACCTTATGTTGACAAAGCTATTGAATTGGCTTCCCATAAACCCGAAAAGGTAATCCTCTTTCAAAGACATTTAGGTGCCGCTACCCCCGCAAAACCATATGATATAGATTATTTGGAAGCGATTAAAAATGCAAGTCCCGCCGAGCCCATTGAGGTGGAATCGAACCATCCTTCCTATATATTGTACACATCCGGCACAACAGGGACACCTAAAGGGATAATCCGTGATACGGGTGGCTATGCAACAGCCTTGAAATTCTCAATGAAGTATATCTATGGGGTAGATCCAGGTGATGTTTATTGGGCAGCCAGTGATGTTGGTTGGGTGGTTGGCCACAGCTATATTGTTTACGGCCCATTATTAAATAGAAACACTACAATTCTTTTCGAAGGAAAACCTATAAGAACGCCCGATGCCTCAACTTTTTGGAGGGTGATCAGTGAGCATAAGGTAAAAGTGATGTTTACCGCCCCAACAGCAATAAGAGCAATCAAGAAAGAAGACCCTGAAGGAAAAATGATCAACGATTATGATCTATCTAGCCTTAAATATCAGTTTTTGGCCGGTGAACGTTGTGATGTTTCTACCTTAAAATGGACAGAGGACAAATTAAAGGTCCCGGTAATCGACCATTGGTGGCAGACCGAATCGGGCTGGCCCATGTTGGCAAATATGGTCGGGGTTGAATTGGCTAAGGTAAAACCGGGATCGGCAACCTTTCCGGTATGTGGTTATGATATTCAGATATTGAACGAGGACGGAGAAGTTCTAGGACCAAATTCAGAAGGTTATGTTGTGGTAAAACTGCCACTGCCCCCTGGTAATTTGAGAAACATATGGGGCAATCCCCAAAGATTCCAAGCTGGCTATCTAGAGCGTTTCCCCGGGTATTACTTTTCGGGTGACGGAGGTTATAAGGATGAGGAAGGTTATGTATTCATTACCGGGCGGGTCGATGACGTTATCAACGTTGCGGGACATAGGCTCTCAACCGCCGAAATGGAAGAAATAGTCGCTTCACATTCCCAAGTGGCCGAGTGCGCGGTAATAGGGATCAACGATGACCTTAAAGGTCAAATACCATTGGCCTTGGCAGTTACCAAATCTGGAAACGAAATTGCCGAATCGGTCATCCAAAGTGAAATTATAAAGGAAATCAGAAGTCAGATTGGGCCCGTAGCATCCTTAAAACAGGTTATCCTGGTAAGTAGATTGCCCAAAACACGATCAGGGAAAATCCTACGTAAATTATTACGAGGAATCGCAGACAATGAGGATTATAGCGTGCCTTCGACGATTGATGACCCTCTAATCATAGATGAAATAGCAAAAGCATATAGAACACATAAAATAGGATCCAACTAAAAAACGAATAATAATGAGTAATTATCACATTAAACATCTAGAAGAATATTATCAGGTATATAGAAAATCTGTGCGTAACCCCGAGGGTTTTTGGGAAGAAATCGCAGAAGAACATTTTATTTGGCGAAAGAAATGGGACAATGTTCTAGAGTGGGATTTCTCTAAACCGGAAGTAAAATGGTTCCAAGGCGCACAGCTCAATATTACCGAAAACTGTATAGACCGGCATTTACCTACACGAAGAAACAAAACCGCCATCCTTTTTGAACCTAACGACCCAAAGGAAGAAGCCTTGCATATTACTTACGGGCAATTATTTGAGAAGGTTTGCAAAATGGCCAATGTTTTGAAAGCCAATGGCGTTAAAAAAGGTGACCGTGTTTGTATATATCTTCCGATGATACCAGAACTGACCTATGCCGTTTTGGCCTGTGCAAGGATCGGGGCAATACACTCGGTGGTATTTGCAGGTTTTTCATCGAATGCACTAGCTACGCGAATCAATGATTCCGATTGTAAAATGGTGATTACATCCGATGGTTCATTTAGAGGAAGTAAATCAATCGACCTAAAAGGAATCGTGGATAAGGCTTTGGAAGATTGTCCTGGTGTTAATACCGTCTTGGTCGCCAAGCGGACCAAAAGTGATATTGAGATGGTAGAGGGTAGGGATAAATGGTTAGCTCCCTTAATGGCAGAGGCCTCTGCAGATTGCGATGCTGAAACCATGAATGCCGAAGACCCCCTTTTTATTCTCTATACCTCTGGATCCACAGGCAAACCCAAGGGTATGGTACATACTTGTGGTGGTTATATGGTTTATACGGCATATACGTTCAAAAACATTTTTCAATATCGTGAAGAGGATGTATACTGGTGTACTGCTGACATTGGTTGGATTACCGGCCATTCCTATATCGTTTATGGTCCATTAGCCAATGGGGCTACTTCGATAATGTTCGAAGGGGTCCCCTCCTATCCCGATTTTGGTCGTTTTTGGGAAGTGGTGGAAAAACATAAAGTAAATCAGTTTTACACCGCACCTACGGCTATTAGGGCCCTGGCCAAAGAGAATTTGGATTATTTGGAGAAATATGATCTTTCCTCATTAAAGGTTCTAGGTTCTGTAGGAGAGCCGATAAATGAAGAAGCATGGCATTGGTACAACAATAATGTAGGTAAGAAAAAGAGTCCGATCGTAGATACTTGGTGGCAAACCGAGACGGGTGGAATCATGATTTCCCCTATACCTTATGTTACACCGACAACACCAACATTCGCCACATTACCCTTTATAGGAATACAACCGGCCTTAATGGATGAGGAAGGCAAAGAAATTAAAGGTAACCAAGTAGAAGGCCGCCTATGTATTAAATTCCCCTGGCCATCGATTGCACGAACTATTTGGGGCAATCATGAACGTTATCGGGATACTTACTTTTCGGCTTACAAAGACATGTATTTTACGGGTGATGGCGCCAATAGGGATGCCGTTGGCTATTATAGGATTACAGGTCGGGTAGATGATGTGATCATCGTTTCTGGCCATAATTTAGGTACCGCACCTATAGAAGACGCGATAAACGAGCACCAAGCAGTTGCTGAATCTGCCATTGTAGGTTTCCCACATGATGTTAAAGGAAACGCACTTTATGGTTATGTTATCTTGAAAGAAACAGGGGAAAGTCGTGACAGGGATAACGTTCGTAATGAAATAAACCAACAGATTACCGAACTTATAGGCCCCATTGCCAAATTGGATAAAATTCAATTCGTATCAGGATTGCCCAAAACCCGAAGTGGTAAAATTATGAGAAGAATTTTACGTAAAATCGCGAGTAACGACACTTCCAACCTTGGGGATACCAGTACCCTATTGAATCCTGAAATTGTAAAGGAAATCATGGATAACGTTTTATAAGAATCTGGTAGAAACCAACCAACCTGACCAAACCGTTCTTAGGCCAAACCTTTGAACGGTTTTTTTATGTATTTAGGCCATGACCTTTGCTCGCCTTGAAGCCCTTCTCCTCACCAATATAAAAATAGCGAGGGATACCATTCCACAAATTGCCAAGCCCATGAACATGGGCAACACCGATTTTTGGATAAAACTGCCCACAAAGGCCGCTATGGGAATGGACAATAAAGTAGAAATAAAACCTGTAATCGCAGCACCTATTCCCGCTATATGTCCAATTGGCTCCATGGCTATGGAACGAAAATTCCCCCACATAAAGCCCAAGCAGAAAAACTGTAAAGAAAGAAACCCGATCAATATTGCTACGTCAGGGTTTCCTGAATTCCAGAACAATAGTACATATATCAATGCTACACTGCTGAATATGGAAAGTGCGGTCAAAGAAAGTCTTCGCATTCCAAACTTCAACACAAGGGTTCCGTTTAAAAAAGTTGACAAACCAATGGATACCGACAAACCGGCGAAAATCAGTGGAAAAGCCTCCTTCAGTCCGTAAATATCCTCGAAAATATGTTGTGAAGAACTTAAATACACCAAAAAAGAACCTGTGATCAAACCAGATATCATGGTAAATGCCAAGGTTTCTTTATACTTAACCAATTCCTTAAGTCCATCTACGAAAATATGGCTTGAAAAAGGTATTTTATATTCGGGATGCAAGGTTTCCGGTTGTCGTTTCCAGAACCATATACACACAACCAATGCAAGGATCAATTGCAAATAGAATATGGCCTGCCAGCCAAAAAAGCCCATAACCCCCTTACCAATAGCAGGAGCTACAACAGGGACCAGAATAAAAAATGCGGTTACGAACGACATCACCTTGGCCATATAATCACCCTTATAAGTATCCCTGATAATCGAGATACTAATGGTCCTAGCGGCAGATAGCCCTATACCCTGGAATATTCGCCCAACGATCATCCATTCCAACGAAGGAGCCCAAAGACAAAGGATACTTGCGAGTGTAAAAACACTGAACCCTAAATAAACCATAGGTTTTCTACCAAATGTGTCGGATAACGGCCCAAAAAACAATTGACCTATTCCCAAACCTAAGAAAATCATGGTAATCAGTAATTGATGATCGGTAGAATCCAGGCTATTTATGGCCACACCGATATCGGATAACGCCGGCAACAAAGCATCTATCGCCAATGCGGCAATAGACATCAATGCCGCCATTAAGGCTACAAATTCAAAATTCGGTTTTACATTTTCCTCTTGCATCGGGCAAAGGTAGCCATATCCCTTTTAATTTTTCATTAATAAAAAATCAAATCATTGTAAGAAAGAATATCTTTATTGGTTTACGAAGATTCAATAATCCATCCTCAAAAGCTTATAAAGGTATATTCCCATGCTTTCTGTCGGGCTTTACTACCTCTTTCCCTTCTAACATACTAAAGGTCTTTATCAATTTACGCCTTGTATTTTCGGGTCGAATGACCTCATCGATAAATCCTCGCCTTGCCGCACGATATGGGTGTGCAAACTTCTCAGCGTATTCGGCTTCTTTTTCGGCTAATTTAGCGGTTGGGTCATCAGCTTCCGTGATTTCCCTTTTAAAAATTATCTCACTGGCCCCTTTGGCCCCCATGACGGCTATTTCAGCCGTTGGCCAAGCGTAATTAAAATCTGCCCCAATATGTTTGGAGTTCATTACATCATACGCACCACCATAAGCTTTACGGGTAATTACCGTTACCCTAGGCACAGTCGCTTCACTCAAGGCATACAATAACTTTGCTCCGTGAACTATAATACCATTCCATTCTTGATCGGTTCCCGGTAAAAACCCAGGAACATCAACCAATACTAAAAGCGGAATATTGAAAGCGTCACAAAAACGGGTGAAACGAGCTGCTTTAATCGAGCTTTTCACACCTAAAACACCGGCCAAGAACATAGGTTGATTGGCAATAATACCAATACTCCTACCTCCCAACCTAGCAAAACCCACAATCATGTTCTCTGCAAAATCCTTATGGATCTCAAAGAATGAATCCTCATCAATAATACCTTTGATGACCCCATGCATATCATAAGGCTTGTTCGGGTTTTCCGGAATAATGTCCTTCAACACTTCCCTGACCTCGTCTTTCAATTCATACGGCAATTTTTCCGAAACTTCTTTATTGTTCTGTGGAAGGTACCCCAATAACTTTTTAAGGTCTTCCATACATTCCACATCATTGGCCGATGTACAATGGGCCACCCCTGATTTAGAGGCATGGGTATTCGCCCCACCAAGCTCTTCAGACGTAACCTCTTCATTGGTAACGGTTTTCACCACATTAGGACCCGTTACGAACATATAACTTGTTTCCTCAACCATTAAGGTGAAATCGGTCATTGCAGGTGAATAAACCGCCCCACCGGCACAAGGACCCATTATGGCAGAAAGCTGGGGAATTACACCCGAAGCCTGCACATTCCTATAAAATATATCGGCATAACCACCTAAAGAACGAACACCCTCTTGTATCCGTGCCCCTCCCGAGTCGTTTAAACCAATAATCGGGGCACCGACTTTTACGGCCAGATCCATTACTTTACAGATTTTCTCGGCATGTGTCTCTGATAGGGCCCCACCAAAAACGGTGAAATCTTGGGCATAGACATAAACCAATCGCCCATTTATAGTACCATAACCCGTTACGACGCCATCACCGAAATACTGCTTCTTTTCCATACCGAAATCAGTGGATCGGTGTGTGACCAAAACCCCCATTTCTTCGAAAGACCCTTCATCTAAAAGATAATCGATACGTTCCCGAGCGGTCAATTTTTTCTTGGCATGTTGTTTATCAATACGCCGTTTGCCACCACCTCTGTGTGCCAAAGCCTCTCTTTCTTCGAGTTTTTTCAATCGTGGATCCATAATTTATTGTCTTGGGGTTCTTAGGATTTTTTGGTCTTCCCTGTATTTCTTTAATGCGATGATCGCAGCAATTCTAGCTTCTTCATGTGTTTTTGCCTTGAGGACTTCAGGAGAATAATGATCTTTTACAAAATGGGTATCAAAGTTGCCGGTACGAAAGGCATCATGCTCACAAACGAATTTACCGAATGGCAAGGTTGTTTGCACACCCCTTATGGTATAATCACTAATAGCCTTTAACATTTTCTGGATGGCTTCCTCCCTGGTTTCCGCATAGGTGATCAACTTGGACAACATAGGATCATAATAGATCGGCACCGCCATACCTTCTTCAAATCCATTATCAACACGAACGCCAATACCTGTAGGTAACTTATAGGTTTCCAAGGTTCCGATACTAGGTAAAAAATCATTCAACGGATCCTCGGCATACACCCGAAGCTCAAGTGCGTGACCTTTGATTTTAAGATCTTCCTGTTTCATTTCAAGGGCTTCGCCTCGGGCAACGCGAATCTGTAATTCAACCAGATCAACACCGGAAATAAGTTCACTTACCGGATGTTCTACTTGAAGCCTTGTATTCATTTCCAAGAAATAAAAGTTATGGTCGGCATCTAACAGAAATTCAACTGTGCCTGCTCCCAAATAATCACAGGCCTTTGCCACTTTAATGGCCGCCTCTCCCATTTTTTTACGAAGTTCAGGAGAAAGAACGGATGAGGGGGCCTCTTCGATTACTTTTTGGTGCCTTCGTTGTATACTGCACTCCCTTTCAAAAAAATGAAGGATGTTCCCATGACTATCGGCCATTACCTGGATTTCGATATGTCTTGGGGATTTGACATACTTTTCAATGAATACGGATCCATCACCAAATGCCGAAGTTGCCTCACTAATGGCCCTGTTCATTTGGGACTCCAGGTCTTTTTCCTTTTCTACGATACGCATGCCTTTACCCCCGCCCCCGGCTGAAGCCTTTATTAAAATCGGGAACCCGATTTCCTTGGCTATCGTTTTGGCCTTTTTAACATCGGTTATCGCCTCATCAATGCCGGGAACCATGGGAATATCATATTTTTTGACGGCCTCTTTTGCCGCCAGCTTACTTCCCATTACCCTAATGGCCTTTGATTTGGGACCTATAAAAATGATATTGTTCTTCTCTACTTCTTCAGCAAATTCAGCATTCTCACTCAAGAATCCATATCCTGGGTGAATGGCATCAACATGTAATTTTTTGGCAACCTCAATGATCTTCGAAATTACGAGATAGGATTTATTCGATTGTGGTTCCCCGAGACAAGCGGCTTCATCTGCAAATTTCACATGGGGTGCATCCCTATCTGCCGTAGAATAAACCGCAACCGTCTTTATGCCCATTTTTTGGGCAGTTCGCATGACGCGTATCGCAATTTCACCCCTATTCGCAACTAATATTTTTTTCATCTGTACTTTTTGTTTTTCCATATTCTTCAGATGTAATTCGCTATTTATCGTTTGTGTCAATTTAAAGTCGTAATCGATTGGAATCAATTCAGAAGGAGCTTATTCAAACTCTATCAACAATTGTTTTTTCTCTACGGCTTCCCCTTTATTTATTGATATGGATTTTATGGTTCCCGTTCTCGGGGACGCAATTACATTTTCCATTTTCATGGCTTCCAAAATCAACAAGGGATCTTCTTCCTTCACGGTCTGGCCAATGGAAACATTTATTTCCAGGATAAGACCTGGCATAGGGGCATGTATGGCATCGACATTCTTGGTAGAACCGGTTGAAAACCCCATTTCATTGATCAATAGATCTAGATCATCCGAAATGACCGTTTCATAGGTGCTGGTATTAACCTTTATGGTGTATTTTTTCTTATTGAAATCCGAAGATAGGATTTCGGCAAGGAACGGTTTGTTATCCTTTAAAATATGGTACGTTGTTTCTGAAGTGGGTAAGGCATCCAAACTTGAAATATCTTGGTCCATAATATTGAAAGACATATCATGGTTTACGTTTACCTTGAATTTTTTATTCATAGTCGGTGCGGTTTAGAATTATCTATTTTATTATTCAAAATCAGGCCATAGGTGCCATAAATTTATTCTTGGGCTTCCAATACCGATCCAAACCCCCACTCTTCATATTTGAAAAAGCCAATGGCCTTTTAAAATCTTATTTCATTTTTTTGGACATTAAATACGCTTACATATTTCTAAAGGAATTACATGAACAAGTATAACTATAAAAAAAGAAACAAAAAATGAATTTTATCATTTATTGACAAAATACACCCTCTTTTATCTTCGTTCTGATGATCTGAAATATAAATTATTGATATATTAAAAATACCAAGATGTCACTACTGATAAATATGAATCTTAATTATGGTGCTTTTACCTTTATGACTACCTTTGTCACTTTCATTTTTTAAGCTAAATCCTGTTGAGGAAACACCTCATTTTCCTTACGGAAAACAGAGCGTTTTTTTTCGTTTAAAAAGAGATAACACGATTTTATCCAGTACTCCATGACAAACTACAAACCAAAGGGAAGACTAACTGCAAAAGAATATATTGATGGTATCTTAAAGGGAGACAGGGTTATCCTGTCCCGGGGCATCACCATTGTAGAAAGCAATTTAGAAAGCGATAAAAAACTGGCCAAGGAAATCATACAGGCGATACTGCCCCATTCGGGAAATTCGATACGAATCGGTATTACCGGGGTTCCCGGGGTAGGGAAAAGTACTTTTATCGAGGCCTTTGGCAAATATCTTATCGGCCAAGGGCATAAAGTCGGTATCCTGTCCATTGACCCAAGTAGTCAACGTTCAAAAGGTAGTATTCTTGGCGACAAAACCCGAATGGAAGAGCTTGCCAATATGGAAGATGCCTATATTCGACCTTCTGCAACCGGCGACACCCTTGGGGGCGTGGCCAATAAAACAGGGGAATCCATGTTACTTTGTGAAGCTGCAGGCTACGATATTATACTGATCGAGACCGTTGGTGTAGGACAATCCGAAACTGCCGTTCACGGTATGACCGATTTCTTTTTGCTGCTGATGTTATCCGGAGCAGGTGATGAACTCCAGGGCATTAAAAAAGGAATCATGGAGATGGCAGATATGGTCGTCATCAACAAGGCCGACGGGGACAATATCAAGAAAAGTGAAATGGCCAGACGTCAATACCAAAACGCTTTGCACATTTTCCCATTGTCCGAATCCGGATGGAGTCCGGTTGTTACAACAGCCTCTGCCATAAAGAATATCGGTATAGATACCGTTTGGGAAGAAATCTCGAAGTATAAAAAACAGGTTGATGAAAACGGTTACTTCATAAAAAACAGGAACCATCAACAGATAAAATGGATGTACAATAATATAAATGAGGAATTGAAACAATTGTTCTATGGCTCAAAAAACATAGCCGATCATTTATCCGACTTGGAAAAGGATATCATTTCCTCTAAAATCTCACCTGTAGAGGCCGCCCAAAATATTATCCAAGAATTCAAGAATTCCATTTAAGGTTCTATTATCGACCTAAGAATTAAATTTAGTTTTCAATGAAGAAATCGATACTATTTATTTTTGTATTTCTCTCGGCAATTCAATTATCGTTGGGCCAAGAAACCATTGAAGACCAATCAAAGGAATTAGTGCGCTATTTGGATAATTGGCATAATGAGGAAACCGGTCTTTGGGAAACCACTTCATGGTGGAATGCTGCAAACATCCTAACTGCCCTTATCAATAATGCCAAGTTGACCAAAAACACCGATTTTAAGGAAAGTATTGAGGATATTTTCAATAAGACGAAGGAGTTTGAGGTTGAGGCCACGGAAACGAAACCTGCATGGGTCTGCAAGAATTACATCAACGAGTTTTATGATGATGAAGGTTGGTGGGCACTTGCTTGGTTAGATGCTTGGGAGTACACCGGGGAAAAAAAGTACTTAGATATGGCCAATATCATTTTTAAGGATATCACTACAGGATGGAGCGATACCGGTGGATTATATTGGAAAAAAGAACTGGAGTTCAAAGGATCTATCAGTAATGGCCTTGCCCTAACATTGGCCACAAGATTGCATTTGGCCGGTACCAAAGAAGTAAATGGTAAAACAGCGCTACGTTGGGCGATATCCATTTGGGATTGGATGATCAAATCGAAATTGATAAATAGCAACGGGAACATGCAAGATGGGATTCGGTTTAAAAACGGAAAGGAATCTATTACAGAAAATGTTTGGACCTATAATCAGGGCGTTGTTCTGACCGGTTTGGTACACCTAAATAAGATAACAGGCGAAAAGCATTATATAAAAAGCGCCCATGACCTTGCCAAGGCAACAGTAAAAAACATGACGAATAGCGATTTGGTCTTGGTCGAGAAAAGATGTGAACCGGATAAATGCCGTCCGGATTCCAAACAGTTCAAGGGTGTCTTTATGCGGCATCTTATGTTCTTAAATGAACAAAGCCCAAAAAAAATGTATAAACAATTTATCAAAAAGAATGCGAATGCCATATGGAACAAGGCCATGAACAAAGGTAAACAAGACCCTGGCGTGGTTTGGGATGCGCCTTCGGAGCCAAATGCAGCGACGGTTTCCTCCGCCCTTGATGCATTCAATGCTGCCTTATCACTTTAGTATTAAAGTCAATTCGTGATGGTGTGGTGGTGTTGTACTTTTTCAGATGACCCAGTGTAAAGGCCATATTTATGAATTCGATAGCATTTTTAACGATTTAGTTTTTTAGGAAATATAACAAATGTCAGTTTCAGCAACTTTTTAATAATTTACTTTTGTCACTTATTTTTTCAAAATAAACCTTCATGCACTTTTTAGACACTACCTACCTCGTTTTATTCTTGATCATTTGTATCGGATTCATCATTGGAAACATAAAAGTAAAAGGGATATCATTGGATATTTCCGCCATTATATTCGTCGCCCTTCTTTTTGGACATCTTGGCGTTTCACTTCCGAATATCCTTCAAAAAATAGGATTGATATTGTTTATCTACACCATAGGCTTGCAGGCCGGTCCCGGATTTTTCGATTCTTTCAGAAAAGATGGGAAGAACTTGATGATCATGGCGACCATAGTAATTATATCCGCCGCCGTTTTGGCCCTACTTGCCATTGTGGTTTTGGATATAGACAAATCCATCGCCATTGGTTTAATGGCCGGTGCACTTACAAGTACACCGGGTTTGGCAACGGTAATCGATATAACACATTCACCATTGGCATCTATCGGTTATGGTATTGCCTACCCATTCGGGGTCATCGGAGTTATCCTGTTCGTTAAACTGTACCCGAAATTTTTAAGAATAAACCTTACCAAAGAAGAAAAAGACTATGAGGCGAAGGCACTTAGTCATTACGAAACCATTACCAGGGCCAATTTCGTTGTAGAGCACGAAGGGGCCATAAATAAAACCATTGGGGAACTTAGGGTACGCTCCATGACCAAAGGGGTTATTTCAAGGGTTATGCACGACGGAAAGGCCTTTACCCCTAAGAAAGATACGGTATTACACAAAGGCGATTACGTGCGGGTCGTAGGAAGCGAAGAATCGCTAAGACGAGTCGAATTATTGATTGGACCAAAATCAGATGTTGAAATTGCCTTTGGAGAGCAATATGTATCCCAATCCTATTTGATGACCCGAACTGAATTGGTGAATAAATCATTAGGGGAATTGAATTTGAGGGAAAATTTCAATGCCACCATAACCAGAATACGAAGAAGTGGTATAGATTTATCACCAAATTCAACCCTAAAATTACAGATCGGGGACAAATTGATGATCTCTAGTGAAAAAGACAATGTTTCCCAGATATCGCAATTGATCGGGAATAATAAAAGTGAACTTTCCGACACCAACTTTTTTCCATTGGCATTGGGTATCGTCATCGGTATTTTGGTCGGAGGGGTTTCCATCAATTTTGGTGATACGTTCAGTTTTAACCTAGGTCTTACAGGAGGTGTTCTGATTGTTGCCATGATATTAGGCCGTGTAGGCAAAACCGGGAATGTTTTATGGATGATGAGTGGCAATGCCAATCAACTTCTGAGACAGTTCGGACTAATGCTTTTCTTGGCTGTTGTGGGTACTGAAGCGGGGGCCACATTGGTAGAGACCTATTCGCAATATGGCATTAAACTATTCTTGGTCGGTGGCTTAATGACTTTTCTACCCATGCTTTTCGCCGCGATTGTTGCCCGTATCTTTTTCAAAATAAACGCTTTGACCTTATTAGGAACCATTACGGGATCAATGACAAGTACCCCTGGGTTGGCCGCTGTTGACACAATGACCAAAACAGACGCACCATCCTTAGCCTACGCAACGGTCTACCCTATAGCGATGGTACTATTGATTATTTGTACTCAGATTTTAGGGCTATTGTTCTAATAGTTGGGAATCGGTATTAAAAAGAGCTTTGTAGGCTTCGCTAGTGACGAACATATGTTTTTAGCCCTTCGGGATTTCGCAATAGCTTGAGGCGAATAAATTTACCTTTTAGTCTTACCCGACAGCTTATCTATATTTTCCTGGAGTAGGTTGTTATGGTACTCGGCCTTTACTGCTTGCATACAGGAAGCGCAAAGGCAATCGGTATACCTTTCCCTTAAGTATGCACGTTCTTCCTCATTTAACGTTACCGTGGTGCATTGACATAGTAATATGGAACCCACTTTACATTCGAAGACCGTATTACATCTTTGGCAATTTTTATCCTCGTGTTTATTCATTCGTTTCCAAGGGTATTAAATCACAGAACCAAAAACCGTTAGTAGTTTCCCCATTTTTATATTCCCGATACACTTTTTCCCCAACAGTGAATTGAACTGGGTTTTTAAAATAGGGAGCATCGAAACAAAAGGTATGGAATTCACCGTTTTCACCACAAGGATCGACCCCTTCGGGCAAATCGTTTATAAAATCCTCATCGATGATCCTTCCGGCAAACGACTCGTCCAAGACGGCAGCGTTTACGCAGACTACAATGGTCCTGAAACCTTTGCCCAAGAAATCCTGGATCAATTGGGTGGTATCTTTTTTCCATAACGGGAAGACAGTTTTAATACCAACTTGCGCTAGTTGTTGCTCACGATACACCCTTAGGTCTTCCAAGAAAATATCGCCAAAACCAGCATATTCCATTCCCTCAGCTTTTAATTCTTCGACCTTTTGGCCCATCAGTTTTTCATATTCACCATTTGAAGGACTCTCTGGCAACGCCACCCTATGGCTTGGCAAGCCAATGGACTTAACTTGTTGTTCCAGCATTTCAATCCTTAACCCATGCATGCTGACCCGATTGAAATGTGCATTTACGGTCGTTAGTATACATTCAACATTATATCCGGGGTCCTGCAAGAGGTAATGGAGCCCAAGAGCGGCATCTTTACCACTGCTCCAATTCATATAAGTTCTAAGCTTCGTCATAAATAATTTGGATGGATGACTTTAGGGTTAAAAAATGATAAAGTTAATCAGTAATGTTCATATCCATGAATCATAAAACCACTATCCAATAAAAAATCAGATAGTGGTTTCTTTTTATTTGAGAGCAATTTTCGCCTTAGTAAATGATAGACCTTGACAAAAACCGCTTAAGGAAACAAATCCTTATTGCTCTAAATATTTCTCCATTATTGTAATGGCAGATTCGGAAATTACGGTACCAGGTCCGAATATGGCAGCTACTTTCCTTTCCAATAAATAGTCATAATCCTGTTCGGGAATTACTCCACCTGCAAATACCATGATATCAGGTCTTCCAAGTTTTTCCAACTCACCGATCAATTGTGGTATCAATGTTTTGTGCCCTGCAGCCAAACTTGAAGCCCCTACAAAGTGAACATCGTTCTCAACAGCCTGTTTCGCAACCTCCTCAGGAGTTTGGAACAAAGAGCCCATATCTACATCAAAACCTAAATCCGCAAAACTAGAGGCAACCACCTTGGCTCCCCTATCATGGCCATCTTGCCCCATTTTAGCAATCATCACCCTTGGGCGACGACCTTCAATTTCGGCAAACTTATCGGCCAATTTTTGTGCTTTTTCAAAAGTACTATCGTTATCCACTTCTTTACTGTATACACCACTGATTAATCTAGTATCTGCTTTATGACGACCAAAATGAACCTCTAAAGCATCTGAAATCTCACCTAAAGTAGCAAAATTCTCGGCAGCCTCAACGGCCAATTCCAATAAATTCCCTTTACCTGTCTCAGCACATTTCGATAATGCGGCAAGATTGGCATCAACAACTGATTGATCCCTATTGGCACGTAGTTTTTTAAGACGCTCTATCTGTGAATCACGAACGACCGAGTTATCAACCTCAAGAATCTCGATATTGGCTTTCTCTTTGGTCCTGAATTTATTCACACCTACCAAGATATCCTGACCAGAATCCAATCGGGCCTGTTTACGGGCCGAGGCTTCCTCGATACGCATTTTAGGTACCCCGGTCTCGATGGCTTTTGCCATTCCGCCCAGTTCTTCAACTTCTTCAATCAATTTCCAAGCTTTTTTGGCAATCTCCTGGGTTAGGTACTCTACATAGTAAGAACCGGCCCATGGATCGACCGCTTTGGTCATCTGCGTTTCATCCTGGATATAAATCTGTGTATTACGAGCAATACGGGCAGAGAAATCGGTCGGTAAAGCAATAGCTTCATCCAACGCGTTTGTATGTAAGGATTGTGTTCCTCCCAATCCGGCAGCCATAGCTTCGATACATGTACGGGCAACGTTGTTGAAAGGATCTTGCTCACTTAAACTCCATCCTGAAGTCTGACTATGCGTACGCAATGCCATTGACTTTGGATTTGTTGGGTTGAATGATTTTATGATCTTTGCCCATAGCATACGTGCGGCACGCATTTTGGCGATTTCCATAAAGTGATTCATACCAACCGCCCAGAAGAATGACAAACGAGGAGCGAATTCATCGATTTTTAAACCGGATTTCAATCCCGTTCTAATATACTCCATTCCATCAGCCAATGTATATGCCAACTCAATATCGGCCGTTGCACCAGCTTCTTGCATGTGATAACCGGAGATAGAAATTGAGTTGAACTTTGGCATATTCTTAGTGGTGTAATCAAAGATATCACCAATAATTTTCATTGAAGGTAATGGTGGGTATATGTATGTATTACGCACCATGAACTCTTTTAAGATATCATTCTGGATCGTCCCGGATAGTTTATCCAAAGAAACCCCTTGTTTTCTCGCTGCAGCAATATAAAAAGCCATAATGGGCAATACCGCACCGTTCATTGTCATGGAAACCGACATTTTATCCAAAGGAATCTGATCGAACAGGATTTCCATATCTAAAATAGAATCTATGGCAACCCCGGCCTTACCAACATCACCGGTTACACGGGGGTGATCGGAATCGTACCCACGGTGTGTGGCCAAATCAAAGGCCACAGAAAGTCCCTTTTGACCTGCAGCCAAGTTTCTTCGATAGAAAGCATTAGATTCCTCAGCAGTTGAGAAACCTGCATACTGGCGGATCGTCCAAGGGCGCATGGCATACATTGCACTATAAGGCCCTCTTAAAAAAGGTGGCACACCAGCGGCATACCTTAAATGCTCCGCATCCTTAATATCTTCGGCTGTAAATTGTTTTTTTACCGGTATTCCTTCAGGAGTATTCCAAACGTCTTGATTCTCTGAAGTAGCAGCCGTTTGCTTAACAGCTGAATTTAATTTTATATCTGAAAAATCTGGTTTCATACTTCTTAAGATTTTAGTGTTTTTTGAACTTTTTCCTGAATACTTGAAAGTGTTACCAGAACATCGGTTCTCATATTTACAATTCCGTCTAAACCTGCTTCAGTCAGTTCATCCATATTTTTAGGGGCACCGGCCAACAATAAAACCTTGCTGGTAGTAATGGCCCTAAATGCTTTTATAAAGTCGAGTGCCGTTTCATCATAATCCTGATCGGAACTACATATAACCACTACGTGCGAATTTGATTTTGCACTTTCCGTAGCAGCAACCGCAGCGCTTTCAAAACTTTCTTCTTGATGAACGTCAAAACCACTAACACCGATAAAATCGTAAGCAAAAGCAGCTCTAGCCTTACGCATGGTCAAATTACCATAACTTGCCAACTGGACTATAGGTCGTACCTTGGTTTGTGCCACCAATTCTTCGGTCTTTCTTCGCATGGCCTCAATTTCCAAAGAAGCCCTTCTTGGAGTCAACAATTTTGGATTATCTTCCGCACCTCTAGAAAGCAAATCGGATGCAACGCTTTCCATTAAATTGGGATATTTGTTCACCCCGACCATAGGAAGTCTACGCTGACTGATCAATTTTAATTTTTGTAAACGGATATCAGCGATTTGTTGTTGGATCGTTTCGTTTTCAAATGCCGCATAAAAACCTCCTGCGGTTTCGATAGCCTTGAACAATTCCAAAGCTTTTTCCGCAATTTTAGTAGTAACCTCTTCAACATAGTAAGATCCATCTACTGGATTCGTTACTTTACCAAAATAGGATTCTTCCCTTAATATCGTGGTTATGTTACCCGCTATTCTATTTGAAAACTCTGAGGGCTCTTTAAATTCCTTATCATAAGGATCAATTAAAACGCCATCAACATTACCCAATATTGCGGACATGGCCTCTGTGGTAGCGCGCAACATATTCGTATTGGCATCTGTTATTGATTTACTCCAGATAGAAGTTTTTGCCGTAACTGTTTTGTTAACCTCGGCTACACCATATTTAGCAGCAATTTCGGCCAATAAACTATTAAAGGCCCTAAACTTACCTATCTCAACAAAATACTCTAGACCAATGGCCAATTTAAAGTTCAAGTTGTTGAATATATCATTGGTATCTACACCTTTTTCAGTTAATTTATCGGTTAGGAAAACCAAAGAATTCAAGGTGTAGGCAATCTCTTGCACTTGGTTAGCACCTGAATCCAAATATTCAGTTCCCGAAATCGTGATTGCCTTGAAACTTGGGAAATCAGCCGTTAATTTGATCAATTCTGAAACAACTTCAATTTGACCTTCATCAAAAGAACCTGTGGTAACATAATCGGAAATTATTCCCGTATCTATATATCCTTTCAAGTCTTTTCCTTTGGCAACCTTCACCAATTCAGCCGTAAAGTGAACGGCGTTGTCCGCCAACTCAAAAGAAACCGCAATTTCATTTAAATCGATACCATTTAACAGGCTTGCGGCCGAAACATTTCCCTTTACTTGGAAAATGATTCCGTTCATTCCTTCTTCAACGGCTTTTAAGGCTAACTTATTTCCACTCTCTGCGTTTGCCACGGCAACGCTTCTATAATTAAATAGGGATTGGGAATTTTCCCCTGTATTTTTAAGTTGTTCAATTTTGCTATCAGCATTATAACAAGGTTGGATATTGATTCCCGAAAGGTTTTTCCAAACCAGTTTCTTTTCAAAATCTGCTCCTTTTAAATCTGCCGTCACCCTTTCCATCCACTGCTCGGTAGAAACCGGAGGGAATTCTGAAAAAAGTGATTTATTCTTATCGTTCATAATATGTGCTATTAGTAATGATATATTAATTTGCTATTCTATATCTTTTAAAAAACTACACCGAAATGGTACTTCCGAATCTTTCGAAGATAGCTTTATCAAGTTCTTCCCTGCTATCTGGATGTGCAATATCCCTTAGCGCAACGGCCCTTTGTTTCAAGCTTCTTCCGAACAGTTCGGCAACACCATATTCCGTTGCCACAAAACGTGCATGGGCACGTGTAGTAACAACCCCAGCCCCTGGTTTTAAAGCAGGTACGATTTTAGAGACCCCTTTTAATGTTGTTGAAGTAATTGCACAGATCGGTTTTCCTCCTTTTGACAATGCCGCACCTCGCATAAAGTCCATTTGCCCACCAACTCCTGAGAACATTCTTGTACCGATTGAATCAGCACAGATCTGCCCGGTCAAATCCACTTCAATAGCAGAGTTTATAGCGGTTACCTTAGGGTTTTGACGAATGACCGCTGTATCGTTCACATAAGCGATGTCTTTCATTTCAATTTCTGGGTTATCATCCATAAAGTCATATAAACGACGTGTACCCATTGCGAAACCTGATACGATTTTATAAGGATTCGTTTTTTTCTGCGAACCGTTTACGATACCTTTTTCAACGAGGTCAACGATACCTTCTGAGAACATTTCTGTATGAACCCCTAAGTTCTTGTGATTGTGCAAAAACGTTAAAACGGCATTAGGAATTCCTCCAATACCCATTTGAAGTGTTGCACCATCCTCTATGATCCCAGCAATATTTTTACCTATGGCTTTTTCTGTTTCAGAAGGATCCACAAAGCTCATTTCGTAGATTTCCTCTTCGATTTCAACACAAGCATCAAAGTTTTTAACGTGAATTTGTGCGTCGCCAAAAGTACGTGGCATTAACGGATTGATCTGGGCAATTACTTTTTTACCTTGCTCAATTCCAGATAGGACAATATCAACCGAAACCCCTAAGGAGCAGAAACCATGCTTATCTGGAGGGGAAACATTGACCATAACGACATCAAGATCCATATACCCTTCCCTGAACAAACTAGGGATATCACTTAAAAAAATAGGAATATAATCAGCGGTATCACCTATTCTTTTTCGAATATTACCCCCAATAAAGAATGCATTGGTATGAAAGCTTTCCCTATATTCAGGCTCGGTATACCCGCATTCACCTTCAGTATGCAAGTGTACGATTTCAACATTCCTTAATTCAGGAGCCCTTGCGACCATCGCTTTAATCAAAGCTTGTGGTGTTGCTGAACCACCTTGAATTAATACCCTATTTCCAGATTCTATCAATTTTACAGCTTCATCAGCTGACATTACATTCGGAATTTTCATCTTTCTAATTTTTATATCTAATTATCCAATCTAAATACGTTCAATTATGCTAAGAAACTCAACAAAATACCTGCTGCGATAGCAGAACCTATAACTCCTGAAACGTTTGGAGCCATGGCATGCATCAACAGATAATTATGCGGGTCTGATTTTAGCGCCTCGGCATGTACAACCCTAGCACTATCAGGAACTGCCGAAACCCCTGAAGCACCGATCAACGGATTGATCTTATTATCCCCTTTAAGGAATAGGTTCATGAATTTTGCAAAAAGTAACCCTCCCATAGTGGCAATCACAAATGAAACGGCACCTAGTGTAAAAATCAACATTGAATCCTTGGTGATAAATATATCCGCTTGTGTTGAGGCACCTACCGTAACACCTAGCAATATAGTAACAATATCGATAAGTTTTGTTCTGGCCGTATCGGCAAGACGTTCTGTTCTACCAGACTCCTTTAATAAATTACCGAAGAACAACATACCCAATAGTGGTAATGCACTGGGAGAAATAAAAGTAGTCAACAATAGAGCAACTACAGGGAAAATCATTTTTTCCTTTTGTGTAACTGCCCTTGGTGGTTTCATCCTGATTTTCCTATCCTCTTTATTAACCAACAACCTCATAATAGGTGGTTGAATAACGGGAACCAAGGCCATATAAGAATAAGCGGCAATGGCAATAGGTCCGATCAGGTTTTTAACAGTTGTTCCATCAGGGAGGATATTGACACCATTCGCCAATTTAGATGACAAGAATATCGCCGTAGGGCCATCTGCCCCACCAATGATGCCAATTGCACCTGCCTCAGGCAAAGCGAACCCTAGATAAAGCGCACCCAAGAATGTTCCAAAAACACCGATCTGCGCTGCAGCGCCCAATAACATCAATTTTGGATTGGCGATCAAAGAGGAAAAATCGGTCATTGCCCCGATACCCAAGAAGATCAATGGGGGATAAATCCCTTTTACCACCCCAAAATAAAGGTAGTTCAATACAGATCCCGTCTCGTAAATACCTGTTTGGTTACCTGCGACAAAGGGGATGTTCCCTATAATCACACCAATACCAATCGGAATCAGTAATAATGGCTCATAATCAAATTTAATGCCCAGGTAGATAAATACAATCCCGATCAGGATCATTAATATATGCCCCCAAGTGGCATTTGCGAATCCTGTATAATTATAGAATTGCTGCATACCGTGCATCGCGTTTTCAAAAACCCCTTCCCCTTGTTCAACGGTAGGTAATTGATCCACGGTTGTAATTTCATCTTTAGGATCAGCATCACCACTGAACCCCAATACAGGTCGTATAAAGATCAGTAATGATAGTACTCCGAATATTAAAAGTATTTTCTTCATTTTATGTTTTTTTGCGAGTATTTGCAAGGCATTGGTTCTGCAAGAAAGCAGGGACAACGCCTACAATTACGAAATTTCTACTCAAGTTCTATCATTACTTCGTTCTGCAATACTTGCTGACCAACATTAACATTCACCGCAGTGACGGTTCCTGCTTTTTCGGAAGCGATGTTGTTTTCCATTTTCATGGCCTCTAACACCAATAAACGGTCGCCTACTTTTATGGTATCCCCAACTTTAACATCAAGGGAAAGTACTACTCCCGGAATGGGTGCAACGATCTTTGTCTTTGATGAACCTGGATTTACCTTTAAAGGCTCTGCAGGTCTTTTTGACGCTGCACGAACCAAAGTAGGTGTTTTGGCTTTTTTGGTTTCCTCCTTCATTTTTACGGAATAGGAGGTTCCGTTTACTTCCATTTCAATGATATTTCCTTCGTGCGAAAGAATCTTTACATTGTAATTGTTATTCTGGATATTAAAATTAAAGTGTTTCATTCTTTTGGTTGTTTCTTGTTACCGGATCTGCTAAAAAATTATACGACAAACCAATATTTTTATTTAAGTTTTTGATGTGTACCATAAATTTTGGAACTCCAAGGAGAATATAATTTTCTGGCTTGTTTAATGGTCAATACGGCATTTTCATCATCATGCTGTTCATTTAAATACAAATGAATAGCTGTTGATATGGCCGCTGCAACTTCGCCGGTAAAATTCTCATCGGCGGTGATAGGAATATCCTTGATCTTTTTGTCCCTTCCTTTGGTAATGATCCGATATAGATATAACATCACCGGCAACCCAAATTGAAAGAACAATGAAAGGATCAATAATGCACTGAAGACAATTAGAAGTCCAGTCAACAATATAACATACCCTTCACTGATCTGATCTGCTTGCATACTCATAGTCAATAACATCATAATGGTAAGTTTGAGTGTTTTTTAGGAGGGTTGACCTCTTTCTTGTTCGAAAGTAATTCCAAAGCCCTAACTATTCTGAAACGAGTATTCCTAGGCTCAATGACATCATCGATAAAACCGTATTTTGCCGCAACATAAGGATTGGCGAATTTTTCGGTGTACTCATCTTCTTTCTTGGTGATGTACTTACTTTTCTCATCGGCATCCTCGATTTTACGAATATTACTTCCTTCGAGTACCTCAACAGCTCCTTTTGCCCCCATTACCGCAATTTCAGCAGTTGGCCAAGCATAGTTCAAATCACCTCTTAATTGCTTACAGCTCATTACATCATGGGCACCACCGTAAGATTTACGTAAAGTTATGGTTACTTTAGGAACGGTTGCTTCACCATAAGCGAACAACAATTTGGCTCCATGAAGGATGATACCACCGTATTCCTGTCCTGTTCCTGGCAAGAACCCAGGTACATCTACCAATGTGACGATAGGAATATTAAAAGCATCACAGAAGCGTACAAAACGTGCTGCCTTTCTAGAGGCTTCAATATCCAATACACCGGCATAATATTTAGGTTGGTTGGCAACGATACCTACCGAACGACCATTGAATCTAGCAAAACCTACACAGATATTACGTGCATAATTCCTATGAACCTCTGTAAACTCACCATTATCGACAATGATAGAAATAACATCTACAATATCATAAGGTTGGTTCGGGTTCTCAGGAATGATTTCATTCAAGGCATCTTCTAAACGATCTATTGGATCATCACAAGTTATGCTTGGTGGATCTTCAAGGTTATTTGAAGGCAAGTAGCTCATTAATTTTCTAATCAACAACAAGTTCTCTTCATCACTTTCTGCCAAGAAATGCGATACACCCGATTTTGTAGAATGTATATTGGCACCACCTAATTGTTCTGCCGTTACCACTTCCCCTGTAACTGTTTGTACAACCTTAGGACCTGTTACGAACATGTAACTGGTTTTGTCGGTCATAACGGTAAAATCGGTCAATGCTGGAGAGTAAACCGCTCCACCGGCACAAGGACCTAAAATTGATGAAATCTGTGGTATAACCCCAGAAGCCATAATATTTCTTTGGAAAATCTCGGCATAACCGGCCAAAGATCTTACCCCTTCTTGAATACGTGCACCACCACTATCGTTAAGTCCGATTACGGGAACCCCGATTTTCATCGCCATGTCCATAATCTTACAAATCTTCAATGCGTAGGTTTCCGAAAGTGATCCACCGAAAACAGTGAAATCCTGAGAGAAAACATAAACGATCCTACCGTCTATGGTACCGTGACCGGTAACCACACCATCGGAAAGGAAACGCTGCTTATCCAACCCGAACGATTTTGTCCTATGGGTTACGAACATATCGAACTCCTCGAAACTATCTTCATCTAACAATAGATCAATTCTTTCCCTCGCGGTAAGTTTACCTTTAGCGTGTTGGGAATCAATCCGTTTTTCACCACCACCTAATCTGGCTTCGGCCCTTTTCTCAATGAGTTCATTGATTTTTTCTTGATTTGCCATTCTTATTTATATTGGTTATTTGATTCCTAATTATTGTTTTTTTGAGCAAAGTTCAGTTAAAACACCGTGTGTGGATTTAGGATGCAAGAATCCGATGTTCAATCCTTCAGCACCTTTCCTAGATACTTTATCAATTAAACGAACACCTCTTTCTTCAGCTGTTTTAAGGGCTTCATCTGTATCTTTGACCGCAAAAGCCAAATGATGTATACCCGGTCCTTTCTTTTCAATGAATTTACCAATAGGACCATCCGGTGAAGTACTTTCCAGTAATTCTATTTTTGTGGAACCTACCATGAAAAAGGCGGTCTTCACTTTTTGATCGGCCACTTCTTCAATAGCGTAGCATTTTAGGCCCAACACTCCTTCGTAGTATTTTATCGACTCTTCGAGATTATCTACGGCTATTCCTAAATGTTCAATGTGGGAAATGTTCATGGTTGTTGAATTTTACGTATGATTATTATTAAAAACTATTCCTTTAAAACCTATTTTATTGAAATTAAGGGACAAATTTACCCCCAACTTCTACCCGATTTTATGACAGATGTCATAAAATATAATAAAATCAACTAAAAATGACCCCATTATGCCTTTTATTCTCAGGAATCTACGAATCATGGATTAGTCTATCACTGCATACTGGGACAACTTTACTTGTTTAATAAAATTAGGAAATGAAATCAATAACCAACGATTTCATTCATGAAGGAATCATTAAGTATTACAATACTGTTTTTCACACCCATTATTCTATGGCCGAGCCCTTTATAAAATAAAGAACAAGTGAACATTTTACCTATTATAAGAATCAAAAAAGCCCAAGTTCAGGTAAGAAGCAAATTTCAAAGCTTGGTTTTCGTCCCAAATCGCTATTTTTGCCAAAAAAACTAAACATGTTGATAATTGGGATTGCTGGAGGTACAGGCTGTGGAAAAACTACAGTGGTCAATCAAATAATCAATGAATTACCAACCGATGAGGTCGGTGTAATTTCTCAGGATTCTTACTATAACGACCTTTCGCACTTACCGTTACCAGAACGGAAAAAAACCAATTTCGATCATCCGAAATCTATTGATTTCCCTTTATTGGAAGAACACTTAATAGCACTAAAATCAGGGCAATCGGTACAGCAGCCGGTTTATTCGTTCATTGATTGCAACAGGACCGACGAGACCGTTGAAACCTACGCAAGAAAGGTAATGATCGTAGAAGGTATTTTAATCATGACGAATCCCAAAATACGTGAAATGTTGGATATTAAGATATATGTACATGCCGATTCGGATGAGCGTTTGATCCGAAGACTGAAACGGGATGTAAATGAACGGGGTTGGAACATGAACGAAACTTTGGACAAGTACCAATCTACCCTTAAACCCATGCATTTACAATTCATTGAACCGACCAAGGAATATGCCGACATCATTATTCCGAACAACAAATACAATACCGTGGCCGTTGATATAGTACGCACCATCATTACCGAAAAATTGGTATAAAACACTATGGGTTTCAAGGATCTTAAAAAAAAGAAATGGTTTTCCTTCTTAACGAACATCTACGTTCTGGTGCTTACGGTCTTCGTTATCTGGATGCTTTTTTTCGACACCAATTCTTTCATGATCCATCGGGAATTGAGAAAAGAAATAAAAAATCTTGAAAAAACCCAGCAATTCCTGCGTAGCGAAATCGAAAAGGACAAAAAAATCATTGAAAAATTATCTGACACCAATGAACTGGAAAAATTTGCAAGGGAACAATACTATCTAAAAAGAAAGAATGAGGAGATCTACCTGATTGAATATGAGGACAGCCTGAATATTGACAACAAAAAATAGAAATAACCTATGTTTTTACTTAAAACAGGATTCCCAGAATAACCCCACAGCTGAAAACCTTAAAACACCTTAATTCTTGAGTGCCGGACATCCAAAATTTATAACTTTAACTCAATTTAACGCCCCTAGACCCCGTTATTCACCCTGTGTTAACAAAATTCATTTTATAACGCCATAAATAATTGTATTTTTAACCCCTAACTTACTATGATTATGGGCAAGATTATTGCTATAGCAAATCAGAAAGGTGGTGTAGGAAAAACTACGACTACCGTAAACCTAGCGGCCTCACTAGGTGTTCTGGAAAAAAAAGTACTCTTAATCGATGCGGACCCCCAAGCCAATGCAACATCAGGATTGGGTATAAATGTTGATGAAATCGAAACAGGCACCTATCAATTACTTGAGCACACCAAAACCGCCAAAGAAACCATTATCCATACGGATTCCCCAAACTTGGACCTGATTCCGTCACATATCGACTTAGTGGCCATTGAAATAGAACTGGTAGATAAGGATGAAAGGGAATATATGTTGAAAAAGGCTATTGTTGGACTTAAAGAAGATTACGATTACATTCTGGTGGATTGTGCCCCGTCTTTAGGACTATTGACATTAAACGCCTTGACCGCCGCAGACTCCGTTATTATCCCGATACAATGTGAGTATTTTGCTTTGGAAGGATTGGGGAAACTTTTGAACACTATTAAAAGTGTACAGAAAATACATAATCCCGAATTGGATATCGAAGGGCTTTTATTGACCATGTTCGATTCCCGGCTTAGATTATCAAACCAAGTGGTGGAAGAAGTACGCAAACACTTTTCCGACATGGTATTCGATACCATTATACAAAGAAACGTTCGTTTGAGTGAAGCCCCTAGTTATGGCGAAAGCATTATAAAATATGATGCGAGTAGTAAAGGCGCGACCAATTACCTGAATTTGGCGAATGAATTATTGAAGAAAAACAAGGAAACCGTTTAAATGGCGAAGGCAACAAAAAAACAGGCACTGGGCCGTGGACTTTCCGCCCTGTTAAAAGACCCTGAGAATGATATACAATCCGTTTCGGATAAAAATGCCGATAAGGTAGTCGGTAATATTGTGGAACTTGACATTACGGCCATTGAGGTCAACCCTTTTCAGCCTCGTTCCAGTTTTAACACCGAAGCCCTTGAGGAACTTGCTTCCTCTATTCGCGAACTTGGTGTAATACAACCCATAACCGTTCGTAAACTCGATTTCAACAAATATCAGTTGGTATCTGGGGAAAGACGTTTTAGGGCATCTAAAATTGTGGGGCTGGAAACCATTCCCGCATACATTCGTATTGCCAATGACCAAGAATCGTTGGAAATGGCCTTGGTCGAAAACATTCAAAGACAAGATCTAGACCCTATCGAAATAGCACTTTCCTATCAACGATTAATAGATGAAATTCAACTGACACAGGAAAAATTGAGTGAACGTGTGGGAAAGAAAAGATCCACGATCACCAATTATATGCGTCTATTGCGGTTAGACCCCATCATACAAACCGGGATAAGGGATGGTTTTATGAGTATGGGCCACGGAAGGGCATTGGTCAATATTGATAAAAAAACCGACCAAATCGCTTTATACGAAAGAATTATCGGCGAAAACCTTTCTGTACGTGACACGGAACGGGCCGTAAAAGCTTATCAAGAAGGAAACGGTTATACAAAGCAAGTAAAGAAAAATGCAGCCCCACCACCGTTCACCAAAAAAGCTTCAAAAGAACTCGGCAACCATTTAGCCGCAAAAGTGACCGTAAATGCTACGGAAAACGGAAAAGGTAAAATTATGATCCCTTTCAATTCCGAAGAAGAATTCCAACGTATTAAAAAATTAATCGTAGGTGAATAAATTCCTTCTTACTCCATTATTTTTCATATTGGCCATCCTCACTACCTCAGGGCAGGAAAATGACTCCATTCCCAAAGCCAAGGATTCCCTCGACCTTGAATTAAAGGAAGAAGGAATTGTAGTTCAGGACATAATGGTCGAGAAAAAAAAAGAAATAAATCCTTTGGCCCCAAGTAAGGCCGCATTTTATTCAGCCGTTCTTCCAGGGTTGGGACAAGTGTACAACAAAAGATATTGGAAAGTGCCGATCGTTTATGCCGCTTTGGGCGTTGGCGTATATGCTTACAAGTACAATGACGATTATTACAAGCGATTTAGAACAGCGTACAAAAGAAGGCTGGCAGGTTTTACAGATGATGAATTTTATGACATAAACGGGGATAATGTCGAAGGGGCCGACCCAGATTTGGATTCAGACGATTTGGAATATCAACAAGAGAACTATCAACGTGATCGCGATTTATCGTTGGTACTCACCATTGCCATGTATGCACTGAACATTATTGACGCCAATGTAGATGCCCATTTAAAACAATTTAACGTTGATGAAGATTTAAGCCTTGATGTACACCCCTATTTAAATCTGAATCCCGTTACCAGTGACCCCAATTACGGGCTCGCTTTTACCATTAAATTTTAAACTTATGAATATAGCCTTGTTCGGATACGGAAAAATGGGCAAGATGATTGAGAAAATCGCTTTGGATAGAGGACACAAAATTGTGGCCAAAATAGACGTGGACACCAAAGAAATAGATTTTTCCCAAATGGATGTGGCCATTGATTTCAGTATGCCTTCCGCTGCTTATAAAAACATTGAGCAATGCATTTCCCACAATGTACCCATCATCTCCGGAACGACCGGTTGGTTGCAGGATTATGATAAAGCCGTGGCCCTGTGCCAAGAGAAAAAAGGGGCGTTCATCTATACCTCCAACTACAGTTTGGGAGTGAATATATTTTTTGAGCTGAACAACTATTTGGCCAAAATGATGCAGCATTTAGACCAATATAAGGTTAGTATGGAAGAAACACACCATACACAAAAACTTGATGCCCCGAGTGGCACGGCGATTACCTTGGCAGAAGGTATCTTGGCCAACTCCAAATATCAAAACTGGAGTCTTGACCAAGGTAAAGAAGACGAGATAGTGATCAAGGCAATTAGGGAGAACGATGTTCCCGGCACACACGTTGTTGACTATAGTAGCGATGTTGATAGCATCGAAATTAAACATACGGCACATAATCGGGAAGGTTTTGCCCTAGGAGCAGTAATAGCATCGGAGTGGATTATTGGCAAAACAGGGGTGTTCTCTATGCGAGATGTGTTAAACCTTGGTTAAAAGCGTAACAAAAAAAGATCTAAAAGACTTATGGATTATTGATGTTATCAATACTTCTAAAATATTCATCCCATTTCAATAAAAAATAAAAAAGATGAACGGTACCCAGTGGATTATTTTCATATTGATCATTCAGGTCATTCATTTTCTAGGAACTTGGAAATTATATGTAAAAGCAGGTAGAAAAGCTTGGGAAGCGGCAATTCCCATATATAATGGCATTGTATTGATGCAGATAATCAACCGCCCCAAATGGTGGGTCATCTTACTTTTTATTCCCATCATCAACCTTTTGATGTTTCCGGTGATATGGGTAGAGACCATTCGAAGCTTTGGCAGAAAAAGCCTGATGGAATCTTGGCTTGTCGTATTGACACTAGGTTTTTACATCTATTATGTAAATTATACGATGGATGTGAAACATATCAAAGATCGTAGCTTGCATCCAACAACCGCACTAGGAGAATGGGTGAGCTCTATAGTTTTTGCAGTTGTTGCCGCAACATTGGTTCACACCTATTTTATTCAACCTTATGTAATCCCCACAGGTTCTTTGGAGAAAACACTTCGAATAGGTGATTTCCTTTTTGTTAGTAAGTTCCATTACGGTGCAAGGGTTCCCATGACCACTATTGCAGCCCCTATGGTGCACGACACCATTCCCGGTTTGGGCATACGGTCTTATGTAGCGGATGTGGACCCAAAAACCTATAAAACTTCGCTATTGAATAAAACCCACCTGCCTTATTTAAGGTTGCCAGGTGTAACCAAAATAGATAGGAATGACATTGTGGTATTCAGTTGGCCAGCAGATACGGTATACCGGTTTTTCAAAAAAGAAAGGGGAGTAAAAAAACCGATAGATAAAAAATCGAATTATGTGAAGCGCTGTGTAGGCATCCCTGGTGATTCATTGGCCGTAATCGATGGTTATGTCTATATAAATGGGAAGCAGACCGTTTTACCGGACAGGGCCAAACCCCAATACGACTACATGGCCTATTCCCAAAAAGGAGTTTCCTCGAGGCTTTTAAAAGAACTTGGTGTAACCGATTTTAATCGTATTTATGTCACATCCCAAATCAACCAAAACCAATTGAATGTGATTATGCCCTACTTACTAGGAAGTAGACGGGCTGAATCCGGAAACATAGAACTTATTACGAATCATTTAGGAATTCCGACTAACGTAATCAGAAGTGCTGGATTGTCCTTAAAAGAACAAACCGATAGACAGCGCCTATTGACCATTACTGAAGATTTGGCAGAAAAGTTGAAGAACAATGCCGCCTTGGATTCAGTGGTTAAAATCATTTCCCCAAAAGGGGAAAAAGGTTACAATATATTTCCCCAGAATAATTCCTATGCATGGAACAACGACAACTTCGGCCCTATTTACCTACCGGAAAAAGGTAAAACCGTGGACTTGAACCTTGAGGTTCTCCCCCTTTATAAAAAAATCATTAAGGATTATGAAGGGAATACCTTATCCGTTAATGGGAGGGAAATTAGTATTAATGGAAAACCGACCGACACCTACACCTTTAAACAGGATTATTACTGGATGATGGGTGACAACCGAGATCATTCCGAAGACAGTAGAACTTGGGGCTATGTACCGGAAGACCATATTGTAGGTACGCCGATATTTATTTGGATGAGTATCGACAACTTTAGGGACGGTTGGCGTAATTGGAGTATTCGTTGGGACCGTGTATTTACGACCGTTAATGGTTCTGGCGAACCTGTTTCCTACTTTAAATATTTTCTTTTGGCATTGGCTGGTTGGTTCGTCTTCGATTTTTTCAGGAAAAGAAGAAAGAAAGCTAACGACTAATACCAATTTGAAAGTTTCTAAGCCAGAATAAAAGAATCTATTCAATAAAATATTAGCATAAAGTGAAAACCCTAATTCATCCTACATATTTTCCCAATATAGTTACTTGTGCTATAATGGCACAAAAAGATGTAATCTGGGAAGTCGAGGATAATTACCAAAAACAAACCTATAGAAACCGTTGCTATATCTGTACGGATCGCGGCCGACACCTAATGAGTATCCCGGTTAAACACGTCGGGGGCAATCATGGCAGACAAAAATATAAAGATGTACGGTTGGACAACGATTACCAATGGCAACGACAACATTGGCGTACCCTTGAAACCGCCTATCGCACTTCTCCCTTTTTTGAATTTTATGAAGACGAGCTTCATGCGGTTTTCGATAATTCCTATGAGTTTTTGTTGGATTTTAACCTGAATGCCATTCAGATCATAAATTCATGTTTACAAATTGATACGGGAATGGCCCGAACAGCGTCGTATGAAATAACCGTAACGGATGAAGTTTCGGATGGTCGATTCTTGGTAAGATCCAAACAAGAACAAGGTTTTTTACAAGAACCTTATGAGCAGGTTTTTAGTGATAGACATGGATTCGTAAAAAACACCAGTGTTCTAGACCTACTGTTTAATGAAGGCACCAATGCTTTGACCTATCTTAAAAATTTCAATCTTGACTTTTTAAATGCTTAGGTTCACACTACACTATGGCATACACTTCCTTGTCCCCATCATTGTTGCTTTCTATTTTTTTAAGGGACAAAGTCTAAAAATTGCCCTCTTTCTATTATTGGGCATCCTAATCGATGTGGACCACTTATTGGCCACTCCGATATTTGATTCAAATAGATGCAGTATTGGTTTCCACCCCCTTCATAGCTATTGGGCCATTTTCATGTACACCTTATTTTTATTTTTCAAAAAAACACGGATTCTCGGGCTTGCATTAATGATTCATATTTTAGCAGATACCGTTGACTGTATTATGTTATTCCTTCAATCGGAATGAAGCCATAACGGGAGTGTGATCTGACAACCGTACGTCAAAGTTTTTGTGGGAGGTTATTTCCAATTCAGGATCGGTCAAGATAAAATCGATACGAAAAGGTAAGAATTTAAAAGTATAAGTATTGCCCAGACCGCTCCCCTTTTCTTGGAACGAATCTTTCATATCACCTTTAATAGTGGCATAAACACTGGAGAACTGTGTATTGTTGAAATCGCCACATATAATTTTTTTATAGCGTACTTGATTGGCATGTTCTTTAACCAAATTAGCCTGTTGCTGTTGTTTTTGAAAGGACTTATTCAAGCGATTGAACAATCTATCAGGTGCTTCCCTTTTAAATGAACGCGGCCTTACTTTATAGGATTGTAGATGAATGTTATAAACCCTTAAAGTATCTGTTCCCTTCAAAATATCTGCATAAATACCATCATTGGCCGAATCGGGGAAATTAAATGCCCCCTTATTGATAATAGGATATTTTGAAAAAATAGTTTGTGGACTTTTGTCTGACTCATTTGGTATAATAAATCTATACGGGTAATGATTAAACTTTTTCCTAATTCTACTATCAAATTCCTGAAGGCATAAGATATCTGCATTTTGCCGATTAATGAAATTGATGATTCTTTCTTTTGGTATAGGATTTCTCATCCCTTCGATACCATTAAATCCCCCAACATTAAATGTCAATATTTTTATATCTCCTTCTCCAAGTTCGTCATAGGCATCGAAAATCTTAAAAAATGAATCTTGGGTAAAGTATCCGAACAAGAGTATCAAAATCGGTAAAAGTATTTGTCTTTTTCCCTTAAGCGCCCAATACACAAGAAAAAACGCATTGGTCACAACCAAATAGGGAAGGAAAAGACTGGGAAATGTAAGGAAGGAGAAAACACCCCAACTTATAAAATGCGAAATACATGCAAGTAGCATGAACAAAGCCGCTAGGACATTTAAGAAAAATACCAGTTTGTTGAACTTACTAAGACCTTTTCCCAAAATTAATCCTCTTTACCGGCTTGAAACAAAAAATCCTTTTCATCTTTCGACAGGCTTTCGTAACCTGATTTACTGATCTTATCCAAAATGGTATCTATCTTTCGCTGATGGCTTTCCTTCTTATACTTTTTACTCGCAGAAGTTGTTTTGGTACTGCGATAAACAGTTTTCATTGGCGCCTTTTTCTCGGACTTTTTAAATAGATTTATAACACTATCTACCATTTTGGAAAATCCTTCACCAATGTCTTTACCGTTCAATAATTGTCGGGCATAGACATACCCCAACAAGGCTCCTCCCAAATGCGCAAAGTTACCGCCCGGATTCATACCCATTGATAATTGCACCAAATCCATGACAACGATAAACGCCCCTAAATACCATAGTTTAAGATTAAAGAAAATCAATCTGACCTCCTGGTTGGGAATATAAGCACATATAAAGATCAATATGGCCCTTACCCCTGCGGAAGCTCCAATCAATGCGGCATTGACCTTAAAAAACGCCGGAAAAACATTATAACCGACCATAAAGAACAGTCCACCCAATATAACGCCCAAAAAATAAACATTCAAAAACCTTCTTCCGTTGAACAAGTTTAAAAATATGCGTCCCACATAATACAGCACCAGCATATTCCAGAAAATATGGCCAATCCCTGCATGAAAAAAGGAATAAGTAACAAGCGACCATGGTTGCATTAAAAAATCGAAAAAATCTTTGGGCAACTGAAACCATTGCACTAGAATGTCTGGGTTTGTTCGGAACAATAACGTAAACAATCCGTTTACGATGAATACCAAAACATTAACCACGATCAATTTCTCCGCAATGGACAATCTGGCATAATGATATCTTAAATTACCTGTATTCATTTCTAATTCCAACGATTATTATTGAACTGGTTTTTCTTCCAGTACCACATCATAATAAATCCGGCTATAGCTCCCCCAACATGGGCGAAATGGGCTATGCCTTGACCAAAAATACCATAACCGGTTACCCCGGAGAAAAGATCCAAAGCGATTAAAACCGGAATAAATATTTTCGCTTTAATGGGTATGGGCAAGAAAATAAGAAACAGTTCACTGTTAGGGTACGACATACCAAACGCCACCAAAACCCCATAAATGGCTCCTGAAGCACCGACTGCGGGAGTATTATAAGCACTAAGGAAATTATCAATCGTACTTTTCGAAGCAATATCATACCATGCCGGACTATATTGCCCTCCAGAAATAATCTCCATAACCTGGCTTTTTGCAATCCCTGAATTCACCAAAGCTTGCATACCTTCATTAAAATAATAATAATTCACACCTGTATGGATCAATGCAGCCCCTAATCCTGCCGAAAAATAAAAAAACAGGAATTTGTTCCTACCCCACATACGTTCCAAAGGTGTTCCAAACGCCCAAAGCGCATACATATTGAACCCAATATGCGCTATACCGCCATGCATGAACATGTGGGTGACCAATTGCCATAATCCAAAATTCCCATTCTTTGGAAACCAAAGGGAAAACCATTCGTACATCTGATCCCCGTAAAGCGAAGTGGCCACGAAAAAAAGTACATTTATTATCAATAAATGCTTTATAGCATCTGTTATCCTTCCCATCTAAATAAATTTTTTATCAATATCATTTTCGGTAATGGTCACATATACCGGTTTGTTAAACGGACTCCATCGAGATTCCTTACAAGCGAATAAATCATTAACCAATGCCAATTGTGAGGTGTTGTTCAACACTTCCCCCGTTTTAACCGATAAAGTCTTTGCCAAGGTCTTCGCCAATATATCGGTTTGGGAAAAACTATCCTCGGTAACCTGCAATTGGAAATCGGAAATCAATTGATCCAAAACCATGCCAACCTCACTCTCCGATACTAAAGGAGGTACACCGGTTATACGTACTTCTTCCCCATTAATATGTGAAAATATAAAACCAATACTTGTTAAACTATCTTTTATTTCCTTCAAAATATCAATATCGCTCTTTGAAAAGGATAATTGCAAGGGAAACAACAATTGTTGGCTTACCGCTTCATTCACGGTTATATTCTTTAAAAACTGCTCATAAAGCACCCTTTGATGGGCCCTACTCTGATCAATGACCACCATACCTGATTTAATAGTAGTGACAATATATTTTCTTCTCAATTGAAAAGTAGTGGCAATAGATTCCAGACTTTCTTGATGTGACTCAAAAAAACTACCTGTATTGGATTCAGATTCGAATTTTACACTGCTGAAACCATCATCCTGGCCAACCTTGGACTCCAACCCCACATATAAATTCTCCCATCCTTCGGTATTCTGTTTTTTATAGGATTTAGTTCCCGCAGGTTTTGTCGAATTTGCAACTTCTTGAAAAGGATTGAATGCCCTATCTACGCTTACGTTAGGCTGTACGGCATTCTTATCCCTGTAATTGTATGGGGTTTCCAGGTTCTGATCCTGATCAAAATCCAGCGCAGGTACAACGTTGAACTGTCCCAAACTGTGTTTTATAGTGGATCTTAGAATGGCATATAAGGTATGCTCATCATCAAACTTAACTTCTGTTTTCGTTGGATGTATATTGATATCGATAGATGCCGGGTCAACATCCAAATAAAGGAAATACCCCGGATAGGAATCCGATTTTATCAAACCTTCAAATGCTGCCAATACCGCATGATGTAAATACGGACTTTTTATAAATCGGTTGTTTACAAAGAAAAACTGCTCTCCCCTACTTCTCTTGGCAAATTCAGGTTTATTTATGAAACCCGATATTTTGACCACCTGCGTCTCTTCATTTACTGGCACCAATTTCTCATTGGTCTTACTGCCGAAAATATGCACGATCCTTTGCCTTTGGTTCGCCTTTGGCAAATTAAAAAGCTCACTACCGTTATTATAAAAATTAAAGGCGATATTCGGATGGGCCATGGCTACCCGATGAAATTCATCTGTAATGTGCCGTAGTTCAACCTGATTCGATTTGAGAAAATTACGTCTGGCGGGAATATTGAAAAACAAGTTCTTAACCGACATTGAGGTGCCCTTAGGGGCCACACAAACTTCTTGGAACTTTATCTCACTGCCTTCTATTCGTAAATGGGTCGCCATTTCATCCTGTTCGGGCTTTGTCTGCACTTCAACATGGGCTATTGCCGCTATTGATGCCAAGGCTTCACCCCTAAACCCTTTGGTGTTTAAACGGAAAAGGTCTTCGGCCTTTTGTATTTTGGAAGTAGCGTGCCTTTCGAAACCCATTCGGGCATCGGTCGGAGACATCCCTATTCCGTCATCAATGACCTGAATAAGGTTCTTACCACCATCCTTTATAATAAGTTTTATAGAATCTGCACCGGCGTCTATGGCATTTTCCAATAATTCCTTGACTACGGATGCGGGTCGTTGTACCACCTCACCTGCTGCAATCTGATTAGCAACATGGTCGGGTAAAAGTTTAATGATATCTGCCATTATCGCTTATAGAATATGGAGATGTCAAAATCGATTATATACAGGAAAACAAGTATCAAAACCGCCAAAATTATAATTAAACGCATCTTCATATTACGGTCTCCCTCGGTTTTCATATCATCGATGGCCGAATTGAACTTACCTTTGATTCCCCTCGGGGTATCTACGGTACTACGGAACTTATCGAACTTCGATTCTATTTTAAAAGGGTTTCCTTTACCCTTATCATCATAGAAACGAGGTTTATAGTCGTACTTTCTATTCTTACTGATTCTTGTAAATTTCTTTAGAATACCCATTGTTTTCAAAGTTACTTAAAATCAAAAAAAATGCGGTATAGGTATTCCCAAAATTTGTTAACAGCCTAAAAATGGGAAATTGCCGGAATTTATTTTTGGTAGTAGGTAGTAAAACATGGAACCTTATTGGCCCAAAACAGCCATTTTTATAGCTGCAACAGCCGCCTCTGCACCTTTGTTACCATGTTTGCCACCACTACGGTCAATGGCTTGTTGCATGTTGTTATCGGTAAGTACACAAAAGATAACAGGTGTGTCGTGCAAGACATTCAAATCCTTTATACCTTGGGCCGTGGCACTGCAAACAAAATCAAAATGTTTGGTTTCACCTTGTATTACACTACCTATGGCAATGACCGCATCTACCTGCTGGGTTTCGATCATTTTTTTTGAACCATAAGTAAGTTCAAAGCTACCGGGCACATTCCAACGAATGATATTTTCTTTAATAGCCCCGCAATCGACCAAGGCTTCTAACGCCCCTTCATACAGACCCTCGGTAATTTGGGAATTCCATTCAGAAACAACGATCCCAAAGCGAAGGTTTTTCGCATTTGGGATCGTTGCTTTATCGTATTCGGATAAATTCTTATTCTCTGTAGCCATTAATTTGTGCTTTTGGCCATTGCTATAAAAGCATCAATGGTATTGGCGGCATCTGATTTAGGAAACTCGTCCTTTATTCTCTGAAAATATTTCAAGGCCTTATCGTTTTGCTTCAATTCCAAAGCCGTAACTCCGGATTTATAGAGGAATTTAGGTGTGGTAAAGTCATTATTACTATGTTTGACCGCACTTTCATAATAGCCCAAGGCATCCTCAGGTTGTTCCAATTGCATGAACGCATCTCCCAATCCACCTTTCGCAAGGGCCCCTAAAATAGCGTCATCGGAAGAGAATTTTTCCAAATGATCAATTGCTTCCTGATAATTGTTCATATCCAAATAAGCCATTCCAGCAGAATAATTAGCCAAATTGGCCGCTTTTGTACCGGAATATTCTTCAATGATATCCAAGAAACCATATTTACCCTCTGCACCGTTCAATGCCAAGCTATATAAAGAATCTTTTGCTGTGGTGGTATTCAGGGCTTGTTCAAAATATTGTTGTGGATATAACAACTCATTGGTCGCTTCGGCATCCTTAGGTTTTTGAATAAATTGGATATATGCCAAATAACCCAAAACGGCAACGGCAATGAGACCAATGACCCCTAGGATGTAATTCTGGTTTTTGGAAACCCACTCCTCGGTTTTCGAAGCACTTTCGTCCAAGGTACTGAACACCTCGGCCGTTGTACTTTCCTGTTCATCGAATTTTTGCTCTTCAACTTTATTTTTAGGTTTGTAACCCCTCTTTTTATATGTTGCCATTGGTAATTTTATTAATCGCGCAAAAATAAAGTTTTTATTGAAATCCGAAGCGGTATTTATTCGTTATTTTTGATATTTTGCAAGATACCCTTGTTCCACTTTTTAAAAAACCGAGGTTTCCATAATGTTTCTTAAGAGATTATCGCTCATCAATTATAAGAATTTTGACACACAGACATTTGATTTCGACGTAAAGATCAATTGCTTTGTTGGCCCTAATGGAATTGGGAAAACCAATGCCTTGGATGCCATTTACCATCTGACCTTTGGCAAAGGTTATTTTAATCCCGTAGCCACCCAAAACATTAAACACGGGGAAGAATTTTTCGTTATTGAGGGTGAATTCGAAAAATCGGATCGGGAGGAAAAAATTGTTTGCAGCCTTAAAAAAGGCATGAAAAAAATCATAAAACGAAACGGAAAAGCCTATGATCGCCTGTCGGACCATATTGGGTTATTGCCCTTGGTCATTATATCACCGGCAGACCGGGATCTGATCATTGAAGGTAGCGATACACGTAGAAAATTCATTGACGGGGTCATTTCACAATCTGACAAAGAGTACTTACAGACACTTATAAAATATAACAAGGTGCTGCTACAGCGTAACTCCTTACTGAAATACTTTGTGGCCAACCGCACTTTTGATCAAGCCACCCTACAGGTCTATGACGAACAATTAAACACCTACGGCACAAAAATATTCAACAAGCGCCAAAAATTCATTGAGGCATTTATACCTATTTTCAAGGAACAATACAATGCCATTTCCGGCGGTAATGAAGAGGTAATGTTGAATTATGACAGCAAGTTACAACAGAAAGACCTACTCACATTATTGTCCGAGAGCCTGGAAAAGGACCGTATATTACAGTATACATCCGTAGGGATACATAAAGACGATCTGAGTTTTGAGATTACTGGCCACCCCATTAAAAAATTCGGCAGTCAAGGCCAACAGAAATCGTTTTTGATCGCTCTTAAATTCGCCCAGTTCCATTTTATAAAAGAGCAGGCCAAAACCACTCCGATCCTTTTATTGGATGATATTTTTGATAAGTTGGATGAAAATCGGGTCGCCCACATTGTAGGCCTTGTTGACAATGAGAATTTTGGTCAGATCTTTATCAGTGACACCCACGCCGAACGCACCGAAAACATTATTAAGAACATACATCAATCTTACAAAATATTTAAACTGGAATCATGAAGCGAATTTTATTTTTCGGTATCATATTGATACTTTCATCATGTAAAGAAAAAGTCTCGCCCGAAGATCTAACCTTATTGAACGGTTACTGGGAAATAGAACAGGTTAACTTGCCGAATGGCGAGACCAAGGCATATTCGGTAAATACCACCGTTGATTATATTCAAATTAAAGATCTTTCAGGATTCAGGAAAAAGGTATATCCCCAACTCGATGGAACCTATGACACTTCCAACGATTCGGAACATTTCGAATTGATAGAAAAACCGGAGGGATATGAATTTCATTACAAAACCGAATTGAGTGAATGGACAGAAAAACTCAATTCATTACAGGCGGATTCATTTTCAGTTACAAACACTGACAATATTACTTATACCTATAAACGTTTTCAACCCATAAACGTTCAAAAATAATGACAGCACAAAAAAAAGACAACGTACCATTACGCGACGCCCTTAATGATTTTATACAGAAGAACAAACTTCAGAAAGGCATTGACAAAGTGAATGCCCGTGAAGCTTGGGTAAATTTAATGGGTAATGGTGTAAACAATTATACTACGGCCATTGAACTTCGTAATGAGACACTATATGTTTCCTTATCCTCATCGGTTTTGCGTGAAGAGTTGAGTTTGGGGAAATCTAAAATAGTACAAATGTTGAATGAGGAACTCGGAAAAGACCTTGTCAAGAAAATAATACTGCGATAAAAGAAAAACCTGCAAGGAAATACCATTAAATTGGTATCCCTGCAGGTTTTATTTGAATTTAAAAGTCTTCTGGGTTTAGTAAACTTCCCTTCCTGAAAAATGAAAAGCACCTTCTATTGCTGCATTTTCATCACTATCCGATCCATGCACCGCATTTTCCGAAATACTGGTAGCAAACATTTTACGAATGGTACCTTCTGCAGCTTCGGCCGGATTGGTGGCACCGATTAAAGCCCTAAAATCCTCAACGGCATTTTCCTTTTCCAAAATAGCGGCTACGATAGGACCCCGGGTCATAAATTGGACCAAATCAGCAAAAAACGGACGTTCATTATGTATTTCATAAAATTTTTCAGCATCGCCCTTGCTCAACTGGGTAAATTTCATGGCTACGATTTTGAATCCCGCAGAATTGATTTTCTCAAGGATGGCTCCAATGTGTCCTTTTTCAACCGCATCGGGTTTGATCATCGTAAAAGTTCTATTTGTTGTCATTTTTAAAAAATTTTGTCAAAAATACGTTTAATTCCCAAAAATCCTAAAGCTACTTAAATTAATATGATTGCTACATTTGAGCCAGCAAATGGCCTTGCCTCCAAAACATTACCCATAAATGATTGGTTTCATCATGTAGGTTGCAAGAACCAAAAGCTACGATGAATGTATCGGGGTCGGAAATATGAAGACCGAATCCCTGTTTTGGTTTGCAACTTACCAAAAGTAAGCTTACCACTAAAAGGAAAAGAAATCGATTCATTTTCTAGATGGACTTATACTATGTAAAAATAGGTCATTGTGATGAAAGTCCATGCTATATTACTATATTTGGTGGCATGAATTTAGAGGACATAAACGCGGTAGCAAAGCTGCTTTCCGAACCCCAGAAAATAGTAATCATACCCCATAAGAATCCCGATGGGGATGCAATTGGCTCAACATTGGCCTTATGGCATTACCTAAAGAACAGGGGACAGAACGCCCAGATCATAGTTCCGAATGACTTTCCAAAGTTTCTAAAATGGATGCCCGGTCAGGATCAGATCATGAATTTTGAAAAGGAAAATTCCCAATCGAAAGCACTGATCAATGAGGCTACGATAATCTTTACCTTGGATTTCAACCATCTGGGGCGTATTGCACAAATGGAACCCGTTCTAATTGAAAGCGACGCCACTTTCGTCATGATAGACCACCACCAAGCACCTGCCGATTATGCACAATATATGTATTCGGATGTATTAATGAGCTCTACCTGTGAAATGGTCTATAACTTTATTGAGTTTTTAGGGGATGAGGACAAGATCACCCCAGAAATGGCGATTTGCCTTTATACGGGGATAATGACCGATACGGGTTCGTTCAAATATTCGTCCACAACAAGTAGAACCCATCGTGTAGTCGCTAACTTGATCGACAAAGGAGCGGAAAACACAAAGGCACACAATCTTGTTTTCGATACCAATACACCAAACCGATTGCATCTTTTGGGTTGCGCCCTAAAGAACATGGTTATTTTGGAAGAATATAATACGGCCTATATAACCCTCAGCCAAGATGAACTGGATACGTATGGTTTTCAAAAAGGCGATACCGAAGGATTCGTGAATTACGGACTTACCCTTCACGGTATACGTTTTGCCGTGATCTTCATAGAAAACAGGGAAGAAGGTATTATTAAAATTTCATTCCGGTCGGAAGGGGAATTCTCTGTAAACGAATTTGCCAGAAAGCATTTTAACGGAGGTGGGCATACCAATGCAGCCGGAGGACGCAGCGATATACCTTTAAAGGAAACCGCTGAATATTTTGTATCGCTTTTAAAAGAATATAAGACCCAATTAAACCCATGAAACAGTTTTCCATATTTTTGACGGCCCTATTACTATTCGGTTGCGGAAGTCCCGAACCCAGACGGCCCGTACAAACGAAAAGTGGCCACATCAATTCCTCTATTGAACGTAGTAAAAAATTGTTGGCCTTGGAAGAAAGCATGATCAATGAAATCATTAAAAGGGATTCACTTCACAAATACAACCATAGCAATACCGGAACTTGGTATTATTATGAACAAAAGAACGATCAGGCCGATTATACCCCACAACCCGATGACCTTGTTACCATGACCTACAACGTAATGGGGTTCAACAACGACACCATATACACCCAAGAAGAAATTGGTGTTTTCAATTACAAAGTAGATAAACAAGAACTTTTCCCCGGACTACGGAACAGTATAAAATTATTGAAGGAAAACGAGACCGCTACCTTCCTATTCCCTTCTTCCCTAGCCTATGGCTATCACGGGGATGAACGTAAAATAGGGGTAAATGTGCCCATTAAGGCAACGGTTACCTTATTAAAAATTCAAAAACAACAAGATAGTATTCAAAATTAAACTGATAACAATGAGAAAACCCTTTCTATTTTTACTTACTCTTTCAATGGCCATTGTGAGCTGCAAATCGAGCAAATACACCGATTTAGGCGATGGCATCTTCGCAGATATACAAACCAACAAAGGTGATATCGTAGTTAAATTGGAAGATGAAAAAACACCCATAACGGTGGCTAACTTCGTTTCCCTTGCAGAAGGAACAAATCCTTTCGTAAGTGAGGAATACAAAGGCAAAAAGTATTATGACGGAGTCATTTTCCATAGGGTCATTAAAGATTTCATGATACAGACAGGCGACCCAACCGGCACAGGAAGCGGAAACCCAGGGTACAAATTCAAAGATGAGTTCAATGATTCATTGACCCATGACAAGGCCGGCATTCTTTCCATGGCAAATTCGGGTCCTACCACCAACGGTAGCCAATTTTTCATTACCCACAAAGAAACCCCTTTCCTAGACGGAAGACACACCGTTTTCGGGGAAGTCGTAAAAGGGATGGATGTCGTAGACTCTATCGCAAATGTAGAAACCTCAAGAGCCCCACAGAAAGACAAACCTGTTGAGGATGTGGTTATGAACTCGGTCGTGATTATCCGTAATGGTAAAGCCGCCAAAAAATTCGATGCCGTGCAGGTCATGACCGATTATTTCGATGCCGAGAAAAAAAGGTTGGCCGAAGAAGAAAAAGAGAAGAAAGCCCTTCAAGAAGCCTATGATAAAATGTTGCCGGAATTCAAAGCCGCCTTGGCTGCCGATAAAGAGAAAGCGAATACCCTGCCATCAGGTTTACAGATTTTGACTTTGGTCGAAGGTTCGGGTGAAAAGCCAACCGTTGGACAAAAAGTAAAGGTATTCTATGCGGGTTACCTGGAAGACGGCACTCTCTTTGACAGTAACTATGAAGAAGTGGCCAAAAAGTTCCTTCAATTCAATGAACGTAGAAAAGCCGGTCGAGGTTACGAAGCAATACCTATGCCTTACAGTCCGGATGCCGGATTGATCCCAGGTTTCAAGGAAGGACTTTTGACCATGAAAGTCGGTGACAAGGTTCGCTTGTTCATTCCCCCATATTTAGGTTACGGAGAGCAAGGTAGTGGCCCAATTCCACCGAATTCAAACCTAATATTCGATTTGGAGATCACAGGAATCGCCGAATAGCAATTAATACTTAATTTAAAAAATCCCGAAACCAAATATGGTTTCGGGATTTTTTTATGCCTTTTTTTCAGTACAGATTATTTACCCTTTGAATGAAACATTACAGGTTATAATCGGAACTTTACCGTAAGGATCATTTTTTCCAATTCTGGGATTTTAACATAACGGTAGCCTTTAGAATATCCTTCTGGGAAATCTGGCCTACTAATTTACCATCTTCCACAATGGGAAAACGCCTGCGTTTATCATTGAGGAATTTGTTCGCCGCATCGAAGATATTCATATTACCGTCGATGGTCTCAACGTTGCGTACCATCTTCTTTTCAATGGAACCATCTTCCATGGGCATATTGTAATAACGACTATCACTTATGTGTTTAATACAATCCCCTTCGGATATGATCCCCACTAACTCATTCTTGTCATTGACCACGGGTCCGCCAGAAATCCTATTGCTGATCAGAGCATCGATTACTTCCTCGACAGATTGTTCTGGCCGAAAAGTTATAAGCTTCGTGGTCATATAATCACTGACCTTTAGTGGAATTTCCTCTGTGGCGTTTTGATTTTTTCTTGCTCCTTGAAAACTTTTTATACCCATAACCTTACATTTTACTATTACTTAAAGTTAAATAATATAAATAAACAAAATGAATATTACAAGTTAATTTATTATGCCATTCTTTCAATAAATGTTAATTTTTGGGAATATCCTTAAGCACCTCCAATACGAATTTCCAGAACTTTTGCACGGATGCAATGCTCGCTCTTTCATCTGGGGAGTGGGCTCCTTTGATCGTTGGGCCAAAACTGATCATATCAATTTCGGGATAATTTTGTCCTAGTATCCCACATTCCAACCCGGCATGGCAGGCCACTACCCTTGGTTTTTCATTGAATAAAGACTCGTATTTAGCTTCTAACACCTTTAAAATATCAGAATCAGGATTGGGGTTCCAACCGGGATAGTCACCATCCAATTCAACTTTGAAATCGGCCATTTCGAAAGCTGATTTAAGGGCGTTCGCCAAATCCATTTTTGCGGAATTAACCGATGATCGGGTTAAACAACCTATTTTTATTTGTCCGTCTTTGACCAAGACACGGGCGATGTTGTTCGACGTTTCGACCAAATCAGGTATGGCCGCGCTCATGGCATATACACCATTGTGGGCCGCATAAATTGATTTTATGACTTTATCCTGACTAGCTTCCTCCATTACTTTTGCCGGAGGTTCTGACAAAACCATGGTAATCGACAGCTCGGGTTCTTTAACCGACAACTCGTTCTTTATCGTCTTTGCCCACTGCTTGAATGCACTTTCAAAGTCATGGGCATCGTTTCTTTTCACCGCAATTTTGGCAAAACTTTCCCTAGGGATGGCGTTACGCAAACTACCCCCGTCTATCTCGGAAATCTGTATATCGAAAGATTCCATGGCATTGAAAAGCAAACGGTTCATGATCTTGTTCGCATTTCCCAATCCTTTGTCTATGTCCATTCCACTATGGCCGCCCTGTAAATCTTTTACGGTAATGGAGCACCCAATCGCATCAGGACCAACAGCTTCCTCTTTATAACTTCGTGTTGCCGTTACATCTATTCCTCCGGCGCAGCCGATATCTATCTCATCATCATCCTCAGTATCCAAATTCAATAGGATATCACCTTGCAATACCCCACCTTCAAGCCCCATGGCCCCAGTCATTCCTGTTTCTTCATCAATGGTGAACAATGCCTCTAAAAAAGGATGGGGAATATCGGTACTTTCCAACAAGGCCATGATCGTGGCCACTCCCAATCCGTTATCCGCACCCAAAGTGGTTCCTTTGGCCCTTACCCAATCACCATCGATATACATTTTTATCCCTTCTGCATCAAAATCGAACTTTGTATCCGCATTCTTTTGATGTACCATATCCAAATGGGATTGCAGGGTAACTTTTTTCCGGTCTTCCATACCTGCAGTGGCCGGTTTTCTGATGATCACGTTCCCCACCTTATCCGAAAAGGTTTCCAACCCAAGGGACTTACCAAAATCCAACATGAACTTTATAACTCTTTCTTCTTTTTTCGAAGGTCTGGGCACCTCGTTCAAATCAGCGAATTTATTCCAAACACACTGTGGTTCCAACTGTCTTACTTCTTTACTCATACTATAATTTTTGCACTTCAAAAGTACGGCATGCGAGCGAGATTTAGGGTATTAATCCCTATTTTTGAAACCATGGTCGATAAAATCAAAAATTGGGTCGCGTTATCTATTATTCCACAGATTGTACTCGTAAAATGGCTGGGAAACCACCCGGATACCATCGAAAAGTATTATAGTAACAGCCTGTATCCTATGATATCGGGGTTCTTTAGGATTTTATACGGATGGATTCCCTTTTCTATCGGCGATATCCTCTATTTTACATTATCCCTTTTGGCGATCAGATATGTTTGGGTACATAGGCTGCACATTAAAACCTTTCCCTTATTGTTTATTCGGAACATCGTATTTATCCTGTCGATCGCGTACTTCACCTTTCATTTGCTATGGGGACTCAATTATTATCGCGAACCCATTGCCAAAAGGTTCGCTCTTGAAGACCGACATACCGATACTGAACTATTGACCTTGACGGAAGCTTTGATAGCAAAAACCAACGCACTACAATACCAGATTACCAAGGATACGGCTTTGGCAGTTGCTACACCCTACACCAAAAAAGAAATTTTTGAAAAAACCTTGATCGGATATGAAAATCTTGAAAAAACCTATCCCTTCTTGGCTTATCGGCATCCGAGCATTAAAACCTCACTTTTCAGTACGGGATTAAGTTATATGGGGTATGGCGGTTACCTAAACCCGTTTACCCATGAGGCACAAGTAAACGGGCGACTCCCGAATTTCAGGTTTCCTGTGGTTGCGGGACATGAAATTGGCCACCAAGTTGGCTATTCCGCAGAGAACGAAACCAATTTCATAGGGTATTTGGCCACGCTTTACAATCCAGATACGTATTTTCAATATTCCGCCTACGCTTATGCCTTAACGTATTGTCTTAGTGACTTAAGAAGAAACGACGAAGCCAAATTCAAGGAAATGTATGCCAAGTTGAATCCGGGCACACGAAAGAATTTTGAAGAAATGGCCCATTTCTGGCAGTCGTTCGAAAATCCTATGGAACCCGTTTTCAAATCCATTTTCAATACGTTCCTAAAAGCGAACAATCAAAAAAAGGGTATAAAGAGTTATAATGCCGTGGTTTCACTTATGGTAACGTATCATAAGGAACATCCGATACAGTGAACAGTAAGCAGTGATCAGTTGATCATCTTTAAGTTAAAAAGTTAAGAGCTAAGAGCCAAAGGCCAATAAAAGAGTAAGCAGTGGGCAGTAGGCAGTATTCAGTGGGCAGTGATCAGTTGACATTTTTAAGTTAAAAAGTTAAGAGCGAAAAGCTAACAACCAAAGGCAATGAGCCAAAAGCAAAGAGCCAAAGGCCAATAAAAGAGTAAGTAGTGTTCAGTAAGCAGTGGGCAGTGATCAGTTGATCATCTTTAAGTTAAAAAGTTAAAAGCCAAAAGCTAACAGCCATAGGCCAACAGCCAAAGGCAAAGAGCTAAAAGCTAACAGCTAAAGGCTAATAGCCAAAGGCAAAGAGCTAACAGCCAAAGGCCAATAAGAGAGTAAGCAGTGGTCGGTCTGCAGGTATTTGATAATTATGTTACGGAATTTGGATTTTTGACCTTCGGAATCCCTCCTTTTACTCAACCTCTAGCTTTTAACTTTCACACTAAAACGTTAAAAAAAGTTAACGCATTTACGTTGTTTAAATGCTTCTTCTATCTTTAGTTGCTTAACTACTAAACCAACTCTATGAAAATGAAACTCTTGGCACTTACACTGCTTTGGTGTAGTGCAACCTTATTGGCCCAAGATTACTTTCCCGAAAACGAAGGGGTAAAGTCAAAAAACAACAATTACACGGCCTTTACGAATGCAAAAATCTATGTAACACCCACACAGGTCGTAGAACAAGGAACCTTACTGATCCAGAATGGAAAGGTGGTACAGGTAGGTTCATCGGTAACCCTGCCCAAGAACACCGTTACCATTGATCTAAAAGGAAAAACAATCTATCCTTCTTTCATCGATATTTATTCGGATTTTGGGGTTAGCAAACCTAAAAAAGCGGAAGGTTCAAGACGATCCCCACAATACAACCCAACACGGGAAGGTTTTTATTGGAACGACCATATAATGCCCGAAAAGAATGCGATCAACGCATTCAAATACGATGAAAAAAAGGCCAAGGAACTTAGAAATGCAGGTTTTGGCGTCGTTAATTCACATATACAAGATGGTATTGCCCGAGGCACGGGAATACTTATTGCCCTTAACGGAAAGGGTGATGATTCCCAAAGGGTCCTGGATGACCGTTCGGGCCAATATTTCTCTTTCACAAAAAGCATAGCTTCAAGACAAAGCTACCCCACTTCCTTAATGGGGGCGATGGCCTTGGTTCGCCAAATGTACACCGATGCGGATTGGTACGCCAAAGGCAATGTAGATACGAAAGACCGCTCTCTAGAGGCCTTGAATGCCAATAAAGGTTTGGTTCAGATTTTTGCCGCAGGTGATAAGGGCAATATTGTACGTGCAGACGGAATCGGGGATGCCAACGGCATACAATACACTATTCTAGGTGGAGGCGATGAATATGAAACCATTGCCGACATAAAAAACACCAATGCCCGACTCATAATCCCGTTGAATTTTCCTGATGCATTTGATGTAAGCGACCCGAACCAAGCCATGTATGTTGCTTTGGAAGATATGAGGCATTGGAACCAAGCACCGGCCAACCCGAAAATACTCGCTGAAAACGGCGTCACTTTTTCATTCACCCTGAACGGATTGAAGTCCCCCTCGAAATTAATGGATAATCTACGAAAAGCCATTACCTACGGACTCCCAAAAACGAAAGCCCTAGAAGCGCTTACGACCGTACCTGCACAGATAATGGGCCGCTCGGATAAAATAGGATCTTTACAACAAGGGCATTTGGCCAATTTCCTGATCACTTCAGGAGATATATTCGCTAAAGGCACCACCTTATATGAAAATTGGGTTCAGGGTACCAAGAACGTCATCACCGATTTGGACCTTATTGATATCCGGGGTGAATACGATTTAAAATCTGCTGGGGAGACCTTTGCTCTCTCTATTTCCGGCAAAGCCGAAAAACCAAAGATAAAAGTCACTAAGGATACCGTTACCTATTCCTCCAAAATGACTTTTAAAGATGAATGGTTGCTACTTTCATTTTCAAAAGATGACCAATTGTACCGTTTATCGACCTTGGTAAAAGACAGCTCGATCCCTTTAACGGGTTCATTGTCCTTACCCAATGGTAAAGAAGCCCCATTTACCATAACCAGGAACAAGCCCTTTGCTGAAAAGGATAAAGAAAAGGTAGCTGTGGGCACTCCTGAAATAGTACCTGTAACGTTCCCGAATATCGGTTATGGGTATTCAGAGATCCCTAAACCGGAAAATATACTGTTCAGAAATGCTACGGTATGGACAAGTGAAGAAGCCGGAATCCTGGAAAATACCGATGTACTGGTAAAAGACGGTAAAATCGTAAAAATAGGCAAAGGCCTAAATGCTGGCCGGGCAAAGGTCATTGATGCCACAGACAAACATTTAACAGCAGGCATTATAGACGAACATAGCCATTTAGCGGCCTTGGCCATTAATGAGGCCGGACAAAACTCCTCCGCAGAGGTAAAAATGGAAGATGTGGTTGATCCTGAGGATATTGATATTTATAGGAATTTGGCAGGTGGGGTTACCTCCTTACAATTGCTACATGGTTCGGCCAATCCTATCGGCGGCCGATCTGCCCTATTGAAACTGAAATGGGGAGAAAGTGCACAGAACATGATCTATGACAATTCTCCCAAATTCATAAAATTCGCATTGGGGGAAAATGTTAAACAAAGTAATTGGCAAAGTTTCAGTCGTTTTCCACAGACACGAATGGGTGTTGAACAAGTATTCATGAACTACTTTCAGCGGGCCAAGGAATACGAGGTAAAAAAGAAAAGCGGCAAACCTTATCGCCACGATGAGGAAATGGAGACCCTGGTCGAAATACTCAATGGGGAACGTTTCATCAGTTGCCATTCCTATGTGCAGAGCGAGATCAATATGCTGATGAAGGTCGCTGAGAAATTCAATTTTAAGGTAAACACCTTCACCCACATATTAGAAGGTTACAAAGTTGCCGATAAAATGGCCGAGCACGGGGTGGGCGCCTCAACATTCAGTGATTGGTGGGCCTATAAATATGAAGTAAAGGATGCCATACCCTACAATGCGGCCATAATGCAAAACCAAGGCCTTACGGTAGCCATTAATAGTGATGATGCCGAAATGTCGCGCAGATTGAACCAAGAAGCGGCCAAAACCATCAAATACGGCGGTGTTTCAGAGCTTGAAGCCTGGAAAATGGTCACCATAAATCCGGCAAAACTACTACATATAGATGAGCGTGTGGGCAGCATCAAAGAAGGCAAAGATGCCGATCTGGTACTTTGGAGCGACAATCCTTTATCCGTCTATGCCAAGGCAGAGAAAACATTGATCGAAGGTGCCACCTATTTCGATCTGGAAAAAGATAAATTACAGCGTGAATCCATTTCCGTAGAACGTAACAAACTCATCGGAATGATGCTCAAGGAAAAAGAAAGCGGCGCCAAAACCCAGGCCCCAAGGAACACTAAAAAAGAAAAGTTTCACTGCGATTCACTCTAAAAAGGTAAAGAATATGAAAAATACAATGAAAAATCCGATATATGGTTTTGTTCTCGCCCTAGTTACTTTTTTTATGGGAACGGCACAACAAACCCCTGCCCCAAAGCAGCAAGAAGCGATATCTATCGATGGGGTCACGGCCCATTTGGGTAATGGAAAGGTCATAGAAAACGCCTTGATCATGTTCGAGGACGGCAAGCTGACATTCGTTGGTAATGCCATGACCAAGATCGCCAGAAGGGGAACGGTCATTAAAGGTAAGGGCAGGCATGTATACCCAGGTTTCATAGCCCCGAACAAATCGTTGGGACTGGTAGAGGTAGATGCAGTACGTGCCACCAGTGATCAGGACGAAATCGGGGAAATGATTCCGCATGTCCGTAGTCTTATCGCTTATAATGCCGAATCGCAAGTAGTAGAAAGTATGCGGCCCAACGGCATACTCATAGGCCAAATAACCCCCCAAGGTGGGCGTATTTCGGGCACATCGTCGATTGTACAGTTCGATGCCTGGAACTGGGAAGATGCCGCGGTAAAAGTAGATGACGGTATTCATTTGAATTGGCCGAACACCTTTCGAAAAGGTCGCTGGTGGATGGGTGAACCGCGAGGTTACCAGCCCAATAAAAAGTACGCCGAACAATTGAAAGAAGTGGAAACCTTCTTGCAACATGCAGCTGCTTACAACAAAAGTGGGAGTACACAGTTGAATCCGGCATTTGCCGCCATGAAAGGGCTTTACGACGGTTCACAAAAATTGTATATAAAAGCCGATGGGGAAAAAGAGATCATCGACGGGATAACCATGGCCAAGGAAAACGGCATAGAACAGGTAGTATTGGTGGGCGGTTACCATGCCTTTAAGGTCACCGATTTTCTTAAGAAACATAACATTCCCGTTTTGGTACAGCGTACGCATAGCCTGCCTACCTTTGATGATGAGGATTATGACCTACCGTATAAATTACCAAAGTTATTGACCGATGCCGGGTTATTGGTAGGCTTACAGAACGGTGATGCCGCCAATTTCCAGACCCGTAATCTACCCTTTTATGCCGGACAAGTCGTAGCCCAGGGCATGGACAAGGAACAAGCCCTACAGCTCATTACCGGAAACAACGCCCAAATTTTAGGCATGCAAGATTCTTATGGCACGTTGGAAGTGGGCAAAAGTGCCACCCTTTTCATTGCTGATGGCGATGCGTTGGACATGAAGGGCAACCAGATTACCAAAGCGTTCATTGATGGGAGGGATATTTCTTTGGAAACCCACCAAACCGAATTATGGAAACGGTATAAAGGCAAGTACGGCCCTAAATGAATTCTTTGATTACAGGGAATCCAATGGACTGGTAATGTTCGATAAACTCCTAGGTGTTACTTTGGCATACACCTGGGTTGTTTTTATCGAATTGTGTCCCAACAATACTTGAATGAAACGCATATCGGCACCCGCCTCGAGTAAATGTGTGGCATAGCTATGCCTTAAACCATGAACCCCGATTTTCTTTTTAATCCCTGCTTTTTGCATCGCTTTTTTAAAGGCCTGTTGAACACTACCCTTTGAATACGGGCCACCATATTGGCCTTCCAATAAAAAGACCTTTGGCCTATAATCTTTGTAATAGGTTCGTAAACCAGAAAGCAATGAAGAAGGCAAAGGCACATACCTGTCTTTCTTGCCCTTTGCGCCGACAACCCTAACGACCATTCTACTACTGTCTATATGTTCCAATTTAACACTTACGACCTCTGAAACCCGTAGTCCCATACCGTAACACATTTTTAGCGCAATGGCATGTTTAGGGTTGGTGGTAACGTGCAGTATTTTCTTCACTTCCGCTTTGCTTAGCATTTTAGGCAAAACAATGGGTTTTTTAGGCCTTGGAATATCGAAAAACATTTTAGGCCTGTGCAGCACCTGTTCAAAATAAAACTTTATCGCATTTATTTTTCCATTCATTTTTCGCTCCCCCATCTTTTCGGTTTTCACGCAATAGAGAAAATAATCTTTAAGTTTATCAGGTGTAAGGGAATTTAGCTCATAGGAACCCAAAAGCCTTAACAGATGCGCCATTTCGGAAAGATATATTCTTTGTGTATTTCCGCTATAGGCTTTAAGACTAAGCTGATTCTGCATATTCAAATACGCTTGCCGATTTACAGGGTGAATTCCTATGACTTTTTTTTCATTGAAATCGGGTAGTTTCATTCCTAATTGTTGCCTCACAACGGGCAAGTCTGGCAAATACCATGATTTTCGGGTTTTACTCCATTTTGCCGAAGGAAATCTTTTTCTAAGATTGTCTTGCAATGTTTTATTAAAAGGAAATTGAACTAGAATGACCTTTTTACCCCTATGTTGATCAGGCAAAAAAATATAATGGGCTAAATTCACTGTGTATTTTGTATATCATTTTTTAAATATACCTAATTATGATATACAAAATGAATAACACCATAAAAATTGTTATCCCCTATAATGACAGGTCTAAGTGAAAAATGTGTAAATTGGAGGTGAATATAAAACATGCACATATTTATGTGTTAGGTTTCATGCAAAGAGCGACACAGCCAACGCGCATTTGGCACATTTACAAGCTCCAACACACTTGCTGATTCTTCAGCTTGTAAAAGAGCCAAATTTTTGCCGACGCACACATACAATATGATAGAATGGATTTAGACGAAATATATCAAGAAATACAGGAAAGACTTCGAAAGCAATTAGCTTTGATTATCGGAACTGGAAGTTCAATTTCAATTGATTTTGCTTTTGGAATGGGAGCTTTGGAATCTCATTTGAAATCAGTTATTCCTTCTGTTATTCTAGGTGATAAACAAGCGGAATCCGAATGGAAATTGGTGTTGGATAACTTAAATAAGAAAATTGACTTTGAAAACTCGCTAAATGTTGTGAAGTCCGACTTTTTGCTTGAAAGTATAATTGTAGAAACAGGAAAACATGTTGCGAAAGTAAATTATCAAAACATTTCAAAGATATCGATTGGAGAGATTCCAATTATTGCTCTTTTTGAACGACTTAAAAATGCTCTTTCCTATACAAATCCAATAATTGACATTATTACACCAAACTACGATTTGATTATTGAGAATGCATTATCACATTGTGATATAGATTATAATGATGGATTTTATGGCGGAATGCAAAAGAGATTTGATTGGGCAGAATCTGAGCAATTATTCAACCGATTAGAAAATGATAGTAAATCAAGAAAAGTCTATTCTAAAATAAAGCCGCATGTCAGATTACACAAAGTACATGGCTCTCTTAACTATTTTGTAAAAAATGAAAATGTTTATCGCAATGACAGCTTATCATATTTTGAAAGTATCAATGATTACGAAAGGTTTATTATAACACCTGGAGAAACAAAACATAAGAGAATTGTTGAGAATAGGCACTTTTATCGAGAAATGGATAATGCAATCGATAAAGCTCAAACCTACTTATTTGTCGGGTACGGCTTTAATGACATTGATATTGACAAAAAAATATGGCAAAATATAAATCAAGTTAGTCGTAGAGCAATAATTGTAACTAAAGATTTAATCGGAAATGCAAAAAAGATAATTAGTGAAAATCCAGAGATAATTGCAATTAGTGATAATTATAACGGAGGTGCAATAATCAGTTACAAAGGAATAGAAATTGAACATGACAAACCGATTTGGCAAATTGACGAATTTGCAAATGAAATATTATAGATAATGGCAAACCTTTTTGATTTTAATACAGAAACAGATTACGTTGGAAAAGTAGTTTATGTTGATACAACTAAATTAAGCTTAGATGTTAAACCAAAAGAACTTAAGCTTGCTAGAGTCGGTCGGTTAGTTGCGGTAAAAATTTCATCAGCAGTTGAAGAATGGGCAATTGCAATAGTAGAAAGAGTAATTAAAAATCCTTCAACAGAACAACTAAAAACAATAGTACAACCCAATGAGGATGAAGATACAAGTCCCGTAAGCGCAGATTCAATTCTTGAAAGAGTTTCAAATATCGTTACAATAGCAATTGTTGCAACGTTTAAAGGAAAAAAAGGGACAGAAATAAATTACTTTTCACGTTCTATTCAGGAGATTCCAGATATTGATGCCGAAGCATTTTCTATTGAGAGTGAAAATCTAGAAAAATTTATGGGCTTGCTTTCTGCAAAGTCAAAATCAGATGTTTCACTTGATTTAGGTAAATATTCACTAAGTGAGAAGGCTCGTGCTCAGTTAAATGGTGACAAGTTCTTTCAGCGTCATGCCGCGATACTTGGAAGTACAGGCTCTGGTAAATCATGGACAGTTGCATCTATTCTTGAAAAAGCAGCAGATTTACCAACAACTAAGATGATAGTTTTTGATTTGCATGGGGAATATTCAACATTAAAATTTGCAAAGCAATTACGAATAGCTGGACCAGATGATTTAGAAACAAAGGATGATAACATTCTCTTTCTTCCTTATTGGCTTCTTAACTCAGAGGAAATGCAAGCTATGTTTATTGACCGTTCTGAGTTTTCTGCACACAATCAGGTCATGATGTTTCAAAAGTTGGTAGGTGATGAAAAATTAAAACACTTAAGGGATAACAAAAAGGATGAAGTAATAAATTCATTTACGATTGATAGTCCTGTGCCTTATAATCTTGATTCAGTGATTGCAGAATTGAGACGTTTAAATGAAGAAATGGTGCCAGGTGCCAGAGCTGGAAGTGAAAAGAAAGGTGATTTTAATGGAAGTTTCAGTCGGTTATTAACTCGTTTAGATGTAAAAGTTACAGATAAGCGTTATGGATTTTTATTTAAACATCCGTCTGAACTTAATGCTTATACTGCTTTGACGGAAATCATTGAGCAATTAATAGAATTTAAAGAAAATAATTCAGGTATTAAAATAATTGACTTTTCAGAAGTTCCATCTGATGTACTACCTATTATTATTGGTTTAGTTGCTAGGATTTTATACAATATCCAGTTTTGGACGGAAAAATCAGAAAGACACCCTTTAGCGTTGGTATGTGATGAAGCTCATCTATATCTGCCGAAAAAAGGTGAAAATAATCCGAATGAAAAAAGAGCATTAGAGAACTTTGAGAAGATTGCCAAAGAAGGACGAAAGTATGGTGTTAGTTTGCTTGTAATCAGTCAAAGACCTTCTGATGTAAGCGAAACTATACTTAGTCAATGCAATAATATAATGTCTTTAAGACTTTCTAATAAACAAGACCAAAGCACGGTGAAATCTTTTATGTCAGACAACCTTACTGTGTTTGCGGACATACTACCTACTTTAGATGTAGGTGAGACTATAGTATTGGGTGATGCAGTATTATTGCCGTCAAGAATTATGCTGGATATGCCAAAAGAAGAGAATCGACCTTTAAGCAGTACAGTTGATTTCTGGACAGAATGGAATGAAAAAGATAAGAAAACAGATTATAATAAAGCAGTAGAAAACTATAGAAAACAAAGCAGGAAATAGCCAGCCTTCGCAACCATACACATTGCCAAGTCGCTCAAAAAGCCAACGCGCAAACCAAAACTTGTCAAAGAGTATGGCTGCCCCAACACACGGACAGACTGAGGAGAATAAAGCACGAAAACCTAACAATAAATATACGTAATGCGGGGCGATTTGGTAAATTTGAAAATTAAAGCATTTAATAAACACAGTAGCGGTTTGACAGTGAAGTGCCTTGAAATCCCGCACTACGCATATTCGAGCCGATGATGTAGCATTCGCCTGCGTCGACCAAAATCCCTTCATCTCGTACCTCGATTCCCGGTCTTTCGGAAATGCTACATCATCGCAGCGCTATGA
>NZ_WKJH01000022.1:0-736 GCF_009674825.1 Maribacter luteus
AACTAAACCTTTATCTCCGGTTTCACCTTTGTCACCGACTTCCCCCTTATCTCCGACTTCGCCTTTATCTCCAGTTTCACCTTTGTCGCCGGTTTCTCCCTTATCTCCGGTTTCACCTTTGTCTCCGACTAGACCTTTATCTCCGACTTCACCTTTATCGCCAACTTCACCTTTGTCACCAACGAGACCTTTATCTCCGGTTTCACCTTTGTCGCCGGTTTCTCCTTTATCACCAACATCTCCTTTGTCTCCTTTGTCACCAACTAAACCTTTATCTCCGGTTTCACCTTTATCTCCGACTTCGCCTTTGTCTCCTTTATCTCCAGTTTCTCCTTTGTCGCCGGTTTCACCTTTGTCGCCGACTAGGCCTTTGTCTCCTTTGTCGCCGGTTTCTCCTTTGTCACCGACTTCTCCTTTGTTACCGGTTTCTCCTTTATCACCAACTTCACCTTTGTCACCAACTAAACCTTTATCTCCAGTTTCTCCTTTATCGCCAACTTCTCCTTTGTCTCCTTTATCACCGGTTTCTCCCTTATCTCCGACTAGACCTTTGTCTCCGACTAGACCTTTGTCTCCGACTTCGCCTTTATCTCCAGTTTCACCTTTATCTCCGGTTTCACCTTTATCACCGGTTTCTCCCTTATCTCCGACTTCTCCTTTATCACCGACTTCGCCTTTATCACCAACATCTCCCTTGTCTCCTTTGTCACCAACTAAACCTTTATCTCCGGTTTCA
>NZ_WKJH01000022.1:746-969 GCF_009674825.1 Maribacter luteus
GCCTTTATCTCCAGTTTCACCTTTATCTCCGACTTCTCCTTTATCACCGACTTCGCCTTTATCACCAACATCTCCCTTGTCTCCTTTGTCACCAACTAAACCTTTATCTCCGGTTTCACCTTTGTCGCCAACTAAACCTTTATCTCCGGTTTCACCTTTGTCGCCGGTTTCTCCTTTATCACCAACTTCACCTTTGTCTCCTTTATCTCCAGTTTCACCTTTG
>NZ_WKJH01000022.1:979-102590 GCF_009674825.1 Maribacter luteus
ATCGCCAACTTCTCCTTTGTCTCCTTTGTCACCGACTTCGCCTTTGTCTCCTTTATCTCCAGTTTCACCTTTGTCGCCAACTAAACCTTTATCTCCGGTTTCTCCTTTATCACCAACTTCGCCTTTATCTCCAGTTTCACCTTTATCGCCAACTTCACCTTTATCGCCAACTTCACCTTTGTCACCAACGAGACCTTTATCTCCGGTTTCACCTTTGTCGCCGATTTCGCCTTTGTCACCGATTTCGCCTTTGTCTCCTTTATCTCCAGTTTCACCTTTGTCTCCGACTAAACCTTTATCTCCAGTTTCACCTTTGTCACCAACTTCTCCTTTGTCTCCTTTATCTCCGACTAGACCTTTATCTCCGACTTCACCTTTATCGCCAACTTCACCTTTGTCACCAACGAGACCTTTATCTCCGGTTTCTCCTTTGTCGCCAACATCTCCTTTGTCTCCTTTGTCACCGACTAGACCTTTATCTCCGGTTTCACCTTTATCGCCAACTTCACCTTTGTCACCAACAAGACCTTTATCTCCAGTTTCTCCTTTATCACCGACTTCTCCTTTATCTCCAGTTTCTCCTTTGTCACCAACATCTCCTTTGTCTCCTTTGTCACCGACTAGACCTTTATCTCCGGTTTCACCTTTGTCACCGGTTTCTCCCTTATCTCCGACTTCTCCTTTGTCACCGGTTTCGCCTTTATCACCAACATCTCCTTTGTCTCCTTTGTCACCAACTAAACCTTTATCTCCGGTTTCACCTTTGTCGCCGGTTTCTCCTTTATCACCAACTTCACCTTTGTCTCCTTTATCTCCAGTTTCACCTTTGTCGCCAACTAAACCTTTATCTCCGGTTTCACCTTTGTCACCGACTTCTCCTTTGTCACCGGTTTCTCCTTTGTCACCGGTTTCTCCCTTATCTCCAGCGAGTCCTTTGTCACCGGTTTCTCCTTTATCACCAACATCTCCTTTGTCTCCTTTGTCACCAACTAAACCTTTATCTCCGGTTTCTCCCTTATCTCCGACTTCGCCTTTGTCTCCTTTGTCACCAACTAAACCTTTATCTCCAGTTTCACCTTTGTCGCCGGTTTCTCCCTTATCTCCGACTTCACCTTTATCGCCAACTTCACCTTTGTCTCCTTTGTCTCCAGTTTCACCTTTGTCACCGACTTCGCCTTTGTCTCCTTTGTCACCAACTAAACCTTTATCTCCAGTTTCACCTTTGTCGCCGGTTTCTCCTTTGTCACCGATTTCGCCTTTGTCGCCGGTTTCTCCCTTATCTCCGACTTCACCTTTATCGCCAACTTCACCTTTGTCTCCTTTGTCGCCAGTTTCACCTTTGTCACCGACTAGACCTTTATCTCCGGTTTCACCTTTGTCACCGACTTCTCCCTTATCTCCGACTTCTCCTTTATCTCCAGTTTCACCTTTGTCACCAACATCTCCTTTGTCTCCTTTGTCTCCGACTAGACCTTTATCTCCGTTTTCGCCTTTATCTCCAGTTTCTCCTTTGTCTCCTTTATCTCCAGTTTCACCTTTGTCACCGGTTTCTCCTTTATCTCCGACTTCTCCTTTATCTCCGGTTTCACCTTTGTCACCGACTTCTCCTTTGTTACCGGTTTCACCTTTATCACCAACTTCACCTTTGTCACCAACAAGACCTTTATCTCCAGTTTCTCCTTTGTCGCCGACTAGACCTTTGAGTGAAGTTACCCATTCAGCCTCGGTGCCGATGAATCCACTGGCCACCGCTATATCGTAAGCGGAATCGCCATTGATTCCTGCCGGACCTGTAAGATTTGATGTTGTAAAACTTGTGTTATCGGAATAATTGAAAGTGAATGTACCGTTATTATTATCGATTGTATTGATTAAGCTTTTTCCACTAATACCTGAATTACCATCGCACAAGTTGTTCCATTGGCTTCCGTCATAATAATGGATGCATTGGGTGTCGGTGTTGTAGACCATGGCACCGTTCAATGGGGTAATACCTTGCATTTGGGTGGTGGAGAGCCTTGTTAAAACAAAGGCTTTATTCGTGCTTTCGAGCTCCACGATGGAGGACGGATTTATAACACTGGGGTTTTCACCTATTTTTACCTGGCCCAGCGCTAACTGTGTGCCAAGAAGGATTAGAAATATAGCAATTTTCTTAATGTCCATTCCGATTGGGGATTTTGGGGTACTTTATTAATCGATCAAAAATAACCCTATGCACTCCCGATATATAAAATATGTTGTGAGTAGCGGTCAATATGTTGTGAAAGGCAAGTATAGTTACTGATAATCGATAAAAGGCTCCTTTCGTCTAAACTATATACTATTTGTAAGTAGTTGATATACTGGTTTATAGGTCTGGTTTGTCGGATATATGGCTGTAGCCATGGAAATGCGCTGTACAGCAGGTACTTTAGGAAATAACCTACAGAATATGTAATACAAAAACAACTTTAGGAAGAAGGTCGTTTTCAGCTCACCGAATGACGCTAAAAAAAGGTATTCTGATACTACGGAAATATCGCTTATCCTGTTTGAAATGATTCCGCTTTTTAGCGGGTTAAATACAGGAATCCTTGAAAACTCAATCCAAGGTCATCCATAGAAACAATATAAAAATAAACATCTGATGGAAGCCCCTGTTCTCGGTCGATCACGAAATTATCCACATTGGAATACCCCTTGAATTGGTCGGTGTAATTCACTTGATCAAAGACCAAAGACCCATATCGGTTATAGATCCTTAGGTGGTTGTTGGGGGAAAGCTCCAACAGTTCGGGAATCATCAAGATATCGTTGATCCCATCACCATTGGCGGAAACGATATAATTCTCCAAATCGAGGAAGTCTTCGGGTACATCCAAGGTCGCAAAGGTAATGGCCTCATAATCATCGGGTATAAAGCTGTCCGAAGCCACAAATCCTACGGTAAGGTCACCCGTACCCCCAGCCGGACTCAAGGCTACCCATTGGTTTTCGGCCTTGCTCCAACCGGCGACCATAATCGTGGTCACATCATCGGTAAGGGCTGCGATATCGCTACGTTCGTTCCAACTGATCTCTATGGTCGAAGGCACGCTACCCTGCAGTCTCCAAAATTCGGTGCCACTGACGCCCCCCAAAACCTTGGATTTTATGGCCGGGTCAAAACTTTCACTGATCGAGGTAGGACTCCCGGCATTCTCAAAAAAGTAAGCGCATTTGGCCACGGGGTTCTCACTTTCAGACCTTAGGATCAACGGGCGCAATTGCACCCCGTCTCCCACGGGAAAGGTAAAAGAGCTTTGGCCCGTAACGGCGGCATAGCCATCTACTTGCGAAAGATCGCTGTCGCCCGTATAAAAGGCATCCTGTAAAAAGGTATAGGAAACGTCTGTTTGGTTTTTAAAGGTGAGGAAATCCCCAACGATAAAATTGGTGTTGTTCAGGTTGTTGATCCCCGTTTGCAGCAATACGCCCGTAGGGTTGGCAATCTCCATATCGTAAAAGGTAGGTACAAAGGCGCCGGAAACATAGATCTGGTCATTGCCGTAAAAACCGGCCAGCCCCACATTCTCGTCAAAAGCGGCATCGTTGATCAGATCGGTATGAAAACCGAGCTGCCCTTGGTTGTGGATCCGTATGTTACCACTGTTGTACAGGGCGGTCTGGGCATGGCCCAACATGCCGAACAGCAAAAGCGATATATAGCAAAGGTTTTTCATGTTAGTCATTTGCTTCTTTGGTCAACAACAATTGTTTAATAAGGTCAATGTCACTTTTAAGCGTTTCCAACTCCTTGGTCAAGGCCCTGTTCTCGTTTTGCAATTGATCGATCTTCTTTTCCTGTTCTATGGTATGCAAGAAGAGCTCCTCGATTTTTTCTAGGTTGTTCAAAGACGATTTTGATAAATTCCACTTTCCATCGGCTTTGGCTTGTTTGGCAGAGACAACACCAGGTAAATGGTTAAATTTCTTTATAAATGATTCAACTTCTTTTAGTGATTTGAATTGGTAATTATCATTTATAGTAGATTTACCTTTAAAATATTTTTCGAAGACATAATCTGGTATTGGTAAATACGCATTATCGGTATAGATTTGTCCCTCTACAATTAAATTTCCGTCAACGTGTAGTCTAGCGTCAATTGTATTTACATCAAAATTAGGTCCAATGCCAACATTGCGAAATTCATCGATTTTTAAGGCTTCTATTCCATTTGTGGAAAAACCCAATTCATCAATTCCCGCTCTATACATTCCTATGTCATTATCGCTATTAGTATAAAAACCATAAGTTGGCAAGGCGGCACTTCCTGATCTGGTGGCAAAGCCATCTTCGGCCCTTATTTGGCCATCAACATGTAATTTGTCATTGATATTAGTAGGTGACCCTGGACTTCCAAAGTTCCCTATGCCTATATTTCCACTTCCTAAAAATTGTAAATTTTGGCCATTTAAATCGTAAGTTCTGTCTTCACCAGAAGTTTGGGTAAGATCAGTAGTGGAAAGGTTGGTTGAGTTAGGTGTTGCCCAAACGACATCCGTTCCATTAGTGGTAAGAACTTGCCCATCTGTACCTTGTTGGATTTTGTCTGGGGTTACATTATCATCGAGAATCTTTAATGTTGTAACCGCATCGTCTGCAATATCCTCAGTTAGTATTGTCCCGTCCAGAATCTGAGCAGTAGTGATGCCACCAGTAGGCACGGAGAGGTCGGTTGTGGATCCATTACCAGTTATAGTTGATCCATCCGATGATACGGGAAGAACTGTTGGTGCCGCCCAGACAACATCACCTGCTGCGTCGGTCGTAAGTACTTCTCCGTTGGCACCTTCTGCTATCTTCGCCGGTGTCACGTTGTTATCCGCGATATCGATGGTTGCAATTGTGAGATCGGCAATCTGGGTCGTTGTGATGCCATCTGTCGGAACGGAGAGGTCGGTTGTGGACCCATCACCAGTTATAGTTGATCCATCCGATGATACGGGAAGAACTGTTGGTGCCGCCCAGACAACATCACCTGCTGCGTCGGTCGTAAGTACCTCGCCGTTGGCACCTTCTGCTATCTTCGCCGGTGTCACGTTGTTATCCGCGATATCGATGGTTGCAATTGTGAGATCGGCAATCTGGGTCGTTGAGATGCCATCTGTCGGAACGGAGAGGTCGGTTGTGGACCCATCACCAGTTATAGTTGATCCATCCGATGATACGGGAAGAACTGTTGGTGCCGCCCAGACAACATCACCTGCTGCGTCGGTCGTAAGTACTTCGCCGTTGGCACCTTCGGCTATCTTTGTCGGTGTCACGTTGTTATCCGCGATGTCTATCGTTGCAATTGTGAGATCGGCAATCTGGGTCGTTGTAATACCATTGGTGGGTACTGAAAGGTCGGTTGTGGACCCATCACCAGTTATTGTCGTTCCGTCCGATGATACGGGAAGAACTGTTGGTGCCGCCCAGACAACATCACCTGCTGCGTTGGTCGTAAGGACTTCGCCGTTGGCACCTTCGGCTATCTTCGCCGGTGTCACGTTGTTATCCGCGATGTCTATCGTTGCAATTGTGAGATCGGCAATCTGGGTCGTTGTGATTCCATCGGTAGGAACTGAAAGGTCGGTTGTGGACCCATCACCAGTTATTGTCGTTCCGTCCGATGATACGGGAAGAACTGTTGGTGCCGCCCAGACAACATCACCTGCTGCGTTGGTCGTAAGGACTTCGCCGTTGGCACCTTCGGCTATCTTCGCCGGTGTCACGTTGTTATCCGCGATGTCTATCGTTGCAATTGTGAGATCGGCAATCTGGGTCGTTGTGATTCCATCGGTAGGAACTGAAAGGTCCGTTGTAGACCCATCACCTGTAATTGTGGAACCATCGGCAGATACGGGCATTACTGTCGGATTCGCCCAAACAACATCAGTTCCACTGGTGGTGAGGACTTGCCCATCGTTAGCACTTGCGGCTATTTTTTCGATTGTAACGTTGTCATCGAGTATTTTAGTTGAAGTTACGGCATCATCGTTGATGTCCTCAGCTAGTATAGTTCCGTTCAATATCTCGTCCGTTGTTACCGCCCCTGTGTTGATGTCGTCCGCGATAATTGTATTCAATGCGATTTTGGTTGATGTAATTGCATCATCTGCTACGGTATAAGCGTCACCTGTAACCCCAGTTCCGGAAATGGTTGTAGCATCGAAAATGGCGGATGCCCCACTGGGTGGAAAATCAACCCATTCAACTGCAGTTCCAGCAGCATTGGTTCTTAAAATTTGGTCAGCTGCTCCGGGTGCGATTTTTTCATCGGTTACATTCGCATCCAATATTTTTATGGTCGTAATTGCATCATCTGCTACGGTATAAGCGTCACCTGTCACCCCAGTTCCGGAAATGGTTGTAGCATCGAAAATGGCAGATGCCCCACTGGGTGGAAAATCAACCCATTCAACTGCAGTTCCAGCAGCATTGGTTCTTAAAATTTGGTCAGCTGCTCCGGGTGCGATTTTTTCATCGGTTACATTCGCATTCAATATTTTTATGGTCGTAATTGCATCGTCTGCTACGGTATAAGCGTCACCTGTCACCCCGGTTCCGGAAATCGTAGTAGCATCGAAAATGTCGGATGTCCCACTAGGCGGTAAATCAACCCATGAAACAGCATTCCCAGCGGCGTTCGTTCTTAGTATTTGGTCGGCTGCCCCAGGTAAAATTTTTGCAGTGGTCACTGCATTATCAGCAAGTTCATCGGTATCAATTCCACCTAAACTAACTCCTAAGGTAAGTGGGTCGGCATTTGTCGCTCCACCTGAAAGTGTTAAAGTGCCGTCCGTGGGACCGGTTACTTCATTGCCAACAATGCCATCTACTTCTGCCGTTGCAGCAGGTAAATCGACCCAAGCAACGTTTCCTGTTCCATCGGTAGTTAGGTATTGTCCGTTGGTTGTAGAAGGTTCTATTTTTGCGGGAGTCACTGCTTCATTACTGATTTTACCCGTTGTGACAGCTCCATTAGCAAGCTCATTGGTATCGATTCCTCCATTTGCTACATCAAGCGTAAGGGGATTTGCATTTGTTCCCAATCCTGTAACTGTAAGAGTTCCATCTGTTGGACCAGTTACTTCATTGCCGATAATACCATCAACTTCAGCCGCAGCAGCGGGCAAATCAACCCATTCAACAACTCCTGAAGCGTTAGTACTTAAATATCTTCCAATCGTTGGTGAAGGTTCAATTTTAATAGGGGTGACCGCTGCATCTGCAATTTTAATTTCGGTCACTGCACTATTTCTAATTTTACCCGTAGTAATCGCATTATTTAAAATTTTAGCCGTCGTTATCGCATCATCTTCTATGGTTACCGCACCGGTATTGTCAATGGTAGCATCCCCACTCATGGCAACACTTGTTGCTACATTGGATGCGTTGCCCACATAGATCTCACCATTGTTCAATGTACTTACGGCCCCCGTGGCATTGTCCACATACGTTTTTACCGCATTTTGGGTAGGGAAAAGGTCTGCAGAATTCCCTAAGGCCACATCGTCCGATTTATTGGCTGCGTCTTCCTTTAAAAGTATATTGTCGGTATTGATCTGTATGTTGTCCGCATTCAATCCGATATTAAGGGCGTTGCTTAAAATACTTGCCGTATTGGTATCAATATCTGAACCGTTGGTGCTAATATCCCCTGTATTCGTAGTAATGGCATCCAAAACGGGCTGTTCATCATAAAATGCCCCTCCGTCAACACCGATCATAAGGTCATTTCCCGTATCGCCACTAATGATATCCGCATCGGTGATAAAGCCCGGGGTGTTGGTAAAACTCTCCAAAGTAACTTGGCTGGTATCCAGGGCATCGATCCCCACGGCATTATCGATGATCTCTTCCCGGCCAACGGCATCGTTCCCCAATTTATCGTTTCCTATACTGTTGTTCTGTATGTCCACACCATTGATACCGCCATCAACGATCTGTTCGGTACGTATACTGTTTTGTGCTACCTCAATATGGTTGTTTTCGCCATCGGTGGTAATTACGATGGTACTTCGGGTATTTACGAAAGGTTCGGTGGTTAAATTGGGTATGCCGCCCACTTCCTCACAAATATTGATCCATTCGGTACCATTATAATAATGTACGCACTGTAGGTCGGTATTATAGACCACCGCCCCGGGTAAGGGGGTAATGGCATTCATCTCGGCCGTACTTACTCGGGTGACCACCAATACACGGGAGCCACTTTCGAGCTCTAAGACCGATGATGGGTCAATGGTCTGGGGATTGTCCCCGATCTTGATCTGCCCTTTTACACCCGTGCCCAATAAAAGGCCTAAAACCAGAAAAAATAGTGTTCTTTTCATTTGTTCTTATTTCTTTCTTCTATTCACAAACTGCTTTGATAAAACAATTGTTTTTCTTGATACCCTACCCTATACGACCTTCATTGTTGATTATCGGTACGGTAGTGCATCACAAATTTTCAATAGCGTTGTTCAATCCTTTTTTTACCTGAATTTTGAAAGGAATGCACCTTTACGGTGACCAACAAAAATAGAATTATATAAATACATACCTAACTTTTGGTGTTGAAATAACCGCTAACCCGGTTAAAGGGTCATCTTCTGGGTTGAATGTTTTAAGGTTTGGTTATTAGTGGTTTAGTAGTTCGTTAAATAGTCATTAGAAACGGTGTTAAAACAAATTAACAAAAGTTTAGAGCCGACTGTTTTTAAATACCGTTTAGTTATGTTTCCTTTATATTTTGTAAATTATACTTGATGAAATCACTTTTACTATCCGTTTTTTGTTTTTTGTTCGTTTATACCGGGTTTTCCCAAGAAGACGATCGTGGCTACCTTAGGGGGCAGGTGCTCTATATGAACAGTTATGTGCCCAATGAGAACGTCATTAATACCACGGCACAGGTAGCTACCATTACCAATGCCAAAGGGGAGTTTTTGATCCGTGTAAAAGAGGGCGATGAATTGGTTTTTACGGCCCTTAATTATCAATTGCGGGTTGTTCTTGTTACCGAGGATATCATTCGAAAAGGACGCTTGGTGGTCGAGGTGGAAGAAAAGGTGACCGAACTTGATGAAGTCGTGGTGACCCCCGAACAGCAAGAGAAGTTCCTACAGGTAAAGAACGAGGAATTTAAGGAGTACGAGTACGAGAACGATCGATCAAGTGAGGTAGAGAATATTGCCATGCCCCAATACCAAAGGGGAATGAAAGACGGTATCAATTTCGTGAACATCTTTAAGGCCTTGGTAAATTCGGATAAAACGACACCAGAGGAAAAACGGCCCCAGTTAAAATTGAGCCAGGTGATGCGGCAGGTGTATGATGATAGCTTTTTTGTGAACGACTTGAACGTGCCCCAAGATAAGATCGATGCGTTTTTGATCTATTGCGATCACCAGATGCCGGCACGTACCCTTTTGAAAAAGGAAAACGAATTTGAGTTGATAGAATTTTTGGTGAACCAGAGTAAAACGTTCCTGAGCCAAATAGATGAGGAAAAGTAGGCTACTGCTTATCTTATTGTTTATTATGGGTGCCCGAATCAGCGCCCAGACATTTCCAAGTAAAGAAATAGAGGGAAGGGTCTATAGTGAGAGCGGCGATGTGGCCGCTACACATGTTATCAATACGTCTGCCCATAAAGCTTCGATAACGGATAATGAGGGATTCTTTTCCATCGCCGCCAAATTGAACGATACTTTGGTCTTTTCCGCCGTGCAGTACAAACGTAAGACGATGGTCGTGACCCCAGCGGTTTTCGAAAGCAAATTACTCTATGTACCCATGGAAGAATTGGTGACCGAGTTGGACGAGGTCGTGGTAATGCCCTATAACCTTACGGGGGACATGGCGACAGATTTAAAACGCACCCAAATCGAACCCGTGGTTACCGCATCTACATTGGGCCTGCCGAACGCTTATGTAAAATTACCTACCCAGGCCGAAAGGGAATTGTTCGCGGCAACGGCAAATCCTTTTATGAGTTTCGACCCTTTGATCAATGCCATTTCAGGACGTACAAAAATGTTGAAACAACGGGTGGCCAGGAATGAAAAGTATGAACGTACCCAACGCGTAAGGGCATTTTATGCGGATACGCTTTTTGTCACCGAATTGAATATCCCGAAAGAAAAGATAGCCGATTTTATGTATTTCTGTGAGGTAGACCCAACCTTTCAGTATTTGGTAGATTCCCATGACCAATTTAAAATATGGGAATACATGCGTAAAAAAAGTAAGGTCTATAGGGAAAACAATGCGATGGATTAATACTGGGATCGGCACAACTATTGCACCGGTTTTATAGAAATATTTTAGTACATGAAGGTTTTAAAAAAGAGTTTGGTCCTATTGCTTTTGCCCTTGTTGGCATTTACGGCGGCCCATAAGTATTACGTAAGCGTAACGAATATCAATTACTCGGAGAAAGATCAGGCCTTTCAGATCACAACACGTATATTCATCGATGATATTGAGGCATTGCTCAAAGAGCGGTACGGCCTTGAAGCGAAATTGGCTACTGATAAGGAGTCCAAGATGACCGATGCTTATATCGGGAAATACCTAAAGGCCAAATTCTTAATACATATTAATGGGGAACAGAAGCAATACCGTTTCTTGGGCAAAAAATACGATAACGATATCATGGTCTGTTATCTCGAGATTCCCGATATACCCGGTAACGACATTACATCGATAACCGTGCAGAACGAAGTACTTACCGATCTTTATGATGAACAACAGAATCTGGTACATGTAAAGGTGAAAGGGAAAAAGAAAAGTTTTGTTCTCATTAAGGAGAATAATAAAGGAATGTTAAACTTATAACATCAATTAATTAATCGTTAAAAAAATTTTAAATTTCCGTCTTAATCTAATTAGAGATCATATGAATAGAATCAAGTATGGTTTTGCTTCTATTTTCTTCTTGTTCGCGGCAGTTATGACCGCACAGGAAGATGGGCAAAATACCAAGGAACAGGGGCACACCAACCTAAGTAAGTTCAAACAGATGTATGAGGAGTTCGCAACTCCAAATACCTATCGCTCCGCTTCAGGGGCGCCTGGGCCGGATTATTACCAGCAGCAGGCCGATTATAAGATAGATGTTGAGTTGGATGATAAAAATGCCAAAATCTACGGTACCGAGACCATTACTTATACCAATAATTCCCCCGACGACCTAGAGTTTTTGTGGGTGCAGTTGGATCAAAATGTACGGGCCAAGGACAGTAAGTCGCCTCTTCGTAACGGTGGGGGAGTGCCTTTGGCAGAGCAACCGGGAGGTTTTGTGGGTAAATATTTGGATGAGCCTTTTGATGGAGGATTCAATATTGAATACATTAAGGATGCCTCGGGTAAGCCCTTATCATATACGATCAACCAGACCATGATGCGGGTGAACATTCCCGAACCACTTAAGAGCAAGGAGCAATTGTCCTTCTCGATAAAGTGGTGGTACAATATTCCCGATCATACGGTGAACAGGGCACGTTCAGGATATGAGTATTTTCCAGAGGATGGCAATAGGGCTTATGTCATAGCGCAGTTCTTTCCAAGAATGGCCGTTTATAACGATGTGGAAGGATGGCAAAACCATCAATTCTGGGGTAGTGGGGAATTCGCCCTTCCTTTCGGGGATTATGAAGTGAACATTACGGTACCTGCCGATCACATTCTCGATGCTACGGGAGAACTTCAAAATAGGAAAGACGTTTTCACAAAGGAAATGATGAGCCGTTACGAGAGGGCGAAGAAGTCATACGACAAGCCTGTGGTCATCGTTACCCAAGCAGAGGCCAAAGCCGCTGAGGTAGGTTTTTCGGAACAGAAGAAAACATGGAAGTTCAAGGCGAAGAACGTCAGGGATTATGCTTTTGCCACCTCCCGAAAATTCATTTGGGACATGCAGGCCGTAAAATTGGGCAGTAAAGATGTAATGGCCGTTTCCTTATATCCGAAAGAAGGTAATCCGTTATGGGGCGATTATTCTACCATGGCCGTGGTACAAACCTTGAAAACCTATTCCAAACATACTTTTGATTATCCTTACCCAAAGGCTATTTCGGTACATGCGAAGAACCAAGGAATGGAATATCCCATGATCTGTTGGAATTACGGAAGGCCCAACGAGGATGGTAGTTATTCCGATCGTACTAAATTCGGAATGCTCAGTGTGATCATTCATGAAGTAGGACATAATTTCTTCCCGATGATCGTGAATTCCGATGAGCGCCAATGGGGATGGATGGATGAAGGATTGGATACCTTTATGCAGTATTTGACCGAACAGGCTTTCGGTGAAGCGCATCCAGATGTGATCGCTCCGGAAAGGTCCTATCCTTCACGAAGGGGAGACCCAAGTAAGATCGTACCGTATATGAGTGGGGACCAAAGTACCATTGCCCCGATCATGTCCAACCCAGAGAACGTATACCAATTAGGTTCAAACGCCTACAGTAAACCGGCAACAGCCCTGAATATTTTGAGGGAAACGGTAATGGGTCGCGAATTGTTCGATCATGCATTTAAGACCTATGCGCAACGTTGGATGTTTAAACACCCTACTCCCGAGGATTTCTTTAGGACCATGGAAGATGCTTCGGCCGTTGACTTGGATTGGTACTGGAGAGGTTGGTTCTATACCACCGATTATGTTGATATTGGGGTAAAAGGAATCAAAAAGTATTATGTATCGGATAAACCCGGTAAGAAAATGCGGGAATATATGGCCGCGCGTAACCTAACCGAAAGGGATTTAATGCCATTGGTTTATCTAGTAGATGAGGATAGTGAGGATTTTGATGCCAGGTTAAAAGGCAAAGCCCCATCTGAAAGTTCGCAGAACCTCAAGGAATTCATGATGGATCATATGACCGCGGAACAAAGGGCCAAGGTTAAGGAACCAAAGTATTTTTACGAAATCACCTATGATAAACCAGGAGGTATACCCATGCCATTGATCGTGGAATATACTTATGCCGATGGCTCCAAGGAAAATATAACCTATCCTCCTGAAATTTGGAGAAAGAACGATGCCGAAGTAAAACTGGTGCTTTCTTCACAGAGTGAATTGGTGAATATACAAGTGGATCCCAAAGCGGAAACTGCCGATATCGATACCACCAACAATTCATGGCCTAGACAAGAGCAGCAAAACGACTTTGAAAGGTTTAAACAAAACGTAAAAGGCTAAGAAGGCCTTTATGGGACCCAAGAGGGGCTCTAAAAGTGTGATTCATAACTATCTGGAGCACTGGGTGTAATGGGAATAAAATGAACTTCGGTAAAATGTTGTTCCCTGCGCCGCTTTAATTTGATAGGCGAACACGTTATTTAGAGCCCCTCTTTTTTAATTAGCAATTTATCTTCACTATATTTGGCGTATGTATTCGATGTTATTTTTATTTATCAGCGGGGCTGAGATATTTTTCATCATGTTCATTGTGGTGATGGTATTCGGTGCGGATAAGATTCCCGATATCGCCAGGGGATTGGGAAAAGGAATGCGCCAACTCAAGGATGCCACCGAAGACATAAAACAAGAGATCCAGAAAAGTGCCGAAAAACAAGGTATAGATACCAGTTTCGTCGATGATATTAAAAAGAACATCAATGATGTAAAGGGAAACCTGGAATCTGGACTTGGGGAAGATCTGAAAAAAGGATATCAGGACGTTAAGAAGAATGTCGATGACGTTACCGGTACCATAAAGCGGCAATAAATACGAACACCTATGCTAGAAAGAATTCTGCAATGGGATAGGGAAACACTCATTTATTTAAATAGTCTAGGGATTGAAGAGTACGATCATTTTTGGTCAACGGTGACCAATATCTATACTTGGACGCCTTTGTTCCTATTTTTTTTCGTGCTTATCTTCTGGAAATACAAACGAAAGGAAGCCATTTTCGTAACGCTTACCGTTTTGGCCTTGGTAGGTTTCATATTATTGGCCACCGATGTGACCAAAGGCTACTTTGCCCGGTTGCGACCCAATAATGATCTGGATGTAAATTCGTTGATCCGTGTTTTGCACAATCCATCCAGTTTTAGTTTTTTCTCGGGACATGCGGCCAGTTCTTTTTCCATTACCACGATCATAGTCCTATTTCTTAGGAAAAGGGTAAAGTGGTGCTGGGTCTTTTATGTTTGGCCCCTGCTTTTTGCCATGAGCAGAATGTATCTGGGGGTACATTACCCGGTCGACATCATCGTGGGTGCCCTTGTGGGCATCTTATCGGCATTCGCTTTTTACAATCTTTACAAAAGGATCATAGTACCCTACTTAGGGTTAACCCATCCCTGATAGGTAAAAGAACGGTTTCGATTCGGGGGTCTTCTTTCAGCATTCGATTGTATTCCAAAAGAATTTTAGTGGTCTTGTCCTTGTCCTTTACAGGTTCTACCACCTTGCCCGACCACAGCACATTATCGGATAGGATAATACCGCCCGATCTGGTTTTTTTGATCGCGGCCTCAAAATATTTGGGATATTCCTTTTTCTCGGCATCAATGAATACCAGGTCAAAGGTCATGTCCAAGGTCGGGATGATCTTTAATGCATCTCCCGTATGTTGTATTATCTGTGGCCCAAAATTACTTTGGTCAAAGTATTTGCGCTGAAAGCCGGTGAGTTCTTCATTCACGTCGATGGTATGCAATTGCCCATCTTTTCGGAGACCTTCTGCCAGGCACAAAGCCGAATATCCGGTGTAGGTGCCTATTTCAAGAATATTCAAAGGGCCGATGATCTTAGAGAGTAAACTCAATACCCTTCCCTGAAAATGCCCGGTGATCATTCGTGGTTGAATAACCTTAAGGTGTGTCTCGCGGGAAAGGGCCTTTAGCAATTCCGGTTCGTTTTCCGAATGGTCCTGAATATAATCCTCGATTATCGATGACAAAAAATGCATAGGTAAATTTTCGGTAAAAATATGTAAATATGTGCTACCTTGAAATTTCAATACATTGACTTTTTAAAGCATTATTATATGGATGTAATTGAAATAAGGGAGGCAAATCATGGTGATCTGGAACTTTTGCGCAGTTTTGAGCAAGGGGTGATCAAGGCAGAAAGACCTTTTGACCCCACGCTGGATGTGGATCCCATTTCCTATTATGATCTTGGGGCAATGCTCCAAGACAACGATGCACATATCGCGGTAGCCGAAATTCAAGGTAAGGTAATCGCCTCGGGTTACGCCTTGATCAAACCTGCTAAACCGTATTTGGCCCATCAATATTATTCGTATTTGGGGTTTATGTACACTTTGCCCGAGTATCGCGGAAAGGGAGTGAACGGAAAAATATTGGAATATCTTAAAGAATGGTCATTTTCAAGGGGATTGAAAGAGATTCGTTTAACGGTCTACGATGATAACCAAAATGCCATAAGGGCCTACGAAAAGGTGGGGTTCAAAAAGCACATCATTGAGATGCGGATTGAATAACAGCGAATGAAAGCAACTTGCTTTTAAACTGAAATTGTACTTTTGAATAAAAAGAAGACTATGCAATTTCAGAATACACTCACTTTTGCACAGCAGTTGGATGCTGAGGATATATTAAGAAAATATAGAAAGGAGTTTTATTTTCCCCAAATAGAAGGTAGGCAGGTCATTTACTTTACAGGTAATTCGCTCGGATTACAACCTAAATTGGCCCAATCCTATGTTGATGAGATTATGGGGGATTGGAGGATGCTCGGGGTCGAAGGTCATTTTCATGCCGATAAGCCTTGGTGGGATTATCATGAGCGTTTGGCCGGCCCATTGGCAAAAATAGTCGGTGCCGAGCGCGAAGAGGTTTCCGTAATGAATACCTTGAGTGTAAACCTACATTTGTTAATGGTCTCTTTTTATAACCCAACCAAGACCCGGTTTAAGATCTTATGTGAGGAAAAAGCTTTTCCCAGTGATCAATATTTATTGAACAGCCAAGTCCGTTGCCATGGTTTGGATCCCGAAGAGACCATAGTCGAAGTTAAGAAAAGGGAAGGGGAACATTTTTGGCGAACCGAGGATGTACGCGCTAAAATTGAGGAATTGGGCGATGAACTTGCCCTGGTTTTGATCGGCGGTGTTAATTATTATAACGGACAGGTCTTTGATATGGAGGGCATAACCAAGGCCGGTAAGGCCGTAGGGGCACGTGTTGGCTGGGATTTGGCCCATGCAGCCGGGAATATCACCTTGAAATTGCACGATTGGGATGTTGATTTTGCGGCCTGGTGCAGCTATAAATATATGAACAGTGGACCTGGGAATGCCTCTGGTGTGTTCATTCATAAAAATCATTTGGGTAATACCGATATACAGCGGTTCGAAGGCTGGTGGGGAACAAAAAAGGAAACCCGTTTTTTAATGAAACCTGTTTTTGAACCTATGGAAACCGCAGATGCTTGGCAGATCAGTAATCCACCCGTATTGGCATTGGCACCTTATTTGGCTTCCCTTCAACTTTTTGAGGAAGTAGGTATGGATGCCCTGATTGCCAAAAGGAAACGGATCGTTGCTTATTTGGAATTTATTCTGAATGAAATCGCACAGGCAGTGGAGGGGAGTTTTGAGATCATTACTCCCAAGGACCGGGGCTGCCAACTTAGTGTACTTTTGCACGGGCAGGGGAGGCCACTCTTTGACTACCTGATGAAACACGGGGTAATTGCCGATTGGCGAGAGCCTAATGTCATACGATTGGCACCGGCCCCTTTTTATTGTTCTTATGAAGATATGTACCGATTCGGACAGATATTAAAGGATGGTATTTTGACTCAAAACGATTAGCCGCCAAAGGCTATTTTAAGTAGTTTTGCCCTTTAAAAATCAAGCCTGATGAAATCACTACGATTGATTTTAAGTAATCCACGCTATTTTGGGCCTGCTTGGGTATTCGCCAGTTTAAATATCCTTTTTGGGACCTGGGTTATTAATATTCCCTCCGTCAAGGAGAATTTGGGAATAGACAAGGCCGATCTGGGTATTGCCATTTTTTTTCTATCCTTGGGGATATTTACCATTTTTCCCATCGCAGCCAAAATCATTAATAGGATCGGGGTGGGTAAAGCCACCTTCTTTGGTATAATGGGGAGTAGTTTTATGGCTCTTTTACCATTAGTGGCCCCAAATCATTATACGTTAATGGCGGCATTGTTCTTTTTCGGGGCTGCAAACGGCTTTACCGATATAGCCATGAACACCTTGGTTACCGAGATAGAGAAAAAAGACAAACAGATGTTCATGTCCGCGGCCCATGGTTTTTTCAGTTTGGGTGGTGTATTGGCCGGTTTGGGCAGCTTTTTGATCCTTACGATCGGGAGCCCGCCACTTCATATGCTAATTGCCGTTATCCTTGTTCTCGGGATAAATGCGATTTTCTTTAGGCGATATTACCATATTAAAGCGGCCCCCGTGAATAAGGAGCCTTTTAATTTTAAACTTTTCAAGCCTTTGTTGGTCATAGGTATCGTTGCCTTTGTGGCCATGGGGACCGAAGGGGCCATTGTAGATTGGAGCGGTCTGTATTTGAAAGAAATAAGTATGGCTCCCGAAGCCCTTTGGGGAGCAGGTTTTTTAGGTTTTCAAATAACAATGACCTTGGGTCGTTTTGTAGCCGATGCCATTAGTACACGAATCGGGTCGGTAAAAATCGTTGCCTTGGGTGCGATCATAGCCATCGGCGGATTTCTTATGGTGCTTTCAACCTTGACGTACTTGGTTATTGCCGGATTTGCATTGATCGGTCTGGGTTTTTCGGTCATGGCTCCGGAATTGTTCCGTATAGGAGGTAATGTCCAGGGAATAGATTCTTCCCAAGGGGTTTCCTTTATTGCGGGATTAGGTTATACCGGGTTTCTACTTGCTCCGCCAGTACTAGGGTTTGTAGCCAAGAAATGGTCATTGCTAACCTGTTTTACGGGCTTGCTGGGTTGTGTGGTGCTAATTTTGATGGCTACCTTACTGTTGAACCGAAAACGGCCGAATGCCTAAGTACGGTTCTTATTTTTGTTTCACTTCCAGCTTGGTGAAATACAGGGAGAACCCTTCGTCATTGGTATGGGTTTGGGCAATTTGCAGTCCGTCTTTTTCAATATAATCCTCCCATGTGGTTACCAAGGAAGCTTCCGGTTGGTTTTCTTTTCTAAATACCCATTCCTGTAAGCGATAGTCATCACCAAAGTAAAAGTCATAGGCATCGCCTGGCGTGTATCCGCCTTCAGTGCCATAAACGATCGTTAATCTGTGCATGGGTTTTTTACTGATCGGGGCCATTTCTTTTTCCTGATGTTCAAAGGTGTAATTCCCTTTGTCCCAAACCAGGTTGAAAGGGGCCAATAACCAATACTTATCATTGATGAACCCGCCGTTTATCTTGTTCGTAATGCTATCCAACTTTGACCTTTGGTAGATAGTGGTATCATTTTGGGAGATAGCGGTTACTTTGTTGTCCTTGATATTCCATATCCAGCTCCGTTCAAAATGCGAGCTGTCACGATCCACATTGAAAGTAAAATGCAGCTCCCCGATGTTTTTCCAATTTTGGAAACCATGGGCATTGGCGATTTTTTCAATAATGTCATATGTTTTTTCCTCTTTGGGTGGGGTTTCCTTTTTTTCTGTTTTACATCCAATAAAAAGGAGGCCTAATAGAACGAGCTTGATAATTTTCATGGTTTGCGGGTTTGTTCAAATATAATGGAATCGTTTTAATAAAGGAATAAGTGGATTGGACAAAATGGGAGCTATAAAAGCGGTTGTCGAAAGCATTGGTATCGGTTCGTTTTTATTCTGGTCGATGGCCAAACCAGGACGAGGGTAGGAAGGGGGTAAAAGGAAAAGGTGTGTATTGGCTTTTTTTTAATACAATTCGATAACCGTGATATCTGTTTATTTTTAATAAATTGCTTAGTTTTGGGTTCTTAAATTATACAAGATGAGTTCTAAAAAGGGAAAAGTACAGGAAGCAATAGATGAAAAGTTATTGGAAGAACGCAAGGTTTTTCTTTGGGGCATGGTCGATGATGATTCCGCCAAGCACGTAATCGATCGTTTGTTGTATTTGGATATGCAGAATAATAAAGAAATCCAGTTGTTCATCAACAGCCCAGGAGGATATGTTACTTCCGGTTTTGCGATGTACGATACCATAAAATCATTAAAAAGCCCTGTGTCCACGATTTGCACGGGTCTTGCAGCTTCAATGGGCTCTATTTTACTCTCTGTCGGTAAAAAGGGAAGACGTTTTATACAGCCCCATGCCCAGGTAATGATCCATCAGCCTAGTGGTGGTGCCCGTGGGCAAGCCTCGAATATAGAGATCCAGGCAAAAGAGATCATTAAGACCAAAGAATTGAGTGCAAAAATCTTGGCCGATAATTGTGATCAGGATTACGATAAGGTATTAAAGGATTTTGATCGTGATTATTGGATGAATGCCGAAGAGTCAATAGCTTACGGTATCGTTGACGGAATTCTGGAATAGAAATTTAAATTTCATCATTTCCGCATAAAGGAAAAAGTCCTTCACAATCGAATTGTGAAGGACTTTTTTTTGTGATATATATAGACGCCGAAGCGGATAGTACCATATATACGTAGAAAATGGGTGTTTTGGATGTTTTTAAAAGGTTTTATTGTCATTTACGTAATCATTCCCATGTTTATCAGTGGCTTTGATGATTATCTGATTGAAGTTATTTTTATTAAATTTACAAGCTAACCCTTAGTTTTTTCTATAAATATAATGAAGCAAACTCCAAAGAACATTGCCATAGTAGGATCTGGACTGGTAGGTTCCCTATTGGCCATATATTTAAGAAAATATGGACATACGGTTACCGTATTCGATCGCCGTCCCGATATTAGGACCATAGTGTTTTCAGGTCGTTCCATTAACTTGGCGATGAGCAATAGGGGATGGAAAGCCTTATCGGAGATTGGTATAGAGGATGAGATCAAGAAAATTGCGATTCCTTTGGATAAAAGGGCAATGCATGTAGTAGGGAAACCTATGTATTTTCAAAAATATGGAAAGGAAGGGGAGGCTATCTGGTCTATTTCCAGGGGTGTGCTGAACCGTCGTATGATCGATTTGGCTGAAGAGTCGGGAGTTACCTTTAAGTTCGAGGAAAAGGTCTGGGATGTAGATTTGCCCGAAGCTAAATTATATACAGGGGAAACCGAGAAAGGGGAGTGGCAAGAATATAAGTTTGATCTGATCTTTGGTTGTGATGGGGCGTTTTCCAGGGTTCGCCATAAAATGCAACGTCGAAGCCGATTCGATTATTCCCAGGATTTTATAGATGTAGGCTATAAGGAATTGACCATTCCTGCAAATGCAGATGGTACCCACAAATTGGATGCCCATTCTTTTCATATTTGGCCACGTGGTAAGTATATGTTCATTGCCATGCCCAATTTAGATGGTAGTTTTACCTGTACCTTGTTCATGCCCTTCGAAGGGGAGGTTTCATTTGATAGTCTAAAGACCAAGGAAGAGGCCAAGAATTTCTTTGAGACCAATTTTCCTAGCGTGAATCATGAAATAGAGGATTTAACGACCGATTTTTTTAAAAATCCGACCAGCGCCATGGTAACCATGAAGTGTTATCCTTGGACCTACTGGGACAAAGTTGCCTTGGTCGGCGATTCGGCCCATGCCGTGGTTCCTTTTTACGGACAAGGAATGAACGCAGGATTTGAGGATATATATGCCCTTAATGGGATTATAGAAAAATATGGTGATGATTGGGAGGCTATTTTCCAAGCTTATCAAAAAGAACGTAAACCGAATGCAGATGCCATCGCCGAACTGAGTTATCGCAATTTTATAGAAATGAGCAGTAAAACGGCAGATCCCCGATTTTTGCTGCAAAAAAAGATTGAGAAGAGGTTCGCCGAAAAACATCCTGAAAAGTGGGTTCCTTTATATTCGAGGGTAACATTCTCGGATAGACCTTATGCTGAGGCTTTGGCCATTGGTGACGAACAGGAAAAAATTATGGAACACATTATGGGGCTTCCCGATATTGAAGAAAAATGGGACAGTGCGGAAGTAGAGTCTAAGATTTTAGGAATGTTATAATATAAAAAAAGACCATCTGATCAGATGGCCTTTTTTTAACTGTAAAAGGTATTGTTAGATCTTGGCGAACAATTTTTCCATTTTTTCCATCTCTTCCTCAGCCAATACGGGATCAACTAGGATTCTTCCACTATGTTCGTCGGTAATGATTTTTTTACGGGAAGCGATTTCTACCTGAACCTGAGGCGGAATGGTAAAGAAAGAACCTCCTGAAGCCCCTCTTTCGATAGGAACAACGGCAAGTCCGTTTTTAACATTGTTTCTGATTCTTGCATAGGCTTTCACCAATCTTTCCTCGATTTGCTCTTGGTATTCCAAAGATTTGTTCAAAAGTGCTTTTTCTTCTTTTTCGGTTTCTGCTAAAATAGCGTCCAACTCACTTTTCTTGTGTTTTAAATGAGCTTCACGCTCACTCAATTTTTCTTTAGTACCGGAGATAACTTCTTTTTTCTGCTCTATCTGGGCCTTGAACTCTTTAATATTCTTTTCGGCAAGTTGTATTTCCAATTCCTGGAACTCAAGTTCTTTACTGATGGAATTGAATTCCCTGCTGTTACGAACATTTTTTTGTTGCTCAGTATATTTCTTGATCAATGCTTTGGATTCATCAATCAAATTCTTCTTTGCGGTAATTTCGAAGTTTATCGTCTCAACATCGGTCTTTAGCTTGTCCAGTCTGGTTTTTAAACCAAGAACATCATCTTCCAAATCCTCAACCTCTAAGGGTAGCTCACCCCTTACATTGCGTATTTCGTCAACTCTAGAATCGATTAATTGCAAATCATATAATGCCCTTAGCTTCTCTTCTACGGTTACTTCACCTTTTTTTGCCATACTTATAAATACTTGATTGGATTCGTTTTACTTTCCGATAAACGGACTGCAAAATTAGGAATTTTTTTCGTAAGATAATCAACTAAAAGATTTTTTGTAAACTGTTCGGTTTCAAAGTGTCCAATATCCGCGATGACCATGCTGTCCTCAGCCTCGAAAAATTGATGGTATTTTACATCCGCAGTAATAAAAAGGTCTGCTCCTGCAGCTTTGGCGGCTTTTATGGCAAAAGCACCACTGCCTCCCAAGACTGCCACTTTTTCAATATTCTTGTCCAGTAATGCAGAGTGGCGTATACCCTTGGCATGCATTCTTTCTTTAACCAAGTTAAGAAAATCGATTTCTTTCATGGGTTTGTTAAGTGAGCCGATCATACCCATACCAATGTCTTGATTGGTATTCTCCAAGGTCAAAACTTCATATGCGACTTCTTCATAGGGATGGTTTTTGAACAAAGCGTTCATTACTTTTTTCTCTACGGATGAGGTAAAGGTAATATTGATTTGCATTTCTTCCTCAAAGTGGGTCTTGCCGATATCCCCTTTAGTTGGGTTGGCATTTTCATTGGCTTTGTAAGACCCGATTCCTTTTGTGGTGAAGCTGCAATTGCTATAGTTGCCTATAGTACCTGCACCGGCGTTGTACAAAGCATTTTTTAAATCTTCCACTGCCTCTAAAGGAGCATATGTCGTTAGTTTTTTAATCGTATTTTTTTGGGGTATGAGGATTTTCGGTTCCATTATTCCGAGTACCTCACATATTTTCGCATTTACGCCATCTACACTATTATCGAGAGCGGTATGCATGCTGTAGATTGCTATTTTGTGCTGTATGGCTTTGATAACGACCCTTTGCACGTATGTGTCGCCGGTAAGTTTTTTGAGTCCACTGAAAATAATGGGATGAAAACTAACGATCAAATTACAATTATGGGCAATAGCCTCGTCAACCACATTTTCAAGCGTATCCAAAGTAACAAGGATTCCCGAAACTTCCTGATTGCCATCGCCGACCAATAGTCCCACATTGTCAAAATCCTCGGCATGGGCCAAAGGAGCCAATTCTTCCAATATTCCTGTTACTTCTTTTACGATCATTTTCTGTTTTTATAAGGTTATCAAAGATAAAATATTATAATTTCGTTCTAATGCAACTGCTCAGAAAAATAGCTTTTCCCGTTTCTTTGGTTTATGCCCTTGTGGTATATGTACGTAATGTACTGTACGACATAGGTTTTTTTAAAAGTAGGTCTTTTAAGACCCCTACAATTTGCGTTGGTAACCTCAGTGTTGGTGGTACGGGAAAAACACCCATGATCGAATATTTGGTCAAAAACCTGAAAGATTCCTATAAGGTTGCCGTATTGAGTAGGGGATACGGACGAAAATCAAATGGGTTCGTGCAGGCTACTGTACAGAGTGCCGTCGAGGAAATCGGGGATGAGCCTTTTCAAATCTTGAATAAGTTTTCAGAAATTACGGTTGCCGTTGATGGGGATAGATGCAATGGGATTTTAAATCTGGAACAGTCGGTTGGTCCCGATGTAATCCTTTTGGATGATGCCTTTCAACACCGAAAGGTAAAACCGACTTTTTCAATATTGCTAACTGCGTATGATAATTTGTATGCCAAGGATTGGTATTTGCCAACAGGGAATTTGAGGGATGCAAAAAAAGAGTCTCGCCGTGCGCATATGATTGTTGTGACCAAATGCCCCGGAAACCTGACAGGGGATGACCAGCACAAAATTAAAAAGCTACTTCATCCAAAGACCGATCAAAAAGTACTGTTCAGTACCCTGCAATATGACGAAGAACTCAAAAGTACAACCGGCCATAAGAATTTGGGAGATTTGAAGGGAAGGGAGGTTACCTTGGTTACAGGTATTGCCAACCCGAAACCTTTAATGGTGTATTTGAAAAATAAAGGGTTGGATCTTGAGCATATGGAATATAGGGACCATCATTTTTTCAGCAATTCAGAAATTGAACTGTTCAACTCCAAAGCATTGGTCTTGACCACGGAGAAGGATTTTGCCAGGTTAAAGGGCAAGGTCAAGAATTTATATTACATACGGGTGAAACACGTATTTCTGGATGAAGGTGCTACCTTATTGAATACTGCCATAGAAGGCGTTATGCAATAGGCTTGGGGTTTTCTTGTTTGCCAAAAATATTTTCCCCGATTTTTTGATAGAAAATCTCTGGTTTAAAAGGTTTGGTAACCACATCATTACAACCAGCTGCGAAAAAGCTTTCCAAACTATCGTCTAATGAAATGGCTGTAAGGGCAATAATCGGCGTGGTCTTATCGAATTTACGAATCTCTATAGTTGCTTCATCGCCACTTATGCCAGGCATATGGATATCCATTAAGATGGCATCATACGTATTTTTTTGGGCTAGTTCTATGGCTTCTGTCCCATTGTTGGCAATATCGGCAGTAATCTCTTTTTTGGACAGCATTTTTTTGGTGATGACCTGGTTTATCTTGTTGTCCTCAACGATCATTATATGTAGCCCTTTGAAGTCATATTCTTGTTGAGCTATTTCAAAAGGTATATCATCAATGATATTGTCCTTGCTTTTTAATTTTAATTCGAAGAAGAAAGCACTACCTTCTCCCAATTCACTCGTCAATTTGATTTTACTGTCAAATAGTCCCAAGAGACTTTTTACAATAGTAAGACCAAGGCCGGTGCCACCATATTCCCTGTTGATTTGTATAGATCCTTGTTCAAATCCTTCAAAGATTTTTTCTTGTTGTTCATGGGATATACCGATACCATTGTCCCTGACTTCAAAATATAAGGTAACATCTTCCTCTTCTTTGTGTACCAATTGGGCTTGTACCGAGACTTCACCGTTTTTAGTGAATTTCAGGGCATTTCCGATCAGGTTCATAAAAACTTGGGAAAGCTTTAAAGGATCGCTCATTAAATGGGAAGGAATACTTTCATCATAATCCAAGATAAGCTTGGTGTTATTTCCTTTTGCGCTTTGTTGAAGGGAATCTATAACTTCTTTTAAAAGTCTTTTAAGATTGAACTCCATGATCAAAGGCTCTAACTTATCGGCATCTATTTTGTTGATATGAAGAATGTCATTGATGAAATTGAGTAGGTAATCCCCCGAAAATTTCAAAGCTTTTAGATGTTCTATTTGGTTTTCATTTGGGTTTTCCTCCAATAATAAGTGTGTAAGACCTGTAACCGCATATAGTGGTGTCCTTAATTCGTGGCTAACAGTGGATAGAAAATTGGTCTTAGCTTCCATGGCGCTTACGGCCTCGTCCCTAGCAGCTTGTAATTCGCTGTTTTTAGTATGTAAAAGATCGTTGGTCTTTAGTTTTATCTGATTATTTCTGTAAAGGGAAACTGCAAGCAGGGATATGATTATTAAAAATCCGGAGGTTAATATGGCCGTTATCTCGGATCTGTTCGCTGATTTACCCAGTTCTTCTATGAGATTGTCCTGTCGTTTTATTTCATTGGCCATGTTTTCACTATGGATCTCGTCTGCCGTTTTTGTGATGAGGTTCAATTTCTCCAAACTAAAAAGAGAATCTTTGGCCGTATAAAGATTGCGGGTAGCTATTAAGGCCTTTTCATAGTTTCCTTCTTCTTCATTGGCTTCAGCTAGTAATTTATTACCGTCTACGATCTCAACCGCAAAGCCATATTGGTTGGCCAATTGTAGGGCGCTGTGGGCATTTTTAATGGCTTCTTCATAATTCCTGGTCCTTAGTTTGGTTTCTGCAAGTCCCAAATAGGCCCTGGTAGTAAGATATTGCTTTTCATAAATATCGGTGTTCACAATCAATGAATTGAAATTCTTGGCAGCACTTTCGTATTTATCCAGATTTAAATAAATCTCACCTTCTGTAAGTAATAGGTTATTGAAAAAATTTCGGTCATTGCTCAGTTGTCTTGCTTCGTTAAGCATGAAAATGGCCTGGAAATTCTGATTCTCCCTAAAAAGGAGAATGGCTTCTATGTATTTATAATAAGCATCCCCATAAGGGTATTGTACTTCGCCCAATAGTACTTTTGCGCGGTCCCAGTAGTATTTGGTGGTATTGACCTTATCTAATTTTAAATAGGTCAGGGCAAACATGTTGTAACTGTCTATCAGTTGTTTTACATCTTTGTTCTCTTCAGCCAAAAGGGCTGCCTTATCCAAGGATTCAAGTGCAAGGTCTATTTTGTTTTGGTTTCTATAGGTCCTTGCCTCGTTAAAATGGACTTCCACATCATCGAGAATTTCATTCTTTTGCGTAAACCCATTCACCGAAATAGAGAAAACAACCAAAAACATGGCTATATTCTTACGTAATGTATTTGTTATCTTTAGATTCAAACGTATCTTTTTTCTATCAATAAGTTGATTACGTCAATAATTCTACTACTGTATCCGGTTTCATTGTCGTACCAACCAATAATCTTTACCATTTTTCCTATTACGGATGTCATCATAGAATCAAACGTACAAGAGTAAGAAGTATTGTTTATGTCAACCGATACTATCGGGTCTTCTGTATAAAAAAGTATATTTTTTAATTCATTCAGAGCCACCTCCTTAAAAGTAGTATTTATTTCTTGGATTGTGGTCTCTCTTTTAACATTGAATGTTATGTCGGTCAAAGAGTTGTTCGGAACCGGTACGCGAATGCCACACCCCCCGATTACATTGGCCAAATCGGGGAAAATCCTTGTTAAGGCCTTGGCTGCGCCTGTAGTTGTCGGGATAATGGATTGTGAAGCTGCCCGAGCCCTTCTTAGGTCATTGTGGGGCTGGTCATGCAAACTTTGGTCAGTTGTATAGGAGTGTATGGTGGTAATATAAGCCTGTTCAATTCCACATAGATCCTTGATTACCTTGATCATGGGAGCGGCATTATTCGTGGTACAAGAGGCATTGGATATAATGTCGTCCTCTGGTCCAATGGAACCTTCATTGACCCCAAATACGATCATTTTTATAGTCTCTTCGAGTGGGGGAACCGAAAGTATAACCTTTTTTGCCCCATTGTTCAAATGATGTTGTAGCGTTTCCCTTGTTTTGAATTTACCACTGCATTCTATAACGATATCCACTTTGTGGTCGGACCATGGTATGTTTTGGGGAGACATGGCATTGGATAAATGTATTTTTTTGCCCTTAACAATGATATTTTCCGTGTCATGTGATATTTCGTTACTCCAAACACCATGAATACTGTCGTATTTAAGTAGATGGGACAGGGTTCTTGCATTTGCCAGATCGTTAATGGCAACAACATTCAGGTGCGGGTGTTCGTTCAGTAATCTAAATAGGGTACGGCCAATTCTACCGAACCCGTTTATACCGATATTGACTTTTTTCATAGGAATGGTCCTATTTTATTACGTGGGCCTAAAAGGTCTACGCCTATTAATGTATGTGCTTGTGTGCCTTATAGGATGAGCGTACCAATGCCCCGCTTTCAACATGTCTGAAGCCCATTTTTAGTCCGGCTTCTTCATATTTCTTAAACTGTTCAGGTAATATGAATTCCTGAACCGGCAAATGTTTTTTTGTAGGTTGTAGATATTGTCCAATGGTAAGGACATCTACCTTGGCATCCCTTAGGTCTTCCATGGTCTCAAAGACCTCTTCTTCGAGTTCCCCGAGCCCTAACATGATTCCCGATTTGGTTCGGTTAACCCCTTGGTCATGTAAATATCTCAATACAGCCAAACTTCTTTCGTACTTGGCCTGAATACGTACTTCCCTAGTTAGTCTTTTTACGGTTTCCATGTTGTGTGATACCACCTCTGGTGCCACTTCGACAATACGGTCCAAGTGCCTTTCAATGCCTTGAAAATCGGGTATAAGTGTCTCTAAGGTGGTTTGTGGGCTTGTTCTTCTAATGGCTTTTACCGTTTCTGCCCAGATTATGGATCCCATATCCTTAAGGTCATCACGGTCAACTGAGGTTATTACCGCGTGTTTTATTTCCATTAATTTAATAGATCTCGCAACTTTTTCGGGCTCGGCCCAATCAACCGCTGAAGGTCGACCGGTCTGTACACCACAAAAGCCACATGAGCGCGTACATATATTACCCAATATCATGAAGGTAGCGGTGCCTTCACCCCAGCATTCCCCCATATTTGGACAACTGCCCGAGGTGCAAATGGTATTCAGTTCATATTTATCTACCAAACCCCTTAATTGGGTGTATTTTTTCCCTGTTGGTAATTTTACGCGCAGCCATTTTGGCTTGCCTGCTGGAGGTATAACACTGTCTACGGACATAATTCAATTTTCTACAAATATACGAACAAAATAATGTACCGTCCATCCACAAAAAAGTAATGAAATCCTTATAAATAAAGGCGTTTTGATAGGAGGTACGGTAGTTTATTTCTTTTTTTTAATGATTTCGGCAAGCAATTTTTTGGCCCTCAACAACTTCACCTTTATGTTATTAATGGGTTCATTCAGTTCAGTGGCTATGGCAGCATAGCTTAACTCATGAAAATAGCGAAGGTTGATCACTTCTTGGTAATGCGGTTTTAATTTTTTGATGTTCTGCAATAGGGTGGCCAAATTCTGTTCAATTATAAGGTTGTCCTCAGCAGTAGGGGCATCGTCCAATACTTTGGAAATCGCATCATTGTTGGATCCACTTTCCAAGACGTTTCTTTTTCTTTTTCGGACCAAGTCAACATGAATGTTCTTGGAAATCGTAATCAACCAAGTCTTGAACTTGTAAGACTCGTCATAGGTGTCAATTTTATCAAAGGCTTTTGAAAAGGTCTGTATGGTAATGTCCTCGGCATCATTTTCGTTTTCAGTACGTTTAAGTTGAAAGCCGTATACGTCGTTCCAAAAAGTATCCAATAATTTACTGAAGGCCATTTGGTTGCCCATTTTCGCCTTGTTTATCGTAACAAGTAAGGTGTCTTCAGTATTATTCACATCAGAACAGGAATATATACCCTTTGGTTGGGGTGTTTTAGTGTAGTTCGGCAGCGGCTTCTTTCTCGCAATCCCGCTCACCAGGTAATTTACCGCACATGCCACATGCTTCCCCATCTTTGTTCAGGAAAGGACTTTGGCTTGCACATGTTCCGGCAAAACGCCCATTTTTCTTAGACCATATTTTAATGGCAATACCTGCAAAGGCTACTGCTAAAAGACCAATTGTCAAAAGAATCAGTTTCATATTGAAATTTTGTACAAAGATATAAAAATAAAGCCCTAACATTAAAGTTAGGGCTCAGTAAAATATGGTGTATTTTTAAGATGCTAATAATCTATTTTCGCAACGATGTTCTCCACAGTCGGGGTTTGGTTGCCACCTTTTTGCTCAATAGTAATATAACTTACGGCCTTGTCGGCATAGGGCAGGGCAAGTAATTTTTCTTTACCTGCTGCTTCATCAATGATACCCAGGTTGATCATTTCACCATTGACCTCGGCCCACATTTGAAAACTTTGATTGTCCGAAATATGCGGAAGTTTCTTTACATTGATATAGGATAACTTTTTTACCGGATTAATATAGGCAACGGCTTTTAAATCCTTGGCGTTGTTGTTGCCTTTTACATTGTATCTTTTGGTCTGTGGGTTGTTCAATACAATGAATTGGTTACGAACATCTTCCAATTCGAGTCTCATATCCTCTTTCAGGGTTTCGATCTTGTTGTTCACAATGATATTCTCTTCTTGTAGGCTTTGGTTTTGGTTCCAAAGGAAATAAGAAGCTCCTGCGAACATGATAGCGGCAAAACTGGCTGCTATGGCATACCTAAAGAATTTTCTTCTACTTGCATTTTCAGATTTGATACGGGCCATTATCTTGTTTCTTAAACCATCTGGGGTTTTAATGGCGTGTAACTTGGCATAAATCTCCAAGTTGTCCTGGAGTTCATTGTACGTGTCCCTAACTTCAGGGTACATGGCCAAGTACCGTTCTACTTGTAAGGATTCCTGATCATTGGTTGTTCCCAATAAATACTTTTCAAGTAAATCGGAATCTAGGAATATTTTTATCTTTTCTTTCATTACATCAGATTTAGAAGGAGTGCCAGCATCATCGAAGGGCCGTAGATTTTCTTTAATTCCCTAAGGCCGATCTTTAATCTTGATTTTATGGTCCCTAAGGGAATATTCAGTTCGTCACTGGCTTCCTGTTGGGTCATTCCTTCGAAAAATAGGGCTTCGAGTACAATTTGGTACTTTTCCTCTATTTTGTCCAAGTTCTCGCGAACATCCATAAATTCAGGCTTGATGCTATCAACACCTAAATTATATACGTCAGAAACATCCATTTGGATTTCCTTATCCGTTTTTGTGTTCACACTACGCAATTTGTCAATGGCCGTATTTCTGGTAATCCTGAACAACCAAGTAAACAATTTTGCCTTTGAGGCGTCATAAGAATCTGATTTTTTCCAGATTTTCACAAAGCTTTCCTGTAACACGTCTTGAGCCAATTCTTCATCCCGGACCACTTTTTTAGCTACACCGTACAAAGTATCCCCATAATGTTCGTACAGGAGCGAAATGGCTTTTTCGTCCCGTTCTTGCAGTAATTCAACAATATGCTTTTCCAGAAGTGCGCTCATGTATTCGTTTGGCTTCGAAAAAAATTATGCCCTCGTCATCCAATCAAACGATTGTTACCGTATATCCTTTAAACGCTAATTTATAAAATTGATTGTTATGGTTAGCGTTATCTTAAAGTTTTAATTATATAGATGTACAATTGGTACTTGTACATTTTATTTTTGGTTAGTTTGGTTTGGTATAGCCCCTGTTATTCTTTAGCAGGGGTTATTTATTATATTGACTTCCGGACTTATACGAATACCATAGGCTTCGAAAACGGCATTAATGATCTTATGAGCCAATCCTATAATTTCCTGACCGGTTGCATTGCCATAATTCACCAATACCAAAGCTTGGTTCTTGTGTACCCCGGCATCCCCGAATCGTTTTCCTTTAAATCCGCATTGTTCTATTAGCCAACCCGCAGGCACCTTATAGGTTCCATCGGATATTTTATAATATTTGGCTTCGGGGTGTTCGTTAATGAAAATATCGAATTCCTTTTTTGAAAGTATGGGGTTTTTGAAGAAACTACCACTATTTCCCAATACTTTGGGGTCTGGTAATTTACTTTCCCTAATGGCCACGACGGCTTTTGATATGTCCTGGATCGTAGGGCTGTTGATCTCCCACGCCGCCAACTGGGATTCTATGGCACCGTAAGAGGTGTTCAGTTCATGGTTCTTTTTGGTCAGTTTTAAAATGACAGAGGTTATGATGTACTTGTTCTTTCCTTTGTTTTTGAAATAGGACTCCCTATATCCAAATTGGCAATCTTCCTTGGTGAAGACCTTGGTGCTTTGGTCATTTATCGCCATGGTCTCGCAACTAACAAAGGTGTCTTTGAGTTCTATGCCATAGGCCCCGATATTTTGAATGGGAGCGGTACCTATTCGTCCCGGTATCAAGGATAAATTTTCAAGTCCACCGTAATCTTGCTCTAAACACCAAAGAACGGTGTCGTGCCACTCTTCACCACCCATGACCTTAAGGTAGACATGTTCGTCGTCTTCCTTTAGTATTTCCTTGCCTTTGATGTTCATATGTAAAACAAGGGCGTCTATATCTTTGGTAATCAACATATTGCTTCCTCCACTGATTATGAACAGGTCTGGGTGTATTTCTGATTGAAGGGCTTTTTTTAGGTTCGCTATTGTACTGATTTCAATAAAAAACCTGGCCTTGGCGTCAATACCGAAGGTGTTATATGGTTTTAGGGAAATATTCTCTTGGACGTTCATTATTGGTCCTTATAAACTTTTAATGCTTCCTTTAAAATGTATACGGCCCTTTTTAGGCTTTCCTTGTCCAGGACATAGGCTATTCGTATTTGGTTTTTGCCCAGACCTTCCGAGGCGTAAAAACCTGCGGCAGGCGCCACCATGACCGTTTCCCCATTGACCCTGAATTCTTCCAACAACCATTGTGCGAAATGATCGGAATCTTTTATGGGAAGTTCGGCAATACAGTAAAAGGCCCCATGTGGATGACCGATTTTGATGCCGTCTATTTGTTGTAATTCCGAAATGAGAAGGTCTCTTCGGGATACATATTCTGTTTTTACATCATCAAAATAGCTTTGAGGTGTTTCCAAGGCTGCTTCACTTGCGATTTGCGCATAAGTAGGAGGTGATAAACGGGCCTGGGCGAATTTAAGGGCCGTTTTTATTATTTCCTTGTTTTTGCTTACCAGACAACCGATCCGGGCACCGCACATACTATATCTTTTGGAAACCGAATCGACGATTATGGCATGATCTTCCATTCCCTGTTCTTGAAGTATGGAATAATGTTCCTTTCCATCATAGGTGAATTCCCTGTAAACTTCGTCCGCAATTAGGTAGAGGTCATGTTTTTTGGCAATGGCGGATAATTTTTTTATTTCTTCCCGTGTGTATAAATAGCCAGTGGGGTTTCCGGGATTGCAAATGAGGATGCCTTTTGTTTTCGGTGTAATGAGTTTCTCGAATTCATCAATAAGGGGAAGGGCAAAATTATTTTCGATTTGGGAAACCACAGGAACTACTTTAATTCCCATTGCGGTCGCAAATCCGTTATAATTCGCATAAAAAGGCTCCGGGATTATTATTTCATCATCCGTATCGGCAATACTGCCCATTGTGAAGGATAGTGCCTCGGATCCACCGGTTGTAACTATAATATCTTGTGCGGATACGTTTATTTCATTTTTCAAGTAATAGGAAGCCAGTTTTTCACGATAAACCTCCGAACCTTCGGTCCTGCTGTACTCCAATACCGAAAGCGTATTGTTCTTTACCGCATCCAGAGCTATTTGAGGGGTTTTGATATCGGGTTGACCAATATTTAAATGGATCACCTTAGCTCCATTCTTTTTAGCCTTTTCGGCATAAGGGACTAATTTACGAATAGGTGATTCGGGCATTGAAAACCCTTTTTTCGAAATAGATGGCATATGCTCTTAATTTTAAACAAAAATGAGAAATCATTGTCTACAATACAACCGTACCACGGTTTATTTCACTTGTTTTTAAAATGTTAAATAACAGGGTTTTAAGGTATTTTTTGTGTAAATTGAAGGGCAACCATAAGAGGTTGAGGTTGTTATGAGGGGTTTTAGGTCTTTTTTTTGGGTTTTGTTGCTCATTTTTCCAGTTTTGGGAATGGGCCAGACCTTTGAATTGCCCGAAGGCAAAAAATTCCAAAAAATAAAATTCCAACTGGTCAATAACTTGATTATTCTGCCTATTGAGGTGAATGGGACGGAACTTTCCTTTATGTTGGATAGTGGGGTGAACCAGCCTATTCTTTTTAACATAACCGATCAAGACTCCATTCAAATCAATAATGTTTCCGAAATAAAGATCAGGGGATTGGGAGAGGGTGAATCGATCAAAGCCTTGAGTTCGCGGGGCAATACCTTCACATTGAAAAATATTGAGAACCGAAAACAATTACTTTATGTGGTCATTGATAAAAGCCTGAATTTTTCAACGAGTTTGGGAATCCCCGTACATGGTATTATCGGGTACGATCTATTTCGGGATTTTGTGGTCGACATTAATTATGCAACAAGGACCATGAAATTTTATGACCCAAAGTTTTATACATATAAAAAGGATAAAAGGTCTGAGACCTTGCCTATGACCATTCACAGGAGAAAAGCCTATCTAGATGCCAATGTTTTGGTCGATGATGTGGATGATATTCCAGTGCACCTCTTGATTGATACTGGGAGTACGGATGCCATATGGCTGTTTGAGGATGATGAAATCGGAATACCGGAGGCCCACTATGATGATTTTTTAGGTAAAGGATTAAGTGGAAATATTTTCGGAAAGCGTACAAAGGTAAACAGCATTCAAATAGGTAGTTTTATCCTTAAGGATGCCAAAGCGGCATTCCCTGATACTCGTTCGTTCGCATCGATTAAAAATTTTGGAAATAGGAACGGTAGTATAGGGGGTGAAGTGTTGAAACGGTTCAATATTGTTTTTGATTACCCCAACCGGAAAGTAACTTTAAGAAAGAACAATATGTTCAAATCACCCTTCCATTATAATTTAAGCGGTATTACCTTACAACATGATGGGGTTCGTATGGTGTCCCAGCGCCTATCAAGTGGTCATGGGGTGGTTAAAAGCGATGATTCTTCGTTCGGCAATGTGCAGATTTTGTTTCAGGACCGTACGCGATTAAGTTTGGTCCCCGAAATTATAGTTTCGGGTATTAGGGCCGGTAGCCCGGCCGAAACTGCAGGTTTAAGGGAAGGCGATGTAATACTTGCTGTAAATGGCAAGAGCGTTCATAAATATAAAATCCAGGAAATAATTCAAATGCTCGATGAAAAAAAAGGAAAAAGGATAAAGGTGCTGATAGAAAGGTACAATCGGGATCTTTTGTTTTCTTTCGTCTTAGAGGATTTGTTCAAGCATAAAAAACCCTGATTACGAAAATATCCGTAATCAGGGTATATATCAAGAAATAGGTTAAACTATTTAGTTCCTGTGGCTTTTATCTCTCCTTTGATCTTTAAGACCTTTGTTGGCGTTTCCGCATTTGAGATAACGGTAATGGCTTTTCTGATAGGACCTACACGGTTCGTATCGTACTTCACTTGGATTTCTCCGGTTTTGCCTGGTAAAATAGGTCCGTCCGGTTTTTTTGGAATTGTACATCCGCAGCTAGAACTGACCTTACTTATGATAAGAGGTGCATCTCCTGTGTTCGTGAACTCGAACACGCGTACCCCATCACTGCCTTTGGTTATTTGACCGTAGTCAACAGTTTCGGATTTAAACTCGATTTTCGCTTTGGTTTCTTGGGCGGTTAGGCTAAATCCTAATAGTCCTACAAATAATACAAGTACTATTTTTTTCATCATTAAATATTTAGGGTGAATTTCAAAATTAATCTTTTTAAATGAACGTCCAAAATTGTTTTTGTTATGTAATAACGTTACTTATTTTTGTTTCGTATTTATAATTGGGCCAAAAACCCTTTAAAAAATGCAATTTAACATATCTTTTCGGTTTATTTTTGCATACCGATTTAATCATTATACAAAAACTGTTCCAAAAAATGGATATTCCTTCTAAATATGAGCCTCAAAAGGTAGAGAATCACTGGTATGATTACTGGATGAACCATAACTATTTTCATTCCACACCGGATGATCGCGAACCTTATAGTATCGTAATTCCGCCACCAAATGTTACCGGAATACTGCATATGGGCCATATGCTCAACAATACCATACAGGATGTATTGATCCGTAGGGCCCGTTTGCAAGGTAAGAATGCTTGCTGGGTGCCGGGTACCGATCATGCCTCTATCGCTACCGAAGCCAAAGTTGTGGCCAAACTTAAAGAGCAAGGAATAAATAAAGCCGATCTTACTAGGGAAGAATTTTTAAAACATGCTTGGGATTGGACGCACGAATATGGAGGGGTTATCCTTGAGCAATTGAAGAAATTGGGGTGTTCCTGTGATTGGGACCGCACGGCTTTTACCATGGACGATACCATGTCTGCCTCGGTCATAAAGGTATTTGTTGATCTATTCAATAAGGGGTTGATTTATAGGGGGTACCGTATGGTGAATTGGGATCCCGAGGCACAAACCACCTTATCGGATGAGGAAGTGATCTATGAGGAAAAACAAGGGCTTTTATATTATTTGTCCTACCCTATAGAAGGGTCTGATGAAAAAGTGACCATAGCCACCACCCGTCCTGAGACCATCTTGGGCGATACGGCCATCTGTATCAATCCGAACGATGAAAGGTATGCCCATTTAAAAGGCAAGAATGCCATAGTTCCTATCTGTAATAGGGCCATCCCGATAATCGAGGATGAGTATGTTGATATCGAATTTGGTACAGGGTGCTTAAAAGTAACTCCGGCCCATGATATCAATGACAAGGCCTTGGGTGAGAAGCACGATTTAGAGACCATAGATATTTTCAATGCGGATGCCACTATGAACAGTTTTGGGATGCATTACCAGGGTAAAGATCGTTTTGTGGTTCGTAAGGAAATAAAAAAAGAACTTGAAGAAAAAGGGTTTTTGGTCAAAACCGAAAACTACGTTAACAAAGTAGGTACTTCGGAAAGGACCAAGGCTGTTATTGAACCGAGATTGTCAGAACAGTGGTTCCTGAAAATGGAAGATTTGGTAAAACCGGCCATTAAATCTGTGTTAGAGACCGATGACATCAATTTTTTTCCTAAAAAATTCGAGAATACCTATCGCCACTGGATGGAGAACATCAGGGATTGGAACATCTCTAGGCAATTATGGTGGGGACAGCAGATTCCTGCTTATTACTTTGGCGATGGACAAAACGATTTTGTTGTAGCGGAATCTAAAGAAGAAGCTTTGGAAATGGCCAAGAAAAAGTCCGGTGATACCTCATTGGTTTTAGAAGATTTAAGACAGGATGCCGATGTGGTCGATACCTGGTTTTCTTCGTGGTTGTGGCCCATGACCGTATTCAACGGAATCTTGGAACCAGAGAATGAGGATATCAATTACTATTACCCTACAAGTGATCTCGTCACCGGACCTGATATTATTTTCTTCTGGGTGGCTCGTATGATTATCGCAGGATATGAATATCGCGATGAAAAACCTTTTGAAAATGTTTATTTCACTGGTATTGTCCGTGATAAGCAAAGACGTAAGATGTCCAAATCCTTGGGTAATTCACCAGATGCCTTGAAGTTGATTGAAAATTATGGCGCGGATGGGGTTCGTGTCGGACTTTTGCTGAGTTCAGCTGCCGGGAACGATTTGTTGTTTGACGAGGATCTATGCCAACAAGGAAAGAATTTCGCTAATAAGATATGGAATGGCTTTAGGTTGGTAAAAGGTTGGGAGGTTAAAGATTTACCCCAGCCCGAAGCCTCTAAACTGGGAATAGAGTGGTACAAGGCCAAATTCAACCAGACCCTTGCAGAAATTGAAGATCATTTTAGTAAGTATCGTATATCCGATGCTTTAATGGCGATTTACAAGTTGATCTGGGACGATTATAGTTCTTGGCTATTGGAAATTATTAAACCTGCCTATCAACAACCTATTGATAAGACATCCTTTGATGAGGTAATAGGTATTTTTGAGAATAACCTTAAATTATTGCATCCCTTTATGCCCTTCTTGACAGAAGAGGTGTGGCAACACATTGCGGAGCGTACTCCTGAAGAGGCTTTGGTAGTTGCTCAATGGCCAAAAATGGATAAAGTAGATGAAGTAATGATCAGGCAATTCGAATTTGCATCTGAGGTTATTTCCGGTATTCGTACCGTTCGGAAAGAAAAGAACATTCCCATGAAAGAAAGTTTGGAACTTTTGGTGCTTAATACTGAAAATGACAAAGGGGAGTGGGATGCGATTATTAAAAAATTGACCAATGTTTCCGATATTTCCTATGTTGATGCCGCTGTAGAAGGGGCACTTACCTTTAGGGTAAAGAGTAATGAATATTTTATACCTATAAGTGGAGCCGTTGATATAGAAGCGGAAATAAATAAGATCGAAGAGGAATTGAAATATACCGAGGGCTTTTTAAAATCTGTTCAAAAGAAATTATCCAATGAACGTTTCGTAAATAATGCTCCCGAAAAGGTCATATCCGTTGAGCGCAAAAAACAGGCCGATGCAGAGGCCAAAATAGCAACCTTGCAAAAGAGTTTGGCAAGTTTAAAATAGTAAACTATATAAAGATTATGAAAATAGTAGCAATAGGTAAGAACTATGTAAATGATTTGAGTGAATTACCCGAAGGAGAGGTAATTCCAATGATTTTCACAAAACCTGACTCATCACTTTTGGAAAATGATGAGGATTTGGAGTTGCCGGTTTTTTCAAATGATGTTTGGTATGAGGTAGAGTTGGCCTTTAGAATCGGAAAGACCTGCAAAAATGCTACGGTTGAAAATGCGCTGTCCTTTGTAGATGCCGTTGCATTATCAAATGATCTAACTGCCAAGGATGTTTTAAAGAAAAGCCGGGAACCCAATAAAGGGCCATGGGCACTGGCAAAAGGTTTTGATGGGGCAACACCAATTTCGAAATTTTTGCCAATTACCCAATTTCCCGATGTACAGAACATCAATTTCTCAATGACCGTAAACGGTCTTGAGACCCAGAAAGGTAATAGTCGCCTTATGATTACAAGTGTGGCAAAAATGATTGCTTATGTATCTGGAATAATGACCTTGAACCCTGGTGACGTACTATTGTCGGGCACACCGGCCAAAGGTGCTGGTCAGGTAAATTCCGGTGATGAAATGGTAGGTTATTTGGAAGGGCAAAAAATGTTCACGACCAAAGTAAAATAAGGGATATAGGATTTTTAAATCTTTAATTACCGATTTTAGGGACAGATTATTATCTTTAAGAAAAACATTTTCTTATGATAAAATTTGTCCCTTTTATTTTTTCTTTGATTTCTGTTGGGATTTTTGCCCAGAAAAAGGTAGAAATTCTACCCAATGAAATACAAATACAGACCGCTGTGCTCCCTGCTCCGGAAGAAGATAGGGATGCTGCCATGGTATATGGTTATAATGAATCGGGTGAAATGGTCGTATTACGGGAAGGGACGAACAACCTTGTTTGTATCGGGGATGACCCCGATAAAGAAGGAATAAGTGTATCCTGTTATTCTAAAAAACTAGAGCCCTTTATGGCACGTGGCAGGGAACTAACGGTCGAAGGTAAGAACACCAAGGAAAAACGAGAGATTCGCGGAGCGGAGGTTGCTTCAGGTAAAATACCGATGCCCAAAGCGCCCAGTATGACATATATTTATTTTGGTAAGGAAGAAAATTATGACAAAATCACCGGATTGCTCAAAGATGGGCAGTTCAGGTATGTGATCTATACACCTTTTGCCACGCCTGAAGAAACCGGATTGCCCATAAAGCCACATGCGAAAGGAATGCCTTGGCTAATGGATCCCGGTACACATAGGGCTCATATTATGATCGGCCCTTTTTAGTTAGCCCGTCTCAACCTCGTTTTATAAACTATTTATCATTTGTCCGAACATGAATTTGGGTAAACCCTTGATTTGCCCAATTTCGTATTTTTAGAAAATAATATTACCATACATGAAATTCACAGCAGAAGATTTGCACTCGGCCAAAACAAGAAAGGATCTAGTGGCCATTGCCAAAAAGAAGAACGTTAATATAGATAATGTTGTCAGGAATCTGAAGTACGAAATAGAATTGAGTAAGCTGCAAAGTGAACTGGTGAACCTTCAACAGTACATCACCGAGAATCAATTAAGGGTAGCTGTCCTTTTTGAAGGTCGCGACGCCGCAGGTAAAGGAGGTTCCATCAAACGGTTCAGGGAGCATTTGAACCCTAGGTCCTCTCGTGTCGTGGCACTTTCTAAACCTACGGATAATGAAAGGGGACAATGGTATTTCCGAAGGTATATAAAAGAATTGCCCAACCCCGGTGAAATAGTCTTTTTTGATCGCAGTTGGTACAATAGGGCCGTTGTTGAGCCGGTTATGGGCTTTTGTAATAAAGAACAATACAACCAGTTCATGGTGCAGGTTCCTGAATTTGAACATATGTTGTACGAGGATGGTGTTATCATCATTAAGTTTTGGTTCTCTATCTCTAAAGAAGTTCAAAGCAAAAGATTCAATGCTAGGTTAAAAAACCCATTAAAACAATGGAAGTTCAGTCCAGTGGATAAAATGGGGCAACAACTATGGGACAAATACACCTATTATAAAGAACAAATGTTCACCAAGACCCATACTAATTTTTCTCCTTGGATAATCGTGAAGACTAACGATAAAAAAACGGCAAGATTGGAGAGTATGCGTTATTTATTGTCGCATTTCGACTATTCCGACAAGGAAGATATTTCCAATCTAATTCAGCCAGACCCGAACGTTATCGTGCGTTATTATAGAAATGCCAAACAAATCGATATTTAACATGAAGGAAGTAAAAGATATAACCCTGACCAAAGACGATCTGGAATTACTTAATTCCAAACTAGGTTTAAGATGTTTGTTTGCAAACAAGAAAATCGATTTGGAGAAAGCCTTGATCGACATAAAATATGAATTACGCTTAAGGGAGCAACAGGCCGAACTTGTAAAGCTTCAGGCATGGGCCATAGAGAACAAAAAAAAGATCGTGATTATTTTCGAGGGTAGGGATGCTGCTGGTAAAGGGGGTGCTATTCGTAGGATGGCCGCCCATATCAATCCAAGATATTATAGAATAGTCGCTTTGAACAAACCCACGGAAGATGAGGAAGGCCAATGGTATTTTCAGCGGTATGTGAATAAGTTGCCAAAACCGGGTAAAATCGTGTTCTTTGATCGTAGTTGGTACAATAGGGCGGTTGTGGAACCTGTAAATGGCTTTTGTACGGAAGAACAATACAATAGGTTCATGAGTCAGGTTAATGATTTTGAAAAGATGATCATTGAATCGAACACTTATTTGATCAAGTTTTATTTTTCCATCTCCAAGGAAGAACAGGAAAAACGTTTTGAGGATATTCGCAAAAGTGATTTAAAAAGGTGGAAATTGTCCGCTGTAGATGAGAAGGCCCAGGATTTATGGGATGAGTATACGCGATACAAGCAGATAATGCTGAAAGACACGAATACAGAACATGCACCTTGGATAAGAATTGAAGCCGATAAGAAAACCGAGGCAAGACTAAAGGCCATTGATCATGTTTTAAATGTGATACCTTATAAGTAATGTCACATCATTTCCTTTTGGGTAATAACACTGGCTTCCTTTGTTTTTTCCTCTTTGAGCAATACAGCCAAAGCAGCCAAAATAACTATGTTTTTAGCGATATACTGTCCAAGGAGCGTAAGTTGGAAGTAGTTGTTCTTAAACACTTCCGATGGAAAAAAGAGCCAAGGGGTGAATGTTAGGGTGATATGGATTATCGCGGCCCAGTAAATCATTCTTTTGTAGACGTTGAGGATAAGTAATATACCAATGGTGATCTCCCAAAAAGCCAATAGGAGGATGGTTATATCGGAAGGAATAAGTCCGAAAGTCAGTTCATGTATGGTGGTTTTTGCCAAGTCTTCGGCCGGACTGATATCCGGAAAAAATTTTAAAGCCCCAAACCATAGGTAAACAATACCAATAGCGATAGGCATCATATTTTTTTTGATGAATATGTACGTTACTTTCATTTTGGTGGTTTTTTGGTTGTTAATTTTTAAATTCCTGTAGGAGGGCAGGGTCCAATTTTAGTTTGTTTTGAGTAAATCGGTAAGAAATACCAAAGTTGATAAGGTAATCAGCAAAGGCTGCATCACCATTTCGAGGATTGCCGGTAAGTGCTTCTGTCTTTTTATCCGTAACGCTTTGAGGTCTCTCCCTTCGTATGGCGAAAGGTACGTTCAAGGTCAAAGCCATACTATTTTTGAAAAAGGCGATGCCAGGATCTACGGAAAATACATTTCCAGGTCTTCTAAATCCATTATTCCCCCCAATTATATCTTTAACCGGAACACCTTCATATCGAGCACCTAAAGAAGTTGAGAAAGGTGTCGACAGGTTATAACTCAATCCGGTCCGAATCGAGAATTGATCGGGAACGGCCATTATAGCTTCGTTTTCCAATAGGGGACTCAAGGTTTCCCGAAAGGTTCGTATACCATTGACTTCTTTCGGATTCACCAAATAAAATCCCCCGCCGTAGGTAAATAAATTGTTTTTGACTTTCATGTAAAATTGAAAATCCAAAGTAATTCCAAATCCCCCATCACCAGGTTGGATAGATTGGTCAACAGGTCGTACCTGAGAACTTTTTTCAGGTCCTACATTATAAAAAATGTCAGATGCATTATAATTTCCGGTAGGGAGTTTCATTCCCAAACCAACTGCCATGTTACCATTGGGGTTTTTCTCCAAGTTCAGCAACCAATATCCTAAACCAAAACGCATATCGGCCAACCCCCGAGAAAAGGTAGTATGGCGCTCCTCTCGTCCATGTTCATACAGCGAAGACCTAGTGTTAATTACAAATGGTATCGTGATACTAGTGTAAAGCCGTGGGCTAATGCCATAAGTTAGGGAATAATCCCAAGCATGTGCATTATTGATAACTTCGGTTTCGTTGGCCAAACGGTCGGGCTCTTCTTCCAATTCCCTAAAATGTCTAAATGATTCAAAATACCTGTAGTTCATTCCAATTTGTAAATCCCCGGTATGAAAAAGGTTGTTCTCTAATGTAGCCCCCAAACAGGATGAAAAATGCCTAACGGCAACACAACCTTGTCCCCTACAAGGAAATGTGGACAATAATAAAATGACAATAAGACGGAATACTGTCTTTGATTTTGAAGATTTCATATGATTTTTTTTTAGTTGTTGAAAAGCTTCTGCGCAGGGGGAGTGTCAGTTCAAATAAAAAGGGCCTATCATATTACCAAAATGACTGGCCCTTTTTATTCTAGGATTTAACTCAACTTAAATCAGGATCAATATAGTGTGAAGATGAATAGTATGGGATTAATCAAAAATTAAAAAGGATTAATGAAAAGTTAATTAGATGAACAAAAAATTAAAATGCGCGATGAGAAACCTATTTTTATAACTTATTTCAGCAAATTTTGAAGAAACGTAATATTTATACCATAGTTTTCATCGTATCCATTTTGGGTCTTGCGATTGTGCAGTACCAATATTTGAGGATCGGTATTAATTTGGCCAAGTTACAATTCAGCAGTAAAATCGGTTTGGCGAGTGAGAATATCAGGAATACCCTGGAAACGAAGAATAAATTGACTTTTCTGCTTGCTAACGCCATTGAGGAAGATAGTTTGTATTTTAATATCAGTGTCGATAGTTTAAGAGATGCTTCGAGCCATTTTTTAAATGACTTTATAACGGAGAAATTGGTGGAAAATGGTATTGAGGCCGATTTTACCTATCGATTAGTGACCAGGGATTCTGCCCATTATATTAAATCGCCCGAAGTCTATGAGCGTACGGCCGAATTGGTAACCTACCCTATTGAGATCAAAGGGTACTTGCCAACTTTAATGGGTACGGATGTGATCCTGGAGTTGAAGTTTAGGAATTTGGACAGTTATTACCTGTCCAAACTGAACGGGTTGACCGTGCCTAGCCTATTGTTTATACTTGGAATCATAGTTGCAATTTTATGGATCCTAAGAACATATTATTGGCAGCGGAATATCATAACCACAACTAATGAATTCATTAATAATCTTACGCACGAACTAAAGACACCGGTGTTCTCCATTGGTCTGGCATCCAAAATGTTGGAGGGTGATGTACCCGAGGAAAAAGCACCTGTTTTGGATATAATTAGGCAGCAGGTAGAACGATTGAAAAATCATATCGACAAGGTGTTGGAATTGGCCAGTTTTGAGGAAAGGCAAAGCATATTCAATTTTGAAGTTGTCGATTTCGAGCCTATTTTAGAGGATTTTTGTAAAGAATTCAAGACGCTAACCTCCTTTGAGGAAGTACATTTTGAGTATCTATTGGCAGCGGGACCTTACCGGATTAAGGCAGAGGTGGCCCATTTGGAAAATGCGATCAACAACCTATTGGAAAATGCTAAAAAATATAGTGAAGAACCGAAAATTGAAATGGTTTCCCTTGTTCAAAAAGGGAAATTGATCATTCGTATTTCAGACAATGGAAGGGGGATAGATAAAAGGGACCAAAAGTTGGTTTTTCAAAAGTATTATCGGGTTTCCGATGGAAATAAATATGGCGTCAAAGGGTATGGCCTTGGGCTTAGTTATGTTAAGAGGGTAATCGAAAAACACAACGGAAAGATTGACTTGAATAGTGAAATAAATAAGGGGACAACGATAATCCTAAAAATACCATTGTATAAACATGGGAAAAAAATATAGTATTTTATTGGTTGAGGATGATGCCTCTTTAGGGTATTTGCTTACCGAATACCTAAGGATGAAGGATTTCGATATTATATGGGAAAAAGAGCCTGCCAAGGTTATTGATCTTATTCAAAACAATAGGTTCGATTTGGCTATTTTGGATGTGATGATGGTTCGGGTGGATGGTTTTACCCTTGCTGCGAATATTTCAAAAGAGTATCCTTCACTTCCTTTTATCTTTCTAACGGCAAGATCGCTGAAAGTCGATGTTTTAAAAGGATTTTCACTCGGTGCTTTGGATTACCTTAAAAAGCCCATAGACGAGGAGGAATTGGTAGTGCGTATTTTGTCACTTCTAGATAGATTAAAAAGATCCTCGGGACACATAGATGAAAATTCAATATTCAATATCGGAATGTATCGGTTGAACAGTTCAACCCAGGAATTGTTTTTTGAATCGAAGGTTGTCCATCTGACTTCACGTGAAAGTGAGTTACTTAAATATTTGGCTTCCCATCCGAATGAACTTTGTGAACATAAAGGGATATTGGAAACCCTTTGGGGGAACAATGATTATTTCAATAGAAAGAGTTTAAATGTGTTTGTGACCCATTTACGAAAGTATTTAGCACAAGATCCTACAATCAAAATTGAAAATGTGCACGGTCGGGGATTTATACTTAAGACCAATTTAGGTGAAAAATAAATGATTTCCTTAATTATTGGTATATTTCGTTGCTAAATTGTCAATAATGGAAACTTATGCTAAGGCACTTTTATATGCCATCCCTTTTTTTATGGTGTTATTGGGGGTAGAAATGGTATATGGCTATTTTGTAAAAAATCAAAAACACAAGGTACTCGATTCGGTTTCCAGTATAAGTTCTGGATTAACCAATATAGTCAAGGATTCTTTGGGAATAGGTGTTATAATCGTCACTTACCCCTTTTTGTTGGAGCATTTGGCTATGTTTTCACTTGAATCGACCTGGTTGGTATGGCTGGTGGCCTTTTTGGTTATTGATTTTGCTGGGTATTGGAATCACCGATTGAGCCATAAAATAAATTTTTTCTGGAATCAGCATGTCATACACCATAGTAGTGAAGAATTTAACCTTGCGTGTGCCCTTAGGCAATCCATATCCAATTTATTGGGATATTTTCCCTTATTATTGATTCCTGCGGCCATAGCGGGTGTGCCTAACAATGTAATCGCTATTCTTGCCCCTATTCATTTATTCGCCCAATTTTGGTACCATACACAACATATTGGTAAAATGGGTTGGTTGGAATATATTATTGTTACCCCTTCCCAACATCGGGTGCACCATGCAATAAATCCTGAGTATATTGATAAGAACCTTGGTCAGATTCTTTGTGTATGGGATCGTTGGTTCGGTACCTTTCAAGAGGAATTGGAGGACGTTCCACCGCAATATGGCGTTTTAAAGCCTGCCTCGACATGGAACCCCATTGTTATAAATTTCCAGCATTTATGGCGTTTGATAAAAGACGCTTGGCGTACCCGAAATTATTGGGACAAAATTCGCATTTGGTTTATGCCTACTGGTTGGCGCCCCGACGATGTTAAGGAAAACTATCCTATTTCGATAATTGAAGATGTTTATCAATTTAAAAAGTACGATACCGAGGCTTCCCCTTTTTTAAAAGGTTACGCCATATTTCAAGTGCTTTGCACCACTTTTTTAATGTTGTTCATGTTCTATAACTACACTTCTATAGGGTTTGATGGTTTATTGTGGTTCGGGGCCTTCGTATTTATAGGTATTTACGGTTACACCTCTTTGATGGATCGTGTCGACTATGCGGTATGGATAGAAGTGTTTCGTGGGGTTGTAGGGATAACGGTAATTTGAGTTACAGGAGATTGGTTTGGTATCGATTCTTATTTTGGGTATGGTAGTTTAATGGTCGTTGTTTATTTTTTAATTACCATATTGGCCGGAATATATTTTGGTTATTTGGAAAAAGATAGATCCCAGGCCAAAATTGTTGTTTAATTTTTAATCCACATTTATTATGAGACCTTATATATTGGCAGAGACCAATTGGAAGGCGTTGAAGAACGCCAAGTTTGATTTGGCCATCTTGCCTTGGGGTGCGACCGAGGCCCATAATTATCACTTGCCATATGGCACAGATGTTTTTGAAAGTGATGCTTTAGCGGCCGAATCGGCCAAAATTGCTTGGGACAGAGGAGGAAAGGTGATTGTTTTGCCTACCGTTCCATTCGGGGTCAATACCGGACAGAGTGATATTTATTTGGATATAAACCTGAACCCAAGTACCCAATTAGCGATCTTAAGTGATGTGGTTGAGGTACTGAACCGTCAGGGTATACATAAATTACTTTTGTTCAATAGCCATGGCGGTAATAATTTTAAGCCTTTAGTAAGGGAATTGGGTTTAAGGTACCCTGAAATGTTCATTTGTTTTTCCAATTGGTTCCAATCTTTGGATAAGACCAAGTATTTTGAACATGAAGGTGATCATGCAGATGAAATGGAGACCAGCCTTATGCTTTATTTGAAACCGGAACTGGTACTCCCAAAAGAACATTGGGGAACAGGGGCTTCGAAAGAATATAAAATTAAATCGTTTTCTGAAGGATGGGTTTGGGCAGAACGCAAATGGTCGCAGATCAGTGAGGATACGGGTGTTGGCAACCCCAAGAGTTCATCCAAAGAAAAAGGTGAGCGCTATTTTAAAGATGTTACCCAAAAAGTCGGAAATTTTATTTTTGAACTAAGTGGGGCCGATACAAATGAACTTTATGAATAGGTTATAAACCCTATCCTTCTTTAAATTCCTTTTTTACTAATTTAATATAGGACTTCATGGCTTCCTCCCGGCTAATATTCTGTGCTTGAAACAAGGCATTGGCCTTAAAAGCATTGATTAGAGGTGTTTTGCTTCCTGGATTATCAAAGTTTTTATTGGCTATTTTATAATATGCATATAATTTTAGCAAGAGATCGGCAGGCAATGGTTCGGTGTAATTATTGACAACAGCCACTGCTTCATCAAATTTTTTACGTAAAGTCTCTTTCTTCATGCTTATCAACATAGGTAGCGATACACGTTTTGGCACCGACAACCTTTTGGTTAAGTTTTACGGCAATACCACAATCCAAAGGTAACAATAAGTCTACCCTAGAACCAAATTTTATAAAACCGGAATCATCCCCCTGTTGTACGCTTTCCCCTTCTTCTGCGTAATTCACTATTCTTCTGGCCATGGCACCTGCAATTTGGCGATATAGGATTTTACCAAATTTAGGGGTATTGATTACTACGGTTGTCCGTTCGTTGTCAGTGCTCGATTTTGGATGCCAGGCAACCAAGTATTTTCCCGGATGGTATTTGGAATATTTAATAGTACCACTGATCGGGTAACGGGTTACATGTACGTTGAAAGGCGACATGAAAATGGAGACCTGAAGCCTTTTGTCATTAAAATATTCAGTTTCAAGAACTTCTTCAATGACAACAACCTTACCGTCGACAGGGGCCAATATTTCGTCGAATAGATTGTTGGCACTTCTTTTAGGGTTTCTGAAGAATTGAAGTATTATGATCAATACCAGTACTGATGTGGCCTGTAGTCCCCAGCGTAGCCAATCGTTAATGATGTAGAACTCTGACAGTAAAACAATGCCAACAACGATAATAAAGGTCGTTAGGATTATTGTTTGGCCTTCTTTATGAAACATAAGAGAAAATATTTAACGTTAAATAGGCGAAAGGAGCAGCAAAAACCATGCTGTCAAGGCGATCTAGAAGGCCGCCATGGCCGGGTATTATGGCTCCACTGTCTTTTACCCCAGCATTTCTTTTGAATTTAGATTCTATTAAATCGCCCAAGGTTCCGAAAATTACGATTATTGCCGCTAATATCATCCATTGAACAGGGTCGATTATCGGTTCGTAGCGGCCAAGGAAATAAGCAGCGATCAACGTGAACACCAATCCGCCCAAAGTGCCTTCAATGGTTTTTTTCGGTGATACTGCGGGGAACAATTTAGTGCGCCCTATTGTACTGCCCACTACATAAGCAAAAGAATCATTTACCCAAATCAATATAAAAATACCCATTATCAATAATTTGGCAAAATCATTGTTCTTGTAAGGTATCATGGTGAGAAAGATGCAACCGCCACCGATATAGAACAGGCCTATGATGAATTTATGATAAAATTTAAAAGGTCTTTTCTTCTTTGAGAACAGGAAAAAGAGCAGTGCTATGTTCGTTGATATGGTCAGGAACATTAAAATATTGATCAACCATTTATCATGTACCAAGTAGATAAACGCCCACCAAAGTGCCAAATAGGCAATGAAAATATGGTATCCTTTAAGATGTACGAGTCTTTTGTATTCGTATAGGCACACAAGGCCAAAGGCCATGAATAAAAAATCAAAAGCATCAGAGCTTAGAAATACCGCTGATAGCAAGAGAATAATATAAACTGCCCCGGAGAGTGCCCTTCTTAATACTTCTTTCATATTATAGATCTTCCAAAAGTAAAAGATACAGATTTTTGGAACTACTACCGTATGTTAGAAAGTCATCTGAATTTTCGTTTGTGGCCCGAAAGTGTTTCAGGGTGGTTATATTGGCCGGAATACTATGGCCGTGTTTTTTCTTTATTTTTTTGAGTCCCTCCCCAATAGATTCGACCAATTGACTAGTTGTCGCGAAAACAATGATATTACCGGGTAACTCATGAAGTTTCTTTTCCATTAATTGATTGGAGCAGACCAGAATTGAACCGTTTTGCGCAATTAGGTGCTCACAAGTGGTAAAAAAGACTTCACTTTCGTTGGTGTTGTTCGTGAACTTAATGTTCTCTTTGGCGAATCTTTCCTGAAGCATGGGGTTCATGGCAAAGAAAGGATGGTTGTCCCAGTTGTTCTCTTGCACAATATTGTTCAGGGCTTCGGATATCTCTTGAAAAGAATCACAATAAATGAATTTACCACCGTTCTTTTTAAAATAGATGGTAAATTTTTCATCAACAGGAATGTTTAAATCGGGCATATGAACCCCGCGTGTTTCCACGGTTTCTTTGGTAACCTTTTTTTTGCCGCCTCCGAATAGTTTGTCAAATAGCCCCATTAAAGTAATTAAAGTGTTTTACAGCATTCTTTTATATTTAAAGAATGCTGTAAACCGGGTTTATTTATTTTCCTTGTTGTCTGTTTCTTTTTCTTCCTCTTCGCTACTAGCTTCTTTTTCTTTTGTTTCAGCTTCTTCCTTTGTCACTTCTTGTCCTTTGCCATCGAAATGCTTATCAAAAGGTCTTTTACCGAAAATCTTTTCTAAATCTTCTTTGAAAATAACCTCTTTTTCCAAAAGGCGCTCGGCCAGTTCAATGAGTTTGTCCTTATTATCGGTCAGGACTTGTATGGCTCTGGTGTATTGTTCCTCGATGATCGCTGAAATTTCAGTATCGATTTTTTGAGCGGTTTCCTCACTATAAGGTTTGGTGAATCCGTATTCATTTTGACCTGAGGAATCATAATACGTAAGGTTTCCTATTTTGTCGTTTAAGCCATATACGGTTACCATGGCCCTTGCTTGTTTTGTGACTTTTTCCAAATCGCTCAAGGCCCCTGTTGATATTTTATCGAAGATTACTTTCTCTGCGGCCCTTCCTCCTAAGGTGGCACACATTTCATCTTTCATTTGTTCGGGTCTAACGATAAGCCTTTCTTCTGGCAGGTACCAAGCAGCACCCAAGGACTGTCCCCTAGGTACAATAGTTACCTTGACCAAAGGTGCGGCATGTTCCAACATCCAACTTACTGTGGCATGACCAGCTTCATGGTAAGCGATTGTCTTTTTCTCGCCGGCTGTTATTATTTTATTCTTTTTCTCAAGACCTCCGACAATACGGTCAACGGCATCAAGGAAATCTTGTTTGTTAACGGCTTTTTTCTCTTTACGAGCTGCAATCAATGCGGCCTCATTACAGACATTGGCAATATCGGCACCTGAGAATCCAGGTGTTTGTCTTGCCAAGAAATCCAAATCCAAAGTTTCCGCTGTTTTGATTGGTCTTAGATGCACTTCGAAAATTTCTTTTCTTTCGCGAATATCGGGTAGGTCCACGTAAATCTGCCTGTCAAAACGACCGGCCCTCATCAAAGCTTTATCAAGTACGTCTGCACGGTTTGTGGCAGCAAGTACGATAACATTGGTGTTGGTGCCGAAACCATCCATTTCGGTCAATAGCTGGTTCAAGGTATTTTCACGTTCGTCATTTGAACCTGTGAAATTGTTTTTTCCCCTTGCCCTACCTATGGCATCGATTTCATCGATGAAGATTATTGCTGGTGATTTATCTTTGGCCTGTTTAAAAAGGTCACGCACCCTAGAAGCACCTACACCTACGAACATCTCTACAAAGTCAGACCCTGAAAGTGAGAAAAACGGAACTTTTGCTTCACCGGCAACGGCTTTGGCCAATAAGGTCTTACCTGTTCCTGGAGGGCCTACCAATAAGGCTCCTTTCGGAATTTTGCCCCCAAGGGATGTATATTTATCCGGGTTTCTTAAGAATTCCACGATTTCCTCTACTTCTTCTTTGGCGCCTTCCAAACCTGCGACATCTTTAAATGAAGTACGGGTGTCCGTTTTTTCATCGAACAATTTGGCCTTGGATTTTCCGATATTGAATATCTGACCTCCGGCACCGCCGCCTCCACCGCCTGACATACGACGCATAAGGTAGATCCAAATTCCTATGATCAACACAAAAGGAAGTATGCCCAACAATAGGTCACCAATTAAGTTAGATTCTTTATCGAACTCTACAATGGTGTCCAGATTAGCCTCTTTTTTAATTTCGGTAATTTCATTCTGGAATATCTGTAGGTCCCCATAATCCAATATGTATTGGGGTACGGCTCCTGTAGTGGGTAATAAAGGTTTCTCGGCCACATCTTTGTGTACCTCTTTCTTCAGGGCTTCATCCGTTAGGAAAACCTTGGCCTGGTTTGTATTGGTGATTATCAGTATTTTACTGATATCCCCATTTCTAAGGTACTCCTGAAGTTCAGAAGTGGTCGTTTTTTTGGTATTGTTTAAATTGCCGCTACCTATAAATTGAAACCCAATAAGGAATATCGCAATTAGTCCATAGATCCACCATGAACTGAATTTCGGTTTTTTGGGTGTTGTATTATTGTCTTTTGCCATTATTTTTTTTTACTGATTAATACTACTTTCTACTGTGGTGAACTTTGCGTCGCCCCAAAGTCCTTCTATATCGTAGTATTCTCTAATATGTTTTTGGAAGACGTGTACTACTACATTAACATAATCCATTAAAACCCATTCGCCATTGTCTTCACCTTCAACGTGCCAAGGTTTGTCCTTAATGGCTTTACTAACTGTTTTTTGGATTGATCCTACAATGGCGTTCACGTGAGTGTTCGAAGTACCATCGCAAATAATAAAGTAGTCGCATACGGTGTTTTCAATTTCCCTTAGGTCAAGTAAAGATATATTCTGTCCTTTTACTTCTTCGATTCCCTGTAAAATTAATGCAATTAACTCATCTGCACTAGCTTTCCTTTTTTGCATTCAAAAATTTTAATTTCTACAAAGTTATTATTTTTTTGTTCTTTTATCCTTAAAAATTTTAACAATAGATGTTATAAGCTTTTCTAAGGTAGAATATGAAGATAATCAAACTTGATGCCACGCACTCAACAAACTTATACTTAAAGGATTTAATGAGCAAAACTTCCTTGGAAGATTTTACCATTGTGGTTACCGAAGCCCAAACCCTTGGTAGGGGACAAATGGGAACGGTTTGGGTATCCGAACCTTTTAAAAACTTGACATTCAGTATTTTAAAAGATTTGACTTCCGTGCGTATGGCTAACCCTTTTGAGTTGAATATTTGTATTTCCTTGGCGATTTATAATGCGCTGTCAAAGTTGGGGATACCTAATTTAAAGGTGAAATGGCCAAACGACATTCTGTCAGGGCGTTCTAAAATTTGTGGAATTTTGATTGAAAATATTTTATCGGGAAGTCGAATGCTTTCCTCGGTCATCGGTATTGGGTTGAACGTGAACCAAAAAACGTTCAAAGACTTGCCCAATGTTTCGTCACTTTCATTGTTGACCGGAAAGATTTATGATCTGGATGAACTACTGTTCTTGATTCAGGACGAATTGAAAAATACTTTTTTAGAGTTCGGGGTAAAGGGTGCCGAATTTATGAAACAAAATTATGAAACTCTTCTGTTCAGAAAAGACAAACCTTCCACTTTTAAAGATGTAGAGGGCAATATGTTCATGGGGTTTATAACCGGGGTTTCCGATATAGGTAAATTAATGGTTACCCTAGAGGATGGTGTCCTAAAGGAATTTAACATGAAAGAAATCAGCCTGTTGTATTAAATGGTTAAATGGTCACAAGGTTATCTGACAACGTACCCATGAAATTCGTTATCGGCTTTTTGATCATCATGGCCATCATAGCATTGAATTCGCCGCTAAAACTCAAGACTACTTCACATGTAGTTTCGTTCAGCTCGTTGATATCGGCCGTTAATGTAAAGGGTAGTTTGTCGCTGGCTGCTCCCAATACGATCTTGTCGTGTGGGTTCTGTTCTTGACGTTCAAGAACTATCTGTGGCATTCCTTTTAATGCAAAAAGAAACCTGTCCTCATTGATTACCTCGAATTTATCAATGTTTTCTGGCATAAGTTTTTCGAAATTCTTAAGGTCGGTAAGAAATTCGTAAACTTCTTTTGCACTTTTATCTATTGTATTTTTGGGAGTTTCTATATGCATGGCAATTGTATTATTGGTTTTTCCATTGGGATGGTGCTTTACGCCATTCCATAAGGGTGTTCAACTGATCTTCTTTTATATATCCTGTCTCTGATGCCTGTTCTGTTAAATGGGCATAGTCCGAAAGTGTATGAAGTTCCAGTTCTTTTTCCTTGAAATTTGTTGCGGCTACATCAAAGCCATAGGTAAATATGGCCAACATACCTTTGATATTGGCACCGGCCTCTTTCAATGCATTAGCCGCATTTAAGCTGCTTTTGCCCGTGCTTATTAAATCTTCAATGATAACCACACTCTGGCCATGTTCCAGTAAACCTTCAATTTGGTTTTGGCGTCCATGGGATTTTGGTTCCGGACGCACATATACGAAAGGTAGCCCCAAATAATCCGCTACCAAGGCACCAATGCCGATAGCTCCTGTGGCCACGCCTGCAATCACATCGGGCTTGCCGTAAAGGGTTTCAACCTGTTTGGCCATTTCTTCCCGTATATAATTTCTAATGGTCGGGTATGACAATATAATCCTGTTGTCGCAATAAATCGGAGATTTCCATCCCGAAGCCCATGTAAAAGGATTTTCGGGTTTCAACTTAATTGCATTAATTTGCAGTAGGAGCTCTGCAGTTTTTTTTGCCGTGTTTTTATCTAAAACCATTTCGCAAATGTATAAAGTTTTTGTTAAAGAACTACCCCTGATTTTGACAAATGAATTGTCGGATATTGCAAATAGTAAATATTTTTTATTGAATAGTGATGCTGTCAAGGAAGCGATAGATGCGTTAGCCAAGAAAAAATTGAGCCAAGCATATATTTATCACCCAAACCATGAAGAGATACTAAAAAAATTCTGTAAGACCATTCCCAAAGAAGTTGCTGCAGGTGGTGTAGTGACCAATGATAAGGGCAAAGTGCTCTTTATCTATAGGAACGACAAATGGGATTTGCCAAAGGGTAAATTGGATAAGGGGGAAACCATTGAGGAATGTGCCATTAGGGAGGTAATGGAAGAAACAGGGGTAAAGAAACTAAAAATCGAAAATTTTCTGAGAACCACTTACCATATCTTTAAGCGTAACGGAAAGTACAAGTTAAAGGAAGTTCATTGGTTTGCCATGAAAACCTCTTATGAAGGTGAACTAGTGGGGCAGGAGAGCGAAGGGATCCATAAAGTGAAATGGAAAGGGCCAAAGAAAATAAAAAAGGCACTTATGAACTCCTATACTAATATTAAGATGTTGTTCGGGGAATAGGTTATTAGTCCGTTATTCGACTGGCTGCGTTATTTCTATGATTTTCGCCTTAGTGATCGGTTTATTGTTAAACCGGATAATATGATGGGTTTTCTTTCTATAAAATTCCCAGTTTTCAATATCTGCCGGGTCTATTGAAGAGGTAACGATATTGATGATTATCTTTTCTTTTATGGGTAGTTCTATAAATTCCTCCAAAAACTGCCAACCGTCCATAATTGGCATGTTAATATCCAAGAAAATAACTTCAGGTGTTCTTTCATCGGATATTAAAGTGTGCTTAATGGCATCAATGGCCAATTGACCATTGACATATGTACTGGATGAATTGAACTCGATTGAGGTATCCAGCATTTTCCGTATTCCGAAAACGGTAATGGGATCATCATCCACTATGTATATCGAATTAATTTTTTTCATTAAAATAAATATTAAAAGTGGATCCTATGCCAACTTTACTGGTTACGGTAATCTTCCCGTTCATGGCCTCAATCTGGTTTTTGGACATATATAGCCCAATTCCTTTCGCATCTGGATTATCATGGAATGTTTTGTACAATCCGAATAATTTTTCACCGTATTTTTTCAAATCAATGCCCATGCCATTATCCTCGATACTTAAAATAGTATAGCCACTTTTTTGCGTTACCCCTAACTTGATTACGGGGTCGCGATCGGGGGATTTGTATTTCACGGCATTAGTAATGAAATTCATGAGGATACTTTCTGCGTAAGCCGGTATGGCCTGTATGTTGGTGTGGTCTGGGATATTGTTGATGATTTTTACATTCTTGTCCTTGAGGAATACCGCAAGGTTCTGCTTTATCTTGTTTAAATTATGATTTAGATTCAATGAGGACTTTTTCAAATTTACATTTGAATTAATGGCAAGCACCTCATTAAGGTTATCCAAGGTTTCCAGTAAATTATCTGACGCTTCTACCAGCATTTTTGTCAAGGTTCTCTTCTCTTCTTCATTGTTTTCGTTGATCATGAATTCTAAAAGCATCGAAAAATTAGCCGAATGGGACCTTAGGTTATGGGACACGATGTGGGCAAAGTTAATCAGTTTTTTGTTTTGTAAAGAGGTAACGTTGATCAGGCTTCTGAGTTCTTCTTCTTTCTGTTTTAACTCGGAAATATCTAGGCTAATGCCCACCAATCCGTAAGCCTTACCGTTTTCTCCCTTTAGTGGTATTTTTGAGGTTAGAAAGGTCGTGTTTTCTCCATTCCTACATTTATTTATTTTCTCAGCTCCTAGGATGGGTTTCAGGGTTTTGAAAACCTGTAAATCCTCATTACGGGACAATTGGGCCGTTTCTTCGTCATATAGTTCAAAGTCGTTTTTACCAAGAATCTCATCCGCATTTTCAACGTTCATATAATCACATTCCGCTTTATTGACAAGGATTTTCCTTGATTGCCTATCCTTGATATAAACATTCAAGGGTAAGTTATCCACAACTGTTTTAAGGAGTTTACGTTCTTCCCTGATTTGCCTCTCTTTTTCTTCGGTTTCTGTGATGTCCTGAATTATTGTCCAAACAAGTTTTTCACCTTTTTTGTTGACGATCATTGACTTATTGATGATTACCGTAAGTTCAGCTCCTTTTCTATGGTTCAATTTTTCGCCAAAAGGCCCAAAGGTGCCTTTTGAATTTAATTCTTCGTGGGCTTGTTTTCTGTGGTTGTCGTTCCTTTCCTTGAAAAGATCCCAGAATTTTAATTTAGATAGGCTTTCTTCATTGTACCCAAATGTGTTTTTAAAGGAGGTGTTGAAATCTATGATTTTGCCTGTATTGAAATCGTATAGGACAAAACTCACTGGAGACAATTCGTATAATGTCCTGAACTTAAGTTCACTCTCTTTTATTTTTTCCCTAGCGGCTACCATTTCAGCTATCATACGGCCTTCTGCCAATAATGAAACCACTTTGTTTTTATCGTTGTAAATGGGTTTTAAGGAAAAATCTATGGGAATCAATTTTTTGTTTGGGTCGTAAATTTTTATTTCTTCCCTTATGGTTTCTCCTTTTAATGCGGTTTTAATGGTTTGCTTAAGTAGTTTTTGTGTGGCAGTTTCCTTGGGCCACCAAGATTGGTCCCAGAATTTTTTGCCGATTACGTCCTCGAACCTCTCGGCGGCAAATTTCAAAGCAGTGTCATTGAGTTCGATAAGAGTGCCATCTAAATCCAAAATACCTGTAAATTGGTATGAAGAGTTGAATATACTTTTAAAATTACGTTCTTTTTCCTCTAGCTTTTGTTGTGCTTTTCTCGTTTCGGTAATGTCTAAGGACATTCCTATAATACCCTCAATTTCATTTTTGGAATTGACTAAAGGGAGTTTGTATACCAAGATTGATGTAGTGGATCCATCTTTGGCCTTACATATGGTTTCCTTTCCTAAAATGGGTTTTCCTGTTTTTATGACCTCTAGGTCTTCATCCCTAAATTCTTGAGCCGTTTTTCTATTATAAAGTTGAAAATCGTTTTTTCCTAGGATTTCTTCAGGATTGGAAACACCGGCAAAATCACATTCGGCCTTGTTCACCAGAACTTTTCGCGATTCTATGTCTTTTATGTAAACATTGATCGGAAGGTTATCGATCAATGTTTTTAATAGATGTTCACTTTCCTTTATTTTTATTTGTGACAGTACGCTGTCATTGATGTCTTGGAAAGTTCCTATGATACCTACGATTTTATCATTGTTGTATACGGGTTTTCCTGATGCTGTAACCCAGAGTTCTTTACCTTTAGCTGTAACTATCTGTAGTTTTTCACTCCAAGGGGTCCCATTTTTCAAAGTGTTGTTGACCGCCATGGAAATAGTGTTTCTGCTAAAACCGATCTTGTAAAAATCTATGGCATCTTCAATAACAGGAACAAAATCCATAGGAACTTCATGGATGCTTTTGGTCGTATTGCACCAATGCAGACTGTTTTTTTCAATATCATATTCCCATGTTCCGATTTTGGCGATTTCTGATTTACCGTTTAAAACAGATTCCAATTTTTCCAATTTCAATTTGTTAAGAACCCTTTTGGTAATATCCTCTGTTTGTATTATTACCCCGATAATGTTTTCTTGTTGATCATACCAAGGAACGTTTTTCCATTTAAATCTTTTTTCCTCCTTGTTCTTGGTGACGAAAAATTCGCAATGTGTTTGACTTTTTTCTCCCTTAAGATTACTTTTTAAGCTCTTGATGCAATCTTGGGTTATTGTTTTGAATATCAGTTCTATAGGCTTACCTATAATAGTGTCGAATACCAAGTCGTAATCATCGACGAATTTGTCGGAAACATGTACGACCTCTAAATTATTATTCAAAAAAACAGTTGCATTGGGTAGCTGTTTTATTAAATAATTATTGCAATTAGTCTGTGTTCCCTTTATCATAATGATGTAATTTCTTACGAATGTATAGGTATTATTCATTACACCTAAAGCTTTGTTGTGAATAGGGCAATACTAGTTGTGATATACTATTTTGACAGTATCAAGTGCTTCTGGAATTATAAAAAAAGAAAGAAAAAGACTACAGAAATAAAAAAATACTCGTCTGTGTAAAGCAATCTCCTCATTAATAATAACAGGGGATAACGAATTATTTGACCTTTACGGTGTCGGGAACTAAAATGGAGTAATTTCCGCCATTTCGTATTACATCCCTAACGATTGAAGAACTAATGAACGATTTACCTGAAGAAGTCAATAAGAAGACAGTTTCTATGTCAGAGAGTTTTCTGTTGGTATGTGCAATCGCTTTTTCGAATTCAAAATCCGCAGGGTTCCTTAAACCACGTAATATGAATCCTGCATTTACTTTCTCACAAAAATCTACCGTAAGTCCTTCATAGGTCAGGATTTTTATTTTTGGTTCATGGCTGAATTCCTTGGTGATGAACTCTAGTCTTTGCTCAAGGGTAAACATGTATTTTTTATCCGCATTGACACCAACGGCGATGATAAGTTCGTCAAAAAGCGTAATGCCCCTCATGATAATATCATGGTGGCCTAGGGTCAAAGGATCAAATGAACCAGGAAAAATAGCGCGTCTCATGTGGTAAAGTTAGGAGTTTTTAGGTAATACTTCCTTTATTGCATTTCCAAAAAGTTCTGCAAGCGATATTCCCGCGATTTTTGCTTGTTGTGGCAATATACTCTCTGTTGTTAGCCCAGGGGTGGTATTCATTTCGAGCATATAAGGTTCATTGTTCACGAAAATGAACTCACTCCGGGAGAACCCTTTCATCTTTAGCACTTCATAAGCATGTTTGGCCATTTCGCTAACTTTCTTTTCTTGTTCAGGGGTTATTCTTGCAGGAGTGATTTCTTGGGATTTGCCTTCGTACTTGGCCTCATAATCAAAAAAGTCGTTTTCTGTTACTATTTCGGTAATGGGCAAAACCTTCGTTTCCCCTTTAAATTTAATAACTCCAACAGAAACCTCCGTGCCTTCTAAAAAGGCCTCGATGATTATTTCATTGTCTTCCTTGTAGGCTAGTTCAATGGCGGATTGTAAATCTTCTTTTTTATATACCTTGGAAATACCAAAACTGCTTCCGGCCTTGTTGGCCTTTACAAAGCAGGGTAGTCCTACTTTTTCTACTATGGCATCCAAGTCAATGCTGTCACCCATATTAAGATAATAAGAAGGTGCCGATTTAATTCCGTAAGGTTTTAAAACACTTAAAAGATCCCTCTTGCTGAAGGTCAAGGCGGCTTGGTAGTAATCACAGGACGTTTGAGGTATGTTGAGCAATTCAAAATAAGCCTGCATTAATCCGTCTTCGCCCGGTGTGCCATGAATCGCATTGAAAACGCAGTCAAAAGTAATGGTCTTGCCATTGGTTCTAATCGAGAAATCATCTTTGTTTACAGGGAATTCCTTGTCATTCTCATCAACATAGACCCATTTATCCTTAAAAATATGAATGCGGTAACTTTCGAATTCATTTTTATCCAGATATGTATGTACTACATTGCCGCTATTCAATGATATTTTATATTCACTCGAATATCCACCCATGATAATGGCTACTTTTTTCTTCATGCCGATTCAATTAATTTAGAAGCGATTTTCAAGGTTCAAAGTAAAGAAAAAGCCATGGGTTTCTTTTAACCTGAGAATGTTTTTTTTGGAGTTTACATAATAGCATCGTTCTTTAACCAACATTTGGGAGCATGGTCGCTTAAAGTTTTGGCTCATTTCCTATATTTGTGGGATCAATAAAATTCAATGAGACATTTTTTTAACTTTTTACGCAGTCGTACATTTTTAATACAATTGGTTTTGGCCTTTGTGGTCACTGTGGTATTGGTCATTGTGACTTTGCGCTGGTTGAACAGTTCTACCAATCATGGGGAGTTTGTTGAGGTACCCGATTTTGCAAAGATGTCGGTCATGGATATGCGTTCGGCTATAGAAGATGCTGGACTGCGTTATGAGGTTTTGGATTCGGCCAATTATAATCCCAATTACCCTAGGTTTTCAATTATTGAACAAGATCCAAAAGCGGGAACAAAGGTGAAAGAAGACCGTAAGATCTATTTTACGGTAAACCCTTCGGGATATAAAAAAGTAACCGTACCCAATATTATCCAAGTTACTCAACGTAATGCCTCATCAATGCTCAAGGCGGTTGGTTTAGATGTGCAACGGGTCACCTATATCGATGAACTAGGGAAAGATATGGTGTACCAAATAAAATTTAAGGGCAAGTATATTAAACCTGGGGATAAACTTCCCAAGACTTCTAAAATAGAGTTGGTATGCGGAAATGGGAGTATTACCGAACGTGCCCAAGTTAAAGCCGATTCAGAATAATCTATGGGCCCACATCTACAAGAACCCAATGAGGAAGAACTTTATGAACATCATAAATTCGTAGCCTCAAAAGGACAGGAACCTTTGCGGGTTGATAAGTTTTTGATGAATTTCATTGAAAACGCTACGCGTAATAAAATTCAAAAGGCAGCAAAGGATGGCCATATTTGGGTAAACGATAAGATCGTAAAACAGAATTACAAGGTAAAGGCAGGTGATGAAGTGAAGGTTTTATTTGAACACCCTCCGCATGAACTATTGCTCACTCCAGAAGATATTCCGTTAGATATCGTTTATGAAGATGATGTTTTATTGGTAGTCAATAAACCTGCCGGTATGGTCGTGCATCCCGGGCATGGGAATTATTCAGGCACTTTGATCAATGCCTTATTGTTCCATACGAAGGATTTGCCAACTAATGATAATGAACGTCCAGGATTGGTGCATCGAATCGATAAGGACACTTCCGGACTTTTAGTGGTCGCCAAGACTGAAGCTGCAATGACTCATTTAGCCAAACAGTTTTTCGACAAAACCTCTGAAAGAGAGTATATTGCCTTGGTGTGGGGTAATGTAGAGGATGATGAAGGTACGGTCGAGGGCAATATTGCCCGCAATCCCAAAAATAGATTACAAATGCAGGTCTTCCCTTTAGGTGATGAGGGAAAGGAAGCCGTAACGCATTATAAAGTGTTAGAGCGTTTGGGTTATGTAACCCTGTTGTCCTGTAAATTGGAAACCGGGCGAACCCATCAAATACGTGTGCATATGAAATATATTGGGCATACTCTATTTAATGATGAACGCTATGGTGGAGATAAAGTATTGAAGGGTACTACGTTCACCAAGTACAAACAATTTGTTGATAATGCTTTTAAAATTTTGCCGCGACAGGCATTGCATGCCAAAACCTTGGGTTTTGTGCATCCGGTTACAGGAAAGCATATGCGTTTTGATTCGGAAATCCCAGAAGATATGGCCAATTGCATCGCAAAATGGCAAGATTATTCCAAACACAGCAAGCAATAATAAATTCCGTTTATATAGGTATTGAAAACTACTACCCCAATACGGTAGGTTTGTACCATAATCCTTTTTATTTTTATTTGGTAAATTAGAAGAATATGAAGATTGTTGTTTCTCCGGCAAAATCGTTGGATTTTGAAAGTAAAATACCTGTTGATAGGTTTTCACAACCTGTGTTTTTAGATAAGGCCCAAACCTTAAATAAGGTATTGGTAAAGAAGAAACCTGCTGCTTTATCAAAATTAATGGGTATTTCGAATAAGCTGGCAGAATTGAATTGGGAGCGTAACCAAAGTTTTTCCGTTCCTTTTGATCCGTCTAATGCCAGACCCGCCGTTTATGCATTCAGTGGAGATGTATACCAAGGGTTGGATGCGTATACCATTCCAGAGGAAAAATTGGATAAACTTCAAGATACTTTACGTATACTTTCTGGTTTATATGGGGTTCTTAAACCTTTAGATCTTATGCAACCCTATCGTTTGGAAATGGGTACCACGATAAAGATCGGCCGTAAAAAAAACTTATATGAATTTTGGAAGGAAGAGTTGACCGATTATTTGAATTCCGAGTTGGGTGATGATGAATTGTTCGTAAACTTGGCCAGTAAGGAGTATTTCGGTGCCATTGATCAAAAGAAACTTAAAGTACCTGTGATAACGCCTATTTTCAAAGATTGGAAGAATGATAAATTAAAGATCATTAGCTTTTTCGCTAAAAAAGCACGTGGTTCAATGGTTAGGTATATCGTTGATTCAGATGTAAGGACCTTAGACGATATCCGAGCTTTTAACGGTGATGGATATATGTATAGTAAGGAACATACCTTAAAAGAAAACGAACCCGTTTTTGTTCGATAGAATATTTCCGTACTTCATTCGTTGTTATCATACAGTTCTAAATCAAAGAAGATGAAACGGTTCTTAATGTTAACAATCAGTGTATTTGTATTCCTTATCGGTTGTACCGATCGTGATGATGAATTGGAAGGGGTGCAGATTAGGGTAAAGAATGTAAGTTCCTTAGTATATGAAACCATTCAAGTAGGAGGTGAAGAGATGGTTCATGAAAACCTTTCACCCGATTCGTTTTCGGATTATTTGGAATACGAAACTGCCTATACCTACAATTATATCAATATTTCGGCAGGTGAGGAAACCTATGTTCTGCAACCCATCGATTATGTTGGGGAGGCGCCATTACCTTTTGGGTTCTATACCTATGAGGTCGGAATTGATGATGAAGGTAACGTTACATTGGTGTTTGTAGTGGACTAAACGTTATTTCTTCTTCTTAATATCTATTTTATCTTCTACGCTAATCCTCTTTTTTATTTTTCTGGGTCTTCTTGCCCCATATGAATTATTGGCTATTTTTCCCCTTTTCGATTTTTTGTCCCCTTTTCCCATGATTTGATTTTTTAGTAACCTTTAAATGTAATCATTTTATAAGGATTTGTCAATATTAATCAGAGCGCATTCAAAATGTATTTTTGGTTTTAAATTTATACTTTTTCGAAATAATCGGATATTTACCTTATGTTTTTCCACTATCACCCATACGAACCCTTTCTTTTTAAAGAAGCCACCAAATTGATCGTTGGTACTTTGCCGCCTCCAAGATTTACTATGGGTATGTTGAAAGAAGGAGATGTGGATTTCTGCTACGGTAGTAAGGACGGGCAACTTTGGCCGATTCTCGACCGCATATTCGAACTCGACCTGAAGTTTGAGACTACACCGGAAGCTATTGAACAACGAAAGCGGTTTCTAATCGAGCGTAAAATCGGCATTTGTGATATTGTGCAAAGTGCCGAACGTTCAAAAATAGATGCTTCGGATTTGGGAATGGCCAATATAGAACTTAGGAATCTGATAGGTTATTTAAACGAATACAAGAAAGTTGATACGTTGTTGTTTACCGGTGGAAACAGTAAAAACGGACCTGAATATTTCTTCCGAAGACACCTGAAGGAATATGGTATTGATCTGGAGGTGGTGAATGCTCAAGTGCCCAGAATCCATCAATTTACGCTCCCCTCGAATCAACTATTGGAGAGGAAGGTCCGTACGGTTTCATTAACCGCACCATCAGGGGCGGCTAATAGGGCAGTCGGTAGCCTTGCCGAATATAAAGAATTGAAGGCCAAAAACCCAAACTTCAATACGTTGGATTATAGAGTGTTGCAGTACCGCCCGTTTTTTTGAACAAATCAAGGGGAAACATTTAAATATTTTAATCGATTTTATGTTGGTTTTATGCCATCAACACCTTATTTTGTTAATTGAAAAATTAACCGATATTGGTATGTGTAATATGTCGATATTTGTTTTATAAATGGGGGCGTGTAAATCCGTGTCCCTTACTTACTAAGGATACATTCAGTAAAAACTATGCATCAAATAGAAAGATTACAGGAATTTAAAAAATCGGTACAGAACAAGTTCAATGTTTATAATAGTCTGTTCTTGAATTTACCATATCGGAATATCGAAAATGTGGGTATGGTAGTGCCACTTTTGCACCATCAATCCTTAAATGGGTTGAAAGAAGGTCTTAATCCACAGGATATTCTGGAATCTTTTTTTAAAAATTATGTGAATATAGAGGATGAAAAGGACCAAATAGATTTTATGTTCCGTATCATCCAATATGTAGAAAGACAAGTGGTCCTATATGATAGTGTAGAAGATGCCGCTTTTCCGAAACTTCAAGAACATAGTGATTCGTTGTCAATAAAGGATTACTTTCAATTGGTGAACAAGACCAAAAGTTGGGACAAAGTAGCCGAAAAACTTTCGAATTTCAGTGCTAGGATCGTGCTAACGGCACACCCAACACAATTTTATACCCCAGCCGTTTTGGATATCATGAATGATCTTCGTTGTCTTATTGTAGATAATAAGATAGATGATATTGATGTTACCTTACAGCAATTGGGGCTTACCTCATTAATGAACAGGGAGAAACCAACACCTTTCGATGAGGCGAAGAATATCATTTATATTTTAAGGCACGTTTATTATGATGCCATGGGCGATTTGTATGCCTATATTAAGGAGAATATAGACAATGATGATTTTGAGAACCACAACATCATGAAGCTTGGATTTTGGCCGGGAGGTGACCGTGACGGTAATCCCTTTGTTACAGCTGAAATAACCAAAAACGTGGCCGATGAATTAAGGGTAACCTTATTAAAATGCTATTATAACGATCTTAAGGTACTGCAGAAAAAGCTGACCTTCAATAAGGTGCAAGATCCTTTAAAACAGCTTCGAAATAAGATTTATTCCGCTATGTTCGATTCTAAGAAGATAGTTGGTTATAGCGAGATCTTAGATCCTTTAATGGCAATGCGGGAAATGTTGGTCAATGATTACCACGGGTTGTTTTTGGGAGAATTGGACCACTTCATTGATAAGGTCAAGATATTCAAAACCCACTTTGCCACTTTGGATATTCGCCAAGACCATAGTAAACATTTCCTAGCGGTGGAAACAATTTTAAAGGAAAAGGGATTTATCAAGGAAAGTCTGGCCGAGTTGTCAGATTCCGAACTCATAGAACTATTGGTAAGGAAAAAAATCAATGCCGATCCTGAATCCTATGAAGATATTGTAAAAGATACCTTGTTGAACATTAGGCAATTGAAAGAAATTCAGTCAAAAAATGGGGAAGACGGTTGCAATAGGTATATCATTAGCAATTCGGAAGATATTTTCTCCGTATTATTTGTTTATGGATTGTTTAGATGGTCCGGCTGGGATGAAGATGCCATCACTTTTGATATAATTCCCCTTTTTGAAACCATGAAGGGTATGTCGGAAGCAGAAGGTGTTATGCAATTCTTGTTTGATCTACCAGAATATAGAAAACACTTGGAACAACGAAGGGATAGACAAACCATGATGCTCGGATTTTCAGATGGCACCAAAGATGGTGGTTATGTAAAAGCCAACTGGTCTATCCTGAAAACGAAAGAACAACTCTCCAAAGTGTGTAAAAAGAACAACATCAAGGCCATGTTCTTTGATGGTAGGGGAGGCCCACCAGCTAGGGGTGGTGGTAGAACCCATCGTTTTTATGCCGCTCAAACCAAGGATATTGCCAATAATGAAATACAGCTTACCATCCAAGGTCAGACCATTACAAGTACGTATGGTACCAAAGAACAGTTTAAACACAATAGCGAGCAATTATTGACGGCTGGTTTATCCAATAACCTTTTTGGTAAGGAAAACGTTATTTCGAAAGAACATAGAAAACTTTTGGAAGAACTTTCAGAGCTGAGTTTTGCCAAGTACGATGCGTTGAAAAACCATGAAATGTTCATTTCGTATCTCGAAAACAGGAGTACCCTTAAGTACTATCAAAAAGCCAATATCGGTAGTAGGCCAGGGAAACGTGGTAATAAGGAGAAATTGACATTGAGTGATCTTAGGGCTATTTCCTTTGTTGGTTCATGGAGCCAATTAAAGCAGAATGTGCCAGGTTATTTTGGTATTGGTACGGCCATAAAAACCATTCGCGAATCTGGGAGGTTAAGGGAGTTGAAAAAAATGTACAAGGAAGTTCCTTTTTTCAAGGCATTGATGCATAATAGTATGATGTCGCTCACCAAATGTTATTTTGAGTTGACAAGCTACATGAAGGAAGACGAGAAGTACGGTGAATTTTGGAACATTCTTTATGAGGAGTACCTGTTGTCCAAAGAAATGTTACTACTTATTTCGGGATATGATGTTTTAATGGAAAATGAAGCGATTTCACGGGAGTCTATTCAGATTAGGGAGAACATTGTTCTTCCACTTTTAGTGATACAACAGTATGCCCTTCAGAAAATAGGGCAAGAAACCGATTATAAGGAAATCTATGAGAAGATAGTGACCAGATCCCTTTACGGTAACATTAATGCAAGTCGAAATTCGGCCTAAATAATTTGTGGAATTTAAAAGACTAGAGCCGGGATCTTGGAGCTATTTAAACTAACCAGAGCTAAATGTTGTATTATTTAACCATAGCGTTACAAGCTTACTGTCTTTATCATTGCTACATAAATAAAAACCATTTCTATTGGTATTTCGCAATTTTGTTCCTTCCCGTTGTGGGTTCCCTGTTGTACCTATTTTTGAACGTTCTTCAAAAGCGTGAAATGGATAAAGTACAGGATGGCATTATAACGGTGATTAATCCGACAAAGAAAATCAACGACTTAGAGAAGAAATTAAGTTTTGCCGATACGTTCGAAAATAAAGTTTCTTTGGCAGATGCCTATTTAGGTGCCAGACAATATCAAAAGGCAATTGATTTATACAAGTCTGCCCTGACCGGTACATTCGAGAAGGATTATTATGGGAATGCCAATCTGATCGAGGCTTTTTATTATTCCGAACAGTATGCTGAAGTGGTTGACCGCATTAAGGTTATACAAGATTCTCCACGGTTCAAGAAATCGAAGGCGATGTTCTTGTATGCACTTACGTTGGAAAAAACGGGAGATGTGGATTTGGCCGAAGAGTATTTGAACCAATTCAATGCCCCGTATAGTAGATATGCCGAAAGGTTGGAATTGGCCAAATTCAATATCCGTAATGCGAAAACCGATAAGGCTCGGGAAACCCTTAATGATATCGTGACAGAATCACAAGGCATGTCCAAATCAAGCTATAAACTTAATAAAGGATTTATCCTCGAAGCTAAGGAAATGTTGGCTACCGGTTTGTGATTTAATAAAAACCTTAAAGGAACTATCCTAATTTTGGAATCAATAACCGATAGCGAAAGTTACTCCATAGGAGTACTTAAAATACCATAAAATGCTTTGATACCGTAGGCTATTTGGCTTATTTTGAGGTTTTCGTTCGGGCTATGCTGATTGTTGTCGGCATTGACCATGGGTACAACAAAAGCCGGAATTTTCAATTCATTGATAAACGGCGCAATGGGCACGGTACCTCCCATAATCCGGATCTGAACTACATCGTCACCAAATGAATCGTTTAAGACCTTAACCAGAAAATTTCCATAAGTATTGTTCAGGTCTGTTCTAAAAGCATTGGTCACTGAACCTTCGGTAATGGTAATGATCTTATCATAGGCCATGCGGTCCTCTTTGGTAGGAATGCCTTCCATAACATGGAATCCTAGATTGGTTATATGTTTTTTCACGAGGTTTTTCAATCTATTTCCGTCAGATTCGGGTACTAAGCGCATATCTATTTCGGCGGAGGCACTTTCCGGAACAATGGTCCTTGCCTTTTTACCGACCCACCCAGATTCTAGACCACGTACGTTCAATGAAGGGTATTGCAGAGATTCCTGATAAAAGCTACCTACCTGTTCAGGTGTCTTTATGGCAAGATTACCATTAATGGTTTCAGCATCTTCAGGTACTTTTTTCAAAATTTCCATTGTAGCGTCATCCAAGGTAATGCCATCGTAATATCCTTTGATCACTACTTTGCCATTATCGTCTTTCATACTTGCCAATATTTGGGCCAGTTGAAATCCCGGGTTTGGCGCATAATTACCATAATGCCCGCTATGCTGGGGTTTAATAGGGCCGTATGTAGTTAAAGACATGGTGGTTATTCCCCTGCATCCGTAAACCACCGTGGGTTTGCCCGAAACATGAACGGGACCGTCATTGATTACCAGAAAATCGGCTTTTAATAAATCGCGGTATTCCTTTACGGCTTCCGGTAATGGCTTACTACTTTTTTCTTCTTCGCTATCTAAAATCACCTTTACATTGAAAGGGAGTTCCACATTGTCTTTTTTCATTAAGTCAATAGCGTTCAACAGCATAACGATTGGACCTTTGTCATCTGAAGTTGAACGACCGAAAAGGCGCCAATCAGAATTAAGATTATTGGTAAGGCTATCAAACGGTTGGGTCTTCCATTGGTCACCATCCTTAGATTTTAAAACAACTTTGTACGGGTCGGGTTGATCCCACTTAGATGGGTCAACGGATTGGCCATCGAGATGCATGTAAAAAAGAATGGTGGGTTTGTTGTCTTCTATCGGCAAGGCCGCAAAAAACAATGATTCCCCTTTTGTAGGTAATATAGATGAGTTAAAGCCCCTTTCATTGAATTTCTTGGTGAGCCAAGTTAGGTTCCTGTTAATGTCGGCATGATCAAGGGCATCATTGGGTATGGCAACGAATTCCCTTAATTCATTGATTGTGTGGCTAACATAGGTGTTGATGGCATCATTATCTTGGGCAAAAGTATAAGATGATGCAATTACTAGAAATAGGACAATAATCTTTTTCATTTTCTTTGCTGGAATAAGTTTTAAAAGTAGGCAATTCTACTTTTTTAGCAAGGCAATTACCTTTAAAATAATCAATCGAAGCAAAAGGATGAACGGGGATCCGTGCAAAAGAACATCGAACCAGTCCATCGGGCCCATACCATTTGCCCCTCCAGCTATCCAGCGTAATTTGCCCCATATGTGGGGTTCAGGGAAAAAAGGGGCTAAACCGAGGGTCAAACATAGTAAAATAACGAGTTTCCAATTGTTGATGATTTCCATGGTTATCGAATTGTTTTGATAAAATCTGGAATGCTATCGATTCCAAATCGGTTCAAATGTTTAATAAAGGCTGAGCCGATAATCGCCCCTGCTGTGGTTCGGGTCGCTTGATCAAAGGTTTCAGCATTGTTGATTCCAAACCCTACGATTTGTGGGTTTTTGAGGTTCAGTGCTGCAATGCGCTCAAAATAAGCTTGTTGTTCGTGCCCGAAACCTGTCGTGGCACCTGTGGTACTTGCAGAACTAACCATGTAAATGAATCCAGTGGATGCCGCATCGATTTCCTTAATACGTTTGACACTGGTTTGTGGAGTTATGAGGAATACATTGATCAGGCCATATTTTTTAAACGTGGCTTCATAATCCTGAAGATACACATCTAATGGAAGATCGGGTAAAATGAGTCCGTCTATACCAATTTCCTGACAACGTTTGCAAAAGGCTTCAACGCCATATTGAAACACCGGATTAAAATAGCCCATAATGATCAAGGGAATGGAGACGGATTTACGAATATCCTTCAATTGTTCAAAAAGTAATTCGGTGTGCATCCCATTTTTCAATGCGGCCGTTGAACTTTCTTGAATGGTAGGGCCGTCTGCCAATGGATCCGAAAAAGGTAATCCGATCTCTATAAGATCAACCCCGTTTTTTTCAAGATCTTCAATGATCTTTACGGTATCATTTATTTTAGGGTATCCAGCAGTAAAATAAATAGAAAGTATTTTTTTACCCTCTTTGAGTTTTTGGTTTATTCTGTTCATCAAAAATGAATTATAACTTGAAATAATCAATGTATGTGTCAAGGTCCTTATCCCCGCGACCGGAAAGATTTATGACCACGATATCATCCGGTTTAAATGTCTTTTGTTCTAAAATGGCAAAGGCGTGTGAGCTTTCGATGGCGGGAATGATACCTTCTAGTTTAGATAATAACAAGCCGGCTTTCATAGCTTCGGCATCGGTTATCGAAATGAACTCACCGCGGCCCGATCTAAAGAGATGGGCATGCATGGGGCCTACACCGGGATAATCGAGTCCGGCCGATATCGAATACGGTTCCGTTATTTGTCCGTCGGGAGTTTGCATCAATAGGGTTTTGCTACCATGAATGATTCCGACCTTACCTAAAGCGGAAGTTGCAGCGCTTTCACCGGAATCAATTCCTTTTCCTGCGGCTTCTACAGCTATGATCCCAACATCAGGATTGTCCAAATAATGATAAAAGGCACCTGCAGCGTTACTGCCACCACCTACACAGGCAATTACATAATCAGGGTTTTCTACACCTTCTTTTTCTTTTAATTGCGATTTTATTTCTTGTGAAATAACGGATTGGAACCGAGCTACCATATCGGGGTAGGGGTGTGGCCCAACCACCGAGCCTATGATATAATGTGTATCGACCGGATTGTTGATCCAATCACGTATAGCCTCATTGGTTGCGTCTTTTAATGTTCTGCTTCCCGATAATGCCGGACGCACTTCGGCACCCAACATTTTCATCCGAGCTACATTAGGCGCTTGTCGGGCAATGTCTATCTCACCCATATAAACCACACATTCAATCCCCATTAGAGCGCAAACCGTGGCGGTGGCAACACCGTGTTGGCCGGCACCAGTTTCGGCAATGATCCTATTTTTGCCCAATTTCTTGGCCATGAGTATCTGCCCAATGGTATTGTTTACCTTATGGGCACCCGTATGGCAGAGGTCTTCTCTTTTTAGGTATATTTTTGTGTTGTATTTTTCCGATAATCTTTTTGCAAAGTATAATGGAGTCGGTCGGCCCACATAATCCTGAAGTAAATGGTCGAATTCCTTTTTGAACGAAGGTTCCTCCATGATCTGGATGTAATTTTGGCGTAATTCCTCAGTATTGGGGTAAAGCATTTCTGGGATAAATGCCCCTCCAAATTCTCCATAATAGCCTTTTTCGTCTGCGTTATAACTCATCTCAATTCTTTTATAAAATCTTTTAGTTTACCAATGTCCTTAAGACCTGGCCCAATTTCAAACTTACTGTTCACATCAATGGCATGGCAATGGTTCGATTCCGGTAGTTTCATGAATTCCTGAATTGAATCCAAGTCCTCAGGACCAATCCCACCGCTTAGGAAATAAGGTTTTTTGGATGGATAGTCTTTTAAGATTTGCCAGTTGAATTTGTACCCATTGCCTCCGGGAAGTTTTCCTTTGGTGTCGAACAGGTAAAAATCACAAACCGATTCAAATGGATCAAGTTCCTTAAAATCAAAATCTTCTTTTATAGAAAATACCTTGATGATATCAACTCCTTTCAGTTCGGATTTAAGCATGCGGCAGAAACTGGGGGATTCCTTCCCGTGCAATTGTACTGCCAACAATTGGTGGGTTTTAACCTTCTCAACGATTTCTTCCATATAGGCATCAACGAAAACACCCACCTTTTTAATACTATGTGGTAAGGTTACAGGTTGCCCGTCATAATTCCTTTTCGAAGGTTCCCAAAAAATAAAACCTAGGTAATCGGGTTTTAGGGCACCTACTTCAGCCGTATTTTTGTTCATACCACAGACCTTGATCTTTAATGGTTCCTTTTCGGAAGTATCTGTGTTTTTATGATATTGGCTCATGGGTTTTCTTGTGTCAGTTCAAGGCATTAATAAAAGTGGTTGCACTTGCTCCTGGATCCTCTGTTTTCATGAAATTTTCACCGATTAGGAATCCTTGATACCCGAAAGGCCTTAGTTCTTTGATAGCCTCAATGTTGCTGATGCCACTTTCGGATACTTTCACGAAATCATCGGGAATGATCTTTGATAGTTTTTTACTGGTCTCCAAGCTTACCTCGAAAGTCTTTAGGTTACGATTGTTAATGCCCAACATGTCTAAACTCGGCATAATCGATTTTTGAAGTTCTTCCTCATTGTGCACTTCTAATAAAACATCTAAACGTAAACTTTTGGCCAATTCGGAAAACGTCTTTATTTCCGATGTGGTCAATATTGCCGCAATCAACAAAATTACGTCGGCACCATATGCCTTAGCTTCTAATATCTGATATTCATCTATGATGAATTCTTTTCGCAACAACGGCATTTTTACCGAAGCCCTTGCCAAGAGAAGGTCATCAAGGGAGCCTCCGAAGTATTTGCCATCGGTTAAAACCGACATGCCGCAAACACCGGCTTGGTCATATCCTTTGGCTACATCTTGCACGTTCAAATCGTGGTTAATAACTGATTTGGAAGGGGAACGTCTTTTGTGCTCCGCAATAATTCCTGTGCTACTGGTACGGAGTGTATGAGCCAAAGAATTGGAATGCCTATCAAAAAGGACGGAAGTCTCGAGTTGGGATATGGGAATCAATCCTTTTCGAAGATCTACTTCGACCCTTTTGTCTTTAACTATTTTATCTAGGATGTTCATTTGATACTTTATTTGACGCTTAATGCCTGTAATTTCTTCAAAGCTTTTAATCCGTTGCCCGATAATAATGATTCTTTGGCGCTTTCAAAACCTTCTTTTGGTGTAACTCCATTTACGGTAGCTATTGCGATTCCGGCATTGGCACAGACCACATTGTTTTGGGCATCGGTACCTTTTCCTTGTAAAACATTCAAGAATATTTGTGCGGATTCTTCTATACTGTCCCCTCCTACAATTTGTGATTGTTCCACACTTTTTATTCCAAAATCCTCAGGATGCAACATACCTTCCGATTTGTTCGATATGGTTTTGGTGGCCCCCGTCAAAGATATTTCATCATACCCATCCAACGCATGTAAAACCGTAAAGTTTTTATCGGTTTTTTGGTAGAGATACCCATACATACGTGCCAATTCCAAATTAAACACCCCTACCATTTGGTTCTTTGGAAAAGCAGGGTTTACCATTGGGCCCAACATGTTGAAAAAGGTCTTTACGGCCAATTCCCTTCTGATCGGCGCAACATTTTTCATGGCAGGGTGAAAGAGGGGGGCATGTAATACACAAATTCCGGCTTCATCGATCGACTTTTCAAGAAAGTCGGCTTCGTTGCTGAACTTTATCCCTAAAAATTCCATGACATTGCTACTACCGCATTTCGAGGATACCCCATAATTGCCATGCTTTGTAACTTTTACACCCGCACCGGCGGTAACAAAAGAGGCCAGTGTTGATATATTGAAGGTGTCTTTGCCATCACCACCCGTACCACATAAGTCAATGGGATTGTATTCTGATAGATCAATGGCCAAACATAAATCTAACAACGCATCCCTAAAACCTTCCAACTCTTCAATGGTAATGCTACGCATCATGTAAACCGTTAGAAAAGCTGCAATCTGACTCGTATTGTATTCTCCTTTGGCTATGTTGACCAAAACCTGTTTGGCGTCTTCCTTGGTAAGGAAATCGTGGTTGATCAATCTGTTTAAAATGTCTTTCATAAATGCTGAATTTATTTCAGGGCTTATTTATTCTTTATCCTGTAACCAATTTTTTAACATGGTCTTACCTTGTGGGGTCAAAACCGACTCAGGGTGGAATTGTACCGCGCACACATCATAATCTTTATGTCGAATAGACATGATCTGACCGTTTTCATCTATTGAAGTAGCTTCCAGAACATCTGGCAAGTTGGGGTCAACCACCCAAGAATGATAACGGCCAACTTCTATTTCCTTAGGCAATCCATCAAAAAGGATATCGTCTTTGGTCACCGATATCTTTGTTGCGATGCCATGGTATACTTTATCAAGATTGATCAAAGAACCACCGAATACCTCGGCTATGGCCTGCTGTCCCAAGCATACTCCAAATATTTTTTTGGAAGGGGCATATTCCGCAATGATTTGTTTTAAAAGTCCGGCCTCATCTGGAATGCCCGGGCCGGGAGACAGTACTATTCTTTCGAAAGCACCAACTTCTTCCAGGGTGAGCTGGTCGTTTCTTTTAACGATGACCTCGCAATCCAAATCTTCCAAATAATGGACTAGATTATAGGTGAAACTGTCATAGTTGTCTATTACCAATATTTTTTTCATAATCGTCTTGATTTTGGAAATTTTAGATGGTTTCCGCAATTTCCAAAGCCTTGGTCAATGCTCCCAATTTGTTATATGTTTCTTGTAATTCATTTTCAGGGTTTGAAGCTGCTACCAATCCTGCCCCTGCCTGATAATGTAATTGATGGTTCTTGCTTAAAAAGGTACGGATCATGATGGCATGGTTAAAATTCCCTTTAAAGTCCATAAACCCGATAGCACCACCGTAATATGCCCTGTTGGTCTTTTCGTATTTTTCTATAAGTTGCATGGCCATATGTTTGGGCGCGCCACTCAAAGTACCGGCTGGGAAAGTGTCGGCTACGACCTTCATAGTGCTTATGTCCTTTTTCTTTTGTCCCGTTACTTTTGAAACTAGGTGAATCACATGTGAGAAGAACTGTACTTCCCTATAATTATCAACGCTGACCATATTGCCGTTTCTACTTAAGTCGTTCCGGGCTAAATCTACCAACATTACGTGTTCACTGTTTTCCTTATCATCAAGGGTCAATTTCTTGGCAAGCTCTGCGTCTTTCTCATCATTGCCCGTTCTTTTAAAAGTACCGGCGATAGGATGTATTTCCGCTTTACCCTCGCTAACGATCAATTGGGCCTCCGGGGAACTCCCGAAAATCTTAAAATCCCCGTAATCAAAGTAAAAGAGATAAGGTGATGGGTTTACAGAACGTAAGGCCCTGTATACATTGAATTCATCCCCTTTGAATCCTTGGGAAAACCTTCTTGAAAGTACCAGTTGAAAAACATCGCCTCTTTGGCAATGCTTTTTGGCCAACTCTACATGCTCTTTATATTCCTCATCTTTAAGGTTAGATGTAGGTGCCCCTTCTTTATTAAAATTGTATGATGCAAAATTCTTTACATTTAGAACGCGCTCAATCTCATTGATATTACTGTCTTTTTCATAGCAATGGGCAAAGATGTACGCCTCGTTCTTAAAATGGTTTATGGCGATGATATTTTGGTAAACCGCATAATAAATGTCGGGAATATTCAGGCTTTTGTCTTTTTTCCCTATTTCAATGTCTTCAAAATAACGTACCGCATCATAGGCCATATAGCCGAAGAGACCGTTGTTAATGAATTTAAATGAATTTTCATCAGCCTCGAATTTTTGACTGAAGTCATTTATGGTCTGTACAACATCCGTTTCCGGTCCTATTTCGCTTGTTACGATTTTACCATCGGGAAATTGCTCCAAAATAGTTTCATCCTCAATTTTGATTGAAGCTATGGGATTGCAGCATATATAGGAAAAGCTATTATCATTGGCATGATAGTCACTACTCTCTAAAAGTATACTGTTAGGAAACCTGTCCCTGATCTTTAAATAGACACTTACGGGAGTGATCGTATCTGCAAGTATTTTCTTATGGTGCGATTTAAATTTGTAATCCATATTAAAATATAAAATTAAAAAAGGCTTGTCGTGATAGACAAGCCTTTTGTATAGTTTTACTACAATGATGCTTCGCTCACGACGTTGTTCGTAAGTTACTCCACCACCATGTATTTGATCCGTTGATTTTCATTGCATCAAATATAGAAATGATTTTTAAAACAACAAATACGTTTTTTGTAAAAAAAAAGCTCTGGAGGATATAAACCACCAGAGCTAACCATATGGGAGCTGTTTTGTTAGAACACCAAATCTACGACCAAGTCGAATTCATCATAGATCGTTTTGTCTCCTAAATTATCGAAAAAGCTACCGGAACCGTATTTAACGTCATATGCCGTACGGTCTATTTTCATTGTTGCGGTTGCTTTACTGCCATAAATCGAAACGTCGAAAGTAACGGGTTTGGTTATGCCTTTGATCGTTAAATCCCCGGTTACTTCATAAGAGTTTTTACCTGAAGCTTCCACTTTGGTAAAGACCAATGAAGAAGAAGGGTGGGTGGCCACGCCAAAGAAATCGTCTGATTTCAAGTGTCCTTCCAATTTGCCTTTATATTCACCTTCAAGGTCGGTACAGATCATAGAAGTCATATCAACCTTGAATTCCCCTCCGGTAAGTTTTCCGTCATCGAATATCAATGTGCCACTTTCCAAGGCCACAGTACCATTATGGGAACCTGTAACTTTGTAAGCTTTCCAAGCAACGGAGCTTTCATCGGTATTAACTTCTTTCTTTTCTTTTTCAATGGGTTCGGTCGCGGTTGCTGAGAAACCGAAAATAACGGCCAAGGCCAATGCGAATAAGTTCTTTTTCATTTGTTTTGCTTTTTAGGGTTGTTACTATTTAAGATTAAAATTTATGTAATAATGTGTTCAATTGTTTTAATTCGTCAACGGTGAATTCATTTAATAATCTTGATTCGGTTTCTGTTATCAAGACATCCAACTTTCTAAGTTGTTCCAATCCTTTATCGGTTATTGATATTTCTACCTTTCTTCTGTTTGATGGGCAAATATGCCTTTCTACAAATTCCTTTAGAATCAATTTATCGACTAATCTCGTCGTATTGCTCATCTTGGTCACCATCCTTTCATTCAATGTGCTTAAATTGGCAGGTTTACCCTTTTGACCTCTTAAAATACGTAACACATTGAATTGTTGAATCGATATGTCAAAAGGTTTAAGTGCGAGCGACATTTTATCGTTAATAGAATTCGTCACTAGCATAAGATGTATGATCGTCCTTCGTTCCAAAGGAATTTCCCCTTCTGTTTTAATTCGCTCCTCTACATTCATGTATATACAATTATTGTATATACAAATGTATAGGTTTAGCGGAAGCAAAATATAATACAAAGGCTAAATTTGTGTTAAAAAGTCTGAATGATTGTCCAAGGCCGATGTATTCAGGGCAATTCTATTTTTATTTTATTTAAATGCATTATTTTTGCACCTTAAAAATTATACAAAATGGCAGATTTATCTCAGAAAGAATGGGTAGAGCAGTTGAAAGCTGATGACAATGCATTTATTTTGGATGTTCGAACTCCAGCAGAATTTCAACAAGGTTTTATTCCGGAAGCCACAAATATCGACATTTATCTAGGTCAAAAATTTGTTGAGGAAGTTGAGAAATTGGACAAAACCAAAAATTATTATGTTTATTGCAGGTCAGGGGCCAGAAGTGGACAGGCATGTAATATCATGAATAGCCTTGGTATTGAAAAAGCATATAACCTTCAAGGCGGTATTATGGCCTGGCAGGGTGAGGTAGTACAGTAAATACTACGCTTTAAAGAAAGAAAATCCCGCAATTTGTGGGATTTTTTTATTTTAGGGGAATGCGTGAAGATTTACTCCACTTTATATGGAAATATAAAAAGCTACAATTACAGCACTTGGCCACAAGCCAAAACGAAACTATCGAAATCCTGGATGTAGGAACCCATAACCAAAAATCGGGCCCGGATTTCTTTAATGCAAAGCTGAAGATCAATGGACAATTATGGGCCGGAAATGTTGAAATACATATTAATTCTTCGGATTGGTACGCCCATCATCATGAAAAGGACGTTAATTACGAAAATGTTATACTTCATGTGGTTTGGAACCATGATTTGGAGGTCCATAGACGGGACAATACCTTGATTCCGACTTTGGAACTGAACAGATATGTCTCCGAGGATATTTTAAAAAGCTATAGCGATTTATTTGATAAAAGAAGGGCAAAGTTCGTCAATTGTGAAAATGGGATTTCCAAGGTAGATGAATTTACGAAAGCCAACTGGTTAGAGCGACTTTATATTGAGCGTTTGGAGCAAAAATCAATTTTGATCCACTCCCTGTTGGAAAGTTCCAAAAACGACTGGGAGAAAGTATTGTTCTGCCTACTTTTAAAGAATTTCGGACTTAATGTAAACGCTACTTCTTTTTTAAGTATTGCCCAAACATTGGACTTTTCAGTGGTCAGGAAGTTGCAACGGAATCCTATGCAACTGGAAAGTGCCTTGCTAGGTTTGGCAGGACTATTGGCAAACGATGAAGTCATCGATCCATATTATATTACGTTGCAGAAAGAGTACGGATATTTATCCAAGAAATTTGGGTTTAATCCACAAGGTGTCCAAAAGCCGGAATTCTTTAAACTTAGACCTGCTAATTTCCCTACAATTCGGCTTTCACAACTTGCCAACTTGTATGAAAGGCATCAAAACCTTTTTCATAAATTGATTTTAACCGAAAGTCTGGACGATTTATATGTTATTTTCGAAATTTCGGCAAGTTCTTATTGGGATGATCATTTTACTTTCGGGAAGCTATCAAAAAAAAGCAAAAAGAAGTTGACTAAGTCATTTATAGATCTCTTGATCATAAATACCGTTTTACCATTAAGGTTCTGTTATGCCCAAAATCAAGGTAAAGATGGTGTTGATGTCGTTTTTTCCATCGTAGAAAAAATCAAAAAGGAAGAAAACAGGGTTGTCGATAAATTCAATAAGTTGGGATTGGGGGTTAGGTCTTCCGGCGAAAGTCAGGCAGCCTTACAGTTGTATAATGAGTATTGCACAAAAAATAAATGCCTGCAATGTGCGATAGGTAGTAATTTATTACATGGAAATATTTAAATTTATTCCATGAATGTTTTATATCAACTTTTGTATTATTTCCAGAAAAGGGGTTTCGAGGTGTGTCGGCGTATTGCAGAACGTATGGGAATCCGTGCCAGGGTGGTTAGAACATCGTTCATTTACCTTACTTTCGTAACCTTGGGGTTCGGTTTTGCGCTATATCTGTTTTTGGCTTTTTGGTTAAAGATCAAAGATTTGGTGTATACAAAAAGAACCTCGGTTTTTGACCTTTAATATGATACGACTTTTTCGTTCCAAAATTTATTTGGCCATTATTTTAATAGTGGTTGTTTTGGCAACGGGTATCATTGGCTATAGGTTATTGTCCAATCTTTCATGGTTAGATGCTTTTTATATGACCGTAATCACGGTTACTACCGTAGGTTTTTCCGAAGTTGGTCCTTTAAGTGCCGAGGCAAAGGTTTTTACGGTTTTTTTAATAATCTCAAGTGTTTTCATATTTGCATTTGCCATTTCTGTAATTACCGAGTATATTTTAAGTAGGAATTCCTTGGAGGTTCTAAAAAAGAAAAAAGTGAAGAACATGATAAATAAACTGTCCGACCATGTGATTATATGCGGATTTGGTCGTAATGGAAACCAGGCCGCCGTTCGTTTGAGTGCATATAATAGACCTTTTGTGGTCATTGAGAATGATAAAGAGGTAATCGAAAAGTTCGGGAATGGTTATTTGTTTGTCGAAGGTGATGCCAGTGATGACGAAATATTATTACAGGCTGGTATAGACCGTGCTAAATTTATTATTACCACGTTGCCTGATGACGCGGCCAATCTTTTCTTGGTACTGTCCGCAAGGCAGTTGAACAAAGGATTGAAGATCATAAGTAGGGCTTCTTTGATTTCTTCCCAGAAAAAACTGATGTTGGCCGGGGCTGATCAAGTAATCATGCCAGATAAGATAGGTGGTGACCATATGGCCTCTTTGGTCGTAATGCCCGATCTTATTTCTTTTATGGATGAATTGTCGTTGGAAGGCGAGCACACAACCAATCTAGAGGAAGTTGCCATTGAGGATTTTTCAGGTCACGGCGAGCACAAATCCTTAAGGGATTTGGATTTAAGACGAAAAACGGGATGCACTATTATAGGTTATATTGCCCCAGATGGCAAGTATACCATAAATCCGGAAGCAAATATGCAATTACAGCCTAAAAGTAAGGTTATTGTTCTTGGAAGACCTGAGCAGATTCGTAAATTAAATGAAATGTTCAATCTTTAAGGAGTTTCTTTTTGTCTAATAATCTTTGATTGAAGTGTTTTTTTTTAGATATTGCCAAATTCAATTTTTAACCAACCAAATTACCTCATATGAAGTATAAACTGCTTTCCTTTTTAACCTTTTTGCTACCTTTTTTAACCTTTTCCCAAGAAACAGCGGAAATGGGGATAGATGAACGAATAAATGCTTGGTTTGAGCCGATAACGGCAGTTTGGGAGGGGATAGTTTTTTGGCAGGTTCCTGGGACAGGTATACCTCTGGTTGTAATAGTCTTGGTGTTAGGGGCTACCTTTTTCACTTTGTATTTTGGTTTTGTTAATATCACCAGATTTCCACTGGCGATCAATGTAGTTCGAGGTAAGTATGATGAAGTGGAGGCCCCAGAAGGGCACGGTGTCGAAAAAGCTGAGGTTAATATAGTGGATGGCGATTTACCAGATACCATTCGTGACGAGAGTAAACATGGTGAGGTAAGCCATTTTCAAGCACTTGCGACAGCTGTTTCCGGTACCGTTGGTCTAGGGAATATTGCCGGTGTTGCATTGGCAATAGCCATAGGTGGTCCAGGAGCGACTTTCTGGATGATTTTATGTGGCCTTTTAAGTATGTCTACAAAATTTGTTGAATGTACCTTAGGGGTTAAATATAGGGATGTTGATGCTGATGGTACCGTACACGGTGGGCCAATGTATTATCTCTCAAGAGGATTGAAAGAAAGAGGTTTTACAGGATTGGGAAAAGCCTTGGCAGTAGTTTTTGCGATATTATGTGTCGGTGCATCTTTTGGTGGCGGTAATGCAGTGCAGTCTAACCAAGCTGCAGAACAATTAGCGGCAATGATGGGCTTGCAAGGAGGATCAACCGGATTTGTAATCGGAATAATTTTAGCCATAGTTGTAGGTATTGTGATTATCGGTGGAATTAAAAGAATTGCCCAGGTTACTGAAAAAGTAGTTCCTTTTATGGCGATTATCTATGCATTGGCGTGTTTGGTCGTAATTTTCGCTAATTTCTCTTATATAGATGATGCATTCGTATTGATTTTCAAAGGGGCCTTTACTCCGGAAGCAGGATTGGGAGGATTGTTCGGAGTGTTGATAGTTGGTTTTAGAAGGGCCGTGTTCTCAAATGAAGCCGGTGCCGGGTCTGCCGCTATTGCGCATTCCGCTGTAAAGACGAAATATCCTGCCAGTGAAGGGATTGTTGCCTTATTAGAGCCTTTTATAGACACAGTTGTTATTTGTACAATGACTGCCTTGGTAATTATTTTTTATAATAGTGGTGGTATTTTTGAATATGGAGGTGATGGGGCAGGTAAAGTTGTGGTTGACGGTGTTTCGCTAGGAGGTGTTAATTTAACTTCTATGGCATTTCAATCCGTTATCCCATGGTTTCCTTATGTGTTGACATTGGCAGTTGTGCTGTTTGCTGTTTCCACCATGATCTCATGGTCTTATTACGGACTTCAGTCTTGGAAATTCTTGTTCGGTAGAAGTAAATTGGCGGATATGATTTATAAGGTTCTTTTTATTGCCTTTATTATAATAGGGGCTTCCGCTTCAATGGGAGCTGTTTTTGCTTTCTCAGATGCCATGATCTTGGCCTTGGTCTTTCCGAATATGATAGGTTTATTGATATTGTTCCCGCGTGTTAAAGAAGAAATGGGTAATTATATGAGTGCTATTAAACCGTTTAGAAAATAATTTTAATTTACCGATGGATTTTAAACCCTATTTTTCTCTTAATAGACAGGAGAAAAGTGGGGTTTTCTTTTTGCTTTTGATAATTGTGGTTTTACAGGTTATCCTTTTTCTAATGAAGGGTTCCTCGACCAAAGGGAACTTTTCAGTGGATAAAGAAGCCCAAATTGAAATAGATTCTTTGAAGAAGGTTGCAGGCAGAAAATCTTCAACGGCCATTTACCCCTTCAATCCAAATTATATTACAGATTATAAAGGGTACACTTTAGGTATGTCCCCAGAGCAAATAGATCGGTTACTTACCTATCGAAAAAGTAATTTGTTCGTAAACACTGCCGAAGAGTTCCAACAAGTCACCAAAGTGTCCGATTCATTATTGAAAAGCATGTCACCTTATTTTAAATTTCCTGATTGGGTAAACAAAAATAACCTGAAGGAGGGAAGTGTTCCAACCCCAAATTCGATTACAGCTAAAAGAAAGGTGTACGATTATGGGGAAACTACCAAGATCAAGGACCTTAATTCCGTAACCGTCGAAGAACTGAAATCAATTTACGGAATAGGGGAAAAATTGTCACAGAGAATTGTAAAATTCAGGAATCGTTTAGGTGGTTTTATGGTAAATGAACAATTGTATGATGTTTATGGTTTGGAGCCGGAGGTCGTTGAACGAACATTATTACGATTTCAGGTACTGAAAAAACCCGATTTTGAAAAAATAAACATTAATACGGCATCTGCTAAAAAACTAATGGAATTGGTATATATTAAAAGAAACGTAGCCAACGGCATAATTGATTACAGAAACGTTAACGGAAGCATTGTTTCTTTTGATGAATTGATGAATATTGAAAATTTCCCGAAAGATAAGATTGATAGAATTAAGCTATATTTGACGTTATAAATTTAATTGCAATGCAGAGCATGTACTTTACTGAAGAACATCAGTTATTTAGAGAGAGTCTCAGGGATTTTTTAGCCAAAGAAGTTATTCCCCATATTAATAAATGGGAGGCCGCGGGCAGTATAGAGCGTTTCATCTGGAAAAAGTTCGGGGAAATGGGTTATTTTGGTCTTGCCATTGATGAAACTTATGGAGGGCTTGGGCTTGATCTCTTTTATACTGTCATCTTTTTGGAAGAACTTCAGAGGGTAAATTCAGGAGGTTTTGCCGCTGCAATGTGGGCACATTCTTACTTGGCTATGGTGCACCTGAATAAAAACGCTACCCACGAACAAAAGTTAGCCTATCTAACACCAAGTGTAAACGGTGAAAAAATCGGTTGTTTAGGGGTTACGGAGCCTTTTGGCGGTAGTGATGTTGCCGGTATGCGAACAACAGCTGTTAAGGATGGTGAAACATATATAATCAATGGGTCAAAGACGTTCATTACGAACGGTGTGTGCGGTGATTATTGTATTCTTGCGGCAAAAACAGATCCGGCGTCAGGTAATAAGGGTATAAGTCTGTTTATAGTTGATTTGGACAGTGAGGGTATTTCAGCCAATAAATTGAATAAATTGGGATGGCATGCTTCGGATACGGCAGAGCTTGCCTTTGATAACGTTAGGGTTCCTGCTTCGAATTTAATGGGTAGTGAAGGTCTTGGTTTTACCTTGATAATGGAGGCATTTGCACTAGAACGATTGGTTATGGGTATCAACGCCCATGCTAGGGCAGAATACGCCTTGGAATATGCCATGCAATATATGTCGGAAAGGGAAACTTTTGGCAAAACAATAAATCAATATCAAGCTTTAAGGCATAAGTTGGTAGATGGTTATGCCAATATGGACCTGTGTAAGCAATATAATTATGGTGTGGTTTTTAAAATGGACAAAGGGGAATATGTTGTGAAAGAAGCGACTATTTCAAAATTGAAGTCTACGGAAATGGCAGATAAGGTGGCATATGATTGTTTGCAGTTTTTGGGCGGGTACGGTTATATTGAAGATTATCCCATGGCCCGTATGTTCAGGGATAGCCGATTGGGACCCATTGGTGGAGGAACATCGGAAATATTAAAAGAGATTATCGCAAAGATCATTATAGATAAAAAGGAATATCGCGTTCCTAAGGCTTGATTTCCAAATGCTTGTAGGGGTGTTATTGGCCGATCTGGTACATATTGGAATATAATTCGAAAATAAGTAGTGCCCATTCTAAATAAGTTTTTATATTTGCACCCCTAATCACTAAAGAAAGGAGGTTGTAGCCCATGTTAATAATACCAATTAAAGAAGGAGAAAACATAGACAGAGCTTTAAAGCGCTTCAAGCGAAAGTTTGACAAGACAGGTACCATGCGTCAGTTGCGTAAACGTCAGCAATTCACGAAACCTTCAGTACAGCGAAGAGCTCAAATACAAAAAGCACAATACATACAAGGTTTAAGAGATCAAGAAGAAATCTAAAATCTAATATGGCAGTGTACAATTGTTGAAAAAAATCCTATCTTCCGATAGGATTTTTTTATTTTCAGAAATAGCTGGGCCTACTTTACTAACTTTGTGGTATGTCGGTATCCAAGTTCGTATCCTATTTGCGCTTAGAAAAAAAATATTCTGGGCATACTGTAAATGCTTACCAGCAAGATATTCTGTCATTTACAAATTTTTGTGAAGACAAGTATAGCTTGGTTCAAATTGAAAGGGTAGAATATCCGGTGATACGAAGTTGGATAGTTGAACTTGTAAACTCTGGCATTTCAAATAGATCGGTAAATAGAAAAATCGCCTCATTAAAGGCTTATTATAAATTTCTTCAACAAATCGATCTCATAGCGGCTAATCCGTTAGCAAAGCACAAAGCACTCAAAACATCCAAAAAGATAGAAGTTCCCTTTTCAGAGGAGGAAATGCGCCGTGTCTTGTCCCAGTTGCCATTTTCAGATGATTTCGAAGGTAGTCGGGATAAGTTGATCATAGAGTTGTTGTATACAACGGGAATAAGAAGGGCGGAGTTGGTCAATCTTAAAATGGGTGATGTAGATTTATCGGAAAGATCTTTAAAGGTATTAGGAAAACGCAATAAGGAACGTATTGTTCCATTATTGGTGTCGACAATAGATTTGTTCGCTATGTATTTGCCTTTAAGAAACGAGTTGGAAAACAAAGTGGATAAGGAGTTCGTTTTTCTTACCGGTGCGGGCAATAAAATATATGAAACCCTTGTTTATAGAATTATAAATGGGTATTTTAGTAAGGTGTCCTCCAAAATAAAAAGGAGTCCACATATTTTAAGACATACCTTTGCGACTCACTTACTCAATAAAGGGGCAGATTTAAATTCAGTAAAAGAGTTGCTAGGCCATTCAAGTTTGGCTTCAACACAGGTATATACCCATAATAGTATTGCTGAACTAAAGAAAATTCATGCATCGGCCCACCCAAGGGGTAAAAAATCGCAAGGACGATAAATTCGTTTAACATTTTAAATTTAAGCTTATGAAAGTAAATGCGCAATCAGTAAACTTCAATGCCGATAGGAAGTTGTTGGATTTTGTTCAAAATAGATTGGATAAATTGGAAACGTTCTATGACAAGGTAATAAGTGCGGATGTCTATTTAAAAGTAGAGAACACGAGTGCAAAAGAGAATAAAGTGGTGGATATCAGGCTAAATGTACCTAAAGATAAGTTTGTTGTGAATAAGCAATGTAAATCATTTGAAGAGGCAATTGATTCTGCTTGTAACTCCCTGGAAAGGAAGGTGAAAAAGATGAAGGAATTACAACGCGAAAAAGTATGATAAAAATTTATTGAAAATTGTTTTGATTAAACAAATAAATATATACATTTGCAGTCCGTTAGAAATAGCGGACTTTTTTATGCTAAAAAAGGTGATGATAAGCCGATGTAGCTCAGCTGGCTAGAGCAGCTGATTTGTAATCAGCAGGTCGTGGGTTCGAGTCCCTCTATCGGCTCAAAAGTTCTTTAAAATATGGGATTGGGGAGATACTCAAGCGGCCAACGAGGGCAGACTGTAAATCTGCTGACTACGTCTTCGCAGGTTCGAATCCTGCTCTCCCCACTATATTTTAAAAATAGCTTACTTTTGCTTCTTGTTTTGAGAAGTTGGGGTGGCAAGCAAGTTCGGGAAGTCCGGAATTGGAAAACATCTTTGGTTAAGGTGTGTAAATTGAAATTTTGAAGTTTAAAATGCGGGAGTAGCTCAGTTGGTAGAGCGTCAGCCTTCCAAGCTGAATGTCGCCGGTTCGAACCCGGTCTCCCGCTCTAATATTTCGCAAGAAAAATATATTCGTTTGTTCAAATATGTTGCTCTTGGGAGGTAAGGGTGAGAAGTCAGTCCAGAGTTTATCTAAGGCAGCCCGTTCTTCCGCCTCAATATCGGGAGAACCTGTTCTTTTGGTATGTTCTTTGGGTAGTGGATGTGAAGGTGTCGGTAATTGTTTCGATACTGTAAAGGTCGGTAGAACTTGGTCTAGCACTCAAAAAACCATGGGTTAACGTTTGTTGTAATTTCGATGTTGTTTTTGTTTGAAAGAGCGCATAACATCAACCAGGGACCCAACAAGCCGACGTAGCTCAGGGGTAGAGCGTTTCCTTGGTAAGGAAGAGGTCACGAGTTCAAATCTCGTCGTTGGCTCAATTAAGGCATATAATTGTACACTAATATATAAACTAAGATTAAAATTCATTTAAAATGGCAAAGGAAACTTTTGATCGTTCCAAACCGCACTTAAATATAGGTACTATTGGACACGTAGATCACGGTAAAACTACATTGACTGCAGCTATTACTACAGTATTGGCTAATGCAGGACTTTCTGAATTGAGAAGTTTCGATTCTATCGATAACGCTCCTGAAGAAAAAGAAAGAGGTATAACCATTAACACATCGCACGTTGAATATCAAACTGCGAATCGTCACTATGCACACGTTGACTGTCCAGGTCACGCGGATTACGTGAAGAACATGGTAACTGGTGCTGCCCAAATGGACGGTGCTATCTTGGTAGTTGCTGCTACGGATGGTCCAATGCCACAAACTCGTGAGCACATCCTTTTAGGTCGTCAGGTAGGTATTCCTAGAATCGTTGTTTTCTTGAACAAAGTTGATATGGTTGATGATGAGGAGCTTTTAGAGTTAGTTGAAATGGAAGTGAGGGAATTACTTTCTTTTTATGAGTATGATGGTGATAACGGACCTGTTATTTCCGGTTCTGCCTTAGGTGCACTTAACGGTGAGCAAAAATGGGTAGATACTGTAATGGAATTGATGAATGCTGTTGATGATTGGATCGAATTGCCAAAAAGGGATGTAGATAAAGATTTCTTAATGCCTGTTGAAGATGTATTTACTATTACTGGTCGTGGTACTGTTGCTACAGGTCGTATAGAAACTGGTGTTGCCAATACAGGTGATGCTGTTGATATCATCGGTATGGGAGCTGAGAAATTGTCTTCTACCATTACAGGTGTTGAAATGTTCCGTAAGATTTTGGATAGAGGTGAAGCTGGTGATAACGTAGGTATCTTGTTGAGAGGTATTGAAAAATCAGACATCAAAAGAGGTATGGTAATCTGTAAGCCAGGTTCTGTTAAACCACATGCTAAATTTGAAGCTGAGGTTTATATCCTTAAAAAAGAAGAAGGTGGTCGTCACACACCATTTCATAATAACTATCGTCCACAATTCTACGTAAGAACCACTGATGTTACTGGTAACATTAATCTTCCTAGTGGAGTTGAAATGGTAATGCCTGGTGATAACCTTACTATTACTGTTGATTTGATTCAACCTATCGCATTGAGCGAAGGATTGCGTTTCGCTATCCGTGAAGGTGGTAGAACAGTTGGTGCTGGTCAGGTAACCAAGATTATAGATTAATATTAGATAAGTACTATATTGCATTTAAGGTGTCCCGCTATCGCGCGGGATACCTTTCAATGTAAATATAAACGGGTGTAGCTCAGTTGGTAGAGCACTGGTCTCCAAAACCAGGTGTCGGGAGTTCGAGTCTCTCCTCCCGTGCAAAAGTTAGATTGAGGTTCATTTGTACAGTGAAGGACTTCTTTCGGAATAATTTAAAGAGTAAAACTAATGTTGACGTATATAAAGGAATCAATCGAAGAGTTAAGGCATAATGTTACTTTGCCTACTAAGGAAGAATCATCCAATCTTATGGTCGTAGTGGCTGTATTCTCTATTTTGTTCGCCTTGGCTACATGGGGTGTGGATTCTGTCTTCAGTAAATTGATCAAGCTTTATTTTACGAACGTTTTAAATTAGTCTAGCCTTATGTCAGAAGTATTGGAAAAGAAATGGTATGTGGTGAGGGCAGTCAGTGGTCAAGAGAATAAAATCAAAGGCTATATTGAGAGTGAAGTTGCCAGACTCGGTTTTTCCGATTACTTGGAAGAAGTTTTGGTGCCTACTGAAAAAGTGGTTCAAATTCGAAATGGTAAAAAAATAAATAAAGAGCGGGTTTATTTCCCTGGATATATCATGATCAAAGCCAATTTAGGTGGTGAAATGATACATATTATACGTTCAATAACCAATGTAATAGGGTTTTTGGGCGAAACAAAAGGAGGGGATCCTGTTCCTTTAAGGAAGTCAGAGGTAAACCGTATGCTTGGTAAGGTAGATGAATTGGCGGTTAACACCGATAGTGTGGCCATACCTTTTGTACATGGTGAAACCGTTAAGGTTATTGATGGGCCTTTCAATGGTTTTAACGGAACCGTTGAGAAAATCAATGAAGAGAAACGTAAACTTGAGGTAATGGTGAAGATTTTTGGAAGAAAAACACCATTGGAGTTGAGTTACATGCAAGTAGAGAAAATATAAAATTTTTGTTACATATTTACAAAGTTGTGTTGCTTCCTAAAAACACACTTTAAATTTAATTTAAAACAATGGCAAAAGAAGTAGGTAAAGTAGTTAAGCTACAAGTTAGGGGAGGTGCAGCGAATCCATCGCCACCGGTTGGACCCGCCTTAGGTGCTGCCGGTGTTAACATCATGGAGTTCTGTAAGCAGTTCAATGCTCGTACGCAGGATAAACCAGGTAAGGTTTTACCAGTTGTTATCACGGTATATAAAGATAAGTCATTTGACTTTATCGTAAAGACACCGCCAGCGGCAGTTCAACTTTTGGAAGCAGCTAAGATTAAAAAAGGATCTGGCGAACCTAACAGAGTCAAATCAGGGAGTATTACCTGGGACCAGGTTAAAACTATAGCAGAAGACAAAATGGTAGATTTAAATGCATTTACTATCGAGTCCGCTATGAGCATGGTTGCTGGTACGGCTAGATCAATGGGTCTTAAAGTAGCAGGTAAAAGACCTTTTTAAAATCTTAAAAAGCAATTAAATGGCAAAGTTAACAAAGAAGCAAAAAGAGGCCCACGCTAAAATTGAGAAGGATAAACTTTATTCTTTGGAAGAGGCTTCAGCTTTAGTAAAAGAGATAACCAACACAAAATTTGACGCATCTATAGATTTGGCCGTACGTTTGGGAGTTGATCCTAGGAAAGCGAACCAAATGGTACGTGGGGTAGTTAGTCTACCACATGGTACAGGTAAAGATGTAAAGGTTTTGGCTTTGGTAACCCCGGATAAAGAAGCGGAGGCTCAGGAAGCCGGAGCTGATTATGTTGGGTTAGACGAATATTTGGATAAAATCAAAGGCGGTTGGACCGATGTTGATGTAATCATCACCATGCCAAGCGTAATGGGTAAATTAGGACCTTTAGGACGTGTTTTAGGACCAAGAGGTTTAATGCCCAATCCAAAAACAGGTACAGTAACTATGGATGTGGCCAAGGCCGTAACTGAAGTAAAGGCTGGTAAAATCGATTTCAAAGTTGATAAAACAGGGATTGTCCATGCTGCGATAGGAAAAGCTTCCTTCCCAGCGGATAAAATTGCTGGCAACGCTAAGGAGTTGTTAGATACTTTGAACAAAATGAAACCTTCTGCGGCTAAGGGTGTTTACATGAAAAGTATTTTCATGTCAAGTACAATGAGCCCAAGTGTTCAATTAGATCCAAAAACAGTTTAACTAACTGGTAGTTCAAAATTTTAATTATGACAAGAGAAGAGAAATTAAACGTTATAGAAGATTTAACTGCTCAGTTGGCTGAAAATTCAACTATTTATTTAGCTGATATTTCAGGATTGGATGCAACAACCACTTCAAACTTGAGAAGGGCTTGTTTTAAATCCAATATTAAACTTGCAGTAGTTAAGAATACACTTCTTGCCAAAGCGATGGAGGCTTCCGATAAAGATTTCGGGGAACTTCCTGAGGTCCTAAAAGGAAACACTTCATTGATGTTCTCCGAAGTAGGGAATGGTCCGGCAAGAGTTATAAAGACTTTTAGGAAAAAGTCTGAAAAACCTTTGTTAAAAGGTGCTTTCATTGAGGAAGCCATATTTGTTGGTGATGACAAATTGGATGCATTGGTAAGTTTAAAATCCAAAGAGGAGATGATCGGGGAAATTATTGGCTTGTTGCAATCACCAGCCAAGAATGTTATTTCTGGTCTTAAGTCCGGTGGTGGTAAACTTGCAGGTATCTTAAAGACATTATCAGAAAGGGAATAGTACGCACTTAAACAATTATATTTTTAAAAATTTTATTAAACGATAGAAAAATGGCAGATTTAAAAGATTTCGCAGAACAATTGGTTAACTTGACCGTAAAAGAGGTTAATGAGTTGGCTGATATATTAAAAGAAGAATACGGTATTGAGCCAGCAGCTGCTGCAGTAGCTGTTGCCGCAGGAGGTGGAGCCGCTGAAGGTGGTGAAGCTGCTGAGGAAAAATCAGAATTCGATGTTATCTTGAAAGCAGCAGGTGCTTCTAAATTAGCAGTTGTTAAATTGGTTAAGGAATTAACTGGTTTAGGTTTGAAAGATGCTAAGGATATTGTTGATAGCGCGCCAAAAGCCGTTAAGGAAGGTGTTGCTAAAGACGAAGCTGAAGGTATTAAAAAGTCATTGGAAGAAGCAGGAGCAGAAGTTGAGCTTAAATAGTCGCTACTACCATAACAGTTTGGGTTTAGGTCTTACCGCATTTTGTGGTTAGACCTAACCCTTTTTATGCATTAAGTATATGAAGTCATATACGACCCGTTAGTATTCACGATCAAAATTTTGTCCATAGATGTTCACAAATCAGACTGAGAGAATAAATTTTGCATCCGCTAAGAACACACCGGAATATCCGGATTTCTTGGACATTCAGATTAAATCATTTCAAGATTTCTTTCAACTTGAAACTAAATCTGATCAAAGGGGCAATGAAGGATTATACAATACCTTCATGGAAAACTTTCCAATTACAGACACAAGAAATCAGTTTGTGTTGGAATTTCTCGATTATTTCATAGATCCACCAAGATATTCAATCCAAGAATGTATAGAGCGTGGGCTAACTTATAGCGTACCATTAAAGGCTAGGTTAAAATTATATTGTACCGATCCCGAACATGAGGATTTTGAAACTATCGTACAGGATGTTTATCTAGGTACTATTCCTTATATGACACCTAGTGGTACTTTCGTTATCAATGGGGCGGAACGTGTGGTTGTTTCTCAGTTACACCGTTCTCCTGGTGTATTCTTTGGGCAATCGTTCCATGCTAATGGAACAAAATTATACTCTGCAAGGGTTATTCCTTTTAAAGGATCTTGGATAGAGTTTGCTACCGATATCAATGGTGTTATGTATGCCTATATCGATAGAAAGAAAAAATTACCTGTAACAACATTGTTCAGGGCCATCGGATTCGAAAGTGATAAGGATATTCTTGAAATATTCGATCTTTCCGAAGAGGTGAAAGTATCAAAAGCCGGACTTAAAAAGGTCTTGGGTCGTAAGTTGGCCGCAAGGGTCTTGAATACTTGGCATGAAGATTTCGTGGATGAAGATACCGGTGAAGTTGTATCTATTGAAAGAAATGAGATTATCCTAGATCGTGATACGGTTTTAGAAAAAGACCATATAGAAGAGATTTTGGAAACAGATGTTAAGACCATTCTTTTGCATAAAGAGAATAATGCACAATCTGATTATGCCATAATCCATAATACCTTACAAAAAGATCCTACAAACTCTGAAAAAGAAGCTGTAGAACATATATACCGTCAATTGCGTAATGCCGAACCGCCCGATGAGGAAACGGCACGTGGTATAATTGACAAATTGTTCTTCTCTGATCAACGTTACAACTTAGGTGAAGTTGGGCGTTACAGAATGAATAAAAAATTACAGTTGGATATTGGAATGGACAAGCAGGTCTTGACCAAGGAAGATATCATAACGATTATCAAATATTTGATAGAGTTGATCAATTCTAAAGCAGAGATCGATGATATTGACCACCTTTCCAATCGTCGTGTACGTACCGTAGGTGAGCAATTGTCCTCTCAATTCGGTGTTGGTTTGGCTCGTATGGCCAGGACCATTCGTGAGCGAATGAATGTTCGTGACAATGAGGTGTTCACGCCTATCGATTTGATCAACGCCAAGACATTGTCTTCCGTTATCAACTCATTCTTTGGAACGAACCAGTTGTCTCAGTTCATGGATCAAACAAATCCATTGGCCGAAATAACGCACAAGCGAAGATTGTCCGCATTAGGTCCAGGTGGTCTTTCTAGGGAAAGGGCAGGTTTCGAGGTACGTGATGTTCACTATACGCACTACGGAAGATTATGTCCTATAGAAACTCCAGAAGGTCCGAATATTGGACTAATATCTTCTTTGGCGGTTTTTGCCAAGGTTAATCCAATGGGCTTTTTAGAAACACCGTATCGAAAAGTAACCGATGCTACTGTTGATATTAATGAATATAGATATCTAAGTGCCGAGGAAGAAGAAGGGATGAAAATCGCTCAAGCGAACATTCCGTTAAAAGAAGACGGTGCTATAGATGCTGAAAAGGTTATTGCAAGGGAAGAAGGTGATTTCCCTGTTGTAGATCCCAAAGAGATAAATTATACAGATGTTGCGCCAAACCAGATTGCCTCTATTTCCGCATCTTTGATTCCTTTCTTGGAGCATGATGATGCGAACAGGGCTTTGATGGGGTCGAACATGATGCGTCAGGCAGTTCCGTTATTGAAACCACAATCACCGATTGTAGGTACAGGTTTGGAAAGACAGGTTGCTTCCGATTCAAGGGTATTGATAAATGCAGAAGGTGACGGTACTATCGTATATGTAGATTCTCAGAAGATCACTATAAAATACGAAAGAACAGATACAGAGAGGTTGATTAGTTTCGATGAAGATGAAAAAACCTATAACTTGGTAAAGTTCAGAAAAACAAACCAAGGTACCAGTATTAACCTAAAACCTATTGTTCAAAGAGGTGATAAGGTTAAAAAGGGACAGGTTCTTTGTGAAGGGTATGCAACTGAAAAAGGTGAATTGGCATTAGGTAGAAACCTTACCGTAGCCTTTATGCCTTGGAAAGGATATAACTTTGAGGATGCGATCGTAATTTCTGAAAAAGTTGTTCGTGAAGATATCTTTACATCCATTCATGTTGATGAATATTCATTGGAAGTTAGGGATACCAAGTTAGGGGCTGAGGAATTGACCCACGATATTCCTAATGTTTCTGAAGAGGCTACTAAAGACCTTGATGAAAACGGTATGATCCGTATCGGTGCTGAAGTGAAACCAGGTGATATCCTAATAGGTAAGATTACTCCGAAAGGGGAATCGGATCCAACTCCGGAAGAAAAATTACTTCGTGCCATTTTCGGTGACAAAGCAGGTGATGTAAAAGATGCTTCTTTGAAAGCGTCCCCATCATTAAGAGGGGTTGTAATCGACAAGAAATTATTCTCTAGATCTATTAAGGACAAGCGCAAGCGCTCTGAGGATAAAGAAGCGATTTCAAACTTGGAATTGGAATATGAAGTAAAATTCCAACAACTGAAGGATGTTCTTGTAGAGAAATTATTCACTTTGATCAACGGGAAAACATCGCAAGGTGTATTGAATGATCTTGGGGAGGAGGTTCTTCCGAAAGGCAAGAAATACACCATGAAAATGTTGAACTCCGTAGATGATTTTGCGCATTTAGTTGCAGGTACATGGACTACGGATGCAGATACGAATGTTTTGGTGGCCGATTTATTACATAATTACAAGATCAAGCTTAATGACCTTCAAGGTAACTTGAGAAGGGACAAGTTCACAATCTCTGTTGGTGATGAATTACCAGCGGGTATCATGAAATTGGCCAAGGTCTATATAGCTAAAAAGCGTAAGCTTAAAGTTGGTGATAAAATGGCAGGTCGTCACGGTAACAAGGGTATCGTTTCGAGAATCGTTCGTCAGGAAGATATGCCTTTCTTGGAAGACGGTACACCGGTTGATATAGTTTTGAACCCATTAGGGGTGCCATCGCGTATGAATATTGGTCAGATCTATGAAACCGTTCTTGGTTGGGCAGGTCTTAAATTAGGCAGAAAATATGCAACACCGATTTTTGATGGTGCTACTTTAGATGAAATCAATGCATATACAGATGAAGCCGGTATACCTAGATTCGGACATACTTACCTTCACGATGGTGGTACTGGTCAACGTTTTGACCAACCTGCTACTGTAGGGGTAATCTATATGTTGAAATTAGGTCATATGGTAGATGATAAAATGCACGCTCGTTCAATAGGGCCATACTCTTTGATCACACAACAGCCATTAGGTGGTAAAGCACAATTTGGAGGTCAGCGTTTTGGAGAAATGGAAGTTTGGGCACTAGAAGCATATGGCGCATCGGCAACGTTGCGTGAAATACTTACGGTTAAATCCGATGATGTAATTGGTAGGGCCAAAACCTATGAATCAATTGTCAAAGGAGAAACTATGCCAGAGCCTGGTTTACCAGAATCTTTCAATGTATTGATGCACGAACTTAAGGGATTAGGTTTGGACATTAGATTGGAGGAATAGATAAATCTATTTTAGAAAGGATTTTAGAACACATTTAATTTAGTATCACCATTAATTATGGCTAGAATAAAAGATAATAACCCAGTTAAAAGGTTTAATAAGATTTCAATCGGATTGGCCTCTCCAGAAGCTATTTTGGCAGAGTCAAGGGGTGAAGTTTTAAAACCTGAGACCATAAACTACAGAACACATAAACCGGAACGTGATGGTCTTTTCTGTGAGCGTATTTTCGGTCCTGTTAAGGATTATGAATGTGCTTGCGGGAAATATAAGAGAATCCGTTACCGCGGTATTGTTTGTGACCGTTGTGGGGTCGAGGTTACCGAGAAAAAAGTACGAAGAGATAGGGTAGGACATATTAATTTAGTTGTTCCCGTCGCCCATATTTGGTACTTCCGTTCTTTGCCGAACAAGATTGGTTACCTTTTGGGGTTACCTTCCAAGAAATTGGATATGATCATTTACTACGAACGTTATGTAGTAATACAACCGGGTATCGCAAAAGGACCTGAAGGGGAAGAGGTTAATAAAATGGACTTCTTGACCGAAGAGGAATATTTGAACATCCTTGAATCCATTCCACAAGAAAACCAATATTTAGAAGATACTGACCCCAATAAGTTTATAGCTAAAATGGGAGCTGAGTGTCTTATAGATCTTTTGGCTCGAATAGATCTTAAGGAATTATCATACGAATTAAGGCATAAGGCCAATACAGAAACTTCTAAACAACGTAAAACTGAGGCCTTAAAAAGACTTCAGGTTGTTGAAGCATTAAGGGAATCTCAAGAGAATAGGGAAAATAGACCGGAATGGATGATCATGAAGGTCATTCCGGTAATTCCACCTGAATTACGTCCTTTGGTACCATTGGATGGTGGTCGTTTTGCTACTTCCGATTTAAATGACCTTTATAGAAGGGTGATTATAAGGAACAATCGTCTAAAACGATTGGTAGAGATTAAAGCCCCAGAGGTGATTCTAAGAAATGAGAAACGTATGCTTCAAGAGGCTGTCGATTCTTTATTCGATAACACAAGAAAAGCATCTGCGGTTAAAACGGAGTCTAACAGACCTTTGAAATCCCTATCGGATTCATTAAAAGGTAAGCAAGGACGTTTCCGTCAAAACCTTTTGGGTAAACGTGTTGATTATTCAGCTCGTTCCGTGATTGTTGTAGGACCTGAATTACATTTATATGAATGTGGTCTTCCAAAAGATATGGCAGCCGAACTTTACAAACCTTTTGTAATCCGTAAATTGATTGAAAGGGGAATAGTTAAGACGGTTAAATCTGCCAAGAAGATAATAGATAAGAAAGAACCTGTTGTTTGGGATATTTTGGAGAATGTATTGAAAGGTCACCCAGTTTTATTGAACAGGGCTCCTACATTACACCGTTTAGGTATTCAAGCATTCCAACCAAAACTAATAGAAGGTAAGGCTATTCGTTTACACCCATTGGCATGTACTGCATTTAATGCGGATTTTGATGGGGATCAAATGGCGGTTCACTTACCATTAGGGCCAGAGGCTATTTTGGAAGCTCAACTATTGATGTTGGCATCTCAGAATATCCTGAACCCGGCTAATGGTTCACCTATAACAGTACCTTCCCAGGATATGGTTTTGGGTCTGTATTATATGACCAAAGAACGTAAGTCTACTCCCGAAGTGCCAATTAAAGGTGAAGGTTTGACTTTCTATTCTTCGGAAGAGGTTGAGATTGCCTTTAATGAAGGAATGGTTAACCTTAATGCTGGTATTAAAGTTCGCGCTAAGGATTTCAATGAAGAAGGAGAGTTGGTTTACCAAATCATCCCGACAACCGTAGGTAGGGTGTTGTTCAACATGAACGTGCCTCAACAAGCAGGTTATATCAATGAGGTATTGAACAAAAAATCATTGAGGGATATTATCGGTGGAATCCTTGCTGTAACGGATGTTCCTACTACAGCTGATTTCTTGGATAAGATTAAAACAATGGGGTACGAGTTCGCCTTTAAAGGAGGATTGTCCTTCAGTTTGGGTGATATTATTATACCACCCGAAAAACATACGATGATCGCGGAGGCCAATGTTCAGGTAGATGGTATTATGGCCAACTATAATATGGGTCTTATTACCAATAACGAACGTTATAATCAGGTTATTGATGTTTGGACTTCTACCAATGCAATGTTGACCGAATTGGCCATGAAACGTATCCGTGAGGATCAGCAAGGTTTCAACTCGGTGTATATGATGTTGGATTCTGGTGCAAGGGGTTCTAAAGAGCAGATACGTCAGTTGACCGGTATGCGTGGTCTTATGGCCAAGCCTAAAAAATCGACTGCTGGTGGCGGTGAAATTATCGAAAACCCGATTCTTTCCAACTTTAAGGAAGGTTTATCGATTTTGGAATACTTTATATCTACGCACGGTGCACGTAAAGGACTTGCGGATACAGCTTTGAAAACTGCGGATGCTGGTTACTTGACTCGTCGTTTGGTAGATGTTTCACAAGACGTTATTATCAATACCGAAGATTGTGGAACACTACGAGGTATTGAAGTAGAGCCATTGAAGAAAAATGAGGAAATAGTAGAAACATTAGGTGAAAGAATCCTAGGTAGGGTTTCCCTTCATGATGTGTATAATCCATTGAATGATGAACTTCTTTTAGAAGCGGGACAACAAATCATGGAAGAAGATGTCAAAAAGGTAGAAGCATCCCCAATCGAAAAGATCGAAGTGCGTTCTGCATTGACTTGCGAAGCCGAAAAAGGTATTTGTGCCAAATGTTATGGTAGAAACCTTTCAACGAATAAAATGGTCCAAAAAGGAGAAGCTGTAGGTGTTGTTGCTGCACAATCCATTGGGGAGCCAGGAACTCAGTTGACATTACGTACCTTCCACGTTGGGGGTATTGCAGGTAACATTTCGGAGGACAATAAGTTAACAGCTAAGTTCGAAGGTGTTGCTGAAATTGAGGATTTAAGAATCGTAAAAGGTGAAGATGGAGAAGGTAATATTGCAGATATTGTAATATCAAGGACTTCTGAAATCAAGATTGTTGATGCTAAGACAGGCATTACTTTAAGTACCAATAACATTCCTTATGGTTCTCAATTGTTCATTAAGAACGGTGCAAAGATAAAGAGTGGTGATGTTATTTGTCAATGGGATCCGTACAACGGTGTTATCGTTTCGGAATTCCCTGGAAAAATTGCTTACGAGAACATTGAGCAAGGTGTTACTTATCAAGTAGAAATTGATGAGCAGACCGGTTTCCAAGAGAAAGTAATTTCTGAATCAAGGAACAAAAAACTCATCCCTACTTTGTTGATCATGAACAACAAGGACGAGGTATTACGTTCTTACAACTTACCGGTCGGTTCTCACCTTATGGTAGATGATGGAGATAAGATCAAGGAAGGTAAGATTTTGGTGAAAATACCGCGTAAATCTGCTAAAGCAGGTGATATTACAGGTGGTCTTCCTAGGGTTACGGAACTTTTTGAAGCTAGAAATCCATCAAATCCGGCAGTAGTGTCAGAGATAGACGGTGTAGTTTCTTTCGGTAAGATAAAGCGAGGTAATAGGGAGATTATTATTGAATCCAAATTGGGTGAAGTAAAGAAATATTTGGTGAAATTATCCAATCAGATTTTGGTTCAGGAAAACGATTATGTACGTGCCGGTATGCCACTTTCAGATGGTTCCATTACGCCAGAAGATATTCTTGCAATAAAAGGCCCTTCAGCTGTGCAGCAGTATTTGGTAAATGAAGTACAAGAGGTATATCGATTACAAGGTGTGAAGATCAATGACAAACATTTTGAAGTCGTCGTTCGTCAAATGATGAGAAAAGTGCGTATTCAAGATCCAGGAGATACCATTTTCTTGGAAAACCAATTGGTGCATAAGTCTGACTTTATTACTGAAAATGATGAAATATTCGGTAAAAAAGTAGTTGCTGAAGCCGGAGATTCTGAAAACTTAAGAGCGGGTCAAATCATTACGGCACGTGAATTAAGGGATGAAAATTCAATCCTGAAAAGAGCAGATAAAGCGTTGGTTGAAGCAAGGGATGCCGTAGCGGCTACCGCGACACCTATTTTACAGGGTATCACAAGAGCTTCATTACAGACGAAATCATTCATCTCTGCAGCATCATTCCAGGAAACTACTAAAGTGTTGAATGAAGCTGCTGTTAGCGGTAAAGTGGATACACTTGAAGGTTTGAAGGAAAATGTTATTGTAGGACATAAAATTCCTGCAGGTACCGGTATGCGTGACTATGAAAATATCATTGTTGGTTCCAAAGAAGAGTATGATGAGATCATGGCTCGTAAGGAAGCGTTGAAATTTTAATCTTGACCTATGAGTGATAAAGAACAAAAACAAAAGCAGATCAATATTGAGTTGGATGAGAAGATGGCTGATGGAACGTATTCCAATTTAGCGATTATCAATCATTCGGTTTCTGAATTTGTAGTAGACTTTATCAGTATGATGCCTGGGGCTCCTAAGGCCAAGGTTAAAAGCAGGATCGTATTGACACCACAACATGCCAAAAAGTTTTTGAAGGCTTTAGGAGAGAATGTGAGTCGGTTCGAAAAAGCACACGGCACCATCAAGGATTATGAACAGCCTCCCATTCCGATTAATTTCGGTCCATCGGGAGAAGCTTGATCAAATAAAAAAACCCATGAATTTTTTCATGGGTTTTTTCTTTTAATAACAATTTTGGTTTTTTACTTGAACTCAGAGGTGAAATGTAATTTTACCGAAGGGTACTTTTGTTGGGTCATTTGTAGCGAGAACTGTGAATCGGCAAGGAATACCAATTGGCCTTGCTTGTCTTTTGCCAAGAATTTTTGTTTAACCCTTTTGAATTCCTTGAATTCATTGTTTTTTGGGTCTTGTGGGTCAACCCAACAGGCCTTGTGTACTGGGAAGTTTTCATAGCTACATTTAGCGCCATACTCATGTTCCAGGCGATATTGGATTACTTCGAATTGAAGTGCCCCAACAGTGCCGATAACTTTTCTTCCGTTCATTTCCAGGGTAAATAATTGAGCAACACCCTCATCCATTAGTTGATCGATCCCCTTTCCTAATTGTTTGGATTTCATAGGATCTGCATTGTTGATGTAACGAAAATGTTCAGGAGAAAAACTGGGGATACCTTTGTAATGTAGTTCTTCACCTTCTGTTAAGGTGTCACCGATCTTAAAATTACCCGTGTCATGCAGACCTACAATATCACCAGGATATGAAATGTCTACAATTTCTTTTTTTTCTGCAAAAAATGCGTTAGGGCTTGAAAATTTAAGCTTTTTTCCTTGACGTACGTGTAGATAAGGTTTGTTCCGCTCAAAAGTTCCCGAAACGATTTTTATGAATGCTAGTCGGTCACGATGCTTAGGGTCCATATTGGCATGTATTTTAAATACAAAGCCTGTTAGTTCCTTTTCCTTTGGTTCTACAATTCGTTCTTCCGCTTTTTTCGGACGTGGGGAGGGTGCAATTTCTATGAAGCAATCAAGTAGTTCGCGAACCCCGAAATTATTTAGGGCTGAGCCGAAAAAAACGGGTTGTTGTTCCCCATTTAGGTAGCTATCTTTATTGAATGGGGCGTATACACCGTGTACCAGTTCCAGATTATCCCTTAAATTTTGAGCAGCGTTCTCACCGATGATCGTTTCTAATTCCGGATTGTTTATATCGTCGAAAGCTATCGTATCCTCTATATTCTTCTTGCTGTCGCCACTAAAGAGATTGATGTTCTTTTCATATATATTGTAGATGCCTTTGAAATCATAACCCATTCCAATAGGAAAGCTTAATGGCGTTACCGATAGTCCTAGTTTTTGTTCCAAATCATCCAATAGATCAAATGCATCTTTACCTTCCCGGTCTAATTTGTTAATGAAAACGATCATAGGTATGTTTCGCATTCTACATACTTCTACGAGTTTAACTGTTTGTTCTTCAACACCTTTGGCTACATCGACCACTACAATTACGCTATCTACTGCAGTCAGTGTCCTAAAGGTATCTTCAGCGAAGTCTTTGTGGCCAGGGGTGTCAAGAATATTTATTTTTTTATCACGATAAATAAAAGCCAAAACAGATGTGGCAACAGATATACCTCTTTGTCGCTCAATTTCCATGAAGTCGCTGGTAGCTGTTTTTTTGATCTTGTTGTTCTTGACAGCTCCGGCTTCTTGTATGGCTCCACCGAATAAAAGCAATTTTTCGGTTAAAGTTGTCTTGCCCGCATCTGGATGCGAAATAATACCGAAGGTGCGTCGTCGCTCAATTTGATTTGTAAACCCCATGTTCTTATTTTCGGCAAAAATAAAGGAAAATTAAGGAATAAGACTCTTTTGAATGCCTCTTTTCAGTTAGATGTTTGGCCTCATTCGGTTCTTCTTTTTAGCTTGATGAAATAGTATTGAATTATTGTAACTCCGTTATTTAATTATTTAAATGTTCAAAACGTTTTATTGTGGCAATAAATCATAAAATGTTGGTAATCATCGATAAACAGGCAATTGAATATATCCCAATTTGCACTTGGTCGATAATATTAGTTGTTGACAGAATTTTGATATTAATGTGTTATAATCTATTTGTCCATCAAAATTTTAAATATATCTTGCAGAGCTTATAATAGAATCCCATCTCTTATACACTTAACAGCTTTTTGCCATGGTGATTAGTAATCAATTACTGACGCTTATGGAAATTTTTACTTTTTTATATTTTAAAAATCAGGTATTGAATGGTATTAAGCTGGTTTTAATACTCTTCCTATTAGTTGGGCTATCGTCTTTTGATGTTATGTCATCTAACACAAAAAAGGATAATTTAGATTCCGATATAGTCGGTACTTTGGATATCAGGGGTGATGAGTATGAAAATACAATAGACAATGGATGTACTCTTATGTCTTCCAGTATTCTTAAAGCAACTGATTTTGGTTTTCAAAAAAACGTTAGTGATGGTAGTTTATGTGCTGTTGATGTTGACTTAAGTAGTAAATGGGGATTGCCATTAGGTAGTGTTTTAATTAGTGTGGAGGGAGCCAGTTCCGATTCTAATGGTTTTTTTAGAACGATATTGGATTCTCCGATTGTTTTTAAAATAAAAGGGTCTGTTCCGGTAATGGTAAAGGCACATCATTCTTCTGGGATACTTGCTGGTGCTAGAGATGGTATTATAGCATTGGATAATGTGAAATATAATTTCGTTGGAACTTTAAGTTCTGGTATTTTACCTTTTAATGATGGAAACGATTATTATGTGCAGAATACGACTGTTTATGACAATCATCCTGAAATTAATGTTGAATGGGAGTCTGAGTCTCCTATTTCTGAAATAGAGTTTTACACTACTTCAACGGCTTCTAGTTTAATTACTATGTATGTTATGCCATACATATGCACTGACACCGATGGTGACGGGGTACCTGATGTTACGGACCTAGATGACGATAACGACGGAATTTTGGATACAACGGAAGATCCAAACCTGGATAACGACAATGATCCATTGACGAATCCATTGGACAGTGACGGTGACGGTTACCCGAACCATTTGGACATCGATTCCGACAATGACGGGATCCCTGACAATGTAGAGGCCCAGACCACTGATGGTTATGTAGCTCCCAACGATGACGATGCGGCGACCTATGCGGAGAACGACGGATTGAACTCTGCCTATCCCGATGGCCTTGACCCAGTGAACACGGACGGTGAGGACGAGCAGGATTATTTGGATGAAGACAGTGACAA
>NZ_WKJH01000004.1 GCF_009674825.1 Maribacter luteus
TATTCAATTACTTTATGATAATGGTTTCTAAATCACCAGCGTCACGCTCGTGCCATATTGCTACGATATATAACAGTAATCATCAATGTTCTATTGTAAATAAATATATCTAATTTTTGTTGAATCAATGAGGTCACAACCCTTTTAAAACCTGATTATGGGTTTTCCTGAACCAACACACCTTGGGTAATCAAAAATTGTGCCGTGGCATAGGTGCCCATGATCAATAAGTGGGAGTAGGGGACATCTATTATTGACACTCGCGTTAGCCGGAGGAATTGGTTACGTTGGCGCTAAGAAGGCCGCACCAAAATATTAGGATGATATATAGGTAGTTGTTTTTCATACTACTAGGTTATGATTGTTTTGTATTTAGGTACTTATAGAAAATTGTTTTAAACTTTTCAGGGTATTTGTTTTCTTGTATAAGCTTTTCTCGCATTAATTCAACTCTTGCTCCAGGAGTATAGTTGTTTTTAATTTTTTGATAAAATGGATCTTCTATAGGTAAAAAGGCTATTTCTTTGTTAATATAATAGCGTTCGTCTTCTAATAGCTGGTATTCTTCTTTGTAATTAAAAATACCTTGTAATTCTTGTTGAGAATATTTACTGATAATACGCTCTATATAGGTTAAACCTTTAAGAATGCATTCTCTATCTCTAAATTCACAAATAGGTGTTTTATAAGGGACATTTTTTATAAGGCAACATGTTTCAATATTGTATTCTTCACCTGTTGGGGTTTTAAAAATAAACTCTACCATTTTAGAGTCATCATAGCCGATATAGAGGGTAACAAAAGGGTTTTTAAAATTTACATAGGACACCTCATCTGTACTACCAGTTATAGCAAATTTATGGGTAGCAAAAATGTTGCTGAATATATTTTCAACATCATTCCTCAATTCTTGATATCCCCAATTTTTACTGTACATGTTTTCTATTAAATTTTTATTAACTCTACCTCGTCACGAGTATAATACTCACGCTTGTCTTTATCCTTTACATTTTATATTCGCGCCAACGGGGGCATTTTGAATTTATGTTTTATGTTCATTCTTTATTTATTCTTTCTCATTATTTTGTTGCTCGAGACCTGCTTATTGTTGACGAGACGAGCGTGACGCTCACGCTTTCGAGGAAAGAAAATAAGATGTTTGAATTGTTTTAAGATCATTTTTAAATAATTGATAAAAGATGGGAACTAAATTGGCCTTGGGGAAGTAGTTTCTACTTCCTCAAAAACACATCCCTTAAGATCATTTTTTTCAAGTGCTGATTTCGCACTTTCTGTTATAAGGAGTTTACTTGGGGTTTCTCTTATACGAAAAATTGGCGGTAAATATTCGGTTGATTTCAACACGAGTTTTTCAATAAACCCTGGTTTATTTGGATTCAATTCTGATGGTTGATAAATTGAATTTTCAAAATCGAAACAATCTTCTCTATTGACTATTGTTAATGCTTTATAATTTAATGCCGTTTTAATTTCTGATTTTAAATTACCTGTTTCATCATAAATACTCTCTAAATAAGTATCATCAAGCATTATTACCTTAGTAAATATAGCTTCAAAATCATCTATTTCATTCAAGATTGAAATCATTCTATCACTTAAAATAGGCACATTTAAATCTGTAAGAGGATAATCAAATTCTGGTATAATATTAAAATTGGCTCTAAACAAAATATAATCAGGTAATTTATCTTTATACCTAGAACTCAAAAATAATGTAGAAGCCTTATCACTATTTTCAAAAGGAATATGAAAAGCATCTCTCTCCATATCTTCTGAGTGATTGTAATCCCAATTTATACTATATATCTTTTTCATTAATTTAACTTTGATGGTTGCCAATTAGTTAAAACATTTGTTGCTCTATTCTCTATTGCATTAATAATATTTGTAATCTCAGTATCTGATAATCCATTTAAATTAAAGACATTAATGTCGTCTGTCTCTATTAGGTCATCAATTTGCACCCGAATTGCATCCCCGGCTAGCGCGAGCGTCACGCTCGTGCCCGTATTGATACGAAATATAACAGTAATCATCAATGTTCTATTGTAAATAAATGTATCTAATTTTTGTTGAATCAATGAGGTCACAATCCTTTTAAAACCTGATTATGGGTCTTCCTGATCCAGCACACCTTGGGTAATCAAATATTGTGCCGTGGAATAGGTACCCATGATCAATAAGTGGGAGTAGGGGACATCGATTAAAAATTTATTGATCGCCAATATACTATCGGAGGCAATAAAGAACAATGCTCCCCAAAAAACCAGGTTAAAACTGTATTGCGGCACCTTGCCTTTTCTTCCAAAGGCCGCTAAAGCCATAAAGAGAATAACGGCTACATAAAAGATAACGGGAATTTTAAGGGCTCCAAGTCCGGCTTGTATCTGAAAGAAGAGAAAACCCCCATAAAGGACCAACAGACCTAAAACCAACCAAAAGGCTCTTGAAAAGGGGATATTCCGCTTTCTAATGAAAAGGATGGCGTATACCACATGTGCCAAAAGAAAGGAAAGGAGTCCGGCTACGAAATAATTCGATAAAATACCATCATACATCAGAAAAGCATCACCCAGCCAAGAAAAAAATAGGGCCATCAGCATTAACCCATAGGTAGGTTTCCCAAGTTTACGCCCATTAATGGCAAAATAAACCAATAGGGAGATTAAGATCAAGGGTTTGGTAAAATGACGCATGGCATCATCCCCAATACTACCCACATACAAATCGATCAAAACGATGAGGGTGAATAGGGGCAGGAAATAGGTAGGCTTTCGGTTGGCCTTACTCATAATTATTTAGCTGTCTTTCCAACCCACCTTATTATGGGTGCCGTCGCAGAATGGTTTGTTGTTAGAGGCACCACAACGGCAAAAGGCAGTCGTTTTTTCCTTGGTTTCTTCGTTGCCATCCGCATCGATGATGGTTATTTGACCATCTACCAATAAGGGTCCGTTCGGTTTAATTTTTACTGTTGTCATGGTTATACTATTTTGTTTAGATTCAATTTTAATCAGAAAACCTATATCCCATTTAGTGGTGGTGGCCCATCTGGAATTATAGGCTCGTATTTTTCGCTTCCTTTGCGTTCTATGTATTCGGCTTTTACTTTTTGAACCAATTTCGGATTTTCGAATAGATCAACGGCGGTCATCCCCAAAGCCTTTGCGGCATGTACCATTCCTTTATGACCAATGCTCATTCCCCCGCAGGCAACTACGGCCCATGAATGCCAAGGTGTATCTTTTGGGGCAACGGTGACACCAAGGTTTATATTGGGTACGTTCCAACTTACATCGCCCACATCGGTAGAACCACCTCCGGGATGTTCCTTGGTTTCTTCCAAGGGTCGAATTTGACTATCCATACCAACTTGGGGCTTACCTGTCGATTCTTGTATTTTCTTCCCAAAAGCGGTTTCTTCGGCCGTATAGGTCAAAGGTCCGAGTAATTCGAGGTTCTTTTGCATGATCTCACCTCCTGATCGGTTAACAAGCACTTCGTAAATCCCGGAAATCAAAGAAATCTTATAATCCACATTGGCCATGATGGCAGCCCCTTCGGCCATTTTCTTAACCTGCTCATAAACGGGCATCATCCCACTTCGTTTGGTATCGCGAACCCTGACCCATAATCTGGAATAATCGGGTACCACATTTACCACTTGTCCGCCATCTTGAATATGGTAATGTATGCGCACCGTTGGTTTTATATGTTCCCTGTAATAATTGATCCCTGTCGTATACAATTCCAAGGCATCGGAAGCACTACGGCCGTTCCAAGGGTCACCAGAGGCATGTGCGGCCTGGCCATAGAATTCAACTTTAAAATCTACCAAGGCCAACGAACTTTGAACATCCGCTTCGGTTTTTGCGGAAGGGTGCCAACTTAAATTCACATCAACATCATCCCAAAGCCCTTCACGAACCATCCAGATCTTGGCAAAATACTTTTCTTCGGAAGGGGTTCCCAAAAACTTTATGGTGCCCTTCAACTTCCCATTTTCTATAAGTTCTTTGGTCGCGATGGCAGCCCCTAAACTTGCCGCTCCAAAGAGATTATGGCCACAACCGTGTCCGGCAGCACCTTCTTTTAATGGTTCTTTTGTGGGCTGGGCCTTTTGTGAAATTCCCGGCAAGGCATCAAACTCCCCAAGAATACTGATCACCGGTTTTCCCGACCCGTAGGTAGCGGTAAAGGCTGTGGGTATACCTGCAACCCCTCGTTCAACTTTCATTCCGTTTTTCTCGGCATAATCGGCTAAGATCTTGGATGACTTGTGTTCCTCAAAAGCGGTTTCGGCCGCTGCCCAGATGGAATCGCTAATTTTTATCAATTCCGTTTTGTGGGTCTCTACCGAGGCAACCAAGGCCTTCTTGTTACTGTTCATTTTTTGGGCCGATACCGTAAAGGAAATCAGCACGAGAATCGCAAAGAGGTGTTTTTTCATACTAAAGGGTAAATGGTGGTTAAATGAGAGAATATTTCAAAGGATTTAAATATCTATTGAATTATTCCTTGCTTGGATATAAATATACTAAAAATGTACTATCCAAGTGCCTCTTTGTAAACCTTTAAACAACGTTCCCTAGCCATTTTATGGTCTACCATTTTAGTAGGGTAGGTCAGTTCCTGAAGTTCAGGGACCCATTGGTTGATGTACTCATGTTTTTTATCGAATTTATCGATCTGTGTGGTGGGATTGAAAATACGGAAATAAGGGGCGGCATCTACACCGCTACCAGCTGCCCATTGCCAATTGCCCACATTGGAACTCAGTTCAAAGTCCAACAATTTTTCAGCGAAATAAGCCTCTCCCCATCGCCAATCGATCAACAAATGCTTACAGAGAAAACTGGCGACCAGCATACGTACCCGATTGTGCATATATCCCGTTGCATTCAATTCGCGCATTCCGGCATCTACCAATGGATAACCTGTTTGCCCATGTTTCCATTTTTCGAATTCTTCCATATTGTTGCGCCAAGGAATACGGTCATATTTGGGCTTAAAAGCGTTGTTTATGGTGTGGGGAAAGTGCCAAAGGATCTGCATAAAGAATTCGCGCCAAATCAGTTCGTTCCAAAAAACCTCATTTTTTGAAGCGATGGCTTTCGTTACAATTTTTCTGATGGAGACCGTTCCAAATCGTAAATGTGGGCCAATCCTTGAGGTTCCATTGTCTATTCCCGGAAAGTTCCTCGTCGCTTCATAATTGTCTATCAGGTTATCAGAGGTGGTAAAATCAGGTACTTTTATATCAGAAGTTTCAAAACCTATTTGCTCTAAGGTCAGAAATGGAAGATTTTTATTTGCAATAAAGTTATGGGGTAACTTATGGTCTTTTATTTGCTTTGATAGTGCACTTGAATTGAATTTTTCTTTCCATTTGTTCTTGTACGGCGTATAGACCACATAGGGGTCACCATCGTTTTTGACAATTTCTTCCTTCTCGAAAATAACCTGGTCCTTGTAGGTATGGAAAGTGATGGACTTACTTTCAAGGAACTCCTGTATACGTTTATCACGTTTTATGGCATAAGGCTCATAGTCGTGGTTGGTATACACCGCTTCTATATTGAAATCCTTGTAGATAGATTCGAAAACTTCCAAAGGTTGCCCATGATAAATGCCCAATGAACTATTGAAATCCTTTTTTAACCGCTCAGAAATTCGGGTAAGCGTTTGGTGTATAAAAGTAACCCGAGCATCATTTTTAGGTAATTGAAGCAAAATTTCCTTATCGAAAATAAAAATGGGTAGCACATGGGTAACATTTTTCAAGGCGTGGGCCAGTCCCACATTATCATCGAGGCGTAAATCCCTCCGAAACCAAAATATCGATACTTTTTCTTCCATATTAATTTACGTTCAGGGTTGATAATCCACCATCTACACCAATAATCTGTCCGGTTATCCATGAACTATCCGGACTAAGAAGAAACTGGGCTATTTTTGCCATATCGGTTGCTTCCCCAACTCTTTTCAAAGGGTGTCTTTGTGCCATCATTTCCTTCTTTTTATCATTGTTCAACAATCGAGCGGCCAAGGGGGTATCCACAAGGGAAGGTGCAATGGCGTTTACCCGTATCCTAGGTGCATATTCAGCGGCCAAGGATTTTGTAAAACCTTCTATGGCTCCTTTCGCAGCAGCTACACTGGTATGAAAAGGCATTCCTGTCTGTACGGCCACCGTACTGAAAAAAACGATACTTGAACCATCGGCCAATTTCGGTAAAACATCTTTCACCACATTTACCAAACTAAAAAAGTTCAACTGCATATCTTCCTTAAAAGTATCGACCGAGAGCATTTTAAAGGGTTTAAGGTTAATACTGCCCGGACAGTAAACAAGTCCGTTCAATTGCTCGGGCAATATTGAAGTGTCCAATGCATCGGTAAGCGCATCGAACGGAATGTGTTTTATGTTAGGTAGATCGGTTACCTCCCAGGTTCGGGAAGCAATATAAACATTGTGGTTTTCATGAAGTAACCTTGCCAATGTCAGTCCTATGCCATGAGATCCACCTATTAGTAGAATATTTTTCATTTTTAAATCGTTTTAATGTTCAAAAAATTAGCTTCACCCTTCATCTTACCAAAGAGCTCGGTAAGCTTCTGTTCCCTATAAGCGAATATGGTTTTCAATTGCCCCTTTATCATCGGGTAGGCCAAACGTCCCAGTAAGCCAAAAGGGAGTTTAATATCTATGATGTCTTCCATGAGTACACCATTTGGGATTTGCTTTAAAAAGTGTTTATGGTGCCATAGGGCATAGGGACCAAATCGTTGTTCATCAACAAAATACTCACCTTCTTTCACATGGGTTATTTCTGTTACCCAACGTGTGGAATATCCTGGGAAGGGGGTTACTTTATACTGTATGATCTGTCCTGGAAACATTTCCCTATCTGCTCCCGATAGAATATTGAATCCCATGTGGTCGGGCGTAATCGTCGCCAGGTTCTTGGGATCCGATAAAAACTCCCACGCTCTATCAGGGGTAATGGGAAGGGCTTGACCGGAATGCAATTGATGTAATTTCATGGTGCATGGATAATAATGTTTAACAAATGTAATGAAAGATTAAACAAAAAAGAAATTTGATACTGTTATCATTTTCGTAAATTGTCGTTTTCCAAGATACTATGCGATATCGTTTGTTTTTTATTCTGATCATGTTCACCTTTTCTAGGGTAATCGGCCAAGTTTCGACGGAGACCGTTGGGCAATTGCCAATGGAATTGAATGAATATTCAGGACATATTTTTTTTGATGGCAATTTGATTGCACACAATGATTCCGGCAATGAACCCATTTTGTATGTATTGGATACCTTATCCATGCAAATAACGAAAAGGGTTAACGTAGTAAATGCGGAGAATATGGATTGGGAAGACATTACCCAGGATGATGACCATATCTATGTTGGTGATATTGGTAATAATTTGGGTACGCGTAAGGATCTGGTCATATATAAAATCTTGAAGGGTGACTTTATCGGCCAGGATGAAGTAAATGCAGAAATCATTTCTTTTGCGTTTGAAGACCAGGAAAACTTTGATGATAATGGGGAAAGTGACTGGGATGCAGAAGCATTGACCGTTGTGAACAATGAATTATGGATCTTTACGAAACAATGGGTAACACAGGGGACGGTAGGTTACAGTGTGCCCAAGGAACCGGGGAACCATTTGGCAAAAAGAATGGATTCGTATCAGGTAAACGGATTGGTTACAGGGGCCACATACAATGAACTTAACAATGACTTATTGTTCTCTGCCTATTCCAACACTTTGCAACCTTTCGTTATAAGGATCAAGGATGTAGATACCTCGGGTATTTTTGATGGTACAGTAGAACATATTTCCTTGGATATTGATTTTGCACAAGTTGAGGCGATAACCGCAATCAGTGCCCAACGTTACTTCATCGGTTCTGAACAATTCGAAAGAAGCAACCTATCCATAAGTTTAAATCCAACATTATACAGTTTGCAGTTTAGTCCAGAGGAGGAGGTTAATGAGGAAGAAATCCCTGAGGAGGAAGAATCGCCAAATAATGATCAAGAAGAAGACCGCCTGCTACTTTATGGCACTTATGATTCTGAAGTGCTGAGTTATGATCTGCTGTCAGATAAATCGGTTTTGGCCCAAGCAATTTTCGATACTTCAGGGAAAATGGTCAGGTTTCAATTAGGTGCCGATATTGAAAACAACAATCTATACCTGAATACATTAAAATCGGGTGTATACTATCTCACCGTTTATTTAGGTGATAAAGTACTTTCCGAACCTTTCCTGGCCTATTGACCGTATGGTTTACTTATATTTAAGAGTTTGTTAACAAATGTGACAGTTCTTTATAATTAGTTTTGGAAAAACTATAATTCAACGACAAAATGAAAAAACTAGTAGTATTAGTATGTGTGGCTTTGGTTTCCTTTTCGATGGAAGCGCAAATTACGACGCCACAAGCGAGTCCGTCTTCAACATTGAAACAGACCGTAGGATTAACAGATGTGACCGTAGAGTATTCCAGACCTTCTATGCGCGGTAGAACCATCTTTGGTGATTTGGTGCCTTATGACAAATTATGGAGAACCGGAGCCAATGGGTACACCTTGATTACCTTTAGCGATGATGTGAAAATCGCCGGACAAGATGTAAAAGCGGGTACATATTCTATTTTCACGAAACCGGGCACCGCTTCTTGGGAAGTTTTCTTTTATACAGACACACAAGGTGGTGGCACACCAAGGGATTGGGATGATAACAAAGTTGTTGCAAAAACGACGGCACAGGTATTTCCTATGCCTGAAGGGACTACCATAGAAAGCTTTACGATTACCATTGATGATTTGACCTCTAGTTCTGCAAATCTTGGTTTAATGTGGGAAAATGTATATGTAGCAGTTCCTTTTGAGGTACCTACTGACGTGGCAGTTGAAAAAGATATTGAAAGGGCCTTAGGTGGTCCAAGTGCGGGAGATTACTATGCAGCTGCCGTATATTACTCAAGTGAAGGGAAAGACATAAACAAGGCCAAGGAATGGATGGATAAAGCCATGTCAATGACCGAAAAACCTGCTTTCTGGCAATTAAGGCAACAATCGTTGATCCAGGCAAAGTCCGGTGATAAAAAAGCGGCAATAGCTACTGCAAAAAAATCTTTGGCAGCAGCAGAAGAAGCCGGTAATGCAGATTACGTTAAAATGAACAAAGACTCTTTAAAAGAGTGGGGTGGTATGTAAAATCCACTTTATATGATTTTAAGAAACCCTGTCCTTTTCGGCAGGGTTTTTTTATGCTTTTATGGATATAAATGTGATGGGATCTAGTACTTTTATATAACCACCATTCCATAGAAAACCATGCATAAATGTTTCTATTACCTCGCTATTTTTTTTACAACTATTTCTTGTAACCAGTCTATTGAAAAGCCAGAATATACGGCTGAAATTTGGGAAAATCCTGAATGGGAAAACCCAGAGGTCTTCCAAATAAACCGTGAAGCCCCATCCGCATCTTTTTACCGGTATACGAGTATTGAAGATGCCCTTGAAAACGACAGCTGGGAAAACTCCCCATTGTACAAATCCTTGAACGGCACATGGAAGTTTTATTATGCAGAAAACCCAACGAAGCGCCCAACGGAATTCTTCAAGGAAAATTTTGACCTACGGGGTTGGGATTCCATTCAAGTGCCATCCAATTGGGAAATTCAAGGCCATGGCATTCCTTTTTACACGAACATAACGTATATGTTTCCTGCCAATCCACCCTATATTCCACATGAAATAAATCCCGTAGGTAGTTATGTGCGGGAATTCGCGATACCGGAAACTTGGGACGATAAGGATATCTATCTTCATTTTGAAGGCGTTAGCGGTGCCATGTACATTTGGGTAAATGGTAAAAAAGTAGGCTACAATGAAGGCAGTAAGACTCCCGCTGCCTATAATATCACTGAATATGTACAGGTAGGAAAAAATTCCATTGCCATTCAGGTATTACGTTGGTCAGATGCCAGTTATCTCGAAGATCAGGATTTTTGGCGGTTAAGTGGAATTGATCGGGATGTTTATGTATATGCCACGAACAAAACGACCCTAAAGGATATAAAAGTGATTTCGGATTTAACCGATGATTACAGCAATGGCCATTTAGAAGTACAATTGGCGTTAAAAAATGCTTCAAAAAATGTACCCCTTCTAACGGAAATACAATTATTGGATGGCGATATCGAAGTATATAATGAGGCAAAAAAAGTGGAAGATAGGGAAGGGGGTATATCAATGGATTTCACGAAAGCCATTCCCAATGTAAAGACATGGAATGCAGAAACCCCAAATCTTTATACCTTATTAATCAGCCTGCTCAAAGAAGATGGTACTGTTTTGGAAACTACGTCCATTAAAGTTGGTTTCAGGAAAATTGAAATCAAAAACAACCAATTTTTGGTCAACGGGAAGGCCGTTTTATTAAAAGGGGTAAACCTGCATGACCATAATGATAAAACGGGGCATGTGGTTAGCGAGAAGCTCACTTTTAAGGACCTTGAACTAATGAAACAGAACAACCTCAATGCCATTAGATGTAGTCACTATCCAAAGAACCCCCATTTTTATAGGATGTGTGATACCTATGGGTTTTATGTTATTGATGAGGCCAATATAGAAATACACGGAATGGGAGCCACCAACCAAGGTCTTGATGAAAATTTGGAAGTCCAAAAAATACATCCTGCGTATCTTCCCCAATGGAAGGCCATGCATTTAGATCGAACCATTCGAATGTTCGAAAGGGATAAAAACCATCCTAGTATCATTACATGGTCATTGGGTAATGAGTCCGGTAACGGAGCTAATTTCTTCGCAACCTATGATTGGTTGAAATCCCATGATAAAACCCGGCCCGTACAGTATGAAGGTGCTACTTCCTATGAAAACACCGATATCCAAGCACCGATGTATATGCGAATTCCCAATATGATAGCCTATGCGGAGAACAATCCCAAAAGGCCTTTGATACAATGTGAATATGCACATGCCATGGGGAATAGTGTTGGCAACCTGCAAGAATATTGGGATGTTATCGAAAAATATGATGTTTTACAAGGTGGATTTATTTGGGATTGGGTAGATCAAGGTTTATTGACAAAATCGGAAGACGGAGAAGAATACTGGGCTTATGGGGGTGATTTAGGTGGAAAGGATTTTCAGAACGATGGTAATTTTTGCTTAAACGGATTGGTAAATCCCGATAGAACGGCACACCCTTCTTTACATGAGGTCAAAAAGGTGTATCAATATGTGAAGTTCAAAGCAACCAATGCCGAAATCGGGGATATTACCATTAAAAATGACTACGATTTCATCAACCTGAATCAATTTGCCTTCCGTTGGAAATTGTTCAAGAATGGCCTTGAAATCGCGAAAGGGGATCTACCTACATTGGATATACTTCCGGGGGATTCAAAAAGGATAAACATCGCCTTACCTAAATTGAATACGGGCGAAGGGGAATATTTCTTAAACCTCTATGCGTATACCCGAGAAACAACTCCTTTAGTTCCAAAAAATCATATAGTCGCCTATGAGCAATTTCAATTATCCGATTTTATTCCGGATACTTTTACAACCACCAATAGCAATGGTGGACTAGAGATTTACTCTAAAGAAAAAGTGGTTACCATATTGGGTAATGGCTTTGAAGTGCAGTTCAATTCTGAAAAAGGGGAATTAACGTCAATTGACTATGGTAACGGTAATATATTGGTAAAAGGCATTACCGCCAATTTTTGGAGGGCGACTACCGATAATGACTTTGGGTATGATATGCCAAAAAAACTGAAGGTTTGGAAAGATGCTACGGCAAATCAGGAATTAGGGAAAACCACACTGGACTTAAGTTCTGAAAATGGTTCTTTGGATGTTCTGGAATTGAATGAAACCCCTTTTAAAATCGATAATGGTACTATTCATATTACTACGGAATATACCCTTCCTAGTGTGCAGGGTGGGGTAGGACTTACCTATGATATCAATGACAAAGGAGAAATCAGGGTTACCACAAAACTATCGAATATTTCGAAAGATTTACCGGTATTACCAAGGTTCGGCAATAATTTCATAATAAAGAAGGAATATGAAAATGTAAACTGGTATGGTAGGGGTCCGTTTGAAAACTATCAAGACCGTAAAACCGCAGCTTTGGTCGGAAAATATGGAGCAAAGGTAGATGACCTATACTACCCGTATATCAGGCCTCAGGAAAATGGAAACCGTTCCGATGTACGTTGGGTCACATTCAAAAATGCCAACGGGGCAGGTATTCAGGTTTATACCCTAGATTTATTCGATTTCAGTGCCCATCACCAATACAATTCAGATTTTGATGCGGGGGAAAGTAAACAACAAAGACATACCATAGATATTGTAGAACGCGATTTGATCAATATCAACATCGATTATAAGCAAATGGGTGTTGGTGGTGATAATAGTTGGGGGTTAATGGCATTGGATGAATACCAGATCCAACCTGAAAATTTATCTTTCAGTTATATCATCAAACCACTGAGGTAGTTTCTAAAAACTAAATCGTTTATCCCAGATAATATCCGGTGTTGGTTTTAAAACCCATTTAGGTTTGTATGGGTGGTTTTTTCAACAATCTATCAAAAGCTTCAAATACAAAAGAGAAAAGAATGACCAATGCCGCACCAATAAAGTTCAACCATAAATAACCTAATTTTTCCTGTCCTTCAGGGTAAATATAGATCAGGTTGTAATAGGTAATGCAAACCAATGTCTGCGTTAGTATCGCTGAAATAAATACGGCATTACCTTTTACGTATTTAAAGAAAAATGCCAAAAGGAAGATACCAAGAACATTACCATAGAATATACTACCTATAATATTCACCAATTGGATCAGATTATCGAAAAGGTGGGCGATACAGGCGATAACAATGGCCACTATTCCCCATAGCAGGGTAAACCCCTTTGAAACACGAACATAGTGTTTATCAGAGAAATTGTTATTGTTTTTCCTCCTTTTATAAAGATCCAAGGCCGTTATGGTTCCCAATGCGTTAAGTTCCGAAGCCGTAGAAGACATGGCCGCCGATAAAATTACCGCCAACAATAATCCTATGAGCCCTCTCGGTAGATTGTTCAATATAAAATGGATGAAAACATAATCCTTATCATTGGTTTCAATTGAATCATCGGATAATTTGATCAACGCCTTGGCTGCGACCCTATTGGTGCTATCTTTTTTGTTTATGCCGATAATCTGCATCTTGGCCGCCTCTATCGCCGTATATTCTTTTAAATCCAACGCAATGGCATATTTGTTCTGGGCTATAATCTTTTCAGATTCCAATTCAATTTGTCGTTGTTGTAAAACTTTGTAATCGTCGGCATAATCCGAATTCATAACACTACTGGTTGCCGCAGGATTAAAGTTAAGGGGAGAGGGATTGTACTGATAAAAAACAAAGACCATGACCCCTACCAATAAAATGAAGAACTGCATGGGAATTTTAAAAATCCCGTTGAAAACAAGGCCTAATTGGCTTTCCCGTACCGATTTACCTGATAAATAACGTTGTACTTGACTTTGGTCAGTTCCAAAATAGGCCAAGGCCAAAAACAATCCGCCGGTGATACCGCTCCAAAACGTATATCTACTTTTAGTATTGAAGCTAAAGTCAAGAATATTAAGTTTATCACTAGCACCAGCAATTTTAAGTGCTTTTTCAAATCCAATATCATTGGGTAAATAGCCTAGGATAAAGAAAAAGGCCATGAACATACCGGTAATGATAATGAACATCTGTTGTTTTTGGGTCACACTAACGGCCTTGGTACCTCCGGATACGGTGTAAATAATAACCAATGTGCCAATGATAATATTCAAGGTTCGTAAATCCCACCCAAGAACGGCGGACAAAATAATGGACGGTGCAAAAATGGTAATCCCCGCTGCCAAACCACGTTGCACCAAAAACAGAATGGCCGCCAAAGATCGGGTTTTAAGATCAAATCTATTTTCTAAAAATTCGTAAGCGGTATAAACCTTTAATTTGTGATAGATGGGAACAAAAACAAGGCATATGATGATCATGGCCAAAGGAAGTCCAAAATAGAACTGGACAAACCCCATACCATCATGAAAGGCTTGGCCTGGAGTGGATAAGAACGTAATGGCGCTGGCCTGTGTCGCCATGACCGAAAGTCCGATCGTCCACCATTTAGATTGGCTCCCACCCCTTACATAATCATCAACGTCTTTACTGCCACGGGTTTTCCAGACCCCATAGCCAACAATGAATAAAAGCGTTCCTGAAAGAATGATCCAATCTAATGTCCCCATATTACATAAAAGCTGTCATAAGATAACTAAAAAGCAAGATATAGATGGCATTCAATACCAAAACCAAGGTATATTCCTTTTTCCATTCTAGTTTGTTGTTCATAATCAACCTTTTATAGGTGTTTTTTGTTTTACGTCACTCTTTCCAATAGATAACATATTGGCAAATAATTTATAAGCTCCGGGTACGCCTGCAGGCAATTCCCTGAAAAAACTCAAACCTGTATAAATATAGTTCCCTTTTCCATAAGGCGCTATTAATAGGCTTCCTTCTTTTGCTGTTTCCCCTTCATCATGCATCGATAGGATAGGGGTGAACTTGGAATCCCATTCACTAGGGAAGTACAGTCCCCTTTCCTGTACCCATCCTTTAAAATCATCATTCGTTATTTTATTGGGATAATTGACCAATTCATGATCTTTCCCGATTATTTCAACTTCTGAATCCTCATTGGTAACCCGTTCCCTTGATAATTTTAGCGGAAAAGGGGCAATATCCTCGTATTGTTTGTCCCATCTACCTGCTGTATTGTACTGCAAAATTAAGTTACCACCCTTCTTAACATAATCGAATAAATATTTCTGTTTGAACTTTAATTCAGGTACTACATTATACGCCCGTATGCCCACAACAATCGCACCATACTTGCTTAAAGTCTCCGCATTTATTGAATTTGGATCAATGGTATGTACTTGGTAGCCAATTTGCTCAAGACTTTTAGGTACGTCATCACCTGCACCTACGATATAACCTATATGTTCCCCTACTTTTTTGATATTCAAACGAACTACTTTTGCTTCTGTAGGTAACAAGACCGATTGGGTGGGGATATGGTCATAGGCTATGGTGACCAACTCTTTCGACAATTCTTTTCCATCGACTTTAATAATGGGCGAAATAAAACTTTCATCCTCGCTTTCCGGAGGGGTCAATTCAAAAAACACAATTTGTTCATCCCCTTTATTTTTGATTTCAAAAGGTTTACTTTCTTTGTCCACTATCCAGCCTTTGGAATAACATAATTCAATTTCACCTTTGATATTATCCCTATGGGCCTTAATGGAAACAGGTACTTTTTTAGGTTTACCGTCGGCAAAGATCATAACCTTGTCTTGAAAACTAGCCGTAGCTACTGGTAGAATATCAAAAGGATGGTATAATTCGCCATGATCAGGCTTGGAATACCTATGAATAACGGGTTTGTCAATTGCAATCGGGTAACCTTCTATCTCTAAATTGAAAACCGCATGGAAAGCCGGTGGTGTTTCAGGGTTACCGATTAAATCAGGGTCTTCTACCGTGTACATGCCTAAAGTTCCTTTTTTATTTAACCAATACGGGCTTGTATAAGAAATGTCATCAGGAATATTTAATTGAACCTTAAATTCTTGCTTATCATTATCGGTAAGGTTTATATCCTTATCCGCCGAGACTAAATCACTGATTACAACGGATTTAAGTTTGATATCGGAACTACTACGATTAACGACCTCGATATTTATTTCTGCCGTACTCCCTGGAATGGCCATGGCATCTTTGGATGAAGCCTCTAAATATAAACCTGAAATCGTGGTTATGATGTCTTTCAGTTCTTCCGATTTGATCTCTTTCCAATAGGTGTCAGGAATTTCCTGTAACAATTGATAAGCCTTTATAAGTTCTTTTATATGTGCTGACGGATTTTTGAAATTGTAATTTTTTTCAATTTCATATAAAATCGCACCGATAGCTTCTCCACCTTCAACTCGAGACCATGTGGTATCTATACCATCGAAAACATTGTTTTTATCGGCAGGCATATTGCCTTTCAATAATTCAATATACTCATTTTGGGTGCCCCGGGTCATTAGTCGACCAAAGCCTTGACAGCGGTGTTGGCTACTCGCCAAGGAGGCAATTTCATTGTTCGAAACGCCAAGCATGGGATAGTAAACGCCAATATCGAAACTAAGCATGTTCGACTTATCCGCGGCCTTGAATTTCTCTTCACTACCGTAAAACCACCAGGAGGTATTGAAAAACAACCTTTTGGGTTGCCAAGTTTTTAAATCATTCAATTGATTGGGATAGGATGTAGGATCAGAGGCCAAATCAAAAGCTTCAAAACTCAACATGGCCGAAGATGTATGATGACCATGGGTAGTTCCCGGTGACCTGTGATCGAACCTATTAATAATCACATCGGGTTTAAATTTTCGGATCATCCGAACTACATCACTAAGTACACTATCCTTATTCCATATTTTAAGGGTTTCGTTCGGGTGTTTGGAATATCCGAAATCAACCGCACGGGAAAAAAACTGTTGTCCGCCATCAACGCGGCGTGCTGCCAAAAGTTCCTGCGTTCGTAAAACCCCTAAAAGCTCTCGAAGTTCAGGACCGATTAGATTTTGACCCCCGTCTCCACGGGTCAATGATAAATAAGCGGTTCGTGCTTTAACTTCATTTGATAGATACGAAATCAGCCTTGTGTTTTCATCATCGGGATGTGCGGCTATATATAATGCGGAACCCAAAAAATTCAATTTTTGAATGGCATGATAGATATCTGAAGAAGAATTCTTTGTGGGAACTTGGGAATAAGAGGTGTTTATAAATAGAAGGATTCCTATGAAGGAGGCCAAGTAATTTCGCATAATAAAAATTTAGTTGGATCATAAAGATATAAAGAAACACAGGCAACCGGGAAAATTTACATTTCTTTAACAGCCTTTACCCTAAAGGGTGTCATCATCGGAAACCGTATTTTTGGCGATTAAAGCAACCCCTTTTTGTAACATAAGGCTATTGGGGTAAGTAACCAATTCCCCATTGTCTTTTCTTAAGTATAAATGAAACGCCTTGATGTCCATAATATCAGCTTCTTCGGGAAAATCCCCATCTAGGATACGAATGCGATCACCGATTTTAAAAGGAAAGGACAAAAATAGTATTATACCTGCCGTAACATTGCTCAAAATGGACCAAGAAGCGAACATGGCAACCCCGATTACAGCGAATATAGAGGAAAACAACAACCCGATTTCCTTGAAATTGACCCCCCAAATAAAAATCATGATACCAGTGCCCAGGATAAATAGGCCTATGGATACATATTTGATGATCAAACGGGTTCGGGCTTGGTTCAGATCACTGATCTTACCAATTCTACGTATCGCTTTTGAACTTAGGAATTTCAAGATCAAAAGTATTACGAGGGTAATGGCCGATGCAAAAATCTCTTGTTGGTTGGTGGCAATAAACTCTTCCATATTATAGTCCTAATGTATCGCGCAAATATAAATCCTTATTTCTATTTTGTTGCCAATACGGGGTCTTTATCGTTTTGATCTTGGTCCCTTTTGAAACCATGGTTTTGGCATAATCGCCATACCCACCTTTAAAGGAGTCTGACCAACTTTCAATTGTATACGGAAACTTCTCTCCGAATTTGATTTCCAGAACCCTATTCAGTTCAGGATAGGATATGGTATAGGTTTGTATGCCGTCTATAATGTCCAAAGATGCATTGGCCTTATAAGACCTTAAATCCTTATGTGCCATTCTCAGGTATTCAAAAGAAGGAATCATATTGAATTCACCTGTTGGCAAGGCAGACGGATTGATTCTGATTTTATTCCAAAGTTCGTTTTCAAGGACTTCTTTTTCTAATTTTTGTTCATTGTCCCCCTCCGACTCGAAATAAGAAAATGAGCGTACATCGTATTGCTCACGATTGTTCAATTGCGTAAAAACCTGTCCGCACCATTCTTGTGCTGAAAACGTGACTTTTAATGCGTGTTGATCGTCATGTACTGGATAAAAACTACTGCTCATTATAGCATAGGGGTAGATTCCCGTAAGATATTTTTTAGTACTGTTCAGTTTCAGGACAGGAATATTGTTTGGGTCTTTACTATCCGCTTTTACCTGTTTATCGGCAACAAAAGGCTCAGTAACGTAAATTAAAACTGCCTTTCCATTTCGTAATTCACCATATCTGGCTTGTTCCAGATCATAAGAGGTTATCTCTGCATTGCCCGCATACCAGTAGTCCTTGAATTCTTTGGAAAGAGGTTTGTTTGAAACTGAATTTTTTGAAGTTTCTATCATGGCGATATCCGCATCCCGCTCCGATTTTTTGTCTTTACAGGATTCAAATAAACCACAACACATGGCCAAAAGTAATACGGTCAATTCAAGTTTTATCCAATGCTTCATCACTTTGTTTTGGATAAAACTACTTAAAATCGATTAACCTACCATATCCATTAACGTTTTGTAAACCAATTGGGTGGGTAAGCCTACCACATTAGTGTAAGAACCTTGAATTTCCTCGATTCCTATAAGTCCGATCCATTCTTGTATTCCATAACCTCCCGCTTTATCATAAGGCCTAAAATTCCTTACGTAATATTGGATCTCATCATCGGTCAATTCCTTAAACTTTACTTTGGTGGTATGGTTTACCGTCTTTTGTGAACTGTTCGTGGTAAAAGAAACTGAGGTAATTACTTGGTGCCAACCGTTGGACAATGCTTTCAGCATTTCAAAAGCTTCTTTACTATCTGCTGGTTTGGCCAAGGAAACACCCTTATGCCATACGACGGTATCCGAAGTGATCAGTATTTCATTGGCGGTAAGGCTGTCTTTTAGGGCATTCGCTTTTAATTCGGCCAGATAATCGGATATTTCACTTGCTTTTAATTCCTGTGGATATACTTCATCAACCTCTTTCAATCGTATTTCGAATTGAAGCCCCATATCCTCGAAAAACTGCTTTCTTCTTGGAGAACCTGATGCTAAAATAATCGTATATCCTAAGAACTTATCCTTCCACATATACTAGGCTTTGGCTTCGTTAAAATCTTCGAACCAGTCGCCACGCACTTTCAATACTTGTTCCAGGACATCTCGAACACATCCCTCACCACCATTTTTATGGGAAACATATTTACAGACCGATTTTACTTCCTGAACGGCATTTTGCGGACAGGTTGGTAGGGCTATCATTTTCATAGGAGCTATATCTGGAAGATCATCACCCATATACAATACGTTCTCAGGGTTTATACCATAAACATCCAAGTATTCACCCAAGGGTTCGGCCTTATTATGTGCACCCATATAAAATGTAGTTACTCCCAATCCTTTCAATCGTGATTTAACCCCTTCATTGGTTCCCCCGGTTATAATACAAACATTATAGCCCTTCTTAACAGCTGTCTTAAGTGCAAAACCATCTTTAACACTCATCCTACGCAATAATTCACCTTGAGAGGTCACCTGAACGGTACCATCGGTAAAAACACCATCTACATCAAAAACAAAAGTGGTGATATCCTTTAAATATTGCTTATAACTTTTTTCCATAGGTTTTTCGAATTGATTTACTCAAAAGTGAATATATTTTTTTATGCCTTTTACTTTTTAATTGTGCCTTCTGCTTTTTTAAGGTTCCACGGTCGTTTCGCCTTCCGGGACCGGTTTGTGCATCATATGGGGATAGATCCTCTATTTTTTTGGCGGTTTCCTGGATCAATGGATGCAGTAAGCTGAACGGCACATTGTTTTGCGAACAAAACTCGCTCGATAAATAGTACATGTGGTTCGTGAAATTGTTGGCCATTACCGCTGCCAGATGCAAGGCTTTTCTCTGGTCAGAATCCATGTATTCGACCTTTTTGGATATAGCTGAGGCCAATTGCTTTAAAATACCGGTGTCAGCTTCATTCTCCGATTCTATACAAATGGGGATTTCGGCGAAATCAACCTTTCTGTCAAGACTAAAGGTTTGCAAAGGATAAAAAACACCTCGTTTCGTTTTCTTTGATAAGGCCGCTAACGGCACACTACCAGAAGTGTGAACGACAAGTCCCGCCTTTAAATCCAACTGTTTGGAAACTTCGGAAATCGCATCGTCACTTATGGCCAGGATATAAATATCTGCCTGTTTTAAGGATGAAACTTCCGTGGTTGTTTGATAATCCGAACCTAAGCTTTCTAAAACACTATTTTTTCGACCATAAACCTGCACAACCTCTACATCCTTGGCTTTTTTAAAAGCCCCCAATAAATGTTTGGCAACATTCCCCGTTCCTAGGATTACGATTCTGATCATAATGCGAAAATAGTGATATAATCAATCTTGTTAAAGCATTTTAATAAGTATCGCAGTGCTAAATCCGGTTCAAATTACCGGTAAATCGTTACGATGCATACTTCTTTGTATCTGTTTTTCATTATCATGGCACGTAAAAGATTCAGGGCTTTGTTAAAAGCCTTTCATTGAATATAAAATACCTTATTTTTGCCCACTGTGGATAATTAGGTATGATGCGCTTATGAAAGATCTGTTCAAGAAAATATTCTTCTCAACCCGTTTAATGGCGGTATTGTTCATCGTTTTTGCTACGGCGATGGCCTTTGGTACCTTTATAGAAAGTTGGTACAGCACGGAAACAGCCAGAATTTGGATATATAATACCACCTGGTTCGAGTTGATCATGGTTTTCTTTGTTATCAATTTCATAGGAAATATTGCCAAATACAGACTTTTGCGAAAAGAAAAATGGGCAGTATTGATGTTGCACCTTTCTTGGATCCTGATCATACTTGGTGCTTTTGTTACACGATATATCAGTTTTGAGGGGATGATGCCTATACGGGAAGGAAATTCTGAAAAGGTTTTCTATTCGGACAAGACGTACTTAACCGTGAATATCGATGGGGAGATAAATGGGGAACCTCGCAGAAAAACGTTGGAAGATGATCTTATAGTAACTCCGGAAGCCTTAAAATCCAACCTGCCTTGGAACAATGATTTCAATGGGCAACCCTTAACTATTTCTTATGTCGGTTTTATTAAAGGTGCCGAAAAAGGTCTGGTTCATGATGAAAATGGAAAGGAATACCTTAAAATCGTGGAAGCCGGTGAAGGCCAACGACATGAACATTTTCTTGAAAATGGACAGGTAGCCAATATCCATAATATTTTAATATCCTTGAACAAAGAGACAGAAGGTGCTATTAATATTTTTGAAAATGATGGCAACTATCAAATCAAATCGCCTTTCGAGGGGAATTATATGCGCATGGCAGACCAAATGCAAGGAGTCTTGATCAAGGATAGTTTGCAAACACTAATGTTACGTTCACTGTACACTACGGCCGGAATGCAATTCGTAATCCCTGAACCCATAATCCGAGGAACTTATGATATTGTCAAGATTCCGGAAGAGGAAGTGACACCAATGAGTCAAGACGCATTGGTGGTTGAAGTCAGTACCAATGGGGAAACCGTGCAGCAAAAATTATTGGGGGGTAGGGGCTCATCTAATTTTTCGGATAAAATAAATGTCGGTGGTTTGGTTTTTTCCATGGCCTATGGATCAAAGGTGCATGAACTTCCTTTTAGTATAAAATTAAATGACTTTATCGCGGAAAAATACCCAGGCACGGAAAGAGGATATGCATCTTTTATGAGTAAGGTGACCGTTGAGGACGAACGTCCTTTCGATTATGATATTTATATGAACCATATTTTGGACCACAGGGGGTATCGTTTTTTCCAATCTGGTTTTGATCCCGATGAACGTGGAACCACGCTTTCGGTAAATCATGATTTTTGGGGTACTTGGATAACCTACATAGGATATTTCCTCTTATATGCAGGATTAATGGGCATTATGTTCTTTGGGAAAACCCGTTTTAAGGATTTGGCCGAATCATTGGATAAGTTGAAAGCCAAAAAAGCAGCCTTGACCATACTTTTGGTTTTTGGATTCACACTGGGATCACTTGCCCAAGAACATAACGAACATGACGGACATGACCATTCAGCGGCACCTACACCACATCAAATAGATTCGATACTTATGGCTAGCATCATTGATGCCGACCATGCAGAACGTTTTGGAAAGTTGGTGGTACAGGATGAAGGTGGCCGAATGAAACCCATCAATACCTTTTCATCCGAATTACTGCGGAAATTGAGCTTAAAGGATAAGTATCAAGGCATGAATTCCGATCAGGTATTTCTTTCCATGATGATGAACCCTGCGTTATGGTACAACGTAGAGTTCATGGCACTTGATAAGAAAACCCAAAACGATAGTATTCGAAAGATCATAGGTGTACCAAAAGGGAAAAAATACGTAAAAGCCTTAGATTTCTTCAATGAAAAGGGACAGTACAAATTAGAACCCTATTTAAGGGAAGCTACCACGAAGAGCAACCCGAACAAGTTTGAACAGGATTTTAAGGATGCCAATATTCGCTTAAGTCTATTGGATCAGGCTTTAAGTGGACAGATTTTAAAAATATTCCCCCTCCTGAACGATGAAAACAATAAATGGGTGTCAGCAATTGAATATCGTGGCGGACAATATCAGGTTGCCGATTCACTTTATGCCAATTTCATAAAGAACGCTCTACCTTATTATTTCATGTCTTTGAATAAGGCGAGGGAATCAGGGGATTATACAGAGGCCGATAAGTTATTGGCGGCCTTCAAACAAAACCAAACCAACCATGGTGGGGAGGTTTTACCTAACGAGAACAAGATAAATACCGAAGTCGTATATAATAAACTCAATATTTTCAACCACCTGTATAAGGTTTATGTACTGGTAGGTGTTTTAATGTTCTTTATCTTGATTTTTCAGATTTTCAAGGATAGGGAAATTTGGCGAATAGGAACCTATTTCTTTAAAGGAACGATCATTATCCTATTCTTGTGGCATACTGCCGGTTTGGTATTGCGATGGTATATTTCGGGACATGCACCGTGGAGTGATGCCTATGAAAGTATTCTTTATGTTTCATGGGCCACTATGGGTATGGGACTGCTCCTAGGTCGAAAAAGTGATATGACCATTGCTTCATCAGCTTTTGTAACCTCGATGTTATTATGGATAGCGCACCAAAGTTGGGTAGACCCTTCAATTGCAAATTTGGTCCCTGTACTTGATAGTTATTGGCTTATGATCCATGTTGCCGTAATCGTGGGTAGCTATGGTCCTTTGACCGTTGGTATGATATTGGGGGTCGTTTCCCTCATTTTGATCATCCTTACCAATAAAAAGAACAAAAAACGGATGCAGCTGAGTTTAAAGGAATTGACGATTATTAACGAACTTGCATTAATGGTAGGTTTGGTAATGCTGACGATCGGTAACTTCCTTGGTGGCCAGTGGGCCAATGAAAGTTGGGGTAGATATTGGGGATGGGACCCCAAAGAGACATGGGCATTGATTTCGATAATGGTCTATGCCTTTGTCATACATGCCCGATTGGTGCCGGGTATGAGAGGTAGATGGCTTTTCAATTTCTTAAGCGTTGTGGCTTTCGGAAGCATAATGATGACCTATTTTGGGGTTAATTTCTATCTTGTTGGCCTACACAGTTATGCTAGCGGAGCCCAAGTAATTACCCCGGTATTCATTTGGTATACTGTTTTTGGGGTTCTCGTTTTAGGGGCTTTGAGTTACTGGAGGTACTACGTGAATTATGAAAAGAAGTGAAATTAAATAGGCCATAACCTTCAAAACGTTTGGTCAAGGCCTGTAATCATCCAATGCTTTTCTTAGATCTTCCATTTTAAAATTATACTCGTTTTTGAGGTCTTTTAAAGGTGTGTCTTTTGAAATGTTTTCAGGTAAACCCAATTCCTTTAAAAAATAGGAGAGGGGTACATTGGTTTGTGTTTCAATATCCCTAAAGGTCATTGAGCCCCGTATGGACTCACTCCGTGATATAACAGGAACAACCATATCCGATTTACTGTTATTACCCTTAATGGAACTTTCGACCGGGGTAATGATAGGTGCTATGGCAAGTGCTATGAGCGCTAAGAACCCAACTAATCCCAAGGCTATCCTTTGTCCTGATTTAGGTTGTTTTTTTCCCTTGGTCAAGCTCACGATCCATCGCCAGTGGAGAAATACATGAAAGGCCAAAACCACTAGAAATATTACTGCTATCCAAAAATGGATATCACCCCATTGGTGTCGATCCAGTGTCCAAATCGTATTATAGTGCCCACTTCCCTTTGGAAGATTATAATAAAGGATAACTCCTGTGGATACAAGTAAGACAAAGCAAATAAAAGCTATAATATCCACGAGGTAATTTTTGGTGGGTGTCTTCATTTCTGATGTTTATTAATTATTTATACTACTTTGAAGTAATGTGCTAAAAGGGTTTTACTATTGGTGCTACACTTTTGTTGTTCATATTCAATCCACCAAAATTAGAGTCCGGGTATCAAAAACCATATGATGTAAATCATGTTGAAATCAGCGCTTATTTCGATCGGATTACTTACTAAAAATCCTAAAGCTGGTTGTTCATTATACAATGGCGTATACATTTCTTGATTCGTATTGGTCTAACAAAAGAAATTCATAACTTTAACTCTTCATTAAAAATGAAAAAGAACGTTATGAAAAAAGGGTTGAATACCATATGCACGCATGAGGGTGAATTAAACGATGAACAGTTCAAAGGAGCGGTTTCCCCTTTGTACATGAGTACTTCCTATGCTTTTGAAGATGTTGAAGTAAAACGTTATCCGAGATATTTCAATACACCGAACCAAGTGGCCTTATCTCAAAAAATCGCCGCCTTGGAACATACCCAGGCCGCAATGATTTTTGGAAGCGGAATGGCCGCGGTCAGCACTGCATTATTGGCTTTTTTAAAGGCCGGTGACCATGTTGTTCTACAAAAGACTTTGTACGGTGGTACTTATAATTTCGTGAACGAGGAATTCTCGAAATATGGTATAGCTTATTCCTTTACCAATGGACTTGAGCCTGAAGATTTTGAATCCAAAATAAAGGAGAATACCAAAGTCATTTTCGTAGAAACACCATCTAACCCATTACTTACGATTACTGATTTGGAAGCCGTGGCCAAAATTGCGAAAAAGTATGGATTGGTTTCTATGATCGACAATACATTTGCAAGTCCGGTAAACCAGAATCCTGCCGATTTCGGCATTGATGTCATTATACATAGCGCAACAAAATATATGGGCGGACATTCAGATATATGCGCTGGTGCCGTTGCTTCTACCGAAGAACATATGGATCGTATTTTTCAATTGGCAAAAAACCTAGGGGGGAGTTTAAGCGATTATACCGTTTGGCTCTTAGAGCGAAGTATAAAAACCATGGGTATTCGCGTAAAGGCCCAGAATAACAATGCCCAACATATGGCAGAATATCTTGAGGCACATTCCGAAATTGACAAAGTATATTATCCAGGTTTGCCCAACCATCCGGGACATGAACTGGCCAAATCGCAAATGCATGGCTTTGGTGGAATGCTTTCTTTTGAATTGAATCCAAAATACGATGCTTCCCTCTTTCAAAAAGCCCTACAATTGATAAAACCTTCAATGAGTTTGGCAGGGGTCGAAAGTACGGTACTTTCGCCTGCACAGACGTCACATGCGCTTATCGGGCCCGAAGAAAGGATAAACCAAGGAATATCTGATGGATTGATTCGTTTTTCAGTGGGAATAGAAGAACCAGAGGATTTAATTGCCGATATAGAACAGGCATTAACGAAAGTCAGGGATGGAAAGATTGGGCTAAAAGTATAGTAAATCGTTTAAGCCATTGTGACAACAAGATAATATTGGTTTTACCCTGCAATCGCAGAGTACATAAATAAAAAACATAAATGAAATTAGATATATTGGTTTTCGGCGCGCACCCAGATGATGCCGAATTGGGAGCAGGGGCAACTATCGCCAAAGAAGTTGCCAACGGAAAAAAAGTAGGTATCGTGGATTTAACACGAGGTGAATTAGGAACAAGGGGTTCTGCCGAGATCCGGGATATGGAAGCTGCAAAGGCAGCCAAGATTTTAGGGGTTACGGTTAGGGAAAACCTGGAATTTGCCGACGGGTTCTTTGTGAACGACAAAAAGCATCAAATGGCAATTATACGCATGCTAAGAAAATATAGGCCTGATATTGTATTGTGTAACGCTATCGATGACCGACATATTGATCATGGAAAAGGTAGTAAACTGGTCAGTGACGCTTGCTTCTTAAGTGGATTGATAAAAATAGACACAAAAATAGAAGGTGATGACCAATGGCAAGAACCATGGCGCCCTAAACAAGTATACCATTATATTCAGTGGAAAAATTTGGATCCGGATTTTGTTGTTGATGTTTCTTGCCATATTGATGTTAAAAGACAGGCTATTTTGGCTTATTCATCACAATTTCATGACCCAAATAGCGATGAACCCGAAACACCGATAAGTAGTAAGACGTTTTTGGACAGTGTAGATTTTAGAGCGAGGGATTTAGGCCGCTTGATAGGGGTAGATCATGCTGAAGGTTTTACCGTTGAACGCTTTCCCGGAGTTAAAAGTTTATACGATTTAATTTAACCGGCTTTCTGAAACTTGTTTCTCATTTTAGGCAAGGTAAAATAAAAGCACGATCCATTGGGTATTGTGCTTTCTACCCATATTTCGCCATTGTTCTTCTCTACCATTTCTTTACATAAGGAAAGACCCAATCCAGTTCCTTTTTCATCATTGGTGCCATAAGTGGTTATACTCGAGTTCTTTTTGAAAAGTTTTTTCTGGGTTTCAAGATTAATGCCCACACCGGTATCCTTGACCGATATCTCCCAAGAAGTACTTCGTTCACTAACATCAATGGTTATTTTCCCATTTTCAGGGGTAAATTTTATAGCGTTACTCAAAAGGTTACGAAAAACAATGTCTATATGGTCATTATCGGCCCATGAGAGTACATTCGATTTTATTTTATTCACAATACGAATAGATTTTGCCGTTGCGGTTTCTTCCAATAAGTTTATATTATCATTAACAAGGTTTTCCAAGCATATAATACTTGGTTTGGTCGTAGATCCGTTCATTTGGGTTTGCCCCCAAGAAAGTAAATTGTTCAGGGTAAAAGAAATATTGTCGAGATCTTTACCCAATTTAGGTATAAACTGTAAAAAATCATTAGAACCTATCTCACCGTTTCTATACAATTGTAATAAACCTTGGAAAGCTGCAATGGGACCACGTAAGTCATGACCTATTATTGAGAACAATTTGTCCTTGGTTTCATTGGTAGCACGTAGTTTTTTTTCATTTTCGACCAATTTCGCCGTTTTATTATAAAGTTCAACGTTCAATCTCTTTTGAACCTTTTCATTTCTTCTGACGATTAGGGTAATGACCAAGAATATGACCAAAATAAGTAAAGCGATATAAATGTACCTTTTTTGACTCGCTAGAGCCTTTTCATTTTCAAGAATGAGCTTTTCCTTTTGCTCCTCAAAATCAAGCTTGGTGACTAGCATAGTCAAACTTTTCTCATTCTTGTTTGAAATAATCGTATCATGTAGTGTTTGGTAGAGTTCATGAAACGTTAATGCAGATTTTAGATCGCCTTTGTTTTTATTTATCCTATATAAGGTATTGGCACTTTTTTGTATTTCTTCATGAAATTTCAATCTTTTGGATAATTCAAAAGCTTTTTGGGCATATACTTCTGACAAGCTGTCTTTATGTTGCCCTAAATAGGCTTCGGCAATACCATTCAGTAATGAGGTTTCTCCGCGATCATCATCAACGTTATGATGCATCATTTCACCTTGTTTGTACCAAAAAAGAGCCCATTTATAATCTTTGGATTCAAGATAGGCCTTACCCTTAACTTCGTAAGCATAGGCCAACCAGTCCATTATTTTATGCTTTTCAAAAACACCTATACTACTATTGATATTGTACATAGCATACTCCAATTTACCCATATCTGCATATACTGAAGCTAAATTGCTCATTGTTTTTGCCGTATTGATCTCATCCCCGATTTTTTCATTGAGTTTCTTTACGATTTTGAAAAAACCTATAGCTTGATCGTAATCGTTTTGATCGGCATATAAACTGGCAATGTTCTCATTGAGTATGGCTAGCATCTTATTGTCACCGATAAGACTTGCTAATTCTATACTTTTTAAATACCTACTCAATGATTCTGCATAATCACCTTTATAATAATAAACATTGGCAATACTATTTTCTATTCCAAGTAAAAGTTTATTACCAAGTAAGAGTTCATCGTCCTTGATTCTTTTTGCAACTTCATATGCTTTTTGATAGTAGTAGATTGCTTTATCATAATTACCCTGGTCTTCATAGAAGTTTCCGATTCCGGTCAAAGAATTGCATTGACTGAATTTGTTTCCCGATTCAGAGGCCAATTTTAAAACTTCGTTGGAAATTAGATGAAGGCTATCGGAATTATAATAGCGAATTTCATCACCCAACTTCATTAGCATATTAATGTAATGACTATCATGGGGGTTGAAATCCTTTTTTAAACGTAGCTGTTTTATTTGGTACTGAAGACTATCCCTTCTAGGTACTTGGGAATATAATTGTGTATATCCCAAAATCATAGCAATGAAAATCAAGGCTAACTTTTTAATCGGGGACATTTGGTTAATTTTCGGTTTCAAACTTAGGGTTTTGAAAATAGATATTCTTAATTCGAATAAAATTAATCCCTATTTGCCCTGAGGGACAATAAATGTTGTGAAACTGCGATTTTTGTGTGTTTTATCGTAGTAAAAGTGTATTTCATCGATGAAATGAGATTAGAGCTCTAATATACCCTTCATAATTTATACGAACCATAATTTTAAAAATGATGATTCTTTTAAAAATATACCTTGAATTAGTTGGTAAGATCAATGAAAAAAAATTAACTTTGCACCCGCTTTAAATGGTGGTTGTAGCTCAGCTGGTTAGAGCGCTGGATTGTGGTTCCAGAGGTCGCCGGTTCGAACCCGGTCTTCCACCCAAAAGACAAAGCCCCGACAGAAATGTCAGGGCTTTTTTTGTTATGCATGATGATATAAATTATTTTAGGTCTTTATCCACCTTTATTCTAGTATCGCGATTCGCTATTTCCCAAGCGGTATGGAATATTAATCTAGTACGGTTTTCCAAGAGGTCGTAATTTATTTTATCTGGGGTATCCGAAGGTCTGTGATAATCATCGTGGGTACCGTTAAAATAAAAAATTACCGGAATATTGTTTTTGGCAAAGTTGTAGTGATCGCTCCTATAATAGAAACGATTGGGGTCATGGTCGTCATTATACTTATAATCAAGCTCTATGTCCATGTATTTTTTGTTTACTTCTTCTGAGAGGTTATGTAATTCCGAACTCAACTTGTTGGATCCGATAAGATAAATATAGTTTCGATTGCCATCCCGCTTGGGGTCTATTCGGCCTATCATATCAATATTTAAATTGGTTACTGTCTCTTTCAAAGGGAATATTGGTTGCATATCTGTATAAAATTGCGAACCGAACAGTCCTTTTTCTTCACCTGTTACATGAAGAAAAACCACGGACCGTTTTGGTCCTTTTCCCGCATCGGCGGCTTTTTTGAAAGCTTCCGCAATTTCCAGGAGGCCTACCGTACCCGAACCATCATCATCGGCACCATTGTTTATTTCCCCTTTATCTGTTATACCAATATGGTCTAAATGGGCGGAAATGACCACATATTCATTGGGTTTGGTGGATCCTTTTATAAAGGCCACGACGTTTTCTGACTCAACTATTCCTCCATCGGCATTTAATTGTAGATTCAAATCCGTATTTAAATCCTTACTAATGGAAGTATTCATTATGTCCGGATATAGTGCCGTTGCAACATTTTTATTCAAAACAACATTGATGAAAGTAGGACCGTCAGTTGTTTTTAAGGATAGTTTACCTGAGGAACGTTTTTTTCTTCGATTGAAATAATTCTGATATCTCGAAAAATTTGTATCGTCAAAATATAACATGCCAAGTCCGCCATGCTCCCGTATAGCCTTTGAACGTTTACCATAGGCATCGGAAACCTTACTCCATTTTGAATTATACGTAGTTCCCGTAACCTTATATGTACCATCGGCATTCATGGGTTCACCGAACTTCACCAACACTAATTTCCCTTTTATATCAATACCCTCAAAATCACTGTAATTCTCATCATCAATACCATATCCTGCATATACGATATTGCTAAATTGGCCTTGGGCAGCCTCAAAGGCGAGCACATCTTCCCCCAATTTATATTCCTTACCATTTATTTGCAATTCACCTGTGGGCATTACATCCCTCATTAAAGGGACTTGCTGATAGTAGTCACCATCTTCCTTTGCTGCGGGAATTCCCATAGCTTTATATTGTTCTTTAATATAGGCTGCGGCTTTCTTTTCCCCACGTGTTCCCGTTTCACGACCTTCAAATTCATCCGACGCATAAACGAACAAATGTTCTTTAAGTTCTTCCGAGGTTATGGTTGCAGCATAAACGGTCTCAGCTGATGGGGATGTATTTGCATTATTTTCCGGAACTGTTTTTTGGGAAGAGTTACAGGCCATTGCCAAACCAACAGCGATCAAAACCAATTTATTCATTAGGAATTATTTTTAATGGTATCAAAAATAATGAAAACCCAAGTATAAGTGCTTCTATTTGAAATCTACTTGGTTTTATGGGCCTATTTAATTTTTCTAATGCAATGAGTTATATGTACTTTGATACTAAACAATGATATGTTTAAATAATCAAAGATGAAATATATCATTGAAAAGGGATAAAAACGCTTAAAATGCCAATCCATAATTTAATTAACCGAGGTCTATGAATTATTTTTAAAGAACCTATTTTTCAGCGATTGGGACTAAGTTTAAGATAATATTCTATAATTTGGTCCTTTGATTAATAAAGGATATTTAAATGAGTACCATTATGATTACTGGAAAGAACTATATTGGCAATACCCTATCCTCAAAAGGGAGTAAAACGTATACAACTTATAACCCTCAGTTAAATATCGAAAATGGTTTTTCTTTTGTTGAAGCCGCTTCCGAAGAAATCGATGAGGCAGTAGGTTTGGCTAGAACGGCCTCTATTGGGTTTGGGGCCATGTCAGGGGTAAAAAAGGCCGATTTTTTAAATGCCATAGCCGATGAAATTTTAGCATTGGATGAACTATTGATCAAAACCTATTGTTCCGAGACGGGTTTACCTGAAGGAAGGGCCATTGGTGAAAGGGGTAGGACCATAGGTCAATTGCGGGCCTTTGCAGCATTGGTCAAGGAAGGTTCTTGGGTAGAAGCTTCTATAGATACTGCCATTCCTGATAGAACACCTGTACCTAAACCCGATTTACGAAAAATGCTCATTCCCTTAGGTCCCGTAGTAGTTTTCGGGGCAAGTAATTTTCCTTTAGCCTATTCAACAGCAGGTGGTGATACCGCTGCGGCTTTTGCTGCTGGTTGCCCGGTAATCGTAAAATCCCATCCCATGCATGCCGGTACAGGCGAATTGGTAGCTTCGGCAATTATTAAAGCCGCTAAAAAAACAAATATGCCCAATGGTGTTTTTTCAAATTTGAATAGCAGCGGAATCGAAGTAGGTTCTGCCTTGGTAAAACATCCCGGTATAAAGGCCGTTGGTTTTACGGGAAGTATCGGAGGCGGTAGGGCTTTGTTCAATTTAGCCGCACAACGCGAAGAACCTATTCCTGTTTTTGCCGAAATGGGAAGCGTGAATCCCGTTGTAATACTGCCCGAAGCCGTAAGTAAAAGGGGCGAAGACTTGGCCAAGACCTATGCTGGGTCAATCACTCTAGGTACCGGTCAATTTTGTACCAACCCAGGATTATTGCTCGGTATAAAAAGTGATGCGCTTACTGGTTTCATAACTAGACTTTCTGAAGAAATAATCAAAATAGAACCTAGTTGTATGTTGCATCCGAATATTATCGGGGCCTATGAAACTAAAAAGGAAAAAGCCTTGTCCCAGAACGGATTGCAAGTGGCCGCTGAAATACAACAGAATGTACAAACAAATTATGCCCGACAAACCGTTACCACCGTAGAGGGCAAAACATTTTTACAGAACACCACGCTGCACCAAGAGGTTTTCGGACCTTATTCCATAGTGGTACAATGTGAGGATATTGCACAACTGAAAGAAATCATCAAGAACCTTGAAGGACAGTTGACCGGCACCATAATTGCCGAAGAAAATGAATTGGAGGCACATCAGGATATAACCATTGCCTTGCAGAATAAGGTAGGAAGATTGATTTACAATGGTGTACCGACAGGAGTAGAGGTATGCCCTTCAATGCAACATGGTGGACCTTACCCTGCTTCAACCGATAGTCGTTTTACTGCCGTAGGTATCCATTCCATTAAAAGATGGGTACGACCAATCAGTTACCAGGATTGGCCAGATAGTCTATTGCCCGATGCCCTGAAAAATTCCAATCCGTTGAAAATTTCAAGGTTGGTCAATAACGAGCAGACAAAGAATAGTTTGTAATCAATTCATTAATGGCCTTGATATTAAGGAATAACCATTAAATCATCAATTGTTTACTTTATTCCGTTTCACCGATAAGATTAAACGCTCCTTGAACCAAGAACTTGTCATTAGCTTCAAAATCGCTACTATTTTTAATCATAGTGAATCCATTGAAACTATCACCGGTCATTACTTCCTTACGAGTAAAACTATAGGAATCACCCACTGTTTCATTCAAAAGAACATAATGGGAATCGTCCATTGATATGATGGCACTTTCAGGCAAGGCGGACTCCTTGGTTGAATTTGTGATAATTTGGGCATCGACGAACATACCCACTGCAAAATTGTGGTTTTCGTCATCCAGTAAATGACCATGAACCTTGACCGTCCTATTCTTCAAATCTATTGACGTCCCTACCAAATGCACTTCAGCTTCATAAAATTCATTATCGGCTTCAGGAATCTTAAAAAGGATTTTTTGTCCTTCTTTTACCTTAAGAACATCCTTTTCAAACACCGAAAGTTCAAGATGTACATGGTCTGTATTAATGATTTCCATAATCTCATCGGAAGGGGAAACGTAAGTACCCTTACTTACGTTCAGTTTGGTTACACTACCATGGATAGGGGCGTAAAGGGTAATCGTCGAAGTAATATTCCCGGCCTCCACCGAAGCGATATTGATGTTCAACATTTGAAGTTTTTTCTTTAAGCCGTTGTAATTTGCCAATGCACTCTTGTATTCACTTTCCGCTTTCAGAAAATTTTTCTGTGAGCTGATCTTTTCCTCAACAAGTGTTTTTTGACGTTCGTATTCCGATTTAAGGAAGGTAAGTTGCTGGGCAGTTTCAAGATAAGTTTGCTGCATTTCAACGAATTCCGGATTTTCCAAGGTGACCAAGACTTGTCCCTTTGAGATTTTATCCCCGATCAATAAGGGCGTTGTCTTGACATAACCTCCGATAAAAGAACTGATAATGGCCCGGTTTTGAGGTGGTACATCTATCATTCCCGTTGTGTTGATTACCGTAGGAAAGGGCTGTTCCGATAATTGCCCCAATTGCATTTTATTGCTATCGAACTGGGCCTTAGTCAATTCAATTTCATTTTTTTTGATGGTGTCCTCGGTAGTTGCCGTATTTTCACCATTGCTTTTTGATTCCCCACAGGCTAGAATCATAAAGGCCGATATTAAGAATGCTATATTTTGAAATGATTTCATAACGTTTATTTTGTGTTTCGTACGATTCGTTTTTATGTTCTCCGGAATAAAATAATTGCCGATCATAAGGTCAAATGATTTAAGGCAATTACGGTTTGGTTGTAATTGTTGAGATTCTCTAAATAAGATAGGGTAATACGATAGGCATTTTCCAAGCTTTGTATATATTGGAAAAAATCGATTTCCCCATTTTGAAATCCAACCGAAGCGGTTTTCAATATTTCTTCGGAAAGGTGTTGCCCGTCGTGCTCATAATAGCTTAATGTCTCTTCATATTTACGCAGTTGCCCCATCAATTTCCCATGTTTTAGGTACAATTGGTTCTTATAGTCTACCGACTCCTCAATAGCCATATCCTTTGCGATTTTCGCGGCCCTGATTTTCGCAGCCTTGCCATTGAAGAGTAAAGGTATTTTCAATCCTACCTGATAACCATAAAGATGTTCCCCTAATCCGGAGTTGGTGCCTTGGAAATAATCAAAATTGATATCGGGCAAGAGGGATTGTTTTTCATAACCGCTTTTCGCCTTAAACCATTCATTTCTATGTTCATAAAGGGCTAAACCGATATTCTCGGAAACCCCTGCGGATTGCAATTCCAATTTATTCAATGGCATATGGGCCACCTTGATGGGCTCATCGATCTGAATCGTTTTCTCTAGTTGGTCTTGGGCCAAGACCACATCTTCCTTAGCCTGTTCATACAGGGCTTTGAGTTCTTTTTGTTTGGCTTGCGCCGTAATCTTCTCCAAATAGTTGGTCTCGCCCAATTCGAACCTTCGCTGCGAGGCATGTGCGAATTTCTGATAAATACTGTCTAAATACCGGTATACCTGGGTTTTCTCCCGCTCATACAATAATTGGTAATAGGCAGAGGCAATTTCACGCTCAAGTAGTTGTGTCTGTATTTCAAAATTGCTTTCCTCCATACGCAAGTTTGCCTTGTTGATTCGCTTACCTGCAAAGTAAACCGTCGGAAACAGGATGCTTTGTTGTACCCCATATACGTTCAACGGTTTATCGTTAAAGGCCAGATTGTTTTGATCGTAGGAATAATAGACCTCTGTTTTATCAAAATCAAAGGCACTACCTACCAAAGCCTTGGTAGTTTGGGTTTTAAATTCAGCAGCCTTAAGACCGGCATTATTTTGCAATGCCAATGCCCTAATTTCATCAAAATGCAATCCTTTGTCCTGGCCATTGACCTGTACAGCCAACCCAATAAGCAGTAGAAAAATCCCTAAGCTTTTATTTTTTTTCTTTTTCAAAATACGCTTTGATTTGATTTTTGTGTCAAAAATGGCATATAAGACCGGCAGTACGATCAAAGTAAGAAGCGTTGCGGTAACAAGGCCTCCAATGACAACGGTAGCCAATGGTCTTTGAACTTCTGCTCCTGCGTTGGTTGAGACTGCCATGGGTAAAAATCCCAGTGCCGCCGCGGCCGCTGTTAGTAAAACCGCCCTTAAACGATCTTTAGTCCCTTGTTTTATCCGGGCTTCAATATCTTCCATACCCTGTTCCTTTAATTCCTTAAAATGTTCTATGAGTACAATGCCGTTCAATACCGCAATACCAAAAAGCGCTATAAAGCCCACTCCTGCAGAAATACTGAAAGGCATACCGCGCAACCAGAGTAAAAACACACCCCCAACAGCTGCAAGGGGAATCGCGGATAAGATCATCAACGCTTCCTTGATCGAATTGAAAGCAAAGTAGAGCAAGATGAAAATGAGGACCAATGCTACGGGCACGGCTATTTTCAACCGATTTTTGGCACTTTGTAGGTTTTCAAACTGCCCGCCATACGTAATGGTATACCCAACGGGAAGCTTTAATTGCGATTCAAGCTTATTTTGAACATCGGTAACCACGGATTGTAAGTCCCGATTACGCACATTGATACCCACCACGATTCTCCTTTTTGTATCATCCCTTGAGATTTTGGCAGCTCCTTTGGTATAGGAGATATCCGCAACTTCATTCAATGGTATTTTTGCTCCGGAAGGCAAGTCTACATAAAAGTTTTTGATATCATCAATATTCCTTCTGCTCTCATCATCTAACCGAAGGGCAAGATCAAAACGTTTTTCCCCTTCAAAGATGCTACCCATCGTACTTCCTCCAAAGCCCATGGAAATCACTTTGTTCAAGTCGCTGATATTCAATCCATATCTGGCAATTTTATCCCTTTTGAATTTTATGTTCATTTGTGGAAGGCCTGCTATTTTCTCCACACTGATATCGGCTGCTCCCTTAACATCCTGAATCAACCTTTTGATTTCATTTCCCTTTTTATTGAGAATATCAAGATCATCCCCAAAAATCTTAATGGCGATATCGGCCCGTACACCCGTAATAAGCTCATTGAACCGCATTTCTATGGGCTGGGTAAATTCTACTTCCATACCTGGGATTATACCGAGAGCTTCCTTGAACTTATCGGCAAGTTCATCCTTGGAATCGGCAGATACCCATTCCTTTTTTGGTTTCAGGGTAATGATAACATCGGTTTCTTCCATAGACATCGGGTCTGTTGGTACTTCTGCAGCACCGATCCTGGTAACCACTTGATCTACCTCAGGAAATTTTTCCAATAAGATTCTTTCAATTTGGGTAGTAGTCTCAATGGTCTTGCTCAATGATGTACCTGTCTTAAGTATAGGTTGGATCACAAAATCACCTTCGTCCAAAGTGGGTACGAACTCACCGCCCATGGTAGTGAAAAGATATATGGCGGATACCAGTAAAAGTCCAGCGATCGATAAAACCAATTTTCTACTTGCCAAAGCCCATTTTATGGTAGGGGCATAAAGTAGATTTAGAAAACGCATTAGGCGTACCGATACATTCTTATCGGTAATCCGTGAAGGTTTCAATATTATGGATGAGATTACCGGAACATAGGTAAAACAAAGGAGCATGGCCCCGATCAATGCAAAACTGAAGGTCAATGCCATAGGTTTGAACATCTTACCTTCTACACCACTTAGTGATAGGATGGGAATAAAGACAATAAAAATAATCAACTGGCCAAAAATTGCGGAATTCATCATTTTAGAAGCACTTTGAAGGGTAATCCTGTCCTTGGCCTCTTGTACGTCTTTTTCGGACATTTGCATTAATTCCGTTCGATTAGAGGTAATTTGAAAGGCAATAAACTCCACTATGATCACAGCCCCATCGATGATGATACCAAAATCAATTGCCCCCAAACTCATTAAATTGGCATCGACCCCAAAAATATACATGAGTGAAAGGGCAAACAACAGACATATCGGAATCACAGAGGCCACCACTAATCCCGATCTTAAATTACCTAATAGCAGGACCACAACAAAGATGACGATCAGACAACCTAAGATAAGGTTCTCTGCCACAGTGAACGTTGTCTTGCCGATCAATGCACTTCGCTCTAAAAATGGATTGATGTAAACACCCTCGGGTAACGTTTTGGAAATTGAGGCTACCCTATCTTTAACGGCATCGATGACTTTTTTTGAATTGGCATCCTTGAGCATCATGACTTGGCCCAATACTTTTTCCCCTTCACCATTACCGGTAATAGCCCCGAATCGAGTAGCGCTACCAAAGCCTACCTTTGCAATGTCCTTGATTAAGATGGGAACCCCATCTTCATTTTTCACTACGATATTCTTAATATCCTCAAGAGAAGTTACTAGTCCTTCTCCCCGTATAAAATAGGCTTGGTTGTTCTTTTCAATATATCCGCCACCGGCAACACTATTATTATTTTCCAATGCATTGAAGATTTCACTCACAGAGATATTCATTGCATGTAATTTCTCGGTATTGATAGCAACTTCATATTGTTTTAGATAACCGCCCCAGGTATTGACTTCAACAACCCCGGGTATTCCCGACAACTGGCGTTTTACGATCCAATCTTGTATAGTGCGCAGATCCATGGCGGAATATTGATCTTTATAGCCAGGTTTCGTATCCAAGACATATTGGTAAATTTCACCCAAACCCGTGGTTATGGGCCCCATTTCAGGAGTACCGAATCCGTCTGGTATTTTTTCAGAAGCCGATTTTATTTTTTCCGCAATTAGCTGCCTGGGCAAATAGGTGCCCATATTATCCTCAAAAACAATGGTCACCACTGAAAGTCCGAATTTGGATATGGAACGAATTTCCACAACTCCGGGTAAGTTTGCCATTTCCAACTCTACAGGGTAGGTGATGAATTGTTCTATATCCTGTGTCGAAAGGTTTTGCGATGTGGTAATAACCTGTACTTGGTTATTGGTTACATCGGGTACGGCCCCAATAGGAATCTGCGTAATGGAAAACAGACCGAAACAAATAATAAAAAGGGTAAGCAGAAGAACGAATAGTTTATTCTTTATGCTGAATCGTATGATTTTTGTTAACATAATCCATGGTAATAAGTGATACAAACCATCCAAGTCAATACAACAGGGATGAACGAAATCAATTAAGGATTATGCTTGTTTTGGAGGTTGGAAAATGTCGGATTTTTCTAAAAAGGAATAATTGTCCAGATAATAGAAATTGGTCGTATAATTAAAAACAGGAACTGTATTTACTACCGGAACCTGTAATTTATTGACCATATAGACCACAATACTGTGCGAACAGCAATGATTATTAAAGGGAAGTTGTTCGTGATCCTGTTTTTCTTCTTGATGGTCTTGTGAATGTTCCTCTTCCAAGGCACCGTAATGTTTGGACAAAAAGACCAAAAAATTATCCCCGTATTTATCAGAATGAAACTGGGCATGCTCAATTAAATCGTCTATATGTGCCAAGTCACGAAAATCCATACCAAAACTTTGGATGAGTATCAATATTGACAACGATATGGATAAATATTTAGACATATGTAAAACAAAGATAGCTATTATTTCAAATTTTAAGACAACAACATATCGACAAAGCTTATATAACTATTGTTTTTATATATTGATAATCAGTAGTTAAGCACATTAAAAACAAATTTACGGAAAGATCATCCATTGTGCCATGATATAGGTTGGCCAGACATAAATAATAGGTTAAAATGTAACAACCTTAATCCTTGGCCTTATCATAAAACTGCCAAATAGGGGTATGGTTCAGAAAAAATAAATCTGGAACCGTTAAGATTTTAAAGCATATAGGGTATTGATCAGCCCCTAATTAAATATAAACTTCTATTGAATGGGTCTTATAAGTAGGGATTACCCCAAAATATAAAAAGCACCCTTACTTTAAGAATCGACATTACACGGTTATTTACCCATGGCTTTCGCTATAGCTGCTTCTGCTAAAGGAGCCATTACCTCGTAACCCAATTTTGTGGGGTGTACTTCATCTAAGGCATATTTTTTGGGTAATCCGTTACGTTCATCGACCATGGCTGAAAAATAATCAAGATAAATATGGCCTTTATTTTCAGCATATTCCTTTAACATAATATTCAAATCGATTATTTTTTTTGACGGTTCCAATCCGGGTTTCCATGGATAATCATATGCGGGGAGTACCGAGGAAATCACCACTTTTATCCCGTTGGCATCCGCCAATTCGGCCATCGATTTTATATTATCCGCAATCATTTCCAAGGTAGACGGACCCGTATTGCCTGCTATATCATTGGTACCTGCAAGAATGACCACTACCTTAGGCTGCAAGGCAATAACATCTTGTCTAAATCGTAGAAGCATTTGCGGAGTAGTTTGCCCACTAATTCCCCTGTTGATATATGGTTTACCTTCAAAAAATTCGGGTACGGTATTGATCCAACCAATAGTAATTGAATTTCCCATAAAAACTACGCGGTCTTCCCCTTCTTCCGGCAAACCGATTTTATCATTATCAGCTCTGAATTGTTGAAGATTAGCCCAATCTTGGGCTTGTGAAGAGGTCATCATTAAAAAGGTTATCAAGACTACTATAGATCTCATTGCTCTCTATTTTTTATTTGGATAATAAAGATACGGCATTAAGGGATATGCGTAGTTTGATAAATAAAAAAACCTTGGCAAATCTCTTTACCAAGGTCAATTATATCTTAATTTTTCTATTTACTCACAAACAACATCGGCACCTGTACTATCCCAGCAATACCAAGCATCATTTTCAAAATATGAAGGGGCCATTACCCGACCATAAAATTCCGATCTGCTCCATTCAATATCAACATCTATGAAATCTTCATATTCAGAATCATAAATATGAACATCATAAAACACATTATAATCACCTTCTTGCAAGCCATATTCCAGGTAACTGCCATAAAAAAGGTCATCACCGCCATCTTCATCCAACTCACGTACCCATGTGTATTTGATACTGCCAATTTCATCATTTTCACGACTCCATTGTATATTGATAATAGGAGTAGGGGTTTCCACATTTTGGTTAAGTGTCCATTCCCCACTATTACCGTCTAAAGCCGAAACACCTGAGAACCAAAGGAATTCATTGAAAGGCGCTGTACCTGCCTTGGATACGTACATCTCCCATATTACCCCATCACTGGTCAATTCTCCTGTAAGTCTAGCCGTATATTCACTGGCAAACCCATCAACGGTATACATCCATTGCCATGTATTGTCTCCAATAAATTCTGACTCATGGGAAAATGCACTTTTAAATGAGGCGATTGGTACGGCTAAATTGGTGAATAATGCCGTGTTCCAAAATCCAACGACCAATCTTGGATACAACCAGTTTTCTCCGATTTTGGCTGTCGAAGCAGTTTGTTTGTCAGCGATTGAGGAATCATCAAGAAAATCATCGAAATCAACCGCCATTGATTCATATGGAGGTAACACCAACGCATCGGCATTTACATCATTATTTTCATCCGAATTATCACAGGAGAAATTTAAAATAATAACAAATGCCCACAAGGCATGTATCAATTTAGTCTTCATAACGCTTAGGAATATTTTTTGTTACTAATATGAAAACGGATTTTCAGCCTTAAAATTGTAAATCAACCTATGAGATAAGTAGGTCTTAAAATAAACGTAAGCAGACTATTTTTTAACGATAATACTGGATGGATCGGAAGCCATAGTTTCAAAATCCTGAAAAAATTGTCCAATATGCCTACCATCAACTATAGCATGATGTGCTTGTACCGATAAAGGCATCAAGGTCTTTCCATCCTGTTCAAAAAACTTACCCCAAACGATTCTCGGTACACTGTCCGAAGGATGATAATGCATGGCATGCTGTAAACTAGTAAAACTTACCCAGGGGAAAGTAGACATGAATAAAAAATCATCACGTCCTTCTTCATCTTCCAATGATGGGTTCGTTTTCATCTTTTCCATAACGGCTTTGGCTTTTGCAAAAAACGTTTTTGAATCCAATGAAAAATCAACCGTACAAAAACTAAATACATCCGCGACATCTGTAGAAACTGTAAATGAAGGATGTACTAAAGTATGTTCAACCACTTCATCCCCTCTAATACGCCATCTAAACTCAGGAATCTTATTGGCCGTGTATGACAGGAAATAGACCATTCCTATATTGACCGGCAATTTATTGTCCTTTAAAATGGAGAGTAGTTTGCTGATATCCACATTTGCGGTTACATTGAAATGAGGATGGTTCATTTCCCTAAAGAAATCAAAATGTTTTTTTCGATGCGGGTTACTGAATTCGATTGTTTTCATTCAATATTTTGCACTTTTTCCATTAGATAAAGTTCGTTGGATAAAGGTCCGAATATCGTCATTGGCCTTCTTTAGATCCTCTTTTCTCAAGTACATCATGTGACCGCTTCTGTACCCTTTGAATTCAAAGCGATCTTTCATACGGCCACTCGGATCTACCTGCCACATGGTATATTTTGCATTGAAATAAGTAGTTGCGCCATCGTAATAACCAGATTGAACCAGTACGTTCAAATATGGATTTTGTGCCATGGCCTGTCGAAGATCGTCGCGGGTATTGTCTTTTTCGTTGTTCCAAGGATGAACAGGTCCGAACATATTGTATTTAATATCTGTCTTGAAATTCAATTCTTCCTGTAGGTAATAATTGATCGCCGGGGTGAAGCTATGCAACCAAGAAGTTAATTCAGCATTATAATCGGGACGTTCACCAAAGGATTGACGGTCTATCCCTAAATAACGGGAGTCTAACCGACCTGTGGTATATCCTTTATCCTTTAAGATGTGCTTCCAAAAATATCCCGTTGGCACAACTAAATTTTGATCAAGGATCTCTTTTTCCGACAATCCCGAATAATAAGCCATTTTTTTGGCGACGGCGTTCTTTTCAGCACCATCTATAAATCCGCCTTTACTAAGGGCGGGAATCAAACTGTTGAGGGTAAATTCTTCAGCTTCCGGTAAAATATCCAGAAGGTCTTTTTGTTGTAATTCAGAAGGTAACTGTTTGTGGTGCCAAGCCGTAGCGGTATAATATGGAAGGTTCATGGCATCCGACACAGGCCCGCCTCTGCGTATTACCTTATAATCGGCAGGAGAAACCATGATAACCCCATTCAGATACATCCATTGTTGGTTTTGCAAAGCCAATGAAAGCCCCATAACCCTTGTGCCCCCATAACTCTCGCCAATAATATATTTCGGGGAACGCCATCTATTGTTACGGGTTACGAAAGTGTTCAACCATTCGGCCAAATATTTGATATCGGCATTTATTCCAAAGAATGTTTCCCGATTCACTTCCTTGCCCGTTTCGGGTATCGTTCGTGAATAACCCGTATTTGCAGGATTAACATAGACTATGTCGGTAACGTCCAAGACTGAGTATGGGTTTTGATTAACACCATAAGGTTGCACCGGATAACCTTCATCATCTATTTTGAGTATCCGAGGACCGGTATAAGCTAAATGCATCCAAACCGAAGCGGAACCGGGACCTCCATTAAAAGATATCAGCAAAGGTCTGGAAGCCCTATCCTTTACATTGTTTTTGGTGTAATACGTATAATGTAACGATGCAATGGGTTTGCCAGATTTATCCCAAACAGGTTGCGTACCCGTTTTTGCCGTATAATTGATGGGATTACCGTTTATCATAACATTATGCTGGGTTGTGACAACGGTATCTACAGGTAGTTTTCGCTTTTGGGCATTCATTATGTTCAAGCCTATTGCCAGACTTAAAACAAGCAGTCGAATTTTCATAATATCAATGGGATTGGTCTGGTTTAAAATTAGGGATTTTGATTGAATATATCATCGATTTGGTTCTTAAGCCTTTAAAAAGAAAGTAAATATGATATATCACTGCATAATATCTAAAATAATATTACTTCGGGATACGGAAAATAGTAGAGGGAAACAAGAATAATTATCATGTCACTTCTGTGGTACATGTACCGTAAATACCAGTTTCATGTTCACGAAAACTTAAGTTAACAAAAAAGTTACTTAGTAACGATATCATAATATCCTGTATTCATAAAAACCATTTTCAGTTAACATTATCCTTTATGTGTCCCTATACTTTTGGGTCAACAATAATCAATAAACTGAATGACAATGAAAAACTCAAAAAAATTAATTTTAAAAACCTTGGTTCTTTCCTTGATAGGTTTGACCATTTATAGCTGTGACCCAGAAGATGGAATCGACGGAGTCAATGGTATCGACGGTGTTGACGGCCAAGACGGTGTTGATGGGGAAGATGGAGAAGACGGAGAGGATTTGACCCTTACCGAATTGACCCCTTTGACGAGTTCAGTAATATCCAATGATGTTTTTGAATTGAAAGGCAGCTTTGCCAGTTCTGCAAATCTCGAAATGATTTTATCCTCGGCCGATATACTTCCCTCAGATTCCACCTTCGTATATGGTTCGTATATGGATGGGGCCGCTCTTTATCCCTATGGTGACGGTACTTTTGCATTTATAAACAACCTGGAAGCTGATTATTCCATAGCAAGAATTAGAATGAATGCCGATTTACAACCTTTGGAAGGTGAGTATATCGTTAATTCAACTGCTACTGCATTTACAGCCATGTGTTCCGGTTCTTCCATTACACCTGAAGAACACGGATTTGGACCTTTGTACCTTTCTGGAGGTGAGTGGGGTGGAAGTGCCGTTGGTGTTTACAAAGTAAATCCTTTCCGTTCTACTGATGATAGGGTAGAAGTAGATAGGTTACCTGCACTTGGTGAGTGGGTTACAGAAAATGCAGTTGCTATCGGTAAAGATGCTTTTCCTGGTAAAACAGTTGTTTTTATCGGTGATGACGATAGTAACAACGAATACCCGGAAGCACATTTTGCTATGTACGTCGGTGGTCTTGGTGATCTTAATGGAGGGGATCTGTATGTTCTAAGAGGCAAGAACCCAACTGAATCCGCCATTGGAGAAGGTGGCCAATTATTTGAAATGGGTATGGCCGAAGATATGGAATATGATGTAGAATGGGTAAAAGTAACTGAAAGAACATTAAATGAATTGAACCAAGAGGGAATAGATTCACTGGCAATTGGTTTCCAAAGAATAGAGGATATTGATTGGAGAAGAGGTTCTGCAGAAGCAAATCGTGAGGTTTACTTTAATGCAACGGGTAGAATTCGCGGGGACAACCCTGATTTAAATAATAGGGGAACTGCTTTTGGTCGGGTATATAAACTAGTTCTAGATGCCGAAGATCCTACGGCCGATGCCAAATTAACTGTAGTTGTTGATGGTGATCTGGAAGGTGGTAAAGGTGATGGATTGCACTCTCCGGATAATATCTTGGTAACAGAAAACTATGCATACATTCAAGAAGATCCCAATGGCTATGCAGATCTAAATCCGGAAATCACTGGTTATGCCAAATTATGGCAACTGGATTTGAATACAGGTGCTTTCACTGAAATAATGGAATGTAACCAAACCGCTGCTTCAGGCATGAACATAGGTAATACGAATAGTATGTGGGAAATTACCGGTTTAATCGATGTTACTGACATTATAGGAGCTTCAGAACCTACTTTCGTTGGTGGCGCACAAGTTCACGGTTGGAGACCAGATGCAAATCCTGAAACTGCTGTTAGAGCTGATGGGCAACTATTTGTTGATCCTACAGCTATTGATGAAGATGTTGCAACCAAAGAAGGTTCTTTCTTATTTAAGATCACCGGCCTTCCTAGATAAGTTTTTTTTGACAATCAAATTCAAAGGTTCCCTCTACGGGAACCTTTTCCATACTCAAATAGCACCTATTATAAATGAAATTTTTAAACCTGGTTTTAGTCTTAAGTTCCTTTTTATTACTGTTGTTTTCCTGTAAAAACGAGCCTATAAAATCGATTACCACGGACAAGGACTCCCTTTTCAACGAGGATATCAAACAGTATTATTTTAAAGTATTGGACAGTGCTTCTTTCTATATGGCGAAAATCGATACTATTTCTTCTTTATCCGACAATAAAGCTTACTTCCTTAAAAGCCGCGAATGGTACAAACGGGCCGAACCGATTATGATAGCCTACGATTATGAAAATTACCTCTCTATGAACGCACCAAACCTTTTGAAAGTGGAAATGGAGGATTTTACCGATATCAAAAAACAAAAACCTAAAAGTTACCAAGTAATCGAAGAACTTTTGTTTGCGGAAGAAAAGCCATTGAACAACGAACTTCAGAGTGTATTGGACTATTTGAAAGCGAGGATTCCGTACATGCGAAAAAACCACATTATCTATAAACAAAGGGATAGGCACCACCTAAAAATGCTGCGAGATGCGATTGTCAACATTGCAACAAAGGGAATAACGGGATTTGATTCACCAATTTTGGCAAATTCATTAAAAGAGGCTGTTTATAATTACGAGACAATCAGTACGGTTATAGGGATGTATAAAAATACCTTTAAGGATAACAACCTATACGAATCTTGGTCAAAAGAGATAGCAAGTTCCATAAAAATGCTCAAAGACGGGGATTTTGACACCTTTGATAGATACACCTTCATAAAAGACCACACCAATAAACAATTACAATTGGTAAATAGTACGGCCAAGGACTGGGGAGTTCAATTAAACACCTCACGGGCTCTGGATCCTACAGCTACCAACGTATTTTCAAAAACATTCTTCAACAAGAAAATGTTCGCCCTACAAGGCTCACCGCCAATTTCAGAAGAACGGATAGCCCTGGGGAAACAGTTGTTCAATGACCCGTCATTTTCCAGTACGGGAACCATGAGTTGTGCAACTTGCCATATCAAGGAAAAGGCTTTTACCGATGGAAAGCCTAAAGGAATAGGAAAAAATGGAGCTGAGCTTCAAAGAAATACACCAACCTTACCTTATGCCGTTTATCAAAGGACTTTCTTTTATGACGGAAGGGGAGATGGTTTGGAGGGACAAATCGTAGGCGTAGTCAATAATGAGAATGAGTTTCATTTGGATTTGAATACCATGGATGATAAAATAAAGGGAAACCCTAAATATATTGAACAGTTCAATGCATTATACGGAGGAAAGATCAACAACTTGAATGTACGTAATGCCATAGCTACTTATATACGAAGTCTAACCCCGTTCGATTCCAAATTTGATCGCAACATGCAAAACCTTGAAAACACCCTCACCACGGAAGAAATAGAAGGTTTTAATCTATTTATGGGAAAGGCCGCCTGTGCTACTTGTCATTTTCCTCCTGCATTTTACGGTACGGTACCACCAAAATATGATGAAACGGAGTTTGAAAACCTTGGGGTGACACAAAATACCGATTTTGCACATCCGGTTTTGGATAATGACCCTGGTTTATATTATCCCTATGAAGTTGATGAAAAGCGCAATTTTTTCAAAACTTCAACGGTACGTAATATAGACAAGACCGCCCCTTACATGCATAATGGTGCTTTTGAAACCTTGGAAGATGTATTGGAATTTTACAATGCGGGTGGGGGACAAGGTCTAGGCCTTGATGTGCCATACCAGACTTTACCTCCCGATTCCTTACTACTAAGTGATAATGAGACCAAAGCCATAATCGCTTTTATGAAAACCTTGACGGACAAAGATTACGAGTAGTGTTAGAATTTTTCAAAAACCCCAAGCCCAAATAATGCGAAATCATATTTTACGGGATCATTGGGGTCTAGTTTTCGAAGGGCCGTATCCAACTCCGATAAGGCCTTGGCATCATTCTGTTTTCTTTTTAACAACCCTAATTTTCTGGCAACATTACCAGAATGCACATCTAACGGACATGAAAGCTGTTTGGGATTTAATGTACTCCACAACCCAAAATCAACGCCCGTTGATGCATCCCTGACCATCCAACGTAAAAACATATTAATGCGCTTGGCGGCCGACCCTTTCATTGGGTCGGATATATGTTTGGTGGTGCGCTGTTGGTGAGGTAATTCAAAAAAACCCTTTTTAAATGAAGAAATCGCTTTTTGTACAGAATCGTCATCTGCATTTGTAGCAAAAACAGCTTCCATTCCTCCAAGATTACAGTAAATATTTCGTAAACTTTGGATAAAATATGCCAAATCGATATTGTTAAAGGTTCGGTGTACAAAACCATCAAACCTTTCTAGATCATCTGAAGTATGGTTCATTATAAAGTCATAGGGAGAATGATCGAGTAGGTCCATCATCTTGTTGGCATTTTTTATAATGCTTTTTCGATTGCCCCAAGCAATGGTTGCCGTTAAGAACCCACTGATCTCAATATCCTCTTTTAGGGTGAATTGGTGTGGAATTTGAATGGGATCACTGTCCAAAAATTGTATCTGGTTGTATTCGGCTACTTTAATATCCAAAAACTCCTTTAATTCCTTTTGGGTCATAATAGGGGCCTATTGGTGAAATCGGCCCATTCAATACCCGTTGAATCGGTAATACGCCCATCGACCATGGTCAACTTACGGTCGGCTAGATCCGCCAATTCCTTATTATGGGTAACTATAACGAAGGTCTGACCAAATTTATCACGTAGTTCAAAAAACAATTTATGTAAATTATCGGCACTTTCAGAATCAAGGTTTCCACTGGGTTCGTCGGCAAAAATCACCGAGGGGTTATTGATCAAAGCCCTTGCCACGGCCACACGTTGCTGTTCACCTCCCGACAATTCATTGGGTTTATGGTGCAGGCGATGGGAGAGACCTAAAAATTCCAACAATTCCTTAGCACGTTTTTCCGCTTGGTTACGAGGTGTTTTCTTGATAAAGGCAGGTATACAAACGTTCTCTAGGGCCGTGAATTCGGGTAATAATTGATGAAATTGAAAAATAAACCCAATATTCTCATTCCTGAACCGCGCTATTGCGTTATCGGATAAATCCGTGACTTCAACATCCTTTATTAAAAGTCTGCTGTCCACTTTATTACTTTGAACGTCCAATGTACCCAAAATTTGTAGGAGTGTGGTCTTCCCAGCTCCGGAAGGCCCCACAATAGAAACGATTTCCCCTGATTTTATATGAATATCTACCCCCTTTAGAACTTGTAGATTCCCGTAATATTTTTGGATATTTGTGGCTTGGATCATTGAAGTTTTTTTTCAGTTCGAAAATTAAACAATAGCACAGACATACCAAAACAACACAGTAGATAACAATACGGTATTCTTGTTTTATATTAATGAATTTAGCGTTAAATTGTCGTGCTGTAAAATTATCACGGCCTAGAATAGAAAAAGGAACATCCGCATAGGATGAAAAACATAAGTAATTCCGTATTAAATGAAACCATATAGAAGTTTTGAGGAGTATAATTTGGAAACAACAAAAGAAATTCAAGAACGATACTCCAAAATCATTGAGGAAATAGGGGAGGACGTGTCCCGAGAAGGTCTAATGAAAACGCCTGAACGGGCATCCAAGGCCATGCTTTTCCTTACCCAAGGTTACGATCAAGATGCGGCACAGATTTTAAAAAGTGCCATGTTCAAGGAATCATATAATGAAATGGTCATTGTTAAGGATATTGAATTGTATTCCTTATGTGAACATCATATGCTGCCTTTTTTCGGGAAGGCACATATTGCTTATATTCCTGATGGGCAAATAGTAGGTTTAAGTAAATTACCACGTATCGTGGATGTATTCGCCCGTAGATTACAGGTTCAGGAAAGATTGACAGAACAGATTTTGGATTGTATAAACGATACCCTAAAACCCCAGGGAGTAGCTGTTGTAATTGAAGCTTCCCATATGTGTATGATGATGAGGGGCGTACAGAAACAAAACTCGGTAACTACAACTTCCGGTTTTCGGGGAAGTTTTGTTAAAGAAGAGACCAGGAACGAGTTCCTGAAATTGATCAGTTCAAGTTTGTCCTAGACCTTAAGACCCAAAGGCTTCAAAATTGGCATTCTTATTGCTATTTTATTGATTGGATACTAAATCAAAAAAATGTCAAAAACGAAAGATAATAAATATAAGACCCTTTTATTGGGATTGTTGTTCGATGGTATTGGTATGTTGTCCTTTGCCGTACCGTTCATCGGTGATTTTTCCGATGTTATTTGGGCGCCCTTGGCAGGTTGGTTAATGACCAGACTATATAAAGGGAAAATTGGGCAGGCAGCAGGATTGGTCACTTTTATCGAGGAAATCATACCTGGATTGGACGTGATACCTACATTTACCATTATGTGGATCTACACCTACATCATCAGTGATCGTAAAAAGAAAACAATAGAAGTAAACATTAAAGAGTAAACATATAAAAAGGGGTTGATAGATCAACCCCTTTTTTAATTTTTAATCGGCTTTTGTCCAATTCTTATTCCACGGTAATAGCGAAACTGGCACTAAAATCCGTTGAACCACCTACACCACTTAAAGAACCATCGTTCGGTTTTGTAGGTTCATGTCTCAATACGACTTGTAATGCTGCCTCTCCGGCATCACCAGTGTCCAAATCAAAAGAAAGGCCTAAATCGTTACCATCATCATCAGTGTCAAAATTGTAAACCTCTGAAATAGCTCCAGTATGCACATACACCAACTGATGTTCTGTGTTTTCCTCTTCAACCTCTTCTGTAATGTCTTCTACCGGATCTTCTGTTACATTTGAAAAAGTTACACTTCCACTATAAGTAGAGTTTGCTACTAAATTTCCAGAAACAGTTATTTCCGGATCATTGGGGCCATCCCCATCAGAATCTTCGGATTTTAGGATAATCGCTGTTCCACCTGCATCTGGTGTTAAGGAAACCGTCATTGTTGTTATTGTTTCTTCTTCATTCACTTCTTCTGGATCATCATCATCAGAACATGAGGCTAGAACGATTCCTGCAAAAGCTAGCATTGATAATAGTTTAATGGTTGTTTTCATAAAATAAAAAATTAAAATTAATAATTGAGTTTAAATTGTAATATGATATTTCTTCCTAGGTCATCGGCAAAATATCGAAGTCTGTTTAAATAGTCCCTGTAGGACACATCTAGAATATTGGTTGCAATAAGATTGACCGTTAACGTACTTTTATCAAATTTAAAATCCATACCACTATTCAAGGATAATACATGATAAGCAGCAGGGGCAGTGTTTATTTCTAAAAGTACATCTTCCCCTTGTTCGGGTGAATAGACATAGATATCGGCAGGTGTTTCATTTTGCTTGAATACATATTTGCTTTCCAGACCTACTTCTAAGTTTTTCCAAGGTATGTTATATGAAATTTTGTTTCTGATATGGGCCGCAGGAATATTAATAAGCGGTTCATCTTCACTAGTATCCTTTCCTTTGGTCAAAGAAAATTTATGATCAGTTTTCCAATGATCTGTCCAATTCGCATAAAGAGATAAATCCAAGCCTAAAATCCTAGCATTGGTTTGATGGTATTCCCAAACCGGGAATGCACCCCTCACCGTATATTCAACATCCGTAGGTTCCAAATAAATGAAATCATTGATAAAATTTACATAAGGCTCCAAAGTATACCCCCAATCACCATTCTTAATCAAGGATAGGGAAGCTTTATGTGAAGTTTCACTGGTAATCCTTAGATCCCCTAATTCGATTCTGGCAGCTGAATGATGTAAACCATCACTGAATAATTCAGAAGGATTAGGGGCCCTATTGGCCAAGGCATAGTTGAAACTCATTGAATGTTGGTTGTCCGTACTATAATTTACCCCCATGGTGGCAGAAACATTATGGTAATCAAAAATCGGTTGGGTCAAATATTGTGAACTTTCGGTTTCCCTTATGATTATATCACTGAAATCCTCATCATAACCGCGTTCTTCCCATCTAGAAGTCCTGTAAAACTTTTTTGCATCGATTTTACTGTAGTCATATCGTAGGCCGGCATCCAATTTCCAATCTTCATCCAAGCTAAGCTTCATCACAGAAAAAATACCGGCATCATATTTATCATAATCGGGGATAAGCCTTCTAACCCCGGTATCCGGATTTGCGAAATTATTCTGGTATCTGCCCATGACACCAACGGTAAGATCAAAACCCGATTTGGCATCCCATTTAAAATCAGATGTAAGGGCATGAGTGGTTAATTCAAGATCAATGGATGGTTTGAATTTATCATCTCCTGTCCTAACATCATATTCAAATCTTCTATTGTTTTGAAAATCATATTGCACATTTAATTTACCCAGACCTTCGAATCTATTATAGTACTTGAATTTTCCCAAATGGTGCGTAACTTCCTGCCTAGGACTAGCAATGTCATAGGTAAACGGATCGATAACCGTGGGTTCGTCATCGTTGATGGCCCTGATTAAATCATCTACACTACCTATATGTGAAGCGGAAAGTATACCGATTTCCGTATTGAAATAGGAATAACTACCTCGCCAGCCCGAGGTAAAATTCTCTTTTCCGAAATGAAGCGAAGCTCCAATCTCATTCACCCCTGTATTGGACAGGACATAGCTAGGTGCTTCCTGATCTCCTAATTTCTTATATGAAGCCTGCCCTTTAATAAACCACCCGTTTTTATAGGTTTTTATTAAATCAGTGTTGATTTTTCCACCGCGACCGTTTAAGATTCCAGTAACAATGGTTTTACCAAAAATTGAATCCTTTTTTAGAAATCTATTCTGCTCAATTAAAATAACACCGCCTATGGCGTCACCACCATACTGCAGTGCAGAAGCCCCTTTTATAACTGAAATAGACCCTGCCGCATTAACATCAACGTTTGGGGCATGCTCTGCCCCCCATTCCATATCTTGCATACGCACACCGTTGTTAAGCACCAGAACCCGGCTTCCTGAAAGTCCGTGAATAGTCGGTTTTACAATGTTTGCACCAGTATTTAATGAAGAAACACCATTGATTTCTTTTAAAGCATCTCCTAAACTTGCACTCCCATATTGTTCAATGGTTTTCAACTCTAATGTCTCCTCCATTGCCGAGTTGGTCTTCGTTATCTTATTACCAGTAACCTTTACCTCTTCCAATTCCTCTAGATGATGTTCTAAAGGAATATTTAAATCCAAATTTGTATCCAAGTCAACTTTCATAAAGGCTGTTTGGCATTCGGCATGGTAAATTTCCAATTCATAGATACCATTACATAGATTGGGTATCTTAAAAAATCCGTTTTCGTCTGTGTAGAATACAGAATCACTTTTACCAATTAAAGAAATAGAGGCCCTAACCAAAGGAGTCTTATCGTGAAAATCGGTAACTACGCCTGTAATGACACTTTTGCACTGTTGAGATTGAACAGTGAACTGAACAAACAACATTGCAAACATGATAAACCATGCTCTCATAAATTGATATGTATTAAATGAATGATATACCTCAAATGAAAAATGAGGAAAAAGAATGCTTTTTTAGGAAAGCAAAGAAGGGGGAGGCCTAGAAAAATAGGAAAAAACAGGTTGGGTTGAAATAATCTCGTTATTATCAATCCCAAAAGATCGTATAATATCAACTAAGATAACTTCGGGGTCAAAGACTAAAGTATCGGGTTGATCATGAACTGTTTGCTGCATCTCCATGGCCATGGTACAAACCAAACAATTCTCTATATGGGTACCATCTTCATCCTCATGTGCAAATACATGGAATGCAGATGCCTTAACGAAAATCAAAATCGCTAGAAAGAAAAAACTCAAAATTTTTTTCCACTTACCCATACTTATCGCAAAACTAAACAATCAGCTAGATTATAAAAGTTAAAAAACACTTAATTAAAAAGAAAACCCATGCCTATTCTTTTCAACATTTTCTTTTCCATATTCCAGAAAAATTTAAATTGACCGAAAAGCCAACCATAAGCAACAAGTAAAACCTGGTAAATCGGAAATATTATCAGTATTCTAACGGTCCAATAAATCCAAGGGTTTACGCTTTCTTTATGAAGGCCGATAAATTCGGTCAATGGTGCCGCGAATTTAACCGCTGTTGAACCCGTTACTGCGAATACTATGAATATAACCACAATTTGAAAATTGGATTCTATGCCCCAACGTTGCTTTAGTTTTTCCATGTAATATTTTAACAAAGTGCCAAATATACCTTTTAAATCCGAGGTATAAAAGGCCCCAAACGTTGGTTGTACTTACGTTGAAAATAAATAAAGTAATTATATAGTTTATAGTTTACCTCATACCCGTAATCAATATTCGGCGAATAATCTATCTGAAGTTCATATAAATCGGGGTCATATACTTGCGGCTGCAATACACGCTGGTTCCACTCAATTACATATACATTGTTTCTATTTTCCAAATACGATTGGGAATAATAACCTTCCGGTTTTGCTATGCTATTAAGCCAAAAATTAAAGCCTGGTTCAATAATTATTATTTCATATTCCGTTTTCGTATCCGCAATGTTTATGGTATCACCGACTTTTTGGGTAAAGGCCTTTTTTTCATCGTCGGATATGCTCAAGGATTCTTTTGCACCACCACAACTACTTACCATCATAAAGACCATTATGAGTATTCCGAAAATCTTAAGGAATGTATGTTTCATAGCTATGGGATTAATTGTTTCTTTAATTATTCATTATCAATCTATTATGTGAACAGATAGATTACCATAAGATACAAAAAAAATCGCCTTGACAATATTGGTCAAGGCGATTTAATTTATAATCGTTTATTGGGTTTTATTTTCCGAAAAGACCTCCGAGCAATCCACCCAGTCCACTTTTCTTCTGTCCGCCACCCATTACCATTCCGGCAACGTCATCTAGGATACTACCATCACCGTCAGCGTCTAACAACGTTGTGATAAGGCTTTGGTTTTCCTGGGGCTGACCACCTAACATACCTCCCAGAAGGCTATTCATACCGCTTGCATCGTTAACATTGCTTTGGGCTGTTTGTTTTCCTAGGAATCCCATGACGATAGGAGCTGCTATTTTTAAGATACTAGCGACAGAACTGGCATCCAATCCTGATTTTTGACTCAAGGCACTTTCTACTTGTGGTTGTTTATTTCCAAAGACGTGGCCTAAAATCCCGGCACCATCATTCATCACCGATTCATCTACACCTCCGCCGAACAATCCGCCAAGATTATCCAAGATACTTCCATCATGTTTTGAAGAAAGGGCACTCATTAAACCTTCTGCTCCTTGTGGAGAAGAGGATACATTTTTTTTCATGGCACCCAAAATCAAGGGCATGGCCATACTCATTACATCAGCGGTCTTACTTTCTGGTTGACCAGTTTGGCCAGCTACACCACTAATTAATTGTTTGCCCATTGGGCTGTTTAGTAAATCTAATAATCCAGACATGTTATAGTTAATTTAATATTTGGTGCCGTAATGTACAAAAAAAGGATTTAAGTTCCTTAAATTGGTCTACAAGCATCATTTTAATAGGGAAATGATCTGTGTGGCCAACTCACTTCCTATACGGTCTTGGGCTTCCCCTGTGGCAGCACCTATATGGGGTGTCAAGGATATTTTGGGATGCATAAGTATTTGTATCTCTGGTTTAGGTTCCGATTCGAAAACATCCAGACCAGCGAAAGAAACCTTCCCTTTTTCGATATATTCCAACAAGGCCACTTCATCTATAACACCGCCACGGGCAGCATTAACTATGCCGACACCGTCTTTCATAGAATCGAATTCTTTGCTTCCGATAATGTATTCTTTTTGGGCCGGAACGTGCACCGTAATAAAATCTGCTTGTTGTAAAAGTTCGGATTTACCCATGCTTTCAAAATTGAAAGAGACCGATTGTCCGTCAAAAAAGTCGACCTGTACATTTCCTTTCTCGATGTATGGGTCAAAATATATTACTTTCATCCCAAGTCCCAAAGCAATCTTTGCAGTTGCCCGGCCGATTCTTCCAAACCCTATAATACCCAAGGTTTTCCCCCTAAGTTCTGAGCCTTTAGCATACGACTTTTTCAGCTGTTTAAATTTGCTGTCCCCTTCCAGTGGCATATTCCTATTGGCATCATATAAAAAACGTACTCCACCCAATAAATGGGCAAACACCAATTCGGCTACGGATTCGGAAGATGCTGCAGGGGTATTGATTACATGTAATCCTTTCTCTTTGGCATAAGCCACCTGAATATTGTCCATACCAACTCCGCCTCGGCCGATAAGTTTTAGGGTCGGACAATTATCTATTACATCTTTTCCTACTTGTGTGGCACTACGAACCAATAGTACGGTAATACCCTGTTCATTTATAAAATTGATCAGTTGTTCTTGTGCCACTCTCGTGGTATTGACCTCAAAACCGGCTGCCTCTAGTTCGGATACCCCGGTTTCGGAGATACCATCGTTTGCTAAAACTTTCATTTAAATACAGATTAACCTTTTCTTTCCATTTCACTCATAACATCGACCAAGGCGCCAACACTTTCCAAGGACAATGCATTGTACATTGATGCCCTGTATCCTCCAACGGAACGATGCCCGTTTAGTCCGTTGATACCCGCTTCTTTCCACATGGCATCAAAAGTATCTTTCAATTTGGCATCGGTTAAATTAAAGGTGGCGTTCATATTTGAACGATCTTCTTTTTTAGCAAAACCATTGAACAATGGGTTCAAATCGATTTCAGAATATAATAACCGTGCTTTTTTCTCATTAATTTCCTCAATAGCGGCAATACCACCTAGATTCTTTAACCATTCCAATGTAAGCATTGAGGTATAGACCGCAAAAACCGGAGGGGTATTGAACATGCTCTCCTTGCTTATATGCACTTTATAATCCAACATCGATGGTATTTGACGGGATACCTTACCCAAAATGTCTTCTTTGACCACCACTAAAGTCGTGCCTGCAGGACCCATGTTTTTCTGTGCACCTGCATAAATCAAATCGAATTGTGAAAAATCCAATTGGCGTGAGAATATATCAGAACTCATGTCACAGACCAAAGGCACATCAACCTTTGGGAATTTTTTCAATTGGGTTCCGAAAATGGTATTATTCGAGGTTAAATGCAAGTAATCCAATCCTTCCGGAATGGAATAACCTTTAGGGATATAATTAAAGTTTTCATCTTTAGAAGACCCTACTTCAACGACCTCCCCAAAAAGACGGGCTTCTTTTAAGGCCTTTCCACTCCATGTTCCCGTGTTCAAATACCCTGCCTTGGTTTCAAGAAGGTTATATGCCACCATTAAGAACTCCATACTCGCTCCTCCCTGGAGAAATAATGCCTGGTAACCTTTGCCTTCCAATCCCAAAAGTTCTAGGGCCAGGGCACGTGCTTTATCCATCACTTCAACAAAATCCTTACTCCTATGCGAAATTTCGATTAGGGATAGTCCTGAACCATTAAAATCCATTATAGCCTCTGAGGCGTTTAAAAAGACTTCCTTTGGCAATACACAAGGACCGGCACTAAAATTATGTTTTTTCATTATTTTTAGAAATTTAAGGTTCAAAGATCATAAATAATAAGGGAACAACCAGTATTATTTATATAATTGTTAGACTATGTTTTTAACAGGAATTCAACAGTATCAACACCATCGGCATAGTCTGTTAAACTAGGGTTTTGGGTATGGCCAAAGGTCACCTCGTCCTGAAACAGACCACTTGCGACTACACATTGTATTTTCTCCCGGTCCTCAGCTATTCGTACTTTAAGCTCATCCAGTAAACGGTATTCCTCATAAAAAAGGGTTGCAATGGGCGAGGAGTAACCATCGTCCTTTTTGAGCATTAAAAATCCGTTTTCAAGAATTTTGAATTCACTCATTAAGTAAACGGCTTTGTTATAATCGTAATTATTGGCGTATTTGGCTTGATTGATTATTGGATTATAATCAAAAATCGCTTCAAAGAACCCATCAAAAACATAACCTTCGGGAACGAATATTTTTGAGACACTCCGGCATCCCAATCCATAATATCGAAAAATATCCTCTCCAAATGCCTTTAGTTCTTCTTTGGATTCGTTACCCGTAAGAACGGCGACAGAATTCCTGTTTTTGCGTATTATATGGGGTTTGTGACCAAAATAATGTTCAAAATAACGGGCGGTATTATCACTACCTGTTGCTATTACCGCATCGAAATGTTCAAGTTTACCTTCTGTGAATTCAATTTCATTTTCTAAGGATGGACATTTTTCGATTAAAAACTGGGCAACCAAAGGCAATAAAATCGCATCGTTTGAAGATAACTTAACAAGTGCCTTATTATTGGACAAGAGCACTGAAAGAAAATCATGAAACCCGACCAAAGGAATATTACCTGCCATGATCAAGGCAACGGTCTTATGTTTGTTTTTATCTATTTCGTAAAGTGATAACCAACCCTCTAAATCCTTAGGAGTTAAGATCGCACCCCAAGTTTTCAGGGAAAAAACAATGTTCTCTTTTGTAAACCACCCATTTTTATGTCCGGCTATCCCAATGGCCTCTTCCAATTTTAGATGCCAAACATCTTCAAAAGTTTCCGAGACTTCTTTATTATGGTATTCGGAATAATCCCGAAAGAATTTTCCAAGTTCTATAAAAGCGTTTAATCTTTCTGCTTGCCCAGCCATAATATTTGTAAAGAAATGATTTTGGGTTTACCTTTGGCAAAAATAAGCATGCTGGAGCTATTTCAGTTTAAAAGAGAAAGAAATTATGGCAATTATTATTACAGATGAATGTATAAATTGTGGGGCTTGCGAACCCGAGTGCCCTAATACAGCAATTTACGAAGCAGCGGATGATTGGAGATACAGTGATGGTACTTCTTTAAAAGGTAGTGTTGTCTTGCCTAACGGTACGGCGGTAAATGCCGATGAAGTTCAGGAACCTGTCAGCGATGAAGTGTACTACATAGTACCTGATAAATGTACCGAATGTAAAGGTTTTCATGATGAACCCCAATGTGCCGCCGTTTGTCCGGTAGACTGTTGTGTTCCCGATGAAGACCATAAAGAAACGGAAGATGAATTATTGGCGAAACAACGGTTTATGCATCCTGAGGATTAGGGTTTCCCATTCTGGAAAACATAACACATTTAGTATTTAATGAACAAATAAAGCCCAGGACCATTGGTTCGGGCTTTTTGTTTGTTAGTAAAAGGTGTAAATACAAATGAAAAACTATCTTTGCACCCAATTTTGAAAATAGTTTTTTTCGAACCCTGAAATGAATTTATAATGAAAGCAGGTATTGTAGGATTACCGAATGTGGGAAAGTCCACCTTATTCAATTGTTTATCCAATGCTAAGGCGCAAAGTGCAAACTTTCCGTTCTGTACGATCGAACCTAATATAGGTGTGGTCAATGTTCCCGATTCCAGATTGGAGAAATTGGAAGAATTGGTAAACCCGGAGAGGGTTTTGCCTGCGACCGTTGAAATAGTTGATATCGCCGGATTGGTAAAGGGCGCAAGCAAGGGAGAAGGACTTGGAAACCAGTTTTTGGGGAATATTCGGGAAACGGATGCCATTCTGCACGTACTTCGTTGTTTTGACAATGATAATATCGTACATGTCGACGGTTCTGTAAATCCTATTAGGGACAAGGAAACCATTGACATGGAGCTACAGTTAAAAGATTTGGAAACCGTAGAAAAGAAATTGGATAAAGTTAAAAGGGCCGCGAAAACAGGAAACAAAGAAGCCCAAAAAGAAGAAGCGGCACTTATAAAAGTAAAAGATGGCCTTGAGGCCGGGATTTCTGTCCGTGCCATTGAGTTTTCAGATGATGAGAAGAAAGAATATGTAAAACCCTTACAGTTCATTACCGATAAACCGGTAATGTACGTATGTAATGTTGATGAAGAAGCGGCCACGACAGGTAATGATTATGTTGAGACCGTAAAAAAGGCAGTTGCCAATGAAAACGCAGAGGTAATATTTCTCGCAGTGGGTACCGAAGCCGATATAACCGAACTGGAAACCTATGAGGAACGTCAAATGTTTTTAGAAGACTTGGGACTTTCAGAACCGGGTTCTGCCAAATTGATACGTGGGGCATATAAATTATTGGATCTTGAAACTTATTTTACAGCTGGTGTGAAAGAGGTACGCGCATGGACCATTCCGGTTGGAGCAACCGCACCACAAGCAGCAGGAGTAATACATACCGATTTTGAAAAAGGTTTCATTAGGGCAGAGGTCATCTCCTATAATGACTACATAGAATATGGGAGTGAAGCCAAGGTAAAGGAAGCAGGTAAAATGCGGGTTGAAGGAAAGGATTATATAGTTAAAGATGGCGACATTATGCATTTTAGGTTTAACGTATAACCAAAATATTCCCACAAATTAAATCATAGAAGCCCTAAAAGTAACACTTGTCCTTTTTGGGCATTGTATTCGTACTTCTTATATCCTTATGATTTTATAACGAATGATATAGCTTGTCGGCATGTTAAAGAATATTTCAGCCACAGGCAGTGGTATTTTGTTCGCCATATTGGGTGTGGTTTTATTTTCCGCCAAGGCGGTCATGGTAAAATTGGCTTACACCTATGATGTTGATCACTTAACACTCTTATTGTTTAGAATGGTGTTCGCGCTACCATTTTATATTATTATCGCTTTCTGGAAAAAACCCTCGCATCCCCAAACCATAAAAACCAAAGATTACCTATGGTTGGTATTCTTTGGATTTATCGGTTATTATTTGGCCAGTCTCTTCGATTTTATGGGACTGCAATATTTAAAAGCCGGATTAGAGCGAATCATCCTATTCATTTACCCAACAATGGTGGTACTACTTTCATGGATTTTCTTCAAGAAAAGAATCACCAAACTTCAAAGTCTAGCCATTTTAATCACTTATGTTGGCGTATTGATTACTTTTTGGGATGAAATTGCCCTTAAGGATGAATCATTGGCCCTAGGTTCCTTTTTAATATTCTTGAGTGCACTTACCTATGCGGGTTATTTGGTAGGTAGTGGCTGGTTGATTCCAAAATTCGGGGTAGTACAATTTACTTCTTACGCCATGATCGTTTCAACAGTTGCAATAATCATACATTACTTGTTTAAAAAGGGTATTTATATTGCCGATTATCCGATTGAGGTCTATGCACTAGGCGGTGCAATGGCCATTCTTTCTACCTTGATTCCATCATTCTTGGTTTCTGCCGCAATTAATCGGCTTGGCGCTTCCACTTTTGCGATTTTCGGAAGTTTAGGACCTATATCAACCATAATCTTGGCCTTTTTCTTTTTAGACGAACGTATTTCAACTTTACAGGTTTTTGGGATGTTGGTGGTTATCAGTGGGGTAACCTTGGTTTCGAGGAAGAAGACTTGATAAGTGACAGCATAAACCTTTACATTTTGGGACTTAACCCCAATAGGATAAACCATAGCACAGAACATTTGGCAGCATTCACATTGATTAATACGAACAAAATTGGTATTTTCGTTGTTGATTACTTTCCAAGCCAAAAGCTTTGAAAATTGCTTTGAAATTTTATATTAGCAGGGATAAACCCTGATTAACTATGGCAGAGTCCCAATATACTGAAGATAACATTCGTTCCCTCGATTGGAAAGAACATATTCGTTTACGACCCGGTATGTATATCGGTAAATTAGGCGATGGTTCTTCCGCTGATGATGGCATCTACATTCTTTTAAAGGAAACCATAGACAACTGCATCGATGAATTCGTCATGGGAGCAGGTAAGACCATTGAAATCACGATTAAAGATAAAATGGTACGCGTAAGGGATTATGGCCGTGGCATACCCCTAGGAAAAGTCGTTGATGTGGTTTCCAAAATGAACACGGGGGGCAAGTATGACAGTAGGGCGTTTAAAAAATCGGTAGGTTTAAACGGTGTTGGTACAAAAGCGGTAAATGCCCTTTCAAGTTTTTTTGAAGTTCAATCTTCGCGGGAAAACCAAATTAAGACCGCCCAATTTGAACAGGGGAACCTTACATTGGAAGAAGGCCCAGCTGAAACATCCAAAAGAAAGGGAACTAGGGTTTCTTTCATTCCGGACGAATCCATCTTTAAAAATTATAAATTCAGGAACGAGTATGTGGAACGCATGCTTAAAAACTACGTTTACCTGAACCCTGGATTGACCATTGTATTCAATGGGGAAAAGTTCCATTCGGAAAACGGATTGAAAGATCTTTTGGAAGACAACAACAATGCCGAGGATTTATTATATCCTATCATCCACCTAAAGGGAGATGATATTGAGGTCGCCATAACGCATAGCAAAACACAATATAGCGAAGAATACCATTCTTTTGTGAACGGTCAGCATACCACCCAAGGAGGAACGCACCAAGCAGCCTTCAGGGAAGCTTTGGTAAAGACCATTAGGGATTTCTATGGAAAAAACTATGATGCCAGCGATATTCGTAAATCCATCATATCGGCTATTTCCATAAAGGTTATGGAGCCCGTTTTCGAAAGTCAGACCAAGACAAAACTAGGCTCGACCGATATGGGAGGTAAATTCCCGACGGTTCGCACCTATATCAATGATTTTGTCGGTAAATACCTAGACAATTATCTACATAAAAATCCGGAAACCGCTGAAAAATTACAGCGAAAGATCATGATGGCCGAAAAGGAGCGTAAAGATCTTTCCGGAATACGGAAATTGGCCCGTGACAGGGCAAAGAAAGCAAGCCTTCACAATAAAAAGTTGAGGGATTGCAGGGTGCATTTGGGCGATATGAAAAACGATCGCCGATTAGACAGCACCCTCTTTATTACAGAAGGGGATTCAGCATCCGGTTCCATTACCAAATCTAGGGATGTAAATACCCAAGCCGTTTTTAGCTTACGTGGTAAACCTTTGAATTCTTACGGTATGTCCAAAAAGATCGTATACGAAAACGAGGAATTCAATTTACTACAGGCAGCTTTGAATATTGAGGAATCTATGGAAGATCTTCGATATAATAATATTGTAATAGCTACGGATGCCGATGTCGACGGTATGCACATTCGCCTGCTGTTGATCACGTTTTTCCTTCAATTTTTCCCTGAATTGATCAAGGAGAACCATTTATATATTTTACAGACACCCTTGTTCAGGGTTAGGAACAAAAAAGAGACTATTTATTGCTATAGCGAGGAAGAACGAAGAAATGCCATATCCAAATTAACAGGGAAACCGGAAATAACCCGATTTAAAGGGTTAGGTGAGATTTCCCCTGATGAGTTCCAATATTTTATAGGAGAGGATATTCGATTGGAACCTGTGATGTTGGATAAAGCAATGTCAATCGAGAATCTATTACAGTTCTACATGGGGAAAAATACCCCGGACCGACAGGAATTCATTATAAACAACCTTAAAGTAGAAATAGACCTTATAGAGGAAAATCAATTATAAATCAAGATAATACGAATCTTTCTTTATGGAAGAGAATGAAGAGCTGAACGAAGCACCAAACGAAAATTTGCCAACTGACGATACTACAGAAAATGATAATACCGGACATGCACTGACCAAAGTCACGGGCATGTACAAAGATTGGTTTTTGGATTATGCCTCATACGTAATCCTAGAGCGTGCGGTACCTGCCATCGAAGACGGATTTAAACCGGTACAACGAAGAATCTTGCATGCACTGAAGGAGCTCGATGATGGCCGTTATAACAAAGTCGCCAATGTCGTGGGTCACACCATGCAATATCACCCCCATGGTGATGCGAGTATTGCCGATGCCATGGTGCAGATCGGTCAAAAAGACCTTTTGATCGATACCCAGGGAAACTGGGGAAACATTCTTACAGGGGACAGGGCAGCGGCTTCTCGTTATATTGAAGCACGATTATCCAAATTTGCTTTGGAAGTGGTTTTCAGTCCAAAGATTACCGAATGGCAACTTTCCTATGACGGACGTAAAAAAGAACCCGTTAACCTTCCAGTTAAATTTCCGCTGTTATTGGCCCAAGGTGCGGAAGGTATCGCTGTTGGATTATCGACCAAGGTGTTGCCCCATAATTTCATTGAACTTATTGATGCTTCCATAAAGCATTTAAAAGGACAACGTTTCACCCTATTTCCAGATTTCCCTACCGCGGGAATCATAGATGTTAGTTCGTATAATGATGGTATGCGAGGTGGCAAGATACGTGTTCGTGCTAAAATATCCCAAAAAGATAAAAATACACTGGTAATCAATGAAATACCATACGGAACCAATACTTCTTCTTTAATCGATTCGATCCTTAAAGCTAACGAAAAAGGGAAGATTAAAATTAAAAAAATAGAGGACAACACAGCTGCCGACGTTGAAATCCTGGTACACTTACCAAGTGGTATTTCCCCGGATAAAACCATAGATGCCTTGTATGCCTTTACGGCTTGCGAATCGTCTATATCACCCTTGGGTTGTATCATCGAGGACAATAAACCACTTTTCACAGGTGTATCGGACATGTTACGACAATCTACCGATCTAACGGTTGAATTATTGAAAGCCGAACTGGAAATAAAGTTATCGGAACTTGAGGAACAATGGCATTTTGCATCCTTGGAGCGCATATTTATCGAGAACCGTATCTATAGGGATATTGAAGAAGAAGAGACATGGGAGGGTGTTATTGCCGCTATTGACAAAGGCTTAAAGCCGCACACCAAACACCTGAAACGAGCAGTTACCGAGGAAGATATCGTACGGTTGACGGAAATACGGATTAAAAGAATTTCCAAATTCGATATCGACAAAGCCCAACAACATCTCGATAGTCTGGAAGAAAGCATAGCCGAAGTTAAACATCATTTGGATAACCTGATAGAATTCGCTATCGACTATTTCAAAAACCTTAAGACCAAATATGGCAAAGGACGTGAGCGCAAATCAGAAATAAGGATATTTGATGACATCGAAGCCACCAAAGTAGTTATCCGTAACACAAAATTGTACGTAAATCGCGAAGAAGGATTTATAGGAACCTCCTTAAGACGCGATGAATATGTTACCGACTGTAGTGATATTGATGATATTATCGTTTTTACCGCAGATGGCAAAGCCATGGTAACCAAAGTGGACAGCAAAACATTCATTGGCAAGAACATTATACATGTCGCCGTATTCAAGAAAAAAGACAAACGCACCACCTACAATATGATATACAGGGACGGAAAAGGCGGCCCTACTTATATAAAGAGGTTCAATATCACCAGTGTAACACGTGACAGGCCTTACGACCTAACCACCGGAAAACCAAATTCATTGGTTTATTATTTTTCAGCCAACCCCAATGGGGAAGCAGAAGTAGTAACCGTGAATTTAAGACAGGTTGGTAGTATTAAAAAATTAAAATGGGACATCGATTTTGCAGATGTATTGATTAAAGGAAGGGGCTCTAAAGGGAATATCGTAACAAAATACACTGTAAAACGAATTGAGTTAAAGGAAAAAGGTGTATCGACCCTTAAACCAAGGAAGATTTGGTTCGATGATGTCGTGAGACGCCTAAATGTAGATGGCAGGGGAGAGTTATTGGGAGAATTTAAAGGTGACGACCTTCTGTTGGTCGTCAATCAAAAAGGGATAGCCAAAACTATTTTGCCCACCATGACCTGTCGTTTTGACGACGATATGATCATTCTTGAGAAATGGAATCCAAACAAACCCTTGTCCGCAATTTATTGGGAAGGGGAAAAAGAACGGTTTTACGTAAAACGTTTTTTAATAGAACACGAAAATAAGGAAGACCAATTTATTTCCGAGCACCCTAAATCCTATTTGGAACTGGTTTCTACCGATTGGCGTCCTGTCGCGGAAATAGAATTTTCCAAACCAAGGGGGAAAGATGCCAAACCAAGCTTAACGATTGATTTAGAAGAGTTTATATCAATTAAAGGAATAAAAGCTTTAGGCAATCAATTAACATCCGAAAAAGTAAAAAACATTAATTTGCTTGACCCTTTGCCTTATGAAGAACCTGAATCCAAGGAGACCAATGAAATGGAGGTGATTGACGAGGAAGATGTAAGTTCCACTGACAAAGCACCAAAAAGCAAAGAGGGTAGTAAGGGGAATGACAAAAAAGACCCTGATACCGATGATGAAGGCCAAACTGCTTTATTTTAGACAATTTTTGCCATGAAGAGTTTCTTTCAAGAATTCAAGGATTTTGCGATAAAGGGAAACATGATGGACATGGCCATTGGTATTATTATCGGTACCGCATTCAACAAAGTGGTCGATGTTCTGGTCAAGAAAGTGATCATGCCACCATTATCACTAATGACAGAAGATGTTCATTTATCCGAAAAAAAGTATATCTTACGCGCTGCAGCGGAAAATGTTTCGGAAATTGCCATTGGCTACGGGGAACTTATAGAGGTTGTAATTGATTTCGGTATTATTGCACTTACGATTTTCGTTGTCATTAAATTCATGAACCGATTTAGAAGCAAAGCCGAGGATCCGAGCGACAAGGAAGAAAAAACCCCTAAGAATATTGAGCTATTGGCCAATTTGGAAAAACTAATGCAAGAACAAAACAATATTCTAAGAAAAAACAAAGAATAAACGTGCGTTTCACAAAGGTCGCACATAAAACGATACCTTTGATATAATTTAAAAAGATATATGGATTTTACCAACCCCCTGGTATACGGAGTACCTTGTTTTATTGCATTTATATTACTGGAATTAACCTACAGTAAAACCCACGGAGATGACGACCTATACGAATGGAAAGATCTTTTTGCCAGTGGTTTTATGGGAGTTGGATCTGCGATAATCGCCCCCTTGATCAAAGTTATTTCCGCAATTGTAATTTTTGAGTTTACTTATGAATTGTTCAATCCCCTTGTAGACGGGGTAAGAACCAATATCATGGGTTACGAATCTTTTGGCTACGCTTGGTATATTTGGCTCCTGTGCCAATTGGCCGATGATTTTACATACTACTGGTTCCATAGGGCCAATCATGAAGTGAGGATATTATGGGCCGCGCACATCGTACACCACTCATCGGACAATTTTAACCTGGGTACAGCTGTTAGAAATGGCTGGTTTACGATATTGTACAAGCCTTTATTTTATATGTGGATGCCAGCACTGGGTTTCCCTCCTGAAATGGTCGTAGTGTGCCTCGGTATAGAAGCCTTATGGCAATTTCAACTACATACGGTTTACGTACCTAAATTGGGATTTTTGGAAAAAATCTTCAATACCCACACTATGCATCAAGTGCATCATGCCCAAAATGTGGAGTATTTGGATAAAAACCATGGCGGATTTCTGAATATCTTCGATAAGATATTCGGCACTTGGAAAGAGTATGACGAAAATATAGATGTTAAATATGGTGTAATTCATGCACCGGACTCTTACAACCCGATCGTAATTCTGACACATGAATTCAAGGATATTTGGAACGATGTAAAAAAGTCCAAAAAACTCTCCCATGCATTAATGTATATTTTCGGCCCTCCCGGATGGAGTCATGACGGTAGTACCTTGACCGTAAAACAACAACAGCGACTCTTTAAGCAACAGAAAAAGAAGAATCCTAAAATAGCTTATTCCAGACCTAATTAATAAGATTATCCGGATTTTGGACCTAGCTAAATCTTTTATCCGAAAAAACACTCTGTTCACAAGGGCATAGCTAACTATTCCAGATATAAGTTTGTTTAAACTAAACTTAAACCAGACAAAGACATAAAGCCATCTTGTAGCGGTTATTGCTTCTTCAAAGGAATCATCATATCATTTAGGACACTAAGCCTTTTAGCTTAGTTGATGTCATCAGAAATCGTTTGTTTCGGATTTTTGTTTTTCTTCATTCGCATATTGAAGAATTCCACCATAAGTGAAAAAGCAATGGAAAAATAAAGATACCCTTTGGGTATGGTCCCTACTTCATTACCGAATACTACTAGATGAGATAAATGCGCCGATTCAGCAATCAACATAAATCCGATCAATATAAGGAAAGACAGGCCTAATACTTGGATTGAAGGGTGTTTATTCACAAATTCCCCAACAGGATTAGCGAACAACATCATAATTATAACAGAGACTACAACCGCAATGACCATTAAAATCAATGCATCATTAGGGTTAGGGGAGATACCATTGGTCATACCTATAGCGGTTAAAATGGAGTCGAACGAAAACACGATATTGATTACGGTAATCTGGACAATGGCATTCGTCAAAGATGTAGACCTATGACTTTTAACCTCTCGCTCATCATGCCCTTTATCCTCGATTTTCTCATGAATTTCACTCGTACTCTTATATAATAGGAACAATCCACCAGCGAACAATATCAATCCTTGCCCGCTAATCCCTCCAGACACCCATTCACCATCCAGAACCCAAAAAGGCTTTTTCATACTGGTCAACAAAGAAATACCGAACAACAACAAAATACGCATGACCATAGCGAGCACCAAACCAAGATTCGTTGCTTTTTTACGTTGCTTTTTTTCCAATTTGCCCGCAGCTATCGATATAAATATGATATTATCGATACCTAAGACTATTTCAAGGAAAGTTAAGGTAAGTAATGCCACCCAGGCATCAGGACTTGTTAAAATGTCGAACATGGTTAGTTGGTTTTTATAGCTGTTCCTCTAGATTTATTGTTATCACCCACAATATTGTATTCAAAGGTATATGAATTCCCCGTAGTTGTCAATATTTTCACATGAATCGACTTTTCCTCGGCTTTGTTCTTCGGATGCATTTTTTTCATGATATATTCACAGTCATTGATCCAGCGCACTGAAGAACTGTCTATCTTACCATCAAAATAATCGATTTCAAGGTCTCCATTTCGCTCAAAAACAGTACTCACTTCCTTATTATCGATTATAGAGGTAAAAGTAAATTTACCATCCTTAAAAGCCTTGCAATCCCTTTGTGGTTGATAGCAGGAAACAAGAAGCGAAAATGCGATAAATATTAGAATGAATCTTATTTGCATAATCACAAATTAAAGGATTTACCAGCAAATAGCACAACCGCATTCCAAATAAAATTACTTTTCAAGCCTAGTTTCATTCCCGATAAGATTTAAAACTCCCGTCAGAAAAGAAGATGACTATCCGGTCAATACTTTTCCCCTCCTTTGTTTTGGGAGGTTTTTTCATTTCTTGGTCTACCGGGGTCGGAGCGGGTAAAGGTTTTACAGACTTGATCTTGGTTTTAGACACAGGAAAATCACCTTCCCCTTTCAAGAGCCAATACAAATCAACTTCGGGAAAAGTATCCACAACCTTCATCACGAACTCTAAACTAGGCTTGTTTCTACCTGATAACAAATGGGAAATACTGGAGCGCTGTACTTTTATGCGATCAGCGAAAACCGACGCCGATAGGTCGTAATAGCGTAGAATTTCCTCCAGACGTTTTATAAAATCCTCTATGTTTACCATTGTAATTAAGTAGTGCGCAAAGGTAAGCAAAAAGTAACTTCAATCTTTAAAATTAAACAATATAAACGGTCCAATTATATATACTATCACTTTACTTAAAATACTTTATATAACTAGTATAATGTTAATTATAAATCTTTTTATACTGTTTAATACTTTTTAGGGGTTTTTGTTTACAATTGTTTATTCAAACGGGATGAAAACCTAATTTTTGAAGTTTACAAATGTAATTTTACGTTTTACATTTGTAACTTAAAGAGGTGTTACATTTGTATCCGCTTGAAAAACATTTAAATGAGATTATCCCATATAGATTACAATTCGATAAAAGAGAAAGCCTTAAAAGGAAGGTATATTACACATAACCACATTACCCCGATTCTTAAAGATCTTCCCGCTGTTTTTAAGTTGGAAGAAATTGGTCGATCAGTAAAAGACCTTCCTATTTATACCGTGACATTCGGAAATGGCCCGAAGAAAATCTTAATGTGGTCCCAAATGCACGGAAATGAATCTACAACCACAAAAGCGATTTTCGACCTTTTTAATTTAATCGTCGGTTCTTCTAAAATCAGCTCAACCATATTAAGTACCTGTACGATTAAGATCATACCTATTCTTAATCCTGATGGTGCAATGGTATATACCCGAATGAATGCGAACATTGTAGACCTGAATCGCGATGCACAAGAAAGAAGTCAACCAGAAAGCAAAGTTCTTCGAAATTGCTATGAACATTTTAAACCTGATTTTTGTTTTAACCTTCATGGACAACGTACCATATTCAATGTAGGAAACTCATCAAAACCGGCAACAGTGTCATTTTTGGCCCCTGCTTTTGATAAGGAGAGAAATATTTCATTTACAAGGGCACAGAGTATGCGATTGATCGTTGCTATGAACCAAGAGCTTCAAGAATCGATTCCCGGACAAATTGGTCGTTACGATGATGGTTTCAATGCTAATTGCGTTGGTGATACCTTTCAAATGTTGAATATTCCGACTATTTTGTTCGAAGCGGGTCACTATCCAAATGATTATGACCGTGAGGAAACACGAAAATTCATATTCATTGCCATGTTAAAGGCTATAGATGTCATTTCTAGCGACACCCTGGAAAATTATGATCAATCTGCTTATTTTGAGATACCGGACAACAATAAACTATTTTTCGATATCCTTATAAAAAATGTACACATTATTGATCCGATTAAATATAAAGAGGGTGATTCATTAGGCATTCTTTACAAGGAAGTTCTTAAAAATGAGCAAATTACTTTTGAGGCTTCATTAGAAAAATCAGGAAACCTAGAAGGTTATTTTGGACATAAAACATATGATTGCACTTCGGAAAATGATTTTTCTTACTTAAAATCAGCAACTTTCGCTAAACTTATTTAAAATATTTTTTGAGCATTAAACTCAAAAAAGAATGTTTAATTACATTTTTGTTAAAAAATAACAACTTTTATTAAGTTTAATTTCTTAATTACTTATTTTTGTACCAAATATTAAGTAACAATGACAAAAGTTAAATTAGACGAAATTGACCACCAGATTCTGGACATGCTGATTGATAACACCAGAACCCCTTTCACTGATATAGCCAAAAAACTATTAATCTCTGCCGGCACAGTTCATGTACGTGTTAAAAAAATGGAAGAAGCAGGAATCATACGTGGTTCTTCTTTGACATTGGATTACGTAAAACTAGGATATGCTTTTATAGCTTATGTTGGTGTATTCTTGGAAAAAACCCATCAGACAAAATTTGTTTTGGAGCGCTTAGAACAGATACCGAATGTTACCGTAGCCCATATAACTACTGGTAAATTCAACATATTCTGTAAAATCAGGGCGAAAGATACCAATCACGCTAAAAATATTATTTTCAAGATAGATGACATCGATGGCATCAGTAGAACCGAGACCATGATTTCACTAGAAGAAAGCATTAACGATAAAAAACGTTTAATGCATATGATTTTTAACGAACTATAACAAGATTTTTACTCTACAATACAAATCCCAAAAACGAAAGTCTTTGGGATTTTTCATTTTCACTTTATGAGAGTCACTGAACTGAAGACTGAAGAATATGGTTCTTTTTACAAAACCTACCTGGATGCATTGGGAGATGCTGAATTATTCAACATTCTTACCAACCAACTTTTAAACTTCCCACAATTTCTTGATAGTATCCCCGACGACAAATTGAACTATGCATATGCAGAGGGTAAATGGACCGTTAGTGAAGTTTTGGTTCACATCATGGATACGGAAAGGGTTATGCAATATAGGGCGTTGCGATTTATGAGGGGAGACCTGACACCCTTGCCAGGATTTGATCAGGATATTTATGTGCCCAATTCCAATTCGGCCCTAAGAACCAAAGAAGATATTATTGAAGAATACAAGATTATAAGGCAATCAACAATCGCACTCTTTACCAATATGGATAAAAAAGCGCTTGGAAATGTTGGAACGGCAAGTAACAACCCTATGAGCGTAGCGGCATTGGGTTTTATTATTTGCGGTCACCAAAAGCACCATAGAAATATAATCAGGGATAGATATTTAAACGGGAAAACTTAGACCCCGTCGCTGAGTTCTTCCTCTGATTGCATTCCCATTTCATTGGCAGATACTTCTTCTTCGAAAATAGGTTCTTCCCTAGTCTCAAGGCCTTTTTCAATATTTTCTTCAAAGTTAGAAATGAAATTCGAAAGACTTTTACTGATTTTCACTAAGTAGATGGTATCATCGGTTCTTAATTCGACCGTTTCAATGATTTCACCTCGGACATTCTTGAAAGTAATAATGTCTTCATCGCCATATCCATCGGAATAGGTTTCTATGAGTTTTGCCACTAAATTGTGATCTAACTTTTTGTAATCGACAAGTTTACGGATCATGATAGCTTGGTTTATTGGTTGTAATTCATTTATACATCCAAACTAACCAATAATACAACGTAAAATATCAAAGAGTTGTAAATCAATGATTTTAGTATACGAAGCGTTTAATCTTTGTAGTAAGCAAAAGCCGCCGTATATAAATCATTGGGGATTTTGACATCTATAACGGGTTCGCCGATCGTTTTCAATAAGACAAAATTGATATTACCATGTGAATTTTTCTTATCAAACTTCAACATCGATAAAATAGTCTTTATGTCTTCGTCCGTAAAGGCTACTTTTGGATATCGGCTCAAAAAAGTGGATTTAATATCTTCCAGTTCACTTAAGGACAACCCTGTCAGTTGATGGGAAAGATACCCTTCCAGAACCATCCCAATAGCTATCGCCTCACCATGCAACAAGGTTTCTTTTTCATTGTTTTCAAGAAAATAAGACTCCACAGCATGCCCCAAAGTATGTCCAAAATTCAATATTTTTCTTAAATGTTGTTCCGTTGGGTCCTGAAGAACAACTTCATTCTTTATCGATACCGATGTTAAAATATGATCATCGATATCTTCGAAAGAATCCATCGCCTTTAATTCTTTCCAATAAGATGCATCTTTTATAAGTCCGTGTTTCAACATTTCGGCGAAACCACTGTGCATTTGGCGATCCTCAAGTGTGTTTAAAAACATACTGGCTACCAAAACCATTTTAGGTTGATTGATTACGCCGATCTGGTTTTTCAATGACCCAAGGTCAACGCCAGTCTTACCACCAACCGATGCATCTACCATTGACAACAAGGTTGTGGGGATATTTATGAAATCGATGCCCCGTTTATAGGTAGAAGCGACAAACCCTCCTAAATCGGTCACAACGCCACCACCTAAATTGATCATGAGGCTTTTACGGTCAGCATCCATTTCCGATAAGGCCAACCATACCTTGTTACATGCCTCGATATTCTTATTTTCCTCCCCAGCTTGTATAGTAATCAATTCGAATGATAAAGCATCCGCCATTAATTCTTCAAATACCGGTAAACAGTGCACTTTGGTGTTTTCATCCACTAAAACGAATACCTTGGAATAAGAATTCAATGTCAGGTATTTTTTTAATTCGAAAAACGCTTTATCATTAAAATGAACAGCGTAAGAAGTTGTCGTTATCGATTCCATGTTTTATTATATCTAAAGCACAAAATAAACGTTATTTTTAATCATTAGAATATAAAATCTGTGATTATATTTGATATGTTAAATTATGTCATAAAATGAAGCGAATTTTTGAGGATACCACAACGGCATTTGCTTTGAAATCAGATTCCGAATTAGAGAGAGCCTACTTTCTGTTTAAAATGATAGCCAATGAACCACTCGTTCGCATTGGTACGGCAATGACCAATTTTGCCCTAAAAGCACATCTCCCCGTTGACGGATTGATACGTGCCACGGTTTTTGATCATTTTTGCGGAGGTGTTAGTGAAAAAGACTGTATGCCGGTCGTGGACAAAATGTATGAAAAAGGGGTTTCTTCCGTACTTGATTATTCCGTAGAAGGCCAAGATGACGAAGACCCATTAGATCACGCACTTGCCAAAATATTGGAAATCCTGGATTTCGTGAAACTGAAAGATGGAATACCTTTTGCTGTTTTTAAGCCGACAGGATATGGTCGATTGGCTTTGTTCACTAAGGTTACAGAAGGTCAGCCGTTATCGGACAAAGAGCAGGAAGAGTGGAAGAGGGTAGTGAATAGATTTGACATAACCTGTAAAAAAGCACATGACCTAGGGGTTTCGTTATTGATCGATGCCGAGGAAAGTTGGATGCAAAGCGCTGCTGACGAATTGGTTGAGGATATGATGCGCAAATACAATAAAGAGAAAACCATTGTATTCAACACTTTACAGATGTACCGATGGGACCGAATGGAATATCTTGAAAATTTATATGCCCAAGCACAGAAAGAAGGCTATAAAATCGGGGTAAAAACCGTTAGAGGGGCTTATATGGAAAAAGAAAATGAACGAGCTGAAGAAAAGGGGTATAAAACGCCTATTTGTGCCACCAAAAAAGAAACGGATGAGAATTATGATACTTGCACCAAGTATATTTTGGATCGAATAGATACCATTTCCTTGTTTGCAGGCACCCATAATGAAGAAAGCAGTTATTATTTAATGGATTTAATGGCAGAAAAGGGATTGAAACCTAATGATGAGCGCATATGGTTTGGGCAATTATACGGCATGAGCGACCATATTTCGTTTAATCTGGCCGCACATGGTTACAATGTGGCCAAATATCTTCCGTTTGGACCTGTACGTGATGTTATGCCATATTTGATTCGTAGGGCTGAAGAGAATACTTCGGTGGCCGGGCAAACCAGCCGTGAACTAAACTTGTTGAAACAAGAAAGAAAACGCAGAAAAATATGATTTCTGGTTTGTTTAAAACCTTATGTTTTGAACAACCGCACTGTCCGGGCAATTTTGAACGGTCATTTTGGCAAGTACATCATTAACCTCTGACTCGATCAAATAGGTTTTACAAGGCGTTGACTTGGTATCACTATTTTTAAAATCGACCTCGCCATCATTCAGGAATCCCATTATCGTAAGGGAATCGAGTTGTTTGTCCCGAATCATTTGGTCTATTTCGTTAGAATAGGATATTTTTTTAGATCGAATATCCTTCAGGGTTCGGCAATTTGGGAAATAACAAAACTCAACACCGGTTTCCTCTGATTTGTTCTTAAGAAAAATAGTTAGAAAAACAAGCCCGATAGAAAGCCCGAAAAGATAAAATCCCAAACGTTTTAAAAATGCCATGTGAATTTAAAATGGTTTTTAATAAGCGCGCAAGATAGGGTTTTGTTTACAAAAGTCTAGTTTTAAAGGAGAGGTCTTCCCTAAAAAATCAAGAAATTAATATCGCTGTATTGCAGGTCGAACCATTCTCCTACAGCCTTACTGGTAAGTATCCCATGGTAAATATAGAGTCCGTTCCTCAAACCTTTGTCAAATCGAAGGGAGTTTTCCAATCCACCATCTTCACCCAATTTTAAAAGGTAGGGTGTAAAAATATTGCTTATTGATATGGATGCCGTTTTTGGATAACGAGACGGAATATTGGGGACACCATAATGTATTACCCCGTACTTTTCTACAATAGGCTTAATGTGATCGGTAACTTCACTCGATTCGAAACAGCCCCCCATGTCTATACTAACATCTATGATAACCGCTCCTTTTTTCATATGTTCTACCATGGTGTTCGTTACCACGATCGGGGCCCTTTCTTTGCCTCTTACAGCTCCTATGGCAACATCACACCTTTTCAATGATTTCAATAGGTTTTTAGGTTGAATGGTAGAGGTGTAAACCGTCTGTCGAAGATTGGTCTGTATATTCCGAAGCTTCGTGATTGAATTATCGAATACCTTCACATTAGCCCCTAGACCGATTGCCGAACGGGCAGCAAATTCACCTACCGTACCAGCGCCGATAATAACTACTTCGACAGGAGGCACACCACTGATATTCCCGAACATTAATCCGTTACCCTTATTGGTTGCCGCCATTAACTCAGAGGCAATCAGAACAGAAGAAATCCCCGCAATCTCACTCAAGGAACGCACAGCGGGATACTTCCCGTCCTCATCCCTGATAAACTCAAAAGCTATAGCGGTTAGGCGCTTTTTCGCCATTTGTTCAAAATACGCTTTTTGTTGTGTTTTTATCTGAAGTGCTGAAATAACGGTTGTTTGCGGATTCAACATTTCAATCTCAGAAAGGGTAGGGGGCTCAACCTTTAGAATAATAGGGCATCCAAAAACTTTTTTTACGTCATTGGTTACCTCTGCTCCAGCATTTGTATATTCTATATCTGAGTAATCGGCTCCTTCTCCGGCTCCTGCCTCGATCAATACTCGATGGCCGTGTGCCGTAATGGCATTGACCGCATCTGGGGTTAAACAGATACGTTTTTCCTGGTATTGATTTTCTTTGGGAAGACCTATAAAAAGTTCCCCCTTTTGTTTAAGGACTTCTAAGGTCTCTTCTTGGGGCAACAATTGTTGTTTGCTAAACGGTGAGGTGGGTTGCTTCATAAAATATACTTCTTATCGCAAAAAAATGACGATAAAAGTAAATTTACAACTTTAAATTGAAAATAATAATGAATTGGGATTGTTCAAAGTGGGATTATGGGAATCTTGTTCTTATGCCCGACTTGTATCAACATTTTTCAACTCCCTCTGATTTTCCGAACTAATTGATTTTTTGGAATTCTTTAGATCTTCTTTTTCTTTCATTGCTTGTTGTTTATCTTTCAGACCTTTCAATTCGGCTTCCATAGCTTCCAAATCAATTCCATGTACATATTTATCATATAGCTTGATCCTGATAAAATATACGATGGGTATAATGACCATTAAAATCGGCAACAACCACCAGATATTTTCCGTATCTACATAATCATCAGAATCGAATACCACCTCAAAAACTTGAAATGCGTACATGGCTATTGGTATTAAAATAATGTGATACCACCAATTCTTTGCGGTCATAAACCAGAAAACCATTAAATAAAGGGGGATGATCTTGCTCATTAAGAACCAAAAATAGGTGGCAACATCTGAAAATCCATGATTGTCAATTACAAAACCAAATATTGAGATTGTTTCTTCAGGTTCCTTTGGCATAAAATCATAAATTTTATACAAAAAAGGGGAAATTGCAATAAAAAACACGAACACGGACTCAATGATAATCTTCCGTTTCACCCTTAATCTAGCCTTCGAATCGTTCATCTCCTTATTAAATTATATAAGGCGCTAACGTAAGAATTCTGTAAATAGTATAAAAAAAGGGACAACTTACATTGTCCCTCGATAAACGGTCAATATAACCGATTAAATTCTTCTATCAAGTTTATCTTTATGAATTCCTTGCTCAATTGATTGTCCTTCATCAGCACTAGAGCCGGTGTCATAAGTAACTGCTGCTAATGCAACAAAAGCCAAAATTCCAAAAATTAGATTTTTCATTTTCATTTTAGAGGGTTTTTTAGGTAATTATTCTCGTTTGATGTCTCGAATGTAGGAAAAAAAAACCAAACATGAAGTATTTCGTCGAAAAAAACTTACATTTCAACTTAAAAAATGTACTTTTTGTCGAATAACCCGCGTTTCATCGAATAATTATACTAAAAATTGGCGGGTTCCGTTGCATCGTCCCCCATCCTAACCAGGTAAAACCAAGGCTCTGGTCATTTTATCAACTATACTAATAGTGATTTCTGTTGTATCCTCCGGTAAGATATTCGATACTTTTTCTGCCCATTCCATAAAAATCCAAGCATCGGAATTAAAATAATCCTCAATACCCAAATCGTAGGCCTCATTTTCATCGTTTAATCGATAAAAATCAAAATGATAAGCCAAAATATGCTCGTTTTCATCTTGATATTCATTAACAATACCAAAAGTAGGACTACTTGCATCACCCACAACTCCCAATTCCTTAACGATAGCCTTTATAAGGGTCGTTTTACCAGCACCCATTGGACCATGAAAACATACGATTTTGGAAGGAAAGGCAGCAATCAATTTTTTGGCAACATCAATTATTTGGTCCTCGGTATAGGTTATTTTCATCTTTTAAAAGACTTATTTAGATTCAAAAACAATAAAAGGTATAATCATTTCTTCTAGAGAAACCCCACCATGTTGGTAGGTGTTTCGATAATAACCCACGTAATGGTTGTAATTATTGGGATAAGCGAAAAAGAGGTCGTTTTTGGCAAAAATGAACGAGCTGCTCATGTTAATACTGGGTAAATGTATATCAGCAGGGTTCTTTGCCTCTAAAACATCCTTATCTTCATAACTTAAACTACGTCCTGTTTTGTACCGAAGGTTTAAACTGGTTTCTTTATCCCCAATCACCTTAGATGGCTGTTTTACGTTAATGGTACCGTGATCTGTGGTAATAATCAATTTAAGCCCCATATGTTGGGCTTGCTGAATAATTTCCAATAACGGGGAGTTCTTGAACCAACTCTGGGTCAAGGAACGATACGCCTTATCGTTCGATGCCAGTTCCTTGATAACTTCCATTTCTGTTTTTGAGTGGGATAGCATATCCACAAAATTATAGACGATTACCGTTAAGTCATTGTCTTTTTGTGATTTGAAGTTTTGGGACAACTGTTTTCCCTGCTTTAAACTACTTATTTTATGGTATTCCCATTTAAGAGGTAAGTTCAAACGCTTAAGCTGCTCTTCTAAAAACCTATCTTCAAATAGGTTTTTCCCCCCTTCTTCCGTGTCATTTTTCCACCATTCGGGGAACCTTTTTTCCATGGCCAAAGGGGTTAGCCCTGAAAAAATTGCGTTACGTGCGTATTGCGTGGCCGTTGGCAAAATACTGGTATAGGACTTTTCTTTTGTTTTTTTGTAGAACGGACTAACCGTACTTTCAAAAGCCAGCCATTGATCATATCTTAAATTGTCGATAACGACTAGTAAGGTCGGAGTATCGATTATTTCTGGTTTGATCCATTTTTTGAATAGGGTATGGGACATTACCGGGCCGTCATTATCATTTAACCATTCTTCATAATTACGCTCCACGAATTTACCAAACTGATTGTTGGCTTCGGTTTTTTGGGACTCCAATATTTCAATTAACCCGGTATCTTCGATATTCTCAAGACGCAACTCCCAGTGTATCAATTTTCGGTATAACTCGACCCATTCATCATAAGAATTGACCATCGAAAGATCCATTGCTATTTTTCTGAATTCTTGTTGGTAATCCGCTGTAGTGCGTTCCGATACCAGTCGAGAATGGTCCAAATTCTTTTTTAGGGACAATAATATCTGATTAGGGTTAACAGGCTTAATTAGATAATCCGCTATTTTTGAACCAATGGCCTCTTCCATGATTAGCTCTTCCTCACTTTTGGTAATCATGACCACGGGGATTGAGGAGTTTATCAATTTGATCTCACTCAAGGTTTCCAATCCTGAAAGACCGGGCATATTCTCATCCAAAAAAATAATATTGACAGGTATTTTCTGGATCTCTTCCAACGCTTCCTGTCCACTTTGGCAAGTAACAACCTCATAATTCTTCTTTTCCAAAAACAGAATATGTGGTTTTAAAAGATCGATTTCATCATCGACCCAAAGGATTGTTATCTTGTTCATAGTATGATAAATGTATTATTTATGGCTTGAAAGGTTTAAAAAAATCAGAAATACAGACTATTCAAATCCAAACACTAGGGCAACCCGGTTAAATGCTAGGGTTATCGTTTCAAATGTATAACTTTGATCTTTATTTAAAAAAAGCCATTTTGACAAATTCAAACAAGCTTAAAATATTCAATGATCCAATTTACGGATTTATTAGAATTCCCAGCACACTGATATTTAACCTCATTGAAGAACCCTATTTTCAGCGTTTACGCAGAATTTCACAAATGGGATTGTCCTATTTGGTATATCCTGGGGCCCATCACACCCGTTTTCACCACGCCTTGGGCTGCATGCATTTAATGCAACATGCCGTACAAGTGCTTCGTTTTAAGGGTATTGAAATAACAAAAGAAGAGGAAGAAGGTTTGTTGATAGCTATTTTATTGCACGATATTGGTCACGGCCCTTTCTCACATGCGATGGAGAACAGTATCGTAGAGGGTATTTCCCACGAAGAAATCTCCTTACTGTTCATGAAGGAACTTAATAAGAAGTTTAACGGAAGTTTAACGCTTGCCATTGATATCTTTCAAGGGGTTTACCATAAAAATTTCTTCCATCAATTAATGTCCAGTCAATTGGATATGGACAGAATGGATTATTTAAAACGTGATAGTTTCTATACAGGGGTTGCTGAAGGAAGCATAAATGCCGAAAGACTCATTAGCATGCTCAATGTTGTGGACAATGAACTTGTGGTTGAGGAAAAAGGGGTGTATTCGGTCGAAAAATTCTTGATGGCAAGGAGATTTATGTATTGGCAGGTATACTTACATAAAACCGGTCTAGCGGCCGAACAACTTTTAATTAGAATTTTAAAAAGGGCCAAGGAACTTTTGGTAAAAGGAGTACAACTGAATTGCAGTGAATCTTTATTGTTCTTCATGGAGAATAAGGTTGATGTGAATAACTTCTCCTCTAAAAATTTATATCAATTCTCCCAATTAGATGATACTGATATAATTTCAGCTTTAAAGCAATGGCAATATCATGATGATTTTATTCTTTCCAAATTAAGTGGAATGATCATCAATAGAAAGTTGCTTACGATTAAGTTGAAAAACAAAGCTATGTCATCTAGAAAGGTGCGCGAACAGTTCGACAAAACCAAAAATAAATGGGGACTTTCCGATGATGAAACCTCATATTTCGTGTTTACCGGGGAGATCACCAATAGGGCTTATAATATTGACAAACAGAATATTAACATCTTGCGAAAGGACGGTAAACTTAAAGATGTAGCAAAGGCCTCCGATCATTTGAATTTAAAAACCCTCTCAAAAGAAGTAACGAAATATTATATCTGTTACCCTAAAGAAACTGTTTAACTATTTTTCTTACTTTTGTGGCCATGGTATTTACAGCAGGTCAGATTGCGGGCATTTTAGAGGGCGAAGTCGAGGGTAACCCCGAGATTTCAGTCCATAAACTCGCTAAGATAGAAGAGGGCGAGACAGGTTCGTTGACATTTTTGGCCAACCCCAAGTACACTTCTCATATATACACTACGAAAGCTTCGGTTACTATTGTAAATAAGGATTTTATTCCCGAACAGCAGATTGAAACCACTATGATAAAGGTGGATGATGCTTATGAATCCTTTTCAAAATTATTGCAATATTACAATGAAGTAAAGAATAATAAAACAGGTATAGAATCACCTGTTTTCAAAGCCGAGGACGCAGTCTATGGAGACAATTTTTATCTCGGTGCGTTCGCATATATCGGTAACAAGGTAACTATTGGCAATAACGTAAAAATCTATCCGAATGCATTTATAGGCGACAATGTCAAGATCGATGACAATGTGACCATATTTGCAGGAGCCAGGATTTATTCTGAAACTGTCATAGGTAAAAATTGCATGATTCATAGTGGTGCCATCATAGGCGCCGATGGCTTTGGATATTCCCCTAATAAAGACGGTGAATTCATTAGGATACCCCAAACAGGAAACGTTGTTTTAGAAGATAATGTAGATGTGGGTGCGGGTACTACTATTGATCGGGCCACTCTGGGCTCCACCCTTATAAAAAAAGGGGTTAAATTAGATAACCAAATACAGATAGCACATAATGTCGAAATCGGGGAAAACACGGTCATTGCTGCCCAAACGGGAATTGCGGGCTCTGCCAAAATCGGCAAAAATTGCATGATCGGTGGGCAAGTAGGCATAGTTGGCCATATTACAATAGGTGACAATGTTAAAATACAGGCTCAATCCGGTATTGGTAGAAATATAAAGGACAATGAGGTTTTGCAAGGATCACCTTCGTTGGCCTATGGAGATTTCAATAAATCCTATGTTCATTTTAAGAACTTACCAAAGATTATAAAGCAAATTGAAAAACTTGAAAAAAAGATTAACGGTGATCACAACAACGAATAAACAAAGAACCATTGCAAAGGAGGTTACACTAACAGGTGTAGGGCTACATACAGGGGGTAATGTTACTTTGAAATTCACACCTGCTCCCGAAAACCATGGTTATGCCTTTAAAAGAGTAGATTTAGAGGGTGAACCTATTATAGAAGCAGATGCCAATTATGTGGTCAACACCCAAAGAGGCACCAACTTAGAGAAAAGAGGGGTAAAGATCCAAACTTCAGAACATGTTTTGGCCGCTTTGGTCGGTTTGGAAATCGATAACGTTATTATTGAGCTAAACTCACCAGAACCCCCGATAATGGACGGATCTTCCAAATTTTTCGTTGAAGCCTTGGAAAATGCAGGAATTGTTGAGCAAGAAGCTGAAAGAGAAGAGTACGTTGTCAAAGATGTCATATCTTATAAGGACGAGGCCACCGGGAGTGAGATAACCATTATACCTTCAGATACTTATCAAATAACCGCAATGGTAGATTTTGGTACGAAGGTGTTGGGAACCCAAAATGCCAACTTGCAAAAATTATCCGATTTCAAGACTGAAATCTCCAATGCACGAACCTTTAGTTTCCTTCATGAATTGGAAACGCTTTTGGAAAACGGTTTGATAAAAGGAGGAGATCTCAACAATGCCATCGTTTATGTGGATAAGGAGATTTCACCAGAAACCATGAGCAAACTGGAGAAAGCCTTCAATAAGAAGAAACTTTCCGTAAAACCAAACGGAATCTTAGATAATTTGACACTTCATCAACCCAATGAGGCAGCCCGTCATAAATTACTGGATGTAATCGGTGATTTGGCATTGGCCGGGATTAGGATTAGGGGTAAGGTCATTGCGAACAAGCCTGGACATTTTGTGAATACACAATTTGCCAAGAAATTATCGAAAATCATTAAAATGGAAAAAAGGAATAACATTCCTAAATATGACCTGAGTCAGCCGCCATTGATGGATATTCATCAAATCATGGCCATGCTGCCCCACAGGCCCCCGTTTTTATTGATCGATAGGATCTTGGAACTTTCAGAAACCCATGTTGTAGGCATGAAGAACGTCACCATGAACGAACCCTTCTTTGTAGGGCATTTTCCTGGGGCTCCCGTTATGCCAGGTGTGTTGCAAGTAGAAGCAATGGCTCAAACCGGAGGAATACTCGTCTTAAGTACGGTTCCGGATCCAGAAAATTACCTCACCTTGTTTATGAAAATAGACAATGTCAAATTCAAACAAAAAGTACTACCCGGAGATACACTTATTTTCCATTGTAGCTTAATTACTCCTATACGTAGGGGAATTTGTCATATGCAAGCGTATGCTTATGCCAATGATAAATTGGTATGTGAGGCCGAAATGATGGCCCAAATCATAAAAAAGAATTAATATGAACCAACCGCTTGCCTATATTCATCCGGGCGCTAAGATTGCAAAAAACGTTGTCGTTGAACCATTTACCACCATACATAATAATGTTACTATAGGTGATGGTACTTGGATCGGATCTAACGTAACCATAATGGAGGGGGCTCGTATCGGAAAAAATTGTAATATTTTTCCAGGTGCAGTGATCTCTGCTTCACCCCAAGATTTAAAATATGAAGGGGAAGAAACCGTGGTGATTATTGGGGATAATACTACAATTAGGGAATGTGCGACTATTCATAAAGGCACTTCTGACAGGATGAAAACGGTAATTGGCAATAATTGTCTTATTATGGCCTATTGCCATATTGCACACGACTGTCTTGTTGGGGATAATTGTATTTTCTCAAACAATTCTACACTGGCCGGTCACGTTACCATTGGAGATAATGTTATTTTAGCCGGTCTTGTGGCTGTGCATCAATTTGTATCCATAGGTGGTCACGCTTTCGTTACTGGGGGATCCTTGGTACGAAAAGACGTTCCTCCCTACGTAAAAGCGGCACGTGAACCATTATCCTATGTGGGTATAAATTCAGTAGGTTTACGAAGAAGAGGTTACACTTCAGAAAAAATACACGAGATACAGAACATATATAGAATACTGTATCAAAAACATTATAATAATACCCAAGCTGTCCAGATTATCGAAGCAGAAATGGAAGCAACTCCTGAACGGGATGAAATCCTTCAATTTATCAGGGATTCACAACGAGGTATTATGAAAGGATATTTCAGTACTAATTAAAATAAAATATGGCATCAACATCAGATATTAGAAAAGGACTTTGCATTAGATATAGTAATGATATTTATAAGGTTATAGAGTTCTTACATGTAAAACCGGGAAAAGGCCCTGCATTCGTAAGAACCAAACTTAAAAGTGTTACTACCGGAAAAGTAGTTGACAATACATTTTCTGCAGGTCACAAGATTGAGGATGTACGTGTTGAAACCCAATCTTTTCAATATTTATATGCGGAAGGGGACACCTTTCATTTTATGAATACGACGGACTATAATCAGATTACGCTTGAAAAAAGCTCTTTAGATGCTCCGGATTTGTTGAAAGAAGGAGAGGTTGTAACAATATTGTTCAATACGGAAGACAATATGCCTTTATCCGTAGATATGCCGGCCAGTGTAATATTGGAGGTAACCCATGCAGAACCGGGAGTAAAAGGTAATACTGCTACCAATGCAACCAAACCTGCAACGGTAGAAACAGGAGCTAGGGTCAATGTTCCTCTTTTCATTAACGAAGGTGATAAGATCAAAATCGATACCGAAAAGGGCAATTACATGGAAAGGGTAAAGGAATAATTTATTTAATATTTCTTACCAAATGAGATTTCCAAATCCGCATACCTTAGAACAGATCGCTACCATTATCAATACCAAATTTGTTGGTCCCGCCGACTTTCAAGTATTGGGAATGAACGAGATTCACGTGATACAACAAGGTGAAATAGTTTTTGTTGATCACCCCAAATATTATGATAAAGCTCTAAGCTCCAGGGCCTCTGTTGTTCTTATCAACAAAGAGGTGGAGTGCCCTGAAGGAAAAGCACTATTGATTTCCGATGATCCATTTAGAGATTTCAATAAATTATCTACATATTTCAAACCCTTTATTAAATCTACATCTTCCATATCCGAATCGGCAAAAATCGGTGAAGGAACGGTAATACAACCTAACGTATTCATAGGCAATAATGTTACCATCGGAAAAGACTGCCGTATTCATTCGAATGTAAGCATTTATGATAATTGTGTCATTGGAGACAATGTCAGTATTCACGCAGGAACCGTATTGGGAGCAGATGCATTTTATTATAAAAACAGACCTGAAGGATTTGATAAATTGATATCTTGTGGTCGTGTTGTCCTCGAAGACAATGTTGATTTGGGCGCCCTCTGTACAATTGATAAAGGGGTTACCGGTGACACGACTATAGGAAAAGGATCTAAGTTGGATAACCAAGTTCATGTAGGGCATGATACGGTAATTGGTAAAAAATGCCTTATAGCTTCCCAAACAGGAATTGCCGGTTGTGTAATTATCGAGGATGAAGTTACGATTTGGGGCCAAGTTGGTACTAACAGTGGAATAACCATTGGTGCAAAAGCCGTTATTATGGGGCAAACGGGAGTGACAAAATCCGTAGCGGGAGGAAAAAGCTATTTTGGGACCCCTATTGAAGAATCCAGGGAAAAGCTAAAGCAATTGGCTTATGTGAAGAAAATTCCAGAAATAATTGAGAAATTAAAAGAATAACAACTTTAGTTTTTGAAATAATAATCAAAAACATATTTTTGTTTCCATATAATTAAAAAAAACTTACATGAGTGTTCTAGTCAACAAAAACTCCAAAATAATAGTTCAAGGATTTACCGGCAGTGAAGGTACCTTCCACGCAGAGCAAATGATAGATTACGGTACCAATATTGTTGGTGGTGTAACTCCAGGAAAAGGGGGGCAAGAACACTTGGGAAAGCCCGTTTTCAATACTGTTGAAGAGGCTGTTGAAAAAGTAGGTGCGGATACCACTATAATTTTTGTGCCGCCAGCTTTTGCTGCTGATGCCATAATGGAGGCGGCTAATGCCGGTATCAAGGTAATCATTACCATTACTGAAGGTATACCTGTGGCCGATATGGTAAAAGCTGCGGATTATATTAAAGATAAAGACTGCCGTTTAGTAGGTCCAAATTGCCCTGGAGTAATAACCCCGGGTGAGGCCAAAGTGGGTATAATGCCCGGTTTTGTTTTCAAAAAGGGAAATATAGGCATTGTTTCCAAATCAGGAACTTTAACTTATGAAGCTGCTGATCAAGTGGTTCGCCAAGGGTTAGGTATTACCACTGCTATTGGAATCGGTGGTGACCCGATTATCGGAACAACAACAAAGGATGCAGTAGAACTATTGATCAATGATCCTGAAACGGACTGCGTCGTGATGATCGGTGAAATTGGTGGGCAATTAGAGCCAGATGCAGCCAAATGGTACAAAGAAAGTGGTAGTAAGAAACCTATTGTCGGTTTTATCGCCGGTGAAACCGCACCAGCGGGAAGAACAATGGGACATGCCGGTGCTATTGTTGGAGGAAGTGACGATACCGCACAAGCCAAAAAACGTATAATGCGGGAATGTGGAATACATGTGGTGGATTCTCCCGCCGAAATCGGAATAAAAGTTAAGGAAGTAATGGGGTAACCCGTTTCAAAACTTATAAAAGTTAAATGGAATACTCCCGATTATTCTGAAGATAATTCAGGATTTTCGGGATTTTTTTCATCTTTGGATAAACATAGACTATCTTTGATAAACAACATAATAAAGAATTGACCAATGAAATTATTAGAAGGGAAAAACGTAATAATTACCGGGGCCAGTAGAGGAATTGGAAAAGGCATAGCTCAAATTTTTGCCGATCATGGGGCCAATGTTGCTTTTACTTTTAGTTCAAGTGAAGGTCCGGCATTGGAATTGGAAAAGGAATTAACCGCAAAAGGTGTAAAGGCAAAAGCTTATAAAAGTGATGCGGCCAGTTTTGAGGCTTCTGAGCAATTGGTGGCTGATGTATTAAAGGATTTCGGCGGTATAGACGTATTGATAAACAATGCAGGTATCACCAAGGACAACCTTCTTATGAGGATGGGTGAGAACGATTTTGACCAAGTAATCGAAACCAACCTAAAGTCGGTATTTAATATGACCAAGGCCGTACAACGCACCTTTTTAAAACAAAGAAACGGTTCCATAATAAATATGAGTAGTGTAGTTGGCGTTAAAGGAAATGCCGGACAATCAAATTATGCTGCTTCCAAAGCCGGGATGATCGGTTTCACCAAATCCATTGCTTTAGAACTAGGCTCCAGGAACATTCGTTGCAATGCAATAGCACCTGGTTTTATCGAGACAGAAATGACAGATAAATTGGATGATAAGGTTGTACAATCATGGCGCGATGAAATCCCTTTGAAAAGAGGGGGTACCCCAGAGGATATTGCGAATGCATGTCTATTCTTGGCATCGGACCTATCTTCTTATATCACAGGAGAGGTATTGCATGTAAACGGAGGAATGTTAACCTGATAATTGGGCAAACCACTCGTTCATTTGCTTCTTGTTTATAATCGAAACAAGAAATAAAGCACTGAAAATTATAGTATAACGATAAATGCAAACAACAACGGTACTCGCCATTACATTAGCTGCAATAGCTGCTTTGTTACTTGTATTTTTTCAATATTATTACAAATCCGAATTAAAGGGAAAGCTACGTTTTTGGCTTTCCCTTTTACGTTTTATAGCTATTTTCGGTACATTGTTATTATTGGTCAATCCAAAATTCATTAAAAAGGATTTTTTTCTTGAAAAATCAAACTTGATAGTTTTGGTAGACAACTCGTCCTCGATAAATAATACCATTGGGGAGGGCCATGTCAATTCTTCTTTGGAAAATATTAAGGGGTCTACCGAATTAGCCGAAAAATTCAATTTGCATTACTACAAATTCGGCAAAGAGACAAAACTATTAGACAGCCTTGACTTTAACGAAAAGGTTACCGATATAAGTAAAAGTCTAAAAACCCTAAATACGATTTTCGGCCATTCTGAAAGTGGCGTAGTTTTATTAAGCGATGGTAATGCGACATTAGGGGAGGATTATGAGTTTTATGGCAGAAAACAGAAGTTGCCTATCTTCCCGATTGTATTGGGTGATACGACCCATTATGAAGATTTGAAGATCGTTCAAATCAACAGCAATAAGTATGCTTTTCTGAAAAATAAGTTTCCTGTAGAGATTTTTGTTTCCTATGAAGGTAATAATGATGTTAAATCACTTTTAAATGTTACCATGAACGGGAAAAATGTGCATTCCCAACGAATGGATCTTTCAAATAAACAAAATTCTAAATCCGTTACGGTGCTCTTGAACGCTGCTACAGTGGGTCTAAAGACCCTTCGCGTAAGTTTGGAATCCTTGGAAAATGAAAAGAACATAGTAAATAACACTAAGAATATTGCCATCGAAGTTATAGACGAGAAGACCAATGTTGCCATTGTTTCCGATATTATTCACCCAGATATTGGTGTGCTTAAGAAATCCATAGAAAGTAATGAACAACGGTCGGTCACGATTATTAATCCAAAAAGTAAAGATAATGACCTAAAGGATATTGATTTGATGATCCTTTATCAACCAACTCCTACTTTTCAGGGGATATATGATTTAATAGCAAAGTCGAACATCCCGACATTCACTATCACGGGGCCAAAAACTAATTGGAGTTTTCTCAATAAGGTCCAAAATTCGTTTACTAAAAATAGTTTCGGTCAATCCGAGGAAGTAATCCCATCACTAAACAACAGTTTTGGCAAATTTATCCTCCCTGAAATCCAATTTGAAAATTTTCCGCCATTGGAAACTAATTTGGGCGAAACCATGATTATCAAAAGTCATGAAGTACTGTTATCCCAAATTATAAAAGGAAACGATATTGGAGAACCTTTGCTTGCATTACTTGATATGGATAAAAGGAGGGAAGCCGTGCTTTTTGGGGAAAATATCTGGAAATGGAGGGTACAGAACTATAGGGAACGACAAAATTTTGAAGATTTTGATGAGTTGATCGGTAAAATTATTTTTTATCTCTCAATCAGTGAACCAAAGAATAGACTGGTATTGAATTATGAATCATTTTATGATCAAGGTAAAGAAGCGAAGATTTCCGTCACTTATTTTGACGAATCCTTTACCTTCGACCCCAATGCCCAGATTACATTAGAACTTAAGCGACGGGATGATGGTACTGCACAAGAATTTCCCATGTTGTTGAAAGGACGTTCTTATGAGGCCGATTTAAATAACTTGTCTCCAGGGGAATATGATTTTACGGTCAAGGTCATTGACGGAAACTTGATGAAATCAGGTAGGTTCAGCATTATGGATTATAATGTGGAACAGCAATTTACTACGAGTGACCAACATAAATTGAAAAGACTGGCCGATGAAACAGGCGGCTCACTTTTTTATCCTTCGGAAATAGTTGGTTTGATTGGCAATTTGAAGGATAACGCTAAATTCAAACCTGTCCAGAAAAGCAATCAAAATGTCGTATCTTTGGTTGATTTCCGATTCTTATTGGGAATTATAATTGCTGCTTTGGCAATTGAATGGATTATAAGAAAATATAACGGATTAACTTAAATAAAAATACAAATGGATAAATTACCAAAAATAGCACTGCCAGCAGTTTTTATATTGATCGTACTGGTCATATTATTTTCAAAATCGGCCATTACCATTGGCTCTGGAGAGGCCGGGGTACTTTACAAAACTTTTGGTGGCGGTGTGGTTACAGATGAACCACCATTAGGGGAAGGCTTTCATATCGTTGCACCTTGGAACAAGGTGTATATCTATGAAGTACGTCAGCAAGAGGTGTTTGAGAAAATGCAGGTATTGTCATCCAACGGATTGGAAATCAAATTAGATGCCTCTGCTTGGTTTGAGCCTAAAAGAGAAGTACTTGGTAAACTACATCAGGAAAAAGGTGAAGCCTACGTTCAAAGGGTATTATTACCAACAATACGATCAGCAGCAAGAAGTGTTGTAGGGCGTTATACACCTGAACAATTGTATTCTAGTAAAAGAGATGCCATACAGGCTGAGATTTTTGAAGAAACTAAAAAAATCGTCGACGGTCAATATATTCAATTGAACGAGGTACTTGTAAGGGATGTAACATTGCCTGCGACTATAAAAGAGGCTATTGAGCGTAAATTAAAACAGGAGCAAGAATCTTTGGAGTATGAGTTTAGATTGGTTACGGCCCAAAAGGAAGCTCAAAAAGTAACTATTGAAGCTCAAGGTAAGGCTGATGCGAACAGAATTCTTAGTGCTTCGTTGACCGATAAGATCTTACAGGACAAAGGTATCGATGCTACTTTGGAACTTTCAAAATCACCAAACGCCAAAATCATAGTTGTTGGTGGAGGTGAATCTGGACTACCTTTAATACTGGGTAACAACTAACCTGTTGAATATGATACGTTCTAAATAAAGAATTGTTCTATTTTCAACAATTCTTTTTGTGAATTGAAAATAAGTTATAATTTTACAACTGTAATGAAGAACATTAATACACATCATCATCATTTTTATACTTGCTCTCAAGCGAGGTAAAAATGTATTGTAGTATTACAACATATTTAGAACCCGTTTGAGCAATCAAACGGGTTTTATTTTTAGAGCCTATTTGATTGCTCGGACCAAACCAATAAACAAAAATGACAAAAATTAGAATTGCTATCCAGAAATCGGGCCGATTAAATGAGGATTCCCTTGAAATCCTAAAAAATTGTGGCATATCAATAGACAATGGAAAAGACCAATTAAAGGCCTCTTCACGTAATTTCCCTATGGAAGTTTTTTACTTGCGTAATGGGGATATTCCTCAATATCTTAGAGACGGAGTGGTAGACATTGCCATTATCGGAGAGAATGTATTAATTGAAAAAGGCCATGATATAGATATAGCCGTAAAATTGGGATTCTCTAAATGTAGGGTGTCCTTGGCTGTGCCAAAATCAGTAAAGTACAACTCGGTTCAAGATTTTGAAGGTAAGCGAATAGCTACTTCATATCCGAATACCGTTAAGAATTATTTAGAGGAAAAAGGGGTGAAAGCAGATTTGCATATTATTAATGGATCTGTTGAAATTGCTCCTAACATTGGTCTAGCAGATGGCATTTGTGATATTGTCTCTAGTGGCAGTACCCTTTTCAAAAACAATCTGAAAGAAGTTGAGGTTATGTTGAAAAGTGAAGCAGTATTAGCGGTTTCACAAAAAATAACGGAGGAGAGAAAAGCCATTCTTTCCAAATTACAATTCAGGATCAAATCGGTTCTACAGGCCAGACAATCAAAATATGTTTTATTGAACGCTCCGAACGATAGATTGGATGCCGTAATAAAATTATTACCCGGAATGAGAAGTCCAACGGTCTTACCGCTTGCCGAAGAAGGGTGGAGTTCGGTTCACACGGTTATCAATAAAGATAAGTTTTGGGAAGTAATCGATGAGTTAAAGCAAGCTGGGGCAGAAGGTATTTTGGTTTGCCCTATTGAAAAAATGGTGTTGTAATGAATAAAATATACAATCCAGACCGAAAAGATTGGCTAAGCATTTTAAAAAGGCCTACGCAAACTGTATCAGATATTGAAGATGTAGTTAATGAAGTGTTTGCAAAGGTCGAAATGGAAGGCGATTCAGTCTTAATGGAGTACACCCAAAAGTTTGATGGGGTTACCTTGAAAAGTTTGCAGGTTTCTGAATCAGAAATAGCTGAGGCTGCGGACTTAGTTGGTCAAGAATTAAAAACGGCTATTGCCTTGGCCAAAAGAAATATTGAGGCGTTCCACAAAGCACAGGAAACAGACAAAGTAGAGGTCGAGACTACTAATGGTGTTTTGTGTTGGCAGGAAAAAAGACCTATTCAAAAGGTCGGATTATATATTCCAGGAGGTTCTGCTCCTTTGTTTTCCACAATTTTAATGTTGGCTGTACCCGCAAATATTTCAGGATGTTCAGAGATAGTTTTATGTACACCACCGAATAAAGAAGGAAAAGTTCACCCAGCCATTTTATATACAGCAAGCTTATGTGGTGTAACCCAAATTTATAAAGTTGGGGGAATTCAGGCAATAGCAGGAATGACCTTTGGTACTGAAAGCATTTCCAAAGTGTATAAGATTTTCGGGCCAGGCAACCAATATGTAACAGTGGCAAAACAGATAGCAACCAAACATGGTGTAGCCATTGATATGCCAGCGGGTCCCAGTGAACTTCTGGTAATGGCTGATGACACTGCCAATGCTGCATTTGTAGCATCAGACCTTTTGAGTCAAGCTGAACACGGTGCCGATAGTCAAGTCATTTTAGTGTCTACTTCAAAGAAAATGATTGATGATGTAGAAAAAGAGGTGGAAAATCAACTTGAACAATTGCCAAGAAAAGACATTGCGACCCAAGCCATAGAAAACAGTAAATTAATATTTGTTGATCAGGAGCAGATTGCCATTGATTTGATCAATGAATATGGTCCTGAGCATTATATCCTTTGCGTCGAAAAAGAAGAAGAATACTTAAACCAAATCATGAATGCTGGTTCGGTATTCATTGGCAATTACACTCCTGAAAGTGCAGGTGATTACGCATCGGGTACAAATCACACCTTACCCACAAATGGGTATGCCAAACAATATAGCGGTGTAAATCTTGATAGTTTTAAAAAGAGTATGACCTTTCAAAAAATAACTGAAGAGGGAATTAAAGAGATAGGTAAGGCAATTGAGGTAATGGCAGATGCAGAGGGTCTACAAGCCCATAAAAATGCTGTAACACTTCGATTGAAAAGTTTAAAAGATTGACCCAAATAAATAGGAGATAGGTAAGATTCCTTAATGGTAGATAATTATAAAAATGTCAGGATTTAATATAAACAATATAATCAGGGAGAATATCAAAGGTTTACAACCGTATTCCTCTGCTAGGGATGAATATGTATCAGATGGTACTGAAATGGTATTCCTTGATGCCAATGAGAATCCATTTGAGAATGGGGTAAATAGGTATCCAGACCCACATCAGCGCAGTCTTAAGTCGGTTTTGGTAGAACAAAAGGGAGTAAAAGTTGATAATATCCTATTGGGAAATGGTAGCGATGAGGTTTTGGATTTGATTTTCAGGGCTTTTTGTGAACCCAAAGTTGATAACATCATTACCCTGCCACCTACATACGGAATGTATAAGGTCTTATCAGGCATCAATGATATTGGGAATAGGGAAGTACTTTTGACGAAAGATTTTCAATTGGATACCGATACTATTTTGGCTTCTGTTGATGAAAATAGTAAACTTATTTTTATCTGTTCCCCGAACAATCCCACAGGAAACAGTATTGAGGAAACGGCCATCCTAAAGCTTCTAAAGAAATTCAACGGTTTGGTAGTTATCGATGAGGCATATATCGATTTTTCGGATAAAGAAAGTTGGTTGAAACGTTTGGATGAATTTCCGAACCTGATTGTGACCCAAACCTTGTCTAAAGCTTATGGGTTGGCGGGTATTCGTCTAGGACTCTGTTTTGCCTCCTCTAATATCATTACGGTATTGAATACGATAAAACCACCGTACAATGTAAACGGATTAACCCAAAGACGGGCATTGGAGCAAGTACTGAAACCAGAGGTTTTAAAACATGAAGTGACCCAGATTCTTAAAGAGAAAGATCGACTGTTGAAAGTATTGGCAAAAGTGGATATTATCGAGAAGGTATATCCATCAGATGCGAATTTTGTATTGGTAAAAGTGAATAATGCCAATGAGATGTATGATCTACTATTGAAAAAAGGAGTTGTTGTCAGAAATAGGACTACACAGCCCCTTTGTGAAAACACCTTACGTTTTACCATAGGTACCATAGAAGAAAACGAAAAATTGATTACCGCGTTAAAGGAAATAGCATAACATGAAAAAAGTATTATTTATAGATCGAGACGGTACCATCATCAAAGAAACGGCTGATGAGCAGATTGATGCGTTCGAGAAAATGGTTTTTTATCCAAAAGCCTTTACCTATTTAGGCAAAATTGCGAAGGAACTGGATTACGAGCTGGTGATGATCACGAATCAAGACGGTCTTGGTACCGATGTTTTTCCTGAGGAAACATTTTGGCCCGTACACAATTTCATCCTAAAATCTTTTGAGAATGAGGGAGTGGTATTCGACAAGGTATTCCTTGACCGAACATTTCCCCATGAAAATGCAGATACCCGAAAACCGGGAACAGGGTTGTTGACCGAATATTTCTCCAAGGAATATGATTTGGCCAATTCTTTTGTGATCGGAGACCGTTTAACCGATATGGAACTAGCCAAGAACCTAGGTTCAAAAGGTATATTCATCAATGACAACACCAATTTGGGAACTGATGAAATTTCGGTAAAAAGGGATGAATTGAATAGCGTGATAGCATTGGAGAACAATGACTGGGAAAAGATATATGAGTTTCTGAAATTGAATGACCGCATCTCTGAAATCACGCGTAAAACCAATGAAACCGATATTTTCATCAAGTTAAATCTTGATGGGACCGGAATTGGAAATATTGATACAGGTCTATCTTTCTTTGATCATATGTTGGATCAATTGGCAAGACATGGGCAAATGGATTTGGAAATCAAGGTCAATGGTGATCTTGAAGTAGATGAGCACCATACCATAGAGGATACCGCCATCGCACTGGGTGAAGTTTTCAATAAAGCCTTAGGCAACAAATTGGGTATTGAGCGCTATGGTTTCTGTCTTCCCATGGATGATTGTTTGGCTCAAGTTGCCATTGATTTCGGAGGCCGTAACTGGTTGGTTTGGGAAACCGATTTTCAACGTGAAATGATCGGCAAAATGCCTACGGAAATGTTTTATCACTTTTTTAAATCGTTTACCGATGGTGCCAAAGCCAATCTGAATATAAAAGCCGAGGGTAAAAATGAACACCATAAGATCGAAGCCATTTTCAAGGCTTTTGCCAAAGCGATTAAAATGGCGGTGAAGCGCGATGTGGAAAAAATGGTTTTACCTTCAACAAAGGGTATGTTATGAAAATAGTAATCATAAATTATGGAGCAGGGAATATTCAAAGCATAAAATTCGCTTTTAAACGATTGGGATATGATGCCATATTGACCAACAATGTGGAAGAAATCAAAAATGCCGATAAGGTTATTTTCCCAGGGGTAGGCGAGGCAAGTAGTGCTATGAAAATGCTTAGGGAAAGTGGTTTGGATACCTTGATTCCCAATCTGAAGCAACCCGTTTTGGGAATTTGTTTGGGAATGCAGTTAATGTGCAATTATTCGGAAGAAGGAAATACGAAGGGGTTGGGAATTTTCGATTGTGATGTGGTCCGCTTTACGAATGAAGTCAAAGTTCCGCAAATAGGTTGGAATGCCATCACTGATTTGAAAACAGGTTTGTTTAAGGATATAGTGAAGACAGAGTACATTTATATGGTTCACAGTTATTATGCCCCTAGTTGCGAAGAAACCATCGCTATTGCCGATTATGGAATTCCATACAGTGCTGCATTGGCGAAGGACAATTTTTATGGGGTACAGTTCCATCCCGAGAAAAGTAGTACCGTGGGGGAACAAATATTAAAGAACTTTTTACAATTATAATATGCGAATAATACCTGCCATCGATATTATCGAAGGAAAATGTGTTAGACTCTCCAAAGGGGATTACAGTACTAAAAAGATATACAACGAAAATCCGTTGGAGATTGCCAAGGAGTTCGAGGCCCATGGCATCGAATACCTACACTTGGTAGATTTAGATGGGGCAAAATCACACCAAATCGTAAACCACAAGGTCTTGGAGCAACTAGCGACCAAAACCCATTTGAAAATAGATTTCGGTGGTGGATTAAAACGGGATGAGGATTTGAAAATTGCTTTTGAAAGTGGAGCCAATCAGGTAACAGGTGGTAGTATTGCAGTTAAGGATAAGGTAACTTTTTTAAGTTGGTTTGAAAAATATGGAGCCGATAAAATAATCTTAGGCGCAGATGCCATGAACGAGAAAGTAGCGGTTTCAGGCTGGTTAGAGGAGTCTGAAGAAAACCTGGTACCTTTTATACAATCGTACCAAAAAGAAGGGATTTCTTATGTTATTTGTACAGACATAAGCAAAGACGGTATGTTAGAAGGGCCTTCTTTCAATTTATACCAAAAAATATTAAAAGAGGTGCCGGATCTTAATTTAATTGCCTCTGGCGGAATCTCAACGTTTGATGAGCTTCCCAAATTGGCTGAAATCGGTTGTGAAGGTACTATTATCGGCAAAGCGATATATGAGAACAGAATCAGCTTAAAACAATTGGAAGAGTATATTTTAACCACCTGAGCATGGAAGAAATCATAAAAGAGGAGTTTGTGCAGAATTCATTGTACCGTTTAGACGAGAACACGAGAATGAATACTATTTCCTTGGAAAAACTGTCAGAGGCTGATGTATGGAAACGACCCAACGAATCCCTAAACAGTATCGGTAATTTAATACTACATATATGTGGTAACATAAACCAATACGTTATTTCCTCATTGGGTCAACAAGAAGATACCCGTGAACGTGATTTGGAATTCGAAACACGATCCGGACATACAAAAACAGAACTTCTGGAAAAATTAAAAGAAACGGTAGAAACGGCTAAAAGAGTTATCAATGATGCCAGTATTGAACAATTTGTTAGAAAACGTGATGTTCAAGGATTCTATTTTTCAGGAATAGGGGTTGTATTGCACGCCGTTGAACACTATTCGTACCATACCGGACAAATCGCGTTTTGGACCAAACAGTTGAAAAATACAGATTTGGGATTTTATGACGGATTGGATTTGAACATAAAAAATGAATAAAGGTTTTGGAACGATTACTTTGCCATATAAAGACAAATAGTATAAGGCCAAAAACATAATATTAATCAAGAAATAGGACAAAGTGCTGACAAAAAGAATCATTCCTTGTTTGGATATAAAAGATGGCCGTACGGTAAAAGGTATCAATTTTGTTGATCTTCGCGATGCGGGAGATCCAGTAGAGCTAGCTGAAATTTACGCCCGGGAAGGTGCTGATGAATTGGTCTTTTTAGATATTTCGGCTACAGAAGAGAAACGCAGAACCCTTGCTGATCTAGTTTATCACGTGGCTGAAAAGGTGAATATTCCGTTTACCGTAGGTGGTGGTATTTCATCTGTGGCAGATGTTGATGTATTACTTCATAATGGGGCCGATAAGGTCTCGATTAACTCATCAGCCGTAAAAAATCCACAATTGATCAATGACTTGGTGGCCAAATTCGGATCCCAATGTGTTGTTGTTGCCATAGATGCCAAGGTTATAGATGGGGAATGGATCGTGCATTTGGTTGGGGGTAAGGTCCCTACGGAAATTAAACTGTTCGATTGGGCCAAGGAAGTAGAGGAACGTGGTGCAGGCGAAATTTTATTCACTTCTATGAACCATGACGGTACCAAAAATGGTTTTGCCAATGAAGCTTTGGCCAGATTGTCAACAGAATTGAACATACCCATTATTGCTTCCGGAGGTGCCGGAAACATTCAGCATTTCGCTGATACATTTATCGATGGAAAAGCCGATGCGGCCCTAGCCGCAAGTGTTTTTCATTTTAAGGAAATAGAAATAAACGATTTAAAAAAGGAACTCCGATCAAAAGGGATTCCCGTACGATTATAAAAAATAAGTCCTTGCATAATTAAGTTATCCAAGGCATTTAAAAACATTTAAAATGGATATTGATTTCAATAAGAATAACGACGGACTTGTACCTGCCATCATTCAAGATGCAACTACAAAAACAGTATTGATGTTGGGGTATATGAACAAAGAAGCCTATGAAAAAACCATGGATACCAAAAAGGTTACCTTTTATAGTAGAACCAAAGAACGTTTATGGACAAAAGGTGAGGAAAGTGGTAATTTTTTGAACCTTGTCGATGTTAAGAATGATTGTGACCAAGATACCCTTTTGATACGGGTAAATCCTGTAGGGCCCACCTGTCACAAGGGTTCCGATACTTGTTGGAACGAAAATAACAATCAGGACTTCGGTTTTTTAACCGAATTAGAGAGTGTTATAGAGCAACGAAGAAAAGCTGCCGATGGCAGTAAATCCTATGTAGCCTCATTGTTCGACAAAGGCATAAATAAAATAGCCCAAAAGGTCGGGGAAGAAGCCGTTGAAGTAGTGATCGAGGCCAAAGACGATAATGATGATCTGTTCTTGAACGAGAGTGCCGATCTTCTATTCCACTATTTAATTCTTTTACAAGCAAAAGGGTATGCCCTTAATGACATTGTAGAGGTCTTAAAAGGAAGGCACTGAGATTACGCCCCTAACTGTTTTTTAAAGTAAGCGGTCTATTTATTCATGGGATTCGGCCCAAAGGTCCAAAATAGTAATCAACTCTTGAGTATTTAAATATACCTTTTTACTATAATAACGTCCACGTGCCCAATCTACAGGATCAGCGGCTTTTTTGGCATCCATGGTAATGTCTAGTATAAGCTCGGCTGCGTTTTTACAGTCACACGCTTTCATGCCATCAGCTATTTTTTTATAAGCTTCCAAGGTTTTACCGGAATAATAAACCTGATGGTCAAAATTATGGGCTTTTAAGGCCTTCTTGGAATGGGACAAGGCATACGTTGCCCTATTATAAACAGCAGAGCAATCATCATCGTTGGTTCCAGGAACCATTGATACTATAAATAGGAAAAGTAAAATCAACTTGTTCATAGGTTATATAGATTGGGATCGATTTCATGTTTAACGATATAAACAAATCAATATTGTAAGAAATAACTTATAATTTAAGCTATCTAACCTTATCCATAATCCTTCTAAAAAAAGTCTGGAACGAAGTTTTTGGAAATTCGTACTATCGTTAAGTTTTTCTAAAAACGAATTACCTTCATTTTTAATACCTTAATTTTATGATATGGCTATGAATTTAAGAAAAGGATTTCGTTTTACAACCTACGAAGCTCCAGAGCAAACCCCGTTTGAAAAACTCTTCGAAATTTTTCAAGAGTTGATCACACATACATCCGGTGATGTGGATGAGGCCTTGGATTGGTTACGGGAGTTGGATAAGGAATATGAGCTTACAGATGAGAACTACACCATTGATGATTTTATAGAGGACCTAAAGGCAAAAGGATTCCTGAAGGAAGAATTTAAAGATGGTGGGGGTGAAGGTGAAGAAGAGGAAGGCCCCAAGGGGAACCTTTCGATTACGGCAAAAATGGAGCGTATAATACGACAACGTGCCTTGGACCAGATCTTCGGTAAGTTGAAACGTAAAGGTGCCGGTAACCATAGAACCAATAAGGCAGGCCAGGGAGACGAACATACTGGGGATTTTAGGGAGTACAGGTATGGTGATGGTTTAGAACACATTTCTATGACCGAAAGTTTAAAAAATGCCCAAATCAATAATGGTGTGGGTGATTTTTCGTTGACCGAAGATGACCTCGTTGTTGAGGACACCCATTTCAAGGCACAAATGAGTACGGTTCTAATGATCGACATTAGCCATAGTATGATTCTCTATGGTGAGGACCGGATTACACCTGCAAAGAAAGTAGCCATGGCATTGGCCGAATTGATTACCACGAGATACCCTAAAGATACATTGGACATTCTTGTTTTTGGAAATGACGCATGGCCCATACCCATAAAAGACCTTCCGTACTTAAAGGTGGGGCCTTACCATACCAATACCGTAGCCGGCCTACAATTGGCCATGGATATGCTCAGAAGAAAACGGAACACCAATAAACAGATTTTCATGATTACCGATGGCAAGCCAAGTTGTCTTCGTTTACAGGATGGCACATATTATAAGAACAGCGTAGGCCTTGATGATTATATTGTGGAAAAATGCTACAATATGGCCAGTCAGGCCAGAAAACTACATATTCCCATAACAACGTTCATGATTGCCCAAGACCCTTATTTAAAGCAATTTATTAGACACTTTACCGAAGCAAACAAAGGGAAGGCGTTCTTTACAGGGCTTACTGGTTTGGGAGAAATGATCTTTGAGGATTATGAAAGTAATAGAAGGAAAAAATTAAGAGGTTAAAAAATTAATTTGAATTCCTATTCAACCGAGAATTCAATAAAAACATCAAAACTTGAAAAAGGAAAAAATAACAACACTAGGCGAGCTGAAAAAAGCGGGCTATGAAACCAAAAGCATCAAGGATGAACTGCGGGACAATCTACGTGATAAAATAAAAAGCGGGGAAGAGTCCTTTCAAGGTGTATGGGGTTATGAAAATTCGGTAATTCCCGAATTGGAACGTGCCATTTTATCCCGTCATAACATCAATTTATTGGGATTACGGGGGCAGGCCAAGACCAGGTTGGCCAGATTAATGGTAAATCTTCTCGATGAATACATTCCCATAGTAAAAGGTTCGGAAATAAACGATGACCCTTTAAATCCAATATCACGCTATGCCATTGAAATGATTAAAGAACAAGGAGACAATACCCCGATAACATGGCTTCACAGGAGTGACCGTTTTTATGAAAAACTGGCCACACCAGATGTTACCGTTGCCGATTTAATAGGGGATGTGGATCCTATAAAAGCGGCAAACCTTAAGTTATCCTATGCTGACGACAGGGTTATACATTTTGGTATGATCCCGAGGGCAAATCGCTGTATTTTCGTAATCAACGAACTGCCCGACCTGCAATCCAGAATCCAAGTTTCGTTATTCAATATTTTGGAAGAAGGAGACATTCAAATTCGGGGCTTTAAAATAAGAATGCCTCTAGACCTTCAATTTGTGTTTACTGCCAATCCTGAGGATTACACCAATCGGGGCAGTATTGTAACCCCTTTAAAAGATAGGATCGGCTCACAGATATTGACCCATTATCCCGATGACATTCCCACGGCAAGGAAAATCACCGAACAAGAATCGAACTTGGACAAAAGACAGACTGATACCGTTTATGTTCCTGAAATTGCCAGGGATTTATTGGAGCAAATCAGTTTCGAGGCGAGAAACAGTGAATATGTAGATGCCAAGAGTGGGGTTAGTGCGAGGACCAGCATAACTGCATTTGAAAATCTATTGAGTACTGCGGAACGTAGGGCACTATTGACCGGAGCTGAAAGAACAACCATAAGATTGAGCGATTTTATGGGGGTTATTCCATCCATAACCGGAAAAATAGAGCTGGTCTATGAAGGTGAACAGGAGGGGGCCGATGGTGTCGCGGCAATTTTAATCGATGATGCCGTTAAAACGTTGTTCACTTCATATTTCCCCGAAATAAAGAAATTGGAACGTAAGGATGAAGAGAGTCCGTATGATGAACTTTTAAGTTGGTTTTTCCAAGGGGAAGGCTTTGAGTTGTTGGATGATTATACGGATACGGAATACAAAAGAGCGTTGGATGATGTTCCTCCACTGAACCAATTGATCAAGGAATACAACCCAGAAGTTTCAAAAGAAGATGCTTATTTTTTGAAAGAGATACTGCTTTGGGGGTTGGTTGCCCATAGAAAATTGAGCAAACATAGGTTTTCTGAAGGATTTCAATTCAAGGATTTATATGGTAGTTATATCAGTGGCCTTTAATTACATAAAGATTTCCTAATATAAAAAGCCTTCTATGATAGAAGGCTTTTTATATTCATTACGCTGCATAATCTTTTATACTTGGTAAGCCGGCAATTGAAATATAAATGAACTTCCTTCAGTAGGTTTGCTCAATACCGTAATGGTGGTATCATGAAGATCCATAATTTTCTTCACAATGGCCAATCCTAAACCATGACCTTGTTTTTTGGAGCTTGTGACCACTTGCTTGTAGCGATCGAATATAAAAGGCTGTTCACTCAAAGGAATCCCAGTTCCCGTATCTTGAATACTGATTTCAACTTGATCATTTTTAGGATTAAGGGAAAGTGTAACCTTGCCACCTGATGGTGTATACTTTATGGCATTTTCCAAAAGATTCTGTAAGGCACGCTCAACAAGACCTACATCGGCAAATACGATAGAGTTATTTTGTGCATTGTTCAATTGAAGGTCGATTTGTTTCCGTTGGGCCAAAACCCTGAACTTAGCAATAAGATCATGTGATAATTCGGTAATGGAAAATGGTTCTTTAATGGGAGTGATCTGTTCGGCTTCCAACTTGGAGTACTCAAATAATTGATTGATCAGTTTGGAAAGTTTATCCGCATTATCATAGGTGATTTGAAGATATTCTTGTTTTTCCTCTTCCGTTAGGGAATCCTTCTTCATTTGCATGGTTTCAATATATCCCTTTAAAATGGCCAAAGGCGTCCTAAGATCATGGGAAACATTGGCGATAAGTTCTCTCCTTAATAAATCCACCGACTTCATCTTGTCCATATTCTCAACAATGGAATCGGCCATTTGGTTGAATGCATTTGCAAACACCTCTATATCAGAACCTTTTGGGTTTTCAATCCTAGCCTCCAGATCGCCTTCTTGGAATCTTTTAACCGTACCGGTCATAAGTCTAAGGTTCTTGGTAAGAAACCATATGCTTAAATAGCCTATTATTCCGGCAAAAAGAATGGCGAGTAAAAATCCCCCAATGCCCAGATTGGAATAATAACGACCTAGCAAAGTTTCACTTACCTGTTGTAGTTTTTGGCCGGCCAATACAATATATATATAACCTTCTTTCCCATTCACATTATAGGGTGCCGCCGAAAATATATTTTTCTCATTAGGGTTTCTGGGATCGTCCCCAAGAATATGTTCTTGCCCATTTGAGGCGATAAAGGACTTTATGGGATTTAGTGATACTTGTTTGGTCTCGGAGCCATCTCCATGGTCCAAAACAACGGAATAAAGGATACTCCCTTTTTTATCCAACAAATAAACCTCTATACTTCGGTTTACCGCCATCATGTCGTGCATTAAATCTCCGAACAATGCTTTGTTCACGCTACCGTCCTCCAAGAATGGGGAGGCATTCTGAAACTTCTCCTCAATAAGATGTTCCGCTAAACTGGCATTGATCTTTTGAATGGTAGCCTCACTATGCTTATTGCTGAAATAACCGGTTATAAAAATGTACGAAGTTCCTATTATCGCGATTAATACAATAAATGCCAGCCATAATTTCTTGACCAATCTTGGTGTTAAGGTTTTATCGGTATTCATTCTATAATCTCTTCATTAAATTTATATCCAACACCCCAAGTGGTCAAAATAAAAGTAGGATTTGCCATATCGGATTCGATTTTTGCCCGTAACCTATTTATATGTGAATTAACGGTATGTTCGTAACCTTCAAAATTATAACCCCATATCATATTCAATAATTCAGAACGGGTATAATTTCGGCCGGGATTGGAAGCCATAAGCACCAAAAGTTCAAATTCCTTTGGGCTAAGCTCAATTTTTTGTCCGTTTAAACCGACCTTTCGTTTGTCAACGTCTATTTTTAAGCCTTCTGCAATAATCGAGGATGTATCCTTTTCTTTGATTTCCTTTATATCGGCCCTACGCAGAACCGCCTTTACCCTTGCAAGTAGTTCACGAATACTGAATGGTTTGGTAATGTAATCATCCGCACCTATTTCCAAACCAAGTACCCTGTCTATCTCCTCCGATTTGGCAGTTAGCATAATTATGGGGGTATTTTTAACCGCCCTAAGTTTTTTACAGATTTCGACACCATCCAACGTAGGTAAGGTGAGGTCCAATAGAATCATATCATAGTCATTCTCAAGGGCCATTTGAAGTCCTAGTTCCCCATCCATCGCTTTGGATGTCTTATAAATTAAATCGGTTAGATGAATCTCCAATAATTTAATTATCTCGGGATCATCTTCTATTATTAAAATATTTTTCATAATTGCATTTACGAATAAAACCAAAAGTTATCACATAAATATCACAGCAAACCAATTTAATCCTAAAACAATTGATTGTCGTTGAAATATGGTGATTAATCGAAACTTTTAACCCTGAAATAGTTGAATTCTACAGACGTTCCTTACAATAAACAAATAGAAACGTGTCTAATTTTTCATGATATTACTCTGAACCGTGATCAATTCGTGATAATCCTATATAAAAAGTTTACTCTTCTGTGACCCAACTGTAACATGTTCTGTGTTAGTTTGTTGCATAACTAAAAAACATAAGAAATGAAAAAATTAAACCTTAAGTATGCGTTGATTATGTTATCGACTGTGCTGATTTCATCATGTAGTGTAAATGATGATGATGGCGATGAACCACAAAATTCCTCCATTTCATTGAATATAGATGGATTGGAGGATTTAGGCCCTGATTTTCTATATGAAGGATGGATAATCGTAGATGGTGCCCCGGTAAGTACAGGAACCTTTTCCGTAAACTCCAACGGTGACCTTTCCCAAACTTCTTTTGAATTGGATGCCACGACTTTGGCCAGTGCAACAAAATTCGTGCTTTCCATTGAACCAAACCCAGACCCCTCGACCGACCCGGCCGACACTAAGTTGTTCGTAGGCGATTTCAATGGTAATTCGGCAACATTGGGCACTGGCACCGTAGCTCCTTCATTTGATATGATTGAAGGTAAATTCATTGTTGCCGCACCAACAGGTACAGGGGCAGAGGACGAAAAATACAGTGGTATATGGTTTTTGGACAATAGTAGTGGAAGTGCGGTGAATGGTCTGGAATTACCTGCTTTGGAACCGGGATGGAAATACGAAGGGTGGGTCGTTATGGACGGCATTCCCGTAACAACAGGTACATTCACTTCTGTTACAGGGAGTGATGATGCAAGTCCGTTCAGTGGTACCAACCCAGGTCCACCGTTCCCAGGAGAGGACTTTTTGGTCAATGCTCCGGATGGTCTTATGTTCCCAACCGATATTAGGGGCAAGGTAGCAGTAATAAGTATTGAACCCTATCCGGACAATAGTACCGCACCATTTGTTCTAAAACCCTTGGCAGGTATGATTCCGGCAGATGCCATGGGCGTACAGGAAATAGGTAGTAACGTTTCAGGTAGTTACCCAACAGGCACGGTAACGAGATAAAACCTACAGAATCAATAAAAAAGCTCCTTGAAATAAACCAAGGAGCTTTTTTTAATTGCTATTAAGAACTGACTAGTCCCAAGAATCTATCTCATCATTGATCCTATTGAAATTGTATGCACCTACGATAGTTTTTCTATGGGAAAATGATGTCACCGTAAGAAACAAGAGTATAACATAGAGTACAACAATCAAAATTCCTATAGGTATGAAGGTTGCGGGAATTACGTGACTCTCAAAATCACCATAACTCATCAATATCATGACCGTATCCACCAATTTATATAGATATAAAATAACGACTACATAAAGCGTGTACTCCAAATTACGCATTTGTTGATCCGCTATCTCATCCTCCATTATTTTAAACCGTAAAGCATATAGAAATGTAAAATGTATAAGGGTCAATACGGGTAAAATGTAATTATCTATTTTAAAAAAATAGAACTTATTGGTGTATAAACCATAAAAACTGAAAACATTCAATATTAAAAGTACTATTATAGAAAATACAATAGTCTTTTCCCACGACAAAAATCGCGATAATAACTTCATACCTACTTTTATTTCCGGGATTCGGGGGAACCCTAATTCATTAACAAATAAAACGTATTGAATTATTTATTATTCAAATTAATCGATAAACGACATTTAATGTTGACAACCATAAAAAAAGTGTGGCCAAAGCATATAAATCGCTTTGCCACACTCAATAGGAATCAAGTCAACTTCAATTGATCCAAGTCTTTTTTCGGGCAGAATTTGCGAAAAGAACCAATCCCACACCGATAAGGAGCAAAACAATGGGCATTACCATACCTTGTGCCGGCCCATAAACCTCTAAAGCATTGGTCATAAAGAAGGAATATCCCAATTGAACCAATAAGCCGACCAAGGAAATTACCAATACAGGTTTTGCCCATTTCTTACGTAAGAGTAAAGCTATGCAGCCCAAGACCCCTCCCCATACGGCAAATGCAAAGGCCGCTGTTACCCAAGCTGGGGTATTTTCCAATAAAGTTACCTGTTCAACAGGCATTGTTGCCTTAATTTCATCGGTAATAAAGGCTTGTCCCAAATAGGCCATTGCCCCTATAAGATTCCATATTAAGGCCAAAATACTAACAATCCAATACCATACGGGTACTTTAACTTTGTTCTTCATATCTAGAATGTTTAGGTTGTTTTAGTTTTTTAATATACAAAATTCAGCAATATTGTATTTTACGCAAATTTTAGCTGAAATTTGCTATCTATGAACGACAAGCGTTTTTATTATTTGGTAAACATCCAATATCTGGGGTTTAGATTCAGTGGTTGGCAAAAACAACCACAACAAAAAACCATTGAAGGCATGATTCATAAAACGTTGAAGTTCATTATGCCACATGTACAATTTAAAATCTTGGGAGCAGGCCGTACAGATGCCAAAGTATCGGCCTTGGATGCTGCTTTTGAACTTTTTTTGGATGATGGCCCCATTGAGGATCTAGATGCTTTCTTGGCTTTGTTCAATAAAAACCTACCATCGGACATTAGGGCTACGGCAATTAAACCGGTCAATGCAGAGTTTAACATCATCAAAGACCCAAAAATGAAAGAATATGTTTATCTCTTTTCATTCGGTTCAAAAAACCATCCTTATAGCGCTCCGTTTATTACCAATATCTTGGAACAGCTAGACTTGGATTCAATGAAAAAGGCAACTTCATATTTTGTTGGCACCCATGATTATACATCATACACCGTTAAATCCCAAAAGAACTCCCATAAGTTGAGAACCATTGAACTGTGTGAGATACGAAAAAACACCATTCTCGAAGCTAACTTTTTTCCTGAAAAATCCTATGCCCTCCATATAAAAGGAAAAGGGTTCATGCGATATCAAATTCGCATGATCATGGGTGCATTGATCCAATTGGGAAAAGGTGAATTAACCTTAGCCGATATTGAAGATTCGCTGTCGTCACCAGGTGCCAAATTACTTACAAGCGTTGCCCCTGGGTCGGGACTTATGTTAAAACACTTGGATTTCAGTTAATACCAAAGACCTTCATTTCTTTTAGTATATTTATATAAACATCCCGCTATGGCCAAGAAAAAGGACATTTTAAAAAGACAGTTCAAAAAGCACAAAAAAGTGGGTAAAGCTCCCGGGACCATTACTTATATGGGGCATCGGGAAGCTACGGAAACCAAGGTAACGATCATTGAATATACCGAGGACCTTCATAAAATCCATTATCCTGGTGAAATTGAGCAAATCGTTGCCCATAAAGATACCCCAACCACATCATGGGTTAATATCGTTGGTTTAAGTGATGAATCCTTTATAGAGAAAGTGGGTAAGCACTTTGGCTTAAATGCATTGATTTTGGAAGATATCGTGAATACCCAGCAACGGCCGAAAATAGATGAATATGAAGACTATATTTTTGGCACTTTCAGAATGCTGTATATAAATGATGACAATGAATTGATCGGGGAACATGTGGCCTTGGTCGTAATGCAAAATTGTGTTTTGGTTTTCCAAGAATTGGATTACGATGTTTTCAATGGGGTACGAGATAGGATCAATGCCAAATCAGGACGAATAAGAACTAAAAATTCGGACTATTTGTTTTTTGCCTTATTGGACTCCATCATTGACAATTACTTTATAGTGTTGGAGAATGTCGGCCATAAAATAGAATCCTTGGAAGAGGAACTATATGAAAACCCTACTCCTGAAGTTGCCAAACAGATTCAGCAATTGAAAAAGGAAGTCCTTAAAATTAGGCAATGGATCTACCCGGTAAAAGAGCTCGTGAACCGATTGATTGATTCTGAAAGTCCACTAATGAGCAAGGATACCAAATTCTTTTTACGAGATGCCCTTGACCATTCTTATGAAATAAACGAAAGCCTCCAGATCTATCGGGAAATGGCCATGAGTTTAATGGAAATGTACATGAGCAATATGAGTAATAGAATGAACGAGGTAATGAAGGTACTCACCATTATGTCTTCCATATTTATTCCCTTGACATTTATAGCCGGAATCTATGGTATGAATTTCGTTCATATGCCCGAACTACAATGGGAAAACGGTTACTTTATGGTTTGGGGCCTAATGGTCGTTATTTTTATTGGCCTTTTGATCTTTTTTAAAAAGAAAGACTGGATTTAATGGCCATTCAATACTAGAACCTAATCGAACAAATCTGATGAAAGATAACGGTCCCCACGGTCACAAATAATGGATACTATAGTTCCTTTATCTATGGTCTTGGCTAATTTTAAAGCCGCCACCGTTGCACCACCGCTACTCATACCTGAAAAAATACCCTCTTCTTTGGCCAATCTTTTAGCCATTTCCCTCGCTTCTTCAGTATCCACTTCAATCACCTGGTCAACTTTTTTGGCATCGAATATCTTAGGTAAATAAGCTTCAGGCCATTTTCTAATTCCGGGAATACTGGAACCATCTGTAGGCTGAACCCCTACAATCTGAATATTAGGATCTTGTTCCTTTAAAAATGTTGAGGTGCCCATTATGGTTCCCGTAGTGCCCATTGCCGAAACGAAATGAGTTACCGCTCCTTCGGTATCGCGCCAAATTTCGGGCCCTGTTGTTTTATAATGTGCTTTCCAATTATCTTCATTTGCAAATTGATCGAGCATAATGAACCCTTCCTGCTTTACTTTATTCTCTGCGTAATCCCTTGCCCCTTCAATTCCGACATCGGAAGGCGTCAAGGTAACCTTTGCTCCATATGCCCGCATGGTCTGTACCCTTTCCTTAGTGGAGTTTTCAGGCATTACAAGCTCTATATCCAATCCGTAAATACCAGCTATCATTGCAAGTGCAATTCCTGTATTACCACTTGTCGCTTCAATTAATCTCGAATTTTTTGAAATCGCACCTTTTTCCAATCCGGATTTGATCATATTGAAAGCTGCACGATCTTTAACGCTTCCTCCCGGATTATGGCCTTCCATCTTAAAAAGGAGTTTAACGTTGGGATTGGTATTTAGTACTTGTGAGGCTATTAAAGGGGTGTTCCCTATAATGTCGAATATTGTCCTAGACATTGGTTGCTGTTTTTATTTTAATTTCTGGTGTATGGAAAACGGTAGAGTTGGGAGGAACCGACTCGGTCACCCACGCATTACCACCGATAATACTGTTGGCCCCAATAACGGTTTCACCACCAAGTATTGTTGCATTCGCGTATATGGTAACATTATTTTCTATAGTCGGATGCCTTTTGGTTTCCTTTAAATCTTTGGCCACATATAGCGCTCCTAGGGTAACCCCTTGATAAACTTTTACATGGTCCTTTATTTCGGCAGATTCCCCAATAACGACCCCTGTGGCATGATCAATAAAGAACGATTTACCAATTTTTGCCCCTGGATTAATATCCACACCGGTCTTACTATGCGCGTACTCGGTCATAAGTCTAGGCACCAAAGGGAAACCTACCTTATATAATTCATGGGCCAATCGATAAATGGCAATCGCATAGAATCCGGGATATGCCATATAAACTTCTTCAATGGACAAGGAAGCAGGGTCACAATCAACAATTGCTTCCGCATCAAGGTTTAGACTTTCAAGTACGTTCGGAAGTGATTCCAAATAGCCTTTCCAAACCTTACTACATGGGTTTTCGCATTCCCAACAAGCCAATTTGGCCAATTCCTCAAAATCGGATTTCAAAATATCCAAGTTGCCTTCAACAGGAGTGTCTATATCAAAAAGTGTATAAAAAAGTTTATTGGTGAACGCCTCAACCCTTTCTTTTAAAGCAAACCTTAGATTAGGTTGTTTCTTGTGCTGCTTTATTTTATCGATTATTGCTTGCTGATCCATTACTTGCTGATTGTAAAAACGAAATTAATGAATATTTTAAAAGGAGTTCCTCCCATTTGGTTAACTTTAGCTAAAAATAACCTCAGTTAAGTCGTATGCAAAGTGCTGTAATTACTAAAGAAGTCTTTTTATTTTTAAAGGATTTGGAACAAAATAATACCAGAGAATGGTTTACCGCAAACAAAGACCGATTTAAAGCACTGGAGTCCAGTGTCAAAGATTTTTTCAGTACGGTCATGGAGAGAATGAAACAGCATGATGACATCGAAAAAATGAAGATGTTCCGTATTTATAGGGATGTTCGATTTTCAAAGGACAAAACACCTTATAAGACCCATTTTGCGGGTTCATACGCCAGGGCAGGGGCTAAGTTGCGAGGAGGATATTATGTACAGATAAAACCAGGGGACAGTTTTATTGCAACAGGATTTTGGAATCCGGAGAAAGAAGATCTGTTGCGCATTCGTAAAGAATTGGAGTTGGATGCAGAGGAATTTAAAACGATCATCAATAATAAAAAATTTGTTGATGTCTGGGGCAATTTGATAGGCGAGGAGCTGAAAACAGCACCAAAAGGATTTGATAAAGGCCATCCCGATATTGACCTTATCAGAAAGAAACAATACATTTTTATCCGAAAATTTACGGACAAGGAAGTTCTTTCACCAGATTTTGAAATGAAAATAAATGACTCCTTTAAAGCTATCAGGCCCTATTTTGACCTAATGAGCGATATTCTTACGACAAATCTCAACGGCGAATCATTATTGGACTAATTCAGGAACTTCAAAAACCTGTATTTGCCCTTTTAAACGTTCTACAACCATATTCATCATACGCTTGTTCAAGGCGGAAGAATTTTTTATATAATCATTATATTCTTCAACTGTAAATTGCCCAATGACCATGCCCTTTAATGAATTTCGGAATTTGATATCCTTTTGGATGGCATTTTCGATATACATTAACTTGTTTTCCAAACTCAAATCATAATATCTTTTCTTGTGTTTGTTAATGTAATTCTGGAAAGCCGCCAACAAAAGATCGTTCTGTAATTTTAAGACCGGTCTAATGGTTTTGTTCTGAAAATACTCATCGGAACTCATAGAATCATTAACCTTGGCCGACCCTATTTGAGGACGTATATGCAAGAGATTGTGGGATCTATCACTCATTTTACAAAGTTTTACTAAAGGTACCCGTTTATATTACCTCGTTTTACCACTTTGGTTTAAGTTTTTAACGAGGTTATGAACAGAAAAGGCCATTGGCGTAATCGCCAATGGCCTTTTTAATACAATCCAAACTCTTTACTTGCTCTCTAAAAACTCTTGAAAGGTCTTTACAGAAAAATCATCCTTTGTCTTAAACTTTTTTTTCAATTTCATAAAATCCGCTTTTGCCGTATCGAACCGTTCTGAGATTATACTCAAACTCTCCAATTCAGATTTGGTAGGCTTATCATAATTGTTGGCCAATTTACTATAAAGATCGGCCATTTTTTCCCGTAATTGGGGTTCTGCAGAGCCCACATAATTATCACCTGTGGTAATGACCAAAGTTTCTTTAAGGCCATTTAATTTAGAAACCATCTTGGTATTCTTATCACTTTCTGCCTTTACAATCATTTCGTCCAATTCATATACCAAATAGGCAAGTTCTTGGGTCATGTTGTACATTTTCATTGTGGTCTTGTTCTTAAAACCCCTTTCCTCTGCTGTTAATGATGATTTTTCGTCATAAACCAATTCAAAGGTCTGCTCATACGTTTCTTTACCTTTGGTCATAACGGCTTTATACGTACCAGCGGCTACATATGGGGAAGTAAACCCACCGAAAGAGAATGTTTTTCCTTTGGCGACTTTAGGTTGTCTTATTTTACCGGTCCAATTAACGATATTGATTCCTTTTGATTTTCCAGGACCCAATTCAAAAATGGTATTCCCTTCCATATCCTGAACTTCCATTTTCATCTTTCCAAACGTATGCCTTTTCTTTAAATAGTATTTTATTTGGGCATTTTTACTCTTGTTTCGGCCTACAAATTGCGTTTCAGCACCGAAACTGCCCGAAAAATTACTTTTTTCATTGATAACGGTTGGCTTGCTAGCAAAGAAATGAACGTTCTTGTTAAGCACTTCAGGTGTCAGTTCCCTTAAAGGTGAAATATCATCGATGATGATAACCCCGCGACCATGGGTTCCCATGACCAAATCATTGGTTTCTTTTTGTAGATCAATGAAGTGTACGGCCACCGATGGCATATTATTAGTGAACTTTTTCCAGTTTTTACCACCGTCCAAGGTTATGTAAAGTCCAAATTCAGTACCTAGGAACAATAAATCGGGATTTACATAATCTTCCTGGATATTTCGAACAAAACCAACCACATCATCGGTAATGATATTCGTCCAAGTCTTGCCAAAATCAGTTGTTTTGTAAGTATAAGGATTCATATCATTTTGTGTGTGGCCCTCAAACACAGCATAGGCCGTACCCTTATTGAAAACACTGGCCTCGATATGATAGGTCCATGTATTTTTTGGCAATCCGGAAATATTACCAATGGTATTCGTCCAAGTTTTACCACCATCTTGGGTAACTTGTACATTACCGTCATCGGTACCCACCCAAATCACATTTTCATCGAGAGGGGATTCCGCTATGGTAAAGATCGTCGTATGGTTTTCAGCTCCTGAGTTATCCTTCGACAATCCGCCTGAGTTTTCCTGAGCCTGTTTTGTTGGATCATTCGTGGTTAAATCGGGGGAGATGATTTCCCATGTATCCCCCATATCATCAGACTTGTGCAAAAATTGACTCCCCATGTAAAACCGGTCAGGTTGATGGGTACTAACCGCCATAGGAGCGTTCCAATTAAATCTCAATTTGGCAACACCTTTTGAGGGTAGAGGCTGTATGGTTTTAGAAAGGTTACGGTCTACATCAAAGCGCCAAACATTCTCCGCACCCTGCATTTCTGAATAAATAATATTTTTCGTCGGATGTTTTAATACACGGAACCCATCGCCATAACCCACAGAATTCCAATCCCTGGCCTCAACACCACCAGGAGAGGAGGAAGGTCCGTACCATGAACCATTATCCTGCAATCCGCCATATACATTATACGGACTGGCATCATCAACACTAATATGGTAAAACTGCGAAAGGGGAAGGTTTTCCACTATCTCCATATTGGTACCACCATCCCATGAACGATAAACCCCACCATCTGTACCTACGTACATAATATCCGAATCTTTGATACTAAAGGCAATATCATGTATATCACTGTGCATATTTCCTAGGTTCTTGAACGTTTTACCGCCGTCCCTGGAAATAGAACCGCTTAGTCCGCCTTTTACGATAACATTTTCATCAAGGGGGTCCACTACGATACGGGAAAAATAAAAAGGCCTAACCGTAATTCCGAAATCATTGTTCAATTGCTTCCAAGATTTTCCTGCATCATCACTTCGATACAACCCTTTACGCTCATCTTTTTCAGCCTCAATGACCGTATAAAGAACATTAGGGTTCGATGGGGCCACCGCTATTCCCAATCGCCCTAGTTTACCGGAAGGAAACCCATTATGGATTTTGGACCAATTTGCACCCCCGTCAGTTGATTTATACAATGCACTATTTTCCCCGCCGGATTCAAAACTCCAGCCCGTACGTCTAAATTCCCACATAGAAGCATAAAGCACATTGGGGTCATTAGGATCCATGGCCAAATCAGCACATCCCGTTTTTGGGTTTATATAAAGGAGTTTGTTCCATGTTTCACCGGCATCTGTTGATTTGTAGACACCCCTTTCCTCGCTATCTCCCCAAAGTGCACCTAAAACGGCTACATAAACTTCTTTTGGGTTCTTTGGATTCACAATGATATTGGCAATACGTTCTGATTTATCAAAACCGAGCTTTCTCCAGTTGGCACCACCATCTGTTGATTTATATAGACCGTCACCTACAGAAACACTATTTCTGGTCCAAGTCTCTCCCGTACCAACATATATGGTATTGTCCGGATCATTGGGATCTAAAGCAACTGCTCCGATCGATTGGCAATAATCATCAAAAATAGGGTTGAAGGTAGTACCGGCATCATTCGATTTCCAAACTCCGCCACCAGCCGTACCTGCATAAATGATTCTACTATTGGTAGGGTGCACCTCCATATCGTTGATACGACCACTCATAAGGGCAGGGCCAATATGCCTAGCGGTCATATCTCCAAACAAAGCCTTACCATCGTTATTCTTATCTTGTGCAACTATTGTATACGAGCTTACAAGCCCCAATAGGGCTATAAGGATATATATTTTTTTCATGATAAAAGATATTAAATAAAAAGGCCCTTTGAGAAGAAAGGGCCTTTAAAAATGTTGTTGTTATTTTTCGTCTACTGCTATTTCCTCTGGAAAAGCAAATATTCCATCTTCAACGGTGGGATTCAGCTCAATACTTTCTATAGTCAAAGGATTTCCTGGCTGGCCTTTTACCCCTTGGGTCATTGAAAAAGCAAAATATATACCATCAACCTCCTCATAGTCGCTGAATGTCATTTCTTGAACCATACCTTTTCCTTGCCCCGATTTAATTTCGGATTGAACGGCAATAGGGACAAAATTATCCGTATCGAAAAAATAGAAAGATACATCTTCTTCTTCTTTACCATCTACGGTAATAGGCTCTTTGACCAATTTTATCTTGAAAGTCTCCGTTCCACTTATGGTTTCTTTCCCCAATAATTCTACGGTATATCCCTTCTCTTTATAATCTATAAATGAATCAGGGAAATCATTTGAATTCAATTTAAAGTTTGCAGTGGCCTCCGCATCACTTTTTTCAGCCTTCATGGTCATGAAATTATGGCTCCATAAGGTTTCACCATCGAAAACACCTTGCTTTATTTCTTTTCCTTGAAAATTAATAGTGGTCATCTGTCGACCATCGCTCAATTGCAATACTTCCAGAGGAATCTCCATTCCCTGTTGATTTATTTTCGCTACCATTTTCATTCCCTCTACACTTTTGAGCTTTTCAAGCCCTCCGATATTTTCAAAATAGGTGTCCAGGATTTCATCCGCGGTCTGTGCGCTTAAAGGTGCAACAAAGGTCATGGCCAAAATTGCAATACATAGTTTTAGTGTTTTCATGTTCTGAGTTTATTGAATTAATTTTCTGATTAGTATCAAATATAAATGGAATGTTACATTATTTTATTACAAAAACATTAAATCGTAAGAATTATCTCCATTTAATCTTAAAAAAATTTCTTATTGTCAATTTCGGATAAGAAAGTACCCCTGAATTATAAGTAATGGCATAAAAAAAAGGATAGAACTTATTTGAAGTCTATCCCTTTTATTTAAAAATAAAATTATTGAATCGCTTACGTTGTTTTTTTACTAAGTTCATCAGCAACGGCCTGTACTTCATCAAGAACCCGAAGTAAGTTACCTCCCCAAAGTTTTTCAATCTCTTCTTCGGTATATCCTCTTTTTACAAGTTCAGCGGTCACGTTCATGGTTTCTGAGGCATCTGACCATCCTTCAATTCCGCCACCACCATCAAAATCGGAGCTGATACCCACATGGTCAATGCCTATTAGGTCAACCATGTAATCAATATGATCCACAAAATCGACCACACTCACATCTTCCGGAACATCGGTTTTTGTTTTGGCTATTTCGGTGCCGATATCCATTACCTTTCGGTAATTATTGAAAAATTCTTCTTTCTGGCTCTCGGTCAGATCTTTTATCTGTGACCTTTCATACCAAGCTATTCCCAACGAATCGGCAACTTGAGTATATATGTTTTTCATATAGGCCGTACGCTTATCGTTCTTTTTCGTATTGAGATAAGACCTGAAGGCAACGGTTTGTACAACCCCACCATTTTCTTTCATCATCAACAGTTGTTCGTCATCTAAATTACGGCTATGGCCACAAAGCGCCCTTGCTGAAGAATGGGAAGCGATAATCGGTGCCTTTGATAAATTGATCATTTGTACCATGGATTCTTTTGAAGGATGGGAAACATCTATCATAATGCCCAAACGGTTCATTTCTTTTACAGCTTCCTTGCCCAAGTCACTTAGCCCATTATAAAGCCAAATATCGTCCTCTTCCCCGGTGTTAGAATCACAGAATTGGCTATGCCCATTATGCGACAAGGAGATATATCTGGCCCCTAGGTTATAATATTCTTCAAAACCTGAAAGATCTTCCCCAATGGGATATGCATTTTCTACCCCGATCATGGCCACTTTTTTTCCTGAAGCGACGATTCTGCGCACATCATCCGAAGTAAGGGCCAACTCGATCTCATCCGGGGCAATTTCCTCGCAAAGTCTGTGTATGGCATCGAACTTGGCCATGGCATTTGCTTTGGCCTTGGCATAACCTTCGGCATTCAATGAATCCTGACCTGTATAAACGATAAGCCAAGAAACATCCAAACCACCTTCGACCATCTTGGGAATATTGATCTGGGTCGTTAGCCTTTGTTTATAATTAACCGAATCGGTAAAATTATTGACATTAATATCGTCATGGGTATCAATTGTAATCACCTTTTCATGTATTTCCTTGACCTTGTCAATTCCGCTTATCTCTGCTTTTTTCACTGTCTCAGCGCAATTGAATAATAGAAAAAAAGAAGAGAGGTAAAGTAGTTTTTTCATATGGCAAATTATTTATACCTACAAATAAAGGAATTTGACAACAAAAAAGGGTTATTCGAGAACAAATTATTGCAGATACTTCTGATTATGAAGAGCTTTAAAACGTCTAAGATCTATGTTAAAGACAATAACGTAAGAGTTTATCAACTTAGCACATATCATTAACCCAAATAAACCTACCTTTTGAAGGCAAGAAAATTACTTAACCAACTAGATAATATTGAATCTACACTCAACGAATATTCTTTTGAGGAACTAAATACAAAGAACAGTGCTCTTCTTAAAAAAAGCTTCGATGAATTCAAAGGACGCTTGGAGCAAATGGTTTTCCAAGGGGTCCCTGCTGTTTCACAACAGTGGACGCCCAATTCCAATGAGCAAGATATTTTAGAGGAAAATCCATTGCCTGTTGGTGGTAAAAGCAATGCCACCAAGCTTATTGCCAATGTTAGCCATGAAATTCGTACGCCTTTAAACGGAATTATTGGATTTACGGATTTACTTAAAGAGGAGAAATTGAGCCAAAATCAATTAGAAAAGGTCGAGGCTATTCAAGTTGCTTCAAATTCACTTCTTGAGATAATCAATGAGTTATTGGAATTTACCAAACTTTCAGAAGGACTTGAAACAATAAACCAAGATGATTTTAATTTTGATGGTGTCATCGACAATATATTGTATCTATGCAACACTTTGATTACTAACGACAAAGTAGTACTGAGATCAAAAATTGACCCAAGTATACCCAAAGTGTTGAAAGGAGATGCCGCCAAACTCTCACAAGTTTTATTAAACCTCATTGGGAATGCCATTAAGTTTGTTGAGGAAGGGGAGATTTTACTGGAGATATCCTTGAAAAACCACCGCAATGATACCATTAACCTGGAGTTTGTCGTATCTGATACAGGTATAGGAATATCCGAGGAAAACATTAAACACATATTCGGCTACTTTAGACAGGCAGATAATTATACCGCAGTCAATTATGGGGGTTCTGGCCTAGGTTTGAATATTGTTAAACAAATAATAGAACTCTTGAACGGAAACATTGAAGTTCAAAGTAAGTTAGGCAGAGGAACCGTCTTTAAATTCAATTTACCATTTAAAAAAGGCAATGAATCCTCTATACCTCAAAAGAATCCTGAAATCAATGATCAAATTTCAGTCGATAATCCTATAAAAGGCAAAAAAATCCTGGTTTTTGAGGACAATAGTATGAACCAACGCTTGTTTAAGCAGCGATTAAAGGCATGGGGATGTAAGTCATATGTAACTGATGACGGACCAGCTGGACTAAAATTTCTTGAAGAGCATAGTATTGATCTTATTCTAATGGATCTAAGAATGCCAGGTATGAGTGGTGTTGAGATTACCAAACAGATACGAGAAAGCAAATCTCCCCAAATAAAGAATATTCCAATTATTGTGGTTACAGCTGATATTACTGCCCATGAAAAAGAGGATTGTAGCGCATATGGTATAGATGATTTGATTTTAAAACCATTTAACCCCGAAGAACTCCTTATGAAACTGATTGATAATTGCGGTAGAGGACAGATTTCCGGTAAAGGTACATTAAACGAAGAAGAAATGCATCAAACAGCGTTACCGTCCCCCAAAAGAATAAACCTCAAAACTTTACAGGATGATAGTTTCGGTGAACATGATTTTCTAGAAGAGCTCGTAGGACTTTTTAAACTCAATATAATCGAATTTGTCGGCGCTTATTCAGTTCACTTAAAAAATGAGGATTATGACAGCTTGGCTTTTGCTTCACACAAAATTAAATCTGGATTAAAAATGGTTCAAGCAACCACATTATTGAATATAGTTCTGAGGGTGCAAACGCTAAGCAAGGAAAAAAAGAATCTGGACGAATTGAAAGGCCTATTAGTTTCCTTTACACAGGAATATGATTTAGTTGAAAGGGACATTGACAATGAACTGAAGAAACTTAAGAACGAGAAGTAAGCCCAAATGGATACATATAAACTATTACTGGCAGAGGATGATGAATTATTGGCTTCATTACTTAAATTCCGCCTTCAAAAAGAGGGGTTTCAAGTTAATATAAGTAGCAATGGTAAAGAAGTAAAAGAACATTTGGAAAAGGAGGTCCCAGATTTAATCATTAGTGACATTATGATGCCATATTTTTCTGGACTAGAGCTTGTGGATTATGTTCGTAATGAGCTTAACTCCAAAATTCCCATAATAATAATTTCATCTGCAGGTAATGAAGAGAATGTATTGAAAGCATTTGATTTGGGGGCAAATGATTTTATTTCCAAACCTGTGAGTCCAGCCGAATTGATAATGAGAATAAACAGGGAATTAAGGAAAGTTTAGTAATTGACGTATAGCCTAACATATAGCATATATCCACTGTTAAGTGCCCCAAAGATCCATACGGATCTTTTGTGGGATCTAACAATGCTGTTTGTTGGAATAGGCATTATTTTCTTTGTCTGCATTTTCTTTTACAGAAATAAGATCTCAGCTCGTTCACGAAAAATTTTAGAAAAAAAGAGAGAGCTTTCCCCTATGATAAGCGAGTTTATTTTTTATTCCGAAAATGGTTCCAAGGAAGAAAAAAACACTTATATAGAGCACAAGATCCATATCAGGGAGTTATTGAACGATAATTTTAACCGTGAGGTGCTGGCGAGCACGCTTATGGAACTCAGAAGGGATGTTTCCGGTCAGGCCCTAAAACAGTTAATTGATCTCTATAAAAATTTAGGTTTACATCTAGATGCCTATAAAAAACTCGAAAGTTGGCGTTGGGAGATGGTTTCCAAAGGGATTTTGGAGCTTTCCCATATGCAGGTGACCGAATCATATCAATATATTGTGCGCTTTATCAATGACAAAAGAAGTGTGATACGAAAGCAGGCAGAAATTGCAACAATTACCCTTAAGAATGAAGGGATTTCATACTTCATGGACACCACAAAGTATAAGATATCAGAGTGGCAACAACTTAGTCTTTTAGAGATCTTACGTAACAATAAAGACTTCAAACCACCTCAATTCAAAACATGGCTCACCTCTAAAAACAAACATGTTGTTCTTTTCGCTCTTAGACTTATCAAACACTATAACCAAAATGATGCAAGGGCCTCTCTGATAGAATTATTGAAACATAGAAACGATCAAATCAAATTAGAGGCTATAGAATGTTTAAAGATCTTTAATGTCGTAGAAGCAAAAGACATGTTAAAGAAGGTTTTTTGGCGATGTTCAACTGAAGTCAAAATATCTATTCTTGGTGCCATTAGCTTATTAGGTGATCAGGGAGATATTGTGTTTTTAAGAAAAATTGAAAGAAAAAAACTCGATTTTACCGTAAAAAGCAAAGCGCTGAGCGCAATCAACACTATACTTCCAGAAACTATAATGCCTACTGAAGGCATTGAGAATGTGACCAACAATGAAATGCCGGATGATATAATCGAAAAAAAGGAAATTGAAGAATTCAACGATGAGAACCCAATTGAACATAGGGAAGAAACGTCAAAAGAAATCTTTCAAGAAGAATTGAATATTCCAGATTCAGGTGATGAATCAGAATCTAAAATTCCAAGTAAAAAGGAAGTGCATATAGAAGTGGGTCAAGAAAATCTGGATTTTTTACCGATTGTAGTGTCAGAATCAGAAGAAAATATTTTATACAATGCTATTGGGTCAGATGCAATTAAGGATGAAATAGAACTTAAAAATAAAGAAGAAATCGAGGGATTTGAAAGTTCTATGTTTGACCTATCAGAAACCACCTTGGACTTCTTACCTATAGTGGTGTCCAATGAACCGAAAGAGGAAAAGCAGGAAGACAATACTGACTTTGATATTGTTAATAATGAGATAAACACTACAATAATGGATAGGGAAGAAAAAGAATCTGATAACCCAGAATTTGAATTTACCGTTCAAGACCTAACTTTTTTGCCTATCGTTGTTGAGGAAGAACTTAAGAACATAATTGACAATGATGAAGTCAAATTTCCAAAACCCGAAGAGGAAGTTGAAAATGATTTCAACGAAAAAATAATAGATGAGGGAAAAACCGTTATTGAGGAGATATTGGAAAATAACTTGGCCAATGAACAGTCAATGAATAAGGAGTTAATTGACGAAGAAGACAATGTATTCATTGATTGGCCTATATCACAAGAATTTCAACAAGATAATGTTAACCAGGCTCCAAAGGAAGATATCGAATCAATTTTGTCTTTGATACCTAAACCTTATGAATTCGATAATGAAACGGCAGTATTGATTAGATTGTTGTCCGATATTGAAGAATTGGGTGATCATCGGGAGATTCCCTTCTTACTCGATTTATTATTGGAAGAATCAAGACCACTGATTCAAGAGCGAATCCAAAATGTTGTTTATACCATAGAAAGAAGAATAGACCCTAAAGTCAAATCGGTAAGGCATAGCATTTTTGAAGAGTTGTTCCACTCCTGTGATACAGAATCAAAGTTGATCCTTTTGGATGAAATAGTTGCCGTTGGTGATAATAAGGAAATCTCATTTCTCACTGGATTATTAAAGGACCCCAATATTGAAATAAGTGCAAAAGCAGAATCAACGTTGGCCCAGCTTAAAGAACGGCTTTCTGAAAAGACACTTAAAGAAATGGATGTTGAAACAAATGTTCTTTCGGATTCCCATGAAAATTCTTTGGTCAATGAAGATGATGATCTATTGACTTTTACTGATGAATTCGCTTTAGTTGGCCCTGGAGGTAATGCCATAAAGAATATGTCCCAATCCTTTTTAAATAAGAATCAAGACTTCGGGTTACTATTTCAACTAAGGTCAATACCTAATAGATTACTAGAGAAACTAAATGGATAACGATCTCTTAAATATAATCCTGGATTATATAAACATTGTGTTTTTAACATACACGGTAGTGTTGTTCGCATTGTTTACCGCCATGGGATATTTAGCGTCCAGAAACTCTTTACACTATAAGCATAAAAATAGCTTTGATGATCTTAGCAAAATTGCAGGGTCACCTTTAGAGCCGGCAATTACAATAATTGCTCCTGCATATAATGAGGGATTGACGATTGTTGAAAACGTTAGGTCACTTTTGTCCTTACGCTATTCAAACTATGAGGTCATGGTTGTAAATGATGGCAGTAAGGATGAAACCTTACAAAAAATGATAGATGCTTATAATCTAGAAAAAATAAATCAACCAATCAATCCTGATTGGAAATCAAAACCCGTAAGGGGAATTTATAAATCAAAACAAAGTTCCTTTTCAAAATTAACCGTAGTCGATAAGGAAAATGGCGGTAAATCCGATGCCCTGAACACGGGTATGGCACTGTCAACCAACACTTATGTTGGCTGCATTGATGTGGACTGTCTTTTATTACCAGATGCATTATTACACGTGGCCAAATCATTTTACCAACGGTCAAAAAAGAAGGTGGTTGCGGTGGGTGGTGTAATCAGGGTGGCAAATTCTTGTACGATTACCGGTGGGCAATTAGAAGAGATTAGATTACCGAAAAATTGGCTCGCCAAATTTCAATTATTGGAATACACAAGGTCTTTCATTCTTGGTCGAATGGCATGGGGCCGTATTGATGGACTTTTGATTATTTCCGGGGCATTTGGTTTTTTTGATAGGAAAATCGCAATGGAAGTAGGCGGATACGACACGAATACCGTTGGCGAGGATATGGAGATTGTATTCAAAATGCGTAAATATATGCACGAACGCAAAGTTCCATACACCGTCGAATATATTCCAGATCCGTTATGTTGGACAGAGGTTCCAGAGGATTTAAAAATATTGGTGAATCAAAGGGATAGGTGGAGCCGAGGAAACTTAGAGACCTTGTATAAACATCGCGAAATGTTCTTTAATCCTAGATATGGTAGGTTGGGAATGGTGAGTTTTCCCTATTGGTTTTTTTACGAGTGGTTATCCCCTTTATTGGAATTCTTCGGTTTTTTCTCAATAATTCTATTTATCTATTTAGGAATTTTAAACTTGGATTTTTTCATTGCCATAACAGCGACGGTTTACATGTTTTCGGTCATGTTCTCCTTTTTTGCCATTTTATGGGATGTCTATTCCTATAACGAATACCGAAAAACAAAGGATATTCTGACCCTAATGCTTTGCGCTGTAATAGAACCCTTCTTCTTTCACCCGATAGTCGTTTGGGCCGCAATCAGGGGTAATTACAAAAAACTGTTCAAAATTAAATCAGGTTGGGGATCCCAAGTACGAAAAGGATTTGCCAAAGCTTCATAGAATGCAAGGAAACAACAACATATCATCCAATTTAAAGCGTAAAAAGCTAAAGGATTTCATTCCCTTGGTGATTGCCTTCTTTGGTTGTATGGTATTGCTGTCATTATATCAAAATTTAAGGTTGTATTTTGACGGTGTATTGGATAGTTTCTTGAATAAAAGCTTCTTATTGTTGATAATGCACCATACTGGTTTTGGAGCCCTGATGGCATTTATATTGGCATTTTTGTTCAATTATTTAGAAAATAAAAAAGCCAACTTGGGTTACAATGTCTCCAAAATAGTTTTGGGGATTCTAATTGTTATCGAAGGGGCATTGATCGAGCATTATATTCAGAATTATGAAGTTTTGGACTATAATATGTTCAGATTTGTGGAAATCGTCTGGGAGGGCTATTCTATTTTACCCATAGTGATCGTCTTAGTGGCAACCATATTGTTATTTCTTTGGTTTGGTAAAGTTACCGAGTCATTGTACAATGTGGTGAGCAGAACGTTCCCATTGACGATTATTTTGTTCAGTATGTTCTTGGCCACCCTGAATTCTGAAAAGAAACCGATCAATGAGAATAAAACTCAACATTATCTCGAAAGTGCCGTTAACAATATTTTCGATTTCAACAAATATGAAGGTGACGCTGAATATCCGCTAATTAAGGAAAAGGGAGGCAAAGGAAGATTGGACAACTATTTTAATCTTGCTGAAACAAAACCGAATATAGTGGTATTGATCGTTGACGGACTTGGTTCTGACTTCATTGGAAAAAACGCAAAATACAAAGGTTTCACTCCATTTTTAGAATCTCTTTCGAACCAATCACTCTACTGGAAAAACCATGTCAGTAATACGGGTGAGGGTTTTGCGGCTTTACCTTCAATTATGGGGTCCTTACCCTTTGGTAAAAACGGATTTACAAATCTTGAGAATAAGGTAAACCGCCAAACAATGTTCAGCGTTCTTAAAGAAAATGGATATAGAACCTCATTTAGTTATGGGGGCAACAGCGCATTGAACGGCTTGGATAGATTTTTGGATGAGGAGCGAGTTGATGAAATATTGGACAAAAAAGGATTTGGAGATGGGTATCGATTACAAGACGAGGATGCTGCGGGTATATCATTGGGATATCCGGATACAGAGCTTTTTAGTAAATGGCAATCATTGGATAAATTTACAAGTATGCCAAGGTTGGATGTTTTCATGACCTTAAGTACAAAGAATCCATTTCTTATTCCTGACCAGAAAGAGTATGAGGAAAAAGTTGACCGGATACTCATGGCCTCTAAAATGAATAAAAGAACAAAAAAACTGGTGAATAGGAACAAGGAAGTGTTTGCCAGTTTATTGTATGCCGATCAGGCCATAGAAGATTTTTTAAAAGACTATAGAAGGCAAGCCAATTACAACAACACCGTTTTTATCATTACAGGAAGTCATAATTTGAAAGATTTACCACAGGATGATAATTTGGGAAGATACAAAGTTCCCCTTATGGCTTTTGGGCCATTATTGAAATATCCAAAAAAAATAAATGCCTTAGTGTCCCATGCCGACATAGCCCCATCCCTCATTTCTATGTTAGATGGAAAATATAAAATGAAAGTCCCAAATAAAGTAGCCTGGTTGGGTGATGATCTTATTCATGAAGGGATTTTCAAGAAAACCAAACAAATCCCATTGTTTAGGAATAAGAAAAACGTACATGATTATATTCACGAAAACCTATTTGTTTCAGGTTCAAGAGTGTACCACATCAATAATGATCTAGTATTGGATAAACCAGGAGATAATGCCCCTGTTACCCAAGCAAAGGACAATTTCAGGTATTTTAAGGCGGTAAACAAATATGTAACGGCCAATAATAAAATCCTTCCTCGTTCAGAAGCTTTGTATGCTAAAGGGTCGAAAGAATTTACCAAGGCAGAAATGGTTTGGGTTCAAAGTGTCTTTAATGGCAATGATTTCGACAAGGCCTATAAGACCGCTAGAAATTTGGCAATTGATAATGATTGGGATAGGGCTTTATTGTTGGCAAATTACATTTTAAGTAAAATCCCCAGGCATGCAGATACCGAGGTTTTGATCGGGAGAATACATTCATGGAAGAAAGACTATAAAACTTCAATAGTTCTATTATCAGAAGTAATTAGAAAATACCCTACATATACCGACGCATATTCCGCTTTGCTAGACACCTATTATTGGGCGGATAAAAGTGAACAGGCCGATCAGCTATTCAAAACAATTGAACAAAAAGGTATTTCATCCCGAGAAATTAATGAAAAGATAACTAGGGCCAAAGAACAAATAAGAAAAAATGCTTTGAAAAAAGCAACCGAACATGTTAAAAAGGAAACTAATATCGTAGCCTTAGATATCAAATGAAAATTAAACGAACATATCTAATTTTATTGGGCTGTTTCTTCGGTTTCCTGGGTTTGGCACAAGAAAGGGAATATAAGGGTAACCCCGATGAATCTTTGCTCACAGCTCGGGAATTGGCATTTAATGGTAAACATGCCATTGCCCAAGACACTTTGAACCTTGTTTTAACCAAATATCCGAATTATAATGATGTCAGGAACTTATTGGCAAGTACTTACAGCTGGGATGGTGATTATGATGAAGCAAGAAAACAATTCAACAAAATAACATCTATAGATAAGAAGAACAAAGAAACTTGGATTGCCGCCATCAAGAATGAAATCTATGCCAAAGAGTATTACATAGCATTGGGGTTGGCCAATAAGGCAATACGATATATAAAGGATGATGATCAGTTAACAGCCCTCAGGACTGAAATATTAAAACATACACCTGGATCTATTGAAACCTTTTCAGAAAAACCTGATGAAAATACCGGGAAATCCATTTTAGAAGAAAAAGTATATAAGAACAGTATAGCCATATCAAATAGTTACGATGTTTTTGATAAGGCCTATGATCCAATGATCTATTCTAGTCTAGAATATAAAAGAGCGACAAAAATAGGGAGCATCATACCCCGTATTAATTTCAGTAATCGTTTTCAAACCAATGGAATCCAATATGAATTGGATGCGTATCCAAAATTCTCTAAAAAAATATATGCCTATACCAACTATGCATTCTCAGATGCCCCAACTTTTCCAAATCATAGGGTAGGGGCTGAATTATATGCTAATTTGCCCAAATCCATGGAAATCTCGGCAGGTGTTCGTTATCTAGATTTTAAAACTACGCAAACGAACATTATCACCGGAAGCCTAGGTATGTACCGGGGCAATTATTATATTTCTGCGAGGCCCTACATATCTCTTAATAAAGATAGACCCGTTGGGGTTTCGGGAACGATCCTAGGGCGTAAATATTTAAAAGACGGTGAGAACTACTTCGGTATAATGGCAGGTTATGGATACTCTGCGGATTTAAGACAATTAAGGGATGGTGATGAACTATTGGCAGAGACCATTCTTTATGTAGAATCCCAACAGCTTAATCTAGAATATCAATTTTCAGGTAAAAAACAACCTCATTTATATAAAGCTAATTTAGGATTGACCCGTCAAGAGTTGGCCTATGATTCAGGAAATTTCTATTGGGCTGTTTCTGTCGGTTTTACTTACTACATGAAATTTTAAAGGATTTACCAAAATCATCGATGAACGGCAGGGTATCTTTTTCAGCAAAATTGGTATTCCATCAAAATAGCAATTTTGACAACAGGAATAATTTGTTTCACCACAATTTATTGTAACAAGTGCTCGTTATGAATATGTTTACAGTATAAATTATAAACCAAATCACTCGTATGATGCGAGTTTAACCTTAACCATATGCTATACGATACCTACGGGGAAGAGTATTTGGCCTTCCTACAAGATCTAAACGAAATTTTAAGTTTAAACGAATTAGTTGAATTGGATTATATGTAGTCCCTTTCAAAAACCTTAAAAACCCCACACATTATGGCACATCAAAATGCAGACAACACAGCTTACTTGAATTTTATTGAGAATTTGAACGAAATCTTAATAGACGTGAATATCAATAAGCTAAGCTTTTCGTAAGAAAGCTGATAAAAAACTAAAAAGAGCCATGATTTAATTATCATGGCTCTTTTTTTGTGCTTTGAAAAGTAATTCCCTATCCCAAATACGTCTTTAGCAATTTACTTCTGGAATTGTGTCTTAATTTTCGAATTGCCTTTTCCCTTATCTGGCGTACGCGTTCCCGAGTAAGATCAAAGGTTTGTCCAATTTCTGCCAAGGTCATCGATTGCTGGTCACCTATACCATAATAAAGTTTTACCACATCGGCTTCTCTCGGGGATAAGGTTTCCAGTGCCCTGTTGATTTCCGTATTCAGCGACTGTTGCAACAATATTTTATCGGGCCGTGGCGATTCACCGGAACGCAGTACATCATAAAGGTTAGAATCCTCTCCCTCACGTAGGGGAGCATCCATAGAAACATGCCTACCGGTATTCTTCAATGACTGTTTAACCTCGGTTACGGTCATTTCCAACTCTTTGGCAATTTCCTCTGGGGATGGTGGACGTTCATGCGCTTGTTCCAAATAAGAAAATGTCTTTTTGATTTTATTGATCGAACCGATTTTGTTCAATGGGAGTCTTACCACACGTGACTGCTCGGCCAATGCCTGTAGAATTGATTGTCTGATCCACCAAACCGCGTACGAGATGAACTTGAACCCTCGGGTTTCATCAAAACGCTTAGCGGCCTTAACGAGACCTAAATTGCCCTCATTGATCAAATCGGGCAACTTTAAGCCTTGATTTTGATATTGCTTTGCTACTGAAACTACGAATCGTAAATTGGCCGTCGTCAATTTTTCAAGGGCAACTTGGTCCCCCGTACGTATACGTTGCGCCAATTCTACCTCTTCTTGTGCATTTATCAATTCAATTTTACTGATATCTTGCAAGTATTTATCCAGTGATTTCGATTCTCTATTGGTTACCTGCTTGATAATCTTAAGTTGCCTCATATGTGTAAATCCTGTTTTAAATTGAACATTCCGTAAACATTCATAATACATTAATAATCTGTCTTTTCCAAAGGATATCCAGAATGTTATACATTATTTATGACAAGTTCTTGATTTTACCCTAAAGTCTAGAACATTTTACCGTGGCATAATGTATTTTTGAAACCCAACAGAAAAACATGAGTAAAAGAGCCCTTAAAAAATATTTGGCCGAACTGAAAAAGAAAGAACTCGAAGAGCAGCTAATGGATCTCTATTCCAGGTTCCCGATGGTTAAGGAATACTATGACTTCATCTTTAACCCAAAAGAGGACAAGATGGTACAAGAGGCCAAGGCAAGGATTTCAAACGAGTATTTCCCTTTAAAAAGAAAGAGGCCCAAAGCCAGGCGTTCCGTTGCCCAAAAATATATAAAGCATTTTTTGACCCTTGGCGTTGAACCGCATTTAATAGCGGATCTAATGCTGTATAATTTAGAAGTTGCCCAAACATTCTCAATGGATCGTAACGTTCCCGAGGCATTTTACAAAAGTATGCTCAATTCGTTCAATGAAATGGCCCAATTCATTTCCTTAAATGGATTATTGCCCAATTTTAAGGAACGTATTGTAAAGGTTTATAATTTTACCCAGGAAAACCATTGGAGTTACCAAGAGGGTTTTTCCAGAGGTTTGGATATACTGGATTGATATGGCCATCGTAATCATAAGGAAAGACGACAAGATAAATAGCTGGAAAGAGGCTTTAAACCTTTATGCCCCACAAATTCCGGTTTACGGTTATTTGGAGAAACATCCTAAGGAGGATATAAAAATGGCATTGGTATGGAAGCACCCTATCGGATCCCTCAAGGATTATCCAAACTTGGAATGTATTGCTTCCAGTGGTGCCGGGGTAGATTTTTTGTTCGAAGACGACCAACTTCCACTGCACATCCCCATAACCCGTGTGGTCGATGAATTTCTTGCCAAGGATATGTCCGAACACGTTACTGCCTTAATATTCAGCCAACTAAAAAACCTATACCACTACAAAGTGGATCAATTTAGAAAAATATGGAAACCCATTCCCTACAAACGCATAGCTGATGTAACAATCGGGATTATGGGACTTGGGGCATTGGGAACAGTCCTTGCCAAAGATTTAGTCCGTCTTGGATTTAAAGTACAGGGTTGGTCCGGTTCTGCAAAAGATATAAAGGGTGTTACGACTTTTGCCGGATCATCCATGCAATCCGCATTTCTAAATTCTACCCAGTTTTTGGTTTGTCTATTACCCTTGACCAATGAAACCAGGGGAATCTTAAATGCCGAATTGTTTGAACAATTACCCAAAGGAGCACATATCATCAATGTAGCCCGTGGTGGCCATTTGGTAGACAATGACCTTTTGATAATGTTGGATAAAGGTCATCTTTCCGGGGCTTCCTTAGATGTTTACCACGAAGAGCCTTTACAGTTGGACCATCCTTTTTGGGAGCATCCTAAAATTCATATGACCCCACATTATGCGAGTGTTTCAGATACTGCTTCGGTTGTACCACAGATTGTAGAGAATTATAGAAGGTTGGCCAGTGGGGAAGAACTCCTGAATTTGGTGTCCGAAGATAAAAAGTATTGATTTATCCATACCATGTTTTTTACTTCCGATTAACACCATCGAAATAAAGATTACCTTCCACCGGAAAAAATAATACTGACTAAAGATAGGGCAGTGGAAATAAGCCAGGAAATAAGTTTGACCACAACCCCTTAACTACTACGTATTTACAAGTCATCATTTAGATTTTCAAAGGATTTCTGCTTTTAAATTTCGTACAGGTTTTTATTTCTGCTAATTTTGCAAAATTCGGATTTGCACTAACGTCCAATAGAAAAGAATTGTAAAATACCAGAAAACGACCGTTTGGAAGGACAAAAAAACTTAAAAGAAAAAACACTTTACGATTATCAATTAGATGATCTCAACAAGATATTCACGTATCTCGAAGAATCACCTGATAATGTAAACCTCCTTTATCAATTGCCCACAGGAGGAGGAAAGACCGTGGTTTTTTCCGAAATCGCAAAACGATATATTTCACAGAACAAAAAGAAGGTCGTTGTATTAACGCACCGAATTGAACTTAGTCAGCAAACTTCCCGCATGCTCGGAGGTTTTGGGGTTAAGAACAAAATCATCAACAGCGAGGTCAAAGAATTGCAAGACCAAGATGATTATATGTGCTTCGTTGCAATGGTCGAGACCTTGAACAATCGACTACAGGATGAGAAAATCGAGATCAATAACATTGGTCTTGTAATTATTGATGAGGCACATTACAATTCCTTCAGGAAATTATTCAAATATTTTGAACATGCCGTGATCCTTGGGGTAACGGCAACTCCTTTGAGTTCAAATATTAAACTTCCGATGAAGGATAATTATCAGAAGTTGATCGTAGGGGAATCTATTTCCTCATTGATCAAAAAGAAGTTCTTGGCCAAAGCCAATATGTACAATTACGACGTTAGCCTTCAGGGACTTAAACTCGGAATAAACGGTGATTACACGGTAAAATCTTCTGATGAGCTCTATGGGAACCAAAGTATGTTGGGTAAGTTATTGAATGCATACAATGAGATTTCCAAAGGTAAAAAGACCCTTATTTTCAATAATGGGATCAATACATCAATATATGTATATGAGACCTTTAAAAAAGCCGGACTCCCAATTCGTCATTTGGACAATAAGAATACGGCTTCTGAAAGGCGTGAGATTTTGCAATGGTTTTCAGAAACGCCAGATGCTATTCTAACTTCGGTTAGTATTTTAACCACAGGTTTTGACGAACCTACGGTAGAGACCATAATGCTAAACAGGGCTACGCGATCTTTGACCCTATATTTTCAAATGATCGGGCGTGGCTCACGTGTACTCCCCAATAAAGAAGAATTTACGGTTGTTGACCTTGGGAACAATGTCGCCCGTTTTGGTTTATGGAATGCCCCGATAGATTGGCAAGAAATCTTCCATTTTCCTGATTTTTATTTGGAGAACATTAAGAACGACGAGGAGATCGAAAGGGAATTCGTTTATGAAATGCCTCCTGATCTTCGTGCCCAATTTGCAAATTCGGAAAATATCAGTTTCGATGTAAAGGCCGAATATAAAAGGGTTTTCGCCCAAGGCTTAAAATCCAAGGTTGTTTTGGAAAACAGTATAGAGCAACATGCCCAGATCTGTGTTGAAAATTCAGAGGATGTTTTTGATGCCCGTATATTGGCAAAATCGTTGAAAGAGGAGATTGCCTACCGTGTGCGCCTTTATTCGTACTGCATCATGAACAACACCAAGAATTACAAGGAGTGGTTAGAAGAAGATTATGAACGAAAATTACGTTCAAAAATCTCAAAGATGTTCGCTGAGAAAATGTAGCGCTATTAAACGCTGAATTATATTCTTATTGATTTGTTATTGCAGATCTTTAATGGGATTTTATATGGAATGACCATAGTAGAGCATAATGGCTTCATATTCAATCAGAAATATTTTCAAATAGCGAAAATACTGGGGTAACATTACATAAATACCTTATTTTTGGATTGAACGATGCATAAGAAATCCCTCTTGATCATTGGTTACAATTGGCCGGAGCCTGCAACGACAGCTGCCGGAAACCGGATGATGCAATTAATTCATTTTTTTAAAGAAAGGGATTATACAATCACATTCGCCAGTACGGCCACCAAAGGCGAACACAGTTCACCGTTGCACGAACTTAAAATCCCTGAAGAAAACATTCTTTTAAACGATTCGGGTTTTGATGATTTCGTAAAAAATTTAAATCCGACAATCGTACTTTTTGACCGTTTTCTGACTGAAGAGCAATTCGGATGGCGTGTTGCGGAATTCGCTCCGAATGCCCTTCGAATATTGGACACCGAAGATTTACACTCCCTACGGGTTGTACGACAGGAGCTGTTTAGGAAACAAGTTGTATTTGCGCCGGAAAAATGGTTGGTAAGTGATATTACCAAACGGGAAATAGCCTCGATTTATCGCTGTGATCTTTCCCTGATCATATCTAGCTATGAAATGGAGTTACTATCGACTTTCATAAAGATAGATAAGCAAATGCTGCTGCATCTTCCTTTTCAGTTAGAGAAAACAAATCGTGAACAAACAACTAAATGGCCGTCTTTTTGCGACCGTAAGGATTTCATATGTATAGGCAATGGTAAACATGCTCCCAATGTAGATGCCGTTTTATGGCTGAAAAAGGAAATTTGGCCATTGATAAGAAAACAAATACCATCGGCCAATTTACATATCTATGGGAATTATATGCCCCAACAGGTAAAAGAAATGCATGACCCAAAAACGGGGTTTCTGATTGAAGGTTGGGCCAAATGTGCGCATACGGTAATGAAAACACACCGGGTTAACTTGGCCCCGATACGCTTTGGTGCGGGAATCAAAGGTAAATTAATCGATGCCATGCAATCAGGGACACCCAGTGTTACCACATCTATTGGAGCTGAAGGAATGCATGGTAGTTTACCTTGGAACGGGCATATTGCAGAAAGTGCAAAAGAAATAGCCGATTATGCCATTACATTGTACAGGAATGAGCCTGAATGGTCGTGTGCCCAACAAAATGGATTCACGATTATTGATACGTTCTACAATAAAGCAACCCTCGATAAATCTTTCGAGGAAACTATAGAAGCACTTCAAACCAAATTGGAACAGCATAGAACCTACAATTTTATCGGTGCCATGTTAAGGCATCAATCTATGGCAAGCACCAAGTTTTTATCCAAATGGATCCAAGAAAAGAATAAATAACATCTTTTTGGCGGCTAAAATACCGTTTAAATACCCTTTTTTACGGTAAGCTGTTTTAGAGGTACTTCCCGTTTACCGAGGTAATTTTACACTTCATCCCAATTCGTGTCAAATAACGATAAATAGGGACGTTCAGCGAATTGCAACCCCTCAAAATGCACTTGTTACGGTTATCATTATATAACAAAACAAGTCATGAAAGCAATAGTAACCATCATCTTCATCATCTTCTTCGGAATAACCGCACAAGCCCAAAACAATATAAAAGAGGTACAAGTAGAAACTATTGAAATGACAATCGTTACAACCACGGAAACCAAAAACGAGGTTAAGACCGAAACTACTACTGAAGTTGCCCGTTTATACAAATTCAAAAACTCTAGGGTAAAAAAAGCCCTTTCTTTTACCACAAAAAGGAACAAAGCCAAAATGGCTTAAGGAACTCCCTACCTATTTTGATGGATTTTTAATCTGATATTGTTTCACATAACTTCGATATATTCCATATAAAACATAAAATAAATCAATAATAAGAGAAAACAGGACTTGATTCAAACCTCGAAACACCGTTTAAATACCCTTTTTTTCGGTAAGCTGTTTTAGAGGGGCTTCCCGTTTACCGAGGTAATTTTACACTTCATCCCGATTCTTGTCAAATAACGATAAATAGGGACGTTCAGCGAATTGCAACCCTTTAAAATGCACTTGTTACGGTTATCATTATATAACAAAACAAGTCATGAAAGCAATAGTAACCATCATCTTCATCATCTTCTTCGGAATAACCGCACAAGCCCAAAACAATATAAAAGAGGTACAAGTAGAAACTATTGAAATGACAATCGTTACAACCACGGAAACCAAAAACGAGGTTAAGACCGAAACTACTACTGAAGTTGCCCGTTTATACAAATTCAAAAACTCTAGGGTAAAAAAAGCCCTTTCTTTTACGACAAAAAGGAACAAAGCCAAAATGGCTTAAGAAATTATGTCCCGTTGGTAGTTCATTATCCTGATTTTGTTATACCGAACTTCCCTAAATTTCATATTGTGGGATATTTAGCCAAGTTTTCCAATAAGCCCAGAAACCATTCCCAATTTAAAAAAGGAAGCGAACAATTCTTTACATCCCCTGTTTAAAGGTTAATGGCTGTTAAAATCATGGTTATACAATCCTATGCAATCCAAAATACACTGCTGTTACAAACAATAAGACTAGGCTGATTACCAAAAACCGAATGGATCGTTGTACGTTCCTAAATTTCCAGGCCGCTATTTTGGAATTGATATAAATCTGTTCCCCCAATTGCTCAAAAACCTCTTTTTCATTAATACTGACATCATAAAATTTCTTGGAAAATTCTTTAATGTTTCCAAACTTGTTGATTACATCCCCAAAATAGAATACATTATCATCATAATTACCCTCTAATTTTGGAATAAAACAGCGAACGCTATAAAAAACCGAAATTACGGTTGCTATGAACCATAGGGTTGTAAGGATGTATAATGGGGTAGGGTTGGCATCTGAACGCAATACGGTTTCGGCACTTTGATAAATGAAGTTCAGTATAATACCATAAAAGGATAAAATAAGTCCTGCCTTTAGCTCGGAAGCCTTAATAAGATTGGAAACATAGTTGATGGTACCCCAATAGTGATCCACCAATTCTTCAGCATGTCCTTTAGATTTAAGTTCGTTAAGGAGCCCTTTTTCGAAAGAGGATAACGGATTTTGTCCTTCCTTGGAGTTGGTGTTTTTCTGGTTTCCGGATTTTAAAGGTTTGGTCATAGTTTGTAATTTAAAGACTCCAAAAAAATTATTCTAAAACATTATTTACTGTAAGCGGTTGTGCTATATTCCTCATTTTAATACTCTCAAAGTTTTCACATTTAAAAGCTTCTTTTACCTCTATTCTCATGTATGTTTAGTTTTGATTTTATTGTTTTGTTGTTTGCTTTATAATCCAATTATTCACATTTACTTCCAAAACATCCAAGGGAATGGTCCCACTTCCCAATACCACATCATGAAATGCCCTAATATCAAATTGATCAGTAAGAGCAGTCTCAGCCTTTTTTCTTAATTCTTTTATTTTTAATTCCCCGATTTTATAAGCCAACGCCTGTCCTGGCATTGCAATGTACCTGTCTATTTCTACAGTAATATCACCTATGCTTTTACCCGAATTCATTTTAAAATAGTCTATGGCTTCTTGCCTAGACCAACCGTAAGCGTGGATTCCCGTATCTACGACTAAGCGAATGGCACGCCACATCTCATACGTTAGTTGCCCATATTTGGAATAAGGGTCTTTATAGAAACCCAATTCTGGACCTAAACTTTCCGAATAAAGCCCCCAACCTTCAATAAATGCGGTGAAATTCAGCATAGATCTAAATTCAGGAACGTCTTCAAGCTCTGAAGCTAGCGCTATTTGTAGGTGATGACCGGGAACGGCTTCATGAATACTCAATGCTTCCATTTCCCATTTAGGTCTGGCATTTAAGTTATAGGTGTTTGCATAAAAATAACCAGGTACCCCAGATTGTAAAGAACCTGGGTAGTAATAAGCAGTTGTAGAAGCCTTTTCTGAGTAGGCGGGTACTTGCTTTACACCATAAGGTAATCTAGGTAGCTTGCCAAAGAGTTTAGGTAAAACAGGATCTATGCGCTTACAAATGTCACGGTAGGCTATAAGCAGCTCTTCTGGAGTTTCAAAGAAAAATTGAGGGTCTTCTCTTAAGAAATTATTAAAGGCGGTAAGGTCTCCTTCGAAGCCAATATCCGACTTCAATTTTTCCATTTCTTTTTTAATTCTTGCTACCTCAGATAGTCCCAATGTGTGCACTTCTTTGGCTGTTATATTGGTGGAGGTGTGGTATGTAATAAGTTCATTGTACCAAGCTTCGCCATTGGGTAACTGGTTAAGACCATAACTTTCACGTGCATTGGGCAGGTATTCTTTCTCCATAAAATCAGTAAACTTTATGAAAGCAGGATTTACTTTATTAGCTATAATCTTTAATGCATCATCGGTTATGGACGTTCTTCCTTCTATTGTAATTCCTTCTTTAAGGTTGGCGAAGGGAGCATAGAAAACACTTTCTTCGGGAGTATTCGAGATGATTTGTTTTAATTGTTCGGGTACTTGAATGACCGTATTTCGGGGCATCACGATGCCTTTTTCAATTCCCTCGGTCAAGGTATTTTGAGCCTGTTGCAATAATTTAGGTAGTCCTTCTAATCTGGACAAAATATTTTTCACTCCAGTTGAAGAATTGGTAGGCATCATTTGTATAATTGCAGGAAGATATATGTGAAACCCATCTATTTGATCAATGATTACATACTTTTCAGGAAACTGACTTTCAAGAGAATATTGAATACCTACAGCTCTGTTGAAAATACCTAAGTTTTCGACCTCTTCTTCCGTCAATTCGTTGACATCAAACCACTTTTGAGCTTCATTGAACAATTTTAAATTAGCTAATTTAATTTTAACACCCTCAGTGGAAAGGTCATCCCATACATCATCATATCCTGGCTTGCCTAAGAATGTTGCCATTGCTGGGGATGCCGCTATTTGATTTTTCGCATAAGCTTCAAAAAAAGCTTTTAATCGTTCACCTTCATCTTCAAAATTAGATTTGTTTTTAATAAAGACCAGTTCCTCTTCAACCGACTGAATTGTCCTTTGCTTTACATTCTCTTGCTGATACCCAAAAAAAGGAATCATTAAGGCTATCATAAGTATTATGTTGAAAATTTTTGATTTTTTCATAATTTCTTTCTTTAGTAGTTCAATATCAAACCTGTATATTTTTATTTTCGCTCACTATTTTCTTTCTTTTTCAATCCAAGCTCGAACTTTCTGTTCTAATACGGCTAGCGGCATATTACCAGCATCAAGAATGGTATTGTGAAACGCCTTTATATCAAAGTCATCAGCTAATGCTTTTTCGGCTTCTTTTCTAAGATTCAAAATAGTTAGCTGTCCTAATTTATAGGATAATGCTTGTGCCGGCATCACCATGTATCGCTCAACCTCTGATACAATTTGTGCTTCTGGAAATGCTTCATTTTCCATCGAATACGCAATGGCTTCTTCACGTGTCCACCCTTTATGATGTAGCCCGGTATCTACGACCAAGCGTATAGCTCTGTGCATTTCAGCACTTAACATTCCAAAATATTGATATGGGTCATCGTATAATCCTAATTCTTTTCCTAAGGATTCAGCATACAGACCCCAGCCTTCTATATAAGCACCGGATTCTGTAAATAGCCTAAAAGCAGGAATGCTATCGTTTTCTGCGGCAAGCATTATTTGATAGTGATGACCGGGGATTGCTTCGTGCAAAAACAAGGACTCGTCAGAATATACATTGTAGGAAGTAACATCAGGAATAGGTACATAAAATATGCCAGGTCTTGAACCATCAGGATTACCAGGGTTGTATTGTGCACTTGCCGATTTTTCACGAAAAGCCTCAGTGCGTTTAACCATAAAGGGTGTTTTTGGTTTTTTATCGAACAACTTGGCTAATTGCGGTGCCATACGCTGTTGAATGGAATCAAAACTGCTTAACAATTGTTGTGGGTCTGTATAAGGCATTAAGTCTTTATTGGTACGAACGTGAATAAAAAAATCATCTAGGCTACCTTGGAAGCCCACCTCTTTTTTAACCAATTCCATTTCTGTTCTAATCCGTGCTACTTCAGATTTTCCTAAATCAAATATGGAATCTGCAGAAAGGTTTGTAGAGGTCATGTATTCAATTTGATTTTTATAGAATTCCGAACTTCCGGGTAATGGACCAATACCAGAAGTGGACCGGGCAGCTTTTAAATAATCCGTTTTAAAAAATTCTGCTAATTTTTGATACCTGGGTATAATCTCTTCTATAATCATTTTTTGATACATGGCTTCAATAGCTGATTTTTCAGCTTCTGTAAACCCCTCAGGTATATTTTTTACGGGCCTGTAAAATAAATGTTCTTCAGCCGGTCCTTTTGCCATTGCCTCAAATTGCGGAATTATTTTTTTTACAATGGCTTCTGGCTGCACATATCCTAATGTAATGCCTTCCTTCATGTTCATATGCGCAGTGTCTAACCACACATTGTAATCTTCTAGTCTTTTTATCCAGTTTTCATAATCTGTTACGGTAGCAAAGGGTTGTATACTACTACCCGAAGCCAGTTGCGCTGCATATAGGTTAATAGATTTTAGTTGGTCTATGGGCAAATACTTTGTAAAATTGTGATTGTAACCAAGTTTGTTTGTAGCATACCAAACCAAAATATCATAATTCAATTGGTCCGATTCGTTTAGTTCTGTTCTGTTATACTTCTGAATTTTATCAAGATGTGTTTGATAATGGGCTACTTCTTTAGCTCTATATTCATCTGTTAGGTTATTGGGTAGTGTGTCAAAATACCTATTAATACCATAAAAATTTCCATAGACAGGATTTAACGCCAAACTACCCTCATAATAACTTTCATACACTTCTGAAATAGGGGGTAAGGTTGTTTTCTTTGTTGCTCGTTGTTCATCGGCACAGCTTGTAAATAAAAGTGCTAATATTAGTAGTTGTAAAACATTTTTCATTCTTTTTTATTTTTGGATGGTTTGGTTCTGGTTTACGTTTTCTTGTTGTATTTCATTAGTATGGCTGTTACCTATTTGATGTATCGAACAGCTTACTCTCTCGCTGTTTCTTTTTGTATGTTGGTTTGTTGATGGCTTTTAGTTTAATTTCAATGGCTATTCTATCACATTGTACACCGTAAGGGGTTGTGCTTTGTTCTTCATGTTAATACTACCTAGGTTCTCACATTTAAAAGCCTCTTTAACCTGTTCGTAACAACTTTCACAGATGATAATTTGATTTTCTTTAGCAGCATCTTGTAATCTAGCTGCAGTATTTACGGTATCCCCAATAACGGTGTAATCTAGACGTTTAAGAGTAGCGGAGCCAATATTGCCCGAAATCATTTCCCCACTTTTAATACCGATAGAAACCTTTGGCTGGTATGTTTCTTTGCCTTCCCCTTTAGGTAAGCTGTTCACTTGATTTCTAATGGCCAATGCGGCATCAATGGCACGATCCAAATGATATTCCCCTCTAAAAACGGCCATTACGGCATCGCCTATAAATTTATCTATAAAGCCATTCTGTTCCATAATTTCTTTTACCATGGCATCAAAATAGGTATTGAGCATGGTGACGACTACATCTGGACTTGTGGTTTCACTGATTTTTGTGAATCCACACACATCAACGAACATGACCGTACCTTCAATGCTTTCGTTGGCCATGATCTTGGACTCGTACTCCTGTCCCCCCATAAAATTAAGTACGTTCTCATCCACATACATTTTAAGGATATTATTCTCCTTAATTGCCTGCAACGTTTTTTGAATTTCTTTGGCATGTTTTAAGGTTTTCTCCATAGTCACTGTAAGGTCCTCAAAATTGATGGGCTTGGTGATGAAGTCAAAAGCACCGCGGTTCATGGCCACACGAATATTTTCCATATCACCATAGGCAGATACAATGACCGCTTTGATAAGCGGACTGGATTCATGCAGCTCTGAGAGTAGGGTAAGACCGTCCATCTCTGGCATGTTGATATCGCTCAAAACAATATCCACCCCTGGGTGTTCAGCAAGCTTATCCAACGCATCCTTCCCATTTACGGCAAAGACAAACTCATACTCGTTTTGCCGTATTTGCTTTCTAAATTTTTGTTTGATGAGTATCTCCAAGTCCGTCTCATCATCTACTACCATTATTTTTGCCATAGTCTTATGTTAAGGTTATCAGCTTGTCTTTTAGAAGTGAAAAATCTAAAGGTTTTGTAAGAAAGTCATCTGCACCTAGATTTTTTGCCATTGTTCTATTTTCATCATCTCCATAGGCGGTAATCATCATAACCATTGGAGGCGGTTTCACATAATTTTTTTTGATGGTATCTAACAATTCCAGTCCGCTCATGCCCGGCATATTAATGTCAGATAAAATAAGTACAGCTTCATGTTCCATTGCTTTCATCAATTTTAAGGCTTCTTCCCCCGAGAATGCAAAAACAAACTCTAATTCTTCTTTTCGTATTTCTTTTCTAAAACGCTGTTGAAAAAGTACTTTTACATCTTGTTCGTCATCTACAACTAATATTTTCATAAGGTGGTTTTTTGTGGTTTAATTTATTGGTAATGATATGGTGAAGGTGGTGCCTTCTCCCTGTTTGGTATCAACTGTTAATTCACCGCCATGTACTTTTACAATATCATAGCTTAGTGATAGTCCTAATCCGGTTCCTTCCCCAGAAGGTTTGGTAGTGAAAAAGGGTTGAAATATTTTATCCAATACCTCTTTAGGCACTCCATTGCCATTATCCGATACTTTTATGAGTATCATATTCCCTTTCTTTTCCGTACTTACCGAAACGGTAGGTTCGTAACCTTTAGGGTTTTCTTCTTTTTTCTTTTTTACCACATAAAAGGCATTGGTAATTAGGTTGAGAATAACCCTCCCTATATCTTGCCCAACTATATTTATTTTACCGATAGCATCATCAAAATCGGTATTTAAAGTGGCATTAAAGGATTTATCCTTTGCACGTAAACCATGGTAGGCTAGGCGTAGGTACTCATCTGATAAAGTATTGATATTGGTCAATTCTTTTTGACCGGTACTACTACGGCTATGTTGCAGCATTCCTTTTACGATACCATCGGCGCGCTTGCCATGAAAAATGATTTTATCCTCGTTATCAGAAACATCTTTGGCCAACGCTTTTACTTCGTCATAGTTGCCTTTCTCAATTTCTTCTTCCATTTCTTCTAGAAGTTCTTTATTCACTTCAGAGAAGTTGTTGACGAAGTTTAGCGGATTTTGAATTTCGTGGGCAATACCTGCGGTAAGTTCACCCAAACTGGCCATTTTCTCCGATTGGATCAATTTGGATTGGGTGGACTTTAACTCATCGATTTTTGTTTTAAGCTGAACCGTTCTATGACTAACACGCTCTTCTAAGATTCTATTCTCTTTAGTTAATTTTCTGGCCCTAAAAACAATATATGCCCTTAAAATACTAGCTGCAATTAAACCGAATATTAAGTATGCCCACCAAGTTTGCCACCATGGCGGATTTATTTTGAAAGATAGGCTATCGGGATCGGACCAATCGCCAATGGTATTTCTAACGGCAACTTTAAAGGTGTAATTACCGGGTTTTAAATTATAATAGTTCTTGGTTTTTGTGGCATTTCCAGCATAACTCCAATCTTCATCTTCACCATCTAGAATAAAACGATAGGTTAATTTATCCCTGTTGAATATAGCATCACTACCATAGCTAAAACTAAGGCTGTTCTGGTCATAGGGTAGGGCAAGCCCTGCGGGAATATTATAAGGACGTGTAACAGAATCCCATTTAATACTATTATCAATGGCATAGGATGCCTTTTTGTTATTTGTAGAATCTGAAATATGTTGAGAGCCAAACCCAGGGGTTTCATCTTTTACGAAAATATTATTGATCTTAACCGTACTTATGGTAGTATCAATTTTAAGTTCCGTATTCAACACCATTAGCCTAAATTCACTAGATGAATTAATAACACCTGACCAAAACTGTCCATTTTTTAGAAATCTAGGGGAACCTTGTAAATAGTCGTTATATTTAAAACCGAGTCCACCATTAAAATTATAGAATCCTTTATTTGTTTCTTTTACGGTGGCCTTCTCCATAGCAACCAAACCATTACTACTGCCAGCGTACATCATTCCTCCTTTTTCGGCCAGATCATAAAAATCTGTAGGGTATAGTCCGTTTTCTTTTGTTATTGTGGTAAGTGTATTTTGTTTTAAATCAAGTACGTTAACACCGTTCAAGGTAGCTATCCATAATTCACCTTCATTAGAAAATTTTGCTGTAGATACATTTTCATCGCTAAGACCTTGTTCTTTACTAAGATAACTAACAGTGTTCGTTTTTAAATTTACTTTCGCTAGTCCCTTCGTAGTAGGAATCCAAAGAATTTCTTTGTCATAAGCTATGACGGATCCGCTTCCTGCCTTTAGAATTTCTTCCCCATTTTTAGAGACTGCTTTTTTAACGGTGTTGTTTTCAATATTAAATATGTACAGTCCTGAACTAGAGTAGTTGGCAAAAGTATGTTCGTTTAAAATAGAAACACCTGCACCAAAAATGTTGGAAGAATTGGCATATACGGAAAGTTTATTTTTCTTTTTATCAAGGATGGAAAAGCCGGGCCTTGTACTTAAATAATACATGTCCGGTGATATTTCTTTGATAAAATTGATTGTATTGGGTACACTATGCAGTTGGGAAAAACTGAGGGATTTGACCGTATTTTTATTTAAGTCAATAATATTGATCCCCGCAGCCGTTCCTAGCCATATGTCACCTCTAGAGTCTTCTTCAATTTCCCACACTGCATCGTTGATCAAACCTCGGGAGGTATCAAAGTATTCCATTTTTAAGGTAAACTCATTGGCGATGAGCACCCCTTTATCTGTGGTGGCAATCCAAAGAGACCCATCCTTACGTTTTAAAGGGGTTGGTATCCTAAGAGAGCCTTGCAGAGCAGCGTTTAGGGCAATTGTTTTGGAAGCATCCCTATTTTCACTTAGTAGAAAGGCCTCTGTCGCTCCGAATATCCATAAGTTGCCTTGGGCATCTTCTTCTATTTTATCACCTGTAATGGTATACCCGTTTTCAGAACCTAAAACGCTAACTTTTTGCTTATCTATTGCTAATCTTAGAACACTGGAAGAAGCATTGGAACTACCATTGGGCGTTGGGTAAGGATAACTCAGCCAAATATTGTTATAGGCATCTTCTTTTATATCCCAAACAATAGAGTTAAGTTCAATTTCGGCTATATTGGAAATTGTTCTAAATTCTTTTCTTGAGGGATCCAACACGCTCAAACCATCTTGATAACTGAGCCATAAATTATTTTTGCTGTCCTCAAATATCTTCCAAGGTTTATTGGAGCCTTCATTTATAATCTTTCGTAAACTTTTCATTTCCGCATCCATTACGTAGAATCCTTCAGTAAGGGAGTTCATGTAGATCGTTCCTGTATGATCGCAAAGAATATCGAAAGGTGTAAAAATGTCTGTCTTGGTAATCGTATATGCTATATCGTTCTTAAAATCCAATACCGTTAAAAAATTAGGCCCCGGACTTACCAACCAAAGCTTACCTTGTTGGTCAAAGGTCATTTTATACACTCCTGGGTAATCATATACAAAGGCGTTCTCACCATCATAGTAGGTTAGGGGTGTTGAGTTCATGGATGATCCCATCCAAATGGCCCCATCTTCGGTTTCCAAAAAGGAAGTAATATCATTAGTGGGTAATCCTTCATTGGTAGAAAGTTGTAGTAAGTTTACATGGGTACCGTCCATAATCCCTGGAGGTTTCATTTTAGTGATGGTCGGTTTTTTTATGGGCGCTTTGGTCACTGTAAAGGGTACGGAATCAAACTTTAATTCCCCCGTACGATAACTGTCCCAGTCCAAATCGTATTCCTTCATTGGGGACTTCAGCGGTTTAAACGTGTTTAGTTCAAATGGTTTGCTGGGCAAGGCATCTACGTTTAAATCATATGTGACGGGGGTTGTTAGCGTGTCGTTGGTTATGGTTTCCCATTCAAAAGGTTCTGGTTCCGTAAATTGTAAAGGAATGGTTTCTGGAACCTTAAAATCACCTACAGTAGTTTCCGTTTCAGACTTACTTTGTTTGTGGCAAGAAACCAAAAACAAGCAGCAGAAAAAGCCGATTAAAAGTACAAGTTTACTTAATTCTATATTTTTCATACTGGTTTGGTTGTTGGTTTAGTTCGGTAATTCTATAATAAATGTGGTTCCCTTTTTTTCTGCTGTTTCCACTTTTAGATTTCCATCATGTCCCTTTGTCACAATATCATAACTCATACTTAAGCCTAAGCCGGTACCTTGCCCAGTAGGTTTAGTGGTGAAAAAGGGTTGGAATATTTTCTCTTTAACTTTTTCAGGAATGCCATCACCATTGTCAGAAACACTAATGGTGATATGTTCATCCGTTTTTTTAGTGCTGACAGAAACTATGGGCTTAAAATTAACATCTCTTTGTTTTTTCTCGTTTACGGCATAAAAGGCATTGGTAATTAAATTGAGAATTACCCGCCCCATGTCTTGTGGTACAATATTTACTTTTCCAATGCTCTCGTCAAAATTTGTAATGAGTTCTGCATTAAATGACTTATCCTTTGCCCGCAGACCATGATAAGCCAAGCGCAAATACTCATCTGCAAGGGCATTGATATCAGTTGGTTCTTTTGTGCCGCTGCTGCTTCTAGAATGTTGAAGCATACCTTTTACAATATTGTCCGCACGTTTGCCGTGATGGTTTATTTTTTCTAGATTTTGTTTGATATCCAATGAAATAGCTTTCACTTCTTCAAGATCTCCTTTATCCAATTCCTCATTCATTTCATCAACAAGTTCGTTGCTTACCTCAGAGAAATTATTGACGAAATTTAACGGATTTTGAATTTCATGGGCAATACCAGCAGTTAACTCTCCAAGGCTGGCCATTTTCTCGGATTGGATGAGTTGTGATTGTGTGGCTTTTAATTCTTCTAAAGATTGATTTAACTCTGATGTTCTTTCTTTTACTTTTAATTCTAACTTTTCATTTTGTGAAGTAATTAGCGCACTCTTTTCAGCTTCTACCTTTACAAGTTCCATTGCATTTTGCCGCATATCCTCATTTTTCTCTCTCATGCGATAAGCAACAAATGCCAACATGCCTAAAAAGAGAATGGCTTTACCGATCGTATCACTATAAACCATTATTAACCTTAGACTAAAATCATCGGTTAAATTCGAATACCTATAAATCAAGCCAGTAGCAGTTATGATATAAGATAATGTTAGACTGTATAGCAGTATTCTTACAGATAATTCTCTTTTTTTAGATTTGATTGACAAAAAGACTAAGAAAATAGCAATGAAAAAGTAAAGAGCAAAAGCAGCATAGTATGGAATAAAGATCAATATTATACTAGCCAGAATGAACCACTTTGAATGTTTACCGTAGAAAATTCTGTATCCAAATAAAAAGCAGAACAAGAAAAAATAAATATACAAAATGTCCCGTATGTATAAAAGTATAATCATATACTTAGAGGGCAACGTAAAGAACAAGCTGTCTGCACCGTTGAAAGCGATACAAATATTCAATAGTAACATCAAAGAGGAAAAAATTGCTATCATTAACAGTTCACTGTCCTCCCTGATCAGAAGATATAGAAGCCAAAAAAGTATAAAAAATATGAAAGATCCAATTAAGTCGAACAAAACTTTATATCCCAAAAAGTTCATATAATCAAAATAGTCATTGGTAACTATTCTGGTTGAACCCACTGGAACTACTTTGAATATGTTGCCATAGGTACTATAATCTACATAATGAATGACCAAAGTATGTATGGTATCAGGTTCTAAAAAGATTGGGTTGCGAATGTCAAAATCTTGAATGTGTTCTTTAAATGAGGCTCTATCGTTCCCTTTTTCTCCAAATTGACGGAATAACTTTCCATTTAAATAAATATCCTCTGCAGCATGATCCTCTTTATCTAAATAGAGTGGAAGCTTTGCGAAAGCACTATCAATGGTAAATTGCAATCTGAACCATCCTTCAAATTTGCCAGAACTATCTGCCATATCATTGGTTATCTGAGAGGGGTTTAATCGTTCCCAACCAGCTAAATCAATGTCTATAGATGACGCATCTTGCTTATTTCCTGATTTAAATATCCAACCTTCTTTATTTGTCAACCTTAAACCAAAAATTGAATCTAAATCTGCTTTCGTAAAATGCACGATTGTATCTAGTGCCAATCCATTTTTATCTATAGGGTTTTCGTGCCCACTTGCCGTAAATAGTATACAGAAAAATAGCGTGATGAATAGGAGGGATTGTTTAATCATGTATTCTTAAGTTAATTTTGAAAGTAGTGCCTTCACTTTCTTCAGTTTCCACTTGCAATTCGCCTCCGTGCCCCTTGGTCACAATATCATAGCTCATGCTTAACCCCAGACCAGTACCTTGACCTGTTGGTTTGGTAGTAAAAAAGGGTTGAAATATTTTCTCTTTGACCTTTTCAGGAATACCATCACCATTGTCAGAAACACTAATGCTAATATGGTTTCCTAGGCTTTTGGTACTTACAGAGACTATAGGTTTAAAATCTGTGTCTTTTTGCTTTTTCTCGTTAACGGCATAAAAGGCATTCGTAATTAAATTGAGAATAACCCGCCCCATGTCTTGCGGTATCATGTTTACTTTTCCAATATGCTCGTCAAAATCAGTTATCAGTTCGGCATTAAATGATTTATCCTTTGCCCGCAAACCATGATAGGCCAGACGTAAATACTCATCTGCAAGGGCATTGATATCAGTTGGTTCCTTTTTGCCACTACTACTTCTTGAATGTTGCAGCATACCCTTTACAATATTGTCTGCACGTTTACCGTGATGGTTTATTTTTTCAAGGTTTTGTTTGATGTCCGACGCAATGAACCTTGCTTCCTCCAAATCACCTTTATCCAGTTCCTCGTTCATTTCATCAATAAGTTCATTACTGACTTCACTAAAGTTGTTGACGAAGTTTAACGGATTCTGTATTTCATGGGCAATGCCAGCGGTTAGTTCTCCCAAACTTGCCATCTTTTCTGCTTGGATCAATTGCTTTTGTGTAGTTTGAAGATTGTAAAGTGTATCTTCCAATCTCTTTTTTTCGGTATGTAGGGCAGTGGCCTGTTCTTCTTTTACCTGTAGATCAAGAAATCTAGTATAGGTCTGTTCGAATACCGTGGCAAAACGTTTGAATATGTCATGGGATTTTGGTACTCTTTCATAGGTAATGAACATTACATAACCATATTTGAAATAACATATATGGAATATTTGAAAGGAGGGAAGTAGATGTCCTGCTTTTAGGACACCTTCGATCACTTCCCCAAAAACGGGAAGCGTACGCATAAACGCATAATGTTCTTTAATGAGTTCACCGCCTAGTTCACCAATATGAAAATTTTCCCCGTTTTTTAAAGGTGTATCAAAATCATAACCCACACCAACGTTGGGCAATACGAATGGCTTTTGAATAACGCCCTCACTACTCATAAATGCGGTAGCCCCTTTTTTATCATCTGTCCAAATACAATAGCCCGCACTCCAAGCTGGAATGCCCAGCTCCTGTACTTGTAAAAATAGGTCGTTGGCGGCCTCGGGAAGTTCGTTGCTGTGTTGCATGGCCATTGTACGTGTACGCACTCGCTCTAAAGCGGTTTCTATCTGTGATTCCCGTGCTTGCGCTTCGGCTTTTTGAAGGTCTATGAAACGTGTATAGGTTTGCTCAAAAACCTTTGCAAAACGTTTGAAAATATCATAGGCATCCGGTACCGGTTCCCTGGTGATAAATAACAAATACCCATATTTAAAATAGACGACATGGTCTATTTGATAGGTAGGGAAACCGTTATTGGTTTTCTTTAATTGTTTTAAAACGTCGCCAATTACAGGAAGGGAGCTCATATATTCATAATGGGCCACACATTCATCACCTGAAAATTCTTGAATATATAGTGTTTCCCCGTTTTGACCTCTATCGTAATACTTCTTGAATATCCCGGCCCTTGGAACTGTGTAGGTGTGTAAAATCCCTGCTTCATTACCAAACCATTCGGTAGATTCGTTTTCCCCATAAATATTGAAAGCGCAACCCCAAGTCTTTATACCCAAAGCTCTTACTTGTTGATCCAATAGAAATGATGTTTCCTGCAATTCATCACTATGATGCATGGCCATGGTTCTACTTCGTACTTTTTCCAATGCCAACTCGATCTGGACTTCACGCGCTTGTTTTTCAGATTTTTGAAGATCAAGAAATCTTTGGTGTGCCAAATCAAAGGCTTCCGCAAATTTCACTAAGATTTTTTGGTCCTCCTTTGGAGGGTTTTCAACTACACCGGGTAGGCTATATCCAATTTCCCCATGGGTGGTGCGCGCCATGACAAAAGTGAGTCCCCCTATATGACGAATATCATCATGGGTAGGGGCTTGGGGATCGATCTGTTGAAAATTGCCCAATGTGATCATTTTATCCACATAGTCAATGGCAGCTTCAGCGTCCATGGCATAAATAACTTTGGGATCGGTACTTTTTTCCCATTGGGCCAATAACGGAATATCCCCGTGTAAATGTCTAGGGAGTTCCATTACCATACCAATTCGGGTACCATCACTCGAGGTCATGGCTTTCTCATAGGTTTCTGGCAACCACAACATATGCCAGAAATACTGTGCCTCGTAACCCAATTTGAGAAATTCAGTACGTAAGGTTACCACCACATCCAAAAGGTCCTCAGGGGCGATCATAGCCAAAGCCTTTGCACGAATACGCTCTAAGGCCCCTTCAATTTCAAGCTCCCTGTTTTTTTCTTCGAGTTCAATAGTCCGTCGTTTTATGGCTTCCCTTAACTCTAAGTTCTCCTTGCTTATCTTATCCAAGCCCAGCGTTTCCCCTTTTTGGGCCTTGCTATCGGGTGTGGAGTAGTGTTGGTACACAAAATGCCAACCTTCATTATTCTTCTCTAAAACATTACTGAATCGAAATCGATCATAAAAATTCCAAATTTCCCCATTCGAGAACCATGCATCGAAGATGTGGGTTAAAATTACCAGTTCCCCAAATTGTTCAATAATTTTGGTTTCATTGCGTAACTGGGTCTTTCCTGAAAATTGTTCGGCGGTATTCCTAAAAAAATCAGTGGTGTCCTTTCTGTTCAAAAACTCTTCATTATTGGTAGAACCTATAAAATGAAAGGCATTGTCAAAATAAGAATCATAGGTTTCAATATCCCCATTTAAGTAACTGTAAAGCCATTTGTCATAGACTTCGGTTACCTGTTGTTGGTTATGTTTGGTTGGTTTCATATATGGTTGTTCATTGGTACTAAAATGATGAACGTTGTATGATTTTCATAAAAGTTTCTCTCATAGGGATACAAGGGTGTTTAGGGTTGGATGATCTATAAAATTATGATCGTCGAAACTGCTGTTATCGGTAAAGGGAAAAGCATCACTCTTCCTCTTCAATTTCAATTTTGGGGACTTCCCCCTCAACAGGTAGGTTTTCTTCTTTAAGGTATCGGTCCAAAAACTTCAATATTCGGCTATATGCTTCTATTTGATTTTTCTTTTTTACAAAGCCGTGACCTTCATCCTCGAATAATACATATTCCACAGGAACATTGTTTTTACGTACCCCTGCCACGATCTCATCGGATTCTACTTGTAAAACCCTTGGGTCTTGGGAACCTTGCAATACGATCAATGGTTTTGTTACTTTGTCTGTATGGAACAAAGGTGAAATACGTTTTAAACGAACGGAATCGGCCGAATAGGGATCACCCAATTCCAGATACAGGGCTTCCCTAAACGATTCCCAATACGGAGGGATACTTTTCATGGTTCGCAACCAATTGGTAACACCGAATAAATTAACACCCACATCAAACTCCTCTGGAGTGTATGTTAATGCCGCCATCGTCATGTATCCGCCATATGACCCTCCTAAAATACCAATTTTTTCACCGTCGATTTCAGGCTGTTCCGCTAACCAGTTTTTACCCTCCACACAATCCTGGAGATCTTTTTCCCCATGGTTCCTATCATCCATTTTAAAAAAGGTCTTTCCATAGCCACTACTGCCTCGATTGTTCACGGCCAAAACGGCATAACCATGATTGACCATATACTGCATCAAAGAATTGAAATTTTGACGCGTTTGACCACCTGGACCACCGTGTACCCATACCAAGGCCGGTACTTTATTGGTTTCAGAAGCCTGATGTGGAAGGTAATAAATGGCAGGAATTTCCGTGCCATCAAACGATTTAAATCGAATAACTTCTGCATTTACCAAATCTTCAGCATCAATTTCATCATTCAATACATGGGTCAATTTGTATTGTTCTTTGGTATTTAGGTTGTAGGTATACAAATCTGAAGGTGCATTAGAACCACCTACATACATCCGCATCCATTCTTCGTTATCACTAAAATTGACACTCGTAATACTCTTGTTATCAAAATCCGGCATATCAATAGGCTGCATTGTTTTGGCATCCAATATATCAATGGCATTCTTTCCGTCTTCATTGGTATAAACTACCATGTAATTTCCTTGCGAGGTAAAACCACTTCCCATAATGTCCCAAGACTTCTCAACGACCTTTTTCTTTTCCTTTGACTCCAGATCATAGGACATCAAATACGAAAATTCACCACCATCATCAGTGGTGTAGTAAAAAGTTGAATTATCCACCGAAAAATCCTGGGCGGAATTTGCACTTAGATTTTCATTGATTTTGGTTGTTTCCTTGGTTTTTACATTATAGATAAATAAATCACTGTCATTGGTGTTCATCACCTTTGACAAGGCGATATAATTCTCATCATCTGACATTTCACTATAATCCAACCCGTCATTATTTTGGTAGATCATTTCGGATGTATAGCCATCAATCGATAATTTATATACATCAAAAAACCGAGGGTCTCTTTTATTTGATCCGTAATACAAATGGTTTTTATCCTTTGACCATCCATAAAAACCTGCTTTGGCACCTTCCGCAGGGGTTATGTCCTTGATCGAACCATCTAACTCCCTTACAAAAAGATGATCTATTTCATCTCCATTGCCATCTGCGCTGTAAAGCATCCTATTATCATTTGGAAAGTATGATTCCGCAAAAACGGATGTACTATCCGATGCGGTAATCGCTGTCATTTCGCCCCCTTTAACAGGAATCGTATAGATATTATAAATCCCTGACCGATTACTGGAAACCAATAAATTGTTGTTGTCATAAGAAAAGCTTCCTCCACCTACAGACTCATTGTCCATGAACTGATCAATAGTGTATTGTTTGATTTCCCTTTGGACCATCTGAGGTTCTTCTTTGCAAGAAACCAATAACATTACCATTAATAAACCTAAAATTTTCGTTTTCATAAAAATGCATTTTATTTAAAATTAGAGATAGGAGGTAAGTGAACCAAGTTCGCTTCCTTTTCCAAGCTGTGTTCTACTACTGCAATAGCTAATAAAAAATGGGGGAGTACTCAAATATAAATAATTTAGTCACACTTTTAACATTCATATATCGATTTCCGAAATTTGGTCTCTTTGTCAGAAAGACTGATGGTGAGCATTTTTTGGAAAAAGACGAAGACAACCGTTACCCATAATTTTATCAAATTGTGTTACTTTGCAATTGTTAATTTTGTTGCACATCAAAAACCGATACCATGCAAAAAGCCAGTTGGAAAACCGCTATAGAATTTGAGGACATCACCTATAAAAAAAGTAATGGGGTTGCCCGCATCGCCTTCAACAGGCCTAATGTGCGCAATGCCTTTCGGCCAAAGACAACGAGTGAACTCTACAAGGCATTTTATGACGCTCAGGAAGACACATCTATAGGGGTTGTCCTGCTTTCGGCGGAAGGCCCTTCAACCAAAGACGGGGTTTATTCTTTTTGCAGTGGTGGCGACCAAAAGGCACGTGGCCATAAGGGTTATGTAGGTGAGGACGGTATGCACAGATTGAATATATTGGAAGTACAGCGTTTGATACGTTTTATGCCCAAAGTGGTAATAGCCGTTGTCCCTGGTTGGGCCGTTGGTGGCGGGCATAGTCTACATGTAGTCTGTGACCTGACTTTAGCCAGTAAGGAGCATGCCCTTTTTAAACAGACCGATGCCGATGTTACCAGTTTTGATGGCGGGTATGGTTCTGCTTATTTGGCCAAAATGGTCGGACAGAAAAAAGCTCGTGAGATTTTCTTTTTAGGTCGAAACTATACCGCTCAGGACGCTTATGAAATGGGAATGGTAAATGCTGTGATCCCTCACGAAGAATTGGAAGATACCGCTTATGAATGGGCTCAGGAAATCCTGGAGAAATCACCAACATCCATAAAAATGTTGAAGTTCGCCATGAACTTAACCGATGATGGTATGGTTGGGCAGCAGGTATTTGCCGGGGAAGCAACCCGTTTGGCCTATATGACAGAAGAAGCGAAAGAAGGTCGAAATGCCTTTTTGGAGAAACGGAAGCCAAATTTTGACAAGAATAGCTGGATTCCTTGATTTGAACGGACTGAGGAAGAATGGCTGAGGGATTCAATAAAACTGTTGTAAACTAAAAAGAGTCCCACCGTTTACCGACAAGACCCTTTTACGAGAACACTATATGAAAATGAAAAAAATTATTTACTTGATTATTACAGGGTAAATATAGAACAGCTTTACAGAAAATTCGAATTATTGTTGTGTACCAAGCCAGAAATGTAGTGAACCTTCCCAAAAAGAGTATTTAGCTTTTACAACTTTTCAAAAAACAGTAAGTCATCTAATCTATAGCCTTGATGACTTCACTCAAGAAAGTATTGACATCAAACTCAGGATATTCTGCCAAACCTGTACGCACCACCACCAAATCTTTGGAAGGTATAATGAATACATACTGACCTTGATAACCATTGGCCGAGTAAAGATCTATGGGAACATCGGGGTAATTTCCCTGGGCATTTAGCCAAAAGTGTGCACCATAGGTGCCTTCGGATAGTTTTGTAGGTGTTGTAATATAATCTACCCAAGAAGCATCAAAAAGTTGTTCCCCATTCCAATTTCCCTTGTTCAAGTACAATAGACCGAATTTGGCCCAATCCCTCGTAGTGGCCCATCCATAAGAAGAACCTATATAATTACCTTTCATATCGGTTTCAATGATCATGGAGTGCATTCCTAACTTATCTACCAAGGCCGTATAGGGAAAATCCAAGTACTCCTGTTGGGTTTTGAATCGGTCTCTTAAAATACCTGACAGTAGGTTCGTTGTGCCAGAGGAATAATTCCAGATCTCTGTAGGTTGGGCAATGGCTTCTTTATCTTCTTGTGCAACTGTCATATCTTCATCCAAAAACAGCATTCTTGTCACATCGGATATTTTGGTATAGTCCTCTTCCCAGGCAAGTCCACTTTGCATGCGCAATAGATGGTTCAGGGTAATATTCTTTCTTTCATCATTTTGCCAAGAGGGGATAGGTGCCGGTTGTTGAACATCCAGTTCTCCCTTGTACTCTAAGATTCCATACAAGGTAGCCAAAACACTTTTGGTCATAGACCAACCCAGAATAGGGGTTTCCTTGGTAAAACCTTTTATATATTCCTCTGCAATGATATGGTTTTTATAAGCAACCAGGACGGTTCTGGTTTTTTGTGCTTCAGCATTCCCAAAGGCACCATACACCGCTTTTTTAAGTTGCTTATAATCCACATTTTCAAAAATCGTATCCTTAGGTTCCAAATCCCCATAAGGGAAAGGTAAAAAGGTTTTTTTTATGTCACGATTAGGATGAAAATCAAACGATTCCATTTCGTGATCGTCATCAACAAGTATACAGCCTATTCCGTCATTGCAAATGGCCTTCCGCTCCATAAACCCAAATACCGTAGCTACGGCCCCGTCTTTGATCGTTCCTGTCTTCGCCAATTTTATCATGGGTACATTATGATCGTTCATAGTTACTGATTCCGAACTGCGATGGGCAACAAATTGATTTGAAGCCATGCTCTTAGCGGCAAAACCGGAAATAATATTAAGTTTTGGATAATTTAACCAGGCGACTACGACCAGAATTAAAAGGACTATTGCAAGTAAGCGTTTAACTATTTTCATTGCTTAAATTAGTTATAAAACAAATTTAATATTTCTTTTCTCTTTTGTCCGAACAATATAGCTTTAGCTAAAACATATTTTTTAAATTGCTTGTTATATCCTACAAGAAACATTGGACTTGAATAAAGACCAAGGATAGTCCATACTGACTGAATATTCTTGAAACCATTAAAGAAGCGCTATGATCAACTTGTCCAAAGTCTTTGAGTTTTCGAATTACAAGGGTATTCCATCATATTCAGGACTTATTATTTTTTGTGCTTTATTAATTCAATCATGCGGTCAAACCAAAGAAGAAAAGGGACTTGCCCTTTACGAGACCCGTTGTGCCGTTTGCCATATTGCACCATCAATACAATCCCTACCAAAAACAGTCTGGGAAAAAAGTGTTCTACCCGATATGGGGGCAAGGATGGGTATTCGAAACAGTGGCTATAGCCCGTACAACAGACGGCCGTTCAAAGAACAAGAGGCGATCATGAAATCGGGAATATACACCTTACCCCCAATGATCAGCAATGAAGATTGGCAATTACTGCAAGAATATATTATTCGGCAAGCACCTGATTCTCTCATAATGCCAAAAAAAGAGATTACAAATCAGGCATTAAAGGGTTTTACCCCACGGCCCATAACCTTCGATACGTTGCCTGGGTTAATGTATACCTACCTTAATTACAGAAAAAACATAGGTAAGATTGAGCTTGCTGACATGTCGGGAAGGCTTTTAAATTTTGATTTTAAGGAAGGAAAAGTGTCTTTTATAAATCATTATAAGCGGCCAATTACAAGCTATTTTACATCCGAAGATGTGTCCTATGCCACACTGGTAGGTAAACTGGACCCTTCTGAGATTCCATCGGGCAGTATACTTATCGAAAAAGAAGGGGAATCATTCAAAATACCGGAAATTCTTCATAGACCAGTACATACCGCGGTAAGCGACCTTAACGGAAACGGCAAGGACGAGCTTGTCGTTAGCGAATTCGGATATCTCACCGGTATGCTGAGTTTATTGAAACAGAACGATTCCTTGGCATTCGAAAAACAAGTACTTTCCACACTTCCGGGTGTGATTAAATCCGTTGTTAAGGATATGGATGCAGATGGCAAAAAAGATATTGTGGCGTTATTTTCCCAAGGGGATGAGAATATTACCATTTTCTACCAAGAAGATGATTTAAAATTCAAAATGGACAAAGTGATTCGTTTTAGTCCCATTTACGGGAGTAGTTGGTTTGAATTATTGGATTATGATAATGATGGGGATGATGATATCATTACCGTAAATGGCGATAATGCGGACCTAACTTATATTCCTAAACCTTACCACGGAATGCGGATTTACATTAATGATGGTAACAATAATTTTAAAGAACAATATTTTTATCCAATGAATGGGGCGACCCGCGTGGTGTCCAGGGATTTTGATAAGGACGGGGATATAGACTTTGCGTTATTGTCAACCTTTCCGAACTATGACAATCCAAAAGAATCATCATTTGTATATTTGGAAAACAAGAATTCCACAGCATTCATTTTTGAGGATGCCACTCTTGAAGAAGCCAACTTTGCCCGATGGTTACTAATAGATGCAGGGGATGTTGACGAAGATGGGGATGAGGATATAATACTCAGTTCGTTTTCCTATTCCTTTACTCCCGTTCCTTCTGAAAAATTAAAATTTTGGGAAGAAAAAGGTGTTGATGTATTGATACTTGAAAACAAAACAAATCCGTAGTATGGCCAACAATAGTCTCATTGGTTTGCTTCTAGTTTCTTTTATATGGGGGTGTGAAGAAGAAAAAAAAGAAGACCCTTACATTTGGATGCCTATTGAGGTTACCGCCACCGCCTATAACTCGGTTCAGTCACAAACCAATGAAATGCCCACAGTTACTGCTTGGGGAGATACTTTGGTCCCGGGCTTAAAATCATTGGCCGTTTCGAGGGATTTAATTGCAAAGGGGTTGGATTACGGAACTATGGTACGCATCGATACCTTTCCCGATACTTTTTACATCAACGATAAAATGCATTCGAAATGGAATAACAGAATTGATATTTATATGGGAAACAACATTGATAAAGCCAAAGATTGGGGTAGAAGAAAGGTCATTATCGAATATGCCATTTTAAAAGAAAAACTGGATTCTTTACCCTTGAACGATTAAACCCAAGAATAATGAAAAATATCATCCCTATTTTATTTCTATTAGTTCTTTCAGCATGTTCAACCACTAAGAAAATAGTGGATAAGCCCGTCATTTTCAATGATGAACGTACTGAACTAACTTTAAATTATTTAAAGGAGAGGTATGGATTGGATCAAAAAGAGCCAACGATTGTTCCGAAAATGATCGTTTTGCATTGGACGGCCATTCCTACATTCGAAAAATCATTCGATGCGTTCCATGATTCAAAATTACCGAATTGGCGCCCTGATATAGAAACCGTGAGCGGCCTCAATGTTTCAGCCCATTTTTTGGTTGATCGTGATGGGACTATTTATCGACTTTTAACGGAAACCACTATGGGCAGACACGTAATAGGATTGAACCATTGTGCTATCGGGGTTGAGAATGTAGGTGGAACGTCAGAAACCCCATTGACCAAGGAACAATTGAAATCGAATATTTGGTTGGTAAAATATTTGGCGGAAAAGTATGATATTGCATATGTTATTGGCCATCACGAATATACTTTGTTCGAAGGTCACGAACTATGGTTGGAGAAAGACAAAGGATACCGAACCAAGAAAACCGATCCGGGTGAAGAATTTATGACCAAGGTTAGAAACGCAACAAAAGAGTATAAATTTAAACCGCTACCTAAAAACAGTAATTAAAATGAATATGAAGTTAACCACTTTTTTCCTTTTTCTCTTTTTCATCAATACCGGATTTTCACAAGATTATGATATTACATCAAAACTCTATGGCACCTATGAAAAATACAAGGAAGAGAAACTGGATAAGCGCCGAATAAAACATCATGAGATACAACCTCTGATCGCTAAACATGCCGCCAATCCCTTATTTACCGTAACGAAGGTGGGCGAATCTATTGAAGGTCGCGATTTGAAACTGATCAGTATCGGTACCGGGGATACCAATGTATTTCTTTGGTCCCAAATGCATGGGGATGAACCTACCGCGACACAAGCTATTTTTGATATTTTCATTTTTTTGGCAAGCAATGGGTTTAAGTCTGAAAAACAGGAAATCCTAAGTAATCTCACCCTTCATTTCTTGCCTATGTTGAATCCCGATGGGGCAGAACGGTATCAACGAAGAAACCTTTTGGGGGTAGATATCAATAGGGATGCCTTACGGCTACAATCTCCTGAAAGTAAAACATTAAAAAGAGTGAGGGATAGTTTGGAAGCCGATTTCGGGTTTAACCTGCATGATCAAAGTACATACTACAATGCGGAACGTACTGAAAAGCCCGCGACCATTTCCTATTTGGCACCAGCGTTCAATTATGAAAAAGACATAAACGAAACCCGTGCAAATGCCATGAAAATCATTGTATTCATGAACAATATCATACAAAAATATGCCCCTGGCCAAGTAGGGCGGTATAATGATGATTTTGAACCAAGGGCTTTTGGTGATAACATTCAAAAATGGGGTACCAGTACTATTTTAATTGAGTCGGGCGGATATTCCAATGATGTGGAAAAACAAGAGATAAGGAAGCTTAATTATGTGTCGATCCTTTCCGCTATTTATACGATCGCTGAAGAAAACTACAAAGAAATACCTATTGATGAATACAGTAAAATTCCTGAAAATGATCGTAAACTTTTCGATTTAAAAATAACCAATGCCACATATCACTTATTGGATAAGGCCTATAAATTAGATATCGGGATCAATCGACTTGAGGTCGATAAAAAAGAAAATACAGATTTTTGGTACAGCAGTCGAATCCTTGAACTGGGCGACTTATCAACCTATTATGGCTATAAAACCTTGGATGCGACCGATTATACCATAAAAAAAGGTAAAGTATATCCCAACGAGTTACATAACATGGATGACATCAACCAAATCAATGCAATCGATCTCTTAAAGCAGGGATACACCTATTTGCGCGTGGCCAGGCTTCCTTTGGAAAAACTGGAATCACCTATTCCCATGAACATTATAGGAAGTACCTATAAAGTACCAGAGTTGCAATTGCAGATCGGTATTAACCCTACATTTCTGTTAGAGAAAAACGGAAAACCTGAATATGCCGTTATCAATGGTTTTCTCCTCGACTTGAATACGGGGGAGGGAGTTTTTAATAACGCGATGATCTATAGATAATCCATAAAGCCCCTAATTTGGCATTTAGTGATTTCCGCATCATCTCTAAATAGGGTTTGTGTACCATCAATATCCATAACGTATGGTCATATAAGGGCCATAAGTCAATAAGACCACCAACATTGTGAGTAATGTTGAAACAATTGTGGCGAACAATAGAAGAACAAGGCTTTTATACCCTTTTGATAAATGTCCTGCCGGACTCTCTTGAATAATTTCTTTGATTACATCCATGATTTTCAATCTTAATAGTTAACAGCATCATCATAGTCTTTAGGATGTAGGTATTCAATTAAAATGGGGTTGTTGGTTATAGAACAATCAACTTTGAAAAAACCCTACCTTAATTCGTTTGAAAATTAATGTAAATAAAAAAGCGTCCTGAAAAGGACGCTTTGAATCAAGATTATATAAATGCATTTATTCACAACCTCCAGTGAAACCGTCGGCACTGAATTTGGTTTGTACTGCACCTTGTCGATTGCCATCGGTCAATTGTATTACTAAATTGTTATCTCCACTACCATCTCTTTTTGGGCTGCAATACTCAAAAAGATAAAAGCTATTGGCCCGTTCCGAAATTTTCAAGGAAATATCGTTAAACGTATTTTCCAATTCTTCCGCATTACCTGCAAAAACGCTATACGTCTTGCCGATATCGGATAAAATTTGCGTATCTATCTCGGCACCAAGACCAATGGTAAAGAACGAGATATTAGCACTAACATCGTTTACTTTCTTTAAAGCCGCCTCTTTGGTATATCGGGAAGCTTGATCCGTACCATCAGTGAATACAACCACCGAGGCCGCCCCGATAACCTCATTTTTTATACTCTCTTTCAATAGGTCCTCCGCAATATCGGTCGATTCAATTACCGCTCCATAAAGATCCGTTGATGGATCATTGCTGATATCATCTGTAATGGAATCTATAGCAGCGACCAATTCCTGTTTAGAACTTGTCAAATCATTCAATAGATGTAATCCATCTTCCCCATCAAACCAATAGATGGCCATTTTATAAGATTCCTCAGTTGTTGTAGGCATTACATTATTCACAAAACTTACCGAAGCCGTTTTCAATTCGTCTAAGCTACTGCTCAGGACACTGTTGCTTAAATCCAATACGAGTATCGTATTCGCATTGAATATCTGTGAGTTTGGTGAGATACGTGCGTATGACTCCGAGGATGAAATGGTATTGAAACATTCATCATTACGACCTTGTTCATATATAGTGAATTGATTTGCCGTTAAGCCTGCGACAGGACTCCCATTGGTATCCGAAACTTTGAACAATATAGAAACTTTTCCCGGTAGGGTAGTGTATTGCTCTTGAATGCTTAATATTAAATCGCTTTCTTCAAAATTTAAACAATCATCTACCGGTTCTCCTTTGCCTAGGCCGTCACCGAAATTTATATCCAGATTAACATCATCATCAGCATTACCACATGCAAAGGCCAATAAAAGAAAGGCAAAAATACTAGAATATTTAAAAAGTGATTTCATTTTCGTCATTTTGAGGTTCAACACACAGAACGCTCATTTGGATCATAAATTATGCCACAAAAATAAAACTTTGTTAAATCTTGTTAAAGAAAACCATGTCACGCAAATCCGTTAAATTAGAAGGGATTTAAAATCCTCATCAACATATATAAATCATCTGTTTTTCGATGCCTTTTGTAGAAAATCAGGTACTATCGATTTTTAACCTTAAATTACAGTTGTTTTAAATTTACGGCATGACCCATGAATTCAAAAATATCGTAAAAACCTATATTTCCGCGAAGGAAAAGCAACTTAAAACCGTTTTGGCAACAGTTGTGGACCTTGATGGTTCTTCTTACCGAAGACCCGGCGTTCGAATGCTCATTTTAGAAGATGGGAGGGCCGTTGGTGCAGTAAGTGGCGGATGTGTTGAAAAAGAAGTAATTCGCCAAGCCCAAAGTGTGCTGGAAAACGGTATTCCAAAAATGATGACATATGATGGTCGCTATCGATTGGGTTGTGAAGGCCTCCTATACATTCTCATTGAACCCTTTGAACCAAATGAAGCCTTTTTGTCGGCTTTTGATCGACTCGGCCACAATAGGAATGTATTCACCTTACAATCCTATTACACCAAGACAGAAGGCACTAATATCTCCTATGGATCAATAATGCGTACGGATAATAACGACTTTCCATTTGCTGCCATTTTACGCCCTGTAAAAGGATTGGAGGTATTTTCCCAAAAAATGAAACCATGTTTTAAGCTTTTGATCATTGGTGCCGAACATGACGCGGTACAACTAAGTGGTTATGCCTCATTGACAGGATGGGAAGTGACCATTGTGGCACCTCCTTCAGAACAAAAAAAATTAAAGGATTTTCCTGGGGCACAGGAAATGTTATGTGTAGATGCCGACGATTTGGATATTGACGAAATAGATAACCAAACCGCCGTTCTTGTAATGACCCATAATTATGTAAAGGACCTTAAATTCCTTATACGAATCAAGGAATCCAAACCTGCTTATATCGGTATTTTAGGACCTATGAAACGCCGGGAGAAGTTAATGGGGGAATTGATCGAGAGGTACCCGGAAATCGATGATGCCTTTTTTGACTCTATATACGGTCCGTCAGGTCTTAACATCGGCGCAGAAACCGCACAGGAAATATGTATTGCAATTATGGCTGAAATATTGTCCGTAACCCGCAAGCAAGAACCTATAATGCTCAAAGATAAGTTAAGTGCCATACATTGCTAGTGGGAAAATCAACGAACATAGCCATAGTTATCTTAGCGGCAGGGGAATCTTCCCGTATGCAACAACCCAAGCAATTGTTACCATGGGGAGAGACCTCACTCTTGGGCCATGCAATAGAAACGGCCAAAACCAGCAGTGCACATGAAATATTCGTGGTTTTGGGAGCCAATTCGGAAATGATCTTGCGGCAATCGGATCTAACCCAAATTAATGTTATTTTAAACGTTAACTGGAAAAACGGCATGGGATCTTCGATTTCATGTGCAGTAAAAGAGATAATTCAAAACAAAAAACATTTTGACGGTTTGCTCTTTATGCTTTGCGATCAACCATTTATCGATACAGTCTATCTTAATACGATGATCAGTACTTTCAGTGATGAATGCAATGATATCGTAGCAACGGCCTATGAAAATGGGAACGGGGTGCCTGTGCTATATGATCAAAGGTTTATTCCAGATCTGGAAAAACTTGATGGTATTGTAGGTGCCAAGGAAATATTGTTGAAAAATACCCAAAGTACCACCAACCTAAAGCCAAAAGGAAAAGAAATTGATCTTGACACCTATGAAGATTATCTATATTACTTAAAACAATCTAAAAAATCCGTTTAGTTTATGAGAAAACAGTGCTTTTATATTTTTATGGCTTTAACCTTTACATCATTCCACATCCTTTTTGCCCAAGAAATGCAATTTGAGGAGTATAACCCCAAATCAACCTTGGTAGTACCGAAACATGAGGTAAAAAAAGCCAAATTCCCATTTATCGATGTCCATAGCCACCAGAGGGATATGTCTAAAGAAGCATTGCAATCATTGGTCAAGGATATGGATGCTATGAACGAAGGGGTAATGGTGAATTTAAGTGGTGGTTCAGGGGAACGACTAATGGGCATGTTACAAAGCATCAAGACCAACTATCCCAATCGTTTCGCTGTTTTTGCCAATGTGGATTTTAGTGGGGTGGGGAGCGAGAATTGGTCCGAAAAAGCAGCAAAACAACTTGAAACGGATATAAAAAATGGCGCTAAAGGACTTAAAATATTCAAAAGTCTCGGTTTACGATACAACGATATAAACGGAAAGCGTTTAGCCATAGATGACCCTAGATTAGACCCCATATGGGCCAAATGTGCCGAAATGGGTGTGCCTGTTTTGATCCATGCTGCCGATCCCAAATCATTCTGGGATCCTATGGATGCTGATAATGAACGCTGGCTGGAATTAAAGACCCACCCTCGCAGAAAAAGGTCGAATACCGATCCTGCTCCCTGGGAGCAGATCATTAAAGAACAACATAATGTGTTCAAAAAACACCCAAACACCAATTTTATAAATGCGCATATGGGTTGGCACGCCAATGACTTAACTACACTTGCTAAGCTATTGGATGCCATGCCGAACATGTATGTGGGTATTAGCGCGGTTATTGCCGAATTAGGAAGACAACCCCAAAATGCACACGCATTTTTTCTTGCATATCAAGATCGGATACTATTTGGGAAGGATAGCTGGAAACCAGAGGAATTCCCTACCTATTTCAGGGTTTTGGAAACCAACGATGAATATTTTCCCTACTACAAGAAATATCATGCATTTTGGGCCATGTATGGTTTGAACCTACCAGATGAAGTCTTAAAGAAGTTATATTATAAAAATGCACTGAAACTTATTCCAGGATTGGATACTGAATTGTTCATGGAATAAGAAGACCGTTTAATCTACTTAAGATTCTTTCTGGAGTGTCTCCACTTCGGTCTGTTCTTCATATTCCTGGAAAATACCGCAAGAATAAACTTTTTTGACCAAGGGAGCTTTTTTCTTTATCTTCTTTTTAGATAAAGCTTCAATCTGTGGAGATAAATAGTTCATGGTGTAACTTTTAGTGTTTATACAAAGAACGTAAGAAATGTGATTTTAATATACATTCTTAAGCAGATATAAGATTTATTTAACAAAAATGGATTTTTAAATTAACGAACGTCTGATATTTGAAGCCATATTCCGTTAATACATTTAGTGGATTAAACCATTAATGCTCATCGATAGATAGATATAATGAAGGGATTCTTAATAAAACAATTTCAGTTTAAACTTTGGTGAGCTGTTTTTTAATATAATCCAAAATAAGCATCCAATTCATTTTTAGTACAAGTGCTGCGGTCGGCACATTATCGTCTTCAATGGCCGAAATAATACCATCATGTTGGTTATCGGATTTTGCATAAATGGAATCGTCTGACAAAAATGCCCTTTCATAAAATATGATCCGGGTCTTTAGATCGGTCAAGATCTGTTGGGCCAAGGCATTTTTATAGTGCTGTGTCAGTATTTTATGAAATTCAAGTTTGGCATGGATTCTCGTTAACGTATCCGAAGCATTTTTAAATTTATGCTGTGCTTGTTTCAAGTCCTCGATCGATGCCTCATCGAAGAACGAATTCTCCAAGGCCAACACTTCAAGGTCTGCGACCAATTCATAAAGATCCTTGGCTTCGGCATATTTTAATTCGGCAATAATAAAACCCCGATTGGGAATCGCCTTTATCAGCATAGATTGCTGTAATTGGGTTAGGGCTTCCCGTATGGGAGTTACACTAACATCGAGTTTACGGGCCAATGCCGCCAAATTTATGGTTTTACCCGGCTCTAATTTACCCTGGGTCATTTCACTCAATAAGTGCTCCCGTACCTGATCTCTAAGTATAAGTTTTGAAATCATTGTGCTAAAATAATATTTCGTATACGATTTAACGAAAAAAACGTTCAACTTCGTATTAATTCGCTTGTAAAAGATTAAAAACCAATGGCCTACTTTGACAATATTGAGCCATTATTAGTTTAAAAACAACTATATAATCTTTCAGCAAAAGGTTAAATTAGTACTGATTATGAAATACCTGTACACACTTATTTTTTTCATATTTCTGTGTTCGCATAGTTATGCACAAAAAAAGAATGCATCTTTTCAGTTACATATTAAAAGGGCTACATCACCCATTGTTATAGATGGTATTGCCGATGATCCTACATGGCAAGATACGGATGTTGCAGATGATTTCTTTATGGTATTACCCATGGATGGGCGTAAGGCTACGGAAAAGTCTGAAATTCGAATGGCATATGACGACAAATATATTTATCTGGTGGCCACTTTTTTCAATAGTACCAATGGAGACAATATCGTTGAATCCTTACGGCGCGATTTCAGTTTTGGAAACAATGATAATTTTCTACTCTTTCTAGACCCGTTCAACAACCAGACCACTGGATTCTCCTTTGGTTCAAATGCTGCAGGCGCACAATGGGACGGTACCATGTTCAGTGGTGGCAGTATTGACCTTAATTGGGATACCAAATGGGTATCCAAAGTCGTAAGCGATGAGGACAAATGGGTTTTTGAAATGGCAGTTCCCTTCAAATCCATACGATACAAAGAAGGAGTAAAGGAATGGGGAATAAATTTTAGTCGTTTGGACTTAAAAGCTAGTGAAAAATCTAGCTGGACCCCCATTCCACGGCAGTTCCCAACAGCTTCCTTGGCCTATACCGGGGTTTTGGTATGGGATGTTCCTCCACCTCCACAAAGTACTAACCTATCGTTAATCCCTTATGCGCTTTCAAGTGTAAATAATGATATTGAAGGGGAGACAGCTTTCGATAAAAAAGTAGGGGGTGATGTTAAAATAGGAATAACCTCTTCCTTAAACCTTGACTTAACGGTGAACCCTGATTTTTCACAGGTAGAAGTAGATCGTCAAGTCACGAATCTAGACCGATTTGAACTGTTTTTCCCAGAAAAAAGGCAATTTTTTCTCGAAAACGCGGATCTTTTTGCCAATTTCGGTTATTCCAGTATCCGACCTTTCTTTTCCAGACGAATTGGTTTGGGGGTTCCTATTAGGGCAGGGGCAAGGGTAAGTGGTAACATTAATGAGAAATGGCGTTTGGGCCTAATGGATATGCAAACGGCAGCTGTGGACGAAACGGGGCTACCCAGTCAGAATTTTGGTGTTTTATCCATTCAACGTAAAGTATTTAGCCGGTCGAGTATCGGTATGATGGTGGTGAACAAAGAATCGATCAATTATCCGCAAGAGAACGATTCCCTGACCGCACTATATCCTAAATTCAATCGAAATATAGGTCTTGAGTATAATTTAGCATCTTCCAATAACTTGTGGAACGGTAAAGCCTTCCTTCTAAAGTCTTTTTCGCCCAATAACGAAGGCAACGGTATTACCCAAGCTGCCCATTTAGAGTATACTAGCCGAAAGTGGAACTGGCGCATACAGGAAGAATCAGTAGGCGAAAATTACAGGGCAGAGGTAGGTTATGTACCCAGAAATGGGTATATAAAAATCAACTCCTTCCTCGGGTACCTTTTTTTTCCAAAAAAAGGTAAAATTCTAAGTCATGGACCCATTTTGAATACCAGTTATTACTTCAATGAAAATTTTGAAAGAACGGACAACACCAATTATTTACTTTATTCCTTTGACTTTAGGAATCGGAGTAGTCTCGACTTTTTCATTTCCGATGATTATGTTCAATTATTGTCCCCTTTTGACCCAACGAGATTGGGTATGGATGAATTGCCTATTGGTAGTGAACACCAATGGAATGCCTTCGGATGGATGTATGCCTCTAAACCCCAAAGTCTTTTTACATACACTTTCGATGGGAGGTTAGGTGGGTATTATCAAGATGGGAACAGAACAAGCCTAACATCCTCTTTAGGATACCGATTTCAGCCGTATGTAAGTTTAAGTGCAAATTTAAACTACAATCGAATTAAGATGCCCGCACCTTGGAACACCAATGAATTTTGGCTTATTGGCTCCGAAGTTGATATCACTTTTACCAATAAACTGTTCTTTTCCAATCTTTTTCAATATAATGAACAGTCAAAGAATTTTGATTTGAATTCCCGATTCCAATGGCGCTATAAACCTGCTTCGGATTTATTTATCGTCTATACAAACAATCATTTATTGGCACCATACACGGGCAGAACTTGGTCGCTCACGGTAAAACTCAATTATTGGTTCAACCCTTAAACCATTGACTTATTTAACGTTATCATCTTCTTTTGGGTGTTTTATTTCCTTTTTTTGTAATTTTAGAGAAACCCCCTATAAAATCAACGATTTCGTAAAACTATAACGAAATTTAAAGAATACGATATTTTTTACATATAAAAGCTAACAAAAATCATGTTATTCCAATTACTGGAAGATTAGATTTGTAAGACATCTCAAAATCAATACTCCATGAAGGTATACGACGACAAACACATAAAAAATGTTGTTCTTGTAGGGGCTCATCACTCTGGTAAAACAACACTGGCCGAGACAATGCTTTTTGAAGCGGGATTGATTAACAGAAGAGGTACTATTGAAAACTTGAACACCGTATCCGACTATCACGAAATTGAACATGAAAGGGGAAACTCGGTTTTTGCGACACCCATGCATACCGAATGGCGGCAGTATAAGATAAACATCATGGACACTCCCGGTCTAGATGATTTCATTGGGGAAATCATTTCCTCGATTCGTGTGGCAGATACCATTGTTACGGTCATAAACGGTCAATATGGGGTTGAAGTAGGCACGGAGATCATTTGGAACTATATAGATAAATATCAAAAACCGACTTTATTCGTAATCAACCAAATAGACCATTTAGGTCTTAAATATGAAGAAAGTTACAATAGTCTAAAGAATCTGGTCGGGAATAATCTGGTTAAGATCCAATATCCATTAAAGGTCGATGGTGCCCAATGCATTATCGATGTACTAAAAATGAAAATGTACAAATTTGGCCCTGATGGAGGAAAACCTGAAAAACTTCCCATTCCGGATGACCAAAAAGAAGTGGCTGCCCAACTTCATAATGAACTGGTTGAAAAAGCAGCGGAAAATGATGAGGAATTATTGGAGCTATACTTTGATAAGGGCTCATTGAACGAAGATGAAATGCGCCAAGGGATCAAGGCCGGTATGCTCAACCAAGAAGTTTTCCCTGTATTCTGCACCTCTGGTCTTAATGATATGGGAAGTGGCCGATTAATGGGATTTATTGACAATGTAGCGCCTTCAGCAGCCGATTTAAAACCTGAACAAAGTGTTGAGGGGAATGCGATAGAACCCAAAAAAGAAGCGCCTACCTCCTTGTTCGTTTTCAAGACCATTCACCAACCCAATTTAGGTCAGATTACCTTTTTTAAAGTAAAATCCGGAGAAGTACACCAAAATGACAAGTTGGTAAATTCCAGAAATGGGGAAACGGAAATATTGAACCAGTTGTTCATTATGGATGGTAAAAAACGGGAACCCGTAACTAAATTGACCGTTGGGGATATCGGAGCTACTTTAAAATTAAAATATACTGAAACGAACGACACCCTCCACGTGGCAGGAAACCCTATCACTATAAAACCCATACAATTTCCTGAACCCAGAACACGAAAATCCATTTCTGCGGCAAATAAGAAGGAAGAGGAAAAATTAAGTGAAGCCTTAAAGAAAATACATAGTCAAGATCCAACGGTGGTCGTGTCTTACTCCAAAGAACTGAAGCAGTTGATTTTAGGGTGCCAAGGCGAATTACATTTAGCTACGATAGACTGGGCCTTAAAAAATATTTATGGCATAGAAGCAATTTTTGAACGTCCAAAAATTGCATACCGCGAAACCATACAACGCTCGGCAAATGCCAACTATAGGCATAAAAAACAATCGGGTGGGGCCGGACAGTTTGCCCAAGTACATTTGAAGATCGAACCATGGTACGAGGGAATGCCCGAACCGGAAGGCTTTAACATTAGGGGCAAGGAAGAAGTTGATTTACCCTGGGGAGGAAAACTGGTTTTCTATAATTGTATCGTAGGCGGTGTTATTGACCTTCGATATTTGCCTTCTGTAATGAAAGGCATATTGGAAGTAATGGAGTCGGGACCACTAACAAAATCCTATATCCGTGATGTTAGGGTAATGGTATACGACGGTAAAATGCATTCCGTAGATTCAAATGACATTTCTTTTAAAATAGCAGGGGCCCATGCCTTTAAAGAAGCATTTTTAAATGCCAATCCCAGTCTTTTGGAACCTGTACAAGAGCTAACGGTCAAAGTACCGGAAGAAATGGTAGGTAGTGTAATGACAGACCTACAATCCCGACGTGCCATAATCCAAGGTATAGAAACCAAGGATCAATATCAAATTTTAAAAAGTACCGTGCCGGCAGCAGAGCTGTATGGCTATTCAACGAATTTAAGGTCAATGACCCAAGGTAGGGCAACCTTCAGTGCTGTTTTCTCATCCTTTCAAAACGTACCGACTAACGTACAGAAAGAATTGGTGAAACAGTCAGAATAATAAATTCCTAACCAACCGCAGAGAGGGCGCACTTTTTAAAAGTGTGCCCTCTCGTTTTTTATACCTATGCATAACGCGATGCAAATTATTTGAAATGTCGGTAAGTGGCCCAGCGAACCCTTTTACTGTTCTTGAAATTTGAAAAGTAAGTATGTGTACGGGATTCTGTTGGTGTTTCTAAGGTGATTGTTGTTCTCATGATGTTTTGTTTTTGGGTCCCGAAACAAGTTCAGGACATGATTGATGATGTTTGTTTTTTCGTGGACTACCTATTATAACTTCTGTATTCTGCCCATCGAACTCGCTTACTGTTCTTGAAATTTGAAAAATAAGCGTACTTTCTTGCTTCTGTTGGTGATTTACTCATTGTTGCTTTCATGACTTTGTTTTTTATGACCTGATAATCAGATCCGATTGTTTTTTGATTTGATGATGATTGTACTAGCGGTTATAATTCCTATAACCTGCCCATTGTACCCTTTTTGAATCCTTTAAGGTCGAAAAGAAAGAATTGACCCTGGTTTCCGTTGCTGTTCTTCTGAATGATGCTTTCATGACTTTTGTTTTTTTATGACCTGATGACCAGGTCGGATTGTTTTTTGATTTGATGATGATGATTCTAGCGGTTATAATTCCTATAACCTGCCCATTGAACCCTTTTTGAATCCTTTAAGGTCGAAAAGAATGAATTGACCCTGGTTTCCGTTGCTGTTCTTCTGAATGATGCTCTCATGACTTTTGTTTTTAGTTGTTGTTGTTGTTTTGTATTCTTATATGATATAATCTATCGGTATGCCAACCACTGCCTATATTAAAATATATTCTAGGTCTTACTTGATGTGGATATAATGTTTCCATTTTTATACTTTTTAATTGACTTACACTAAACAGACGAGAAGGTTGTAGTTTTGTTACAGTACTATGTATAAAAAGGTACTATTTTATATAATATTTAACAAAATAGCTTAGGGCAGAGTAAGCCCTAACAGCATCTATTAATTTGTATATCAGTTACTTATATTTGTTTTTTAAAATTATTTGAATAAACTGTTAAAATTAATACCAGTGATTCAAGTCATTGTAGTAGCACATTCATTTTACTTTATTTGCCATAAAACGAATGATGGTATTGCTGATTGTTTGTTTGTTCATATGCACGGTAATAGTATATATACTTTACACAAAAGTGATTATATACGTAAATACGGTCACTCAAGAATTTTATATCCGGGTTGTAGGCCTTTTGAAGGCATCAGTGGAAACCGATGTAGATAAATTGATTCGCGTTCGTATCGAAGCTTGGTTCATGAAGTTCGATGTATTACCATTAGATCATAAAAGAAAATCCAAAATGAAAAAATCAACCCCAAGACCTAAATCAGAAAACAAAAAAAAACTGACCGTGCATAAAATCCTTCAAGTAGTCAGGACTTTCAAGATAAAAGAATTTGTACTCAATATAGATACCGGTAATTGTATTACGAATGCAAAATTGTATCCTTTACTCTCAATCGCTAACCTTTGTAAAGGTCAATTCAATATTAATTTTCAAGGGCAGAACCAACTAATACTCCAAATAGAAAATAGACCAGTACGTATTCTAAAAGCATTTATTAACAATTAAAACCCAATACTATGGAACTACATTTTGAAGAATTATTAGGGCAGATTACAGACTTTATGAAGACCGAAGCCAATACAGAAACGGTTGTAGGGCAACAATTTGAACTTGGCGAATTTAAATGTGTACCTGTTATAAAAGTAGGTATGGGATTTGGATCGGGAGGTGGTGAAGGCACCGAAGCAAAAACTAAAAAAGGCCAAGGAATGGGTGCCGGCGCAGGTGTTGGTATAGAACCGATAGGCTTTTTGGTTACCAAAGATGACCAAATATCATTTTTAGAAGCCGGTAAGACCCATGGTCTGGCAGCCGTTTTTGAAAAAATCCCGGATTTAATCGGAAAAATTGCCGATAATAGGAAAAGGGAAGAGGCCACTGCTTAAAAATTTCAGTTAAGGGAATTCAAGGTTGATATGTTCATAAAGTGCATGTCAACCTTGTTTTGTAAATCTCAACGTCACCCTCATTCCATTTAAAAGCAATATCTTATATTTGCATAAGTTTTTGAATAAGGGATTACTTCTCAATGACGTGATCATAGGTTTTCTTCTAGATTGTTTTTTTCATAGCACGATTTATCTAAGCCCTTTTTCTTAAATTGCAACAAAAAATTTATTGTTTTAAAATATGGCGAAGTCGCAACAGACATTTAACAAAAGTGAAAAAGAAAAGAAGCGTTTAAAAAAACGTGAGGAAAAACAAAAGAAAAAACTAGCTAGAAAAGCTGCTGCCAAAGAAAGTGGTGGTGGTATTCAGTTTGCATATGTTGATTACAATGGTAATCTTACCGATACTCCTCCAGACCCATCACAAAAAATTGAAATAGAGGCAGAGGATATTGTATTGGGAATTCCCAAAAAAGAGGAAAGTGATGAAGAAAAGTTCGACCCTGTAAGAACTGGGAAGGTTTCTTTTTATGATTCGTCCAAAGGGTTCGGTTTTATTATAGACAGTGTTGACCAAGAGAAATACTTTACCCACGTAAGCGGTTTAATCGATGAAATTGCCGAAAATGACAAAGTATCTTTCGAGTTGGAAAAAGGACAACGAGGCATGAATGCCGTAAGGGTAAAGAAGGTTTAGATCTTCTTCCTTAAATATATTGATTTAAAGACCGCAACCTTGTTGCGGTCTTTTTGTTTTTATAAAGGACTACTTTCCTGCGGATAAAAAAACACATAGAGTGGGAAAGGAATACTGTTATCTCGTCCTTTTTAATCAAAATAAACATCATTTAGTTACTTAATTACCACAGAAAATGTGATGCAAAAACTGTAATCACTCCAAACAATCCAATACTGTAGTAAAATGAAAAAAGTAACAATCTTATCCTTTATCCTTTTCATGGCTTACGGATATTCGCAAAAGAAAAAAAACGGGAACATTTATTTAGAACATCCAGCATTGGAAATGGTCGATCAAATGCAACAAGCCTGGATGGCAGGCGATGATGCCAAAGTGGCCAACTTTCTATCCGATGATTTTAAATCTTACTATGGTTCAAATGTAAATAAAGATCGTAAGGGCCAAGATAAAGAAGCCTTTCTTAAGCAAGTAAAATCGCTACCCGAAATGTTGTCCTATGTTTCATTGAAACCAACCGAAGGGGCTTATCCCGATGCCATCGAATATAAAGAAAGTGGTACTTGGGTACAGACATGGGACCATATGAAGGCCATTCATAACAAGACCGGTGTAAAACTGGATATGCCTTTTCATAGACTGTACAAGTTAGATGATGATGGCAAGATCAATACATTGATCAATTATTATGAAAATAGGATGTTCTGGGAGATAGGTGAAAGTCAAACAGACAGGAAAAATGGCACCATATACAACCATCATGATAACATTAACAGCGTTAGAAGGATGATGGGGGCCTTTGAAAATTCCGATTTTGAAACTGCATACAGTTTCTTAGATGAAGATTGTCGTTTTATTTCCTTGGAATTACCTGAAGGGGAAACCATGGATCTTCAACAGATCAAAAAAAGGAATGAAGGTATATGGCAGGCTTATGAGTTCAATAGTATCGATGTTATCGGTTACCCGGATTACCTGGAATACGACCTCGGTGATGCCAAAGTTGTGCAATCTTGGTGGAAGTTCAGATTAACTAGAAAATCTGACGGGAAAAAATTGACATTGCCCGCAATGTACATTCATGACTTTAATGATGAAGGTAAAATAGTGAGCTCAAGTGCTTATTTAAGTACAAAAATTTTAGACTCTAAATAAACGGGGTTTAATTTGGATTAGTGAAAGAAAGAGGGCCAAGGTCCTCTTTTTTAATGATATTATGTTTATGAGCAACATACCTCTTGTTAAAAATGATAGAAGATATAATGTATTCAGCATTTTTTGTTGCAAAAAAAACATCAAAATTAAAATTTCATTATAGATAATTCAAAGTATATGTTTAATATTGGGGCTTAATTGGTTTTTTTAGAATGCTGATGACGAAAGATCAAAATCCATTATTGATTATCCTCGCTTTTTTTTCCATTTACGTCATTTGGGGGTCAACCTATTTATTGAATAAGATTGCCGTAACCGAACTACCGCCCTTTATGTTGGCGGGCATACGTTTTGTCATAGCAGGGGTTCTTATATTCATTATTGCCAAAATAATGGGAAAGAACATAAAAATTAGTTGGCGACAAATAAAAAACACTACCATTGCCGGCTTCTTGTTTTTGACCATTGGGAATGGGGTAGTGGTATGGGCGCTTAAATTCGTGGATAGTGGCTTCGCAGCCTTGGAAATTTCGGCACAACCATTGGTCGTACTTCTACTTATGCGCATTTTTCTAGGAAAGAAAATACAGATGATGTCCATCGTTGGGGTAATTTTCGGATTGATCGGAATTTACTTACTCGTGAGCCAAAAACAAGTTCTCAACCAAGAGAATTCCGTTGTTGGTATGGCCATGATCTTTGCATGTATGCTAAGTTGGGGTTACGGGAGCCTATTTGTAGGTAAAGCCGATTTACCTAGGAATTATTTTGTGAATACCGGATATCAAATGGTTTCCGGGGGTATTATGTTGGTTATTTCCAGTTTCCTTTTTGGAGAAGAATGGTCATCCCCTACAACCTGGAGCAGTCCTGTACAATATTCCGTTATTTTACTAATTGTTTTTGGAAGTATCGTGGCTTTTACTGCATTCAATTATCTACTACAAGTCGTTTCTCCAGAGAAAGTGGCTACCTCAACCTATGTAAACCCCATAATCGCACTTGCCTTGGGTTGGCATTTTTTAGACGAGGATGTAACTTCTCAATCCATTATTGCCGCTGTTATACTGCTTACCGGGGTCTTTTTTATAAACACCAAAAGAAAATTCACGGTCTTTCCTCGTTTTTTTCGTTCTTGATTATACTTTATGAATCGTACAAAGGATCAACAACCTCCTTCTGGTTTACGTTTTTTCTTTTTCTTTATAACGATGACCTTTTTAGTGGTTTCGGGAGCCATATGTTCTAATCCGTTGGAATTTTCTGGATTTCCTTTTTTAAATACATCCATATAATCAGGAATGGGTTGCTTTACATCGTATGGGGTTATTTTAAAATTATTATCTACTAGCTCTGTTTGATTATTAAGGATTTTAATGTTTTCATATCCCAATTGATATAAAATCATCCATGCACTGTTCGCTTCATCCGGATTTTTACCATAAAAAACGATATCCTTTCCGGCATCCTTCAATTCTTCGAATATTGAAATACTGGTTTCTTTCAAGATATCGGCAGTCGGTATATTATAGGCATTGTCTATATGGCTTTTAGAATATTCGAATTTGTCCCTAACATCTATCAACACGGTATTGGTTGGGTCTACTTCCGATATGGGCACCAAATATTCCTGGGTTCCCAATATGGCTAAAGTATCCTTGGCGGACTTTTCATAGACGTTAGTTGGTTTTTTAAAAGTCAGTATACCTATGATTATGACCAAAATGAACAGTACCGTAGAAATTGAGATGCGTTGGGTTTTTTCCAATTCTTTCATATCCATAGATTTTTAACAACCACCTTCTGGTTTTCTTTTTTTCTTTTTCATTACCGGAATTACAACTTTCCTCGCTTCGGGCTCATCGGCTACCGCACTTTCCCCAGTATTGTTCCCCACTCCGAAATACGAGGCAGCGGCCATCCTGAAATTATAGCGTTCAAAAGCCTCATTCGGCATATTCTCAGTAGGCTTCGGTGGATTTAATATAGTGTTGTACCACCCATTGATGCCCCCATTCAAAACATGTAGGTTCTTATAGTTCTTCCTTGTTAATAAAAGCCATGCTTGATCTGCTTTGAAATTGCCATTGGAGAACAATACGATATCATATTGATCCTGGTTTAAATAACCTTCAAAATCCGGTTCCAAAATTTTATCGAAAGGTATGTTCATGGCGCCTTGTAAGGTATAAGCCTCATATTCCTTTGGCGTACGCAGATCAATCAGTAAGATTGAGGGGTCTTTAGTAACGATCTTATCTGCCAAAACATCAGACGTAATATACCGTTCAGGATTCACGACCTTTGCCAAAAGATCTTCTGCCGTTACATGTTCATTCTTTTTGTACTCAGGCAACAAGACCAAGCCCAAAGCGGCAATAAACAATAATGAAGCTAATATGATATACCTTTTAGCAAGGATTTTGGCTAGATTCCTATTGATCATGGTTTTCTTATTTAGTAAAATACTTTCTTAATACGCTTTCTTACGATATCAGAGACGAAAAAGGCAATTAGGGCCATCGCGGTTACCCCCAATATGATCCATTTTGCCGGGATATCAAAATTATCCATTAAGGTAATGTAACCTAAGAAGGAGCCATTATAAAGGTCTTCAAAAACGGTATAAGCCTCTGAGAATATAAAAACACCGATCAATATACCGAATACATAGACCCAAGCATCCAGTTTACCAATGGCAACGGCGCACAAACTGGTTCCGGGGCAAAATCCTCCTGCTACGAAACCAACACCCATAATAGCCCCTCCGACAATCGCGGCCCAAACATAGGTCGGGTGCACGTAAAGCATCCCCATATCTATCCATCCCAGATAATCCATATAATACAATCCGATTACCGAAACCACAGCTGCGGTGAAAAACACTTTTAACACGGCAAAATCATATCCATAAAAAACTCCGGCCAATTTTCGGGATGAGGAAAACCCCGAGGCTTCCAATATGAATCCGAAGGCCAACCCGATCAGTACTGCAATAATAATGTTCCATTCATCTGTTAAAATTCCATTTGGTATCAAGGGTCCCATTTGTTTCCAATTTTATCGTTAATCTAAATCCAATTTTTCCTAAAGAAATAAGCAAAGAGGTAGGCCGTTCCGAAAATCGCCAGCATTGTTATGAATCCTCCTGTTGATAATACTGCCATTCCGCTCAAGGCGGCCCCACTGGTACAACCCCTTGCTATCTGGGCGCCGAGCCCAAAAAGGACTCCACCACCCAAGGCGAAGACCAACCGTCTTCGTGAGGTGATTTTAGGTGAATGTTGTACCCTAAACCCAATTCGTCCGGAAATTGAACCGGAAATAAAGGCTCCTGCCAAAACCCCAAGACTTTCAAAAACCAACCAGGTGTTCATGGGAGACTCCCCATCCTTTACGAATTTGCTGTAATAACCATTATTGATCGTATGCTCATGCGACACCTTATCTACCAGGGTAACGACACTACTTTTCATGGCGCCACTTGCTCCAAGGCCCCTTCCTGTCATATAAAAGGTGAAAATGATCAAAAGGCCCAAAAGGAAACCTCCGAAATAGGGATTCCAATAAACATGTCGATTATCTTTATTTGCTTTATCCATTGTATATTATTTATATTAATATAGATATCTTGTTAATTGTCCTGCCTCGACCATTACAAACCGGAACACAAGTCCTCCGATAAGTATTAAAATAGCCGGCACCACTACAGGAACTTTATATCCTCTCAATTCCATTATCTCTAAAAGGCCAGGTAGCAATAAGCCCAGTATGATCACAAAAACAAAGAACATTACCGTAAACTCACCATTGACCAATAGCTCCATGGCTTCCAACTGTACTTCAGAACCTGCCCAATACCCCATGATCATGTGAACGATGAGGGCCAATTCGATAATAATAAGTCCTACATCGATCTTACTGAAAAGACTTCGTTCACTATGTGATTTGGAAAAGAGTATAATGGTGGCCGCTGCCGTTGATAGTCCGGAAACCAAAAACAAAGGCCCTAATATGGCGTTGTTCCAAAGTGGTCGTGCATTAAACGCCGAAAGTAATATCCCTGTATAGATTCCCAGTATTATCGATAGCGGAATTAAAACATAGGCCATTTTCATTCGGTTCTTGGCCAAGAACAATCGGAATTTTTCCAGAAATGACAACCTTAAATCCATTTTAGGAAAAATATCTTTCCAATAACTAAAAACCCAAAGCATGGATAGGGGAGTAATAAAAAGTAATACCCAAGCACCCCATGACATGGGGGATTCTATTCTTACAGTGGTATATAATTGCCAGAAAAATATTTTATGGGTTAGGTCATAAAACAGGGCCATAAGGCCAAGTACCAAAGCTATTGGGGCCACTATGATAGCATATTTGACCGTAGCCGGTGTTTCGTCCTCCTTTTTCAGAACAGTTGATAGCGCTGCGAAAAACAGGAGTCCGGCCGCCAAGCCCCCTAAAAAAAGATAGACGGAAATGGGCCAGTGCCAAATCTGTAAAGACGGGTCTATATTCGGTATGTTTCTACCACTAGTAAATAGTTCTTCTTCCATTTTTAGAGCTTATATTAAATAATAAACATGGGGTTTTGTACCCGCTTCCGGCGCCAGTGTTTTATGTTTTCTAGCCTTAAGTAATTGAGACACCTCACTATTCGGATTATCCAAATCCCCAAAATACATACATTTTGTAGGGCATACCGATACACACGCCGGTAGTTGTCCTTTTTCCAATCGGTGATGGCAAAATGTACACTTATCCACATAACCATCGGGATGTTGGAACCTTGCATCATAGGGACATGACTCTATACATGCACCACAACCGATACATTCATTTGGGGTTACCAATACGATTCCACCATCGATTATATGGCTTGCACCTGTAGGGCAACAACGTACACAAGGGGCATTTTCACAATGATTACACCTTTCGGATCGTAATTCCAATTCTAAATTGGGATACGTACCTTCTACCCGTTCCGTTATCCAATCCCTACAATAACCGATTGGAACATTGTTTTCTGTTTGACATGCTACTACGCAGTCGCTACAACCTACACACTTTTTAGTGTCTATGACCATGGCATATCTCATACTTCTACGGTTTTAGCAGGGTTCTCGGTTAATATCTTTACAAAATTTCCGCGCATACCTGTACCTCCCATTATGGGATCTATTGCGACTTGACTGATTAATTGGGTATCACTGGCTCCTTTGCCATGTGCGCGTCCTAACTTTTTGTTGTTATGTCCAAAACCATGGACCATGTATACGGAATCCCACCGTATTCTTTCGGTAACACGTACCCTTATGGGAAATGATGACTGAACCCCATCTTGGTTCTCTAGCCAAACATATTGTCCTTTTTTCAGGTTCAATATGCGGGCCACTTTGGGATTGATCCATAAATCATTCTCACTTTTTAAATCGTTCAAATTAGGATTGTTCACCGTTCTACTAAAAGTATGCATGGGAGACCTTCCATAATTTAGGCGATAGTAACCTGGTTCGGGTTCAGGGTGTCTCGTATATTTTGGCATGGGGTCAAATCCTTGGCTTTCCAGAGCTGTTGAGTAAAACTCAATCTTGCCACTATCGGTATAGAATTCATGATCCTGACCTTCATCCAAATACATAGGGCCCGATTCCCGCGGGAATTTTTTAACCCCGATTTTCTCCATTTCCTCTAAAGAGGTACCCATTTGTTTTAATTGCCACGCAATGACCTCCTTAAAATCTTCATATTTAAAAAAGTCTTGCAGCCCTAGTCTTTCCCCTAATTGTTTGGCGATCCACCAAGCGGGTTTGGAGTCGTACTTTGGTTCAACGGCCGGCATACGCAATGCTATGGATGGTTCCCGATTGGTTGCCGATCTTATTCCGTCATAGCGTTCCAAATAGGTACATTCGGGTAATACAACATCGGCATAACCTGTGATTTCCATGGGCATGGTATCTACCACCACCATAAAATCCAATGCTTCGATTGCTTCTTCGAGTAGCTTTTTGTTCGGGATTGAATTGTTCAAATTGGTGCCGGCTACCAACCAAGCCTTAATCGGATATTCATTTTCTTCAGATGGAATGGATGCCTGAATCAATTCATTGGTAATACCCATTTCCGCAAAGGGATATTTTTCCCCGATTTCTTCCCATCCCCATTTTGGAGTAGGATAGGGTGGATGTGGGTATTTAGGTATACTGATTTTTTCTTTAAAATAGAATCCGCCACGACGACCCCAAGAACCCAATAGTCCGTTTAAAATGGCCATCGCCCTCGCCCGTTGGGTATCGTCACCATACCATGTAACATGTCGTCCGGGGTGAATAATCGTTGCTGGGGCCGCTGCCGCCATAATACGGGCTGTTTTTCGTATTTCTTCCGGTTTTATGGTTGTAACGCCATAGGCCCATTCTGGGGTATATTGTTGCACGTGGGCTTTTAATTCATCAAATCCAAATGCATATTTCTCCACATACTCCTTATCATATAAGTTTTCATTGATCAATACGTTCATCCAAGCCAATAACAAAGCAATATCGGTAGAAGGTTTTATCGCCAACCAATGTTGTGATTTACTTGCCGCAGTGGACAAGCGAGGATCAACGGTTATTATCGTGGCACCATTATCAATGGCATCGGACATTTCCTGTACTTGGCTATTGTGCATATTCTCTCCAATATGCGAACCGATCAACACCAAACATTTAGTGTCCCTTATATCTGTAGGTTCGGGAGAACCTACCCATGAACCGAAGGTAAGACCAAAACCTGTTTCCCTAGGTCCACGACATTGCGCATATGCAGGTTCGGCAATACTATCAGAACCATAAGCCTTGAACAAATGTTCAAAATGGGAACCAGGAGATCCATGTTTTAACAACCCAAAACTTTCCGCTCCGTATACTGACTTGATATCCTTCATTTTTGTGGCAATCAAGGTCAAGGCTTCATCCCAACTGGTTTCCACGAATGTTTCTTCCCCATTAACAACCTTACGTACCAATGGCTTCTTCAATCTATCCGTATCCGTATACATACCAACACCACCAGTTCCGCGCGGGCATAACCTACCATTACAGTGGGGGTCTATATCATTACCTATTATTTTATGAATGTTTCCGTCATTATCGGAATGTACCCATCCGGCACATTTCCAAAAGCAAACCTCACAATATGTGGCAGTCTGTTTTAGTTTTTCCAAGGAATTTTCCAAGGCTAAACCTTCTAAATAAGCATTCACGCCCAACGACTCCATCGTGGAAGCGGCAACGGCAACACCACCGAAACCTAAAGCGGAAATTTTAATGAACTTTCTTCTTGAAGTACCCATAAATCTTAAATCAATTACCAGGATGCAATATTGCATGTGTACTGGTGTAAATTTACATGGGAACAAACCACCAATTAATGATAATTGTCATGTTTACAGTAAGTTAAGTGTAACAATTGTTACATAAGGATGCACTTTAACACTAATTAATATTGTATTTTTGGGATTGAAAACCTTGTCTTATGAGGCAAAATTCCTTGAGTACCATAAAGAAAATTGCAATTGCATCCGTAATCGCAATCAGTCTTGTTTCACTGTTGTACATTAAATATCAAGGAGTTGACGAAATTGAAACTGAAACCACGACGGAATATGTGGATATTTCACCGGCCAAAGAGAGTTGCTTACAATGCCATAGCGACTCAAAAGGATTTTCAGATTATCATAATCCACAGTTTATAGGATGTGTCAGTTGTCACCTTGGAAATGGTGCGGAAACGGACAAGATCAAATCACATCAGGGCATGGTACTTATCCCAGGCAATTTAAGCAATGCAACGGAAACCTGTGGTAAATGCCACCCAAGTGAACTTTCCAAGGTGGAAGCCTCATTGATGACAACGAATAGTGGTATCGTTGCGGTTGACAAATATATTTTTGGTGAAGCGGAAACACCAAACGACCATTACCATATTCAAGATATAAAGTCGACACCCTCAGAAAAACACTTGAGGGATTTATGTGCAAATTGCCACTTGGGTGCGGAAAAAACAGAGTTAGGTGAAATTACATCCTTGAGTAGGGGAGGTGGCTGCATTGCATGTCACTTAAACTACTCAGACGAAGCACATAGCGACTTGAACGATTACCTGTTTACAAATAAAAAGAACTTACCTAAAATACACCCTTCAACGGATATATTCGTTAATGATCAACATTGCTTCGGTTGCCATAGTAGATCGAGTAGAATTTCCACAAATTACGAGGGGTGGCAAGAAACCCTGCTGGATGAGGAGGAGATTAAAAACAAGGAGAATTACAGGGTTCTGGAAGATTTAAGGGTCTATGCCAAAAAAGAGGCCGATGTGCACCATACCAACAATATGTTATGTGTTGATTGCCACTCCAGTCATGAAGTTATGGGTACTGGCAAGTTATATACCCATGAAGAACAGGCCGTTACATTGCAGTGTTCCGATTGTCATTATAAAGAAAAACCACTAACTATTCCTTATGACTCTTTAGATAAAGAGTCCCTTTTGGTTTATATGCATAGAAACTATTCCCATGCAGATAAACTGATTCTTATCGCTGAAAAGGATAGGCATCCGTTGGTAAACACCTATGTAGAAGGTGACCAAGCATTTCTTATTGGAAAAAAAGATGGGCAATTGCATGAACTGAAACCACGATCCAATAGCTGCTCCAGGGATAATGCACATAAAGAGCTTGCTTGTGCGACTTGCCATTCCTCTTGGACGAATAAATGCATCGGTTGCCATAATGTATTTGATAAAAACGACCCTAATGGTTTTGACCTATTGGATAAAAAAGAAGTTACCGGCCAATGGGTAGAGCATGTTGCTGAATTTTTGACCTCTTATCCATCGTTGGGGGTAAGGGAATCTAGCGAAGGTAAAAAGTATGAACCAGCCATTCCCGGAATGATAATGACCATAGACAAAGGCAGTTTTGAAAATAACCGGAAGGGGGAAGATGTCGTTTTTCATCGTTTGTACGCACCAAATTCACCCCATACCACTACAAAAGCGGTAAGGGACTGTAAATCTTGCCACTCAAACCCGGAGGCATTGGGTTATGGCAATGGCAAATTAACCTATGACACATCAACAGGATCCGGACAATGGAAATTTTCCCCTGAATATGCTAAAAATCCTAATGACGGTTTACCTGAAGATGCTTGGGTAGGCTTTTTGAATATGAAAAATCAGAATGAAATAAATACGACACGTACAGATTTTAGACCGCTGAGTATTAAGGAACAGAAACAGATGCTTTTGGTCGGGGCGTGTTTGCAATGCCATTCCGATACATCACAGGTGATGCAAGAAAGTATGGATAACTTTCAATTTATACTCAAGAATCTTGACTCCCAGTGTATACTGCCCCATAACCCTTAAGTATTACATAGGCTTTTATTCCTAAAAAAGACATTAACTATTTGTTCGGGTAATTTTAGGACTCAATTTCTACAGTTTAGATTAAATATTTTTTAGCACAAAATTGAATGGTTTTAACCCATTTTTTAGATAAGCCTAAAAATATTTTATATTTTTGCCAAAAATTATAGCCATGTTATCCCAGGCCGAAGAAAACTATTTAAAGGAAATCTATGCATTAGGGGAAGAAACCCACGAATTGTTGAGTACCAACTCCATTGCGAAAAAGATGAAGACAAAGGCATCTTCAGCTACCGATATGCTCCAAAAACTCTCAAATAAGGGATTGGTCGACTATACAAAGTACAAAGGCGCAAGGCTTTCAAGAAAAGGGGAAACCATTGCTATGACCATAGTTAGGAAACATCGGCTATGGGAGACCTTTTTAGTTGAAAAACTCGGTTACAATTGGGATGAGGTACATGACATTGCCGAGCAACTGGAACACATTCAGTCCAAGACCTTAACCAATAGATTAGATGCTTTTTTAGAATACCCGACCCGGGATCCCCATGGGCATCCAATCCCCAACATCAACGGTAAAATAGTCACATCGGAAAGTATTATCCTTGCCGATTTAAACATTAATGAAGAGGGTATTTTGATTGGTGTAAAGGATGCCTCTGACAATTTTTTGAAATACTTGAACAAAATCAATATTACCATTGGTGACAATATCAAGATTCTGGATATAGAACCTTTCGACAATTCGTTCACTATTAGTAGCGACACAAAGCAAATCACTATTTCAGGCAATGTGGCCAAAAACCTTTATATAAAAAACCAATGAACACCTATAACCCCCTTATTGCTCTTTTGATATTTCTTGGTCTGAGTCTTTTGGGCTATCTGTTTTTTAGACCTAACCGCGGTTGGTATTGGTTTATAAAAAATAGTTCACGTGCTACTGATAAAGTTATTGCGGAAGATATTCTAAAGCGTCTATACCATAATGAGAATGCCAGCAATTTCCTGAATATCAACGATGTTGTCCGAACCTTAAAGCAAGATGAGCAAATGGTAGTTGAAAGCATCAATAAAATGACCACACTTGGTTTAGTAAAAATGGAAGGCGACATTGTCAGATTGACGAAATCAGGCAGTGATTATGCCCTGCGAATCATACGGGCCCATAGATTATGGGAACGTTATCTTGCAGAAAAGACCGGATTCAATAAATCTGAATGGCATCAACGGGCAGAACGTAAGGAGCATGAGTTAACTATGGATGATACCAATCTCTTGGCCAACACCTTGGGAAATCCCCAATTTGACCCCCATGGTGATCCAATACCTACCATCTCGGGTAAAATGGCCAAACTAAAAGGGGTTCCGGTATCCGATTTAAAGGTGAATACCATAGGTCGGATCATTCACATCAAGGATAAACCGGATATCATTTATAAACAAATATTGGCAGAAAACATCCATATAGGATCCATCATTCGCATCGTTGAAAAATCATCGGAACGTATCGTTTTCCATTCCGAAGGGGAAGCTTTTAAATTAGCTCCGATCATGGCAGGGAACATAACGGTGTCCGTCCTAGAGAAGGATGTCGCCTTTGAAGAGGACGTTTTACGCCTGAATATCCTAAAGGAAAACGAAATGGCCAAAATCATTGGTATTTCGAAGGAATTAAGGGGAGAGAGTAGAAGACGATTATTGGATCTGGGATTCGTTAAAGGTGCCGAGGTCAGTATTGACCTCTTGAATCCTTTGGGAGAGCCCAAGGCATATTTGATAAAAGGAACAAGTATCGCTTTACGAAACAATCAGGCATCGAAAATATTAATAAAAAAATAGGCCATGGAAGTAAAACCAAAAAGTGCATGCGAAAGCTGTGCCCATTTTAATGAGGCCGGTTTAAAAAAATTGGGGGTAAACACTACCGCTTATGACCATGTTATTGCTTTGGCGGGTAATCCGAATACGGGGAAAAGTACGGTATTCAATGCCCTTACCGGTCTACGTCAACATACGGGTAATTGGCCGGGCAAGACCGTAACCAGGGCAGAAGGTGGCTTTGAATACAATAAGGAAAAATACAAATTAGTGGATTTACCAGGTACCTACTCTTTATTATCTACCTCTGAAGATGAAGAAGTAGCCCGTAATTTCATTCTTTTTGGCAGGCCAACCGTAACGGTGATCGTTGTTGATGCAAGCCGATTGGAAAGAAACCTGAACTTGGTGCTACAAATATTGGAGATTACCGATCGTGCCGTGCTATGTCTAAATCTTATGGATGAGGCCAAACGCAACAAAATAGAGATAGATACCCGTTCCTTGGCAAGGGATTTGGGCATTCCCGTGGTACCCACCAGCGCCAGGTTCAATGAAGGTATACCCGAATTGATCCAAACCATTAGTGAGGTTGCAAGTGGCGCCATCGTCTGCAGGCCCCATCGTATTAAGAACATTCCAAAGAATATTGAAAATGCAGTTGAGGAATTAAGTGAGGAAATAAAAAAGGAATATCCGGACATCCCAAACAGCAGATGGATCGCTTTTCGACTTTTGGAAGGGGACCAACACATTATTGAACTACTCAAATCAGGTGAATTTGAAGAATACATCTCATGAAGCAGAAAAATATAGATAATATCATTGCATTGTCGAACGACCTAAGATGGCAGATCGGGGATGAATTCCACGATAACTTGGCCGAGGGTATTTATGCTGATGCCGCAGAAATCGTAAAAGGGGCCGTTCATAAGGAAAATGGTAATAAAAGACTCCGATTAGATGCGAAGATAGATAAGATCGTTACAAGTAAAGTATGGGGATTCCCATTGATGTTCCTTATTTTGGCCTTCGTTCTCTGGCTGACCATCATAGGTGCAAATTACCCATCGGCCATGTTAGCCGAATTATTGTTGAACACTGTTCACCCTGCTTTAAAAAGCTTTGCATCATCTGTTGGAATGCCCTGGTGGTTAGATGGTTTCTTGATCGATGGTGTTTACTTGGCCGTTGCATGGGTCATTGCGGTAATGTTGCCTCCGATGGCCATATTTTTTCCATTATTCACCCTTTTGGAAGATTTTGGATATTTGCCCCGAATCGCTTTTAATTTGGATCATTTGTTCAAATTATCCGGGGCCCATGGTAAACAGGCCCTAACCATGAGTATGGGTTTCGGCTGTAATGCCGCAGGGGTGGTTGCTACCCGTATTATCGACAGTCCCCGAGAACGGTTGATTGCCATTATCACCAACAATTTTTCACTCTGTAATGGTCGTTGGCCAACACAGATATTGATCGCTACCATTTTTATCGGTGCCGTGGTACCATCCTCTATGTCTGGCATCGCCTCCTTGGGAGCGGTAATAGGTGTAGCCGTGCTTGGTATCTGTTTTATGTTTCTGACCTCGTGGGCTTTGTCAAAAACCGTATTAAAGGGAGAGGTCTCTACCTTTAACCTTGAATTACCACCCTATCGTCCACCGAGATTCTGGAAAACCATTTACACCTCGATCATTGACAGAACATTGATCGTACTTTGGAGGGCTATTGTATTTGCCGCACCTGCCGGTGCCGTGATCTGGCTGATTTCAAATATACATATTGGGGATTTGAGTATTGCCGCATGGATGATCGATTCTTTTGACGGATTTGCTTTCCTTTTTGGATTGAACGGGGTGATTTTGGTCGCATATATCGTAGCGATACCCGCCAATGAGATCGTAATCCCAACCATATTGATGCTGACGGTATTGGTAACCGGTATTTCAGGTGGGGAAGGAGCAGGGGTAATGTTCGAATTGGAATCAGCAAGTGCAACCGGCGATATCCTCAGAGCTGGCGGATGGACGCTATTGACAGCGGTAAACCTAATGTTGTTCAGTTTGTTGCATAATCCCTGCAGTACTACGATTTATACCATTTATAAGGAAACCAAAAGTACCAAGTGGACAGTCATCGCATCAATTTTACCGGTAATCATGGGATTTGTAGTTACTTTCTTAGTGGCTCAAATATGGCGATTGTTCCTGTAAGTATTCTAAATATACAATACTTGATGTTGAAATAATTCGGATTCGATGGTTTGGGATTGGTTATGCCAAAATACTTTCGTGTCCTGAATCCTTTACAAAAAGACAGGAACTTCCTGTTTTTTCACTTAATTCCTGCACGAACCCGAATCGCAAATTGGCTTCCATTCCGAAAATATTCAAATCGGCTGAAGGTGCCGTTTCTACGATTTCCTTAAAGTCCCCAACAAACACATTTGTAAGGGTTTGGGGCAAGCGGGCCAAGTTGATCAAAGTTTCAAGGAATTGCTGGGCATTTTCCCGCTCTGTCTCATTATCGATAACGATGATCAATCTAATATTGGCCCTCCAGTTTTTCTTGAGCTTATAAGCTACAAGGATAGACAAATCCAGATTACCGATATCCCAGCCCAAATCCCAATTATCCTTTCTGTCCCTCACCCAAACATTGATCATATTCCGTTGGCCCAATTGAGCCTTTGGATGGGCCAAATATAAGAGAACGCCAATTTCCAATCGAATACATTCTTTGATCACGGGCCGCAATTCGGTCTCATAATCATCATGTTGTTGTAAATTAAGAAACACAATGTTGGGTTTAAAGAAAGCTCCTTGCAACGCCTGATTGCCGTAATTGACCCCTTGTGCAAAATCATCGCTATGAATAACCGTCCATGAAGAAAAAACCCCTTTGTTCCGAAAAGATTCGGATAAATCGGCCAGCTTATTCCGAAAGCCATCGTCTTCCGAAAAAGGTTCTATCCCCAAAAGTTTAATAGACCCTTTAGGCTTCGCTATATTCCGCAGGAATTGAAAATTCCCCTTAGCGCCACTAATATCCCTAATGGGCACCATCAGATTGGGTTTCCATGCCCTTTGTTGCATGGTTTTCATTCCCCAGGTATGTTTTGCCGCCCATTCCGCAAATGACACGAACAATCCGGATCTTACATCTTCAAAAGGAGTTTCCAAATTCTGTCGTGATAAAAACCAATAAACAACAAAAACGATACTTATTGAAAAAAGGCTTATGGTCGGATTAATAATGAACATCGCCAAAACGGAAGAAGATAACCCCAACCAGGGAATCCATTTATAAACCTTGAAAATAGGTCTATAACTTATGAGACCCAATCGTTGTTCAATGATCACCACAATATTGATCATAGCATAAGTAATCAAGAAGAACAATGTAACCAAAGGGGCTATGGCATTAAGATCACGTAAGAGCATGGTACCGAAAATGACTATTCCCGTAACGATCATTGCATTTCTCGGTTGTCCATTCGCACTTTTACCTGAGAGAAATTCACCATACGGTAACACGCGATGTTCCCCCATAGCAAATAGGATCCTTGAAGAACCAACTAAAGATGCCAATGCCGATGAAAAGGTCGCACCCAATATACCGGCAATAATAAGCGGCCCCACATAGGACTTCTCAACGATTACATTATAATTGGTAATCAATTCTTGTTCCGAGGCGGTACGTGCCAGCCAAAATGCCAAAAGCATATAAATAACGAAACTTACACCTATGGCCCAGAGTGTCCCTTGGGGAATACTCTTTTTAGGGTTCTTGAGCTCTCCCGACATATTGGCCCCTGCCATGATTCCCGTGGCCGCAGGAAAAAATACGGCAAAAACCAACCAAAAGTCACTACCATTGAATCCATTTTCTATAGACCCTTTAAAGGTTCCCCAACGAACTGCTTCTTCCGTAGGTATGTACATAGATCCATGGTAGGCCGCCAAAACTATTGAGAACAATGAGAGAACAATGATGATTATGATGAAAAACTGTGTTTTTATAGCCAAATCCGCACTGATGTACGCAATAGTCAGCAATACAGCGAAAACGATAATATCTATAAGAAAAGCATCATGCGTCGGGAAGATACTCAACCATCCTTCCCTAAAACCAAAAATGTACATGGTTACCGCCAATCCTTGGGAAACATACCTCGGAATTCCCAGACTACCACCAACTTCCAATCCAAGGGCCTGTGAGATGATCGCATATGCGCCACCGGCACCAATTCTGATATTGGTCGTTATCGCCGACATGGACAAGGCGGTACAGAGGGTAATCAGGAATGAAACTATAATTATAAGCCAAGCGCCCAAAAGTCCGGCATTACCGACCACCCATCCAAGGCGTAGGTACATAATAACACCAAGAATGGTCAGTAAGGTCGGGGTAAAAACCCCTCCGAACGTACCAAACTTTTTAGTATTTTTCTCTTGTGGTTCCAAATGTGTTGGCTATCTTGTTTTTATCAACGGGTTTTACTGACAAATTCCGATGATTTACTAAATATAGAATAAATAACCCTATTTCCATGAAATATTTAAGCATCGTCCTATTTGCTGTTATCCTCGCTTCATGTTCTTCCCCAAGACAATACAAAAAACTGAAAAATCATACGTATATCAATCCGGTGGATACTAAGACAAGACCCATCGATTATCAAGAAAGAGGCACGTTCATGTATGGGGAAGTGGGGGTGACCAACGATTTTCCATCCGCACGTTTGAACAAATTCGAGAAGATAAACGATAGTCTGTACGCTGCCACGATAAATCCGGAAAATTCACCGATCAATCCAAGCCCTTGGTATGCCTTTAAAATTTGGTCGAACAAGACAAAGCATATCGATGTTGATTTACAATACGGTGATCACAAACATCGCTATTCCCCTAAAATCAGTAGGGATGGTGAACATTGGAAAATTTTGGATTCCTCCTTTGTTCATTTAGGAATCGATAGTACATCGGCAAAAATAAACCTGAAAATAGATCAGGATACCCTTTGGGTCGCCGCCCAAGAAATACAGGACACCAAACGTGTTGGACAATGGATTGATTCAATCGCACAAAACAGTTTCGTAACGGCTAATGATGTAGGGAAAAGTGCCCAAAACAGACCTTTGTTCCATATGAACATTACGAAGGGCAGCTATGATAAAAAGCCTACCATAATCGTTATAAGCAGGCAACATCCACCTGAGGTTACAGGCTTTTTTGCCATGAAAGCTTTTATTGAAACCATTATCGCCGAGGGTGGAACCAATGGATTTTTGGAAAAATACAGGGTTATGGTGTACCCTTTAATGAATCCAGATGGAGTGGACTTGGGACATTACAGGCACAATACCGGGGGAATAGACCTGAATAGGGACTGGAGTGCTTACAACCAACCGGAAATTGTGCAAATCGCTGGCCACATGGTCAGGGAAACCAAAGCACATAAAAATAATGTACTATTGGGGCTGGACTTTCATAGCACCTTTTATGATGTGTACTATACACCCGATGAATCGGTGAAACGTAAAATACCCGATTTTACAAAAACATGGCTGCAACAGATCAAAACCGACCTGCAGATCGAGGATATTAACGAAAGTCCAGGCAAGGGAACACGGCCAACCTCTAGTGCATGGTTCAACCGACAATTCGGGGCAACTGGCATTACCTATGAAATAGGCGATGACACCCCTAGGGATTTCATTCGACAAAAAGGTGAAGTATCCGCACATGCCATGATGGACTATTTCTTAAATGAGGATTTAGGAAAATAATTCGTTTTTTAAGTAACAAATGAACCTATATCGTTACTTATACGATATAAAAAAATTTATGGATACGTTTAAAACAAATATCGAATATCTTAGAAAGAAATGGTGTCGATTTTATAAATGGGAGAAAAGGCAATTTCGAAAACTGCTTGGAATAAAAGGTTGATCTACATAGCAGTTAAAGTGTCGATTGCTTCAACCTCCCCTTCACTAAGTCCTTTCAAATAAACAGGACCTATTCGAACCCGGACCAGCCGTAACGTTGGAAAACCAACGGCAGCGGTCATCTTTCGTATTTGGCGAAACTTACCTTCAGTTACGGTGATACCGATCCAGGAGTTGGGACGATGCCTGCCAATTCTAATTTTCTTATTGGCATCGGGTAAAAATCGGGGTTCTGCTAGGGGTTTTACTTTACATGGTTTTGTTGTATATCTTTTTCCTTCAAACCCGATTTCGACACCTTTTTGTAACGTTTCCATGGCTTTTGTGGTAATTTCACCATCCAACAGGGCATAATATTCCTTTTCCGTTCCAGAACGGTTGATCGTATCGCTCAATTTTCCATCAGTGGTCATAAGCAATAATCCCTCAGACTTTTCATCCAATCTTCCAATGGGCATAATTCTTTCAGGAAAATCATATAATTCACCCAAAAACCGTTTGGTGCGATGCTGCCGGGCCTCATTGGAGGATATTTGACTGAGCATCCCAAATGGTTTATAAAGTTTAAAATGTTGGTGTTCTTTTATGGGCATCTAATTACAAAAATAGCAAAGGTTGTTATATCGTAACTTTATAAGTTAAATCTTAGGTAATTTATTTGGATAACTGAGGTTTCATATTGTAATTTCAAACTTTATTTCATCAAAAACAGCGGCAAGTCCCTGCTAGGAAAGTAATCTATTAAAAGCCAATACATTGTCCTAAAAAATTTAGAAGGGTACGAATTACCCAGCAGCTGCTGAACAAAATAAAACAACACAATTGAAGAAATGAAACTTATATTCAAAACAATTCACTTAAAAAAAAGATTTCCGCTACGAATTAGTCGTGGATTGGTCACCGGATCGGACAACCTCTTTGTGGGGGTAACCAAGAACGGAGTTACCGGTTGGGGTGAAATGGCACCATCTTCTACCCTTGGAAATGAATCCGCCGAAGAAGGTCAACAGTTACTTGAGCAGTTTTTCAATACCGGAATAGATCAACTATCCATAACTGAAATTTATGAGAAGGGGAGGGAATTCGGTTTACCTATGTGCGTGTTGGCCGCTTTGGATATTGCGATGTGGGACCAACTGGCAAAAACGGCCAAGCTACCTTTATACCGACTATTCGGAATTCCCTTGCCCAAAGTGGCCACTTCGGTGACCATAGGGATAAATCCCCCTGAAGTCGTAAAAGAACGCATTCCATTATTACTTGAAGGAACGGGAGTGCGTTTTTTAAAGGTGAAATTGGGATCTAAAGATGGCATTGAAGCTGATAAAGCCATGTTTTCGCAAGTTAAAGAAAGTACAAAGGATTATAATGTTGGATTACGCGTTGATGCCAATGGTGGTTGGGATGTTGACCAGTCTATTCATATGATGAAGTGGTTGGTCGATCTAGGCACCGATTATGTGGAACAACCTTTGGTTCATGGAAGGGAAGAAGACCTTCCTTTCATTTTCAAAAACAGACCGCTACCTATTTTTGTGGATGAGTCCTGCTATTTTTCATCCGACATTCCCCAATGGGCCGATTCGGTCGATGGGGTAAATTTAAAGTTGATGAAATGCGGTGGTCTAACAGAGGCCCTGAGAATCATTGCCACGGCCAAAGCCTTTGGTCTTAAGACCATGATAGGCTGTATGGGGGAATCCTCGCTATCCATATCGGCAGGAGCGGCCATAACCGGACTTTTGGACCATGTGGATTTGGATTCCCACCTTAATTTGGACCCCGATCCTTTTTCAGGTGCACAAATGATAGATGGGGTGATTATGCCAACAGAACGCTACGGTCATGGAGCTATTTTAAAAGAAGAATTTTAGATTATGATAGGAAAAGAAAAGAAATTGGCCATTTATATGGAAGGTAATTTAGACTCCATTTATGCCAAAATGGGGTATGGGGTTATGCGTTATTCGGAAAACCCGATTGTATGTGTCATCGATTCTGATTATTCGGGTAAAAAAGTGAATGAGGTCATAGACCAACCTTTCGAAATCCCGATTGTTGCCTCAGTAGGGAAAGCCATAGAGATGGGTGCGGAAGTCATGGTTTTAGGACTGGCCCCAACAGGTGGCAAGCTACCCGATACCTGGGTCAACGATGTTGAGAAGGCATTGACATTGGGTATGTCATTGGTAAATGGACTTCATGATCTTCTTGGTGAGCGTTTTGCCCATCTTTTGAATACCGATAAACCCGAACAGGTTATTTGGGATGTACGCAAGCCATTGACCGACTACGCCATTGCTAGGGCAAGGGCAAGTGCTTTGACCAACAAAAGGGTACTTATGGTAGGGACTGATATGGCCGTGGGTAAAATGACCGCAGGCCTGGAAGTCTATAAATGGATTAGGGAACAAGGGATTTCCTCTGATTTTCTTGCTACGGGCCAAATCGGTATAACCGTCACAGGCAAGGGTATTCCTTTAGATGCGATCAAAGTTGATCAAGCTTGTGGTGCTGTTGAACATTTGGTCCTTGAGGCCCAGGACAAGGATATCGTTTTCATTGAAGGACAAGGTTCATTATTGCACCCGGGAAGCACGGCAACCCTGCCCTTAATGCGGGGAAGTTGCCCTACACATCTTATTTTATGTCATAGAGGGGAAATGTCAACCTTACGTGATGTAACCGATATAAAAATCCCTCCCTTTAATGAAGTCATAAAATTGAATGAGGCCGTAGCACATGCCTGTGGCTCCTTTCCAAAGGCAAAAACGGTCGGAATTGCCGTGAACACAAGTAAACTCAATGAAAGTGAGGCACTTCAGGTTATTGAAAAGATAGAGAAAGAAACCGGTTTACCGGTAACCGATGTCGTGCGCTTTGGAGCGGAAAAAATTGGTCGGGCATTATTGTAATTCAAATTAATGGAAGGCACAAAGAAGTAATATAGCTTCATAGCGATTTGATTACTCACTATTTTTTGATCGCATTGATGTTTTTGGTTTGTAGATTAATGAGATGAATACCATTACTTATATGTAACTTAGATATTCTTTTTCGACGTAATTATGAACATAAGAACCAAAAGAAGGTGGAAAATCATTAGAAATTATATGATTAGCTGGACTTTGGCCTTTCTTTTCCTGGCCATAATTCGGGGTGTGGGTACGATCGAATTAGGTTCCATAAATTTTGAATTAAAGGAAGCATTGATTATTTCCTTTACTTTCGGCCCTTTTTTCGGTGCAATATCAGGATATGTCCAAAATATGACTGAAAAACGATACAATCAACGGGTTTCTGTTTATAGATTGATAGGTTTTCGGTTACTCTACGCGGTTTTGTTTCTGTTCTTTTTGGTCTTTATGGCCTATATCATGGTTACCCAACTTTTTGGTGAAGCACAAGGATTTATGGCCTTTGCCTTTGAACCGGGTATTATCCCTATTTACTTCTACATCCTGACCATTGATATCTTTATGCTTATTTTAAGACAGGTCAATTTAATGCTAGGGGAGAATAACCTTTGGAAATTATTGCAGGGTAAATTCTACACCCCTAGGGAAGAGGATCGTATTTTTATGTTTTTGGACCTACAATCATCTACAGAGCATGCCGAAACCCTAGGCCATATTTTATACAGTCAATTAATTCAGGATTGCTTTAATGATTTGGGGGTAGTCGTTGAAAATGAAGCGGAAATTTACCAATATGTAGGTGATGAGGTAATCCTTACGTGGGAGTTGAAAAAAGGGTTGCGCCACCAAAACTGCCTTAATGCTTATTTTAATTTCAAACACAGAATCAACAAAAGGAAGACCCATTACCAAACCAAATATAATTGTTTACCTTTCTTTAAGGCGGGAATGCATTCGGGTAAAATTACGGTTACGGAAGTAGGTAAATACAAAAAAGAGATTGCTTATCACGGGGACACCATCAATACAACCTCACGTATTCAAGGTCAATGCAATGCGCTTCAACAAGAGTTATTGGTGTCCCAACAATTAAAGGACCAATTGAATCCCATTGGATTCGAATTCAATGACTTAGGTAGCATACCGCTAAGGGGAAAGGAAAAAGAAGTGGTCGTTTATGGGGTATTGCAGACTCCCTCAAATTAAAAAGTCCCGACGTTACCGTCAGGACTTTAATAAACCAACCACTAAACTTAATGTAATCTGTAGAATTAAAATTCTTTTTCATAGCAAATTACCTCTCTATTAGTCGTGCTTTTTTCACACACCTTACAAATTATACGATTAAATACCCGCTTAATTTATGATTACCTATCAAAATAGATATTTCCAAAGATCATAAAACGCTATATATAAAAGAATTAACAGATTTTTGAGAATCGATTTACCTAAAATAATGTAATTTAATAGGATAAGATATCTGATAATAAGTAAAAAATGAAACGAAGAAATTTTCATGTGATATTAGGCTTTGTGATAATTTTATTATGCGGCTGTGGTGGTACTAAGAATGCAGAAAAGATCAGCCTCAGAACCCAACAAATTGAGACCCTTAAAAATGTCGTGGATGCTAAATCTTACACGATTGAAGTAAATACGGCATATCCTATGCAAACTTATGCGGTAACCCGAGTTACCAATGCCTTATTGCAAAATACAGGAAATTCAGCTTCACGAATAAATGTCAATGGCAATTTTATAGAAGTAAAGAACGACAGCATAAAAGGGGTATTATCCTATTTTGGGGAAGTAAGGACCGTTAATTCATACAATCCCAGGGATGGTGGAATAAATTTTGAAGGCGTACCTACCACCTATGAAGTTATTGAAAATAAAAAGAAACAAACCTTGAACATAGAGTTCGATATCAAGAATAAGATTGAGCCTTATAATGTTATTATCCAATTATATCCTGATAAAAGCGCAACTGTAATTGTAAACAGTCCGTATCGTACATCTATACGATACGATGGCACCTTAAAACCATCCGAGGTCGAAGAAAATCTTTAGTTCGGGTGATCGTACTTTGTTGCAGTGTATTAGTGCAGTATTAAATATTCCTGCAGTAATTTATTTCAATATTTTTTGTGATACTTTAGCTTAAGATCAGCTCAAACCAAAAACAAAAACGACTTAAACAAAATGACTACACTTACACGCCCCAAAATCCTGTTCTTTGACGTAAACGAATCCCTATTGGATTTAGGTGGTTTAAAAGAAAGCATTGGTAAGGCTCTTGATGGCCGTGAAGATTTAATGTCGTTATGGTTTACGACCATGTTACAGTATTCCCTTGTAATGACAAGCAGTCGTCAATTTACCGATTTTGGAACTATAGGCGCAGCGACCTTGAAAATGGTAGCCGCGAACCACGGCATTCCGGTGTCGGAAGAAAAGGCCAAAAAGGCTTTAAACCCGCTGTTGTCCTTACCCTCACATCCAGAGGTAAAGGAAGCTTTGAATAACCTTAAGGATGCAGGGTATACTTTGGTTTCGTTGACCAACTCTTCAAATGATGGTGTAAAGGCGCAATTCGCAAATGCTGGGTTAACCGGTTATTTCAACGAAATGTTAAGCGTTGAGACTGTTGGGAAATACAAACCGGATAGCACGGTTTATGATTGGGCCGCTAAAAAAGTTGGGGCACAACCCCATGAATGTTTAATGATCGCTGCCCACGGATGGGATATTGCCGGAGCAATTTGGGCTGGTTGGAGAGGGGCTTTCATCGCCAGACCGGGCCAACAATTGTTCCCCCTGGCACCTTTGCCCGAAATCAATGAACCGGACCTTTTGAAAATTTCGGAAAAACTTATCGCCTTGGACAATTAGCCCAATACTCCCTAATTTCAGGAAAAACACCCAATTAAATTCGATACGTAAGGAATTACGCTACACAGGAATTTCTTTTCAAGAGCATATATTCCCCATTTTTCTTGAATTCCCTGATTGAAGTACCAACATAGCGCTTAAAGGTCTTGGACAGGTGACTAACATCGGTAAACCCCAAGTCATCCGCAATTTCGGTTAACGTATAATCAGAATTCAGCAATCTGATTTCCACTAATTTCAATTTTGCTTTGAGTATATATTCCCTCAGTGACATATGCACCTGCTTCCTAAAATACTCACTTACATAAGTGGGGGACATTAGAAAGGTCTTGGCCAAGTTTTCAACCTTTAAAAGTTCAGGCTTATCCAAATGCTCGTTGATATATGCCAATATTCGTGTAATTCGATCATCGGTATTGGCCTTGGGTAAATCAAAATAAGTACTTTTCTTAATGTTTCTGATCAATATCTCAAGAATACTGGTCATAAGGCTAGTAATTAAATTAATGGATTCATCCCCATAATTCCTCGACTCCTGTAAAATCATCCCGATAAGGTTCTCCATATATTGCCTATCCATATCATTTTTTATAATATCACCGGGCAATTGGTTATAGTTGGACAAAATATAGGAAGCTTCTTTAAACCATTCATCCCTATCTATGGTGGATCTACCAACATTCTTAAAAAACGAATCGGTAAACTTTAGAAATACAAACTTAGTAGGCTTTTCTATTGTAAATGAATGGCACTTTAATGGAGGCAAAAGAAAAAAATCATTCTTTGCATAAGTGTATTCATTATAGTTGATGCATTGGGTTCCCTTTCCTTCTTTGATGAAAACCAATTCGAAAAAACTATTCTTAACCGGACGTTGTTTCCAGTCATTTAACTCAATTTCTTGTATATCAAAAGGTTTTTTTGCCTCAACAAACTCCATTTCTATCAATTTAATGGCCAAAATTAAGGTTAAAATCTCTAAAAGTTCTGTTAAATCACATCACAAACCTTTTAATGTACATAAGTAACCTCCATTTATACAATTTATGGGATGAGGGTGCTATTTATATTTGCCCTATAATTAAACAGTAATAAGCATAAATACTTTATTTAATGAATACTCCAAACATTTCAAAAGAAGAAATACTGAACGCATTTCAATTTAGACATGCGACCAAAGAATTTGACCCTACCAAAACCATTTCGGACGAGGATATGAGGTTTATCCTGGAAACCGCACATTTATCCCCAAGCTCATTTGGTTTTGAACCTTGGCATTTCATTGTGGTACAAGACAAGGAATTACGCGAATCGTTAAAGCCGGTGGCTTGGGGAGCCCCTTTAAAATTGGATACGGCGAGCCATTTTGTATTGGGATTGAGCATGAAAGCCCCTATGGTAAAACATGATTCTGATTACATTATGCACATGATGAAAGACGTAAAACAATTGCCCGAAGACGTTATTGAAATGTATTCCAAATTTTATAGGGAATTTCAGGAGCGCGACTTCAATCTCGACAGTGATAAAAAGTTATTCGACTGGGCTTCAAAACAAACCTATATCTCCTTGGGTAATATGATGACCGCTGCCGCCTTAACAGGTATAGATAGTTGCCCCATCGAAGGTTTCCACCAAGAAAAGGCAGAAGCCCTATTGAAAGAGAAATTTGGTGTAGATACAGATAAGTACGGTTTGTCGTTCATGGTAGCTTTCGGTTATAGAAAAGCGAATCCAGAATTCGGAAAATCAAGAAGAAATTTTGAGGATATCGTTACTTGGAAGTAAACACATCCATCTAAAATAGAACTACCATGAAAGCAATAGGATACAAAGAGAATCTTCCGATAGAAGATAGTAAATCGTTACAAGACGTGGAACTGGCCATGCCAAAGGCCACGGGTCACGATATACTGGTCGAGATAAAGGCCATTTCGGTCAATCCGGCCGATTATAAGGTACGTGCCGGAATGCCCGTTGAAGGCGACGACTGGAAAATTATTGGCTGGGATGCTACCGGAACCGTAAAGGAAGTAGGAGAGGACGTTAGCCTATTCAAGGTGGGGGACGAAGTTTGGTATGCTGGCGATTTTACACGGCAAGGAAGCTACGCACAGTTTCAAGTCGTCGATGAGCGCATTGTGGGCAAAAAACCGCTAAGCTTGTCTTATGCAGAAGCTGCGGCACTGCCCCTGACTTCGCTTACGGCTTGGGAAATGTTGTTCGATAGATTGGAAGTGGCCAAAATCGATGCCAACAAATCCATTTTGGTCATTGGTGCAGCGGGCGGTGTGGGCTCCATTTTGGTACAATTGGCCAAAAAGCTGACAAAACTGAACATTATCGCTACCGCTTCACGTGAAGAGACCACGGCCTGGCTACAGGAATTGGGTGCGGATACCGTAATCAACCACAGGAATAAATTAAGTGAAGAGTTTGAAAAATTCTCACTTCCCGCCCCGGAATACGTGGTAAGCTTAAATGCAACGGAGCAACATGTTAACGAAATTGCCAAGCTGATCAAACCCCAAGGCAAATTCGGATTTATAGACGACCCCAAATCATTGAACGTGATGCCTTTTAAAGGGAAGGCGGTTTCTACACATATCGAGTTGATGTTTACACGTGCAATGTTCCAGACAGAGGATATGATCGAGCAGCACCACATTCTCGATAAAGTTTCCGAATTGATTGACAACGGCACTATAAAAACCACTTTGGGAGAAAACTTCGGAACCATAAATGCCGAAAACCTTCGTAAGGCCCACGCGTTTTTGGAAACGGGAAAGGCAAAAGGAAAGATTGTTTTAGAGGGATTTTAACCCTGTTTACAAAAACGATGTTTAATTGGTGTTTGAAGAAAACGCCCCATTTTATGTGACATTTTTACATTTTATCAACACGCGAACAACCTAAAAACACAAGAGCTTGCAAACCTAATTAGGCAAGCAAGCTCTCTTCCCATAAACAACCAAAACTTCCTAATTCAAGGAAGCCAATAATTTTTCAGCAACCAATTCAGATGAAGCCGGATTCTGACCGGTAATCAAGTTACCATCTTGAATGGCATATGGCGCCCAATCATCGGTATTGGAATAAGAAGCTCCGTTTTCAATAAGCATATTTTCAAGTAAGAAGGGAACAACCTCGGACAATCCTACCGCTGATTCTTCTGAATTTGAAAATCCGGTTACTTTTTTCCCTTTTACCAATCGGGTACCATCTGCGTTTTTAACGTCTTTCAGTACCGCTGGGGCATGACATACAAAAGCAATCGGTTTTTCCTGACTATTGAATTTCTCAATCAAGGCAATGGAATTTTTATTTTTGGTCAAATCCCACAATGGTCCATGTCCGCCTGGATAAAAGACAGCATCAAAATCATCTGGATCCATATCGGCCAAAACTTTTGTATTTGCTATTTTATCTTTGGCAACAGCGTCATTATTGAATCTGTCCGTAGCAGCGGTTGCGGCATCAGGAGCGTCGCTACTTGGGTCAATCGGGGCAGCACCACCTTTTGGGGTAGCAATCGTTATATCGGCACCTTTATCCAAAAGTTTGTAATATGGACTTGCGAATTCTTCAACCCAAAAGCCTGTTTTCTTTCCTGTATCCCCTAATTTATCATGGGATGTTAATACGAACAATATTTTCATTTCTTTTTCTTTTTTAATTTTTTTCCCACCTATAATTCCACACGCAGATCGTGTGCTATCAATAAGCCATTTTTACGATTTTTTCAACTTTATCCGGACTTAAGGATTGATGTTCCCCTAGGCCCAACCAACCACGATTTGTAAAGCGTTCCGCTATTTTTTCGGCAGTTCCTTCATAATCCTTGGTATAATCAGAAAGTTTGGTGTCAATTCCCAATTCCTTGAAAAAGCCTTCCGTTTTTTCAATAGCGGCATAAGCCTTATCATCGATACTACCTTCGGAAATGTTCCATACCCTCTCGGCGTATTGTGCCAATTTTTCCTTTTTGTCCTCAAAATTGAATTTGTAATGGCTTGGTGCAATCACGGCCAACGTACGAGCATGGTCAATACCGAACAAAGCGGTAAGCTCATGTCCCATGGCATGTATGGCCCAATCTGTGGGTACTCCTTTCTGAATCAATCCGTTTAAGGCCATTGTACAACTCCACATAAAGTTCGCAGCGGCATTATAATCTGCGGGATCCTTTAGGACTTTAGGCGCTACCTCAATCAAAGTTTGTAAAATGCTTTCGGCAAAACGATCCTGTAACAAAGCGCCAACAGGGTAGGTCATATATTGCTCCAACACGTGCGTGAAAGCATCGGTAATACCATTTACCAATTGCCGTTCGGGAATGGAAGTGATGACTTTTGGGTCTAAAATGGAAAATTCCGGAAACAATCCTGGTCCGCCCATAGCCAATTTCTCTTTAGTCTCGGCTCGGGTAATCACCGCTCCTGAATTCATTTCCGAACCAGTTGCGGGCAAGGTCAATACCGTTCCAAAAGGCATCCCTTTTGCAGTTCTGATATTCTTGGTCAAAATTTCCCAAGGAGTATCCCCATCATAAACCGCGGCAGCGGAGAGAAACTTGGTGCCATCAATTACAGATCCACCACCCACTGCCAAAAGGTAATTGATATTCTCCTCTTTAATCACCTTTAGTGCTTGCATTAAAACGGCATATTCCGGATTCGCCGGTATTCCTCCGAACTCAACGGTATCTATTTTAGCTAAAGCCGTTTTGACTTGGTCGTAAATACCGTTTTTCTTAATACTACCACCTCCGTAGAGCATTAAAACTTTGGCATTTGCAGGAATTTCTTCCTTAAGTTTTTCAATCGTATCCTTGCCAAAAATTATTTTGGTAGGGTTTTTAAAATCAAAATTATTCATATTCTTTTTCTTTTTTTCTGATTATATATTTGGCGACAAATTGACTAATCAATAACGGTAACCAAATCTTCGGTAGGTTTTCTCACTTTTACAAGATTCACCAACCAATCCTTGTCTTCTTCCCTATACCCTAATGGTAACAGGACTGCACTACGTAATCCTTTTTCACGTAGTCCTAGGATTTCATCAACCGCATTGGGGTCGAAGCCTTCGATTGGGGTGGCATCAACACCTTCAAAAGCTGCTGCGGCAATAGCTTGGGAAAAAGCGATATATGCTTGTTTTGCTGCATGGTTGAAATTTTCTTCCGCATCTTTTTGAGGATAAGAGCTTAAAAGCATCTGACGATAATTTTCCCATCCCTCATTTTTGAATCCACGAATTTCATTCGTTAAATCGAACATATAATTAATGCGTTCCTCGGTGTAAGTATCCCAAGCCGCAAACACCAAAAGGTGTGAACAGTCGGTAATAACGGACTGGTTCCAAGCGACGGGTTTAATTTTTTCCTTAATTTCTTGATTGGTAACAACAAAAATCTCAAAAGGTTGCAAACCACTTGAAGTAGGGGCCAACCGAGCCGCTTCTAGAATGCGGTCTACCTTTTCTTGTGGTACTTTTTTACCGTTCATCGCTTTAGCGGCGTATCTCCAATTCAATTTATCTAATAATTCCATTCTTTAGTTTATTTATCGGGTTTATTCTATTTTTATAAGTTATCTGTATCAGTCTAATTTAATACTGTCCCAAGCTGCCCTATAGGCTTCTTCTAAATCCATTTTATCTATGGCGCAAGCACCACGTTGTTGCATAATCATTAAAAATGACAATGGGTTTATGGCGTATGCATAGAGTAGATAGTCCGAAATGGGCTTTATTATTCCCTCTTTTTTTCCACGATCCCATAATTCAAGTAGGGGCTGTAAATGTTTTATTCCCTCCTTACGGCTAGGTTCATCGATCATTGGTGTATTATCACATTGCGCCAAGAAAAGGGCTTCTTCACATTGTTTCAACTTAAAATCGGCGATACGTTTCCATATTATTTCAAACCCTGTGCTTACGGACATTTCTTCCGAATAGGTCGCAAAGGCATAATCGGTAAAAGCACTTTTGACTTCCAAATAGGCTTTGTTCACCAAATCCTGTTTGTTTTCAAAATATAAATAGATCGTAGCAGGGGAGACCTTCGCCATTTTTGCGATTTTGGACATGGGCGTTGCATGGAACCCATTGTTGTTCACCAAATTAATGGTTGCCCTGATCAAGGCATTACGTTTGTCTATGCTTTTTTGAAGTTTAGCCATCTTTTTGATTTACCCTACAAATGTATAAAAAATGAACGTTCATTCTTTTTTTTAACAAAGATTTACAAATCCTTCTAATTAAAACATTTTAAAAAAGTAAATATGTTCTTTACTCAATTGAATATTAACCCTTTATCAAATTTTACATAAAAATTCAATGGACATTGTTCATAAATTGATGACGGAAAGCTTAAACCAAAAGGACCAAACCTATTACTTTTGCGGCCTTTAATAATCATGGAGAAACTCAAGATAGGTGACAAACTATATAATACCAGACAGGACGGATTTTCCGATTTTGTCCGTTATACCTTTTCTGAAGTTGTAGCACTTACAAAGACCTTGGCTGTGTTAAGAAATGGGGTAAAACTCATTAATCAGCCCAAAGAATCATATATAACAGAGGATGTTGGTTATTCAGTTAACCGTAAGAAAGGGGTGCATTGGCACTTGGTCTCCATTGAAGCAATACGAAATGCCCAGGTGGAAAATGAAAAAATAGCAGCCCATGATTGGTTCGAAAACAAAGAATTTTCACTAGAAGAAAAGGTATGGGTCTACAAGCATTTCAAGAAAAGAAACTCCTAGAATTGGTTTAAACCCTATCGGAATTATTACTGGCCTTTGTTTTAATTAATTGATAGAAAACTAGAAAACTTTCAAAGCTGAAAATGGGTATGTATTTTGGGTGTTTCAATTATATAATGAATGATTTCCATTACGTTTATATAATCAATTATCACATTCACTTTTCACCTTCACAGAAGTAATTCCCGTTCTTATGAACTTTTCCGGTCATAGGGTCACCTTACTTCAATTCCTGTAAGTCCATTTTACAAACCGGACAGGTTCCTGGTTCATCGAATGTTTTACCATCCTCACAATCCATCGGACATTGATAGGCCGTCGAAGCATGAAGTTCTTCATGGGTTTCTGACTTAGGTTCGGCTTTTTTGTCCTTGCACGAGGTAAGTACCATCATGGTGAATGCCATTAATATAAGTGATAAGGCGGTTGACTTGATTTTCATGGTATTTGTTTTTTAGGATATGTGTTCATAAGTGGAACATCTTTTGTATTGGTCCCAAATATATTAAAATATAAACTAGATATAATTCAATCTAATTAAAGAAGAAAAACATATATCACGAAGGGAAAATGAATCGGCAAGCATAAACCTTATCCGATGTTTTACCTTTTGTAGGAAAAATCAAAACTTAAAACGAAAAGTATGTGATAATTAATATTTTAACAATATTTTAGTAAGATTATCTATCCAAATGAAAAAAATCTACTTTATAACTCTTTTAAGCTTTCTGCATTTTACAGTATCCGCCCAAACAGAGTTTATTACAACTTGGAAAACGGACAATCCAGGAATCTCAGCAGACAATGAAATATCGATACCTACCTATCCCGGTGAAATTTATGATTACACTATAGATTGGGGCGATGGAACATTCAATGACGGAGTTACAGGAAATATCACCCATACTTACCCCAATCCTGGCACGTATACCGTTTCGATTTCTGGAGATTTTCCTAGAATATTTTTTAATGACAATGGCTTTGAATTTAACCCCAGTGGTGATATTTTGAAAATAATTGCCGTAAATCAATGGGGAGCAATACAATGGTCATCTATGCAAAGTTCATTTTCTGGTTGTTCTAATTTAGACGTTCTTGCAAATGATGTTCCTGATCTTTCACAGGTGACTTCCACTAACCATATGTTCACAAATTGTAGTTCTCTGATAGGTACAACGACTTTTAATGAATGGAACACCAATAATCTAACCAATATGGACGGTATGTTCAGTCAATGTACCCTTTTTAATCAACCTATAGGGAATTGGAATGTTTCCAATGTAAATCAGATGGGTACCATGTTCTTAGGGGCATCTTCCTTTAATCAAGATATCGGGAATTGGGACGTAGCAAATGTTTTGAATATGTGGGCTTTGTTTGATGGTGCTATATCCTTTAACCAAGATATTGGTGATTGGAATGTTGAAAATGTCACTATTATGGGGTGGATGTTCAATGGGGCAAAATCATTTAATCAAGACATTGGTGATTGGAATGTAGCGAACGTTACAAATATGAATTTGATGTTCAATAATGCAACAAAATTCAATCAAAACATTGGTAATTGGAACGTTGGGAATGTTAGTGATATGAGTGGTATGTTTTCCAATGCTTCTGAGTTTAATCAACCTATTGAAGCATGGGATGTAGCAAAGGTTGTCAGTATGCGGTCAATGTTTTCCAATGCAACCTCCTTTAATCAATACATTGGTAATTGGAATGTTGGTCAAGTAACCAATATGTCCAATATGTTTTATTACAATTATGCTTTTGCGCAGGATATTGGTAATTGGGATGTAAGTAATGTCACGGACATGGCTTCTATGTTTAATGGTACAATTTCATTTAACAAAAACATTGGTAATTGGGATGTAAGTAAGGTTACTGATATGTCTAAAATGTTCCAATACGCATATGCCTTCAACCAAAATGTAAGCAATTGGGATGTTAGCAAAGTAACCTTGATGGATAATATGTTCCGCCGAGCAGATTCCTTTAAACAAGACGTTTCTTCATGGAACATTGGCAATGTCACCAGTATGGACAATATGTTTTTGGATATTGGAATGTCAAAAGCTACTTATGACAATATCTTAGCTACTTGGTCATCATTACCACAAATTCAGGATGGCGTAGTTTTTAATGCAGGAAACAGTGAATATTGCGCTGGCAAGTCGGCCAAGGAAGATTTGATCAACAATCATGGTTGGACTATAACAGATGGTGGAGAAATTTGCTTTTTGCCAAATCAATTTGTAACTAAATGGAAAACAGATAATCTTGGTACTTCTGCAGATAATCAAATTACCATTCCAACATTCCCAGGAGAAGCTTATGACTATACGGTTGATTGGGGTGATGGGAATGTCGACAGCAATGTTACGGGGGATATGACCCATACTTATACAGAACAGGGTACTTATTATGTTTCCATTAGTGGAATGTTTCCAAGGATATTTTTTAACGAAACTGGGGATAAAGATAAAATACTCACCATTAACCAATGGGGCAATATTCAATGGACTTCAATGGATTCCGCCTTTGCCCATTGCTCTAATCTGTCGGTAGCGGCCAATGATATTCCAGACCTATCCAATGTCACAAGTTTAAGACGAATGTTTTACTATTGTATTTATGCTTTTGATATTTCAGGCAGTCGTGAATTCCCCAATTTTAATGGTATTGAAAACTTCAATGATTGGGATGTAAGTACCATAACGGATATGTCAAATATGTTCGATAAATCTTCTTTTTATCAAGATATTTCTCAATGGAATGTAAGCAGTGTCAATAATATGTCTTATATGTTTTTTAGCAGTCCTTTTAATTTTGATATCAGCACTTGGGATGTAAGTAATGTTACTAATATGGAAGGAATGTTTGGAGCTGGAGGATTTAAACAAGATGTTACGGGATGGGATGTCAGCAGTGTTACCGATATGGACTTTATGTTCTACGCTACTTCATTTGATCAAGATATTTCTTCTTGGGATGTTAGCAATGTGACATCTATGCGGCATATGCTAAGCCAATGTAGTTTTAATCAAGACTTATCCACTTGGGACGTTAGTAACGTGAACGACATGTCCAATATATTTGATGACAACGATCTTTCTCGGGAAAATTATGATAAAATATTGATAGCTTGGAGCCAATTACCAACCTTAAAATTTGGAACCACATTAGGAGCAAAAGATGTTCAATATTGCTCTGGAAAGGATGCTCGGCAATTTTTAATTGATAATTATAATTGGAATATCGTGGACCAAGGTGAAAATTGTGAAGAGCATCGGCCCTTTGTTTCCACATGGAAAACGGATAATCCAGGTCCCTCAGAAGATAATCAGATAACCATACCAACCAATCCTATAGAAGTTTATAATTACAATGTTGACTGGGGTGATGGCACTAATGATATGGGTATAACAGCGAATATTACACATACCTATGATGAACCCGGTATCTATCAAGTCTCTATTTCTGGAAGATTTCCCCATATGTACTTCAACAATGGAGGCCCAAGCAATTATCCTTATCAACAACCAACTAAGGTTTCTGATATTAAAAAAATCATATCAATCGATCAGTGGGGTACCATTCGATGGAATTCAATGACTTATGCCTTTGCTGGGTGTTCAAACATGGATGTTGTGGCAACGGACATTCCAGATTTTTCTAAGGACATACACTTATCCTATATGTTTTATGGGTGTGCATCCCTTAAAGGAAATAATACAATGGCACAATGGGATTTGAGTCAAACCACCATGTCGGCTCTTGGTATGTTTGCTGGTGCTACTCTTTTTAACCAGCCCATAGGGGACTGGGATGTTAGTAATATTCGATATCTTGATAGGATGTTCGAAAATGCAACTTCGTTCAACCAAAATTTGGAAAATTGGGACATAGGAAGTGTGGAAAATATGGATGCCATGTTCGATGGTTCCGGAATTTCCTTACTAAATTACGATAGGATGTTAAATGCATGGAGCTCTCTGCCAACCTTGGTAAACAATGTTAAGCTGGGAGCAGCAAACACTAACTACTGTAACAGTGCAGGGGCGAGGCAAGAACTTATAGATTCTTATGGATGGGAAATTACAGATGCTGGTAATGATTGTTCATCCACTTATTTTATCACCAAATGGAAAACAGATAACCCTGGAAGTTCAGATGATAACCAGATTTCGATTCCAACATTTCCCGGAGAAACCTATAATTATTCTGTTGAATGGGGCGATGGGACTATGGAAACCAATATAACAGGGGATATTACACATACATATGCTGAGCCAGGCACCTATCAAGTTTCAATAACAGGTATGTTTCCCCGCATATATTTTGATGGGGAATTAGATTCGGATGATGAAGGTTTTATCATTGTAGGTCACGATGATAATGATAAGTTATTGAGTGTAGATCAATGGGGAACAAATATTTGGTCTTCAATGGAAAAGGCATTTTTTGGATGTGAAAATTTAATCATTAAGGCAATAGATGTCCCTAATCTTTTAGAGGTAGAAAATATGTCCAATATGTTCAACTATTGTAAATCAATTACAAACAACCCTTCAATGAAGTTTTGGGACGTTAGCAATGTCACTAATATGTCCAATCTCTTTGCAGAAGCAAGGTCATTTAACCAAGATATTTCTGATTGGAATATGGCTAGTGTCACTTCAATTGCCGGCATGTTTAATCAGGCGGTTTCCTTTGATCAGAACCTTGGAACATGGGACGTAAGTAATATAACAACAATGGACAATCTTTTATATGGTACGGGACTGTCTTCAGATAATTATGATAAAACCCTTATAGGGTGGAACAATCTACCAGCATTACAAAAGGACATTATTGTCAATGCGGGTTATAGCCAGTTCTGTGAAGCAACCGAAGCACGTCAAAATATAATTGACACCTATGGTTGGGTTATATCTGATGCGGGGGAAGTTCCTTTATGTAATCAGGATAACGATTTAGATGGTGTTATGGACCATCTAGATGCTTGTTTGGATACCCAGCCAGGGGCACTCGTGAATGCCAATGGTTGTGATAGTATTCCGTATGATGCTATATTGATTAATGTACTGACCCCTAGTTGCGTAGGAAGCTCCAATGGCGGCATCGAAATTACGATGAATGCTTCAGGATATTCATTGGACATTACCATTGAGGGTCAAGGTATTTCAAATCAATATAATGATGTAGATTCTGATATTGGATTAAAATTAAATAATTTGGCGGTTGGTATGTATACTATAAATGTCTCAATTCCAGATATCCTATATGAACAGAGTTATGGTGTAACCGTAAATGCCTTGAATGCCGTCACAGGAAAAAGGTATTCGCTTGATTCCAAATCAGGAAGTGTTTCTTATTCTGTTACTGGGAGTAAAACCTATGAAGTAATCGTTAATGACTCCAAAACCTACTACACATTTGATCATTCTGGCGAGCAAATCATTTCAATGGAAAACTTAAGTGGTCAAAATGAAATTATTATTTATGGAGAAAACGATTGTCAAGGTAAAATCTCTGACAGTTTTTATATAGGAAATACTATTCAAGTGTTCCCGACAATAACATCCACAAAAGTGGATCTTTTAACCAATGGCGATGAGTTAAAAGCTAGTATTTACAGCCTTGATGGTCGTTTAATAAAAGATTTTTATTATCAGCAACCTCATGAAAGTATCGATATGTCTTCATTAGAATCAGGTATTTACATCCTGCGATTATCTTTGGGAGCACAAGTAGAAACCGTAAAGATTATTAAACAATGAAAAATATAAAAACCTTTATAGGCCAATTACTTTTAATATATACTGTTGTGTTATTTTCATGCTGCAGTGGTGAAGGTGGCTCTGAAGAACCTCCCTTAATACAAAAGAATCCGCCTTCTAAAGCTGTAGCCGTACTACCTTCAAATGGTGAGCCTTGTTCTGATTACGAAGAAGTTATTGACGATGACTCAAAAGTGCTAATTTCGTTTAAATGGAATGCCGCAGAATTAGCACAGAGTTACACTCTCGTAATTTTGGAAGGTGCTTCAGAAGTATTCAGAAATACATTGAATACTCTGGAAACTAAAGTAACATTAGAGAAGGGACGAACATATTCATGGGGCGTGATATCATCCAATGAAGACGGTGAGACCATTGGAGACACTTTTTCGTTTACAACCCCAGGCAGACAAATTGGAAATTTTGCCCCATATACTGCAGAGATATCCATATCCTTTGATGTACAAAATTCTGAAATGCGGGTATCGTGGATTGGCAAAGATGAGGATGAAGATACACTTCGATATGATATTAAAATATTGGAAAATGAAACGGTTTTGTCAGAATTTTCAAATTTGGAAGCTTCTTCAATAGATCCTATTGTTTATACCCCATCTACGTCATATAGGATTGAAGTCACCTCAAAAGACAACAGTGATAATTATTCTGTTTCAATTCTCAATGTTGTTTCCCCAGACTAAAATATACGTTGTAGATTTTTAAATAGAGTAGGGGCCACATCAAATTTACCTAGTTAAACCAAGGGATTACCTAACTTTCTTTTTCTTTTTTGCTTCAATTTATTCCACCATATAAGGGTTCCGGTAATGGGCAAACTCGTCCCGATCAAACAAGCCAAAAAGTAGAGTGTTTTTGAAAACATACCTAAAACCTCCCCGGTATGTATGGGCCGTATTAAAGAGGCTATTTTAACATTCATGGGTTTATCTTGGAAAACATCTACGAATAATATTTCCCCACCTGTATCCATATATAATCGATCGGCGGTTACCGGCGACCAATTGTTATTGTTATATTTTCTAAAACTGTAGTAATTGTTCTTTTTGTTCGGCAAGGAAACTGACAATTCCCCCTCATAATCCAACTTTTCATTTGCCAAAGCTATGGCTTGATCAATGGTTATATTTTCACTTTTTGACAATGCCCCTGTTTCGATCTTTGGTCCGGATCTATCAAAAATAGGAGCGCCCATGAGATTACCCAAACCCTCCCTATACCCATCAAAAGACCAGCATAGTCCCGTTATGCACATAATGACCAAAAAAACACATGAATAGAATCCCAAAGTATTGTGAATATCATGGCTGATACGTTTCCAGTTAGCACTGGTTTTAATGGTAAATCCTCTTTTGAACTGTTTCCACTTAAATTTTCTGGGAAACCAAAGTACAATCCCGGAGATTGATAAAACTAAGAATATTATGGTCGCAACACCCACAATAGGTCTTCCCACGGGTATATCCAACAACAACCATCGATGTAATCTGAACATAGACATCAGAAATACATCTGCACCGGACTTTTTAATCGTATGCATATTTGCCGTAAATGGATCTACCATTATTTGCGAGCCCCTGCGTTCCTTAGGGTCTTTCTTTACGGTAAAGACATATGGTTCCGTTTCAATATCAGGCAAAGTTACCCCAGTAACGAAACCTTGATCGGATTCCTCTAATAACTTGGACAAATTCTCTACTGAATGTTTTGCCGTACCTACCTCAACATGGACTTCTTCGGCAAAGAAATCTTTTATTTCATGTTCAAAGGCCAATATGGTACCGCTAAGACAGACCAAAAACAATATAATTCCGCTTCCAAGGCCCAACCATAAATGAATATCGTTGATAAATTTTCTGATACTAAACTTTTTGTTTTTCATATTTATAAATATAAAAACCACAAAACATACAATCCATAAGGTTGTACTTTTGTGGTTCAACTTAAACTAACACATTAAAACTCATAGGTTACTAAGGCCGCAAGGTTCCTAGGGTCCGTTTGGTTTATATAAGAATTCCTACAGGCATTGTGCCCTATTTCATTAAATAAGTTATTAACCAAGAACCTTGGACCCCAATGATCGTTATGCGTATTGGCCAGTTGTGCATAGGCTATTGGTTCATTATCCGTATTTTTTAGATATCCTTCAATCCGGGACTGGGCAAATGATAACTGGATTGCCAATAAAAAAAACAGACATAACTTATTGCACATAATTTTTATTTAGATTGGTTAAAAATAGAAACACAAATTTAAATATCGGATTTGAAATAGCAAATTTATTTAGATTGAATTTAAATAATATTTCTAAATAACTGTTTTTCAAGGTTTTAAAGAAGTTTTTCTTTATTTATAAAAATATCTATTGGATGCAACACATTATTATTAAGCTGTTTATAATGTAAAACTGTTTGTTTTAATGACGTTCAAATAAAGGTGTTCTTTTAATGATTGTTCATTGTTTCAAAAAAAACAGAGCACTTAGAATTCATTGAAACTTTAAAAAATGAGTTGAAAAAATCCGCATAAATCCTTATTCCAAGTGATGATTCCTTTTATATTCTATCAGTTTTTGTTTTTTTCATGACATCTATACTAGATTTTACTTCATATCTTAATCCCTTGAAACAAACCGACCAAATGTTAGAAAACGAGAAAATTGATCAAGAAGGGATTTTGGATCCAATTAAACTGAAGGAAAAAATAGGATACGGACTGGGGGATTTAGGCTTCAATTTCTATTGGGCCAATATTTCGGCATTTCTATTGATCTTTTATACGGATGTTTTTGGAATTTCAGCAGCAGCAGCGGGTACCATGATGTTGGTCACAAAGATTGTGGATGCTTTTACCGATCCCATTATGGGGGCCATCGCCGATCGCACAAAAACACGTTTTGGTAAATTTAGACCCTACCTATTATGGGGTGGACTTCCCATGGCCGCTGCAGGGGTAATCACTTATACCACACCCGATTTGGCCGAAGGGGGCAAAGTCATTTGGGCCTATGGCACCTATACGCTAATGATGATGATGTACACTGTTCTAAGTGTGCCTTATTCCGCTCTTTCAGGAGTAATTACCGGTAGGAGCCAAGATCGCACGGAGCTCATCAGTTTTCGATTTATCGCCGCTTTTACAGGCACCACCTTAGTCAACTTCTTTACTTTGGATTTGGTGGAATTCCTAGGAAACGGAAACGAAACCTTAGGATGGCAATTGACCATGGGGGTTTACGGGATTCTTGCAGCAATGCTGTTCGCCATCGTTTTTTATACTACCAAGGAAAGGATTTCACCTCCCGCCCAACAAAGAACAAATGCCTTTAGCGACTTAAAGGATTTAACAAAAAACAGGCCATGGTTAGTCCTATTCAGTATCGCTTTGATCATTATGATTACCATCACCATGCGAGCAGGCGCATCTATTTATTACATCAAATATTATGTGAACCGGCCTGACCTGATAAAATACTTCCTTACTGCATATGGACTGGCATTGGCTGCCGGGGCGGCAATAACCCCCTTATTGACAAGGTTTATTGACAAGAAGAACTTACTTATCCTATTAATGACAATGACCGGGATATTATCGATCCTTTTCTATTTCATTCCCAGTGATGCCATTTGGTTAATGTTCACCGTACATATTCTCATAGGTCTTGCCTTAGGCCCAAAATCGCCCTTGGCATTTTCGATGTATGCCGATACGGCCGATTATACCGAATGGAAAACCGGACGAAGGGCCACTGCAATGACATTTTCCGCAGCAATATTTTCCCAAAAATTGGGAGGGGCCTTAGCTTCTTTTGCTATCGGAGCTGTATTGGCTACCATGGGTTATGTGGCCAATGAAGCCCAATCAGATGCCTCACAAACGGGTATTATACTTACGATTAGCGTTATGCCCGGAATTGTAGCGTTATTGGCAGCATTTGTTATGCGATATTATACCCTGGACAATGCCATGCTCAAAAAAGTGCAAAGTGATTTAAAAGAACGAAAGATTGCCGAAAAACAATGATACGATCTGTTGAAAATGGAGCCCGATTAGAACTCGATACCGCTGTAAAAATACCCAATGCATCAGCATTTTTATGGAACAAGAAAATGATGGTTCATATGAATTGCCGTGGATATGCAGTTGCACAGTTCATGCAGCCCGAACCTGCAAAATATGCACATGCGCCCAATCTGGAGGCCAAAACCTTTATGCAACCGGAACAACCTTATTATACACATCATCCCGGGCGGTTTTTTTATGTTAAGGATGAAGAGACCGATCGTTTGTTTTCGGCTCCCTATGCTCCGGCCAAAACCCCTTTGGATAGTTTTGTTTTTTCCGCTGGAAAAAGTGATATCCTTTGGAAAATAGAGCATGACGGACTCTTTATTGAAATGTGTTTAAGCCTTCCTACCAATGAAGCTTTGGAACAATGGAGCTTTACCGTTAAAAACAATTCTCCCAAAACCCGAAAAATAAGTATGTATCCCTATTTTCCTGTGGGTTACATGTCATGGATGAACCAATCAGGACAATACGATGCTAACTTAAATGCCATAATATGTTCTTCGATTACACCGTATCAAAAGTATAGGGAATACGATAAAATCAAAACTTTGAAAGACAAGACTTTTCTTTTAGCGGATACTATCCCTACTTCTTGGGAAGTGAACCAAGCTGCTTTTGAAGGAGATGGCGGATTGCATTATCCTACTGGAATCACAGGGATAGAGCTTCTCAAAGGCGATGCACTTTATGAAACCCCGGCATGTGTTTTTCAATACCGGGAAGAATTACAGCCCGGTCAGGAAAAGACGTATAGATTCCTTTTTGGTCCGGCCAAAGATGAAACGGAAATTTCGGATATAAAAAATAGATACTTTATTGAAAGGATTGAAGATAAGGTTACCGGATTTGAAAAAACCAAAAGGGAATATGATGATTATATAGCAAAGGGAAAGGGATGTTTACAAATCAAAACCCCGGATGCGGCCTTGGATAATTTCGTAAACAACTGGCTCCCACGACAAATTTATTACCATGGGGAAACGAATCGCTTAAGCACCGATCCCCAAACCCGTAACTATCTACAGGATAATATGGGCACAGGTTACATTCAAAAAGAAGTGGCAAGACAGGCCTATATCAAAGCTTTATGTCAACAAGAGGAAAGTGGTGCCATGCCCGATGGTATATTGATTCATGAAGACGCCGTTCTAAAATACATTAACCAAGTACCCCATACAGACCATTGTGTCTGGTTGCCCATTTGCTTAAAAGCTTATTTGGATGAAACCAATGATTATGGACTATTACAAGAAATAATTCCTTATAAGGGTAATAGAAAATCAGCAACGGTATCGGAACACATTAATCTGGCTATGCTATGGTTATATAAAACTAGGGACAAAAGAGGCCTGAGTTATATTGAACAAGGGGATTGGTGCGACCCCATGAACATGGTCGGGCCAAAAGGAATAGGTGTTTCGGGCTGGTTGACCATGGCAAGTAGTTACGCCTTTAAAACATGGGCGCAAATATGCATCAATAACAATACAGAGGATATCGCCAAGGATTTTTTAATAAAGGCAGAAGAACTCAACTCTTCCATCAATGAACATTTATGGGATGGTGATCGGTATGCAAGGGGAATTACCGATGACAATGTGGTTTTTGGGGTAAAGAAAGATCCGGAAGGACGTATTTTCCTGAACACCCAAAGTTGGGCCTTACTATCGGGAAGTGCCAACGTTGATAAAAGTAAAAAGATCATCGACACGGTAAAAAATGAATTGGAAAGTCCTTATGGCGTGGAGATGCTGGCTCCATCATTCACAAAAATGCGCGAAGATATTGGCCGTGTTACCCAAAAATTTCCAGGTTCCGCTGAAAATGGCGCGGTTTACAACCATGCTGCGGCATTTTATATTTTTGGCCTTTATGAAGTCGGTTATACAGAAAAAGCCTTTGAAATACTTCGAAGAATGATTCCTGGCCCCGATGAAAAAGACCTTATCCAAAGAGGACAGCTACCCGTATTCGTCCCAAATTATTATCGAGGGGCCTATAGACAATTTCCACGTACGGCGGGTAGATCTAGTCAATTGTTCAATACAGGAGCAGCGCCATGGTTATACCGTTGTCTCATCGACGGACTTTTTGGTCTTAGAGGTGATGTTGACGGACTCCATATAAACCCACGATTACCCAAGGAATGGAATAGGGCAGAGGCCATTCGTGAATTCCGGGGAGCTACTTTTAAAGTGAACATACAACGAGAATCAGGTATTTCAAAAACAAGGGTAACAGTTGATGATTCATTATTACAAGAGCAAGTAATCAAAGACATTCAACCAAGGATCTATAGAGTCGACATTCGTATTCCTTAGGTTAGCACTATTAATGATGTGGTCTTGTCGGTTGCTATTGTGACCAAACAATTTAACATCCATTCTTATTTATTTTGTATACTTCCATACGATTATCATGATGTTGGTTTTATGCTAGCCAATTTTCAATTAAGTTCGCAAAATGAAAAAAATACTGATACTTTTCTCACATCCTAAGTTCGAAAGTTCCAGGGCCAATGCCGTTCTAATCGACCATATCAAGGATAAAGAGGGGGTAACCTTTCATGATCTCTATGAACAATACCCAGATTTTCATATTGATGTACCGGCAGAAAAAGCATTATTGCAACAGCACGATGTAATTATATGGCACCATCCTTTGTATTGGTATAGTTGCCCGCCTTTAATGAAACAGTGGATAGATATGGTTTTGGAATTCAACTGGGCCTATGGCCCCAAGGGGAAGGCCCTACATTCCAAAATATGCCTTAACGTGATTACGGCTGGTGGTACTCGTGATCTATATTGCTCAGACGGGACCAATAGTTTTTCCGTAAATGAATTTTTAAGACCTTTTGAACAAACCGCGAATTTATGCGGCATGACATTTTATCCTCCATTCGCCGTCATGGGAACCCACAGACTACCAGATGACTCCTTAAAGAAGCATGCTGTGCAATATAGTGCCTTGATCGATTTATTACAACAGGATATAAACCTGGGTGAGATTAAAGGTTGTTCTTTTCTAAACGATATCCCCCATTTAAAAACCGAATAACAAATGACAGGAAGTATACTTTTTCAGGCCATAGTTTTTTTAGCGGGTGCGATTATTTGTGTATCCATTGCAAAACGTTTGGGTTTAAGTTCGGTTCTGGGGTACCTGTTGGCAGGCGTTATGATCGGTCCGTTTGTACTAGGGTATATTGGGGAGGATGGTCAGGATATCCTGCATTTTGCAGAATTCGGGGTTGTGGTAATGTTGTTTTTGATAGGACTCGAAATTGAACCGAAAAACTTCTGGAAGATGCGAAAAACCATTCTTGGTATGGGAGGTATTCAGGTTGCGGGTACCATGTTGCTATCGTACGTGTTCTTTGTTTTTTTGGGATTTGAATGGAAGGTATCCTTGGTTATTTCAATGGCCGTTGCTTTATCATCCACTGCCATTGCATTACAGACCACCAAGGAAAAAGGCTTAATGGATACTACATTTGGCACCTCTTCCTTTTCAATCTTGCTTTTTCAGGATATCATTGTAATCTTTATGTTAGGTGCTATTCCCTTATTATCAAATAATAAGAACGGAACAGTTTCGGAAAACCAGACCGATCACGCGAGTTTAATAGACACATTGCCTTTGGGATTGCAAACATTGGCCATTATCTTATCTGTAGTACTTATAATTGTCGCTGGTAAATATTTGATCGTACCCATGTTAAGAAAAGTTGCCAATACGGGTGTTCGTGAGCTATTGATCGCAGCTGCTTTCTTAATTGTATTCGGTATTTCATTTCTAATGGAATATGTTGGATTAAGTCCTGCTCTTGGAGCTTTTTTAGGAGGAGTAGTGCTTTCTAACAGTGAATTTAAACACGAATTGGAAAGTACATTGGAACCCTTTAAAAATTTGCTCTTGGGGTTGTTCTTTATGGCCGTAGGAGCATCTATTAATTTCCTCGTCATTGCGGAAAGCCCCTTGACCATCGGGGGAATATTGATTGCAATCGTTATAATCAAAGCTATTGTCTTATTTGTGACGGGACATATTTTCAAATTAAAATTGGACCAAAAGATTTTGCTGACCTTCAGTTTGGCCCAAATCGGTGAATTTGCCTTTGTATTACTGTCATTCGCCTTTAATCTGAATATCCTTGATCAGGAACAAATGGATATGATGTTGGTCATAACTGCCCTGACCATGACCTTAACCCCAATCATAGGGATAATCAATGAACGTATCATTCTTCCGAAAGTTGGCACCAAAGAATCGATCAAAAGACCTATGGACCATATCGCGAAATCCCATAAAATAATCCTCGTGGGTTTTGGACATTTTGGAAACACCGTAGGTCGTTTTTTACGATCTCATGGCGTAGAGGCCACGATTTTGGACCAAGACTCCAACCGTGTCGATTTTTTACGTAAAATGGGTTTCGAGGTTTACTATGGTGATGCCACCCGTATAGATCTGTTGGAAGCGGCAGGTATAGCCGATGCAAAAATACTGATCTGTGCCATAGACAATCCAAACGTGACCAAACAGGTGACCAAGCTCGTAAAATCAAAATACCCACATGTAGAATTAATGATAAGGGCCAAAAACCGTTACGATGCCTATGAACTACTGAACATGGGTATAGAGAACATTTATAGGGAATCATTGGAAACCTCCCTGACATTGGCCAAGGATGTTTTGAGTAAAATGGGCTTTAGAAAATATACCCTGAACAGGCAGGTACAAAAATTCATTAAGTACGATGAAGATATCTTAAGGCGCTTGGCTACGGAGCCAAAAGACGACAAAAACTATATTTTTAAGGCTAGACAGGAATTGGAGCAACAAGAAAAGTTCCTGAATGAGGATTTTGAAAGGGGTATCGTTGAGTACGACAAGCATTGGGATAGCGAAGCTATAAGACAAACGTTAATGAAAAACCAAGACTAATTGATCTTGCTGTAATTTTCCGTCCTTTATTACTTAATACAGTGTATAACCAATTTGTTTCTAAATTCTTAAAAACGGAAAAATGGCAATTATAGCTCTGTATATTCCTGACTTATCCTTCTTATAAAACATAGTTTGCGCTTCATCGAAAAACAATATTGAAATAAAATATCAAGGATAATAAAAGGTTATTGATTATATAAATATGATAATCGAAAACCTAAATTTTCGCTGATGAAAAACCGAACTAAATACAATCTCATACTACTTATGCTCCTTTTCGGTACCGTAATTTCATGTGTAAACAATGAAGGATCCGATGATTTGGATATTTTGGACCCAACGGAAGAAAATACCTCTAGTGAAGAAGATGGGGATATTATTGAAGCTGAGGGTTCTGGTAATGAGCAGACCAACACAACAGGTTGCTCCAAAGAGAATAGTGTATACAACGAAGCTGATGGAATCGTTAGCATTGAATTCGAAAGTGCCCAATTCGATGATAATTGGGAGCTAAAATCCGAAGGGAACAATTATACCGGAGAAGGTTATATGGTCTGGACAGGTGACCAATTTTTGGGCAACCCGGGTAATGGTTTGGCCACTTTCAAAATTAACATAACGACCCCTGGAACGTATAGGTTTGAATGGCGTTCATCGGTTACCATTGGTGATTTAGGTACTGAACATAACGACACCTGGTTGCGTTTTGCTGATGCTGATGATTATTATGGGGAGAAAGACGAAAGTCGTGTCTACCCAAGTGGAACAGGCAAAACCCCGAACCCCAATGGATCCTCGAAAGATGGCTGGTTTAAAATCTACCGAAGCGGTAATGACCTTGACTTTAAATGGAGTACTTCGACGAGCGACAATGATGCCCACAAGATTTATGTGACATTCAATTCGGCAAAAACCTATACTATGGAAGTTTCTGCTCGATCTTCTGGACACGCCATTGATAAGTTCGTTCTTTTCAAAGATCCATGGACCTTAAATGAAGCAACCTCCGATAACAATACCATGAGTTCGATAACTTGTGACTAGTTTCTTAAGAACATGCGTAGGTAAAATTAATGGTGAAGTAAAGAACCATCCGATTTATCGATCAATTATTAGTGTTCGACGAGACCTACCCTATATTCGTATATATTCTTTTAAAGTACTTTTTGATAAGGTTAATTTTGGCAAAAGAAATTTTACTAAATAAAAAGAATGAAAAAAGTACTCTTATCATTGGTCTTTGTAGCTGCTTTTACAAGCTGCAATAGTGTAAAAAACATGAATACATCCAACGTTGCAGACGCTGCGACACTATTAAGTTCATTAAGTTCTAACTCCACCGTACAACAGGTGGCCAGTCTGTTTACTTTATTGGATACCAACAAAAGCGAAGCTATCGAGTCATCGGAAGCTATCGGGTCAGTTGCCGAAAACTTCAATGTTCTGGACAAGGATAATAATTCAAGTCTTAACCTTACCGAATTGGAAGGTATACTTTCCTTATTAAATTAATAAAACGGTTTTATTGAAAAAAGGGCATATTCAATTGAATATGCCCTTTTTTAGTGCTATAAATTAACCTTTTCAGTAATATGTATACATGAATCCTTGAAATGTATACGTGAGCATCAAATCATCGCAGTACTTTTACCCCCTAAAGATTTTTTTCGATTTAGGAAAGGTTTATATTTAAAAGCATGACAACTTTCATTACCATAGATTCAATCACCAAGGTCCACAAGCTCCTGGGATTAAAACCACCTAAGCACCCTTTGGTGTCTGTTATTTCGGTTGAGGACATGCAACATCATATGGATTTGGGCAATGCACGCATTTCGTTGGATTTATTCGTTATCAGCTTAAAGGAAGGTGTACAATGTAATTTCGGTTACGGAAGAAACTCCTATGATTTTACCAATGGCACAATAGTTTTCTCGAAACCAGGGCAAGTCTTAACCCCTCAAAGTGCTACAGTTTCCGAAAATCCCACCGGTTGGATGCTTTTTTTTCACCCAGATATAATCCGTAAGTCAGGATTAGGTAAGAACATTGATAACTATTCATTCTTTTCCTATGAAGTTTTTGAAGCGCTTCATCTTTCTGAAGAAGAAAAAATGACCGTAACAGAACTTATATCCAAGATTGAGAAAGAATACCAGCAGCAAATAGATAAGCATAGTCAAAAGTTGATCATCTCCAATATTGAACTATTGTTGGATTATTGCCTTCGGTATTATGATAGGCAGTTTTATGTGCGCACCAATTTAAACCAAGATCATGTAACCAAATTCGAGGCTTTCCTAAGAACATATTTCCAATCGGACAAACCTTCAGAATTAGGTATTCCAACCGTAAAATATTGTGGGGAACAACTTCATATGTCCTCTAATTATTTAAGTGACCTACTTAAGAAAGAAACTGGGAAAAGTGCAAAGGACCATATCGATACCTTCGTTGTTAACAAGGCCAAGAACAAGCTTATGGGCAGCACGGCTTCAATCAGCGAAATTGCCTTTGACCTTGGTTTCGATTATCCGCAACATTTCAGTACGTTATTCAAAAAGAAGACCGGCATTAGTCCGGCCAAATACCGAACCCTCAACTAAAAAATATTGAAACGATTCCTAAAATACATTAAACGAATGATATTAGCCATATTTCTCCTGGCGGCCTTTTTGATAGGCGCCTACTTTTTATTCAACGCCTATTACCCATCGTTTGGTGGTGACGTATCGAATGAACGACAAACCCAATATGCCTCCTCGACCCAATTCGAAGATGGGAAATTCGTAAACATCAACCGTGTAAATATGGATATGGGGTTTACACAAACCATGTCCATGCTCAAGAAATTCTTTTTCGAAAAAGTTGAAAACGGAAGACCCAAGAACGACATAACCGTTCAGAAAATAGATTCTTCGAACATAGCCGATTATGCGAGTCCGACCCGCTTTGTATGGTTTGGACATTCCTCTTTTTTAATACAGATGAACCATAAAAACATCTTATTAGATCCAATGTTCGGTGACGTTCCCGCACCTCACCCTTTATTGGGAGGTAAGCGTTTTAGTTCCGAATTGCCCATAGAGATCCAAAAACTTCCTAAGATCCATGCCGTTTTGATTTCCCATGACCATTATGACCATTTGGATTACGAATCCATTTCCTTATTAAAGAATAAGGTAGGAACATTTTACACTCCCCTTGGTGTTGGTGTGCATTTAGAAGCTTGGGGTGTTACTAAAGAACATATCGTTGAGCTCGACTGGTGGCAAGAGACGACATTTGACGATCTGCAGTTTGTCTGTACACCAGCGAGACATTTTTCGGGCCGAAAATTATCGAACAGGCAGAGTACATTATGGTCATCATGGGTAATCAGCTCCCAAACAGAAAACATATTTTTCAGTGGTGACAGTGGTTATGACGACCATTTCAAGGAAATCGGGAAAAAATATGGCCCTTTTGATTTTGCTATGATGGAATGCGGGCAATACAACAAAATGTGGCCAGATATACATATGTTCCCGGAAGAAACGGCACAAGCGGGATTGGATTTAAAAGCGAGTAAGATTATGCCCATTCATTGGGGAGCTTTTAAATTGGCTTTACACTCATGGACAGATCCTGTTGAACGGGTTACAAAAAGAGCGACTGAGTTGAATTTACCGATAATAACACCAAAAATAGGAGAGGCTTTTTTATTAAAACAAGAGAAAATCGAAAACCAGGATTGGTGGCAATAATTTCCCAAAAGCCAAAAGATCTCTAAAAATTCAAAACCCTGTTTTCCCTTTGAAAACAGGGTTTTTTATGTATGAACAAATCCACAACAAAAGAATTGTACAACCAACACCAAAACGATTCAACTAAACCTTAATTATATTCAAGAAAAATAGGGAAATGATAAAAATTCTTCAACTCTTGTGGGTTTCACTTGGTCTTTTAGTAATTTTAGGCAAGACCAATCTATATAAAGCCTAAATGAAAACACATTTACTACCGATTATCACCTTATTTTCCTTATTCATCACAACAAGTATTTTCGCTCAAGATTTTTCAGTCTTTCAGTATAGGACCGTTGGTCCGGAAAGGGGAGGTCGTGTAACGACCGTTACGGGAACCCCTTTGTTACCGGGTACGTTTTATTTGGGTGCTTCGGGAGGTGGCGTATGGAAATCCGATGATTATGGTACAACTTGGAACAATGTCTCCGATGGTTTTTTCGATACACCATCTATAGGGGCCATAGAAGTAGCCGCCAATGACCCGAATATCGTTTATGTGGGAACCGGTTCAGACGGACTTCGAAGTAATGTAATAAGTGGTAAAGGAATGTACAAATCCATAGATGCCGGAAAAACATGGAAACATATAGGTTTGTCCAATGTTGGGCAAATAGGTGCCGTAGAAATAGACCCAACCAACCATAATATCGTTTGGGTAGCCGCAATTGGGAATGCATTTAAACCCAATAAGGAACGGGGTATTTACAAGACCATGGACGGGGGCAAAAACTGGGAAAAGGTTTTATTCATTTCCGAACAGGTAGGCTTCGCGGATTTGGAGTTATTACCGGGCAATCCGAATATCGTGTATGCCGCCGCATGGAAAGCGGAACGTAAACCATGGACCATCATTTCCGGTGGTACCTCGAAAGAAGGGGGAATTTACAAATCCGTCAATGGGGGTAAAGATTGGTTTAAATTGAAGGAAGGACTACCGAAAGACTTGATTGGAAAGATAGATTTGGCCGTATCCCCTTCAGATTCCAGCATTTTATATGCGGTAATAGAGGCTCCGGATAAAGAAGGTGGTGTGTATAAATCCATAGACCAAGGAAAGACTTTTGTACAAACCTCTAGTAATAAGGGTTTGGTCAACCGCCCTTTTTACTATACCAATATAGAAGTGGACCCAACAAATCCCGATATCGTTTATTCTAATGCCAATCCATTATTAAAATCGGTCGACGGTGGTAAAACATGGAAGCGCATGAGTGTACCCCACGGTGACAATCATGATATATGGCTTAACCCTAATAATCCCGAATTACTTATACAAGCCAATGACGGAGGAGCCAATGTTTCCCACAATGGGGGAAAAACGTGGTCTACCCAATTCAACCAACCTACTTCGGAATTGTATCAGGTAGAGGTAGATGACCAATACCCCTATTGGTTGTATGCTGGACAACAAGACAACATGACCACTATTGCCGTTCCTAGTTTTCCGCCTTATGCCATACAGGATGCCGGTCGTGGTTTCATTATCAACACCGGGGGTTGTGAAACAGGTCCGGCAGTACCAAAACCGGGAAACCACAATATCGTTTATGCCAATTGCAAAGGTAGGTTCGGGGTTTTCAACAAGCTTACAGGTACCGAAAAAGCCTATTATGTAGGAGCTTCGAATATTTACGGACATAACCCCAAAGATTTAAAATATCGTTTTCAGCGGGTATCCCCAGTTCATGTTTCCCCCCATAATCCGGATGTAGTGTACCATGGATCCCAATACCTGCACAAGACCGATTCTGATGGTTATAGTTGGGAAACCATTTCCCCTGACCTTACCGCCTTTGAAGCGGATAAACAGGTGATCTCGGGAAGTCCCATTACACGTGATATCACAGGGGAAGAATATTATAGCACCTTATATTCCATTCAAGAATCGAAATTGGTCGAAGGATTGATTTGGACTGGGTCCAATGACGGGGTTGTCTCAGTGACCAAAGATGGAGGAAAGACTTGGACAAACGTAACGCCGAACAAACTTCCAAAAGGAGGAAGGGTAGAGTCGGTTGCACCTTCACAATTTAACCCTGCAAAAGCTTATATCGCCGTAGACCGGCATTTATTGGGAGACCCAAAACCTTATTTTTACAAAACCACTGATTATGGTGAAAGTTGGGAACTGCTGAGTGTAGATGGCAATGGTATCCCTGCCGATTACACCAGTCGTGTATTACGTGAAGACCCTGTTCGTGAGGGTTTGCTTTACGCAGGTACAGAATATGGAATGTTCGTTTCCCTTGATGATGGTAAATCATGGAAATCCTTTCAACAAAACCTTCCGGTAACACCGATTACGGATATCAAAATATTTCGGGGGGATTTGGTTTTGAGCACCATGGGAAGGGGATTCTGGATTTTGGATAATATCACCAGCCTACGTCAACCAAAAATCGAAGAACTCACCAATGAACCTATTTTGTTTAAACCAGATACCACGATTAGGTACCGATTTCCGATGATGCGGAACATTAAGTTCCCGAAATATCCCAGAACAGCGGTATATATCGATTATTATGTGCCAGAGGGAAGCCAAGGAGGTATTACCCTTGAGATACAAGATACCAAAGGGAATCCAGTTACGGCAATTGTAAGCGATAGCACAATGGTAGACAGTAAGTTGGAGGAAGAGAACATGAACCTAAGTCGTACCTTGCGTTATGTAGATACCAAGTTAAATGGTAATCCGGGACTGCACCGTTTTGCTTGGAACCTAAAACAAAAGGGAGCGTGGGATAAGGATGCCAAAAAAAGCTATAAAAATGGACCCATGGTCGCACCGGGAACCTACAAGGCACAATTGACCGTTAATGGAAAATCGGTTATGCAGGAGTTTGAGATTACGATGGATCCCAGAATCATTGCCCAAGGCATATCCGAAAGCGATATCCAGGAACAATTGACCATGCAGAACCAAGTGATCAATTTACTCTCCGATGCTCGAAAACTTGAGGCCGACCTTGAAGAACAGGTCAAGGATTTAGAAGGAAAAAAAGGGAAGAAAGCTACTAGCCGATTGGAAGGCTTACAAAGCATCCTTAAAAAATTAAAGAACGATGAAGGTGCTTATCCCCAACAGATGTTGGTTTCCCAAATTTCATATTTGTATTATATGATAGGGCAAGCCGATCAACTTCCCGGTAAGGATGCACAAGACCGTTATAAAGAATTGACCACTGCTTTTAATGCCATAAAACAGGAGGTTGCTGCATTCTAGAATTTGTTCCGGATACGAACTTTAAAAAGATTGACTGGAGGTTTCCTACTCGGCTATAGTTGTATTATTTTGGAATACTCCATAAAATAGGACTCAAAGCGTTTCAATTTTGGGTGCAGTTTTTCCGAATAGAGCACGTACTGGCATTTTTGAATACTCTGTGTAATGGAAATAATCGCACTTGTATCTGACTTTTGAATCAGGAAATCAGCATCATCAATACTGAATATCTTTAATTGTGAAGTGCTCACCCCATTCAATAAAAACAGCTTGTTCATGGTTTTCGGTGTGGAAATAAGAATATCAACCCCCTCGAAAATTTCTGATTTCTGTATATCGATATGCAGTTCTTCGTACCCTACATAAACGCGTAGCGAATTGTATTTGGTATATAGCAAAAATGCCTGGTATATTTCCATTGCCCTTTCTTTGTTCTCAACAAGAACTACTGCTCTGGGTGCTTTCCCCACAGCCTCACATTTTAATTTTTGCAAGGTCGTTAGGATAAGGGTCGTTGTCTTGCCCGCATCTTTTGGTGCCGTGCAAAAGACATTGGAACCACTTTTAATTACAGGAATACTTTTTTTCTGAAAAGGGGTCGGCTCAGAAATATTCATGCGTTCCAAGCTCTCAAGTAAATTGGCATGTAATTTTTTAAAAGGCATACGCTTATAGAAGATGACGGTTTATAATAGGATTCATTTTCAAAGGAACAAATATACCACCTAGAAACGGAAAGGGACATTGTTCATAAAATAGTTGTTTTTATACATAATGGTCGATTCTTGTATCAAGGTCATTCTGACCATCCAAAAAAACAAGTTAATAACGCTAAGTGGTTCAGAATAAAGGTGTAGTTTCGCGCCTCGTAAAAAAACTATGAAACGTATAAACCAATATAAGAAGCTGTTCGGTGTTGAAAAGGATATCGACCTAAAGACATTAAAGTCCACATACCGTAATTTGGTCAAGGAATGGCACCCCGATAAGTTTCAAGAAGGTGATGCCAAAAGGGAAGAGGCCGAAGTGAACAGTCGTACTATTATTGACGGTTATCATTTCTTGGTGAGTATCGCCCCGGAAACCCTGGCAGCGAACTTAGATGCCTATACCGAAACCATTACAAATTCAGGAATTGCCGATTTCGTTCATAACGGATTGGTGTTGGAGATCACTTTTTTGGACGGAACGACTTACGAATATTTTGGGGTAACCAAACCCATTTATATAAAGATGGTAAATGCCAACAAATTGAATCGTTTCGCAAAGCGTACAATCTATCCTAAATACACGTACAGAAAATCAAAGCGTACGCTTCAAGAAGCTTAAATGATTCTTATTGATAAGCTAAGCCTTTAGGTATTCATCAACCTAATAAAAAGAATTAATGCACCAGTTTAGGCTTTTGCCCATTTGGTGTCGTTATCTTTGCCTAAATCCATTTTATGTCAAAACAATTCTCCGCTTTAGGAATCAAGGAACAACTTCTAGAAAGTCTGATCGATTTAAAGATTTCCGTTCCAACGGATATTCAAAAAAAGACCATTCCAATACTTCTAAACCAAAAAGACGATGTAGTCGCTTTGGCAAAAACCGGAACCGGTAAAACGGCAGCTTTCGGCCTACCTCTGTTACAATTGATAAATCCTGAAAACGCCGATGTACAGGCAGTAATATTGTCCCCAACACGGGAATTGGGACAACAGATATATGCAAATCTAGTTTCGTATGCAGCTCATTGCCCAGGGATTTCGATAGCTTCAGTTTGTGGCGGCATACCCATAAAGCCCCAAATAGATCGTCTAAAAGAAGCTACGCATATTATTGTGGCCACCCCGGGCCGATTGATAGATCTGATACAGCGAGAAGCAGTAAGCATCAAAAAAATAAAGTATCTAGTTTTGGATGAGGCCGATGAAATGGTCACAGCCTTAAAGTCGGATTTGGATAAGCTCGGCCCTGAAATGCCGAAATCCAGAAGAACACTATTGTTTACGGCAACCATGCCAGGAACCGTGAAGCAATTGGTACAAAACTATATGTCCAAAAACGTGGTGCACTTAGAAGCCGATATGGCACAGATGGGCCACCAAGGCATAGACCATGAATATATTGTGGTAGAGCCTATTGAAAAATTAGAGGTTTTACTTCATTTTCTTAATAGCAAAGAAGGACAAAGGGGAATTATTTTCTGTAAGACCAAAGCGGCCGTGAATAAATTGGCAAAGAAATTGGCCATTAATAAATTCTCGTCCGGTGCTATCCACGGTAGTCTTACCCAAGGAATCCGTGATCGGATCATGGGACAGTTCAGGGAAGGATATATCGATATTCTCGTGGCCACCGATTTAGCTGCCCGTGGCATTGATGTTAAGGAAGTCTCCTATGTCGTCAATTACCATTTACCCGATACTTATGAAGCCTATGTACACAGAAGTGGCAGAACGGCAAGGGCAGGGGCGAAGGGACTCTCCTTAAGTATCATACAAGTAGACGAGCTTGCCGATATTCCCGAGTTTGAAAAAGAGTTGGGATTGGTTTTCACTGAAATGAAGAAGGAAAGTGAAGCGGATAAGGAAGAAATCAATTTGTTGCTTTGGGCCAAGAGAATATTCAAGACAAAAACCAACCGTACCGTATCCGATGACACCAAAGAAAAAATAAAGACCATTTTCCATCATTTGACCAAAGAGGAATTGATTGAAAAAGTTTTGGCCGATCATTTAATAAAGGGTACCACCCATGCTAAAACAGAGGCTTTCCAAAAGAAGTAAGATCTATGGCCAATACAATACGTAATCAACAGGATATTTTAGATAAGTTAAGGATTTCCGCATTGAATCCGATGCAGGAGGAAGCACTGGATGTGATTCAGCAATCAGACAATATCGTTTTACTTTCCCCCACGGGAACTGGTAAAACCCTTGCCTTTCTATTGCCTTTGATCAAGACACTAAATCCGGAATGTTCCGAAGTTCAGGCATTGGTACTCGTACCTTCACGGGAGTTGGCCATTCAGATTGAGCAAGTTGTCCGTGATATGGGGTCGGGCTTTAAGGTAAATGCCGTATATGGAGGCCGATCAATCTCCAAGGACAAAATAGAACTGAAACATACGCCGGCTATTTTAATCGGTACACCTGGTAGGATCGCAGATCATTTCAGAAGTGATCGTTTTCCAAAAACGGAAATCAAAACCTTGGTTTTGGATGAGTTCGACAAATCGTTGGAAACCGGTTTTGAAGGAGAAATGAGTGAAATAATACCACAATTACCCAATCTTAGGAAACGTATTTTAACTTCGGCCACACAGGGTGTTGAAATTCCACCTTTTGTGCAATTGGATTCACCAACTATCATTAATTACCTAAAAGACAAGAAAACCTCCCGACTGACCATAAAAAAAGTGATTGCAAAAGAAAAGGATAAATTACAGACTTTGGCAGATTTGTTACACCATATAGGCAATGAACCGGGAATCATTTTTTGCAACTTTAAGGATAGTATTGAACGTGTAAGCACGTTTTTGAACAACGAACGAATCAACCATACCTGTTTTTCCGGGGGAATGGAACAGCGCGATAGGGAACGCTCGTTGATCAAGTTCAGAAACGGTACTTGCCAAGTGTTGGTCGCGACCGATTTGGCGGCTAGGGGAATCGATATTCCGGAAATGAAATTTATTATTCATTATGAGCTTCCTAGGGCAGTGGAGGAGTTTACCCACCGTAATGGGCGCACGGCCCGAGTAAACGAAAAAGGAACCGCATATGTTTTGCAAGGGAAGAAAGAATTTGTTCCCGAGTTTATTAGGGATTTAGAAACTATGGATATTTCAAACAAAGCTCCCCGTAAACCCCTATCCAATTCCCAATCTTGGGAAACCCTCTTTATTTCAGGTGGTAGAAAAGATAAAATCTCAAAAGGTAATATTGCCGGACTTTTCTTTAAACAAGGCGGGATCAAGAAAGACCAATTGGGTGTAATTGAATTAAAACAGGACTGTGCCTTTGTCTCTGTTCCTTTACCAATCGCCAATCAATTGGTGCACAAACTGAACAATTCCCGATTAAAAAATAAAAAAGTGCGTGTTACGGTGTTATAATATTCTAAAACCATCACTTTTAACAACACCTTGGTATTGTTTTATCCTGTGAATCTTATTTTTGCGAAAATTTATAAGGAAGTATTGTATTGATTTTACAACTGGGAACCGTGTATCATATACATCTTTTTCAAATTGAATACTATTAAAAGTAATTATGGATAAAAGTCCTAAACTAAGTGCTAAAAAATCTAGAATAAGGTTGTTACACCAATACTATTCCTATACTGGTTTTTACGCATTTGTAAAATCCAGTTTAGGCAAGGTAGTTGTACCCATATCATTATTTATCATAGGGTTATGGCTTGTTCATTTATATGTGATCGATTTTCATGATCTTTTTACTTCGATTACGACTACTTATAGCCCTATAGTGATCTTAAGTGTTTTCCTTGCTACGGAATCACTTTTGGGACTCGTACCCCCTGAAATTTTCATTGCATGGGCAGGTAAGACCGATACACCTATTTTCTATTTGTCCGTACTGGCATTTTTATCCTATCTAGGTGGTATAATTTCCTTTTTTATGGGAAAGGCGGTTTCGAAAATCCCATCGATGAAGGCCTATTTTGAAGTGAAAATGGCCAAACATATGAAGATGATCCGAAAATGGGGTGGATTCTTGATCATTGTCGGGGCCCTGCTACCCATTCCTTTTGCCATGACAAGTATTGCGGCCGGACTCATACATTACAGATTCAGGAATTACCTACTATTCGGTTTATTACGTTTTGTACGTTTCTACCTCTATGCGTTGGTAATTTTCAATATTTTTTAAGGATACATTTCTTTAGGTTCGATAGATTACATGGTTTTTTCGAAAAACACTAAAGGAAAGAAGGTTAATATCCAGAATATCAAGCCATAAAATCCCTTTAAAAAACTTAGGAAATAGCATTTCAACTATTTTTAGTGCTTCGCATGGTACATCTTAATAAAAATCAACTAAAATTCTTTAGTATAGTATAAAAATGAAGTACCTACGAAAGTACTTGATTTTCAACACCATTATTAACGTAAATTAATGGTTCAAAAACTTAACACTACATTATAACTATGCATGCATACCTATTCCCTGGTCAAGGCACCCAATTTCCTGGTATGGGAAAAGAGTTATATGCCAAATCAGATCTAGCGAGAGACTATTTTGAAAAAGCCAATGACATTCTAGGTTTTTCGATCACCGATGTTATGTTCAAAGGTTCGGCAGAAGATTTGAAACAGACACAGTTTTCACAACCCGCCATTTTTTTACATTCCTATATTCTGACCAAAACCCTTGGAAACGCTTTTAAACCGGATATGGTTGCCGGACATTCATTAGGCGAGATCACTGCTTTGGCTGCAGTTGGCTCCTTGGATTTTGAATCGGCCCTGAAATTGATATCCAAACGGGCCGCTCTTATGCAAAAAGTGTGTGATGATGAAAATACAGGTATGGCAGTAGTGGTCGGGCTTTACGATGTAATCGTTAAGGATATCTGTAACCATGTTGATGGTATCGTAGTACCTGCCAATTACAATGCTCTTAAACAGGTAGTCATTTCAGGGGAAAAGAAAGCTTTGAAAGAAGCCTGTGATAAGCTCCGCCCTGCGGCTCTCGCAATCATAGATTTACCGGTTAGTGGGGCTTTTCACTCCCCATTTATGGAGCCCATAGTCGAGGGTTTTAGTTTGGCGGTAAATGAAACGGGGTTCAAAACACCCAATTGCCCAATTTATCAGAATATTGCCGGGAGACCTTGTGGCGAAATTGAAAAAATCAAGAAAAACCTGATCGATCAATTAACACATCCGGTAATGTGGCGGCATACAATGCTCCATATGGAAGAGGATGGGGCTACTGAATTCACAGAGATCGGTCCAGGGAATTTTTTAAGGGGACTCGTACGTCAGATCCATAAAAATTTAAAAATAAATGGGATTTCGTAAGTAGCAAAAACACTTTTCAAACCATATAAAATATAACCTTTTGGGGACTGCCTATGTCTTATTCGGTTTCCGAATCAAACCACCACAGAATAATCCGACTTTTCTTATTCCCTTGATCCATAGGTACAATATGGTAATCCGCTTTTGCCTTTTTTAGTTGCTTTTCAATTTTTGGAAGATTGTCAGTCTTGGCGACCAGACTTGTGAACACCCTAACTTGGTCTTTGAACAAAACACTCTCCTTAATCAGTCTTTTAATGAAAAGTGCTTCCCCGCCATTACACCAAAGTTCATTCGCTTGTCCCTCGAAATTAAGTTTAAGTTCATCGGTGTTACTGGTTCCTTCCAAATTATTAAGTTTTCTGCGTGAACCTCTTTGGGCTTCTTCTTTTGTACTATGGAATGGTGGATTGCAAACCGTAAAATCGAATTGTTCCCCGGATTGGATAATTCCCTTAAATAGAAAACTCTTATTCGTTTGGTGACGTACCTGAACACGGTCCTCTAAGGTTTTGGTGGCTTGTATGTTCGCCTTTACGATTCCTATGGCTTTGGCATCACATTCAGAACCTATCATGGACCATTTAAAATATTGGGCTCCCAGAATACAATAGATTCCGTTCGCCCCTGTGCCAATATCCAGTCCACGAAATTCGGCATCTACATCCATTCCTAATTTTTCCGAAACAAAATCACGTATATACAAGAGATAATCCAATCGTCCGGGAATAGGGGGAATGAGGTAGCCTTGGGGCAAATGGTAATCCGTTACATTGAAATCTGCAAGTAATATCGCTTTATTCAATGCATATACCGCTTTGGAAGACCCAAAATCAATGGTTGCTTCCCCAGCCGGATTCAAAACCAAGTAGTTCTTCAAATCGGCATAGTGGGCTGCCAGTCTATTAAGATCATACCTCTTACAATATGGATTTTCTGCATGCATAACGGTAAAGGTATGGGATTTTAAAAATTCAATCCCAATAGTAAAGTCGAAATGATCTGTTAAACCATTAAATCTTCAAATTACCTGTAAAACCTTATGTTTTTTAAGATTTTCCGTTAATTATTCTTTGAGCCGATTTAAAGCCCTTAACTTTGCGGCCAATAAAAAAATAAGTTAAATAACTGAAATTTAAGTACATGAGTAAAGTAAAGGCTAACGATACGGTCAAAGTTCACTACACGGGAAAATTAAGCAACGGTCAAGTTTTTGATAGTTCGGAAGGCAGAGACCCATTAGAGATAACCTTGGGCCAAGGTGCTTTGATACCAGGTTTTGAAAAAGGCCTTATCGACATGGAAGTCAATGAGAACAAAACCATTAACATACCCAAAGAAGAGGCTTATGGAGAGGTTCAAGAAGAACTTTTTCAACGCGTAAATAAAGAAGAATTGCCAGAAGGTATGACCCCTGAAGTAGGTATGGGCCTTGTAGCAAAAAGCCCTGATGGTACAGAGCAACAATTAAGGGTTGCTGAGGTTAACGAAGCCGATATTGTTATTGATGCCAATCACCCATTGGCCGGTCATGATTTAATTTTTGACCTACAATTGGTTGAAATAAAATAAATCAGTTTCCAAAATAAATATTCTCAATAAAAAAGGGGAGGCCAAAAGCCTCCCCTTTTTTATATATATCTTTTACGGATTATCCCCTTTTGTCAATTGAATGGTGAAAATACGACCTACCAACCGTCTAACACGCATTGCATAGTATATGGTTCGGTTTCCGACAAGGGCAATTCCTCTAGTTGATCGCCTAAATAATTGCCACCGGCGAATCCTGTGGTATTTTTAAAACGATACGACCAACAGTATCTCAAATTCGTGAATTCCTCTGAATAGGTAACCAGGTTATCTATTAAAATGGCATTCTCAAAATCGGAAAATGCCAAAAAATAACCCAGGAATTTATTCCGCCTTACATCGGCATCTGAGCTTTTGTACATATACATACCACAGTTGTTCATTACATTGTCATGTACGAACGTTGCCCTGTTATGCCCTTTATCACCACCGTTTGAATATTGAATATAGCCTAATCGACCATTGGCCGACCCACTGATCATGGTAATCGTATTCCGGGCAATAATATTATGTGTTTTATGCCAACTAACAATCGGTCCGTCTGTATATTCACTATCATCACCTTGCTCCATCACATTCTCTAAAATATAGACATTCGTACCCGTGGCATTCACGATATCACCACCGGAATTATGATGAAAATAATTGTCCTGTATCAAAATATCCTCATCTACACGACCAGGGCCTTCAATATCGATACCAAATTGAGGGGATGTACCCTTGATATGATGTATCTCATTGTCCTTTATTTCTATACGTACGCCACCGACAATCGAAATTCCTTGACGTCTATTATTATAGATGTTATTGTCCAAAAAAGTAACATCGTTGGAATCAAGTACTAAACTGCCATCACCCGTTAAACTATGCATTTCCATGTTTTGGATCAAGATATTGTTATTGCCCCAAACACAAATACCGTGTCCTTCATCATGGGCGGTATTACCGTCCTCACGTGGGGTAAAGATATGTGAATCACGTTCCCCTTTGATCACACCGTCACGTACAATAATATTATCGCCGTTCAAGCGCAATACGCAGTAGTTCCATTTATCATTGGTATCGATGGCCAATACCGCACCTTCACTGAAGACGAATTCCGTATTATCATAAATATCTATTCCCCCGAAATATATATCATTGATATCCTCACCCACCAAATATTCACCTGTAGGCAAGATTACCCGCGTATATCCTTCCTCATGGGCCCAATCAATCGCCGCCTGTAAGTTTGTCGTGGTCTTGGCCGCGTCGATATTGGTATTCGGAATTTCCCAACGGTCCAATTCAATCGTATATTCATTAGATGTGGGTATTTGCGGCAATTGGGCACTAAACAGGCGGGTAGGTAACCCGTCTACATCCAAATCTTCCTGATAGGCTCCATAAACAGGGTCCGATCCATTAGTGTCGGAATCATCTTGACTGCAAGAAACAATTAAAACAAGAACGAGAATCAGCAGGTAACAATTAGGTTTCTTCATTGGGGCTATTATCTAGTTTAATCAAAATGGTTATACTTTGATCATTATCCTTTAGGTAACGAATTTCGTTACTCATTCTAAACGGTTGCTTGAACTGTATAGTGTGGGATATCCTGTTTTTTCGTTTAGATGCAAAAATGGCCATGACCATGATAAGATCAAGTATCTTGAAAATGAACGAACACTATCACTCTTGGGAAGTAATTGATTTGCAATGAAAAAAGGCCACCAGTTACCCTTATTCGATATTATTTCAAAAGAAATGAATTAATATATTGTTTATCAATAAATTGGCACCATCTTTGCAAACAATAAATTATAATAAATTAAATTACATTACAATGAGTAAAGGAACAGTAAAATTTTTCAACGACACAAAAGGTTTTGGATTCATAACTGAAGAAGGAGTTGAAAAAGACCACTTTGTACACGTATCAGGATTGGTTGACGAGATTCGTGAAGGCGATGAAGTTGAGTTTGAGCTTCAAGAAGGAAACAAAGGGTTAAATGCAGTAAACGTAAAAGTTATCTAATACATACACTTCAAGTTTCATAAAAGCCCTGGCATATTTGTCAGGGCTTTTTTTATGCCCGTTTCAAAATGAATTGAATTCATGAAAAACCGGATAATTTTTGTTTCCCGATATGATAAAGCCATCCATATAAAAGCTATCAAAAACAACTTATTCCATTTTATCAGAAATTCATAATAGATCTTTTAGTTTTACGGCATGGTAAGAAACGTACAGATTAGATTATCACTAAAGGAGGAAGGTGATCCCAACGGACTTCAAAAGAGGGTGGCAACCTATCTTGGCCTACCGGAGAAGGAACTGACCATACATGTTTTACGTAAATCAATTGATGCACGTAAGCCCAAAATCTATTTTAACTATAAGCTGGCGGTTTATATAAATGAAATTCCCGAGAATAGGGAAACCTATAATTTTGATTACAAAGATGTTTCCCAGGCTAAGGAAATCCATATCATTGGCTTTGGCCCTGCAGGTATGTGGGCCGCATTGCGGTGTTTGGAGCTCGGTTATAAACCCATTGTTTATGAACGTGGCAAAAATGTAAAGGATCGCAGACGTGATCTGCGGGCCATAAACATTAACCACATTGTAAATAGCGAAAGTAACTATTGCTTTGGTGAAGGTGGTGCCGGAACTTACTCCGACGGAAAACTATATACCCGAAGTTTAAAACGTGGCGACGTAAAACGCATTTTCAAAAGCTTAGTGCATCACGGGGCTACGCCACAGATTTTGATCGATGCCCATCCGCATATAGGTACCAATAAATTACCCAAGGTTGTCAAGAACATACGTGAAACCATTTTAAAATATGGTGGTGAAATACATTTCAATACGAAAGTAACAGATTTCATTATCGAGAATAACCAATTGAATGCTTTGGTGTTGAATAATGAAACCGAAACCAAAGTAAATCGGGTTATTTTAGCGACGGGGCATTCGGCCCGTGACATTTTTGAATTATTACATAAAAAAGAGATTTTACTTAAAGCCAAATCCTTTGCCATGGGAGTTCGGGTTGAGCATCCCCAGCACATAATAGATTCCATTCAATATCATTGTAAAGGTGAACGTAATGAATTACTGCCCGCTGCCGCTTACAGTTTAGTTGAGCAAGTAAAAGGTCGGGGCGTATATTCATTTTGTATGTGTCCCGGCGGATTTATAGTACCTGCCGCAACGGCCCCTGGAGAGATCGTGGTTAACGGCATGTCTCCTTCAAAGCGGAACAACCTTTTCGCCAATTCGGGAATCGTAGTAGAAATCAATGTAGAAAAGGATATTCCAAAATATGAACGTTTTGGACCCTTAAAAGGATTGGCATACCAAAAAGATTTGGAACGATTGGCATTTACCTCTGGCGGAAGATCACAAGTGGCCCCTGCCCAGCGATTAACCGATTTTGTAGAGGGTAAACTTTCACCAGACCTGAATCCGACCTCATACAGACCAGGTTTAAGATCGGTACCTTTACATTCCTTAATGCCTAAAATCATCGGAAGTAGATTACGTAATGGCTTTGCAGCTTTTGGGAAGAAAATGAGCGGTTTTTATACCTCTGAAGCCAATGTTATCGGGGTAGAATCACGTACTTCTTCGCCAGTGAACATCCCCCGTAATGACAGCTTGGAACACCCAGATGTAAAAGGTCTTTTCCCTTGTGGTGAAGGTGGGGGTTATGCTGGGGGCATAGTTTCTGCCGCTATGGACGGCGAGCGTTGTGCCGAAGCTGCCATTGTTGGCTTGTAGGTACCTCTCCTATAGATCCACTTTTATCATACGCAATTCTAAAGATCAACATTCATTTGATTTTCCAATACTTTTTTAGCCGGAAGGAATTAGCGTTTTCCAAAGAGTATTTTCAATAATAGCCTTGTCTTATTTTATAATAATGTAATGCGTTATGTACCTTTGTTCGGTTAGATTATAATCATTCATGAAAAATCAAAATACAGCATATTCAATTTTAGATCTTGTATTGGTTTCAAAAGGCCATTCCCTAGAACAAACCTTTAACAACGCCCTGAAATTGGCACAACAAGCCGAAATTTTCGGTTACACGCGCTATTGGTTGGCCGAGCACCACAATGCACCCAATATCGCTAGTAGTGCAACTTCTGTTTTAATCGGTTATGTTGCCCAAGGCACCCATACACTTCGTATCGGTTCAGGCGGAATCATGCTCCCTAACCATTCCCCATTGATCATTGCAGAGCAGTTTGGAACTTTGGCATCCTTATATCCAGACCGAATAGATCTAGGGTTAGGAAGGGCTCCCGGAACAGATAAGGAAACTGCCTTGGCCATACGATCCGATTTTATGAAAGCCGCCCACTCTTTTCCAGTTGAATTGGAAAAATTGGAAACGTACTTTTCAAAAAACAATGCCGATTCCAAAGTACGTGCCACCGTTGCCGAAGGTGCTGATGTTCCTTTATATATTTTGGGTTCAAGTACCGATAGCGCCCATTTGGCGGCAAAAAAAGGTTTACCTTATGCATTCGCCAGCCACTTTGCAACCACATATTTGTGGGAGGCGTTGAAAATTTACCGTAAAGAATTTCAGCCATCAAGTCATTTGAAAAAACCGTATGTAATGGCCGGTGTAAATATCATTATTGCGGATACCGACAAAGAAGCCGAACGTTTATCAACATCCTTGATCCGTATGATCGTTGGTATATTTACAGGTAAACGTGATTATGTTCAGCCGCCGACGGATATGACCCCTGACTTAATGGAAGTTATGCAAAATCCACAGGTACGCCAAATGCTAAAATATTCATTTATAGGGAGCAAATCCACGGTAAAGGCACAGGTCAAGGAATTTTTGGAACAAACCAAAGCGGACGAATTGATTGCCGTCACCAACATCTTTGATATAAAGGACAGGATCAAGTCATATCGATTATTTGCTGAAATCATGAAGGAGTTGAAATAAACTTCGTATTCCCTTTAGTTTCCCATATTAAAGAATTGGTAAAACCACTGGGTAAAACAAACTGCGTACGAATCATTTTAGCATATTTGCATCGTGTATACATCAATAACCAAACACATATATGACCATATTGACCCTACGAAGGACGATATGCAACTATTTCGTAGCGTTTTAAATGAAGTTGCCGTTTCCAAAGGTCAATTTTTATTAAAACCGGGTACGGTTGTCAAACACGAATATTTCGTAGTTAAAGGTTGTTTAAAAGCCTATTATCAAGATGCAAAGGGCAATAGGCATATTATCCAATTCGCCATAGAAAATTGGTGGATCGGGGATTTCGATGCATTTTTGAATCAAATTCCTTCAAAATTATATATTGAGGCTATTGAGGATGCTGAATTACTCTCCATACACTATGATAACCTTCAGAAAATATATAATGAAGCACCAATATTCAATCGATATTTCAGGATTTTAACCACCAAGGCCTTTATCGCCCAACAAAAGCGTATTTTGTCTACACTTGAAAAAAATACGAAAGACCGTTATATCGAATTCTGTACTTCATATCCGAATATTGAACTTAGGGTTGCCAATTACGATATTGCCAATTATTTAGGGGTTACCCCAGAAAATTTGAGTAGGGTCAGAAAAACCTTTAAAGGTTAAATCTATCTTAATTGATATAGGTCAATAGGATTGATTAAAACCTAATGTAATTTTGTTCATGAAATAGTTGGAAACAATTTTACCCTATGAGCAAGAAATATTTATTGCAGCCTTATAAAAACAACAACCTAAACCTTAAAAACAGGATTGTTATGGCGCCTATGACAAGAAGTAGGGCCAAAAATGAAGGTAAAGTGGCAACTGACGGGTTACAAGGCTTATATTATGCCCAGCGTTCTTCGGCAGGACTTATAATTACTGAAGGTTCGCAGGTTTCAAAAAAAGCTGTAGGCTATATCAATACCCCAGGAATACATACCGATGCGCAAGTGGAAGGTTGGAAAAAAGTTACCCAACGTGTACATGACAATGATGGCAAAATCTTTATTCAATTATGGCATGTGGGACGCATATCCCATCCTGATTTCCATAATGGTGAATTACCATGGGCACCGTCAGCTATAAACCCTAACGCAAAATCATATACACCGGAAGGGTTCAAAGATACCGTTACACCAAAACAAATGACCATCGAAGAAATAAAAACCACCGTCAACGAATTTAAAAAGGCTGCTTCCAATGCCATGAAAGCAGGGTTTGATGGGGTTGAGATCCATTCTTCCAACGGTTATTTATTCCACCAGTTCTTCAGTAAATGTTCCAATACGAGAACCGATGCTTACGGGGGTAGTATTGAAAACAGGGCCAGGTTCTTCTTTGAGGTTTTAGAAGCTATGAAAACTGTGATTCCACAGGAAAAAATAGGAGTACGGTTTAATCCGTCATTACATGGGATGATGGGGATTACGATTGACGAGGAAACCATTCCCACCTTTGAATACATAATTGAAAAATTAAACGATTACGATTTGGCTTATCTACATTTATCAGAGCCATTTACAGATGTATCCGAGGTTCCTTTCGCTGTTACGAGTATCGCAAAGCATTTTCGTCCTTTATATAACGGCACATTGATAATCAATACGGCTTTTGACCAAGAGAAGGGGAACAAGGTGATTACAGATGGCGATGCCGATTTAGTGGCCTTCGGTAAGCCCTATATTTCCAATCCGGATCTGGTTGAACGTTTTGAGAATGATTTAGCATTGACTCCATGGGATCAAGAAACATTTTACACATCGGGCACAAAAGGATATACAGACTATCCAAAAGCCACAACACATTGATTATTAACTTAATTAAAACATAAACATTATGAAATTTACAAGAAAAGCAAACGCGGAATGGAAAGGAAGTGGTAAAAAAGGGCAAGGCAATTTAACCACGGCAAGTAAAGTGCTTGATAAAACGGCCTATTCTTTTCATACCAGGTTTGAAGATGGGGAAAAAGGTACCAATCCTGAAGAGTTGATAGGGGCCGCACATGCTGGCTGTTTTGCCATGCAATTAAGCTTTTTATTGAACGAAGCAAATTTTACGGCAACCACTTTGGATGTGGACGCCACAGTTACTTTCGAGGATGGCGCCATTACAAAAATAACTTTGGACCTAGAAGGGGATGTTCCTGAGATCGATGCGGAAAAATTTCAACAGATAGCACATAAGGCAAAAGAAGTTTGTCCTGTTTCCAAATTATTAAATACGGAAATCGAATTAAAAGTGGCCTTGAAAACCGCATAACATAGGTCATGTATCGAAAATCGAAAGTACTGGTTTATACGAATTAATTGGTAAGAACCTGTTTGTTCGTGGGTACCAATGTTCGGTTTATGTTTAAATTTTCATGCTTATGCATGCATAGGACCAATTTGGAACCCCGATTTCCTATACTGTTAAGAGGGCATTCAAAATGCCGATTTAGACCAAAATAAGCTTCATTTAGACTAACGTTTTTCGATACGGATCTTATATCTTAGAATGTAATACAATTACCTGACTTATGAGTATTTTAGTTGCTACGAATTTTTCCAAAACATCTGAAAATGCGGTGGAATATGCTGCTTGTTTAGCTAAAGAATTCAAAACAAGACTGATTCTTTTCAATGCCTTTAAGATTCCTATCCATGCCTCCAATGCAAGATTATCGGCAAGCTTTGTTGAGAACTTAATGAACAAGAACAAAAATAAATTAAAGGAAATAGCATTAGGGCTTAAACGAAAATTCAGTATTGAGACAGAAACGGAATGTAGTTTTGTAGGTTTGGATCAAGAGGCGGACCGATTAATGCAAGCGTATGATTGTCGATTTTTGGTCATCGGGATGTCTTCCAAGTCCATGGAACAAAATTTATTGGGAAATCCTACTACGACCTTAATAAGTATGAAACGTTTTCCCGTTTTGGCCATTCCGGTAAATGCCAAATTCACTGGTATTAAACGCATCTTGTTCGCCTGTGACCTTTTGCAGGACATTCCTTTGAAAACCTTGGCCAAATTACGACGTATAGCGGCCGATTTAAAATCGGAGGTCACTGTATTTTATGCCGATCAGAAAATAAGTGAATTAGATGATATTCCGCATGATTCCATAGACAAAGGATTAGAAAATCTAACCCTCTTATATAAGAACGTAGAATCGAATAAAGTAATTGAGGCATTGGAAAAGGAAATCACAAGGTCAAAATCCGAACTGCTGGTGATGATGCCCAAAAAATATGGTTTTTGGGAATCACTTGTTCATAAAAGTAAGACAAGGGTCATGGCGTCAGGATTGAATATCCCATTGCTTTCAATCCCTATTGAATAAGGATTGAATGGCTTTTTTTTACTACCTAAAAAAAGAGCATTAAACCAAATGTAAAATATTAAACCAAAAAAGGCTGTCAATAAAGGCAGCCTTTTTATATGCGTATATGCGTAGTAGGCTACTCTTCTTCACCTGATAGAACATCGACCATTTCCAAAGCTTCATCCATGTCGTTATTTACAGGTACGGAGTCTTTTAATGCCGTAAACTTCTCCAGGCGTTCCATCTCATCCTCATCTCCTGAAAAATAGGGGAATACATCCATTATAGGGGATTCCGAAATGGCAGGGATCGTATAATCGCCCATGGTATCTTTCATTACCACAATGGTATTCTCATAGGCTTCCTTAACATCATTGGCCTGCACCAATAGATACATATTCGTTTTGCGCTCCTTACCACTTTCCTCATCAAAGGCTATTAAGGATACGCGGGATTTAAACCATCTATCCGAATTCTCAAAAGGATGTATTTCAGCATAATTGGCCACTTTGATATTCGTGATCTTAATTTCCTCACTATCGCTCAAATAGGCCGACATTTCTTCGGTAATCCTACTTTCTGCTTCGGTATAGGAAACGGCATCGACCAAGAAAGGTTCGGTCTTTACCTTTAGCATACCCGAAGCTTCATCCAATTTTCTATATTTTACTTTACACTCATACCACGTTGCACTCATTTCTTTTTGTTTTAGGGGTGCCAAATATAGGTGTAAGCTTTTGCTGAAAAAGTGAAAAATCAAAATAGATATTCACAATTTTCGCTCAAATTTTGTACCCTTCGGATTGTAAGTGAGTTAGCTTTTTATCATTCTAAATTTTAACTTTTTTAATCGTATAACTTATTCAGATAAGGCATTAAAGTAATTGCCTTATACAAGAATTAGTCTAAGGTTATATTTCAAATAGGTAACGTACGGTACATTGGTATGTATAAAAGAGGGGATGGGGTTCCACCACTCCGTTTTGAGCTTAAAGCTCGGGTAACAAGAATCATTTATAACAGTGCTTTCTCCTCTAATGTTTCTTTAAGAATATCATGATTCTCCCAAAAACGGTCTTCGATTTTTTTCATTACCTGCTCAAATTCAGGATGTTTTTTTAAAGGGGCTATGGCCGGATCTAGTTCCATGAACAACAAGATCCAGTATTGAAAATGGTTTTTGGCTGAAAACTCCTTCAATTGGTCTATGGCTAAATCATATTGCCCTTGATGGGTATACATGACCGCCATACTTGCCGGTTTATAAATGGATTGGTCCTTTTCACAATAGTCCGCATACGATGTAAACAATCTGGAAGCTTCCTCGTCAAAGCCCATTTTTTCGAACACGAAGCCGATTTTAATATCCTCTTGGGGATAGATCTCCAAACCTTTCGATTTTCGAATATCATTAAACTGTTTGTAATAATGATAAGCACTATCGTATTCCTTTTTAAAATAATGCAGTTTCGCGGTTTCCTGTAGAATATCCAACCGGGTGGTGTCTTTTCTCAATTCCTTTTTAATAAGTGTCAACGTTTGTTGCAGGTCTTTGTTTTTTGCATATAAAATATAGGCCTTGACATAGGGGGCATAATAATTCTGCGGATTGAAATCCAATGACCTATCTATATAATTAAGAGCCTCATCGGTGAATCCGGACTGGATCAGGGCATTCCCCAAATTCAAGTAGATATAACTTTTTCCTACTGAATCATTGGCCGCTATATCCAATTGCACTCCTTTAAGGGCATATTCCAGATACTTCCCGGTATTGGGAACGAAATTGGAATATAAGAGTGCCAGCATCTGTACAACCGCTGAGGAATTCGGGTTATATTCCAACGCTTTTAGAAGGTGTGGTAATGCCAAGCGATAATCGCCCGTATGTTGGTAGTAGAGGGATTTGGCAATAAGGCTTTCCGTTAGCTTGGAATCGTAAAGCAAGGCATTATCCGCATAATTATTGATTTTCTCCGTATATCTCTTTTCTTTCTTATACAGATCCAAATAGTAATAGGCTATGGCCAAATCGGCATAGACCAAAGCAAATTCCGGATCTTCTTCCAAGGCTTTCTCAAACAGCGGAATAGCTTTTAACAAACCTTCTTCGGTTCGCTGTAAAAATGGTTCCTGTGCCTTTAGATAATAATCATAAGCGACAAGGTTGTCGGTAGGCTTTTTATCTATTTGCTCCAATTCGGAAGGGGTGACATTGGCTTCAACTGCACTAGCTATCTTTTTGGCCACTTCGTTTTGCAAAGCAAAAATATCTACGACCTCATGGGTATATTGCTGTCCCCAAATGCGAGAATCGGTCACCGCATCTATCAATTGTATATTGAGCAGAACCTGATCACCGACTTTTTGTCCACTACCTTCCACAATATAATTAACCCCAAGGTCGGAAGCTATTTCCTGGATGTTCTTATCTGAGTTCCGGTATTTTTCAACCGATGTACGGCTGATAACCCTTAAATCCTTGATTTTTTGCAGGTTCCCTAGGGATGCTTCCATTAAACCGTTAACAAAATACAGATTCGTTGAATCGCTACTCTCATTTTTAAAAGGAAGCACCGCGATTGACTTTTCGATTTTCGGAACATCGGAAGTATCCGTATTAGGGGAGGAGGGCATCAATACATATACTAAGCCTGCCAGTAAAAAACCTGCTACAGCCATTAGGGGCCATTGGTACCGCCTAAAAAACGGAAGCTTATCGGTTTCCGTTATCTCCTTAAAACCTTCTTCGCCCACTTCTCCCGGTGGATGCCCATACTGTTCCCGAAAGCATTTGATAAAATAGGACGTACTTCCAAAACCTACACGATACGAAACCTCGGATACAGTTAGTTCAGATTCCTTTAATAACTCCATTGCCTGCTCAAGTCGAATTTTTCGTATGAACTGACTTGCCGAAAGCTGCGTATACTTTTTGCATTTACGCAACAAATTAGATCTACTCATATACATGGCATCGGCCAACTCAGCTACCCCGAATTGTTCATCACCGAGACGCTCTAGAATAATCGCCTCCGCCTCTCTTGTAAATTTCTGTCCTTTTAAATTATCCGACATGGGTTTTCAGGTTGGTAGGTACACTTGTTCAACAAAGATAAACGATTAAGCTTCATGGTGAAAATGCAGTTCTTGCCGCATAATTTATATCGTTGCGCCATAATTTTTATCGCATCCGCAAGGCTTATACACAAAGCGGCATAGGTTATTGGTGCTGCATCAGCGTTTGTGGGATCTTTGGACTATCAAAATTAATGTTCAACAAATAATAATTAAAACCATGAGAAAATTACAATTCAAATCAGTAAAAAAAATTACTTACGTCTTATTCATTTTAACATTGACCCTTTCCGCATGTGGGCAACAAAAAAAGAAATCGAACACGAAGGAGACCGCCCAAACCGAAGTAAAGGTTCCCGATATCGAATTGATGGCAGCCGTGGTCAGCGGCAATCTTGAAGCGGTAAAACAACATATCGAGGCAGGAACCGACCTTAATAAAAAAGATGCCATGAGCGGAGCTACCGCTTTAATGTCTGCCATTACCTTCGATAAGACGGAAATCACCAAAGCACTTATAGATGCGGATGCCGATCTATCGATAAAGAACAACGATGGGTCTACAGCCCTACATGTTGCCGCATTTTTCGGTAGGGTAGAGGCGGTTCAAATGTTGATCGATGCCAAGGCGGATAAATCCGTAAAAAACACTTTCGGAGCAACGGCAAGGGAAAGTGTTCTAGCTCCCTTTGCGGATATGAAACCTATTTATGACATGATGCAACAACAATTGGGACCAATAGGTTTACAACTCGATTTTGATGAGCTTGAAAAATCCCGTCCAGTGATTGCCATGATGCTGCAATAAACAAACTAAAACAAAGAAACAATGAAATCAGCACGACGAAACGACATTGATTGGCTACGGGTCATTTCCATAGCCTTGCTCTTGATCTACCATATCGCCATCGTTTTTCAACCCTGGGCCATGTTCGTAGGGTTTATTAAAAGTGAAAAATCGGTAGAGGAATTATGGGTACCGATGACCATGCTTAACGTTTGGCGCATACCTATCCTATTCTTCGTATCGGGTATGGGGCTCTTCTTTGCCATGCGTAAACGCAACTGGAAACAACTCATAGGTGAACGTACTCAGCGTATCTTATTACCATTTGTTTTTGGATTCTTGGCTATTGCTCCCCTGCATATGTTCATTTTCCAAAAATTCTACAACCTGCCGTTGGGTTATTATCCGCATGCAGGCCACCTATGGTTCCTGGGCAATATCTTTGTCTACGTGCTGCTTTTTCTACCGGTTTTCTACATATTAAAACATCGGGGAAACAAAAGGTTAAAGAATATCCTTGATAAAGTGATGTCGAATCCTGTCGGACCTCTATTGATCTCTATTTTCTTTATGTTGGAAGCGGTACTTGTAAATCCCCAGATCTATTCGCTTTATGCAGAAACCTGGCATGGTTTCTTCTTAGGGGCTTTGGCATTCTTCTTCGGTTACCTATTCGTTTACAGTGGCAATAATTTCTGGAGAACCGTAAAAAAATGGAAATGGGGTTATCTAACACTAGCGCTGATATTGTACATTATTCGATATTTTGAATTCAATACGGAAGCACCAGGATATTTAATGGCCTTGGAATCAAATTGTTGGATTTTCGGCATCTTTGGCCTGGTACACCATTACATGAACCGTCCAAGTAAATTACTGAACTATTTAAGTCAGGCCGCATATCCCGTTTACATCATACACATGTTCGTACTGTATTTAGGGGCCTTGCTCATCTTGCCTGTGAAGATCGATCCCTTAATGCAATTTTTTGCCATTACGGTATTCACCTTTGCCGGTTGCTATTTGTTGTACGGGTTACTTATTCGTAGGATTTGGTTTATAAGGCCGTTCTTCGGTCTAAAAAAGAAGAAATCCAATAAAACAAGACAAGTTTCGGTAAGTCAAGAACCGATCGTACAAAAGTAAAACCATTGGTATCGATATTGATTCAGGGAGCCATAGCAAGGTATCCCTGAATTTTTTCATTTTAATAAGAATCATTGGCAAGCAGATAAATTTCTAAACATATATCAAGGATAATGGTGCTGAACCTTTAACACCTTTCAGGTAAAACCTTCCATTATAAATTGATAAAAAAAAGATACATTCAACAAATATTCCTTAATACCAAACCTTTGAAATACTCATTTTATAATAACAACTATAAATCAGTATCATAATGTGAAAAAAAAATTGGAAATCATTAACTTAATCCAACTTGAGTGCCAATTTAAGATTTAAACGAGTGAAATTCAGAATATGAGTATACCGAAAAACCTATATCCCTTCCTTATACTATTCTTAGCTTGCATAGGATGTAAAGAAGAACCAAAAACCACAAATCCTCTTGATATTTCGGAATTGACCATTTCTAAAATCCATAATGGGTATGAACAAAACGATTTTACAAGTGTACAATTAGTACAGGCTTATTTAAACCGAATTCGATTATTGGATACGGTCATAAATTCCATAACGGCCGTAAATCCTAAGGCAATCGAAATTGCGCAAGCATTGGACGATGAATTTTTGGAAACAGGAAAACTAAGACCTTTGCACGGTATTCCGATCCTTGTAAAGGACAACATCAATACAGCAGGACTCCCGACCACGGCAGGTGCATTGGCCTTAAAGGATTTTATTCCCCAAGAAGACGCCTTTATAATTAAAAAACTTGTTGGTGCAGGAGCCATCATCATTGCCAAGACCAATATGGCCGAATGGGCCTTTAGCCCCATGCATACTGAAAGTTCTACTTTCGGTACGACCAGAAACCCATATAATATAGCCCATGTGCCTGCGGGTTCAAGTGGAGGTACGGCAGCTTCCGTTGCAGCAAATTTCGGTACCATAGGATTGGGCACTGACACCGGGAATTCTATTAGAGGCCCTTCTTCACATTGCGCCCTAGTGGGTTTTCGTACCACTTTGGGACTTATAAGCAGAAGTGCCATCGTACCCCTTTATTTAAGAAACGATGTGGTTGGACCCATGGGCAGGACCGTAGAAGATGCGACCAAATTATTGGAAGTCATGGCAGGTTATGACCCAAATGATTCCATCACCACCTATTCAAAAGGAAAAATACCCGGGAATTACACCCAATACTTAAGAAAGGATGGATTAAAAAACGCTAGGATTGGCGTATTGAGGACTTTGAGCGATAACGACCCACACCCAGAAATAAAAGCTTTGTTCGGGCAGGCCCTTTCAGATTTAGACACACTGGGTGCAACGGTTATTGACCCCATAACCATTCCTGATTTTGAGGCTTTAAGGCAAAATCAATGGTGTGCCACATTCACCGAAGATCTGGAAGATTACCTAACCGAATATGTAAAAAACGACACTATAAAGACCATAGAGGACATTATACGTATCGGCAGTAATTCCGAGTTCGCTAAAGAAAGGGTGAAACGCAATGCGGCCAATAGTGGAAGATGGGAAGATTCTGAAATACCTTGTTTAGATGCGTATACCGATATTCGCCGTGTTGCATACCGCGAAGCGATTGAAAAGGTAATGGATTCCTTAAACTTGGATGCCATTGTTTACCCTTCATGGAACCACCCACCTGCAAAGATCAATTTGTTTTCAGAGGAGTACAAAGGAGATAACAATCAAGTTGTAAGTCCACATACCGGTCAACCCGCTTTTACCGTTCCGATGGGATATACCAGTGAAAACCTTCCTGCGGGATTGCAATTTTTAGGCAGAATGTACGATGAACCTAATTTGATCCGACTGTCTTATTCCTATGAACAAGGAACTAAACATAGAAAGGTGCCGAAATTATAAACCTGAATTAAAACATTTCGCCTTTTTTTTGATGGTTCATTTTAATGAATTCGACAAATATATCCTTCAATAAAAAAACAATTCCACTTCATAAAGGGAAAAAATAGGCCGTTTTTAGAAAAATTTACAATGTTTTCCATGTCATATCCCTTTAACTCCATATGCAAAATTACCGCTAAACTATTCTATATTATCCCTCCCTAAAAAAAGTGAAAAATATTTTATTTCCGCACCTCTTGATTTTAGACGCTTCCGCCGTAAACCCCCGTATAAAAGGGCATTTAATGACATTTGTCAGTTTTATCCGGTTTCATAAGTCATAATTTTGGAGCTGTTAAACAATCATTCAAAAACAGAATATTAAACAGATTGATGTGGAAGTAAAACAATTAAAAAGCGGAGTTTGGACAGAGAGTGTCAACGTAAGGGATTTTGTATTCAACAACATTACCCCTTATCATGGAACCCACGATTTTTTAGTAGGACCAAGTGAAAGAACCCAAAGACTTTGGGAAATTTGTAAAGAAGCAACACAAGAAGAAAGACAAAACAATGGTGTTCGTTCTGTAGATACGGAAACGATCTCTACCGTAAGTGCTTTTGAGGCCGGTTATATAGATAAAGAAAATGAAGTAATCGTAGGGCTTCAAACAGATGAGCTGCTAAAAAGGACCATGAAACCGTTCGGCGGATTCAAAGTGGTTCAAAAAGCATTGTCTGAACAAGGGCTTGAACCCAATAAAAGTTTAACGAATTTATTCTCTAAATACGTTAAAACGCATAACGATGGCGTATTTGATGCCTATACTTCGGAAATCAAAAAATTCCGTTCTTTAGGTTTCTTAACAGGATTACCTGACAACTATGCAAGGGGAAGGATCATTGGTGATTATCGCCGTGTAGCGTTATATGGAATCAATTTCTTGATCGAATCCAAAAAAGCGGACTTGGAAAATATTACAGGCCCTATGAGCGATGCCGTAATCCGTTTACGTGAAGAGGTAGCTGAGCAGATCAAGGCGCTTAAGGAAATGATCGAATTAGGAGCCAAATACGATTTGGATTTGGCCCGTCCTGCCCAAAATGCACAAGAAGCCGTACAATGGACTTACATGGCTTATTTAGCCGCTGTTAAGTCTCAAGATGGCGCTGCAATGTCATTGGGTAATGTATCTACTTTCCTTGATATTTTTATTGAGAAAGATTTAGAGGAAGGTTTGATCACCGAGGTGGAAGCCCAGGAATATATTGACCAATTCGTAATGAAATTACGTATGGTCCGCCACTTAAGAATGGGAGCTTATGACGAGATATTCGCCGGGGACCCAACTTGGGTTACCGAAGCAATCGGAGGTATGTTGGCAGACGGAAGAAGTAAAGTGACCAAAACATCTTTCCGTTTCTTGAACACCTTATATAATTTAGGCCCTTCACCCGAACCTAACATTACTATTCTTTGGTCAGAATCCTTACCACAGAACTTTAAGGACTATTGTGCCAAGGTTTCCATCGACACATCTTCCATTCAGTTTGAAAATGATAATTTAATGCGTGAGAATCGCGGTTCTGATGATTATGGGATCGCATGTTGTGTATCTTACCAAGAATTAGGGAAATCCATACAGTTCTTCGGTGCACGTACCAACCTTGCCAAAACGTTATTATTGGCACTTAATGGCGGACGTTGTGAGTTTACCGGACAACAAGTTGTTGATGGTATTCCTGAGTATACTGATGAGTATTTGGATTTCGATAAAGTAATGGCCAACTTTAAGATCGCCATGAAAGAAGTTGCACGTGTTTATAATGACTCTATGAACATTATTCACTACATGCATGATAAGTACTATTATGAAAAGGCCCAAATGGCTTTGATAGATACCAATCCGAGCATCAACCTTGCATATGGTATAGCAGGTTTATCCATTGTTGCCGATTCACTTTCTGCTATAAAACATGCCAAAGTAAAACCTATTAGGAATGAGGAAGGGTTAACTGTCGATTTTAAAATCGAAGGTGAATTCCCATGTTATGGAAATGATGACGATAGGGTGGATCTATTGGCAAGACAAGCGGTAGCTGATTTCAACAACGAACTAAAACAACTACCGGTTTACAAAAATGCAGAACCAACCATGTCTGTTTTAACCATTACATCCAATGTTTCTTATGGTAAGAAAACAGGGGCAACTCCCGATGGTAGGGCACATGGTATACCTTTTGCTCCAGGAGCCAACCCAATGCACGGTCGCGATAAGAACGGAGCCATCGCTTCATTGAACTCCGTATCCAAAATCGACTATAAAGATTCTTTGGACGGTATTTCGAATACATTCTCCATTGTTCCTAAATCCTTAGGTTCATCGGAACAGGATAGGATAGACAACCTAGCAACGACCCTTGATGGATATTTCTCTAGAAATGCACAGCATTTGAACGTGAATGTCCTAAACAAGGAAACATTGTTGGATGCTATGGAAAATCCAGGGGAATACCCACAATTGACCATTCGTGTATCTGGTTATGCTGTCAACTTTGTTCGTTTGACCAAAGAGCAGCAAATGGAAGTTATTACACGTTCTTTCCACGAATCCATGTAATTTTTTTAATATTTGCATTGAACGCATTTGGGATCAGAAGCATAAAGCTTCTTTTCCCAAATGCTCAATATAAATAACTGCCATATCAAAAATCTAGATAACACATTAAGGGTACATTCCATAGAATCGTTCGGAACGCATGACGGGCCGGGAATTCGCATGGTCGTTTTCTTACAGGGATGTAAACTTAAATGCCTGTATTGCCATAATCCGGACACCATTCAAACCTCAGGAGGAACAGAATACCAGATTGAGGAATTGGTAGGTATGGCTTTGAAGATGAAACCATATTTTGGCAAAAAAGGTGGGGTTACCGTTTCAGGTGGGGAACCTTTACTACAGTCCAAAGAATTGGTTCCGTTCTTTAAACGTTTAAAAGAAGAAGGCATCCACACCAATATCGATACCAATGGCAGGGTATTGAATCATTTCACGAAGGAATTGCTAGATGAATATGCAGATCTGGTCATGTTGGATATAAAGCACATGACAGAAGATGGGTACGAGTTTTTGACAGGAATGCGGAATAAAGAAACCACTTTCACATTTGCAAAACACAGGGAAGCCTCAGGAAAAGCCATGTGGTTGCGCTATGTTTTGATTCCCGATATTACCAATAAACCCGAGCTTTTGCATGCCATGGGGCAATATTTCAAAGATTACAAAACCATTGAAAAGATTGAGATTCAACCCTATCATAAATTGGGCATTCATAAATGGGAAACCTTGGGTTGGGAATATCAATTAAAAGATGCCCGTGAAAACACGGAGGAAGAAATAAATGCCGCTTCGGAAATATTGAAAAACTACTTTAAAGAAGTAAAAATAAATTAAGTGTTGTAGAAAACAGCATAGCCATTACACATGAACAACCCTCAAGAAGTCATAACCATAGTAAATAAACTAGCCCTTAAAAAAGGAAGTTACCAGGCAAATAAAACCTTAATGTTGGCTTTCTTGGCAGGAGCTTATATTGCCTTTGGCGGACTTTTAGCCATCATAGTCGGTGGTGGATCACCCGGTATTGCTGCGGAAAACCCAGGTATCACCAAGTTTCTTTTCGGAGCTACCTTTCCCATAGGCCTTATACTTGTAGTCGTGGTAGGTGCCGAACTGTTCACAGGGAACAATGCCTACTTTATTCCCAATGTCATCAATAAAAAACAAGGGGTAGGCGCAGTACTGAAAAATTGGGGATTGGTATATTTCGGGAATTTTATCGGAGCTGTTTTCGTAGCCTACGTAATTACACATTTAACGCACATTGTACACAACTCCCCATTTATAGATTCGGTATTCAGTATAGCCATTGGAAAAACCAGTCATACTTTTTTAGTGACGTTCATAAAGGGTATCGGCGCCAATTGGTTAGTGTGCTTGGCCGTATGGCAAGGAATGGCGGCAAAAGATACGACAGGGAAAATATTCGCCATCTGGTTGCCGGTAATGGCCTTTGTGGCGATGGGTTTTGAACACAGTATCGCCAATATGTTTTTTATTCCATTGGCCATTTTCGAAGGTGCCCAAATCACTTGGGAAACATTTGTCATTAAAAACCTGATTCCCGCTACTTTAGGTAATATTGTAGGAGGCGTAGTTTTTGTCGGTATGTTTTACGGCTACTTATTTGGAAGGGAGAAATAATATCCATCCAAAGAGCATATAACCACTTATAATAGGCCATGTACCTTTCTTACATCATGATACAACACTCTATTTAATAAAAAAAGGGGAGGAGTGATGCCTATATTGTACATCTACATTAAGTGATAAGAAAAGAAGAAAAAGATAGGGCAGATTTAAATGTATACCTTAATTTTATAAAAAGTTTTAAAAAAGCCCATCGCTCTAGATGAGCTTTTTTTATGTAAACGAGAAAGTACTTTTTATCCTATTAAAATAAATTTAAGATGATCAAGGAAAAGTTTATGCAAGAGGCTGTAAATGCAGCCTTAAAAGGAATGCAAAACAACGAAGGAGGACCATTTGGTTGTGTAATTGTCAAAGATGGAAAAATCATCGGAAGAGGTAACAACAAAGTAACATCTACCAACGACCCTACGGCCCATGCAGAAGTTATAGCTATCAGGGATGCGTGCAAAAACCTTGATTCTTTTCAATTGGAAGGTTGTGAGATCTATACGTCTTGCGAACCATGCCCTATGTGCTTGGGAGCTATTTATTGGGCCCGACCAGATAAAGTATACTTTGGCAGTAACCAGACAGATGCTGCCAATATTGGTTTTGATGATGCCTTTATCTATAAAGAGATACCATTGCCCTATAAGGAAAGAAGTATCCCATTTGAGCAATTACTTCCGGAAATGGCGATAACACCTTTTCAAGAATGGGAGAAAAAAGAGGATAAAACGGAGTATTAGATTAAGTAGTTTGTAAACGTAAAAGTGCCATGGCATCAACCAGCCAAAATTTTATACACTAATTTTCTACATGTAGCGTATTCCGAGATTGTAGATGGTTGACTTCTGTTTCTGGTATGACATAAAAACATAAGGTCTTGCCGAGGTTCCCATTGCCTATGCTCATGAAAAAACGGAGGTAATTGTGTTACCTTTGCAACGGCCTTTAGAAAGTTGGTCAATTCTATTGAATCAACTGATAGGCATTGAGAATAAAATCTGAAAAATTGGGTTACGTTTAAATAATAAGGGCATCGCTTTGAAAATGGTACTGAAAAAGTCTTTTACTTACTCCACATTCGTTGGCCTTTTTTTATTAGGTTGTTCATCGACCAAAATGAATAAGGAGGAAATAATCGCTTCGAACCCTATTCAAAATACCACATTAGATATTGGCAATAATAGTAATACAGGGGCTACGAAAGAGGAAATAGATATTCAAAACCATGAACGTATTAGCCAAATAACAGGTCAAAATGCCCCCATATTGGCCCATACTATCGATTCATTGACTCTCGTTGATTTGGGTACAGAGGAAAACGAAATGGTATCCCAACCTATTTCAGAGGAAGAAATTTCGAATACCAATACAATGGACGTTAAAAGCCCAGTGGCCGAAAAGATAGTAGCCAATTATCTGGCAAGCGACAATAAAGAGCCCGGAGGTCATTGCCTTGCGGTAAGTAAAGGTCGTTTTGAGCAAGCGTATAAACAAGTCCATGGACATTTACCCTATCTGGACCTACCGGATAGCATGGCAACAAAATTAAATACTCCAAAACAAGTATTCAATTTGCTTTACGATTCCGCTTCTAGTCCAACCCCGGAATGGCGAAACCTTCCAGAAAAATATAGGGGTAGGGGCAATGCGGGTGCCATTGCATATGCCGGAATGGGTAATTTGGTAGACACAGCCGGAATATGGAGTGGCGAATTAAGACCTGGGGCACTCATCCAAGTTTGGCGATATAAAGAAGACTACGAACAAGTAGTGCAAGGTGCAAATGTCAAAAAACTCGATCCTTACGGACATTCCTTTATTTTTATAAGTTATATCCGCGATGAAAAAAATGAAATTATCGGGCTCAAAATTGCCGATCAAGGTTTTCAAAGTTACAGACCTTTAATACCTAGGGATTACGAAGTGTGGTGGGCAGTGAACCTTACTATCTAAAGGGAACAATCAAAATAAAACAAAAATTTAACATTTTCAATGTAATTTCCTCTTACTTAATACGTTCCAACCAAAGAGTACGATTCCCAAATCTTTAAAAAGTTACATATTGTTTTTTTCTTTACTACTTACTTTAGGGTTACTGAATGATCCTCCACCTAAAATCGATAAGGTGGTAAATCATGGGGTTGCTACAGAAAAACCCTTACCCTTAAAAGAAATCAATAGTATTAATGTTAGCCCGAACTACATCTATAAAACCGATTTGGACAGTATCGTTGCATCTTACGCCAGTACCAAGGTAAATGCCGATCAACTTCGTTTACGTTTAAAGGAAGATCTTCGTATGGGCACTATTTCTTTTGACAACATCAAAACAGCTTTTACCAATCAATTAGTAGATAAGATCATACCTCACTGGTACGGCACCCCTTGGAGTTTTGGGGGCCATACCACGATTCCCAACCAAGGAAAAATTGCTTGCGGTTATTTTATATCGACCACTTTGCGTGATATGGGCATCAACCTCAACCGTTATAAATTGGCTCAAAAATCACCTTTTGACGAAGCAAAAATGATAAGTTGCGGCTCCGAAATAAAACAGATCGTTCAAGATACCCCGGAAAAAGCATTGGAGGAAATCAATGGCTTAACGAAAGAAGGACTCTATTTCATAGGTTTTGACGAAGGTCATGTGGGCTATCTTTTAAAACGCGAAGGGGAACTGTTTCTGATCCATTCCAACTATCTTGCCCCAGTTGCCGTTTGTATGGAAACACTCAAAGAATCCCGTGTTTTTAAGCGTTTTACTAAATTTCACCTTGTAGCTATTTCCCATAACGAGGCCCTTTTGCAACGTTGGTTAGACAATGGTACGGTATTGTAAGGTGCCACCGACAAACAACAGGAATTGCAAGCCGTGATTCAGCTTTATCGGGCCCTTGGGGGAGGTTGGCTCAATTAACAAGGGAACCTTATGACCAAAGGAATAGGTGGGCGAAAGGGGTGATTACTTCTTCAGCCCACCTATTTGGTATGGGGCTTTACCAAAACTTCACTCTGGTATATCTTTACCGTTTGTAGAAAGAACAGAAATGTAGTAACTTGTTTGGGTAATTCATTGATTTCCTATTCCTTAAACGGAATTAACCACCACCAAACGAACATTACATCATGAAAATCCATCTAATTATTGCTTCACTTGTCCTTCTGTTCTTTACTGATTCCTACGCTCAAAAATCAAATTCCGAAACCCAAATTTCATGGGATACTTGGGGCGTGCCCCATATTACATCGGACAATATCAAAGATCTGTTTTATGCCCAAGGTTGGGCACAGATGCACAATCATGCCAATTTGATCCTGGAACTCTATGGTAGTTCCAGGGGCAAGGGTTCTGAATATTGGGGCAGTACAAAACTTGAGAACGATATGCTGATCCATACGTTAGGGTTCGAAGCATTGGCCGATCAGTGGGAAAAGGAACAAGACCCAGAAACCAAAATAATTTTCAGCTCTTTTGTTGCAGGCCTAAATGCCTATGCTAAAGCCCATCCGGAGGCCTTGGATGAAAAAAACAAAATAGTTTTGCCCTTAACGACAAAGGATATAAACATGCACCTTATGTATGTTGTTTTTACACGGTTTATCGGAGGCAGCGATTTAGGGCGTATACAACAATGGCCAGACATGGGAAGCAATACCTATGCTATCGCCCCAAAACGATCTTCTTCAGGTAATGCTATGTTGGTGCAGAATCCACACTTACCTTGGTGGCGAGAATTTCTATTTTTTGAATCCCACCTTAACCTAGATGGTAAAAACATGTACGGAAGTACTTTAGTGGGTTTCCCCGGTATCGCCATTGGGTTTAATGAACATTTAGGTTGGAGCCATACAGACAACACCATAGATAATGCGGACACCTATGAATTGGAATTAAAAGAAAATGGCTACTTGCTAGACGGGATGGTAAAAGCCTTTGAAAGCACTAAAAAAACGATTAAAATAAAACAAGAAGATGGATCCCTGGTCGAACAGGAAATACCATTGCTAAAAACCGTACATGGCCCTGTTGTAAATCGTAAAGAAGGTAAGGTTCTGGCGTTGCGCATGGTTGGGCTAGACCGGCCCAACATGGTATTGCAATGGTGGAGGATGATCAATAGCTCTAGTTTTGATGAGTTTGAAACCGCTTTGAAAATGGCACAGATCCCATTTTGGAATGTTATGTATGCCGATAAGGCAGGAAGCATTTTCTATCTCTTCAATGGTCTTGTACCCAAACGGACAGAAGATTCCTGGGCGTATTGGAACCGTATAATTCCCGGTGGAAAATCTGCCGATATATGGACAGAGGTACACGATTATGCAGATTTGCCAAAAGTAAAGAACCCTTCGAACGGATGGCTTCAAAACGCCAACGACCCACCATGGACAAGTACCATACCCATGACCTTGAACCCTGATGACTATCCGGGTTATATGGCCCCAAAAAGTATGGCTTTTAGACCACAACGCTCGGCAAGGATGTTAATAGAAGACGAATCGATCACATTTGATGAATTGGTGGAGTACAAACTCTCTACCCGTCTGGAATTCGCCGATAGAATTCTGGATGATTTATTTGCTGCCGTAGATGCCTCGGGTTCCGAAAAGGCAAAAGAGGCCAAAATTGTTTTGGAAAATTGGGACCGTGAAGCTGATGCGGATAGTAAAGGAATGCTCTTATTCTATAGTTGGGCAAGGAAATTCAATGTCAGGAAAAATTCGAATTACGCGCAGCCATGGAGTATGGATAAGCCCAACACGACGCCAGATGGTTTTGCTGACCAAACAACCGCCGTTCAACTCTTGGAACAATCAGCCCAGGAGATTAAGAGCAAATTCGGCCGATTGGATATCCCTTGGGGAGATTTTTATAGGATTAACTACAACGGAAAGAACCTACCGGCCAATGGCATTGAAGGTTCTATGGGCGTTTTTCGTGTAGCATGGCCAGGAGGGAAGGATGAAAACCATATGTTTGTGGGTGGCGGCGATTCTTGGGTAGGTATCATAGAGTTTGGTGATGAAGTAAAAGCCAAGGTGTTGTTGTCGTATGGTAATGCCACCCAGAAAAATTCGCCCCATAATGGGGATCAGTTGGCATTATTCTCCAAAAAGGAATTGCGCGATGCTTGGTTTACCAAAGAAGAGGTTAAGGCCCATACGGCGAAAACGGAAGTGCTCTCAGAAAGTGGGTTTGTCTCAAAACCCAACAAGGACTAGCATAACTACCTGTTTGCTGCCATATGGAAGGGGAGAATTATCACTTTTTTTAACCTCATTACGGAAATCTGTAAAATTTTACTTTTTGAATTGGATATATTTATACATCTAATTTAAAATCAAAGACCATGACACCAATTTAAGCTATTAAGCCAGGACCTAAGCCAAAAAAGAGGATGGTTCCGATGATAAGCGAAGAAGGGTTGCTCCTGAAATTTTGCGATGACGTAGGAGGGAAGCATAATATGTGCGGAATGATTTATTATACCTACAATTTCATATTTTAGATACCTAATATTATTATGGGATTCTCACCAAAAATAAAAGTTCAAGCTTTAGTTGCATCAGCACGCCATTGTTGTGCTTGCCATAAAGCTGCAAGAAGAAATATAGAGGTTCATCACATTATACCTTATTATATTTCTAATGATAATAGTTTTGAAAATGCAATCCCTTTGTGTTTTGATTGTCACAGCGCAGCAGGACACTACAATAACAAAGAACCTAAAGGAAATAAATACTCGTTAGAAGAATTAAGAAAGCATAGAGATAATTGGTATAAAATTGTAGCTGAAGGAAAAGCTAAATATTTTGATATTGAAGAATATAATAAAAGGTATTTACCTGTTTTCCAAAGTATAGATAAAGTTACTAATAAGAGTTTTTCAGAATTATTTTCTAACAATTTAGTCGCCTTTACTCAAGCAGAGCAAGACGAAATAGAAAGGATATTTCGCAGACTTATACTCAATAATTCGGCATTAATAAAAGGCGAACCTGCTATAGGTAAAACGGTTTATGCACTTAAAATTGCACAAAAATTCAAAGAAAGTAATTATGCTGTACTTTATCATAGCTTTAAATATCATAAGTTTAGTGCAAATGAAATAGTTGAATCGCTTAATAATATGCGTGATGAGAATATACTATTCATCATAGATGATTGTCATTTAGACATTGAAAACGCTTCAAAAATCAAATATTATTTTGCAAACAACAATTCTCCCTCATGCTTTTTGTTTTTATCCAGAAATATTTCAAACCATTTAGATTTCTCTAACACATTTAATTCAAATTTTTTTGATGAATTCAAGAACTCATCTCTTGATTTAGGGGTTATTAGGATGTCCAAAAAAATTGAAACCATAATTAAGAAATATAAAAAATATTATATATCCAAAAATTCAAGACAATATTATGTTGGCAATAATTCCAAGATAATTAAACATGTTGGTGATAATTTAATTGCCTTAAAAGCATATTTAATATTATGGGAAAATGAGGAAACTTTAAGTAAAATTGGTAAGGAAAGAATGCTGGAAGAATTCTATCAAAGACAATACCTTAAATTCAATAAAGAAACAATAAATTGTCTAAATATTTATCTGTCATTATACTCTTTTGAAATTCCATTTGAGACAATCCCTAAATTTGAAAATGAGACATTGAAATTAGAAAAAGATGGTATTATTTTCAGATATAATAGTACTCTATACTTTGAACATTCAAAAACAGCCAATTTATATTTAGAATCATATTATAAATATTCTACCGAAAGAGTTGATAAAAAGTTCGACACTTTAGAAGCTTTCATTGATTCAAACTTAAAACAATATTTGAAATTTTTTAAAAACGATGAATATCCTGATAATACGCATCATTTAATAACTCATTTCTTATCTAAAGGAAAAAAATATTCTGACTTTTTAAATAAAGGAATTGAAAATATTTTGCTTAAATATTATTCTAAATGTGATGTAAATGAAACTCTTGTTTTTATTAATCGTGTTTCCATTTATGCACCAGAATTATTTAATTATTATTTTAAAAAACTCATTCTTGAAAGTAAGATTTCGAAAAAAATCTTAAATAATGAAATGTTTTCATTTTATTATGCTAGTTATAGAAGAAATCTAAAACCAACAGGAAATGACTATATAAAAGAACTTTTTCATTATAATGAAATTTGCAATTTTTTCAATAATTCTAATTTAACAGGCTTTAGACAAGGAATCGCGTTTCTGTTTAATCTTGGTGAACAAAATTTAGCTCTAAAATTACTACAAGATTCTGATAACAATTCAATTTTATCCAAGATTTACAGGTCTAATATTTCTGAAATTAGTCATTTTTTCAACTCTTTACATAAAATAAATGAAATAAGAGGATTAGAATTAATGAATGAGCTTATTAAATCAGGTACATTTTATGAAGAATTAAAAGGTATGAGTACTAATATTATAAATTTATCTGAACTAATTGGAGCAATAAATAGATATAGCTTTGATTTATTAAAATTATTCTCAAAAAAATATCAAATAAACTCTGAAAAAATATCTGAAGGAATTAACTATTTAAATATTAGATTTTTCCTTAACAATTTTCAATTATATTTTGAATTATATCCTTTATCCACTTTTAAAATTTTATTATTTATTGAAGATGAAGCCTATATTAATTTATCAAAAAAGATAGTAAAATATGATAATAAGTCATATAAACATATAACCATTCTTTTCATTGGTTCACATTATAAAAACATTGGTGAAGCAAGAGAAGTATTATTAGATGATATGATAGAAAATATGGAGAAAGTAAGGAGTTCTTTTGATTTTAATCAATATGTAAAAATTTTATATTTAATGTCAAATTATTATGACATGACAGGGTTTGTTAATGAAGTAGATAAACAAAAACAGAATGTTTTAAAACAAAAAATCGGTAATTTAAAAGATTTGAGCAAAGTAAATGAATCAATTATGCTTTTGGATAAAATACTTCCTGGACAAAATAAAGTATTCAGTAAATGGTTACAGAAGAATAGAAAACATTAATGGTTTCTTTATTTAATAATGACCTCAAAAAACTTTGGCTAAAACAATAGATGAATGGAGCGTCCATATTTTAGGGTGCTGGTTACTATTTTTATTGACAATTGGAAAGGTTCTTAAACCTTAGATCAGTCCTGTCCTGAACAAAGTCGAAGGGATAGGAGGGGAGTGGTCTCGAAGATTCGTGGATTCGTTGCCCTGCCGGTTAGATAAAGCAGGCGGTTTCCCCATATAGTTGATTGTAAACCATATCAATTG
>NZ_WKJH01000023.1 GCF_009674825.1 Maribacter luteus
ATTGTCGGATATCACTGCAGGTGTTGATACCGATACCCAGTATACGGCAGGGAACGGGTTGAATTTAAATGGGAGCAATGTGTTCACGGCGGTAGTGGACCCAGCAACTAACAATGCTTTGAGCGTGAGCGGTAATGGTCTTTATGCTACTGACACAGATGATCAGAATGCAGGTGAAGTGGCTTTCACCGCGACGGGCAATACGACCAGTACTGACGTACAATCGGCTATTGTGGAATTACAAACGGAGTTGGACGGAATTGACGGCACCGATGACCAGGATTTGGGTATCGGGACCAACGGTGTGGCCAACCAAAGTGTGGAGGTTACAATTGCCGATGGAGCAGCGGCCTTGATAGACATCCGTGATGGGGATTCAAGTGCCACCAATGAGATACAGGATTTAACATATGATGCGAGTACGCGAATATTGAAGATTACAAATAATGGAAGTGCCACAGATATTGATTTAAGTGGGTTGAATGATTCAGGAACGGATGAGCAAGATATAAGCACGGATGGTACTGCTGGAAATATTTCAATTGAGAATGGAAATACCATAACATTAAATGTAAATGATGCGGATTCTGTAATTGGAAATGAATCGGTAACAGGGTTGACTTTCGATGGCACGACTTCTATATTGACACTTACCCAAGACGGTGCAGGAAATGAGACGGTAAATTTAAGTGCACTGGATACCGATGAACAGGATTTACAAAACTTTCAGGTAAATGGTTCAAATTTAGAAGTAAGTATAGAGAATGGTAATACAGTAAGTGTTCCATTGTCGGATATCACTGCAGGTGTTGATACCGATACCCAGTATACGGCAGGGAACGGGTTGAATTTAAATGGGAGCAATGTGTTCACGGCGGTAGTTGACCCGGCAACGAACAATGCTCTTAGCGTAAGTGCTAGTGGTCTTCTTGCAACTGACGATCAGAATGCAGGGGAGGTTACTTTCGATGATAGTACGGCATCACTTGGTGCAACCGATGTACAGGGGGCAATCGAAGCTCTGGCAAGTGCAACCGATAATGATACACAGTATACGGCAGGCACAGGCTTGGTTTTAACCGGGACGGTGTTCAGTGCGGACGCAAGTTTGGCTACGGATGCAGAAGTAGCGGCCAATGAATTAACATCAAGTGTTGTTGCAGGTTCGGATATTACTGTAAGTGCGTCAACTTCAGGAAACAATACGGCGTACACGGTTAGCAATGCTTCACCAGACCAAACGGTAAGTATCGTTGATGGTGGTAATGGTAATGTAACGGTAGGCGGGACCTATCCAAACTTTACCATTGATGTGCCGGATGCAACGGTTGATACGGATGAACAGGATTTACAAAACTTTCAGGTAAATGGTTCAAATTTAGAAGTAAGTATAGAGAATGGTAATACCGTAAGTGTTCCATTGTCGGATATCACTGCAGGTGTTGATACCGATACCCAGTATACGGCAGGGAACGGGTTGAATTTAAATGGGAGCAATGTGTTCACGGCGGTAGT
>NZ_WKJH01000005.1 GCF_009674825.1 Maribacter luteus
TTCGGTACAGCAGTAATTTGAGTAACCATATCTTTAATTTTTTGTTCATTTTAAAGATACTCGACTTACTGCTTTTTCATCGATGCTATAAAAAATTGCTAAATTAGTGCTTAACCAAAGGTCGTTGCATTTTTGTTACGTCTGATTTTCCTTCGGAAAATCCTCGCACACAAAAACGCAACTTTCCATACACAAACACGTTAGCAAAAATTATGACCCAAATTATGATTAAACCAAAAGTAATATTAGTTCTTTTTATATTCTCATCGTTAATGATGGCTCAAACAAATGAAGTTATGGAAGCAACTTCGCCAAATAATCCTGGAGAAGTTGACTTTGGTGAATTCCAAACTAAAAACAATAAATATGGCATCGTAAAAAAGGACGGGACAGTTATAGTGCCATACGAGTATGATAGTCTTTCAGGAGATATAAGCCGTAATCGTATTAAAGCAATAAAAAAAAATAAAATAGGCTTGATAAGTAGTAGCAACGAAATTATTATACCTATCAAGTATCAAGAATTAGAATTTATTCAGCCGCACTACCATGATTTTTTAAAAATAAGGGACAAAAACAAATACGGAATAATAAATCTCCAAGAAAAGGTCATTATTACGAATGAGTACGACGATATTAGATGGCACAAAGATAATTTCTTCATAGTCACTAAGAATGGAAAGGTGGGAGCTATTGATAAAAAAGGTACATCTTTAATGAAACTCACGAAAGGAAATGATATTCAGAAAGCCATTTGGAAAAATCGTATCCCCAAATACTTTATATTTAAATCAGATGATAAATTTGGACTTGTTGACATCAATGGGAACGTTAGCATTCCTCCACTATATTTCAAATTATATTACTGGAATGATTATGATGTTTATAATGCTATAACCAGTGAGAACAAATGGGGGGTATTAGATGAAAAAAATAATGAGTTATTACCTTTGATATATGAACGTATCGTCATTGACCAACCTGATTTCATCGTAGTAAAGAAAAACAACAAATATGGTGTAGTTGACATCAAGAATAATTTATTAATTCCTTTTGAATATGATAAACTATTCACTATTAGCTCAAAAAAATGTGGGTCAAGGCATGTTGGAACAAAGGATGGTACAAGGGAACTTTTAGACAATAAAGGCCTGCCTTTAATAAAACAACTAAATTTTGATAATATCAATTTTGTTGACCAATGTTTGTTTGAGACTAGGATGAATAATAAATTAGGACTTATGGACATGAATGGAAAAATTATATTGAAAAATAAATTTAAAGTTATTAAGCCTATCAATAGTAGCAGAATTATTGCGTCGGAAATCAAGAACTTTAAATTATTCGATTTTAAGGGTAGTTTGTTAACAGATGAAGAATTTGAAGAAATCAGAAATATTAATTCTTCTCAATATTTATCAATCAAAAAAAACAACAAGTATGGTTTAATTAATTTCGAAGGGAAACTTATTAAGGAGCCCGTCTATGATAAGATTCAATGGAAACAAAATGCAGATAATTCTATTTATGGCGTAATTGGCATTAAGAAAATAAAAATAATATCGGACGGAAAATAACTTTTGCTAACAATGGTAACCGTTGCACAAGCCCTTGAACAGCAAAAAAAAGACCTCTTTTAAGCCCTTTTTAGGGGCTTTTTGTTTTTAGGACACTGGGCAATCTAGATTTTTAGGGGGCCTACAAGTGTTCTTTCAAGTTCTTGGCACCTGTTTTTTATAAAAAATGACAAAGCAAGCATTCCCATCCCACTTTTCGCTCGTTTCCCGATGAATTTCAGGTATTTCCTCAGGTTGTAGGGCAAACAGTTTTTCCTAATAGTACTTCTTTGCTTGCTTACCTATAGTTACGCCCCCCTTCCCGATCGGCAATAATCGATAAAGACTTTTTTCTTAACTTGGGCAACAGTCATAACACCTATAAACAATAAGGGCTTTGGCCCTGTGTAAAGATGGAAACGATAGGTTCCCTTTCTGACCTACTTGGCATAGTTTCATACCATAAATAATATGAGCAAACAAAAACTGATAAAAAGACTAAAGAGTTATTATCCTATGGAAAGATTTCACGCTTTTGTGACTTTCCCAGCTATTTTCGTTTATCTAATTTTTAATAACTCATTTTCAAATATATTTTTTCTGTTGTATGGTATTTTAATTTGTATAATAATACTGATTCAAGGACAATACTATTGGAAATTAAAGTTATATAGATTAATGAACAAACCCTTCAATCAAGAAAAAAACCTAAATATTTTCAGGATTTCTAAAAAACTAAATTTGATATTAATTGGCCTGATTCCGTTAATATTTGCAATTCAATTATATCAAAACGACTGGAAAATTATACCTGAAAACTTAATTTTATGGGGGTTATTTGCCAATTTTATCGCAATTCTTGAGCATATAAATTACTATATGCGCCAATTAATGATTGATAATTCAGCTGATTTAAAATATGTAAAGCGGAATATAAAATTAAAAATCGCAAGTTTAGCCAAGGATTTAAAAGAGAATGAACTATAAGGTCAGGAACTAACAGCGGCCATTGTTAAGACATATTTCGAAGCTCAACCCAAAGTACTGAGCTTTAAACCAAAACCGATAAATTGAAATTTTACCATAGCGGAAAATTCAAAATTTGGCTTTTTAAATAAAAAAGAAAAACAATACATAAAAATTCGAATCAAAATTCATCTGATAAGTTAATGCCTTTATACACTCTATGTTTCACATACAATACAGGAAAAAATGAATAATCTTAAGAAATATTTAGCGGAAGGTTTATTGATTGTCTTTAGTGTTTTATTCGCTTTGTTTATCAATAAATTAGTTGATGACCACAAAACCAATAAAAAAAAGACAATAGCCATTGAAAGCATTAAGAAAGAACTATATCGAAATTCGGCAATAATCAATAAATGGAAAGAGCGACATATAAAAATAAGAAATCGCATTACTGAATTAGTTGAAGGGCGTAATGACAGTTTGAAAACCGAACTATTAAAACATGAATTTCTTAATCTTGGTGTATTAACGAACAATGAGAGTTTAATTGATGCTATATTAACAAATACCGCTTGGGAATCGGCCAAATCAACAGGAATTATATCAGAATTTGATTTTGATACAACCCAAAAACTGACTCATGTATATTCAATGCAAGAGGTTTTAACCGAAAGAACCGTAATTAAAATATTAGATTATTATTTCGATCCAAATGCCCACAATATGGAAAACATTGACGAGACCCTAACCCAATTTCAATTGAGGTTTTGGGAATTGACCGGGCAAGAAGAACTAATGACCAACTTGTACAATGAGGCCATCAATCAAATAAAAAAATAAAACGGTTCCTACCAGAGGGAGCTTTTATATGACTTTTAATTCCATTTAAAACTTGGGGGAATTTATTATTGGCCAAAATCATTTTTCAAATTACTAACATTAATTTTTCTATTTTTAGGACCTAATAGTTCTAGGTAAAAATTGGAATTCTTAAGAAGCTTAATAAAAAAACCCTCATATAATCATGAAATATTTATTTACACTATGTATAATGACCTTAAGCTTTGTAAGCTATGGGCAATCAATAACCGGACAATGGGAAACCTACGATGATGAAACCAAGGAGAAAAAAGCGATTATTGAAATTTATAAAACAGATAATCTCTATTTCGCCAAAATAGTCAAAAGTTTCAAGAGCGATAAAAATGCTGTTTGTGACAATTGTAAAGGAACAAAAAAAGGTAAACCAATTAGTGGCCTGGTCATTATTGAAAACATAAAAAAAGATGATGATGAGTTTAATGGTGGCACTATTTTAGATCCGGAAAACGGAAAAATTTACAAGTGTTATTTAGAGTTGGTAAACAAAAATAAATTGAAAGTAAGGGGCTTCCTTGGAGTTTCCCTTTTTGGTAGGACCCAGTATTGGATCAGGAAGGAATAAATTCCTATTCCGTGCGTATGACCACAAATACCAATCGTTATATTACAACTTTGAAATACGGAAACCCTTTACCTTCCTTATCGTCTTATGGCTCTCATTTCCCCTCTATTCACAAGAAGTATTTTATAAATTACCGTAAGCAAAAAACATAGCATGGTATTTAATAAGAAGATCTTTGGGAACGAAAACCTGTTGAATAGTTTAGGAGCTTCAGAACAAGAAATAAAAAAACTAGAGGAAGTATATATATTTTTAGAAAAGCAGAACAGAGAACTGAACAACCACTATAATCTCTCCGAACTAGGAATGCTTTTAGTAGATCTCAAAGAAATTCCCGAAAGTAAATCAATAGTAACCGTTGCAAAAGCCTATAATCCGGGAAAAGCTACTTCATTTAAGCCGCATTAAGGGTGTTTATTCACCGTTGGTCGCCCAATATACGGGTGTTCATTGGCCCTTATACTCCGTGGCACCCATGGTTTTATTGCCAATATCATCTAAAACTTTTTATCGTTTTCACTATATTTCCATAAGATAATGTGGACCGCAAATAACGCGGTGATATAACCAATTATAAAGAACTATGAATACTGATTTTAATTTCGAAGAGTTGAAAAGCAAAATTGAATTTGCCGTTAAAAAAAGTTTTAAAGAAAATATTCAAAAATATGGTTCCGATATTTGCTCTTTTTCATTAATAAGTGATGATGGGGCAATGACCTTGGTCCCTTATACAAATACTAAAAGTCATTTAGAGAAAATGCAATCTCAAGATCCTAAATACAAGGATTTTTATGAATTTGAACCTGTTGAATGGTTTACCTCTAATGGGGCCAAAGCTGAATTCCATGACCTATGCCAAACTCTTTCAGTAGAAACCGACAAAGAAGAATTAGACTTTGAAAATTTTAGAAACATAGTATTCGAAACTTGCGTTCAAGTATTGGAAAAACTGCGTACTGAAGGTTTCTTTCAAAAAGAATTAGGAAAAAACCTGTTGGTACAATTTAATATTTCAGATACAAACGAGCCTAAAGAAAATTTAATAAAATGGACAAAACGGCTTAATGATAAAAAAAATGGAAAACGTTATCAAGATTATATGAATCACGTATTCGAATAAAAACTGGTTACAAAAATGGAGATAGTTTATACGGTTTTTGGTACTTCACCCAAAGTTTAAAGCTTTTAAGCAAGTCCGCAAAATCTTTGGTATTTTGCCTTGGATAGGAAATAATAAATCAAAAAAACAGAGACATATTTAACACAAATAATAGATGAAAAAATTAATAATTACCACTATAGTCTTGTCATTTATTCTTTCTGTAAAAGCACAAAGTTCGCCTCCAAAAGTCGTTCATGGTAAGATTGAACGTATTGAGAATTTCGAGTCAAAATATATAACCCCCAGGAATGTTGATATTTGGATGCCTGAAGGTTATTCACCATCGCAAAAATATTCTGTGTTATACATGCATGATGGACAAATGCTATTCGACCCTGAAAGCTCGTGGAACAAACAAGCATGGAATGTAGATGATGTGGCTTCCAAATTATTTCAATCACATAAGATTGAAAAATTTATTGTTGTTGGCATTTGGAATGGAGGAGAAACGAGGCACTCTGATTATTTTCCGCAAAAACCATTTGAATTATTATCAAATAGTCAAAGAGATACGGTAAATGCCCAACTTAAAAGCTCTCATGTTCCAATAACAAATACATTCCGTCCTCAATCTGACAACTATCTTAAGTTTATTGTTAAAGAGCTAAAACCGTATATAGACAAAACCTATTCGGTTTATTCTGACAAAGAGAACACCTATGTGATGGGTAGCAGTATGGGAGGTTTAATTTCTATGTATGCTATTTGTGAATACCCAAAGGTATTTGGAGGGGCTGCTTGTTTATCAACGCATTGGCCAGGTACTTTTACCCTTGACAACAACCCAATACCAGATGCATTTATTACGTATTTGAACAAAAACCTTCCAAATCCTAAAAGCCATAAGATTTATTTTGATTGTGGAGATGAAACATTGGATAAGTTGTATCCGGAAATCCAAAAAAAAGTAGACCAGTTGATGGTCGAAAAAGAATACAACGAAGATAATTGGATCACTAAATATTTCCCTGGAGAAAACCATAGTGAAAATGCCTGGAGTAAAAGGCTCCATATTCCTTTAGAATTCTTGTTAAAATAAAAAATTCTACCAACAGGGTTTTCAAAATACAGTTAATACCGGCTTTTCTAGGAGGTTGTGTCTATTTGCTTGCAACTTTCCAAGCACTACCACCTTGTTTGTAAATTATGGCCCTTCCTGAATAAAAGCTACAAAATGAGATTGAACCACTTATTCATTATTCCGAAAGCATAATACCATAGTAACATCTATACATATACACTGAAGAGAAACAAGATTGAAATCAGTATGGCCAGGCAGAGCAATTACTATGAAAACGGCATTGTCTGAGCGTGTAATCGGTATCTTAATCGATAAATTTTATCTCTACCGAACCCTTTGATAGCCTACAACACGCAAAAAGAGCTACAAAAAATGTAATCAAACTATACAATGAAATTAGATTACATTTATCTTTAAAGTACAAAACATCTAATTAGGTGCATCATTATACCGCTTAAAACAAGTATTAACCTGTGCCGTATTTTAGGATAAGTCATTATCGAAAACCATTAACCAATGATAAAATTCTTTAGGAAAATTAGACAAAATTTGATTTCTGAAAACAACTTCAGCAAATATCTGTTGTATGCAATAGGAGAGATTGTTCTTGTGGTGATTGGGATACTCATAGCCCTTGCCATAGATAATAGCAATCAAAATCGGGTAATCAAGGAAAAAGAACAGACGTACTTAAATGGCTTAAAAGAGGAGTTCAAGACCAGTAAATTCAAGTTAAATGCGTTGATCGAGGTAAACAAGGAAAATTTCCGGGGAGCTAAAAAACTATTGCAATATATCTCCGATAAAAACCATCCCCCTACCGAAACACAGTTTTCACAATTATTGTTCAATACATTTTCTTCCGATATTTCCTTTAATCCCAACAACTCCCTTTTAAGCGAGATCATAAGCTCAGGAAGTTTAAAAGACATTTCAAACCCAGATTTAAGAATACAATTAACCAATTGGATATCTACTTTAGAGGATGTAACCAAACAAGAAAACGAACTCGGTATCCAACGGGAAAAAGTACTTGATATTTTTAGGACAAATGACAACAGTTTACGGGTCATATTCGACCTAACAGGTGTAAACCAAGAAATAGGTATCGAAAAAACCGGTCAGGATGTCAGTAATCTGGGGTTATTGGATTCCAGGGCGTTCGAGAATAATATTTTAATGTTCGTTCTTACCAGTAGTGCTATGGAAAAAGCACATTACGCTCCTTTGATGGAAGATCTGAACGCTATTTTGGAGTTAATTGAGCATGAAATAGAATAACCAAAAACCCACTATGTACGAATAAGGGAACAGCGCAGCCCTTAAAAAAGAAACCCCATCAAAACCAACGTTTTGATGGGGTCGTTTATTTAAAGGATCAAAAGAAAATCCCTAGGCCCTCTACTCTTTTTTAGAACGTCCTAATTTATAGGTTATACCTATATTAAGTCCGAAAGAGGAATATGGTACTTTTTGTGATAGTGTTTTAGAGGTATCTGTATTGGTATTCGACAAACTATCCTCATAAGTCGTTTTTCTATTAACGCCTTCGGGTAAATTATCCATATTATAATAACCGCTCACGGCAACAGAACCATCGGGCAAAACAATATCAGTATTGAATTCAGATAGTTCGGAATCTTTTCTTTTTAAACTGATACCGTAGTATTCAGCCTCTACAAAAAGACTCCAATTCGTATTCAAATCATATTTATAACCAAGTGCGGCTACGAGGCCTAAAGGAAAATGTCCGTGATAATCCTCTTTATAATTTGTTTCGGAATATGACCCTTCCGGCACACCAAAAGCCGCCGCCTCTTCTTCAGAGAAAACAGATTTTTGATACACCACGGCTTCGGTTTTACCGCCTAATTTCAATAAAGCCCCAAAACGACCATAAATGTTATTGGTAAATCTATAAACAACAGAAGTTGAAGCTCCGAAAGCACGGGCCCTGGCCACTGCATTTACCTCCGTACTAGGTAAATCAACAACTGATACATCTTGATCCGTACCATGTAAGTAACCAACTCCTAAATCCACTCCAAACGATTCGTTAAAGAAATAGGTTCCCCGTACTTGAACGTTGGCCCCTTCACCATAACTACCATAAGAGTTTTCTGTTTCTGAGACATTCACTCGTTCTCCCAATTTCATGCCAGCGCTTCCTATGGCATATCCAGAACTTGCTGAAAATTGCCACTGCCCATAAGAAAAAGTGCTTACCAAGACAGCTGCGATTACTGTAATTAATTGCTTCATAATTGATGATTTAGTTAGAATTATTAACAGAAAGTATTATAAAAAATTAGGTTTCCAAAGCCCAACATTAAAACCAAACGACCTTATTCAAAGGTATATTCTTTTGATTAGAAAAGTGTTACGCGTGCAGTCGACAACCCCATTAAAACCATTGTCAAAGATACTTCAATAATAAACTTGGTTTTAACAGCTTTTAAGTTTTGATCAATCTTCAAAACTTTTGAAACATTTCCTTTGTTATTGTCAAAATCAGACGTCTTTAATCTAATTAATCTTAAAAACATTCTTAAAATAATCTCATTAATTCTCATAACCACAATACAGTATAAAATTGAAAACCGGCCATAACCAGCGTAATACCTTATAAAAAATTAATGAACTCTTAACACTGTATCCCTTTTACCCAATTACAGGGTAATACATTTTATCCTATTTTTGGCGAAAACAATAACCTAGTAAACCTTAGCTACTGGGTGAGGACTACATCCAATGAGGAAATTTATCAATGGAAGAATCAAAAGTATCGGTTATGCCCTTAAAGGAGCCCTGCTTTTAATAAAAACAGAACATAGTATCATTGCCCAATTAATTGTTTTCGTGGTATTGATCATCTTGGGATTCGTATGCGATATTTCCAAACAGGATTGGATCAATCAGATTTTGGCAATTGGCCTTGTCCTAAGCGTAGAAGGCCTGAATACTACGGCGGAAAAATTGGCCGATTTCGTTCATTTGGAAAACCACCCGAAAATAGGCTTCATTAAGGATATTTCGGCCGGTGCGGTAACCTTTGCGGCCCTTTCCTGCTTGGTCACTATCATTCTTATCTATTATCCTTATATTATAAACCTTTTGGTATAAACCATAAGGTTGAAATATTCAGAAGCATCTTCTCGATAAATCGAGGAAGTTTGCCTCGGTTTCCAATCCAAAATCCTGCCTATTCATATAAAAAATCCGTTTATCATTGGTGTATGTGGCATCAATAATCAAACACTGGTACAATATTGTCAAATACCTATTTGTAAATACACAACACTTGTTTTAAAAGCGATCAACCTTTAAATTTGATAGACTTTAAAACGCATACGAAAGCCCTACCCGTTTGACCTAAATTCAAAGGAAATTTTGTTCACCAATAAATTTCCGATATAACGGCACCGATCCTTTAAAGATTGGGGAAAACAGAATAAAAACGGCTCTACCATTAAGAAAGGTTCCTTGACCGAACCTTCTGATGAACTATAGATTAAAAGGCCGTGCCTTTAACATTATGAAAAAATAAAACCATGCTAAAAACCACTCGATTACTTCAAACTTTATTTTTTATTATGGCAACTGTTTTTCTCTCTAGTTGTGACAATGATCCATCGGTTTCCGAGATTGAAATTGCGCAAAACTGGACCTTCAAAAATACCCAAGACACGCTTTGGAACCGCGCTACCGTTCCAGGAACCGTTCACACCGACCTAATGGAAATCGGGGAAATTCCCGATCCCTATTATCGGTTGAACGAACACGACCTGCAATGGATAGATAAAGAGGACTGGGAGTACAAAACAAATTTCAACCTTACCAAAGAAGACCTAGAAAAACAGGAAATAGAACTTGATTTTTCAGGTTTGGACACCTATAGTACCGTTTACCTGAACGAGACATTGATCTTAAAGACCGATAATATGTTCCGTACCTATTCGGCCGGGGTAAAATCGAAATTGAAAGAGGGTAATAATGTTTTACGAATCGTATTCGAATCGCCAATTAAAAAAGGATTGGAGAAATACGATGCCTTGGGCTATAAAATTCCCGTATCGGACAATGATCTTGCAAATATCGGTAAGGTAGAAGGTGATAAACAAGTGAGCATTTTTACCCGAAAGGCAGGTTACCATTTTGGTTGGGACTGGGGACCACGTTTTGTCAGTTCCGGTATTTGGAGACCTATAAAACTGCGTAGTTGGAACCACCATAAGATCGATGACCTTTATATTAAACAAGACACCTTGGCCCAAAGTGCCAGCCTAACGGCTCAAATTGAGTTGAGTGCCAATGAAATCAACGAAAAATCGGAAATTGAAATCCTTGTCAATGATTCCATAATCAAAAAACAAGAAGTTGCGTTAGCGGTAGGAAAAAACAAGTTCAATATTCCTTTCAAAATAGAAAATCCGGAACTATGGTGGCCCAATGGAATGGGGGAACAGGTATTGTACAATATCGAAGTTAAAGTTATATCCGACTCCTATATCGACCGAAAATCACATCAAATAGGCCTTAGAACGGTAGAACTGGTCAGGGAACCCGATGCCTACGGAACATCATTCTATTTCAAGGTAAATGGGCATCCCGTATTTATGAAGGGGGCCAATTACATTCCCCAAGATGCCTTTCTACCCCGTGCAAAAAAATCCAATTACGAACACATCCTAACCTCCGCCAAGGAGGCCAATATGAATATGCTCCGCGTTTGGGGCGGTGGTATTTATGAAAACGACGAGTTTTATCAAATGTGCGACGAAATGGGGCTTCTCGTTTGGCAAGATTTTATGTTCGCCTGTGCCATGTTCCCTGGCGACCAAGGATTTCTTGACAACGTAAGGCAAGAAGCCATTGACAATGTGAAAAGGCTGCGCAACCATACATCAATCGCCCTTTGGTGCGGAAATAACGAGATTCTTTCGGCCTGGGAAAACTGGGGTTGGAAAAATCAGGTCACAGAAAATCAATCTCCCGAAATTTCCGATACCATTTGGAAGGCCTATGATGATATCTTTCACAAAATACTTCCGGAAGTGGTTCAAAATTTCGATGGTAACCGCGCCTACTGGCCATCATCCCCTGAAAGTGATTTCGGGGAACCGGAATCCTTGGAAAAAGGGGATGCCCATTATTGGATGGTCTGGTGGGGCAAAGAACCGTTCGAAAAATACACCACTGAAATTCCCAGATTTATGTCTGAATACGGATTTCAGTCCTTCCCAGAAATGTCAAGCGTTAAAAAATACACCATTCCAGAAGATTATGACATTTATTCAGAGGTTATGAAATCGCACCAAAGATCAAGCATTGGTAATGAGACCATTGAGGAATATATGCTACGCCATTACAAACGACCAAAAGATTTTGAGAGTTTCCTATACGTTAGCCATCTTTTACAGGCCCATGGGATTAAAGTTGGCATTGAGGCCCACAGAAGAAACAGGGACCGCTGTATGGGCAGCTTGTACTGGCAGATCAACGATTGTTGGCCAGTGGCTTCTTGGTCCAGTATTGATTATTATGGTAAATGGAAGGCCCTTCATTACGAAGCAAAAAAATCTTTTGAAAATTTCTTGGTCACTTTCGAAGAGCAGACAGACAGTCTAAAGGTACACATCGTATCCGATTCCCTGCAACCACTGGATGCAAAATTGAAGCTTCGCCTGCTCGATTTCGAAGGTAATGAAATCAACCAACGGGAAAAAGAGGTGGTTGTGGCACCCAACCGATCCCAGTCCTATTTTTCAATTCCAAAAAATGATTTGGTCAACAGGACAGTTTCGAAAAATGTGCTTTTACAGGGTGAATTGATCGTTGATGAGAAGGTGAAAATGGAGAATTTGCATTATTTCTCCCCTTACAAATCCCTCGATTTTCCCAATCCGGAACTTTCTTTCTCGATAAAGGAAAATACCGATAGTTTTGAAGTAACTTTGAGTACCCGAAAATTGGCCAAGAACGTCTTTCTATCTACTGGATCCGATGCCAATTTCTCGGATAATTATTTTGATATGCTACCGAACACCAAAAAAACCGTCTCCATCGAAAAGAATGAAAACGACGATTTAGATTCATTCAAAAACAATCTTAAAGTGATAACCTTGGTAGATACTTATAAAACGGATATTTAGTTAAATCAGTCACGATAAAGTTCCATTCAACCCGAAAAATGAAATTGAAAATGCACATGAAACCAATTAAAAGCTTAATCATCCTATTGTTTATCTCCTCATTTACTACCCTTTTTTCACAGGAAAAGGAATTTGCCGATCTACTTCAAAATATTGATTCAAGGGAAAAAGTTTCTTTGAACGGCTTGTGGGATATCATAATTGACCCGTTGGAGAATGGCTATTACAATCACAGGCTACAACCCATGGATAATGGATACTTCAAAAATGCCAAAATGCAATCGCCTTCCGATTTAATAGAATACGATTTTGACACCAGTTACCAGATTATGGTACCAGGAGACTGGAACACCCAAATGGAAAAACTGTATTATTACGAAGGTACCGTATGGTATAAAAAAGATTTTGACTACACCGCCAAAACCAACGAATTGGTCTATCTCTACTTTGAAGCCGTTAATTACGAAGCAATCGTTTACCTAAATGGAGAACGAATAGGTGCCCATACAGGTGGCTATACACCTTTTCAGTTTGAGGTTACTGATAAGCTGAAAGAGGGGAATAATTTTGTAGTCGTGAAAGTGGACAATAAACGTAAACGTGAAAATGTACCCACGGTCAACCAAGATTGGTGGAACTACGGTGGCATTACCCGATCCGTTCATTTGATCTCAACACCTAAAACCCACATAAGCGATTATTCCATTCAATTGGCAAAAGGCAGTACCAACAACATTGAAGGTTGGGTAACCGTCGAAAATAGCACGGATGACGATAACGTGGAAATCAGTATTCCCGAACTACGTAAAAATGTGAAATCCGTTATTAAAAACGGAAGGGCGAATTTTTCGATAAAAGCAAAACCCACCCTATGGGAGCCGAAAAATCCAAAGCTTTACGAAGTAACCATAAAAACAGGGGCCGATAAACTTACCGATGCCATCGGTTTTAGAACCGTATCTACCCAAGGATCCAAGATATTACTAAACGGGAAGGAAATTTTCCTTAAGGGCATAAGTATTCACGAAGAAGCCCCATTTAAAACTGGTCGGGTAACCTCTAAAGAAGAATGCAGGATATTGTTGCAATGGGCCAAGGAACTAGGGTGCAATTATATTCGTTTGGCCCACTATCCCCATAGTGAGACCATGGTTCGTGAGGCTGAAAAAATGGGCTTTATGATCTGGTCGGAAATACCTGTGTATTGGACCATCTTATTCGACAATATGGATACGTATGCCAATGCAAAAAACCAACTAACGGAAATGATTTCCCGTGACAAGAACAGGGCAGCGATCCTTATGTGGTCAGTGGCCAATGAAACCCCTGAGGGTGAGGCCCGACTTTCGTTCTTAAGTAACCTTGCCAATGAGGCCAGAAAATTGGACAATACACGATTGATAACCGCCGCCTTGGACACCCAGAGTGAGGGAGAAGGCGGCAAAATGATCGAAGATCCATTAGGTGAAGCTGTGGATGTTATCGGGATAAACCATTATTGTGGCTGGTACGTTGACGAACCGCAAAAATGTTCTTCGGTAAAATGGGCAAGTGCTTACGACAAGCCCATGATCATGAGCGAAGTTGGCGGTGGTGCGCTCTATGGCTTACATGGAAATAAAAATGAACGGTGGACCGAAGAATACCAAGCCGATGTGTATAAGACCAATATTGAAATGATGCGGAACATTAAATTTTTGTCAGGATTATCCCCTTGGATCTTAATGGATTTCCGCTCTTCAAGAAGACCTTTAAAACGAATTCAGGAAGATTTCAATAGAAAAGGCCTAATCTCTGAACAAGGCATGAAAAAACAGGCTTTTTATATACTTCGCGATTACTATCTCAAAGAAAATAATTAAGCTTATTTATCGCATTGAACCTTGGTGATTGCCATCCGTTTTAGCAATGATCAAGGTTTTTTTGCGCCATATCCTTAACATAATCACTTAAAGTCAATAGAAAACACTTTTTCAACCCTGCATTTTTCTTATAGGTTTCTTACCTTTCAGAGGTAGCTCTCGGGCACTAGTCAAAATCCTAAAAACCAACCGTATGAAATCCTTGCAGTTTATTCTCCTTGCATTACTCATTTTTCCGCTATCCGTACAATCCCAAAAACGTAAAAAGAAGTCAGCGATTCCTGTAATCACCGTGCAGGATTCCATGTTCCATGGACTCAAATGGCGTAATATAGGTCCGTTTCGTGGCGGCAGAAGTGTAGCCTCGACCGGAGTTGTAAAACAACCGATGACCTATTACATGGGAAATACCGGTGGTGGGGTCTGGAAAACCGTTGATGACGGTATTACTTGGAAGAACGTTTCTGACGGATTTTTTAAAACGGGAACGGTTGGCGATATAGCCGTTTCCGAAAGTAATCCGAATATAGTCGTTGTCGGTATGGGGGAGCATGCCGCCCGTGGGGTCATGACCTCTATGGGTGATGGCGTGTACAAATCTAATGATGCCGGTAAAACTTGGCAACATATGGGTTTAGACCATACGCGACATATCTCCGACATCATTATTCACCCGACCAATCCAGATATTCTATTTGTTGCGGCGCAAGGAGCACAGTACGGGCCATCTACCGATCGTGGTATCTACCGTTCTTTGGATGGTGGGGCAACTTGGGAAAAAGTGCTCTATATAAATGACATTACCGGAGCTTCTTCTCTATCTATGGACATGAAGAACCCTCTGATCCTATATGCGGCCATGTGGCAGCACCAACGCTTTCCTTGGACCATAACCTCGGGAGGAAAAGATTCCGGCTTGTACAAATCAACCGATGGAGGGGATACTTGGAAAAAAATGAAAGAAGGATTGCCCAAAGAATTCGGTAAAGCAGGAATTTCTGTTTCAAGGGCCAATCCTGAACGCGTATTTGCCGTCCTTGAGGCCAAAGGTGAGAAAGGAGGCGTTTATCGCTCTGATGATGCCGGTAAAAAATGGACGCAAGTAAACAAAGATCGAATCAATATTGCCCGATCTTGGTATTACATGGAAATTTTTGCGGATCCACAGGATGAAAACTTGGTATATATACTCAATGCCCCAGTAACTAAATCCATCGATGGTGGTAACAGCTTTAAGCCCTTATCCACACCCCATGGCGACAACCATGACCTTTGGATCAACCCGATCGATAACAATAAAATGATCAATTCGAATGATGGCGGTGCCAATGTTTCGAATAATGGGGGAAAGACCTGGAGTTCCCAGCAATATCAACCTACCTCACAGTTCTACCGCGTAATAACTGACAATTTAGTGCCCTACAATGTTTATGGTGGCCAACAAGACAATTCGGCCATTGCGATTGCCAGTAGAACCAACGACCAAGGAATCGATTGGAAAGACTGGTACTCCGTCGCTGGTTGTGAAAGTGCCTATTTAGCCTTTGATCCGGATAATCCCGAGGTGGTTTTCGGAGGTTGCTATCAAGGAATCATCGAGAAATGGGTTCGGGCTTCTCGTGAAGGAAAACCCATTAAGGAATATCCCGAATTAGCCCTCGGAAACGCTCCTGAAGATTTTAAATTCCGATACAACTGGAATGCCCCTATTATAAGTTCCCCACATAAAAGAAGCACCATTTACCATGCGGGAAATGTGGTTTTCAAATCTATGGATAACGGAAATAGCTGGGACATAATAAGTCCCGACCTTACCCGAAACGATAAATCTAAACAAGGGCCTGGTTCAGGTCCGTATACCAATGAAGCCGCTGGTGGTGAAAATTATAATACCATTATGTATTTGGTTGAATCTCCCCATGAAAAAGGGGTACTATGGGCTGGTAGTGATGACGGACTTATACATCTTACAAAAGATGGAGGCCTGAATTGGACCAATGTAACACCCCCGAATTTAAAAGAGGGAATCGTGAACAGTATTGAGGTATCACCACATGATCCAGGTACAGCCTACGTGGTAGTGATGCGTTACAAGCAAATGGACCTCAAACCTTATATTTTTAAGACCTCGGATTACGGAACCACTTGGTATAATATAACAAATGGTATAACTGGTGAACATACGTTCGTACGGGTGGTTCGGGAAGATAAACGCAAGAAAGGTTTGCTCTATGCCGGTACGGAAACCGGTTTGTTCATTTCATTGGATGACGGACAAAATTGGCAACCTTTCCAGTTGAATTTGCCTATTGTTCCAATCAATGATTTGATCATTCAGGATAATGATTTGGTAGCCGCCACAGCCGGTCGTTCTTTTTGGATTCTAGATGACCTTGCGCCCATTCAGAATATGGATTCTCCAAAAAAACAAATCAGTATTTTCAAACCCAAAGATACTTACCTGATATTTGGTGGGCATACCGATAAACCCGTTCCTGGACTTGGACAAAACCCTAAATCCGGAGTAACGTTCGATTACTATTTAGATACCGATGCCGATAGTTTGGATTTGAAATTAGAGGTTTTGCACAAAGGCAAAACCATAAGAACCTATACGAACAAAAAACCGAAAGATTTTAAATCATGGCCCGGTGGCCCATCCAAACCAGAAACACTTCCATCCAAAAAAGGATTCAATAGATTCACATGGGATTTCAGAAAAGAAAATCTACCTGCTGTAGACAAGGTTTTCGTATACGGTAGTTATGCAGGATCACGAGTGGGTCCAGGCACCTACCAATTAAAACTGACCGTAGACGGATTGACATCCGAAACAGAAGTTACGGTAATGAAGAATCCAAAGGTAGAAGGTACAACAGCCAACTACGAGGAACAACAAACTGTTTTGGGACACATTGAAAGTGGTATAAAAAGTATTCACGAATCGGTTACATCCATGCTATCGGCAAAAGCACAATTGAAAAGTTACGCCGAGTTGCTGAAAGGCAATGATAAGGCCGAAAAACTATTGGAAAAGGGCAAATCATTAATTGAGCGTATTGAAACCTGGGAAGGGAAATTAATACAACCCAAACAAAAAACTTTTCAGGATGTAATCAATTTCAATAACCGACTCAATGCGGAATTTATGGAGCTAAAGAGTTATGTGGATGTTGCGGAACCTAAAGTGACCCAAGGGGCTAAAGAGCGACTTAAAGACCTTATGGCCGAATGGAAGACTTATGAAAATGAAAGAAATGCCATCGTAAACGATGAAATGGAAGCATATAACAAATTATATAATGACTTAGGATTGCCAGCCATAATCCTAAATGAATAAAAAAAGATGACTGTTGAAAGTTTATAAATCAAAAATAGGAATAGGCCTAGTGCTCGTTATTGTCTTGGTTTTTATTATTAGTTCCTACAACCTGATATTGGATAAAAGTTGGGGCGGACTTTTATTCATGACCCTTACCGCTGCCTTTATTGCCCACCTTTTCCATCAGACCTATTACACCATTGACGGTAATATACTGAAAGTGAAATCGGGGTTTCTTTTGAAACAATCCTACGAAATAAGCCAAATAACAAGGATTACCGAAACCCATAATCCTATTAGTGCCCCAGCCGCATCGTTGGATCGATTGGAAATAAATCTGGACAACGGTAAAAATGTCATCATATCCCCAAAACTTAAATATGATTTCATTGATGACCTCAAAAAAAGGAACCCGAAAATAAAAATTGAACTTAGAACCAGATCAAAGGCCAAGCAATGATAAAACCTTTTATAGCCGATAAAACTTTCAAAGGGCAGGATTTCAGTAAAAACCGCCTTCAAACCGGGGAGTACGAAAACTGTATTTTCAGTAATTGCAATTTCGCAGATGGTTATCTCGACAACCAGAATTTTACTGAATGCGAATTCATCGAATGTAATTTGAGCAACACCAATGTTGTCGAAACGGTCTTCAATGATGTTCTGTTTACACAATGTAAAATACTAGGGGTCAAATTCAATCAATGCAACAAATTCATAATGTCCTTCAGTTTTTCTGACTGTATATTGAATTTCTCCTCTTTCTATACCATGAAATTGCCCAAATTCAGATTTGACCATTGCAAATTGATCGATGTTGATTTTACCGAAGCCGACCTTACCCAAGCCATATTCCAATCCTGTGATTTGGGAAAAGCGGTATTTAACAATACCATATTGGAAAAGGCCGATTTCAGTACTGCTTACAATTATAAAATAGACCCTGAACAGAACAAAATAAAAAAGGCACGTTTTTCCAAGGAAGGGTTAGAGGGCCTGTTGTTCAAGTACGACATTCAAATCGACGATTAATATACCAATCGTTCGTAAACCGATATTTCGTATATTGCTATGAACTAAAGTGTTATTGTATGAAATTATCCACTATACTTTTACTATGCTTTTCGGTAAGTTGCTTTGCCCAAAACACAATGTCTTTTTCTGATAACGACATACCACCTAAAGCTACCTTGGAAGATGTTTCTTGGGTTACAGGCCATTGGAAAGGAGAAGCCTTTGGTGGCATTGCCGAAGAAATATGGAGTCCGCCCTTGGGAGATTCCATGATGTTCGTATTTAAACTGGTAACCGAGGGTAAGGTACAATTCTACGAAGTGGGCCATATTCAACAGCGCGATGAAACCTTGATATTACAACTGAAACATTTTCATGGTTCGTTGAAAGGATGGGAAGAAAAAGATGAAACCGTAGATTTTAAACTGGTTAAGTTAGAAGGTGACAAAATTTATTTCGATGATTTCACCATAGAAAGAATAAGCGAAAACGAAATAAACATGTATGTCGTCGTTGGTGATGAGGATGGATCTTCAAAAGAAGTAAAGTTCAATTATAAAAGGGAGCAATAAGATGCAGAGAAAATGTTTGGAATGTGGTACCGAGGTCAAGGGGCGTATAGACAAAAAATTCTGCTCTGACCATTGCAGAAACGCCTATAACAACAAGATCAACAAAGTCAGCAAAAACCTCATCCGGAATATAAATAACCGACTGCGTAAGAATTACCGTATTTTGGATAGCTTTCCGTTAAAAGACGGCAAAACGAAAACCACCAGAACCCGGTTGATGAACAAAGGTTTCGATTTCGAATTCATCACTAACCTTTATACCACCAAAAAAGGCACTACTTACTACTTTGTATACGACTTAGGATATTTGCCGTTGGATAACGATTATTATATGATCGTTAAACGGGAATAGATCACTTCCAATTATGTCCGCTAAGTTTTAATGCGGCAATAACCACATCTTTACGGCTTATTTGCCCAACTACCAGTCCGTCTTTCATTACGGGCAACCTTCTGCGGTTATGCTTATCAAAAATACCCGCTGCATCAAAAATGGAAATATCATGAGGTATGGTCTCTACCTCTTTAGACATATATTTCTCAACGCTTTTATCGAGAATCGGTTGATTAAAATACCGACTTTCTGAAATTTGCTTCATACAATCCGCTTCCGAGATTATTCCAACCAAAAAACCATTATCGTCCAATACCGGTCCACCGGAAATATGATGGGACGCAAACTGTTCCATAACCTCTAAGATAGATTGCTCCGGTGAAAAAGTAACCAACTTGGTGCTCATATAATCCGATACCAAAATAGGGGCATCAAACTCTTTTTTTATTGTCTTTCTAATTCCTTGAAAACTTTTGATAGCCATATTCTTGTCATTTAGGTTCCTTTTAAAGATAGAAAAAAATATCGGAAAGGATAAAGTGATCGATATGACTGAAGAACTTTCGATTATTTCATACTTTTAAAGTCCAAGTATTTATTATGAAGCGATTTACAAAAGTAATTACCCTTTTACTCATTCTATTTGCTGTTTATTGGAGTTTTAAATCGGCCATGCCATCCTATCATGAAGATGCCACTGCCCCTTTGACCGAGTTCTCTACCGACCGGGCCTTGACCTATGTTGAAAAAATGTCCAAAGAACCGCATGCCGTGGGTTTCCCCGCCCATACCACAGTACGCAATTATATTATTTCCGAATTAAAGTCAATGGGCTTGGAAACCACCATTCAAGAAGGCCATACAGCAGGGGATTGGGGTAATTTAAGTAAGGCGACCAATATACTGGCCCGTATTAAAGGTTCCGGGAAAGGAAAGGCCCTTCTACTACTTTCCCACTATGACAGCAATCCACATTCCTCTTTGGGAGCCAGTGATGCCGGTAGTGGGGTCGCAACCATATTAGAAGGTGTACGCGCCTTTCTGGCCAGCAATAAGCAACCAAAAAACGACATTATTATATTGATCTCAGATGCCGAGGAATTGGGACTTAACGGTGCCGATCTGTTCGTAAACGGGCATCCTTGGGCCAAGGAAGTAGGACTTACCTTGAATTTTGAGGCACGTGGCAGTGGCGGACCCAGTTATATGTTGGTCGAGACCAATCGGGGAAATGGAAAATTAATCAGTGAATTCATAAAAGCCAATCCAGAATTTCCCGTAGCTAATTCCCTGGTCTACAGTATTTATAAAATGCTCCCCAATGATACCGATCTGACCGTTTTTAGGGAAGATGGGGATATCGAAGGATTAAATTTCGCATTTATCGATGATCATTACGATTATCATACCGTTCGTGATTCTTATGAACGATTGAACCGGAATACCCTTGCCCACCAAGGCAGCTATCTAATGCCTTTGTTATATCATTTTGCGGACGCCGATTTAAATAACTTAAAGAGCCTGAACGATCTCGTCTATTTCAACGTGCCCTTTTTTAAAATGGTTTCCTATCCCTTTGAATGGATTTGGCCCATGTTCGCCTTGGCCTTATTGTTTTTTGGGGTATTATTAGTAAATGGTTTCCGAAAAAAAACATTGGATGCGCGTCAATCATTACTAGGCTTTGTCCCCATGTTGATCACTTTGACCATCAATGGCATCGTAGGCTATTTCAGTTTTAAGGTCCTTAAGTGGTTGTATCCGGCGTATGCGGATATTTTACATGGATTCACCTATAATGGCCATACATATATCGCTGCATTTGTACTTTTCTCCTTGGCCATTTGTTTTTGGGTGTATCATAAGTTCAAACATATTAACACCCCCAACCTCTTGGTTGCCCCTATTATAATTTGGTTGGTCATTTGTGGATTGGTAGGTACATATTTACCAGGGGCAAGCTTTTTCATTATTCCCCTATATGCCCTATTGGTTTCGTTCATGGTAATTATCAACCAAAAGAACCCCAGTGCATATTTACTGGTATTCTTAGCCTTACCCGCCCTCTTCATTTATGCTCCCTTTATAAAAATGTTCCCTATTGGACTGGGATTGAAAATGATGGTTGCCACTACCCTATTGACCACTCTAACCTTTTATCTGCTTCTACCGGTATTCGGATTTTACAAGAACAAGCATCGATTGGGCATATTGGGTCTTCTACTTTTTATGGGTTTCATGGTGTCTGCCCATATAAATTCCGGCTTTAATGAAGAAAATGCCAAACCGACGAGCCTTTTATATGTTTATGATGCCAACAGCAACCATGCAAAATGGGCGACTTATGAACAAGTGATATCCGATTGGACATCCCAATACATAGGTGATACAAAAAAGGTTCCCGAAAAACTAGCCGACAAAACCATTAGTAGCAAATATTCATCTGGGTTTACCTATGTTACCGATGCGCCGATAAAGGAAATCATTGCACCCAAGATAGAAACAACCTTGGATACCCTAATTGGGAACGAACGTGTTTTGGAACTCTGCATAACACCACAACGTAACGTGAACCGGCTAGAAGTCTTTACGAATACCGTAGAGATTAAAAAAGCCGTGATCAATGGTATAGAATTAAGCGAATATTACTTGACCCATAGAAAAAATGGCAAATTGGTCACACATTATATTAGCAATAATGAATACACCGAAATTCGATTGACATTACCAAAGGACACCCCATTGGAATTGACTTTATATGAAGCCTCTAACGATTTGCTTACGAATCCACAATTCACGATACCCGAGCGGCCCACGAATAACATTCCTATGCCATTTATATTGAACGATGCCATTTTATGGACAAAAACCCTTTATTATGAATAGGTCTGTTGCCATTATGGGGTGTGGATGGTTAGGGCTGCCATTGGCCCTCACATTTATTGAGCAAGGTTACAAGGTCTACGGCACCACAACCTCTGAAGAAAAAATGAAAGCCTTAGAAAAGGTAGGGATCGTACCATATACCATAAAGCTGTCCGAAAATGGCCTAGAAGGACCTATTGGGGAAGTATTGGAAAACACTGAAATCCTCATTATCAACATACCCCCAAAATTACGTGGTGACAATGCCGAAAACTATGTGCATAAAATGAAATATCTTAAAACCGCCGTAGAGAGTTCAAAGATCAAGAAAATCATTTTTATCAGTAGTACATCGGTCTATGGGGAAGACCAAGGAAAAATTACGGAGTGCACTCCTCCATATCCAACTACGGAGGCTGGTGCACAATTGTTGGTATCAGAGTATTTATTTAGACGAATACCTGGTATTGTAACCACCATTATCCGTTTTGGGGGCTTGATCGATAAAAACAGGCATCCTATCAACATGCTTTCTGGTAAAGAAGGTTTACGCAATGGCAACTACCCTGTCAATTTAATTCATTTAAATGATTGTATCGGCATCATAACATCTATTGTAAATAAACAATGGTGGGGCGAAACCTTCAACGCTGCATACCCTTTGCACCCTCCTAAAAAAGAATACTATCAACAAATAGCCGATCAAAAAGGACTTATTTCACCAAAATATGATCAAAATTCAAGTTTTTCAGGTAAAATTATAGATTCAAGTAGGCTAATTCTTGTTAAAAAGTACGTTTTTCTTACTTCAATTTACAATTAATACACCACAAAAATTACACATTTCACAACAATTATGGGCATATTTTGTTAATACACCTTCGTTAAACAGGGGTTTTATCGATAAAATGCATAACTTTAAGTAAACCATAAAATTCGATTGACATGGAAAATTCAACATTGAAACTCAAAATTAAATCGGAGATTGAAAAATTGATTTCCGAAAGTTGCGCCAACCCCCAATCGACCAAAAAATTCGAAACCTTACATGTTGCACTTCTAAAAAAACATTATAATGCAGCAGATGTATCCATCGACTATCACAGAAAACGAATAGTCCTGGATATTGTAATGGATGACACCTTTTATGAACCTTCAAAAGTGAACATGACCCTTCCTATTCTACATGCAAACCTATTTTTTAAAAATCTAAAGGAATTTCTAAAATCATGTATTGTCACAGACACTGAAAGTATGGGTTTTTATGCAGGATTACTCCGTACTTTTACCAATAAGGAGGTAAAACTTACAGCTGCTTGAAAGAATGAAGCTCTGATTAAAGAACTAGCGCCTTTCGGCGCTTTTTTTATGCCCAATTAAAGGTTTCATTAACAGATTTCTATCAATAATTTTAATAGCTTAGCACACTTTAAATTATCAAAATAGAATACCATGAAAAAGATTGCTTTTGTAATCCTATTTGCCATCAGTTTTACGATAAGTGCGCAAACCAATAACGAACTTCTAAAACATTATGAGGCATTTTACAAAGAAATGAGAATGCAGGCCGATATTAACGGAATGACCAATGCGTTGACACATTTGAACGTGCTTTCCCCTTCAAAAGCAAGAAAAGATACGTTGGCGTATATCTATGCCAATAACAATCAGCATATGCAAGCGCTTAATACTATTGGTTACGAAAAAAACGATTCCGATTCTGACTTGGCCGTACAAGTAAAGGCCATTTCCTTAAAAGCGATCAACCAGCCTAAAAGGGCTTTGGAACAAATGGAAATCCTGAACAAACGAACCCCTAATGCTTATCTGGCTTATGAACTGGCCGATCTTAAAATACAGACCGGGGACAATATCGGGGCAAGTACCAATATCGAATACGGATTGGCCAACGCCAAGGACGATATGAAATACGCTTTTTACGAAAGACAACAGCCTTATGAAGTTCCATTGAAGGCCGCATTTTTACATTTAAAGGCACTTGTAAGCTATAATCAGGATAAAGCTAAAATCGATGAGGCCATTGCCTTAATAGATGAAGCCTTGAAAATAGAACCTAACTTTAACTTGGCGAGTTTAAGCAAACAAGCTTTGGAAGCAAGAAAAGCAGAACCCACTGAGGAGAAAAAATAACCCTTTTATTCTCACCTTATTTTTTGCTGCTTGAAAAATAAGTGGGTAGTGCTGTTACTTTTTTAATTTGTTCTATCTAGGCAAAGTGCAATACCGGCCTATTCATCATCCAATATCAATTGGGCATCGAAAGTATGGTTGACCACTGCGTTGAACTGTTGGCGCATAATGTTATAAGAATCGATCATTTCATTGACCGATGCCTCTGGGTCCAAATAATAATATAGATCACCCTTTACCTTTAGTAGATAGGTTTTGAATACTTTCTGTCTACTTTTTATCTGCGGTGTATCGAACTGTTCCGGATAAGTAGATTTCTCGAGCAATTTTTGCTCTTCTATAATATTATCGATAGTAAGGCTTAGGTCATCCCTATTTCCGGCATTGTACAAAGCATCAAAACTGACATCCATAGCCATGAACTCTGGCCATTCTTGTAAAATGGCACTGGCCTTGGAATCCAAAGAACGTTTTTTTGGCCATTTTTCGGTACTGATTACGTATCCCGAAGCATCTTGATCCACTTCCTCTTTTTGGGTTTCCTTACAGGAAACGGCTACAAAAAACACCAATAAGGTAATAAAGAATTTATGCATGGAGCGAATGTACAAATTTTAATAAAAGCTATATTTACCAAGTATTCATTTAACTACATTTTAATGCAAAAATCCATCTTAATATTAGGGGCTTGTGGACAAATAGGAACAGAACTTACTTATGTACTTCGGAAAAAACACGGAGCGAACACTGTCATAGCAAGTGATATTCGTGAAGGCAACGAAAGCTTGATGAATTCGGGACCTTTTGAACTTTTGGATGCAACGGATTACAATGCGCTTGAAGAAGTAATTGCCTATTATGAAATCAGCGAGGTATATTTAATGGCCGCGATGTTGAGTGCCACTGCTGAAAAATTTCCGATGCGGGCCTGGAACCTGAACATGAACTCTCTTTTCAATGTCTTGAACCTGGCAAAGGAGAAAAAAATAGATAAGATTTTTTGGCCATCGAGTATCGCGGTATTCGGCCCAAATACCCCTGTGGACGATACGCCCCAGAACACTATTATGGAACCTAGTACCGTTTATGGCATAAGTAAACAATCCGGAGAACGTTGGTGTAATTATTATCATCAAAAATTCGGGGTAGACGTACGTAGTATCCGTTATCCCGGCCTTATCAGCTATAAAACGATGCCAGGTGGGGGAACCACTGATTATGCCGTGGAAATATACCATAAGGCACTTTCTTCCCAAACATATACTTGCTTTTTAAAAAAGGACACCAAACTACCCATGATGTTCATGGATGATGCCATAAGGGCAACACTCATGTTAATGGAAAGCCATCCTAATTCTATTAAAATACGATCCTCGTACAATCTTGCCGGAATGAGTTTTTGCCCAGCAGAAATAGCAGAAAGCATAAAGCGTGAGATTCCTGGATTCACAATCGATTACAAGCCCGATTTTAGACAAGAAATCGCCGATTCCTGGCCCAACAGCATCGATGACTCAATGGCTCGTATGCATTGGGGTTGGCAATCGGAATTCGACTTGGAAAGAACTACCCGGGAAATGCTCTATAATCTGAAAGAAAACAAACAATAGAAAGCTTCTTAAGGCTACCTGAACCCTAAGAAGCCGATTTTTTGATTCTAAATACTGAATTTCAACTTTCGTTCAATGGCCATGATCATTTCATTGGCGATATCTTTTCCTGTGGCATTTTCGATACCCTCAAGGCCGGGGGAGGAATTCACCTCCAGTAAAAGAGGTCCTTTGTTCGATCGGATTATATCAACACCGGCAACGGCCAAGTTCAGCACTTTGGCTGCTTTTATGGCCAATTTTTTCTCCTCGGACGTAATTTTGATAATCGATGCTTTTCCGCCTTGATGTATATTGGCCCTAAATTCCCCTTTTTCGGCCTGTCTCTGCATTGATGCGACTACCTTACCGTTAACAACGAAACAACGGATATCCTGCCCATTGGCCTCCTTGATGAACTCTTGTACCAAAATATTGGTGTTCACACTTTTAAAGGCATTAATAACACTCTCAGCGGCCTTATTGGTCTCGGCCAGAACAACACCCTTACCTTGGGTACTTTCCAATAATTTTATGATGAGCGGTGCGCCATTGACCATTTTAATAAGGTCCTTGGTATCCATGGGGGATTTTGCAAAACCCGTTATCGGAATATGGATGTCATTTTTCGAAAACAACTGGGAAGCGAAAAGTTTGTCCCTAGACTGGGTAATAGCTTCAGCGGTATTCTGGCAATACACTCCTAAATTATCGAATTGTCGAATTAAAGCACACGCATAAAAAGTCACCGATGGTTTGATCCGTGGAATGACCGCATCGAACTCATTTAGAATATTACCTCCCCTATATCGAATTTCAGGCGAATGCGCATCTAACTTCATATAGGCCAATTCAACATTGAGGAAAACGATTTCATGCCCCCTAGCCTCTGCCGCCTCTATAATACGTTTGTTACTATAAAGTTGGGGATTACTCGCCAGAAGGGCGATTTTCAATCCGGTCTTCTGCTTATAAAATGGTCGATATTTTAAGTCAATTTCTTCATCGGTAAAGTACTGCACTTTATAACTTTCAGCAGGATTTACCATATACCTGTCCATTAAAGCCTCCCTACCCAAAAGCATGCGAAACTCCATGGTATCCCTATTCGCCAGCGTCAATTCAATGTCAAAGGTATCCTCACCCAATGTAACCGGAGTCTTCACGACCAAACGTTCTTCGGATATTCCACTGGAACTTTTGACCATTCTCCTGTCGACCAACCTAGCTTCGCACTGCAAGGTTATACTTCTGTTTTCCTGTAATGGATTTACCTCAAATTTCACCCATTCCTGAGCTCCTTTATTGATTACCTTAATATTGGTTGCTTGTAGCGATGAGGTTTTTGCGCCTGAGTCTACCCTAGCCTTGATACTCGGTATGCCCAAATGATCAAAAACACACCATTCCTCACTACCGATAATACGCAATTCGTTCTGCGCCATAAATTTATTTTGTTATTAACTCTTAGTATTCGATATACTTTTTAGAAGTATTTACTTTGATGCACACCCGTCTTTTACCTTTATGTCAAAAAGCAAAACCCAGAATTTTATTTCGGGTTAAAGTTTACTTTTTCTTCAATTCATAAAGATCGGTTCTTCTATCCTTTAGATTATGTACTGCCCCGAACTGGTTAAGTTCCCTTAGTAGATCAATGTCCACATCCGCGATAAGTATCATTTCGGTATTTGGGGTAGCTTCCGCCTTTATACCATTGGTAGGAAATGAGAAATCACAGGGTGTAAAAACCATTGATTGTGCAAATTGGATATCCATGTTCTGTACATTGGGTAAATTACCCACACTACCTGCAATCGCTACATAACACTCATTTTCTATGGCTCTTGCCTGCGCACAATTACGAACCCTTGAATAACCGTTTTGGGTATCGGTCAAAAATGGAACGAACAGTATATTCATTCCTTCATCGGCCAAAATACGGCCCAATTCAGGAAACTCGACATCATAGCATATTAAAATACCGATTTTGCCACAATCGGTATCGAATGCCTTTATCTGATTACCTCCTTGCATTCCCCATACCTTTGCCTCATCGGGTGTTACATGTATTTTTTCATAGCGCTCCACACTGCCATCCCGTTTACACAAATACCCCACATTCAATAAACGGCCATCTACGATTTCGGGCATACTACCCGAAATGATATTGATGTTATATGAAATAGAAAATTCGGAAAATTTTTGAACTATGGCCTCTGTATGTTTGGCCAATTCCCGGATGGCATCCGGTGTGGACAAATGGTTATGATCGGCCATAAGCGGTGCATTGAAAAATTCGGGCATCATAGCAAAATCGGAACGATATCCCGATACGGCATCAATAAAGTATTCTGCCTGTTGCAACAAAGCCTCCAAATCTTTATAGGGTCTCATTTGCCATTGGATCAAGCCCAACCGAATAATGGTTTTCTTCGTTGCTGCTTTCTTTGAAGGTTTATGGTAATAGATATTGTCCCACTCCATTAAAATGGCAAACTCATTAGATGCTTCATCCCCTTCTAAATAACCCTTCATCACTTTTGCAGGGTGAAAATCATTACTGATCTGAAAATTAAGCACGGGATCCTGAATTTCTTTCAATCTGACCTTTGCAATATATTCCTTGGGGGTAAGTTTCTCGGCATATTTATGGAAATTGGGCATTCTTCCCCCAAAAACAATACTCTTCAAATTCAATTTCTCACAAAGTTCCTTGCGGTAGTCATATAATCTTCGACCTAATCGTAAACCACGGAACTCAGGTTTTATGAAAACATCGATACCATATAATACATCTCCATCATCAGTATGGGTATTGAAAGTGTAGTTGCCCGTAATCTCCTCATAAGTGTGGTCATCTTCGTACTTGTCATAATCAACAATAATCGATAAGGCACAACCGGCCAAATGGCCATTGATCTTTATGACAACCTGGCCTTCAGGAAACTTGTCGATCAATAACCGAAGTTGTTCCTCTTTCCAATAGGACCCGGGCATATTGGTATAGGAAGACAACATAGCTTCCTTAAGTTCCTTGTAATCATCAAGATCCAGGAACTTTAATTCGATATTTTCAATTTCTTTTATTTTCATTTTTGGATAGGTGATTGGGTTAGCCTTTAATCCGCATAGGATAAAGACTTTTAATCATAAGATAGGTTGTACAAAACGAAAGTTAGCCGTTCAATGAATTCTTAGAACCTAATCATCATCATTACCATCTTCCGGTAAATCCGGATCTGGAACTCCTTCTGGATCGTCATCGTCAAAGTCATCGTAATCATCCTCATCGTAATTTTCCATGGTATACTCCAGCTTGGCACTGATCTTTACCAAATACTTGGTATCCTCGGTCAATACCTCAACGGCCTCGACCCTTTCGCCATTGGCATTTCTAAATGAAATGATATTACGATCATCATAACCATCGGGATACCTTTCTACCAAAAGCTTAAGCACCTCTGGTGTAAGTTTTTTGAAATCGACTATTACTCGTTTTAAATGTGCGTGCTTGTCCATAATTACATGTCTAAAAGGTAAGCAAAAATTAAAGGCGCCACTATGGTCGCATCACTTTCTATTATAAATTTAGGGGTATCGATATCCAACTTACCCCAAGTAATCTTCTCATTGGGAACAGCTCCGGAATATGACCCATAACTGGTGGTCGAATCGCTGATCTGACAAAAATAACTCCAGAACGGCGTATCTGTGCGCTCCATATCTTGGTACAACATCGGTACCACACAAATTGGGAAATCGCCTGCAATACCCCCTCCTATCTGGAAGAATCCGATACCGTTCTTTGAATTATCGGTATACCAATCTGCCAAGAACGTCATATATTCTATTCCTGATTTCATGGTACTGGCCTTAAGTTCCCCTTTTAAAACATAGGAAGCAAAAATATTTCCCATGGTGCTATCTTCCCATCCGGGGCAAACAATGGGTAGGTTTTTCTCCGCTGCCGCATACATCCAAGAATCTTTTAGGTCTATTTCATAATATTCTTCCAAAACTCCGGAAAGCAACATTTTATACATATACTCATGAGGCAAATAACGTTCACCTTTTTCCTCGGCTTCTTTCCAAATCTTAAATATATGTTCTTGTAAGCGTCGAAACGCCTCTTCCTCCGGAATACAGGTATCGGTTACCCTATTGAGTCCTTTTTCCAAGAGATCCCATTCTTCCTGGGGTGTTAAATCCCTATAGTTAGGTACTCGTTTATAATGGGAATGTGCAACCAGGTTCATGATATCCTCTTCCAGATTGGCCCCAGTGCAAGAAACGATCTGAACTTTATCCTGACGGATCATTTCGGCAAAAATCTTACCCAACTCCGCAGTACTCATTGCCCCTGCCAAGGACACCAACATTTTAGAACCATTCTGCAATTGTGCTTCATAACCTTTGGCCGCATCGACCAAAGCCGCAGCATTGAAATGCAAATAATATTTCTCTATAAAATCGGAGATAGCTCCTTTAGTCTTCATCATCCTCAAATTTTGATTGGGTGTTCCCCGATTTATAATTTACATCATAGGTGTTATCATAGTCATCATCAACATCTTCGCCCATGAATTTATAGCTTAACATTTTATAATACAACTTAGCGGCCAAAAAATCGGATGATTTATCATGGACATTGGGGCATAGTTCAACGATATCAAAGCCTACCACGTTCTTCTCCTCGAACACTTGCTTTAAGAACTCCAAGGTCTCGTACCAGAACAAACCTCCCGGTTCCGGTGTTCCTGTTGATGGAAGAATGGAGGGGTCTAGGGCATCTAAATCAAAGGTAATGAACACATTCTCTGTCATTAGGTCTATGACCTTATCCATCCAGTATTCATCATTGACCATATCATGTGCAAAAAATGTTTTTTCCTCATCCATGAACGTCTTCTCAATAGCATCCATGGAACGAATTCCGATCTGGATAAGATTTGTTGTTTGACTGGCCTCGTGCACCGCACATGCATGGCTGCAACGGGAACCATCATAAGACTCCCTTAAGTCGGCATGGGCATCAATATGTAAAACGGTCAGGTTGTCGAAACATTCATTGAACGCCCTAATACTTCCTATTGAAATTGAATGTTCCCCTCCAAAAAGGGTAACGAATTTATTTCGTTTAATATATTCCTTGGTCACTTTGTGTACAGCATCTACCATTGATTCGGGAGAATCGTCTTCGGATACCGGTTTTGTTAAGTGAACACCTTGTTTATACACTTCGGAATCGGTTTCAATATCATACAATTCCATATTTTCAGAAGCATCCAAGAAGGCTTCCGGACCTTTATCGGCCCCTTTTCCCCAAGTGCTTGTACCGTCATAGGGCACAGGAATCAAAACTACCTTCGAAGTTTCCAATTGTGCGAATTCGTCGGCAATACCAGCGTAATTCTTTGTTGTACTCATCTCTTTAAAATTAATTTGTTTTTATTATCCGTTAGATGGAATTGTTTGTTCATTTAGTGCGCCGTTATGGGAGTATGTGGGCTCGTTATTACTATCATAGCCCAGTATACTTAACATCTGCTCTGCTTTTTGCTGGGGTTTGAAAAGGGTAGTCGTCAATTCCCCATTTTCATCCCTATCAATTATGATATGTTTGGGTTGTGGAATAAGGCAATGCTGTAAACCACCTACACCCCCAATAGAATCTTGATAGGCCCCAGTATTGAAGAATCCAATATAAAGTGGTTTGCTTTTACTGTATTTTGGCAAATAAATAGCGTTCCTGTTCTGTTCGCTATTGTAATAATCATCACTATCGCACGTGAGTCCGCCCAAAAGTACACGCTCATATTCATCGTTCCATCTATTGATGGGTAACATTATGAATCTTTTATTTATGGCCCAAGTATCTGGAAGGGTAGTAATGAAAGATGAATCGATCATGTTCCATTTTTCCCGGTCATTCTGTTGTTTTTGGTATAAGATCTCATAAATGGCTCCTCCACTCTCACCAACCGTAAAACTGCCGAACTCCGTAAAAATATGTGGTACGGCAACTTCTGCCTCGTTACAGGCAATATTGATCTGGTTTATGATCTCATCGACCATATACTCATAATCATACTCGAAGGCCAATGAATTCTTTATTGGGAACCCACCGCCAATATTAAGACAATCAAGAGAAGGGCAAATCTTCTTCAATCTTACATACACCTTTAGGCACTTGGCCAATTCGTTCCAGTAATAGGCATTGTCACGGATTCCCGTGTTAATGAAAAAGTGGAGCATTTTAAGTTCTACCTTGTCATTGTCCTTGATTTGGTTTTCATAAAAGGGCACTATGTTCTTATATCCAATTCCCAATCGCGAGGTATAAAACTCAAACTTAGGCTCTTCTTCAGACGCAATACGGATACCTACCTTGAAATTATCTTCCACAACATCTGACAATAGATCTATCTCTTCATAATTATCTATGATAGGAATGCAATTTCGATGGCCGGAATTTATGAGTCGACCAATATTATCAATGTACTGCTCACGTTTAAAACCATTACAAAGAATATATGCATCGTCTTTTATTTTACCCTTTTCCTTTAGGTTTTCAATGATATTGATATCAAAGGCCGATGAAGTCTCTATATGGATATCATTTTTTAAAGCCTCATGCATCACGTGCTGAAAATGGGAACTTTTTGTACAATAACAATAATTGTACTTTCCCTTATACCCGTTCTTTTCGATAGCCTTTGAAAACCAATTCTTGGCCCGCATTATATTTTCAGAAATTTTGGGTAAATAGGTGAATTTCAATGGACTTCCATATTTCTGAACAAGCTCGTTCAGAGGAATACCATGAAATAGCAAGTTGTCGTTATTGAGTGAAAACTCCTCTTGCGGAAAATCAAATGTTTGATCGATTAGATCAATATATTTTGTGTTCATTGAACAGATGAATATTTAAAATTAAAACAATAAAATTTTGGTAAAAGATCGAAACCTTTTAAATCCGGTCCTATGTTTTAAAATCAAATAACGAATTGTTCCGCCGTGGTAGGAATGAAAAAATAATCGTGCTGGCTGCAGACGATAGTAGAGTTCTTATCAGAAGTAAGCTTTAAATTCCGGTTACCCAATCCCTGGGCTGACAATGGGTTTGACTTCCTAATTCCCATAGTCCCGAACATACAAACACTATTCATTATGTTCAGCTAAAAGCCTTATACCAAACTAGTACGTTCCTAGTTTGATGGTACAAATAAAATCAAAAAATATATAAAACAAGCTTTTTACAAAAAAAATACTTCAAAAAATATTTTCACAACCACAATTACACCTAACCAATTCACTCATAGCTAATTAATCCTTATATTTAGAATTAAAACCAGTGACATGAAAACAATAAATACGATATTTTGCTTATTATGTTTTTTAGTCAGCTCAGTTACACTTCCTATTTATGCGCAAATCGCAACAGGAGTGTATTTTTCAACAGCCAAAAACACCACCCATGAGGTAAAACTATCCGATAACTATTTTACCTATTCGATCTACGAAAACTCTCCGGCAAAATTTATAAAGACCCTTGGGGGATTCTATCAGGTCGAGGATAATCAATTAGTGGTACTTCTTGAATTCAATTCTAATTATGCGCAAGATTCCATTAGACAATTGAGTATTCCTTTTGAAAAAAATGGTAATAAATTGATTCTTGAAATGAAATCCAAATTGCAATTTAAACATGCTGCAAAAATAAACCAGGATTTAGATGGGCAATGGTTGTTCGGTATTCGTGGGCCAGACCAGGGACAAGAGCGTAGAGGGGACAGCAAAGCCCGAAAAACATTGAAATTCTTATTGGACGGAAGGTTCCAATGGATCGCATACAATACCGACACCATGAAATTCCACGGAACCGGTGGTGGCTCTTTCTCCTCTAAAGACGGGGTTTATCAAGAGAATATAGCCTTTTTCTCCAAAGATGATTCCCGGGTCGGGGCAGAACTTTCCTTTGGGTATAAAATCATGGGAGATGACTGGCATCACCAAGGAAATAATAGCAAAGGGGAGCCTATGTACGAAATATGGATGAAGAGGAAAAAATAATCCTAGCTATCTTTCAGTTGAATGCTTCTCAAAAAATCTTGTTTGAAGTACCTAATTATTCCAAAATACTTTATTTTTGCCTTCTTATTTCAAGGGCCTCGTAGTTCAATGGATAGAATAGAAGTTTCCTAAACTTTAGATGCAAGTTCGATTCTTGCCGAGGCTACTTAAAATAAATACACTTTACCTCCCTTTTCAATTCCTTTGTTTTTTTACAAAATTCAGTAATAATGGTATTGCCGGATAAACCATATCATGGGCATACCCATCCAACTCCATCAACTCAATATCAGGATGTTCTACAATCTTCATCATTCTATAGAAATAGGCATTTTCCTCGTATCTTCCCAATAGTTCCAACTCCCGGTTTCCTGTTATCAACAAAAAAGGAGGGGCATTTTTACGTACATGGTACAGCGGAGCGAAAGCATCAACAATAGGTTGTGTGCCTTCTATACCCCTTTCCTTGCGAATTGTAAAGTGGGTTATGGTATGACCGCTGAAAGGGATTATCCCGGCCAAACTATCGGCATCAACTTGATATTTTGCTAAATAATGTTTGTCCAAGGCAATCATACTCGCCAAATATCCCCCAGCCGAATGTCCGCTTACGAATACCTTCGAAGCATCGCCATTATATCTCTTTATGTTCTTTACCACCCATGCGACAGCCGCCGCCGCATCTTCAATATAAACGGGGTTTTTAACCTTGGGGTGCAACCTGTAGTTAACAGCTACGACAATTACCCCTTTCTTTAATAAACCTTCTGGTATATGTTTGGAGCCAAATTCAAGTCCACCACCATGAAACCAAACTATTGTAGGGACGTTCGTGGTGTCCTTAGGAAAATAAACGTCTAACTTACAGCGCTCTTTTAAATAGGCATCGGTTGCCTGCGTTGACATACTATAATAGTGTAAATCCTCAATAAGTTGATATCCTTTTTGGGCCAATACGAAATATGAACTTAAAAGAAACCCAATTAAAACAAGTTTTGTTTTGGCCATGACGATCAATCTTCAAATATTTCAACGACCATTTCAATTTCAACAGCCATATTATTTGGTAATGAACCCATACCAACGGCAGCTCTTGCGTGCTTACCCCTATCACCAAAAACATCGACCATTAGATCCGAATACCCATTGATTACTTTTGAATGATCTTTAAATTCAGGTACTGCATTGACCATACCTGTGACTTGTACAATACGTTTTATCTTATTCAGGTTCCCCAATTCAGATTTAAGTACGGATAATTGCTGAATACCTACGGATTTTGCCGCAGCGTAACCCTGATCTACATTATACTCATCTCCCAATTTACCAATGATTGTTTCCCCTACTTCATTTTTTGGCCCTTTACCGGCTAAAAAAACAAGGTTCCCAGCACGAACGGCATGGACATAATTAGCCAAAGGTGCTGAAATTTCCTGCAATTGCAGACCTAATTCTTCAAGCCGTTTTTCGGGATCGTACCCCTCGGGTGATTTCTGTTTCGAAATTTCCGGGGCTTTTACTTCTAGGTTATTTTTATTTCCGGATGTGCAGGAGGAGGCTATGATCAATACTGCCAGCAAGGTTAGATATTTCATGGATAAGGTTCTTTAAACCAAAAATACTAAATTAGAATACAGTATATAAAAAAAGGGATAACCGAAATCACTTTCGAATTATCCCTGGGGGAACGTAACAAACACAACCCTCATTATCTTACATCATGGATTTGAACCACGCTTGTCCAAAAATTGGATTTAGCTTATATGATATATCCTATGATTATAATTTTTGTCCTTGTCAGTCCTTTTTTCTTTTTCATTGATTTTTAACCGCTTACAATATGTTGTTAAGGATCTGTAGCATGATCATTATACTGAACAGAATTAATAACCCATAACCATTCTCTTTTCTTTTCATAGCAATTTTACTCTTCCTCAATTGCGAAACCCATTCTTTTCAACTGATTCTCGTTACGCATTTCTTGCAATTCAAATTTTAGCACATCGCCAATAAAGGCCGATCCAACAAACAATTCCTCATCACGCCCAGCGCGTTTTATTTCTTGGCCCCTATTTGTGTCCTTCTTAATTCCTGAATCCTTTAAATAATTATTCCTTAACGTTAAAAGATCGTTCCATTTTCCCTGATTAGGCATTGTGCATTATATTTTGTCCATTCAACGTTGTTGACCCTACGGGTCTTTTATTCTATTAAAAAAAGACCCTGCAAGCAGGGTCTTTTAAACCAACCAACTAATTAAAACCTAAATTACTTTAATTACTATCAAAACCCTGGTTGGTTTTTTCAGTCCATTGGAAAAACCAATTAAAATTCCAATGGATTTAAACGGATAAAACGGTTAGTGTTAGTATAGCATTCTATCCCTTAATATTTTTGGGATGGTCTTTTAGGTTTTACCTTTCGGCCATCCTTAGATTTTCACTTTTCCATTCTGATAATCCTATTCAGATTGTTCTGACCAACTTTTGATTTTATCATTATTTTGCGTTTCAGCAATTTAGTCGGTAGAATAATGTATAGTGTCGTTAAAAAGACAATTACACTGATTCCAAAAAATAGTTCTACTAAAATAGATGTGTTCATATGTGTTCGATAACTGTAGAATCGTTCTCCTTGAATTCTAATTACACACAAATCTAAACAAGTGTTTAATCTTAAATTGAAGAAAAGAGTGAAGAGAATTATTTGTCGATAAACAGCATGTTTTATTCGATGTAATACATTTTTATAGGTATTTTCTTACTTTTTTGCTTAATATAAGTAGAATCAGCAAAGAAAAATATCCCTGATTGATCTAGTATCGTGCTTCTTACTTAAGAAACTTGACCATGGTGTTAAGGAGTTCATCAAAATCGAATGGTTTTGTTACAACGGCATTCATTCCCAATGATAAATAATCCTCAATGCTTTCCTCGAAAACATTGGCTGTAACCCCGATAATCGGGATTTTTTTAATGTTCTTAAAAGGGAATTCACGTATTAATTTGGTTATTTGATCCCCAGAAACATTGGGAAGGTCAACATCCATAAGAATGATGTCATAGGAATTGTTGATCACGGTCTCGAAAACCAGCGCCCCGTCATTGACCAAATCAATATAAAAGAAATTGGTGTCCATAAGTGTTTTGAACAATACCATTTGTGTTCGTTCATCATCCTCAACCAGTAAAACCTTATATTTTTTATCTGCCTTCAACTTACTTATATCAGGATTCTTCTTTTTGGCCCTATCTATCGGTTTTGATGCAAGATCTAAAGCATATGTAAGTGTAATATCAAAATAAAAAGTGGTGCCTTTGCCCAGTTCGGATTTTACATGGACCTCACTTCCCATTAAACCGACCAACCCCTTTACGATTGAAAGTCCCAAACCTGCCCCTTCCTTTTTACCCTCGGATTCTAATTGGATAAAGCTTTCAAATATGGCATTTGTCTTTTCCGAAGGTATCCCCACACCGGTATCGGAAACTTCGAATCGCAAACTAACCTTATTCGCCCTTTTTTGGTTAAGCGATACATTCAGGGTTATCGTACCTTCTTCGGTAAATTTCAAGGCATTGTCAAGTAAATTCGTAAGAACCTGGAATACCCTTAAACGATCACCTTCTATAAATTCAGGGATTTTCTTATCATAATCCATTTTAAAACGAATGGCACCCCCATTGGTTTTTGACCGGTAGGTAAAATCGATTAGCTCTAGCAAACTAATAAGACTGAATATCTTGTTCCTTAACTGTAATTTACCGGAAGCGATCATGCTTATACTCATGATGTCATCGAGCAATAATTTTAGATTGGTATTCGATTCTTTCAGAAAATCGACCATTTGGCTTTGCTCGTTATTCAATTTACTACCTTCAAGTAGTTTGGTAATTGAAATTATACTCGTTAACGGATTTCTTAATTCGTGACTGAAATTACGGATAAAAGCATTTTTAAACCGTTCCCTTTCTTCCAGTTCCAAATTCTTTAGAACAACCAATTCCGAATTGATTATAGATTCGTTCCTTGCCTGTGCAATCTGTTGGTACGAGTTATAATGCCCGGTAAGGTTATAAATAACGAGAAGGACCAGCTTCCCCTTCTTCATCATTTTTACATCGGTAATGAACTCTTTTTCATTAAACTCCAGATGAACGCAATTATAGGTCATCGTTTCGTCAGAAATATCTAAAAAAGCCGAATATGTAGCGAAAAAAGGGTGTAATTCATAGATATAATCCCCTAAGTTCAGTTCTATGAATGTCTGATCACTTTCAAGGATCGTCCCTTCTTGATCGATAAGGACAAATTGTATGTTCTGATTAATGTATTGTTCTTTGTACTGCTTAAGAGAGGTCATTCAATAACGTTGCTAAATGGGTGAACATTTCATTTACACTGTCCCCTGTTTTTGCACTGGTGAGATAATCCGCTTTTATACCATTGTCCTTAAGGAGAATTTGCAGTTCATCATTGATTACCAGATCTTTTTTGTTGCCTACGACGATCAATGGTGTGTCGGGGGTTTTCTGGGCAACAATTTCTAAATCCCTATTTAAATTTTGGAAGGTAGATGGTCTACTAACATCAAAAACGAAGACTACCCCGTGGGTGCCCAATAAATAGGCCTGCCTGATCATCTGTACCTCATCTGTCCCTTCAAGGTCCCAAATTATCAATGAAACCGATTCATCAGCATTTACCTCAACAACTTTTTTAGTGATATGAACACCTATTGTTACCTTGTATTTATCTGAAAAACTATCTTCTACAAATCTGCGGATCAATGATGTTTTACCAACACCGAAATGACCCAGTATTACTATTTTCTTAGATTTTTGCATTGCCAAAATATTCTGCGAGCTTTTTTTCTATGAGTTTTGTACTTATTGTATCTGCAGGATGTTCAAGATGACGACTCGTATAAATCAAATCGAGGTTCATTTCCATGAAATTATGGTAAAAATCAAAAATGATATCCTGCACTTTGTCTTTTGTCTTTAAACTATAAGAGCCAGAAATTACTACGGCAACGTAATAGTTCACGAAACTTTGTATGTGAATATTATATAACTCGTATTCGATAAGTTCCAGTTCCTGGTTTTTCTGGTTAAAAGCATCCTCAACAAAAGATTTAATCGCAGTCAGCATTCCGGAGATCATCTCTTCGTCAATAGTTTCGGTCTTGGAGTAACCTGCTTTTAACAGTCCCGAATCCCTTTCTATCAACAAAACCTGTTCTACCTTTTCTGAAGATAAGTCATTTAATAGTAATTCTTTCTCTTTACTTCCTCCGAAAAATGATCGTAACCTTCTTTTCCATGCGGATATAAAGCTCAACTGGTTATCTATCTTTTCCGATAGCACCTTTATTTCTTGAGCAACATATTTTTTGACCATTTTACCTAAAATAGGGTACAACGCATCGACAACCTCATCTTTATGGTTGTGGATTTCCCTCTTTAAGGTTTCGGTAATTACAGGGCCAAGGGTGTTGGGTATGTTCTTTGCGAAATCATCTATTTGCCTTTCCACAATGGGATTGACCCTAGACGCGAATTTTTCCCTGTTGTTATAGGTTTGCTCCAACAATTCGATACGGTCGGCGATTTTATCAATATCTTCCCGATCCTCGGTGAATAAAATATCCTTAAGAATTTCCAGCCTATCTTTTTCGCTCATTCGAATTGCCGTTGGGGCGTATTATTTACTACTGACTTTTTCACCCAATTCTATGAGCAATTTACCAAGTGTGTCCTTGGCTATACTTTTTTCCTCCAAATCTTCCATCTTGGTTTCCAAACTTTTCTCCAAGTCGGTAATCCTGATATTAACATCTGTCGAAACATCGTCGATTGATTTTCTCAAATCGGACCCAACTTCCTCGATTAAATCCTCTAACACCTTTTTCTTATTGAGAATATCTTCTTTTAAAGCTTCGAATTCAGCATCATAAGCTTCAATACTCTCACCGAATATAAGATTTTTGATTGCCTCGATCTTTGAGTCTGGGTCTTGGTTTCCGTGTAATTTAATTACAGCCTTTTGGTTCTTTGACATTTAGGTTTTATTTAGAAGGTTTTGATGTTTTTATTGGCAATTGAATTTACTTTCTACCCGAGTTCATTCAACTTCACTCCAAAGTGGGGTAATTAATCCCAAGTCAATGAAATATAGTGATTTCGAGCAAGTTTTCAAAGATATAATATTTTAGGTTTCTAATTCACATATATCAAAAGCAAACCATTAATGGCCGTAAAGTACCGCTACTATTAAGAAAATAGCCGTTTTTTGGGACATTTTCAGGTTGTTTCCTTTGGGAAATTGTATACAACATGCATGCCAAGAAGTCGGCACTTTTGGAAACAAAGCCATATTTAATCGAAAAAACCTTGTTTTTGCGGCCTTGAATGCAGCTAAAGATTGAATATTTGGTGAATATTCACCTTTGCAAAACCCGGACTACCGGTTAAGCCATTTTTCCCGATCCCAGTAACAATGTGTATGTTTTCGCCTATCGTTTCCCGGTAAACATCAGCCGTTTTACAATGGGAATAAAGTCCGTACCACCGTCGCTGTATTTCATAGGTTGGAAGGTCAAGTATTTTTTTAGCTTCCTCAATAATAAAATTATCAATATCCACATTCAAATCCATTCCCAATCTATTGACCTTGGATATATCTGCGGATTCGTGAGAATTACCAAGGATAACAGAACCGTCCAAACCTTGTTTAAAACTGATTTGTACCCCCCATTTGTCCTTAATGGAATTTTCCTTCTCTTTGGCTTTTATAGCAGCATACGAAGGACATTCATGAAATGCTGCATATGTACGTATCGATTGACCGGTAAGAACTGAACCCGGTAATTTATAGTTTGGTTGTGGTTTGGTCTGCATCATCTGTAGCTTTGAAACCACAAGATCACTTTCATTGAACAAAGTCGGGTATAAGGTCTTAAAATCCGTGCCATTACAAATGACAACTTTGGCCGCTGAAAGGGATTTATTGTTTGAACATTGTATTTCAATTCCGTTAGACAAGATATCGCAGTCTATCACATTGCAATTGGCAAAAATGACTAATCCGGCGGCCTTGAGATAATCATGTAACCTATTTACCATTAATCGGGGCTCAACCATTATCTCCTCAGGGAAAAAAAGTCCGGATGCAACATAATCCTTGCACAATCCAGGATAATTATCCAGACATTCCGATTTAGTCAACAAAACAGAAGGGTAATCGTTATTCCTATTTATCCTGTTCAGCTCTACAAGTAGTTGTTCCTCTTCAGGGGTAGATGCAAAATACACGCTTCCTTCTTTCCGTACTGTAATATTGAACTGTTGTTGTATCTCTTTGTATATCCTTAAACTCTCCCTTCCAAAAAGTTGCCACTTGCTGTTCATTCCCGAAGGTAACACTTGGCCATAATTACATACCGTTGCCCCTTGCGGAGTATCATCTTTTTCAACCAAGGCCACTTTCAAACCTCTTTCGAGCGCATGATAAGCATGAAATGTCCCCAGAATCCCACCTCCTACTACAATAAGATCATACTGTGGTCGTATCCTCATATATTTATAAATTGTATATCAATTTCATCTGGTATAACCCCAAAATATTTTCTTTTATAATATTCATGAATATTACATTGAAAACGAATTTTTTCAGGTTAAGGGAAGGTTATAAAAAAAGACATAAAAAATATATTGTTAAACTTTGCTTAACCTAACTTTAAAAAGGGCTTTACAGAAGTATCGAAAATTATTCGAAACCTTTGGTACAGCTGAAGCCCTGTTATGAAAATTATTTCAGTTTCACTTACATCTTTACTAATCGATGTTCTTCTTGATCGTTTAGTCACATATGGTTCACCCCTAAAGGTGAAAAATACCTACAAACCAATCAGACCCTATAAGCATGAAAAAAAGACCTGTTGATATTGTGGTCATTTCCGATGTTCATCTTGGCACCTATGGCTGCCATGCCAAAGAACTCCTGAAATATTTAAAGTCGATCAAACCCAAACGAGTCATATTAAATGGGGATATTGTTGACATTTGGCAGTTTAGCAAGAGGTACTGGCCCAAGTCGCATATGAAAATCATCAAATTGCTTTTAGAATGGGTTGCCAAGGGAATAAAAGTACAATACATTACCGGAAACCATGATGAAATGCTTCGGAAATTCGCAGGTTTTAAAATGGGATCTTTCAGCATTTCAAATAAGGAATTGCTCAACGTTGATGGCAAAAAAGCTTGGGTATTCCATGGTGATGTGTTCGATGTTACCATGCAACATTCCAAATGGATAGCCAAATTGGGGGCCATGGGTTATGACTTTTTGATCCTTCTGAACAGTGCGTTTAATTTCATCTCCAAAAAATTGGGCAAAGGTCCTGTTTCCATGTCCAAAAAAATAAAAAACGGGGTAAAATCGGCCATCAAGTTCATCAGTGACTTTGAGCAGACCGCGGCCGATATTGCGATAGAGAAAGAATTCGATTACGTCATATGCGGCCATATACACCAACCGGTAATCCGAAAGGTCACATCTACCAAAGGTTCTGTGATGTACTTAAATTCAGGGGACTGGATAGAAAACCTAACAGCACTTGAATTCACTAACGGCAGTTGGAATTTATACAAATACGATGATGATATTGCCATACATTCCCGGGATATGGAGGTTTTTGATCCTACCGAATTATTGGAGAAAAACGAACTTTTCGAACGTTTGATGCAAGAGTTCCAAACCATTACAGTGTCTAGTAGCAACCTAAAATCAAAGAAGTAAGACCTTAATGAAGATATTATACGCCATACAAGGCACCGGTAATGGACATTTAAGCCGGGCCAGGGACATTATACCCCTACTGCATAAAAAAACCCGTGACCTGGATATTTTGGTCAGTGGTACCCAAGCTGATGTTCAAATACCTTACCCTATAAAATATCGACTAAAGGGTTTAAGTTTCATATTTGGCAAAAAGGGGGGTGTTGATATGTGGCGAACCTATCTCAAAACAAACTCTTCCAACCTTCAAAAAGAAATCAAGAGTATTCCGGTTTCCGATTACGATTTGATCATTAATGATTTTGAACCCATATCGGCATGGGCCTGTAAATTAAAAAATAAAAAGTGTGTAGGCTTTAGCCATCAAGCAGGTGTTATTTCGCCAAATGCACCGAAACCCGAAAAAAACGACCTTTTAGGCAAGATGATATTGAAAAAATATGCTCCTACGACCCAATCTTACGGTCTACATTTTAAGTCCTATGCGGATAATATCTTCACCCCGATCGTTAGGCAGGAGGTTAGGAATTCAACAAGATCTGTTGGTGACCATTACACGGTATACCTCCCCTCTTATAGCGATGATAAAATATTAAAGGTACTTTCTAAATTGAAAAGGGTTAAATGGGAGGTTTTTTCCAAACATACCGATATCGACTTCTTTTACAAGAACATATCGGTACGTAAAATAAAAAACGAAGCATTCATAAACAGTATGGCCAATTGCAAGGGGGTTTTATGCGGTGCCGGATTTGAAACTCCAGCCGAGGCCTTACACTTGGAAAAGAAATTGATGGTAATTCCGATGAAAGGACAATATGAACAGCAATGCAACGCATCGGCACTTAAAGAAATGCAGGTCCCGGTTTTGAAATCCTTAAAAACGAAACATCTGGAAACGTTGGCCAATTGGATAGAAACAGACCATAGAACCCACATATACTATCCAGATATGACATCGGATATTGTTGACCAGATCCTTCAAGAAGCTTCTGTAGGCCAAATGAATTATTAGATTTGGGACCATCTTTTTCATCTGAGTCGGGTTTTGGGTTAAAATCGTCCGATTTCGGTCCCGATTTTATTTGGGGGGTATCTACAGCTGCCTATCAAATTGAAGGTGCGTACAATAGTGACGATAAGGGTGAGTCTATCTGGGATCGCTTCACTATGGACTATAAAAATATTCATGAAGGCCAAAACGGCCAAATCGCTTGCGACTTCTACAATAGATATAAAACGGACATTCTTTTGATGAAGTCCATGAACATTCCCCATTTTAGATTTTCGCTGGCATGGTCAAGATTGATACCGAAAGGTCAAGGCAATTTAAATACCGCTGGAATCGATTTTTACAACCGTGTCATAGATCTTTGTCTAGAATGTGGCATTACACCATGGGTAACCCTTTATCATTGGGATCTTCCCCAAGCCTTGGAAGAAAAAGGCGGATGGACCAACAGGGAAATCCTAAATTGGTTCGAAACCTATGTAAGGCATTGCGGCCGGTTATTCGGGGATCGGGTAAAAAACTGGATCGTATTGAACGAACCCATGGTATTCACGGGAGCCGGATATTTTCTTGGTGCCCATGCGCCAGGGAAAAAGGGCTTAAAGAATTTCTTGCCTGCCGTTCACCATGCGGCTTTATGCCAAGCCCTGGGAGGCAAGATTCTACGTGAAACCGTAGAAAATGCAATTATAGGCACTACCTTCTCATGCTCCCAAATTACTCCTTATTCCACAAAAAGAAGAGACATAAAAGCGGCTAAGAAAGCAGATGCTCTATTGAATCGTTTGTTCATAGAACCTAGTTTGGGAATGGGTTATCCTGTCAAAGATCTGAAAATACTACGTCGTTTGGAAAAGTACCATAAACCAGAGGATTGCAAAAACCTAATATTCGATTATGACTTTATCGGTATTCAAAACTATACCCGTGAAGTCGTAAAACACAGTTTTACCGTGCCCTATATTAGGTCAAAACTTGTAAGTGCCACCAAACGGAATGTCCACACCACCCTAATGGATTGGGAGGTGTACCCCAAAAGCATACACGCTATGATAGCACAATTCAATGCGTACAAAGGCATAAAAAAATTGATCGTCACAGAAAATGGTGCGGCATTTGAAGATACCCTTATAAATAATACCGTAGATGATAAGCGTAGACAATCTTACCTTAAAGAATACCTTAAAGAAGTATATAGGGCCAAGAAAGAAGGATTGGCCATTGATGGATACTTCGTATGGACCTTTACCGATAATTTCGAGTGGGCAGAAGGGTATTATCCCCGATTTGGACTTGTCCATATCGATTTTGAAACCCAAAAAAGGACCATTAAGAACTCCGGCATATGGTATTCCGGTTTTTTGGCAAATCAATGAGACTAAATAAATGAAAAATATGAATATAAAAAAAGCCAATGTTGCCACCAGCTTTAAACTAAACTAACTCATACAAAGAACGTCTCCTCCGAAAAGAGGCCAAACAAAAATACCGAATAACAGCCATGACAGGGTTAGCTTACGTTAAACCTTAGGTTAAGTTTATGTTGCATTGTATGAACGCATTAACATAACTTTAAATGAGGCCTAGAGCAATACCGGGAAACAAGTATGGCCCTAAATGTTTTTCATAAGTAGAACATTATATAATGCTACGTATTAAATAGATACGGCCATCTACATACTTAGAAAAGCAAGCTGACCAAATTTTTAACCTAAAACGTAATGCGTTAAAAATCAAATGGATTACATCAAAAGAAACCAACGTATTTAAAGACCTTTACATTATTAAGTTGATAAAGCATCAACATAACAACAACCCTTAAAACAAACTCTATGTTACGTTGGACAGTTACTTTTATAATTTTGGCGATTATCGCCGCAATATTCGGATTTGGTGGAATAGCAGCCGGTGCTGCAGGAATAGCAAAGGTGCTTTTCTTTATTTTTCTAGTACTTCTAGTAATCTCATTACTGACCGGAAGAAAAAAGGTGTAGTCATAGTTAATTGGCCTATTTGACCTTTTCATAAACAATCAAAACATTCAGATTAACATTAAAAACCCAAAAAAACATGAGAAAATCATTAGTTTATTTTATAGTAGCCTCTTTTTTTACACTATCGTTATCAACTTTTGTTGGTTGTAGGGAAGATAAATCAGCAAAGGAAAAAGTTGAAGAAGGTATTGAAGAAGTGGGAGACGGAATTGAAGAGGGTGCGGAGGAAATCGGAGATGAAATCGATGATGCAACCGACGACAATTAAAATTTTAAAGTCGAAACCAAGAATCAATCATTTTTGCATCAAGAATTCTTATCCGATTTTGCAGTAATTCAAAAAATAATATATGGGAGTATTTAAAGATAAAAGAAAATTTAAACGCAAAGTAGAACAAAGTAATCCTACCAACCCTACTGGGAACATCAATATCGAAACCAATACATTCGATATAGAAAAGGATTCGATCAGAGAGCAACAGAATAAAAAATAGTTGTTGCTTATGAATTGAAAGAATAAATGGCACAGTGGATTTACACTGTGCCATTTAATATTGTGTCTTTAGAAAATGACTTCCTGAACAAATGCGAATACGCTTGACAGAAAATCATTCCTGATTTATTCGATAGTCAAGAAAGAACATTCTCGTTTATTATTTTTTCCATACCCCTTCCATTTCCTCAAGGGTTTTTCCTTTGGTTTCGGGAACGAACTTCCAAACTAAAATCATCGCAAGGATTCCCATGACACCGTAAATCCAATATGCAAAGCCATGATTGAATTTTTCTAAAAGAAAACTGTTTTTGTCCATCATAGGGAATGTCCATGATACCAAGTAGTTGGATATCCATTGTGCAGCTACGGCAACGGCCAATGCCCTACCCCTAATTTTATTTGGAAAAATCTCTGATAGTAACACCCAAGTAACAGGACCCCAGCTCATCGCAAAACTTGCCACATAGACCAACATACAGATCAATGCAATTATTCCAACGGTTTCCGAAAAGAATACGGTGCCAAGACCGAACATGGATAATGCCATACCCAATGCCCCGATGATCATCAAAGGTTTTCTACCATATTTATCTACAGTCATAATGGCCAAGACGGTAAACAATAAATTGACCGCCCCTACAATAATGGTCTGTAACAAAGCCGTATCTGTACCGGAACCCATATTCTTGAATATTTCGGGCGCATAATACAATACGACATTAATACCGACGAATTGTTGAAATACCGAAAGTAGCACCCCGATAACGATGACCGTTATCCCGAACGAAAACAATTTTCCAGAACGGTGTTCTACCGTACCCTGAATTTCTTTAAGAATTTTTTGCGCGGTTTCTGCTCCGTTCACTTTAGTTAAAACAGATAATGCTTTTTCTGGTTTCGATTTTAGCACCAATGACCTTGGCGTATCAGGAACAAAAAACAACAATACAAGGAAGAGTGTAGCAGGAATGGTCTCTGAAGCGAACATCCAACGCCACCCTATAGTATTCAACCAAGAATCATCACCTTGGCTAGCTATATAGTAATTCACAAAATATACCACCAACATACCGAAAATAATGGCGAATTGGTTCAAGGATACCAGTTTACCCCTAATATTCGCGGGGGCTATTTCAGCTATATACAGTGGAGAAAGCATCGATGCCAAGCCCACGCCAATACCGCCTATAATACGATATACCACGAAAATATAAATAAAGGTATGATCCCCTTCGCCAATAGGTTTTAAGAACATTTCCGGCATTGCAGAACCCAAAGCTGAAAAAAGAAAAAGAATGGCTGCCAGGATCAAACCTTTTTTACGCCCTAAGGTTTTACTGATGACCCCCCCTGAAATACCTCCTATTACGCAACCGATCAGGGCACTTGATACTACCATTCCCAATCGGGAATTGGCAGAAATTTCATCCAAGCCGAACGGCATTACGAAAAAATGGTCTAATGAGCTTACGGTTCCTGAGATTACGGCTGTATCATAACCAAAAAGTAGCCCTCCTAAAGTGGCTACCATGGTTATGGCAAATAGATAGGTTGAATTGGTTGATTTGTTCATTGTGCAATCGATTAAATTGGTTTTAATTACTGTGCAAGATAACCCTAATTTTTAAGTTAAGAATCACTTAAGTAATGAAGATTTTAAACATTGAGGACAGAAATGATTTTCAGGATAAATTAATTTTAAGTAATACAATAACATAGGAAATTTCGACCTTTTTAGAACCGATTTAATGTGTTGTATTCTTTTTCCCTTTCCGATTGAATAATCCTAAAAATAAAGCTAAAAGCATTTTAAAAGAGAAACGATTACCTAGAAACCATGAATTAATACATTGTTCCACATAAACCTTTAAAATTCCTTATCTGTCATGAAAAACAAAATAGCGATGAAATCACTTTTTTGAACGATTTATCTCTTCGATAAGATTAGCTACCAATGCGGTCCAACCTGTTTGATGGGAAGCACCGACACCACGGCCATTGTTACCATCAAAATATTCGTAAAAAAGAATAAGGTCCTTAAAATGTTCGTCTTTGTATTTTTCTTTATCCAACGCATGAATAGGTCGATTACCTTCTTTATCCTTTTCAAACATCCCAATTAACCTTTTGCTAATTTCAAAACCAATTTCCTTTAAATTCAAATAATTACCACTTCCTGATGGAAATTGAAACTTAAGATCATCTTCAAAGTAATTATGATATTCCTTTAAAGTACCGATGAACAAATAGTTCATTGGCATCCAAATAGGCCCTCTCCAGTTAGAGTTGCCCCCGAAAAGATTCGTTTGGGATTCGGCCGGTTCATAGCTAATGCCGTAATTGGTCCCATTAATTTCAATATTATAAGGTTTCTCGTGCCCTTTGGATAAAGAACGTATACCATGGCTTCCCAAAAATTCTGATTCGTTCAGCATACTTCTAATCAAAATATCCATACGCTTTTTGGGTACCAAGGAAAGTAAAACATCTTTATCGTTGGCATAATCCTCGATAACCTGATATTTGGCGTTTTCCTTACGGTATTTACGAAACCACTCCATACTTGCACGAAAACGGGGTAATTTATCCAAGGTTTCTTTTCGAATATTAAGTACTGCCGCTAGGGATAACAAGCCCGAAATGGAACGAACCTTAATGGGTACCGATCGCCCATCGGGCAAAATCAACGTATCATAGAAAAATCCTTCATTCTCATCCCATGAGCCTGAGGAACCTTCCCGCAACTTGTTCAAAGCCTCTGCGATAAACACAAAGTGACCAAAGTATTTAATGGCCATATCCTCGAAAGTATCATCTTCAATGGCAATTTCCAGGGCAATTTCCAACATATTAAGACAATAAAGGGCCATCCACGAAGTGCCATCTACCTGTTCTAAAATACCGCCTCCCGGGATTCCACCACTTCGATCAAAAACCCCAATATTATCCAAGCCTAAAAACCCTCCTTCAAAAATATTCTTATCGAACCTGTCCACACGGTTTATCCACCAAGTAAAATTAAGGGCCAGCTTATTGAACATTCGCTTTAAGAATTTCAGATCCCCTTTACCGGTGTCCCGTTCCTCGATTTGGTAAATATGAATGGCCGCCCATGCCTGTACCGGCGGATTCACATCACTGAAATTCCATTCATAGGCTGGTATCTGACCATTAGGCGCCATAAACCATTCTTTGGTAAACAGTAGCAACTGTTTCTTTGCGAATTCAGGATCTATCATGGCGAAAGAGACACAATGAAAGGCCGAATCCCAAGCTGCGAACCAAGGATATTCCCAAGCGTCTGGCATGGAAAGGATATCATGGGTTCTTAAAGTTTTCCAATTACTGTTGCGCCCATTGGTTCGTTCAGGTACGGGATTATCTTCCGAATCGGTATTTAACCATTTCTCTACTTCGTAATTATAGTACTGCTTGGACCAAAGAAGTCCGGCAAAGGCCTGTTTTTGAATTTCCCGCTGTTCTTTGGATGATTTTCGGGTCACCTCATTCAAAAACTCTTGGGATTCTTCTTTCCTTTTCGAGAAAACAGCTTCAAAACCTTTGTCAAAAGGTGCAGATTCGGGCTCCTTTGTTAATCTTAGTTTTATGACCCGGGTTTCTCCCGCTTTCAGGCTTAGTTCATAGAGTGGTGAAAATTTTGTTCCTTCACGCCGCTTCTCCGCCAGCGAATAATCATTTTTGATTACCGCATCATGAAAAAGGTCTTTTTTAAAAGGATGGTCATTTTCCTCACCAAAAATCCTTTTACGATTCGTTTCATTTTCAGTGAACAAAAGTTTTGAAGGTTCTTCAAAATATAATCTATAATCCCCTACATAGGGATGCCTTATGGAAACGGAAGATGACCCCTTAACCTTTTTGATTATCGGTTTTTCCTCCATATCAATAAAGCTCCAAAAATTGCGTATCCACAAAGTAGGAAGCAGATACACCGGTGCTTCTTTAGGTCCTCTATTGCTAATCGATATTTTAATAAGTAAATCTTCCGCATCGTCCTTTGCATATTCGGTAACGACATCAAAATATTCATTGTTATCGAAAATACCTGTATCAAGAAGTTCATATTCATGCTCTGCCTTACCCCGTATTCTATTTTCCTCAACTAGTTTTGAATAAGGAAACCGGTTCTGAGGATATTTGTACAGATGTTTCATGTACGAATGTGAAGGCGTGTTCTCTAAATAGTAATAAAGCTCCTTAACGTCCTCTCCATGGTTGCCCCGAGGTCCCGAAAGACCGAACATACGTTCTTTTAGTATAGGATCTTTCCCGTTCCAAAGGGTTACCCCAAAACAGATGTTACAATAACGATCGGAGATTCCCGCAATGCCATCTTCACCCCAACGATACGTTCTGCTTCTGGCATGATCGTGTGGCAGATAATTCCATGCATCACCGTGTGAACTATAATCTTCCCGCACAGTTCCCCATTGGCGTTCACTTAGATAAGGACCCCACTTAAGCCAATCTTTGTCTTTTGAATAGTGTTCTTTTAGTCGTTTTTGCTCTTCGGATAGATTTTGCATATTGTTAATGAATAGGAATGGTTAGTGTAACAAAGTTAAACCATTGGAAGGGTTTTTATAGACTTTTAAACACATCTTGTTTTCTTCAATTAGCAACTTATCCTATTCAAAATACTCCGGTGATTATCATCTAAAAGCCATGAATACTTCATACCTCGCAAACTCTTGATGAGTAGGTTCTGCGAACGGAAATGAACACACACAACATTCAAATGCCTATAAATCAATAAATAAGAAAAATTAATTGTTTTTGTCAATGGTTCTCACCAAAACCGAAGAAAATTCATTTGTTGTATCTATACAAAACAAAAAAGCCTTTCGATTTCTCGAAAGACTTTCTATTTTTATGCTCCTCCTCTTGGGCTCGAACCAAGGACCCTCTGATTAACAGTCAGATGCTCTAACCAACTGAGCTAAGGAGGAATTTACATTGCTTTATTACCTAAAGCGGGTGCAAATATAAATGCTTTTTTCAAATACGCCAAACAAAAACTGTTTTGCGATTAAAAAAAATAGAATTAAAAAATCGGGGAAATAAATCCCCCGATTTAAATACACATATTTTACCAATTATTCGGCCCACCAAACATCTACCGTAGGTTCTTGCCAATTAGCGTTAACAACATCTTCATTGGAGTTCTGTTCAGAATCCGGATAAACGGCCCTTCTATACCATAGACCTGTATATTCGGAATCATCACCCTCTCCTTCTAAACGTAATGCTAAATCTTTAAAAACATCACTAGAAAAATCATATCGTCTAAAATCATTATACGTTTCAACATTTAAATAATTGGCAATATACTTTTCTTTCATAATATGGTTCAGCATTAAGTTATTGACTCCAACATCCACTGCGCTATCCGCCATATAATCTGATCCGTCCGCGCTCAATTTCTCCATACTTGCCGTTATTCCCTCCATATATGCCTCATAAGCCGTGATATTGGCCCCAACACTGGTTTCATTACCCCCATTGGCTAAGAAAGCAGCCTCGGCCTTAATGAACATGGCCTCTGCATAAGTTATAAGTGCCAAAGGAGATGTAGCATTAGTGTAATACCCACCATCTTTAAAAAACGTATTGGCATCTTCCCCATCAGAGGATTCTCCTTCTCCACCATTAACAAAACCCCTCCAGGGATCACCTTCAGAACCATCATTTTGAAACATAATGGGCAAACGCGGGTCAATATCTACCAAACCACTCTCAAAAGGGTAGCTAGTACCATTCATCATACTTACAATTTGATCATTGGGAGCCCTATAATAGTTACCCGTGTTCCTAGTGAGAACGTTATTGGAATACCATGGGTTCAACTCTTCACTTGGAAAGTCCATCTGAAAATCATCATCTACGGAAGTAAAACCATTTTCAATAGTACCCAACACGTCTGTTGCTGAATAAATTCCCTTTGCTATCAAATGTAATTGTAACCTCGCCTTAATGGTAAATGCAGCTTTCAACCATTGGTCAATATCCCCTCCATAAATCAAATCCTCATTACCGACAGAGATATTTGAGTTATCTTCAGACTGAAGTGAAGAGATGGCGCTATCCAACAAAGTTATAGCAGATGCATATACTTGTTCCTGGGTATCAAAATCGGGATATGGATTCTCGGTTCCGTCAGTTGCTTCGGTATAAGGTATGTTGTCCCACATATCGGCAGCCAAACTGATATTGATAGCTTCAAGGATCTCTGCAATGGCCCCATAATGTATGGCCCCACTATCTTCTGCCTTCTCCTTAATTGCCTCTGTGTTGGGCAAAATATAAAGATAAATCTCACTCCATGCAGAGGACATTTCAGAGAATCCCGCCGCGGCATAACCATACCCTCCAAAATACTGTGTATAATTTCCTGCCACGGTTTCGGCGTAGTATTGCGTATAAAGGGTACTATGTATAACAGGACCTAAAAGATCGCTCATACCCAAATCATCAACGTTAACCGATGCCGAAGGTGTGTTCACATCAAAATAATCGTCGCTACAGGCTATAAAACCAAAAAGCAAGGTTCCAATAAATATATTTTTAATTACATTTCTCATTACTTCAAATTTTTTATTAAAAACCAATTTTTAGACCCATGGAATAGCTTTCGGTCAAAGGAATCCCTTTACCTGAGAATCCATAAATGTTACTTCCTGCGCTATATGCACTTCCTTCTGGGTCGTAACCATCATAAGGGGTCCATAACAATATATTATTGGCACTGACACTAAACACCAAATTATCAAAAAGATCCTTTTTCCCAAATAATTGTGTAAAGTCATAACTAAGTCCTATACTCCTTAACTTTACCCATGACGCATCTTGCAGGTAGTTTTCCGCAGCACCTGTAAAATATGTCCAGCTTCTGTAATAACTTTCATCCAAACCATATGCGGTCGGTGTTGTATTGGTAACATAAGTACCGGGGGAATTAGGATCTTCCATAACCCCATCGAATACATAATCGTCTATGTTTCTATATTCTGTAACTTTACTTGTGCCGTTACGAATCATGTTTCGTCTTGCCCAACTGTATTTATCCCCTCCTTCTTTCCATTCTACTAAGAAATTGAGTCCTAAATTTTTCCATTTGATATTAGTGCCCAGAGACATTATAAAATCAGGTAATGCGTTCCCGACGATAACATAGCCTTCACTATCATCTATCTCTGGATAGCCCTCGGAATTAATAAAAAGCTCCCCGTCAACATAGGTCCAATTGTATCCATAAAGGGATCCCATTTTATCTCCCTCCTTGACCCTAAGGTACAATTCAGGAGCCCCATCACTGGCAAAAGTCACACTTTCTACATCATCGGGTAAATCAATTACCTCCCCTTCGGTTGTTGAGAAATTATAGACCAATTCCACATTTAGGTCATCGGTTTTCACAACATCACCACTTACTAAAAGTTCGTGCCCCCAATTTTTATAGTCCCCTGCATTTCTTGTGACTGAGGACAAACCTGTTGAATAGGCCATATTCACATCGAATATCTGGTTATTGACCTTTGAGGTGAAGTAAGAATAATCGAACCGCAACCTGTTTTTGAAAAACCTGAGATCCGTACCAACTTCCCATGTTCTTGTTCGTTCAGGAACAAGGTTCAAACCCGTACTGGTACTTGACCTAAACCCTCCTACACCATCAAAAGGAAAATCCCCATCGGCTACGAAATAGTGCCCACTATCACCAAAACCAGGTCCTTTACCTACTTCTGCCCATGAAGCCCTTAATTTACCAAAGGATAAAATGGTACTTTCCGAAGCTATATCCTCAGAAAACAAATAGGCACCACTTACCGATGGATAAAAGAACGAACGGTCTTCTTGGGGAAGTGTGGACACCCAGTCATTTCTTCCGGTAAATGTCACGAACAACTTATCTAAATACTCTAACTTCAATTCTCCGAACAAACCTACATTACGAACTTGGGTGACACTATTTGAATTATCCAAAATGGTAGCATTACTAATATCATTATAATGCGCAATATTCAAATTTTCACCATACATACGATCATAGTTGCTTTTGGTATCCGAGATTTGATTACCCAAAGAAAATGTGGTGTTGAAATCTTCGCTCCAATCCTTGGTCATAGTTGCCAAAAAATTAGATTCAATACCTGTGAAAAGTATGTTTTCATTTACTATAAAACCACCAACCTGAGAGCCTGTATCCAATTCAGGTGGAACAAAACGATTACGATGGTCCGAATAATTGTCTATTTGTGCCTGATAGGAAAAATTAAGCCACTCCAAAGGGCTCCAATTAAAGGTAACATTACCGATCCATCTATTCACATCATCTGTCAAGGCACTAACTTCGGCAAAATAACGGGGGTTATCGATCCAAGGCGTGTAATTACGTTGTGTGCCATCAGCATTTTTATAATCATTCATGTCAAACGTTGGTGAATAATAGGCCAAAGAACTTATAATCGACTTGTCACCACCATTCGCCCTTCGCCCTCCGGAATTCGTGAATTGTACCGATGAACTTATCTTGAAATTGTCCGTTACCTTATATCCTCCCTTAAACCTGAAGGATAACTTGTCATAATACGAGTTTGGAACAATACTCTGATCGCTGCTGTTACCTACCGAAAAGAAGTAATCGAACTTATCATCTGCACCACTGATATTAAAGTTCACTTGAGTATTGATTCCTGTAGAGAACAAATCATCAAAAATATCATGGAATTTATCATTGCTCAAATCCAATACGGTATCATCATCATATTGAAAAGTATCAACTGAGTATTCAGGGCCAAAAGAATAGAATGGTGTGCTGCTACCGGTTAAGGTATAACCCGTTTCCGTATCTGGTGTATAAAGCACTCTGGGTGAACCAAGATAACCTTCCCTATATTTTGTCTGTAATTCCGGTACTTTGGTCACATTTCTAAAGGTGGTGTTCATGGTAACATTAATCCTTGCCTTGCCGAACTTCCCTTTTTTAGTGGTAATGATAATTGCGCCGTTTGCAGCCCTAACACCATAAAGGGCGGTTGCCGCTGCACCTTTAAGCACATTATAACTTTCGATATCCTCAGGGTTTATGTCGCCCGACCTACTGGAAAAAGCAAATTGCTCAGAACTACTTGGTGCATTAGAACCTGCACTTGGCAACACATTCCCCGATATATTATCGTTGTTGATTGCTAAACCATCTACAATAATCAAGGGCTGGTTATTTCTCCCAGGATTAATGGAAGAAATTCCCCTAACCAAAATATCAACACCTCCACCGGCCGAACCCGAAGCCCGGTTGATCTGCACACCTGCAACACGGCCTTGTAAAGCCTCAACGGCACTTACCTGACCAGCTAAAATAACATCCTCTGTATTTACTTTGGTCACGGAATAGCCCAAGGACTTTTCCTTTCTTTCTACACCAAAAGCCGTTACCACAACCTCGTCCAGTTCATTAGTGTCCTCTTCCAACGTAACATCCAATCGATTCCCTGTCACCTCGATTTCCTTGCTGGTAAATCCTAAATAGGAAAAAACCAGAATCTCACCCTTAGAGGCCGCAATCTGAAATTTGCCGTCAAAATCGGCCGAAGCACCTCGCTGTGTTCCTTTTACCTGAATATTTACCCCAGGCAATACATTTCCGGTACCATCAACTACAGTACCCGAGACCATCATTTCCTGTGCCATAACAAATGATGCAATGGCATTTAAAAAAACAAGAAAGAATAGAATAGTTCTTTTTCTCATAAATATTTTAGTTTGATTAACACTCTAAGCTAGTAATTAATCAAACTTTTCTTAAATTATTTACGATATAAGTTGTGTGGGAAAATGTTAATTCAACAATAGATAATATTGCTTCATTTATTAACAATACTCAATAAAAAGAAGGGGGTAATCTTAAATTATTGTTAATTGGTTTTCCAAACCCTTGTAGGCAATTTGAATATCCGTTTCTTAATGGAAAGTATACCCCTAAATAATGGATACTTTTATTAAATAAATATTCTATTTAAATAACCATTTATAAACATCGTTACCATTTGCAAAAAGCAATAGTGCTATTAATATAAAGAACCCGATCATCTGGGCATATTCTAAAAATTTGTCGCTCGGTTTTCTTCCCGTAACCATCTCATAGAGTAAAAAGGCTACATGGCCACCATCCAATGCAGGTATAGGTAGAATGTTCATAAAGGCCAATATAATGGAAATAAATGCCGTTGTGTTCCAAAAGACAGGCCAGTTCCAACTTTCGGGGAACAAACCACCAATGGCTGCAAAGCCACCAACTTCTTTATAAGCCCCCGTATCCGGATTGAATATTTTCTTCATACCCTTTATATAGGTACTCAAGGTTGAGACACCTTTGTCAACTCCTGCTGGGATCGACTCCAAAAAGGAATATTTCCTCGTTTTTATATCAAAATAACCCCTTTCCGCATAGTCCTCCATGGTCAATCCGCCAATATGAACCCCAATGGTTGCCTCATCGCTCACCTTTGTGTTCAAATCAACAAGATCACCACCTTGCCTTTTTACGGTTACCACAACTTCCTTACCTTTATTAGCCTCTAAAATGGGTTTTACCTGATCTACATAAGATACTGCTGTACCGTTTACCTTTATAACCTCATCGAAAGCCTGGAAACCAACATCTTTATTCAACGAACCTTCTGCAACATCCTTAATGATAAAAGGCAGACGGTAGCTTAAAAAACGAACTTTGTCCTTATCCTCTGACAGGGTAGCGATAAAATCAACAGGTATTTCCTGTTCAAAAGTATCCCCATCCCGCACAACGGTCATGGTCTCACCATAAACGATTTCGGGCAATATATTCCTAAAGGCCTCTATCTTGTTACCATCTACAGCAATGATCTTATCCCCGGTTTGCACACCTAATTTATCACCAAGGGATTTTTCGGTCACTAAAAACCCGTCTTTTAAACTATCTGCAGGTACATATTCATCGCCATAGGCAAAAGCGAGTCCCACGTAGATAATTACGGCCAAAATAAAGTTTACCGTAACCCCACCCAACATAATGATCAAACGCTGCCAGGCCGGTTTGCTTCGAAACTCCCATTCTTTAGGTTCTTCTTTCATAGCTTCGGTATCCATACTCTCATCGATCATACCGGCAATCTTCACATACCCCCCAAGAGGCAACCAGCCGATACCGTAAACGGTTTCCCCGATTTTTTTCTTGAAAAGTGAAAATTTAATATCGAAAAAGAGATAGAATTTTTCAACCCTGGTCTTAAAAATCTTTGCTGGAATAAAATGTCCTAGCTCGTGGAGCACTATTAAAAGGGACAGACTTAAAAAGAATTGAATAATTTGTATTACTATCGGACTCATTTATTATTTCTAAAATTGATCGCACAAAAGTACGCTTTTACAAGGTCTTACAAAAAGAAACTGTTAGAGCGACTCCCTTTTTGTGAAATATTTAGCAGCATCGACACCCCCAATATTTGATAACCGCAGTAGACTAATGTACCTTTGAAAAAAAAATCATGCGTTCCTTTTTCGGTAAATACAAACTCTTCGCCATTGTGTTTTCGATTATATCGATTATCATTATGGTGCTCTTCTACAAAGCCCTTCAACCCAAAAAAACGTTGACCATTTACCAGCCTACAATGGTTAATCCGGAACTTGTTGACAGCACTTTGCAGCATGTAAAGAAATACCACACCGTAGCGGACTTCTCTTTAACCAATCAAAATGGAAAGACCATTACCCAAAAAGATTACGAAGGTAAAATCTATATTGCCGATTTTTTCTTTACCACCTGCCCCACCATTTGCCCTATCATGACAAAGAATATGGCCGGTATTCAGGAAATGATCAAAGAAGACGATGATGTTCTTCTACTTTCCCATTCGGTAACCCCTGTAATCGATTCCGTTGCACAATTAAAGAGATACGCAATGGAGAAAGGGGTTGATGATACTAAATGGAATTTGGTCACTGGTGATAAAAAACAGATTTATGAACTGGCACGAAAATCATATTTGGCCGTTAAGACCGATGGGGATGGTGGCCCGTTTGATATGATCCATACCGAAAACTTCATATTAGTTGACAAAGAACGTAGGATCCGTGGTTTTTATGATGGTACGAAAACAGAGGACATCGATAGATTAATGGATGATCTTAGGATATTGAAAGCCTCTTACTCAAAATAAAATCTTGGAAGATTTACATCGACTTTGGCGCTCTAATTCACTTTTTTCCTTTACTTTTGCTCTTACTTATAATCATTCTAAATAAAAATTGAGAACAAGCATTGCACATCTCAAGCGCGGGCAGAAAGGAGTCATCAGGGAATTTCCGGATGACCTTTTGCCCATTAAATTGCTCGAACTGGGATGCTTGCCTGGTAATGAAGTTGAATTGGTGCAAGTGGCACCATTTAAAGACCCTTTATATATCAATGTCAATGGCTCCCATATAGCGATACGGCGTTCCATGGCACTTAAGATTGAGTTGGATCTTATTGAAGATATCCCAAGCATATGAGTAAGCAAATAAATGTTGCTCTAATCGGCAATCCCAACACAGGTAAAACCTCGGTTTTCAACCAATTGACCGGATTGAACCAGAAAGTAGGCAATTACCCTGGGATAACCGTTGAGAAAAAAGAAGGGATCTGCAAACTACCACGAGGTGTAAAAGCCCATATAATAGACCTTCCGGGAACGTATAGTCTTAATACAACCTCTCTCGACGAAAGTGTTGCCGTTGAATTGCTTTTGAACAAAAATGACAAGGACCATCCCGATTTGGCCATTGTTATTTCCGACGTTGAAAACCTAAAACGGAATCTGTTACTGTTTACCCAAATCAAGGACTTGAAAATACCAACCATTCTGGTCATAAACATGGCAGATAGAATGGCTCGCAAGGGAATTTCAGTGGATATTGAACTACTGGAAAAAAAGTTGGATACCAAAATTGCCTTGGTAAGCACCCGAAAGAAAATAGGCATAGAAAGGTTAAAAGAGTTGATAGCCGACTATAAAAACCTATCGATTGCACCAAATGTGGATACAACGGTAATCGCCCCAGAGTATTTTAAAAGTTTGCAGGAAACATTCCCCAAGGAAGACCTATACAAGCTTTGGCTCGTTATCACGCAAGACGTGAACTTTATGCCTTTGGAAAAAAATCTGGTGAAAGATGCTTCATCATTCAATACCAAATCAAAATCTGAGCTTAAGAGGCTACAACAAAAAGAGACCATAAAACGGTATCAATTCATCAATTCCATTTTAAAAGAGACCTATAAAGTCGATATCAATGCTGCCAAAGGAATTAAGGCCACTCTTGATAAAATATTGACACATAAAATATTCGGCTACCTGATTTTCTTGGTCATTTTAATGACGATTTTCCAAGCGATCTATGACTGGAGCAGTATTCCGATGGATTTTATTGATGAATCTTTCGCAGCGGCCAGTGAATGGGTAAAGACATCATTACCCCCTGGAATGCTGACCGATCTCATAGCTGAAGGCATCCTTTCGGGAATCGGTGGAATCGTCATATTCATTCCTCAGATCGCATTCCTGTTTTTGTTCATTTCACTCCTGGAAGAATCCGGATATATGAGTAGGGTCGTTTTCCTGATGGACCGTGTAATGCGACCATTCGGTTTAAGTGGCAAGAGTGTTGTCCCATTAATTTCGGGTACGGCATGTGCCATACCTGCCGTAATGGCAACAAGGACCATCGAAAATTGGAAAGAACGGCTAATAACCATCTTAGTCACTCCCTTTACTACGTGTTCTGCTCGGCTTCCTGTTTATCTTATCATCATAGCATTGGTCATTCCCGAAGGTCGCTTTTTAGGGTTGGGATACCAAGCCATGACCTTAATGCTTTTGTATTTAATAGGATTCGGCGCCGCGATAATTTCAGCGATGCTCCTGAATAAAGTGTTGAAGATCAAAAGCCGCACTTTTTTCGTTATGGAAATGCCCAATTACAAACTCCCTTTGTTGAAAAACGTAATATATACGGTATGGGAAAAAACAAAAAGCTTTGTTTTTGGAGCAGGTAAAATTATTCTGGCCATATCTATCATTCTATGGTTTTTGGGCTCTAACGGATTTACCGACAAGTATGAAAATGCAGAATCGATCATTGAAAAAAGGATACAGGACGAAGGTCTGTCTGCATTCAATCAAGAAAATATCGCGAACGATATTGCCGTATACGAAATTGCCCTTAACGATAGCATTGCAAAAAATGTATATAAAATAGGCCCTGAACAGGTTACCGATTCTATAAAAAGCTATCAGAAAGAATTGTTCGAAAAGGCCAAACATCAGGAAATAGCGAGCTTTAAATTGGAGAATTCCTATATCGGAAACATGGGTAAGGCCATTGAGCCCATGGTTAAACCCTTGGGTTATGATTGGAAAATAGGCATTGCCCTGATCACTTCATTCGCTGCGAGGGAGGTATTCGTTAGCACCTTGGCCACCATTTACAGCGTTGGAAGCGATGAGGAAGACACCATAAAAAACCGCATGTCAGCTGAAATGAATGCGAACACCAATAAACCGTTGTTCAATTTGGCCTCGGGAATATCCTTACTACTTTTTTACGCCTTCGCCATGCAGTGCATGAGTACATTGGCCATCGTAAAACGTGAAACCAATTCATGGAAATGGCCATTGGCACAATTGGTTTTTATGACTCTATTTGCTTATATTGTAGCATTGATCGCCTATCAAATATTGAAATAACATGGAACTGTTTCAACAAATAGTCGTTTATATCATCGTTGCATTGGCCATAGTTTATATGGTGGGTAAGTTCTTATGGCCAAAATCGTTGTTTTCTTCTAAAAAAAGTCCAAAAAAAGTTTGTGGGGAAGATGGTTGCGGTTGCCATTAAACCATAGGAACTACTCTTTTCTACCCTGCCCATTTAATTTTCTTAACAAAACCGGTAACTATTTATCTGCAAGGTCGTCTTGCTTTTATAAGGACAATTTTAAATATGTGATCATAATTCCCATAGGTCACTTTTGATATATTATGAGACGAAATAGTCCACAAATAGGTAAATAAAAACAATTGACATTTTTTTAAACAATCTTGGGCCGTAGCTCATAATAAAAAGCTAAATGTGTCATAAAGAAAATAAAAAATGAACCCACATTAATTCAAGTATGTGTTAGTTTGTTTTCAACTAATCAACAATCATCCATGGACAAAATTATTTTGTGGCTAATCGCCGCATTGCTCACCGTTGTTTGTAGCACCGTACAAAGTCAAACCCTTACCTCCCGAGTATTGGATTCTGTTACTCAAGAACCTATCCCCTACGCCACGGTACAATTGAACAAAAAAGGCGTAATTACCAATGAGGAAGGTAGATTCAGCTTTCTTTTAGATGGTACTGTTTCGGAAACCGATTCACTTTTCATTTCATGTATCGGTTATGCATCAATCGGAAAGCCATTGAAAGAATTCTCGGAGAACGCAGTTTACTTAAGTCCGAAAGCCATTGAACTAAATCCCGTAATCGTTTCCAATAAAAACTATTCCGCAGATGAAATCATAGATTTGATAGAAGAGAATCTAGACAAGAATTACAACACCGACCTTAGTCAAAAAAGGATGTTCTTCAGGGATTCCTACTTTCAGAATTTCAATAAGACCGATTATACTTTCGTAAAATCCACGATCAAGGAACTCAACAAAAAATTCCTGGACAGTGTCTTGAACACCGTGCCGAAAAAATCTAGCTATTACACAGAGATACTTTGTGACCTTTATGGCAATACAGAGGAAGATAACCAGAAAATGGATATCATAAAAGCATCCGAACTATATGACAAAAGTAAAGAACTGGATTATGAAAAATTAGAAGAGAAGTTCAACGAGATCATAAAATCGAACATTAAAAGAGATTCCTATTTCAAGATAAAATCAGGATTGTTCGGCACTAAGATCAAGGGAGAGGATTTTGACGAAATATTCGAATCGGATATCGATTCAACCGATCAAGTCGCCTTGGAAAAAGAATTGGAAGAAAAGAAAAAAAGGGAGATTGACCGTAAGACCAATTTCGCAAAATATCGCAAGAACAGTATTGTGGACATGATGAATGACCTCTTTTATCTGGACGATTCACCGCTGAACTTCATCAGTAAGTCAAGAAAATACGATTACACCTTAAAAGAGTTTACCTATATGGGTAAAGATGCGGTCTACATCTTGGGATTCACCCCCAAAGGTTCGGCGGATTACCAAGGAACACTTTACGTAAATTCTGACGATTTTGCCATTGTACGCCTGGATTATGAAAACGTAAAGTCATTAAAGAAATTCAATTTATTGGGCATAAGTATGAACCAATATCTAAACAAGGGTAAAATGATTTTCGCAAAATCAACCAACGACAAATACGATCTACGGTTTCTGGAACAAGAAGAGGGCACTAATGTAGGTATACGAAGACCGCTCAAAATCATAGAGAAAAACAAACATGTAAAGGGTCGAAACAAGCAAAATGAGCTTTTCGTAAAATTGGATATGGGTACGATCGGCACCAATAAACGAGAACTGATCGTATTCGATTCAAAACCTATAAGCAAATCCGCTTATGAGGCATTCAAAGAAAAAAATGACATTCTACCTACCTATATGCCCAACTATAATCCTGAATTTTGGCAAGGTTATTCCATCATTGAACCCAACAAGGCCATTAGGGAATTTACCTCTGAAGAAGAAATTGCCAAATAGCCATTAAACAAGATTGACAATAAAATTATAGAACAACAGTCCCCAACCTATTACCAAAAGCAGACCTCCCAAGGGAGTTACAGGGCCGATAAACGCCATGTTCTTTCCTTTGGATTTTCCTATGACCAACAAGTAAATACTAAAAGAAAACAATAAGATCCCGAAGATAAAACAGTAAATCATATATCGTTGAACATTCGTATCAAGATTCAGGTTAAAACTTAACACCAACAATAGAATAGCATGGTACATTTGGTATTTTAAACCTGTCTCGAAACTTTTTAACTGATCGTTGTTCAATGATTTTTTTAGTGCATGGGCTCCAAAAGCACCAAAAACAACCGCTAACAAACCTAACAAAGAACCAATAACTTGAGCTAAAAGAACCATTATTCCTATTTTGGTCCTAAGATATATAAACCTATTGAAGTGATGGTTTTCTTCCCAAACATTCTTACTAAAAAGAATGCGTCGGGGATATGGAACCATCTTTCTGAAGTGACATATAAACCGGCGAGGTCATAAAAAGTTGCTGCACCTGTTCATCCCAATTACGGGCAATATTGAAATAACTGGTATTGGTTTCCGCCATGATCTCATTGCAATCGTTACAGGTGTGTTTATAATCTAAGAAATGGTGTGCAAATTCATGGAATGCAACTACTTTGAGAATCTCATTATCCAACAAAGCGGCCCAACTGATATAAATGTTATCGATATTCCCAGAATTATCCCGAGAGACCATTCCCAAAACGGTGTTATGTTCCTCCAAGGGTAGATTATTTACAATATCGATTCCTTGCAACTGAAATAGTTTTGAGTGGTAATCAATATGGTACAAATTACACTGTTCTAAGAATTCATTCAATATTGGCTGTAATCGTCCATCAACATTAACACTGTTTTGGGCATTCAACCCATATACCATTCCAAATAAACAGAGAAACAATTTGAATAAACGATTTTTCATACGCCAAAATTTAGATTCACACTAGGTTATTACATATTGATGTATTTTCAACGATTTACTATATAACATAAATATACTATTTATAATTAACGTAATCGTTATATTATTATTTCCATTTGAGCTATTTTTAACACAATTCGATGATCTTTTCTTAAATTAATCCCAATAAAAAAACCCGAAGATAAATTCTTCGGGTTTTTTATTTTTTTGTGTTTCAATCAGCAGACTGAACCTTGCCTTTTAATACATCGAATAATCGTATCGTTTCTAAACTGTCCTTGTAATTAAGATAAAGTTTGGCAGAATCCTTATACACTATTTTGATTTTCCGGTCGGAAAAGTTGTCGACATAAACATTCACTTTTTCATTGGTAAGGGAATCCTTGAACTCCCTAAAAATACCCTTTTCTTTTTCAAAGGCCGAAAAACCATTCAACCGCTCCATTGGAGGAATCTTATCGACCCAAAGCACACTATCCATTTCGGAATATTTCAACTTCTTATAATAGAATCCCGACAGGATCTTGAATTGATCGTCCTCTATTTTGGTCCAATTCTTATAATGCATAAGAAATGCCATAAAACAGACTATGACCGTCAGTACGATAATAAGGTTCCAAAAAAGACTTCTTTGTTTTGCCATTTAATTTTTATCAGCACTTTTATATTTATCAAACCAGGCCAATGTATGGGCAATCTTCGTGATTAAATTACTCGGTCTATTGGCAATACCATGGCTTGCACTGGGGATTTCAACGAAAACCGTCTCTTTTTTCCTCAATTTAAGGGCATGGTACAGTTGCTTTGCCTCGCTGGGAGGTGTTCGCAAATCGTTCATCCCAACCATGACCATGGTCGGGGTTTCAATATTACCAACGAGCGAAAGTGGGGAAAATTTCCAATACCCCTCAAAATTCTCCCAAGGTTGACCTGGGTAACGGGAATTTGCGTACCCAAAATAATTATCTGCCACAAGTGTTTTACTGATCCAGTTCATTACGGGTTTAGCCACTACCGCAGCCTCAAACCTATTGTTCTTTCCGATGATCCATGCCGTCATTATTCCACCTGCACTGCCCCCAGTAACGAACAATTGGTCCTCATGGGCGATGCCTTTGGCGATACAAAAATCCACACCGTCCATCACATCATTATAGTCATCACCAGGATAATTGTTATATAATAAATTCCCGAATTCCTCACCATAACTGGTACTACCCCTAGCATTGGGATAAAAGACAATATAACCCGCCGCTGCATACAATTGCATTTCTACGGAAAAACGATCTCCATAGTTTAAAATAGGTCCTCCATGGTTCTCTACCATAAAAGGATATTTTTTTGAGGCATCGTAATCTGGAGGATATACGACCCATCCTTGAATATCCCTTTGATCCACTGAAGATTTGTACCAAACTTCCTCGACCTTTCCCAAGTTTCTATAACTTAACAAGCCTTGGTTCAAGTCCGTTATTTTTACCGGTGATTTGGCCTTGGCATTCAGGATAGCCAAATCGGATGGATGTTCGGGCCTTGTTTTCGTAAAAACAATCTTTCCATTTTTGGATACACTGAATGAGCCGCTGGCGTAGGGTCTCCCTATAGTCGTACCTCCCATATCATCGGCCAGTTCCTTAACCTTTCCTTGAGCGGTGATATACCCAATTTTACTGTTGCCCTTATCATCAAATGAGAAATAAAGTCCTTCACTCTTACTGTCCCAAACGATATCGGATACACTTCTATCCAGTTCTTGGGAAACAACCCTTTGGTTACTACCATCGACATTCATTAGATATAGACGACGTACTTGATAAGTCTGTACTTGATCATCATATCCTATATAAGCAATAAATTTACCGTTTGGTGATGCAACCGGATACGAATCTGGACCTTTTCTATTCGTTAAGGTGGCAATGGTGCCATTTTCTACTCCTATTGAATAAATCTCGCTGTTTCTAAATTCATATTCCCAATCGGCCGTTCTATTGGCAGAAAAATAAATCTTATCTCCTTTGGGAGACCAACTCAATTTGCCCCTATGATGAAAATCACCGGATGAAAGCTGGCGGGGGGCACCCCCATTTGAAGGTATAGTGAATATATGGCTAAAACCAGGTTTTATATAACCCCGACCATCTGCCTCGTGGTACAGCCTATCGGTTATCCTTGGAGCTTCGGCCCATTTTGCCCCTTTGGGCTTTTTGGGCATTTTGGCCACAACAGGGGTCTTTTCCTCCAATTTCATGGTAAATGCCAATTGGTCACCATTGGGTGACCATGTCAAGGATCCTGGGCTGAATGGTAATTGTGAAATTTTTGCAGACTTACCTGTATTGAACCAGTAAATAAAAATCTCGGAACCTTCATCGGTACTGCTAACATATGCTATACGGTCTCCTTTTGGTGACCATCTGGGACTTAATTCGCTATTGTCCTTAGAGGTTAGCTTTTGATGTTCGGAGCCATCCGTCTTGATTATCCATAAATCACCAACCGACTTATCTTTCATCACATCCATCCGCATTCTACGATAAACGACCCACTCCCCATTAGGGGATATCTGGGGATCTGAGGCATATTGCAGATCAAAAAGATCCATATAGGTAAATTCCTTTTTTTGGGCATTCCCATTGAAAAGAATAAAGAGTAACAGTAGTGTAATAGGTAGTTTTTTAAAAATCATAAACTTGGAATATTTATAAGTTAAACTTAAGGAATAACCCCGACTATGCAAAGTGGATATGCCTATTCCTCAGAGAATGGACAAGATTTGGTTTTGTAAACCTTAGAGGGAATGAAAAAATTATGATGACTATCTATAGTGTTGTTTTCCTAAGCCATTTCATAATTACGACCTATTAAAATACACCCCTCAAAATCTTAATTTTTTTAACAAATCATTCCTTATGATTGAAAACAAATTGCTAGTTTTACACTTATTTTTAATTTGTCTAAATAAAGATTATATAAATGAAACCTGCTTTTTATTCCCTTGTATTTTTGTTCTCATTACTGCCCTTCTCTTTGACGGCACAACAAGCCCAAATACAAGGTGTTATTTCCGAGGCCGGTTTTCCTATACCTTATGCCAATGTATTTATAGACGGCACCTCAATTGGCACATCTAGTAATGATAACGGAATTTATTCAATCAAGAATATTGGGCCAGGAAGCTATACCCTTATCGTATCGGTTGTGGGGTATTTACCGTATTCTAACCGAATAAAAGTAAAAAATAACGAGACACAGGTTTTAAATATTCAGCTAACACCAAGTACTGAACAGTTGGAGGAAATGGTGGTAACAGGAACACTAAAAGCGGTTAGCAGGTCTGAAAGTCCCGTACCGGTAGAGGTTTACAGTCCTACTTTCTTGAAAAAGAATCCGACAGCAAGTATATTCGAAGCCCTGCAAAACGTTAACGGAGTAAGGCCACAGATCAATTGTAACGTTTGTAATACGGGCGACGTGCACATAAATGGACTTGAAGGGCCTTACACCCTGGTTTTAATAGACGGGATGCCCATAGTCAGTGGACTGGGAACGGTCTATGGCCTAACGGGAATACCAAACTCATTGATAGATCAGATAGAGATCGTAAAAGGACCCGCATCAAGTCTTTATGGTAGTGAGGCAGTAGGTGGCCTTATCAATGTCATCACCAAAAGTCCAGAAACTGCGCCAATCTTTTTTGCAGATAGTTTTATGTCAGATTGGGGCGAATTGAATTTGGATGTTGGTACTAAGTTCAATTTAGGAGCAAAAACAGATGCCTTACTAGGCATCAATTACTTCAATTACAGTAATCCCATCGATAACAACAACGATAATTTTACCGATCTTACCTTACAGGACCGTATCTCCGTTTTTCAAAAATGGAATTTTAAAAGGGAAAACAACCGCATATTTTCTTTGGCTGGTCGCTATTTTTATGAAGATCGATGGGGAGGTGAAATGCAATGGACTCCCGAATATAGAGGTGGTGATGAAATTTACGGTGAAAGTATTTACACTAGTAGATGGGAGGTATTGGGCAAATATGAACTGCCCATAAAAGAAAAAGTATTGTTTTCTTTCTCTTATAATGACCATCATCAAGATTCACGATATGGGGACACTAAATATATTGCAGACCAACGTATTGGCTTTGGTCAATTTACCTGGGACAAACAATTGGGCAACCACGACTTACTTTTTGGTGCCGCATTACGCTATACGTTTTATGATGATGACACCCCTGCAACATCAGGAGATACCGGTAACGAAGAGGATGAAGTTTGGTTACCCGGTTTTTTTGTTCAAGATGAGTGGAAATTTGCCGAAAAGCATTCGATATTGACCGGTGTTAGAATTGACTATGACTCAAGGCACGGTAACATAATTACCCCAAGGGCAGCCTATAAATGGAAACCCTCTGCCAACGATGTATTTCGTGTTAATTTTGGCACCGGTTTTAGAGTGGTCAACCTATTTACCGAAGATCATGCCGCATTGATCGGGGCCAGGGACGTCATCATCGAAGAAGACCTTGACCCAGAACAATCCATTAATTTTAATGCAAACTATTTAAGAAAATTCTATTTTGATAATGGAACGTTTTTAAGTTTGGATTTATCGGCATTTTACACCCGTTTTTCAAACGCCATTATCCCAGACTACGATACGGATCCCAATTACATTATCTATGATAACCTAGATGGCCACTCGGTATCCCAAGGATTTAGCGCTAATTTAGACCTGTTTTTACCAAACGGATTAAAATTCATGGTCGGGGCAACCTTGCAAGATGTAAGTAATACCGAAAACGGCATAACACAAGACCAAATCCTAACAGAAAGTTATGCCGGCACTTGGAACGTTTCCTACACCCATAGACCTTGGAACTTGAGCATAGATTACACGGGTAACTTATATGGACCTATGCGTCTTCCATTACTCGGTGATTTGGATCCAAGGGACGAATACTCGCCTGTTTGGAGCATTCAGAACATCCAATTCACTTATAAAGGAATTAAGAATTTTGAATTTTATGGCGGAGTCAAAAACCTGTTGGATTGGACCCCCAACAAAGGAAATCCTTTTATTATCGCTCGTGCAAATGACCCTTTTGACAAGGACGTAACTTTTGACAATAACGGTGATGTAGTCGCTACCGCAGACAATCCTTATGCCTTAACATTTGACCCAACATACATATATGCCCCAAATCAAGGGATACGTACTTTCTTTGGGTTGCGTTATCGATTGGATTAATACGGGTTAGCTTTGGCGAAATGCCTATTTTTGAATGGGAACATTCATAGGCAATCTCAATTGGAAAAAATCACGGCAAAATATGATTATATCATAATCGGTTCGGGTGCAGCTGGTTTAATGCTGGCAGACGCATTAGGTCGTGATTCCTATTTTCAAAATAAAAGAATCTTACTTCTTGATAAAGACTCTAAGAAATCGAATGACCGTACTTGGTGTTTTTGGGAAAATGGGCCCGGACAATTCGACCCAATAGTGGCTAAAAAATGGGAGAACATCTTCTTCGGTGGACAAGAATTCTCAGCCCATTTCAATATTTCTCCCTATAGCTATAAATTGGTCCGTGGTTTGGATTTTTATAAATACTATTTTAAACGGATAAACGAATATTCCAATATAGATTTTATTGAAGAAGAAGTCTTATCGATAACCGAGAACAAGGAGCAGGTATCGGTTTCCACAGCAAATTCCGTGTATTCAGGGCTACAAGTATTCAATAGCACATTCAATTTCGAAATCCTTAATGACCAAAAGAGGTTTCCGGTTTTACAGCAACATTTTGTCGGTTGGTTGGTCAAGACCAAAGATCCTATTTTTAATAAAAACCAAGCCACATTCATGGACTTTTCGGTTGAACAGAAAAACAACACCCGATTCATGTACGTGCTGCCATATTCAGATAATAAGGCTTTAATAGAATACACCTTGTTTTCTGAACATCTATTACCAATGGATGATTATGAAAAGGCAATCAAAGATTACCTCATAACAAAATACGATTGTTCTGATTTTGAGATTATTGAAAAGGAGAAAGGAAGTATACCTATGACCTGCTATGATTTTCAGGCCCATAACACCAATAGGGTGCAACACATTGGTTCTGCCGGTGGCTGGACCAAACCCAGCACAGGATACACTTTTTACAATACCTTTAAAAAGATTGAAATATTAATTCCTTTGATCAAAAAAAACAAGCCTTATTCCGTATTACGCAGTAAAAGCAAATTCAGGTTTTACGACCTACTTCTCTTAGATATCCTTTATACCGAAAACCACAAGGGTCAGTATATTTTTGAAACCCTATTCAAGAACAGCCCCCCTCAATTGATCTTTAAGTTTTTAGATGAGGAAACCAACCTTTGGGAAGATATTAAAATAATCTTAGCGTGTCCTAAGAAAGAATTCCTAAAAGCCCTTTTTAAAAGATTGTTTTGACATTTTATAAAACAGGTACAGTAAAGGATGTACCTATACTTTTCTCTTCATTAAATTTTCACCGAATTGTTTCAACATGGCTTTCTTTTCGTCTGAGATATTGAGGACATTCAGAACTTCAAATGCTTTTTCGGTATAATTTCCGATTTCCGTTTTTGTGTGTTTTGCAGCACCTGAAGAAATAAATACTGTTTTTACCGTTTTTATCTTCTCCGCAACATCTTGTGGTTGTATGGAGTATAGATCAAGTATTTCTTTCTGTTCCTCGGCACTGCCCAATTGCAAGGCCGATAGGTACAAAATGGTCTTTTTATTCTCGATAATGTCGCCCCCTACTTGCTTTCCGAAAGTTTTGGGATCCCCAAAGGCATCCAAATAATCATCTTGCAATTGAAAGGCGATACCTAAATTTTTTCCGAATTCATAAATCAGGTTTTGATCTTTTAAAGAAGCACCGGCAATAATACCTCCCATTTTCATGGCAGCCGCTACAAGAACCGCTGTTTTGTATTCTATCATATGCAGGTACTCAGGTACGGTAACGTCTTCCCTGGTTTCAAAATCCATATCGTATTGTTGTCCCTCACAAACTTCCAAGGCCGTTTTACTAAAGAGCTCCGCCAGTTCTCGAAAAGTATCACTTGGGTAATTTTCAAACAATTGGTAGGCCAAGATCAACATGGCATCCCCGGATAAGATCCCGGTATTTATATCCCATTTTTCATGAACAGTTCGTTGACCCCTCCGCAAAGGCGCGTCATCCATGATATCATCATGTACCAATGAAAAATTATGGAATACCTCAATGGCCAAAGCGGCATGCAACGCCTTCTTATAATCGGTTCCGAAAATCTCGGTGGTCATAAGGGTAAGTACCGGCCTAAGTCGTTTACCCCCTAAACCTAAGATATAAACAATAGGATCATAAAGCTTTTTAGGTTCTCTAGTACCCACCTTTTGTTCTAAATGGGTAATAAATTCTTCTCTATACTGTTCTATGGAATGCATTGCAGCTAATTTTCGTCAAAAATACATCCATTTTTGACAAACTCATTTATAGTTTTGCACTTCGAAATCAAAATATCAAAAACAAATCCCCTACTAATACAATAGTCCCAATAAGTTACACCTTTAAGATAGCCCCTAAGATTGAATAACTTTTGACGACATTTTACAACTTTGAAAAAATAGTCCTATACAAAAATATGGCTTCGAAAAACTATCATGGTTTTTAGAGTCCCGAAGTAATTGATGTTAAATTATCGTAAAACTTTGGAAACTTTAAATGTTTTTTAAGTTTCCTAATTATATTTGCCCCCTATTATTTCATTTAAATGAGAGAGAAGATACTATATAAGGCCACTGATTTGTTCTTGAACCTTGGTTTCAAGAGTGTTACCATGGATGATCTGGCCCATGAATTGGGTATTTCGAAAAAGACAATTTACACCCATTTTCCCAACAAGACCAAATTGGTGGAAGAATGCACCAAACAATTGTTCTGTACCATCTCGGAAGAGATTGATAACGTGTGCGCCTTAGAAAAGAACCCTATTGAAGAACTGTATGAAATAAAAAAAATAGTGCTGTTACATCTTAAGGATGAAAAAGCATCTCCCCAATATCAATTACAGAAATACTATCCGAAGATCTTTGAAGACCTTAAAAACAAACATTTCGAAGTAATGCAAGGATGTACTGTCCAAAATATTAAAAAAGGAATTCAAATGGGCATCTATCGTAAGAACCTCAATATAGATTTTCTCTCAAGAATTTATTTCTCTGGCATAACAAGCCTTAAAAATCATCTCCTATTTCCTGTAACAATGTTCACAATGTCCAGTCTTATGGATGAGTTTCTGGAATACCATTTAAGGGGAATCGTAACCACCAAAGGCCAAGAAATATTGAATACTATAATCAACTCAAATCAAGAATAGATGAAAATCCGTTTTATACTCGTTTTTATATTTTTTACAATGATCAAGGGATACTCCCAAGATCTGCCCGAAAGCTTTACCTTAGAGGAAGCCATTACTTATGCGTTGGAACACAATTATAGTGCTATAAATTCCAATAGGGATATCATCGACGCACAAAAACAAAAATGGGAAACCATAGCCGACGGGTTGCCACAGATCAATGGAGCGGTAAGCTATTCAAATCAATTAAAGCAAACCGTTTCCCTTATACCTGCTGAATTCTTTGGTGGTGAGGCCGGAACTTTTGAACCCGTTATTTTTAGCGAACCCCAACAAGTATCAGCTACCGCCACCTTAACGCAACAAATATTCGACGGTTCATACATTGTGGGTGTACAGGCTACAAAGACCTTTTTGAACTATACGGCCAACAATAAAGAAAAAACCGAATTGGATGTACGCAAGGCGGTAGTCGAGGCATATGGGAATGTTCTATTGTCCCAAGAGAGTATCGCCATACTTGAAAAAAACCAGGCCACCTTGGCGAAAAACCTATTCGAAACCAAAAAGATCTTCGAAAACGGATTAGGGGAAGAGGAAAGTGTTGAGCAATTACAGATTACTTTATCCTCAGTTGAAAGCCAATTGAAAAATGCGATCCGATTAAAAGAAATAACCCTTCAAATGTTGAATCTTTTAATAGGTAAACCCATAGATTCCCCAACTAAATTGACAGAGAATCTTGATGACCTTACCCTAAAACAAATAGACCTGAATTTATTGGATTCCCCATTGAACATGGAAAACAATGTAGATTTTAAATTGGCCAGTAATCTTAATGAGCAAAGGGCTTTAGAATTGAAATTAGCCAAAAGTAGGGCACTCCCAACCTTAAATGCCTATATAAATTATGGTAGTATTTCATATAGCGACTCTTTTGATTTCCTTAGTGGGGACCCTGAATGGTTCGACTATTCCATATTGGGTTTCGACCTGAACATTCCTATTTTCAGTTCACTAAAACGCAGTGCTAGTACCCAAAGGGCACGCATAGCATTGGAAAAGGCAAAAACCCAATTTACCGAAGCTCAAGAACAGATTCGCTTGGAATGGCAACGGGCCAAGAGTAATTATACATTGGCCATTGAAGAATATGATACCGCAAAAAACAATCTGGCCCTTGCAGAACGTATTGAAAACAAGAACGAAATAAAATATTTCGAAGGTTTGGCCAGCAGTTTCGATCTTCGACAAGCACAAACCCAATTGTATTCGGCTCAACAAGAATACCTACAATCCATGGTAACGGTAATCAATACCAAGACCGCCTTGGAAACCATATTGAACAACAAACAATTAGATAAATAAGCAACAAACCATGAAAAAGATTTTATATACGTTTACAACCCTTCTATTGATAATCGCTTGTGGCGACAATAAAGGACAGTCTGTTGAAGATATTATCAGTACAGGAGACCTTGAGGCCATAAGGGCCAAAAAGAGTGAGATTTCCGAAGTACAGAGAAAACTGGAAAAAGACATCTTAGTATTAGATTCGGCAATCGCTAAAATAGGTGGTGATGAAAAACTACCTTTGGTCACCACGATCACCGTTAAAAACCAAAAGTTCGTCCATTACTTAGAATTACAAGGAGAGGTGAAAACGAAACAAAATGTGTTGATATACCCTGAAATGGCGGGTACCTTGGAAAAAATCTATGTCAAAAAAGGTCAACGCGTTTCTAAGGGCCAATTACTTGCCAAAATAGATGATGGAGGTTTGGGCAGCCAACTGGAACAGCTCAAAACCCAGGCCGAATTGAACAAAACCACTTTCGAACGCCAAAAAAGGTTGTGGGAACAAAAAATAGGATCTGAAATTCAGTACTTACAGGCCAAAACAAACTTTGAAGCTTCCGAAAACGCCGTGAAACAGCTTGAAAGCCAACTGGGAAAATCAACCATACGCGCACCGTTCACAGGTATATTGGACGATGTAATCAAAGACCAAGGTACGGTAGTCTCACCCGGACCTGGTTCCGAGGTTTTCCGCATTGTAAACTTGAGCAATATGTACATTGAAGTTGATGTACCTGAAACTTATTTAGGGCAAATAGCCAAAGGAAAAGAAGCCATGGTTTACTTTCCGGTATTAGGCGATAGTGTTATGACCAAAATACGGGAAACCGGAAATTTCATAAACCCCAGTAATCGTTCGTTCAGTATCGAAATTCCAGTGCCAAACAAAAACGGACTTATTAAACCAAACCTTACGGCAAGGGTAAAACTCAATGATTATACCAACGACGATGCCATACTTATACCCCAAAGTATAATTTCTGAGAATGCTTCCGGTGAACAATATGCCTATGTAAGTTCAGAGCCAAATGATAAGAATGAAGCCATTGTAACCAGAAGTATCATAAAAACAGGTAAAACCCAAAATGGGTTGATCGAGGTCATCAGCGGTATCGAAAATGGCAATCAGATCATCAATGAAGGTGCAAGGACCGTAAAAAACGGCCAGAAAGTAAAAATCCTTAAATAAAGACGTTGAACAAATGAGCAAGCAGCTAAAAAACTCACAAAAGGAATTTGGACTTTCGTCTTGGGCCATTGACAACCCTTCGGTCATTTATGTCATGATCGGTATCTTCCTATATATTGGCCTCAAATCATATTTTGCCATGCCAAGGGAAGATTTCCCCGAAATTGTGGAAACCAAGATATACATTAGCACCCCTTACCCCGGAAATACGGCCGAAGATATTGAACGACTAATCACAGACCCCTTGGAAGATCGTTTAAAAGGCATTAGCAATGTGGTCGAGATCACGTCTACTTCCCAAGAAGATTATGCGATCATTACGGTAGAATTCGATGAGGATATCACCGTAGAGGCGGCCAAGCAAAAAGTAAAGGACGAGGTAGATGCTGAAAAGGCAACTGAAGATTGGCCTACTTTCAATAACGCAAAGGTCGACCCCAATGTTTTCGACCTTAATTTATCGGAATCGATCCCTATCATGAACGTAAACTTCACAGGGGATTATCCTGTTGAAAAGCTAAAGGATTTTGCCGAACACCTTCAAGATGAAATCGAAGACCTTACTGAAATAAAAGAGGCCCAAATTCGAGGTGCACAGGAAAAAGAGGTCGAAGTTGCAGTGGATATACATAAAATGATGGCTGCAAAAATCAGCTTTCAAGATGTCATAAGTGCCATTGGTAATGGAAACACGACCATGTCGGCAGGTAATTTGAAATCAGGTGGCCAACGCCGTACCATTCGTATCATTGGTGAAATCGAAAACCCTAAGGAACTGGACGATTTCGTTGTTAAATCGGAAAATGGCGCCGTATACCTGAAAGATATTGCGAACGTAACCTTCAGTGAAGAAGACAAAACCACCTATGCCAGGGAATTCGGTGAAAATGTGGTAATGCTTAACGTTACAAAAAGGGCCGGTCAAAATGCCATTTCAGCAGCGGATAAAATTAAGGCCCTTGTTAAGGATCAGTCTGAGAATTACTATCCGGCCGATTTAAAAATTTCCATTGCGAATGATTCCTCGAACAAAACCTTGAACCAGGTAGATGATCTTGTAAACAATATCATTTTCGGTATTCTACTCGTAGTTACCGTTTTAATGTTCTTTTTAGGGTTCAGAAATGCTTTGTTCGTTGGTTTTGCGATCCCTATGTCAATGTTCATGTCTTTCATGATCTTGAACTATTTGGATGTCTTTGTAGATGGAATGAGCTTTACTTTGAATACCATGATTCTTTTCGGGATGATCATGGGTCTGGGAATGTTGGTGGATAATGGTATCGTAGTCGTAGAGAATGTTTACCGACTTATGGACCAAGAAGGCATGTCGCGCATTGAAGCGACGAAAAAAGGAATTGGCGAAATCGCCTACCCTATTATCATTTCCACGGCAACGACCGTTGCGGCATTTGTTCCTTTGGGTCTTTGGCCAGGTATTTTCGGCCAGTTCATGATCTATTTCCCGATAACCCTTTCAGTGGTTTTGGGGTCATCACTCTTCGTGGCCATCTTTATGAATTCAATGCTGGTTTCCCGTTTTATGGAGATAGGTGAAAAAGAATTAACCGTTAAACAACTTATAAGAATCAGTATTATTTTAGGTGCTTTCGGAATTTTCATATTGATCGTTGGTGGCCCGGTTCGGGGATTAGGTTCCCTAATGATTTTAACCGCAATTCTGTTTTGGATCTATAAATATGTCATCAAAAGTGCCGCCCTTAGCTTTCAAAGGGTAATAATGACACGTCTTGAAGATCTTTATGAAAAGCAGTTGAAAACAGCACTTAGGGGCAATAATGTATACTGGTATTTTGGATTGACATTTTTACTGTTGATCATTACGTTCATGCTCTTCGGAATGTCAATAGGAAGCGGTAGAACCAAAATCGAATTTTTCCCTGACAATAAACCCAATGAAATCTATGCCTACATAGAATATCCCCAAGGCACTGCAATTGAAAAGACCAATAAATTGACCTTGGATATTGAAAAAAGGGTTTATGAAGTAATAAATAGGGACAAATACAAAAAAGGGGATTTTAATTTCTTGGTAGAATCCGCCGTTTCACAAGTAGGCGAAGGGGCAGGGAACCCTATGACCGACGGTGGTTCTTCTGCTGAAATGCCCCATCGTGGAAAGATAACCCTGTCAATGCGTGAATTTAAATATAGGGGCGGGCTAGATACCGAGGATCTTCGATTACAGATACAGGATGCCCTTAGTGGTATATACCCTGGTGTGGCCATTTCAGTAGAGAAAGACGTCAACGGTCCTCCTGCTGGCTATCCTATCAATATTGAATTGGAAGGTAAAGATTATGATGAACTCATAAATACCGCTGAGGACATGCGAAACTTCATCAATAGCAAAAACATAGCGGGTATCGAAGAGCTGAAAATCGATGTAAACAAAAGCAAACCTGCCATGGAGGTCGCTGTAGACCGAGAAAAAGCAGGCGAACTAGGGGTTTCTGTAGGTCAAGTAGGTTTACAATTGAGACGCTCCCTATTTGGCGAAAAAGCAGGCGTATTCAAAAAAGACGGGGATGACTATGATATAAACGTACGTTTTAATGAAGATCTGCGGTATAACAAAAGTGCCCTCTTCAACCAAAACATCATTTTTAGGGACCCTGCAAGTGGGCAAATAAAAGAAATTCCCGTATCCGCCGTTGCCTCAGAAAGAAATACTTCTTCGTTCAGTGCAATAAAACATAAGGACAATGAACGTGTTGTTACGGTCTATTCCCAATTAAAACCAGGATTTACCGATGCAGGGGCCATAGTAGCCGAAATACAAAAAGAAATGGAAGACTTCAAAGACCTTCCTAAAGACATCAAAATAGATTATACCGGACAAATCGAAGAGCAAAACAAACAAATGGCCTTCTTGGTTGGCGCTTTTTTCTCTGGGCTAGGATTGATTCTTTTGATTTTGATCTTCCAATTTAGTGGTATATCCAAGCCTATAATAATTATGATAGCTATCTTTCTTAGTTTCATCGGAGTGTTTGGCGGACTAATGATAACCGGCAGGCCTTTTGTGATCATGATGACCATGATGGGTATCATTTCCCTTGCAGGAATCGTGGTGAACAACGGCGTAGTTCTACTGGACTATACCCAAATCCTGATCGATCGAAAGAAATTGACACTAGGTTTAGGGGATTCCGATCTTTTATCTAAAACCGAGGTTACTGAGACAATTGTAAAAGGAGGAAAAGCAAGATTAAGACCTGTATTGCTAACGGCAATTACCACAGTACTTGGATTGATACCCTTGGCCATTGGGCTGAACATAGATTTCTTTTCCCTATTTACTGAATTTGATCCCAAAATTTACATTGGAGGTGATAATGTGGTATTCTGGGGGCCTTTGGCATTGACAGTAATCTATGGCTTGATCGTGGCAACTTTCCTTACCCTTATCATAGTGCCCGTATTGTTCAGTATAGAATACAGAATGAAGATAAGGGCCTGGAACTGGCGCAACCGGACCAAAGTCAAGTCAGCGTAAAAACTAATCCAAATTTGAATTAAGCAGTCTTTTTCCCTGAAAAGAGACTGCTTTTTTTATATTTCACATATAAAAAAGAGCCTAGCAAAATACCCCAAAGGACAGAACTTATTGCCGATACGATTGCTTCATCGAACCGATCAAAACCGAAAAATGCTCTACATATAAAGGCGATACCTCCAAATAAAAAGACCATTAGCCAGTAATACTGTTTTTTGAATCCCTGGATATTGGGCAAGTTACCTTTTTCCATTTTACCGATATAAACAAAAACCAAAACGCCCCCTACTAAGGAGCTTGCATGCTGAAAAACATTAAATAGGGAAATACCTCCGATTTTAAAATAAAAGAAACTACGGAAATTAAGGCTCAACCAACTATCATAATGGGTGAAACTATCCCAAAACAAATGGGTCAACACCCCTATGAAAATAGAAGACAAAATAATTTTCCACCTATTCTTAAAACAACCCATCCAATCAAAACCAAAATAGGTCGCAAATCGTTGGGAAAGGAATTTGGGTAATGAGCTAATGAATATGTCCCTAACATATAAATGATATAAAAAAAGAAGTAGGATCGACAAGGGCAGATCAAAGATGAAGATTCCTAAAAAAGTATCGCTCACACTACCATTCAAGTCCATTCTTAAGAAATTTTCAAAATCGGGGACCATACTACCAACAATCAAGCCCGATGCTGAAAAATAGCGCTTGTTCCCTACCATGGGGAAAATAGCCGCCGGATGCGAAAAAGTAAAGGGCATTGAACATTATTTTTAGACAAAACGGTTTTTTGGAAGCAAAAAGTATGATCCCAAGAAGATATCTTTCATAGGGTAACCCTATACACCTTACACAATTTTAGAAAATCCCGGAGCTAAAATAGCCGAGAATCGCTTATACTTAGTAAATTTGCCTTTTTAAAAATAAATTCGATAGATGTACAGAAGTCACAACTGCGGGGAATTAAGGGAGTCTCATATAAATAAAGAAGTAACGTTGGCCGGTTGGGTGCAAAAAACCAGGGACAAAGGTTTTGTGGTCTGGGTTGACCTACGTGATCGTTATGGTATAACCCAGTTGATATTCGACGAGGAAAGAACTTCACAAGAGTTATTGGAGCAAGGAAGAAACCTTGGACGCGAATTCGTGATCCAAGTAAAAGGCACCGTAATTGAAAGAGCCTCCAAGAATGATAAGATCCCAACAGGGAATATCGAAGTATTGGTCAAAGAGCTTTCTATACTCAACTCTTCCAAAACGCCCCCATTTACTATCGAAGACCAAACTGATGGTGGTGAGGACCTAAGAATGAAATACCGCTATCTGGACATTCGTAGAAACCCTGTAAAAGAAAGCCTGATCTTTAGGAGTAAGGTTTCTATGGAAGTGCGAAACTATTTGTCTAAAGAAGGGTTTATCGAGGTTGAAACCCCCTATCTTATAAAATCCACTCCAGAGGGTGCCCGCGATTTCGTAGTGCCCAGCCGAATGAACCAAGGGCAGTTCTACGCTTTGCCACAGTCACCTCAAACCTTTAAACAACTATTGATGGTCGGTGGTATGGATAAATACTTCCAGATCGTAAAATGTTTTAGGGATGAAGACTTAAGAGCCGATAGACAGCCCGAGTTTACACAAATAGACTGTGAAATGGCCTTTGTTGAGCAAGAAGACATATTGAATGCCTTTGAAGGATTAACAAAACATCTATTAAAAGAAATAAAAGGGGTAGAAACCTCTAAATTCCCAAGAATGACCTTTGACGAGGCGATGGCAAAATACGGCAATGACAAACCGGACATTCGTTTTGGAATGGAATTCGGCGAACTGAATGCCGTTGCACAGCATAAGGATTTCAACGTTTTTAATTCTGCTGAATTAGTTGTAGGTATCGCCGTTCCAGGGGGGGCATCCTACACCCGAAAGGAAATCGATGGTTTAGTAGACTGGGTACGCCGACCGCAGGTGGGTGCCAAAGGCATGGTCTATGTTAAATGTAATGAAGACGGTTCGTTTAAATCTTCGGTCGATAAGTTTTATGATCAGGAAGACTTAGCCAATTGGGCTAAGGCAACCGATGCAAAGGCAGGAGATTTGATCTGTGTGCTATCTGGCGATGCAAATTCAACCAGAGCGCAGTTAAGTGCCTTGCGTATGGAGCTTGCAGAACGACTAGGACTTCGCAAAAATAATGAGTTCGCCCCTTTATGGGTCATTGATTTCCCTTTATTGGAACTTGATGAAGAAACAGGAAGATACCATGCTATGCACCACCCTTTCACCTCACCAAAACCAGGCCAAATGGAGCTTTTGGAAACCGATCCAGGTTCTGTTAAGGCAAATGCCTATGATTTGGTACTGAACGGTAATGAAATCGGAGGTGGTTCTATTAGAATCCACGATAAGGAAATTCAAAGTACCATGTTCAGACACTTGGGCTTTTCAACGGATGAAGCGAAGGCTCAATTCGGATTTTTAATGGATGCTTTCCAATATGGGGCGCCCCCTCATGGCGGAATAGCATTTGGACTAGATCGATTGGTAGCCATCCTTGGCGGACAGGAAACCATTCGTGATTTTATCGCATTCCCAAAAAACAATAGTGGTCGTGATGTGATGATAGATGCTCCAGCGGTGATTGACCAATCACAATTGGACGAGTTGAATTTAATTATTAATGACTGTCAAAACTAATATTCATAAGAAACTGAATGAACTGGAATCAACGGCCATATGTGGCAATGACATCAGTTCGTCGGTTTTATATGTCTCAGCCCTAGCAATAGCATTCGCGGGCCAATACGCTTGGATAACCTTATTGATCGTATCGGTTGTCCTTTTCTTATTCAGGAAAATTTATGGTGAGGTCGTTGGTGCCCTACCATTAAATGGGGGTACTTACAATGCATTACTGAACACGACCAGTAAGTTCATGGCATCATTTGCCGCTACCTTGACCATATTATCCTATATGGCCACAGCAGTAATATCGGCCAATGAAGCAATGCATTATTTACATCACCTCATACCTTCAATGCCGATTATCATTGCAACCATATGCCTATTAAGCGTGTTTGCGATATTGTCTATCATAGGAATTACCGAGTCGGCCAAAGTGGCCATAGGGATTTTCGGTTTTCACCTTCTGTCATTAGCTGTTCTAAGTGGCTTTATCATATTGTTTTTATTTCATAACGGCATTGGCATTTTTATTGACAATTGGAATTTCCCCACAAATGAAAACGGAATAATGACCGCCATATTTTTAGGATTCTCCGCTTCAATGTTAGGTGTATCGGGCTTCGAGAGTTCGGCAAACTTCATTGAAGAACAGAAAAAAGGTGTTTTCCCAAAAACCTTGAAGAATATGTGGGCCATCGTAAGTATCATAAATCCCATGATGGCCGTATTCGCACTTGCCTTATTTGCCATGCCGGTATTACAAAGTAGTGAATATCAAAACACGCTTTTAGTGGAAATGGCCTCACATGTGGGTGGCAATTGGGTCGCATCCCTAATTTCAATCGACGCTTTTTTAGTATTGAGTGGTGCCGTATTAACGAGTTTCGTCGGCGTTACAGGTTTATTGGAAAGAATGACATTGGACAGGATAATGCCACAGTTCTTTTTAAAGAAAAATAAAAAAGGAAGTTCTTATCGTATCATCATCATGTTCTTCATATTAGCGGTTTCAGTGCTTTTAATAACCAAAGGGGAAGTAACTTTGTTGGCAGGCGTTTATACCATATCCTTTTTATCCGTGATGGCATTGTTCGGTATCGGGAATATTTTACTCAAAGTGAAAAGAGCTGCCTTACCTAGACCCGAAAAAGCCTCATGGCTTTCGGTTTTTGTGGCGATAATCGCAGTTTCCATTGCCTTGGTAGGTAATATTATCATTGAACCGGCAGAAGGACAATCCAGCAATTTTACGGTTTTCTTGGATTACTTTATACCGTTTATCATTTTCATCATTTTTATGTTGAACAGGACACTGGTACTACGGTTACTATTAAGTTTTATCCACTATATTTTCGACCCAATACGTAAATTGGTTTTTAATGCGGATAAAATGATTCTATCTTTCATTCATGAAATAAACAATCAAGAATTCGTCTTTTTCACCAAGGGGGATAGTATAGCGACATTGAACAAGGTCATGTTATACATCAAGAAAAACGAACATACCAAAAAAATAAAAATAGTGCATGTTCAAAGGGAGGGCGATGAAATACCCAAAAACCTCGCTTTTGAAATCGATATTTTAGACAGGGAATACCCTGACATAAAGGTTGATTTTATTATAGAGAAAGGTGAATTTACACCAAAACTGATTCAAAGCTTGTCCAAAAAATGGAATATTCCCATTAATTTTATGTTCATAGGTTCTCCGAGTGACAAGTTCAATTACAAAGTTGAACAACTTGGAGGTGTTCGATTAATCATATAGCCCAAATGCCAAAGAAAAAAAAGTTATTTACCAAATTCCTAATATGGAGGGCCAAACACATAACTGAACGCCAATTCATTTATTTTTTAAGTATCCTAGTAGGATTCACATCAGGAATAGGTGCCGTTATCCTAAAAAACCTGACCCACTTTTACCAACATTTATTAGAAGGAAACTTAGTTAGGGATTACCACCATGCTTTTTACTTTGTTTTTCCTTTGATCGGTCTTATTTTGGTTTACCTGGTCATAAAATATGTTATCCGGCATAAGGTAAGCCATGGCATACCTTCTACCTTACATGCCATATCCAAGCGTAAGGGTATAATGAAGAGGTATCAAATATTCGGTTCTATTTTAACCGCCCCGTTAACCGTAGGTTTCGGGGGATCGGTAGGTCTTGAGGGCCCTTCTGTGGCCACTGGGGCCGCCATTAGCTCCAATATTTCAAGATTGTTGCATATGAACCAGTCAGCACGCAACCTATTGATTGGCTGTGCGGCCGCAGGGGCGTTGTCATCAATCTTCAAAGCTCCGATAGCGGCTATCATTTTCGCTATTGAAGTTTTTAGTTTGGATCTGACGATTGCCTCCATGGTTCCTTTATTATTGGCCTCCATTTCCGCTATAATCACTTCTTATTTCTTTTTGGGTGATGACGTGTTGTTACCTTTTAAAATCGAGGATAGTTTTGAAATCTCTGATGTTCCTTTTTATATAATCCTAGGACTTGTCGCAGGTATAACCTCAATGTATTTCACTGAAGTATACACTAGGGTCCAGAAGTTTTTCGACAAATTCGATTCACCCGTAAAACGATTATTGATAGGAGGGGTAAGTATCGGTGTCATTGTTTACTTTATTCCACCGCTCTACGGCGAGGGTTTTGACGTCATCAACAATTTGGTAAAAGGCCATCCGGGTAATTTCCTGGATAACAATGTCTTTAATCTTAATTTGGACAATGTATGGACGTTGATCATGTTACTTGGCGGACTTGTGGTATTCAAGATTTTTGCGACCTCGATCACCTTTGGGGCCGGTGGGGTCGGCGGTATTTTTGCACCTACCCTTTTCATGGGCAGTCTTATGGGAAATTGCTTAGCTAAAATCCTTAATAATATCGGATTACTATCCGTGAGGATTTCTGAAAGTAATTTTACCTTGGTAGGCATGGCGGGCCTAATGGCCGGTGTACTGCATGCACCGTTAACAGCTATTTTCCTTATTGCAGAAGTAACAGGGGGTTATGAACTATTTATTCCCTTGATGATTACCTCGGCCATTTCATACCCTATCGCAAAATATGTACACCCCCATTCGGTCTACAACATGCAGTTGGGAAGAAAAGGGGAGTTGATTACCCACGATAAAGATCACGCGGTACTTACCCTTATGGATATTGACAAGGTTATCGAAGACAATTTTGTCATCATTTATCCCGAGATGACCTTAGGCGATATCGTTCACAAAGCCGTAGTAAAATCGAGCCGAAATATCTTTCCCGTATTAAATAAAAAAGATGGCACCTTATTAGGGATTATACTCTTGGACAATATTCGTTCAATAATGTTCAAACAAAAACTTTACGATAAGGTAATTGCCAATGAAGTTATGATAAAACCACCGGCGATTATTGAATTGGAAAAGGATAAAATGACCGATATTATGGACAAGTTCCAAACCAGTAGTGCTTGGAACCTTCCTGTTCTCAGAAATGGTAAATATATCGGTTTTATCACCAAATCAAAGCTGTTAACCGCCTATCGCAGAAAGTTGATTACCTTTACAAAATGAAATATTTCATCATTTTCATTGTCTTGGCCTCACTGGGTTCCATAATTTACGGATTCAGTATCCATGAAGAACAAATCAACCTTGGCAACAAATTTATTGGCCTGGGTACTGTTGGTATTTTCCTTTTGGCCATGCCCCTTTTTCTCTATAAGGAGAGTAAAGGGAAAAAGATGAAAGACTACATGCTTACAGAAGAAAATATTAGAAAAATGCGAGGCGAAGAGGTTGAAAAGCCTGAAAATCAATGATTAAAACATTTTTTTCTTCCCATATTTGATTACATCTGCCATAAAAATTATATTTTAGTGTACTAATTATCTATTTAATATCAATTGGAATGACAGGTACAGTTAAATTTTTCAATGAATCCAAAGGATACGGATTCATTACCAACGACGAGACGGGAAGCGACATTTTTGTTCATGTTACAGCATTGAACGGTGTTGAATTAAACGAAGGTGACAAAGTAGAATACGAAGAAGAAGAAGGCAGAAAAGGTATGGTTGCAGGCCAAGTGCAAGTAATCGGTTAAAATATTCTATTATTGATTGTATTGAAAACCCTTGCATTTAATGCTGGGGTTTTTTTAATTCAGGTTTCTGCGCTCAATAAAAAATCTTTTCAATAAATCTGACGCTTCTTTCTCCAACACACCCCCTACAACTTTTGTCTTAGGGTGCAGTTTTGTCCCCATGGCGTTATAGCCCCTTTGGGCATCTTCAGCAGCATAGACGATTTTAGATATTTGGCTCCAGTACAAAGCTCCCGCGCACATTTGACATGGCTCCAAGGTTACATACATGGTGCAATTCTGAAGGTATTTTCCACCCAGGAAATTGGCTGCCGCGGTAATGGCCTGCATTTCTGCATGGGCCGTAACATCAGTCAATTGTTCTGTTAAATTGTGGGCCCTGGCAATAATCCGATTATCGACCACAATAACGGCACCAATGGGCACTTCCCCTTTTTCAAAGGCTATTTCCGCTTCTTGCAGTGCCTTTTTCATGTAAAAGTTATCATCAAACGGTAAATCCATAATTTCAAAATTACACTTTTGATATTATAGAATATAATTGTTACATATGAATTTCCCTTACATTTGCCATTAGTGATGAACCTATTGGATAAAATACAATTCCCTGCAGATCTGCGTAAGTTGAAAAAAGACGAGTTGCCTCAACTTGCCAAGGACTTACGAAGTTTCATAATTGATGTTGTTTCTGTCAAAGAAGGCCATCTAGGAGCCAGTCTGGGTGTGGTAGAACTTACCATTGCCCTTCATTATATTTTCAATACTCCAGATGATAAGTTAGTATGGGATGTTGGGCATCAGGCCTATGGCCATAAAATATTGACAGGACGTAAGGACATCTTCGCTACCAATCGTCAAATGGGCGGTATCAGTGGTTTTCCCAATAGAAAAGAAAGTGAATATGACGATTTTGGAACAGGGCATAGCTCCACCTCTATTTCAGCTGTTTTGGGCATGGCAATTGCTTCCAAATTGAAAGGCGAACCCGAACGTAACCATATTGCAGTAGTCGGTGATGCCTCAATTGCAAGCGGAATGGCATTCGAGGGGTTAAACCACGCCGGGGTAACCGATGCAAATATTCTGGTTGTCCTTAATGATAATGCCATTGGTATTGACCCCAGTGTAGGGGCATTGAAAAAATATTTGACCAATGTTAAAAAAGGAACGGCCAAGGATGAAAATATCTTCGAATGTTTGAATTTCGACTATGCCGGACCTTTAGATGGTCACGACCTACCTCTTCTATTGGAAGAACTCGAACGTTTAAAATCAGTACCCGGGCCAAAACTCTTGCATATAATTACAACCAAAGGTAAAGGTTTGCAAAAGGCTGAGGAAAACCAGGTCACCTATCACGCCCCGGGAAGGTTCGATAGACTTACGGGAGAACTTCAGAAAAAACCGGATTCTAAGGAGCCCCCAAAATACCAAGATGTCTTTGGACATACCCTTGTAGAATTGGCCAAATCAAACCCAAATATTGTAGGTATTACACCAGCCATGCCCACAGGAAGTTCGTTGAAATTTTTAATGAATGAAATTCCGGATAGGGCCTTTGATGTTGGTATTGCGGAACAACATGCCGTTACCTTGGCAGCAGGAATGGCCACTCAAGGCCTCATCCCTTTCTGTAACATTTACTCCACTTTTCTTCAAAGGGCCTATGATCAGATCATTCATGATGTAGCCCTTCAGAACTTACCCGTTGTCTTCTGTTTGGATAGGGCCGGACTCGTAGGGCAAGACGGAGCCACCCATCATGGGGTTTATGATATTGCCTACTTGAGCTGCATTCCCAATTTAATTATTTTTGCCCCGATGAATGAGCAAGAACTGAGGAATATCATGTATACCGCACAAATGGGAATAGGACAACCCATAGCTATCAGATATCCCAGGGGGAAGGGTGTAATGTTGTCTTGGCGCACACCTTTTGAAAAAATTGAAATAGGGACCTCTCAAATGATTAAAAAAGGCACGAAAATTGCTGTACTTTCTTTAGGTCATATTGGTAATTTGGTCAAGGAAATCATTCCCGAATTACCTTCATCAGAACAAATTGGTCACTTCAATATGCGTTTCGTTAAACCTTTGGATAAAAAACAACTCCACCATATTTTTTCACACTATTCCCATATCATAACCATTGAAGATGGATGTAAACTTGGCGGTTTCGGAAGTTCGATCATGAATTTTGCGAACGAAAATAATTACTTGGCCAAAATCGATGTCCTGGGTATAGAAGATAGGTTTATGGAACATGGTACCATTGACCAACTTCATAAATTGGCCGGTTTAGATGGTGAATCAATAAAACAGTATATTAATAAGACCCTTAATGAACTTTAAGATGATGATGAGAAGGTTAGTTTCCGTATTTGTGCTTTTGACTTGTTTTAATTCCGTTTTCAGCCAAGATTCCATTCCACCTACAAATCCCATAGACTCCACAAAGATCGATACTGTTGTTATACGCAGAACATTGGTGCAGATCAAAAATGTTCCAAGGAGTGTTAATCTGACCAACCCGGTCATTAGTTTTAAGAAAACAAAAGCATTGAAAAATAAACCAAGAAGGTTCAGGGTTCCTTCGTTTTGGACCAAGATGAATCGTTTGGGGATTAATTTCAGTGAAGTAGCCTTTGTCAATTGGAATGCAGGTGGGCAAAATGCTGTTTCAGGTCTAGGCAACCTTCGTTTTGAACGTAATTATAAGTTCAGGTATATTCAATGGGACAATTATTTGGAGCTTCGTTATGGTCTTAATGCCCAAGAAGAAAGAAAATTAAGAAAAACGGATGACGCCCTTAAAATAGGTTCAACGTTCGGGTATCGCCGTGATACGATAACCAATTGGTACTATTCGGTCAAGGCAACTTTCAATACTCAGTTTTCCAACGGTTACAAATATCCGAATCGTGACAATCCTATTTCCCGATTTATGTCCCCAGGTTATTTCTTCCTTGGTGCAGGTACTTCTTATATCACGGAAAACCAGAAGTTCAATCTCTACATTTCACCATTGACCCAAAAAGCAACTTTTGTGCTCGACCAAGAATTAGCGAACAATGGTGCTTTCGGTGTTGAAAAGGCAGTTTTGGATGATGATGGAAATGTTATCACCCCTGGGGAAAACTCATTTATTGAATTAGGCTTTTTGATTACCAATAAATGGGATACTAATATTGCGAAAAACGTAAGCCTGAAACATGATTTGAGTTTATATTCAGATTATCTCAACAGCTTTGGAAATATTGATGTTGATTGGGAACTGAACTTGAATCTCAAGGTTAACAAATCAATAATCACCAATATCGGTACGCATCTCATTTATGATGATGATATACTTTTCGATCGGTTGGTCGACGCCGATGGCGCCGAAACATATGCCGGTAGACCAAAAATACAGTTCAAACAATCTTTAGGTGTCGGAATTACCTATGAGTTCTAGAGTTGTTTCCCCATGATTTTATTGTGTAGGTGTACGGCCGCACTATCAGACAAGCTGGCCACATAGCAACATGTGTTCAACAATATCCTATAAATAGGTTTATCGGTTTGTTGGTAAAACCCAGGGAGCATATTCACTACAAGTCGGTCGTAATTGGAGGCAACACCTTCATTTGTCCTTACCAAAGCCGTGGTGTAAACATCCAAAAGGTCGGAAATTATCTTATACCCTGCGATTTCTTTTTCCAATACCTCCTGCGATCTGTATATTTTATTTACGCTCAAGGCTATTATATCATTGATTTGGGCGGTATACTTGCTTTTGTCCAAAAGTGCCACATCAAATTCCCCTGCTAAAATGGCCTCTTCATTTGCTACGAACACATCTATGGCATCACTGATCAAAGTACTTATGGCCAAGGCCCTTAAATAGCTAAGACGATCTTCTTTATAAGCTAGTTCATTGTACTTTTTGGTATTGATTCGGTCTTTGACCAATTTTATCAAATACTCCAAGGCATAATCCTCGGAAATCAATCCTAAGTTTATTCCGTCTTCGAAATCGATTATGGTATAACAGATATCATCGGCCGCTTCCACAAGAAAGGTCAATGGATGTCTTGCGAACGAAATATCATTCCCTTTCAGGGTCTGTTCAAGTCCCAATTCTTCAGCAACCGCCAAAAAAGTCTGCTTTTCCGATTGAAAAAAACCGAACTTCTTATCGGCAATATGTTGGGTCGGTTTTTTGGGCAATGATTCCTTAGGGTACTTCATAAATGCTCCCAATGTGGCATAACCCAATCGTAATCCCCCATCTACACCTTCCCGGGATTCCGTCAATAGTTTAAACCCATTGGCGTTACCTTCAAAATCGATAATATCTTGGTATTCTTTTTCTGTGAGCACCTCTTTGAATCGGACACCCTTTCCGGTCTTAAAATACTCTCCAATAGCTTTTTCCCCACTATGGCCAAAGGGCGGGTTCCCAATATCATGGGCCAATGCGGCAGCAGCAACGATAGCGCCGAAATCATTGAACTTATAACCATGGACATCTCTCAAATGCGGATGCTTTTCCAAGATTTTTTTACCTGCTGCCCTACCCAAACTACGACCTACGACCGATACTTCCAAACTATGTGTAAGACGGGTATGGACAAAATCCGTCTTGGACAGTGGTATGACCTGGGTCTTATCTTGCAAGCTTCTAAACGCCGATGAGAAAATGATTCTGTCATAGTCAACCTCAAACCCTAAACGGGTCTCATCTTGTTCTTTTCGTAATCTTTTACTGACATCGCCATGACGGCGCAAAGAGAGTAATTGTTCCCAATTCATTTTATATGCATAATTATGGGCAAGATACGTATTTTTTGAAGCCTCCGGTATAATCAGGGCCACATCTATTCTCTTAACATTTAGTTAATCTAGTAACCTTTAAATAACCCTAACATATTTAACATTTAACATAGGGCTAACCCGCCTTTTACATGCCCACAGTTTATTTGCAGCGGTATTTAATAACAGAGAAAATCAAACATGAGAAAAATTATTTTTAGTCTACTATTACTGACTAGCGTTTTTTTAAGCGCACAAGAAACAGGGAGTATTGCCGGTACACTTACCGACACTGAAATGAACAACGAGCCACTACCTTTCGCAAATGTGGTAATTAAAGGAACTACTAAAGGAACTACTTCCGATTTTGACGGACTTTACGAAATTGCAAATCTAGAACCGGGCACCTACACGGTAGTTTTTAGTTTCTTAGGGTATGAGACCGTAGAGATGCCGAACGTACAGGTTGAAGCCGGAAAAGTTTCTACCATAAATGTTCCTATGGCAACCACAGGTGTGGCCTTGGAAGGAGTAACGGTAACAACGGTAGCAAGAAAGGATTCGGAGACGGCTTTACTTTTAGACCAAAAAAAGGCCTCTACCTTAGAAACTTCAATCGGGGCCCAGGAACTTATCCGTAAAGGTGCAGGGGATGCGGCTACGGCGGTAAGTAAGGTAACAGGAATTTCAAAAGAAGAAGGTTCTGGCAATGTTTATGTAAGAGGGCTAGGTGATCGTTTTAACATTACCACACTTAATGGTTTGCCATTACCTTCCAACAATACATCAAAAAAGAATATTGACTTAGGTATTTTTGGCACTAGTATTATTCAGTCTATCGGAATTGACAAAACCTACAATGCAAAAAATTACGGTGATTTTGGTGGTGCCAACATCAATATTATCTCAAGGGACTATACAGGTACCGGTTTCATAGAATTAGGAGCCCAATCAGGAGGTAATTCAGAAGCTCTTGGTGAAGATCAATTCTACACTACCGACGGCCCAAATTGGTCCGGCTTCTATGACTCTTCAATTCCCGATAATCCGTTCTCAAATACATTCACGACCAGTTGGGACAGACAACAAAGTGGGACTCCAATAAATTCTAATTTTTCTTTAAAAGGAGGGGATTCGTATTATTTAGGAGAAAACACCAAGTTCAATTTCTTTGCTGTTGGCTCAATCGGGAATAATTATTCTATTAGACAAGGTGTTAATAGAGGGTCTCCCAATGTTGGTAATGGTTTACCCAATTCTGATTTTGATTATATAAAATATAGTTATAAAACCTCTTCGACCCTAATGGCCAATGCAGGGTTAAGACTAGGTAACTCGCATGCATTTAAGTACAACTTTTTGCTCTTGAACAACTCGGAACAAAAACTTGAAAACTATGATGGTATTTTAGACAGGGAAGATGACGCCCCTGAAGGTGGTGGGTTTATCCAAAGAAGTACCTTTGACAGAACAACTTTATACATTCATCAACTACTTGGCGACCATAAAATCAGTGATAATCTAGAAGTAAACTGGGGTGGTGGTTACAACTATGTGCTAAATGTTATCCCAGACAGAAGACAATCAACAGTACTACCCGTAAATCCAAGTAATCCAGACGGCCCTAAGTCATTCAAATTAGTTTCAGCAGCCTCGGAAAATCACAGATTCTATCAAGATCTCGAGGAAGAAGAAATTTCAGCTAATACCTCTGTGACTTTCAAATTCAAGGAAAATGAGGATGAGGAATTTGATGGTAAATTGACCCTGGGCTATAATGGGCGATTTAAAAATGTAAGTTTCGAAGCCGTTCAGTTCAACTATCAATTTTTGGACATCAACAACCAACCAGAAGTCGACATAAGAAATATAGATGCCTATTTTGAGGAGAACCCATTAAGTTCTGGGCTATATCAAATAAGGACATTTAGGGGAACATCTTCAACGGCGGGAGCACTCGACCCCCAGACTTTTGGTGGGGACCAACAGATAAATGCAGCTTACCTAAGTTTGGATTACAAGCTTTCCCCCAAGTTTACTTTGTTGGCTGGCATTCGGGGAGAACAGATTAACCAGACCATTGAATGGAATACCACTTTCGACAACTCTGGTAATGACAGAAACGAATTGGATTCCTTTGAGTTGTTGCCCTCATTAGCCTTAAAATACGCAGTTAACGACAAACAAAATTTAAGGTTCGCAGCCAGTAAAACCTATACTTTGCCACAATTTAAAGAACGTGCTCCTTTTCTTTTTCAAGAAGAGATTAATACAGATTCTTATGGTAATCCTGCTTTAAAGAATTCAACGAACTACAACTTTGATTTGCGCTGGGAACTTTTCCCAACATCTAGTGAAATTGTTTCATTAGGTGTTTTCGGAAAATTGATTGAAAACCCAATTAATACCTTTTTAGTAGTTTCTGCAGCGAACGATTTAAGTTATGCCAATACAGGGGATACTGCAACGGCTTTTGGTGCAGAACTTGAGTTAAGAATGAACATTTTAGAGAACGAAAAAGAAATTACCGATGCAGTGCTTGAAGAAAGGTTAAGCATAGGTGGAAACATTTCCTATTTGAATACGAATCAAGAATTGGACTCAAATAAAGTTTCGAGTGAAACAGGATTATCCGCAGCTTTCACCAATACCGAAGCACCATTGCAAGGTGCCTCAGACGTAATAGTTAATGGTGATATCAGTTATTTGAAAGAATTTGGTGAAAACAAGAATTTTAGTTCAACTTTAGCCGCAAACTACTTTTCTAGTAGATTATTCGCTTTAGGAAGCACCGGTAGAGGACATATAGTAGATGAAGGATATGTTACCCTTGATTTAATATCTAAACTCCAATTAAACAAACATATAGAAATAGGTCTAAATCTCAAGAATCTATTGAACCCTTTGATAGAACGAGTAAATGAAAATGCAGAAGGTGAATTGGATATGGACAACCCAGCGATTCCAGGATTTTTGGAAGATGGGCCTGTAACCCTACTTTCATATAAAAAAGGAGTTGATTTTTCACTTTCATTCTCGTATAAGTTTTAATCTAAAATCAAATTTTTTATTATTCAAACACTATTAAAAATTAGAAACTATGAAGAAAACATTTTTATCATTAGTGCTAAGTCTTACGACAGTTGTGTTCATCGCATCCTGTAGTAATGATGATGACGACCCAACAAACGACCCAACATGTTCAGATGGTATTCAAAATGGGGATGAAACAGGAATAGACTGTGGCGGCTCATGTTCAGCTTGTGAAACAGAGACAATAGATTTATCTGGAGACGTTACAGAAGACACAACATTAGATGCAGCAAATTCTTATGAATTATCAGGAGCGTATGTTGTAAAATCTGGTAGTACTTTAACAATTCCAGCAGGAACAACTATAGTGGCTTCTGGTGGTACTTCTGCATATATCGCCGTAGAAAGAGGCGCAACTATTAACATTAATGGTACAGCTGCTGCTCCTGTAGTTATGACTTCTGCTTCTGCTTCACCTGCTGCAGGTGACTGGGGTGGTTTAGTAATCGCAGGTGATGCGCCAACTAACAAAGGTATTGATGTTACTACTGAAGTAGGTGACCTTACTTATGGTGGTTCTGATTCTGCTGATAGTTCAGGTTCTATTACTTACTTAAGAGTAGAGTACACTGGTGCTACTTTCTCTAACGATAAAGAATTTAACGGAGTATCTTTGTTCGGTGTTGGTTCAGGAACTACTTTCGAATATGTACAATCTTACAATGGTGGAGATGATGGTATAGAATTTTTCGGTGGTACTGTTAATGGTAATTACTTAGTATCTAACGGTAGTGGAGATGATTCTATCGATTTTGCTGATGGATGGAATGGTAATGGTTCTTACTGGTACATTTCTGGTGGTGCTAAAGCCGGTATCGAAGGTTCTAACAATGGAGATGATGGTAACGCCACTCCTGTAACTACTACTACTTTAAGCAATATTACTGTAGTTGGCCCAGTAACAGAAGGTGCATTATACTTCAAAGAAGGTGGTGGTTCTTTCACAGTAGATAACTTCTACACATCTGGTATTGATTTAGGTGTTAATGTAAAAGATACAGATACTGAAGCTAATGCAAGAATTGCTGCTGGAGATTTAGTTATTACAAACATTCAATTTGCAGATACTGCTGATGGTTTTGCAGGTTCTAATTATACTGGAACAGAATCATTTTACACAGAAGGGATCGCCACAGGTGCTGGTAACGGAGCTGCTGCTCCTGACTGGGCTGCTGATTGGACTGTAGGTTTAGACAATAGTGCTGCTGCTACTGAAAATTTAGCTGGTGAGATTTCCGGAGATGTAACTCTTAATGCTGCAACAGAATATATTTTAACTAGCGGTTTAGTTGTCTTAGAAGGTGGTTCTTTAACTATTCCTGCAGGTACAACAATAGTTGCTACTGGAGGTACCGCTGCTTTTATTGGTGTATCAAGAGGTGCTACTATTAACATTAATGGCACATCTACTAGTCCAGTCGTAATGACATCTGGTTCTGAAAATCCTGCTGCAGGTGACTGGGGAGGTTTAGTAATCGCAGGTGATGCTGCAACTAACAAAGGTGTTGATGTTACTACTGAAGTAGGTGACCTTACTTATGGTGGTTCTAACAACGCTGACAGCTCTGGTTCAATTACCTACTTAAGAGTAGAATACACTGGTGCTACTTTCTCAAACGATAAAGAATTCAACGGGGTTTCATTATTCGGTGTTGGTTCTGGTACTACTTTTGAAAATGTACAATCTCTTAATGGTGGAGATGATGGTATAGAATTTTTCGGTGGAGCTGTGGATGGTATCAACTTGGTTTCCATTGGTAGTGGTGATGATTCCATTGATTTCGCTGACGGATGGACCGGTAGCGGAACCAATTGGTACATCAAGGATGGTGCTAAGGCCGGTATTGAAGGGTCTAACAATGGTGATGACGGAGATGCAACACCTGTAACTACTACAACTTTAACAAATATAACCGTAGTAGGGCCTGTAACTGAAGGTGCTCTTTACTTTAAAGAAGGTGGTGGTAACTTCACCATTGAAAATTTCTATACTTCCGGTGTTGACTTAGGCATCAAAGTAAAAGATACCGATGTTGAAGCCAATGCTAGAATAGCCGCTGGTGACTTAACTATAACAGATATTCAGTTTGATACTACGGCAACAGGTTTCGTAGCTACAGATTATACTGGTATGGAAATTTTCTATACAGAAGGAACTGCTACTGGTGCAGGAAATGGGGCTGCTGCTCCTGACTGGGCTTCCGGTTGGACCGCTGGTTTATAATATATATAGAATTCTCTGTTTGATTGGGCTACTGGAAACTAAGCCACAATTAAATACCACTGAAAGCCCTGACGATTTCGTCGGGGTTTTCTTTTGTATACAGGTTTCCAAGAATGGATCCTTAACCTTTTCGTCCTCATAAATAACCATTAGGTAACATTCAATTAACCTTGTCTCATTTTCTTTGCAGCGAATATTTGAATCATGAAGAAACTAACTTTCTTATTTGCATTTTTTCTTATAGTTGGTGTTTGTGCCCAAGAACAGGGGTCCATTACAGGTAAAATAATGGATTTGGAAATGGAAAACGAACCCATGCTATTGGCTAATGTGCAACTTAAAGGGCACTCAAAGACTACACAAACCAATTTTCACGGTAATTTTGAGTTCAATAATATCCCCACAGGGGAACATACCTTAGTGGTAAGTTATGCCGGTTATGAAGAATTGGAGATTCCCGTATTGGTAGAAAAAGGCAAGATCAGTGAGGTTAAAGGTGGTTTGTCCCAAAAAACAATATTCCTTAATGATGTAGCCATGAACAAAACGGATAAAATCGCATTTACCCGGAGTTCCGGATTAAAGTAAATTATAAAATCAAAAAAAAAACATCCCGCCAAAAGCGGGATGTTTCTATTTAGGTTGGTTTGTTTAATGTTAATTCTTGGCAAGTCCTTCTTTTTTGACTCCATCCACACTTGCTATCGCATTGTTGCTATATCTCACCTCTTTCATATCATCACCTGACCAGAACGTCCATTTACCGACTTTACGACCATTAATATAATGACCTTCTGAAATTTTCTGCCCTTCTTCATTAAAGCTGATCCATTCGCCATGCAATTTTCCGTCCAGGTTGAAAGTTCCCACTTGACTTACAATTCCGTTGTCATGAAAATAGGTAGCTTCAATCAATTCGGTTTCTTCATTTAAACCTATTTTATTCTCTTGTTGGGCATAGGTATATGTTGTTGCCAACAATACGGTTAGGAGTAATATAATATTTTTCATGACGTTCATTTTATTGTTACTTAGACAAATATACAAATATTTTACTATTTATTAACGTTTTCTTTACATTAAAACGTTTCCATTTTACATTTATTCTCCATGTACTTTTAAAAATATCCTGATTAATCCTTGCCTAAATAGGAGAAACACTTAAAATTAATCAAAATCCACTATTTAATTCCATTCCAAACTATTCTCCATTGCTTAACGTTTAGAATACATTATATTAACACCGCATAAATCGACCATATGTGAAACCATTAACCAAATGACAACCAAACCATTACCTTTTATTATCATTTTTTTATCCTTATCTTTTTCCTTTTCACAAGGTGTTGATTCGCCGAAATTTGGAAACGGTCTTTTCAATCTAGTTGGCAAAGACAGTACTTGGAGCATGAAAATCGCTGCACGTATGCAGTTTCTCTCTACTAGTACATGGAGTGAAGATGCGAATGGAGGATGGGCAGATCCTTCCCATAACTTTTCGGTCCGGAGGGCGCGTCTTAAATTCGATGGGTTCGCTTATTCCCCAAAACTGAAATACAAGCTTGAATTAGGTTTATCCAATAGGGACCTTTCCGGGGCTTCAGATTTTACGGGCAATGCTCCAAGATATATTTTGGACGCAGTAGTAATGTGGAACTTCTATGAAAATTTTGAACTATGGGCAGGGCAGACAAAATTGCCCGGAAATATAGAGCGTGTCATATCCTCAGGAAATCTGCAGCAAGTAGGCCGTTCTTTATTGAATAGAAGATTTACATTGGATCGTGATCAAGGAATTCAATTACGACATCACTTTTTCATTGAAGACAACTTTTTAGTACGCGAAAAATTCGCAATTTCCCAGGGGGAAGGAAGAAATATCACCAGTGGTAATCTAGGGGGCCATCAATACACAGCTCGACTGGAATTGTTACCTTTCGGGAAGTTCACAAGCAAGGGTGAATATAGCGGTAGTGACCTAAAACGTGAAACTAAACCTAAATTGATGTTGGCACTAAACTATGACATCAATCAAAATGCCGTGAAAACAAGAAGTAACCAAGGCTCCTACATGATCAACGATCTAGGCTACTATGAAACCAATATAAATACGTTCTTTTTTGATGGTATGTTCAAATACAACGGTTTCTCGTTCATGTGGGAATATGCCAATAGGGATGCCGATGACCCTATCGCCAAGAATTCCGATGGTACTGAAACAGGTGATGTAGTTTGGATAGGCAACGGTCTAAATCTACAATCCGGTTATCTTTTGGCCAAAGATTGGGAAATTTCAGGACGTTATACCAACATAGACCTTGATGATATCACAGGAAGAAATAAAGAAACCCAATACACCTTGGGCCTATCAAAATTCATCGTTGGACATAAACTAAAGGTGCAAACTGACTTTAGCTATCTTTCAGTTGATGGTGGTACCGACGAGTTAATGTACAGATTGCAATTTGACGTTCATTTTTAATAATAAGTAAATTAACGAACTATTTTTATCAAAGTGGTTTAACCAAACCGTTCAGTAAAAGGATCATATGTAATCCTATTGATGAAATAGATTAAAAAAACTATAATGATCAATTTCCCTTGGGAAATGAGGTATTTATTTAACTTTTTGTTAACCTTTTGGTAACTTTACACGGTAAGGCAAAAGCTATGTTTACGCCCTTACTTTCAACGATTCTATTATGGATAATATTTATTTTTTAATGATTATTGCTCTGGCTATTTTGGCCATAGCAGATCTTGTCGTAGGCGTAAGTAATGACGCCGTTAACTTCTTGAATTCCGCTCTTGGTTCAAAGGCCATTTCCTTTAGAACCATAATGATCGTTGCCAGTTTAGGAATAGCCTGTGGTGCCGTATTCTCCAGTGGCCTGATGGAAGTCGCGAGAAAAGGCATCTTCGTACCAGAACAATTTATGTTCAGTGAGATCATGATCATCTTCATGGCCGTAATGATTACCGATATTCTTTTGCTCGACTTTTTCAACACCTTAGGTATGCCTACTTCAACCACGGTTTCCATCGTTTTTGAATTATTAGGTGCTGCCGTAGCCATGGCTTTGATAAAAATAGGTATTGCCGGTGGTTCGTTTTCTGAAGTTGTTGATTACATCAATACTTCCAAAGCCACTGAAATAATCTTGGGCATTTTATTATCCGTTGTCGTGGCATTCTCGGTCGGGGCATTGGTACAATATGTTTCCCGCCTTCTACTATCATTCAACTTTGAGAAAAAATCTAAATGGGCAGGAGCAGTATTCGGTGGTTTTGCCTTGGCCGCCATAACCTATTTTATCTTTATCAAGGGATTGAAGGGAACCGATTATTACGTAATCATTAAACCCATGATCGAAGGTAAAACAGCCTTGATCATTGCCGTAAGTTTTATAATTTGGACACTGTTATCCTACGTTGTCGTTTCCATTTTCAAAAAGAACATTTACAAACTTATCATTGGAGTCGGCACCTTTGCCTTGGCATTGGCTTTCGCAGGAAACGATCTTGTGAATTTTATCGGTGTACCCATTGCTGCATATCAATCATATGAAGCTTGGAGTGTCTCCGGAGTACCAGCAACCGAGTTTGCCATGGGTGTTTTGGGGAATAAAGTACCGACCCCGACCAGTTTTCTCCTTATAGCCGGATTGATCATGGTATTGACGCTATGGTTCTCAAGCAAAGCTAAAAAAGTGGTAAAGACCTCTATTGACCTCTCGAGCCAATCCGATACAAAAGAACGTTTCGACCCCAACTATTTATCCAGGAATCTTGTGCGCATGACAATGATGATCGCCAAGTATACGGCCACTGTAATTCCAAACTCCATTCAAGAAAAAATTGATAACCGATTTACAAAACCCGTAATTAAGCTTCCAAAAGGTGAAGAACATGAGCTACCAGCATTTGATTTGGTACGTGCAGCAGTGAACCTAATGGTTGCCAGTGTACTTATTTCTATTGCAACCTCGATGAAGTTACCCTTATCAACAACGTATGTGACCTTCATGGTCGCTATGGGTACTTCTTTAGCCGATAGGGCTTGGGGGAGCGAAAGTGCCGTTTATAGGGTAGCAGGAGTTTTAAATGTGATCGGAGGTTGGTTCTTTACGGCATTTTGTGCTTTTGTCGCTGCCGGTACCGTTGCCTATCTAATTCATTTAGGTGGCAGTGCTATGATCGCGGTCTTATTGTTCTTGGCTATTCTTTTACTGGTCAGAAACTATATCAGCCACAACAAAAAGAGCCGGGAAGTAAAGGCAGAGGATAGTCTGAACAAAGCTGAAAGTCAATCGATTCATGGTGTTATTGAAGAAAGTGCCGACAATATTTCAAAAGCATTGAAACGGGTGAGTAAAATAAACCAAATTACTATTCACGGACTCATAGACCAAGATCTGGATGCCCTTAAAAAAGCAAAAAAGACGGTTGTTAAATTGGAACATGAAATAGATGAACTTCAGAATGATATCTTTTATTTTATCAAGGAACTTGACGACTCTTATTTGGGAGCCAGTAAATTTTATATCGATGTTATCGGAAGTATTCAAGATGTTGCCCAATCATCCAGTCTCATTGCGAATATCAGTCACAAACATGTCAATAACAACCATAAGGCCCTAAAGAAAAAACAAGGGGAAGAACTATTGTTCATCAGCGATAAACTGGCGAACCTTTGTAATGAAATCAGAAAAATATTCGATGCACGTTCCTTTAACGAAATAGTACCGTCAATAATTGAAGAAAAACAAGATTTGTTGACTTATGTTCAAGAGTCTATTCAAAAACAGGTAGAGCGTACCAGATATGAGGAATCAAGTCCTAAGAATACCACACTCTATTTCAAGATCCTACTGGAAACCAAAGACCTGATCAAAGCGAACATGAATATTCTTAACCTCTATTTCGAGGAGAATAAAAATATTTCCGTAAGAAAAGAAATTACGGATTGAACATAACGGATAAGATACCGTTCATCGGTATCTTATTATTTGTTCTCATTTGCCAATAAAGTATCTGTTTCCCCATATAACAACTCAGCTACTTCAATTAGCTTTTTTACGATGTCATTAACATGGTCATTGTCATTTACCAATGAGGATGCCATGTCAACGGTAATAAGATCATTCCTTATAAGCTTATTTATAGATTTTGTGCTCTGGTGCTTTCCTTTTCTGGCTTGATCCTTAAGCACCAATAATTGGGCATAATGGGCTTCTCGATCAATCTTGGTCCTAAATAGATAGATAACCCGCAATACCTTGACTATTTTTTTCCTGAATTTATCGTACTCTTTGCTTATGTACTTATTGTCCGAATTTAAATAGTTGGAGACGTTTCTTCCCAGTTCTCGTACATCTCCGATGATCTCAACCATTTTTCGACTGGCAATTCTTATCTCTGACAATCTGGTATTCTGTGCCTTGGTCATATTCAAGGTACTCTGGGCCGTTGTCGCATATCGTATGATTTCCCCGTATATGTGCTTCACCTTATTGTAATACAACTCCCTTACATTGGTTTTAAAATCCTCTTTGGAACTCTTTACAAGCTCCTTTACCCCTACATTGGATATTATATCTTCCCGATGAATATTTAGCCCATGGGCAACTATTTCATAAATCGCATTTTCGTAAAGGTACTTGGCCTCTTTCATCATCGCCAATAACACTCCAGATGGAAACTGTAAAATAGCCTCATTCAGGAATTTCGGTTCATCAATATCCTTATCCACTTTTTCTTTGAAGAATTTCAATAAAAACCGCTCTAACTTCTTGATAAAGGGTATCATGATCAAAACACCCAAAACATTGAAAATAGTATGGAAGAGCGCCAGTTTTAAGGTAAAATCAGTTGCTGATATCCCTAATGCACCTGATAATACATTAACCAAATTTGCAAGCGGATAAATAAACACCAAGGCCACCAATCCTGTAATAACATTGAAAATAAGATGTGCCCCTGCCAATCGTTTTCCCGCAATGTTTGAACCCAATGACCCCAAAACCGCCGTAATAGTCGTACCTACATTTGCACCAATAGCCAAGGCCAATGCGTTTTCATACTCAATCTGACCGGCAGCCAACGCAGTAAGAATCAATGCCAAGGTAGCACTGCTTGATTGAAGGATGGTAGTGACCAATATTCCTAATACCGTATAGACAGCAACTCCCCAAAACCCAGAGATGGCAAATTGTGATAAATCGATATAGTTCTTGAAAACATCGAAACCTTCTTTCATATAATGAATGCCGAGAAAGAAAAATCCCAATCCGGCCAAGACATTTCCCAAACCTTTTATCGAAGCCTTCTTTTGTAAGGAAAAAACAACACCAAATACCAGCATTGGCATTGCCAGTTCCGAAATTTGGAATTTCAATCCGAATACAGCCACTAACCAAGCCGTTGCCGTTGTTCCTATATTGGCACCGAATATCAACCCTAAACCACCCGAAAGGTTGATTAGACCCGCACTAATAAAAGAAATCGTAATTACAGAAACCAATGAACTTGATTGGATGAAAGCCGTAACTATTGCCCCGACCCCAATGCTTTTGTACAACTTATGCGTGGCCTTCTTCAAGAGATTCTGCAATGGTCCTTTGGTAAAAACCCTGAAACCCTCCTCCAACATGATCATACCGAACAATAAGATCGCTATACCAGAGCCTATCACCTTAAAGTTGGAATTCACAAATAGCATCACTGCCAATATTCCCAAAAAAAGAAAAAAGAAAAATCTTTTGAACATATTTATCCGCTATTTCATATTGCAGTTTAACCCAACTAAATTAAAGCCTAATGTAAATATAATGTAAATTTCGCGCCTTTATCGAAGGCTCCAAACTCTATTGATATGCGATGAAAAACACAGGAATGTTGTATTTAAACAACATTATGAACACAACAACATTCCATCCCATAATAAAAATGGCAATTCCCTAAAAAAAATTGAAATATAGACTTCCCTGAAATTCATAACATTATGATTACATAAGTCATTAAGATTTGAAGTATGTTTGCGTGTTACTTTCAATTGTGGTGTATGGATAATATTTATCTTCTAATGCTCATCGCCCTGGCTTTTTTGGCCATAGCCGATTTAGTGGTAGGAGTCAGTAATGACGCAGTGAACTTCTTGAATTCGGCCATAGGTTCAAAGGCCATTTCATTTCGAACGATAATGATCGTAGCCAGTATAGGTATAGCTTTGGGAGCTATATTCTCAAGTGGCATGATGGAAGTCGCAAGAAAGGGCATTTTCAACCCAAGTGAATTCATGTTCAGTGAAATCATGTTCATTTTTATGGCCGTGATGATCACCGATATTCTTTTGTTGGATTTCTTCAATACCATGGGAATGCCTACCTCAACGACTGTTTCAATTGTATTTGAGCTATTGGGGGCAGCCGTTGCCATGTCAATGATAAAAATCTGGAATGCGGGCGGTGACTATTCCACGGTATTGGAATATATAAATACCTCAAAAGCCCTGGAAATAATTCTTGGTATTCTCCTCTCTGTTGTTGTGGCATTTACAATTGGGGCCATTGTCCAATGGATATCCCGTTTATTATTGTCCTACGATTTTGAGAAAAAGGCCAAATGGGTGGGTGCCTTATTTGGTGGCATTGCCCTTTCTGCCATCACATATTTCATTTTGATGAAAGGTATCAAAGGTACCTCTTATGCAAGCCAGTCCTTTGATTTGATTGGGGGGTTGACGATAAGTGATTTCCTTGAGCAAAAGGTTTGGCTACTAATCGTTGTTAATTTCTTGATATGGTCCTTTCTTTCTTTTGTGCTTATGACACTCGCAAAGGTCAACATATACAAATTGATTATCGGTGTGGGTACTTTTGCCTTGGCTTTGGCCTTTGCCGGTAACGATTTGGTAAACTTTATCGGGGTGCCTATCGCAGCTTTCCAATCGTATGAAGCATGGGTAGCATCCGGTACCGCTGCCACTGATTTTAGCATGTCGATACTTGCTGAAAAAGTACCGACCCCGACCCTACTATTGTTCCTTTCGGGAATGATCATGGTCGCTACGCTCTGGTTCTCGAAAAAAGCGCGCCATGTGGCAGACACTGAAATTAACCTATCTAGGGAAGGTGAATCCAACGAACGTTTTCAACCCAATGTACTATCACGTGGGATAGTAAGATTGACAATGTTGATATCACAAGCTTCATTATTGGCTCCAAAATCAGTTCGGAAGATAGTCGATGCACGTTTTAAAAAACCCAAAATACACGTTTCTAAAGACAAAGTCCATGAAATAGCCGCTTTTGACATGGTTAGGGCCGCCGTAAACTTAATGGTTGCAGGAATCCTTATTTCCATAGCCACTTCATATAAGCTTCCCTTATCAACGACCTATGTGACTTTTATGGTCGCAATGGGTACCTCATTGGCCGATAGGGCCTGGGGGGCAGAGAGTGCCGTTTACAGGGTTGCAGGTGTATTGAATGTGATTGGTGGTTGGTTCGGGACGGCAATCATCGCATTTATCGCCTCAGGTGCTATTTTAACCATATTAAGTTTTGGAAAAGGTACCGCACTAGCCCTTTTACTATTTGCCGCCATTCTTTTTCTGGTCAAAAGTTATATCTCCTATAAGAAAAAATCTCGAGCGATCGAAGCCGAAGACAGTCTACGAAAATCAGAGAGCAGTTCTATACAAGGGGTTATTGAAGAAAGTGTTCACAATATCGCCAATGTTATAAAAAGAGCCAATAAAATATATACCAACTCCATTAACGGTTTGGCCAGACAAGACCTGGATCAATTGAACAAGAACAAAAAGCAAGTTTCCAAATTATCAAAGGAAATAGATGATCTACGGGACAACCTTTTCTATTTTATTAAAAACTTGGATGAGACCAGTGTCCGGGCTAGTAACTTTTACATCACGATCTTGGGGAATTTGACCGATATAACGCAATCTCTTGAGTATATCGCTAAAATATGCCATAAGCATGTTAACAACAATCATAGCAAGCTTAAATACAACCAGATAAAAGAGTTGAAACAAATTGACCATGAATTGGAGACCTTGTTCGTTAATACAAAGGAAGCCCTTGACACAAGATCTTTCGAAAAAATCGGCATGATCATCAAGAACAAACAGAATCTCTTTGATATGGTAGCCGATAAAACCCAAAAACAAGTGGCTAGGACAAGGACCGACGAATCAAGTCCAAAAAATACCACATTATATTTTTCTTTGTTGTTAGAGACCAAAGATCTATTGAAAAGTACTATAAATTTGATGGAATCTTATTACAATGAACATGACAGTACTATAGAACCAGCAAGGATTGAGGAAAGTTCTTTTTGACCCCAAGTAAAATGCCTACCTTGAGAAGGAATTTTTAAAAATGGGTTATATACAGTTACTATTTTTTTTACGAATCCACTAAAATGGCCCTTTTAGGAATCCTAAAAAATAGAACATATAGCCGAAACTAATTTTTATAGATGAAAAACATTTTCATTGTAATTTTCTTGATAACCGGCATATTACCCCATACCGCCCAAGAACTTACATCCGAACAATTGATAGACAAGACCATCGCTTACCACGATCCGAATCAACTTTGGGATGTATTTGAAGGAAAACTGTTCATTACTTTACAATATGCAGATGGTAAAGAGCGCCATAGCATTATAGAAATAGATCTACCAAGGGAATATTTTAAAGTAACGAACCTACAGGATGATAATGTAATTGAGTATATAGTTAATAAAGAAGGTTGCACACTCTTGTTGAATGGAGAGACCACTTTCACCGAGGAAGATGCAAAGACTTATAGACTAACGTGTGAACAAGCCTTAAAAACAAAAAACTATTACTCCTACCTCTACGGCTTACCAATGAAGTTAAGGGATCCTGGAACCATTGTTTCACCGGAGGTTCAAACCAAGACATTTAAAGGAAAAGAGTATTTGGTCATTAAAGTCAATTACGAGGAAAATGTTGGTAAGGACACTTGGTATTTTTATTTTGACCCAACCACCTATGCCATGGAAGTTTATCAATTTTACCACGATGAGTCCAAAAATGATGGGGAGTATATCCTACTCAACGAAATAGAAAATGTAGCCAGTATTAAAATGCCTAAAATAAGGACTTGGTATACCAATGCCGATGATAAACTATTAGGCACCGACATACTTACAAAAGCAGCCCCCCTTAAATAACCCCGCCTTTTGCCAATAGGGCCTATTTAAACCCAAATTGGACAATTCATAACTTGTTCCCATCTAAAGATTGTGGCCTCACCCATTTTGGCCTTAAACATCACCATCCCTTTCTTATCCATTGCAAATGAATGACTTGAGTCATTGTGAACACTTGGTTCCTGATTTACTTTTAGAAAACTGATTGGTAAAGTCCAATTCATTAACCTTAAAAAATTGAATCATGAAAAAATTTGTCATTGGTTTATTCGTCCTAGGCCTAACCAGCCCATTACTTGCGCAGGTTCCGAAGGTTGAACAATTATCAGAAGTTGTGGTAACCGCAGTGAATTATAAATACCTGAATGCAATTGACTCCGAGGAGGTCGCAGTTCCCGTTAAAATGTTAGAACGAAAAGCAGCTGCCTATAACGTAGAGGATTCTGACTTTTATCAAGATGATTTTGACATCTACTACATATCATTTTATATTCCTGAAGGTAGAATAGTTGCCGCATATAATACTGAAGGGGAAATTATTAGGACCATTGAACGTTTCCAGGATGTAAAACTACCCTCAACAGTGCGAGATGCAGTTGTTGAAAGATTTCCGAACTGGGCCATCGTAAATGATGTATATAGGGTAACCTACAACCAAAATAAGGGTGCAATGAAAACCTATAAGATAAAACTAAAAAATGGTGATAAGGTCATGAGGGTTAAAGTAGATGATTCTGGCGAATTTCTATAAAGGACCATCACCAAACAAAAAGCCCTGTTTCAATTGAAACAGGGCTTTTTAATCGCTTATCGATAAAAATTCATTTCATCAAGATATCGCCAAACCTCATAAGGTAGCATGGGTTTGATGTTCTTTCCCTTTTTGTGATTGTTCCTTATAAATGTCGAGGAGATTTCCATAATTGGGGCATCTACGTACTGTATCTTCGGGTTACCCTCAAATTGATGCTCTACCTTTCCTTCTGAAATCCTTGGGTAAACATATATGGAATGATTTTCTAAAATTACCTCATAATTTTTCCATTTATGGAAACCTTTGAGATTGTCCTCGCCCATTATCAAGGCAAATTCATAACCATCATTGTTTTGCTCCTCTAAATGCACCAAGGTGTTGATGGTATAATTAGGTTGTGGCAGATCAAACTCTATCTTACTAGGTTTTAACTTCGGGTAGTCCTTTGTGGCCTCATATACCATTTGGTATCTATGATGGTTGTCCAATAAGGTTTTTTTTACTTTAAAGGGGCTCATTGGGGTAATTACGAACCAAATCTCATCCAAGTCGGAGAATTCAACCATGTGATTGGCTATCACCAAGTGGCCAATGTGTATAGGGTTGAACGTACCGAAATAAAGTCCTACCTTCTTCATTCTCCCTTCTTACTCCTCTTTGTAACACCAACGAAATCGGCTACCAATTGGTGTGCCTCTTCCAAAGCCGTATCTAAATCATAGTTCTTTATTATCTTGTCGAACTGTGGTGCGGTAGCCAATTCGACCGAAGCTTTTGCAATACGCATGTTTATTTTATTATCACTTTCGGTACTGCGTTTTTTCAAACGGATCTTAAGCTCGTCCACACTTGGTGGTTTTACGAAAACGGCCAAGGTCTCCTCAGGGTACTTCTTTTTTATTCGTAGGCCACCCACGACATCTATATCGAAGATAACATTCTTGCCTTCGGCCCAGAGACGTTCTACCTCTGTCTTTAACGTACCATAAAAGTTATCTCTATACACTTCTTCCCATTCCAGGAAATCATCGTTCTTAATGTGTTTCTTAAACTCCGAAACGGTCATAAAGTAATAATGCTCCCCATTTTTTTCCTTTCCCCTTCTTGGTCTGGATGTTGCCGATACGGAAAAAGCCAAGTTCAGTTCCGGTTGCTCTAACAGATGACGCACTATTGTGGTCTTTCCACTGCCCGATGGGGCAGAAAATATGATAAGTTTACCTCCTTCCATTATAAAACATTAAGCATTTGTTCCTTTATTTTCTCCAGTTCGTCTTTCATTTGCACCACTAATTGTTGCATTGGGGCATAATTGGCCTTTGAGCCTATGGTATTGATCTCCCTACCTATTTCCTGACTAATGAAACCTAACTTTTTACCGTTACTATCGGAGGATTTGAGGGTCTTTGAAAAATAATCCAAGTGATTGGCCAATCGAACTTTTTCCTCGGTAATATCATACTTTTCCAAATAGTAGATAAGTTCTTGTTCAAATCGGTTTTCATCTATCTCAACCTTTAAATCAGAAACGGCCTTTTCCAATCGCTCCCGGATTGTAGCTTGTCTTTCAGGATCCATTTCAACTACCTGGGACAGTAATTCTTCCAATACTTGGATCCGTTGTATGAAATCAGCTTCTAGGACAGCTCCTTCTTCTGACCTGAATATATTTATTTCTGAAAGTGCTTCCTTAAGGGCGCGCTGGATCACTTGATACTCTTCATCATCAATGTCCTCCCTTTCGGTTTTCATGGCATCTGGCAAGCGTAATGCCATTTCCAATAACTGCAGGTCATCCCCGTCGGCAATCGACCTTAACTGGGACATATACTGCTTTACCACTCCTTCATTTACTTGAGCCGAAGTTTCATTACCGGTAAATTCAACATATAATCCAAAATCTACCTTGCCACGTACCAAGGATTTTGCGATTACCTTTCGTAGTTCTAATTCTTTCGCCCTGTAAGCAGATGGCATCCTAGCATTTAAATCTAGACTTTTACTGTTGAGGGATTTTAATTCAACGGTAATCTTTTTTGAAGGGAGCTGTATGGTATGCTTCCCGAAACCCGTCATGGATTGAATCATGGAGTATTTTTTAGTTCCTGCAAAGGTAAACAATTGTAGGTTCTTAACTGCCCACAATATAGCTCTTCATAGCAATTTTACCGTCAAATGAATTCCTTACCTAAAGATAATGGCTACCCTCTTAAAATACAGATAAACAGGATTTTTGAACCCTACCTACCATTATATCCCGATTGGTAATCGAATTACATATTAGACACAAAGGGTTAATAGATGATTTTGTTATGTACGATACTTGCCAACACATCTGTAATGCCATTATTCGTTTTCATATTTAGCCAAATAAAAAGATTATGGCCGCACTACAATTCGTTTGACCGTATATCAAAGAATAGCACTATATTTATTCTTTGTTTTTAAGATATATGCTATTGAAGAAAAGGGTCATGAACATGGTAATTATAGAACGGTACCCCGAAGGTTTCAGCTATTGAATAAGATAACTGCTTTGGGTTAAGAATCAAAGTGGAACGGGTTCCGATAAAAAAGACATTTATATTTAAAGCATTGCAAAATGTTAGCGTACTAAACCAAATGCTTTTACGTTTTATTATAAATTCCGTTTTTACTTTAGAGTGAAAAAATTAAACTAGCAATACAAACATGGATAACGCATCAGCCCGTAATATGTGGGGGGATTATTTAGACAACCACCTAGAAGATGCCTTCGCCGAGGCACCTAAAACAGTTCACTTTTACGACAATGAAAAAGATGCCAACGAATGTGTGCAATTGGTTAAAACCGGAATTAAACGTGCAACTTCCCATTCCCTTTTAGGCCTTCAATACCGTAAGGAACCTCTACCGAAAATCGGTGATTTTACCGTTGTGACCGATTGGGACGGTAAAGCACAATGTATTTTACGTACCACTTCTGTCAAATTAAAGCCCTATTTCAGTATTGATGAGGAGTATGCAAAACTCGAAGGGGAAGGTGACAAAAACCTAGCCTATTGGAAAAAGGTACACTGGGATTACTTTACCCGCGAATTAGCTCCCTACAATAGAGTTCCTAGGGATAGTATGATCGTAGTTTGTGAAGTGTTTGAAAAGGTTTTTGAAAGGAAATAAAATCTTTCCTATAAATATTTGGCAGTTATACTTTCTTCTGCCTATTCCAGATCTACCCAAACATTACCACCTCTGTGTGAAGCTACAGTGGCTTCTATAAAATTCATACCCCGAACGCCGTCTAACATTGTCGGGAATTCACCATCGTTGTACTTTTGCCCCCTTACCGCCTTTGCCACTCCTTTATAAATATTGGCCATGGCATCAAAAATACCTTCTGGATGACCCGCCGGTAATTTAGTGCCATCCAAAGAGAGCTCCGAATTATAGGTATGTCCCGGTTTATATACCTGAGTAGGTAATGAATCACTCAAGAGATATAAAAAATTAGGTTTTTCCTGCTCCCAACGAAAGGCTGCCTTCTCACCATATATGGAAATGGCCAAGCCATTTTCCTCTCCCGTTGCTATTTGACTGGCCCTTACTACCCCCTTTGCATAATCTCCCAATCTAATCAAAACAGTACCATCAAGGTCCATGGTATTATCCTGATATAGAAAATTGAAATCACTTAAAACCGATTTTACTTTGAGTCCTGTTGTATATTCCAACATATTAAAAGCATGAACTCCAATATCGCCCATACAAGAACTTATTCCCGCCTTTTCGGGGTCTAACCTCCAAACTGAAGAACGTTTATCCTCATCATGGATAACAGTATTTACCCAGCCTTGGTAGTAAACAACATCAACCTTGTGTATTTTACCCAATGCCCCTGACTTTATCATTTCGCGCATTTGTCGAACCATGGGGTAACCGGTATAGGTATGGGTCAAAGCAAATACGGTCCCCGCTTTTTTATGGGCCTTTTGTAAAGCCTTGGCCTTCTCCAAACTAGTAGTCAAGGGTTTTTCACATATGACATGAAAGCCCTTTTCGAATAATTCCAAAGCCATCTGGTGATGTAAATAATTTGGGGTAAGTACTGCACAAACCCGAATACGTTCGCTTTCTGGCAGTTTCATCTCCTCTTCAACGAACATTTTAAAATCTTCATAAATACGCTCCAATGGCATATTCAATGCTTGGGCAAACGCTTTGTTCTTCTCGAAATTCGAGGAAAAAACTGCCCCTACCAATTCGTAATTGTCATTGATTTGTGCCGCAACACGATGTAAGATACCGATAAGGGAATCACCACCACCCCCTAAAATTCCTAGTCTGATTTTTTTTGGCATGAACTGTATGATATTAAAACCACCTCCTTTGAATTAATCCCGTAACGAATCTATTCCCTGAAAATAAACCCGTTTAATACTCCGAATAAAAGTACCCTATTTTTATGGTCAAGAACAATATATTAAGTTCTAATTGTATGCTAAATCACCGTTTATAAAAAGCATAGTCCATATTAATGGGTTCCAGGCCGTTCGCGCGGAAATCCATCGCAATTTGGGCCCTATGATGTGTAGAATGGTTTATAATCTGGAAAAGCATTTCCTGAACGGTGTTGGTGAACAAACGTTCCTCGGTATTCTCATAATCTATTCGAGTTTCAAAATCGTTGGTATGGGTAACAATATCGAAAGAACTTCTTTGATTTTCATAATGAACATCTGCCCAATCCGAAATAGGTTGCACTTGCCAAACCTTATAATTTGATGGTTTGGACAGGATTCTTGAATTCCAAAGATGATGGGTATTCAGAATATGGCTAAAAAGCTCCAAGCTCTTATCGGGCATTCCATTTAGTTTTTTACATTCATCAATCAATTTTTTATTGCAATAAAAATTATAATCAAATAAATGATTAAAAAATACCTTCATAGGATTATTCGTTAGTTTAACTTTTTGCTTTTATTCTAGGGTAGAATCTAAATTTATAAAATTATTTAACACTATTTTACTTAATTGATAATTTTATAATAGTCTTTTTATGAATTTGACTCGTATATACATCAACGTTTTTCATACAAATGGATAAATACACGATCATATTACTTGTTTATATTGCGGCTTATGTTCTTTCAATTGCTTTGAAGCCTTACTACTTTAAAAAGCATTAAATACGTATTAGCCAAAAAAATCCCCTTGTTCATTACGGTTGTAATGGGTAGTATTGGTTTGTGTTTAAATTCAATATTTATTTAAAAAATAAAAAACCCTGACGGTTAATGTCAGGGTTTTTCTTTTCAATAAACACTATCACACATACCGAGATAATATCGGCATTCCTTTAAGAACCGCACATTAGACAGTCATCGTCTGCCTGGCCTTCCTTGGCCCGTGCGATCAATTCTTTCATTTCCTCAGCAGTCATGGGCTGAACATCGGTGTTATCTTTCTGTGGAGCGATCGGAGTTGGTGTAACCTCTATAGCCTTTGCAACTTCGGCCACTGGCGTAACTGAAATGGTCGCCTCAGCTTCAACAGGCTCCTCTTTTTTACTATTATCCAATGTAAACTTAATGGCATCTACGGCTGATTTGGTCCTAAGATAATACATACCAGTTTTTAAACCGCTTTTCCAAGCATAAAAATGCATCGATGTCAATTTGGAATAATTGGCATTCTCCATAAAAAGATTAAGCGATTGGCTTTGATCTATGAAGTACCCCCGTTGGCGACTCATATCTATGATATCTTTCATACTAAGCTCCCATACCGTTTTATACAAATCCCGGATTTCTTGCGGAATGGTCTCAATATGCTGAATAGAACCATTGGCCCTCATAAGCTCTTGCTTCATATTCTCGTTCCACATACCTAGGTTCACCAGATCTTCCAACAAATGCTTGTTTACGACTATAAACTCACCCGAAAGAACCCTTCTCGTATATATATTCGACGTATAGGGCTCAAAACACTCATTGTTACCTAAAATCTGTGATGTGGATGCCGTTGGCATCGGTGCTACCAATAATGAATTGCGAACTCCGTGTTTTTCAACATCTTTACGAAGTTTCCCCCAATCCCAACGTCCTGAAAGTTCCTCATCCTTAATACCCCAAAGATTGTGTTGAAATTCTCCCTGTGATATCGGAGAACCCTCATAAGTGGAATATGCCCCTTCAACTTTGGCAGCTTCCATAGAAGCCGTAACCGCGGCAAAATATAGAGTTTCAAAAATCTCTTGGTTCAATATCTTTGCTTCATCACTAGTAAATGGCATGCGTAAAAGAATAAAGGCATCTGCCAAACCTTGAACCCCCAAACCAACAGGTCTATGTCTCATGTTCGAGTTTTCGGCCTCTTTTACAGGATAGTAATTCCTATCGATGACCTTGTTCAAATTCTTGGTTACCCTTTTTGTTACCCTGAACAATTCTTTATGATCGAATTCCCCGTTCTTAACGAACATCGGCAATGCTATAGATGCCAAGTTGCATACGGCAACCTCATCAGGTGAGGTATACTCCATTATTTCAGTACACAGGTTCGAAGAACGTATGGTGCCTAGATTCTTCTGGTTACTCTTGCGGTTCGCGGCATCTTTATACAACATATATGGGGTGCCGGTCTCAATTTGGGATTCCAAGATTTTTTCCCAAAGCTCCCTGGCTTTTACGGTTTTACGCCCTTTACCCTCATTTTCATATTTTAAGTAAAGTTTTTCAAACTCCTCGCTATGGTTGGTATAAAGTCCTGGGCACTCATTAGGACACATCAATGTCCATTTTTCATTAGCCTCTACCCGCTTCATGAACAGGTCGGAAATCCACATGGCATAGAATAGATCTCTCGCACGCATTTCTTCCTTACCATGGTTCTTTTTCAATTCAAGGAATTCAAAAATATCGGCATGCCAAGGTTCCATATATATTGCGAAGCTACCTTTACGCTTTCCGCCTCCTTGGTCTACATACCTTGCCGTATCATTGAATACCTGGAGCATGGGTACAATTCCGTTAGAAGTACCATTTGTTCCCGCAATATAAGACCCTGTTGCCCGTACATTATGAATGGACAAACCAATACCACCAGCAGATTGCGATATTTTAGCCGTTTGTTTCAATGTATCGTAAATGCCTTCGATACTATCGTCTTTCATGGCCAAAAGAAAACAGGACGACATTTGGGGTTTAGGCGTCCCGGAATTGAAAAGTGTCGGGGTAGCATGTGTAAAATACTTTTTCGACATTAACTCGTAGGTTTCCTTAACCGCATCCAAATCGTTTAAATGAATCCCTACCGAAACACGCATCAACATATGCTGGGGACGTTCAGCGATTTGCCCGTTCAGTTTTAACAGGTAAGAGCGTTCCAAGGTTTTAAAACCAAAATAATCATAACTGAAATCCCTATTGTAAATTATGGTCGAGTCCAAAGCCTCAGCATTTTCCGATATGACCTTGAACACTTCGTCTGAAAGTAATGGTGCTTTCTTTCCCGTTCGGGGGTTTACATAGGTATAAAGATCTTTCATCGTTTCAGAGAAAGACTTTTTCGTGTTCTTATGAAGGTTTGATACGGAAATACGTGCAGCCAACTTTGCATAATCAGGATGCATGGTGGTCATGGTAGCGGCTATCTCCGCAGCCAAATTGTCCAACTCCGATGTAGTAACCCCATCATACAGCCCTTCGATAACGCGCATGGCCACTTTAAGCGGATCTACCAAATCGTTAAGACCATAGCACAATTTTCTTACTCTCGCCGTGATCTTATCGAACATCACCACTTCTTTTCTTCCGTCTCTTTTTATTACATACATTGGGTTAACGTGTTTATAGTTAATTATTGATTAGTGTTTAAATTAAAGTACTTGGGATAATCCCTAAGAATTGCATAGTTGGGCCCTATACTTCACCATGTTAAACCCAATATGTTTAGCGCTCTTTTTACAATTACCTAAAAATCAGCATCGAAACTGATTTTTTGTGAGTCTTCATCCTTATCCTTGTTCAAAACACCCGCTTTTTGGTATTCTGAAACCCTTTTCTCAAAGAAATTGGTTTTCCCTTGTAGTGATATCATATCCATGAAATCGAAAGGGTTGGTAGAGTTATAGACCTTATCGCATTCTAGCTCTACCAGCAAGCGATCCGTAACGAACTCCAAGTATTGTGTCATTAATTTAGCGTTCATACCTATTAAACTAACCGGTAAAGATTCGGTAATGAACTCCCGTTCAATGTTCAGAGCATCAACAATTATTTCCTTGATACGTGCTTTAGGAACCTTGTTCATGATATGGTTCTTATGCAAATGCACGGCATAATCGCAATGCATGCCTTCATCCCTTGAAATAAGTTCGTTGGAAAATGTTAAACCTGGCATAAGGCCTCTTTTCTTTAGCCAATAAATGGAACAGAAAGAGCCTGAGAAGAAAATGCCTTCAACCGCGGCAAAAGCAATTAACCTTTCGGCAAAACTTGGTGAATCTATCCACTTTAATGCCCAATCGGCTTTCTTTTTAATTGCAGGAAAATTTTCAATGGCCTTGAATAAGATATCTTTTTCTTTCTCGTCTTTTACATATGTATCTATCAACAAAGAATAAGTTTCAGAATGTATGTTTTCCATCATTATCTGAAAACCGTAGAAAAATTTAGCTTCGGAATATTGTACCTCATTTACGAAATTCTCGGCTAAATTCTCATTAACTATACCATCAGAGGCTGCAAAAAATGCAAGGATATGTTTTATGAAATATTTTTCGTCATCATTGAGTTTCCCGTTCCAATCAGCTAAATCTTGATGTAGGTCGATTTCCTCAGCGGTCCAAATACAAGCTTCCTGTTTTTTATACCAATCCCATAAATCAGGGTGTTGAATGGGAAAAATAACAAAACGATCTTTATTCTCCTGTAAAATTGGCTCTAAGGCTTCTGACATAATACTTTCTATTTTTTAAATGTTAATGGATCAGGATGACAATTATCCTACCGCCGGGAATGACAAAGATGTAAAATAGGAATCTATTTTTTAGGGCTGATTCTTGATAATAGGGACAAAGTTTTTAACAGAAAATGTTGAAATGTGTGTCTACTCGTTATATTCATTGCCTTTTTTAAAACCGGACATTTTGATAAAAATATGGAGAAATACAATAAACCAGAAAGTATAAAAATTAATACTATTCGGTTTAATATCAATTAGATATGACAACAAGTTAAATTATAAAACAGTAGCAAACCAATCACATCCCAATAGATGTTGGCAGAAATAAAACAAAGGGAATATACAAGGTTATGGCAACCTGGGAATGTATTGTATAAAAAAAATAACGCCAAATTGTACGGCCCTCTGATAAATCAAAATCAATTTGACTACAAATTGTGCTGATCCAGGTAGTTCCCCCGAAACCTATAATCGAGCAACCATAAAATCAAACAATATGATCAATGGTCAATATGTAGCTGTCATCAGTTAGGTTGTTGTTAAAGCAGTTGTGTCTTTTTTCAACTTACCCTTTGAGCCGTACATTTTTGATTGGCAGTTATTCTTATTTGTATGAACTTATTACTTTAATTAATCTTTTATCAAACATCGGAAAATTAGAACTTTTAAAAATACACAATTATTATTAAACCTCTATTTTCCAATTAATTATATCAATTATCTTTTGTGTTTACAGCATGAAAATCACCATTAACGAATAATTCCCTACTGTTATTGTCTTTGAACACAACGTTCATATAGCCTTTGATATTTTTGTCATCAATTTGGGTAAAAACCAATTTTCCTTTTTTAGCGAACAAAGGCTCTTCTCCCAAAACCTTAATATCGGCATAACCAAAAACACCGTCATAATTGTTCAAAAGCCCATTAAAATGAGAGGGCAATTGGTACTCCCCTGTTCTTAATCCTATTGGGTCGTCTTTTTCTTTTATCAGAAATTCCATTTGCCGATCTCCTTTCATGAATTTCAAAGAAACCGATGTAAAAGGCTCTCCTTGGATCGTTAATCCCTTATTCGTTTCAAAGATTACTTTCCCTTTCAATAATTCTTCGAATACCTTATCGGCATCCATTCCAATACCTGTTTGTTCTTTGAACTGAAAACGTATGGTTTCCGAATCCGTATTGGAAATAAAGAAGAACGGTATTAAAAACCAAAATCCAACTTTAAAAAATTTGAGCATATAGTGATTCATTTATTGGGCTTTTGTCAATTCATATTCAATTGTACAATTGAGACCTATTTAATCTAATCTTTTTTCATCAGTATAGTTCTCACTTATAAGCAAATCTGAACTAGGTACATCTACCTTGTTTTTTTCAACAATTACTGCAACGATAAGTGCAGAAACCAATAAAGCGAACATTATAATACATTTTTTCATGAGTCTGTTTTAATTCCTTTTTTAGGATTGTTAGTCATACTTACATGGGGAAACAAAAACAATATTCATGCCCTAAATTATCAGATGCCAACTGACTGCAATTAACATTATGTATAAATGGCCACAAAACATGTATAATTTGCAAGGAAAAAATCCCATAATTGCCTTTTTATGCCTGTTTGTAGGAATTTACACCGATATTTGATGTGTAACACCTTTATATAAAATAACCGTCAACCACACTCAAAATACCTCCATTGATACAAATTCACTTGTTAAGTACGAACTTAATTTTAAATTTGATTACCTTACAATAAGACTTTTTTACTATGCTTGAAGCCATAATTGTCGATGACGAAATAAAAGCACTCCAGAGTCTTTCTTGGGAGCTTACCAATTTTAGTGATGAAATAAAGGTCAGTGCATCGTTCACTGATCCTTTCGAGGCCTTGGAATATCTGAACAAAACCACTCCTGACTGTTTGTTTCTTGATATTGAAATGCCAACTATGGATGGCTTTCAGTTTATTCAAAAACTTACCAACAAGAATTTTCCGGTGGTCATAACCACGGCTTACAACCAATATGCCATAAAAGCATTGAAAAATGAAGCGATTGATTATCTGCTGAAACCCATTGATACAGATGATTTGAAGGATACGATCGTAAAGATCAAAAAATTCAATGCCAAAAACTTTACCTCTGAACGACTTGAAAAGATACTTCTCAACTTCAACGACAATGCCCTTCACAAAAAGATAACCTTCAATACCGATGGTAAATTATTGTTTTTGGAAAGTGACGAAATACTTTACGCCGAATCCGATGGTAATTACAGTACAATATACCTTACTGACGGACAAAAAATACTCTTGACCAAGAAACTAAAGGAGGTGAATGAACTTTTGCCATCCGATTCATTTTTCAGGATTCACAATTCATATATCATCAATCTTCATAAAATAAAAGAATTCTTGAAGACAGACGGTTATGTGATCCTTAATTCTAACCATAAAATTCCGGTCTCCAGACAAAAGAAGTCAGATTTTCTGGATATGATATAAATTTTAATGTTCTTCCACAATCTTTTAAATACGAATTATAGACCTTATTTTATGGGTAGATGGCAAAGTATTTTTCTATTTATCTCTCTGTTTTCCCTACTTGGGCATTCCCAAAAAATACCCGATGCCTATAAAAAAACCGTGGATAGTCTCATTAATGGCGCCCCAAGAACGTATGCCGAAATCGATGCTGTTCTAAGGCCAACACGAAAAGACACTACTTTAATGCGCTTTTTGGCGCAAGAAGCGAACAACAAAAATTATTATAGTGGACAGGCATATGCCTTAAACCAATTAGGCCGAAGATATAGGGATATATCACAGTTTACCCAAGCCATAAACCTGCACCAGGCAGCATTGGATGCCTCAAAAGCCGGGAATAATCTTGAATTCGAGGTATATAGCCTAAATATGTTAAGTGTGATCCATCGTAGAAGGGATGCCATAAAGTCGGCGTTGGATTATAGCCAAGAGGCCCTTTCCTTGGCAGAAACGGTGAAAAAGCCTTCTGAAGGACTCAAAAGAAGTATTAACGTATCCTTAAATGGTATAGGCAATATCTACCAAACCTTGGAACAATATGATCTGGCCATTGACCAATTTCAAAAATCACTAATACTCGAAAATGAACTGGGCAATAAACTAGGCCTTGCCATAAACCATCAGAACATTGGAGAATGCCAAGAAATGCAAGGCAAATTAGATGAGGCCCTTAAAAGTTATAGAACTTCCTTGGCCTATAACGAAGAGATAGATAGTGACAAAGGAAAGGTAATCTGTAAAAACAGTATTGCCCATGTGTATATTATCCAGGATAAATTAGATCAAGCCATAGAAATCCTGGAACCCACTTTATTGGCATCACAAGAGATTGGCGACAAGTACCTTACTTCCGGTATCCATCTAAATCTAGGTTGGGCCTATCTATTAAAAGAAAATCTAAAAAAGGCCAAACTCAATTTAGAAACCGGTCTAAACATAGCCGAAAAACATAATCTGCCCTCGAACATATCATTAGCGAATTCATATTTGTCGGTTCTAGCAGAAAAACAAGGAAATTACAAAAAGGCCATAAACCATTATAAACTGGCCAAAGAATTTGACGAAAAAACCGTTAATGAGCGAAATTTACGATATGTTGGCGATTTGATAAGCCGCTACAATATTGAAAAGAAAAACAATGAAATAGAGATTATCAATAAAGACTATGAAATCGTAAAATTAAAACTACGAAAGAACCAGACCCGATTACTGATCGGAGGTTTTGCGCTCATACTTTTATCCGGGATATTTTACATACTTTATCGTCAATACCAACTTAAGAACGATAAAAAACTATTGACACTGGAGCAATCGATGCTACGTAGTCAAATGAATCCACATTTTTTGTTCAATTCATTGAATTCCATTAAGTTATATATCATTAACAACGACAAAAAAAATGCAGTACATTACCTGAATAAATTCTCGAAATTAGTACGAAAGATCCTTGAGGCCTCATCCTTGAAAGAGATTCCCTTGGCCGAGGAATTGGAGACCGTTGAACTCTATATGAATATTGAAAATATCCGTTTTTCAAATGAGATCAATTTCAAGATCAGCATTGATGAGGATATTGATATACATACCATAAAAATTCCATCCTTAATACTCCAGCCTTTTCTTGAAAACGCACTTTGGCACGGTCTTTCTTCAAAGGAAGGTGAAAAAAACATCGACCTTCATGTAAGCAAGGGCAACAATAACTTTATAGATATTAGCATTACTGACAATGGTGTAGGTAGGGATGCCGCAGAAGTAATCAAACAAAGTAAGGTTCTAAAGCGTAAATCGGTCGGCATCGAAATAACCAAAGAACGATTGGCGAATTTTGCGAGGGATTATCAAAACACCTTCGATGTTACCATTATAGATCTTTATGATGATGACAAAAACGCCATAGGAACCAAGGTCGTATTACACTTACCTACGATTTAGAATGTTCGGCAGCAACCTCCTCTAATTCGACATACCAATCTTCCCCGAATTTTCGTATCAATGCCTCTTTTACGAATTTATAGACAGGAACCTTAAGCGAAGCCCCAAGTTCACAGGCAGCATCACAAATTTCCCATTTATGGTAATTAACAGCAGTAAACTCGGTATATTCCCTTAAGCGAATCGGGTACAAATGGCACGAAACCGGTTTTTTCCATGAAATAACACCTTGATTATAGGCTTCTTCTATACCACATTTGGCAATTTGGTCATCGGTATAAATAACATAGGCACATTCACTATTGTTAACCAAAGTAGTCTCCCATTCACCATCTTCACCCTTTACAAATGCCCCTTGCTCCTCGATGGCCGCAATACCTTCAGGGCGTAAAAAAGGCTTTACGTCCTTATAAATATCAACAAGAATCTCGGTTTCATGATCTTCTACAGGTGCACCTGCTGTCCCGTCTATACAACACGCCCCTTTGCAGGCATTAAGATTACAAACAAAGTCATTCTCAATAATCTCCTCCGACACAATGGTCTTACCCAATTGGAACATACGCTACATTTTGCGGTCAAAGATAGTACATTGTGCCTAGATTGAATTCTATAAAAAATCATTAATGAGATCTAAAAACAAATGACTTAACGTAGATTTGTCAACTTTTAAAAACAGTTTTAATGGAATTGAATTTAGACTTTAAGGAAATCGCTACTTCTAGCATGGTGCTTTTTGCGGTAATCGATATTATAGGAAGTATCCCCATTATCATAGGTTTACGAAAGAAAGTTGGGCATATACAGTCAGAAAAAGCCTCTTTAGTGGCCGCACTGATCATGATCGCATTTCTTTTTGTGGGCAAAGAGATTCTCACCTTGATCGGTATTGATGTGTATTCCTTTGCCGTTGCCGGTTCATTGATAATTTTTTTCTTGGCCATTGAAATGATCTTGGGCATAACCCTATATAAAGATGATGAACCTGAAAGTGCATCGATAGTGCCCATTGCCTTCCCCTTGATTGCCGGGGCGGGAACAATGACTTCCTTGTTATCATTACGAGCTGAATATCATGTAGAAAATATCATTGTTGCCATACTCGTAAACATTATCTTTGTATATATAGTCTTGAAGGCATCAAAACGAATTGAAAAGATTCTAGGTGCAAATGGCATCAATATTATCCGTAAGGTTTTTGGTGTAATATTATTGGCCATTGCCGTGAAACTTTTCACTGCAAATATTAACGCATTGTTTTAAAAATGAATAAAATATTAACGATTATCTTAATTTTTTTGGCTATTGCCTTGGTGGGTTATAATGTGACATTGATAGATTTCAACAATCCACTTGAAGGTAACAGTGTGATCGCACTTATTGGAATTCTAGCGGCACTTTGTGCCATAGTCATTTTATTGATTTTCTTGACATCCAAGAAAATACAGAAGAAAATAGACGAGGATTAATTGTTTTCTTCTATGCTATCGGCATCGGCCTGTTTCACCATTGGGGCATCTAATTCCATTACCGTTTTTAGCATAGCATCTGCGGTACTTTTTATTTTTGCATGGCTGTTGGGGCCGAACAATTGATCTGCCAAAGCCGCTTTTATATATAGTTTAATCTGATCTTCATAATCATAGAATTCCATCTTAAGACCTCTATTCACTGAATAATCAACAAACCTTTCAAAAAGGATATCATCTACATGATATTCATTTATAAATTCCTCTTTGGAAATATCTGAAAACCTGCTTCGATCCTCATCCAAATATTCGAAAACGAAGAAGGAGAGAAATCCAAGGTTATCCATACTTTCCACAGCCTCTTCCTCATTGGAACCTATGGGCACGAAAACATCGGGGATTATTCCGCCACCACCATAAACAACCCTACCTTTTGGTGTAGTGTATTTTAGGGAATCGGCTACTTTAATACTGTCTACGGACACCAACTCCCCATTGTGATACCTATCTGTAAACCGCTTATAATAATCCTTGTTCCCATTTTTATAGGTTCGTTGAATACTACGACCAGTAGGCGTATAATATCTGGAAACCGTTAACCGTACTGCAGAACCATCACCTAGGTCCATTTCCCTTTGTACCAAGCCTTTGCCGAAAGAGCGTCGCCCAACGATGGTACCAATATCATTGTCCTGCAGGGCACCGGCTACAATCTCACTTGCCGAGGCCGATCGTTCGTTTATAAGCACATAAATGGGTTTGTCTTCAAAACTACCTTTATCGGTTGCATATATTTTATCGATCTTACCTTTCTTGTTTTTAGTAAAAAGAATCAATTTACCATCTTCTAAAAATTCATCGGCCATCTGTTCGGCAATACCCAAATAACCTCCTGGATTATCCCTTAAGTCCAAGGTAAGTCTTTCTGCTCCCTGCTTTCTTAAGGCACTTAGGGCATCCTTGAATTCGCGGAAAGTAGATTCGGCGAAGCGGTTCACTTTTATGTAGCCCATCTTCGGGGTCATCATAAAATAAGACTCTACACTTTTAATGGGCACAACATCCCTTCTTACGTTTACTTTAAAGGTCTTGTCCTCACTCTTACGAAAAACGGTTAGCTCAACGTAAGAACCTTTTTCACCCTTTAATTTTTCCACTATGTTTTCACTGGCCAAGTTCTTGCCGTACAATGTATCATTGTCTGCCATTAAAATGCGATCACCGGGCAAGATTCCTTTAAGAAAGCTTGGCCCCTTATCAATGGTCCTAATTACCGCTATAGTGTCTTTATAAGGATAGAAATTAATGCCGATACCAACAAAATCACCTTTCATATTCTCCGAAACCTCCTCCATTTGACGTTTAGGGATATACACCGAATGAGGATCTAATTTTTCAAGAATATTGTTTACCGTAACATCTACAATACTATCCGTATCAATATCATCTACATACTCATAATCAATATAGTCGATCAACCTATTGAGTTTGTCTTTTTTAGAATTGGTGGTGAATAATTTTTCAGGTGAATCATTGAAATGGAGCTTTCCACCAACAAAAACACCAACAGCTAAAGCCGCTGCGATGATCGTAGGTAATATGTAACTGTATTTTCCTTTCAAACTCAATATAGATCTTTTAAATTACAGGTTCCTCAATTATAGGCATATGTACTAATTCAACACCCGCCTTTTCCAAAAACTCCAATCCGGAAACGTCTTTATAAGCGACTTTATATACCACACGTTTTATGCCAGATTGATGTATCAATTTACTGCATTCCCGACATGGGGAAAGAGTAATATAAAGCGTAGCACCTTCACAAGATTGTGTCGAAGATGCCACTTTTGAAATGGCATTGGCCTCTGCATGAAGTACATACCATTTGGTATATCCCTCTTCGTCTTCACAAAAATTCTCGAATCCTGTTGGTGTACCATTATACCCATCGGAGATGATCATACGGTCCTTGACCACTATGGCCCCAACCTGTTTACGCTTGCAATAAGAAAGTTTACCCCATTCCGCGGCCATTCTTAAATAGGCCCTATCGTATTTTTCTTGCTTGGATTTTTTCATAAAGGCTCGGTCAACTCATTTGTTGCTGAAAGACTAATATACCTGCTTTATAAAAGCCTGACAAAACTATGGGGTAAAATTAACATTAACTACCAAGGGAACGTTTCAATTAGCATGGGTATTGTAATCAAAATGACCAATATTGATGCCCCTTTGACAAAATATCCTTGTTTTAACTTAAAAACAGACTGGATTATGAAGGCTAAGGCCAGTACGCTCAATACAATAAGCACTTGTGACAGCTCTATCCCCGCAGCAAAACCCAATAACGGGGACAGTTTTTCCTCTTCTCCCGACATGAGCATTTTAAAATAATTACTGAATCCGAAACCGTGGATAAGCCCAAAAAACGCAGTAGCCAAAATATGTAACAAAATACTTTTTTCCTTGGCCTTGGATTTTAAGTATACCAAATTGAATATTGCCGTTAACAATATGGTTACCGGAATAAGAAACTCGATCAAACCGATATCCATAACCACGACTTCATAAACGGATAAACCCAAAGAAAAACAATGGGCAATGGTAAATACAGTCGCCAGGATTAAGACTTTCTTCCAACTTTTGAACGTAAACGGTAGGCTCAATGCGGTCAAGAACAGAATGTGGTCATAGGCCGAAAAGTCGAGAACATGATTAAGGCCCAGTTCAATATAAAACCAAAAATTCTCCATGTTTAAAGCTATTTAAATAATACCTCTTTCCTGTTGTAGTTGCTCATAGGCCTTCTGAACCTCTTTGAATTTCTCTTCAGCCCCTTTTTTTATGGCTTCATTTTCCGTATTCACCCTATCCGGATGGTATTTTTTCGCCATAGTCCTATATGCCTTTTTAATTTCATCGTTAGTGGCCGTTTTATCTATTTCCAGAATTTTATATGCATCATCACCCGATTTTACGAACATCGCCATAATACTTTCAAAATCGCGCATCGAAACCATCAAATAACCTGATATTTCACGTATTTTATTTACTTCGGGGGTTCTTATTGAGCCATCTGCCTGGGCAATACCGAACAAAAAATGCAATAGCTGCAATCTCACTTCATAACGGGTCCTTTGGTTTAAAAAAGTGCAAATACGTTGTGCCGATATTTCATGTTTTTTATTGATATCGTTGAATGTCCTGAAAATGGCATTCGCCTTATCCTTACCATAAGTCGCAACAAAATATTGGCGCACATAATCAAGCTCCCTTTGGTTAACCGAACCATCGGCCTTAATAACAATGGAACAAAGTGAAAGTAGGTTCAATTCAAAATCAGCAGGAGAAACTTTTTGACGGGTCATATCCTTAAAAACGGTGTTGGACCTGCCACTACCGCTAAGGCTATCGATAAAACTGCCAAATAAAAAACCTAAAATTGCTCCAGAAAAACCTCGAATGGCAAAACCGACTACGGCCGCTAACCATTTAATCATAGTACATAATAATTTTTGCAAAGATATAATAATACCGACCAATACAACTTGTAACGAAAAGTTAAGTAATCAGGTGTACTACGACAAATTGGTTATATTTGACCACTTTATAAATCGATAAAAAACAGATTATGTATCCAGCAGAATTGGTAAAACCTATGAGAGACGACTTGGCTAATGCCGGGTTTGAAGAATTGTTTACGGCAGATGCAGTAGAAAACGCCATTAAGAAAGAAGGTACAACGTTGGTTGTTGTAAATTCTGTTTGTGGGTGTGCCGCGGCAAATGCTAGGCCTGCTGCCAAAATAAGTTTAATGAACGCCAAGAAACCCGACCATTGCGTTACGGTATTTGCAGGTGTTGATACTGAAGCAGTGAATGCAGCAAGAAATCTTATGATTCCTTTTCCACCCTCATCGCCAAGTATAGCTTTGTTCAAGGATGGGGAATTGGTTCATATGGTCGAGCGCCATCATATTGAAGGCCGACCTGCAGAACTTATTGCAGAGAATTTAACCGAAGCCTACAACGAATTTTGCTAAGCCTCCTTCCCTTTAATTAGGATCGAAATAGCATAAACGCAAGAATAAATTGCAAAAAGACCTCTCAAGTTTTGAAAACATGGGAGGTCTCGTTTATTTTTGTCTTATGCAAAAGATCTTGGCATATCCGCTTACCGTTGTTTATTTCCTGTTTTTTGGATTGGCCCTTGCCATATTCCATCCCATTCAATGGCTGTGTTTTAACCTCTTTGGTTACAATGCCCACAAAGCCAGTGTGAGCATCCTTAACCTATGTCTTTTACGTTGCACACATTTCTTAGGCACTACCTATAAATTCAATAATCCATACAAATTGCCAACAGATCGGCCCTTGATCATCGTTTCTAACCATCAGAGTATGAACGATATTCCCCCGATTATCTGGTTTATGCGAAAATATCACCCTAAATTCGTTAGTAAGATCGAATTAGGGAAAGGTATCCCCAGCGTTTCTTACAACCTTAGACATGGAGGTTCCGTTTTAATAGATAGGAAAGACAGCAAACAGGCCTTGGTACAGATTGCTAAATTGGGTAAATACATCGAGAAGCATAATCGAAGTGCCGTAATATTCCCTGAAGGAACAAGGAGTAGGAACGGTCATCCAAAGAGTTTTCAGCCTACCGGACTTAAAATATTGATGAAAAATGCGCCATCGGCTTTGATCGTTCCCATAAGCATCAACAATTCGTGGAAAATGCTCAGATATGGCAAATTCCCATATGGTATAGGCAACCATATCACTTTTGATATTCAAAAACCGATCGAGAACAAAGGCGAATTCAATACATTGTTCGAACAAGTTGAAGAAAGTATAAAATCAGGTATACATTCCCCACAATGAAAGATTCTGAAATTATTTCAAAAACCATCGCTTTTGTAAAAGAAACCCTTAAAGAAGCAGAAGGAGGCCACGATTGGTTTCATATTGAGAGGGTATATTTAAACGCCCAGCGAATAGCCCAGGACCAAGAAGTTGATTTGCTTGTTGTTTCCCTTGGGGCCCTGCTTCATGATATTGCAGATGCAAAATTTCATGATGGGGATGAATCCATAGGCCCGAGAATTGCACAAGATTTTTTAAAATCGATTGGTGTTGCTGAAAAAACCATTTGTCATGTGGTGAACATCATCAACAACATATCCTTTAAGAACAGTTTAGAAAAAAAAGTCGAGGCCCAGTTCCTCTCAACGGAATTAATGATTATCCAAGACGCTGATCGTCTTGATGCCTTAGGAGCCATAGGAATTGCCCGAGCCTTTAATTATGGCGGATTCAAAAACCGGGAATTGTACAATCCCGATATTGCCCCCAATTTGAATATGACCAAGGAAGAGTACAAAAAATCAAATGCCCCAACCATTAATCATTTTTACGAAAAGCTACTCTTACTAAAGGATAAAATGAATACCCCTATGGGCACTAAAATGGCTGAAGAGAGACATGGTTTTATGCTCAACTACCTAGAACAATTTTATAATGAATGGAAAGGAACTTTATAACCTTTTAGGCTTTTCTGAACCATCAAAACAATTTTAATTGACCGTTTTTGAACTGTACATGCAGTCCTTTATTTAATTTAGGCAATTCATTTTCTTTAAAATAGGTATTCCGTGCCAATCGTAAAAGACTATGTATATGCTCCGCTATTTTACCTTCGCCCTTACTACGCACTCCAAAACGACTATCATTTAAGGTGCCACCATGACAAGATTTAATCTGGGCCAATACTTTATCGGCTTTATTGGGTAAGGCCTTCTTGATCCAATCGGAGAAAATATGGCCTATGGCCCCGTTCAAACGAACTATAGTATACCCAAAAGATAATGCACCATTTTCTGAAAAAGCCTTCGCCAAATCCATTATTTCATGACTGTTTATCCCCGGGATTATAGGTGCTAACATCGCATTTACCGGTATACCGTTTTCTGATAAAATACGAATGGTTTCCAATCGTTTCTTGATTGTAGCGGTGCGTGGCTCCAAAATACTGCGCGTTTCTTCCGAAAGTGAGGTAATGGATACATTTACCATTACCAAACTGTTATTCGACAATTCCCTTAAAATATCCAAATCGCGCAAGATCAACGCATTTTTGGTTATGATTCCCACGGGATGTCTGTATTTCAGAAACACCTTAAGGCATTCCCTAGTCAATTCAAACTTTCTCTCCGCAGGTTGGTAGCAGTCCGTGTTCCCGGAGAGAACAATAGTCTCGGCTTTCCAAACCTTACTTTTCAATTTTTGCTCCAGCAACCAAGGAGCATCTTTTTTAACTAAAATTCGTTGTTCAAAATCCAATCCGGCCCCATAACCCCAATATTCATGGGAATTTCGAGCATAACAGTAAATACAACCATGTTCACAACCTTGATACGGATTTAATGAGTAACCTATACCTACATCCGGACTCGTAACCTTATTCACAATGGTTTTGGGAAAAATGGGGATATAGCTGGTTTTTCTTTGATGTGCATCTTCCCCCTCAATACGACAGAACTCCAAGAATTCATCTCGGGATTCATGTACATATTGCAAAAATTTGTTGGGTACATATGCCTGTGCGCCTCTTCCTTTGCGATAGTTTAAATCTTTCAAATTAGGATTTATTCCAAATTTATGGATTATTTCCTATTTTGGATTGATATGAACGTTAAATATTTTATACTGAAACAATTCATTACAACCATTATTTCGTAAAAATGGCAACCAAAAAGGATTCACGGAAAAGAAACTAAATATATGGTAATCGAATGGAAACAGTACACTGCCTGATGATTACTACATATTGACTACTGGATAAGTACCCTGACCAATTGCTTTTTGCTTCCTCTTTTGGCGTAGAATACTACCTCGTTGTTATGTACATTGAACAATGGCTTTGAGACCATTAAGGGTAATCGGGCTTCCTTATCATCAATCAGCTTTTTATAACTGATATGTCCTTGTGCATCAAGTTTAATGACAAATACATTCCTATTTCTACTTAATCCCTGTTTAAAGAGTAAACGATCACCGGGAAGTAATTGAGGATTTTCGGCAGCCGTACTTATGAAAAAGTAAGTATTGTCATCTTTCGTATAGGAGCAATATGAGGCATAGGCACCATCGCCTTGGGTAACCTCTGCTTTGTTGATATTCCTTGCCCATAACATATCACCGTCCGCGCTAAGCTTTGCACTAACAATATCATTATGGTGATACCTTGTGACCTTTAATCGCCCACCACTAGAATTCGCCTGCACGCTTGAGGTTATAAAATATTCCTCAGCATTAAAGTGGATCGAACCATCGTTGGAAACATTGACGTTCTTGAACACCAAATCTTTAATATCCTTATCCTCTTCACGGCCAAATTTATCCATCATAAACTGTTCAGAAAACGGACTATACTTCTTGGTATTCAATTCTAAGGTATTTGGATCAATATTGAAATAAGCCAAACCATTGTACCTGTTATCCTTCCTGTTTGCATAAAAGCCAACACAAAGGAGTTCATTTCCATTTACGATGGGTATCAAGGCTTCAGAAAATTTACCAGGACCGTCAAAAGTCTGTGTCTGTGCCCCGCTTCTTGAAACCTTTATCAACTCGTACTGGAATTTTCGCTCATTGGCCAAAAACCTTTTTTTCTTAAAATAGGCCTTACCAATTATATAAGCTTCCTGTAAATCCTTGGAGAAAGCAACATTCTCGAAGGCATAGTTTTTCTCTTCAACTTCATCTGAAAAATCATGCTCAACCACTTTTTGCAAACCGGAATTGAACAGATAGATAAAATGTTTATTCGTCTTGCCCTTCTTAAAATGAGTGCTGATCACAAAAGCATTCTTTTTATCATTGAAAAGTACCGAAGTGGTGAAACCAGAAGAAAAGTTTCGATTATAATAATTTTTATCCAACGGATTGTTCACCTCTTTAGAAGCCACTGTCAATAAAGTTTCCTTTGTGAAATTCATATCTGAAAGTGGACTCCGATGTACTGAATACTCATAGGCCAGAGCATCGTAATCATAATCAAGGAAAATAAGGTAAATCTGTCCATTGGCTACATACCCATCAACAAGATTTGCATTCTTGAGTTTATAATTATACTCATTGATCAACTGCATATTGGCATCATAATGCTCGATCATATATCCTTTAGGCTTTAGGATAACCCCCGTATAATAAGACCTTACTAAAAAAGTCCCTCCTTTGCCATCATTGGAAATGGTCAAAAGATTGGAGTATTTATACCTATCATTATATTTTTCCCCGATTGAGAAGTCAAGGGGAATATCCTGAGCGGAAACCATACAGGTAACAAACAGGACAAAGAACATGGAGATATATCTTCGCAGATTCATATGAAGGAATTTTGGGTTTTATTTGCCTGGAAAATCAGCTTTTCTCTTTTCAAGAAATGCACTGGTACCTTCCTTAAAGTCAGCAGTACCAAAACATTTGCCAAAGGCATCTATTTCTGTGGCAAACCCGTTTACATTAGTGTTAAAACAATCATTTATGGCTTTTATTGCATAACCAATGGCAACAGGGGAATTATTCGATATCTTACCTGCCAATTGGGAGCAAAGGTCCGTCAATCCCTCTTGGGGAACAACATAATTGACCAATCCATAGTCCAGCGCCTTTTGAGCATCGATCATCCCGGCCGTCATGATCATTTCCATGGCCCTTCCCTTACCGACCAACCGCGGCAAACGCTGGGTTCCGCCATATCCGGGAATAACCCCTAGCGAAACTTCGGGCAGCCCCATTTTAGCATTCTCACTGGCTACCCTAAAATGACAGGCCATCGCCAATTCCAATCCACCTCCCAAGGCAAAACCGTTCACTGCAGCGATAACCGGCTTAGAAAGGTTCTCAACAAAATCAAATAGTATTTCTTGCCCTTTGGCCGCCAATTTCTTGCCCTGTTTCTCTGAAAACCCAGCAAACTCAGCAATATCGGCCCCGGCAACGAACGCCTTTTCCCCGCTACCGGTAAGAATGATCACTAATACACCTTTATCCTTTTCCAATTTTGAGAATACCTCATGCAACTCCTTTATCGTATCCTTATTTAAGGCATTCAATTTGTTCGGACGGTTTATGGTAATCCATGCGGTTCTATCCTCTTTTTCTACTAAAATGTTCTTATATTTCATGTAATTGCTTTTTTAGTATCTTCATCGGGTTGATTCTTAGGGAAAATTACCGTAAAAACGGTTCCTTTTCCCGGTTGGGACGTAACATTGATGCTCCCGTTATACGTTTCGACCATATTTTTTACCATACCCAGACCAAGTCCCATGCCGCTGGATTTTGTTGTGAATTTAGGTTCAAAGATCTTTTCGGTGAATTCATCTGCAATACCGATACCATTATCGGCAACGGAAATCTTAACGTTATCACCTTCTGAAGCCACTGTTACCAAAATCCTAGGGGACGGTTGATCGATCATCGCCTGAGTGGCATTTTTTACCAAATTGGTAACTACTCTTATAAGTTGAGTCCTATCCCATTTTGCAATAATCTCATCTTCATCACTGATAAAATGTATATAGGGTTCATTGAAAATATCCAAAGCCAAACGTACGATCTTAACCACATCCAAGGTCTCATTTTGCTGGGCAGGCATTTTGGCGAAATTGGAAAATGCCGAGGCTATACTGCTCATCGTATCAATTTGCTGAATCAAGGTGTTCGAATATTCATCAACTTTTTTCTTAATATCAGGGTCTGTGGGATCGAACCTACGTTGAAAACTTTGAACGCTCAATCGCATGGGTGTCAAGGGATTTTTGATTTCATGTGCCACTTGTTTGGCCATCTCACGCCATGCCTGTTCCCGTTCACTGCGAGCCAATTTTACCGCACTTTGTTCCAATTCATCGATCATTGCGTTATAGGCCGCTACCAATTTACCTATTTCGGTATCCAGGTCATCAATAATGATTTTCTTGTTACGCTTGGTAAGATCGGTTTTGAACATCATATCAGAAACCGTATGCAACGATCGTGTAATATACTTGGTGATGAAGTACGCCAATCCTATGGCTATCAATAACATTAAAAAGTAAACCCACCCCAATTGCATCAATGATTGCCTTAATTCCATATCATTAAGGGCATTGTTCTCATAATAGGGCAAATTCAATATACCAATTGGTTTAAATTTTTTGTCATTGATATAGGTGTACGAAGCTTGGTATTTATCACCGGCCGTAGAAGTCTTCTCCAAGTACCGTCTGGTAACGCTCATTGCCAAATTATTGAGCACCTCGGTATCCAAACAATTGGATTGTGGATCAATTTCAAAACGAGGTCTTGAGCTTTTGATTAATTGCCCTTCTAGATCATAAATGTTGAAAGGGGCATTCAGTACATCGGCAATTTCATAAATATCATCCTTAAAAATAAGATGAAGGTTTTCGGTAGTTAAAGCATAAGTGGTGTTTTTTAGGGTATTCTGAACACTTTGCTTTACCTGTTCTTCTTTACGTTCCAAGCGATGCGCATGATAATCCTTTAAGGTTTCACGGTATTGATAGATGGTTACCCCCGAAATCAATATCGATGCAATGAGCACCAATAAGATCATGGTGGCGAATATCCTTGAACGTAGCGAAATATTTCTGACCAAGTAGCTTTAATTTGAACATAAAGATAGCAAATATCAGGCCATTATCGATTACCTATACAGTTTCAATTAGAAGCAAGTAGGCACCATTTTAAATGGTAAACACAGGTTTCCGACTTTTTTTGGACTAAAGCCCTATGCTTCCGGATTCTTACGCTGAATACTTCTGTAGAGCTTAATACCCAACATAAGTAATATCCCTAATAAAATAATCCCGATTACACCGAAAATCCAATTAAAGGCACTCTTTAGAATTACCAAAAAAACCACAGCGAATAAAATTAACGTAGCACCTTCATTCCAGATGCGCATAAACCGTGAGGTATATTTTATCTCATCACGCTGTAATTGTTTAAAGATCTGGTGGCATTTTAAATGATAAATAAACAAAAGCACTACAAACAGCAATTTTACGTGCATCCATGGTTGTTGCAGCCATACCGGCTGCAATAGTAGCAACCAAACAGCAAAAATGGTACATAAAATGGCCGAAGGCCATGTAATGATCTTCCATAATCGTTTGGTCATCAACTTCAATTGCGTGGTCAGGATTTCTTTATCCGGTGACGGTTTTTCAGATGCTTCAATATGGTAAATGAACAATCTGGGTATATAAAAGAGTCCGGCAAACCATGTTACGACAAAAATCAGGTGTAACGATTTTATATAGTTGTAATATTCCATTTATTCTTCTATTTGAAGCGCTCCTATTCCCTCTTCCCAAAGTTTTTTATTGAATTCCGGTATACTGGTTTTCAAAAACATTTCGGCCTCCTTTTCCAATACATTCCATTGTGCATCGAGCTCGACTTTACGATCTTTTGAGGCTTGGTTTACCTTTGGAATGCTACTATTGGTGGCATCGATCAAAAATAAGTACTCCGCTGTAAATTTATTGGGAAAATTCTCAACATCATCATAAGCCTTGGACTTTCTTTGAACCATCTTCTTGTCCCAAGTATCCAATGCATCGAGCAACTTTTGCCCTTCAGTCTTCAAAGTTTCGTTTTTAAGGCCTTTTATGACCGCCTTCAATTGTTGTTGGGTTTTGTATAAAGCATTCAATTTATTGTGCATAACCGTCAGTTTCCGTTCCATTTCGGTCATGATTTCATCATACTCCTTATACTGACCCTCTTTTGTTTCATAAGTGGGCATTTCTATGATATTTCCAGCGGTGGAGACGACCTCATCGCCCATTTTCAGCTTTAAGGTGTACTTTCCTGGTGATGCCTTATGCCCCCTAAATCCGGCCTCAATATAAACGCCCGGTATTCCGGGAAGTGAAGGGTATTGCATATTCCATACAAATCGGTTCAAGCCTTCGTTTTTATCCAAAAGAGGATCTACTGAAGGTCCGCCCCCATTATAGGTAATGGCATCTTTATCCTTTTTGGAAGTAAAAGTACGTACCAATCTATTCTGACTATCTAATATATCCAAAGAAATATGGGTGCTATCCGCAAGCTTGGGAAGCTCATAATAAATGACCATACCGTTGGCAGGATTTACGCCGTCATAAGCATCGGTTCCTTTGAATTTAGTGGTATTACGACTCATTGGACTTCTCCAAGAACCGTTTAAGGCATCGCTAGGTTGAAGCAATTTCAATCCGTTTTTAGAAGATTGATGTTGTTGTAAAACGGTTAAATCATCCAAGATCCAAAAAGCACGTCCGGAGGTCGCCACGATTAGGCTACCTTGATGTACCTTCAAGTCCGTAATAGGTGTTTTCGGTAGATTCAGTTGTAAGGGTTCCCACGATTTACCATCATTCCAAGAAATGTACATTCCTTTTTCCGTTCCCGCATAAAGTAAGCCTTTACGAACCTCGTCTTCCCGAACAACCCTTGTGAAAGCCCCATAAGGTATGCCTGTACTTATATTTGTCCAACTTTTACCGTAATCAGTTGTTTTATAAATAGCCGGAGTATAATCATTGAATTTATACCGAGTGGTAGCAACATATGCGGTAGCAGGATCGTGAGGGGATACTTCAATCGCATTGACCAAGCACTCTTTTAATCCTTTTGGAGTCACATTCTGCCAAGTAATGCCATTATCCCTCGTTAGTTGCACAAACCCGTCATCGCTCCCTGTCCAAAACACTCCCTTTTCATGGGGAGATTCTATCATATAGGCTATGGTTCCGTAATTTTCGGCACCTACGGCCTCATTGGTATACGGTCCGCCACCATTCCCTTGTTTATCATCCATATTACGCGTTAAATCGGGAGACATTTCTTCCCAAGTAACTCCCATGTCCCGAGTACGAAGTACTAACTGTGCGCAATGATAAAAGGTATTCGGTTCATGTTGTGATCGAATGATAGGTGCGTTCCAATTATAAAGATATTTCATATTCCTGGCTTCCCTTCCTAGATACTGTATGGGAGCTGCCATGATTTGGGTAGAAGCCTTGGATTCCATATCCAACGCCTCAATGGTACCCAAATAACTTCCTCCTAGAACATATCGGGGATTATTAGGGTCAAAGGCCAAAAACGCACTCTCCCCACCTGCAGCATAAGTCCAATCCTGTTCGGTGATTCCACTTCTTCCCAAGGAAAGACTGGCAATTTTTACCGAGGTATTATCTTGCTGTCCGGCATAAATATTATACGGGAACAGATTATCGACACTGATTCTGTAAAACTGGGCCGTTGGCATAATATCCTGTGTTGACCAAGTCTTGCCAAAATTAAAACTAATAGCGGCACCCCCATCATTGGCAATGACCATGTTATTCGAATTATTGGGATTGACCCATAGGTCATGGTAATCACCATGCGTACCCGATAAAGTCTCCCAAGATTTTCCGCCATCTATGGAACGTAATGCAGGGGCACTCATGACATAAACCGTGTTTTCATCATTAGGGTCGGTAAATACTTCAGTATAATACCAGGCCCGCTGTGTTAATCGATTATCACCACTGACCATGCTCCAGCTATCACCGCCATTATTGGAGACGAACAACCCGCCTTTATCTTTATTGGAATCACTTTCGATAAGGGCATATACCTTATCGGAGTTTGCCGGACTAACCGATATCGCCATTTTCCCTTTTTCCTCAGGAAGGCCTTTTTCTATCTTGAACCAAGTTTCCCCACCATCGATAGATTTATAAACCCCACTGCCTTCGCCACCACTGATAACGATATTGGGTTTACGTTGATGATGCCACATCGTGGCGTACATGATTTCCGGATAGTTGGCATCCATGGACAACTCTGAGCATCCAGTTAATTCATTAACGAACAAGGTGTTTTTCCAGGTCTTTCCCCCGTCAACTGACTTATAAATACCACGATGCTTATTAGGGCCATAAAGTGCACCTTGTGCAGCTACATAAACGATATCAGGATTTGTAGGATGAATTACGACCCTAGCAATATGTTGGGTAGCTTCCAACCCGATTTTTTTCCAGGTCTTTCCTGCATCCGTTGATTTATACACCCCATCTCCATAGGAAGTCATTACCCCTCTTGGAGCATGTTCTCCCATACCGCAATAAACGATATTTGGATTGGAAGCTGACACGGCTACCGCACCTACCGAACCCATTTCAAAAAAACCGTCGGAAATATTTTCCCAACGTTGTCCGGCATCAGAGGTTTTCCAAAGGCCTCCGCCGGTCGTACCCATATAATACGTTAAGGGATCACCCACAACACCCGTTGCAGTAACTGACCGACCGCCACGAAAAGGACCAATGTTCCGATATTTTAGAGGTTTGAAATAGTCTCCTACTTTTTGGGAGAAACCCTCAGTTGTTACTAAAACCAGTAGTATTAAAATAATTTTTCTCATCTATATGATATGTTGTTCGTTTTATGCTCAATATTCGCTCAATAGGTCAAATTCCATCACTCCCTATTCTTCTTCAATAAAAAGATAATTTAACTTCAGTTCATTAAAGGCCGCATTAAACTCTTTAAGTTCTTTATCGACCACGGCGTCAAAGGCCTTAAGCTGTTCATTGATCTGTGCTGTCAATTCATTTTTCACTGCAATATCCTGATCCGTTGGTGGAAAATCGTCAATAGCCACCAGACTGTTCAAATGTCCTAATTTATTGTTCAATCTAATAGGAAAATTCAAAGGATCTTGACCACTTCTATTTTTGGTTTGATAAAGGGCTTTTTCAACGGTTCCCAAACTTTCCTTCATCTTTCTGGCTTTCTCTATCAATTCTTTTGTGGCATCATTGTCTTTATACTGATTGGTAAAAGCATCCAGTTGCTTTGTAATGTTCCTTATTTTTTCAATGGATTGATGCGCTTTTTCGATTGTCGTATTGATATCCGTAATAAAATCGAACTGCTTTTGCATATCGGCTACCGAAACCTCTGCCCTTGGATCGGGAAGTATCTTAAAGGTTTCGGTAGTAGATACACCATTCACGTTCAAATTCACTTTATAATCCCCCGGTACGGCTTTGGCCCCATCCAAACTGGCCCACCAAAGGATCATACCTTCCAATTTCTTGGCTCCCTTACCTCGGGTATCCCAAACAAACGTATTGCCCCCTTTCTTGACCTCGAGCTTTTTATCTTTCTCCTTGGCGGTATTGCTGTAATTTGCCAACGTATCCCCGGACATTGTTGTAAAAGTGAGGTTGATACTATCTTTCTCGGACAGATCTTTCAAATAAAAATGGGTAATAACCCCATTAGGGTGGTTGGTCCCTGCGGTTTTTGAAGGGGTTTTTAACGTTCCACCTTTTGTACGGTAAGAATCCTTGGGTTTATACAAGATTGAGGATGCAGACTTTTTACTCGAATCCAATTGATGCAATACCGTTAAGTCATCAATGATCCACAAACTTCGACCTTGTGTGGCCACTATCAAATTGTCATCCTTAATGGTTAAATCGGTAATCGGTACAATGGGTAAATTTAATTGGAAAGGATTCCAATGTGCTCCATCATCAAAGGAAATATACATGCCGGTTTCAGTGCCCGCATACAACAACCCCTTACGTTTAGGGTCTTCACGGACCACTCTGGTAAAATGCTCCTGATTTATCCCATTCGTTATTTTTGACCAGTTCTTACCGTAGTCCGTGGTTTTATAGAGATAGGGTTGAAAATCGCCCAATTTATATCGCGTTGCAGCTACGTAACACGTACCCTCATCAAAGGCGGAGGGTTCAATGCTATTGATCATGTTCCATTCGGGCATATTAGATGGGGTAACATTCTCCCAATTAACACCACTGTCCTTGGAAACATGAACGAGTCCATCATCACTGCCTACCCATAACAAACCTTCTTTTAAGGGGCTTTCATTCGCTGCGAAAATAGTACAGTAATATTCAACACTGGTATTGTCTTGGGTAATAGGACCTCCGCTTGAAACCAATTTGGTAGGATCATTTCTTGTAAGATCACCGCTTAACAATTTCCAACTTTGGCCTTCATTTTCAGTAACATGTACATGGTTCGAAAAGGCATATAATTTTTTCGGATTGTGCTTACTGAACATAATCGGAAAATTCCATTGAAAACGGTATTTCATTCCTTCGGCACCATGACCCATAGGATTGTCTGGCCAAACATTGATGCCCCGTGCTGTTTTCCTTGCATGGTTCACACGGGTTAAAAAACCATCATAACTACCGCCATAAACAATATCGTTGTTCAAAGGGTCCACTGCGATATGGGCCGACTCACCTCCAGCGGTCGATTCCCAATCCCCGTCGCCAATACTTCGGCTATCACTACGATGCTTGATCCGTACGGTGGAATTATCCTGTTGGGCGGCATAGATACGGTAAGGAAAAGAATTATCAGTCGTAACCCTATAAAATTGGGCGGTAGGTTGATTGTAATACGTGCTCCAGGTTTGACCCCCATCATAAGAGATTTGTGCACCCCCATCATCACCAATGATCATTCGCTGGCCATTCTCGGGCGCTATCCATAGGTCGTGGTGATCCCCATGGGGAGCATTAAAAGTTTTAAAGGTCTTACCTCCATCGGTCGATTTATGGTAATTTACATTGAGCACATATACTACATCGGCATCTTCGGTATCGGCATAAACACGTGTATAATACCATGCACGTTGGCGTAATTTTCGTTCACTATTGACCTGTGTCCATTTGTTACCTCCATCATCAGATCGGTATAACCCACCTTTTTCCTTATTCTCCACTATGGCCCAAACCCGATCGGAATTTTTGGGAGAGACCGTTACGCCTATAATTCCCAAGGTATCTTTTGGGAAACCTTCATTTTTAGAGATTTCTTTCCAAGTTTCGCCACTATCGGTACTTTTCCATAGGGCAGAACCATCACCACCACTACTTAAACTATATGGGGTACGTTTGGCCCGCCAAGTAGAGGCATACAAAATACGTGGATTGTTGGGATCAAAGGTCAGATCAACAGCTCCTGCTTGGTCGTTGACAAATAACTTTTTCTCCCAGGTCTTGCCTCCATCGGTACTTTTATAAATTCCTCGGTCTTGGGTTGGTGTATAGATATTCCCTAGAACAGCGGCGTATACCGTATTATAATCCGTAGGATGTATTCGTATTCTGGGCACATGCCGACTATTTTTCAATCCGGCCGAAGTCCATGTTTTACCGGCGTCTACGGTTTTCCAAACACCGTAACCGGAAGACACATTACCCCGTAAGGTTTTTTCTCCCCCACCTACATAAATGACATTGGGGTCACTTTTGGCCACTTCCACGGCACCTATACTTCCCCCAAAATAGCCATCGGAGATATTGCTCCAGCTACGACCGCCATCCGTGGTTTTCCAGACACCACCTCCAGTGGCCCCAAAATAGAAAAGGTTGGGTTCTCCCGGTACACCTGTTACGGCAGCGGAACGCCCTCCTCGGAATGGTCCGATCAAACGGTAGTTCAAACTGGAATAGAGTTCTTCAGGATATTCTGGAGTTGTGGTAGGCGACTTTTTTTTTCTTTGGGCAAGACTTGTTGATGGAAATAGGAAAAAGGCCAGCATAACGATGCTCGCCCAAGCGTAGAAAGTTTTCATATTTTGAAGGTTCTGATTAGTCAAGACTAAAAGTAAGGAATAAATAAAACTCCTTTGAGGATTCATCAATCAAATTAGCCTTTTGATCGCATTAAATCCTATTCTACTCCAAAAACTCCAAACAAACCGGACTTGGTAATGCTATTTCATTAAGAAATTGCAATGTACCTTCTGTTTTATCCCGTTTGAACACAACGATATTGTTACTGCGTTGGTTGGCCACCAAAAGAAAATCACCGCTGGGGTCCAGCGCGAAATTACGGGGCCAATCGCCCTTTACGCTTTCTCGCCCGACCAAACTCAATTTACCCGAGGATGGGTCCACCTTAAAAATCACGATCGTATTCTCCCCCCGATTGGAACCATAAAGGAATTTGCCATCTTGGGAAAGATGGATATCGGCACAAAAGCTTTCCCCTGTAAAATCCTTGGCCAAAGTTGAAAGGGATTCAACCTCTTGATACGTACTATCCTCGTTTCTTTGTAGTGTGGTAATGGTCGAATTCAGCTCATTGATGACATATAGGTATTGCCCGCCCTGCCCAAAGGTAAAATGTCTTGGACCCGCACCTGAGGCCATATCCAATGAGGGCTGTGCTGCAAGAACAAATTCATTACCTACCCATTGGTATCTTTTAACGGCATCGAGTCCTAAATCGGCAACAAAGAGTCCGTCTTCCGTAAATTGGGCAGAATGTACATGGGAAGTTTTAACAGTATCCAATACCTTATGGTTCATGAATTGGGGGCTGGGATGTAGTTCACCACCATCACCTAAATCAAACAGGGTTAGACTCCCACCTGTATAGCTTGAAGCGGCCAAAAATCGCCCATCTTCAGACAATCCTATATGGCAAGGGTGTGCCCCAACCGTGGCATTGGAATTGATTTTCACCAAGCTATCCCCATCAATACGAAAAGCGGCCACGCCTCCGCTGGAGTTTTCATACCTATCGGTTTCTTCTACGGCATATAAATATTTTTTATCCGGTGAGACCTTTACAAAGGATGGGTTCCCTATTTCAGCAGCCAATTTCTTATGGCCAAAATCCCCTGTTTTGGGATTGAAATGATAACTATAGATACCTTCGCTACCATTCTCGGTATAGGTGCCCACAAAAAGAGTATGTGTTTTTTGGATTTGTTCGTTTTTACATCCGATGACGAATAGAAAAATGCTTAAAAGCAAAACGTGGTACTTCTTCATGGGTAGGAATGGTTTAGACCTTAAAAGTAACAACTTAATTTGAGAATGACCCTTATCTATCCAAATCCCTCTTTACTTCCCTACGTAAATAAAAACCTGTGACCAATGTGGCAAGGACATCGGATATCGGAAAGGCAATCCATACCCCAAATTCACCTAAATAATTAGGTAATATCAATATTAACGGAATAAAAAAGAATCCTTGTCGGGTCAATGTCAACAATAAAGCCGGTACCGCCTTGCCAATGGCCTGGAAATAGGCCGCACCGATCAATTGCAGGGCAATAATCGGGGTAGCTGCAAAGACCAATCGCATGGCCGAGGGCGCATGTTCCAAAACAAAGGCATTGGTGGCCAGTTCAAAAGCGGACATATCGGGTTTATTACTCAAAAACAAGGAAGCTATCTCGGCTGGAAAAACCATAAGTCCCACAAAAACCAATGTTGCCATAAGGGCCGCGTATTTAATGGCCGTAAATATCGATTCCTTGACACGTTCATACTTATGGGCTCCATAATTATAACCTGCAATGGGTAAAAAGCCTTGGGTAACCCCAAAGACCGGAAAAAGTGCAAACATGAGCATGCGACCAATGATGGCATAGACCGCTACCATAGCCTCACCACCCAAATCGAACAGAATATTGTTCATTAACAGGTAAATGACACTCACTACGGCCTGTCTTGATAGGGTAACAAAGCCCAAAGAGCTAATTTCCTTAAGGATATGCGATTTCAACCTAAAATGATGCCAAACCACTTTTAGTTCTGAATTTTTAGAAACAAAAAAGTACAGGACATATGCAAAACAAAGGACATACCCTATGGTCGTGGCCCAAGCGGCACCTTCCATTCCCCAATCAAAGACATTGATAAAAAAATAGTCCATCACCAAATTCCCAACAGAAGGTATGATCATGGCGATCATGGCGAATTTAGGTTTTCCCTCGGCACGGATTACGGTATTGCCCATCATACATAGGGCCAAAAAAGGCACTCCACAAACAACGATGATATAATAAATTTTCGCAGGATCAAAAATGGCGCCCTTACCCCCAAAAGCGGGAATCAATCCATCAACATAAAACAATCCCAGCGAAACCATTACAGTGGTAACCAAAAGGGTCAGGGTAATCTGGTTCCCAAAGGTCTGTAGGGCTTTTTCTTTGTCATCGGCCCCCAAGGCCCTAGAAATAATACTCGATCCCCCGATACCAATCGCCATCCCCAAAGCACCAATAAAAAAAGATACGGGTAAAACCACATTGATCGCGGCAATTGCAATGGAACCGATCCAATTACCCACAAAAATGGAATCGACCAAAACGTTCAGGGACATGACCAAAATACCAATAGAAGCAGGTACAGCTTGTCGCACAAGGAGTTTTCCTATGGGTTCGGTACCGAGTTGGTCTGATGTTACTTTTGCCATTTTAAACACCGTTAAGACCTACAAAAAAACACGAAGTGCGCATTCCTTGTAGGTCCCAAATCTTAAAATTATTTAATCCTGAACTAGTATTTTTTATTAAACCTTAGAGAACCTACCACCACAATCATAGGAAACCTCGCAAGTAAATCCCTATGCCGGTAAAGCCTCTGTATTTTGCCAAGCTTCAATCCAACCGGCCATGACCTTTACCCAATCATCACTATCGTTCAAACATCCTATATGCTTATAAGATTCCCCACCAGCCTCTTCAAATTGATTCTTTCCTTCCATGGCAATCTCTTCTAAAGTTTCGAGACAGTCGGCAACAAAAGCCGGAGTTACAACGGCCAACCGTTTTTTACCTTCTTTGGCCAAACGTTCAAATTCGAAATCGGTAAAGGGCTTTAACCATGGGTCATTAGGCAATCTTGATTGAAATGATACACTGAATTTATCCTGATCCAATCCTAAATATTCAGTAACCCGCCTCGTGGTATCATAACATTGATGCCGATAACAGGTATTATGGGCTACGGAATTGGTGGTACAACACTTACCATCGATCTTACAATGGAATTTGGTAGGATCCGATTTTCGGATATGCCTTTCCGGTATGCCATGGTACGAGAACAATACATGGTCGTACTCAAAACCTTTTAAACCTTCAGCTATACTCTCGGAGAGCACCTTGATGTATTCTTCATTCTTGTAAAATGCTGGCAAGGTGGTCAAATGCATATTCGGAAAATACTTTTCTTGTTCCTCCATGGTTTTTACCACAACGGTCTCAAAGGAAGACATGGCGTATTGCGGGTACAATGGCACCAATAATACCTCATCGACACCTTTATCGTTCAATTCCTGAAGGGCATTTTTTATGGTCATGCTCCCATAACGCATACCCAAGGCCACAGGTATTTCAATCTGCTTACCCACCTTTTCGGAAAAGCGTTCGGAAATTACAATCAACGGGGAACCATCTTCCCACCATATTTTTTGATAGGCCTCGGCTGATTTTTTGGGTCTTGTCTGCAAGATGATTCCACGTACGATAATGTTCCGCAACCAATTGGGAACGTCAATGACACGTGGGTCCATCAAAAATTCATCCAAATAAGGTTTTACATCCTTTGCCGTGGGGCTATCCGGGGAACCTAGATTTACCAATAAAACTCCTTTCATACTCTGTTGATTTTATGATTTTTAGCGGACATAAGTCCCCATTTCCTCATTACATCTTACCAATATCCCTGAAATTCCGAATGGCTTGGACCCTTTCATGAATATAATTTAATGATAATGGCAATGAACACGACAAAAATAGGTGTTGTAAAAAAACTAAACCCATTCTACGCCTATAACTTTCTTATGCTGCTATGGGGAAAATCTATTTTTCACATGGTTTTAACACCTTTTATATCCATTTTTTTTAAGTTCCTACAAGTAACCAAAAAACACTGGATAATGTTAGATTCATTTTTGAAAAATACAGCCAACCCATCACTGCTTTATGTGATTATTGCTTTTATTCTAATTCTCGCAGTATATTTCACTACGGTTCAACTTCTGCGAAGGTTTGGCAAAAACCCGGATTATATTATTCCAAGGCACGCCTTTAAAAAGGTAACCTTTCCATTATTCATTATTTTATTTTCATTCCTTGTTCGTATGGAATCACTTCGTGATGTACTCGGACTGCATGATTACGCCTATGTATTTAGGAAAACAAGTACGTTAATGTTCATTTTCGGTGCGACTTGGTTAATATTGAACGTCATAAAAATCATTAAGAATAGGGTTGTTGAAAAATATGACATACATACTTCAGACAATCTAAAGGCCCGTAAAATAAGAACGCAGTTCAATATTTTGGAACGAATCGTGGTTTTTGTCATTATCATCCTCGCCATAGGCATCGCGTTAATGAGTTTTGAGAGCATCCGAGAAATCGGGGTGAGCATCTTTGCCTCGGCAGGGGTTGCAGGAATTATCATTGGTTTTTCTGCCCAAAAAATGATCGGTACCATTTTGGCCGGGATACAGATAGCCATTACACAACCCATTAAAATCGATGATGTAGTTATCGTTGATGGTGAATGGGGCCGTATTGAGGAAATTACCTTAACCTATGTCGTTGTCAAAATTTGGGACAAACGAAGATTGGTGGTGCCTTCGACCTTTTTTATAGAGAATTCCTTTCAAAACTGGACCAAAACCTCAGCGGATATCCTTGGAACCGTTTTTCTTTATACCGATTACAATGTTCCTGTTGATGCCATCCGTAAAGAATTGACTCGAATCCTGGAATCGACCGATCTATGGGACGGGGAAGCCAACAATGTGCAGGTTACCGACACTAAAGCCAATTACGTAGAACTTAGGGCCATGATGAGTGCAAAGGATTCTTCGCTGGCCTGGGAACTCCGGGTACTCGTTCGTGAAAAATTGATAGCTTTTCTACAACAAAATTACCCTGAGAGCCTTGCACGCACCCGAGTTTATATGAACCAGACGGAAGCCTTGGAAAAAGCGGATTAATGGCACCCTTTTTGTTATTTTTGTATACTAACGAATAGAAAATGCAAAATCACATATATTACTTTTTACTCCTTTCCCTATCTATGGTCACCAATGGGCTAGCCCAACAAATCACATGTTCGCCCCAGGACAAGGAGGCTTTTGAGGATAAGATCATTGAAATCGATGGCCTATTAGAAAAAGATTTAGGACAAACCATAGTAGCAGTAGGTAAAACCTTCATCGGAACGCCTTACGTAGCCAAAACCTTGGAAATTGGAGAAACCGAGACCCTTGTTGTAAACCTTCATGGACTCGATTGTACGACCTTCGTTGAAAACGTGCTTGCCTTTTCGTTGTTATTGAAAGAAGAAAAGACCGATTTTGATTCTTTTACCAATAAATTAAAAACCATTCGGTATAAAGATGGAAGACTAGATGGTTACGCCTCTCGGCTTCATTATTTTTCCGAATGGATCGCCAATAATGAGAAGAAGGGTTTAATACAGGATATTACCGCTGTAATAGGTGGTAGGGAAATAACCAAGGAAATCAATTTTATGAGCGGGCACCGAGATTTATATCCTTTCTTGAAGGATGATACTAATTTCGAAAAAATAAAAGCTTCGGAAAACTTCTTGAACGATCAAGCTATCTGCATTTTACCGCAAGAAGAAATCGAGGCCAATGAACCGATGATACAATCGGGCGACATTATCGCTTTGACCACATCCATAAAAGGACTTGATATTACCCATACCGGAATTGCGACTATGGAGGCAGATGGCCGAATTCATCTTTTACACGCTTCCTCTTCTGGGGAGGTAAAAGTTTCCGAACTACCGCTAGTCGATTACCTGAAAAAGATAAGCAAGAATACAGGTATTATGGTGGCCAGGGTCAATTGAACCAACAATCAATACCTTAAGAAACAAACCCATCGGTCTGTTCATCAAACACGAAATGGCCAAAAAGCATTGAACTTTGCAATTCAACGATATTTTTAAAAAGCTCGCCTATACCAGTATATCAAAATAGCTTGTAAAAATAAGCTCTACCGACCGATCGGTCTAAAACCTTGAAAAGGCCAATCAGCCAAAAACCACTTCAATCTTAGCTACGATTTAGATAAGGACATGACATATTTCTTGGGAGTTGTGCCGTATTTTTTCTTAAAGGCCGCAATAAAATGACTTGATGTACTGTAACCAACCCTAATGCCTACCTCATTCACATTATTCTGACCAGTTTCCAATAATCGCCTGGCGTACTCCATTTTATAATCGAAAAGAAAACTGTATACCGAATCCCCATAAATTTGTTTAAAGCCTTCTTTCAATTTTTTAAGGCTCAGCCCGATCTGTTTGGCCAATTCCGGTAAGGAAGGAGGTTCGGCCATATGGGCGATCATGATTTCCTTCGCCTGTCGAATACGTTTTACATTATCCTCATCGACCAAAAACGGACATTGTTCCAAATCGGCATCGGTACTTTTATTGAAATAGAGCGAAATCAATTCATAAACCTTCCCCATGATATACAATTCCTTAATCGATGGATGTAGGTTATAATTCATGATCTGGCTCAACACCACGGCAATGGCCGGGGAAACTTCTTCTTGGGCATAATACTTTTTCTCTTTGTTCTCATTACTTAAAAACGGAATATAATCTGCCTCATTTGAAAATAGGGAGTGAAACTTGCGAATGGTCATGACAACGGATACGATCCAGGAATTAGGGGCCATTTCCATATTCATCGGCAGATCAACCTGCGTATTATACAACAATAATGAATTTTCCTCGGAGACCTCCAAGGCATACATACCCTCATTGAAAATGAACTTTGCATGACCTTTTAAGCAAAAATGAAATTGTATGAAAGTACTATCGATTTCACGAATAACCCTTTGTTTTACAAGGGAATCGTTCTGAACTTTCAATACATAAAACCCGTCTTCGATCAATACTTCGGTATAGGATCCTTGAGCGACATTTTCTTTTTCCATATGAATCAAATAATTCGTTTTTATTTATATTCATTCTAAATAAATTTAGTGATTTCTTCACAAACCACCTATAAAAACGAGGTTTAACGGCAATTTACGACGAAATAATATTAAAATCCCGAAATTCGATACTATTTGTTCCTCTAGCGTTATATTTATTTAAATGTTGCCTTTACTTTTGTGCCCGTTCGATCAGTTTTATGAAAGCGTACAACATTTCCAAACATAGTTCATTCTATACCATTGGCCTTAATTATAAAAAGGCAGATGCGCATATACGAGGTAAATTCAGCCTTGATGATACCGCCATGGAAAACCTTTTAGTGCAAGCCAAAAGCCAAGATCTTGATGGCCTATTGGTTACCTCTACCTGTAACCGAACGGAATTGCACGGTTTCGCCCAACATCCTTTTCAGTTGATAAAGTTGTTGTGCGACAATACCCAGGGTACGATTGAAGAATTTCAAGATGTGGCGTATGTTTACAAAAACAACGATGCTATTTCACACTTGTTTCGCGTAGGGACCGGTCTGGACAGCCAGATTTTGGGTGATTTTGAAATCATTAGCCAATTACGGCAAAGTTTCAACCGTTCCAAGAAGCTTGATATCGCCAATCCGTTTATTGAAAGACTTACCAATTCAGTGATTCAGGCCAGTAAGCGCATTAAAAATGAAACGGAGCTCTCCTCAGGAGCTACCTCCGTAGCATTCGCATCGGTCCAATATATACTTCAGAACGTTGACGATATTTCCAATAAAAGTGTTTTGCTTTTCGGCACTGGTAAAATTGGAAGGAACACCTGTGAAAATCTGATTAAGCACACACAGAATTCAAAAATAACCTTGATCAACCGAACAAAGACTAAGGCCGAAAAAATTGCCGGCAAATTTAATCTTGTGGTTAAGGATCATGGCGATTTACAGACCGAAATACGGAATACCGATGTTTTGGTCGTTGCAACTGGGGCCCAATCCCCAACTATCTCCAAAGAATTGATTCACAACAAGAAACCATTATTGATCTTGGACCTGTCCATTCCAAAGAATGTTTCTGACAATGTTTCCGAATTAGAGCATGTTACAGTGATCCATTTGGATCATTTATCCCAGATTACCGATAAGACCTTGGAACGCAGAAAAGAGTTTATTCCACAAGCTGAACATATTATCGAAGAAATTAAGAGGGATTTCGTAAAATGGCTGGAAACACGAAAATTCGCTCCTGTAATCAAGGCCTTAAAAAAGAGATTGAACACCATGAAAGAAGAGGAGTTGGATTATCAGTCCAAAAAAATATCCGACTTCAATACCGAGCAGGCCGATGTTATTTCCGATCGTATCATTCAAAAAATAACCAAACAGTTTGCCAATCATCTTAAAGATGCAAATGGGGATGCCGACGATAGTCTTGAGCTGATCCAAAAAGTTTTTCAGCTAGAAATAAATTCCCAATGAGCAAAATCATAAGAATAGGTACCCGCGATAGTGAATTGGCATTATGGCAGGCAAATACCGTTAAGGACAAATTAGAAGAATTAGGCTACCAAACCGCACTTGTACCTGTTAAATCCACAGGCGACCTAGTACTGAACAAGCCCCTTTATGAAATGGGGATTACGGGCATTTTCACCAAGACCCTTGATGTGGCCATGCTTAACGGTGACATAGATATTGCGGTACATTCGATGAAAGATGTACCGACAGCCTTACCTAAAGGCATTGTACAAGCCGCAGTATTGAAAAGGGCCAATTATCTTGATATCCTTGCCTTTAAAGACAATGAGGAATTTCTTGGAAGTAGGGATGCCGTAATAGCCACCGGTAGTCTAAGAAGAAAAGCACAATGGCTGAATAGATATCCGACACATACCGTCGTGGATATACGTGGCAACGTGAACAGTCGCATGCAAAAGTTGAACGATAATGATTGGAACGGGGCGATTTTCGCCGCAGCCGGTTTAGATCGGATTGGACTGGAACATGAGCATACGATCGGCCTTACTTGGATGCTACCTGCACCGGCACAGGGTGCAATCATGGTGGTTGCTTTGGAAGATGACGACTTTGTGCGTGAAGCTTGTGCGGAATTAAACCATGAACCCACTGCAACTTGTACCCAACTGGAGCGGGAGTTCCTTAGATTATTGGAAGGTGGATGTAGTGCCCCGATAGGAGCCTTGGCATATATCAACAATGAGGACGAGGTTACTATGAAAGGTGTATTATTGGCCATTGACGGAACCAAGAAGTTAGAAGCTGAATTTTCGGCACCTCTTGGGCAACATGAAAACCTAGGGCGGGATTGCGCCAATAGTATTTTAAGTAGGGGCGGTAAAAACCTGATGGGTGAAATACAACGGGATTCAGCGAGTATCGAGATTTTCTCTACAAAAAAACTGACCCAAGATCAGCGTTTCTTATTTAAAAATGAACTTCAAGTAGATTCGGAGGATTTCGTTAAAACGAGTCCAAACCGCATTCCGGCCAAGGTATTGAAGGCCAAAATGCAAAATGTCATCATTACAAGTCAAAATGCCGTTGAAGCCTTGTTGACCAATGTAAGCGCACAGGAACTTCAATTCGAAAATATATATTGTGTGGGCAGACGAACCAGACGATTGATCGAAGACCGTATAGGCAAAGTGAAACATTTTGAAAAAAATGCTAAAAAACTGGCCGAACATATGGTGGACCATTTGGAAGGGACCGAAGTGACCTTTTTCTGCAGTAATATGCGTATGGACGATGTGCCGGATATTTTAACCAATAGCGGAATCACTGTCAACGAAATAGAAGCTTACAAAACCAAATTCACTCCTGTAGCGGTTCCTGAAAATGTAAAAGCCGTGCTGTTTTTCAGTCCGTCTACCATAGAAAGCTATCTAGAACTGAACACACCCGACAAACAAGCCTATTGCATTGGGGAAAGTACCGCAAAAGAGGCTAGAAAACATTTTTCTCAGGTACTGGTAGCCAAAATACCGAGTGTTGAAAGTGTTGTTGATTTGGTAAATGACAATTATAAAAATTAGCATTCCTATTTTTACTGGAATCCCAAAAGAACAGATATGTTGAAAAACGACCTATTCCTTAGAGCTTTAAAAGGCGAAACCGTTGACAGACCACCGGTATGGATGATGCGCCAAGCAGGGCGTTATTTACCCGAATTTATCGAGATTCGAAAGAAATACGATTTCTTCACTCGCTGTCAAACCCCTGAACTAGCCTCGGAAATAACGGTTCAACCCATTCGCAGGTACGGAATGGATGCCGCAATATTGTTCAGCGATATTCTGGTCATTCCGCAGGCCATGAACATTGAAGTGCAGATGAAACCCAATTTCGGACCTTATTTACCCAACCCTATACAATCCCAAGAGGCCGTTGATAACGTGATTGTCCCTGATGTGGCTATTGAACTTGACTATGTAATGCAAGCCATTACCATGACCAAGGAAAAATTGAACAATGAGGTACCTTTAATCGGGTTCGCTGGTTCCCCATGGACCATACTTTGTTATTGTGTTCAAGGACAAGGCAGTAAAACTTTTGATAAGGCCAAGGAATTCTGTTTTACACAACCCCTTGCCGCCCATCAGCTTCTGCAAAAAATAACCGATACGACCATCGCCTATCTGAAGGCAAAGGTGAAAGCCGGTGTTAACGCGGTTCAGGTTTTCGATTCTTGGGGAGGCATGCTTTCACCTACCGATTACCAAGAGTTCTCATGGAAATACATTCAACAGATTATCGATGCCCTGAAAGATGAAGCACCGGTTATCGTATTTGGTAAAGGATGTTGGTTTGCACTAGGGGATATGGCAAAATCAGGAGCTGCAGCCTTAGGTGTTGATTGGACATGCTCTCCGAAAAATGCACGTTATCTGACTGGAGGGAACATCACCCTTCAAGGAAATTTTGATCCGGCAAGATTATTATCACCTCCTTCCGAAATCAAAAAAATGGTAACCCAAATGATCAATGAATTTGGCAAGGACAGGTACATTGCCAATCTTGGACATGGCATTCTACCCAACATACCTTTGGAAAATGCCAAGGCCTTTATCGACGCGGTAAAGGAATATAAAAGTCCTGTATAACAAAATATACTATTTGGTTTAATGCTTTTTGATTTTGGCAATTATTACATAGAACCCATAGCTGCTAATGATGCTTGGAAGCTCTGTGACTTTGTTGTTTCCAATGCCGAACGACTAAAAAGATATTTCCCTAAAACCCTTGAACAAAATCTAAACCCGACCCTTTCCCAGGTTTTCGTGGATAAGAAAATAAAGCAATATTCGGGCAAGGAAGAATTCCTGTTCAAACTAAAGGAAAAGGAAAATCGTACAATCATAGGACTGGTTTACATTAAAGAAACCGATTGGAATAATAAACGGGCCGAATTAGCTTATTGTATTGGATATCAACACGAAGGAAAAGGTTATATTACACAATCCATCAAGGCACTTTCAGCCTACGCTTTTGAACATTTAGGCTTATTGAGCTTGCAAATCATCGCTCATAAAACTAACTTGGGAAGTGTAAAAGTTGCTAGGAACAACGGTTATACATGGCAAAAAACATTGCCAAAAGAACATACCCCACCCGGTGAAGAGGCATTGGACATGGAACTATATGTATTATCAAAGCAAAAAACCAGATAAGTTTATGAAAAATATCGTCCCCATTATTCAGGTTGAAGAGGCCCTACCTTTGGTCAAATCCAAAAGTGTACTATTGATCGACGCTACCAATGGGCCAAATGCAAAATCGAATTACATTAAAGAACATATAAAAGGTGCCCTACATATTGACTTAAATTCCCAACTGTCCCATATAGAAGAGGATGTAGCCAAAGGAGGAAGGCATCCATTACCTAAAATAGAGGATTTTTCAAAAACATTGTCCGAAATGGGTATTTCTCCCCAAAGTCATGTTATTGTCTATGATAATAACAAATGCGCCAATTCCGCCTCCCGTTTTTGGTGGATGATGAAATCAATGGGCCATGATAAGATACAAGTCCTTAACGGAGGGATTCAAGAGGCCAAAAAAATAAATTTTCCAATGGCCTCAGGTTTTGAAAAAACAGAACCGGTTAAGGTATACCCTGTTGAAGATTGGAAACTGCCCATAGCAACAATGGAAGAGGTTGAAAAAGCAACTGAAAACAAAGATTACCTGATTATTGATGTTCGGGAACCGGCCCGTTATCTAGGGGAATATGAACCTATTGATTTAATTGCCGGACATATTCCCGGGGCCTTGAACATACCCCTTACCACCAATCTGGATGCAAACGGCTCTTTCCTTCCTCCAGTGAAATTACGCGAGAAATATATAAAAGCTTTGGGAAATACCGATCAGGAACATACCATAGTACATTGCGGTTCCGGTGTTACGGCCTGTCATACCCTATTGGCCATCAGCTATGCAGGATTACCGATTCCCAAACTTTATGTGGGATCATGGAGTGAATGGAGCCGAAATGACAAACCGATAAAGACCAATGAAAGATAAATTCTACAAATACATACTTCAACTCCAGGATACCATCACCTCAAAATTGGAGGACATTGATGGGGTCGCGAAATTTCAGGAAGATCTATGGAACCGCCCTGAAGGAGGTGGCGGACGTACCCGTGTCATCGAAAATGGTGCTGTTTTTGAAAAAGGAGGCGTTAATATATCCGCTGTCCATGGCGCACTACCAGAGAGCATGCAAAACTATTTCGGGGTAAAAGATGCCGATTTTTTCGCCTGCGGCCTGAGTTTGGTCCTTCATCCCAAAAGCCCCATGGTACCGACCGTGCACGCTAATTGGCGCTATTTTGAAATGTATGATAAAAATGGGAAGATCGTGGATCAATGGTTTGGTGGTGGCCAAGATCTTACTCCATATTATCTATTTGAAGAAGATGCCACCCATTTTCATTCGGTATGTAAAAAAGCTTGTGATCAACACAATCCAGAGTTTTATCCAAGGTATAAAAAGAAATGCGATGATTACTTTTGGAATACCCATAGGAAAGAAGCCCGTGGTATTGGCGGACTCTTTTTCGATTATTGTAAAGCAGATGGGGACATGGGCATGAACGATTGGTATAATTTTGTTTCAGAGGTAGGTGACAGCTTTCTAGATGCTTATATACCTATCGTTACAAAAAGAAAAGACCTAGATTACAGTAAGGCACAACGAGATTGGCAGGAAATTCGACGGGGACGCTATGTAGAATTCAATTTGGTACATGACAAAGGCACTCTTTTTGGCTTAAAGACCAACGGGCGAATTGAAAGTATACTGATGAGCTTACCTCCTCATGTACAATGGCGATACGACCATCACCCTGAGAAAGGTAGTGATGAAGAAAGGTTAATCTACGTTTTACAACACCCGAAAGAATGGGTCTAAAACATTGGTATGGCAAAAAAAGGAAAAGAGAAAAATACAGTAAATAAGGCTAAACATACCAAGCTTTTGAATAGAAAAAAGAACAAGCTTAAAAAAGAGAAAGAGACTCGTAAAGAAAGATTAAAGGCAATTGTTAAATTATATCAAGAAAGTAAAAAGTCAGACTAATTTGAACAAATATTATCCCATCATAATAAGTTTACTATTTACCTGTTCTGCCTGTAACAACAAGAAGAACACAAAAAGCGATATAGACATCGAATTCACCCAAGACACATTGGAAGTAGGATACACCTATTGGTGGCCGGAATCAGGGCCTTTTGTTGGACAGTGTGGAGAAGAACTGGCATTGGTTTTCAGTGGCACCATTACAGATATTTTACCTACTACGGATGAGGCCGGACCTCTATATAATTCACAAAAAGGATACATCCAAATTAACCAAGTCTATAAAATAAAAGACTTGGCACATAACACCTATGCCAATCAACAATTCTTTGTTTCCGATTGTTTCGATGGATTAGATTTAAAGAAAGATGACCAAGTACTTGTTATCTGTTACGATTATGAAAATGACCTAAGTATTCCCGGAGACAAATCAATTTTAAAAATTGATTCATTTGACGACCCTCTAATAAGTTCTATTAAAAAATACATTGATGCTGATCAAAACGCATTAAAACTGACAAAGGACCTACAACTTTGGGAAAAAGTCGGCTTGGATGAAAACCTGAGCCAAATTATTGAATGTGCCAAAGAATCAAAATAGCATAAATAATAGTATTTTTAGTTTATAAACACCTCAACTATGAAACTAAAAATGTATCAGATTGACGCCTTTGCTGAGCGCGTATTTTCGGGCAACCCCGCTGCTGTTTGTGTTCTTGATTTCTGGTTAAAGGATGCGGTAATGCAACAAATAGCCGCTGAGAACAATCTAGCTGAGACCGCATTTGTCGTAAAAAATAACAATCAGTATGATATTCGATGGTTTACCCCAGAGATTGAAGTAGATCTTTGCGGGCACGCAACCTTGGCCACTGCCTTTGTTTTATTCACTTATTATATCCCCAACGAAAAAAATATAGCGTTCTTTTCCTCCCGAAGTGGTTCTTTATGGGTCGAGAAAGAAGATGAAGGGTATCTTACCTTGAACTTTCCGGTCGATGATTTGGCACTTTGCAACCCAATGCCAAAATTATATGAAGCACTGGGCTCAACCCCTGAACATATCTTTAAAGGAAAAACCGATTACCTATTGGTTTATAAAAATCAAGATGAAATTATACAAATTAGTCCCAATTTCTTCTTATTGAACCAAGTAGAAGCTAGAGGCATAATCGTTACGGCAAAAGGTGAGGATGTAGATTTCGTATCACGCTTTTTTGCTCCCCAAGCGGGAATCAATGAAGATCCGGTCACGGGATCGGCCCATACGAGCCTTACCCCCTATTGGTCAAAAATTTTAGGCAAGGACAGATTAACTGCCAAACAATTATCTAAAAGAGGGGGAGAACTTATATGTGAAAACCTTGGGGAACGTATAAAAATAAAGGGAAAAGCAGTTTCTTATTTAATAGGGGAAATCGAAGTTTAATTCCATACCACCCTTTTTTTCGTCCTTTCTTCATCCGTATTGGAGACATGAAACATACGTGCCTTTAGCAGGGCTTTTCTGCCTACTAAATGTCTAGTGTAAAGCAATTTAGCATTCCCAACATTGTTTTTCCAGTGTTTTAAGAATATCAAGGCGTGTTTCTTGTTTTCCCCGAAACGATCAGGGACCACCAAATAGCGTTGTACCCCAATCAATTTCCTGAACCATTCTTTTCTCAATAGTAAATAACGAGGGTTTTCTACGGGTGCGATAATCTGTTCCAATGCATTGATGAAAACGGTACTTTCATAATTTGACAAACCCTTAGGTACACAAGAAACGGTTCCCCTTCCATCAATAGAAACAACAATATCCATATCGGTCATGTTACCACCTAAAAACCCAAGGTCCTTCATGGTGTAAAGGACTGTCCATCCCATTTTTTGAACATCTTTATGTAAACGACCATGGTTAACGTATAATTTAAACACTTTAAAGGACTTAACACCAAAACCGAATACCAAGGCGGAAATAAATAAATACATAAAATTTACCCATCCACCTTGTAGTAAGATATTCAGGTTCTTTAAGATGAATTCCGGCACAAAATAGGCTAAAACCATTGACAACTCTATACATCCGAACAAGACCATATCACGATAATGCAATCTTTTTTGTGCTTGATACGGAATATGTCCTTGGTAAAATGATTTTAGTTCTTTAACCAATCCAGTTCCTCCGCCGATTGCCTTTTTCCAGTTCTCCCTTATGCTGACCCTATTCTTAGCGCCATCAGCACTTTCCTGATTTATTTTTTCGACTTCCGTATTATTCGTTGGAATAGTTATACGCAACCGATCCATACCATTTTCTATTCGCAATGGCTCTGCATTGGTAATACCCATAAAGGCGGAAAATCTTCTGTTTAAAGTTTCAAGGTCTTTTCCTCCCCCTTCATCCGTGGGATCCAAACAAACCAAATGCCAGATAACGGCCGTTTTATCCGGGTTTGGCGCAAAACTTCTTATTGCCCTTCCCCGCATCTGGTTTGAGGTTACAAATGACCCAACTGCAGACGCTAGAACCAAGGTATTGATTGCCGGGGCGTCCCAACCTTCCCCTAAAAGGGATTTCGTACCTATCAATGTTCGAATGGTACCATTTTGAAAACAATCGGTAATGACCTCAACCAATGAAGGTGATATTCTATTCTTAGTTTTTAACACTACAAAATCTGTAGCCGAAGGAATGTCTTCATATGTAAAATTAGTGGCACCGAATTTATCACAAACCAAATCATACACTGCAACATTTACAATAACCAAACTACCTGTAAGAACCGCAAGTGAGGAAGAATCTTGAAGAGTGGTCCTTAATCGATGAAATATGGGCAGAACACCTAATTTGCCAATCCCTGAGATCTTGTTGTCCGGAGTGTCGAGATACTCTTTCCGGATGTAATCGGTTAATACCACTGCCCGTAATTGCTTCTCCAATTCTATTTCGGCAGCGGTTAAAACCTGTACAATACTATTTAACTTGCCAGGGCTGTTCGAAAGCGTTCGATAAAAAGAATCATTACCGATAAGATCTACCCGATGGGTTTTTAGAACACCTATTTTTCTCAGTCTCTTTTCAAATATTTTAACCTCCGTTTCACTTGTGATTAATTGATCCCGTCCCTCGAATAGCATATGGTTTAAAAGTACCGTTGCCCAATCATGGGTGAAAGACGGGAATTCAATCCTATCCCTCTTATCAAAACCCAATACTTCCAATTTTTCCCTTGGGATTTTAATATCACAGGCATTTAAGAATATCAATAAAGCCGAAAAAAATGAAGGGTGTTGGTATATTTCTTCCAAAGAAGTTTCTGTCTCTGTATAAAACCGATGGTTCCTAAGCAAATCAATAAACCAGATATCGCTTTTCAAATTTCGAATCAATTCGGCAACCTTGAGCCTAAAGGCTACGATATGATCAATGGTCAGCTGATCGGGAAGTGAAAAGTGCACAAAATCTTGATGGGGGCATAAATCGCCTTCCTTAACTAAATTGGGAATAGCTATTTCATCATCTACTTCTCCACAAAGGTCGAAATATCTTTTTACCTCGGCCTTGCTACTATCAAAAGGAGGTGTGGCCGTTAATGCCACAACGGTAAGCTCTTGCTCTTGTTTTAGGGCGAACAAACATTTCCACCATTCATTTTTTAGGTGATGCGCTTCATCAAGCACAATGGTCTTGATTCCGTTATTTTTAAAAAAAAACTAGAAATTCCGATTCAGAGGTTTGTCGTTTATAAAAAGCGTGCAACCCTTGATAGGTACTTAATGTAATGTCCGAGGGATTGTCAATTGCAAATGATATTTTTCCGAAGTTCATGTTTTCGGTAAAATATTGCTGCAGTCTTTCTTCCCACTGGTTTCTAATGGTCAGTGTCGGTGCCAAAACCAAGGTTTTATTACCAATCTGCCTTAAAATCTCCAATCCCAATAGGGTTTTACCCGATCCAGGTGGGGCAATCACATGAAGGTGGTTGTCGGCCATATGAACGGGAAGATTCACTAAGAAACGTCCTTGATAACTCCGCCAGGGAAACCTGAATTTTAAATTGCTGAAACTTGTTACCAAATAACCGGGATATTAATTTTGATAAAGGTAATAATTCAACGTGGAAGCATTTATTTTATTGGAGTAAGGGCGTTTTCTAAAACACATTTTCTTTACTTTGTATAATATTTAGGCCATATAGTTACAAATGGCCTCATTCGCAATACACTATTCGATTAATTTTATTTCAAAAAACTGATTATGTATCCTATTATTAGAAATAGAAGACTGCGCGCATCGGAATCTATCAGAAGATTGGTTCGTGAAACGATAATTACCCCTGATGATTTTCTGGTTCCTTTATTCGTGGTCGAGGGTAAGAACGTAAAAGAGGAAATTCCTTCTATGCCCAATTACTTTCGTTATAGTTTGGACAATCTTGAAAAGGAAGTAAAAGAACTTTGGAAAATGGGACTGTGCTCGGTGCTACTTTTCGTTAAGGTCCCCGATAATTTAAAGGATAATAAAGGGACTGAGGCCATAAATCCTGAAGGACTGATGCAACGTGCGATAAAAACCATCAAAAATGCCGTACCCGAAATGTTGGTTATGACCGATGTGGCCCTTGACCCCTATTCCTCCTATGGTCATGATGGAGTGGTTACGGACGGACAGATTTTGAACGACGAAAGTGTGGAGATTTTGACCGAGATGGGTCTATCCCATGCCCAGGCCGGTGCGGATTTCCTCGCCCCTAGTGATATGATGGACGGCCGTATTCTTTCTATGCGGGAAGCATTGGAAGATGAAGGCTTTTTCAATACTGGGATCATGAGTTACAGTGCCAAATATGCCAGTGCTTTTTATGGTCCGTTCAGAGATGCTTTGGATTCTGCTCCTGTAGACATAAAAGACGTGCCCAAGGACAAAAAAACATATCAGATGGACTTCGCCAATAGGTTTGAGGCCATTCGTGAAACCCAACTGGATATTGATGAGGGTGCCGATATCGTAATGGTAAAACCGGGACTCGCTTATTTGGATATTGTACGTGAAATACGAAATGAAGTTGAAGTGCCCGTGGCCGTGTATCAAGTTTCCGGTGAATATGCCATGGTAAAAGCAGCCGCTGAAAAAGGTTGGTTAGACCATGATGCGGTAATGATGGAACAACTTTTGGCCATAAAAAGGGCGGGGGCCAATATCATTGCCAGTTATTTTGCCAAAGATGTCATTAGGCTGATCAATTAGCCCCTTAATTTCCTGTAATATGTATTAAAAATAAATACCTTAATAATAGATTTGATTTAAAACCCAGTGAAAAAGTCCATATTTATATTAATTGGTTTATTCATTGCCATTACCCAAGCACAAGAGGGTTCGGACGTTCCTTTGCGCATAAATATTGAAAAAGGACTGCCTCAAAGACCCATTAATGAAATGGGAATGGATTCGGCCTTTGTTTACCCGAGAATCGATTCAATAATAACAAACGGTATAAAAAATAATGCCTTTCCAGGGGCACAAGTATTGGTGGCCAAAAACGGTAATATCGTATTTCATGAGGCCTATGGTTTTCACACCTACGACAGTATTCAACCCGTTTCAAAAAATGACATCTATGATCTGGCTTCGGTAACCAAAATCACGGGGCCTTTACCTGCCATAATGAAATTGGTAGATGAAGGTAAACTTGATTTGGATATTCCTTTTAGTACCTATTGGACCAATTGGAAACATAGAAAGGACAAAAAGGACCTTACCCTTAGGGAAATATTGACCCACCAGGCCGGACTAACACCTTATATTGTTTTTCTAGGGAAAGTGATAAAGAAAAATGGTCATTTGAAAAAACGATTCATCCATACCGAATCAAATTCAAGGTTCAACGAGCAAGCCTTTGACGGTTTATACGTAAAAAATCGTTTTAATCGCAAAATATATCGCATAATCAAGAGGTCAAAGGTCAGTAATGAAAAAAAATATAAATATTCCGGTCTTACCTTTCTGATTTTTCCAGAACTCATAAAACGATTGACCGGTAAAACCTATGAGGAATATGTAACCGATGAATTTTACCGGCCTTTGGGGACAACTACTTTGGGCTTTAAACCCAAAACAAAGCATTTTCCAAATAAAATCGTACCTACTGAAATGGATACGATCTTTAGGCATGCCCTTACCCAAGGTTGGGTACATGACGAGAATGCTTCTCTTTTAGGCGGAATTTCAGGCAATGCAGGATTGTTCGGTACGGCCACCGACTTAGCCATTCTAATGCAGATGTATCAAAACTACGGCATGCTGAATGGCCATAGATACATCTCTGAAAAAACGATAAGGGAATTTACCCAAGTACAATATCCGGATAATGATAACCGTCGTGGTTTAGGCTTTGACAAACCATTGCTAGGAAATGACACCTTGGACATAGCAGCCGCATACCCCGCCCCTGAAGTTAGTCCAAAAAGTTTCGGACATGCGGGATTTACAGGCACTTTCGTGTGGGCAGATCCTGAAAACCAATTGGTATTTATTTTTATGAGTAACCGTGTTTTTCCAACAAGGGAAAATAGGAATCTATACACCTTAAATATCAGGGGCGCCTTGCAAGAAGTGTTTTATCAATCGATTATGTCCGATTAACATACAATTATTACTATTTTAGTCAGATAAACAAAACCTATGGGATTACTGATATTTTACGCTTTTGTATCTATTTTCTTCTCCTTTCTCTGCTCTATACTCGAGGCGGTATTGTTGAGTATTACACCAACATTCATCAATCTTAAGAAAAAAGAGGGTAAGTCGTATGCCGAAACCTTGGAAACCCTTAAAAAGGATGTGGATAAGCCATTGATCGCGATACTAACCCTAAATACGATTGCCCATACGGTAGGGGCAATATTGGTGGGTGTGCAGGCAAAAGTCGCCTATTCTGAACTTTACGGGAGCACACAACGGTCCATTCTGGGAATTGAATTTACCGAAGACCTTATGGTCGGCGTCGTTTCGACCATTATGACCATATTAATATTGGTTGCCTCGGAGATTATACCGAAGACCATCGGTGCCACCTATTGGAAGAAATTATCAAATTTTACGGCCAAAGCCCTTAATATAATGGTCTTGGCATTAAAGTGGACCGGGTTATTATGGATTCTTCAACTTTTCACCAAATTGGTTGGGGGTAAAGGGCATCATGGCAGTGTACTTAGCAGGGAAGATTTTACGGCCATGGCGGATATTGCCCATGAAGAAGGCGTTTTTCAGGAGTCGGAATCCATCGTAATCAAAAACCTATTGAAATTCGATGAGATTCTTGCCAAGGATGTGATGACCCCAAGAACGGTCATGAAAATCGCCCCGGAGAATAAAACGATCAAGGAGTTTTTTGATGAAAACCCCAAACTTCGTTTTTCACGGATTCCGATATATAAAGATAAGGTCGATAATATCACTGGCTTTGTTCTGAAGGATACCGTACTCGAAGAAATGATCAATGAAAACGGGGATTGTCCTTTATCGACCATAAAGAGGGAAATTCTAGTAGTAAATCGCGACAAACCGATACCTGATCTCTTTGAAACATTCATATCTAAAAAACAACATATTGCCCTTGTCGTAGATGAATATGGCTCTGTTAGTGGTTTGGTTTCGATGGAAGATGTTATTGAAACCCTTCTAGGGCTCGAAATAATGGATGAAAGCGATAATGTGGACGATCTTCAACACTTGGCCCGAGAAAATTGGAAAGTACGGGCAAAACGCCTTGGATTGATCGATGATAATGTCCCATTTGAATAATGGAATCGGCGTTTCTACATACTCCCTTGGGCATTGCAAAACTGGAAGGTGATGAAAATGGTGTTTCCTCTATCACGGTTATTGATGGGGATATTCCACCAAGTGATGTGATTCCCGAAGTACTTGATGATGCCGTTTATCAGCTACAAGAATATTTTGAAGGAAAACGGCAAGCTTTCAGTTTAACGTTGAACCCTGAAGGAACCGATTTTCAGAAAAAAGTCTGGGATGCGTTATTGCAGATCCCCTTTGGAAAAACCATTTCTTATTTACAATTGTCGAAAACATTGGGGGATCCCAAAGCCATAAGGGCGGTAGCCTCCGCCAATGGAAAAAATCCGTTATGGATCGTAATCCCTTGTCATAGGGTTATCGGGAGTGATGGTTCCTTAACAGGCTATGCGGGCGGAATCCATCGTAAAAAATGGTTGTTAGCCCATGAGAGCCCGGCAAAACAACAATCTTTATTTTGAACATTACCGACCAACCGGTCTGTTATACTTTTTTTTACAAGCGAATCTTGGCAATTTGTGCATTTCATCGAACTATCTACGCCTTAAATGTGATTAAAGCGCTTCACAGGGCCTTAAAATGCCCCCAATCACAAACTGATCGGTCGGTTCTTGACTAATCTACCTTTTTCTTCTTATATCCAAGGATTTTACCACAATCAATGCGTTTACATCAAAATCCATATTCCATTTTGTTCGTATATTTAGTTTATGCTTTACAAACTCCATTTAGAAAACATCCTTTTTTTGGATATAGAAACGGTTCCCGAAGCAGCCGATTACGAGGAATTGGATGATGTGACCAAAGAACTCTGGGAACATAAAACGCAGTACCAGCGTAAAGATGAAATTACGGCAGAGGAATTTTATGACCGGGCGGGCATCTGGGCCGAATTCGGGAAGATCATATGTATTTCCGTAGGGTATTTTCACACAAAAGGGGATATAAGGGAATTTCGGGTCACCAGTTTTTATGGTGAGGAACCTAAATTGCTCAAAGATTTCAAAACCTTATTGAACACGCATTTTAAATACCCAAAGAATTTACTTTGTGCCCACAATGGAAAAGAATTCGATTTCCCCTATATAGCAAGGCGTATGATTATCAATGGGATAAGCTTACCTTATAAATTGGACCTTTTTGGGAAAAAACCTTGGGAAGTACCTCATTTGGATACTTTGGAACTTTGGAAATTCGGGGATTACAAACATTACACTTCCTTAAAACTTATGTCCCATATTCTAGGCATTCCTTCTCCTAAAGAGGATATAGACGGCAGTATGGTTCGTGACGTATATTATAAGGAAGGGAATTTAGACCGTATCGTGACCTATTGTGAATTGGATGTGGTCACCACTGCGCAAGTACTTCTTCGACTGCGTAATGACGATCTATTACAAAATAACGAGATCAAGAAGGTTTAATCAATATACTTCAATTGTATATATACGGGAAAGTGATCGCTATATCCCCCGACATACTTTCGGCCCAAATAAGTTCTATAAGGTGTGCCCTTATATTTTCCCTTCCATTCGGTCAATAAATGCGCATCAAATATATTGGCATGTGCGAAACTATGCGTCCCTTTTTCATAATTAAAGAAGTTATGGGAAACAATGATCTGGTCGAACATACTCCAGCTTCTCCTGTAATTGGCACTTCCCCTTTGGGGGGACCTCAATTTTTCCATAGGATTATACAAACCGGAATCATTGATTAAGCTTTGAATACTTTTGGAATCGGGGTTGTCATTAAAATCGCCCATTATAATGTAATTGGGGTCATGGTATTCCTTTTCGATCTCGGCCATTTTTAACCTTATGGTCTTGGCTGCCTCTATCCTCTTATAATCGGTTTTAACTTCCCCGTCCCTACGCGACGGCCAATGATTAACAAAAACATGAACAGTTTCTCCGTTAAGTTTTCCGTATACATATAAAATATCCCTCGTTGTATCCCTGATTCCTTCTTCGTTATAAACCAATAAAGGTATAGGTTCGGAAAAAAGAACCTCGAAAAACTCCTTTTGGTACAATAATCCGGTATCTATTCCCCGCTCATCAGGGGAATCGTAATGCACATAACCATAATCGGTATCTTTTAAAGGGTCTGCATTTATCAGGTCCTCTATTACCGAGGCATTTTCCACTTCTGCAATACCTACAAGTGCAGGGGCACGTTCGGCAGATTCAAGACCGATCTTAGAGATGGTGTTCGCCAGTTTAAAGATTTTCTTCTTATATCGCTTTGGGGTCCATTTTTTGAAACCTTTAGGTGTAAAATCATCATCCAAGGTGTCTGGATCATCAACGGTATCAAAAAGATTCTCAAGATTGTAGAAGGCAATTGTGTGAAGACTTTTTTTCTTTTTTTTCTTGAAAAATGAAAATACCATGTAATTAGTTTAGAAGGATACAAATTTACAAAAATAGCTTGGCCAGTATTGTGTAAATTTGCATATTAAACAAGACTATGTTAGAAAAGAAAGCCATAGAATACGAAAAAGTCGTCCTAATTGGTGTTATCAATAAGGAACAGGATCAGGAAAAGGTGAACGAATACCTTGATGAACTGGAGTTTCTGACCTACACCGCAGGTGGTGAAGTGGTAAAACGTTTCGTACAGCGTGTAGATGTACCCAACCCTAAAACCTTGATCGGCAGTGGAAAGATGCAAGAGGTAGAAAGTTTTGTGGAAGAACACGAGGTCGGGTCGGTTATCTTCGATGATGAGCTTTCCCCAGGACAACAACGTAACATTGAAAAACAATTGCGATGTAAGATTTTGGACCGAACGAGTCTTATCCTCGATATATTCGCCCAACGTGCACAGACCAGTTATTCCCGAACCCAAGTGGAATTGGCCCAGTACGAATATCTTCTACCCAGGCTTACAGGGTTATGGACACACTTAGAGCGACAAAAAGGGGGTATTGGTATGCGCGGACCCGGTGAAACCGAGATTGAAACCGATAGACGTATCGTGCGTGACCGTATTTCATTGTTGAAGAAAAAACTTTTGAAGATAGATCGGCAAATGGAAACCCAAAGAGGAAATAGGGGAGCACTTGTGCGGGTAGCACTCGTAGGATACACCAATGTTGGGAAGTCAACCCTGATGAATGTCATCAGTAAAAGTGATGTCTTCGCAGAAAACAAGCTTTTCGCTACCCTTGACACAACCGTTCGCAAAGTCGTAATAGGAAACCTTCCTTTTTTACTCAGTGATACCGTAGGTTTCATTCGTAAACTACCTACACAATTGGTAGAGAGCTTTAAAAGCACACTAGATGAAGTTCGTGAAGCAGACCTATTATTGCATGTAGTTGATATTTCCCATCCTAATTTTGAAGAGCATATAGCATCGGTCAACAAAATATTGGATGAAATAGACAGTGCCGATAAGAAAACGATCATGGTTTTCAATAAAATAGACCAATACCACCATCAAACCATTGATGAAGACGACTTGGTTACCGAAAGATCTTCGATACATTTTACCATCGAAGATTGGAAACGCACCTGGATGCAACGGATGGGCGAAAATGCCTTGTTCATATCCGCATTGAACAAAGAAAACCTTGATGAATTCCGTAAAAGGGTCTATGATGTTGTCAGAGATATACATGTAACCCGTTTTCCTTATAACAACTTCCTGTATCCTGAACATTTAGACCAATATTAATTGGTCTAAAACAGGAAGAAAATGTGCCGTTCATCGGGAAAACCATACCGTTAATTTTTTCACCACAATTAAGGATGCGTTCACAACATATTTTGTGATCTTTCCTCTGGTACAACTTATCTTTACCTTGTAATTAAGTGATCGTATTGACCCCAAATCAATTCATGAACTTGACCAAAAAAACTAAAGGTTTCCCCAAAACCTTTACTTAACCAAATAATGCTATCCGAATTCTTTTCGGACCAAATTTTACAAAACCTACTGAACTAAAAAACGCTCTTTTTTCAAAGGGCGTTTTTTATTTTCCTATATCGTTCAGAACCCTTCAGCCGATATAAAGTATGCCGTTCATCGGGAAAATCGTACCGTTAATTTTTACACCACAATTAAGGATGGGTTCACAACATATTTTGTGACCTTTCCTCTGTTCCACCTTATCTTTACATTGTAATTAAGTGATCGTATAGACCCCAAATCTTATCATGAACTTAACCTATAATAGTGCAAGCCCCAAACGAGCACTAAACCTATAAAAAGCTACCTGAATTTTATCAGGACTGTAATTTAAACCTACTTAAAAAAAGGCCCTTTCCCAAAAGGGCCTTTTTTAATGACCTATACCGAACTTTAATAAAAGAAGAGGTTCGTAACATCCCTATATTTTTTTACCATTTACACCACAAAAAGTCTGTTATACACAACAAATATTTACAATTTATGCTGCCTAAGATTACCTTAGTCCTGTATTTATGATTTAGTATTGAATCCCAAAAGAATCATAAATTAACCTACGGATAAGTATTTGGAATTACTCAGTTCAAAATTGAAAACTTGGACACAATACATAACTGACTAATTCAATAAATAAAAAAGCCCTGGCATGACTGACAGGGCTTTTTTTTATAATTAAAATTGGTTTAGAAGGCATAGTTAAGGCCAAATAACCAATAGGTCTGTAAATCATTGTCAATATTATCGAAAGTGGCGGTGGCATCAGGTGTTGGTCCGTTCAACGCGTAATTAAGCGCTTCTTGCTTATTATCCCTTAAACCAAATTCAAAGCCAAGCCCAATACCTTTCCAGATCGTATATCCAAAAGAGTTGATCCATGTCCAATTCGACAGGTCTGAAGATTTATAACTTTGGAACATCGAAAGGTTGGTCTTAAAATTAACCTTACCGATTTTACGGGTATAATCGGCTACGATCTTTGCACCCATTGAGGATTCAAAAATATCATCCTCACTACTGAAAACAAAGTTATAGTTCAAAGGGTGGATGACTACAACCAAATCTGTAATTGGTGTCCATGTGGCACCAATACCTAAATCCAAATAACCTGGATCGTTGAAGTTGCTCAATATCGTAGTCCTATATTCCCCTAAGGCAGATATAGCGAACTTCTCACTTATTTTACGCCCATAAAGCGATGAAATGGAGAAAACATCCGTAGCCTGTTGAAAGCTATCGTCATCTGTTGGATCATCCTTGTCATCGAACTTTACCCAACCAAGGTTGATGTTTCCCGAGTTTCTCCAGAAAAACTTTTCTTGATTAAGGTTGGCAAATCCATTTACAGTAACCCCAATATTACCTGCACTGGAATTAGCTGCATCTTTTGAATACCAATTATCGAAACCGGATAAGTTGGCCCCAATGGTACCGAACGCCCCTTTCTTCCATCCTGGAAGGGCATCAATTTGTGCTTGTAGGGCATCTACCCTACCTTGAATGGCCGCAATCGAATCTTTCTTAGGACCTTGTAAGGCCTTCAATTCATCCGCGGTCTGTGCGTATGTAGCTGATAGTGCCAAAAACGCAGTAACTGTTAAAACTAAATTTCTCATAATGTTAGTGTTTAAATTTTGTTATGAAGTGCAAAAGTAAGTATTGTTAACTATAAACAATTACAGTTATCAACAATTATACTTTTTTGTATAATGGCACGGAGGAGCATGCTTCGCCGTACATTACGCTCTTTGCGACGGGCAACAATTTGATAGTTATCCACAAATATGCATTTTGCGGAACGGGTTTGTTACCGCATCCTTTGATTATAACAGGTTTATCCTTAAACTCTGAAACGTCAAGGTCTTCTATAATGGATTGATAGAGTGAAGTCTCCATAACCTCCATATTACCCTGAACCACTTTTTTGGCATAAGGCTGTAATTTAGTACTAATAAGCATGAAGGCCCATCCTGGGATGATGGCATCCGTTGTACAATCGACTGCTACATATTTATCTTGATATTGACTCCAATCATGCGCTGCTATGGTTGTCCTGAATTCCTTTTCCCTAAGAACAAAACCTTCAAAAAGCCAATCTTTGATATCCAAGAAAACACGCTCCCCGTTAGGATAAAAATCTTCCAAATCAATGGTTTTCAATTGACTTTGGGCTACACGGTTTATGATTTCGTTTTGCATAAAGTAAAAGATATCTGATTAAATGTAAATGGATAATCGCCGTTGACCTATTTACTATGAGGGTTCATAAAAGCTAGGGAATAACATCATTGAACAGCTAAAGCATGCCCAATTCCAGTTTTGCCTCCTCACTCATTAGATCTTGCGTCCAAGGTGGGTCAAAAGTGATTTCTACGATGGCATCTTTAACGGCGTTCAAAGATTTCACCTTCTCTTCTACCTCAACCGGTAGGGTTTCCGCAACAGGGCAATTAGGAGATGTTAGGGTCATTAAAATCTTCACATCCCTTACTTCATTGACAAAAACATCATAGATCAATCCCAGTTCATAGATATCTACAGGAATCTCAGGATCATATATCGTCTTTAGGACCTGTACTATCTTTTCGCCTAATTCTTGCGTATTTATAACTTCTTCACTCATTTTTCTTAGCTTTAGTTCAATTGTGTCTGGTATGCAATAGCATACATCTTCAATTGTTTCACCATACTTACCAAACCATTGGCCCGGGTCGGCGACAAATGTTCCTTTAACCCGATCTCATCTATAAAATCGGTATCCGCATCAATAATATCCTGGGGTTTCTGGTTGCTGAACGTACGAATTAAAATAGCAATGATCCCTTTAGTGATTATGGCATCACTGTCTGCCGTAAATACCAATTTATCCCCATCTAATTCAGCATGTACCCATACTTTACTTTGGCAACCTTTTATGATGTTATCATCGGTTTTGTACTTCTCATCTATTAACGGAAGTGATTTACCCAACTCTATCATATATTCATAACGTTGCATCCAATCCTCGAACATTGAGAACTCATCAACGATTTCCTCCTGAATCTCTTTTATTCCCATAAACTCATTTTATACAAAAATACAATAAGTATCATAGGTTTTCAATTTATTGGATTTGGGGTTGAAAAGCTCAAAGAAGCATTGCTTTGGCCTTTTCTACACCTTCCACCAAAATATCGATTTCCTCCTTGGTATTGTAAAAACTAAAACTGGCTCTTACCGTTCCGGGAATCTTATAGAAGTCCATGATCGGTTGGGCACAATGGTGACCTGTACGTACGGCTATTCCCAATTTATCGAGGATAGAACCCATATCATAAGGGTGGACCCCCTCTATATTAAAGGAAATAACGGATGTTTTATTTTCCGAGGTGCCATAAATACGTAACCCCTCTATGGCCAACAATCTTTCGGTTGCATATTCAAGAAGCTCATTTTCATAAGCTGCAATTTCATCAAAACCTATGGCATTCATATAATCCAAGGCAGCACCAAAAGCTATTCCACCACAAATATTCGGTGTTCCTGCCTCAAACTTATGCGGTAAATCAGCATATGTGGTTTTTTCAAAAGTAACTTCGGCGATCATTTCACCTCCACCTTGATAGGGTGGCAATATGTTCAGCCATTCTTCCTTGCCGTATAACATGCCTACTCCAGTAGGGCCACACATTTTATGTGCAGAAACCGTATAAAAGTCAACATTCAATTCTTGTACATCCGCTTTTATATGTGGGGCAGCTTGAGCCCCGTCTATCAATACCGCAGCCCCTACTTTATGCGCAGCATCGATTATCGTTTTAACCGGGTTTACCGTTCCCAAAGCGTTGGACACATGGTTACAGAACACCAATTTTGTCTTATCGGATAATAATTCCAGGTATTCTTCCAAAATCAATTCCCCTTCCTCATTCATAGGGATAACCTTTAAGGTTGCCCCGGTACGCTCGCACAACATTTGCCAGGGCACAATGTTGGAATGATGTTCCATGGCCGAAACTATAAGTTCATCACCAGCCTTTAAAATAGATGTGAAACCATTAGCCACAAGATTTATACTATGGGTTGTCCCAGAAGTGAAAATGATCTCGTGGGACTTTGCTGCATTAAAATGCTTTTGGATCTTTATACGAGCCTGCTCATATTTATCGGTTGCCTCTTGTGAAAGTGTATGAACACCACGATGTATATTGGCATTATAATTACTGTAATAATCTACTATGACATCTATAACTTGCCGTGGTGTCTGCGAAGTAGCGGCATTATCGAAATAGACCAATGGCTTACCATTGACCTCACGATTGAGTATTGGAAAATCTTTTCGGATAACTGTTGGATTGAAGGTAGTTTTCTCCATTTTAAAGATCAAAACCCAAACGAACCCCAAGCTTTTCCGCTATAAGACGGTTTATGCTTGTTTTCAATTCGGAAATTCGAACACTTTCCAAAACATTATTGGCAAAAGCATACATCAACAAAGCCCGGGCTTCTTTTTTAGGAATACCCCGTGATTGAAGATAAAACAATGCATCTTCATCCAATTGACCAATGGTACAGCCATGGGAACACTTAACATCATCAGCAAAAATCTCCAATTGCGGTTTAGTGTTTATAGTTGCCTTATCACTGATCAGGATATTATTGTTCTGTTGAAAGGCATTGGTCTTCTGCGCGATCTTTTCTACAATGATCTTACCATTGAACACCCCTGTTGAATTCTCCCCATAAATGCCTTTATAATCCTGGTGGCTTTCACAATTAGGTTCAATATGGTGAACCAAAGTATGATGGTCTACATGTTGTTTATCGCCTAAAATGGTGACCCCTTTCATCGTAGAGTCTATATATTCTCCATTTTGGTAGAAATTCAAGTTATTCCTTATAAGTTTTCCGCCGAATGAAAAGGTATGGACCTTAACCACACTTTTGCTTTTTTGATTGATGTAGGTATTGTCGATCAAAGAAGCGGTTTTCTCATCATTTTGAATTTTATAATAATCTACAATGGCACTTTCAGCGGCAAATATCTCGGTCACCACATTGGTCAGAACCTCATGTGAGGTTAAACTTTGATGCCTTTCTATAACCTGAAGCTCGGCATTTTCCTCCGCCACGATAAGGTTTCTAGGCTGCAACATCAAGGATGCCTCATTCCCAGTGGAAAAATGTACTATTTCTACCGGTTTTTTGGGCATTTTGTTCTTTGGGATATAAATAAAGGCCCCTTCCCTACTGAATGCAGTGTTCAAAGTGGTCAAAGAATCATCCTTGGAAGCCACTTTATTAAAATATACATCTATATACTGTTTGTACATGGGTTTGGTCAAAGCCGCGCTCATTAAACAAATATCTACCCCATCATGGGTGGTTTCAGAAAGAAATGAAGAATAAATACCATCGACAAAGACAATTTTGTACGTATCTATTTCCTGTAAAAAATATTTCTTTACCTGTTTGTTTTCCAGGGCATCTACCTCTTTTGGAAAAATACTGAAATCGATCTTCTGAAGAGCCTTCAATGAAGTATATTTCCAAGCTTCCTCTTTCTTGGTAGGAAACCCTTTTTCCTCAAAATTCTTAAAGGCCTCTGAACGAATATCATGTACCGGATGTTCGACATCGATTTTGTTCTCGAATGCCATGAAAGAAGAAATCAATTTATCTTTTAAATCCATATTAATTCTGTTGGTAGTCAACAGTTTTCAGTTGGCAATTTTTACTGCCCAACCGCTACTGTTCACTGTATTTATATCGCCGTTTCTTGCTTGATCCAATCGTAGCCCTTGTCCTCTAGTTCGTGGGCCAATTCCTTGGTACCGGATTTCACGATTTTCCCTTGATGCAATACATGTACAAAATCAGGAACTATATAATCAAGTAAACGCTGATAGTGGGTAATTACGATAACCGCATTATCCTTACTCTTTAATTTATTCACCCCATTGGCCACGATACGAAGTGCATCAATATCCAAACCAGAATCGGTTTCATCCAAAATAGCCAATTTAGGCTCTAACATTGCCATTTGAAAAATCTCGTTCCTTTTCTTTTCACCACCTGAAAAACCTTCATTCAGGGAACGCGATAAAAACTTACGGTCAATTTCCAATAACTCGGCTTTTTCCCGTATCAATTTCAACATATCCTTGGCCGGCATATCCTCAAGACCTCTGGCTTTTCGCCCTTCATTAATGGCTGTTTTCATGAAATTGGTAACAGATACCCCGGGAATTTCAACGGGATATTGAAAAGAAAGGAAGATACCCTTGTGGGCCCTTTCTTCAGGTGCGGCATCTTCTAGGTCCTCACCATCGAGAACCACACTGCCTTCCGTTACCTCATATTCCTCTTTACCTGCAATAACAGAGGCCAAGGTACTCTTACCAGATCCATTTGGACCCATAATGGCATGTACTTCACCAGCTTTTACCTCAAGATTTATTCCTTTGAGTATTTCGTTATTTTCTATACCTGCATGCAGGTTGCTAATTTTTAACATCTTATGTTTTTTAAAATATTATCCGACTGAGCCTTCAAGGCTTATTTCCAATAGTTTTTGTGCTTCTACGGCAAATTCCATAGGCAATTTGTTCAATACCTCTTTACTGAATCCGTTTACGATTAAAGCAATCGCCTTTTCTGTATCGATACCTCGTTGATTACAGTAAAAAATCTGATCTTCACCAATTTTACTGGTAGTAGCCTCGTGCTCAATTTGAGCCGATTTATTCTTGGCTTCGATATACGGAAATGTATGTGCCCCACATTCGTTCCCCATTAACAAAGAATCGCATTGTGAAAAGTTCCTGGCATTCTCGGCCCTACTGTTCACCTGTACCAGTCCGCGATAACTATTCTGCGATTTACCGGCAGAGATCCCTTTTGATATGATGGTACTTCTGGTGTTTTTACCAATATGGACCATTTTAGTCCCGGTATCGGCCTGTTGGTAATTGTTGGTTACGGCTATGGAATAAAACTCGCCGATAGAGTTATCCCCTTTTAAAATACAGGAAGGGTATTTCCAGGTAACGGCGGATCCAGTCTCAACCTGTGTCCATGATATTTTTGAATTCTTGTGGCAAATCCCCCTTTTGGTAACGAAGTTGAAAACCCCGCCTTTACCTTCTTTATCACCAGGGAACCAATTTTGTACCGTTGAGTATTTTATCTCGGCATCATCCAAAGCAATAAGCTCTACTACCGCTGCATGAAGCTGGTTCTCATCCCTTGAAGGGGCCGTACAACCTTCCAAATAACTAACATAACTACCCTCGTCCGCAATGACCAATGTTCTTTCGAACTGACCTGTACCTGCTTGGTTTATCCTAAAATAGGTTGACAATTCCATGGGGCAGCGAACGCCTTTTGGAATATAGCAGAAAGAGCCATCGGAAAAAACGGCAGAATTCAAAGCTGCATAAAAGTTATCTTTTTGCGGAACAACAGTGCCAATATACTTTCGTACCAATTCAGGATGTTCTTTAATCGCTTCTGAAATGGAACAGAAAATGATTCCTTTTTCGGCCAACGTCTTTTTAAAGGTCGTCGCCACCGAAACAGAGTCCATAACAATATCCACGGCAACACCTGCCAATTTCTTTTGTTCATCCAAGGATATTCCCAGTTTTTTGAAGGTATCCAACAATTCTGGGTCAACTTCATCCAAACTATCGTATTTGGGCTTACTGTTCGGTGCCGAATAATAGGATATTGCCTGAAAATCAGGCTTCTTATAGGTTATATTGGCCCAATCTGGCTCCTCCATTTGTTTCCAAGCTTTAAAAGCCTCCAAACGCCATTCGGTCATCCAAGCCGGTTCTTCTTTCTTTTTGGAAATTGCAATAACGATTTCCTCATTCAATCCGACAGGGAAGGTATCCGATTCAATATCCGTATAGAACCCGTACTCATACTCCTTGTTCTCAAGTTCCTTTTTTAATTCCTCTTCGGTATATGCCATACTACTTGGTTAATTAGTTAAAAAGAAAAAAGGTAAGGTTGGAAATTCAAATGAATACCCAAAACCAAAGCATAATTCAACTTCTCTTTTTAACATATTTAATATAATTCGAAAGCTGTTTTGAAATAATTACTACATCATTCTTTAACTCACTATACTTCTCAGCTTCAATCAACTTTACAGCTTCCAATACGTTTAATATATTTCTCACCTCTCCTGCAGAACCTTTTGAAAAATATAAGAAACGTAATAACTCATTGTCCGTTTCCCTTTCAAAACCTTCAGCAATATTATTAGAAATTGAGAGAGTTGCCCTTTTTAACTGATCTGCAAAGGCAAATTCCCTACTCAATTGTGCTTCATTCAATAATCTAAAAATCTTTATAGTAAAACTTAAGGTTAATTTATAGACTTCCAAATCTTCAAATGAAGTGAATTTGCCCATTTTTGCTTAACCCTTTTCTTTTTTACTTTTTAGCTTTTTTTCGCAACCCCAATTCCCTTATAGTGAAAAGCTCTCACCGCACCCACAGGTACGTTGGGCATTTGGATTGTTAAAAACAAATCCTTTGCCGTTCAATCCGCCGGAATACTCCAAAATTGTTCCTGCGAGATATAAAAAACTTTTTTTATCCACTATAATCCGTACTCCATTATCTTCAAAAACCTTATCGGTATCCCCAATTGAATTGTCAAATTTCAATTCATATGACAAACCACTGCATCCTCCGCTCGTGACACCAACACGTACATAGTCTTTGGTAGCGTCATAGCCTTCCTCTGTCATTAATCCAATGACTCTTTGTTTAGCTGTATCTGAAACCTGTATCATTATTTGTTTTGATTCTAAATAGTTTACAAATATAAGTTATATGTAGGGTTCTACAATAAAACCTAACATTATTATAACGTATAAGTATATAAGGGTAATCTATCACGACAAAAAGTGACAGGTTACCCTTTTACCAAATTGAATGATTAAAGAAGAAATTCATTTCGGCCAAAAATCCGATCTGGCCTAGATAAACATAACCAAGAACCTACTTATAGAGTTCTTCATAATATTGTTTGGCCATTCGATTACTACCGAATTGAGGCAGAACATCATCAATACTGTTGAATACAATTTCTTGCCATTTTTTAGGCTTGTCGTAATACGTGGGCAATACCTTGTTCTCCAAAATGTCATATAAGTTCTCACAGTCGATTTTATCTTGGTCCCAAGTTGGTAAATTTTGGTCTATTACCGGGAAAACAAATGAATTTTTGCCATCTTTTGCAAATTCGGGCATCCACCCGTCATTTGAAGATACGTTGACCGAACCGTTCATAGCAGCGGTCATACCACTGGTTCCAGAGGCCTCCCTAGTAATTCTTGGAGTATTAAGCCAAATATCGGAACCACATTTCAGTTCGCGTGATAATTCTATTTCATAGCCCACCAATACCGCTAAATTGGATTTTTGCTTGGAGTAATGTACCAAGTGATTGAAAATATCAATGGCATAAAAATCATATGGATAAGGTTTACCTGCCCAAATTATCTGAACGGGATATTTTTCATTGTTGATCAACTTTTCAAAACGCTCAAGATCCTGAAGCAAGAGATCGGCCCTTTTATAACCGGCAAAACGCCTGGCCCAAACAATGGTCAATGTATTGGGGTCAAAAAGTTTATTGGTTTGGTTCAGAACCACATCGAACAATTCTTTTTTCAGCTCAATCTTTCTCTTTCTATATAATTTAGCATCCTTGGCCAAGTGTGCCTCCTCGATAACCTCATCTTGCCAAAATTTCTGGTTCTGTGCATTTGTAATCGGGATTATCTTACTTATTCCCGGATAATCTTTCCACATATCCTGTGATACCTTTGCATGTAATTTTGATACGGCATTCGATACTTTGGCCATTCTCAAAGCAGAAACGGTATAGTTGAGCATTCCTCCATTTACCACTTCTTTTTGCAATTCTGGCTCTGAAAGATAACGCCCAAAAAAGCCACATCTGTTCAAATGCTGGGCATCTCGCTCCTCGTTACCTGCCTTTTCAGGGGTATGTGTCGTAAATACCATTTGGTTTTTTTTGACACCTTGATCCCGCAAGTAATAGAATGCGGGCAATGCATGGCCTTCGTTAAGATGATACATTTCGGCACCTCCAAGGGCTTCGACTATTTTTGCACCACCTATCCCCAATACGATACTTTGGGAAATTCGGGTTAAATAATTGGAATCATATAAATGGTTGGTGATGGTTTTGGATAGGTAATCGTTGCCTTCAACATCGGTTGTCAATAAATACATAGGAACGGTTCCGAAAATCTCAGGTTTCAAAACCATGGCCCTAACCTTTACGGATGGATTATCGTGCAACTTTACCTCTACTTCCAAACCGGAATCTTCCAAGAAGGTATAATTCTTTTCAATAAAATTGGTTTTCATGGTCTGATCCCCATTTCTTCCTTGGTCGTAATAACCATATTTCCAGAGCATACCAATACCGATCATGTTCTGTTTGAGTTCATAACCGGAACGCATGTGGGATCCAGCCAAAAAACCAAGTCCACCAGAATATATCTTCAGTGCTTGGTGAATACCGAATTCCATGCTGAAATAGGCAACTTTTTTATTGAATTCTTTGGCCGGTTCATATGGCATATGCCATTTATTATATTCTGAAGTCATAGTATTTTCGTTTTTTCTTTCAAAAGTAATAATTATGCAAAACCACAGGATTCATCACCTAAAAAATGTCTAAGAATTATCAAGTTGACACCTTTTTACGCGCAATCTTGCCAACTCTTTCGTTATAGCTTCCAAAAAAATTGAATTAATCAGTTCTTGAAAGGGTAATACATTGATTTTATTTCTTTTACCCCAAAATAAAGATTAAAAGAATATCCTTCTTATTTTTGCAAAATGCTGGAGAATAAGAATCAAGATAAAACAGATTTAGAATCGTTAGGGGAATTCGGACTGATAGACCACCTGACCAAACACTTCCCCTTAAACCAAAAATCAACGATTAAAGGCATCGGAGATGATGCTGCCGTACTCGATTTTAAAGATAAAAAGACCGTTGTTTCTACCGATCTTTTGGTAGAGGGAGTTCATTTTGACCTCAGTTATATGCCCTTGAAACATTTAGGCTACAAGGCCGTAATGGTGAACCTTTCGGATATCTATGCCATGAATGCAAAGGCTACCCAAATAACCGTATCCTTAGCGGTTTCTAACCGATTTCCACTGGAAGCCTTGGAAGAACTATACGCGGGAATAGCATTAGCAACAAAAATATACAACGTTGACTTGGTCGGCGGCGACACCACCTCATCCCAAACCGGATTAATCATAAGTATCACCGCAATCGGTGAGGCAATAGCGGAAGATATAGTTTACAGATCGGGAGCCAAAGAAAATGATCTTTTGGTCGTAACCGGTGATCTCGGAGGGGCTTACATGGGACTGCAAGTTTTAGAACGAGAAAAGGAAGTCTATAAAGTCAACCCGAACAGTCAACCCGATTTGGAACCTTATTCTTATATCGTAGAACGTCAATTGAAACCAGAGGCACGAAAGGATATTTTTGAATTATTCAAAAAATTGGAGGCACACCCTACCGCCATGATAGATATCAGTGACGGACTTTCATCTGAAATTCTTCACCTATGCAAAAACAGCAAAGTGGGTTGTAATTTGTATGAAGAAAAGATTCCGTTAGATCCTACCGTCATTTCAGCTTGTGAGGAATTTAAGATAGATAGTACTTTGGTAGCACTTAGTGGTGGGGAGGATTATGAGTTGTTGTTCACCTTGGACCAAAAAGAATTCCCGAAAATAAAGGGCAATCCTAATCTAACAGTCGTGGGGCACATGACTGCTGATAACGAAGGTGCGCACTTAGTTTCCAGGAATAATTCTAAAATTCCATTGACCGCTCAGGGCTGGAATTCATTTGCCAAAACATAATTAGGCTGCGTGATCCGCAGTACAATGTCTTCTTTGGTATATTGTTTTCAAGGTATCATTGATCTCTTGTCTTTCCGGGGTAAGGGCTGAAAGATCACCGGTTTCATTAGTGGTCACTTCTTTACCACAATGAATGCATTGATACTCCTTGATGTGGTGGGTAACTTTTTTTGAGACAGCATAGTGATGTCCGAAAATCTGGCAGATTACTTTTTTCATGATGTAGGTTTTTAGGCAAGCATTCATCCATTTTGAGGACCTGGATCAATGCTAAATACTTAATTTGGTCTTGTTTAAAAAAGTGGTTCATGAAACACTTTATTGAATAACGCACGAACTCTGTTTTTTATTGGGATAATCCAAAAAAAATGTGTGCAAATTCGATGAAATGCAGAATAATCGGTAAACTATGCTTTTTAATCGATGAAATTAAGTGATTTTATGCACCGTATTTACAGTATCTTTGCGCCCGAAATTATCACCAATGAATAAGATCAAGGAAACCCTTGTCACGGCTTTTGCCCTTTTCTCACTTTTCTTCGGAGCAGGAAATTTAATATTACCTCCATTACTTGGTTTCAAGGCCGGTGATTTTTGGTGGCTCGTTACCTTAGGGTTTTGCATTTCTGCCATATGCATCCCTATCATGGGTATTTTTGCCCATGCGCGCTTGCAAGGCACCCTTTACGACTTTGGTAAAAAAGTATCCCCTAAATTTGCTCTTGTATTTTCACTGATTATCTATGCCATTGCTGTAGGACTACCATCACCCCGTACGGCCTCAGTGACCCATGAAATAGCCATTCAACCTTATTTTGACACCCCATATATCTTAACGAGCATCATTTATTTTTCCCTCGTCTTTGTTTTTGTAATGAACCGTTCCAAAATACTGGATATTCTCGGAAAGTTCTTGACACCGGCCATTATTGTTATTCTATTATTGATTATTGGCATTACCCTTTTTTCATATCCGATGGACTTTGGTGAGACCGTTTTCCCAAATCCTTTTTCGGCAGGGATTTTGGAAGGGTACCAAACCTTTGACGCCATAGGTGCAGTGGTCGTGGGTGGCGTTATTATCGTCTCGATCAACCTGAAAAACAAGGGAGACTCCTTTGCAGAAAAAAGGGCTCTTGTACGAAGGGCTGGTTGGATTGCAGGATTCGCATTGCTATTGATCTATGCCGGACTCATTTTTACAGGAACGTTAATGCACAAAGAGTTTGATACCGATATTTCACGCACCGCTCTTTTAAACGGCATAAGTATTAAAACCCTGGGTAATACCGCCAACCTATTTTTAGGAATCTTGGTGAGTTTGGCCTGTTTCACCACCGCGGTCGGTATTGTAACCGGTACGGCAGATTTTATAAAATCACGGTATAACGATTCACAAAAAGCTTTTACCATAACGGCGATTATCGGTTGCGTCCTAGGGGTTGGTATGGGACAGTTCAATGTTGATTATATTATCGACGTTGCCCTACCCACTCTCATGTTCATTTATCCCATAACAATCATCTTGATCGTATTGAACGTATTGCCTGAAAAATATACTACCCCTGTAGTATTTAAAGCGGTGGTTGTCACTACGATTCTGTTCAGTGTACCAGATTTTATGGGGAGTATCGGATTAGGTGATACTATCTCCCCTATTACCGAAGTTATTCCATTAAGTGGTTTTAGCATGGGTTGGGTATTACCAGCCTTCATAGCTTTTTTAACGAGTAATATGACAGCTAAAAAAGTTTGATAATTCCGTATTGACTTAAAAACGTTGCCTAACAACATACCTTTCCCATGGTAAATTGAAGGGAATGATTATTTTTGGGATCTAAGCAACCCGACCTATATGCCAAGTACCACTATCACCATTCTTTTACTTTCATTATATCTTTTGGCCCTTATTGTCATCGGCATATGGAACAGAAAGAGTGAAAGCAGTGAGGATTTTTTCTTGGCTTCACGAAAATTACCGGCTTGGTTGTTGGCCGTGACCTTTGTGGCATCGTGGTGGGGAGGAGGATCCGCCATTGACTTAGTTGACCATGCACATAAAAACGGACTTAGTTCCTTCTGGATTTATGGGGTACCTGTACTTTTGGCAACAGCGCTCATGTTCCTATTTGCCAAAGGAATCCGTAATGTAGGTTCCATATCCCAACCCCAACTTATGGAGCAACGTTATAATAATAAGGTTTCACTATTGCTTACCATCTTCATTATTATCTTTATGGTCATCGGCTCCACGGTTCAGATTATAGTGGTCGGAAAGTTTTTTCATGCCTTTTTTGATATTTCCTATGAGCAAGGGGCCATTTTGGGAACTTTGATCGTATTGACCTATTCTTTGTTCGGTGGTTTCAAAGGGGTGGTACTAACCGATCTACTGCAATTTGTATTCTTTCTACTGACAGGGGTACTTTTATTTTATATGACCTACGATCAATCAGGTGGAATCGAAGCGGTAAAGGTCACGGCAATTACAAACCAAAAAGAAGGTTATATATCATTCTTTACCAATGTATCCGACAACTTGGCCTATGTAATTACATTTGGCACCTCATGGATGATCCAAGCCAATATCTGGCAACGCATTTCAGCGGCAAAAAAGGCCGTGGACGCTAAAAAAATGATGATTATTAGTTTCATCGCTTTTATACCTCTCTATCTTATGGTTACCTATACGGGAATGTTCGCATCGGTACTATATGAAACCGTTCCGAAAAGTGGAATAGTTCCCGATTTGATCAGCAATATTCCCAATCCCATAATCAGTGCCGTTCTATTTGTGGGATTGAGTGCCGCTATCATGTCTACGATGGATTCCCTTATCAATACAGGGGCACTTTCTTTAACGGTTGATGTGTACCAACGACATATAAACCCGAATGCGAGTCCGTCCCATAATGTTATGATAGGTAGAATATCGACCTTTCTCCTGGGTGCCTTGGCGCTACTTATTGCCTTGAAGATACAGTCGGTTTTAAGAATCTCATGGATTGGTTCCGATTTTCTTACCAGCGGTGCGTTTATACCGTTGGTGTTGGGGTTTTTATGGGTAAGGGGCACCTCAAAAGCCGCCATTATCTCCATGCTGTTCGGATTGTTCTTTTCAACCTACAATCTTTTGGTAGCCTTAGGGTTGGATTTGCCCGTAGCATGGGAAACAGCATCGACCGAACAAGCGTTGATCGGTATCTCTATTTCGTTCTTCTTATATGTTATCTTTAGTTTTCTAACGGAAGGTGATATGGAAAAAAGCAAAAAATTCATTGCCAAAGCCAATATCTTGAACCGATAGAAATCAACTTTGGTTATTCTCTTTTTTTTGATGGATGACTTAACAACTCAAATGCTTTTTGGGTAGCTTTATTAAAACTGTCGAAAATATGATCTTCCTGGATCAAGTCGTTCAATTGGTATTTTTCGAATTTTGTTTTGACCTGAGGATTCAATCCTGAAAGAAGTATAGTAATGTTCTTATTTTTCAAAATCTTGATGGTATCCTTCAGGTTGTGCAACCCCGTTTGATCAATGAAAGAAACATGTCGCATTCTAATAATTAGGACCTCACATTTTAACCCGATTTCCTCAATAGCCTCTGAATATCTTCTTGCAGATGCAAAGAACAAGGGTCCACTGATCTCATAAATATTTAGACCGGCAGGTAGTTCAGAATAATTCTCGATTACATCCGTATCTATAAAATCATCGATACGTTTTTCGCTAAAATCCGCCATCCTTTTCATAAACAGAATGGCCGACAATACCACCCCTACCTCAATGGCCAAGGTTAAATCGAAAAATACCGTAATGAAAAAAGTGGTCAATAATATAAGGATATCGAAATAAGACCCTTTGAGGATAGATACAAAAGACCTCCATTCACTCATGTTATAAGCGACCACGATTAATATACCCGCCAAACAAGACATAGGTATCAACTTCGCCCATTGGCCCAAGAACAACATGATCAGCAATAAGGTCATTGCGTGTACCATTCCTGAAATGGGTGTTCTACCCCCGTTTTTCACGTTAGTGGCGGTACGGGCTATAGCTCCTGTGGCAGGAATTCCTCCAAAAAATGGTGTTATGATATTTGCAATCCCTTGGGCGATCAGTTCGGTGTTTGAACGGTGTTTTCCCCCAATCATACCATCGGAAACAACTGCTGAAAGTAAGGATTCAATACCTCCCAACAAAGCTATGGTCATTGCAGGAGCTACATAATTTTGTAATTGGTTCCATTGAATTTCGGGAATGGTTATCTGAAAATTATTCGGAATCGTGCCAAAAAAACTCTCGATGGTAGGCACATCAATTTTCAACAGGTATACCAAAGGTGTTATTAGTATAATAGCAATGAAGGAACCTGGAATTTTCGTTGTTATTTTTTTTGAGAAAACCGTAATCAAAATTGTTATGGCAGTTAATGTAAATGCCTCCCAATTAATATGATCCAAGTTCGAAAAATAGACCAACCATTTTTCATGGAATTCGGAAGGTACCTTATCTATTGGTAAACCCAAGGCATCCTTGATCTGTGTGGAAAATATTACGATTGCAATACCACTTGTGAACCCTACGACCAATGATAAAGGAAAATATTTGAGTAAGGTACCCAACTTCAACAATCCAAAGATAATCAATAACATGCCGGCTAATATGGTAGAAATAATCAATCCATCTATACCATATTTCTCCACGATACCATAGACGATAACAATGAAGGCACCTGTTGGCCCACCGATCTGCACACGACTACCTCCCAGTAATGAAATCAAAAAACCCGCAACTATGGCCGTTATAAGTCCTTTTTCCGGGGATACTCCCGAGGCTACGGCAAAGGCTATGGCCAAAGGTAAGGCCACAATGCCTACTACAATGCCCGATAAAACATCATTGGATAGTTGTTTCTTATCCAATCCTGATTTTAAAACTGTGAAGAATTTAGGTTTAAAAATAGTATTCATAATAATATTTCTCCTTTAAAATTTATTCGAACAAAATCCAAATTATTACCCATGTACTTCTATTGGATTATCGATGTTCCTTTGATATTAGTGGTGTTTTACGAATTAACCCGTTTACGGATCAAATGAATTTCATTCTGTGTTAAATTCGTGTATTGCAGGTAAAGCTTTATTGTTAAAATCGAACAATGCTTGGTTTTCCCAAGGCGATGCTTCCGTTGATTCGCTCCCCTTCCATGAAATAAGCTCAGCTCCCCAATAACAAAAGCCTAATCCGTTTTCTACTTGATTCATTATTGTTCTAATTTGCGCTATAAAGTTCTGTTGCCCTTCGCGAGTCGCAGGGTAATCCGGCAGTATCAATTGATTATTCGATCCAACGATATTATCCGTCCAATCATCCCAATCCAATGTAAAGGGATAGGCCGTTTCTGCTATGAGCACATCCTTGGAGTACGTATTACCCAAACTTTGTATGGTGGTTTGGAGGTCATTTAACGATTTTCCGTGCCATAAGGGATAATATGACAACCCTATGATGTCATAATCCAAGGTATGTACTTGATTGAAAAACCAATCGGAACCCTCCATACCCGCAAAATGCAAAATAATCTTTGTCTCTTCTGAAACAGCTCTCACTGCGGTAATTCCCTCATTCACCAACATCTTAAAATTATCCGGATTCTTTGAAATATCCCCATAAGGATGAAGTAAGCCAGAATTGATTTCATTCCCGATTTGAATGTAATCGGGTTGAAGTTCGGTCATAACCCTTTTGGTATAGTTAAAGACACTGTCTTTTATGCGGGAAAAATCCAAACCTTGCCATTGCATTGGTATTTCCTGGTGGGCAGGATCGGCCCATGTATCGGAATAATGAAGCGTCAACCAAGTTTTAAATCCCTGGGTCTTAAGTGTTCTGGAAAATGTTTTCACTTCGTTGAATCCCGAATGTTCTCCTTCCGGATTTACCCATAAACGCAAGCGAATGGTATTGACTCGGTTTGACTTTAGTATGTCCAGAAAATTGCTCTCTTTGCCTTCAAGGTCATAGAAAATGGGATTTGATTCCGATATTTCAGGATAGCTCGAAATGTCAATCGCTGCAATGATCTTTGAATCTGTATACGATGTGTCGGCTACATGTACCTCGTCCTTGGCGCAAGAAATAACAACCAAAAAAGGTAAAACAAATTGAATAATTCTATTCATTGCCTATGTAACATTAAGCAGTCAGGTCCCAAAACTTGGAAACAAATAATCAGTGTTAGTATATAATACTATCGAAGAGATGTACAACAACTTAAATACAACCCAATATTCCCCCGAATTTTAGATTATGGAATTTAATAAAAGGGAATGTAAAATCACATTGATAGCGAAGACTAGGCCTTCATCAATTCCTCTATCTCTTCTACTTCAATGGGTATATTGGCCATAAGGTTGAAAGGCTCCCCTTTTTCTTGGATTACCACATCATCCTCAATTCGAATACCCATATTCTCTTCCGGAATGTAAATGCCCGGTTCAACGGTAAAGACCATATTTGCCTTCATAGGGGATTTTAAAGGCCCGTAATCATGCGTATCCAATCCGATATGATGACTGGTACCGTGCATAAAATACTTTTTATAGGCAGGCCAGTTTTTGTCCTCATTTTGTACATCGGCCTTGTCTAACAAGCCTAAGCTCAACAGTTCCGAAGTCATGATATTCCCTACTTCCTTATGATACTCTGCCCAGTCGGTACCGGGTACCAACATTTTCGTAGCTTCGTTTTTCACTCTTAATACCGATTGGTATACTGCTTTTTGACGTTCGGTAAACCTTCCATTCACAGGAATGGTCCTTGTGAGGTCACTGGAATAATTGGCATATTCAGCAGCAACATCCATCAACAACATATCCCCATCCTTACACTGCTGATTGTTCACGATATAATGCAGCACATTGGCATTGGCACCGGATGCTATAATCGGGGTATAGGCAAAACCTTTAGAGCGGTTTCGGATAAACTCATGTAAAAGTTCGGCTTCGATCTCATATTCCCATACACCCGGTTTTACAAAGTCCAATAATCTTCTAAAACCTTTTTCTGTAATATTACAGGCCGTTTGCATCAAGTCGATTTCTTCAGGCTCCTTAACGCCTCTTATTTCCTGTAAAATAGGATTGCTTTTGGCGACCTTATGCCCTGGGAATTTTAGTTTACAATCCCGGATAAAACGATCTTCACGGGTTTGGGTCTCCACGGACTGTCTGTAATGTTCATTGGTATTGAAATATATCGTATCGGCTTCGGTCATTAAATTAAAAAAGACCTTGTCAAACTCGCTCAACCAATAAATAGTTTCGATTCCGGATATTTCCGTTGCCTTTTCCTTTGTCAATTTTTCACCTTCCCAAACGGCAATATGATCATTGGTCTCACGTACAAAAAGGACCTCACGAAGTTTCTTGTCATGGGCATCCGGAAAAAGCAATAAAATACTTTCTTCCTGATCGGCTCCACTTAAATAAAAAATATCGCGATGTTGCTCAAATGGCAAAGTACTGTCCGCACTTACGGGATAGATATCGTTGGAATTAAACACTGCAATACTCGAAGGCTCCATTTTAGACATGAATTTCCTGCGATTCTTAATAAAAAGTTCACTGCTGATCTGTTCGTATTTCATGTGGAATGTATTTGGACCACAAAATTAATAATTCCGATATGTAAAGGGTCAATTTCTAAATTTAATTATCTTAGTAAGGATAAATTAAATTACGGCATCCCTATATTTTCAAACTCGTTGGAGATTTTTTCTGTTTAAGGGATTCTTCCAATCGTCCATTTCATATGAGTTCAAGATTTTTTGTAGTTTTTCTATTATTTATTTCATTCTACGGCAATGCACAGACTGATGCAGAGGTATTCAAAAACTTGAAATTCCGATTTATAGGTCCTGAAGGTAACCGGACCATTGCCATTGCCGGCGTTCCAGGAAATCCTATGATCAATTATATCGGCGCGGCCTCAGGAGGTTTATGGAAAACAACGGATGGCGGGGTAACTTGGAAATCGATTTTCGATGATCAGGATGTTTCTTCCATCGGTTCTTTAGCTATAGCCCCTACAAATCCCGATGTTATTTGGGTGGGTACAGGAGAAACCTTTGTGATAAGGCCTGCCCATGCCATGGGGGACGGTATTTACAAGTCAGAAGATGCTGGTAAGACCTGGAAGAACATGGGCCTTGAAAAAACAGGCCGAATAGGCCGCATCGTTGTTCACCCTACCAATCCCGATATCGTTTATGCCGCTGCCTTGGGTCATACCTATGGACCCCAGCAGGAGCGCGGTGTGTACAAGACCATTGATGGTGGTAAAAGTTGGAAACAAATCCTATTCATAGACGAAAATACGGGCGCTGCGGATATTGCCTTGGATCCTAAAAATCCAGATAGGTTATTGGTCGGCATGTGGTCCATACATATAAATACATGGGGTTTGAACAGTGGTGGTCCCGGTGGCGGTATATACCGATCCCTTGATGGGGGTGATACATGGCAAGCGCTCACAGAAAAAGGATTACCGGGAGGAAAAAACAATCCCGTTGGAAAAACGGGTGTCGCCATTTCCCATTCAAACCCCAATACAGTCTATGCCCTTTTTGAGATTGATAGTCCGGCCCTCTATAAATCGAATGACTTTGGTGAAACATGGACACTCCAAACCCGCAACCACGATATCAATGAGCGTGCACCCTATTATACCCGCATGGCCGTATCGACCAATGACCCCAATGAGATCTATTTTGCGAATGTAAAGTTCAGCACTTCAAAAGATGGTGGCAAAACCCTAAAAGGTGGTTACAAGGCAGGTGGCGATAATCATGATATATGGATAGACCCAACCAATGCCGACCGTATCATGGTCGCACATGATGGAGGAGCGAGTATTAGTCTTAATCATGGGGAAACTTTTCAAAGGGTGGTACTGCCCATCGCCCAAATGTACCATGTGGCCGTAGACGACCAAATACCTTATAACGTCTATGGAAACCGTCAAGATGGCTACTCTTATAAAGGTCCCAGCAATAGCCTGCAAGGATATATACCCATTGGTTTATGGAAAGGAGTGGGCGGATGTGAAAGTGGATTTGCGCAACCAGACCCCTTTGACAACGATATAGTCTGGTCTGGTTGTTATGATGGTGGATTGGAAAGGTACAATGCAAAAACAGGACATTCACAAGATGTTCGCGTATGGCCTGAAGCGGGTTACGGCTGGGCCCCTGCCGAATTGAAATACCGATGGCATTGGAATTTCCCACTTGCCTTTTCTCCCCATGTAAAACACAGGGTTTATCTAGGCAGTCAATATGTGCATAAAAGTGATGATAACGGTCAAAGTTGGCAGGTAATCAGTCCAGACCTTACCCTAAACGATAAATCGCACCAACAAAGTTCAGGGGGTATTGCCAAAGACAACCTTATGACCTTTGACGGTTCTACCTTATTTGCGATACAGGAATCAAAAATAGAAGCCGGGGTAATATGGACAGGTAGTAATGATGGTCAAGTACAATTCACTCGAAACGGAGGTGAAAGTTGGACGAACGTGACCCGAAACATCCCCAACCTACCAAAATGGGGTACTATATCCAATATAGAAACCTCTCGGTATAAAAAAGGCACTGCGTACATCAGTGTGGACCTTCATCAAATGGGTGATTTTAATCCTTATATCTACAAAACAGAGGATTATGGCAAAAGTTGGAAATTGATAAGTGGCAAAATTCCAAAGTCGGTTCACAGCTTCGTTCATGTCATCAAAGAAGATCCCAAAAGGGAAGGTATGCTTTACGCCGGGGTTGATAATGGTTTGTACATCAGTCACGACGACGGCGCCCATTGGATGCGCCTGCGAAATAACCTACCCCCTGCACCGGTATATTGGCTAGAAATTCAGGAGCGTTTTGATGATTTGGTGGTCGGTACCTACGGCAGGGGCTATTACATTCTTGATAATGTTTCTCCCCTACGTGAATTCGATTGGTACGCCAAAAACGAAGAAGCCCATTTGTTTAGCTTACGACAAGCCTATCGCTTTCAACAAAAAGAAAGTATAAAGACCGATGGTCCCAGTAACAACTCTGGCCGAAACCCAAAGTACGGGGCAGATATCAACTATTACTTAAAAGATAGTACAGATCAAAAAGTAGAAATACAAATATTGGATGCCAACAATGATATAATACGTACGTTAAAAGGTGAAAATGACAAAGGCATTCATAGAACCGTATGGAATTTACGATACGAACCCACCTACAAGCCCAAATTAAAGTCGACCCCACCAGGAAGACCTTGGGTACAGCTCAACGGGGAAGGTTGGCGCCCATTGGTTACATGGGATTTGGATCTATGGCGTGGACAATTCGGGCCACGGGTAATACCCGATACCTATAAAGTAAAACTCATTATTGGCAAAGACGAATATGTTCGTGAGTTGACCGTTCTTAAAGACCCCGCATCTGAAGGCACATTGGAAAGTATTAAGGAACAAGTAGCTTTTTCGCTGGAACTAAGGGATGCCATAAACATTGCGGTCACCCTGATCAACGATTTGGAAACCCTACGGGCCGAATTGAATGAAGTTATCCCCAGCTTAAAACGTGAAAACGATATTCAACGTGCGACAGAGCTCCGAAAAATGGCCGAATCCATATCAAGTTCTTTATATGACATTCATTTGACTGGAGCACGGGAAGATGCCTTTCGATCACCCATGAAACTTTATGGTAGATTAAGTGCCTTGGCCAGCGATATTGGGGCGAATGGAGCAGATTTTAAACCAACCGACCAACAACGTGAGGTTTATGCCATTTTCAACAAGCGTTTGGAAAACGTAAATGAAAAGTTTAAAAAGTTCATGAAGGTCGATGTAAAACAATTGAACTCCCAACTGAAAAAGAGCAAATATCAAATTCTACTCGATAGAAAAATTAAATCTTAGACCGTAATATATTATTTATTGACGGCTAAGGCCTTCAATTCTTCAGCATTCATTTTTATGATATTAACGTCCAAAGATATTGGTGTTAAAGGCTGGTCTATGGAATCCCTTGGGCTGTTCACAATGGCATCAACGACGTCCATTCCCTTGATTACTTTTCCGAATACGGTATAATCCCCGTCCAATCGGTGTACCCCTTTTTTGTTTTGAACAATATAAAATTGACATCGGGCCGATAGTTTACCAGGGTTATCATCCCTTCCGGCACCTACCGCGCCATATTCATGTGACAATTTATCGTTGAATTCCGGTGCTAAAAGATATTCGGGATCATTAAAACCTTCAGGAGTATCAGGACAACCACCTTGGGCCACAAAATCGGGGATTACCCTATTGAATGTAAGAGAATCCCAGTACCCGTTTTTAGCCAATTGTAAAAAACTTTGTTTGTGATTTGGTGTTTCATCATACAACCAAATCAAAATTTCCCCTTTTGGGGTTTTAATTTGCCCTACTTCAAGCTTTGTCTGGTTACCACAAGTGGATAATAAGAACAAAACCGGTAAAAATAATTTATACATTTCCTGAATCTTTCGGTCAAGTTATAAAAAAGAGAGTAAATAAAATGGAATAATCACTTTAAGGGTATCACGAAACAGAAAGACTTCAAATACCCTAAACCGACCGATCAGTCGGTTTTGTCCTGTTTATCCCAACATACAAACAGAAGAAATAGGGATTAGAAGCCCAAAAAAACAGATTAACGACGGGTATTTAATTTTTGAATAAGGGAATGAACAATGCTACAGACCAAACGGTTTGTGCTCTTGGATTCCTTCCTTCGCATAAATGCATCTTAAAGAACATCCCTTCACCAAACCTTTTATTCAGATTGGCTTTCCTATATGAAAAAGGGCATCACCTTGATTTACTACAGCTTGGTGGTTTATACTGAAAACAAAACCATCAAAAGGGGCCTTTATTTTTTTACTGTGCTTGGTATATGTATCGGTTACAATACCCATTTCCTGCCCTTTTCGAACCTCGACCCCGTTTAAGATTTCCGGAATGAACATTCCTGCCGTTGGTGCGCGAAGCCATTTACGCTCACCCAGCAAAACCGAGTCATTTCGTTCACCGAGATTCGGAGCTGCCCTTTCACTCATCCCAAAATGACTAAGTACATTACGTATACCTTGCATCCCTTCTTGAATTGAAAAATCATCAAAACGCATACTTTCACCAGCTTCAAAAACAATTGTAGGTTTACCCAAACGAAAGGCAGCATTCCTGAACGATCCTTTGATCAAACGGGATGAAAAAGAAAATGGCGCATTAAAAATCGTTGCTAATTCCTTGCTTTTTAAATCATCTTGTGTAAAACGTGTTTGCGGATAATTATGGCGTTGGGCGCCACCTGTATGCAAGTCGATGGCGAAATCTATTTGGTGAAGAATCTGAGAAGCATAATGATAGGCCATACGGCTTGCCATAGAACCGGACTTTGCACCGGGGAAACTACGATTAACATCTTTCCCGTCGGGCACATCACGTGAAAAATGAATGAATCCGAAAACGTTTAAAATAGGAACGGCAATAACGGCACCTTTATCAATTGCAAAACAATTTTCATGCAACATTCTACGTACGATCTCTATACCATTGACCTCATCGCCATGTAACCCTGCCTGTACCAATAGGGTGGGCCCAGGTTTTTTTGCATTGAAAACATATACAGGTATATCGATAAGGGTGCCCGTGGGAAGTCTATCAATTTTAATATGGACAGATTTATTTTCCCCTGGAAGAACGGCTTCCCCTCCTATTTCAATGATTTTATTTTCTTTTTCTTGAAACATTCTTTTCTACAAACAATATTATTTCCTTGGCTATGTTGATTCCTGTTGCCGCTTCAATACCCTGCAGGCCCGGAGAGGCATTTACCTCAATAAGCAAGGGTCCTTTTTTAGAACGTATAATATCAACCCCTGCAACCCCCAAACCAAGATGCTTGGTTGCATTCAAAGCCATATGTTGCTCCTTGGGGGTAGGTCTTATGGCTTCTGTTGAACCACCCCGATGAACATTAGAGCGAAAATCTTCCACATCACTACTTCGTTTCATGCTGGCAACTATCTTTTGGCCTACCACGAAAATACGAATGTCCTCTCCGTTAGATTCCTCAATATACTTTTGGATAAGAATACTGGTGTCCATCTTATAAAAGGTATCGATAATCGATTTAGCCGATTTTTTAGTTTCGGCCAAAATCACCCCAAGCCCTTGCGTACCTTCCTGAAGTTTAATGATAACAGGTGGCCCTCCCAATAACTCTATCTGATGCTCAATGTCATCCGGATTTATTGAAAACAAGGTTTCAGGAATGGGAATGTGCTTGCGCGACAGAATCTGCAAGGTCCGAACTTTATTCCTTGCCCTGGAAATACTCAATGCATGGGCCGTACTGAACACCCCGTTCATCTCGAACTGTTTAACTATGGCCGCTCCGTGTTTGGTGACTTTTGCCCCTATTCTTGGAATAATGGCATCAAAAGCATCGGTAATATTCTCATTAAGGTAATAGACCTTGGGGTTTCCCGAGCCTAATTTCACCGAGCATTTTGTATGATCGATCAACTCTATATAATGTCCACGTTCCTCAGCCTCTTCCGCAATGCGTTTTGTAGAGTACACATTCATACTCACAGAAAGAAGTCCAATATCCATCGAATGTAGTTGGTTGGTTTAAGTGATTTGAATGTAATATCGGTTAAAAATCGGAATATGGCTAATTACGCCATCAAATTATTGGTTCATAAAGAAAGTTACAATTTGCGGAAATATAAAAATGAAACCTTGGCCAATCCTATATATTTTTTACTCAAATATGTTTTTCCAATCCTAATAATTGTAAAAAACCTTCATAACTAATATGAAATGCCCTTAAAAAAAGCTTTTCAAATGATTGGTTTTTCAGCGTATGACTTTTACGGATTTTATGACTGTTTTATCCTAAATAAAGACGAGCCGTAACCCCTACTCCTTGATGAAAATTAAAAAACAACTGTTATTAACTGATTTTCAATGGTTCTACTAGTAATATTTGCACTAATTATGTCCTATTTCTTGTTTAAGAATGTTCTATTGAGCAGGCTTTTTTCGCATGAAACTTTAAACAGATTTTGTACGTGCTTAAAATGAATCTAAATAAGGCTACTTAAGTACTTCAAAACTTGTCCATAATTCATCGGTAACGTAAATTTGCACCTCAAAATCAACAACCAATGAGCGGGTTCTTTAATTCTTCGATAGGTAGAAAATATGCAATGGCATTTTCTGCTTTTTTTCTTATTATTTTTTTAGTCATCCATTTAGCGGTAAACATTACATCTGTCTTTAGTGAAGATGTGTTCAATGACCTCTCCCACTTCATGGGCACCAACCCTTTAATACAATTTGGGCTTCAACCCATTTTGATTTTTGGTGTGGTTTTCCATTTTGTTATGGGATTTGTTCTTGAAGCTAAAAACAAAAGCGCCAGGAACATTAAGTATGCCAGGAACAATGGCGCTGCCAATTCCACATGGATGAGCCGAAACATGATTTATAGTGGATTGGTCATCTTGGCCTTTATCGTACTACACTTCATTGATTTCTGGATTCCTGAATTGAATACAAAATATGTTCAAGGCGATATGTCTGGCCTTTTGGCGGACGGAGAAGGTTTTCGTTATTTCGAAGAGCTACAACATAAATTTGTTAACCCTTTAAGGGTAGGTGCTTATGTAATTGCCTTTATTTTATTGGCACTTCATTTATTGCACGGCTTTACTTCTGCTTTCCAATCCGTAGGAGCGACCATGGGAAGACAAAAAGCAATGAAAAATATTGGCAAGGCATATTCGATCCTTATTCCATTAGGATTTATAGTTGTTGCCCTCTTCCATCATTTTAACCATTAATACCATTTACCTATGTCTGTACTAGACTCAAAAGTGCCCGAAGGGCCAATAAAAGACAAGTGGACTAACTACAAGGATAAAATAAACCTTGTAAACCCTGCTAACAAACGTCACATAGACATTATTGTGGTTGGTACTGGATTGGCAGGGGGATCTGCCGCAGCTACCTTGGCAGAGTTGGGATACAATGTAAAAGCTTTTGCTTACCAAGATTCCCCTCGTAGAGCACACTCAATAGCAGCGCAAGGTGGTATTAATGCCGCTAAAAACTATATGGGCGATGGTGATTCTACTTACCGTTTGTTTTATGATACCGTAAAAGGTGGCGATTATCGTTCACGTGAGGCGAATGTTTATCGTTTGGCCGAAGTTTCTTCCAATATCATTGACCAATGTGTTGCACAAGGGGTTCCTTTCGCACGTGATTATGGAGGATTGTTGGACAACCGTTCGTTCGGTGGTGTATTGGTTTCAAGAACATTCTATGCCAAAGGACAAACCGGTCAACAATTATTACTTGGCTGTTATTCGGCCATGAACCGTCAAATTGCCCGTGGTAAGATTGAAATGCACAATCGCCATGAAATGCTTGATGTTGTTAAGATTGATGGGAAAGCCCGTGGAATTATTGCACGTAACTTAATTACAGGTGAAATTGAGCGTCATTCCGCACATGCCGTTGTTATTGCAACCGGTGGTTATGGTAATGTTTATTTCCTTTCGACCAATGCAATGGGATCCAATGCAACTGCAGCATGGAAAATACATAAAAAAGGAGCGTTTTTCGCGAATCCTTGTTTTACACAGATTCACCCAACCTGTATTCCCCGTTCGGGAGACTACCAATCTAAATTAACGCTAATGTCAGAATCATTGCGTAATGATGGTAGAATTTGGGTGCCAGCCAAACTAGAGGATGCCAAGGCTATTCAGGAAGGTAGATTAAAACCAACGGAATTGGCCGAAGAAGATAGGGATTACTATCTAGAACGCCGTTACCCTGCTTTCGGTAACTTGGTGCCACGTGATGTTGCTTCAAGGGCCGCAAAAGAACGTTGTGATGCCGGTTACGGTGTTAACGCAACTGGTGAGGCCGTATATTTGGATTTCGCAGCGGCTATCGAACGCTATGGAAAAGTACAAGCTAAAATCCAGGGTATATCCAATCCTTCAAAAGAAAAAATCACCGAATTAGGTGAGGCCATCGTAGAAGAAAAATATGGAAACCTTTTCCAAATGTATGAGAAGATCGTAGATGAGAACCCATACAAAACACCTATGATGATCTATCCTGCAACCCACTATACCATGGGAGGGGTTTGGGTAGATTATAACTTAATGACAACTGTTCCCGGTCTTTACTGTATCGGGGAGGCCAATTTCTCCGATCACGGTGCCAACCGATTGGGAGCCTCCGCCTTAATGCAAGGTTTGGCCGACGGTTATTTTGTTCTACCTTATACTATCGGTGATTACTTAGCCGATGATATTCGAACAGGTGTCATCCCAACCGACACCAAAGAGTTCGATGAAGTTGAAAAAGAAGTAAAAGACAAAATCGATTTCTTCATCAATAACAATGGAACAAAATCGGTAGACTATTTCCACAAACGTTTAGGTAAAGTAATGTGGGATAAAGTCGGAATGTCACGTAATGAAAAAGGGTTAAAGGAAGCAATGGCCGAAATTAAACAGATTCGCGAAGAATTCTGGAAAGAGGTCAAAGTTCCTGGATCAGCAAACGAAATGAACCCGGAGTTGGAAAAAGCCGGTCGTGTTGCCGATTTCTTAGAACTTGGTGAATTATTCGCCAAAGATGCCCTTGTTCGTGAAGAATCCTGTGGAGGTCACTTCCGTGAGGAATCCGTTGAATTGGACGGAGAACAAAAAGGGGAAGCCAAACGTAACGATAAGGATTTTGCCTTCGTTTCCGCCTGGGAATACAAAGGGGAACCTGCTGATGCGGTATTGCACAAAGAGCAATTGGAATTTAAGGATATTGAATTAAAACAACGTAGTTATAAATAGTAATATGTAGCTGTAGCAGTGGGTATGATGACGATAACCTGCTAATATCATTAACCATATTACTTAATACTCATATAGTATGAATCTAACGCTTAAAATTTGGAGACAAAAAGGACCACAGGACAAAGGCAAGATGGTCGATTACAAAGTGTCTGATATTTCCGAACATATGTCTTTCTTGGAAATGATGGATGTTTTGAACGAACAGCTTGTAAATTCTGGCGAAGAACCTGTTGCTTTTGACCACGATTGTCGCGAAGGTATTTGCGGTATGTGTTCTTTACATATAAATGGGGAAGCCCATGGTCCCGATAGAGGAATTACCACCTGCCAATTGCACATGAGAATGTTCAAGGACGGTGATACCATAACCATTGAACCATGGAGAGCCAAGGCTTTTCCCGTAATAAAGGATTTGGTAGTAGATAGAAGCGCTTTTGAGCGTATACAACAAGCTGGTGGTTATATCTCTGTGAACACCTCAGGAAATACCCAAGATGCCAACTCGATCCCGATTTCAAAACATGCTGCTGATGAAGCCATGGATGCTGCCGCCTGTATCGGATGTGGTGCTTGTGTCGCTAGTTGTAAAAACTCTTCGGCCATGTTGTTCGTTGGGGCAAAAGTCTCTCAATTCGCCCTATTGCCACAAGGCCAGGTTGAAGCCACGGACCGAGTCAAGAACATGGTTGCCCAAATGGATTTGGAAGGTTTTGGTAACTGTACCAATACCGGTGCATGTGAAGTTGAATGCCCTAAAGGGATTACTTTGGAGAACATTGCACGTATGAACCGTGAATTGTTCAAAGCCAGCCTTATTAAGTTCTAAATATTAAGTTTTATCATATAATTAAAATCCCAACCGAATTCGGTTGGGATTTTTTATTTTTATATATGTCTAAAACCTATCCCGAAAATCGCATAAAAGTTCCAAGATTCAATGAAGCATCTGGCTTTTATACTACGCCTGAACGATCCAAGATCATGGGGAAAATAAGAGGGAAGAATACCAAGCCAGAACTTGCCTTTCGAAAGGCACTATGGGCTTCGGGGTACAGATATAGAATAGATTCCAGAAAATTAATCGGAAGGCCAGATATTGTGCTCAACAAATATAAAACCATTGTCTTTATTGATGGGGAATTCTGGCATGGCTTCAATTGGAAAGAACGTAAGGCCAAGTTAAGGACCAATCGAGAATTCTGGATTGCCAAAATCGAGAGAAACCAGCAACGGGACAGAGAAGTTAACGCTGAACTCAAAAGACTTGGTTATACGGTTTTCCGATTTTGGGATAAAGAAATTAAAAAAGACCTGGAAGGGTGTTTAGATAAAGTTATTGCCCATTTGAAATTGCAATCAGAACACGGCAGATAAAAGCTAGTTCATAGACTTATCAGAATTCTGGGGTAGTTCATACCTCATCAACCAATCCATCTGTTTGTCTTTTCCTATATAATAGGGGTGTTTCCCAAATTTCACGAATCCGTGTTCTTTATAAAAAGAGATTGCCCGGGTATTCTTTTCCCAAACTCCCAACCATAAAAACGATTTACCAGTTTTTAAGGCCAATTGCTTCACTTTTGCAATGATATACTTACCTATGCCCTTCCCCTGATAAACGTGCCTTACATATATTCTTTCGAGCTCTATGCTATCGTCTTGTTTAAGATCGGACTGTGCATCCCCAATATTAAGCTTAAAATAGCCGACAAGAATATTTTCCAGATAAACGAAATAAAAAAAAGTATTCAAGTTGTTTAATTGACTTGATAACTCCTCCTCACAAAAAGCGGAATCAATATACTTTCTAAAATCGTCAGGGTCATTGTCCTTTTCAAAGGATTCACTAAAAGTGGATTTAGATATATGCACTAGAACTTTTAAATCAGACAATGTACCTTTACGAAACTCCAATTCCATAATTCTTGTTTTCACTAAAAATAAAAAAAGCCCTGATAGTCATCAGGGCTTTTTTTATTTCTTATACGAAAAAGATTAAATCATGAATAATTTTTTAATCAATAAAACTATGCCGTGATAAAAATCATTTTTGTAAACTAAAATCTCATTTTCATTTGAAGGGTGGTTAATTTGGGCATCCATATTAATTAGGTTTGGGGATAGATTTATACTTATTGATTTCTTCACCATAAATATAATTCAAAACACCCATTTTCCCTAAAATATTGTTGTGAATTACACTGAAATTGTTGTGAAAAATTCGAAAAACAAATTTTATCGATGAACTACCTGAAAATAGGCTTCAAATATTCATTTCCGGAACTTCCCTATCAACGATCAATCGCCCCTCAGTTGCCCTTTTTATGACCTCAACTGTAACTCCCGGTGCCCTTTCCAACAGCTTAAAACCTTCATTGGTAACCTCGAGTACGGCAAGGTTAGTGACTATCTTTTTTACACAACCAACACCCGTTAAGGGTAGTGTGCATTTTTTAAGCAATTTTGATTTTCCGGCCCTATTGGTATGCATCATTGCCACAATGATATTTTCAGCAGATGCAACCAAATCCATTGCCCCTCCCATACCTTTGACCATTTTACCCGGAATTTTCCAATTGGCAATATCACCGTTCTCAGCAACTTCCATGGCCCCTAAAATAGTCAAATCTACATGTCTACCCCTGATCATAGCAAAACTTGTGGCAGAATCAAAGAACGAAGCTCCTGGCAAGGTGGTAATCGTTTGCTTACCTGCATTAATGATATCGGCATCCTCTTGACCCTCAAAAGGAAAAGGACCCATACCTAATACCCCGTTCTCACTTTGGAACTCCACACTAATATCATTCCTGACATAGTTGGCCACTAGGGTAGGAATACCTATCCCGAGATTAACATAATACCCGTCCTTGACTTCTTTTGCAATACGCTTTGCGATACCATTCTTGTCTAACATCAGTTTCTTGGTCTTACTGTTCGTTGTTCAATTCTCTTCTCATACTTTTCCCCTTGGAATATACGTTGTACGAATATTCCCGGTACATGGATTTCATTTGGATCTAAGGAGCCCGCCGGTACCAACTCTTCAACTTCCGCTACCGTTATTTTGGCCGCACCACACATACACGGATTAAAATTACGCGCCGTACCTTTAAAAATCAAGTTTCCCGCTTCATCCCCCTTCCATGCCTTTACGAATGAGAAATCGGCCTCAAAAGCCTTCTCCAAGACGTACATCTTACCATTGAATTCCCTTGTTTCTTTACCCTCGGCAACCTCGGTACCGTAACCAGCTGGAGTATAAAAGGCAGGGAAACCGGCTTGTGCCGCCCTGCATTTTTCCGCCAACGTTCCTTGAGGGGTAAGTTCAACTTCCAATTCACCACTCAACATTTGACGTTCAAACTCATCGTTCTCCCCTACATAGGAAGATATCATCTTTTTAATCTGTTTATTTTGTAAAAGTAGTCCCAATCCAAAATCATCGACACCTGCATTATTTGAAATGCAATAAAGACCGCTGACTTGTAACCGAACCAATTCCGATATCGCATTCTCGGGTATTCCACACAATCCAAAACCGCCAAGCATCAAAGTCATTCCATCTTTGACCCCTTTTAAGGCATCTTGAACATTATCTACTGTTTTACGAATCATAATATCCTTCTATTCAATTGATAATCAGAAAAAATCCATTGATACTAAAATAAGGTTTTAAAAAGAAAATGCCCTTAACTTTAATTAAAAAGTAAGGGCATTCACTTCTGTGCCTTAAATAAACCGAAGGTTCAGAAATCTAAGTCATCAAGGTCATCATCTAAATCCTTTTCCGTATCAGCGTCATCCGCAGGTTTGGAACAATCCAAATTAATGGACATATTTTCAGGTTCTGCAAATGCACCATCAGAGACCCCTAAATCCTTATCTGCGTAATTCTTTTTCATATATAATCCCCAAATAGGTAAGGCCATTGATGCTCCCTGCCCATAAGTGATTGTTTTAAAATGTACAGACCGGTCATCACCACCGACCCATACACCGGTGACCAAATTTGGAACCATACCCATAAACCAGCCATCACTATTGTTCTGGGTAGTACCTGTTTTACCGGCTATCGGATTTTTAAATTCATAGGGGTACCCGGTAATGATCTCTTTATACTCAGGACGCCATTTATCATAGCCCGTAGTACGTAACCGTGTTCCTGAACCTCCTTGGGTAACTCCTTCCATAAGATTGACCATGGCGTAGGCCACTTCCTTACTCAAAACATCCTTGGTTTCCGGTACATACTCATACAACACGGTTCCGTTCTTATCCTCGATACGGGTAACCATTACAGGTTTTACGTATACTCCTTGGTTGGCGAAAGCCCCATAGGCACCTACCATTTCATAAACACTAAGGTCGGGTGTCCCCAAGGCAATCGAAGGTACTTCGGGAATCTCACTTGTAATCCCAAGGTTCTTCACAATCGAAACAACGGATTTAGGCCCTACCCGGTCTATCAATTGGGCCGTCACACTATTTTTGGAATTGGCCAATGCCCTTTTCAATGTATACATCTCACCGGAATATTTACCTTCGGAGTTTTTAGGGCACCAAGGTTCCGGGTTCCCGTGCTTTTCCGCCTCTATACAATACTGCGTATCCGGTAGTTCATAACATGGGGATAACCTTAATTGATCTATAGCCGCAGCGTAAACAAAAGGTTTGAAAGTGGACCCTGCTTGTCGCGCACCTTGATACACATTGTCATATTGAAAATGCCTATAATCAACACCACCTACCCAAGCCTTTACGTGGCCTGTTTGGGGTTCCATGGACATCATTGCCGTTCTTAGGAACGATTTATAATATCGAATTGAGTCCATAGGGGTCATTATCGTATCCTTTTCATGGGAATCACTGTTCCAATCAAAGACGGTCATCTCTGTTTTCTTTGTGAATGAACTACGTATATCCTTTTCTGATTTGCCCTGTCTTTTCATTTGGCGCCACCGATCGGAATTCTTCATGGCACGCTCGATGATATTGTCTATTTCCGATTTATCCAAATCCAGGAAAGGGGCCGTTTTATTACGATCGGGTGTGTTTTGATGGAAAAATTCTGCCTGTAAGCGCTTCATATGTTCTTGTACCGCTTCTTCAGCATTGGCTTGCATTCGGGAATCGACGGTAGTATAGATCTTCAATCCATCCAAATAAAGACTCCATTTGTCCCGTTCTCCTTCAACAGCGGGTTTTGGATTTTTTTTGATCCAGTCGTTCATGAAACCTTGTAGATACATCCTAAAATAAGTTGCCAATCCTTCACGGTGGTTCTCGGGATTGAAATGTACTTGCATTTCCAAAGCCTGTAAAGAATCTTTTTCCTGTTCTGTGATATATTCGTATTTGGCCATTTGGGCCAATACGGTATTCCTTCTATTGAAAACCAGTTCTTCCCGTCTTAACGGATTGTAATATGAAGAATTCTTCAACATACCTACCAGCATAGCGGACTCCTCAATTTTTAGATCCTTAGGTTCTTTTCCGAAATATATCTTTGAAGCCGAACGAATACCATCAGCCGCATATCCGAAATCGTAAACATTCAAGTACATGGCAATGATCTCGTCTTTGGTATACTGCCTTTCCAGACGTGTGGCCAAAACCCATTCCTTTAATTTTTGAAGTATCGCTTGGGTCTTTTTCTCCTTCTCACGGGCCCCAATGAACAACTGACGTGCCAACTGTTGTGAAATGGTACTAGCCCCCCCCTTTTTTCCTAAATAAGCAAACGCCCTTAAAGTTCCCCTGGCATCTATTCCCGAATGTTCATAAAAACGTGCATCTTCAGTCGCAATCAACGCATTGACCAAATTCTCCGGTAAATCGTCAAACTTGATTGGGGTTCTATTATCATCCAAATAGAACTTTCCAAGGGTTTCCCCATCAGAAGAGAAAATTTCAGATGCCAAATTGGTCTGTGGGTTCTCCAAATACTCAAAAGGAGGCAGTTCGCCAAAAACTCCCCAAGAGGCCAGTTGAAACAACAATGCCCCGGAAAGAACACCCAAAGTGAACAAGATCCAGAACCATTTAACAAATTTAGAAAAGCCTTTATTGGTGGTTTTCTTTTTGGCCTTCACCGTTTTTTTACTCATTACTCTTTACTATTTCAAATCCTACATCGGTAATACCCTCGAGGTTAATGATACCATCAACATTGCCATTTTTACGCATGGCTTGGGATAAGCGTAATGTATATACGCCAGAAGAAGGAAAAACGATGTTTTCCTTATACCATAATTTATTTTCCTTGATGCTTCCATAACCTTTACCAAGCCATGTGCCGTCAGGTTCTGCCATAATATACTCTAAAGTATCGGTAACGGTTTCTCCATTTGGATAATCCAGTGCGGCGATAATAAAAAGGTTGCTATAAGGAAATGTATTATCGTTTCGAACATTAATGAACATATGGTGTTTTTGAATCGTATCCAATCCTGAGAAATTAAACTCCATTATACTATCCTTGTTCCATGAACCGTTTTCAGTGGGTTTAAATTCTGTTTTTACGATGGAATTGTTACAGGAAACCATAAAAACAATCCCAATAAATGCCAATATTCCCCTAAGCATTATTCTGACGTTTTTTTCTGTTATTTCTCCTTTTCTTATTCTTGTTTCTGTTATTCCGTCGTTTGGGTTTATCAAAACGCGTTAAACTATCTTGGCCAACTACATTCTCGAAGACCACCTTTTCCTCAACAATATTGTCAACAGCATACTCCTCTAGGCTTGTTACCTTTTCTTTCTTTTTGTTCTTGCCGATAATCTCTATGACCTGATCTTTGGAAAGCATATGCCAGTTAGATGGGTCATCTTTATATGAAAACCACAAAGTAGACTTGAAAATATCTGATTTCTGGCAAAAGGCCATTCCTTTTTCGGTAAACAACTTGGTGTCTTGTGAAGGAAAATCCTTTAATGCCTCTAAATAAAGATCCAGCTCATAGTTGAGACAGCATTTCAATTTGCCACATTGCCCTGCCAATTTCTGAGGATTCAACGAGAGCTGTTGGTAACGTGCAGCGGACGTACTCACCGACCTGAAATCTGTTAGCCATGTTGAACAGCACAATTCCCTTCCACATGAACCAATACCCCCTAAACGCTGTGCTTCTTGGCGATATCCTATTTGGCGCATTTCTATACGAATGCCAAAAGCCTTTGCCATATCCTTTATCAACTGACGAAAATCGACCCGATCTTCAGCTGTATAATAAAAAGTGGCCTTGGAACCATCTCCTTGGAATTCCACATCAGAGATTTTCATCTGCAATTTCAAGATGATGGCTATCTCACGGGAACGTTTCTTTATTTCCTCCTCACGATCTCTTGCCTTTTGCCAAATATCGATATCTTTTTGGGTAGCCTTACGGTATAATTTGGGGATTTCTTCGGCATTGTCCCGTACCTTTTTCTTTTTCATCTGCACCCTGACCAGTTCACCTGTTAGGGTAACCATGCCTATGTCGTGGCCAGATTGGGCTTGTGTGGCCACAATATCACCAATTGAAAGTGTTAGATTTTCCGAATTTCTGAAGAATTCTTTTCTGCTATTTTTAAATCGGACCTCAACAATGTCGAATGGTTTTTCACCATTTGGTAGTGACATGTTGGAAAGCCAATCAAACACCGTTAATTTATTACAACCATCTGTACCACAAGTCCCATTGTTCTTGCAGCCTTTTGGTTGTCCGTCCTTACCGGTTGAACAACTGTTGCAACCCATATTTTGTATGTTGATCCCGAAACGCCATACGACAAATCGGGAAAAGGTTCATATTAATCTTATCGGTAAAGGTAGTAAATTTTTAATGTGCTAAAAAGTTATCTCAACTTACACAGGTTCTTCGTTCCTTTGTTCCTATTTCAAGAAAGTTTAAAATTCTGGATGTTCGTTGATATGGATAAACAAAAAGGGGTAAGTGACTCCATTCTTTACCTGATGAGTCTTTCCGCAGGTTTGATCGTAGCAAACCTTTATTACAACCAGCCCTTACTTCACTTGATCTCGAAAAGTTTCGGGGCAACCGAATCTGCCGTGAGCAATGTGGCATTGGCCACACAACTGGGCTATGCCGTGGGGTTACTTTTTGTGATTCCACTTGGGGATATGGTTTCCAATAAAAAAATACTGAAAATCGATTTCTCCTTTATGATCATTTCTTTAATGGCGGCGGTTTTCTCCACCTCGCTCTGGTTTCTTGTAGCCGCAAGTTTTTTTATCGGTTGTACTTCGGCCTTACCTCAATTATTTGTGCCTATGGCCGCTCAATTATCGAATCCCCAAAACAGGGGTCGCGCTATAGGGATCGTCATGAGTGGCCTGCTCATCGGTATTTTGGCAAGTCGGGTCATCAGTGGTTTCATTGGTGAGCAGTTTGGTTGGCGCACCATGTATTTGGTGGCTTCTATAATGATGCTTTTTCTTTTTATAGTTCTAAAGTTAAAACTGCCACAAGTTGAACCGGTCTATAAGGGCAATTATAGGGATTTGATGAAGTCATTGGTTCATTTTTTTAAAGCAGAACCGTCTTTACGTTTGGCAGCAGTTCGTGGCGGACTGTCATTCGCTGGTTTAAGTGCCTTCTGGACTACCTTGGTTTTTCTAATGGAAGATAATTTCGGCTATGGAAGCGGTGTCACCGGAACCTTTGGACTAGTAGGTGTTGTTGGGGCATTGGCAGCATCCGTTGTCGGAAAATTAAGTGATAAGATGAGCAAAAACCGAATCATAATTACGGCGACACTCATCTTTATTATCTCATGGACGGTCTTTTTATTTTCCCATCATTCCATAATCGGCATTATTATTGGCGTTATTTTGATAGACCTTGGACAACAATCGCTTCATATCGCCAACCAAAACATCATATTTTCCAAAAACGAAAATGCCCGAAATCGCGTAAATACGGTTTATATGGTAATCTTTTTCATGGGAGGAGCCCTGGGAACGGTTTTAGGCGCCCTTGCATGGCAACATTTTCGATGGACAGGCGTATCTGTCCTAGGTCTTGCCCTTTCCCTACTTTTGTTATTGGTTCATATGGTCTTTGGCAACAAAAGGATTTGAACCTATTTTTTAAACTTCAATACTTGGGACCGCCCTTTTTTGAAAATCTTATTGCTCACCGTTTTTCCTTTTCGCAGTGCCTTTTGCTCTTCATAGGGCAATGCATGGATTTCTTTGCACTCATTTGAACAACAATCGTTCATTTCTTTGGCACAATCCTCGCATTGGATAAACAACAAGTGACAGGCTTCATTAGCACAATTTACATGCGTGTCACAAGGTTTGCCACATTGGTGGCATTGTGCGATGATATCCTCGGATATTCGCTCTCCCCTTCGATGATCGAAAACAAAATTCTTACCTATGAACTTGTTTTCCAAGTTCTGGTCATTGGCCTGTCTGGCATATTCTATAATACCTCCTTCTAACTGAAAAACGTTCTTAAAACCTTTATGCTTATAATAGGCACTGGCTTTTTCACAACGGATACCCCCTGTACAGTACATAACCAGTTTCTTATCTTCTTTGAAAGCTTCTAAATCCTTTTCAATAATATCCAAAGAATCGCGAAAAGTGTCAACATCGGGAGTTATGGCGTTCTTAAAATGACCTATTTCACTCTCATAATGATTTCGCATGTCAACCAAGATCGTATCCGGATCCTCAATAAGTTCATTGAATTTTGCCGCGTTTACGTGAACACCTTTATTGGTAACGTCAAAAGTTTTGTCGTTCAACCCATCGGCCAATATTTTCTTCCTGACCTTGACCTTTAATTTCAGAAAAGATTTATTGTCCTGCTCTATAGCGATATTCAACCGTACGTCTTTCAGAAAAGAAATACTATCCAAATGGTCTTTAAATGCCTCGAAATTCTGGGCTGGAACTGATAATTGGGCATTTATACCCTCATGGGCCACATAAATTCGGCCAAGGACATCGAGTTCGTTCCAATGAATGAATAAGTGGTTCCGGAAAATAGTCGGATTTCCTATGTGTGCATATTGGTAAAAGGAAATGGTCAGACGTTCCAGTCCGGCCTGTTCAATAAGGGCTTCCCTTTCCTTTGCACTTAAAGTATTGTACAGTTGCATGCTATACGAATCGTTAAGTTAAAGAATAGTTTTTGGGCAAATATAAAATAATCCTAGAGTATCTTAGTGGTAATGATTTTAACCGGGCACGCCAATTGGGCTTGTTTACAAGGTTCATAAATTGCATTGTCATGCGATTTAATGGTGAAAAAACCTTTTTTGTCCGTAGACCTTAGCAAAACACTTTTGCCATCTTTTTTTGACATCTGAAACTGTTCTGGGGCCAATTCAACACAGTAATTACAGCCAATACATTTCTTGCGTTGCAGGGTAACGACGACCATTATTCCTTCACAATTTTATACAATTTGTCCGATGGTCTGATTTTAAACCCGGTTGGAAACGTACAACTATTGCCTTTTTCGGCCACAGCAGCCTGAATATCATCAACCATCATTTGATCTAATTCCAATTCTTGTACCCCAGTTGTGGGTCCGGTAATCAATAAGGTGTCACCAACTTTTATATCAAAGGCCTCGATTTTGAATTCTGCGATTCCCGGTCTTGGATAATAATGTACCCCTTTGCCCACATACACTTTTTTTTGTGTGGCTTGTGTTCCGGGTCCGTCGCTCCATTCCCCTAGTTTCTGTCCTAAATAATACCCTCCCCAAAATCCACGGTTATAGACTTTTTCAAGGGCTTTCATCCAAACATCGATTTTTTCTTTGGAAAATGTTCCTTCAGTATGGGAATCAATCGCTTCTCTATACGTTTTTATTACGGTGGCCACATATTCAGGTGCCCTACCCCTGCCTTCGATCTTTAAGACCTTAACACCTGCATCAATGATCTGATCCAAAAAGTCGATCGTACAAAGATCCTTGGGTGACATCATATATTCATTATCGACTTCGATCTCAAATCCACTTTCTTGGTCAATGACCGTATACTTTTTTCGACAATTTTGTTTACATGCCCCCCTATTGGCCGATGAGTTATGGGAATGTAAGCTCAGATAGCATTTCCCGGATACAGCCATACATAATGCGCCATGGCCAAAAACCTCAACTTCAATTAAGTTTCCCGAGGGGCCTTTCACATCCTCCTTTTGTATTTGCGAGCAGATATTCTTAATCTGCCTTAAACTTAATTCCCTACTCAAAACCACAGTATCGGCAAATAAGGAATAGAACTTTACCGCTTCAATGTTTGTAATATTTATTTGGGTAGAAATATGTACTTCCATATTTATTTGCCTAGCATAGGCAATTACGGCTTGATCCATAGCAATAACAGCGGTTATACCCGCTTTTTTTGCCGTATCCAGGACCGTTTTTATGATCGATAGGTCATGATCATAAATAATAGTGTTAAGCGTAAGATATGTCCTAATATTCTTTTTGCTGCATCGTCGTGTTATTTCCGGTAAGTCATCCAAAGTGAAATTAATGGTTGCCCGCGCCCGCATGTTCAATTGCTCCACGCCAAAATATACCGAATCCGCTCCATTGTCGATGGCCGCCTGTAGGGATTCGAAATTCCCTGCCGGAGCCATTAATTCTATCTTTCCATTTCTTGTCATACCTACAAGGTGCTATATTTTTTGGACTGCAAAGATACATTTTATAGGCATATTACCATTCTACCCGGCTAATTATAAGGGTTATAGTACCTTAATTAGGCTAGAGATTAATCTTGCCCTTTAAAATTGATGATTAAGAAATTGGGATATTGGTATTAATATTCAGGGAAACCATTCCTTACTTGCTCAACCTAACTGTCCTGAAGCGGCTTACAGGCTCGTCGTACTGGGGTTTCTCTAATAAAAAAAGAGTCTTGAAAATTTCAAGACTCTTAATTCGGTCACCCTATTTTCTTCTTTTTCATAGCTCTTAAATAGTTGCAAAAAAGGAATTGACCACCATTGCCCATTGTACAAAAACAAATGGTTCATATATTGAGTTAGTATATGCATTTTAAACTTTAGATGACATTTTTACCAAAGGGTTGCGTTTTTAATTCGGTGAAGCCCAGACTGGTTGTGTATAAAATAATTTGGAGTGATGGAAATATGCCAAAAGAAATGGTAAATTAGCGTTCCTAATAAAAATAAAAGATGAGTTCTGAAAAAGAAGCAAAATTAAAAGCATTAAAACTAACCTTAGATAAACTGGACAAGACCTACGGCAAAGGCGCCGTTATGAAGATGGGCGATAGTGTTGTTGAGGATGTCGAAGTAATCCCATCTGGATCTTTAGGGCTAGACATCGCCTTGGGTGTGGGTGGATATCCGAGAGGAAGGATTATTGAAATATACGGTCCTGAATCTTCCGGTAAAACAACCTTGACCCTACATGCCATTGCCGAAGCACAAAAAAATGGTGGTATCGCTGCCTTTATCGATGCAGAGCATGCCTTTGATCGTTTTTATGCGGAAAAATTGGGCATCGACATTGACAATTTAATTATTTCACAACCCGATAATGGTGAGCAAGCACTTGAAATCGCCGATAACTTGATTCGTTCGGGGGCCATTGATATAGTCGTAATAGATTCTGTTGCCGCCTTGACTCCAAAAAGTGAGATCGAAGGGGAAATGGGAGACTCCAAAATGGGTCTTCATGCACGATTAATGTCACAGGCCCTTAGAAAGCTTACGGGATCGATCAGTAAAACACATTGTACGGTAATCTTCATTAACCAATTAAGGGAAAAAATAGGGGTCATGTTCGGTAACCCTGAAACAACGACCGGTGGTAACGCCCTTAAATTCTATGCATCTGTTCGATTGGATATTAGAAGGTCTACCCAAATCAAAGATACCGATGGTGGAGTCCAAGGTAATAAAACACGGGTAAAAGTTGTAAAGAACAAAGTAGCCCCGCCTTTTAGATTGGCAGAATTCGACATTATGTACGGAGTGGGTATTTCTAAAGTGGGTGAGATAATCGATCTTGGTGTCGAATATGAGATCATAAAGAAAAGTGGTTCTTGGTTCAGTTATGGAGACACAAAACTTGGACAAGGTAGGGATGCCGTAAAATCCCTCTTAAATGACAATCCCGAATTGTACGAAGAACTTGATGCTAAAATCCGTGAAGCGATTAAAGCTGTCAAGTAATCCTTTACACCATATGATTTAAAAACAGGCGCCGAAAGCGCCTGTTTTTTTGTGTACTGATTTTCGGGGTTAAACAACTTTTCTTGTACCTTAACGACTGCAAACGCAACCATAAACGAATAGTTTCATCTTAGGGATAAAATAAATTGTTAGTTTATGAAAAGGAGTTTTTTGGCACTTTGTGCCCTTGCTGTAGCGCTAGCTTTCAATTCTTGTGACATTGATGATGATAGTCCAAACTTTCATTTTGTACCCTTGCAAATAGTAAGTGTAGAAATGCCGGATTCATTTGTCCTTGACGAAACCTATCAAATAAATGTGACTTACACCATTCCGGATGGGTGCACTTATTTTGAGGGTTTTGACGTGACCAAAGACGATTTGACCACTAGGGAAGTTGTAGCAATCGGTTCCCAAAGAACCGATCAAGAGGTGTGCACGGAAGCTATTCGCGAAGTAGAAGGTTCATTTGATTTTATCGTCATACATAATGAACCATATCTGTTTCGATTTTACAATGGGGATGATACCAACGGTGACCCGCAATTTATAGAAATTGAAGTACCCGTGAATTAGTTAATGTAATAACCTAACCGATATTTTGAGTCAAGAAGAACTCATAAATAAATGTAAGAAAGGCGAGAGGAAGGCACAAGAGCTGCTATATAGGCAATACGCCAATATACTGTTCGGTATATGCTTGAAATATTCACGCAATAAATCGGAGGCGGAAGATAGTCTTCATGATAGTTTCATGACCATTTATGAAAAGATCGGGCAATACAAATCCAAGGGTTCTTTTGAAGGTTGGATCAAGCGTATCACTGTGAACACCGTTCTTCAAAAATACAGGAAAGAAGAATACCTCAAAGTTGTAACCGAAAATACGGAAGAGGAAATAGAAGTTGAAACCGGTTACACGGATATTGATCTTGATACCTTGCTGGAATATATTCAGGAATTGCCGAACAAATACCGTTTAACATTCAATTTATACGTTTTGGATGGGTATTCACATAAAGAAATAAGTACCATGCTCGGCACATCTCCCGGCACATCAAAATCTAACCTTGCCCGTGCAAGGATGATTTTAAAGGAAAAAATCGAAAATAAGAAGACCCAGGCCATAATCGGAATATTGATCATGGTATTAAACGATAATCAGTGAAACCAAAAGGTGTTCACAACGACATAGAAAAATATGAACATTGCTAAACATATAGCAAAATGAGCAAAAAAAAATTGGACAAATTATTCCAGGAGAAATTCTCGGAGTTTTCAGACGTCCCTACAGAAAAAGTCTGGAAATCGATCGAGGCCTCTTTGAATAAAAAGAAGAAAAACCGGAAGGTTATACCCATTTGGTGGAAACTGGGTGGCATAGCCGCCGTAATGGCCATTGGCATATACTTGACCATCCCTTTTAATAATGATGCAACCGGTACCGATAACATCATTACCGATGTTGAAAACAAAAAGGACAAAATTGAAGATGACAGATCACCGATCGTCAATACACCTAAAATCGTTGAAGAAACCAACACGGAAGACGTAAAAAACAATACTACGGAGAGGGCAACTCAACCAGATAATCCATCCCATATATTAAATTCAAAAACAACTTTGGAAAACGAAGAGGTCATGGTCGAAAATAATCGCACTAACCGGGCATTACAAACGGAAGAGTCAACAAACGTTCAAATTGCGACAAATACAAAGACTTACAAGAACAAAGTTTCAGATGATTCTAATCGGAATTTCATAAAAAACGATTCGGTTTCCGATAAAGCCATTGCCCAGCAGGCAACTCCTCATGATCATTCTGGTAAAAACCAGGCTTTGGCCCTTAAGAGGGATGGTGATAATCATATTGAAGATGGAACAAAACCAAATGAAGAAGCTATAGCGGAAGTTAAAAAAGAAGACGCTTTCAAAGAGAACGTAGAGAATACTAAAAAATCAATTTTCGATGAAATCGAAGAAAAAGAAGTGGAGGTAGCCGAAGTACAAGGAAGCAGATGGTCTGCTGGCCCTAATATAGCCCCTGTATATTTTGATGCTATCGGAAGTGGTTCTCCCGTACACTCGATATTTGTACCCAATTCCAAATCAGGGGATGTCAATTTAAGTTATGGTATTGCGGTCGCATATGAAGTAAGTACAAAACTTTCGATAAAAACAGGTATAAATAAAGTAGAATATGGTTACAACACCAATGATATAGAATTCTCATCCAGTCTAGACGGCTTCGGAAACGGACAAATAGCCAACATAGACTATAGCAGTGCCTCAAAAAATATCAGGGTAGAAAGCAATGTCAGCAATGCTAGTTCCTTTACCGGAAAAACCGCTTTAGATGCTGCGGCCAAAACCCCGATCTTAACCGGTGTAATGGCCCAACAATTCGGTTACCTCGAGGTACCCCTGGAACTGAACTATGCACTAATCGATAAAAAATTCGGTGTTGATCTTGTCGGTGGTCTTAGTTCCTTGTTTTTGATAGATAATTCAGTCTCTTTAACCTCTGGGGAATTAACAACAGAAATGGGCGAAGCCAATAACATTAACTCAATTAACTTCAGTACCAATATCGGCTTTGGCTTTAATTATAAGTTTACGCCCAAGGTTCAATTGAACGTTGAACCCATTTTTAAATATCAATTAAACACATTTTCAGATACTTCGGGTGACTTTAGACCTTTTAGCATTGGTGTTTACAGTGGCCTTAATTTTAAATTTTGAAAGAAAGGTTCAATAACTCACCCTTGGTTTAATTCTTTTATTTAAGTGATTTTTGAAGTTCCTCAAAAATGACATTGCGAACCTGTTCCCGTAGCATGGCTTTATCCTCATCACCCAGAAACGCAGTCTCAAAAAAAGTATGCACCCTGGCACGGATCAGTCCTGGACCCCCACTTAAAAAAGTAAAGGAAAAACGCTTTTTATTATCATAAAAAGTCATAGGTACCACCGGTATATTATGGGCAATGGCCATTTTAAAAGCCCCGTCCTTAAATTGATCCAACAAAATACTTTCATCATCCGGGACCCCACCTTCCGGAAAAATACAGATACTCAAACCTTGGTCCAAACGCCGTTGGGCCCTTCGATAAACCCTTGTTCTACTGCGACTATCGCCCCTGTCTACCATGATGCATACCCGCTTATAGAAAAAACCGAAAAGGGGTATTTTTACCAATTCTTTTTTGCCTACAAAGACAAAAGGGTTTTTACTTATGCGCAGCATCAACATAATATCCAACATACTGGTATGGTTGGCGACCAACATGTAACTTTTTCCACGAACCAGTTTTTGTTCCCAATAGACTTTTTGCGGACAACCCATACCCAGTAATATAGGCCTTGCCCATAGGTTCCTTGCCATCCAGAAAAATTGGGGATACCATTTTTCAGAAAAGGTCGCCAAAACCAAAAAAGGGAAGAAAACGATTATCGGTAGTGCCACCAATATATAAAACCAAATACGATATAATGTGAATCCTACATTTTGGGTTAATCTCAGCATAGATCAAAAGTAACAAATTGAACCAGTTTTTTGTGAATTGTTTTACCTTTGTGGTTCTTAAAAAAACAATAGAATGGCAAGAATACTAACAGGCGTGCAAAGCACAGGGGTACCCCATTTTGGAAATATCATGGGAGCGATTCTCCCAGCGATACAAATGGCGCAAGATCCCAAGAATGAATCTTTCTTATTCATTGCGGACATGCATTCCCTTACCCAAATAAAAAACGGAGAGGAGTTAAGGAACAATACCTATGCCGTTGCCGCCACTTGGCTTGCCTGTGGGCTTGATATTAATAAAACCGTTTTTTACCGTCAAAGCGACGTGCCACAAACCACAGAACTTTCCTGGTACCTTAGCTGTTTTTTTCCGTATCAACGGTTGACCCTCGCCCATTCCTTTAAGGATAAGGCCGGGCGTCTTGAAGATGTCAATGCCGGTTTGTTTACCTATCCCATGCTTATGGCTGCGGATATTTTGCTTTATGATGCTGAATATGTCCCTGTTGGGAAAGACCAATTGCAGCATTTGGAGATTACAAGGGACGTTGCTGCTCGATTCCATTCCAAATTGGGGGAAACTTTCATTATGCCTGAAGCGAAAATCCAGGATAATGCTATGATCATCCCGGGTACCGATGGTAAGAAAATGAGCAAAAGTAGTGGAAACCTCATCAACTTATTTCAAACGGACAAAAAATTGCGAAAGCAGATCATGGGGATAGAAACGGACAGTACCCCAATGGAGGATCCTAAAAATCCGGATACCGATAACGTTTTTGCCCTTTATAAAATCATCGCTTCAGATTCCCAGATTGAAGAAATGCGGGCCAATTACTTAGGCGGCAACTATGGTTATGGCCATGCAAAACAAGCTTTATACGAAGTTATATTGGAACGTTTTGGAGAAATACGTGAAAAATATGATTATTATATAAACCATCTTGAAGAAGTGGACAAAGCCTTGGAGCTTGGTGCGGTAAAAGCCAGAAAAGTGGCTGATGATGTCATATTAAGAGTACGTACCAAACTAGGGTATTAAGTAGATACCCCTATTTTTCAATTAGATTACGAACATAACCAAACAAACCGCTTGGTCGGTATTGTTTAGTTCTGGTTATAATTTTATTTTTTAAACGTAGGTTTACCTTCACACTTTATCGATTAAGTGTCTAAATAACGTAGGTTTACTATAACAACCAGCCAAAAACAAACCGTTTAGTCTAAAATCTTTGGCCACAACCTATAAGGAACAAATAATCCAAAGTCTTTTTATATAGCCTCAAACAGCTTTCCGGGCAAAGGCCTAACCAATCCTTTCATTTCCATATTCAATAATGTGGATGACACTTTAAAAATAGGTAACTGACAATCCAAAGCAATGGTATCGAGAATTTGTTTGCCTTCTTTTTGCAAATACAGGTAAATGGATTTCTCGTCATTATTCAATTCAACGAACAACTGTTGCTGAATGGGCTGTGGTTTTTTCTCTTCCAATTCCCAGTTCAACAAATAAATGATATCGGCAGCAGAAGTGATCATATGAGCCTTCTGTTGCTTGATCAGGTTATTACATCCGGAACTGTATTTGTCCTGTGCCCTCCCCGGAACGGCAAACACCTCCCGATCATAACTATGGGCAATATCCGCAGTGACCAAACTTCCTCCTTTTTCCGCCGATTCAACCACGATCGTAGCCTGACTCATACCCGCTATTATCCGATTACGCTTTAAAAAATTTTCCCTGTCAGGATTACTTGTGCTCCAAAATTCAGTTAAGAATCCCCCATTTTTTTCAATATCCCTTGCATACTTTGCATGCACTTTAGGATAGATTTGGTTCAATCCGTGAGCCAAACACCCTATGGTCTGCAAGCCGTTATTTATAGCTGCTTTCTGGGCGCAAATATCAACACCATACGCAAATCCGCTAACAATAATGGGATCAAGTGGGGCCAAGTCCTCAATGAGTTTTTCGCAAAAAGCCGTTCCGTAACTTGTAATGTTCCTTGTGCCGACAATGCTAATAATTTTACGATCTTCCAAGTCGAAATTCCCTTTTTTGAACAAAAATATAGGACTGTCTATACAGTGTTTCAAATATCGCGGATAATCCTTGTCGGTAAAATAAACGTATGATATTTCATTATCACGAATGTATTGCACCTCGTCTTCAGCAGCTTCAAGATGCTCTGCATCATGCAATCGCTTTATAGTATGTGTACCAATGCCATCGATCTTCAAGAGATTTTGCGATTTATCGTCGAAAACAGCCATTGGCCCACCACAATGGGCAATAAGTTTTTTTGCAGTTACATCCCCAATATTAGGAATGTTCTGGAGCCTTAATACCGCAATCAATTCATCTGTAGTCATTTGTATTTCCCAAGTTAGTTGTTCACAATTTACCAAAAATATAATGTTAATAAAAAGTGTCCTGGATTCTATTGAACCTCTATAATTTTTGCAATATTTGTCCTGATGGTATTAGAACACTATATCTCCGATTTACTTTATAGATACAACTGTGTGGTTGTGCCAGGCTTTGGTGCTTTTTTATCACAGCATAAATCAGCCCAGCTGAACAAACAGACCCATTCTTTTCACCCACCTTCAAAATCCTTGTCGTTCAATAAGCAATTGTCCTCGAATGATGGACTATTGGTTTCCTACATAGCAGAAGTGGAAAAATGCCCTTATGAAGAAATGCTTGGGCGGGTTATGGATAAAGTGGAACAATGGAAGCATACCTTGGAACAAGGTGAAAGATTGTCACTTGAGAACATCGGCAACCTTAAATCTAACCAAGAAGGGCACATTTTATTCCAGCCATCATATGAAGTAAACCATTTAACATCCTCATTTGGATTATCTTCTTATGTATCAGTACCCATTACCAGGGAAGTCTTGAAAAAAGAGGTGGTTACCATGGAGGAAAAAGTCCCTTTCATCATTACTCCAGAACGTAGAAAGGAAACATCGTTACGCCCCTATTTAAAATATGCGGCCGTACTTCTATTGGCCTTATCCACTGGTTTGACCGGCTATAGATTCTACAACGAAAGCCTTGAGCAAAAGCAGATCGTTGTTGAGAATGCCCAAGAAAAGGTTTCGAAAAGCATTCAGGAGGCTACTTTTTTTGACACTGCACCATTAGAGTTACCTACGCTTAACCTGAAGGCCGTTACAAAAAGTCCTGAAATTGCCACGCACCATATTGTAGCTGGCGCTTTTAGGTTCAAGGAAAATGCCGATAAAAAAATATCGGAATTGAAAAGACGTGGTTATGATGCCCATTATCTTGGCACTAATGACCATGGCCTGCATATGGTGACCTATAGTAGCTTTACCGATGTTAATGAAGCGCTACAAAACCTTAGGGCAATCAAAAGTACCCAATCCAAGGATGCGTGGTTACTATCGATCAGATAAGCGCTATCTTCGTAACATCCATCATATTATAATTTAACAGCTTCAAGATAACTCTTATGCAGCCCAAAAATCCAAGCGATTCACGTACCGTTATGACCGATTTGGTCTTACCTAGCGAGACCAACCCTTTGAACAATCTTTTTGGGGGCGAGCTTTTGGCCCGTATGGATCGTGCTGCCAGTATTGCAGCCCGGCGTCATTCTAGACGAATTACGGTAACGGCTTCCGTTAACCACGTTGCCTTTAACCATCCCGTACCCTTGGGAAGTGTGGTTACTGTCGAGGCAGCGGTTTCCAGGGCTTTCAATACCTCAATGGAAATCTATATTGATGTTTGGATGGAAGACCGTCAAAACAGAAAACGTTCCAAAGCCAATGAGGCCATTTATACCTTTGTTGCAGTAGATGATTCCGGTATACCTACCAAGGTTCCGGCTTTAATACCTGAAACCGATTTGGAGAAAGAACGATTTGAAGGTGCCTTACGACGTAAACAATTGAGTTTGATCTTGGCCAAAAGAATGAAACCTAGCGATGCTACTGAACTCAAGGCCCTCTTTATGGGTAAATCGCCAAACTAAGGATTATTCAAGAATTTTTGCATGAGTGCCGCCTTACTGTCCACTTCAAAAATCTGATACAATCTTTTCTGATAACTTTTTACGGTATTGACACTGATACAATTTTTATCCGCGGTCTTTTTATAAGTGAAACCCATTATAAAAGCTTCCAATACACCATATTCACGCTCAGATAAGTTGGTCTGATATTTCTTTTCTATATAATTTTTGGTCAATAGGTTTCGTTGTCGCTCAGCGCTGTGTTTAAAAAAGGCCATTTCAAGGTTCACCTTTATGGTAGTCTCGTTGAATGGTTTTAAAATATAACCATAAGGCATGGTTTTCTTGGCTTTTTCCAAAGTGTCCTTATCGGAATATGCCGTTAGGAATACGAACGGCAAGGCATGTTTCTTTCGAATGATATGGGCTAGATCTATACCCGAGAGGCTTCCTTTAATATGAATATCCAATAGGATAAGATCGGGGCTTAGATTCATAATGGCATCCAAAGCCCGGTCACCGTTCATTATAATACCTTCCACAGAATAACCCAGTAAGATAAGGGTTGAGCTTATTTCCTCTGCAATCAATATCTCGTCCTCTATAATCAATATCCTTTTTTTATCCTCAATCATACGTCTCGATATTTAATTTTTGCATTATTATCTCAACTGTGGTTCCTTTTGTCGTACTTATTTTCAACTCTGCTTCCAACTGTTGAGCCAAGGAAAGAATCAATCGATTTCCGAATGATTTGACCGATACTTCCTTTGGGTCATAACCTATACCATCGTCGCTTACCTTTAGGTACAAACCTTTGTTTTCTCCCTTAAGAACAACTTTTAAATGCCCTTTTTTATGGTTGGGAAAGGCATATTTAAGGCTGTTTGAAATAATTTCATTGGTCATCAATCCTAAAGGCACCAACGTGTCAACATCAATAGCAATATCATCAATATCGGTCTCTAAATGAACCTGGTCCTTGGATGTGTTATATGTCGTAAACAATTCTTGACATAGGTTATTAAAATACCGTTGGGTATTAACAGAGGTAAGGTTTTCTTTTTGATAGAGATCCTGATGAATGAGTGCCATAGATCGTATTCTACTCTTACCTTCATTAATGGCTATTTGTGCAGACTTACTATCGATACTTCTCCCCTGTAAAGTCAACAAACTACTGATCAATTGTAGATTATTCTTAACCCGATGATGTATCTCTCGCAATAAGATGTCCTTATCGGATAGCGCCTTTGCCAATTGCTGTCTTTGCCCAAGATACTTTCTGGTAATTAAATAAAGTCCAATACAAAGTAAGGAGACCAAGAACAATCCTGTTCCACTCATTAGAATTGTACGGTCTTTTTGACCGATAATCTTCTGGGAAGATTCGTTTCTTAAATTTAAAATAGCTATTTCGCTCTCTTTTTGGACTCTTTCAAACTTGGCATCCTTTTCCGTAATGGTTTCTATCATATCCGAATTAAAAACAGAATCCGATATTTTTTTATACAATTTATGGTAATCAAGGGCTTTGGCCATATCTTTTTTGCCTTCATAGGCTTCTGAAAGTAATTCATATGAACTTTGTAACTGGTGAAGGGACTGCCGCTCGTCATACTTTTCAAACACCTTATTCGCCTCAATTATGGCCTTGTCATAATGGCCCAAGCGAATCAATACAGCGGCCAAACTGATTCTACTCTCCGTAATGTTAAAATGACTGGGTAATTTTTCCCTTATTTTAAGCGATTGTAAATGGCTTTGGTAGGCTTCTTGGTATCTTCCCTGCTTTTCACGGAGATATCCTAAATAATCAAAGAAAAAGCCCAAACCCCATTGTGTATTTAAAAGGGAATCTAACTTTCCCTGCATACTTAAATGGTATTCCGCCTTCCCGTATTCTCCCCTATCCGTATACGTAATACCTAAATTGGCATGTACATTGGCCTGCCCCATGGTATCCTTTATCTCTTGAAACATTTTCAGGGCTTCCGTATACCGTTCAATGGCTTTCTCTTCTTGGTTGATGTTATCATAAAATATAGCAAGACCATTAGTGGCTTGGGCCAATCTTAATATATTGCCTTGGGATTTGTACAAATCGTAGACTTCGAAAAGATAACCCTGTGCCTTTTCATTTTTACCCATAAAAACATGCATAGTCCCAAGTTGGTTGGCAGAGAAGGCCCAGTTAGCCGTATCCGCCGTACGCTGGAAATAATCATGGCATACCTTAAACTGGTCTATACTTTTGATATAATTACCCATGACCCTATCTGCATGAGCATCTAACTTTAGGGCCCTCATTAGAGATGCGCTGTCATTTTGAATTTCGGGAAGAGATCGTAATTCCGACGTAAAATCTTTAGTCCTATAAACCGTACTATCCTGTTCCAGGGATTTTTCGGCCCCCATCCAAAGTAGGTTCTTATGTTGTTCCACCCCTAAATTATGGGTCAATAATTTATCAATGCTATCCAAAGGTATTTCTTGCGACCATAGGACTATCGGGGCAAAGGAAGTACATATTGCCATCTTGATGTATACCGATAGTAATTCTCTGTAAATCTTAATTTTAAACGTGTCCTGTGCTATTCCTTGTACCATGACAGAAAGCTATGTTCATTTGATGTATAGCTAAAAATATAACCAATAATCCCTGAGGTTCTTTAGAAATTGTATAAATGGCTTTTTTTTGGTTATAGTTGTAGATTCAGGTATTGATTTCGTCAGCAAGGTATCTATTTCCAATAATCCTTTTAGCGCCATATTCAGGGCTACATGCTCCTGAACGGCAACTTTGATCATGTCATTCTGATGATTATGGACATTCATAAAATGGGGGATTGGATATTATGATCAATTGTTTCTTTTAGAGCGATCATACAATTGCTCTTCCAACTTCGCCTGGTCAATATTGGAATCCAGATTTATGGAAATATCGAATTCGGTGGTTTGATCTATAATATAAAACCATAAAAAAGCAAGGTTTCCAACGACAAAGAGCAGTACGGCCCACAAATAGATTTTACCGAATACCAAGGCCAAACAAGTACCGAAAAAAGATAGATAAATCAATATGGGTTTTATGGAATATAGTGACCTATTCCTTTTTAGCTTGGCACTTTCAACTTTTTGGGTGCTGATAGCAACCTGTTCTTCTTGTTCTAAAATCAATGTGTTTTCCATGGCTGTTCCCTTTTAAATGAATACTTAACCAAAGATTGATAAAACAAAAGGAACAAAAAACACCCATGTGGGTGATAATCAAGTCATAAGAAATAAAAAACCAATTCGAACTATTAACCTAGGAAGTTTTAAAAATCAAATGTATCGGGATCTGGGCCAAATCTATGTCCTTTTTCAAGACCATCTAAATAGGCCATATCTTCTTTTGATAATTCAAAATCAAAAATATCGGCATTATTGATAATACGTTCTTTCTTAACCGATTTCGGTATGGTCACGACGCCTTTCTGAAGGTCCCAGCGTAAAACAACATGGGCCGGGGATTTACCATATTTCTTGGCCATATCCTTAATAGCATCCAACTCGAATATTTTTCCTTGCATCATTGGGGACCATGCCTCATACTGAATTTGATTTTCGTTGCAGTAGTCTAATAAACCTTGCTGTACCAAATACGGGTGAAACTCCATTTGATTCACCATAGGCACTATTTCCGCGGAATCGAGTATATCTTCTAAATGATGTTTTAAAAAATTGCTTACGCCAATGGCCCTAACTTTCCCTTCTTGGTACAAATATTCCAAAGCACGCCAGGTCTCCTTGTATTTGCCCTTAACGGGCCAATGGATCAGGTAAAGGTCAAGATAATCCAATTGTAATCGCTCCAAGCTTTCATCAAATGCCTTCAATGTGTTATCATAACCTTGATCGGCATTCCAAACTTTACTGACAACGAACAGTTCCTCCCTATTGATCCCGCTTTGTCGAATACCTTCGCCAACTCCCTTTTCATTATTATAGATAGCTGCCGTATCAATATGCCTATAGCCTGCTTCAATGGCCCATTTGACAGCATTGATGACTTCGTTACCATCTTCGGACAAATACACCCCCAATCCAAAATATGGCATTTTAACGCCGTTATGTAATTCGAAAGTACCTTTTAGATCCGTGATTATCTTTGATGATGTTGACATATTAATAATTTAAAGTTGGTAAACCCATTCTTCGGGATTCAATCGTGAAGTATTTTGGTATAAGTAGAACTTTAGGCGGGTCTGACCATTGGACCGATTGGTATATATTTTACCCAATTCTGTTTTAATACCCACTTTATCCCCTTTTTTTACATAGAGATCCGACAAGTTGTAATATGTGCTTATATAGTTACCATGCTTGATCTGTACCCCTTTATTTCCTCCTGGAACCGATAAAATGGCAATAACCTCGCCTTCAAAAATGGCCCTTGCCGTAGAACCTTCGTCCGTGGCGATGATAACCCCATTACTTTGATGTTTGATCCCAGGGTAAACAGGATCTTTATAAACACCGAAACCCTGGCTTTTTATACCTTTTTCAACAGGCCAAATCAGTTTTCCCTTATTAGCCGAAAAATTCTTTGCAACCAAAGTAGCTTCAGGGGTTAGCACAAACTTATTAGAAGATACTTTCGTGGTTTTGGCACCTTTACCGACCTTCTTGTTCGATGCCGCTATGGCGCTGCGAATAAGTTTTTCTATCTGTTGGTCGATTTTGCGGGCCTCACGTTTTTTCCGATCAATTGCCGATGCGTATTTGCTTTCATTCTTCCGGATGCTTCCCAATAACTCTTTTTGGGATTTCATTTCTTTCATTAATTCAGCCCTAGCCTTATTGTTTTCGGCAATTAATTGATCCTTTTCCTTACGTTGCTTGGTAAGGTCAACGTTCAATTGGGTGAGCTCCTCCGTTTTTGAGATAATCTTTTCCCCTTGTTCTTTACGATACTCTGTATATTGCTTCAAATATTGCATTCGCTTGAATGCCTGAAAAAAATTTTCAGAAGACAGAAGGAACATTAACCTACTTTGCTGGGATTTGTTTTGATAGGATTTACGGATCATGGTCGCATATTCATCCTTCAAAAGCTCAAGATCCTCGCGCAATTTGGAAATATTCCGAATATTGGCATTGATCTGTCTATTCAGCAAATTGGATTGTTGGTTTGTGACCCGAATCAATTGTTGGCGCACATTAATTCTTTGGTCCAATGCCTCCATTTGATCCAAGACATTGCCTTTTTCTTTCTTTTCGGCAAAGAGCAACCGATTGATCTCATTTATTTCTTTCTGAAGTTGTTCCCGCTTTACTTCTAGGGCCTTTTGCTCATTCGTTTGGCCATAAACTACCTGTACCGACAGTAACGTCGTAAACAGAAATATAGAAACGAAGAATATGCGTTTACAAAGCATCGGCCTTTAATGCTATTTTTTTAAAACCCTTAGGTATTTTATAAGGAAAGTTCAAGTCCCTGTTAAACTCAACACTTCTATAATCAATATCAATAGTGTTTTTTCCATTGCCATCAATCGCGGTAATCAAAATCTCATTGGGCAATATCCTATTGTTTACCTTTTGATAATTTTTATACGTAATATCCAAAACACGTTTTTTTGCAGGCTGTGACAACTGTTGGGCAGACATCATAAAATTCTGCGGTTCTATCATGTAACTTGTTTTGAAAAGGTCAATCTGCCTTTTAGGTTTCAGTATATATTCGGATTCAGTTTGTGAAACCTCATATTTGGTATCCCTTAAATCGAACAAAGCCTGCCCTAAAAGTAAATTCTGGACTTTGTTAAAATCAAGTTCAGTCCCCAACATATTGCTCAGATATGAAAAATCACCATCAAAGTACTCATTCTCCAACTTGTTATAAAAAGAGACCCTGTTCGGGGTAATATAGGCCTTAACGATACCTAAAGGGGCACTGATCCAAATGGCCTTGTCTTTTTCCATTCGTAGGCTCACGGTTACACCTTTGGTGGATTGCCCATCAAAATAGGCGATTTTCATTCTGCCACTCAACGTCTTGAAGTTGATATGGTTTTGATAATGGGTCCGGATAACGGCCTTTGCCGACATATTTTCCATAACCGCGCTATCTGAGATCGGTTTCTTGGATTTACATGAAAAAATCAAAAGTATCAAAACACTGAATCGTGTCCATCTAATTACAGTAGCCATAGTCTAAAACCCGGGTTTTATCATACGAAGATACATATTTGCTTTTGAAGAATTATTCAAGGCCGTATGCCCATTGACCAATTCTTGATAAATGTTGTTCAAAAGGGGAACATCATCCAACATATAATCCAAAGCACCCTCCAAAACCTCAATAGCCTCTTCATGTTTGCCCATTTTGTTCAAAGCATGACCATTGATATAATAGAAGTAAGGTTGTGCCGGAAAATCTTCCATAGCCTGTTCACTAAGTGCCGCCAAGCCTTTATAATCTTTCTTCACCAATAAATCGGCCAATTGTACCTTTAGCGCCTCTATTGGGTTTTCCTTGGTTTCTTCAGGCTCCTTCACTTCCTCTTTCTTTACCTTAACTTCCTTTTTCTTCATAGAATCCTTGATCTTGGCCGTTAGATCCTCTGTAAATTCCGAGTTTTTGATACCCGAAAGTACCACCAAACTCTTCTCGTAATTCTGTTGTTTAAAGTAAATCAATGCCAAATTTTCTATAAGTGTCGGGTTGTCCATAGGAATATCGATGTCCATTTGGTCCAAAGAACTTCCTTGCATTTGTATGGTAGAGACCAAGGTATTCAAATACCACAAATTCTCTGGTTCTGACAATACCGCCGATATTGCATAATCTTGGGCGGCACTATACTGTTTCTCTATCAGGTATACTTTGGCCAATTCGTGATCTACCACTGGGTTGCTCCCATCGATCAACTTACATTCCAAAAGCAGGTTTATGGCCTTGTCGTAATTCTCAATACCTTTCTGCTTTAAAGCCTCAAAAAAATTCTCTTGGAACGTATCGGAATATTCCTCTAAAAAAACCTCTGAACTATCTTCGATATTCATATCACGTTGCTGTGCCAAGCCTCCAAATGGAAGGGCAACCAAGGTAAACATGAAAATTAAGCGAAGGAATTTCATTTGAAAAACGTAATTAATTTAATTCAAAAGCATTACGGGATAAAATTATCAATAAGTATTCCAGAGTTTTACCCTTTTTTGTTAAAACACCCTTAAAAGAAGGCATAAAATTTACCGTATAAGCGATAAAGCAAATTAATGGCTCTTATTTTGTTCCCGTACTGCCGAAACCACCGGCACCTCTAACAGTATCGGATAATATATCAACCTCGTTCCATTCGGCTCGTTCGTGCCTTGCAATGACCAGTTGCGCTATTCGCTCCCCATTTTCAACTGTAAAAGGCTCATTTGATAAGTTTACGAGGATAACCCCTATCTCACCACGATAATCCGCATCTACAGTTCCTGGGGCATTGAGTACCGTTATGCCTTTTTTTGCCGCTAAGCCACTTCGTGGTCTTACCTGTGCTTCAAAACCAATAGGCAGTTCAATGAACAATCCCGTTTTAACAATTGAACGTTCTAGAGGTTGAAGAACGATTGATTCCGAAATATTGGCCCTAAGATCCATACCCGCCGAGGCCAATGTTTCATAATTTGGTAATTCGTGGGCTGATTTATTAATGATATTTATCTTCATTTTTTTAAGAATATTTTTCTGAGATTGTCATTTTCGAGTTTGTAGACCATTCCCAAAAATAGGATTAACAAAGGTACTCCAAAGAACAGATTGCGATCAAAGACATAGAATGACAAGATCGAAAATACTATGGAGATCAAAAGATAGAAAGTGATTTTCCTGAAATTATAGGGTATGGGATAATACATTCTACCAAAAATAAAAGAAAGCATCATCATACAACCATAGGCCGTAAGTGTGGCCACGGCTGAAGCCATATATCCAAAATGGGGAATGAACACAAGATTGATGATTATGGTCAAAATTGCCCCGATCAAAGAAATATATGCACCGAATTTGGTCCTATCAGTAACTTTGTACCAAACAGATAGGTTATGATAGATTCCCAAGAAAAAACTAGCCAGTATGATTATGGGGACAATATCCATCGCTTCCCAATATTTTGGGTCCCGAACAAAAAGAATTTTCAATACATCAGCGAAGACGACAACCCCCAATAATATGATACTACCCAAGACAACAAAATAATTGGTTATTTGGGCATATGCCTTTTGAGGGTTCTCCGTGTTGGAATGACTGAAAAAGAAAGGCTCAACACCCAATCGGAACGCCGTAGCGAAGAGGGTCATGAACAAGGCCAATTTGTAGCATGCAGAATACATCCCCACCTCACTATCCGCAACATTTTCGGGTAGTAACCTTTCGAGTAAAATACGATCAAAGACTTCATTTACCGTAAAGGCGACCCCGGCAACAAGTACCGGCAAAGCATATTTCAACATTTTATTCCAAAGTTCCCTATCAAAGACGAACTTTGTTCGTAGGTATAATTTCAACATCAATAGAAGCGTTGTGGCGCTTGCAAGTAGGTTCGCTATGAAAATATATGATATTTGAAAGTTTTCCTTGTATAACCCGATTAAAATCCCATCTGGATTGGATGCAGCCATCTTTGGCAAGAAATAAAGGAAAAATACATTCAATCCAAGGTTTATGGCTACGTTCAATATTTTTACCACTGCATAGCGCATTGGTTTTTCATTGGCCCTTAACCAGGCAAAGGGAATAATGACCAAGGCATCCAAGGTCAAAATAAAAATGGCATATCTTAAATAATTAGGATCAATGTGTGAAAGTTCGGAAATGCCATTCTGAAGTAACAATGCCATGACCATGAACACCATTGTAGAGACCAAAATCGAGATCAATGAAGTTGAAACCACTTTTTTACGGTTTTCGGAACCATTATAAAAACGGAAAAATGCGGTCTCCATACCATAGGCCAAAAAAACATTGAAAATGGCAAACCAAGCGTATATTACCGAAAGCTGACCGTAGTCAGCAGTAGCCAAAATATCGGTATGAAACGGTAATAATAAAAAGGAAAGCATCCGTGGTAGTACAGTTGCCAAACCATAAATGGCCGTTTGTTTAAAAAGTTTTTTAAAAAGGTTCAACCAAGAATAATTAAAGTTAAAAATAGGTATTTAACCCAAAGCTACAAAAGGTCCGCTTTCAAATGGCCCATAAAATTGGAAAACCTCGCTTAATGCGAGGTTTTCTATTAATTAATTCATTTGGACATTAAAAAACAAATTCAAAGTACATTTTCCGTTCTTCTTAATTGCTCAGTGCCTCTGCACCACTTACAATCTCCAGAATTTCATTCGTAATGGCGGCCTGTCTAGCTTGGTTATATGTCAGCTTCAATTGATCTCTCAATTCCGTGGCATTATCCGTAGCCTTGTGCATTGCGGTCATTCGAGCACCGTGCTCACTTGCAAAGGAATCACGTACAGCTTTGTACAATTGTGTCTTAAGTGATTTTGGAATCAATTGCTCAACGATTTCTACCTTTGAAGGCTCAAAAATATAATCAGCATTCGAACTTTGATCTCCATCAGCCGGGACGATAGGCAAAAATTGCTCCGTTGTTACTATTTGCGTAGCAGCATTCTTAAATTTATTGTAGACTAGTTCTATACGATCATAGGAACCGTTCTTGAACAAATCCATAAGTTCTTCGGCAATAATGGCAACATTTTCAAAGGTCAAATCATCAAAAACATCACTATGGTTTGCCGCAATGGTATTCTTTTTTCCCAATATATCATTGGCTTTCTTCCCAATCGCCATAAAGTCGACTTGTTTTCCTTGGAAAGTATCTTCAGCCAAAAATGAACTTTGTTTTAAGATATTGGTATTAAAAGCCCCACACAAACCACGATTCGATGTTATAGCTACAACCAAAACCTTATTTACAGGTCTATTATCCGCATATGAACTACCTGAATCGGCATCCAAACTCGCACTTAAGGCTTGTAAAAGCTCTGTGAGTTTATCAGCATAAGGCCTCATGGCAGTAATTGCGTCCTGCGCCTTCTTCAACTTTGCAGCAGACACCATTTTCATGGCACTGGTAATCTGCATTGTTGATGATACCGATGCTATTCTGTTACGTATTTCCTTTAAGTTGGCCATTTATATAAGTTATAAGTTGTGAATGATGAGTTTTGGGTTTTTATTGATTCAACTCTTTACTCAAGATTCTTAACTAGCTTCTGTATTTACCTGTTAAATCTTTACAAACTGCCGTTAATGTATCGGTAACCTCGTCGGTTAATTTACCTGCTTTTAGCAAATCCAATACATCCCTGTGTTTTGCATTCATGAACTGAATGAAGTCATTTTCAAACTCTTTTACCTTTTCAACAGGAACATCACGTAACAGGTTTTTGGAACCTGCATAGATAATCGCAATCTGATCTTCAACGGTAAAAGGATCGTTTTGTGCTTGCTTCAATATTTCCACATTACGACGTCCTTTTTCGATAACGTTCAAGGTCGCGGCATCCAAATCGGAACCGAACTTGGCAAAAGCTTCCAATTCCCTAAACTGGGCCTGATCCAATTTCAAGGTACCGGCTACTTTCTTCATAGATTTTACCTGTGCATTACCCCCTACCCTTGATACGGAGATACCAACGTTAATTGCTGGACGCACACCTTGGTTGAACAAATCCTGCTCCAAGAATATCTGTCCGTCGGTAATAGAGATCACGTTTGTTGGGATATAGGCTGAAACGTCACCTGCCTGGGTCTCAATAATAGGCAAAGCCGTTAAAGATCCACCACCTTTTACCATAGGTTTTAAGACATCCGGTAAATCGTTCATATCCTTTGCGATATCATCATCAGCAATAACCTTTGCTGCACGTTCCAACAATCTTGAATGCAAATAGAATACATCCCCTGGATAGGCTTCACGTCCCGGTGGACGTCTTAACAACAATGAAATCTCACGGTAAGCTACCGCTTGTTTTGATAAATCATCATATATGATCAATGCCGGTCTTCCCGTATCCCTGAAATATTCCCCGATCGCAGCACCTGCAAATGGAGCATATACCTGCATAGGTGCAGGGTCAGAGGCATTTGCCGCTACTATCGTAGTATAGGCTAAAGCGCCTTTATCTTCCAATACCTTGGCTATGGCCGCAACGTTGGACGCTTTTTGACCAATGGCCACATATATACAATACACAGGATTACCTGCATCGTAAAATTCTTTCTGGTTTAGGATGGTATCGATACAAACCGTTGTTTTACCGGTCTGACGGTCACCAATAACAAGCTCCCTTTGTCCTCGCCCCACAGGGATCATGGCATCTATCGCTTTGATACCTGTTTGTAACGGCTCATTTACCGGCTGACGGAATATTACCCCTGGAGCTTTACGTTCTAATGGCATTTCGTATACGTCACCCGAGATAGGTCCTTTACCATCTATTGGAGCTCCCAAGGTGTTGACCACACGGCCAACTATACCTTCACCCACATTGATTGAAGCGATACGTTGGGTACGTTTTACAGTGGCTCCTTCAACAATTTCTTTTGAATGGCCCAAAAGTACAACACCGACATTATCTTCTTCCAAGTTCAAAACGATACCTTCAAGGCCTCCTTCGAACTCAACCAATTCACCATATTGGGCATTTGATAATCCATACACCCTTGCAATACCATCACCTACTTGCAATACGGTACCTACTTCGTCCAAAGTAGCGGTTGCTTCAAATCCTGATAATTGCTGTTTTAAAATTGCTGATACCTCAGCGGCTTTTACTCCTGCCATTTGTTTTAGATATAAAGTTTAGACTTCTCTTGAGCCTTAAAATATATTATAGACTATTTGTAAATTCTCTTTTTAAATTACTCAACTTGTTGGCCACACTGGCGTCGAATTGCAAATCCCCGACCCTAAGGATAAAACCTCCGATGATACTTTCATCGATTTTATTCTCAACGGTTACTTCATTCCCCGTTAATTGGGCTACCTGAACCAATACCTTCTTTTCAAGCTCCTTGGTCAAAGGCACGGCGGTTGTAACTAGCGCTACATCCTGCCCCTTTAATTGCTCGTTCAAAATGATATATTTCAAGGCAACCTCATTCAACATCCCGATTCGCTTATTGTCTACCAAAAGCTTAATCATCCCTTCGGAAATAGCATGAACACCTTTGAAAATACCATTCAATGCTTTCTTCTTAACCTCAGATCTAACAATTGGGCTTGCCAACATGTCTTTTAACTCCTTGCTGTCGGAAATCGTTTTGACCATAGAGCGCATATCGTTTTCAACAGCAGCAGTTGCTTTGTTGTCAACAGCAATATCCAATATTGCTTTAGCGTATCGTATGGCGGCTCTAGTATCGTTCATTCTTGATTAGTTCAATTTAATGTCACCCAACATATCATCAACCAATTTCAACTGCTTATCCTTATTAGACAATTGTTCCTTGATGACTTTTTCCGCTATTTCAACCGAAAGTTCAGCTACTTGGTTCTTAATATCAGCAACCGCAGCCTTTTTCTCACTTTCTATGGTAGCTTGGGCTTGTTTTATCATTTTATCCCCTTCGGCTTTAGCCTGATCTTTTGATTCTGCGATCATCTTATCTTTGATCTCACGGGCTTCTTTCAACATTGCTTCACGTTCCGCACGGGCTTCCTGTAATAATTTTTCGCTATCGGCTGTAACATTCTGCATTTCTTTTTTGGCATTCTCAGCGGCCGCCAAAGCATCTTTAATCCCTTCTTCCCTGTCATTTACGGCATTCAAGATAGGTTTCCATGCGAACTTGCGAAGTAATAAAAGCAATAGCACGAACAATATGATCTGCCAAAAGAAAAGGCCGAACGAAAAGTCATTTACTAATTTTTCCATGTTGTCTTGTTATTCTATTCTATGATTATGAACAATAACGAAAAGCTATGACCAACCGTCATAGCCGTTCGTTTTTTTGTTTGGTTTATCCCGCGAAAATAGCGGCAAAACCAATTCCTTCAATAAGCGCTGCTGCAATCAACATCGCTGTTTGAATTTTACCGTAAGCTTCAGGCTGACGAGCAATAGCTTCCATTGCTTTTCCACCAATCATCCCGATACCGATACCAGCACCGATGACCGCTAAACCTGCACCTACTACACTTGGAATTTCCATAAAATATATATTAAAAATTAAACATTCAATCCTGTCGCCTGATCATTCAGGCCAAAAAATACTTATAAATGAGCCAATTCAGCTTCCTCTTCGTGTTCATGATCGTGATCATGTTCCTCAGAAGCGAATCCAAAATACAAGGCTGCCAACATCGTAAAGATATAAGCCTGCAAAAGTGCCACCAAGACCTCTATAAGGGATATGGCAAACGAAAGGCCAAATGACAATGGGCCTCCGACCCAACTTTTGAAAATAAATATCAATCCGACCAAACTCATTAATACTACGTGGCCTGCAGTCATGTTCGCATACAAACGAATCAATAATGCAAAAGGCTTAATGAAAAGACCCAAAATTTCAATGGGGACCAAGATAATATAAATAATGATCTTACCATACCATGGCATACCGTCGCCAAGTGGATCGAAAATGTGTTTCCAATAATCCTTGGTTCCGGTAAAGTTGGTAATCAAGAACACAATTACGGCCAAGGCAGTCGTTACAGCGATATTACCGGTTACGTTCACCCCTAATGGCGTTAGGCCGAACATGTTCAAAAACCAGATAAAGAAGAATACCGTTAAAAGGAAAGGCATGTATCTTTTATACTTTTTCTCGCCGATATTGGCAATGGCAATATCGTCCCGGATATAAAGAACGATAGGCTCAAAGAAACGCCCGGCACCTGTAGGAACACTGTTGTTCTTTGCATAACTCTTAGCAAGACTACTGAAAAGCCATAACAATAGAAGCCCTGTTACCAACATCATTACCACACTTTTGGTAATGGAAAAATCCAATGGCCTAACATTGGTCGGGTGGTGTTCTTCATCATAAGTGATGGTACCCTCAGCGTCTGTTTTGTAAATTTTACTGTGATATAATTTGTAATAGTTGCCATCAACTTCGGCAACTTCCTCCCCATGGTGGAATTTGGAAGACGAAAACACTTTTAACCCATTATCCCATAAAATAACAGGCAATGGAATACCTACATGATGCACTTTCCCATGCTCATCGGTGGTACCATAAAGGTTAAAATAATGGGAATCCTGAAGGTGATGTTCTATGAATTCCTTTATCTCTGTTTTTTTATCCTTGCCTTCTTCAACGTCGCTATCACTAGCAAAAGCAGTGTTTCCCAGAAGAAGAACAGCAGCCAAAAGAAATTTCAATAAAAATGGTTTTCGCATATCACTTTATGGTATCGGTCTCTAAAAATCGCTGCAAATGTAAGTTATTCTCGCAAAAAGAAAAAAGCATTTTTGAGTTTATTTAAAGGTATAGGCGCTCTAAATGAGAATGTTCTAATTAATCCATTTTTTTAAAATTTGTGCGGTGAAGATCGTTTCAACGACCAAAGAGACAACATATGGGACAAAAAAAGCGGCGAATTCCAATCGGCTCATTTCACCGTCGGACTTATATGCTGGATAAAACAAAATGAAGAAAAAAAGAAATTTCAAAAAGCTTCCGCCCATGAAAAGAAAACCGATCTGATTCTTTAATTTACTTCTGAAAATATAGATGGAAACAAAAATCGCGATGGCCAATAAACCGTTTACGATATACGAAAGGCCAATAAGATCATTGAACTTTGGAAACCCCAAATTATCGAGAATGATCAAATGGATTAGAAAAACCGCGCCTAAAGAAAAAGCCGCACTTAAAATAAACTGAACTATGGGGTTGACTTTTGCCATCAATACTTTATTCTTTTAAGCTGTCGCAAAACCACCCAAATAGAAATTGCCACACCGATAAGTGTGGCAATTGCCGTATATATTCTTTTTTCGGTTTGATAGTGTTCATCGAGCCATATTCCCCCTTGGGCTGCTAAATAGATTATGGCACCCATCTCAAACGCAATACCCGAAAGCATTGCAATATTTCTAAGGTTGTTCTTATTATTAGGAGGCTTTTGCTTGCTCATTTCCACTTACCGATCCTTTAAAACCGCCCGTATTGGACCCCTTTATAGTACTTCCTTTACCTTTCATGGTACACGAAGCATTAAAAGTCGCACCTGGCTCTACGGCCAATTTGGTTACGGAAACCGTTCCTTCGATTACAGCGGATGATTTTAATGACAATAGATCGGACACGAGCAGCTCTCCATTGAAACTACCTTCGATATCGGCATTTACGCACTCCACTTTTCCGTGAATATAGCCATCTTTACCTATTACGACCTTTCCTGAGGTCTTTACGTTACCGTCGAGTTTACCGTCGATCCTAAAATCAGCTTCGGAGATGATTTCCCCTTTGATCTTTGTGTTCTTTTCGATTCTGTTCGGCTGTCCACCTATTTCATTCATAGCTCTGGGTTTTTGTTTGTCTGAAAACATGTTTATGGTTTTGGGGTTAAAACGAAATTCTTATAATCCAACAGGTTTTTATGTACCTGTATGATCTTATAGTTCGAAGATAAAATTACAAAATTCTCATTGCTAATTCTGTAATCCTTATTGTTTTTTAGTAGTTCGGCATAACCCAAGGCGAAATCCTTGGATTTGAATCCGTGTACAACAACAAACTGGTCTTCGAGATTATAAATATCCTTTGAAACGATATTTTTGTATTTAAGGTCTTGGATCGATTTCTCAAGTCGCTCCTTTAAATCAACCGCCTCTTTATCATTACTTCTCTTAAAAGGAAAGACCACTTTCCAATTTCCTTTGCCTGTGGAACCGGTTTCTTTTGAGAACTCCTTGGTTTCCAATTTAGGCAATTGCTCGGCCACCATTTGTTCCGCCTTCTTGCCTTCCGGATTGTTAGGGTATGTCAATGCCACGTAGTTCAAGGCTTCCTTGAAATCCTCATAGCCCTGTAACCTACCTATTGCGTTGGCCTTGAGCATCTCGAACTTGGGCACTATGGGGTCACCTGTATATTTATTTATGTTTTTCTCCGTTTCCGCTATTACCTGCAAAAACTTTTGGTCTTGGAACATCTTATAAAGCCTTTCATATTGAGCATCGGGACTATTTGTGTTACCTTCCAATATGGCTGTCGGATTCAATAAAATCTCGGCATATCTTGAATTGGAGTGGTTTTGAACTATATCCGCTTTCATTTCTGCCGCCAATGTGCTCCCTTCTTCCTCATAGATTTTGTAAAGGTTGTATTTAGATGGAAGGACCAAACGTTCCTCAGGATCTGACCGTAACACATCTTCCAATTTACCGGCGGCCAATAGATTCTCATTGAATTTTTCTTTGTAGATCAATCCCAATTGATAGTTCGCGAAATTCCGTTCGGTCTTTAGACTATCGATGACCGAAACATCGGTCGGGATGCGATCCATATAAAAATCCAAGGAAAACTTTTCCTCATCGGTGGGGTCAAGGTTTTTAGAACCGCCATCAGCGATTCCCGTGTCTTGATCCGAAACTGAAATAGTATTTTTATTCGACCATCGCCAATCGTCTTCCAAAGTCCGATTGCCCCATTTGTTGGTAAAATCATTTTTACCATACCCTAGACTGGTAATATTATAGAAATAGAACTTGCCCTTATTCTCCTTTCCACCTTTGCTCTCTGCAAAAGCCGCAAAACCTTGGGTAATGCGTTCAATTTCTTTCTTTTCCGCATCTTCCTTTGCTTTCCGCAATGCCGCGATATGGTCCTCGAAAAAAGCAATTTGATCATCCTTGGAAAGGTTGAAAAGGGTAATAACACTATCAGTGTATTGTACAACATTCTCATATTTTACAACGTCTTCCAAGTTATCAAGTTTCTTTTTGACCGATCGGTATTTTTTAGTGTTTTCATATAGGTTGGTCAAAACACTATCGTAGTATGCCCCTGCGGTCTTGTACTGGTTCTGGTCAAAATTGTAGATGGCCAGATTTTCGTAATTCAAAGCATTGAGCTTGGGTTCATTCTGGGTAGCCCGTAAGGATTTATTGAAATATACCAACGCCAAACTATCTGATTTGGTAGCCAAATGGTATTCTGCCAATTGCCTATATATTTTATCGAGAAATGGGCGGTTCTCCCTATTCTCTTCCAAATCGGTCAAGTATTCGAAAAGTTCCTCCTTGTTCCCATCCGTCAGTTCGGTGTTCTTGATTTTCTGCAGATGTGCATTGATCATATACACTCTTGGTGATTTCCTATTCAGTTCAATAACCTTATCAAAAGCATAATTAGCACTGTCTTTGTATTGCAATTGGTTATATAACTGTCCGATAATATAAAAATATCGGCCTTTCTCCGGGTTCTTCTTTGTATAGTACGAAGCAACTTTTAAATGCTGTATCGCCGTATCCGGTGCTTTTAGATTAATATATGCTTGGGCCATCATTGCCCTAGCATCTGCATATTCTTGATCTTTTAGATCTTCGAACTTCATTAAGCGTTTTAAGTTTTTAATGGCCAGCTCATCATTCTCTAAACGGATATTCACTTTTTCCCGCCAAATATTGGCTTCGTTCAACTTATCGCTCTCATCGTATTTCCTAAGAATATAATTAAAGGCTTCCAAGGCCGGAATGTAGCGTTCGTCAAAATAACGGGCCTTGCCTAAAAGTAAAAAGGCCTCATCGGTCTGGGGATTGCGTTCGATCTCCTTAATATCCATACTATGCTTCTGAATGGCCTTTGTGGCCTTTTCTTCCGCAATAATAAAATTTGGGTTGTTATCCTCTGAATCTAGCTTAACCTCATCGGTCACCTCCAATCGCTCTATGGGCAGAATTTCCCAATAATCGTCTTGGTAGTTGGCATTAAGTTCTTCCCGCCCTTTTTCAAAGGCAATCTCACCATTATACAAAGTATTGTATTTGGTATTCATTGCATGCCAATTCCTGTTAAGGAATGCGTCCTTTTTGGTAGAACATGCACTTAGGATGATTACAGCCGAAAGGGCTGAAAAGATAATTTTATATCGAAGCTTCAAAATTCTCTGTATTCGTACACCTAGTAAACTGAAAAACGACGGGATTATTATGCAGTTGGTCGATAAAATACAGATTTATTCCACGGTAACACCTCCTCGAACAAAAAGATAGATTTAGTTTGGGTCAAATGAATGCCAGCAGTTATTCCTCCTCATTTGAAACTTGGGTGCCCGCAAAGAAGCTTTCGAGTTCCCTTAGGGTTTCGGCAGATGTCTGAATGTCGCGTACCACTTCGCCTTTGTTCAAAACCACAATTCGTTCACACACTTCGGTAACATGCATAAGATCGTGGCTTGAAACCAAAACGGTTATTTCTTTTTTGGCCGCCAAATCCTTGATAATTGCTTTTAATCTGATTTGTGTAGTCGGATCCAAATTCGCAAACGGCTCATCCAAAATAATTACTTGGGGGTTACCGATAAATGAAGCCACGATACCCGCCTTTTTTTGATTTCCTTTGGATAGGTCTCGCAGGTATTTACGCTGACCCAAAATCTCCCCATGGAAAAAATCCTCGAAGTTGGCCAGCAGTGCATCCACATCGGCCTTGTTTCGGCCCCTAAGCTCTCCTATAAAATAAAAATACTCTTCCGGGGTCAGATAACCGATCAAGAAAGATTCATCTATAAACGAAGAGGTAAAAGGCTTCCAATCCTCACTGGTATTCACCTGCACCTCATTATTAACGATATGCCCAGTTGTAGGCTGTATCAAATCCAACAGTAAACTAAAATAAGTGGTTTTTCCGGCACCGTTATTACCTACTAGACCAAAACTTTGACCCTTCGGAATTTCTAAATGCTCTATGTTCAAAACCATTTGGCTTCCATATTTCTTGGTAAGATGTTGTGTTGTGATCATATTATTTTCTCTAATTATCCTTTTACAATATATACCGAATGGTTTTTAGCTATTCTGCTCCTTAAACCCCGCAAGCATGGTGTACTTCCTTTTTCTATAGGCCTCGGTAACCTTGTTCAACAATGTGTTCCGAAACGCGAAACCTATGATTCCCATAACCGATAAGGTTACAATGGCCACTTCAAATGAAACAAATGTTTTTAGCACAAAATAAAGGACACTTGGAACCACCATTAACGGCAATAACACCAAGAACTGCGTTGCACTGGTTCCTTGCATGTTACCTATGGCACTTTTGGTAAGGTCTATCCTTTTTTTATTGAAAGATCCGAAAAACAAAATCACCGGAACATTAACACCCAGATTGTAAAGGGCGCAAGCAAAGTTAATGGCCAAGGCTTTCCAACCAAAATACACGTATGGTATTGAGAGCAGGAACATAACGACTATACTCACGGAAATTAGTCCGGCCTTACTTTCAAGATATTTTCGCAGGGGAATATTCTGTGACATCATCATTCCGTAGTACTCACTGTCCCACGCCGGAATGAACTGACCAAAGTTCGAAAGAAAAATCCCGGTCATGAAAATCCCGACAAAAAGGTAAATGGTACTGGTATCCCCATAGGTATCCATACTATAAAAAAACAATCCATAAAGGATCATTGCCAAAGAAATGAACACCTGCATCTTGGTACGTTTGTTTCTCCAGATGAGTTTTAAATCCAGTTGAAGAAAAGGAGCAATATCCCCAAAACGTTTGGTCCAAGTCAGATCGGAAGTTTCGACCTTGACCGCTTTCTTTTTCAGGGAAGCATCGAGATACAGCTTTTTTCGAAGAAAGTTGAAATTAACATAATACGTGCCTATGACCAATAACAAAGGAATCAATACCAAAATAGGATTTTGATACAGACTGTAAAACAACTGACCGGCATATTCCTTAACGGAGAAAATATTGAAATACTCCAAACCGTATAAGGCCAAAATAAGCGCACCCAAAAACAGTAACACCTTATCGCTCTTATTAATGATAAAGTTGGTGTAGTTGATGGTAAGTATTATACAAACAATCGCAAATAGCCAACTAAGGACATTAATTACAGGATACCCTTGAACCATTAAAACAATCGAAAAAGGAACAGCTATGAAGAGGGAAAGGAAGTTATAACCGGAAAGTCCTGACTTAATTAAAATATAATGTGCGATCTTACTTTTTTTGATAGGATATAACAGCAGTGGCTTAATATCCATGACCGGTAGTTTTTGCATAAAATACCGAAAGAAAAGCTCAATCAACACCCAATATAAGAGATACCCACTAACAATAAGCATAGGTTCCGAATCCGGGAATGCTTTTTTCAGGATAAAATAAAGACCGATACCCAAACTAGCAAAGGAAAGCATTAAATAAACGGCCAAGAAACCCATTAATAGTTTTAGGGCAAGACTTTTTCCGAAATTGGAAGATCTAAAGAACGATTTCCACTGGAGGCTAACAAAGTGTTTGAACATACAGGTTGGTTTTTTGTTCTGTGGAGTTAGTGTTTATAAACATGGTTTTGTTACAATTAGAGCTTATTTTTTTAATGAACCCATTTTTTATAGCCCTTGCTTTGCTTAGTTTTGTACTTCATTCATAAGAATTTTAGCATGACTCATTTTCATCTTTTGACCGTAAAACAGATCAAACACCTTACACCAAGTTCGGTGGCCATAACTTTTGAGGTGCCCAAAGAACTTAAGCAGACTTTTGCTTTCGTCCCTGGGCAATACATCACCATAAAAAAAGAAATTAAAGGTAAGGAATTGCGTCGTGCTTATTCCATAAGTTCATCCCCAAAACGCGATTATATAACTATCGGGGTAAAAAAAGTGGATAAAGGCGGATTCTCACATTTTGCCAATACCCAATTGAAAGTAGGTGATGTTTTGGAAGTAATGCCTCCTGAAGGGCGTTTTGTTTTTAAATCTACCAGTGAACAAAAAAACGTGGCTGCATTTGCGGCCGGAAGTGGTATTACCCCTATCATGAGTATTGTAAAAGAGGTTTTGGAAAGCAATACCCATAATAACTTCGTACTTGTATATGGGAATAAATCGAATGCTGAAACCATGTTTTATAAGGATTTGGTAAAGCTACAGCTAGATTATGCCAATCGGTTTTTTATTTACTTCACGAATAGCAAGGTGCAGGAAGAAGGCTCTTTGTTCGGGCGTATTGATGTATCTACCGTTAACTACGCTTTAAAGAACAAACACAAGAATATCGATTTTGACGCATTCTATCTTTGTGGTCCGGAAGACATGATTCATTTGGTAACCGATACACTTCAAGAAAATGGCGTGCCTAAGGACAAAATACATTTTGAATTGTTCAGTACCACTGAAACCGTTTCCGATTCTAAACCGGTAACTTCAGATGGTAAAACACAAGTAACGGTAATCGTGGATGACGAGGAATTCCACCTTACCATGAGTAAGAACGATATTGTTCTTGATGCGGTTTTAAAGGAAAATATTGATGCCCCTTATTCTTGTCAAGGAGGAGTTTGCAGTAGTTGTATCGCAAAGATTACCGAAGGAAAAGCCGAAATGGTCAAAAACCAGATCCTAACAGATGGGGAGATAGAGGAAGGATTGATCCTTACATGCCAAGCACACCCATTAACCTCGACCTTAAAAGTCGATTATGACGATGTTTAAGAGTTTTAGCCCCTCGAAACATATGATGTGGGTCCGCCTATTTCAAACCAAGCGGTTTGTACAGTAACATGAAAGCATCAATTATTGCCAAACTCCTGTTTTTAATCGATGTTATTTGACAATCCGTCCTAGCATCCACATAAACAAATGCCAAAACAAAACCGAAGAACCGACCCGTGGGTCGGTTTTTTTAAAATACCATTTAAACAAAATATTTTAGAACATGTTAAGAATACCACCTATTTTCGACCTATTTGAAATAGGTTTTATATAAATTTACAGGAACGCTCCATAAATGCAGGCATTGAACATACAAGAAACGGCTATTTTGGTTTTTGCTCTCTCCTCCCAAGAGGAATGCAGACGCAAAAAGACACTAAATAGCCCTGCGTTGTTCAATGCGCTATCTGAGTATAGTCTCGAAATGGTCTCAAAAACCGGGCTGCCTTATTTTCATTACACCGAAAAAGAACAAACAGGCGATACTTTTGGAGAACGATTCTCAAACGCAATTCAAGCTATTTTCAAAAAAGGTTTTAAACGTGTCATTACCATTGGCAATGATACGCCACAATTGAAAACCTCCCACATCGTAGAAGCGGCCACGCTCTTGGAAAAAAACAGATTGGTCATTGGACCATCTTCAGATGGTGGATTTTATTTAATGGGACTGCACAAAGAGAACTTTGATAAAGAAATTTTCGAAAATCTACCGTGGCAGACTTCAGAATTACGTTTATCAATAAAGAAAGCACTCCCTTTTAAAAGTTCGGACATTATCCAATTAGATAGGTTGTTTGATATTGATACCGATCGGGACCTTAAGCTTCTTTCAAAATTCACAAACCAACTTACACGATTTATCAGGAGAATCATTCTGAAATTGATAGACCCCCATTCTACGATTTATTCAATTGAGCTTCCATTCAAGGAAGAGTTCAAATACCGCATTCATCAAAACAAAGGTTCTCCTGAACTCTTTTCGGTTTATAGATAAACCACCTTTTCCATAATCAAATAACATTAAAAACCATTTGGGAGATCCATACCATTTCATAATGAAATGAATGGGATATCGCCCCAAAATTCAATAACATTTATATAAAAGCATACCAATGGCAAAATCATATTACGACCCAGCAGACCTAAGGAAATTTGGAAAAATCACGGAGTGGAGTGAAGAAATAGGAACTAAATTCTTCGATTACTATGGAAAAGTCTTTGAAGAAGGGGCACTTTCGGCCCGTGAAAAATCCTTGATCGCATTGGCCGTTGCCCATGTTGTAAAATGTCCTTATTGTATTGATGCTTATACCAAAGACGGATTGCAAAAGGGAATTACCAAAGAAGAAATGATGGAAGCCGTTCATGCCGGAGCGGCAATTGAAAGTGGGGCAACATTGGTACATGGCGTGCAAATGATGAACAAGTACGATAAATTAAGTATGTAAAAAGTACAGGGCGCCACAAACTGACTTTTGGACAAAATAGGTCTAATCCTGACACTGTGGCCGTCAACCGAAAAAATAATTATGGCGACAAAATCATTAAAGGCAAGACACAATGAACTTGCCGAAAAAAACGAGCAACTAAAAATACTCAATGGAGGTATTTTTGAAGAAGGTGAATTGCCCTATTTCAAAGACAAAATAGGTCTTACCGGACATTTTCCCTTACGACCCAAAAAACTTGAAATCTTTCAGATCAATTTGGGTTATATGTGCAACCAGGTTTGTGAGCATTGCCATGTTGATGCAGGCCCGGACCGTAAAGAGATCATGACCCGGGAGACCATGCAATATTGTCTGGAGGTTATTCGAAACACAGGAGCACATACCCTGGATCTTACAGGAGGTGCCCCGGAAATGAACCCTGACTTTCGATGGTTTGTTGAAGAAGCGGCCAAGGCAGGTATCCAAGATTTTATCGTACGTTCTAACCTAACCATCATCAGGGCCAACAAAAAGTACCATGATTTGCCTGAGTTCTTTAAAAAACACAATGTGCATGTGGTGTCATCAATGCCACACTACACCAGGGGGAAAACCGATAAGCAGCGTGGAGATGGCGTTTTCGATAAATCGATTAAAGCATTACAGGAATTGAATGCCGTTGGCTATGGCCTACCCGATAGTAATCTTAAATTGGATTTGGTCTATAACCCTTCCGGTGCTTTTTTACCTGGAGATCAAGTGGCCATGGAAAGGGATTTTAAAAAGGCCTTGAAAGAGGATTTTGATATCCAATTCCATAATCTTTTCGCCATTACCAATTTACCAATCTCAAGATTCTTGGATTATTTGATCGCTTCGGATAATTATGAAGACTATATGTATGCTCTGGTAGAAGCCTATAATCCCATGGCGGTTGAAAATGTAATGTGTACCAATACGATTTCAGTTAGTTGGGACGGATGGCTGTATGATTGTGATTTTAACCAAATGCTCGATTTGAAAGTCGACAGTAAGATCAAACATATAAAAGATTATAATGAGGATATATTGAATGATAGGGACATCATTATCTCCCAGCATTGTTATGGTTGTACGGCAGGTGCAGGAAGTAGTTGCCAAGGAACGGTCGCTTGATTTTTAAGTCGAAAAGCATTTTTCTTAAGATTTAGCCCATCCTTTTGTCTTGAGAAAAGTACACTTAAACCGACCGGGCGGTTTGTTCAAGTGTTCGATATTTAGGTAGTTCACCGAGGTTTTTACATTTTAACGAGTTTTTCGTTGACCTCATCCCTTATTCCTGTGCCTAAAACAAGGTTGTGGGTTCTTTGTTAAAGACTTAACGGTCTAATTGAACCATTAAACCCAATCTTATGGACAAGAACCTAAAACGCATGGCAACCATGCAGCGATTACAAGTAACAGGCCTTGAATTGTTTTATAATAATGGCTATTACAATACCAGTGTTGATGATATTTTAAAAGAACTTTCCCTCTCAAAAGGCGCGTTCTATTATCATTTTGATTCCAAGGAAGATTTCTTTATCCAGATTCTTGAGAACTTATTGGCCCGTAAGGTCTATAGCCTGTTGATCGAACCCATTGAAGGGCATGACAATCCCGTACAGTTAATCACCGATTGTTTTGAAAATGCGTTGGAAACAGCGGTACACAATGAATTGGATTGCGGTTTTGTATTGAGCAATTTCGTGAACGAGTTTCGTGGTAAGAATGAAAAAATAAGTAAACACTTGAACGATATACTCCAAATTTGGGAAGTTAATTTGGTTTCCACTATTCAAAAAGGCAAATTTAACGGCCATATAGATAGGCACGTAGATGCTGAAGGCGTTGCTTTGTTCTTAATGAGTTCATACATGGGTGTTCGTACACTTATGGCAGATAACGCTCCAAGTGCGCGTAAATATAGGTTTATGGCCCAATTAAAGCAGTTCTTTAAATCAATAGAAGTAAAGCAACCTGCAATTTGATCAAAAACCTAAATAGCATTCAATAGAAGAGCAATCTTATTCAAGATTGCTTTGGGTGTTATAGAGGTCATTACATCTTCATACCCTTCGGGCACTTTGTTACCATAAATAGAAGTGGGTATTAAAGGATAACGTTCCCTATCGGAAAGCAAGGCATTATCCAAATCTTGTCCATAGGGATAAAAACCGGCAAACGGATGGGTAACGCCCCAAAGAGTGATTATGGGAATACCGAATAGAGACGCCAAATGGGCATTTCCACTATCCATTGAGAGCATAAGGTCCAAATTCGATATCAAGGCCAGTTCTTCTTCCAAAGCGAGTTTACCTACGAGGGAAATACAATCAGAATAGGTATTGCCCCATTGGTCCAAAATTTCTTTTTCCTTGCCCCCACCTCCAAACAATAATATTTTATACTGATTGGTTTTGTTTAGATGCTTTACCACTTCCTCCATTAGTTCCAAAGGATACATTTTACCTTCAAAAGCCGCAAAAGGGGCAATGCCTATCCATTTTCGAGGATCACTACCCAACAAGTTAAGGCCTTCTTGTGACAGTACTTTTTTCGCTAAAAAGTTGTTTTCAGGAAGTATAAAAGGGAAACCCAATTGAATAAAAACATCGGCATAACGTTGATGGGTAGATTTCAATTGTTTAAAAACCTTATCCTTTTCTGCCGTAAGTGCCTTTTTCTCTTTTCTCCCTTTGTCAATTTGAACGAAAGGGATTTTGGCCAAAAGAAAAAACCGTTTTAGGACATTACTTCGAAGTACGTTATGTAAATCGGCAACCGCATCAATTTTCAAAGACCTTAATTCTTTAAATAATTTCCAAAGCCCATAAACCCCTTTATGCTTATTGGAAACATCCGCAACATGAACGTTTACCCTATCCAAATCCATGAAAATAGGGGAAAGAAACCCTTTGGTAAGTACGGTTACCTTTAAATCGGGGTATGTATCAAGAAGGGATTTTATAACCGGGACGGTCATTGCGACATCACCCATGGCTGAGAGCCTTATTACCAATAGGTGATTGCCGTTATCCATAGTTCCCTAAAGAAAATTTATTTTTGACCGCGAAGCACCGGATTAAGCTCGTCGTCATTGTACATCTTCATTTGCTTGTAGACCTTCATATACTTTTGACCCGCTTCGATATCTCCCAACAATTGATCAATGGCCGTTGATAGATCCACTCGCTGTTCAAGTAACACGTTCAATTTATCTTGACATTTTTTTATATGTTCTTGCGAGGCGTCCTTTCTGTCGGCCTCTTCTTGCATATGATAGATTTTTAAAGCCAAAATGGACAAACGGTCTATGGCCCATGCCGGACTTTCCGTATTGATCACAGCATTGTCGGCAATTTTAACCGATTGGTATTTTTTTAAGAAATAGCTATCAATATATTCAACCAAATCTGTTCTGTCCTGATTACTGGCATCAATCTTACGTTTCAAAACCAATGCAGCTACCGGGTCAATGTTTGGATCCCTTATAATATCCTCATAGTGCCATTGCACTGTATCTATCCAATTCTTACGGTATAACAAATGTGCTATATCATCTTTTGGATATGGATTTTCAAAAGGTTGGTCCACGGTATCGATTTCGTGGTATTTTATGATACTTTCCTGAAAAATACGATTGGCTAAAGAACTGAACATCTGATATTATTTTCTACAAAGATACCCTTTATTTGCTATAAAAACATCGTGGACAGGAAGACAATAAACGGAATCGTTACAGAAAATATCAGTGCTATTTCACGAAACTTTTCACGCTTCAACAACTCAATATAATTTGTCATTAAAACCGCTGTTGGGAAAAAAGTGAGTATAATCGGATACTGCCCGTTAGAATTAACCAAGACATCTATAACCAATCCTATAATCAAGAAAAAAACTATAATACGGGTGGTGACGATCTTTCCAACCCCTGCATTTCCAAGTTGGATAAAGGTCAATATGTTTAATACGAACAATCCCAAAACATAAATGATGGATTTGGTACTACTTACCCAGTTTAAATAATATTCGGGCACAAAGAGTATGGAGAATTTATAATGGGATCTAAAGAATTCTAAATTATCGGTTAAAACCAAATAACCCGAACTCAATAATAAAACAGCGCAAAAAGCGGCAAATGGCACCAACCAATTTTTAAGGTTTTTAGGGTCATAAATATATATGGTGATATAGACCACAATAAGATAAAGGATTGCCCAATCATAAAAAAGGCTGGCAAAAAGTATCCATAACGAAGCGTCGAAAACCTTAATCTTAATGTTCTTTAAAGATCGCATACTGACTAACCTTCGAATAGCCAAAAGCACAAAGAAATTACAAAGAATGGCATGATTGTCCGTCAAGGTTTCAGGAAATAGCACCATTAACAGCCCAAAAAATAAAATCGCGTACGAATTTGCAAGGGTTATTTTATTACGCTTAACAATAAAATCCACAATGAGTACGGAGAAAAGTAAAATGCCCAAAATCACCGTTTGCCACAATATTTCCTCAGCGGCATACACCTTTTTAAAGAGAAAAAAATGAACAAGCCAATAGAACAGAAACAGAAAAGTAACTACAATTATATGGTTTACAGGTTTTGTTTTTCCAAAAATACTTGCAATCATCCTCGGTTTTTATATTTTTGTTCCGTAAATATACTATAACATGAAGGCATTTTTTGAAGGCATACAGGATTTATTTGTAAACGGACTTTTTTGGCCCTATGACTTTTTAAGATTCACCAAGAACTGGTGGGCAGCCAATACGGTCAACTGGTTGTTTATGATCATCTGTTTTGTAGCCTTCGTTTATTGGATGGTTCAGTTAAAGAAATACAACGACAACAACGAAGAGGACAAATCTTGCTCCGCACATTCGTATTTATAGGTCGAACCCGATATCCTTTCTAAAGTTCATTTTCTCAAAACATATCTTATCGATACTTTGATAAGAGGTTTGTAGTGCTTGGTTAAAATTATCCCCGTAGGAGGTAATTGCCATTACCCTGCCACCATTGGTCACCACTTTTCCGTCTTTAAGATCTGTACCGGCATGGAATACAATGGAATCCCCGATATTCTCAAAACCCATTATTTCTTTACCTTTTTCGTAGGCTTCCGGATATCCTCCGGACACCAACATAACCGTTGATGCGGTTCGGTCATCAATCTCAAGGTCGATGCTATCCAATTTTTGATCGGCAACCGCTTGGAACACAGTAACCAAATCAGTTTTAATCCTAGGAATGACAACTTCGGTCTCTGGGTCTCCCATTCTAACATTGTACTCAATAACGAATGGGTCATCCCCAATTTTTATCAAGCCGATGAAGACAAAACCTTTGTACGGCAAATTATCCTTTTTAAGGCCCTCTACGGTAGGTTTGACCACACGGTCGTGTATCTTGTCCATAAATGCCTTATCCGCGAAAGGAACCGGGGAAATTGCCCCCATGCCGCCTGTATTCAACCCAGTGTCTCCTTCGCCAATCCTTTTATAGTCCTTGGCCGTTGGCAAAACTTTATAGCCCTTACCATCTGTGAGTACGAATACGCTTAATTCAATACCCGATAAAAACTCCTCGATAACAACGGTCGTACTTGCTTCCCCGAATTTTGCATCGACCAACATGATTTTTAGTTCATCCTTGGCCTCTTGTAAATCGTTCAAGATAACCACACCTTTCCCAGCTGCAAGTCCGTCTGCCTTTAAAACATAAGGCGGTTTAAGGGAATCCAAAAAGGCATACCCCGCTTCCAAGGATTCTGAAGTGAAACTTTGATATGCTGCAGTAGGTATATTATGTCTAATGAGAAACTCTTTAGCGAACTCTTTACTGCCTTCTAAGGTAGCCGCTGCTTTTTGTGGCCCGATTACAGGAACATCCTTAAGTTCTGCATCGTTCAGGAAAAAATCATGGATACCGTTCACCAATGGATCTTCGGGACCTACAATTACCATATCAATATCCTTGGAAAGAACAATCTCCTTTATTTTTTCGAAATCATTTACCCCTACGGATATATTTGTCCCAATACTGGCCGTTCCTGCGTTACCAGGGGCAATAAACAAGTTTGATAATTTAGGGCTTTGTGCAAGTTTCCATGCGATGGCATGTTCGCGACCACCTGACCCAAGAATAAGAATGTTCATAATTAAAGTTTGCGCAAAAATAAGACTTGGACGCTTAAAACACCCTGTGTTGCATCAATAAAATTGTGAGGGAACAAACAATCGGACTAGTGGCTTATCACTTGTTTCTACTGGAAAAATCACGGTGTTCGGTCTTTTTGAGCTCTTTTTTTGAAAGAGTCTTAAAATAATCGAAAGTCTTTTTCATGCCTTCGGCCCTACCCACTTTGGGTTCCCAGCCTAGAATCTCCTTCGCTTTTGAGATATCCGGTTGTCTCTGAAGAGGATCGTCTTGGGGTAAATCTTTGTAAATTACTTTTTGGGTAGTACCGGTCAATTTTATGATTTCCTCGGCAAAATCCTTGATCGTGATTTCATTGGGGTTTCCGATATTCACTGGGTAACTATAATCACTCATCAACAACCGATAAATACCTTCTATTTCATCATCCACGTAACAGAAAGAACGTGTTTGGGACCCATCACCGAATACGGTCAAATCTTCACCTCTTAGGGCCTGTCCCATAAAAGCAGGAATGACCCTACCATCATTTAAACGCATTCTTGGTCCATAGGTGTTGAATATACGGACTATTCTTGTTTCTAACCCATGAAACCTATGATATGCCATGGTAATGGACTCTTGGAAGCGTTTGGCCTCGTCATAGACCCCTCTTGGGCCAATGGTGTTTACATTTCCATAATATTCCTCCGTCTGCGGATGCACTAATGGATCTCCATATATTTCCGAAGTAGAAGCGATAAGGATACGTGCTTTCTTTTCCCGTGCGAGTCCCAAAAGGTTATGGGTTCCTAAAGCACCAACTTTTAAGGTTTGAATAGGGATTTTCAGATAATCTATTGGGCTAGCAGGAGAAGCGAAATGCAATATATAATCCAATTTTCCGGGCACATGAACGAATTTGGTCACATCATGGTGATAAAACTCAAACTGCTCCAATTTAAAAAGATGTTCAATGTTCTTAAGGTCACCTGTTATCAAGTTGTCCATGGCTATGACATGAAACCCTTCATTGATAAACCGATCACAAAGATGTGATCCTAGAAAACCTGCAGCACCGGTGATTAAAATTTTTTTCATAAAAAAACCCTTTTAAATCAAAATTAACTAATAAGCTTTCTCCTCGCCTTTAAACAAATTCAATACTGTTTGCAAAATAATACCCAAATCCATCAACAAGGACCAGTTTTCAAGATAAAAGATATCATATTTAACGCGATTAATTATATCTGAATCTTCCTCAACTTCTCCTCGAAATCCACTAACTTGAGCCAATCCCGTGATTCCAGGTTTCACACTATGCCTTAACATATATCGATTTGCCTTTTTCATGTAAACCTCAGAAAGAGAAATCATATGAGGCCTTGGCCCAACAACTGACATTTGTCCTGAAAACACATTATAGAATTGAGGCATTTCATCCAAACTGGTCTTTCGAATGAACTTACCTATTTTTGTAACCCTCATATCGTTCTTTTTTACATGTAAATCATCCGTACTTTTATTAATTGCCATAGAACGATATTTAAAACAAAAAAACTCGCGATTGTCCAGGCCATGTCTTTTTTGTAAAAATAAAGTAGGCCCTTTAGATTCCAACTTAATCAATATTGCCATCAACGGTGTCAACCAAGATAATACGAACAATATTACCAAGGATGAAAAAACAATATCAAAAGACCTTTTTATAAATGCATTTATAGGTTCATGGACCGCGATGTTTCTTAAAGACAATATGGGTATATAATCGTAATATTCATATTTCAGGTTTTTTGCAAATATATCTTTATTGTCTGGTATGAATTTTAGGGTTCTTAAATTATTGTCAGAAAAATCAACAAGCTGTTTAATCTCCTCGTTGGATAGTTCCGCAACAGAAAAATAAATTTCATCAATACCATTCTCAACTACATAATCCAAACATTTCGCTATTGAAAAATCCTGGGCCTTGACTGAAAACTTGGCTTTGAAATCAAAACCATATTCCTTTTTCGATTTAAATATTTTAATGAGTTGTCTTGTTTTTGAATTATCCCCAATTACAATCACGGTTCGACCATTTCCTTTTAAGAGAACCCTGAATTTTTTTAAAAGAAAAAATACTAAATACTTAAATGAAAAAACAACAACGGTTACATAAACCACATAGTTCGCGAGGGCCAATCTTCCGACATTGGGCTGCTTGAAAAAACCCATATAAGCATATAATACGATTACAAACAATACTATCTGCCTAAATAAAAGTGAAAATAATTGTATTACCCTAGCCTGTCTATCCACTTCATAAAAACCGTTTTTTAACGATATGATTATCCAAGCAATGGAAATGTACACAATAAATGAATAATAATTGCTTAATTGAATTTCAAACAAAAAGACGCCGCAAATAAGTATAGTTAAATCAGCGAAAGCCATTAAAGGCTTAATTGATTTTGACCATCTACCTTTTCTATATTTCAATTCAGAAAGTTTTTAATTAATTTGGCAATGAAAATACCATATTAAGATTAGTTATGCGCAATATGCAAATTAAACAATTTTAATTAAGAACAACTATCTTTTCCACGCATCCCATAGATAAAATCCTGTCCATATAACACAATATCACATCTATTAACATGGCCAATAAACCAAATTAAATTAAGTCGATTTAACTACTATTGAAGGTCAGGGTTGATTAAACTATTTACGTGACCACGAAAATTATCTAAAAATTTATCCTCACCAAACTCCCTAGCATGACCCCTTATCCATTCTGGGTCGAATCCATTTTCGTTTAGCTCGAACTTATCAATACATTTCTGGATGGAATCTCGAGTTTGAGCTTCAAACAAGAAACCTGAAGATTCATTGACCAAATCATTTTCAATCACCGTTTCCAAAGCACCTCCTTTACCAAAGGCCAAAACTGGAATTCCATATGCCATGACTTCTAAAGGAATCATACCAAAATCTTCTTCCCCTGGGAAAATCAATGCTTTGGTCCTGTCAAGATATTTTTCTATTTGATTCCAAGGCAAACTTCCCAAAAATTTAATATTGGAATTTGCATTCGATTCTAATTTCTCCTTTTCAGAACCATTTCCTATAATTACCAATTCCTTTCCATTCCTATTAAATACTTCGATAAGTAAGTCTATACGCTTATATGGGGTGATGGCCCCAAAACTCAAATAAATATCTCTCTTCATATTTTTAATCAATGGCCTATCAAAAAGTGACAATTCTATTGGTGGATAAATTACTTTTGAGTCCTTTCCGTAGTAAGTTTTTACCCTATTGGCAACATTCTCAGAATTAACGACATAACTAGTAACATTGCTTATGGTTGTAATGTCCCATTCGCGTAATCGACCAAAAAAGAATCTTGCAATTGGGCGAAGTATTTTTGGTATGCTCTGTAAATATTCATCCGTAAACCCCCAACAATAGCGCATTGGAGAATGAACATAGCACACATGTGGGGTACTATCATTAATTTTAATTCCTTTTGCTGGTCCAGACTCTGACGAGATTATTAAATCATAATTATCTTTTAATTTCAATGATTTAATCCCAATGGGGTACAAGGGAAATATTTTTTGATAGTATTTCCGCAACCAAGGTTTGTCTAAAACAGATGTTGTAATAGAATTTTTGGGCAAATTGGGCCCATATATATTACCATCTAAGAAAAGTGTATAAATATCCGCATTAGGATATAGCTTTAAAATGCTCTCTATTACTTTTTCACCTCCTCTTCTGGTAATCAACCAATAATGTATTATAGCTACTTTCATATCTCAAATATTCAGGTCGAACCGTAAGCTCCCCTCGGATAGAACTGCTTATTTTTCTTAAACTTAATCAAAGTTATCGTTTTTAATTCCTTGTGCGGCACCTCACAAGAAATTAAGTTCCAAATATTGTTTTGGAGACAATTATCCTAGGGCATTGTGTGACCTGTGGTTATTGTAATCGTCCATCCAAATCCGTACCCGTTCCCTTAGCTGTTCGATGTCCTCAAAGATGAACCTGTTGAGTGTCGCTCTCTTATAACTGCCGTTGAACCTTTCCACAAAGGCGTTTTGGGTCGGTTTTCCCGGTTAAATATACTTATACTCTATCCCGTGCATCTCGCTCCAATCATTCGCTGTCCGGGCAATGAACTCCGGGGGTTGTCCAAGCGAATCTTCTTTGGTTTTCCTTTTTTGTTGATAAGATGGTTCAGTACCCAAACGATACGGTTACTAGTCAAAGAAAAGTCTGCAAGGGTGAAAGTGCCTCCCATTTAAATTCATCAATTACGTTAAATGACCTGAATCGTCTCTTGTTTTCCAGGACATCGGTTACAAAATCCATACTCCAGGTATGGTTGAGTTCATCAGGTACTTCCAGAGGCACTTTCACCCTTGCAGACTTTTCTTTACTTTTCTTCTCAAAAGCAATTAAAGTGCCCTTGTACACACGATGGACCCGTCTATGGTTCCAAATCTTACCTTCATTGCACAAACGGTCGTAGGCCTTCCAGAAGCCTTTCTTCCAATGTTCCTTGGCCTTTTTTTGCAAGGCCTTTTCGATTTCCGTATCGTCATTCGGTAAAGGTTTATAATAATATACACTCACGCTCATATCCAATACACGTTACGCCCTGCTGATACCGTAATGAACAAGTTCTTTAGCTATACTACGCTTACGGCAAGACTTTAAAGCTTTTTTTCGATGATCTCCTTTGCCATTTGATGGTAAAGTGCCAAGCTTGCATACATCTGCTTGAGCTTTCGGTTCTTCTCCTCAAATTCCTTGAGTCGTTTGAATTCCTTTGAATTCATTCCGGCGTACTTGGAGCGCCATTTGAAAAACGCCGTCGAACTTACGCCATGCTCACAAGTGATCTTCTCGACACTTTTACCATTGTCGAACTCCTTTAAAATCTTTGTAATCTGCGTGGGTGAAAATCTTAATACTGTTTAAAATTAAATAGTATTATTCTACTTTTAAACAGTTCGGTTTTTAATGGAGCTTACATCGGGAGGAGGTGTTTCCCTGTAATTGCTGAAATAAAACAATGAACTAAACAAAGAGAACAACATTACTCCTCGTTGTCGACTTAGTATTGATTCTGTAATTTCAGTTAAACTAAACATTATGATGAAAATTAAAAATATCCAATTCTTTGTGTTAATAGATTTTATAATGAGTTTTCCTTTAAAATATAAATAACATAAAAGACCTATTAAGCCAGATGGAACTAGATATTCAAGATATTGATTGTGAATATTAGTAACATCCTTTTTCCCAAAATAAGCCAACAATTCACTTTGGTAATTTTTAAAACCATACCCAAAAATAGGATGTTCTTTAATTAAATTTATAGAAGCTTTCCAATAATCTATTCTATGAAAAACGCCAAATCCTTTTTCTGAAATATTTAGAAGCTTATCATGCAACATTGGAAACATATTTACCGATAAAACTACAATTGTGAATAGTACAATAACCATTCCTAACACGATGATTAAGTTGTATCTACTACTAATAAGAAAATCAAGCAATGTATATACAAGTAACAATAATCCAATGAAAAGTGCAGTCCTTCCCGTAAAATAAAGCATCAATAAAATAAAAAAAATGAATATACCTAAATAATAGATTCTATTGGTAATTTTCAACTTATACCAACAAATTAAACAACCAACTAAAATATATAAACAAATATAAGGTGTATGAAAGTCAAAAAATCTCGGAATATAAACCTGACCGTAAAGTATGGTCCTGTTTAAATTAAGGAGATGTTCTCTAGTTTCGATTTGCCAATAATAAGTTGAAACACTACCGATCCAAAAAATTGAAAATATTATTAAGGAATAGATATAAAAACTAAGTACAAAATGGATTTGTCGTGAAGTGAGTTTAATCAAACTTATAGCAAAAGGCATTAAGATTATAGGTAGTATTCTAATAAATTTCTGATACGTATCTATGTTAGCCCCAAATATTAAAATATTAAAAATAAAGACTAAAGGAATTATTGAAAAAACCCATAGATCTTTATCCAATTTAAAAGAGTTTTTATTCACAGAAGAAAAAATAGAATAAATAACAATCAAACCTAAGGCATAAGGAGCGTAGATGTGTTTTAAAAAGAGAGTGAGAATAAAAATGCTGACAAAAACATGACCTTTTTGGTCTATTGATTTCTCAATTAGGTCTAACATATAATGGTTATTTAAAAAGCTGAATATGGGATTCAATGGATTTTTCCCAAGAAAAAAATTTCAATCTCTTCTTTCCTTCACTTATCAGGTGTCTTCGATATTTAAGATCCGTCATAAGCATTTGAATTTTATCCGCTAAATCAAAAGAATCGTGTGGGTTAAAATATAACCCTGCCTTACCCGCTACCTCACGAAAAGGACTAATATCCGAAATAATACAAGGCAAACTATAATGAAATGCCTCTAATATTGGAAGGCCAAAACCCTCATAAAGTGATGGGAACACCAATAAATGGGCCTTTTCATAACATTCTTTTAATTTTGATTCATCAACTCTTCCCAATAAAAATATATCATCATCCTTATGCATTTCATTAAGAATTTTTTCCTCCATAGGTTTCAAAAAGCCTTTAGTTTCCCCAATTATTATTAGCTCTTTGGGAATATTGATTTTTTTGAATGCCTCTAATAAACACTTTATATTTTTGTGTGGTTTTAAATTTCCAACAAATAAGATTCGTAAACTTACACTTTCTTTATTTTTCATTGGCGGAGCTACATCTTCAAATTTTAAACCATTTTTAATTATAGTAATTTTCCTTTCATTAATCTTATGAAAATACTTTTTTATCTCACATTTTGTGAATTGTGAAACTGAAATGATTTTTTTTGAATAAAGGCAAGATATATGATAACGTAAACGTATATAATAAAATTTAATTTTCGAATAATATTGAGGATTAGCCAAATGAAAAACATCATGAATGGTACAAATTCTTTCTTTTGCTAAAGTTGGAAACACGCTTGAATTGAAATGAGGGCTCCAATAAATATCACATCTGGGTATTTTCAATGAAAGCTCTATACTCTCAAAGGGATGGTAAATCGGGCTATGAAGTACTTTATATCTAATGTTGCTAGACGAATACTTTTTAAAATAATCAACATGTTTCGGTTTCACTAAAAGTGATATCTTGTATTTACCATTTAAGATTAATCCAATAATAATTCTTTCCAAATAGACTCCAATTCCCGAACTATCAAGCATCCTAGAATCAATACATATAAACTTCTTTTTAGCAATTTCTTGATTCATGGAGTTAATTTTTTCCGGTATTCACATGTCTTAATAATTTCATTGATATCACAATAAAACTGGCAAGAATAGGTGTAAGTAATAAGGTAATCATTACCCCTTCAAAAAACATGTCTATTCTCCAAAACTCGGCGAATATATACATAATAGATGTATATATTAAAAATAAAATATTATACCTAAACTTGGCAAATACCCCAGCAAAAAAAGCATACACGAACAGTAGAAAACCGGCAACCATAAAACACCACCATCCATAATCCCTATAATAATATAAAAAACTGGAATTTGTTGTCAATGAAGATGGAATGCCTGAATACAAGGGCCAATTCATCGGTTGTTCTTTAATAGTTTCATGATTTTCTCCAACAGATACGGCTCCTTGGAAAGGAGTTCCTAAATAAACAATCATATCGGCAGCGCCAGCTTCAAAAAAATTCAAACCAACTTTCTCAGAATAAAAATTATAATTTCTGGTATAATTAAAAACACTAATTACCAAATAAAACAAAATACCACCAAGAACCATGTTCCTGAACTTAATTCTTATTTTGTTATAAATTACTAAAATCAAAATTGTTTGAATAGACATCATGACAATAGATAATCTACTGGAAATAGTCGCAGTAATTAACAAAGTCACAAGCGCAAAGACATCCAGAATTATTCTCTTTTTTTTGAAAATCAGCCTCCTAATTATCATCAATGTAACGGCATGAATGGAAACATAACGTAAACTCCGAATTCCTATGGAATAATCCTTATAAAGATTTTTTTTTAAAAAATTGGCATTGTTATTTAATATTAACTCGACAACTTCTCCAAAACCACCTACTTTAGAGATTATGTATCCCAATGAATATAAAGAGCCTATCGCGGCTAAAACCACAATAGTTTTATACACCAAATCCGAATCAATGGAAACGTTTTTGTCTACAAAGGATGATTTAATTTTTAAACAATTTCCTGTTTTAAATCCCAAAAATGAAATGAAAATTGCAAAACAATACCAGATAAATGCTAAAAACACCCCAAAGGAAAATAGAGAGAATGGTTTTTTTAAAGTATAATACATTTTCTCAGAAAGGATTAACCATCCCAAAAAGCTCAAAAGGCTTGATAATGCTACAATAACCCCTGGATTGATTAAGTTTCTAAGTCTAAACATTTCGGTGAATTTCTATATTTAAAACTCTTAATACATTTTCAATCCGATGATTAACCTTTAATCCTTCAGGAATATAAGCATGAATATTAATTCTTCCATTTGACATGTTCTTAATGGATATTAGTGAAGTTGAACGAAAAGAAAATATTGTTTTAGGAAGTATTTCCAACAAGCTTTGTTCGACTGTTTTTTTGTCTAAGTAGAAATTGATATCTTCTTTGCCATTCCATAGTAATTCCTTCACCTTCAGCAGTAGATTTTCTTCTGCTCTTGGATGAGGCTTATATATAACTTCCTTATAAGTCCCATAAGTGTTTTCAGCAATATTAATCATATCAATGATGTAGCCTGAATAAACCTTATAAGACATTCCGGACATAATCAATGGTTCTTGGCCTAAAATTAGTAGAACATCGGAAAAGGAAGTTTCAATTGGCACTTTACCTAGATTTATCAAAATTGACTTATCGGGGATTAAAGTTTCGTTGGGATTGGTAACAAACTGTTTACAAACCGAATCTAAGTAGATGCCAGTTAAATGTGTTTTGTTAAGTAAAGCCTTAAAACTTAATCCAAAAAAACCGTAATACAAATTTTTTAATCTAACTAATTTCAGAACCGTTCCTTCACTTTCATAATAATTAAGCATTCCATCTTCTATAATAAACCTGGCCCTAAATTGATACTTACTAAAAATATGGTTGGTTAATACATGATATAGATCAACATAATAAAAATTACAAAGTTCCTGATTAACTACTTCTAAATTTGGTTTTATTCTCTTAAAATAAGAAGAAAGACGACGTATATAATGAAAATTAATCAACACCTTTTTAAATATTCTCCTTGAGTTCATTCGAGGTATATCATCCATCCAAACACTATCCCATAATAGGCTATCATGATTAAAACCATGAGGGTTCAATAATATATTGCATTCTCCTTGAAGATTTTGTTGCGTTATTACCAACTCTGACAAATACATTGAATATGATGTAATTGGCAAAAAAACATTAATCTTTTTTCTTATCATATTTTATTTTTATTTAAAATTAATGTCTACTACACCTTTTCAATAAGAAGAAACGGTTATAAATATTTATAAGCATACTTTGTCAGCGTTATTTTTAAACAAACTTTATTATCTTCAATAACCGTTAAATCGCTTACTATTGACTAAATAAAGTCTGTATGTGAGAACATATGTGTAAAGATACCCTTCCTCTTATCCACATAAATGTCGTTATTAAAAGTATATCTACTTTCTAAGGTATTTACTCCTTTTATTGGTCATTACCTTTTTTGTTTTTTAGTAATAATTATTATAAAGTTTTTTCTGAAAATTAAAATCATTGATTATTAAAACCTCACAATCGAAAGAATTAAAGATTGCACATTCTCAACGGAAAACAAAGTTGCCTTTTACACTGAACAAACTTTGAAATATTTGTACCAATGTGTTCTTGTGGAAGGACATTAAAGCTATGATAATTTTGTTTTTTTCCATTGTGATAATATGTTATTACTATACCTCCTTTTGAAAATAAACAGACAAATATTGCCTATTAAAAGGGATATTGCAGCACCATAAATTCCCATTAACGGAATTAGAATTATATTTGCCGCTACATTAAAAACGCAAGCTAAAAGGGTAGCTTTTAAAATTTGTTTTTCATTTTCGTATCCTACGATCAAATAATGGTAAGAGAAACTTAAATTCAACAGTAAACATCCCGCTAATAAAATATAGAAAATTGGAACATTTGAATAAAGCTCGTCTTTGCCTATATAATTTAAAAAAAATGGTATAAAAATTATTGAAAAGACCGCATAAATACCTATCAATAAGAATGTTTTATTTTTTATTGTTTTCATTCCTTTGTTAATCCCTGTCAAATCTTTTTCATGAACAGCTTGAATGATGTCAGGATACACAAAAGATATATACATAGTAAAAACCATGACATTAATTAAATTGGCCAGTTGAAAATATAAAGCGTATACACCTAAATCTACCTTTCCCAAAAAATAAGTGATTAAGTATCTGTCTGAATACTCCATAGTTTTTAAGCAAATAGTAGATAAGAACATCGTTAACCCAACACCTATTCCTTTCTTTATCCATGAAAAATCTACTTGCGTACTGAAAAACATAGTTATTCCAGGGTAAAAACAAACACCGAGAACGAATGTTATAAAAGCGAAAAGTAACCACAATTGTAAAATTTCTGCTATACTGATAGTGAAACCTTGATTGAAAACTAAATTAACCACAATGATACCCGCCCATATACCTGTTCTAATAAAAAGCAATATGTTCGCAAAAACTGGATTTCTCAAAGAAATATAAGTGCGAAAAAATTCTTGCCCCAAATGCTCGAAAATAATTAAAAAATATAACACCCAAAACGAGCCTAAGTCTATAAAAGTTATTTTATTATAAATCACCCACATAATGGGAAACAACAGGATATAGGAAAAAGAGTAAAAAATAAGAGAATTTTTTAAATAAAAAATCTTATCCAAACTACCCTTGATAATCAATCTATTTGAATAAACATAAAAATCAAATCCAAAGAATATTATCAATAATGCAACCGTTGTTGTAACCAAGGTATACTCTCCTTGGAACTCAAGGGATATTTCTTTGGTAATCAAAAAAGTCAATAGAAATCTTGACCCCAATCCCAGAAGCCTACAAAAAAGTGTAAGTAATTTTTCAAGATTATTTTTATTTAGCATATCAATTCCCATCTTAAGGGTGTTCCGGCTTTTAATTCTTGACTAAATTTTTTGTTTAAAATTTCATTAAAATATAGGGGGTGCAAGCCGTTGCCAGGTCTAATAGATTTTATATTATCTAGAGTAATCCTATCGTACTTTTTAACATCTTTTGATACAAAAATAGACCGCCTTCTATTCCTGTTTGTCTCCGTTAAAGTATAAGAAACAGAACCCAAAGCATCCTTTGCGTCTTTAACGGCGGACACCATTTCCTTAAACTCTTTTGGCTCCATTGAAAAAGCAGCGTCAATACCACCCTTTTTCCTATCCAAAACAAAATGCTTTTCTATTACCGTAGCTCCAAGAGATACCGCAACCACGGGCACGGTGCTACCAAAACTATGGTCGGACAAGCCAACTTTTACATTAAAGGTGTCTTTAAGGTTTGGTATGGTTAATAAATTTGCCATATCTGGCGTAGCAGGATACTCGGATGTACATTTTAATAAAGTAATATCAAAATTTCCTTCTTTTTCACATGTGTTCACAGCTAATTCTATATCTGCTAGACTTGCAAGCCCCGTAGACATTATAATTGGTTTGCCTTTTGAGGCAACATAAGAAATTAATGGTATATCCGTAATTTCAGGCGAAGCGATTTTATAAAGACTAATATTTAAGTTTTCTAAAAAATCTACGCCTTCTTTATCAAAAGGAGATGAGAAAAAAATTAATCCCAGCGCTTCTGCATGGCTTTTAAGTTCCGCGTGCCATTCATATGGCAAACTACCCTCGGTAAAAAGCTCATATAAGGTTTTTCCTTTCCATAACCCTTCTTTTCTAGGTCCAAAGAATTCATTGTCTACATCCAATGTAAGAGAGTCGGCGGTATACGTTTGCACTTTCACAGCATCAGCTCCAGACTCAGCTATGGCATCAATGGTTTCCATTGCAAGACTTAAATCGTTATTATGATTAGCGGATAACTCCGCAATTACGAATACCTTTTCAGAATTTATCATTTTAAATACGTTCTAAGATTTTTACTACTCTTTCTATACCATTAAAATCCAATACCATCTTGGAATTCTTGTTTAACGATCTACGGAAAATTATATCTTTTACAAATTTAGCTATAGTTGTATTAAGCTCCGTTGTTTTTATATTATCTATTAGCCCCAAATGACAAATAGATGCCGTCTTATGCTCTAAAACCTCGGATGCATGAGCATTGGCCTGTTGATGGGCAATGCTAATAATTGGCATACCCAAAGCCATAAACTCATAAGTACTTACTCCAAATACCGCAATAAGCATATCGCTATTATTGATGACACTAATGTCGTAAGCTAAGAAATTTACGTTTTTGGGTGTTGATTGTGGAATACTGTTATGGTGCATGTAATTTTCCCCAAAATAGAAATTAAAAGTAATGTTCTCCCATTTTAAAAAGTCAATTAGCTTATATACCATTAACATCACATTCCGTGGGTCGCTACCTCCGCAAATAATTCCTATATCATTTACACAATCATCACTTTGGATTTCCTTTAATCCAAGATTTCTGATTTTCTCATTAAAAGTAAAATATTCAAGCCCTTGATAAATTTGAGTTTTAATATTGTTGAATTTTTCAAAAAACGATTCTTTTTGATGTAATGATGGAAGAATATATACATCTGCTAAATATCTTGATTCACTCAGGTTCTGATAAAAAACCAACTTAGCATTGTCCTTTAATGTGTTAATATCGTTACTATCAAAATCTATAATACCATCTACATAAAGTATCTCGTATTTACCATTTAAACATATATTGATAGTCTCCTTGCTGCTGTTCTTTTCTTGAAGTATACTATGTGGAAATTCAAAATTATCAAGAGTGTCCCAAAAACCAGATCTGGTGTGAACAAAGGTAACAGCGTATCCTTTCTGAGCTAATGCCTTGGCCAAACTATAACTTCTAAAAAAATGGCCTAAACCCACTTTTTCACCTGCATCGACCCTAAAAAGTATTTTTCTTTTCAAAAAAGCTTATTTTGTTGAGCCAATAACCCTGGCGGGGCTTCCTACTACCTTGGCGTAGTCATCTACATTTTTTAAAACTACTGCCCCTATCCCCGTAATAGACCACTTACCTAAGGTCACATACTCCAAAGTAGTTGCATTAGTTCCTAAATAGGCACCCTCCTTTAAGTGAACATCTGCCCCTATGCACGCATTATTGGCAACATAACTGTAATCGTCCAATTTTGCTCCATGACCTATTAAAGATTGTGCAAAAATCTGAATAAAATTCCCAATTGATGTATTTGGACCTACGGATACAAAAGGCTGAATACAAACACCATATCCTATTTTAGCGTATTTAGATACCACAGCGGTAGGATGTATAAGAGTTGCAAATCTATTCTTTGGTATTTCCAACTCAATAAGCTTAAACAAAAACTTATGATTTAACTTCACAGATATAAGGCTGTAGAAGAAATAAACATTCGAGTCTTTAAGATAATTCTGAACCGTTTCTTTATCTATTGGGCCCAAAACAGGATACCCATTAATAGGTTCCTTTTCATTATCGTTTAAAAATCCTAAAAGTTCCCACTGCTGTTTTTCCTCATTTATATCTTCTACTGTTGACTGCACAACAGTACCGTTACCATAACCTCCTATAATAATTAACTTTTTCATTTCTTCTTCTTACTTACAAGTTCGTGCTTCTTTAGTATTTTCTTTGCTTTGGCTACAAACGGCGGACCAATAAATTTCCCATTTATAATGGCTACTCCTTTTCCTTCTCTCTTTGCCTCTTGATCGAATTCTAGGATATTTTGGGAATGTTTTACCTGCTCTGCAGTAGGTGAATAATACTGATGAACCAATTCTAACTCCAAAGGGTTTAAAACTAGCATTCCTTCAAATCCAAGTTTAACAGATAACTTTAAATTTTCCTCTAAATCTGCTAAATCTTTTACACGAACGTGAACAGTATCAATAGGAATTACATTTTGTGCCCTTGCACCCATTGCTATCATGGCTCTTGGAGTGAACAAACTTACATGCTCCTTATCATGTATTCCTTCTAAATCGGTAATAAAATCTTCGGAACCGTAGGCCACTGCAATTACTCTTTTTGAAACGGAGCAAATTTCTTGAACATTCATTACAGCGGAGGCTGTCTCTATTAAAGGTATAATTTTAAATGTACCTGTCTCCATTCCTTTTTCGTACTCAATAGTTTCCAAAAGCTTATCGAAAAAATAAATGTCCTTCCCGGTTTTTGCTTTCGGGTACATAAAACCATCTACTCCATTAACTGAAAGTTGCGTAACATCTTTTAACAATTGGCCACTTTCCCTGTCATTAATTCTTGGAAAGATATGTTTGCCTTTAAATTTACCCTGACTTAAATATTTAAGTACCATATCTCGGGCAACTTGTTTGTTTTCTGCAGGCTGTACTGAATCCTCTATATCCAATAGTAAAACATCTGCGGGTATTTTTGCCGCGCTTGACATTAATTTTTCACTATGGGCAGGAACAAACATTAGACTCCTCATTAATATTTTGTCCATTCGTCTTATTTTTTAGAAATTAGCACTTTTCTTCTAAAACTTAATACGGGTTCCTCTTTCTGATTAAAAGCAATAGTCTCCACATAAACAATACCTCTAGTAGTATTGGACTTTGTAAGCCACTTATCTAACACTTCGGTTTTAGCATAAATCGTATCGTTGATAAAAACAGGGGCTAAATGTTTCACCTTTTCATATTCTAGATTGGCAATTGCCTTTCCGCTGATATCTGGAACCGTAATACCTACTGCCAAACTAAAAACTAATGTTCCTACCACTAATATTTTTTTGTGTTGATGGTTCTTTACGTATTCTAAATTAGTATGCACTGGATGATGGTTCATCGTCAAAAGACTAAACAGGTTATTATCACTCTCAAAAATAGTTTTGGAAGTATTGTGGTTTATTACCTCCCCAACCTTAAAATCCTCAAAATAGTTTCCTAATTCAAACGCCTTCATATTATTTTCTGTAGTTTTTCAGTATTTTTTTTATTTTATTTAGATGAGGTTGTTCTATTATTTTTCCATCTATTAATATAGGGTTAAATTCTTTACTATTCTTTAATTCAGAAACCACCTTGTCAACTTTTAACGCAAATAAATACTCTTCCTCTGTATAGAATTGAAAACTATTCAGAATTTTATATTGGTTGGGATGTATAATGAATTTGGCATCAAAACCTTTGCTATGACCATCAATAATTTCTTTCTTAAAACTCGTCTCATTGTTAAGTTCCATGGAGGCAATATCTATTGCTGTAATCTCCCAAGCTCTGGCTAAGTATAGTATATTTTGCCGAATTATTTCTAAGTTATCCAACTGATGCTTAGCTCCTATGATTGACATAAAATCATGACTCCCCAATCCTATTCCTGTAAGTTTTCCCAAATTTTCAAAAGTCATTGACAAGAGCTCCAAATATAATTTAGGTGTTTCTACTAAAAGGATAATATCAAAAGAATCATGGTCCAAAATTTTCAAAACCAGATCCAGTTCGTCTACAGAATTAATCTTAGGTAATACATATCTAGAAAAGCCTTTGTCCATGAAAGCCTTTAGTAAAGACAAATCCAATTCTTTAGGATTTGCTAAATTATGGATTGGAACCCTCAGATAACAATCTTTGGAATTTTCTAAATTATCGAGCTCAAAAAAAAAGTCACTTCGCTGTGAAGCCTTTATGGCATCCTCAAAATCTATAATAAATGTGTTGATTTTTAATTTACGAAGCTCCTGAATCTTGTTCATTTTTGTTGCAGGTACAAAAAAAAAGGATTCCATTTATTGATTATTTAATTTATATTTTAATTCTGCCAATTTCCAATCTTCAGGGGTGTCTATGTCCTGAGCTTGCATTTCTTCTATCTCAAAAGCATATCTATTAGATCCTTTTAAACCTAGTTCAAATTTCATCCAATAAAACATTCCCGAATCAAAAAATGCTGGTTCTAAGTCTTGAGATCTTGTACTTGCGAATTCTTGATTAACAAAAGAAACTTTACCTTTATCCAACTTAAAAGCTCTTTGGATTGGGTATCCGAATTTTACCACAGGACGTACAGAGTCAGCTTCATTTTCTATTAAATTATCATATCCTTTTTTTATGAGTTCTACAGTAACTAATGGTGCTGTAGGTAATATACAACAGATTGCATCAAAAAATATTTGTTTGTTAGAATAATGATTTTTAACCTCTTCTATTACATCTGCCAAGGTAGCATAATCATCTGAATTTTTAAGGGATCTGAAAAGTATCTTTGCTCCAAAACTTTTAGCTATTTTCGCTATTCCAGTATCATCAGTAGAAACTATAACTTCATCAAAAAGGCCGCTTTTAATTGCAGCCTCTATAGAATAAGCAATTATTGGTTTGCCTAAAAAATGTTTGATATTCTTTCTTGGTATACGCTTACTTCCTCCTCTTGCGGGTATTATTGCTAAATTAGCCATTCATGTAATTTAATACTTTTTCTATTACAAAATTATGTTCTTTATTTGTTAAGCTTGGGTACATGGGTAAACTAATACACTTCGAATAATAGTGTTCCGCTTGGCTTAAATCCGCAACTGCATATCCAATACCCTGGTAATAAGGAAGCGTATGTACAGGTATGTAGTGTATTTGTGCAAAAATATTATGTGCTCTCAAGAAATCATACAATCCTTTCCTATTGTCAACTTCTATTACGAACAAATGATGTGCATTATAGGTTCCATTTGGTAGATGTTGATACTTAATAACACCCTCAAAAGCATTCTTATAAGCATCAGCAATCTCGTTTCTTCTTTTGACTCCAGCATCATTTTTACAGAGCTGGGTTATGCCTAAAGCGGACTGAATATCCGTTAATCTATAATTAAACCCTAGTTCTTGCATTTCGTAATACCAACCACCATGGTTTTCCTGCATGTTTTCCTTGGTAATACCATGTGTTCGCAACAATGATAATTTCTTATAGAGCACCTCTGAATTTGTGGTTACCATTCCACCTTCCCCACAGGCAATATGTTTAACTGGATGGAATGAAAAAACAGCAATATCCGCGTAGTTGCCATTTCCACATTTTTGTTCATTTCCTTTAGAGTCTATAAAGTAACCTCCAGGTGCGTGTGCCGCATCTTCGATTATCCAAAGATTGTGTTCGTCGGCTAAATTGCGAAATTCTTCAAGGTTCACAGGTAATCCTGCAAAATCAACGGGGATTATCCCTTTAAAAAAACCTTTGGGCTTACTCTCAATAAGTTTTTTTGTTTTTTCAAAAGACAGCAAATAAGTTTCCGAATCTATATCTGCAAACCAAACTTCACCTCCTGCATATCTAACACAGTTAGCAGATGCGGCAAATGTTATTGGTGTAGTGATTACCCGTTCTCCTGGTTTTAAACCCAAGGCTAAAACAGCTAAATGTAATCCAGAAGTTGCATTATTAACAGCCACCGCATATTTTGCCCCAACATATTTGGCGAATTTGTCTTCAAACTCTTTGACCTTTGGTCCTTGAGTTAGAAAATCACTTGATAGTGTTTTTACAACAGCATCGATATCATCCTGTTGAATATTCTGTCTTCCGTATGGTATGGCCTTCATTTAAACCGTAAAATTAGTATCTACATGTTCCTTAATTAAAATTCTAAGACTTTCCACTGTTTCCCATTCATCATTTTCTCCCGAATTATAACTAAAATTCGGTGGTACGGGTTTTGCACTAAATTCTTTTACAAAGTCTTCTAATTTCCATTTATGGGTTGAAGGCAATATAGTATAATATTTGCCTAGATCATAGGTATAGAATGAATCTGAAGGGGTAATCATTTCTTCATGAATTTTTTCACCAGGTCTTATGCCTATAACAGGTTTTTCACATTCAGGTGCAATGGCTTCTGCTACATCCATAATCCTGTACGATGGTATTTTAGGAACATAAAGTTCTCCACCCCAAGCATATTTCATGGCATGCATAACCATATCCACCCCTCCTTGTAAGGATATATTGAAACGTGTCATATCGGGATCTGTGATTGGTAAAGAACCTTCTTTTTTCTTATTTATGAAAAAAGGGATTACCGACCCATTAGATCCCATAACATTTCCGTACCTCACTACTGAAAAACGTATTGGACTGTCCCCTTTTATATTATTTGCCGCAATAAACAACTTATCCGAAGTCAATTTTGTGGCCCCATAAAGATTTATTGGTGCACAAGCCTTATCTGTGGATAGGGCAACCACTCTCTCTACACTTGTGGCAAAACATGCATCAACTACATTCTGGGCTCCACCAATATTTGTTTTTATACATTCTTCTGGATTATATTCTGCTAAATGCACATGTTTCATCGCCGCAGCATGAATAACGTAATCCACACCTTGAAAGGCCCTAATCAATCGATTTTTATCCCTGACATCTCCTATGAAAAATCTAATTTGTGGATATTTTTCAAACGGAAATTCCTGTGCCATTTGAAATTGCTTTTGTTCATCCCTAGAAAAGATGATTACCCTTCTTATTTCAGAATGATTTGTTAAAATATAATTTGTTAAAGCCTTTCCCAAGGAACCAGTCCCTCCAGTGATCAACAGTGATTTGCCAGTAAAATCCATTTTTCTTTGTTGAGTATTAATTAAAACCCTTATTTTCGGTCTCTTGCCAAAATTACGATAATTAATCACCTTAACAATTTTTGTGGGAATTTTAAGTAAAATTATATCAAGCGTAAATTTAAAAGCAAGAGTTTTCAGTATACCTCTCCAACCTTTTTATTCAAAAACTTAAGAAAAGAACCCAAAAAGAACAAACCGACCAATAGCAAGGGAATCAATATAATTTTCTTCCCAAAAAAAGCTTTCTGAACTTGTTGTGGTTTTCCGAAATTAATGACTTTTACTGCTTCAGTTCTGGTCTTCAGTTCTACTTTTTTACTTTCTATATCTTTAAGCAAACCGTTCTTAAGGTCGAATAAGCCCTTTAGGTCGATTTTCTCTTCCGTATCAAACGAAATTGTACCTTGAGTGACCGGATTGCTATCCTTGCTCGCTAATTTGTCCCCATAACTAGCTATCAATCCATCTATTTGCCCAACTAAATTTGTATTTTGCTTTATACGTTCTTCCGCATTCACATTATAGATTTCTATCAATTCATTGAAATATGCATTGGAATTTATATAAGCCATTAGTTTTTTGGCATAGTCTTGGCCTAAGATCGGATCCTTAAAATAAAAAGTGATCTTATGGTTGATCAACGTACTCTTACTTAAGATTTCTGCCCTAACGATATCGGAAATGGCCTCGGAAGACCCTTCAAAGCCCTTCAATAACTCTAGATATTCTGTTCCCTGCTCATTGTTTTTTCTAGTATCCCCTAAGGATTCGACAGTAACCTCAAAGCCATCCAAATTTTCAATATCAATACCCAAATCCTTGAAAAACAGGGTGTCCTTGGCTTTTATGTTCGATTGAATTTCATCAACTACCTCATACAAATAATTTCGGCTGTCAAGATTCGGTTTTACTATAACCTCTGTCTTTAATTTCTTTGTGGTTATGCGGTTTAAACCAAAGCCTATTGCACCTCCTAAAACTATCAATCCCAATAGAATCAAGGCATTCTTTTTTAAGTAAAGAAATACTCTCAAAAAACCCCTGAAAATGCTGTTAAACCCTTTCCCTATTAATTGAAACAACTGTCCCAAATCTATTTCGTCCGAGGAGTTGGTGTTGTTAGGCGTATTATTTTCTGCCATTATATCTTATGAATTAAATATTTGTTCTAATATCCGGTCTGTAATCAAATATGTGGGTTTTACCCCTGTGGTTCCCAAACCACCTGAAGCCAACGTGCCTCCTGTTTCCAACGGGTTATCAGAGGCATAATAGGCATATCTTACCTTTACATCGCCTCGAATACTCTTACGTATTTTCGATGCCGATTGAATGGCCTTCTGATAATGTACCCCTTCCATCTCCAAACCAATGACGTTCCATGTGGACTTATGGAAAAACTTCAAAATGTCCCTATTCTGCAAGGAAGTTCCCAAAACCGTAACCATGGCTCCTTCAAAAACCTCAAGCCCATGACCTTGAAAATCTTTCGCACAAAGTTCGTTCTTAAAAGGGTAATTATCCGACGTACCTTCGAAAATATGTGCTGAAGGTATCATCAAGTCCCCTTTTCCCCCTTCTAAAATCCCTGCTTTACCCATGATTGAAATCGAAGCAACATCCAAGAAAATATCTCCTTTTTCCTTGCTTTTATAAGGTTTGAGCAACTCATCTATGGTTTCATAGGCTTGCTCCCCAAAGGCATAATCCATTACAAATATAACAGGTTTTTCTTCCTTTGAAAGGCCTTTCGGCAAATCATAGCAACAAGCATCATCCCCTATCTTCGCCAGATCGAAAATCTGGACATCGATATTGGTGCCCGTCTCATCATCTATAGTAATCATCCCATTTTTTCTTGCAACATCCCTTACTTTCTTTTGTAACAAATGATTTTCATGTGAACTCAGTGCCTTATAAATTTCCAAGGAGCCATCCTTAGGATATTCTTTTGCCAAGGCTTTTTTGGCAAAGAGCGAATTCATTACACTGTGCATATTCGCACTTATGATATGAATAGGTCTTGACAACAAATCATTTTTCGCCAAAACTTCTTTAATGGTATTCGCCCAACGTTCCCCATGAATATGGTGCCCTAACCTTTCACGTAACATTGATGTAAAGGTAATGGCCCTTTTGTTTCCGGTTACCTCTTCCTCAATGGCCAGCTTACCCATCCAATAGATTATATGAAGAAACTTTTCAGGTTCGGCTTTGGTAGCGAATTTTTTGTGGTATTCCAGAACTTCCTCAAAAGGTCGGTTCAGAATATTCGAAGTATGTATCAAAGCTACCTCGCGATCGGCCAAAGTCAGTTTTTTCTTTTTAAAGGCAGCTTCCAATTTGCCCCAATCACGAATGGTCTCAGCCGTATCCTCTATAAGGACATGCTTACATATTTTATGGGACTCTATAAATAAAAACGTTAGATGCGTAAGTATATCATAAATATCTGATCTTCCCCTAGTGATCTCGATATTCATCTGTTCATCATCGATGCGATAACAATTTCTTCTCCTTTTCGGTGGAATAATCGGTGCAAAATGGGCTTTTCCATAGCCTTCATCCGAAGTAAGGTTAATATACCTACACTGTTCAATACCCTCGGGCAAACGTTCTAAAACATAAACAAGTCCGTCCAATTCCGCTTTTTCTTCAGCAATTGAACCATAAATCTCCGGTCGTAATTGCAAAAGGGCATTTCTTAACGTTTCTCCCGATACGCCCATGGGTTTATAAAAACCACGATTGAAAAGGTGGCGCATGGTTATGTACAAACGCTCAATGGCATTGGTAGATTCTTGTGCCCTTGTTGTTACTCTAGTATTTTTCATACGTAAATTTCATGCAAAATTACAATTTAAATATATGATAAATAAGCAGTTCAATAAAGTTCGTGCCAGTGGCTATTATTCTTCAGCAAATCGGGATAGGTTGTCGGCTACTTTACGGTCGTTCGACAAACGTTGTACCTTGTTCTGCCCGCCAAGCTTTCCTATCGATTTCATATACTCCTGAAAACCACCGCTTCTGATCGGACATATTTTTAGGGTCTGCAAAATCTTACCATCGATCAAATCAAAATAATAACTGTTCTGCTTTTGTAGTGAAGTATCCAAAGTCTCAATGAATTTTTTCATATCCGTTGGATGCTTTTCAAACTCGACCAACCATTCGTGATAGGGTAATTCATTTTCTTTCGGGGTAATTTGAGGAGCCACCGTAAACTCGTTTATTCGAGCGTCAGTGGCAGAAACGGCTTGTAACATTGCTTCTTCAACTTCTTTCGCGATAACGTGTTCACCAAAGGCCGAAATAAAATGTTTTATTCGACCCGAAACCACTACCTTGAATGGTTTCAATGAAATAAACTGAATGGTATCCCCAAGGTTATATCCCCATAACCCGGCATTAGTTGATATGATCATTACATAATTTACACCTATCTCAACATCTTTAAGCGTAAGTCGTTCCCTGTCTTCATTGAAAAACTCATCGGCCTTTACAAACTCATAAAAAATGCCTGAATTCAATAGCAACAACATCCCCTTTTCGGATTGGGAATCCTGATAGGCAAAAAAACCTTCACTTGCGGGAAACAGTTCTATGCTATCCACTTTTCTCCCTATAAGATTTTCGAACTTGGCCCTGTAGGGTTCATAATTTACACCACCATAAATGAACAGTCTAAAATTCTTGAACAATTCCCCCACTTTTTTGTTCCCTTTGGCACTAAGCTTCTCAAAATACATTTGAACCCATGAAGGTATTCCGGCTATGACGGTCATATCTTCATTTATGGTTTCATCTACTATGGCGTCAACTTTTGTTTCCCAATCTTCAATACAATTGGTTTCCCAGCTGGGCAACCTGTTCTTCTGTAGATAGCTTGGTACATAATGGGCCGAAATTCCGGATAACCGGCCTAATTTGATTCCGTTTTTATCCTCCAATTCGGGGCTCCCTTGCAGAAAGATCATTTTTCCGTCAACGAAATCTACATTGCCCGTCTCATTGATGTAATTTAAAATAGCGTTTCGTGAAGCTTCTACCTGATGTTTTATGGAAACCTTTGTTATGGGAATATATTTTGCTCCTGAAGTGGTTCCTGAGGTTTTAGCAAAATATATAGGTTTGCCGGGCCAAAGAATATCGGCATTTCCGGCCACTACTTTTTCAACATAGCCCTTAAGTTCCTCATAATCCCGTATAGGGACATTTTTTACAAAATCGGCATGGGTCTTTATCTGCTCAAAATGATGTTCTTTGCCAAAAAGTGTGTTGCTGGCGGTTTTTATCAAATCCTTGAATACCGCATCTTGGGTTTCCAATGGATGGTTTACCCATTTTTCCGTTTTTTTAGCGACACGTTTTGCGAAAATTTTGGCCGCGATTGACTTTAATGACATATTATTTAAAATCTATAAAATCTTGAGGATTTACAGGATTCCCATTATCCCATAATTCGAAATGCAAATGTGGCCCTGTGCTTAATTCACCTGTATTACCTACCGAGGCTATTACCTCACCGGCCCTTACGATATCACCCTGCGCCTTGCTCAAAGAGCCATTATGCTTGTAAACACTTAGTAAACCGTCCTTATGCTCCAATATGATAACATATCCGGTTTCGGCAGTCCATTCCGCAAAAATCACGATGCCATTGGCAACGGCCTTTATCGGTGTATCTTTAGGAGCGACTATATCAACGGCGTAATGTTTTTTGTCCCTATCAAAGGTATCGGAAAGTGTGCCACTTAAAGGTGGAAACAATACCACACTTGATTTATCACTATTCCTTTCGAATAAATTGTACTTATCCTCTAAGGCCACCTCTGCCCTTAACATGGAATCTTCCTTAATCGGATTAAGATCTACACTTGAAGGGTCTAATTTAAATTGTTCAAACAGAGAGTCCCTATTGATTTCTGTATTTTCAATATCACCACGAAGAACTTTTCGGATGTTGTCTAAATACTTATTGGTATAATTTAGGGAGTTCACCAAAGAATCGGTCTTATAGGTAAGTTCTGTCGCCTGTCTCTTTAATTTAGTAGAGGAATATCCGGGAATATATTCGCGTAATGGTGTAAAGGCAATCAATAGAATGGTAAGGCCAATCAAACAAATTATAAAAATTGAGCCAGAAACAAATACATTCAATCGGCTCAGTTTAAAACTTATTTTTTCTTCAAAGGTATTTTCATTAAGGATTACCAAACGGTACTTGTGAAGTAGCTTTCTTTTGATATCCTTTCTTTTCTTTACTTTTTTAGCCATTGTTAGCAAAGATAAAATTAGAATTCAATATTATGACCAACTTTAAAATATATAATTCCATAAGATAAGTTAAAACTGTTCATTACATACGTTTATTTGCCCCTATTGGTTTTTATGGTTATAATATCATTTAGGAAATCAGGAACCGATTTACGTTGATATAAAATGAATCTATAATAGCCGAATACTTTAATTTAACAAAAAACATATAACTATTAAAGACCCACCCAATTTTCCCAAAAAAAAACGCGGCCCCTTAATTACACACTAATCACAAAATCTTGACAGAACGAAATTTATTATATACTATTCGGTATTTTAAAGAAATGGGAAGTTTTTCATCTTTAAAAAAACCTCATTCATGGGTTTCTTGCTGAATTAATCTTGGACTAGTCCTAATTTTGAATTAAAAAATAAGCAGCTTACCTTAATTTTAACAGCAAACTAATAAGTTTTTAGTACATTTGTTTACCTTAAAAATACTTATTCATGACAGCTTTACATACTTTTTTGGCCATAGGCCCATGGCAAATAGCAATTGTTGTTTTGGTCGTACTACTTTTATTTGGCGGCAAAAAAATCCCAGAACTTATGAGAGGTTTGGGAAGTGGTATTAAAGAATTTAAGGATGCCTCTAAGGAAGATGACGAGATAGAGGAGAAAACCGAAAAATAATAAAATCCGAAAATATATTAATGAAACACCCTATTCAGGGTGTTTTTTTGTTCCTTTCAATTAAGGAGAAACAAATATTACCTTCCATTATATTTCTCTCTCTTATTGTTTCACCAAACAAACTTCAACTTCGTAAGTATTAAGCTTTTTACACCTTTTATCCCCTTAGAAATAAGGGATTTATCGACAAAAAGCAGTTATACACGACATAAACACTTCATTTCACAACAAAAAATATTTCCAGAAGCAAAGAACACCTAGTTTCGGTAATTAATACATTCTGGGATAATCTACAAAGATGTTAAATAAGATAACGACCAGACCTAATTAAGACCAACTCTAGTTTTGCTATCATGAAATTCCAAATTCAAAATATTTCCATTCTCTTATTGCTGTTTTTCTCTTATGGACTAATAGCGCAAATCTCCCCCACAAAAGAAATAACACAAGTTGATAGTACCTACCCTATTGAAAATACAGTTGAAAATCAAGATTACAGCAGTTCTGGAAATCTAGATCAGGCCAAAGCACCAACAGGCATTCCAATAAGAGAATTAACCAATTTGGATATAGAAGATGGTTTCTACATTATTTCCGCCTCTGCTGAAACAGGTAATTATGCGAACCAAACCGCCACAAAATATATAAAAGAAGGTTTTGATTCGGGTGTTATACACAATACCCAAGAACATATGTATTATGTGCATTTGGGACGTTATACTAATAGGCAAAGTGCCCTTGATGCAGGAAATACATATTTGAAAGGCCATAATAAAGACTCTATTTGGATTCTAAATAGTTCTTCTTCAAAAAAAAACCATGATACCGAACCCTTGGCTTTGGAAGAAGTGACATACGATATGTTAGATAGCTCCAAGATAATTGACGCAGCCAACGACAACAATCCCGTTAACAAAACTAAATTGATTCAAAAAGCTGATAGTTATTTTGATAAAATGTGGTATGCGGAAGCAGCTGAACTATATGAAAAGGCCCTCAGCAAGGATGAGAAAAACTACTCTTTCGATGTCATACAAAAGGTAGGTGATGCACATTATTTCAATACCGATATGGAAAAGGCCTATCACTGGTACAACATTTTATATAAAAAATATGGGAAACAAATGTCCGCCGACAATATTTTCAAATATGCCCATTCACTTAAAGGTACCGGAAAATACGCAAGATCTAAGCGCTTAATGCGATTATATAATCGAAAAATTAAGGATCCAAATGCTTCCATTACCGACGCATTGTCCAAAAAAGCATTGCCCAACGAAGTAAAATTGGATCAATTAACGAATAAAATACAGAATATTGATATTCACAATCTTACGATAAACTCCAAATATTCAGAGTTCGGTCCAATGTATTATAACGAAGATCAAATAGTTTATGCTTCTGCGAATGATACGTCAATATTCGCTACAAGAAAATATAAATGGAACGACCAGCCTTATTTAGATCTTTATGCGGCCAAACTAAATGACGAATCACAAGAATTAAAAAATGCCGTAAAATTCTCTAAAGAGGTCAATACAAAATACCACGAGGCTTCGGTTACTTTTTCACCCGACAATGAAACCATGTATTTCACCAGAAATAACTATGGCAAAAAATTGAAAAGGGACAAAAAAGGCATTAACCACCTGAAAATTTATAGATCCAAGAAAATCAATGGGGAATGGACAGAAGCCACCGAAGTTCCTTTCAACAGTGACAGTTATTCCACAGGACACCCAGCGTTAAGTCCTGATGGCAAAAAATTGTATTTCGTATCCGATATGCCAGGAAGTATCGGCCAAACCGACATTTTTGTTGTGGATGTATTGGAAGACGGTAATTTTTCAGAACCACGAAACTTGGGGCCCGAAATAAATACCGAAAGAAAGGAAATGTTTCCTTTTGTGAACAACGAAAAAATATATTTCTCATCCGATGGTCATGTAGGCCTTGGCGGATTGGATATTTTTGAAGCGACCATAGCCGAAGATGGTGGTTTTTTAGAGGCTAGGAATCTAGGCCAACCCATAAATAGCAACAAAGATGATTTTTCTTTTATTGTAAATAAAGAGGGCCAAAAAGGTTTTTTCGCTTCCAATAGAAAAGGAGGTCAAGGCGATGATGACCTCTATTCCTTTAAACGCCTAATCGTTGAAGAAGTCCCTGAAAGTAAAAATGCCATCGCCGGTGTGGTTACCGATTTGATAACAGGTGAACGTATGCCAAAAACGATGATAACCTTATTGGATGAAAACAATATCAAAATGAAAGAAATGGTGACCGATGATCAAGGTAGCTTCATTTTCGAAGACCTTGAAGGTGACACCAAGTATACCATTAAAACTACTGTAAGTGATTTCTTTGATGAGGAAATTGCAGTTTCGACCAAGGAAAACGAGGTAATCAATACCGAAATCGCATTGCGTAGGTTAAAAGAAATGATAGCGGTTGAGGATGGAATTCGTAAGCTGAAAACCGAAATGATCTACTTTGATTTCGACAAATCCTATATTAGGAAAGATGCGGCCAAAGAACTTGACAAACTTGTTCAAGTGATGACCGAATATCCTAAAATGGTCATTAAAATAGAATCACATACCGACTCTAGAGGTAAGCGTGCTTACAACAAGTATTTATCTGACAAACGTGCCAAGTCTACCAGGGATTATATAATCTCCAAGGGTATTGATGCGGACAGGATTGAAAGCGCCATAGGGTATGGTGAAGAAAGATTGATCAATGAATGTGATGGTACGGTACCTTGTTCCGAAACCGACCACCTCCTTAACCGTAGATCCGAATTTATAATAGTGGACATGTAATTAAACCCCAAAATCAGAAAATTTCACAAGCGATGGTCGATAATGGTCATCGCTTTTTTTATGTCCTTAAGCCATATTCACAACATTATAGAGTCCATTTACAACAAAACGACCCCTTCAACGCACTTAATCACCTGATTGTCTGTTATATAAACCCCTAACAATCTTTATTTAACCTAAACCAATCAACATGAAAAACGTTTTATTGATCAAGGAAATTTATTTAGAAGCCTTTAGAAATTTAGGTCATGCATTTGTCAAATCATACTTCAAGGCATTTTCATGGTTTTGTATCGCCAGTTATATTCTAGTGCTTTATGCCTTCTTATTTAGGATATCCACAGGATTTGCGTTCGATTGAGCTTATTGAATATCATAACCAACCTAACCAACGAATTCGCCCTTTTAAGGGCGTTTTTTATTTCACGGCCATTCATTGTCAAAAAACTTAAACGAGCGTTTCATCGCATAAAACAGCTTTTTATAGATCAATTATAATTTGTTCCTAAACGTTGTCTAAATAATATGTATTTCACCCCATTTATTTTCAACCCGAGGCAAAAAAAATGATTTTAGCGCCATTACTAATTAAAACCAATGGGCGTATGAGCAAATTATTACTTTTGAAGGAGATTTATTTGGAAGCATTTAAAAACTGGACGAGCATGTTCTTTAAAAAATATTTTAAAGCATTTTCGTGGTTTTGTTTCGCGTTGATCGTAATGGCAATTTATGCTTTAGTATTTAGGGTGTCAACAGGATTCAATTTCAGTAATTTATAAGTAATGGATCTAAAATCAAAAAGCCCCGTAGAATTACTCTACGGGGCTTTTTATTTATTGTTGGCACTATTTACTTTTCTTCTATAAAATGAAAAGTCTTCATTATCGCTTCCAATTCGAACATATAGTCCCTTTTTTCGGTGGAAGGCGCAAAAGTAAATCCTTCAATTACCATTTTACGGTTATGCTCCTTATCATTGATTATATAAGATAAGAACGGTCCGGCCATAGGGTAATTCTTAATATCCCACAATCCTCTGATCTCCGCAGCTTTTTTTCCTGCAATCTCAGCAGGGAAAATGGCAGGTGAAAAAGCAGGTTCGGTTCGCATACTGGTCTTTTTACCGGGAACATCCGGTCCAGGAATATACAGGTCGCCTATAGAATCCCTCATACGAACAATATCTTTTACAAAAGTTGAATCTGAAACAAAGCTATCCCAAGGCATGGTATAGGCTATGATGTTCATTGTTCCTTTCTGTATCTGTCTTTCGTACCAAACAAAATTGTCCTCGGTCTTTACAACCTTATATACTGAAGGGATATTTAAACTAATCCCGAATTTATCCTGAAGGTCCTTTTCCTTGTTCAAGGATTTAAGAAATCGGTGTTGGGCCTCATTGATCTCTAACCCTTTGAACGTTTCGATAATTTCCGGTGCCTTACGCGCAATATTGGCCATAATCTCATCATCGGTAGTTCCCTTGATAACGGCCACTTTCTGTGGCTTGGAATACATATCACTTTTGATATGGGCCAAATTCAAGGTGTCTTTTTGAACATAAAGTACATTTCTACTATTGCGAACGGCCCCTGAGAATACTTCTGGTGGAATCTGGGTTATTGTAAAAATAGGTTCCTCCATTGTCAGACCTAAGGACGATGCGGCAAAATACTCCCTTACCGTATCGCCTACTTTGGATTTCCATGTCTCATTGTCTATGACTACAATCAACGAGTTATAGGCTCCAATAGAGCTAGGCAAATAATTCTTTGTTCCACTTTCTTTGCAGGAAACGACGATTACAAAGAAAAGAACAAATAGCAACTTAAAATGTTTCATGTGTGTTATTGGTTTACGATGAACAATTGCACAGTTTCAATTTTGTGCCTGGTTTTAGATTATTACCACTAATACCGTTCCATTCCCGTAAATTTTCGATACTAATTCCCGGATATTTTCTCGAAATGGTCCAAAGCGAGTCACCGCTTTTTACAGTATGTATTTTTGATGCTGGTAAATTTGTGGTACTGGCTACCGTTTGAGGGCTTTTTGAAGCCGTTTTAGAGGCAGAAACCGGATTCCTGGTGAATATGGTCAGTCGCTGGCCAATCCTTAAATTATTACTCCTTAAACCGTTCCATCGTTTGATCTGGCTAACCCCGACCCCATATCTGGCCGCAATTTTACCCAAATAATCCCCACTGCGTACTTTATAGCGAATACGATCGTCTGTCTTTACCAATTGCGGCAAAGGGGATTCCTTACTTTTAAATTGTTCTTTTACATGGGCGTAAATAGCCTCTTCGTTCGCTACGAACTTTCCCATTTCTGTAATAGGCAATCTAAGTGTATATTCTTTTCCTTCTACATGAGGAATAATATCGAGCTTATAAGCAGGATTCAACACCTTTAATTCCTCTACTCCAATACCGACCAATTCCGAAATTTGGTCAAAGGAAATCAGGCTTTTTATATGTACTGTATCCGTTTCGAAATACGTGCGGTCAACTTTTTTCCCTTTTAATCCATGTTCATCGGCATATTCCAACAAATACATTGTGGCCAAAAATGCCGGTACATAACCTGCAGTTTCTCGTGGGAGGTTTCTTCTTATGTTCCAGTAGTTCTTATACCCACCTGATCTTCGAATGGCCTTGTTCACATTTCCAGGACCGGAATTATAGGCTGCAAGTGCCAAATCCCAATCCTCGAATATCCCATATAATTTAGATAAATATTTACATGCCGCTTCAGTGGATTTAATAGGATCGCGACGCTCATCTACATAACTGCTCACATCGAGTTTGTACATTTTTCCCGTACCGTACATGAATTGCCAAAGACCCGTTGCCCCTACCCGCGACCTGGCCCTTGGGTTCAAGGCAGATTCTACAATGGCCAAATATTTCATTTCCAACGGAATGTCATATTTATCCAATTGCTCCTCGAACATCGGGAAATAAAACTGACTTACCGTCAACATCCTTTCTATAAGACCTCGCTTACGTACCAAAAATGAATTGATCACTTTCTCCAAAGATGGATTGTAGGCAACGTTGAAAGGTGTTTTCTGGTTTAACCGCTGTAATCTTAATTTAAGGGTATCGGTATTCAATGTGTTGTCGACAACCTCTGTGGTATCTATCTCCAATACCGTTTCATACATCTCATCGTAAAGTGCTGCATTCTCATACAGCTCTTTCATCCAAAGACTATCGTATGTAGAGGCGATCTTTAAATCCTTTAGATCATAGGTTTTCTTATCCCCAATGGTAACGATCGGTAAGGAATTGTCGTTTAGGTCACTTGAAGACTCCAGCTCATCCATCTGCTCAATGCCCTGCATATCAAGAGCAAGGGTATCCAAAGGAATATCCTTGGCCTTAATGACTTTGATGTGTTCTTTTTGAACCTCTTTTACTTCTTGTGCAAATACCGAAATATTGGCAAAAAGAACCAAAATAAAACTTAATCGTCCAAATTTATATAAATGCATAGGAATTTCTTTAGTTAAAGGGAACTAACGAAAATCGCATTTTTTTTTGAAAGAATAAAATTTTAAACCTTAAAGTATGGATTGTTACCGCGCATTCCGTTAATCGATAACGCGCTTACCCTTCTAATATTGCGGCGATTCCAGGTAAGGTCTTACCCTCTAGGCTTTCTAGCATAGCGCCACCACCAGTGGATACGTAACTTACTTTATCCTGAAAACCGAATTGTTTAACGGCCGCAACGGAATCACCACCACCTACAAGTGAAAATGCCCCTTTTTGGGTTGCTTCATCTATAAAGTTGCCAACGCTTATCGTTCCTTTCGCAAAACTTTCCATTTCAAAAACCCCAACAGGTCCGTTCCAAAGAATGGTTTTGCTCTTCAATATAACTTCCTTGAAAATTTCCAAGGTCTTAGGTCCGGCATCCAATCCTTGCCATCCATCAGGAATCTTATCTACATCGACTATTTGTGTATCGGCATCGTTACTAAAGTCATTGGCTGCAACAACATCTACTGGAATATGTACTTGGACCCCTTTTGCTTTCGCTTGTTCCAATATGCTTAAAGCAAGGTCCATTTTATCATCCTCACAGATAGAATCCCCAATGGTACCTCCTTGTGCCTTAACGAAAGTATAGGTCATACCCCCACCAATGATCAAGTGGTCTACCTTGTCCAAAATATTTTCTATAATGGTGATTTTTGAAGAAACCTTTGCTCCACCTAAAATGGCCAAAACCGGTTTTTCCCCAGTTCGCATCACTTTTTCAATAGATTTTATTTCTTTAGCCAATAAATAGCCAAAACATTTTTGGCCTGGAAAGAATTGGGCAACGATCGTAGTTGATGCATGGGCCCTATGAGCGGTACCGAAAGCGTCATTCACATAAATATCACCTAATTTGGAAAGCTTTTCCGCAAAGTCAACATCCCCAGAGGTTTCTTCATTGTAAAAACGTAAGTTTTCCAACAAAAGAACTTCACCCTCTTTTAATTCAGCAACGGCTTTTTCAGCCTCTTCACCTACACAATCATCAACGAACTTAACCTGCACACCGATTATATCCGAAACCTTGGCGCAGATATGTTTTAGTGACATTGCATCGTTTCTTTGGCCTTTTGGTCTACCCAAATGGCTCATAAGCACAGCACTACCTCCATCTTCCAAGACTTTGATAATCGTTGGCTTTGCTGCTTCGATCCTATTGGTATCGGTTACATTGAAATCCTCATCCAAGGGTACGTTGAAATCTACACGTATCAATGCTTTTTTCTTTTCAAAATTAAAATCGTCGATGGTCATCATAGTAGTATGCTTTAGTAGTATGCTTTTAACGAATGGCAAAGGTAAAGATTTATAAGGTTCTTAAAAAAAATAGGACCCCATAATTTCACGTGTTTCGTTGCATTTATTTACTTAGGCAAAAGAACTATCTTTGAACCATGCTTTTCAAGGAAATTTTAGGACTTACACATATCAAAAAACACTTGGCAATGAGTGCCAACGCCGGTCGAATTCCCCACGCACAATTATTTGTGGGCCCTGAGGGTTCCGGCACCTTGCCAATGGCTTTGGCCTATGCGCAATATATAATCTGTGGCAACCAGGATGCAGAAAACAATGGGGAGAACCAGGCTTGTAACATTAAATGTGATTCTCTTTCGCACCCCGATATGCATTTTGCGTTTCCGGTAGCAAATTCGGATAAGGTAAAAAGCCATGCCGTTAGTAACCATTATATGGAAGAATGGCGGGAATTTGTGAAGGAACAACCCTATGGTAACCTTTTTGACTGGTATAGATTGATAGGGATAGAAAAAAAACAAGGACAGATCGGGGTTGACGAGGCTTACGACATTGTTAAAAAATTATCATTGAAATCTTACGAAGGAGGCTACAAAGTGATGCTTATTTGGATGGCGGAAAAAATGAACACCGCTTCGGCCAATAAACTTTTAAAGCTTATTGAAGAACCTCCTGAAAAAACCGTTTTTCTTCTGGTCGCTCAAAATGAAGATCAGATCATACAGACCATACGATCACGATGTCAGATTTTACAATTTCCTCCCTTGGCCGAAGAATCTATTGCCAAAGGTCTTGAGAACAAGGGGTTAGAGCGTGAAGAGGCACTTAGGTTGGCTTTAGAAGCAGATGGTAACTTTAACAAGGCCTTAGATTTAATGAACAAGGATTCAGAGGATCTTGTCTTTGAAAAATGGTTTGTACAATGGGTACGCAGTGCATTCAAAGCCAGGGGCAACAAGACGGTTATACATGAATTGATCTTGTGGGCAGAAGAAGTGGCTAAGACCGGTAGGGAAACCCAAAAGAAATTTCTCCAATATTGTATCACGGTCATGCGCCAGGCCATGCTCATAAATTATAATGTAAAGGAATTGGCATTCATGCGCATGCACGTAGACGGATTTAAAATGGAGAAATTCGCTCCGTTCGTACATGAGAACAATATCCTAAATATCGTCTCTGAATTGGAAGATGCCATTTATCATATCGAGAGAAACGGTAATGCGAAAATCATCTTTACCGACCTATCCATTAAATTGACCCGTTTACTCCATACTAAAGAAACCCCTTTACAGAACCAACCTTAAACCGTTTTTATATGGCAACCTTAATCACCCAAAGTACCGAACTTCTTCTTCTGTTTTTTTTGATAATCACCTTTATTCAAAGTGGATTGGATAAATTAATGGACTGGAACGGCAATCTATCTTGGTTAAAAGGTCATTTTGAGAAAACGCCCTTAAAAAATACTGTCCCGTTGTTATTGGGTATTATTTTGTTTTTGGAGATACTCGCAGGGATTTTTTGCTGTATAGGGGTTTTTCAAATTATAAATAGCAGGGACAGTTCGTTTGCATTATATGGCGCCATACTATCATGTATAGTTTTGTTGATGTTGCTTTTTGGTCAACGAATTGCGAAGGACTATGAAGGAGCCAAAACCATTGCGGTCTATTTTATACCAGCTATTTTCCTGGTTTTCTTGCTTCAATCTTGAGCATAAAAAAACCCCGACCAAATGGTCAGGGTTTCTTCATTAGACTTGAACAGTCCTATTTTTTATACTTGTCATTTAGGATCTTAGTGATTTCTTCCGTAAGATCATTTGCTTCTTTACCGTATAGCACACTGCCACCATCACCTCCTCCTAGAATATAGGAATAGGCATTAGCTTTACCATAGGCTTTGATTTCGTCTTTTACTTTGTTGACCAAACTGTCCATTTCGGTCTGACCCGCAATTTGTAGTTGCTGTTCCTCTTGTTGCAATTGTTGGCCGATAAACTGTCCCTTTTGCTGAAAAACCCCATACTCTTCCTGCGCTTTCTGCTGCGACATTTTCTGTGCTTTTACCTGGAAGGCCTGTGCCTCTAATTGAAAAGCTTGGGTTATACTATCTTTCTTTTTCCCGAAAGTTTCCAATTTGGTTTTGTATTTGGCTTCAACATCAGATCTTTCCTGATAATCCTCCATCAACTTTACGTTGTCTACAAATCCGATTTTTTCTTGTTGACACGATACCATGACCAAAACAATAGCGGCCAATACTAATTTCTTCATTTCTTATGTTTTAAATTCCGTTTTTCAGAAAAACTTACTTTTTCGAATTGGGCAAAAATAGGAAAGCTTTTTAGAACTTTTACTTTTATTGCACTATTTATGTCTTGATGATAACTATGCCCGTCGGTTATAAAATGAACCCTAAAAACCTGTTTTTATATGCTATAGACAATATCTATTCTGTTAATCTATTGCAATTAACAATATCTATTATATTTGGTGAAATACAAACTAATTTCAGGGTGTTTTTTAAAATCCGCAATACATATTACCCTTTAGAGATCGAAAAGTCGTTAGAGCGCCTTAAAATCGGTTTTATGCTCTCTTTAGAATATAAATATGGGAAGAATACTCTTTAGTGCGCCAACCTTTTAAATTAGACCACAAACCAACCGCAAAAGCCTTTACAAAATTAGTATGGCCCGACTTATATTTTTCGGATAACAATGAAACGTAGAACGAGTCAAATACCATCGGTTTTATTTCCACCACTTTCATTCCCTGTGCGGCAAAAAGTTTTTCGATAGATGATTTTGAAAAATGCCAAAGATGGCGAGGAACATCATAAGCTGCCCAAAACTCCTTATAATGCCCTGCATCGTATGATTTGAAATTCGGTACGGCCACCACAAGGGTTCCGTTGTCATTAAGTAATGAAACCAAATCTTTAATTTGTAATTCTAGATTTGGCAAATGTTCCAAAACATGCCATAAGGTAATTATCGAATATTTTTTGTTCTTTATGGATTGAAGGGTTTCATGTAGAATTATTCCTTTTGCATTAGCCCGATCCTTAGCTCCCCTATTCGGTTCAACGCCTTCAACTACCCAACTCCTATTTTTTGTTTCCAGGAGAAAATCACCTGTACCCGCCCCAACATCTAAAAGTGTTTTTTCACCTACCACATATTTTGAAATCAGTCGTTCTTTTTTTCTTAGACTATATCTCTTTATGATTTGATATAGCTTATCGATTACAGTTTTGTTAGAATCTGTGTGGGAAATATAATCCTCACTAATGTAATATTTGTCTAGATCTTCAGGTTGTGGTCTCGTTGACAACATATCTAAAGAGGCATCAAATTCGAGTTCAAAACTTTCACCGGATACGGAATGATCCTTAATTTTTAAATACGGTTTCATTATAGTTGTGGGTAGAAATATATTCTTTTTTGAGAGCCCTAAGGTAGTTTAAAACTACTTCCCGTGAAAGTGAGCCTACCTTTAAGCAATCCTTTTCATAGTCACTATATGCTTCTATAGCAATATACCAATGACCGTTTCTGGTTACACCGTTTTCATCATCTGAAAAAATAGGTTCCACATCTTCATTTCCTAGAGCGGCATTTACGAAAACATCAAGGACTGCAGGAAATAAATTAATGGTCTTATCAGGAATCTCTACCTCATAAAAAGAAAAGAAATATGTTTGAGTATTTATTTCAAAAGGAACGTCATCGTAAACATTTTCATTATTCAGTTGAAATTTTATATTCACATAATCATAAAACCCATCTGCTTCTTTAGGGTCTTCAAAAACGAACATTTCTCGTTTGGGCAAGCCTTTTTTAAAAGATTTCCCTTTCGTGATTTTATAATCATGGATATCGGGGGCAATTCGTAATGGTATGCAAGAGTTGAAAAGAAAAACAGCAACTACAGCCGATACAACAATTCTCATGAAAATATGGTTTGGATTATAACCTAACGCCACAACAATCAAGCCATTTTATAAAAAATATTAGGGGAAAATCAATACAATAGATTCTATAATGAAGCGGTTCGCGTATGATGTTCCACGTGGAACAATTCAAATTTTTCCTTTAATTTCCACCCCAAGAAATTCAGACAACTCCATAGCCCTATCCTTGGCCAATTGATAAGAATTAGTTCTGAATAATGTAAAATGCGATACCCCTTTAAAAAATCGTACTACAAAATCATCCCCGGAACGTTGTTTGCCCAAAGCAGCAACAGAACCCCATTCCGTACCTTGTTTATGTCGTGCAGAGAACACAATCAAATAATCTGGAAAGGAAATCTTTAGCTTACTTTTAAAAATAGTAAAACCCAATAATCTATAGTGCTTATAATTTTTAAAATCCTGACGAATTTCAAATGAAATTGAATACCCCAACAGCACCATTGAAATAAACATTAACGCAAAACTTTGACTTAATGTACCTATGTCGTCAAAAGACATAAATAACCCAAGCAGTAGCGTTACAATTCCCAAAACAACAATGGTCTGTGGTTTTTTTTGTTTGAAAAAAAGTGATCGTATCATCGCCCCATATAAACCAAAAGGACACTTATATCGGAAGGTGAAACTCCGCTGATTCGAGAAGCTTGTGAAATGGTTACCGGCTTAATGCGCTCTAATTTCTCGCGGGCTTCAAACGACAAGGATTTAAGTTTTGAATAGTCGAAATTTTCAGGGATTTTGACATTTTCCAAACGGTGCAATTTATCGGCATTATTCTTCTCTTTTTCTATATAGCCCGCATATTTAATTTGGATTTCTGCTTGTTCCATTTCCTCACGACCTAAATTATTTTGTTCAACAAATTGGGCAACTGATGATAATTGTAACATGTGATCCATGGTTACCTTTGGCCTAGAAAAAGCTTTGAACATTTTATCCGATTGCTTTACCAAAGCAGAATCAACACTATCCAATATAGGATTAATATCTTCTGGAAGTACACTCGTATTCTTGAAAAAAGAAACGAAATCAGCTGATTTTCTTTCCTTCTCTTCCATACGTTCCATCCTACTTTTATCTGCCAATCCAATCTCAAAACCTTTAGGAGTTAATCTCAAATCTGCATTATCTTGTCGTAAGAGCGTTCTGTATTCCGCCCTTGATGTGAACATGCGATAGGGTTCTTCCGTGCCTTTAGTAATCAGATCATCTATAAGAACCCCTATATACGCCTCATCACGTTTTAAGATAAAAGGATCCTTGCCATTAATCTTTAAATGTGCATTTACACCAGCCATCAAACCTTGGGAAGCAGCCTCCTCATAACCAGTTGTGCCATTTATTTGACCGGCAAAATAAAGGTTTTCCACCAATTTTGTTTCTAAAGTATGCTTCAATTGGGTAGGTGGAAAATAATCATACTCTATAGCATATCCAGGTCTAAAGAACTTGACATTCTCGAATCCAACTACGGAACGTAAAGCTTTAAATTGCACGTCTTCAGGTAAGGAAGTAGAAAAGCCATTTACATAAACCTCTACGGTATCCCACCCTTCCGGTTCAACAAATAATTGATGACTATCCTTATCCGCGAAACGATTTATTTTATCTTCTATTGATGGACAATATCGCGGACCAATACTTTTAATCCTACCATTGAACATAGGGGATCTATCAAATCCCTCACGTAACAAATCATGTACTTGTTCACTGGTGTGACTCATATGACAATCCCTCTGTTTGGTAAGAACAGGCGTATCTAAATAAGAAAATTTTTCAGGAATTTTATCCCCAGGTTGAACGATCATTTTAGAATAATCCAATGAACGCCCATCAACCCTTGGTGGTGTCCCAGTTTTCATTCTACCACTTTCAAAACCCAAGGTGGTCAACTGTTCAGTAATCCCTGTTGCAGCTTTTTCACCTGCTCTTCCCCCACCAAATTGTTTATCTCCAATATGTATTAAACCGTTTAAAAAAGTTCCATTGGTCAATACAACTGATTTTGCTTTGATTTCGATTCCAAGGGAAGTCTTTACACCGACTACTTTATGATTTTGTATAATTAAACCACTGATCATTTCCTGGTAGAAATCAACATTAGATGTTCTTTCCAATGCCAATCTCCATTCTTCAGCAAAACGCATTCTATCACTTTGCGCCCTAGGACTCCACATCGCCGGTCCTTTGGATTTGTTCAACATCTTAAATTGAATGGCAGATTTGTCGGTTATGATACCTGAATAACCGCCAAGCGCATCGATCTCCCTTACAATTTGTCCTTTTGCTATACCGCCCATAGCAGGATTACAACTCATTTGCCCAATAGTTTGCAAATTCATTGTTGCCAGTAGGGTTTTTGAACCCATATTAGCAGCTGCAGCCGCAGCTTCTGCCCCGGCATGACCACCACCTACAACAATAACATCGTATACTTCTCCAAACATAATTCTATAATTGTTCCACGTGGAACATTTTAATTTTTTCTTCTTCCTTTTCTCTCATCACCAAAACCTCCTCCTGTGTTTTATCATTATAATCCATCAGATGCAAAATGCCATGAGACATAACCCGTAAAAGTTCATTGTCGAAATCTTTCTTAAACTTACCTGCATTCTCCCTAACCCTTTCAATGGATATAAAAATATCCCCATTAAGAACATTACTCTCGGTATAATCAAAAGTTATAATATCAGTAAATGTATCATGATATAAGTACTTCTTGTTGATTTCCAGTAAATAGGTATCATCACAAAAAATATAATTTAAATCACCCAACACGAAACCTTCTGAAACTAAAACCCTATTTAACCAATGGATATAATATTCTTCTTTATCCAATCCAAAATCAAGTTCATAAAAAAATTCAATCATTCCGTTCAAAATAATCTTTAACTTTAATTTGATAATTTTGACGCAAAGGTAACGCTTGCCTATTTAATATTTCAATGTTGTTTTTGTATCCATCAAGTATTGCAGGCTTGGACAAAATTGGATTCCTAAATAAATTTAGATTGGTGCTACTTTCCCGCTCCGATTTTCGGCCTTTAGATAAAGTCGCGTTTTCCAATTTCAATAACTCGTGTTCTATATTATTAACTTTACTTACTGTACGTTTGGTGATACCGTTTTCAAGCAAATCGTTCTCAAAATCTTCCATTTGTTTTATCAACTTTTCGCCTAGTTTCCTTTCATCCGAATCTATCATCTCCTTTAGTTCATCCTCCAATTGATTACGGAGCATTTGCTGTTGTTTATATATCTCGTATATTTCTTTAAGTTCTTCCTCACCAATTCCGTTAACCCCTTCATTGCCATTAGTATCATCTTTGCCTCTAGCGTTCTTTTTATCGCCTTTGCCCTTAGTATCACCACCTGCATTTCCTTCTTCCCCTTCACCTTTTTGACCATTTTCACCATTTTCCCCTTTTTGTTCTTGTCCTTCGCCTTGGGCCTGTCCACTTTTGTCATCTCCCATACCCTCGATTTTTTCTTTTAAATCTCCTTGACCCTTTATTATATCAGGTAATTGAAAACCTGGTTCACCTTTGCCTGAACCTGAACCGGCCTGCATACTTTGCTGCATATTATCCAAAATATTGGCAAGAAAATCCGCTAAGCCATTACTAGCATTCAAAACATATTTTTGATAAGATACACCCTGGTACATTTGATTATCCGCAATACTCTCTAATGATTTGTCTATGTTGTAATAAACCTCCGTTATCTGCTCGTTAACATACTCAGAAAGTTCAGCCCTTCTCAAAGACAAAGCGAAAAGACTATCATCAACATGCTCAAACAAGCTCCGTAATTCCTTTTGGTCCCTAACCGATTTTGAAAAATTTGCAACATCTAGATCAGTTTCTTCCAAGTCGTCGAACAATTCTTCTTGATTAAAAGAAAATATCACAAGATTATCGAGTATTTGCCTAAGCATTTCAGCATCTTCTGTAATTGTAGAACCTCCCCCATCAGAAGCCGAGCTTTCTAATTTCTCTGCCATTTCCTTCATTTTATCAGAAGCAGATTTTTGTTTTTTACCGATTTTATCCAAGTTTGATTTAGAATCCTGTTCATCTTTATTAGAATCTAAAGATTGCGTTTTATTAAAATCCTGTACTATTGATTTTTGATCTTCTTTAATAGCTTCTTCTTTTTTAGAATCATAATTCAAATCAATAGGTTTTTTTAACCGATCATTATCCTTTTGTAATTCTTTAAATTCCTTTGTAAAATCGTCAAAATCTTCATTGAGTTTTTCCTGATCTTTACTATCTTCTTTTGTCTTCGGTTTGTTAGCTAATAATTCTTGCTTTTCTGCAAGCTTTTTTAATTCATTAGCCATTTGCGCAACCTTTTCAGTTACATAATATCTCTTGGTCAATTCTAGAAGTTGTTCTAAATTTCGTTTACTATTTTGTTGCTTTTTCCCTAGTTCATCTAATCGTTTACTTAATTCTTCCTTATCTATTTTATCAGCAATTTTATTAAGCTCATCTAGGAGTTTTTCATTTTTTCTTGCTTCAATCTCCTGTCTTTCCAACCGTTCTTGCAATAATTTACTATTTTCATCTTCATTATCTGTTTTCTTTAAGCTCTCTTGAAGCTGTTTGCTATAATTCTGCATTAGTTCTTCCTGAACCTTTTGTTTCTTTAAGAAGTTCTTAATCTCATTTTGATCATTGAAGTTCAATTCTTTCTTTTCCTTCTGTGCCCTATTAATTTTATCCAATTCTTTATCCTGTTCCGCAAGTTTATCCAACGAACGATCCATATTCTTAATAATAGCTTCACGGATCTGAAGATCTTTATTTATCAATTCATTTTCATTGAACAACCTACTTCTGAATATTTTACTTTTAACCCCCTTACTTCCATTAATTCCATCATTATCATTAGCTTGAAAATAAAATTCATAATCAACATTCTCATTGACAACCAATCCTGATGGGAAGGTGTAATAAAATTGACTATAGTTTGAATTGGGTTTAAGCAAATTTATAACCTGTTTACTTTCAGGTTGTTCAATATCATAACACACTAATGTAATAGAACGTAATCCGTAATCATCAGTTGATTCCCCAACATAGTATGAAGTGTTAGGATTAAGTGAATCCAAAACTTGTTGAACTTTTATAGTCGGAAAGGCATCTTTGATAACCGTAAAGCTATAATCCAATTTTTCATAATCCTTTACATTGTCATTTGAAGCGGTAATTTGGTAATCATATGAAAATAGAATAGATTTTGATAAAGTAAATGTTCTAGAATTTTCAGAAAAATTCCATACGGTATCTTTATCTACCAGATGTATTGCACCCGTATTTTCCCCTTTAATATTCCATGTGACTTCTGTTCCTTCAGGTACAAATGCACTACCGGTACTCCTTAAAATCTCGTTTTCCCTTTTTAGATACCCAGGAAAAACCAATTTCATTTCAAAACTCTGTATCGAAGGTATATCTACAACCTCTAATTGATATTTTTCTGACTTTATATTACCAGATACAAATTGAAAATACGAATCTTGAAGTGGCGGGGAAAAAGTATAAGAGAATATATCATCTTCTTTTTGAAGAATTAACTCCTTACCATTAATATCAATGTATGCAACGTCCGGACGAACACTTCCAAGAGTAGTAACCTGAATCGTATACGATTTATCCTCCAAAGCCTTCAAGTCATTATTAAGCAAATGAAACGTAAATGGAGCTGGGGGTGCATAGGCCACGTCATAATTGAGTACCCTATTATAAGAACTAAAAAAAGAGTTCAAGTTACCTGAAATATAAATAGCTATAAAAACAAGAATCGGAATCAACAGATAGCGTGCATATTTAAAAATATCCATATAATCTATAGCCTTGACGAAAGGTATATTGCCTAAATCATTACTACGTTGTTCAATACTAGCTAGTAATAATTCCGATTGGTATTTACTTTCGGTAAGATCGAAAAGATTGTACAATTTATCAGCAACATCTGGAAAATGAGCACCAATAAGCCGTGAAGCTTCTTTATATGTTAGTCCTCTTTTTAACCTAAATAAAAATAGTATTGGGACTACAATAAATTTATAAAAGAGCACCAGTGTTAACAACAGTAGACAAAAGAAAAGTAACATTCTCCATGTATTGCCCAACCAAAGAAGATATTCGATTCCAACGATAAAAAAAGACAAAATCATTCCTAGTGTTAAAAAAAGAAGAATTCCTTTAATCAACATCTTAGAATAATACTTTCTAGTGAAGTGATTTAATTTATCAATTATGTCATCGTAAGCCTTCAAAATATAACGTATTTTATACCAAGATAAATGATCTCTTGTACTTCAACATCAAAATCTTGTTAAAACACCCCTCCATAACGTATCTATCACTATAATTCTTCCTTTGGTTCATGCCGCTGATCCCCTATCTTTGCTAAAATAGAAACGATTATATGAGTAAGAAAGTAAGAGTTAGATTTGCTCCAAGTCCAACCGGGCCTTTACATATCGGTGGTGTACGAACCGCCCTTTTCAATTATTTGTTCGCCAAACAGCATAAAGGTGATTTTATACTACGTATAGAGGATACCGATCAAAACAGATACGTAGACGGTGCAGAAAAATATATTATAGATTCCTTGCAGTGGTGTGGGTTATCTTTTGATGAAGGCCCTGGAAAAGACAAAGGTTATGGTCCCTACCGTCAAAGTGAAAGAAAGCATCTTTATAAGGAATACGCCGAAACCCTAATCAATAATTGTCACGCCTATTATGCCTTCGATACTGCAGAAGAATTGGATGCCCATAGAAAAGATCATGAAGTTAAGGGAAAAACCTTTATTTATAATTGGCACAATCGTCTAAAATTAAAAAATTCGCTCTCTTTGAGTAAAGAGGAAACCCAAAGGAGGATTGATTCTGGTGAAGACTACGTAATCCGCTTTTTTACACCACAAGATCAAAAATTACATTTAGAGGATATCATCAGGGGAGACATTGAAATAGACACCAACATATTAGATGATAAGGTGCTTTATAAAAGTGATGGTATGCCAACTTATCATCTAGCCAATATAGTTGATGACCACCTAATGCAAATTACACATGTAATTCGTGGTGAGGAATGGCTTCCGTCTTTGGCCCTGCACCAACTATTATATAAAGCCTTTAATTGGGAAACACCGGAATTCGCACATTTACCTTTAATCATGAAACCGGTAGGCAAAGGTAAATTAAGCAAGCGAGACGGAGAAAAACTTGGTTTTCCCGTATTTCCCCTTAATTGGAATGAATCCAAAGGCTATCGTGAAGCAGGTTTCTTCCCCGAAGCCGTTGTTAACTTTTTAGCCCTATTAGGTTGGAACCCGGGCACTGAACAAGAAATATTCAGTCTTGAAGAACTTATAGCTAACTTTAGTTTAGACCGTGTGAACAAATCAGGCGCACGTTTTGATCCAGAAAAAAACAAATGGTATAATCACCAATACCTGCAGAACAAGACTAATGAAGAATTAGCTACTTTATTCGCAGCTGAACTTACCAAACGTGAAATTCCAGTATCTTTTCCCGATATCACATATCTAGAAAAAGTAGTGGCACTAATAAAAGAACGGGCAGATTTCGTCGCTGATTTTTGGGAATTAAGTGACTACTTTTTTGAAGCGCCAAAGGTTTATGATGAAAAAGCGGTACGTAAACAATGGAAAGAAGACACTCCGTCGATACTAACAGAATTAAAATCCGTACTGAAAGATATTAAGGATTTTTCATCCGAAAATATAGAGACCATAGTAAAACAATGGATTACCGACAAAGAACTTTCTTTTGGTAAAGTAATGCCTCCCCTTCGTTTAATTATCGTTGGAGGAATGAAAGGTCCCCACATATTCGATATTCTGGAAATGATAGGTTCTAAAGAAACTATAGATAGAATAGAAAATGCGATAAACCGACTTTAAACCTATCTTGTAACAAAACAACACATTTTCATACGTATATAAAAAAGTCTTTTCGTAAATTCATTAACTAACAAAATCATATGTATTATGGGTGACTATCTATTAATTCCCTTATTCCTTTTTTTATTGGTAACCATTGCCTCAGGAATATTTATCGTCAAACAACAAACCGCAGTTCTCATTGAAACTTTTGGAAAGTTTACAAGTGTTCGGCATTCTGGTATTCAATTTAAAATACCGTTCGTTCAGCGTATTGCTGCCCGTGTTGGGTTAAAAATCCAACAGCTCGATGTTATTGTCGAAACCAAAACTTTGGATGATGTTTTTGTAAAATTGAAAGTCTCTGTACAATATGTAGTCATCAAAGAAAAAGTATACGAAGCTTTTTATAAATTGGAATATCCCCATGATCAAATTACATCCTATGTATTCGACGTAGTTCGTGCCGAAGTCCCTAAAATGAAATTAGATGATGTCTTCGTAAAAAAAGACGACATAGCCATTGCCGTTAAAGCTGAGTTACAGGATGCTATGATCAACTATGGGTACGACATCATAAAGACCTTAGTCACCGATATTGATCCTGATGCCCAGGTAAAAGCGGCAATGAACCGAATTAATGCCTCTGAACGAGAAAAAATTGCGGCCCAGTTCGAAGGTGATGCCGCAAGGATCCTTATAGTAGAAAAAGCAAAAGCCGAGGCAGAAAGTAAAAGATTACAAGGACAGGGTATTGCAGATCAACGTAGGGAAATCGCACGAGGTTTGGAAGAATCCGTTGAGGTTTTGAACAAGGTTGGAATAAATTCCCAAGAAGCCTCTGCCCTAATTGTCGTAACCCAGCACTATGATACGTTACAATCTATCGGTGAGGAAACCAACACCAATTTAATCCTTCTTCCGAATTCACCACAAGCAGGTAGTGATATGTTGAATAATATGGTCGCCTCATTTACTGCAAGTAACATGATAGGGGAACAAATGAAAAAGACGAACACCAAAAAAGAAAAATAAATTTTCTTCAAATAAAAAAGAAAACCACTTATAGCTTATAAGTGGTTTTTTTATGTAAAATATTCTTATTGGTATCTTTTTAGGCCATTAAATCATAATTCTTGATTGTAAGAAGATTTAAGAACACTTCTAACACAAGACCTATCTCATATATTGTCCATTTTAAAAAATGCCTTAGAACACATTTAAAAGAGGCTTTTTGAATAGATAATACCGATTGATATATTATATTTGATCAAGAATATCGATACTAGTTGTTCTGTTGGATTTTCGCCCAAGTGTCCCTTAAACCGACCGTTTTATTAAAAACCAATTTTTCAGGAGTAGAATCTTGATCCACACAGAAATACCCCAATCTTTGAAATTGCACCCGATCTTCAATTTTAGCTGATTTAAGACTTGGCTCTAAATAACCCTTGATTATTTTCAAAGCATCAGGATTTATGAATTCCATAAAATCTTTATCCTTATGGGTATCCGGGCTTTCGTCCAAGAACAAACGATCATATACACGAACCTCGGCCTCCAAAGCATGCTTAATGGAAACCCAATGTAAAGTACCTTTCACTTTACGAAGGCTTTCTTCCGAACCACTTCCACTTTTACTTTTAGGATCATACGTACATTGTATTTCGGTAATGTTCCCGTCTGCATCCTTGGTACAGCTTTCCGCTTTTATGATGTAGGCATTTTTCAACCGTACCTCACCCCCAAGTTTCAATCTAAAAAACTTACGATTGGCCTCTTCCCTGAAATCATTCTTTTCAATATAGATTTCCCTAGAAAATGGAACTTGCCTTGATCCTGCATTTTCATCTTCAGGATTATTCTCAGCTTCTAACCATTCTTCTTCGTTTTCAGGATAATTCGTAATAACAACTTTCACAGGATCCAAGACGCCCATAACCCTAGGTGCCACCTTGTTCAAATGTTCACGTACATGAAACTCCAGTAAAGAAACATCTATTAAATTTTCCCTTTTGGCTATACCTATAGTATCAGCAAAATTACGAATGGCCTCTGGAGTATATCCCCTACGTCGAAGTCCGGAAATCGTTGGCATTCTTGGATCATCCCAACCGTTAACAACGTTTTCCTCTACCAACTTCAACAGTTTACGCTTACTAACAATAGTATGGCTTAAGTTTCGTCTTGCAAATTCCCGTTGTTTGGGCCTTACCGATTTCTTATCATAAACTTGGTCTAAAAACCAATCATATAATTCACGATGTGGTAAAAACTCCAATGTACATATTGAATGTGAAACCTGCTCAATATAATCACTTTCCCCATGTGTCCAATCATACATCGGATAAATACACCAATCGGTATTTGTTCTATGGTGAGCCTTATGAAGAATTCGATACATAATGGGATCACGCATCAGCATATTCGAAGATGACATGTCTATCTTAGCACGAAGTACATGTGTACCCTCCTTAAAATCACCCCTTTTCATAGATTCGAACAACTCTAAATTCTCTTCTACGGTTCGGTCACGATAAGGGCTTGGTGAACCCGGTTCGGTCGGTGTGCCTTTTTGATCGGCCATTTCTTCTGAAGATTGACTGTCTACATATGCCTTTCCTTTTTCAATCAACAAAACGGCCCAATCATATAGTTGCTGAAAATAATCGGAAGCATACCGTTCGGTATCCCACTGGAAACCTAACCATTCAACATCCCTTTTTATTGCATCTACAAACTCTTGTTCCTCCTTTACTGGATTGGTATCATCAAACCTCAAGTTAACCGGAGCATTATAACGTATTCCCAATCCGAAATTGAGACAAATTGAACTGGCATGACCTATATGCAAATAACCATTTGGCTCTGGCGGAAAACGAAATCGCAATTTATCCTTTGAAAAACCGTTATTAAGGTCCTCCTCTATTATATGTTCAATGAAATTCAATGATTTTGACGCTTCACTCATCTGACTTATTTTAAGCAGAGCAAATGTAGCAAAATTGCAGGGATTACAGGCTATTAAATGCCCTAGCATACAAATAGTAGGATTTCACAACATAAATAGTATGCAGCACAACAATATATTTTTTACACTGTTAATAAGTTTAATATTTGTTTTTGAATACTAACACAATAAAATGGAAATACAGCATACCCAACTGTAAATCCTTAAAAATGAACCCCAAATCAACCCAGTCAGACGGTAAATTATTGATATTTAAAAAGCACTACTTATGAAATCTACATTAAATTTTCATGCCCGTCTTATTCTAATCGCTTTTATGCTATTTGGTTTTAACCAACTCTCAGCACAAATTCTTGTCAATGCACCTGAAGCCGCAGACAATCCAAATTTATCAGGTAATGATGCATGGACCGCCATATGCGCAGGTGTTGGTGGTTTTAACCAGTATTATGTTAATATATCCTGGGCTGGTACCGCAAATAGTGGTAATGAATTTATCCTGGAGCTATCCGATAAGGATGGTGATTTTACCAATCCTGTTGAATTAACAAGGGTAGGTGATCAAAACAGTAATACTTCAAAAGAATTCGATGCGGAATTCGCTATTCCTACAGATACAAGGGGAGATGGTTTTAAAATGAGGGTTCGGTCTACAGACCCCGCTTATACCAGTAGCGCCTCTACCGCTTATGCCATGTATTATATGGATGTTACCAATAATATAAATATCAGTGACGATGGCAGTGGCGTGCCACCGGGAATGGTATGTTCAACAGGGCCTATTACCCTACAGGTAGACAATGTTGCCAATCCAGATACCTATCAGTATATATGGTATATGAGCGGCAGCCCCATTACCGGTGAAACAGGACATACTTTAACTGTTAGTACTTCAGGAATGTACTATGCCATTATTGATTATGGTAATGCATGTTCGGGTTCTGCAAATACGGACTCTAACATTGTTGATGTTACCATAGGCTCAGGTGGTGAAGGTATTTTCATTAATCCACCATCTAAAAATATACTATGTGCCGGCGAAACGGAAACATTAAGTATCAATACCACAGATCCCTCATGGAATTATATTTGGTTCAAAGACGGCGTCCAGATTGCCGGGGCCACCTCATCAACATATACCGTTGATGCCAACAATGCCGATTTTGCCGGGGATTATCAAATTGAAATTTCTTCCAGCTCTATATGCAATGAACGCTCTGCCGCCATTACATTTTCAAATGCAGATGATTTTACCGTTACAAGGGAAAATGAAGAGAATCTAGTACTATTACCAACCCAAACGAAAAATTTGAGTGTTACCACCTCTGCCATATCCCCAACGTACAAATGGTACAGGAATGGTACCGAAATAACTGGCGAAACCAATGCTACCCTCAGTACCAATCAAGAGGGCACCTATTATGTAGAGGTAACCCAAGGTGGGGGCACTTGTCCAGGTACCATTAAGAATTCTGAAACCACAACTATTATTGTTCCGGATTCTTTTGAGATCATTACGGATTATGCCTCTAGTTATATTGCTTGTGAATCAACCGATATGGTACTTCAAATACAAACCATAAATGCTATTTTATCCGATGCAACCACTATTGATGTAACAGCTGATATACTTTCTGATTTTAATTTTCAATGGAAATTGAACGGATCGAATATAGCCGGAGCCACCAGTAATTCAATCAGTTTAACCGATACGACTGAAAACGGGGATTATTCGGTAGATGGAAGCATTTCTACTTATACGGCAACCAGCAATACATTACCGGTACAACTCCTAACATCTGAAATTTTGACCATCGAAAGTACTAGTGCCGTGTATTGTAGTTCATCGGACACAGTAACCCTAAGTACCACTACCGATCTAACAAGTGAATCCTTTGAGTGGCAAAAAGATGGGGTTACGGTAAATACCACAGACAGTTCATTTGATATAAACGACACTGGCATATACCGATTGGTTTTAGAAAGAAACGGTTGTTCTTTGAACTCCAATGAAATTACAATTTCATCGCTCGACGAATCCTTAATCTCTTTAGACCCTGAAGGTGATGTTGTATTGCCAGAAGGCACTTCAAGAACTATTACTGCAAGTGGTGGTACCGCTTACCGTTGGTACGATGCCGCAAATAATGAACTAAGTTCCCTTTCTTCAGTGACAGTAACCGAAGAAGGAACCTACACACTTATCGCAAATATCGATAACTGTGAAATAATTAGACAAATTAACGTTACCCTATTAGATACCTTTAAGATTCCCAATGTTATCAGTCCAAATGGTGACGGTATAAACGACCAATGGGTAATTCCTAATTCGTATTCAAATAAATCAGACGTTAACGTTATCATTTATAACGAAAAAGGAGAGGAGCTTTTGAATGAATATGATTATAAAAATTCATGGCCATCCTCTTCACAAGCATTTCCAAAGCAAAACATGGTATTCTATTACAAAATACGTAATGCCCAGGGAATCTTGAAACAAGGTACCATAACTGTAATTAGATAAATTAACTAATACAATGTTCAAGAATAGATTTATATATATACTCATGCTTTTTATGGTATTGACCAAGGTCAGTGCCCAAGAAGACTCACCATTCGTTACGTATGATGTTCCTTCGCAGAACTTATTGAAGTATAACCGATTCTTAATTAACCCTACGTTTTCAACAGTTAGGGAAGATGTTTCTTATATAAATCTTTTACACCGAAACCAATCGGTACAATTTGATGACAACAATCAGAATTACTTTTTAAGTTATAGTGGTAGGATCAGTGACAGAACCGGTTTGGGTTTAAGTCTTTATTCCCAACGGGAAGGTACCGTATCTAACTTCGGGGTTCTGGCAAATTACGCCTATGGTGTTAAATTAAGTGATAAAAGTAATTTTACCTTCGGTGCAAATGTATCCTATTACAATAGTGGGTTTGATCAAAACCGTGTTACTACGGTTGAGGAAGATCCTTATTTGGCCGGACTTCAAGATAGTAATCTTTTGTCCTTTCAACCAGGTTTCAATATTTCTTATGGGCAGTTCGATTTCGGATTGTTCGCAGAAAATCTTTTCGACTATAATCTTAAAACAAGTGAATCGGTAACTGAATTCAAAGACAAGACCTTTTCAGGTCATTTACAATATACCCATGAGTTTGAAAACGCTACAGGTATCCTAGAAAGTGGACGTTTAATGCCGTTGGCCCGTGCAAGGAAAGTAGGGGAAGATGATGTTGTTCTAGGCGGTAGTCTTATTCTCGACCTTCCAAAAATAGGTTGGGTGCAAGGTGGCTACGATAGCTTTTATGGAGCTTCTGCAGGCGTTGGTTTTAACTTAAGCAAACGACTTTCATTGGGGTATACCATGGAAAAAGGTCTGTCTAGCAACTTTGATGATTTTGGAGTTACCCATGAAATATCATTTGCATATTCATTTACACCTAATTTAACCGAGGACCGTGTACTATTGGAAAAAGACAATGAGCTTGTTGATTCTGATGAGCCCTTTAGGGAAGATACCATGGCAAGCTCGGATGATCTTGAAGACCTTAAGAGAAAATTAGCGGAAAATGATGCAATTATAGAAGAATTGATGTTTAGGCAAGATTCTTTAGAAGCCAACCGTAAAGACGATCTTCAGAAGCGATTTGAAATGGTTATGCGAATGGTCCGTAATGAAACGAACGGTAATAGACCTGATATTGAAGATAAAGCGAGAACCATGTTCCTTGGTGAAGATTCGGATATAGAGATAGCGGCCAATAACGCAAGCAATGATGGTAGGGTACAGGGAGACGATACGAAATATACCAATTCGTCTAATAATGATTCAAAAGACAGAACGATAGCAGTTGTCAATGATAAGGTAAATACCATTGAATCTACAGATAACAAAAAACCTGTATTCAATAATACGATTACTCCAAATAGAGCAAAAGATGCTGTTGCCTCCAACGAAACAAAATATACTACAAAACCTGAATCAGCCAAGGATAGGGTTCAAAATAATACCCCAACACAAAACATTACCAAAAAGACCATTAAGAGCCGTAAATTCCGTGATTTGGAAGGAGTAGAAGATGGTTACTATGTTGTGGCCAATGTGTATAAAGGTGGGGTATATATGGACCGTTTCATTGAAGGACTTGAACAAAAAGGTATTTCTGCCGATTACATCGACAATCCCAATAACGGTCTTAAATATGTATACCTAGATCGTTATGATACTTGGCAAGAAGCTGTTGCTGCCCATAACAACAATGTAAATGGCACCTATGATGGTGTTACATGGATCATGAATGTTGATAATCGCTATACCAACGAAGCCTATGTTGAAAACTCAAATAGGATAAAGGAAAAATCCGAAAGGTATAATACAGATGTCCTTCAACAAAATGTAATCGTTAAAGATAAGGTCGCAGCGAACGGTTTGGAACCGAAAACCCAAATAATCAATGGGGTAGATTCCGGTTACTATTTAATTGCCAATGTTTTTGCCAATCCGAATAACGCCAAACGTTTTGTGAAATTATTGAACTCATACGGGTTACACGCCAGTTATTTTATAAATCCAGAAAATAACTACAGGTATGTTTACCTAAAGAGACACCAATCATGGAATAATGCACTTATATCTTACTACACTAGGTTAAATGATTCATACGATGATAAAATGTGGATCATGCGTGTTACACCAAGCCAAATAGCATAAAACAGAACAAAATAAAACTTTTGATTACGTTTAATTGAAGTATGATTATAACTGCTAAAAGGTTCAAACCATAGCATCCTATTTTTAGAAACACCAACTTTAATAATTCTTTAGGTTTTCTTTTTGGGAAATTTCCATTCTACTATTGTTATTCACCAATAAAAAACACTTTGGGCTATTTGGGGTCTTCTTAATAAATTTTTCTTACAAGAAGGCAAATCGTTTGTAATCCAACGGTTAACGAATTTATAAACCTTAGGCAATTAGCGTTTCACAACATAAAACCATTGAACTACAACATTAAATTTTAGGGCTCACTTTTAAGGGTAATATTTGTTAGTGGTAGTTTTCAGTGATCCATTTTCGGATCGTTTGCAACTATTGAAATCTAGACTCAACTGAATACCGTTAGAACCAAACTTACTGACCTAATGAAAATAAAGTCGCCCAAAATACCATTATTAGCATTTTTTCTCTTTTTAGGTATCTATACCTCATTTTCTCAAGTTAAAAACGATTTTGATGTTCGTTACGAAGCGGATATACGAGGTGAAATCACCTTTGTTGGCAATAACATTGTTAACAGACAGGTAGACCCCCATTGGGAAGGTGCTTGGGAAAGATGGGGATGGTGGTGGATATGGAACCCTCAAGCTAATTGGATTCCAGACACAATAAGTCCTAATACGCCTTATAATCTAACCGGAAATTCATCCGAAGCAAACGATAACCTCAACATGCAATATATTGATGTTGATAGCGACCCCAGTACTTTCAGCTCTAGTAGTGCCACTTTGGATATACCCGATGAAGGTTGCTCACTTGTGCGCTATGCAGGTTTATATTGGTCCGCCGTTTACGTGAATTCGGATAGAAGCAATATCGATAATATAAAATTCCAAGTGCCAGGTGGTACTTATCAAGATATCACCGCAGATGAAATTCTTTTTGACGGGGCCGGTGATACCGATTTCGGTTATTATAGTCCGTATGCCTGTTATAAAGATGTAACTTCGATTGTTTCCGGGCTTGCTAATCCCGATGGGGAATATTTCGTTGCCAATGTACTTGCCAGCTCTGGAAGTAGTATTTCCGGAGGTGTTTCCGGTGGTTGGAACTTGGTAATCGTTTATGAAAACCCAAACCTGCCCGGTAGTAAATTCATTACGACTTTTGATGGGTATGCCGGGATTGCCTCAGCAGCCCCGGATGTAGATATCCCTATCAGTGGTTTTACAACCCTTCCGGCACCTTTTAATGTAAATGCCAACATCGGTATCGCTGCCCTTGAGGGGGATAATCAGATTCGTGGTGATGGTTTGGAAATCAACGCAAATGGTTCTTTTAGCGCCCTTAATAGCACACAAAATCCGGCTAACAACTTTTTCAATTCGAACATTACCATTGATCCGGATATTGTAATGACCCGGAATCCGAACAGTATAAACACTCTAGGTTGGGACGTAGATTTATTCCCGGTTACCAATAGACCTAATAATAATGTTATACCCAACGATGCCACAAGTGCAACGTTAAGGCTTAGCTCTACCCAAGACAAATACGATGTATTCTTCACCTCTTTTGATGTTGAGATTATTGAACCTAATATTGTATTGGAGAAGAAAGTAAACACCCCTGGAGGTGTTGATATTACGGGACAAGGAGTGCATTTGGGACAAACGTTGGACTATGTGCTTTCTTTTCAGAATATCGGTAATGATGATGTAGATGGTTATGTAATCAGGGATGTTCTTCCTGTAAACGTTTCGCCACCCAATGGTGTTGATTTTGTAGATTCCGATTTTGTTCTCCCTACAGGCGTAACTTACACCTATGATACCATAACCCATACCGTGGAATTTTCTATTCCAAATAACCTAGTGGAGCAAGGCTTAACCCCTTATTCCATTCGTATGCGGGTAAAAGTGGCCGAAAACTGTTTCGATTTTGTCGACGCCTGTTCCGACCTAATCCAGAATTTAGCTTACTCTACCTATCATGGAGTGGAAAATACGGCCCAAATTACCGATGACCCCAGTGTCACGGATTTTGATGCTTGTGGATTTGTTGTCCCAGGAGCTACCAACTTTTTATTGGATGATCTTTCCGATTGTAATTTCTCCCGTACCGTTGAGCTTTGTGGTACAGAGGCTATCCTAGATGCCGGTGATAACTTCGATGGTTATGTATGGGTAAGGGATGATAACGGTAACAACCTTTTTGATTCTACGGATACCGTAATTACCGATGGTGATCCAGATAACGACCCGAGTACCATGTCGGTTACCGAAGTAGGAACCTATATCGTAGATAAAATCGCGACTGACCCCTGTAAAGGCTTTAAAGAAATAATCACTGTTGTACCTTATGGCTCTGGCACTATTCCTAACCCGGTAATTGAATATTTCAATACCGTAAATAGTGATACCGACCCTTCCAATGACCTGGCCGGGGAAATTGTGCAATGTAGTGTTGATAATGATCTACTTCCAAAATTATTTCTTTGTGGAGTAGGGGATACAAGACAAATACAAGTAAACATACTTGACGCCCAGAGCATTATTTGGGAAAAGTTGGACGAAGGTAGTTGTACCGATGCCGGTGATGACTGCGCCAATAAAAACCTGAGTTGTACCTGGAGCCAAGAAGGGACAGGAAACAACTATCTAGTATCCAGTGAAGGTAAATATCGGTTATCGGTAACCTACCAAAATGGATGTACCAGTCGTTTTTACTTCAATGTATTCCAAAATACATTGGATATAGAATACACCAACAACGACATCATTTGTACCACTCCAGGTAATATAACCATCACCAATCTAGGTGCGGGTTATGGGTATCAATTGGTTGATGATGCTACTGGTAACATCTTAATTCCTTTTAGTGCCAACAATGGTCCTAGTTTCGATTTTGGAACTGGGGAAAACGGTGCTTATAGGGTACAGGTAACACAATTGGACAATGCCGGAGACCCAATTGATGATGCTTGTATATTCGAAACGCCGGTTATCGGTATTGTTGAAAGGGATGTACAATATGAAGTAGAGGTTACCCCCGCGAACTGTACCGTTCTAGGAACGGCGACCATTCGGGTTACCAATGCCGATGCCAACTATGAATATGAAATTCGATTGGATGATGGTTCAAATAGCGGTCAAGGAACCTTGGTCGATAGCGAATCTGCCCAAACCAACAATAATTTCACCTTTACAGGTCTTAATCCAGGTGATTACATTGCTGTTGTTCGTACCGATGACGGATGTAGCTACAGCGAACAAATCACGATTATCGATGAAAATGATCTGGACTTGGATGCCCGGGTACTTCAAGCCATTACTTGTGATCCAGGAACCATACTTATGGAATCAACAGGTGGACAAGCCCCTCATGTATACGCTATTTGGGAATATGTGAATGAAAGCGGAACAACAGTAACTTCATACGCAACGATAAATGATATTCCGTCAACCGAATTCCAAACCAATACCACTTTCGAAGTACTCGCTCCTGGCGATTACACTTTTGTTGTAGTTGACGACAATAACTGCCCGGTTTTCTCTAATATGGTTTCGATTGAACTACGGCCAGCTGCTGAATATGACCCTGTTACCATTACCGATGTACAATGTTTCGGTGACACAACAGGTGAAATCCAATTCAATCTGACCGATGACCACGGTTATACTATAACCTATTTTTTGAGTGATGATACCGCTACCGAAATAGATACGAATAACTCTGGTTATTTTACGGATTTAGCTGCCGGTAATTATTCGGTTCGTATCAATCAAACTTTTGGTACTGCCTCATGCGATTATACCGAGGATATTACCATTAGTTCACCAACAGCTGCATTGAATGCTATTAGCGCTATAGTTCAAGATTATACTTGTTTACAAGATGCCATTATCGAAGCCCAGAACGTAACAGGGGGAACCGCGCCGTATTCCTACAGTATTGACGGTGTTACATTTATTCCCGATACAACTCCAAACGCCCATAGGTTTGAGAATTTGACCAATGGCACCTATACCATCACGGTTAGGGATGCCAATGGATGTACGTTCGCAACCCCTGCCATTACGATAGAACCTCTAAATGAGCCTAGCGACCTGACATTTACCGCTACGGCCCCGAATTGTCCTACCCAGACTTCAGATGTTACCGTTACCGTAATAGACGGGAATACACCTTATGTTTTTGATATTATTGCTCCTTCATCCATAGCTGCTACTTCCACATCCGGAACGACAGCTGATTTTGACGGACTTGCACCAGGTACGTATACCTTTAGGGTCACTGACAACAAAGGATGTACGTACACAGAAGACTTTACCATTACTCCTGTATCACCAATTACGGTTGCAGGCACCTTGGTCAATAATGTTACCTGTGTAGGGGCTTCAGATGGGGCTGTTGACTTTACCGTAAATGGTTTTTCAAGCAGCTACGCTTACAGCATTGACGGTGCCACTTCAATAACTGCACAAACTGCAAACACTATTAACCTTACGGGGCTTTCTGCAGGCGATTATACCATTATCGTCACCGATGAGGTAACCAACTGTACCGACACACAGACCATAACCGTAAACGAACCAACGGATTCATTGGCTTTTACTTTTAATGTTACCCCACTGGCTTGTACGGCAGATGGTTCAGTAACCATCACAGCAACCGATGGTTGGGGAGGCTATTCCTATGAAATTACACAACCCGATGCCGTTGTCCTTGGTCCACAATCCAGTAATATATTTTCTGGACTCAATCAAACTGGAATCCATACCATTCAAGTAACAGACGCCGGAGGATGCGTTGTAACGGATACTTTTACCATTGACACACCAACTAACCCAACGATATCACTTGACGCCACTACGGACCTTTGTTTTGATCCAGCGAGTGGAGTAAGCCTAACTGCAACAACAACAAACGGAGTTGCTCCCTATTCTTATAGTTTGAACGGAGGGCCAACGCAAACCGGAAATGTATTCAATAACTTGACACCGGGCTCTTATACGGTTGTAGTTACCGATGCTTATGGATGTACTGCCACCTCCAATACGGTAATAATAGAACCACAATTATCGGTTTCCCCAGTTCTTACCAAAGAATTGGATTGCACGACCTCACCGGATGCTGTCATAGATATAACCATAAATGGTGGTTATTCCACTTTTTCATATCAAGTAAATGGTGGCGCAAGCATCCCAGTTACAGGTAATACATTTACCTATACAACTGCTGTGGATGGTTCCTATACCTTCTTGATAACCGATAGCGAAGGTTGTACAGCCCAAACAACGGTTGTTGTAGACCCTATTACAAATCCAACAGCAACAACGAACCCAGTGAATCCAACTTGTAATGGACTTGCAGACGGAAGCGTTGAAGTGGTTATCGATTCCAACATTGGAACAGCACCTTATCAGGTGGATTTTAATGGTGGGGGACTTTCATCGCAAACCCTATACTCAGGACTGGCTGCAGGCACCTATAATTACATTGTACAGGACAGCAAAGGATGTACTTTCAGCGGAAGTGTCACCTTAACAGCTCCTGATTCGATAACTGCGGATGCAGTATTGACACAACCCTATACCTGCTTGCAAACAGGGACTATTCAAGCCCAAAACGTTTCCGGTGGAACCCCTGGTTACATGTACAGTATCGATGGTATTAATTTTGTGCCTTCGGATACCTTTACCGGACTTACCGATGGTACCTATACCATTACCATAAGGGATGCCAACTTATGTACCTTCGTTACGAATGTGGTCACGATATTGCCATTGGATCCCCCAACCGATATATCCTTTGTTGCCACACCTCCAAATTGCCCTACGGAAACTTCCGACGTTACCCTTACAGTAACAGGGGGTACAGGAGCAATTGCCTATGAAATTACAGCTCCAGCGGCTGCAACCACAAATATTTCAGGTGCAACTACTGGTGTATTTGCCGGACTTGCTCCAGATACCTACACCTTCTTGGTCACTGATGCCAACGGTTGTACCTATACCGAAAATTATACGATAGACCCAGTTACCCCAATTGATGTTGTAGGGGTATTGGTCAACAATGTTTCCTGTATGGGAGCAGCTGACGGTGCGATAGACTTTACCGTAAGTGGCTTTACCACATCGTTCCAATACACTATTAATGGTGGTACACCGGTAACAGGTCAAACAATTGCAACAATCAATCAAACCGGCCTGATCGCGGGTGTTTACACGATTATAGTTACAGACGAAACAACGAATTGTACCAGTACCACCACAATCACGGTAAGTGATCCACAATCAGCATTGGTCATCGACAGTATTGTACCTACAGACCCAACATGTTTGGATTCTGGTTCGGTTACCGTTAATGTTTCGGGAGGATGGGGCAATTATTCTTATGAATTCATTGACCCAAGTTCGGTACACACAACGAATTCCACAGGAATCCTTAACGGGCTTACAGATACTTCCGCGGCCTATACGGTGAATGTTACCGATGCCAATGGATGTACGATTACCGATAGTTTTACATTAAATCCAGCTGTTGCTCCGGTGTTAAGCGTTAGTGCGAACAGTCTATGTTATGATAGTACTACAGGACTCATATTGACCGCTAATGTTACTTCAGGTGGAACGGCTCCATTTCAATATAGATTGAATGGCGGAGCGTACCAAAGTGAAGCTGATTTTACTGGTTTGGCACCTGGAAGCCATACCGTTGAAGTAATAGATAGTAAAAACTGTTCTGCATCAGCCACTATCGATGTATTCCCAACCTTGGCAGCTTCTGCTAACTTGGTCAAAGATCTTGATTGTAGCGCAACACCGGATGCTGAAATAAGTATTTCAGTAAGTGGTGGAAACCCAACCTTCAATTATGAAGTACTACGGGATGGTAGCTCTGTACAAGCCAGTACAGCTGTTCCTTCCAATCCGTTCTCATATACCACCACAACGGCCGGTACCTATGAATTTATAATCACGGATACGGAAAGTTGTACCGTGACCACAAATCAAGTGGTGATAACAGCCAATAATCCGCCTAACGTTGTTGAGGTAGTTGCCAACCCATTATGTACTACAAGTGCGGATGGTAGTGTAACCTTAAATATTACCGGAGGTACAGCACCTTATCAGATCGTATTCGATGGTAGTGCCCCTTCAACACAAACCACCTATGCCGGTTTGGCTGCAGGCACCTACAATTATACGGTTACCGATGCCAAAGGCTGTGTAACCAATAATAGCGTAGATTTGATTGCTCCTCCTGTCCTCGTGCCAGGAACCATTGACGTTGTTCAGGATTATACATGTATCAATACCTCAGCAACCTTACAAGTTATAAATTACTCTGGTGGAACTCCAGGATACACCTATAGTTTGGATGGTGTCAACTTCCAAGTATCGGATACTTTCAATACAGGAATTACAGCAGGCACTTATACCATTACCGTAAAAGATGCCAATGGATGTATAGCAATTACCCCAGCCGTTGTAATAGATCCGCTGGACCCACCAACAGATCTGACATTTGTTGCCACGGCACCAACCTGTCCTGCCATAAATTCGGATGTAACAATTACCGTTATTGACGGCAATGCACCATTTAATTATGAAATCACGGCTCCCGCTGCTGCAACTACCAATGTAACAGGGGCAACAACAGGCGTGTTTATCGGTTTGGTTCCTGGAACATATACCTTCAAGGTGACCGATGCCAAAGGATGTGAATTGGAAGAAAGCTATACCGTGGTAGATATACCCCAAGTAACGGCTATTTCCCAATTAACCAATAACGTAAGTTGTTTTGGTGCGGCTGATGGTGCGTTTACCTTTACGGTCAGTGATTTTGCAACTACCTATAGTTATACGGTTGAAAACAGTGCATCCACTGTTATACTATCGGATAATACAGTGAATACAATTACTCCTATTCCAGTATCTGGTTATCCAGCCGATACGTATACGGTAACCATTACGGATGATACAACCAACTGTTCCACAACGACCAGCATGGTTATCGAAAATCCGCCAGCTGCGTTGGATTTCACCTTTACCAATACACCTGTTACCTGTATCCAAAATGGAAGTATTACCGTTACAGCCACAGATGGATGGGGTAGTTATGAATATCAATTGGAAAATACGGTTGGTCCTACCATAGTGTATGCCTACCAAGGTTCAAATACATTTAACAATGTTCCCGCGGGTACCTACAATATTTATGTACGTGATGCAGGTGGATGTATCATTGATAAACCCATTACCTTAGACCCTGCTGAAACCCCGACAATTGCGTTGGAACCAGCAACGGATTATTGCTATGATGGTACTGACCAAGCGTCATTGGTAGTAAGTATTACCGATGGAGTCGCTCCTTACACCTATACCATGAACGGTGGGGCACAAACGGCTGTCGTTGGTAATCCATTTACCATAGCGAACCTTACTCCAGGCACATATGATATTCAAGTTACAGATGCCTATGGTTGTGTGTCGAATGCGCTTAACGGTATCCTTATCGAGCCTCAATTGGCTGCAACGGCATCATTGACTAAGGATTTATTTTGTATTAGTGATGCAATAATTGATGTAACTATTTCTGGTGGGTATACCCCATACGCAAACTATCAAGTACAATTCAATGGTGGTGGCTATGGTGCAACCACAGTCATAGCAGGAAGTACCTTTACCTATAATGGGGCGGCAGCCGCAGGAACTTACCAGTTTTTGATCACCGATGCCAATAATTGTACGGTTGAAACCAATGAAATCAATATTACCCCAACAGTCACTCCTCAGGCAACTCCTGTCGTAACCGATGTAGCTTGTTTTGGAGGGGCTGACGGCTCTGTATTTATCGATGTGGACCCCAATTTCGGAACCGCTCCTTATACGATAAGTTTTAATGGTAGTGCATTTACCTCAACCACAACGTATTCCGGACTTACTGCAGCTACTTATCCTTTTGTGGTGAGGGATGCAAGAGGTTGTGAGTATTCCAGTGATGCTACAATAGGGGAACCTGTCCAAATTATTGCGGGAATAACTTCTAGGGATGTAACCTGTAGTAACGTTCCTGGTGGAGGCAATGTTCCTGGTGGCGTGGATGTTACCATTACATCCGGAGGTGTTGCCAACTTTACGTATACACTTTATGATAGTGCTAATAATATTGTTACCCTATCCAGTGGAGATCCTAATCCTGCAACATCTGCCAGTACCACACATTCTTTTGATGGTGTTGATTTTGGTGATTACTATGTACGGGTTGTCGATGCCAACGGTTGCGAAAGTGACTTAGGATCGGTACGTGTACTATCGAACCCATATTTAAGCATGACCGCATTTATTCCTCCCCCAGATTGTCCTACAGGAGGTACAGCGCAAATAACAGCGTCTGGTGGATCCGGTGATTACAGTTTCCAGATTTATGGAATTGGAACAGCCCCTACATCTGAGGTTCCTGGAGGTGTTAATGAAGAAGTCGCAACATTCACTGGTTTAAATCCAGGACAGACCTATATCATTGAGGCCGTAGATAATATAAACCATTGTACTAGTTATCAAGAAGTGGTTATTCCTGATGTTTCATCAATCTCTGTAAATATTGACAACTCTACGGATATTACTTGCGCCACAGCAGAAGACGGAACTATGACCTTTACTGTGGACAATTATGACCCAAGTGTTACCAATATCGATTATTCAATACTAAATGCTGTTTCCAATACACCCGTTGTTGGCTCTGGTATATATAGTGGAACTATAGGCCCTGGCCCTGCAGGTGGACCACAAACCCTAACGGTGAATGATTTGCCACCGGGAGATTATATAATTTTTGTAGAGGAATCAACACTACCTTCTTGTAGTACAACCGAAACATTCAGGATCCTTGAACCTACTCCAGTCGCCTTGAATTTCGTAAGTCAGGTTGCCGCCAATTGTAATAATGATGCTGAGGTAACCGTAAGGGCCAGCGGTGGTACAGGACCGTATAACTATGCTTATGTTATTGCTGGTGCTGCCATTCCTGTAGCTTTCCCAGAAGGGTCTACATTTATACTTGATCCATCGACAAGTTTGGTTTGGGATGTTTATGCGCAAGATTCAAACGGATGTATCTCCCCTGAAATGGAGGTAACGATTACCGAAGATCCATCACCAGAGATAAGCGTAGCTTCCACTAACCAATGTACGGCCACTGAAGGTTCCTTTGAGGTGGATATTAGATTAGATGTGGTAGGAATGTCTCCTTATACCATCAGTGTAGATGGTGCTGCGCCCCAAGCAAGTAGTTTAAGTTCGGTTGGGGATACCATGACGATATCCAATTTGAGTTCTGGTTACCATACCTTCACCATATCCGATATCAATGGTTGTGGAGAAACTAAGGATATCACTATTTATCCTCCCTTGGATCTAAATGCGAACATCACGGCTGCCGACAACTGTGACCCTGCCGATTCCGGTGTGGTTACGATTACCGCAAATGGAGGTTCAGGAAACTATAGTTACACCCAAATTACCCCTGCAGGACCTACCCAGGTTTCAGGCGTATTTACCGGACTAACACATTCCATCGCTTATACGTTTGAAGTGGAGGATACCACTACCCATTGTACTACCCCAGTAACTATAACGTTACCAGCTCCTGTAAATCCAACATTTACTTTGGCCGCTACCGATGTAAGTTGTTTTGGAGGAACCAATGGTACCATAACCGTAACATTGGATGCCGGAAACATCGATGTTCCTTATGAATATAGTTTGGATGGAGGCACAACGACACAGCCTTCCAATGTCTTTACCGGACTTTCACAAGGGACCTACAATGTAACCGTAATCTCAGCCAAAGGTTGTGAGGATGTTAAATCAATTGATGTAGATGAACCTACCCAATTGGATATTTCCGCTTCGGCTTCAGCCTTTAGTTGTAATGATACGGCCAGTACGATTACCGTAACAATCAATGATGCCACTCCTGGAAATCCATCGGGAACAGGACCTTATGTCTATAGCTTTGATAATGGTCTTAATTTCCAAGCAGGAAATACCTACCAGGTACCTTTTGGATCGCCCGATGTAAATGTTGTCGTAAGGGATGCCAATGGTTGTTTGGATACTGAAGTAGTTGTTATTCCGGCCATGCAGGAAGTTATGGCTTCAATCAACCAAACACAGGTTATTGATTGTTCCAATGGAGCGGAAATAATAGAACTTGTACCATCAAATGGTTCAGGTACCTATACGTATGCGGAACTTCCAAGTGGTAACCCAGTGGCAGATCCCACAAATATTGTATTGACTGCTCCTGGAACCTATGTTTACGAAATCACGGATACCGTAACAAACTGTTCGGTCATCGTTGAACATATCATTGCTCCCTATAACCTAATCGATGTTACAGCTACCATGGTATCGGATGCTACTTGTAGTGATAGTTTTGATGGGGAAATAAGTGTTACCCTAACAGGTTACACAGGAACGTTCAACTATCAAGTATTGGATAATACCGGTGCTCCTGTAGTTGGTGCTTCCGGTACGGATACTGCCCTTGCAGACCCATATACTTTTACAGCATCCTCAACGCTAGACGCAGGTACCTATACCGTACAGATTACCGAAACCGCTTATCCTGAATGTGTTGCCACTTCGAATAGTGTAACCATCGATGCCCCAGAGCCATTAGTGTTGAACTTACTTGGTAATATAAATGCCAATTGTAACGAAACCAACGCTATTGTTACTATGCAAGCAACAGGTGGTACCGCTCCATATTCATATGGTGCGGCCATAAGTGGAGCCGGTGACCCTGGTGTTTATCCTTTTGACAACACCGTGGAATTGGATCCTACTACAAGTTTAAATTGGGATATATATGTCCAAGATGCCAATGGTTGTGTCATTGCAGTTCCTTATGCCATAACCGTCGCCACAGATACAACACCAGACATTTCACTAGCCATAGTTGATGCTTGTGCCGATGAAGGGGATTTCGGTATCATCGTTTCATTGGATGCCATAAATACAGGGGTAGCACCATATACCATGAGTATCAATGGAAGTGCTTTCCAAAGCATTGCCAGTTTCCCTTATACCTATACAGGTCTCACCGCAGATGTATATTCCATAGAGATCAGGGATGCCAATAACTGTAGTGAAACTGAAACCATTACCATTGATGCTGAATTAACAGCAAGCGCTATGGTTGTTTCCCAACCAACATGTACTACTAACGATGGTGTAATTGAATTTACTGTAAATGGTGGTTCAGGTTCGTTTACCGCTGAATTGTTACGCTCGGATTTAACCACGACCGGAATAGCCGCAACAGGAAACCAATTTACGGGAGTTGCTTTTGGTGACTATATCGTAAGGGTTACCGATGATACATTAGGAACCCCTAACTGTAGTGTTGATGTTCCAATTTCTTTGGAAGAACCAACCCCAGTTACCCTGAACACCACCCAGAAAACAGATATTACTTGTTTCGGTGCTGCCAATGGAACGATTACGGTTAGTTTGGTGACCCCATCTACCGGAGTGAATGATAATCCACCATATTCCTATACCATAGATAATGGTTCAGATCCCGCTATCACAAATAATACCGGTAGTTTCACAGGTATTGACCAAGGAACTTACGCTATTACAGTTACCTCGGAAAGAGGTTGTATAGCTACTGACAGTATTACCATTGATGAACCTACGGAATTGGTTGTCACTGCAAGTGCCACGGATTTTGCCTGTGCTCCGGATAACACGGTCAATGTTTCAGTACTGACCATAGACGTACCAACTACGGGAACTGCTCCTTATACATATAGCATTGATGGAGCAAATTTCTTTACAACAAATACCTTCAATGTAATCGATACGGGAGCAACACAAACGATAACTGCCACCGTAAGGGATGCCAATGGCTGTTCCAATTTTGATACGGTTAACATAAACCCATTACCAACCATAACCGATGTAACCGTTAGCCAACAAACGGCTATAACTTGTGCCAATGATGAAGTTGCACGAGTAACAGTTACCGGTGGTTCAGGTGATTTCACTTTTGAATTGTTACCAACAGGTAGTGCGCCAGTGCAAACGCCAGGAGCAGGAAACTATTCTGCCGACTTTACGTTGACAACCCCAGGGGATTATACCTTCAGGGTAACCGATAATGTGACCGGTTGTTATTTCACCACTGCTCCATATACTATTGCTCCTTACGACCTTATTGAGGTTGTCGCAACTCCTGTTTCTCCAGTGACTTGCTTCGGGGACAATGATGGGGTTATGGAAATCAATGTTACTAACTATAATGGAAACTATTCGTATGAGGTCTTCAACAGTGATGGAACATCAACTTTAATTACCAATACGGGTGTAGCTCCAGGTATCTTAAGCATAGCCGGATTGCCCGCAGGAAACTTCTATGTAGTTCTTACTGCAACCGATACGCCGTTCTGTCCGGCTACATCGAACACGATTACCATAGGATCACCAGATGCTGCTATTAATCTAGTTGAGCTAAGCAATATCAACGCGAATTGTATTATTGGTGCCCAAGTAAATGTACAAGCAACCGGAGGAAATGGTTCATATACCTATGCCTTCGTGGAGGATGGTGTAACTCCAAACCTTGGAGACTATACTACTAATGCAAGTGCTACCCTTAACCCTTCATCCAATCTTAACTGGGATGTTTGGGTAAAAGATGCCAAGGATTGTACCGATATGATTGATATTGTCATTGCAGAGGATCCTATGCCTACGGTAACGGCACCTACTTATGCAACTGACCAATGTACCTCCAACGGAACATCCTATACATTTACCGTAATTGGTAGTGCTGGAATTGCACCACTTGAATACAGTATTGGAAACGGATATCAGTCTAGCGATACATTCACTGTAACTGCACCTGGAACTTATACCGTTACCGTAAGGGATGCCAACGGATGTACAGGAACCGATACCATAGAGATTTTACCGCCACTTGGTTTAACACCTGCTGCAACAGTACAGCCTAGTTGTGCCCTTAATGATGGTGTAATTACTATTACAGGAACTGGCGGGTCCCTAAATTATGAATATGACCTTTTAGATAATGGTGGTACAAGTCTGACAGGTGGAGTTAGACAGGCATCCAATGTCTTTAACTCACTTGCCCCTGGTACTTATACAGCTTTAGTTTATGATACCAGTGCTTCAGGTTGTGATGCACAAGCCCCAATTACCCTTGAAACACCTACACCAGTTGTATTTACTTGGAACAAAGAAGATGTTTCCTGTAATGGAGGTGCTGACGGATCAATCGAGATAATCCTTGCTCCTTCCAATGATAATCCACCGTATACCTATACTTTGGATGATGGAACGAACCCACCAACGGTACAGACCAGTAACTTATTCACTGGTTTGCCCCAAGGAACCTATGATATTACGGTAAGTTCCGGCAAAGCATGTTCAGATACACAACAGGTGGTAATTGATGAACCTCTTGCCGTTGATGTAACCGCAACAGCAACTGATTTTGCCTGTAATCCTAATAATACGGCATCGAGTTCAGTTATTACTGCAACCGGTATTGATGGTACAGCACCTTATACCTTCAGTATAGATGGTACCAATTTCTTTACTTCGAATACTTTTACCATATTGGATACTGGTTCTACACAGACCATTACGGTAACCATAAAAGATGATAATGGTTGTACGGATACGGCATTAGTGACCATTGAACCATTGAACACATTTACTGCTACGGTTAGCACAATTACCGATATTTCTTGTGCAGGACCTGAACAAGTGTTGATAACCGTGAATGACAATGGTGATGTGGCCAATACATATACTTATGAATTGTTGCCAATAGGAAACCCTAACGGCACTGAAGTGGCAACAGCATTGAATACAACAACACAGTTTGATCTGACTGCCGTAGGTAGTTATACGTTCCGTATTACGGATACAACAACCGGATGTTATGTTGATACACTGCCTTATGAGATAGCGCCTTATGATTTGATCGAGGTAACCGCAGTTTCTATAGATCCGGTTATTTGTTTTGGTGATGGCAATGGTTCAATAGAATTAACTATTGATGGCTATGCAGGAACTTACGATTATCAAGTCTTTGATAGTAACGATAACCCTATTGGTTCTTCGGTAAGTACTGATACAAGTGTAAATCCAAGAATGATTACCGGACTTTCAGGTGGTAACTATTATATAACGGTTACCGAAACCGCTGCTCCTTTATGTTCTGATGAAACGAATATTGTTACCATTTCATCGCCCGATATGGCGTTGACCGAGACAACAACTGTTCTTAGTGGGGTTGAATGTACCGATGATCAAGGGGAAGTAAGGGTGAACCCAACAGGTGGAATAGCTCCTTATGATATTACCTTGACCAATACCACAACAGGAGATTCCTCCGGTACTTTGAATGATGTAACCGGTGCAGTATTCTCAGGCTTGTCTGCTGGTGACTATAGCGTTACCATAGTAGATGCAGGAGGTTGTTCCATAACAAATGCGTATCCGATTTTATTGGATATGCCAACACCAGTAACAGCAAATGCCACTCCGTTAAGCACTGCATTAACATGCTATGGCGATACCACGGGAAGCGTTTCCGCTGTGAATGTATTGAACGGAAGTGGAAACTATGAATACCAATTGAACTATTACGATGCTTCAGGTACGACTATTGAATTTACTTCGGGACAGCAAAGTAACAGTGATTTCACAAATCTAGGCGCAGGTATCTATAGTATTACCGTTTCCGATGGATGGAACTGTGATGTAGAAACCAATCAGGTTACCATTACAGAGCCTACCCTTATTGAAGCAACATTGATCCGTACCGATCCTTTGACCTGTGCAACGGGAGTAGAATTCGAATTAAGTACCACAGGCGGAAGCGGTGTTTATGAGTACAGCTTGGATAATATTACTTTTAGTCCTATGACCAGCAATCCAATGCCTTTACCGGAAAGTGGTATGCTAGGCTCGGGATCACACCAGTACTATGTACGTGATCTAGGAGGTGCTTGTGAATCTGTACGTTCCAATGCCATAACTGAAACAGCGATTATACCCCTTGCGTTGACCGTAGACACGTCAGCCGCTGTAATCAATTGTAATGGTGAGGCTACGGCAATCATCTATGCCAGTGCAGCAGGTGGTTTAGGTAACTATCAGTATGAATTGTATACCGATGCATCCTTGAGCATTGCAACACGCATAGCCGGTCCTCAAGGTTCTGGTAAGTTCACTGGACTTTCCGCAGGTACCTATTACGTGAATGTAACCAGTGAGGATTGTACCACTCCGGCAGAGGAAGTTATTATTACCCAACCAGAACCGTTGACCTATACCGAAGAGGTTGTAGATGTCAGTTGTTTCAGTGATACCAATGGTAGTATTACCGTTACCCTTTCGGGTGGTTCAGGTGGATATCAATATGCGATTTCCCCTAACCTTAACCAATTCGACACGGAAAACACCTTTACCGATTTGGCACCTGGTGACTATACGGTTATTGCCCAAGATATGAACGGATGTTTCGAAGTCTTGGAATACACTATAGGCCAACCGGAAATGTTACAAGTTTCAGGCACTTCAACTCCAGAGATTTGTGTAGGTGAAGCCAACGGAACAATTACCGTATCGATAACAGGAGGTACTGCCCCATATAGCACCAGTCTAAATGATAAATCGAACTTTGTACAAGACCAGTTCGATTTTACAGATGTCGCTGCAGGTAGTTACTTGCTATTCGTTAGGGATGCCAATGGTTGTGAGGACAATATCATTGTTGAGGTTGGCGCAGGTGAAAACCTTCATGCCACTGTTGAACCTATATATGAATGTACCGGTGATACCCCGAACAATTATATTGTAGTAACCTTGGAAGATCCTTCCATTGCCGGTGATATATTATATGCATTGGATTCAACAGATCCAGCTGATATGCAATTGACCCCTGACTATAGCAATTTGGCACCTGGAACACATTCATTGACCATTGCCCATAGTAATGGTTGCGTAAATACCGTCGAATTTGAAATTCAAGGATTTGAACCATTGACCTTGGTATTGGAAAACAACAATATCAACGAAATAACAGCAATTGCCACGGGAGGAAGTGGTGAATACACGTTCTACTTCGGAGATAAGGACAATGGTGACGATAACACATACATCATCAATAGAACTGATACTTATATAGTTAGGGTCGTTGATGGGAACGGTTGTGAGGTCATAGCCAATATTGCCATGGAATTCATAGATATTGAAATTCCAAACTTCTTTACGCCTAATGGTGATGGAGAAAATGATAAATGGATACCCGATAATATTGAGGCTTATCCAGAGATACTAATTAAAATTTATGATCGTTATGGTAGAGTAGTTGAAGACAATGTAGTAAGTAAAAACGGATGGGATGGTATATATCATGGTGCCGAACTACCAACTGGTGATTACTGGTACATAATTAAACTACAAGGAGAATCAGACGATCGAGAATTTATTGGTCACTTTACCCTATATCGCTAAACTTAACCTAATACGATAATGCGTACAAATTTTATAACAGTTCTGCTTCTTGTAAGTGCTTTTTTCGCAAAGGCCCAAGAACTTACGATACCCCAACTTTCACAGTATTTGGCAGATAACCCTTTTGTAATGTCCCCGACCTATGCAGGTATTGGTGATCATGTAAAAATTCGTGTAAACGGACTTACACAATGGGTAGGTATAGAAGATGCCCCAGACACCCAATCATTGGCCGCCGACATGCGTATTGGTGAAAGATCGGGAATAGGTGCACTGTTATATAACGATAGTAATGGTGAAACCAAACAAAGAGGTGCCCGATTGTCATTTGCCCATCACTTAACCCTAGATCGTTATGATGATGAGTTTCTGTCTTTCGGATTGTCGTATAACTTCAATCAATTTCGAATAGATATTGAAAATTTCGATGCATTGGATCCCAGTGTAACCGATGATAGGGCCACGACCAACCACAACTTTGACGTTGGGGTCATGTATCGCTATGACAAGTTTTACTTCAGTTTGAATGCTTCTAATATTTTGAATAAGGATCTTACCAAATTCAATCCTGTATTTGAACCTAATACCTTACGTAATTATTATGCATATACGGGGTATAGATATACCAAGAACAAGAACAGTAGAATGGAAATAGAACCTTCGGTTTTCTTCCAACTTTTTGAAAGTGATGGTAGATCGGTGACCGATTTGAACGTAAAATTCAGATGGTACGATTTTGAGGATTATTATTATGCCGGTGTAACTTATCGTTTCTTGAACGACCAGATTGGTGATCCACTGTATATTGCTCCAATCGTGGGACTTAAAAAGAATAATTTTTATTTTGGTTACTCTTATCAGATTATCCTGAACGAAATACTTGGCTATAGTACAGGAACCCATGTTGTAACATTAGGTGTAGACCTTTTCCAAGGAATCAGTAATTGTAGGTGTACGTACTAAATAGAATCAAGCAACAAAACCGATTCGCTTCAATGAAATTAGGGAATATTACTAAACTAAAATTGGCATTTTTGAGACCTTTTCTCATTAGATTGATTTAATTTTGCCAGAAATTTTTAGTAAACCAATGGGGATAATAAAATTAACGAATATTAGGTTACATGCCCAACACGGGTGTTTGGAAGAGGAAAGTATCATCGGCAGTGAATATCGTGTCGATATTTCTGTAAAGACAGATTTAAAGAAAGCCGCCGTATCGGATAATCTTATTGATACCGTTGATTATGTTCATATAAACCGCATCGTTAAAGAGGAAATGGGTATTCCTTCCAAATTACTCGAACATGTAGCAAAAAGAATCATAGATAGGGTATTAAAGGAGTTAATGACTGTTTCAAAAATAAAAGTAGCCGTCTCTAAAATAAATCCCCCAATAGGTGGTGATGTTGAAATGGTGACTACGATTTTACGTTCTAAAAGATCATAAACAATAGTTTTGAAACCTAAGAATAAGATGCTACCTTTGCACTTCCAAAACTAAAATGGCATCGTGGCCGAGTGGCTAGGCACAGCTCTGCAAAAGCTTGTACAGCGGTTCGAATCCGCTCGATGCCTCTTTAATCTCATTAAGTTTTTAAAGAGTCTTTTTGAAATTGATGGATTAGCTACAAAATTTCAACCCTAAAAAATGGCATTGTGGCTGAGTGGCTAGGCTAGGCCCCGCAAGGGCTTATACAGTGGTTCGATTCCATTCGATGCCTCTTAAAAAACCTCCTTTTTCAAGGAGTTTTTTTATTTTAAACTATTCCCTTATCTGTTCAATCTGCTCAATTCCTTTTTCAATATTGAATTTATCTTTTGGTAAAAATCCTTTTGTAATAAGGACCAAACCACAAATGATAAGTATTATTCCCAAACCTTTTTTAATGCGAGAAATTCTTTTATAGGTAAGTTTTCTTTTTAATTGTTTTGCCAATAATATCTTAAAGATATCGGTGGTTAAGTAAGCTCCCAACATAGCCGCAAAGAAAACAACAATACGATTGGGGTCATTGTTTAAACTAGGCCCTACTACGATAATGATACCCAACCAGAACACAAGTACTCCTATATTGATGAAATTCAATAAAAATCCCTTTACGAACAAACTTAGATAATCGCTCTTTTTAGTTCTTAATGAAGGTTTCGATTTTTTTACATCGGTTTTAAAATACGTAGTAATACCGTAGACCAATAATATTACCCCACCAAAAACATACAGACCAGGTTGGTTACTTAAATTCTCGAGTAATTGAAAACTACTGAAATAAGCTAACGTTAAAAAAAGAATATCGGCCAATATAACACCTATATCAAAAGACAAAGCTGCCCTAAATCCTTTAACGGCACTGGTTTCCAAAAGCACGAAAAACACCGGACCGATCATAAAGCTCAGTAAAAAGCCCAACGGAATCGCTGCTTGTATATCATCTAACATTAGTAATCCTACATTCTAGTTATTATTCCACCGAATACTGTTTTTTCATCCATTTTTGTGGGGTCGCCATATACTAAAACCTCTCCACCGGCTTTTACGGTTGCCTTTACATAATCAGAAGCATAAATTTCTGCTTTAGAACCTGCATTGACATTTATGGTAGAAAACTTTGTAATCAAATCTTTTCCTTCATAAACGCCTCCTGTATTAATCGCTACGTCTTGTAGTTTAGCCGTTCCAGAACTTTTTATAACCCCACCCGTAACGGCTTTTATCAACAATTGCTCTACATTGGCATTAATATTCAACTCGCCTCCTTCTTGTGCTTTAAGTTCCAAAACATCCTGGGTAATGGCTTCTTGAGAAGAAATCCTTGCATCTTCATTTACATCTACTACCACTATTTTATCCGTGTAATACAGATCTATAAAAGTTCTATAACCGCTGAATATTTTAGTTATCTGCATTCGTATTTTTAAAATGCCAGCATTATTGACAATCACAACATTATCCGTATTTACGCCGGAAATAACAGCTTTATTTTCAGTGGATTTGATTAAATTTATAGACAAACCATCAAAAGCTTTCACCTCTGAAAATGGTTGGAGATCCTGGGTAATTTTATCGTCCTGAGCTACTGATATTTGACAAATAAATAAGAGCACCACAAGCCAAACCAAATTTTTCATTGTTTCAGTTTTTAGGTATTTTCATACTAACTTAAACAAATTCTATTCCAAAAAACGAATTTATTCGTTCTTTCCGATGAGTGAAAAGTCTAGATGGCGTTTTATAAGATCTGTATTTTTTACCATTACTATGACTTCATCCCCTAATTGATATGATTGTTTGGTACGCTCACCAACAATGGCGTATTCCTTTTCATCAAAGATAAAATAATCCCCTTTTATATCACGTATTCGTACCATGCCTTCGCACTTATTCTCGATAATCTCGACATAGATGCCCCATTCGGTTACCCCTGAAATAACACCGACGAATTCTTGGTCCTGATGATCCTGCATAAACTTGATCTGCATGTACTTAATGGAATCACGTTCCGCGTTGGCCGCCAAACTTTCCATATCCGAAGAGTGTTTACATTTATCCTCATATACTTCTTCCTTGGCTGAAGCACCATTATCTAAATAATGCTGTAATAAACGATGTACCATTACATCGGGATATCTACGAATTGGGGAAGTAAAATGAGTGTAATAATCAAAGGCTAAACCGTAATGGCCTATATTATCGGTGGTATAAATGGCCTTACTCATACTTCGAATGGCAAGGGTATCTACCAAATTCTGTTCTTTTTTACCCTTAACATCCTCGAGAAGCTGGTTTAAAGAGGCACTTATCGACTTTTTGTCTTTAAAGTCCAACTTATGTCCGAACCTTGAAATAATCGAATTCAGGGCAATTAACTTATCTTCATCGGGATCGGCATGTGTTCGGTAAACAAAGGTTTTCTTTGGCTTCTGTTTTCCAATGAACTCAGCTACTTTACGATTGGCAAGTAACATAAATTCCTCAATTAATTTATTGGCATCCTTGGCTTCTTTAAAATAAACACTTTCAGGTTCATTGTTTTCGTTCAAATTAAAACGAACCTCAACCTTATCAAAGGAAATAGCGCCTTGTTGCATTCTTTTATCCCGCATGATCTTCGCTAACTTATCCATTATCAAAGTAGCCTTTACAACATCATCTGAAACCGTGTAAGCTCCTCCACGAATAGATATTTCGTCAGGTATACTACCATTACCATTCTCAATAATATGCTGCGCTTCTTCATAGGCAAAGCGTTCATTGGAATCTATAACGGTTCTACCGAACCATTGATTTTGGATCTGTGCTTTACCGTTCAATTCAAAAATTGCGGAAAATGTATATTTTTCCTCGTTTGGTCGTAAAGAACAGGCATTATTCGAAAGTACTTCGGGCAACATGGGTACTACACGATCTACAAGGTAAACCGAGGTTGCCCTATTATAGGCCTCATCATCCAATAAAGTATCCGGTTTTAAATAATGCGATACATCGGCAATGTGTATTCCTATTTCATAATTACCATTATCCAAAATCTCAAAAGAAAGGGCATCATCGAAATCCTTTGCATCTTTAGGGTCTATCGTAAAGGTAAGTACCTTTCTCATATCCCTTCTTTTGGCTATTTCCCCAGGTTTTATAGATGTATCTATTTTATTGGCATATTGCTCAACCTCATTAGGAAATTCATAAGGTAAACCATACTCCGCCAAAATTGAATGTATTTCTGTCTGGTGTTCCCCAGGTTTACCTAAAACATCGGTAATGGATCCGAAAGGGGAATCCGTATTATCTGGCCATTCCGTTATTTCAACAATTACCTTATCACCATCTTGGGCACCGTTTATTTTTTCTTTTGGTACGAAAATATCGGTGTACATTCTAAAATCTGAAGGTCTTACAAAAGCAAAGGTCTTTTGCATATCCACGATACCCACGAAAGAGGTTTTGTTTCTTTCTAAGACCTTGGTAATTTCACCTTCCAATTTTTTTCCTTTCCTTTTCGGGAAAATATAAACCTCAACGGTATCTTTATGAAAAGCTTTCTTTAATTTATTAAAAGGAACGAAAACATCTTCATCCATTCCTTCCACAATAATATATGCATTGCCTCTACCTGTAATATCTACTTTACCCGTATGGTATGTTTTAGTGGATGGCACTGCTTTGAAATGACCTCTGGTCTCTTCCAAAATTCTTTTTTTCTCTTTAAGTTGGGTAAGTTTTTTTATTAGCTGATTGCGTTCATTGGCATCAGTAACACCGATTCTTTCGGCTATTTGTTTATAAGTGAAACCTTTTTTAGGGTCTTTTTCAAGTACGGTAAAAATTCCTTTGGTTATTTCGTTTATTCTATGGTTTCTTGCTTTCTTTTTCTTCTTCGACATTAAAATTCTATTTGAGTGGAAAATTACAAATTATAATCCATTACCTATATGATACATATTACCTTAAGCTTTATTTTACATTGATCAATGTTATCAACATATATTATATATATCTATTTTTCTTTTATTAATTAAAAAACAAAATGATGTTTATGATTGCTTGTTAATAGTGGTTATAAAAAAAGGTTTAAAAAGTAGGTTTATAGTATTAAAAAAGTTTATTGACAACTTATCATTTCATATTCCTTTTATGAATCAGGGGATTATAAATTTTATCAACGCATATTGATAACCTGTTTCAACATTAAATTATTGATAAGTATAAGTTGATTTATTGTTAACTACGAACAGAATTAATTTAATATCTTCCTATTATTTTCTAAGAAGTAAATTCTTTTCTTATAGTATTGTTTTGTACAACAAAAAGGAATGGTAATAACAAAATTTAGATACTACTATTTTCTACTTATTTATAAACAAGTTAACAAATGATAAAGGAGAGATAATAACATTGTAATTTGATTATAATATACTATTAACGTGAAAGCTTCTTTATTATTGTGGATAACAATGTTATTGTACCTTTGTATATAACATACCCTTATTTTATTATCATGAAAATTTCTATAGGTAACGATCACGCGGGAACAGAATATAAACTAGCAATTATAGGTCTATTAAAATCGATGGATATTGAAGTCACTAATTATGGTACCAATGGTAGTGATAGTGTAGATTATCCTGATTTTGTGCATCCTGTTGCAGAAGATGTTGAGCAAGAAAAAGTGGATTTTGGCATTATAATATGTGGCAGTGGCAATGGTGCGTCAATGACCGCCAATAAACACCAAAAAATACGTTGTGCCCTTTGTTGGAACAAAGAGATCGTGCAATTGGCCCGAGAACACAATGATGCGAATATTTTGAGTTTACCGGCAAGATATATTTCTTTACCCCAAGCCTTGGAAATGGTACAGGTATTTTTGAATACCAATTTTGAGGGCGGAAGGCATGAAAGACGTATTGAAAAGATACCTTGTTCATAAAAAGCAGATTTTTATATATTTCGATTTGATGAATTTTTTTCATCGAACCTTTTAATTATTCTTATGGCACATCATCATCATTCACATGCCCATACAGACCTAAAAGGAAAGAACCTTATTATATCTATATTCCTGAATATTCTTATAACGGTTTCCCAGGTTATTGGTGGACTTATTTCAGGTAGTTTATCCCTATTGTCAGATGCACTCCATAATTTCAGCGATGTACTTTCGTTGATCGTGAGTTATGTTGCGACCATCCTCTCAAAGAAGAAGGCTTGTACCAATAAAACATTCGGATATAAAAGGGCAGAGATCATTGCAGCTTTCGTAAATGCCGCTACATTGATTATCGTTGCCATTATATTGATAAAAGAAGCTATAGAGCGTTTTTTGAATCCTATTCCTATTGAATCTAACCTTGTTATTTGGTTATCCCTTTTAGGAATTGCAGCCAATGGTTTCAGTGTTTTATTGTTGAAAAAACATGCTGATAATAATATGAATATGAAATCGGCTTATTTACATCTGTTAACCGATATGTTGGCTTCTGTTGCCGTATTGATAGGGGGGTTGTTAATGAAATTCTTTCAAATGTATTGGGTTGATCCAACTTTGACCTTGGCTATAGCCGTTTACCTAATATTCATGGGATACGATCTTTTAAAAGAATCCACTAGGGTACTCATGTTATTTACACCAAGTACCATTCATGTTCAAAATATCGTTGAGGCCATTAGTAAAATTGATCCTATAAAAAATGTGCACCATGTGCATATTTGGCAATTGAACGAGGATGAGGTTCATCTTGAGGCCCATATAGATTTTCAAAAAGATATAAAACTTTCCGAGTTTGATATTATTTTAGATAAAATAGAGGAAGAGGTATACCATAACTTTGGAATTAATCATGTTAATATTCAGCCTGAATTTGGTAAATGCGACGCCAAACAGATAATCGTACAAGATTAATAATGGACCTAGTAGTAAAAGAATTCGAAGCACTTTCAATACAAGAACTATATAGCACGTTACGACTACGGTCCGAAGTTTTTGTGGTTGAACAGGACTGTGTATACCAAGATATAGATCAAAAAGATCAAAAAGCACTTCACGTTCTTGGAATGAAAAACAACGAAGTAGTCGCCTACACCCGAATATTCAAACCTGGTGATTATTTTAAAGAAGCCAGTATAGGTCGTGTGGTAGTCAAGGAATCAGAACGAAAATATGGCTATGGTTATGAAATTATGAATGCTTCCATACAAGCTGTTCTGGATAATTTCAAAGAAACCACCATTAAGATATCAGCACAGAAGTATCTTAAGAAATTCTATAATTCTTTAGGATTTATAGAAATTGGGCAAGAATATCTAGAAGATGGTATTCCCCATATAGGTATGTTAAAAAAGTAATTGGAAACTATCTAAATACGAATGGGTGATTTGTTGGTAAGGTTAATATCTTCAAGCATATTATTGGTGAATTTGTAATGCCCTTTAGTAGTGATAATTCGAAAACGATTCGATTTTAGTCGACTCAAAGTATCCAAAAACAACCATTTAGATTTCAATAGCAACGGCTTTTCAGATTTTAGGCTGATTTCAAAAATATATTTGATTCCGTTTTTCAGCGCTACGATGTCCGGGGTAATTTTAACACCGCTTTCTTTTCGAATGTAAGATTTTGGGGTTTCGTACCCTTCCATATCAGCTTTGATATTTTCAAAACCAGTTGCTTCCAAATGGTGAATGGACTTCTCTAAAAATTCTAAATTCTCTGTTTTATCTATTTTGATCATATTTCCAAAGTAGTGGAAAATTCTTATAAAAACAAATTTTAAGTATTGATTAACAATGAATTAAGTTAAAATAAATTTTATTAAATAAGGTAATTGGATCTAATTTTCAACAATAGGAACCCTTCCTAGTTGATCATTATGGTTTTTGTAAGGCGTATGTCTTCAGAGGAACTGCCTATCATGATGTCGAATTCTCCCGATTCTATCGAATATTCCATATTTTTATTCCATAAACCGAGTTCTTCAATCGGTATGGAAAATTCAACCTTCTTGGTCTCAGATGGTTTCAGCTCAATTTTCCTAAATTCTTTCAAAACTTTTATAGGAGTGGTAACCGAACTGACTTTATCGTTGATATATACCTGGATCACTTCTTTGCCTTTTCTTATACCAATGTTCTTTATAACCATTGATATGTTTACGGACTCTTTCCTATCAAGCTTTGTATTTTCAACTTTTAAATCGGAATATTCGAACTGGGTATAACTTAATCCATGACCAAAGGGAAATAGGGCATCCGGTGAGGAAAATACATAATCCCTTCCTGGTTTTTCTTTTGTTCCCCTTTTGTAATAAAAACCCTTACCTGAGGGTTTCGTATTATAAAAAGTTGGCACGTGCCCTACACTTTTTGGTACCGAAACCGGTAATTTTCCTGACGGATTCACTTCCCCAAAAAGGATATTCGCAACGGCATTTCCTCCTTCTTCCCCAGGATACCATGCCTCGACAATAGCAGGTATATGTTCTTTTTCCCATTCAATTGAATAGGCACGCCCATGAACCATGACCAATATTATAGGTTTACCTGTATCATATATGGCCTTAATCAATTCTGGTTGAATGCCTGGAGGTGTTAAGGAGGTTCTATCAAAACCTTCTCCCGAAGTTGCATAATCACCGGGAATATCCTTTCCCCATCCAATACCCGATAAGGTCATACTTGTTCCCCCAATCACCAAAACAACAACATCACTTTGCTCTGCTGCTGCCACGGCTGCAGGGATATTACTATTATCGAGACCTGTAATGGTACACCCTTGGGCGTAATTTACTTTAATAGTATTGTTTACATAATTCTTTATTCCCTCTAAAATGTTTACCCCAGATGCATTGTCCTTAGTGGCACTATAATCTCCATATTGAACCTGATCCGCGTTGGGACCTATAACAGCGATTGAATTAAGGTTGGAAGATTTTAAAGGCAATAGGTCATTTTGGTTTTTTAGAAGTATTATAGATTCCTCGGCTACTTCAAGTGCAAGGTTTTTTGCTTCTTGTGTATGAACCATTTCCGAAACCTTTTTAGGGGCGTTATAAGGTTTTTCAAAAAGACCTGCTTTGAATTTTGCGGTAAGAATGTTGGTAACTGCTTGATCGATTAAAGAGATATCTATTTTACCATCTTTTATAAGTTCTTCCAATTCTGAAAATGCATAGGGTTTTGGTGCTTCAAGATCAATACCTGCCTTTATTGCTCCAATAGCGGTCTCTTTCTTGTCATGGGTTACTTTATGAAAATGTTCTAACATCCAAATAGCCTCATAATCAGAAAATACATAGCCTTTAAAACCCAATTCATTACGAAGAATATCTTTCATAAGATATTCATTGCTATGTAGTGGAATGCCATTAAGTTCATTGTAGGCAGGCATAACCGAATAAATGTTTGCTTCCTGTATTACCTTTTTGAAAGGATATAAGTGTAAATCCCTCAAATCCCTTGGTCCAACATTATTAGGTCCCAAATTAATACCTGCAATCGGTGTGCTATAGGCTACAAAGTGTTTAGCCGTACACATAAGTTTATTATCCGGTATATGTTCTTTTGTTACCTCTGGATTTCCTTGCATACCGATTACAAAAGCTTTTCCCATTTCGGCTACATGAAAGGGGTCTTCCCCATAACATTCTTCAACCCTACCATATCTTGGGTCCCTCGCCAAATCAAAAAGAGGCGATAAGGCTTGATCAACACCAGAAAGGCTCGCTTCGTAAGCAATATGGGCACTCATTCTTTGTACAAGTTCGGTATTCCAAGTACTTCCTTGCGCAATGGCCTGTGGAAAGATGGTAGCGCCAAAGGCCAACTGCCCATGCAGGCATTCTGCAATTTGAATGGCAGGTATACCCAGTCTTGTATTATTACGAAGATAGTCATCCGCAGCTTCAGAAAGCTTTGCGATTTGGTCTACTCCTATAAACGGACTCTCCAGACAACCAATGCTTTGTCCTTGAAATAAACTATCCAAAGAACTCGGACTTACTTTTTCATTTTTATCGAATCCTAAGGAAGATAAGCTTACCATCTGCATCTGTGAGATTTTTTCCTCCAATGTCATACGGCCCAACAGATCATTGACTCGGAGTTCAACCTCAAGATTACTATCCATATAGGGTAGTTTATCCTTCTTCTTTTGAGAATAGCATACCGTTATGAGGCTTAAACATGCTATGGTAGTAGTAATATATTTGAATAACCGCATAGAAGTCATTTAAAAAAATGAATAATGAAAATGGTGTTTTGTACGTTGTGCACAAACACAAAGTCGATGTTTAAAAGTAATGATTTGGGACGGATTTTAGCCTAGATTACATAACTGATTAGAAGGGTCATGAAAATATAAAAACATTTAAATCAAACGTTTGGCAATTCCGTTTTCTATCAAAAAATCGAGTTTCAATATCAGATTCAAGGGTTTTTCGGCTTTGTTCTTTGTTGATGAATACAGATATCCTTCCTGATGGGAATGCAGCTCTTTCAATACAAACTTCCCGTGCTTTCCATTGGTTTCTTTTTGATAGTTTTCCAGGGTTTCTTGGGTGAGGTTTTTTGTTTTTAAAAAGGTAAGAAGGTTGGCTCGGTTAACCATTGTGATTTTACAGGACGTATAGCGCTGGGGTTCATCGGAATAGATGGCGGTAACCAGTGCATAGAAATCGGTTTTTTTACTAGGGTCAAACAGCCAGCCTTGTCTTAGACTTCCATTTTTTTGATAACTCAGCTCAAAAGCGAATGTGGGTAAATCGTCATTTATGTAATCCAATTGTGCTTTTTCATCAATATAAAACGCTTTTTGATTACTTTTTTTCGTAAAGATCAAGTCCACACCCTTAAGCTGTAGATTCAGGTCCGAAATGCGTTCAAAATCATAAAACCTCAAGTGTTTATGGTAAAGGCGATCTAAAAGCGTAGAAAGCTGCGTTTCCTTTTGTAGATCACTTTTAAAATTACTCGCATCCACAATTTAGTTGTTGATTTTACCGAAGAGTGTTTTTCCTATTTGTGCAACCACCCCAACGACCAAAGCATTGCCCATAAAAAAAGCACGTTTCGTATCCGAGATGCCATCCAATCGTGTATGATTGTCCGGGAACATGTTCAACCGTTCCAGTTCCACAGGGGTTAACCTTCGCAACCCTTTGTTGGTTTGTACCACATGTTTAAAGCGTGATGGACTACGACCACCTTCCCCGGTGATAATGGTACGGGAGGCATTGTCCAAAGCATCGGGGAAGACCATGGCCCCTTCGCTATAGTTGTATTCAAAACCGCTTTTTGCCGTTCTAATTTCCCTCTTGGCCCCTTTTAAATATTCCCACTTGGGGTATTCTTCCGATGGTACAAAAAACTCCTTTGTAACTTCTCCATTTTGAAGTACATCACCTAATACCGTTCGTACTCCGTCATAATTTGGAGTCGTCTTTGCCGTAAACACTTTTCCATTAATAAAGGCACCACTATTGGCAAAAGGGGATAACTTTTCCCCTTTATTGAAGTGCTCTGAAATCTCCACCAAATCGTTGGTTAAGGTGAAATCGTGAAATTGTTCCAATGTACTGTTTATCGGGAAAGCACTTGCCATGGTACCATCTGTGGTAATCCAGTCTTTTTTATCCGCTTTGTTCAGCCTTTTATATAACGGGGTAGATTTATGGTATCCTATAAAAAATATGCGTCTACGTCTTTGGGGCATTCCGTAATCCGCTGCATTGATTACCCTCCATTCTACCGCATATCCTAAATCATCCAAGCTTTTGAGCATTATGGCAAAATCACGCCCACGTTGCGTCGATGGGGATTTTAACAGACGGTCTACATTTTCTAGGAATAAATATTTGGGAGGTGCCTTTTTTTCTGAAAGAATACGATGTATAGACCACCATAAAACGCCCTTTTTACCAATTAATCCTTTGGAGTTCTGCAAAGTCGTCGCCACGGAATAATCCTGGCACGGAAATCCACCGACTAAAATATCGGCATTGGGTATGTCATCTGTTTTAACTTCAGAAATATCTTCATTGCTATGGTTTTTGGTACCAAACCGGGCCTCATAAACCATTGATGCATGTTGGGTTTTTGTTGAAGGTTCCCATTGATTGGACCAAACCACCTCATAACCACCCGTGCTTTCAAGCCCTAATCGAAAACCACCGACTCCCGCGAAGAGTTCTATGACCTTTAATTTTTCCATTGGAGGCTAAATTAGCGAAAAACGGTTAAAAGAATAGCACATTGAAATGGGAAGGATAAAAATCATTATCTACTTTTGAATAAAAATAGATGTATATGACTTTCAAGTGCGTTTTCAGGTATGTATTCATAATCTTTTTCTTGTTGGAAGGATGTAATGTAAAGGAGGATGCCGGCATTCCCTTTCAGCAACAGATCACCGATGTAAAAAATGAATACGCACCGGATAAACGGGTAGCCCTTTTTAATATAGAGGCTATTAGGAGTAGTGATTCTTACATCTTAAAAGGGGAAAGCAACCTACCCAATGCGGTCGATGCCTTAAAATTGAAGTTAACTGCTAACAAAATCGATTTTATTGATAGTGTCCAGTTGTTGCCTTCGAAGGGACTTAAAGGGGAAACCCAAGCCGTTATTAACATTTCCGTGGCCAATCTACGTAGCCAACCTAAACATTCTGCCGAATTGGCAACACAAGCTACTTTGGGCACACCGGTCAAGGTTTATAAAAAAGAAGGGGATTGGTTTTTAATACAAACCCCCGACCAATATCTTTCGTGGGTCGATGCCGGAGGTATTCAATTAATGGATTCCTTATCGATAGTGGAGTGGAAATCATCAGAAAAGATCATTTATACAAAAACGTATGGACATACCTATTCCAAAAGCGATAAAGAATCACAGGTCGTCTCAGATATTGTGGCAGGTGCGGTTTTGGAAACAATAGGTAAGGCATCCGATTTTTTTGAAGTTAGGTACCCTGATGGGAGAACGGCTTTTGTAGCTACCGATGAGGCACAGCATTATGATCAATGGTTAGGGCACCTGAATACGACAACGGAATCCTTGGTGGCGACTTCTAAAAAATTAATGGGAGTTCCTTATTTATGGGGAGGTACATCGACCAAAGGGGTGGATTGCAGTGGATTCACAAAAACCATCTATTTTTTGAACGGAATGGTCATTCCCCGTGATGCTTCACAGCAGGTACATACCGGTAAGCCCATCGATTCTACCAAAAACTTTGAGAACTTGATCAAAGGGGATTTGTTGTTTTTTGGTCGTAAGGCAACAGATTCCACAGCTGAAAAAGTGGTGCATGTGGGTATGTGGATCGGTAATAATGAATTTATCCATTCTTCGAATATGGTGCGTATAAGTAGTATGGATCCGAATGCCCCTAATTTTGATCCGTGGAATCGAGATCGATATTTACGTTCCAAACGTATTTTGAAAGAAGAGGAAGACGGGTTGATAAATCTAGTGAATACCCCGATTTTCAAAGATTAATCAAAATATCTTCTGAGCAACCTCATAACTGAAGGGTAATAAGATCTTCCGAATAAATTCAAATGTACCAAGAGGTAATACAATTGGTATAAATCGGTTCGTTCCCCAACACCTTTGGTGATAGGGAAATGTTCTGCATAAGCGTTATAAAATGAAGTTCCAAAACCACCAAAAAGGCGTGTCATGGCCAAATCTACCTCAGCGTGTCCGTAGTACACTGCTGGATCGATCAAATAAGGGATACCTTCGTTACTTATGAGATAATTTCCACTCCAGAGATCACCATGGAGCAGGGCTGGTATAATTTCCGGAAAGAATCCCTTACAACCTTCTAAAAGTGATTTTTCTGTAGGAACTTCATTGAAGTGCAACAACTTTTTATCCAAGCCCATTTGAAGTTGGGGAACCAAACGCTCATGTACATAAAAATATGTCCATTCAGTATGATAGGTATTTGATTGTGGTAGGCTTCCGATAAAATTGTTCTGTTTCCAACCAAAGGAATCACCAACAGGGAAAGAATGCATTTGGGCCAATTGATGACCAAAGGTCTCCATATCCTTTTGGGTCGGTTTTTTGGTTTCTATGAATTCCATCAATAAAAAACAATTTCCTTCAAATTCCCCACATCCTAAAATTTGCGGTACGCTAATGGTTTTACTATGGCCAATGATCTCTATACCATCTTTTTCCGCAATGAACATTTCCATTGCAAAAGCGCTGTTGTTTACTTTACAGAAGAAACGTTGTGTTGGTGTATATATACAATATGCCTTCGAAATATCGCCTCCACTTACAACTTCGACCTTTTGGATGGTACTTTCCAAAATTTGTCCCAAATGGGATTTAAGACCTGAGGATAGCATAGTTTACTTACCTTTCTAATTACCTAATTTAAGGTAGTTGAATTTATTCAGTAGTTAGGAACTCCCGAATGTCTTTCGATAATTTTATTAAATCCGGTTCATGAACATACATCATATGGCCTGCTTCATAATAGGTCATGGTAACCCTTTCTTTTACGATACCGTTTCTGGCAAAAGTGTATTCGGCATCAAAAAACGGGGTGATCAAATCATAATATCCACTGGCCACCAAGACCTTCATATCGGTATTGCGCCTCATAGTTTCACCCAAGGATCTGGAAACATTTACAGGTGCGGGCTCCCAGTAACTGCCTTCAGGTACGGTTCTCCAGCGCCATTTGCTACCGATTTTGCTATTTGAGGTCAGATAAGGCCTGTCCATTTCTATATGTAATGAAGAAGCATAATAATGGTTCAAGGCAGCGGTATACGCCGAGCTTATTTGATAACTGGAGGCATCTCCCAAATGTGGGTTTTCTGAAAGCTTATCGGCCTCATCACCCATGAAACGCCCATCTAACCGCCCTATTGAAAGTCCCTTATCTGCCAATAATTGTTTTTGAAAACGATGCATTAGAATACGAAGGTCAGACCTAAGGATATAGTCTTTGTCCAATCCAATGAAATAGGACATTTTTTCAGCTATGGAGTTTTTTTCACTATCGGTCAATAAAGATCCCCGGTATAATGCCGGAGTATAAACATCATAAGTGAATTTACGGCACTCTTCTATAAAATCCGCTAGGTTTTTACCTTGTCCGGCCTTTTTATGGTACCAGGCCGTAGCTGCCATACTGGGCAAATAGGTTACATAAGAGGTAATATTGTTATGTATTGATGTTGAACCGTCATAATCCAGTGCTTGGGAAATAAGTATAAGTCCGTTCAAGGCCATATTTTGCCCGTTCCCTTCCAATGCTTTTCCTACAGCTGCGGCACGCGTAGTTCCGTAACTTTCACCTGCAATATATTTAGGTGAAAACCACCGCTTGTTCTCGGTAATCCATAATCGTATGAATTGGGCAACCGAAGAAGCATCTTCCTTTAAACCCCAAAAGTCTTTTTCTTTACCCTTGCCAACAACCCGGCTATAACCCGTACCTACAGGGTCTATAAATACCATATCGGTGAGGTCAAGAAGACCATTTTCATTGGTTTTTAGGTCATAAGGAGCGGCACCATCATCTTTTTTGGCATCGGAGTCGACCTTTACGATCTTTGGGCCGAACAAACCCATATGTAACCAAACAGAAGCAGAACCCGGACCCCCATTGAAAATAAACGTTACAGGTCTTTGGGCACTATTTACCATACCATCTTGGGTATATGCGACCGACCATATGGAAGCTATAGAGTCTCCTTTTTCATTTTTTAGATAGGTTTCCTTGGCTGTAGCCTTATACGTTAAGGTCTTGCCACCAAAAACCCCTTTATGGGTAGTAACGAAACTTTGGGGTTTTGGAATGGGTTCTACCTTAGGGTCTTCTTTATCTTTTTGTGCCATTAAAGAAATATGCGATGCAATAAAAAGGGCAAGTAGTAGTTTTTTCATTTTCTGGGTCGGAATATGTGTTCGTTGTACCGTAAAATGTCTATCTGGTATATTGATTTTCCTTTAGAAGGCATTCGGTGAATTAAAAGTACTTAATCATGACCATTATTCCTCGGTCTTACTTCCAATTCTGTGGAAATAAAGCTCATAAAACCTAAAAATACAATGTCAAGTCTCGATTAGTTCCAAAAAGGATAGGGAGTGACTATTATAAATTGAAAACAAGAATATTTAACCAAAAGGGTTTTCGTGTAATATTTATTGCAATATGCCTTTGTATTTGTTATCGTTGGCCAATAACTCTTTTGCTGCCAAGATAGCCTCGTCATGGTTCAAATAATACGTAAATAACCCTTCACGGTAGAAGTATCTTTTTATGATTTCATCCTCTAATTTTTTCTTGATCTCTTTATGATATTTGTCCAAAGCGATTAACTTACTTTTTTCAATCTCATTTAATAAAGATCTATAGTTTTCCTTTACTGAATCACCCAGAATATCATCGTTCTCACTTGACATCGCTTCTTTAATGGCTTTTTCAGACTTTGTTTCATAAGCAAAATTACTTTGGGCGACAAAAGATTTGAACGTATCGAAGTCTGTGTCAGATAAGGAGAAATCATTTACACTTTCAATACTATTTGTGTAATAGTAATCGGTTGCATAATCAAAAACAATATTGTTTTCATCCAATGCCTTCAATAACGAATTGGTATTCAGTTCATCAATAAGAATATCGGGTAAAACCCCACCACCGTCTTGGACCTTACGTCCATTCCTTGTTTTAAATTCATTGAATTGTGTTTGTCTTACCGCATTGCCATTTTCATCCCTATTCCAATAATCCAAGGATTGTATGCACCTTCCTGAAGAAGTGTAGTATCGGCTAATGGTTACTTTCAATTGCGTTCCATAAGTAAGTTTCATAGGCCTTTGAACCAGACCTTTTCCAAAACTACGGGCACCCATGATCACGGCACGATCTAAATCTTGAAGACTTCCGGAAACGATCTCACTGGCCGAAGCACTGTTGCCGTTAACCAAAACCACCAAGGGAATTTCAGTGTCAACGGGTTTATGTTTGGTCCTGTATTCCGAATTGAATTTTTTAACTTTTGATTTGGTGGTAACGATCAACTCCCCTTTTGGAACAAAAAGATTGGTTACGTTAATGGCCTCTGATAGTAATCCCCCAGGGTTTCCACGAAGGTCCAAAATAATCTTTTCCGCACCTCTTCCTTTAAGATCCAACAAGGCATCCTTGGTTTGCGCAGAAGCTTTGGCATTGAATTTGGCCAAGACGATAAAGCCAGTCTTCGCATCTACCATATCATAATAGGGTACGGCATCTACCTCTATGGATTCACGTTTAATGGTTGTGGTGTTCGTCTTACCTTGCCTTTTGTACGTTATCTCCACTTCGGAATTGTTCGCACCTTTAAGAAGTTCGCTGGCATTATCATCAAAATCAGCGACATTGATATTTCCGATTTTGACTATTTCATCCCCTGCTTTTAATCCCGCTTTGTCGGCAGGGTAATCTTTATAAGGCTCTATGACCAACAATCGGTCATTATATGAACGAACCACTGCCCCGATACCGGAATATTCCCCTGCGTTGTTTATTTTAAACGCCTCTACGTCCTGCTCGTTCAAGAATTTGGTATAGGGATCTAATTCATTGAGCATGTTTTTTATGGCAGTATCCATCAATTCCGCAGGATTGGTCTCATCAACATAATTCATGTTGAGTTCCTTAAAAAGTGTGGTAAAAATCTCTATTTGTTTCGCTATTTCGAAAAAATCACTTTTAAAACTACTACCAACAAGTAAAAAAGTTATCGCCAATACCGGGATAAGTACCTTTTTCTTAATCAACTTTTGCATTATCGATTTTATTTAGAAATTTCTGAAGAATTGCAAGCATGCCTTTTTCAACCTGTTTATACGTGGGCATGTCTTTGCCAAGATATAAAATTAGAAACGTAAAGTTTCCCTCACTATTGTTAAAAACCAGATGTTTGTTAAGTCTGTAAGTCTCTCGTAGTAATCGTTTTATCCGATTTCGTTTCACGGCACTTTTAAAATTCTTTTTTGGAACGGCCACCCCGGTTTTAAACCGTACTTCCATAGGTTCGTCCATTTTTAAATATATAAGTTTATAAGGAAAACTCGAGAGGTGCTTTCCTTCCTTGAAAAGTTGTTCGATCAACTTCTTGCTCTTCAACTTTTCTTTTCTGGGAAAAGTAAAGTTGTGTTTTTCTATGTTGTTCGTTTTTATGGAATCCTGACTTAATGGGGTAAAACCCTATTTTAAATATGCATAAAGACATTCTTTATACCATGATGCAAAAGTAAAGAAAATTCGTTGCATGGGTTTTTATGACAATTGTCATTTGTACGCAGCATAAAAAGGTTCTATCTTGTATGGAATAATGCCTATTTTGCAATAACTTGCAGACTTTAATACAATTGATAATGGGAGAATTGAATGTTGAGAAATTAATTGGCAATCCTAACAAGGGAATGTACCTTAAACAGCTGATCGCTGATATAAAAGCATTGGAATTGATGCTCGAGAACGACATGTTCGAGAAAGATGTTTCAAGAGTAGGGGTAGAGCAAGAGTTTTGTTTGGTAAATGAAGAATGGGAACCTGCGAAAAATGCCGATCAGATATTGGAGAAATTGAATAAAAAGTATTTTACTTCTGAATTGGCGCTTTATAATCTTGAGATTAATTTGGAGCCTGTGGAATTCAAAGGTGAATGCTTTTCAGAGTTGCATGGTAAGTTGAAAGAACTTTTGGATCAAGCCCAGAAAGCTGCCGAGGAATTCGATACCAAATTGGTTCTTACGGGTATTTTGCCCACTATTAGGTCAAAGCATTTAAAATTGTCGTACATGACACCTGTAAAGAGGTATCAGGTACTGAACGAAGCAATTACCGAGGTTCGTAAAAACGATATAGAACTGCATATAAAAGGAGTGGATGAGTTGAACCTTAAACACGACTCAATCCTTTATGAAGGCTGTAACACGAGTTTTCAAGCGCATTTGCAAATAGATCCGAATAATTTTGCTGAAACTTATAATTGGGCCCAGGCCATTGCCGGTCCGGTTTTATCCATATGCACCAATTCCCCCTTGTTAGTGGGTCGAGAGCTTTGGGAAGAATCACGTATTGCACTTTTTGCACAAAGTGTAGATACAAGGGCAAGCACCTTTATTCTTAACGAGAGGGAATCTAGGGTAGGTTTTGGGAATGATTGGGCCGAAGGATCGGTCGTTGATTTCTTTAAGGATTCCGTAATCCGATTCAGGAGCTTGCTGACCACTGATTTCGATACCGATAGTTTAACGGAACTTGAAGAAGGCAATGTTCCTAAATTGAAAGCATTGAAATTGCATAATGGTACGGTTTATAAATGGAATAGGCTGTGTTATGGCACCACCAACGGTAAACCCCATATGCGATTGGAAAACAGGTATTTGCCATCCGGGCCTTCAACGGCAGATGAGATCGCGAATATGATGTTCTGGGTGGGGTTAATGAAAGGAAGACCAAAAGAGTTCGATAATATCCATACCAAAATGGATTTCAAGGATATAAAGAGCAACTTCTTCAATGCAGCTAGATACGGAATGGCGGCCCAGTTTTATTGGGACAATAAATTGATCTCAAGTCACGATCTTATCCTAGACCATTTATTACCCATGGCTTATAGGGGATTATATAGTATGAATGTAGCCCCCAAGGATGCCGAAAACTATTTAAGGATGATCAAACATCGTGTACGATCAACCAATGGTTCACGATGGATGGTTGAAGGATTCAGAAAATTAAAAAAAGAATATAAGACCTCCGACGCCCTGAAAATATTGACTGCCACCATTTACGAAAGACAGCAAAAGGGCTATGCGATCGATGCATGGCAATTACCAAGAGGCGATGAGTTCAGGGTTCCCAAAGAGAACAGGAAAATCGGGGAACGTATGAATATCAAAATGATCACCGCCCAGGAAAATGACAGTTTAGAGTTGGTGTTGAGCATGATGCGTTGGAAGGATATTCACCATGTACCCATTCTTAATGATCATATGGATTTGGTAGGTCTTCTTACATGGACAGATGTTGTAAAGTATTTGGATCGTCCCGAAGACCATGGCGAAACCATTAAGAACATCATGCAACGCGATTTGATAGTTGTTGATCCCGCTACACCATTGGAAGAGGCACAGGCCCTTATGCAGAGCAATAAGATAAATTGCTTACCCATAGTACGTAACAATAGGTTGATCGGTATTGTCACCTCCAAAGATCTTTGACAGATGACTGAAACCCCGAGCCCCAAGATCGATGTAAAGACCAAACGTTTTATTGGTCAAATCCAAGGGGAGACTCCGGGGCCTGTTTTGATATTTTTCGGGGGAATACATGGTAACGAACAAGCTGGGGTTACTGCCCTCGAAAATGTCCTAAAGGAATTGGGTAAAGGCGATTTCAGTTATCATGGTAGTCTTTATGCCATTAAAGGTAATTTACCTGCATTATCAAAAGGTAAGCGGTATCTGGATAAGGATTTGAACCGAATTTGGACGAAAACAGAAATCGAAAGGATTCAGAACAGTGACTATGAACATCTTTTGAACGAAGAGAAGGAGTTGCTGGAAATATTTATACTGGTTCAAGGTATTTTGGAAACTGAAAAAGGACCTTTTTATTTTATCGATTACCATACTACCTCTAGTAAAACACTGCCTTTTATCACCATTAACGATGCTTTGATCAATAGGAGGTTCTCAAAACTATTCCCTGTACCCATAATTCTTGGTATCGAGGAGTATTTAGAAGGACCTTTGTTGAGTTACATTAATGAAAGGGGTTATGTTTCCTTAGGTTTTGAATCGGGTCAACATACCGAGGATGCTTCGATCAAGAACAGTATCGCATTTACTTGGTTGGCCATGGTGTATAGCGGATTTTTAAACAAATCCAACATCAATAACTTTAAAGGGTACTATGGGCAACTTCAAAATTCCGCTGGGAACGACTCCAATTTTTATGAAATAGTTCACCGCCATGCCCTTGATGATAATAGCGAATTTAAAATGATGGCTGGGTTCCATAGTTTTGAGGAAGTGGTTGAGGGAACCCCCATAGCCATAGAAAATGAAGAGTTCATAGAAGCGGAGAAAGATACCATAATCTTTATGCCTTTGTATCAGGAACAAGGTGGTGAAGGCTTTTTTCTGATACGTAAACTCCCATTTTGGGTACTCGCCTTATCCGCTTTTTTAAGAAGGATTAGATTTGGCACCCTTTTACATTATTTGCCCGGTCTTTCTTGGGCCAATAAAGAAAAAGAATCCCTTATGGTCAATACAAGGGTCGCTACTTTCTTCACAAGGCCATTTTTTCACCTTTTAGGCTATAGGAACCGCATTATAGACAAGACCCATTTTATAATGAACAATCGGGAGCTTACAGCTAAAAACGGGATGTATAGAAATACCTGGTGGTATAGGATCACTACCCGAAAATCGATTTAAGCCCCCGGTTTTCTAATTATTGGCTTGCCACAAATTGTTTTGCGGATCAACGTCGGCCATTAGTTGTGAAGGATCTATCATTATGGCCGTTATATCCTCTATAGGCTTGTCTACAGAAAAATCAAAAGTCGGATATGCCCAGGGCCAATCCGGCAAAGTGGTTCGTTGAATATCCCCGTAAGGGTTTTCCTTTTCCCCACGCATCATACGAAGGGGTGCGTAAAAAGTTTCACGGGTACCATCTGAATATACTACCAGAATATCCAAAGGCATTGGCATAAGCCCTATTCTTTCCAAAGTTATTTTTGTTTTGGAACCTTCATTTATTACATCTTTTACACCGTAATCGATGGTATTTGTAGTCTGTGTCCAATCAGTCAGGTACCAATCCAGTTCCATTCCGGATACTTTCTCTGCCGTTCTTTTGAAATCGTTGGGAGTAGGATGTTCGAATTTAAAATCGTCATAATATTTATGCAGGGTCTCCATTAATTTATCCTGCCCAATGATATAACCTAATTGTGCAAGGAAAACAGCACCTTTACTATAGGCCGATACCCCATAAGCAAAATTATTGTCATAACGATCGGCATGGGTGGTCTGGGGCTGCTCTTTACCTGATAGCGCTAACCTTCGGTACCCATTGTAGGTATTTTCAAAAGGATTCTCTTTGTTTTGCTCCATGATCTTGTTCATACAGAGCGTAGAGATAAAGGTGGTAAAACCTTCATCCATCCACTCATGTTTGGATTCATTGGTGGCCAAAACATGTTGAAACCAAGAGTGGGCCATTTCGTGGGTCATTACCCCCACCAAACTACCGAATTTACGGCCGCCTGTGATAAGGGTACTCATGGCATACTCCATTCCCCCATCACCCCCGTGGATCACTGAATATTGCTCATAAGGGTATTTACCGATATTGTCACTGTAGAATTTCATGGCTTCAGCGGTTTTAGGCTGAAGTTTTTTCCAGTTATCACGGATTTCAGGATCGTTTTTATATAGAAAATGGAGTAGGGGGCCGTTTTCTACCTGTAAGGTGTCATGAACATATTTTGGGTCTGCAGCCCACATAAAGTCATGAACCATTGGAGCCTTAAAGTGCCAGGTAAGGGTCTTACCCTTTACTTTTTTCACTTTTGTTCCAGGAGCCTCATAACCATGCCCTATTTCTTGCGCATTTTGGAGGTAGCCGGTGCCACCGACAACATAACCCTTGTCTATGGTCAGTTCAACGTCGAAATCTCCCCAAACCCCATGAAATTCCCTGGCAATATAAGGATCGGCATGCCATCCTTCAAAATCATACTCGGCCAGTTTAGGGTACCATTGGCTCATGGATAAAGCAACTCCCTCTTCGTTATTTCGCCCAGAACGGCGGATCTGTAAAGGAACCTGTCCGTTAAAGGTCATTTCAAAAGTGGTTTTTCCACCAGAGGGAATAGGTTTGGCCAATTCAACGACCAAAACAGTACCTTCTTCATTAAACGCAACTTTTTGTCCTTCCTGTAATAGGGAGGAAACATGTAAAAATCCAATTTCATCGGGTTTTAAAGCAGCTATCCTACTTTTTCCTTCCTCCATCATTCTGCCATCGGGATCTTCGATATTCTGTAAGCGAATATCCATTTCACTACCTGGCTGAAAAGCATTGAAATATAAATGATAGTATACACGTGACAATTCTTCGGGAGAATTGTTCGTATAAACCAATTTCTGCGTGCCCTCATATTGATAGTTTTTAACATCCATATCGACCTTCATGGTGTAATCGACATGTTGTTGCCAATATGGTGTGTTGTTTTGCGCTTGCCCCAATGCCCCTAAGGCCATAAGAACTATAAGAAGTACTGTTTTTTTTAACTGCATATTCAAATCAAGTGTTTAGTTTTATTTACCACGGGCTATTTGTTGGGCCATGATCAATGCGTTGTAGGCATTTACCATTTTACCTGATTTGCTGATTTTATCCATAGTATTGGTTTTGGAAGAATCCCCCCCTAAAACAACAGTTGTCTCAGTGCTAAGGCCAGACTCCAAAATGATTTTCTTTATTTGGGAAGCACTTAGACTAGGGTATTGCGACCAAACCAAAGCGGCAACGCCTGCCACTGCAGGTGAGGCCATGGATGTACCAGGCATAAATTCATATTCATTATGAGGTATAGTGGAATAAATATCAGTTCCCGGAGCAAAGATATCAACGTTCACTTTTCCATAATTCGAATAAGAGGCTACCATCTCAGAACCATATTTAGGATCTAATGCCCCAACAGTAATTACGTTATCAGCAATTTCCGGACCATTGTTTATTTGGTCATTTGGGAAATTGGGATTGTTCGGGTCATCTAGGTCCTTTCCATCGTTACCGGCGGCATGAACGATCAATACATCTTTTGAAGCGGCATATTTAATGGCATCATAAACCCACTCTGCATTTGGGGAATAAGACTTACCGAAGCTACAATTAATGATTTTTGCGCCGTTATCAACTGCGTAGCGTATACCCAAAGCTATATCCTTGTCATATTCATCACCATTGGGCACGGCACGAATACTCATGATTTCAACATTATTGGCCACCCCATTGGCACCGATACCGTTGTTCCTTTCTGCAGCGATAATACCAGCAACGTGGGTACCGTGACTTTCGTCCTCGACCCTGTTCTGGGGGTTCCCGTTCCCGTATTTGGTATCCATGATATCATAGGGATCGTCACCAACGACTTTTCTTCCGTCAAATTCAGCATTTAAATTATAGTTCAACTGATCGGAGAAATGTTTTATTCCACCTTCCAATTGCTCTAATATTTCAGGAATAGTATCGGCATAAGTCAACATTTGCGTTAAAACGGCAACATTTCTTTGCATTGCTTCATCCTCTGTCTCTATTGCGGCCAAATCTTTTTTGGTATATTCTGATTTCCCTAGATGCTCTTTTACTGCGGAATCCGCACCTTTTACGGTTTGGTATATCTGCTCGTACTGTTGTTTGTTTGCTAGGGCTTCCGGATATTTTTTATCCAATTCGGCTTTGGCCTTTGCCTGTAATTCCGCGTCCCCGATTTTTAAACGAACGATTCTGGCAAATTCCAATTGCTCATCATAAGATTCACCTAAGAGATTATACCCATGAATATCATCTACAAAGCCATTATTGTCATCATCTATGTTATTACCGGGTTTTTCTTTCTTATTGGTCCATAAAACATCATCCAAATCTTCATGTTCAAGATCCATTCCCGAATCTAGGACAGCTACGATAATTTTAGTTCCCTTTTTCTTCCCTATGATTTCACGATATGCTTTATCAACACTCATACCCGGAATGGTATCGGTCAATAAATCTGCATGGCTCCATGATTTTTTTTCACTTTCGGTCAATTCCGAAACTTTCAGTGGCAAGGAATCGATATTCTCCACTGGGGTAGAAATCAAGGTGGTTGCACCGCAACCCATTAAGATACTAGCTGTAAAAAACCCGATCAAAGGTTTGGAAATATTATGTTTCATTGTATAAAAATTGAATTAATGTCTATGTTTAAAGATTAGTATTTACTGTAGATATTTTTCAAAAGTTCCAAAATTAGGTCTTAACCGAACAATTCATCAAAAGTGTGCACTTTATCTAAACGTACACCTCTTTCCGTTTTTTTAAGGGAACAGATTTCATGGTGGGCATCATGCTCCAAGAACAAATGATATTCAGATGAAATGGCATTATCCATGAACACTTTTTTTTCTTCCATGGTCAATAGTGGTCGGGTATCATATCCCATAACGTAGGGAATGGGAATATGCCCGGTCGTTGGCACTAAATCGGCGGCAAAGACAAGGTTTTTGCCTTTATATCGTAAAATAGGAAGCATTTGCTTGTCGGTATGGCCGTCTACGAACAATATGTCAAAACCTAATTCAGAATTTTCAATAAAAGTGCTTTCCCCCCTGTTTATGAATTTCAATTGCCCACTCTCTTGCATGGGGAGTAAGTTTTCTTTTAAGAAAGAGGCCTTCTCCCTAACGTTGGGTTCAATCGCCCATTGCCAATGATCCTTATTGGTCCAAAAGTGTGCATTTTTGAAGGCCGGTTCGTAACCTGTTCGATCTTTGTTCCATTGGATACTTCCTCCACAATGGTCAAAATGAAGGTGTGTCATAAAGACATCGGTAATGTCATTACGATGAAAACCGTGTTTTGCCAATGATTTATCCAAGGAGTGATCTCCCCATTGATGGTAATAGCCGAAAAATTTATCGGATTGCTTATTACCCATGCCCGTATCTATGAGAACCAATCTTTCACCATCCTCGACCAATAAACTGCGAGCGGCAATGTCTATCATATTATTACTATCTGCAGGATTGGTATTGTTCCAGATGGATTTTGGAACAACGCCGAACATAGCTCCACCATCTAATTTAAAGTTACCAGTCTCTATAGGATATAATATCATGTGAGGGAAATCATAAAAAAACTGCAAATTAATAAAAGCGCAGGGTTTATTTATCCTAGCCCCTATTTAATTAATAGTTTTTAACAAATCACACATGTATTTCCTGAATTTGAACCAATTTATAGAATTGTTTTCCGAAATATAATAGGGCCTTAACCTCTTGAACACTCATTAATCTTTCCTTTTTTAGTATAAGGAGAGATGAGCCATTAGATTCAATATGGTAATAAGGATGGCTTTCCAAAAAGAGGATCAATTCGTCTGAAAAGACAGATGTTATCCCCTCAGCGTTCGATCCGCTAAGGAAAAAACGTTTGTTGAAATCAGGATGGTTGGCTATTTCAATATCCTTGAATCCGGCCAGGCCATATTTAAAATCAAGCAAGCCTTCCTTGTCTAATGTAAATACAGGAATATCGAAATCCAAGTTAATGTGCATTGCCGTTGTTTTCACTACTTCCCTTGCGATGAACTCACCTTCGGTGAACTCTACATCGAACAACATATAGCTTTTGTTTTCTTTGGAAAGGGTATTATAGATATAAGGTATTTGCCGTGTTCTGAAAAACACGAAGTCGCATAAAAAACCGGTATCCGTATTTCGCTGGGCGGCATAGGTCAAATTAAAATCATCGGCAGTCGCCTTTAATAGGGATTGCCTTTTCGTGAAATAACGCTCAATGGGTTTAAACTTATCAAATGGAAGTATTTTTCTAATGGCGAATGGATGATGCGAATCGGTTTCATGACGGTCTAAACCGATTATTTCGATATTGCCCCCTTTTTTGGCGAATGTTTCGGAATAATTATCCAGCCCCTCCATAACCGTATGGTCAACAAAATTACAGAGTGAGAAGTCCAATATCACGTCCTCGTTTTCAGGAACCATATCCAATTTCCCTTTGAGCTTGTAAAAGTTGATAAAGGTGCAAAAGTATTTAACGCTCACATAAAAGTTGCCCACGTCCTTTTCTTTGTACAGGAGCACGTTCGGTTTAAGAAAATTAGATAGAAAGAACCCGACATCCTTATTGATTACGGCATGAATGATAAATGTGACAAGAATTCCCGCACTTATTCCGGTAATCAAATTCGTTATTAACGTGGTCATCAGGGTAACGAAGAAAATAATTATCTGCTCCCTACCGATTTTGGCAATTTTCGTAATGGTTTTCGGGGTGGCGAGCTTATAGCCGGTATAAACCAATATTGCGGCCAAGGCCGCAAGGGGAATCTTTCGCAATTGCTCTTGGAACAATAAAATGAATACGACCAAAAACAAAGCATGGAAAAAATTCGAAGATCTATTGGTGGCCCCATTGTTCACGTTTACCGAGCTTCTCGCAATTACCGTAACAACATTCAATCCACCTAGAAATCCGCTTATTGTCGTTGCCAAGCCAAGTGCCTTTAAGTCCTTGTTCACATTAGACCGCCTACTTTGGGGGTCTAGTTTGTCTACCGCTTTTATACTTAACAACGATTCTATACTCGCTATCAATGTAATAGCGATTACGGCTTGTATAAAATTGCCTTGGCTTACTTTTGAAAAATCAGGAAATGCCAGGTTAGAAACTACATTGTCCGGTATGTTGATCAAAAAGGATTCATCTAAGGGGTATGGAATGTTCAAGGCACCCAATAGATAGCTCAACCCCACTGTTAATATGAGGATCCACATCGGGGCCGGTACCAATTGGAAATATTCGTTCCTAATCTTAGAATAAAATATCATGATCAACAGACTAACAAAGCCAATTATCGCTGCTACGGTAGTAGGAAGGTCAAAATTTTGGAAAAGATTGAAGATCCCGGTTGGAATTTGAGCCAATAACCCCAATATACTGCCAGATTCACTATTGTGACCGATCATGATATGAAACTGCTTCGCCAAAATGCCGAGGCCGATTGCCGCTAACATGCCCTCTATCGCGGAAGCAGGGAAAAAGTCTGACATCCTTCCCATTTTTATGAAACCAAGTAGAATCATCAAAATACCTGAAACCACAATCGCAGCCAAGGTGTACAGGTAGCCTTGGTACATATCACCTTCCCCTAGGGTGGTTATTGCCCCCAAGAGCACAATGACCAGACCATTGCCAGGTCCTGTTATGGTTACGTTAGCCCCTCCTAGTATAGAGGCCACTACACCCCCAATAATTGCTGCTATGACTCCGGAAATGGGAGGTGCTTCACTGGCCAATGCCAGTCCTAATCCCAAGGGTAGGGCTATAAGGGAAACCACGAAACCAGAAAAAATATTCTTTGGAAGAGCAGCTATGAAATTCTTTTTATTATCGTTTTTTTTTGGCAATGCTTATCTTCTTATAATTAGTAAGTCGGTTGGTAAATCGGACAAAATATGTTCTAAATCATGGGGGAATATACGATCCAATAGGCCAATTTTGGTCGGCGCGTTCATTACCAAAAGATCGGCTCGGGCCACTTCGGCATAATGACCTATTGAATAGCCTTCCCTGCCGAATATACTTTGGGTTTTTATGTTCACTTTATTGGCCAAGTCACTTGGCAAGTCGGCAATTATTTTTCGTACCCGCGATTCTTCCCGGTGTTTAAGACGTTCTTTCATCAAATTCACTTTTTTTAAAGAACGGTCATCTTGGACCGTGACATGTAACTCTTTTTGTTTTATCTCTTCTACAATAGTTAATTTCTGTGCGCCAAGGGTAAAAGCTACATAGAGGGCATAGGTAATGGCAACGGGAGTATCCGGAGCATCAAGTCCATTTACAACAATATGTTTGCATGGTACCCGAACGGCAGATGGTTTTATCAACAATAGCACCGAACAATTTACCTTTCTTGTTAGTTTTCGGGCTATGGACCCAACATAATATTGGAACATATTCTCATGCTGTAATGCACCTAGAATCAATAAATCTATATGTTGTTTGTTACAGGTATCCAAAATCACATTATAGGGTTTCCCTTCTTGCCATGTAATTTCTATGGGCAAATCGTTATACTTTGTCTCTGCGATTATCCCGTTTATTATGTCTTGTTTTCCATCGGTTTTTTCCCCAACATGCAACAAGATCAATTTAGCATTGAAAAAAGTGGCAATACGGGTTGTTTCCAATACGTTCACCTTAAGGGAAGGGGAAAAGGCAAATCCGAATAAAATGGTCTTGAAAGGATGTATTTGGGTTGGCATATATATGCTTTGATGGGCCAAGATAAGATAATATTAATAAAGCAAAATCCAGATAGTATAATTGTACATTAGGTAAGAAAAGGGTATTTTTCATTAAAATTAGATTCATGATTGAATTAGCAGGTATCGTAATACTGGGAATCATCGCACAATGGGTGGCTTGGCGGCTAAAATTACCGGCCATTTTGCCCCTAATTTTGATAGGATTGTTGGTTGGACCCGTATCTACACTTTTTACCTTGGATGGCAGTAAATTGATTGAACCCATATGGAACGGTAAAAAAGGGTTGTTTCCAGGGGAAGGGCTTTATTATTTCGTTTCTTTGGCCATTAGTATTATTTTGTTTGAAGGGGGATTGACCCTTAAGCGTTCCGAGGTAAGTAACGTGGGACCCGTTATTACCAAATTGATTACCGTAGGTTCCGTGGTTACTTTTTTTGGTGCAGGTTTGGCGGCCCATTATATTTTTGGGATTACATGGCAAATGTCCTTTCTATTCTCTTCTTTGATCATAGTTACGGGGCCAACCGTAATAACGCCGATTTTAAGGAACATACCCTTAAAGAAAGATGTTTCCGCTGTTTTAAAATGGGAGGGTATACTTATTGATCCCATTGGTGCCTTGGTCGCCGTATTGGTGTTTGAGTTTATCAGTGTAGGTGAAGGCGAAGCCTATACCATGACCGCCCTTGTTGAGTTTGGTAAGATTTTACTCTTTGGTTTCACCTTCGGATTTACTTTTGCACACGGATTGGCCTTTGCCATTAAGAAAAGCCTGATTCCCCATTATTTGCTCAACGTGGTATCCTTATCGGTGGTTTTGTTGGTTTTTGTTGAGTCGGATATTTTTGCTCATGAATCCGGATTACTGGCCGTTGTGGTCATGGGTATGGTTTTGGGTAATATGAACTTACCGAACATTAAAGAACTCTTATATTTTAAAGAATCTTTGAGCGTACTTTTGATTTCGATCCTTTTTATATTGCTGTCTGCGAATATCAATATGTCCGACTTAGAGTTGATCTATAACTGGAATACCGCAATCCTGTTCCTAATCGTCGTGTTTTTGATTCGACCTTTAGGGGTTTTCTTGAGTGCATCGGGTTCTAATTTAAAATTCAATGAAAAACTGTTCATTGGTTGGGTAGGGCCACGGGGTATAGTTGCCGCGGGTATCGCTTCGCTTTTTGGATCTAAACTGATGTTACGTGGTGAGGTCGATGCAGAATATATTACACCATTGGTATTCATGATCGTATTGGGTACGGTCTTGCTCAATGCAACTACGGCACGTTTATTCTCAAGGGCAGTAGGTGTGTTTCTAACAAAATCAGAAGGTATCGTTATCATTGGTGCCTCTAAGGTTTCCCGTTTAATTGGGCATTATTTAAAAAAGAACGGAAGGCATGTAGTGCTTATAGACAATAACGAAACGAACATCAATAAGGCCAAAAAAATAGGTCTTGAAGCTTTTACCGCGAATATCTACTCGGACTCCCTTACCGATAATATTGAATTGAACGATGTCGGGTTTCTTATGGCATTAACCGGGAATTCGGACATCAATAAATTTGCCATAAAAAAATTCGAAAAACAGTTTGGTGAAAATGGTTCATTTCGTCTGGTAGATACCGATGAAATGGGCGATCCGGACAATAACCCAAAAGAAGGCCTATTTTCACATACCGATGATTTCATCAAGTTAATGGAAGCTGCAAGAAGGTACCCGGCCATTCATGAGATTCCCATTAATGGTCAGGAACACTATCTAAACCTGATTGAGATTACCAAGGCAGATAAGGATATTATCCCCATTTTTTTAAAGACTTCTGATGGAGATCTTAAGATTATTTCTTCGCACAGTGATCAACTCAAAGATGTTAAAAAGGGTAGTCGATTGGTGTATTTAGGCAAAATGTTCGACATAGATGATGCCGCACTTAAGGCCCAAGTGGATCAAAAGTAGTTTAATGTTAGACAGAAAGGTTACAGGGTAAATTTCTTATAGCTTGAATAGAACCACTATACGTTATCCAGAATTGGATTACCCGTTAAAGGGTTCCGTTTTCCAAATGGTAACTGTAATATCCTCAAGCTCTATATTATAATTCTTACCGGCTATCATATTGAAAAAATGAATCGAAGATTCTCTCTTTATCTTATCGGCCAGCATTGAATTATCAATGTCCCCGCTCTCTTGCCTCCACATGAATACTGAATTTTCCTCTACTTGGATAAGGCGATGTTTAGCGGTGAACTGTGCAATATAAAGTGTCATTAATGGAGGAAATTTAGCACAAATATAAAGTAGATTTATGGATTTACCACACGTATATAGTACTTGTAGGCGTATTTATTTTCATTTTAAAGTAGGTGCGAAGACCGTTATATTGATGTATAAGGTATTCATCTGGGTTTTAATGTACAAGGGTCTAATGTGTAAAGGAAATTTGCAATTCACCTATTCTTTGATTTAAACTATCTACACAACAATTTTGGGCTTAAACCGTGTCATGAAAGAATATTCTTGCATCTTTTTACGTTAGCTTTTCAATTTTAATAACTAAACCAAAATTCTTAGTATGAAAAAACTATTTCTATTCCTTGTTGTAGCGGGAACTTTATCTATGACCAGTTGTTCAAAAGATGACGATGATTCATCAAACGCAATCGTTGGTACTTGGGTAATGGAGTCCAGTTTTACCATTAATGACTATACAAGCACGAGTCGTGATGTATGGGTTTTTAACAGTGATGAAACTGGGACCTATACAGAATCTGAAGATTCGCAACAAATTTTTGAAAGTACTTTTACTTGGGCCAAAGATGGTGATTCTTACAATGTTGTCTATGATGATGTGGAAATGTCGGCAGATTCATTTACGATAGGAAATCTCTTGGGGACCGATACCTTAGAGGATGAAGAAGGATATACCGTTGCAATTCGTGAGTAACCTATAACCTTACAAACGTTCAAATAAAAAAAGTCCACTGAATATTTTCAGTGGACTTTTTTTTAATCGTTCAATTTAAGAACGGCCATAAAAGCTTGCTGAGGTATTTCTACGTTACCTACTTGGCGCATTCTTTTCTTACCTTTTTTCTGTTTTTCCAATAGCTTCCGTTTACGGGAAATATCACCCCCATAACATTTGGCGGTAACATCTTTTCGGAGCGCCTTTATGGTTTCCCTGGATATGATCTTGGATCCAATAGCTGCCTGGATAGGAATGTCGAATTGCTGTCTTGGGATGAGTTCCCGTAATTTTTCACACATTTTCTTACCAATATTGGTGGCATTATCAGCGTGGATAAGGGCGGACAATGCATCAACAGGTTGTGCGTTCAAAAGAATATCCACACGTACCAATTTCGATGTACGCATACCAATAGGGGCGTAGTCAAAAGAGGCATAACCTTTGGAAACTGTTTTTAACCGATCATAGAAATCGAAAACGATTTCCGCCAAGGGCATATCAAAATTGAGTTCTACACGTTCAGTGGTCAAATAGGTCTGGTTCGTAATTACCCCTCTTTTTTCAATACATAAGGACATTACGTTACCAACAAAATCTGCTTTGGTGATTATGGTAGCTTTTATATAGGGTTCCTCAACGCGATCAATGGTCGATGGATCGGGAAGATCCGACGGGTTGTTCACGATCAAGGGAACTTCAGGATCTTTTCTGGTAAAGGCATGGTAACTAACGTTTGGTACGGTGGTGATCACGGTCATATCGAATTCCCGTTCTAACCGTTCCTGGATAATCTCCATATGGAGCATTCCCAAGAAACCACAACGGAACCCAAAACCTAGTGCCGCACTACTTTCTGGGGCAAATACCAAAGAAGCATCATTCAATTGCAATTTTTCCATTGAGGACCTTAGCTCTTCAAAATCCTCCGTATCCACTGGGTAAATTCCAGCAAAAACCATGGGTTTCACATCTTCAAAACCTTCAATTGGGTTTTTTGTAGGGTTGGCAGCATCGGTGATCGTATCACCAACTTTTACTTCCCTAGCATCCTTTATTCCCGTAATCAGATAACCTACATCACCGGTCTTGATCACTTGTTTGGGGTGCTGTGTCAACTTTAAAGTACCTACTTCATCAGCATAGTAATCTTTATCGGTTGCTACGAATTTTATTTTTTGTCCTTTTTTTATTTCGCCATTAATGACCCTAAAATAGGTCTCTACACCTCTGAACGGATTGTATACCGAGTCGAATACCAACGCTTGTAAAGGCTCATCGGCAACACCTGTTGGTGCGGGAACACGCTCAATAATGGCCGCAAGGATCTCTTCTATGCCGATACCGGTCTTGGCACTTGCCGGAATAACCTCATCGGCATCACAACCCAATAGATCTACAATATCATCGGTTACTTCCTCGGGGTTGGCACTTGGTAAATCAACCTTATTGAGTACAGGGATGATTTCAAGATCATTTTCCAAGGCAAGGTATAGGTTACTTATGGTTTGTGCCTGGATGCTTTGAGCTGCATCTACGACCAATAGTGCCCCTTCACAAGCGGCAATGGAACGGGATACCTCATATGAGAAATCTACGTGTCCGGGAGTATCGATCAGGTTAAGAATATATTCCTCACCTTTATAAATGTAATCCATTTGAATGGCATGGCTTTTTATGGTGATACCACGCTCACGTTCAAGATCCATACTATCGAGAAGTTGTTCCTTTTTTTCACGTTCTGTCACAGAACCTGTAAAATCAAGCAAACGATCGGCCAAGGTACTTTTACCGTGGTCAATATGGGCGATAATGCAAAAGTTTCTAATTTTCTTCAACTACTCTTCAGATTAAATGTCAATTATCAAGGGCCTTAAACCTTAATAAGAAGACCTATTTCTATTAAAAATGCAAATATAATGTAAAATAAACCGTGGTTGATTTGAGGTTTTCATATATAGCTCTACTTTTTATGATAATTTCGTTGAAACGTACATAATTTTGTAGGATAATTCAGTTAATAATTGTTAAATTCACGGGCCAATCAATCTTTACGTGAACTATCGAGAACTTTTCCTGGTCTTCCTATGTGCAATAAGTACTTCTTTTATGGTACAAGCCCAGGAATTTTCAATTTCCGGTCATGTAAAAAGTAATGAAGGGGAACCGGTTTGGTTGGCTAATGTGTTATTGTTAAGTCCTAAGGATACCGTTTTGATCAATGGGTCCTCTTCCGATGAAAAAGGGGGGTTCAAAATCACCCACATACCGCCAGGAAAGTATTTTCTTAAGGCCAGTTATCTCGAAAACGAATCGGATTATATGATCGTTGATATTGATTCTACTAAGGATGTCGGTACAATAACGATCAGTAATTACGCCCAAATGTTAGATGAAGTTGTTGTGACCACCCAAAAACCTCGAATCGAGCGTAAGGTAGACCGTTTGGTATTCAATATCGGTAACACGGCCTTATCCGATAGTGATGTGTGGGAGGCGCTAAAGCGGGCGCCAGGCGTTGTGGTCATCAATAACCAGCTTTCGGTTAATGGGAATAAGGATATCGGAATCATGATCAATGGTCGAAAAGTGAACCTACCAAAATCAGATGTGATTAATCTACTATCGGGAACATCTGCCAGTAATGTAGAATCAATTGAGGTTATTACTAATCCGCCTTCAAAATATAGCGCAGAGGATGGTATGTTGATTAACATAAAAATGAAAAAGAACCTAATTGCAGGGTACAATGGGGCTATTTTCAATAGATATACCCAAGGGGTTTTTCCGAAACATACGATAGGTACCGACCACTACTTTAAAGGTAATAAAAGCGGATTCTCCATAAACTATAGTTTTAACAAGGAAAAATGGTACACTCAGTATACGGATATTACTAATTATATCGAGGATGGCGAGATCACTTCTACCTGGAATGCCCATGAAGATTATATTCAACACAGAAACCGCCATAATTTCAATGCGTTTTTCGATTATGATTTTGATGATAGAAATTCGTTGACACTTTCTACCTTGAACCAATGGAGTCCTAAAGTGGATAGGGTGTTCGATACCGAAACCAAGATAACTTATGCCGATGGCAGCGATCCATCAAGCTTTATTACGACTAATGATTCTGGGGAAGATCAGATAAATGCATCTTTTTATCTTGACTTTGTACATAAGCTTAAAAAAAAGGGGGCAGAACTTTCGTTGAATACCCATTACACCTATTACGATTATGAAAGAGGGCAAGATTTGAGCACCTATTTTTATGATAATAATCAAAACCTAACTGACCAAGACGATTTTTTCACAAATGCTACCCAGGACATAAATCTATTCAGTGCCCAGATTGATTTTATCACGCCCGTAGGTACGTTTTCAAATTTTGAGTCGGGATTACGTTTTGCAGGTATACATTCGGGAAATGAGATTGATCAATCGGGATTTGATCGCGATCAACCGGGTATCAACGCTACCGAATCGGCTTCGTTTGACTATGATGAAAGTATATTTGCTGGCTATGCAAGTATCGATAACAAATGGGATAAATGGAAATTCAAGGCGGGACTAAGGGGTGAGTATACCAAAACCAGGGCAAATTTGGACGTTCTCAATTCGTTCAACAATGACAATTATTTTAAACTTTTCCCATCGGTTTCATTTCAGTATACCCCTAATAATACACATGATTTCCACTATCATTATTACCGTAGAATTACCCGGCCCCGTTATAATAGCCTAAATCCGTTCCAGGTTTTTCAAAGTTATAATTCGGTAATAGAGGGCAACCCTGATCTTTTACCTTCATCACGGCACTATATGGCGGGCGGATATACCTACAAAAGGGCCTATACGTTCGAGTTATTCTATAAAAACAGGGTCAACAACTACCAACTGTTGGTATTCCAGGATAATGATAATCAGGTTTTACGTTTTATCAGTTCCAATGTAGACCGGGATATCGCTTATGGATTCAATGTAACGGTAAACAAGAATTTTACCAATAACTGGAGTTTCTATTTTATGGCTTCTACCTCATATATGGAAAGCAATTTCACCGATTTGAGTTCGGGACAAAAGGTAAATGAGGGTTTATGGAATACTTATATTCGTTCCAATAGCGGATTTTCTTTTCTATCCGATAAAAGTTTAAAGGCCGATATCAGCATTCTTTATTCCTCTCCGGTAATCCTCGGAAACTCCAGGCAGGAAGATTATTTTAATATGGGCATCGCCCTTCGAAAGACCATATGGGACAAAAAGGCGAGTATATCCTTGGGTCTCGATGACGTATTCAATGAAGCCAACCTTTTCAATACCAGAAAATATTTGGATCAGAACAATACTTCGTATTATAGGCCAGAGAGTAGGTTGTTGGTATTGGGATTCAGATATCGTTTTGGGAACACCAAGATCCGCAGTAACAAAAAATCGAAAAGAGTGGATGAACGTAACCGTATTTGATCTTACCACTCTGCAATGAACAGTTCGGCACCCTACGACTTCCAATGCCCTAAATACCGTTTTATTTAATTTTTTGGCTTCGGAGCCCTTTTCCCTTAGTTTTGCAATCCAAAATTATGTGATGCCAAAAATCGGAGATATTCAATTACCGGATTTCCCACTATTGCTTGCCCCTATGGAGGATGTGAGCGATCCACCCTTTCGTGCCTTGTGCAAAGAACAAGGGGCCGATGTAGTTTACACGGAATTCATTTCTTCTGAAGGACTTATTCGTGATGCCGCAAAAAGCGTGATGAAACTCGATATTTACGAAAAGGAGCGCCCTGTTGGTATCCAGATTTTCGGCGCGAATCTCGATTCTATGTTACAATCTGTCGAGATTGTAGAAAAGTCAAAACCCGATATCATAGATATAAATTTTGGATGTCCCGTAAAGAAAGTAGTTAGCAAAGGTGCCGGCGCCGGAATTTTAAAGGATATCGATTTAATGGTGTCCCTTACCAAGGCCATGGTAGAGCATACCAAGCTCCCCATAACGGTAAAGACGCGATTGGGATGGGACCAAGATTCCATAAAGATCGTTGAGGTTGCCGAACGGCTTCAGGATGTAGGATGTAAGGCCATCTCCATTCATGGGCGAACCCGAGTGCAGATGTACAAGGGCGTTGCCGATTGGCGACCGATTGCCGAGGTAAAGAACAACCAACGCATGCATATTCCCGTTTTTGGCAATGGGGATGTTGATACGCCCGAAGCCGCTATGAAAATGCGCGATGATTTTGGGTTGGATGGTGCTATGATAGGGAGGGCCAGTATTGGCTACCCTTGGTTTTTTAAAGAAGTAAAACATTATTTTGCTACCGGTACCCATTTGGCTCCACCTACCATGCAAGAACGGGTAGAGGCGGCCCGAAGGCATTTACAGATGTCCATAGATTGGAAGGGTGAAAAACTAGGTGTTTTTGAGACCCGTCGCCATTATACCAATTACTTTAAGGGTATTCCCAATTTTAAGGAGTACCGAATGAAAATGGTGACCAGTGATGATGCCGAAGATGTTTTCAAGGCTTTTGATGAGGTCCTTGAAAAGTTCGGGGACCATGATTTTAAGGTCAACTAGATCGAGATCAGTTTTTTGGTAATTCTACTACTTGCGATTTTAGATGCGATAATACCCAGAACAATGATCGTTGCTAAAACGATAACGATATTGATCCATTGGTATTCGACTGGGTAGGCGAGTGTCGGGGTGATCTTTAGCCAACCGAAGGCCAATTGCGACCAGATCAATAGCGATGCCAACAATACACCTATGATCCCTCCTGCGCCTGTAACGATAACCCCTTGTACAAAATATACCCGACGTAGGTCTTTGATGGTAGAGCCCAAGCTGTATAGGGTCTTAGAATTCTGTTGTTTGTCCAATATCATCATGATAATGGCCCCTACCACATTAAAAAGGGCAATGATCAATACCAAGGTAAAAATAAGATAGGTGGCCAGGTTTTCAGTGTTGAGCATACGGTACAGTGAGCTGTTCTGTTCCTCACGATCCTTGATCGTAACCTTGTTTTCGAAAACGGTGGCGATTTGATTCCTTAATTCAGGGGTATCGGCATCGGGGAAAAGTTTAAAGTTGATGCCGGAAACTTGGGTAGTATCTTTTTCCAACAAGGCCTGTACCAATGCCAAATCGGTGAATACGTATTTATTGTCCAGAGTCTCTTCCACCGAATAGACCCCACTTATAATCAATGGCAGTTCATTATACGGTTTGGATTGTGAAATGGAACCCTTTCCGGGTTTGGGTGCGATAACCACCAAAGGATTTCTTGTTTGGTTGATGGTCAATCCTAATTTATTCGTTAACCCTATGCCGGCTACACCTTGTTGTTCGGAAAAAAACCAATTCCCGAAAATAAGTGCACTATCGATTTCGGTTGTGGTGGTATAGCCTTGATCAACCCCTTTTATATAAGCAAAATGGTTTTTGCCCTTATGTGTGAACGAGACCTGTTCTTCCAATTCCTTGGCATAGGAGGCAATACCCTTAATCTGGGCCAATGCTTTTTCCTGTCCTGGGGTAACGCTGAAGAATTTCCCGGTGGTCGGACTTGCCTTAAGGTCAGGGTCGAAGATATTGGTATAGGAAAGGCTAAAGGTTTTTAGACCGGCAAATCCTGAAAGTACGATGAACAAGGATGCCGACCCAATGACAATCACTAAAAAAGTGACAAAATTAATTATGTTTACAGCGTTTTGGCTGCTTTTAGAACGTAGATATCGTTGCGCTATGTAGAACGGAAAATTCAAAATGTATGCCTACGATTTTTTTCTTCGATCTAGGAGATCCCTGTTCTCAATAGGGTTTTCTTCCCCTTTCAATGATTTTTCTATTTTTTCGATATAGTCCAATGAGTCATCCAAGAAGAACAAAAGTTCGGGAACCCTTCTAAGTTGGTGTTTGGTGCGCTGTGCCAATTCGTGTTTTATAAGGGGTTGATTGGATTTTATACCTTCCATCAACTCTTTGGCATCTTTATTCGGGAAAATACTCAGGTATACCTTGGCAATGGAAAGATCCGTGGTCACATTGACCTTGGATACAGAAATCAAAATACCGGTTAGGCCACCATCGATGGCCGCTCGTTGTAAGATTTCAACGATATCCTTTTGAATTACCCCCGCGATCTTTTTTTGTCGTTGTGTTTCCATGGGGCAAAAATACGCAGAATTACGGGTAAAATTGTTTTCCTTGCATTTTTCAATGAAAATGGGGGCACAATATTTTGTGTAGTTGCGGTTATTAACTAAATTTGCCCTCATTTTTAGTACGATTCGGAGTTATTAACCAGATAGCTCCTGAAATACAAGAAAATAGGTCCTATAGCTCAGCTGGTTAGAGCACCTGACTCATAATCAGGGGGTCCATGGTTCGAGCCCATGTGGGACCACTTTTTAAGGAATCCAATCTATTCATTTAGGTTGGATTTTTTTGTTTAAGCCCTATAAAGACTGCACTAGCTGCATTTAGTGCATTTATAACAAAAAGTCAACTTGTCAACTTATGAGTTGAAATTAGGTACCCCATTCGGGATCCTATTTTAATTCTAGGTACCCCACTTTCTGAATTGTATGCCAATTGTTTAACATTAAATCAATTGGTTATGAAACAAAACAATTTATCTGTCCTGTTCTTTTTAAAAAAAGATAAAACCAACAAACAGGGAACTTGTCCAATCTATTGTAGAATTACTTATTTAAAGCGTAGAAAACAATTCTCAACCGGAGAGTTTATCAATCCATTTGAATGGAATGCCAAGAAACAAAAGGCCAGCTCTAAATCTATTGCGAATCAACAGATCAATCTGCAATTGGAGATCATATCAGCCAATATTAAAAAAGCTTATTTACAATTACAATTGTCAAGGGTTGAATTTACTGCTGAAGATATTTTAAATATCTACATTGGAAAACCAACTGTCAAAGAGGTTGGTGTAATTAAATATTTTAATGGATTTTTAGACAAAAAGGAGAAACTCATTGGGATAGATATTCAGCTAGCCACATGGAAGAAATTTAACTATGCCTGTTCCCAAGCACAAGATTTTATAAAATGGAAGTTTGGGAAGAATGACCAACCTTTGAGTAAACTGAAACTCCAGTTCCTACATGATTTTGAATACTATCTTAAAACAGAACGGCAACAATCTCAAGTAACTATTAATAAGTGCATCCAACGCTTCAGAAAACCCATTAAAATTGCTGTTGCCGAAGGATATTTAGAAAAGGACCCATTTGCATTACATATGCCAGGGAAGGTAAAGAAAGAAGTGGTGTTCCTTTCTACAGAGGAATTGGACAAATTAGAAAAACATGTTTTTATACAGCCTAGATTAATATTAGTCAAAGACCTTTTTATTTTTTGTTGTTATACGGGATTGGCATACCATGAAATGTCAAGTTTAAAAAGAGAGCATATTGTTAAGGGCTTCGATGGCAATGAATGGATTCAGATGAAAAGGAAAAAAACGGGTAAACTAATTTCGGTTCCATTACTTCCTAAGGCAAAAAGGATTTTACATAAATACCGGAATACTGGTGATTTTGCACTACCCAAATTCAGTAACCAAAAGATAAATTCCTATCTAAAGGAAATAGGAGGGATTGTAGGCATTAATAATCCTATCAGTCACCATATGGCCAGAAAAACATTTGCCTCCACGGTGCTACTTTATAATGGTGTTTCCATGGAAATTGTTAGTGAGTTATTGGGACATAGTAGTATTAAGATCACACAAGAGTATTATGGAAAGGTAGTTCAGAAGAGGGTTAGTAAGGAGATGAGAAGGGTGTCAAAAAGGACTAAGTAAAATTTATGGTGCAATACTAAATGAACATTAAAGATATCTTTTTAGGTTTAAGTATAAAATCAATTCGGATATTCTATTTTCAAATCGTTGATAATAAATATTTTTAACACTTAGAACTTTTACCTTAACTGTTTTTATTTCAAACTAATTATGAAAAATACACACTTATTATTGAGTCCTGTGCTTATTCTGATTAATTTATTATGTCTGGCATCATGTTCTTCTACAAGCAATAATGATGAAAAAGACGCATTAAATAACCCTAATCAGGTTGACCTTCCCGACTCTAATACAGATAGTGATTCATCAAATGATTACCGTTTTATTAAGAATTTATATTATGAGGACCATAATGGTTCTGTAACTAGGGTCTTTGAATACAAAAATGAATTTTTGGTTAAAGATTTTGATCTTTTCTTAATACAATTGGAATATGGCACTGAGAACAAAATTATAAATCAAAAATATTGTCGCGCAGAAGATATAACGCCAACAAATATCCAAGAGCAGAGCTGTTCCGAATTTATAAGGGCACAATCTTATAATTACTCTAATGGCATGTTATCTTCATTTCTTTCTCAAGAAATAAATGATAATCAAGAGGTTTTCGATAGCCATCAAATTATTTTGAGTTATGATGATATAGGGAATATTACCTCAGAGGTTTATAATATTGATGGATTACAAAACCATTATTATGCTTATAATGATAATGGTAATATTTTAACCCATAGAGTAGAATATTTGCCTGAAAATTCTAGTTATACTCTGACCTATGAATTTGACAACAAATTCAACCCTTTATATCCATTATGGAAGGAATTTGGTTATTACAGAGAACCATGGGATGATGACACAATTTTAACCCCAATGTTTCTAGAGCACAATGTCACAAAGGTCTTTAACAACGGACAGTTAACACTTGAAGTAAAATATACTTATGATGATGATGATTACCCAGTTTTTGCTGCATTTACAAGGTATTTTATTAATGCGGGAACTTCTAGAAATGGTTCTGTAACATATGAGTACTTAAATTAAGATCAAAAAAATTAATTTTTATTTTTTTCAATACCAACTTATCCTTCCTTGGTCGTATTAATTGACAAAACACCCCCCCCTAACTACGATGTGGGGGATGTACCCCCGCCATTGTTCAATTAAAATTATAACCATGGTAACAGTAAAAGATTACAAAAAGAGGGAATCGAAAAAAGGGGATGAATTTTATGTTTTGGTATTGCAAGGTAGTGTTGTGCCCGTTAAAAGTCAATCAACAGGAAGAACCTACCTAACCGCAAAGACATGTACAGTTTCAAGCACTTTTGATGAAGAGACTTGTAAGGGCATTATTGGCATGCAATTTCCTGGGCAAATCGTAAAAGTAGAAACCGATGCTTATGCCTATACCATTCCTGAAACGGGAGAGGTAATTGAATTAAGTCATCGTTGGGAATATCAGGACAATACGGAAGAATCTGCAGCTAAACTCGTTGTAGAGGAATCTGAGGTGTACTAAATTATTATCTCTGTTAAATGAAGGGCCCTACATAGGGCCTTTCATCATTATATACCTAATATATATAGGATTAACCCATTAACATAAAAGCTATGCAACTCGAAAAAGCTAAAAGAGAGCAGATTAAATTGAGAATAGGCATTTCTGGCCCAAGTGGTTTTGGAAAAACTTATTCGGCACTTAAAATGGCCTATGGCATGACCAATGATCATAGTAAAATTGCCATAATCGATACAGAAAACGGTTCAGCCAGTTTATATACCCATCTTGGAACGTATAATACCCTTTTAATGGAAGGACCATTTCCACCTGAGAAATACATTGAGGCAATTGAAATTTGCGAAAAGGCTGGAATGGAGGTAATTATCATTGATAGTATAAGCCACGAATGGAACGGAAGAGGTGGCTGTTTGCAAATTCATGAGAAGCTAGGGGGCAGATTCCAAGATTGGGGTAAGGTAACCCCGAGGCACCAGGCATTTATTGATAAGATTCTTGCATCCCATTGTCATATTATAACCACAGCCAGGAGAAAGGTGGGATATTCCATGGGAATTGGGGCAAATGGTAAAATTAATGTGGTCAAGTATGGAACCAAGGAAATTACAAGGGAAGGATTTGAATATGAACTTACGGTCAATTTTGAACTTATCAATGAGGACCACTTAGTTAAGGTGTCAAAGGACAGGACAGGACTTTTTATAAATAAGCCTGATTTCATTATTAATTCGTCAACCGGTAGAAAGCTGGTATCCTGGGCAAATAATGGAGTAGAAGTAGACCAAACAAATATGCATGAAGGTGTTGTTAAACAAGTAGATGTTATATAGTACTGCCAGGGAGGATGAAAGATATTCTGCATGTGATTTCACTTTTGAATGTGAGTATACTTTTATGCTGAAGGTAATTATTCACATTCAAGAGAGGTTGTCAAATGCCCATGAATTTAGATGAAAAGGCACTTCTTCCATTGAACTTCTAATTAAATATATGGCTAAAACGCTCATGCGATAATGTATGAGCGTCTTTTATTTTGAACTATGGAAAATGATGAAATCGCTGATCTATTCAAGTATTGTTCACCTACTAGTATACTTGTAGTCACTTGGTACGGCAAATTAAAGACCCTCCACTGTCCTTTTACGGTGAAGTCAAACATTGCTGTTGGTAAACTTAAAAAAGACCAATACGCAAAGGTGGATTGGGTCAAAATAGCAACAAATGGTAAAACGGTATTTGGGATTTATGGTGAAGCCTATCAATACCATTATTTTGATATACTAACTCACCTTTAATATTATAATATTTATGGAGTCATGCTGTATTTTCCTCTTTAAAGGAGTTTTGAGACGGTTCCTCCAAAATCAAAGAACCCCTGAAAAAGTGAGTGCTCTTCTTTATTAACTGCATTGTATGCATTATATTCATAAAAGAAAATTTGTGCAGTTAATGTATGTAGTGCAGTTTAATTAAATAATTAATAATGTTCCATAAAATTCAATTTTTCCATTTTTATACAGTCGACAATTATTTGTCCTTACAAAATCATTTTGCCGCAATGGATTACTACAACGAATTTGCAAATAGGAGTTTTAAGACACCAAAAACTGATTTAAAAATCACAGTTCAAGAAATTGACCCTGAATTAGGAATAGACCCTTTACTTTACAGCGAGTTTGAAGTTGAAAAGGATTTTAAACTGGACTATATAATACCAAGTCTAGGTAGTTTGTCTGATAATTATATGGATTTGATAAAGAGTAATTGGAATCGTAAAAACCTATATACGGAAGAAGCAAGAAGAAATTCGGCAAAATCAGCTCTTGAAAACCTACGTAAGGGACTAAAAGACATCAAGAAGGCCAGTTTTTTGGACCAGGATGTAATAAAGTTAATTATTGAGCAACTGGATGAGCTTGAAGATGTAATAAATGACATTATTTTAAATCCTTATACCGATATAAAGGAAAAACTTAGGTTTAATTGGCACCGTGTAGATATTGAATATTTATTTTATTTGTTGAGAGAAAACAAACAAATTGAACATATTGGAGATGCCGATTTAGGTAGAATTATTGATAATTTATTCGAATATAAAGAAACCGACGGCAATTATTATCCGGTTAAAGGTTCCAGAAAACATATTAGTGCCTTTAACACAAACGAAAGAGGCGTATCCCAATCCATCGAAAGATTAAAATCAACTTTTAACCCAGATTTCTTTAATAATTAGAGTTGGGGACAAAAAATTGTCCCCAAAACCTTATCAGAGTGAGAATAGTTTTGAATTGAAAATCCGAGTATACATAATCTCGGAAAATTTTTAATTTAAAACATTTCATTATGAAAAATGAAGAACAGAAGAAGTTTATGACTTTGGAAGAAATGCTGGAAGAACAAAAGAAAAGACCCCCAATTGAGTATTTATGGTCTGGAATTAAGAAAAAATCCTTCGGATTAGTGTTTGGTCCCTCAAAGAGCGGTAAAACGATTTTTTGCGAAAATCTAGCTTTTAAAATAGCTATTGGTGAATCACAGTTTTTAGGTGAAACACTAAATATTAAGAAAGCACAAAATGTCCTATTCATAGGTCTAGAGGAATTTTGGGAAAATCGGATTTCGAGGAATAAGCAACAAATGTTGACTTATGATGCAAGTAAAAGGGATCTTTTAAAGAAGCACTATTTATACCAAAATATTGAGTATAACAGCAAAATAGTAACAGATCATGATTGGAAACAGCTAAACCTGCTTGTTGAGGAAACTAAAGCCAAATTTGTTGTAATAGACAGTATTACCCGATTAAATCATGGTAAATTGGAGGATAGTGATACTGCTGAATCCATTTTACAAAACCTGCGAAAAATTTGCTATGGTAATAGTATAACGCTTATTTGTATTCACCATACTCCTAAAATGTATGGTAAACCCTTGGATATGGATTCTATAAAGGGAAGCTCTGTTTTTGCCCAAGAATCAGATTTTGCAATTGGTATAAATAACACAAAATTTAAAGCACGTTACGTTAAAGAAGTGTTTTTTCGGTACGCAGCGGATGATAGTGAGGAGGTTAGGGAAATAATTATAGATAAGAATACCAATATTCAATTAGTGGGTAAGACCACTGAGAACAAATTATTGAATAAAAACGATAGGAGAAGAGCGTCCAATACTCGTGATGCAATAGTCGAATATTTTGATGCTTCGCCCTGCAAAACCCATAGAACGGCTGATTTAATAATAACACTTACTGATGAGTTAAGTATTGGTGAACGTCAACTAAAAGAATATTTGAAAAGTTTGGTGGCCGAAGAAGAATTGGCAAATCCTAAAAGAGGTTATTATCAATCTGTTAAGTGTTGTAATAATCAAGAAAAGGAGGCCAAAGATGAAGCCTAAAAAAATAATCTACAAAGTCACCTGCACCATCACCAATGAGGTATACGTTGGCGCAACAACCAAAAGCGTTGAAGAACGACAAAAAGACCATGAGCAAAAGGCAGAAAAAGGTACTGGCCATTATTTTCATGAGGCAATTGCCACATTTGGTCCGGAACAGTTTAAATGGGAACAGATTGACACTGCCAATGATGTAAACGAACTTGCCGAAAAGGAAAAGGAATATATTTTACGCTATAACAGTAAAGTAGAAGGCTATAATGGCGATTCTGGTGGGGGAATAAAGAAAAAAGTGTATCAGTATAAGGTTGATGATAAATCGTGTATTAGAACCTTTGATTCCTTAGAAGAAGCAGCGAAAGCTGTTGGAGCCAAAAGAACATCCATAAGTAATGCATGTTTGGGGTATAATAAATCGTGTAAAGGATTTTATTGGAGTTACTCAAAAGCCCAAGATTATAGTTTAATATGCGATAGAAGAAAGAAAAAAGTTATTCAACTCAGCCTCCCTGGCAGTATTATCGCAAGATTTGACTCCGTGGCGGAGGCCAGTAGGGCAGTTGGGCTTTCGAAATCATGTATTGCCCGATGTTGCCGTGGTGAAAGGGAGCAATCTGGAGGATATCGTTGGGCCTATGAAACAACCGAAAGCACCCAAAACAAAACCCTCGATAATGGAAAATTCTAAAATTCAATGGACCAATTATACTTGGAATCCCTGGTACGGGTGTCAAAAAGTAAGTCCAGGTTGCAAATACTGCTATATGTGTCGCGAGAGGGAAGGTGAAAATGCCAAAGATGTAAAACGTAGTAAGACAAAGTTTAATTATCCAATCGGAATAAAAGAACCAAAATTGATTTTTACCTGTTCATGGTCAGATTGGTTCATACCGGAAGCAGACGAATGGAGAGATGAAGCGTGGGGTATCATTAAAAAGACGCCACATCTTACTTATCAAATTTTAACGAAGCGTCCTGAACGGATAAAAGAGAATCTGCCATTTAACTTTGAAAGTTATAAAAATGTATGGATTGGTGTATCTGTTGAGAATCAAGATTATATAAGCAGGCTAGACTATTTACAGGATTTACCATGTGTTACCTTCGCTAGTTTTGAACCCTTAATAGGTCCAATTCACTGGAATGCATCAATGAGTAATTTAGACTGGTGTATAATAGGGGGGGAAAGTGGCAATGATTTTGGAAATTACCGTTATAGGAATATGGAGCTTTCATGGGCAGGGGATTTGGTTTTAAACGCCAAAAAGAACAATTTGCCTTGTTTTGTAAAGCAGCTTGGGACTTCTCAGGCAAAAAATTTAGGATTGGCAGATAGGCATGGAGGCAGCATAACGGAATTTCCTCAGAATTTACAAGTCAGGGAATATCCAGGACTATATGTCCAAAAGTGTAAAAATAGGACTTGCGCAGACCAACAACTAAAACTTGATTTTTAATTCCTAGTAACATCAAAGGGCAGCAGAAATGTTGCCCTTTTCATTTATTTAAATTTTCTATACTATCTTTTGAATAGAAAAATGAATTCCCTTCTTTTTTGAATTCCAATTTACCTGCTTCGCGATGATGCATTAAATCACAACCCTTTATCTTTGCAAAGGATTTTGCTTCTTTGCTCGTTAGCCATTTTTTTTCTGATTTATCTTTAGTCATGGTTTATAAACTTGATGTTAAACAGACCTTTTTGACCTCCTCCCGATAAACTGGACAGAATAAAATTAGAGAAAATAGGGCGAATAAATGTTTAACTTTAAATAGATTATTTGCTTATGAAACGTTCA
>NZ_WKJH01000024.1:0-423284 GCF_009674825.1 Maribacter luteus
TTATCTTAATTCCGTTATTTTTGCGACATCCATATCCCCATAATCCAAGTTTTCACCGGCCATACCCCAAATAAAGGTATAGTTGGATGTTCCCGAACCACAGTGAATGGACCATGGTGGGGAAATGACCGCTTGGTTGTTTTGCATCCAAATATGACGTGTTTCCTGGGGTTGCCCCATAAAATGGCATACGGATTGCCCTTCAGGTACATCCATATAAAAATAAACTTCCATCCTACGGTCATGAACATGTGCCGGCATGGTGTTCCATACACTTCCTGTCTTAAGTTCCGTCATTCCCATTTGTAGTTGGCATGTTGTTACAATACCGCCTATGATCATCTGGTTCACCGTTCTATGGTTCGCCGTTTCCAGTGAACCCAATTCTAGTTTATTCGCCTCTTCCAAGCTAACTTTTTTCGTTGGATACGTTGTGTGGGCCGGTGCAGAGTTTATATAGAACATCGCAGGCTTTTTAGGGTCATCGCTTTTAAAGACAACATCTTTGGCTCCCATTCCTATATACAAGGCATCTTTGTGCCCTAATTGATAAGAAACACCATCTATGTCAACACTTCCATTATCCCCTACATTAATGATTCCCATTTCACGTCTTTCCAAGAAAAAATCAGCCTTCAATGGGTCAATGGACTCTAATCTTAAAGGAGCTTCCGGAACTGCCGAACCGGCGATATACCGATCATAATGGGTATAGGTCAATGTTATGGCTCCTTTGGCCATAAGATCATCGATTAGAAACTCATCCCTTAAGGCTTTGGTATCGTATTTTTTTACTGCTTCTGGACTAGAAGCATAGCGTGTTTGATATGTCGTGGACATAATATTTGGATTATTATATTAATACTAATTTTTCGTAATCAACTTATGTACTTTAAAATTGTCGATGGTCATATGGTTCTTTACTGTCCTAAAACCGAAATAACCAGACAAATAGGGATTTGCATCGTAAAGATCAACCATTAGAACATCGTCCCTATAATATTGAATGATATTGTTATGGGCTATTATTTTGATATGGTATACCTTATTGGGCGTTAATAAAAAGTCAGGTTTTGTATAATCATATTCGGGTAACAGAGGTCTTTCCCCATTACCTACATAACGCCTAAAACGGGTTTTCGAATTATCGTGCCCACCTACTCCCATATAATAAAGTCTTAGGCTATCGTAATGTGAAAATTTCCCACCTCGTTTTCCTGAATTCTCAAACAGGTTATCAGGATGCTCCATGTCCTTTGCCATCCAAAAACAGTTCATATCGGAAACACGGTCGTATGGCCCTCCATTACTGATTATATAGGTGTCGTATTCAATAAGAATGGAACCTTCCAATTCTTTTTTAAACCAAATGGTGCACCCCGCGGCATCGGTAATTTCCAATTTGCCATTCTTGATTTCGGTTTTACCACCTTCCATCTGCTCTACTACCCAATTGTCTATGTCGTTTGAATCAAAATCCTCTTCATGAATCAATTTGGGAATGACCTTAACGGAATCATTTAAAACGATAACCTTACCCTGTGCACAGGAAATAGTACTAAGGGTAATAGTAAATAGAAGTAAAAAAGTAAATGCTCGGGTGATTGACATATATTTTTTCATTAAGATCGATATGTTTTCGTAATCCTTACTCGTTTGAAGAACTAAGGCATACGCAAGTTGGCAAAAAGTATGGTTGGCCACTATAAATCATAGTTCCAAAATTATAAACGATGATTCATTTGAAGTGTAAGGGTTCATATGCAAGTATAAAACCTTGAACCCAGTGAAAAACCAAAATAGAAATAAAAGGTGGACATTAAAACTTCTCAATCTTTTAAAAACTTCCTCATGGGAACGATCCTTTTAAACTCTTTGATCTTGATGTTACGGTAATAAATCTCAGCCGTTTCAGATTGAAATCCTATTACCCCTTCACTTACTGAGAGATCGGTCGCCATGTTTACGATTTCACCATTTAGTTTATGGATCACATATTTATTGCCCATAACAATGATCTCGCATTCATTCCATTCATCGTTGAGTGCATAGTATTTGGCTTTGCCCGACCCATGAAGTTCATTTTTCTTTTGTTCAAATTTCTTACCTCCTTTACTGGGCAAAAGAAAGGTTTTTCCATCTCCCGAATACCAATCCAAAGTGGTCCCAGCAGCCCAAAAATCCCCTGTATGGTTTTTATTGGCAATGTGGTTATAGCGAATTTGGTATTCATTACCTTTTGGCCATATCTTATCGTCATAAACATGATAATAACATCCTGCATCATATTGCCATTGATCGAAGTTGTTCGCTATTTTTTTACCCCATTTGTACTCGAATCGAAGTATGTATTTACCGTATTTCTTTTTAGTAAAAAACAGCCCGTGTGTCCCATTTTCACCCGTATTCAAATTTAAACTATCAGGAAAATCCTTGAACACATGAACAATACCATCTTCAATGACATACACTTTTTTTGCCATTTCCGAATCACCATTCCTTAGCTTAAGATTCCACCCATCCCAGTTTTCACCATTGAATAAATACAAAAAATCATCATCCTTTGACGTTGTGTCCTGTGCTAGTGCAATGTTTGAAGAAAGACCGAAAAAGATAATTATTAAACCGGTAATCCAGAGTTGATTTTTCATTTTTTTGTTTATCAATCGATTATTTCAAATTTTCCTTTTAAATGTATATTTTCCGAAGAACTGCCCACCAAAACTTGGAAAAAACCAGGTTCAACGGTCCAGTTCATATGCTTGTCGAGTAACTCCAAATCATCGGGATGCAAAGTAAAATGGATGGTTTTAGTTTCATTGGGTAGCAGATGCACCCTTTCGAATCCGCGTAATTGACTTTCATATGTCGTAACACTACTCACCTCATCCTTTACATAAAGCTGCACTACTTCATCCCCCTCCCGCTTTCCGGTATTCTTGATTTTGAACGACACCTGGATGTCACTTTCGGAATGCTTGGTTTTTTGATCTATTGTCAGGTCACTATACTCAAAAGTGGTATAACTTAGTCCATAACCAAAGGGGTATAACGATCCCAGCACCCTGGTACGGCCAAATCCGTTGGGGCCGACCTCGGGTTGGCTTGCTTGGGAACCGGGTTTAAAAGGAAAGTTCAAGGGAATCTGGCCCACGCTCTTTGGGAAAGTGGTCGTAAGCTTCCCTCCCGGATTATAATCCCCAAACAAGGTTTCGGCAATGACCTCCCCTGCCGAGACACTGGGAAACCATGCCTCAAGAATGGCCGGTATATATTTATTCTCCCAGTTGATCGTTAACGGTTGCCCGTTTATAAGTACGAGTACTACAGGTTTACCCGTTGCATACAAGGCCTGGACCAATTGAAGTTGCCTACCGGGAAGCCCTAAACCTGTGCGTGACATACTCTCCCCCACTCTTTTATCATCTTCACCGACCACTGCGATGATAATATCGGCGTTTGGGGCTTTTTCCACTGCTGCATCGATCCCTGCCTGTTCTTCTTTTGTCAAAGGAGTCGGGATGATCTCGGTTACAGGCCAATCAGGATCTACTACCTCGCAACCTTTTTCATACACAACGTTCAATCTTCCGTCCCCATAATTTTTTATCCCCTCATACACCGTTACTGCCGGGTTATCCGAAGGACCGTATCGGCTATACATAAAATTAACCTCTTTGGCCAGCGGACCCGTTACCAAAACATTCTTGATTTTATTGCTATCCAACGGAAGTAGATTTCCCTCATTTTTTAAAAGAACGAGCGATTCCCTATTGATTTGTTTGGCAAAAGTCTCATCGTCTTGGGTATGCACCGTTGTATCGGCTGCTTTCGCATTTTCAACAAAAGGACTATCGAACAACCCCAATTCAAATTTCACCCGTAATATTTCAGAAACCCTAAGGTCAATGGTCTTCATCGATATTTTACCTTCATTGATCAACTCCCTCAAGGGTTCTACAAAGGATTCGGGGGTCCTAAAAGTAGTACGTACATTCAAGCCTGCTTCGACCACCTGCCTAACGGCTTCTTTATAATCCTCTGCCACATGGTGTTTGTCGGAAACATATTCCACTGCCTCGCTATCGGAAACAACATATCCCTTAAATCCATATTTTTCACGAAGCAACTCCGTCAAGAAATAATGACTTGCCGTAACCGGCACCCCATCATAATCGTTATAACTGCTCATAACCCCCAAGGGTGATGCTTCTTCAATCACCCTTTTAAAAGGGTACAGATACATTTGGTGCATTTCCCGTGGTGCTACGTGGGGATCGGTACGGGCGGCCCCGTCACGCGCCCCTTTGGGAACACTATAGACTGCAAAATGCTTTAATGTCGAAGCAACCCCTTCCGATTGGATACCCAAGGTCATTTGCTTGCCCATTTCCGCAATATGGAATGGGTCTTCCCCATAACATTCGAGTACCCGGCCCCAACGTGGGTCTCGGGCAACATCCAAAATAGGGGCATAAACATTGGTGTATCCCAAAGCCTTTGCTTCTCGACCTACTATCTGCCCGGCTTTATAAACCAACTCCTTGTTCCATGTACTTCCTATACCGATTGGCGCTGGGAGCGGTGTTGCTTTTTTATGACAAAGGCCATGTATGCCCTCATTGGTGAAATCCACAGGAATTCCCATACGGGTCTCCTCAACAAACCATTTCTGTACTTTGTTGATGGCATCTGCATGGGTACTGAAAGGAAAGGAATATTGCGTACGTGTTTTTTCCTGGTTCCAAATGGTATTCAAATGTTCGTCAATATTTCCTATACCGTCTTTCCATACCCTATTTTTCCATTCAGGTGTGGGCAACTCATCTTCCAATACCCTGGCATAACCATATAAAGTGGCCATCTGGCAGGTTTTTTCATCGACGTTCATTAAAGAAACCAGGTTATTTACTCTGGCCTCTAAAGACGCTTTAGGATCTTCAAAAACATCCTTAACGCCGTTTTTATTAAAATCGATCCAATCTTTATGGTATATGGGATTCTTCCCCGTTTTCATTCCTATACAGAGAAAGAAAAAAGTAAACATCGCTATAAACTTGAATGGCTTCATTATATTTCTTTTTTATCGCATCATACTATTCTCTTGCATCCCATACCATAGGGATGGGCTAAAGTGAATATCCTTGAATGTTTAATTGACCTGCTCGATCAATACCAAACTCCATGGGGTAATCTCATGTTCAATTACAAGTTCCCCTTTCGCATCGGCAAAAAGGAATTCCGTTTTCATGGAATTCGCATAATCTTTCATCACCTTGATCTGTTCCCTGGTCGGTGGCTCCGGTTTCCCCATGGCCTCCCAAAAATTATGGATGTTACCATGGTCTTTATCCATGATTTCGATTTTGAACAAAGTACCGGGGGCTAGGTCTGTAAATGACAATTCAAGCTTTTTGGAAGTACCCTCTTCCCTTTTATTGGCCCCGGAAGGAACGGCATTGACGTATTCTTCCGGATAATTATACGCCAAGGCCACGATCTTATCATCAGAAGACTTTTTACTTACAAAAACGTGATCATCCTTGTATAACTTTTGATCCCCTAGTTGATGTAACATACGATATGCATGATAGGAAGGCTTAACCAAGCCTTGAAAGTTTATCATCCCGAATCCGCCATGGAAAATACTGGCAGCCCCGCCTTTTTCCTCAAAAATATCGGTAAACGTCCATAAGGACAAGGAATTCGTCAATCCGATACATTCCAAATTACTTCTAACAATATATGCCGCAGAAGGTAGTCGATCGTGCATATGATCCCTACTACTGGGACTGGTGTTCCATTCGGTAAGGTGGATCTCGACATCCGGAAATGGACTTTTGGCAATGGTATTTTTAAGCCATTGCAGATCTTCTTTTAAAGAATATACGTAACGTGTGAGTCCTTTCCCTTTTCCCGTTTCCGGATTGAACGCATAATCGGTAGGATAAGGATGGGTACTCACAAAATCTACGGGAAGTTTCTCTTTCTTACAGTATTTTAGAAAGTCCTCTATCCATACTCCATGCCATTCCAGACTATTGACATCCTCTGTATTAAAAACAGCATCCGAAACGTCATTATTGGTTATTTCCCCATCAAAGCGTGTATCGGGCACAAAATTACTCGTAGAGGGACCACCGATTTTCAACCGTTCATCGACCGACTTAACGGCCAAGGCCGATTGCTTATACAATTCGAAATATTGCGACTTGGTACCATCCCAAAAGAACGGATAAAGGTTAGGTTCGTTCCATACTTCAAAATACCAGGTCAATACTTCCTCAATTCCATAGCGGTCTACACAATGTTGGGTGAACGCCTTGACCAAATCGTGCCATTTCCCAAAAGAATCGTCTGCCGGGGTAATATTGGCCTTCCACCAAAAAACCGTCTTGGAATTCTCGGCGGCCATACTTGTGGGAAAAAAAGCCAATTCAACAAAGGGTTTCACCTTTACATCTAACATCCTATCGAACAGATCGTCTATATACTGCCAATTGTAAACGGTTTTTCCCCTTTCTTCAATTATGGGAAACATGTCATCGTGGAAAAGTCCGTGAAAACGAACATACTCAAAGCCACAGTTTTCTTGCACCTGTTCCAATTGTTCGAGCCAACCGGCCCTTAAGCCCTCATTGGCACGACCTGCCCCAACCATCTTGCTCCAATAATGATCAAACTTTTCGCCACTGTCATTGGCATTGATAACAATAGGTTGCTGTGCTACGGCAAACAGTCCAGCGAACAGGACAAATGCCATAATCAAAATATTCTCTCTAATCTTACAATTCATTTCCAATGGATTTATTCGGTTATCAAAAGTGTGCTGATCGACTTGGGGTTGACATTCACGGCAAAACGCGCTTCGCTTATTATGATATTCAACGTCTCTTGGGTATCCTTGGGATTATTGACCAATACGGCAATACGCCCATCCTTCAATTTAAACACCGCATGGTTTTTACCTTCTGAGGATTTCAAGTAATGGTCGCCGGGTTGCACAAAATGCGATATATGTTTAAATAAATAAAACTCATCCGTATAGGTGACTTTTTTAGCAGTCCTATCCACAACCACCATAGAATTCTGTGGCCAGCCCCATGCACTTTTTCCCGTTTCATCCAAAACCATGTTCCAATACATATGGGACCCCGCTCCATTATTTAAAAAGTGTACAAGGGTGTTCCATGAACTTTCTAAGGAAGTCCAATCATTTTCATGCTCTCCACACTTATTTTCGGTTTGCATCAATTTGATGCCAGGATACTCTTTATGAATAGTTGGTATGGCCTTTGACCCACCCCATTGGAAACCAATTCCTTTTATGTATTTGCTTGCATCCTTAAATTTTAAAACGGTTCTTACATAATTAGGGTCACCAGAATTAACCGTTCCCAACCATATTTCTGCATCCAGATTATCTGCCTTGAATTGTGGTCCTAAAAATTCACTTATAAAATATCCCATATCTTCTGGTCTCCATGTACAACTTGGCCAGTTAGGTTGATATGCAATTTCATTTTGGGGTTGAATGGAAAACAGTTCTATACCTTCTTTTTTATAAGCTTGTACAAATTTTGAAAAATATAGTGCGTACGCCTTTAAATAGCGCTCTTGCATTTTAAATGCCGTAGCGTTGTTCAAGATTTGGGCTTCTGGATTCATTTTATTCCCATCTAAAGCGTTTCCAAACTCGCCACTTCTCATAGCATAATGGTCATTTACTTTCATCCATGCCGGAGGTGTCCATGGTGATGCCCAAATTTTTAGTTCTGGGTTTACTTCTAATGCAGCTTCTAAATAGGGAATTAAAATGTAGCGGTCTCTATCTATATTAAAATCGCGCATTTCAAAATCTTCCGGAACATCATTGCTAGAATAATAACTCAAGGCATAGTCAGAAGCTCCCAACGGGATTCTGCACATAGAGAAATTACACCCCTCATCGGAAAACAGATCCTTAAAGACCTGTTTTGAGGATCCTTTGGGCAAGGCCTCCAAAGCATCCCACCCCAATTCATTGAACGCTCCGCCTATACCATCGATCTCCTGTAGTAGACTATCGGTATACACCACAATGTCGGTCGCATTGGCAGCCGTTTCTTTGGATAAAAACTTTTTGGCCTTGACCCATCGTTCGGAAGCCGTAGTATATACCATTTCCACTTTTTGGGAAAATGCCGGATTAAAGGCAAAAAACATCAATAGTATGACACCATATTTTCCAATTCGCATTGTATTTCTTTTTATTTCCATTTTTTATGATCTGTTTAGCATTTGATACATTATTCCGTGGTAAAAACGGCCGCTGGAAGCCCTTCTTTATTGTATAGATTCGCTCCCTCCGGATTAGACGACCATGCATAACGGACATGGGTAGGATCTGTAATCTCAGGATGGGATACTTCAATCTTATTTTTGGAAATTATATGGGCTTCTGCAGGTTTCCAAACACCATCCACACCCTTGACCTCAAACCATTTTAAAGGCTTGTCTACAGCCACAGTAGCATTTAACAGCTGTTTCTCACCGACTATTAAACCAGAACCCACTTCCTTGAATTCTATTTGAATTTTATCCCCTATTACTTTATAAGAGTTGTAGAGTGGCCCACTTATGACAGGCACATTCATACCGTAATCATTCTTTAAGGCCCAAAGTGCCAATCGTTTACCTGCATCCATTTTATTATGCGGGTGTACATCTTTTGCCTCCCCTAAATCATACAGCACCGCCATTCCCGTCTTCGGCAATTTGAGTGTCCTCCTTAAATGATCGTTTACCATTGCCCATCCTAAATCAGAGCGTCTATCCGGCACTTTATACGCTGCTAATTGCATCCAGTAAAAAGGCATGGTGCCCTGGCCCCATGCTTCCCTCCAACTTTTGATCAATGTGGTAAAGTAAGCTTCGTACCGTTCCTCGAAAAAATGTGAATTACTCTCACCTTGATACCATAAAACACCTTTTACCTTATAAGGAATTATGGGATTGACCATGCCATTGTACAGCGTTGTAGGGTTTTGCATATTATTCAACGGATGCTTGCTATTGGGTTTGGATCCCGGCCTGCCTTTGGCTATCCATTTTTCATATTTTACTTCATACAGGGTATCCCTAAAATTATCGGCATCCACTTTTTTAATGGCGGACTTTAATTCGGACATAGTGGCCTCATAGTACGCTTTTAGATTTTCATCGGCCAGATACACCTTTTCTGAAATCCATGGTTGAATACGGGTGCCTCCCCAAGAACATTCCACCAATCCTATGGGCACGTCCAGTGCCTTTCGTAATTCTTTTGCGAAAAAATATCCTGTAGCCGTTATTTTACCTATTTGTTCGGGGTTTGCACTGATCCAATGTCCTTCAAAATTGGTTTGTGGTTTAAATAACGAGGTGGTCTGAAGAACTTCGATATGCCTAATATGATCATCATTGGCGGTAGCAACTTCATTTCTTATGTATTCCACCAAAGGTTGGTATTGAGGTTCCCTTGCATCTTTTACAAATTTGGAGAGTTCAAAATCCATATTCGATTGTCCCGTGCACAACCAAACCTCACCTGATAAAACATCGTTGATTTCAATGCGGTTATTTCCTGAAATGGTGATTTTATGGGGTCCACCGGCCCTTGGGGTCTGTAGATCCACACGCCATTTACCGTCCTTGCCGGTTACAACGGTTGCCTTGTTTCCCCAACTGCCCACCACCTCTACTTGTTCCCCTGCATCTGCCCATCCCCAAATAGGGACTTCAGTTTCCCTTTGAATGACCATATGGTCAGAAAAAATGGCATTGACCGATACGTCCGCCAATAAAAATTGGGGTGAAAAAATCAGACCAACACATAATATCCTAAAAAATAATCCAAGCATAGTTTATGGTTTTATTTGGCATAGACACCTTTACAACTTATTACCTAAGGTAGTTGCATTGCAATTTTGTAAAAATTATAATTGATGACTATAACAAATGACCCATTGATGATAACTAATGGTTCATTGAGAATCCCATTGCGAACAAAGCCCGTTTCCTACCTATACCAAGAAGTAAAAACAACAGCCTTTGCCTCTCTAAAAACGGAAATCCTGTGGCCTAGGTGTTCTTCCTGGTTAGTGACTTTTCTTATCTGCAAAGGATTTACCAAAGTATTTTTACGTCTTCTGGCCATTGATGTACGTCAGTATAAATTTCGTTCCCTTTTACAAAAGTGCTGTTCTCCATTTTCACATCGCACTTCAACAGTCCCATATCCAAAACCACATTATCAAAATGACTTTTGATCACGTACGAATCGTTAACCACCCGCCACATTGCACCCCATGTATTATCGACTACCGTACATCGATTTAGGATAACTTTTTGAGGTGCATACTTTGGATCTTCCTTATAGGTAAATTTATCGTAATAATCTTCACAGGGAAACCACAAAGCTACCCGTGCACAACCACTAATATGATACTTATGAAAGAAAATATAGCCCGCTTCCTCATGGTCGGCCTGTATTCCATTGGTTTTTGTGTCCTTAATGGTACAACGCTGTGCCAGCACATACTCACAAGAGGTATATTTACACCCCTTACCTTTTAATGGAAAAGACATATCCAGATCACTTTGCAAGATATACTTGTTGTATAAGAAATAGCAATTGTGGTACAAGCCCCCACTGGAACCATTATACTGGAAATTACATTTATCCATTATGATATGATTAGTTCGTTTTATATGAACCCCTTGGGCCGACCAATCAGTAACATCAATATTTTGAAACATTATACGTTTATGCCGATCTTCATTTCTTCCTCGAATAAGGATACCGTTGACCTTACCCTTTCTTGTACCTTTTAGGGACAGATCTTTGATGACCACATCTGTAATGGTAGGTTTCGCCTCGGCATTAAAACAAGCCTTATCCATTTTTGGACCTTGCTTTAATATCGTCTTCCCTTTTCCAGCCCCAACAATGGTCGTTTTACTTTTCAAGGTAAGGGTGCTATCCAAAACATAGGTACCCTCCCTTAAATAAACGACGCCACCGCCGGCTTCATATACGGAATCAATCGCTACTTGTATGGATTCGCCCGGTTTAACGGAAACCGAGTTATCCAACCATTGTTCCGGGTACTCAACATGATGGAAATCAGAATTCCATTTCGCCGCCATAACAGCATCAATTTCAGGCTCTAAAATTACTCTAGATACGGCAGGAACGTTTTCTGTGCATGATACAACCATCAAAATGTACAAAATACTCCCAAGTCTTATTCCTTTGATAATCCACTTCATCATTCTTTTTTCCCTTTTATAAATTCATCCAAGTAACCTGCTCCCAATTCCCCTTTACATAATCTTGTGGCGTTCCTGGGGTCGACCTTCCATTTTTTATGACCTCGGTGATCTTTTGTTTTAGTCGCGCTACAATTTCGGGATGCTCAAAATATTGGTTCTTCGTTTCCGACGGATCTTTGGCTATGTTGTAAAGTTCATATACCGCTTCACCGGGTTCTACTTCTAGAAGAACCGGTTCCAATGAACCCCCGGAACCTCTGAGCAGGTTCAATTTCCAATCCCCTTCCCTGATCGAAAAATGACCGGTAAAAGAATGATGGATAACGGGTCTGTTTTCATCATAGTCGTCGGGACCTTCGCTATTCAATAAAGGGTATAAACTATAACTGTCCTCCCCGGCATTCTCAGGGATGTCGGCTCCGATAATATCGGCTATGGTAGCCAAATAATCGCTTTGGCAAACGGGATGGTCAATTTTTTGTCCCGCAGTGAATTTTTCCGGCCACCGCATTAAAAAGGGTACATGATGGCCACCTTCATAAATATCCCGTTTGCCCCCTTTGAAATTCAATGCACTGTAATGTTGAAAGGTATCCCTTTGATACACATAATTCGTTTCCGCCCCATTATCGGAAGAGTAAATGACCAGCGTATTGTCTTCAATACCATTTTCCTTTAAGGCATCGAGTACCTGACCCACCCGATAATCAGTTTCCTCCATGAAATCGCCATAGTTACCACAATTGCTACGCCCTTGGAAATCGGGATGGGTACAATGCGGCAAATGGGGACTGGTCATAGGAAAATAAAGGAAAAAAGGCTTTCCGTTCTTGGCATCATCCGCTGATGTATTGATGTATTCCACCGCCTTATCCGCAAGGGTTTCGAGCACATATTCATCGTTGAAGGAAGGGGCTACCTCCACATATCCTCTCTGATGTTCTGCTTGGTAAGGAGGGGTCATCCGGTACGTACGGGGTGTTACATCCATTTTCTTTTTGGTATATAATACCGGTGGATCGATCACTTGGTCATTTTCCAAATAAGTAAGGATTCCATAGTTCATGGATGCCGCTATCCCGAAGAAGTAGTCGAACCCCTTTTCAATGGGCCCGTCTGTAAACGGTTTGGACCAATCCCGGTTCTTGCCAACTTTTCCTTCAAACTCCATTTGTAAATGCCATTTACCTACCATGGCCGTATTGTATCCATTTTCTTTGAGTAAGGAGGCAATGGTCATCCGGTCTTTTTCTATCAAGCAAGGGCCATCGGCTCTTAAGACCCCTTTTTTAAGACTTGTTCTCCAACTGTACCTTCCCGTCAACAACGAATATCTCGAAGGCGTACATACGGCATCACTACTATGTCCGTCAGTAAAAACAACACCCTCATTGGCGATCCTATCCATATTCGGGGTCTTGAATTTGGCATCGGGGTTGAGTGCCCCGACGTCGCCATACCCTTGGTCATCGGTATAAATAATAACGATATTGGGTTTGCTATTGGTTTTTTCGGGGTTAGAAGAACAAGAACAGATACAAAACAAAGCCCCACAGAAAACAATGGCAATTGTGATTGAACGTAATTTTAACATACGGATTGGTATTAGCATCATTATAGGAAAATATTTAATTTTTGTAAATCGATCATAAATTTTCAGCGATTATACGGGCCACTTCCTTTCCTTGCTCGGTGGATCCCAATTCATTGTAATGGACGTTCCCGGGTTCTTGGGCCCAAACTTTACGCTGTGGCAGGGTAAACGCATAAAGGTCGTTTATCTCAATTTCCGGATATTGCTCCAATACTTCCCTAGCGGCCGTATTGAATTTTATGCTATCGCCACTATATCTCCCTTTTGCATTTTCAGGGACCGGTGTTGTAGTTGCAAAAACCAATTTTGCTTCCGGATAGTTCGATTTCAGGTACTTGCAGATCTTATCAAGATTTTCTTTATATACTCCAATGGATGACACTTGTTCACCATTTTTATCCAAGTGCTTCCCTCTAAGATATTTTAGGTCATGTAGCCCCACATTGAAATGAATCAAGTCCCATTTAAAATTCCATCCTTTACGTAAGTAAGGTTGAAACATGGTTGCGTTCATTTTATCCATATTCGCTATGAATTGTTGACTTGACCCACCATTCTTGTACAAACGGAACACAGTGGCTTTTTCTTCCAAACTTTTCCTTACGGCTGGCGTATAGCCTATTGAAATTGAGTCTCCATATAATAGTACATTGGGTGTTTTCCTTACCGGATGCACATATTTAAAGGCATCTGTCTTATAGACCGTACCTATATCGCCGCATAATTCGCCCCAAACCGATTTACAGGTTTCATAATCACTTTTCTTCGTATTGATTCCTGCATATGCGGCAGGTGCCATTCCCATTCCCAAAACACCATACCCCAATAAACTTATAAACCTTTTACGCTCCATTTTCTTATGTGCTTTCTGTCATCATCAGCTTTAACGATGATCCTAACATTCCCTCGGCAATATCCAGTCCTTTTATATGGCCTAAAATCGCTCTTTATATTTGTTTTATTTTTATTTGCTTGCCCTCATTCCCGATAACCTTACCATCGGTAATGATTTCACAATTACTGGCCTTAGGACCAATTTTTATGGGCATTCCGGTTTCATTCCTTAATTGTAACCCAATGGTTTCCCCTTCGTCAAAAGGTGACATGGACTCACCATGCATAGGGTGTGTATACCCAATTAATATGGGCAGTTCTTTTTTCCTTCTTTTGCCTTGGGCAGATTTCAATACCACAAGGTTATTTGCTCCTTGAACAGTGACCAGGGCATGCACCAATCGGTCTGATTCCGCGGAATCGACAATTAATTCCACATCAACATTACTTCCTTCCACAAACAACAACGGGCCATAATTGGCATCTCCTTTGCAATTTTTCAAAACGGCGTCATCGCCCACCCAATAGGCCCTTTCGGTACCGATAGTCGTACAATTTTCAAGGCGTACCCCAGTGTTTGTCCGTAATTCGAAACCAGCCCGGGTATTTTTTGCCGTACAATTCTTAAAATGGATGTTTTTGATCGGTCCATAAGTACGGAAACCGTCCTCGCATAATGATTTCATATAGCCGGGCGTAACCACATATTTACCTTCACGGTTCTTTGTCCATGTTCGGAAGTTCACATCGTATGCAGGGCCCGATGTTTCTGCAAGAATATCGTCGGTAGAACGCACGACACCCTCTGCGTAGCAATCCTCGAAATACACATTCTCCGCATTTCGTTGCACAAAAAAACAATGTCCAAAAGAACGATTGTACAATTTGCACCTGTAGAGTTTGGTATCGCTCCCAGTGACCAAGAGACCACTGTGCTTTTTGTGGCGAATGACGGTTTCCTTCGCTTTCCCTTTACCGAATAAATCGCCATAACCGTAAGGAAATGAACCTGCAACATACAAGGTAATGTCATTTAGGGTATTCCCTTTTCCTGCCACCTGAAGTACCGTTCCCCCTGGTGAAGTTCCTTCGCCCTTACATCGTAATGTGAGTCCGTTGAAGGTATTATCGCTACCGGTTATCAAGAATTCATCACTATGGATGGGAGGTTTCAAGGCGGTACGCAATTTGGTATCCACCTCAATTTCCACCCCTTCCAAATGGAACACATTATTGTTCCCACTAAAGGTGATATACGAAAATTCGTTTCGCTCATGACGGCCCCACATTGAATCGATGGTCAAATAATCGGTTAACCGATAAACCCCGGGCGCCATTGTTATGACATTGCCGCTTTTGGATGCATATTCGGCCAACTCCCTTACGCTATTGATCTTTATATCCGTAGCATGTAAGGCTGTAGAAATACATAACAGTCCGATAATCAAAATGGTAAGCCGTTTTTTCATTTTAAAAAGTATTTGATACTAAATTTTCTTTTTTTGGGTGTGCTTCTTTTTTCCAAATTCCCTTATCATTAACAAGCCTTTTATGGCCTCAACGTCTGCGTTTCATAAAACCCATAGAAATAACTCCATCTGAATTCCTCCCCTGCTTCAACCTTTATCTCTATATGCGGTTCAGGACACAAGGTTCTGGCCGTACCCCAAAGTCTTAATCTGGATAGCGGTCGGTCCCCTGAGAGTTTTACTCCTGCACCGGTACGAAGATTTTCAATTTTAATATCAAAATCTTCAACACCATTCGTTAATCCCTCCAGATATTTGCACGCGATGGTCTCGTCTCCCTCTAAATCCCTTAAAAAAGTCAATTTATTCCCTTGTAGCTCAAAAGCATCCCCTAGCCCCCTTCCCGTGCCGGAAACATCAACTGGAAAAGTCATTTCAAAATCCTTACCAATAGGCTGATTGTCAATTACAAAGAAATTGTGGTTGAAACCTATGGTTTTAATACGCTTGCTCCCCGTGTTTTTTAAACGATGTTCGATCACCATCTTCGGTTGGCCCGGTATCAGCTGAACGATCTTGGTATACTCATAGGAATATGTTCCACTGTTTATACGCTGCACGAAGCGGACCTCATTCTTCTTTGTAATTAATTTCCATTTGCCGGGATCAACAATGGTATACTGTTTAAAAGGACTATATGCTTCATTAGTAGGTTTTTTAATTATACCTACGCCGAGCTTTACAAAATCGCTTCCCGGATCCACTTCATTATAATTGAAAGGGGAATACGCTTCCACAGGTCCCATAATCGTCGCAAAGGGAGGGGGATCATCATCATCGAACCATTGTCCGAAATACGTATGTCCCTTATATTCCAAACTGGAAATTATGCCCGACCAGTCAAATCTTGTCCCTTTATAGTACCCTATTTCGGCATCCGGCAGAAAAAGTCGGGCCGTAAGGATATCATTGGTGATTTCAGTCTGAGGGTATTTTTCCAACTGACAGTTTCCACTGAACACACCAAGGAACATAACAAAAACAATGCTAACCACCTTCTTGAAAAAACTGCCCATCTTCTTGACCTCTTTATTTCTAACCCGATATAAACCTGATTAATCTATTTCTATTATTTTAATATTCTCTCCTTGGTTACTATCGATTACTCCATTTGTAGTCACAACACAATTATTGGCTTTTTCACCAATAAGAACAGGAAGAAATGTCATATTCTTGATTTTTATGTTTTCTGCAGCTTTTGGAGGAATTGGAGATGCAATTTCCCCTGAACCTGGCATACCATAACCGAGCATGATCGGGATTGCTTTCTTACGATTATCCGTATCCGAGGTTTTAATCGATACTTCATGCCCGATTCCACAAATGGTTGCGACAGCATGGACTTTCATTTCTGATTCACCTGGCATCAAGGTTAAGTCAATCTTTGAAGGTTCGTCCCCAACAAGATAAATCAACGGGCCGTATTTCGCATCACCTTTACAGTCTTTGGTGACCGCATTATTCAAATAGTATCCACGTTCACATGCAATCGCTTCACAATTCATCAATGACACCTTTGCCAAGGCAAAGCCAACCCTCATGTTCTTTGCCACACAATTGACCACGGTCACCCTACCCGTACTATAGGTTCGAAATCCACATTCATTCAAGGACTTCATATAGTCTGGCTGAATTTTTTTCTCCCCCGTATAGCTTGTATAAATGGATGCAAAATTGTTTTCAAAAGCTGGACCCGAAGTCTCAGCAAGCATCTCATTGGTCGATCTAATCTCTCCTTCTGCGTAGCAGTCTTCAAAATAGGTATTATCACCACCTTGGATAAAAAAGGCATGACCGAATGAACGCATATAAACCTTACAGGCATATAATTTGGTATTGTACCCCGTAACCAAAAGTCCACTGTGTTTTTTATGTTTTATAATACTTTTTCGCCCTTTACCGAGGTAATCCCCATAACCATATGGGAATGACCCCTTTACATGAAGGGTGATATTTTTGAGTATATTATTTTTTCCGCCAACAACAAGAGAAGCGGCACCCAGGGCTGTACCCTCACCTATATATTTTATGGTAAGTCCCTGAAAAGTATTATCGCTTCCGGTTATTAAAAACTCACTATTGTGAAGTGGGGCATTTAGCGCTTCACGCAATGAATTATCAACCTCTAATTTTACTCCCTCAAGATTAAAGACATTATTATCCCCACTGAATGTGATAAAAGAATACAATTTACGTTCACTACGAACGCTCATGGAATCGATTGTTAAAAAATCGGTCAAGGGATAAACCCCAGGTGCCATTGTAACCTCATTCCCACTTTTGGATGCATAGGTAACCAGCTCCTGTATACTGTTGATCTTTATCTCTGTAGCATGTACGGCAACTGAAATAAACAACATTGTAATTACAAAAATATTCCGTTTTTTCCCCATTTTAAATATGCATTGACTCATTGCTCTTTTGTTTTCCTTTTACTGGTTTGAGAGACCGTATTGTTTCTTCATCATAGCCCATCAGTCCATGAGCATGTCCCAATTGCCACCAAAGTATGCTTTGTTGATTTTCTCAACATCCAAATTTTTATTTTCGGACATGGTTTTATGCATCAAATCCATATAGATGTAGAACTGTAACCAGTATCCATATTGGTATTTCTGATTTTCCGATTTCGGGTTTTTCATCAAAGCGTACCAAGAAGTATTCAATCCATACGCCTCTGCCACACGGATGGCTTTTTCTGCCTTTTTCCAGATGTCATTGGACATTGTCGTGTGTAGTTTCCTATAATCCCCATAACCCATTTTTGAGGTATTGATGATTTCACATTGGTCATCAATTCCCAGATCCTTGAGTAAAATCGTTCTTTCGAATCGTTTATCCCCATCAATATCCATTTCGATTTTATCCAAAAAACCATTGTTGTCGGTATCCTCATATTTGAATGTACCAAAAGGATGGAATTCTTTTTGCAAACGCTCCCATCTTGGGGTGTACTCATTGTAAAGACCTCCCCAGCCTTGATAGGAATAAGCCAATTGGTCAATACGCCAGCATCCCCATTCGGCACCATATAAATGTAGCCGTCCGTCGAATTTTGAAATATATAAATTCGCATTCCCACTATAATCCAAATCCCATTCGCCCCGATCACCGATGGCATCGGCCTGCTGATTATTGTCCAAACCGCCGTTATTCAGTCCGGTTTTAAAAGGATCAAGGGGGTCGTAAAATTCCACCCTTTCCCAGCGCTCACAATCGTCGTCTTCATCGTATACAAAATAGATCTCATCCCATTCGCCCCGATCATAGGTCAAATCCAATACGTTGTTATGATCCGGATATAATAATTCCGTGATCTTTCTCCAGCGCGAATCAATAAAAAACGAATCGGCCTCTACAACCCTACTGTTTTTAAATTCATGCACCTGATCCATATAATTGAACCCTTTGCCCGTAAAACGGAAGGACATGTCAAAATCAAATTCATTACCGGGAGCATTGTCATTATCCATGTCGTACGTAACTGCGACCAAGCCAGCGTTACCTGTTAAATGCAGCCCTTCCCCGGTGGGTTTATCACTGCCTCCTTTATATCTATCCAGAACACGTACGGCCATATCCGACAGGCCATCGTCATCTTGGTCGAAAAACAAGAAAGGGTTTTCCCAATTTAGACGTACATCATCCATGAAATATGTGGATGCATGTATTTTCAGGAAGGTACTTTGGCCATTATAGTCCTCCATGAAATTAGAACTTCCTTCATGCAACCAAGCCCGTAGTTTAAAGGTATTCCAATCGATATAATTAAAGACATTGTCGTTATCGGTATCCAAAACCCACATATAGTGCTGTCCGGGTCCGGACATCTTTGATACTTCCCGTTCCGAATTTTCCACTAAAACCTGCATGTCGGCTTTTCCATCCCCATCGGTATCGATCCAATCTACGGCCAGATCACCGTAATCCCCGTATTTACCGTCTTTATTTACATCAACCATAACGCAATCGCTATCCGTATCACCTTCAATATCCCCAACTTTTAAATCGTCGTCGTCATCAATCCACTGAACCGGTGTGTTATGAATGGTGATAGTACGGAGGATATCGGGATCACCATCTTGATCCAAATCGATATACGTTGGCTGATAACCTATGGGTGCCGGAGGTAGACGAAAGGGAACCAAGGGCGTATCATTATTCCAATAAGCGTTCTTCGACATTGAACCTTCTTTTTGATCATTGCGGTTTTGGGGTTGCAATGGAACATTCGTTTCCTTTAAATGGGAAAGGATAAACGTAGCAGCATGATCGTTAATTTCCTCCATGGAGGGTGAGATGTCCTGTCCTTTAAAAACATGCCCGGCATTTTTAACCGTCAATAACTGTACATCCGCATTTTTTTCGGCTGCCACATCTTTCATATAAATCGAGTTGATTATCGGAAGCGTTGTATCCTGATCACCATGAAGCAATAAAATAGGCGGACTACTTTCTTTTAAAAGTTCGGTTGGACTAAGCAATCGCGCCAATTCCGGTTGCTCATGTAACGGTGCCCCTAAAAGTCGAACAAAAAGCTTCCCGTCCTCAAAAATGGATCCGGGTCGAATGTCGGGATTCACACATGAGGTAAACGGAAAATACGAGGCCACACATTTAAATTTGGGAGAAACGCCCTTTAATAGTGGATCGCCTTGGAAATCAACATCGTTCCCTAAAGCGGTCACCAAGCTAAGATGCCCCCCTGCAGAGCCACCCCAAATGCCATACCGTTCCATATCCAATTTATATTTTTCAGCATTTTTCAAGAGAAACCGAGCGGCATCCTTAGCATCGACGACGGCATCATAAGCCGTTGAAGAGCCACGGGCTAAGCGGTATTCTATAGTGAAGCATATCACCCCATTATCAAGAAGGGATCGTAAAGTTCCCAAAAATGGCTTTTTCAATATATTGTATTTACTGCCACCTGCCCAACCACCCCCATGGACATGAAGCATCCAGGGATTTCTTTCCTGGATTTTGTCTGGATCTGGGTAGAAAACGGTCATGTTCAATTCCATGCCATCCACCGTTTTGTAGACCACGACCTCTTTATGGCCAAAGGTGTCAAGAATCCCTTGCTCCTTGGCAGTTTGGCTATAGACCATTGATTGACTGCCTATTAAAAACACACCTAATAGAAATATGCTATGTACTAACAGGGTTATTGTAGATTGAATGCGATTTTTCATAATAATGCTCTAAGATTACCGAATAGAATTGCTGTTTAGCCTTTACCTTTCTTCTTTACAATGGTTACGAAACCTATTCCGTTTGGTTCCACAACCTATAGGGATCATCATTTTCCTGCATTTGCTCAAGCAGCAAAGCTTCCATTTCCGCCAATTTATCGGCGTATTTGGGATTTTCAGCCAAATCGGTTTGCATTTCCCCAGTTTTGTGGTGTTCGGGTAAAAATTCATTTGGGTTTTCGGCTAAATTAAACAGTTGGGTTTCCCTAACCGCCCCATCCATGACATCATACTTTATGAGTTTCCAATCCCCTTTTTTCACCGCACGCATGCCCGGTTTGGTGCCACCAGCGTAAACCCCGTACATCACATCCCTTACCGCTTCTTTTTCGCCTTTTAAGACAGGTACAAAACTTTTACCTTCCACTGTTTTTGGAGCTTCAATTCCTGCCAAATCGCATAAAGTAGGTAAAATATCCAAAAGGTATATATTCCCTTTCGCCCTTTTTCCCGCTTCTATTCCCGGGCCTTTTATTATGAAAGGTACGCGCCAAGTATGCTCATAAAGGTTTTGCTTCCCTTGAAAACCATGCCTGCCGATGGCAATACCATGGTCGGAGGTATAAATGATATAGGTATTGTCAAGCTCGCCCATGGCCTCCAATTTCTTCAGGACTTTCCCTAATTGATTATCGATATTTTCGGAACAGGCATATTCCCTACCCAATTCGTTTCTTATGGTACGTTCATCCCTGTTTTTCCAGACCCCACTAACCCGTTCTTCATCCCGAAGATCGGGATGTCCATGAAAAAATGGTTGTTTTTCGAGGTGATTGGGTTGTAACTGCGGTTGCTTATCATTAGCTGGAGGTAGACTGTTTGGGTCTTTATGGTTTACCGCCCCATATTTGGCTAGCAATTCCGGTGTGCCGTTTCTCGTATCATGGGGATGTGAAAAGCCAAAATAAATAAAGAAAGGATCTTTTTCTTTGATGGAATCCCTATCCTGAAGATAATCGAGTACTTGTTCGGCATGCCATGCACTGCCACTTTCCGCTGTACCGCCACGCTTGGTGGCATCATGTACCACCGTAAACTGTTTGTTCGCCCCCGGATAGGAATTTCCCTTTTTACAGGTGCGCATGGTCTTATATCCGGCCCTATTGAATACGGCTCCGATGGTCTGATCATCCAATTCATGTGGATCGGTCTGTTTTTGAAATTCCGCACTTGGAGGCAAATGCCAAAGCGTACGCCCCGTCATGATCATATGGCGTGAAGGGGTACAAACGGCCCCATTCATGGACCCCATATGTCTTGCTTGATCAAAGACCATCCCCTCTTCCGACAGTTTACTGATATTGGGAGTCTCTAAAATGGAATTGGGGTCATAGGTCTGTAAATCGAATGGCGACTGATCATCTACGAGCACAAAAAGAAAATTCGGCCGTTTAGGTTCTTCAATGACCTTTTCCTTGTTTTTACAACTACTGAAAGCCAGCAAGATTATTAGCAAAATGATAAATAAGCCTTGGTTCTTTTTCAATTTAAGTGGATTTTGGTGTTAGTAATTTGAACAACTTCAATTGGTCTTTTAGCCTTTACGTGTACTATCTTCTCAAGTACACGTTGAAGATCATTTACATATTTATTCCCCAAACCTTTATTTTGTTTTCTCCAACTTTAAGGTTTTCTAGCGGTCCGACCATTGGGGTATTCGATTTTCTGATATCCCCAAAATAGTCATTGTCAATGGTAACCGGTGAACCATCCGGATTTTCGAACGGGGTTTCCGTTTGAAAAGCAGCTCCCAACAATGCCGTATTGACCATTTGGGTCTTCACTTTTCCAAAACTCCCATCAACCTTGATATTTAGGTAGTACCCATCGTCTTCTTGGGATAGGCTTATTTCGGGATCAAGTGTCCGGTTCTCAACAAAATTGGTTTCAATAACCGAAGGCAGCGCTTTATTCAAATACAGGTTAGCATCAATGAAAACCGGGAATTTCTGTTTTGTATACGCATTCATACCACCGGGGGATTTCCATTCGTAGGTTGCCGGTGGAAAATCATTGTAGGCATTCAGCCCATAAAATTGTTCGTTCGCCAATGCTTCGTTATTTGCGGCAAAAATATTATTGTAAAAACGGTCATCACCCTGTATGATCGTCATCATCCCCAACACTTGGGTGGAATGTGGGAAATGGTAATGTGTAAATCGATTACTGGCCGCCCGCATTTGTACATTTCCTGCTATTAGATTATTTACGAATGCGCTTCCCTGCGATGCATTGAGTATCCCTCTTTCGGACAATAATATGTTGTTGTCGACAATCATTGGTCCGTGGTTTACCTCCAAGAACAAATCTTGATCTTCATTGTTGAACAAAAGATTGCCGGTTACCCTTGCCCCTTGCGCCTGCCAATCGAGCCAAATTCCCCTATGGTTATCGTGTATGCAATTATTTGCAATAAGGACATCGATGGCCGCATGCAGTTTGATGCCCCCTATTTCCCAACCGGTAAACTGTTTCTTTACATTAATGTTATAAATGTGATTATTGCTTATTTCACTGAACACATTTCCCAAATGGCCTATAATACCACCTTGCTCACAGTCCCTGATAGTGTTGTTCCGAACGATATGGGAACCAATATTCTCCTTGGACCAACCCAGTTGCAATGCTTTGAACACTACTTCCCTTTCCCTTTGGGTACCATGCTTTTTACGGTCACGAGACCATAAGTTATGGCCTGAAGCCCGCTCTTTACCCAATACGATACCAGAACATTTGGAATCGGAAATCAAATTGTCTTCAATGATCCAACCTTTGCTCCAATTTGGACCGATCAAACCTATCTGTTCCGCAGTGGGCGGTGCCCATTGCGTTGCGGCATGGCACATTTTAAAACCGCGGACCGTAATGTAATTTATTCCTGTTTTCTTGGGCCAAAACACGGTAGGCCGCACATTTATTTCAACCAATTCCTTATTCGGATTCATTCCGTTGAAATTAGCATATATGGTCGTCGTCTTTTGATTGCTTTCACAATACCATTTGTATTTGGAACCTTCTACATCGACTGCCCTTTCCAATGGATTTTCAATAAACACTTTCGCCAAACTGTCAATCTCATATAAGGCCTTGCCATTTACATACACCTCTCCCAAGTGGTGGTCCCGACCATAGGTTTTCGTTATCCAGTCACCATAAAGGATTTCCTGATACGGATTAAAGTCCCCAAAAAGCGCATTGTCCAAAACGGCTTTCCATACCGTTCCCTTGTGCTTTTTCCACGTATCGATCACTTCGGAACCCTTGATCCAAACCTCTTCATTTTCGGCGGCGCGATATATTACCCTGTTTCTATCGTTCATTCCGCCATAAGCCGGATCCACCCATTCCCTATACACCCCTTCGTGTACGGTAATGATGTCTCCAGGTTGCGCTATTTTTGCCGCTTTGGATATGGTTTTAAAGGGTGCTTCGATACTTCCATCATTAAAATCATTGCCTTTTTTTGAAACGTGGTATTCCTTTGCCTGTACTATAAAAGAGAACACAAGAAATAATACTTTGATAATTGATGATAATGTTTTCATTAATTTATATTTAATTCTAAATAAATAGGCAACAAATTGTTCCTTAGCTGTTAAAGTGAACTGTATATAAAATCACCTTGGTCCTGCTTGGCCCAACGGAATTGGCTTAAAGCCTATTTTCAATGCCGGACTATCATCAGGCAGGGTAAAATCCCCATTGGAAGGGTCTTTAAATCCCGGATCTGCGATAATCGAATGTTGATCATTTCCAAGTGCTTTCCACTCCTCCCAACCCATAACAGCTTCGTTAGGTTCGTAAACTCGGCTTGGAAAACGATTCTGTGCCCCCAATACCTTACCAGCGGTCGACCAAACCAAGTTGCTATCGGCAACGAAGGCATTTTTCTGCTCTACCTTATAATCATACCCCCCTGCATAAATTGGCGTGCCATCACTAAGCAAAATGTTGTTTTTTAATATATAAGCAGTATGTGGTTGGATTTTTGCCATCATAATCACACTAGTATCGGCAAAAGCAAAAATGTTATTTCTAATAAGGTTGTCTTTCCCATAATGCTGATTAAAACAGGCATGGCGACAACGATACGCAAGATTGTTTTCAATCAATATATTTGTGGTTCCTTCATCGCAATATATCGCCCAGCCTCCATATTTTCCAGCCCAGATATCATGGAATTCGTTAAATCGAATGATTGTCCCTGTTTGATTTCCCAAGGTATAAATACCCCCTAAATCACTAAGAACGGACCCATCGCCATTCGTCAATTTACCGATATGATGAATCTTATTGTATTCAAAAATATTGCCCGTGGCAAGTGCCGGACCGTACCCCCATGTCCATCCCGTGGATATTCCCGAATAATAGAAATTGTAGATTTCATTATGATGGATATGGTTATCCGGACTTTGTCCAATCCAAATACCCACTGCACAATGAAAATAACGGCCACCGTCATAAATTCGGCAATCCGCTATTTCATTAGTATGGGTTGCATCAGTCGGTTTTTCCAGTACGGGAGGTAACTCAGTACCAATTTCCTCTGCTGCGACCTTTCCTTTCGGTCGTATTTTAGGGCCAATCAAAAATCCGCCAGCACCCAAATCATGAATGTTACATCGCACAACCCGGTTATTTGAGCATCCTAGGGACATTTCAAGTCCGTAATTACCAATAGCGGTAATTTCACATCCCTCAAAAAGGCAATTTTTGGCACCCGTCAAGAATAACGCACCCTCCATTCCAATGTCGGCCTGACCATATCCGGATTCTTCAGCATCCCTGGGTAACACCCAAGTGGTATGGCTAAATGTCAAACCCTTGAACTGAACATGTTCAACCAACTGATCCGCAGCAGCATCACCTTGCAACCGAAGGACATTTATCAGCGATGGAATGGTGGCAACAATATCGGTCTCTCCTTCCAACGGAAAATAATAAAGTTTTTGTTCACGTCTATCAAGATACCACTCCCCTGGATTATCGAGCATAATACGGCCTCCCTCTAGATAGTAATCATCATCCGCTTCAATTGCCCTGCCTCCCTTTTTTGTTGAGATGATCTTTTTGTTTTGTCGATCAATCCTGTCAATAGGCATATGATACTCCAACCATTTATTGAATACGACGGCAACTCCGTCATCAACATCCTCCAAATAATGTTCATCCGACTGATCGTATGAAAAATCATAGGTACTGCTTCGTTTCACATCCTTAGTGTCCTCTCCCTGGGTAGTGGGTACTTTCAAATAACCACTATTAGGTGTTCTTGCCTGAACGGCACGATGGTCATTTACCCATAACTGTTCAAACGGGACATACTTTTTGATCTTGGATAAATCCGAAACCAGCACTGTACGACCGTTAAGTTCGGCTTTAGCCCACTCACTAACCTTTAAACCTCCACTGATTATTGGCTTTTCATTTTCATAAGCGCTGTAAGTAATTGGAAATTCTTCGGTTCCTGAATCTTCAGGGGTCAGAACGAAAGGTTCAGAAAGCTGGTATGTACCTCCTTGAAGGTACACCGTAACTGGTTTTTCCAAAGTACTTCCCCTCTTGATTTCCCTTATCGCATTACGCGCTTTTTCCAAAGTAGCGAATGCGCTTTCAACACTTGTTCCATTTTGGGTATCATTCCCCACTGGGGACACATAAAAAGCTATTTCATTTGCAGATATAGTCTTATCGGCACAAGATTGAAAAACAACAAGTAATACACTTAAACAAAAAATAAGTTGGCGCTTCATTAATTAAGGTTTTGAATACTTGTTTTTACTTTTGATCTTTTGCTATCCTTTGTGACTTCCTTGAAGGATCCATTTAATTAAGGTCTTCTTACTGTTTTTCCACATTCACATAATACGCACCGATATTAACTCCGTCATCCAAGGTAAACTCTGTTATAAGTTTTGTTTCCCCTTTTTTTAAATCAACAGTGAATTCGACGTACTCAGCACTGGGGTCCACTTCTTTGGCGGACTCGTAATCCTGTATAACCAGTTTTGCTTCCCGGACCGTCAAGGATTTACTCTTCTTGCTTTCCGTTACGCTTGTTCCGGGTTTTGCAGGGCGTACAGGGGCTTCTGCATTCATTGGAAGATGTATTTCCTCTGGCCAACGACGTAGCTTAAATGTATAGGTTCCGCTTTCTTCCACTCTCACCAACCAGTAGCCGTTATCGACATAACCCGTTCTGATATGCCTTTGATGCCATGGGCTCACCTTATCGGTATGCCAATCGTGACAATATAAATTTACCGGGTTTTCTGCCTCGTGCCCGATAATAATATAAGGTTGATCTTTATAACTCGGTGAAATTTCCTCCCACCAAGCATCATAGGCCTTTTTAAACCCTGCCATTTTTTCGGGATGTTGTTCTGCGATATCCACCCGTTGCTCCGGATCGGTTTTCAGATCATACAGTTCGGTTCCATTGATTACCCGCCAATTCTTTTGCATTAAGGCAGTTCTTCGCCATGGTTCCGGATTTTCTATACGCTGTGAATTGGTAATCACAATCCTGTCCTCAAATTCTTCAGTGTTGCCATTGATCAAAGGGACCAAACTTTTTCCATCGAACTTTAAATCTTCTTTTACATTTAAACCACAAAGTTCAACCAAGGTCGGAAACACATCGTAGTGGGCAGTTAACTCATTGATGTCTTTCCCTGTTGTGATTCCCCCATTTTTCCAATGAATGAACAACGGTACACGGTGTCCTCCTTCGTACATACTGGCTTTTATGCCACGCATTCCCGAATTGTATCCTTTGGCAATAAAGCCATCCAACCGATCACCTCCTTTTTCGATTTTCGCCCCTGCAGCCGTACCATTGTCGGTGGTGAAGATGATTATGGTATTATCCATCAATTTTATGGACTCCAAATAATCCACCAGCTTTCCGATATTCTCATCGACATTGGCGATCAACCCATAAAAGGCCGCATTTGGAATATTTTCGTTGTCTTTATAAGGATCCGAATATTTATCGGCAACAAAATAAGGGGAATGTGCCGCATTGGTAGACAAATAACAAAAGAAAGGCTTGTTCTTGTTTTCTGCTATATAGTTTTTGGCATTTTCGAACCACACATCTGTACAAAACCCTTCGTATTGCTCCAGTTTGCCATTGTGCATATAGGTATCATCAAAATAGTCATTGTCCCAATAATCCATGGTTTGTTCCTCTCCGCCCCCACCGTGGACCAATACTTCGTCAAAACCTTTGTCTTGGGGTCGGAATGGGTAATTATCCCCTAAATGCCATTTTCCAAAAATCCCGGTACTGTACCCATTTTCCTTAAAAACCTGTGCCATGGTGGTTTCCCGCTCTAAAATTAGGGAACGCCCATTCACGGTATGCCAAACCCCTGCCCTATTCGAATGATGCCCCGTAAGAATCGCGGCTCTTGTCGGTGCACATGTAGGACTTACATGATAATCGGTAAAGCGGGCACTTTGTGCATGCAGACCATCGATATTCGGTGTTTTTATATATGGATTCCCCAGACTGGCGATATCCCCATACCCTTGGTCATCGACCATAATAAGAATCACATTGGGTTTTTCCTTTTGCTCTTTAACAGTGCTACATGACACAAAAAACAGGACGCAAAATGGCACTATAAGGGCATATACAATGCCTGTTTTCCGATGTAAGTACTTCTTCATTTTTATAATTAAATTGGTTTTCATTCCGTTATTACTTAATGTGTTTTAAAAGTAAAGTCTTTTTGGCCATTCCTGTATAACACATTGCCCTTTCCTTATAAATTATGCACATAACCCACAGTACAAAGGAAATGCATGACCTTGAAAAGTTAAAGGAAAGGGGGTTATTCAAGATGTACATAGTTATAATACACAGCTCCCTCTAACTTTCCGGCTGCATTGTAAAACCAAGTTTGAACAAATGCTGGGCCTTTTGGTAGCTCCTTAACCGTAAACCGAACACCATCGGCATTAGGTGCTACGTTCTTTGTTTTATCGACATAGACCTTATCACCATTCCATATTTTAATACGTGCACTTGCAATTTCCAAGGCTTTACCCGACCCAGATGAAGTCAATGTCGTTTCAGCTTCGATTTCTTTGGGCCAACGTCGAAGATCGAAAGTATAGGTACCTGGTTTATCAAATTCCACAGCGATAAATCCACTTCCTGTAGCTCCTTTTTTAACGTCGTCCTGATGCCAAATTACGGTACCATGAAAGTCATGGGCATGAAGGACCGTTATTGGCTCTTCGGGGTGGCCGATCCCAATGCGTGTATATTCATTGGATCGTTCATCAACAAGTTGCCACCATTTTTCATATGCTCCTTTTAAATCCGAAATAATGTCCTTGTTTTCTGGATTATGGATTACGTCCTTCAGCTGTTTTTCATCGACCAATACATCATAAAGCTCCCAGTCAGCATCCGCACTATTTCTAATTAAGCGCCATTTATGGGTTATTGCATCACCTTTCCAAATATCCTTTTTTACGGAAAGTTTTTTATACTTTTCCGGAAATTCCGTCCACATGTCATTAATGGTAACCGTCCTATTCTTGTAATCTTCCGGATCGTTCGAGGGATCATCATCCAAAAAAGGCTTGAAACTTCGTCCTCGGATTTTCAGCTTTTCGGGCCGATCAGGGACGTCGTTGAAACCTAGGACATCCATAAAGGTTGGAAGCCAGTCTATATGCGCTGTAAGTGGTATTATTTCCCTTCCTTTACCATCACCTCCAAGCCCTCCATCGGCCCACCGAATAAAGCAGGGCACCCTTGTACCCCCGTCATAATTGGAACCCTTACCGCCACGAAGGTAGGTGCCCCCACCATTATCCGTAGTAAAAACAAGTAGGGTATTATCCGCAATTCCACGATCGTCCAGGAATTGGAGTAACCGCCCGAAGTTCTTGTCAATATTTTCGATCGTTCCCGTTTTGGCACTTACCCCGTCACGCGCATCCGGTGGCATTACGTGGGGTGCGTGTGCCGTACCCAATGGAATATAGGCAAAAAAGGGTTTTTCCCGCTTGATGTATTCATCCATGAAATCCATGGCACGATTCATAAAAAAATTTGTCGTAAAGGCCCCTTTGATCCCATCATCCTCATCGGTCATTTCCACCAGAGTATCATTCACCCATATATGAGCGGCATTATTGGTGTTTCCCCAATAATCGGGCTGTTGCCCGGTACCTCCTCCCTTAATCCAAGCTACATATTCAAAACCCCTGTCTTTAGGTCGAAAAGGGTAATTATCCCCTAAATGCCATTTAAAGAACAATCCGGTAGCATAGCCATTGGCTTTAAAAATATCGGCCATGGTTATTTCATCGGCACGCATCATGTTTCGGCCATTGATAGTATGCCATACCCCCACCACATCACTGGGTCGCCCTGTTAAAAGTGCAGCCCGCGTTGGGGAACAACTTGGGGAAACATGAAAATCGGTCAATCGGACCGATTCTTTCGCAAAAGTGTCGATATTCGGAGTTTGAGGTCCATTGGGATTGTAATATGAAAACGCTTTATGACTTATATCGTCGGGCATTACAAAAATCACATTCGGTCGTTCCTGGGAAAATACCCAGCCTACCATGAATGAGAATACTATACCTATTCCAAATTTTTTCATTTCATTTTCTTTTTATGGTTTCCTATCATAGGCCCTGTCCAACTTCGCCTCCAATTGGTCGTTAAGTTTGCTGACCAACTCTGGGTTCTCAGCGGCGATATTCTGGATTTCGGATGGGTCCTCTCGATGATCATAGAGTTCAACTTCCCCACTACTATGTTGTATAAAACGATAGTTATCCGTTCTTAGGGTCGTTGCTTCTGAAGTATAAGCCACTGCCGAATGTCCTTTCGATTGTGGATTTTGAATGTTCGATACAAGTGAACTGCCATGTATATCGTCGGGTTTAGGGAGTTCGGTCAAATCGCACAACGTCGGGAAAATATCCAAAGATTCCACGATTGCATCACTTTGTTTTCCGGGATTTCCCATTTGGGGATCATAAACGATAAGCGGTGAACGAAGCGATTCTTCGAACAGACTGTGTTTGCCCCAAATAGCATGTTCGCCCAAATGCCATCCATGATCCCCCCATAAAACGACTACGGTATTTTTATCGGCACCGGTTTCTTTTAATTTTTTTAGAATATCCCCAACATGTTTGTCCGCATAACTTACACATGCGGCATAGTACTTCTTCAGTTCCAAAGCAAACTCCTTATCTTCCCTTGGATCTTTACCCCAACGATCATAAGCCATAAATTCGTTGGAACCATGCCAAGTTGTTTTCCCTTTGGGTTTTTCAGGGTGCAACGGTAAAGGAATGGTAACTCCATCATAGCGCTCCAGGTACTTTTTTGGAACCCCAAACGGCAAATGGGGTTTAATAAGGCCGATGGCCAAAAAGAAGGGTTCCCTTCCTGACGCCAATTCTTCGAGTTGTTTTAGTCCTTCCTCGGCAATAAGGCCATCTGGATAACTTGTGTCCTTATCGTCCACCGTCTCCAAGACATCCCGTTGACCGGACTTCCTTACTTTTCCATACGATAGACCATGCATTGCACCCCGGGGTGTTTCCCATGCACCAACCGGCATTAAATGCCTATCCCAAGCGTTGGGCATTTCAGGTAGGGTATCATTGTCCCAGTCGACTCCCCCACGCCCTCCTGGATGATGGGATACCTTGCCTACCGATACCGTGGTATACCCATTTTTACGAAACCATTCGGGCATACTGGGCATGACTTGATATGGGTTCTTGGCCATATCCATTGCACGGGAAAATAAGGCCTGGTTGGAATGCTGCCTATATTGCACCCCATATTGCCCTGTAAGCATGGTATAACGGGAAGGCCCACAACTAGGTGCACTTACATAATGACGGGAAAAAGGACGTCCTATGGATGCCAAATGATCTATATTGGGGGACTTCACATAAGAAGCACCAAAGGAATTCAATTCAGGGCGTAGATCATCGATACAGATAAGCAGTACATTCTTTCTCACCCTTTCCCCTATTTGTGTTTTATCACCTTTCCCACCGTTGCAGGCTGTGAGAATAAACATAAATACAAAGGACAGATTCTGAACCCTGATGCTTATCATTTTAATTGTTTGGCTTTATAAAAACTTCTTAGCCCTAAAATTAAACGTCATCCTTAAATTAAAATATAAACTATGGTTCAAGTTCGATAACTATAAAGTCATGTAAAGGAAGTCCTATAACAAAAAGAACCTTGATGACTTAATAACCATCAAGGTTCAAAAAAAAATCATCGGTCTGTTCGACCTGATGCGATTACAGGTTGTGGTGCCGTCAACTTAATTGACCTGTTCAATCAAAACCAAACTCCAAGGAGAAAGCACCCTATCTATTTTCAACAATCCTTTTTCATCGGCAGTAAGTATTTCGGTCTTTAAATTTTCAGCGTATTGCTTCATCACTTTGATCTGTTCACGTGTCGGGGGTTCAGGTTTTCCCATTTTTTCCCAGTAATCGTAAATGTTACCGTGATCTTTATCCAAGGTTTCCAACTTAAATTGGGTACCTGGTTTTAAATCGGTCAGTTGCATGGTTAACCGGCGTGTTGAACCTTTCTCGAATTTATCTATCTTTTTAATACTTGAAGGTACTGCATTGTATTGGTCTTCCGGATAATTATAGGCCAAAGCCACGACTTTACCATCACCTGATTTACGGCTCACGAATACATAATCGTTCTTAAACAACTTTTCATCACCTAACTGGTGCAGCATTCGGTAAGCATGATACGATGGCTTTACCAATCCTTGGTAGTTGATCATACCAAAACCACCGTGAAAGATGCTTTCTCCGCCTCCTTTTTCCTCAAAAATATCAGTAAACGTCCAAAAGGCCAAAGAGTTTGCCAATCCAATACAGTCTAAATTCACTTTGGCAATATATGCTGCAGGTGGTAAAAAATCGTGCATGGCATCGCGACTGTTCGGACTCGTATTCCATTCGGTTAAATGAATTTCGGCATTTGGATAGGCACTATTTTCAATCACTTTGTTTAGCCATTCCATATCATCCTTTGTAGAATTCACGTAGCGTGAAAAGTCCTTTCCTTTTCCTGTGGTAGGATTGAAAGGATAATCGGTTGGATACGGATGTGTCGATACAAAATCCACCGGCAATTTCTCTTTTTCACAATACTTCAAAAAGTCTTCTATCCAAGAGCCTTTCCATTGCAAATCGTTGATATTATCCGCTGTAAACGTGATCAAATCCCCATCCCTACTTTCCACTTCACCATCGTACCTTCCATCTGCCACGAAGTTACTGCTGGAAGGACCTCCTACCTTTAAACGCTTATCTACAACGCGTACGGCCAATACCGATTGTTTGTACAGTTCAAAATATTGCGACTTGGTGCCATCGAAAAATCCATAATGCAGATTCGGTTCGTTCCAAACCTCAAAATACCATGTAAGCACCTCATCAATACCGTATCGGTCTACACAGTGTTGTGTAAAGGCCTTTACCAAATTGTGCCATTCATCGAATTTGGATTCGTCCGGGGTAATATTCGCTTTCCACCAAAACTGGGTCTTGCTGTTTTCGGCAGCCAATGGTTTTGGAAAAAATGCCAGTTCCACAAATGGCCGTACATTTAAATCGAGCATTCTATCGAATAGATCATCGATGTATTGCCAATTGTAGGTGTATGTGCCGTTTTTTTCAAAAACCGGGAACATATCGTCATGGAAGATGCCATGAAAACGCACATATTCAAACCCACAGTTTTGTTGGACTTTTTCCAATTGCTCCAACCATCCGGCGCGTAACCCTTCGTTGGCACGCCCGGCCCCAACACTTTTGCTCCAGAAGTGCTCGAACTGTTCCCCTTTTTCTTTTGAACTCACTGAAATGCCCTGTGATACACCCACTTTTACCTGTGTCAACAGTAGTGCAAGTACTAATACTCTTTTCATATTTCGTATTTATAATTTAAAATGCTTGTCCTAGTTTCAACTTTAAAACCTCTAAGTAATTTCGGTTTAAATAGAATAAACTATATTCCTTTTTTACTTAAAATTTTCGCTTAACGTTTGGTACGATTACTTTCATTTACCACATTTTCCGATTTGGTAGCTTCACGTACTTTTCCAATACTTTTTACTTTTAAATGCTCCGTACCTTTAAACTTGATCAATTCTGCTGAAGTTTGATTATCCAATGTAATATAGGTAGCATGCATTTTCGCATTTTCATTGAAATTGCCATAGCCTTCCCATACCGACAACTTGATTGCCATAGTATCCGGGATATATTCCTTAGCCTTTGTTTTTATCACCACATGATGTCCGGTGCCATTTATTTTTGCCAATAAATCATTGGCCATTCCATTTCTACTATCCAGAATGGTCATTTCTACGCGAGCATTTTTAGCATTGGTATAAGGAATACAAAACGCTTCGCCATATTTAGCATCTGCACTACAATTAATCAAAGTATCTTCATTCCCCACGTTATAGCCTGTTGCCACACAATCGCGCACCACACAATCGATAACCTTATCTCCCGAGGTACTCAATCCTGTACAAATCCCCCTTCGCATTTGGGTAACCGTACAGCCTTTAACGGTGGTATTTAGCGTTTTATGTCCATTATATTCTGGGTACATACGTATGCCGTCCTCGCTAAGGGAGATGATTTCCCCTGGCAAAATTTTACCATCTTCGGCAACTATGGTACCTTCTATATAATTGCCCTTACCTGCATAAAATTTCTTGTCGAACCCATACCCAGATGTTTCGGCAAGCATAGCATCGGTAGTTCGAAGGAGTCCATCGACCTGACAGTTTTCAATCAACGTATTTTCCGCGCCTTGTAAAAATATGGCATGCCCCATGGCTCTCATATGGACCTTACAACCTAGCAGTTTTACATTTTTTGCTGGATATCCTATGCGAATACCATTCATCTTCCGCACATCGTTGCCCCCTAGTCCGTATAAATACCCATACCCCCAAGGACTTGAACCTGTTGTTCGCACCTCAACATCCTTTAAGGTCACATTTTCCCCAACAAGGTTGAAAATTTTGTTTTTGCTCTGTCTACCAGGGGTATCCCCATAGGTTTCAATGTATAAGCCTTCCAAGGTTACGTTTTTCCCAGATATTTCGATGGCACAATACATGCTATTACCGTCATCACTTTTAATTAAATCCGGACGACTGAACAGTTTGGTATCTACCATAAACCTAGCCCCTCTCATATCGAAATAGGAATCATTCCCGGTAATTTCGATAAACCTGATTTTTTCGGCCGAATCGATTTGATAGTTCCCTTCCTTCAACTTTACGTTTACGTTATCTTGATCCAAATATTTTTTAAATTCGGATAGCGTATTTACCCCAATAATTGTTTTCTTATTGTCTGTCGATTGTGCTCGACATGAAAAAAACAACAACAAAACAGAAAACACAATAAGCATTTGTTTAATCATTAATATATATTTTTTAGAATTGTTTGAATTGAATATCCTTAACAATTTCGATTGAAATAACATTTTTCACCTCAACCTTTTTGCCTTCAGTTTTACCTGAGTTGCAGGCACGAATGCCGGCTTTACCAGTAGGTTACATTAGATTATAGACAGACTTAATTCAAAAATTAATTATCTATTCAACTCTAAACCAATCAAAATTGGTAAAGCCCTTACTTTGTTGTATGTTCGGATTCACACAGAATAAACCAACTTTTGCACCAATCCAAACACCTTCTTTAGTATTGAATTCATCACCAATTACCCTAAAGTTTTTATTATCCAGGCTGTATTCATATTGACCAATAGTGTTTCCAACAATCTTTACTCTTAAATAAACAACTTCATTATCTATAGCTATACTCGCGATTACTTCCGCAATTCCATCACACTTATTATTGTCACTTTTTGACATTTCCAATTTAAAACCATTTTCATTTTTAATAACATAAAGTGATGTCCAACTTCTACCCATAACAACTAAACCGCCCTTATCACCAACTAAATCACCTTTGAAAGAAACTTTTGTTGTTGCCATAAAATCAGGTCCTGGAAATTTTTGCAGTAATAAATTAGGTGCATAATACAAATTACCTTCCTTAGTAATATTCTGAACGGCATTAAGCCTGATATTCCCATTATCAGAAATTGAATACCACTCATTCTTTGGATTAGCTTGCCATTGCCACTGTAATCCAAACTTTTTTGTATTGAACTCATCAGTAGTTTGAGGTGTTTTTACGGGATATTTTTTACCAACATTCGGCATCTTGTATTCTATTTGTGGCTCACCAATACCGTCTTTATTTATATCTTTACCCATTAGCGGCCAACCATCAACCCATTCTACTTTATTCAGGTGTACAATTCTTCCATTAGGTTTTAATTCCTGAAAATGGGCAAACCATGACTCTCCCGAATCTAAATCAACAAGGCCTCCTTGATGTGGCCCATTGATTTCAGTATTTCCCTTGTGCAAAACCGTCTTTCTTTCATAGGGTCCATAAATATTTTTTGACCGAAGAGCGGTCTGCCAACCTTCTCCAACTCCTCCTGCAGGAGCCAAAATGTAGTAATAGCCATCTTTTTTAAAGAACTTTGGCCCTTCAATAATTGGGTCATTCTCTTTATCCCTATATATTAAAACCCCATTATCTAAAAGTTTTTTGCCATCCTTACTCATTTTATGCAGAATTAAATCATTACCGCATAGTTTACCACGCACCAAATAAGCGTTTCCATCATCGTCCCAAAGAGGACATGGATCTTCCCACATTTCAGAATCAACAACATGTGTTAACTCCCAATCATTTCGTGGATCATCTGTTGTAGCCATAAACAATCCATCGTAAGGAGTACAAAAATAGACATAGAACTTATTGTTATGATAACGGATAGAAGGGGCCCAAGCCCCTTGACCATGAGCCGTTTTATCATATTTTTCTAGAGGTAAACTCTGATAAACATGGTTCACTATCTCCCAGTTCACCATATCTTTTGAATGCAAAATAGGAATACCAGGCATGCAATTAAAACTTGATGCTACCATATAAAAATCGTCTCCAACTTTTACCATGTCAGGATCAGAATAATCTGCATAAATAATGGGATTTTTAAAATTACCATTTCCTAAATCCGGAGTCCATTGCTGGCCCGAAGCAGAATTAATTAGCACCAGTTGAAATATAATTATTTGTGCTAGCTTTTTCATTTTCATTATTTTTTTTAGTTAAATGCTTATCTATTTAATTCCGATTAAACCCATACTATCAGATTCGATCAAATCGACTATTCGGTCCATATCCTTTGTTTTATACTTATCAATTATTTAAATTGGACATTCTTAACAAACTCATTTGAGTTCACCTGTTTTGCTTGTACTTTTTTACCATCAAGCACTACATTGTCAAATACTATATTTTCAACCAAGTGTTCCTCATCAAACCCTACCAACTCCATACTTGCATGATCCTTAATGATATAGGGCTTCCAATCCGGACCATCTTGAAACCCCGTAAGTGTAGTATCAATAGGTGCTGAAGTTGCTACAATATTTTTAAAAAAGACGTTTTTAATATGGCCGCGCTCTTCTGTTTCTGTCCATCTGGTTTTTCCTATCCAACAAGAAATCAATCTACGTGCTTCTTCGATTCTTATATTATCAAACGTGACATCACTTATAACGGCATCATCACAATGATAGACTCTTAATGCAGTTTCTCGCCCTACATCGTGAATAACATCACAATCTTCAAAAAGTACATTAGTGATGTTTTCGTGTACTTCGGCACCAATACTTAAAGAATGGGCCAACTCATTCCAAACCACACATTTTCGAGTATGAACATTTTTCACTTCGCCATAACCTCCAAAAGATTTAATCACGACCGCGTCGTCAAAGGTTCTCATAAAACAGTTTTCCACCAAAACATCCCTGCTACTTGTAATATCAACCCCGTCTGCATTTCCTCTCCAACCTATAATTTTTATATTATCAACATGTACTTTGTCACAACTTTGGATAGGGATAGTCCAATGACTTGGGTCAAAAATGGTAACGCCTTCAATGGTCACATTTTTAGCTTTTTGGGCTAAAATCGTATATCGTCTTATTTTTTTTGGAATACCACTTTGGTCAATAATTCCACGTCCACGTATGCTTACGTTTTTTCCTTCCAGAATAAAGGTTGGTTGTTTTCTTAAACGACCTCTTACTTCAATTTCTTCTTCATTATCCAGTGTACCACAGCGTAAATACGCACCACCAGCAAGATAAATAGTTTGACCATCGCTAATGGTTATGTTGGTTACATCATGGATACCTGGACCAAAATAGATGACATTGGTATCTTCGGGACTAGGGATATTTTCTTCAAAAGGATTGGCTAAAATATGTAATGATTCATGCCATTCCCCATTCACCTCAATTGTTACATGCCCTGGTTTGTTTATTTGAAAGGTGATTTTATTTCCTTCGAAATTTGGTTTAATGCCATAGGATGTCGGTAAAATTTTAACCGACTCCACTCTTTCAGGACAATCAATGGAAACGGTAACACTTTCATTCATGTCAAAAGATGCTACAGATACAAATCCATAATCACCTGCCGGTTTTAAGCGGGGAATAGGTTTAGAAGGTGGAATTTTAGTTTTGTATACAGGTACATACTGTTCTTCCACTTTTACAGTAAATGCCTTTGATAATTCAATACCTTCAGGGGCCGGATAAATATTAACCTTGGCTGTCTCTTGTTTGCAAGATGAGATTAGCAGTACCACCAAAATCATCATGAGACCTGGCAATGACACTTTCTTATGAACGGCATTTTGATCCTTAAATCCTGGGTATTGATTTTGTGTTATTCTTTCTGACATAGCTATTTGGTTTTCTTATTGGTTTTTAGTTTCCAGTACTTAAATGATTGCTTCAAAATCGCGTAGTGGATATTGTCTTGGAACTTCGTTTTCTTATAGGTTTATGCTCATGTCCGTACCGTTGTAAAGGACGCTTTCTGTTTTGCCCCCAATGACTTCGATAACCAAATCCGTAGGGTTATCCTTGAAATGGATAAAATCATCCTTACCATTCGCGATTTCAAGTGTTTTATCGGCTTCGGAATAATGTAGCTTAAGTTCTGAATATTCCCCTTTTTCGTAGTCATAGGATTCGCTATCATCAAAATAAAGGGTGTATTCAGCATCTTTACCGGGATATATTTTCAATCGTAGGGGTTCATCGGTTTCTTCTGTGGCATATTGTACTTTGGGGCCAAACGGAATGATACTTCCTGCCTTTACATACAGGGGTGTTTCATCCAATGCTGCTTTTACGGTGTGGTTTTTGCCACCCTCTATTTTCTCATTGGTCCAGAAATCATACCATTCGCCTTGTGGGAAATACATTTCCTTTTCACGTTTTTGGTATTCGGTCACAATACCGACCATAATGGATTCCCCAAAAAACAATTGGTCCTTGATCCCCCAGGTGTTCTTGTCATTGGGATATTGATAGGCCAACGGACTCATCAACAGCGCACCTTCGTTAGTCACCTGCCTAGCTTCAGAATAGATATAAGGCATCAATTGATATCTTAAATCGATGAACTTCCGGGCCGTATTTTCAAACTCCTGGCCATACCTCCAAATTTCAGTTTCGGACACGTAACCGTGGATACGGAAAATAGGGCTGAAGGTTCCGAACTGGAACCAACGGGTCAATAATTCTATGAATTCCGGATTCGTATATTGGCTATCAAAGCTAGGGTTAATAGACTTTGAATCCCTGAAGAAACCTCCGATATCGTGGGTCCAATACGGTACCCCCGCCATGGTAAAATTAAGTCCGGCCGGAATCTGTTCTGAAAGTTGCTCCCAAGAAGCCTCCACATCACCAGACCATGAAGTGGCTCCATAGCGTTGTTGTCCGGAATAGGCAGAACGGGTCAGGTTAAAAACACGTTCGTTGGGAAATTCCGCCCTTCTTCCCTCGTACATCGCTTTGGTCACCAATAGTGAATAGGGGTTTTGAACTTTTGCATAAGGTCCGACAGCGGTATTGACTTTTGTATCCCGAACCCCTTCTGGTTCTGTTCCATCCAACCAAATAGCGCTTACCCCTTTGTGAAACATAGAATCACTTAACATACGGTAAAACCGTTCGCTAACCCCTTCATCATAAATATCCACATAGTTGCTACTTTTGATTTTTTTTAGGTCGTACTTCGCTTCCAAACGCTCGTTCTTTACCTCCGGCCACACAGAAACCATTAACTTCAAGTTCAACGCTTTTAACTCATCAACCATGGCATCCGGGTCTGGATATTTAGCTTTATCCCACTCAGGACCTTTGGTTTTCTTTGGCCAATAAAACCAGTCTTGTACGATATTATCAAAAGGAATTTTCCTATTCCGCATCTCATGGGCATTCGCCAATAATTCTTCTTGGTTATGGTATCGTTCACGACATTGCCAAAAACCATAAGCACTTTTGGGAAACATAGGTGCTTTTCCGGTTAAGTTTTGGTATTGTGAAATGACTTCTGCTGGGTTATCTCCCCGCACCAAATAATAATCTATGGCATTCCCTACCGTACTACTAAAAACGGTTTTGTTGTAATCGGGCTCGTTATAGAATAATTTTCCAGGTATTTTAGCCCCTGTATTCTGGAACACCACTTTATATTCCTTTCCTGCTTCCAAATATTTTTTGCCCGAATATCTTCGCGGCATCCATATGGTGGAGTAGTTGATAATATCATCCCCATCTATGGTCACCCTGATTTCCCCTCGCATACGACCATTGTTATCGCTTAGGGCCATAAAGGTATATTCACCTGTCTTAGTGGGCGTAAAAGTTGTTTCCCGGATGTTTTTCGCGGCCTCTTCCTTTGAAATATGAGAAGCTACATCTTCCTTTTCGCCATTTACGACAATTTCCTTAGTGTTGTTTTTGGTCTGAACATTGCCCAATGAAGCGAACTGGATCTCATTTTGAGGAGTATTGAAATCCGTTAGACTGTAATTATGCCAGTAGATACCATATCCTTTTGTGGAAACCAAGAATGGAATCGCGATCTCTTGATTGTATTGTTGTAATCGCATGGGGACGTTTCTCCAATTCATGATACCACTTTGATATTGGCCTAAGCCATATAAGGCTTCATCATCGGCTACAAAGGCTTGGGACACGGTATGCCCATCTTCATTATTCGGTTCAATGAAGGTCAATTCATTGGTCTCTGACAGAAGGTTCGTATCCTCCTTGGATGTATACTCGATCTTACCATCGCTATGGACCAAAACTTTTAATGCTTCTGTACTAATGGTTATGTAATCTTCGCTTTCGTCCAAATCCCAAGCAACATTTTGGGGCTCCAAGATGGTAACATAATCCGGAAGGGTTGATTCCTGCGTACCTTGTATCTCTTTTCTAACATGAATAATAGCTTTATCAACTATCTCGATATTGATTATCAGGCTATCTTGATGAATCGTTACGGCATGCTCTGATCTATCAACCTTATACTTGTATTTTGATTGACAACCAACTACCAATAGTACTAGTACAACAATACTTAGGGTCGAAGCATATCTTACCATAGTTAATTTATTTTTTAGTTTTAAAATGCTTTTTTTCATTGAGGGTCTGTTTATTTTTTTGAGTATGCTATCCTGCTCCTATGGTTTATTTACATATATATACCGTATGCGACATGCATGTCCATTACTTTGCTCATCTTTTTCATCGGTTATTTTCAACTCCAATCGGTGCTTTTTCCCCGTTAACCCACTGGCTAATGTGTAATACCATGGCAGGTGAAACGATGTACTCCATGGGGTAAATAGATTCAATCTTTGCCACTTCCCCCTATCAATCCGGTATTCAATAATTCCGGCATCTGGCCCGGCCGCAACTGCAATTCCGACGGCATTACCTTCAAAAGTCAATTGTAACGTGCTTCCTGGCGATTCACTGATCAACATACGCACATTCACATAATTGGGTCGAACGCTTTTGCCGTCATTAGGATTCCAATTGGAATCGATCTTCCATCCCTTTTTTAGTTTGATATCGGAAACATCGATGAAAACACCATTCGCGTATGCAAAAACATCCAAAGGGTTAGGTAATGCATGCGCTTTTATCTTATCATCATTGTCTATATGTCCCGCAAATGCCTTATCAAGAAACTGAAGCATTGATCGGGCATAAACCCCTTGACCAAAAGGTGATGGATGAAGGTTTTCAAAGTCCTTTTCCCAGGTAAACTCGCCATGATCGATCCTTTCGGTGACTTCTTTTGCCAAGTTGATGGTCGGAATATCATAATGTTCTGCCACCCGATTATGGTTTTTTATCACCTCAGGCACTTTCCCGGCGCGGTAGGTCTTCATTTTATCCGGATCTACAAAATGCATCATCACGATATCCATCATCGGGTTGGATTTGAGTAGATGTCTGACAATACCTTCCATTCCCCTTATTTGCTCTGTTTCGGTTCGTTTATTGGTGGCATCGTTTACAGCCGCCTCTTCAAATAACAAATCGATTTTCCCTTTTGACAACACATCCCTTTCCAATCTAAATGCAGCTGGTGTGGTTCCCATAGAAGGGATTCCGGCCGCAATGAACTCAAATTCGGTTTCAGGGAATCTGGTTTTCAAATACGCATAAATACTATCACGCCAACCGCCATTATGTGTAATCGACCCACCAAGAAAAGCAACGCGACCTTTTTTATTACGCTCAAACTGAATCCTGCTATTTTGAAGGCCACTTCCCATCCGATGGTATTTTGAAGCATCCAACAATTTATTTTCAGTACTATGCCTCATGATAAAATCAACCACCATTTTCGGATCATCAATATCATAATGGTGCCCATTGGATTTTTGGATACCGGAACTACAAGGTGATACCGTTGCAGTCCCCCCTACATGGATGTAATTTTGAACGAGTAATAATGAATTCTCATCTGGGGGTACAACCCCATCTTTTAAACTAACGGTATGTAGAATCGGCACACCTGCTTTAGCCAGTGCATCCAAATTATCGATTGGGTTGTTTTTATAGGCTTTGGCTTCTGCATCTGAATCGAATCCGTATTCGGTCTTTAACACTTGCCATTCCTTTTTACTTCCTTTGCTAGCTCCAAAACCTCCGGGCCAACTTTTAAAATCACATACTACCGCATCTCCATAAATACAAGCAACCTTTTCAGCGTTTTGTTTCGCCCAGTTGTAGATGAACAATCCTCCCCGACTATGCCCATGTAAAGCGACCTTGTCCTGCAACCCATAAGTCGTTGTTAGGTAATCGTAAAAACCATTCCAAACCTCTACCGCTTTAGGGCTACCAAATTGGTTATTGGTATTTACATAAGCGATATGAAAACCTTTTGTCAAGAGGACACTGTCTATTTCGGCATGATAATCGGGAAAACGGGCCCGCCATAACCATGGATTTCCGGGTAAAGGTTTTTCCGGACGCGTAAGATGTGCTTCCTTACCACTAAACATGAAATTTATACGTTCAAATCCTTTCCATGTGCTTACAGCCACTTCGTCAACGGTGGATTGCCCATAGCCCATTGATAAAGTGGAAATTATTGTAAAAAGAAATACAAATAAACCTCTATTCTTCATCTATTTTTTTACCATTACCTGAATTACATAATATTAGAATCACCCTATTCTACTGTTTAATTAGTACTGAAATATCATTACTCAATCGCCTTTTTATACAATTCCTCCGTTTTTTTTCTCAGTTTCTTCAATATTTCGAGATGCCCTGGGTCATTCACTAAATTATTCTGTTCCGAAGGGTCAGTATCCATATCATACAACTCTTCAATCTTTGGATGGTGTTCGTAGTAAACAATATATTTCCATCGATGGGTACGAAGGCCCCGGCTACGGTATGATTTGTTCGATGCTATTAGATTCTGATTGATTTCATCCACGTTACCATTATACCGTTTAGAGAACATTTCCGCTAAAAACAAGTCTTCCATAAAAACGGCATCACGCCATTTGGACATATCCTGTGTCTTGTTCAAAACACCGCTAATATCATTCCCCTGCATACTTGCCGGTGTTTCCAGACCTGCCATTGAGACTATCGTAGGTGCCATATCAACTGAAGAAATAAGCGCATCTTCACGCCGTTGACGTTTTGATGCCGGTATACGCCCATCATACACAATAAGTGGTGCCTTAACCGACTCATCGTAAAGCAAACATTTATCGAATAAACCGTGTGAACCTTGAAAACGTCCATTGTCGCTGGTATAGATTATGATCGTATTTTCCAATAACCCCTTCTCTTTTAATTTTTTTACCAAAAAACCCACCTGTTCATCAACGCTGTACCCTTGGGTCGCGAAACGGCGCACTAGTTTCTGATGCATTTCTGGGGTAGACGATCTTTGGCGGTGCAAGTAGACTCCTCTGGCATTTTCTTTTACCACTTCAGGTAATTCAGGGTTATCGCCTTCTACCCAGTTATTTGGGACCGACATATCGGTATTTCTGAACCGTTCAAAATGCGGAATATACATATCCTTGTCCCTATCATGCTTCACGGCATAAAAACTCACTGACAGGCAAAATGGTTGATCTGAAGGCTGTGTATCAATAAAACGCATCATGGCCTCTCCAGTCCTTAAAGTCCTTCCCGAATTTTCGCGTCCTCCCCTATATATTTCTTGTAGCCCAAGATCGTTTTCGGGCCAAATCACTAACCCTTTATCATCACGGGTTTCACTTCCTGCAAAGAAATCGAAGACCCCTCCCATATGATCCTTATAGAAATGTTCTTTCGGTGTACTCGGCCGCATAGCTTCTTCAGTAACCGTAAATCCTACTTTTCCAATAAAACCCGTACGATATCCTGCGTTTTTAAGAATGGCCGGGTAACTTTTTGCAAAATCCGCTTGGGACAAGGTATAATCGTCAGGAGCAACAAAACCAACCCTATGATTTGAATTATAGCGGCCTGTCATCATCGTTACACGACTGGGCATGCAAATGGCCACCGCATAAAAAGCCTTATCAAAAGTAACCCCTTGTGCTGCCAACTTGTCGATATTGGGTGTATTGAACTCGGGTTTGCCATAGCATCCCATATTATCCCAACGTTGGTCGTCGGTCATCAAGAAAATAATATTGGGCGGTGCTGTATTCTTTTCTAGACCTGCTTTCCCAAGAACTGAATTAGATTTACATCCTGCTGCTATCGAAACAAGCATGAACAAAGAAATTACAGAAATTATCTTGGTACTATTCATAACTTATAATCTTAGTATTACGTTTTCAAATATCAATTTTCAGGAAACCCCTTAAATAAAGGCGGTATGTTTAATAGCTCCTTCTTATTTGGACTCCAAATTTCCATATCCAAGGGTAATAAGCTACCAAATTGCTTAACATCCAAGGCACCTCCTACTTACTTCACGCACCGAATCCCATGGTTTTAACTTAATGCGGTGCTCCCTCAATTCAATCTTCAAAAACCTGTTCCAATTTTATATAATCGATTGCCAAATCCCCTTGTGAGGGCTTCCAATTTCTTTTGAATATTCGTAACAGGTTATCCCCCGCCTTTAACTCAACAATCCCAAAATCAATTTCACGGAAGACATCGGATTCTGGAAAAACAAATTCTCGATACTGATGGCTATTGATCAATATATCGTGGTTCGATTCACCATCGGGAGAAGCATATCGTACAATAAATCGATATTTTGCTGGTTTTGCCACCTGTGCGAGTATGGAAACATGATCGTAGGGGTTATCAAAATTGGTAACATATCCTTTACCACTGTACCCTTCTATCCATGTATCCACAATCACATTGTACAATTCCCCTCCTGCGGCAAAGCCATTCTCAGCTTCCAGAAGGAGGGTGGTTTTGGTACGTTTTGCATTCCCCAAGCCTTTTTTTGAAGGAACGATCGGAATGATATCCCCGTTTTTGTCATATTCAAGATAATCTGCCATCACCGACCGGGTTTCACTTAAACCACCGGAAAGCCATGCACTGTGATAGAACATGATATCCTTCCCCTTATAGGTGACCGTACCTCCGTGGTTGGTACCACTCTGCCCTTCAAAATCGTCGATAAACACGTCTTTAAATTCATAGGGGCCCAACGGTTTATCGGCTACGGCATAAAACATTTTTTCGGGCCATCTGCGGGGCGTTAAGCCGGGATAAGTCAAATAATACTTCCCTTGGTACTTATGTACCCACGGGCCTTCGAAAACATGGGTCAATTGGGAGGTCAAATCTATATAGGTCTCTGGTTTAATGGACATTAGGTCCTCGTTCAATTCTGCAGCGAAACATTTACGGTCGTGTCCCCAAAACAGGTATGGGGTACCATCATCATCTATAAAAAGTGCAGGGTCTTGACCAAATTCCACCCCCTTAACATATCCGAGATCGGTAAATGGCCCTTCGGGAAAATCACTTCGGGCAATACCCGTTCTAAAGAGTCCGATCCCCGCTTCTTTCATACAATAAATAAGGTAGTATTTTCCCCGGTAATAGGCGGCATCCATGGCCCAAGCATGACTCTCTGCCCACTCCACATTCTCCAAATGCAAAATACGCCCGTGGTCTGTCCAGTTTACCAAATCGGTAGTGGAAAATGCATGGTACCCGGTCATTCCATAATGGTTATTGGAACCGGGTTCATCATGGGAGGTATATACCCAAAGGCGATCGTCATTCGGCCAAACATGGGGAGAGGGGTCGGCCGTAAACACATGTGTAAAAATCGGATTTTGCGCATGCGTTGTGATCATGAATAACCCCATGATCAAATAGCTGATGATTTCCCTTTTCCTAATTAGTGATTCCATAATCATATCCTTTTATTTTTTTACCAAAACTATGGTTTGTCCCGCTTGGGTCGCCACATCATACAGGTAGGTATCCTTTACATCAAACCCCTTTAAATGGGCTTCTTCCGAAATGATCGGCGCTTTGATCTTTGGAACTTGATAAAATGGGTTTTCATTGTTTCCTTCGGCACTTTCCAATTTCTTTCCATCGTCGAAATCAAGTTCAGTGTAGGAACGAACCCTACAAATGCCTCCTAAATTCGATTTTATCACCGCTTTAACTACTTCTCCGTCTTTCCATTCCAAGGATTCCATCTCGAATCCCCCACGTGCGCGTAATCCGGTAACCTTCCCATCTTGCCATACATCGGGTAAGGCAGGGATCAAATGAATGGCCCCATCATGACTTTGCAGCAACATTTCCGTTAAACCGGAAGTAAATCCAAAATTACCATCAATTTGGAACGGAGGGTGTGCATCCAGCATGTTGGCATAGGTACCTCCTCCTTTTGAGCCAGGCCTGCCCACCAATTTAATCTGGTCGGTCATCATTTTATAGGCATGGTTGCCATCCAACAAACGCGCCCATTGGTTGATCTTCCAGTTCATACTCCAACCCGTTGAAGGGTCGCCGCGGTAAATCAATACGTTTCTTGTGGCTTCCGCCAATTCCGGTGTTCGGAAAGGCGAAAATTGATTGGAGGGGTGCATGGCATATAAATGGGAAATATGACGGTGTTTGTCATCCGGACTGTCCCAGTCATTGATCCATTCCTGAATTTGGGCATGCCGACCAATTTGGGTAGGGGCCAATTGAGGAAGGGTGGCTTCGATTTTTCGTATGAGCTCTGCATCGGTGTCCAATACTTTTGCCGCTGCTAACGTTTTCGTCAACATATCAAGAATCAATTGATTGTCCATCGTGGTCGCATAGGCAATGTTCACCATGTTGGGCATATGGGCCGGCCGATTTTCAGGAGATGTCGATGGCGTAAAAACCAACCACCCATGATCCGGTTCCGGAGTTAAAAAGCTTAGGCAAAACTCAGCAGATCCCTTTAAGGCCGGATATACCTCTTGTAAATAACCCAGATCGCCATTATACAGGTACTTTTCCCACAAATGCTGGCTCAGCCACAACCCACCACTTGGCCACATGCCCCAAGTGGCACCGTCTACCGGACCGCAAATACGCCATAAATCGGTATTGTGATGACATACCCAACCTTCTGCCCCGTACATGACTTTTGCGGTTTCCTGACCGGCTACTGATAGTTCCTTAACCATTTCAATCAATGGCTCATGCATCTCGGTTAAATTAGTTGCCTCCGCTGGCCAATAATTCATTTCGGTATTTATATTTACGGTGTAGGCACTTTTCCAAGGTGGGAAAAGTTCGTTTGCCCAAAGCCCTTGCAGGTTGGCTGCCTGCCCACCAGGCCGGGAAGAACAGATTAACAGGTAACGGCCATATTGAAAATAAAGGGCGGCCAAAGCGGGGTCGTTGGCCTGGCTAAACCGTTGAATGCGCACATCGGTTGGATGGTCGATTTCATCGGTTTTGCTCAAATCGAGACTGACCCGGTTAAAATAGCTTTGAAAATAAGCCGAATGTCCCGCCTTTAACCGTTGGTAGTCTTTTCGTTCGGCATTGGCCATAAAGGCTACAGCGCGCTTATGCGCATTGCCACTGACATCCCGATAGTTGACAAAATTGGTCGCTATGGAAAGGTACATGATAACACTGTTCGCCCCTTCAACGCTTAAACTGTTTTCCGAAGCCTTCAAAGTCCCCCCCTCGGGGACGATTTGCAATCTGGATTCGAACCTCACCTTGCCTTCAATGGGGTGCGCATCCTCGGGGGTCCGTTTACTTTTCCGATCGGAGCCCTTCCCGGTCATCACCAAAACATCATCATTTTCGGTACCTACCTCAACCACTGCGGGTTCAGGGCGATCCATCGTAGCGTTGAAACTGATTTTACCTTTTTCATTGGCCGTTAATTTCATGACAATTACATCATCGGGAAAAGAAGTGAAAATTTCACGTCGATATTCTACACCATCAACTGTGTATTTTGTGGTATTGATGGCATTTTCAATATCCAACTCACGGTAATAGTTTGAGTAATTCCCATGATTTGCAAAATCCAACCGTAAATTCCCAACGGTTTCATAGGGCATCCCATGCGATGTTTTCGAGATGATCTTGGCATTGGCCAAGTCATGAGCCTCTTTGTAATTACCATCAAACAGCAGTTGGCGTATTTCGGTCAAAATCCCCTTGGCTTCCGGATTGTCATTACGATGGGGGCCTCCTGCCCAAAGTGTACTTTCATTCAATTGAATATTTTCATTTACAGGGTTACCGAAAACCATGGCACCCAAACGGCCGTTGCCCAAGGGTAAAGCCTCATTCCAATTGGCAGCGGGAGCGTCGTACCAGAGTTTTAAATCGGGGGCCTGATTGGATGTGGTTTGCGCATTGCCCACACGTGAAACCAATACACATAGGCATAGCGAAAGCAAGGTAAAACCGAATGGGTAAATTGTTTTGTTCATCATATCCACTACTTTCATTTAGTTGTTTCGGTTCGTACAATTTTATCATTTACAACCTCATCCAAGTTTACAGTAACATCCCCCTCCTTTAAATTACCGAGGGTTATGTGATGTTCTCTGCCATCTTTTAGATAAACCACCAATTCGTTGGAGTTTTTGGCTTCTATCTTGGAAATGGCACTTTCCCCTTTATAAGGTTCCAATACATGTAAAAACTCGGTTTCCTTTGCATTCACGCGCACGCCATAAGTCCTTCTATCCGGGTTATTTCTCATTGTCCGTTGTTTTCCCCCGATAGGATAATCGGCAATCAGCGCACTCGCTTTTTTGGGCCATAGCGTGAATACATCCAACTTGTTCCCTTCTTCATCAAATTCAACTACCGCACCTTTATTCAGGTTATACCATTGGGCATTGGCAAAGTATTTATAAGGCGAATCTTTCTTATGGCTCAAGGTATCCAATAACCTTCCTTTCTTTTTTGCCCCTTTAATGGTTTGAAACCCAACAGGGTGAACCAACCAATCGTAGTTATGCTTTTTGTTCGAAGTGATGTAATCCGCTATAACTACATAATCATCCGTGACAATTGATAGTCGTCTTTGCAGAATGGGCTCAAAATCCCCATCATAATCGGTATCGTCCCAAGGCGGAAATTTTTCAGCATTCCACGTAGGGATCTTTCGCCATCGCGCCTTTGTTTCCACTACGGTAGCCTGCATCATTTCTCCTTTATAAAACAACGTTTGCTTTGAAGGCACGGCTTCTTGCTGCAACCCATCCACGATGACCATGTTATGGGTGGCCGATGTCTGTACACATTCTTTATAGCCAGGGTTACCGTATCCAAACCAGACCATTTCAGCACCAAAATATTTATGCCCATTGCGGTCGAGCCCAATCATATTGGTTCTATCGAAATGCCCATGCCATCCACCATGGGTGCCGTATTTAAAATACGCTTGAATTTGTTCTTCCGGGGTATTGTTTTTTGCATGAGATCTTAAGGCGACCAATCCCACATTCGGGGCAAATGCCGAAGCTGTTCTTGGATCCCCGACTTCAGGTAACTCTGGAACCCCATACATCAAAGACACCCATGAATCCCTTTTGGTTTTGCTTAAAACCCAAGCTAAATCGTTTAACTTGTAGGCCCTATAGGCCAATTCATAAAACGGATCAGGGGTTTTTAAATTGGAATCATTGGTGGCGACCACATTGGCATTTTCATCCATAAACGGAATGTATGGCGTAACCATATCCTCCAATCCGATCGTATTCTTGGTTACAGGTCCCCAGTTATCGAACTTCATACCTGTAAAACCTTCCTTAACGTTTTCAAAATCCTTACTTTTGAATTTTACGGGAAAACGTCTATGGTATAAATCCCATCCATAATTTAGGAATGCCTGGGCTACCAAACTATAACGTTGCACCACCAAATAGCAATAATTTGCAGTTCCTTCAAACCACCAACCATCATCCATAACCCCTTTTCCTATTTGGTCTGCCATTCCTCCATCGGCCTCGGTCAAATATTCCACCTCGGCTACATCTTGCAAAAACAATGCGGATAGGATCGCACCTGCATTGGCACTTGCTTGGTGATTCATAATGCCTAAAGGATCCATATGCTTTCGGTTCAATTCCAAATAATACCGAAAGGTTGCTTCTATATTTTCCCTGTCCTCAGCCGAGAATTCCGGTTCATTGAAGAGTATATCACAGGCTGCCGCCAAGTGCAAAAAGAAATTACCTTCATGAACTTGTACCCCATAGGTAGCAGCACCTATTGAAAGGTAGCCTTCATCCTTATCGCAAACCTCCTTGATAAATCGTATTGCTTTTTCTTTATAGCTCTCCTTTCCTGTTAATTTCCATGCCAGACACAATCGAAATACTTCTTCACTATCATTGGGCCTGTAATTAAAACTAGACCAGACTTTTACAGGTCTGGGTTTGGTGACAATTTTTCTTTCAGGGACTTTATAAACATCCAGTTCCTTAAGCATGGCATCTAAATTGGCTTTTGCCCAAGGGTAGTTTTTCACTTTCTCCTTAGTTTCGTTGATAATATCATTGGTAACCAATAAAAAAGGATGCTCTTTTGCCCTAACCGAGATAAATTCAAACGTTTCAACACGGTTTCCCAATTCATTTTCAATGGTGATAAAACAGGATTCTTTTCCGCCTTTTGGCATTCTATCGCTAATGATAACCTGAAGTTTCCCGGAATAACTTTCCTGTGGCTTAATGGTAATAATGCTATCCGATAGCATATATTGACATGCCAAGGTTCTTGGGTGATTTATTTTTAAATGAAAAATTTCCGCTACTTGATTCTCGTTTTTTATTTCGAAACCATAGTGAATGGTATCATTGGCCTTGGCCGATTTAGATTGGATGGTATACGTAACCTGTGCTTCAGGGGACTCTTTTGCAATACCCCAAAAGGTGGTCAACCCAATAAAAATCAGTAGATATTTTTTTATTTCAATCATTTAAGTTCTATTCCGTTCTGTTATTACCATCATTACTTTTGAAAATGCTGTTGTATTAATGCGGAAAGCACGGCAGGATAATTTTGGCCTGTAACGGTATCTTTGTTTTTAGTTCCGGCCCCATGGGTAATCGAATCACCAAAACAGACCATTTTTTGGCCCTTTTCCAATAGGGCGTTCATTTTCAAATAATCAAAAACCGTTTCAGCTATAAATCGATAACCAAGTGCCGTAGGATGAACCCCATCCTTAGCCCCACTATTTTGCTCATTCCTAAAAAACAGATCCCTGTTGTGTTCGGGCAGCCCCATATCACTGAAGATCTGGAAAAAATCAATGCACCCCAAACCGTCTTTTCGGGCCAGTTTCTTGATAATTTGCCTAGTGGAATCCATTTTTACATTCGGTATTTCCCGATAAGCGTTTCTGTCGTGTCTTTGAAATAAATACACCGAATCAACGGGAGGGGGGGTCATTAAAACCACCTCTGCCCCCTTAACTTTTATTCTTTGAATGATTTCCTCCAAATTGTGCGCATAGTTTCTATAGTAAATCATTTTTTTGGAATTCAACATATCGTTGGTTCCTACCATTACAATAACCAGATCGGGATTATGTCGTAGCACATCGGCATCCAATCGTTCCAATAGATTTTTGGTATTGTTACCACCTATACCCGCATTGAATACCTGCGCATTAGTGGTTTTAGGTCCAAGCATGGTTAGTATCAAAAGCAAGCAATTTAGGCCTTGTTTCATTTTTCGGTATTTTCCGGTGCCTTATATTCCAAAATCTGACCATCTTCCCTAAGTTGCTTGTCCAAGGCCTCAAAAGGAACATCGTACAGGCTAATCTCCGCATCAAGCGCCATTGCCGCTAGAGTCCCTGCACTTTGTCCCAATATCATGAATACGGGCTCCATTCTAATGGAACCAAAGGCAATATGTGAACTGGAAACCGCTGCCGGGACCAAGAGGTTCTTACACTCTTCCTTTTTGGGCATAATGATGCCCAGGTGAATCTGATACGGCCCTGGTGGCTCTACCCCCAAATCACCTTCGTTCTGTACAAATCCCTCTTTGGTGATGTAACGTTGTGTATTGTGGGAGTCCATGGTATATGATCCCATCCCAATAGGCTTATCGACCTTGTTCTTTCCCAATATCTCATTCTCCGTCATGACGAATTCCCCTAGCATCCGCCTAGCTTCACGTACATAAATTTGATAAGGCCAGTGGCCGTTATCAACGAACTCATCTTTGGCAAGTCCCCACTTTTTAAAATCCTCACGCAGTTCTTTAGGCACGCTTTCATCATTACCCCAAAACCAAAGGAGACCTTTATGGTAATTGATATGCTCTTCCAGGATTTCTTTTCTCTTATCATAAGATGCTTCCGGGTATTCATAGTTCATCCCAATATTATCAGAACTAAACGGCCCCACGTTGTTGACGTCCCGCTTTTTATTGGGTATTTTCCCACCACCGAACATGGAATGTCTTCCTCCCCTGAAAACACGTCTTAATAACTCATATTCGGCAGGGTCGTAGTTTTCGGGTTTCTCGAAAGGGACTACATTACCTTCTGCATTGGTCGTACATAATCTATAGTTATATGCCTGAACCCGATGATCACCTTCTCCATTTTCACCAGGATCTTCCGTTGATATGCGGGGAAGCACCCCACTGGTAGAGTCTCCAGGAATAACATAAGGACTAATATTCAATTGCTGAAAATTGTGACTGTGGTGATACTCTCCTTTCTGAACCCCGTTCCATTCTTCGCCATAAACACTATTCGCTTCCCTACCCACGTGATAGCTTACCCCGGCCGCAGCCATTAAGTCGCCTTCGTAAGTGGCATCTACAAATATTTTTGCCTTATAGGTGGTACCATCCAACATGGTAATCGAAGTGATTTTCCCATTTGATGTCTTAACCCCGTTTTCCCTATCCAACCATTTATCGCGTATTACTTTAATATTGTGCTCTTTAACGAAATTTTCAAATATCTGTTCCGCAACATGGGGTTCAAAAGTCCACATGGTTTTATATTCATCATCAATGGCGGTGGTACCTTGGCCTACATTACCATATTCATCTTTCGGCTGCCATCTCCATGCCTCCTCATTTTGATAATGTTTGTATACTTCTTCATAGAATTCTTTTGAAATACCGCCAATAACGCTTTTATTCCCTAGATCGGTGAATCCCAATCCACTAGCCGACAATCCTCCGATATGCTTATCAGGGCAGACAATCAATACCGATTTGTCCATTCGCACCAATTGAACGGCCGTCGAGATAGCGGCGGAAGTCCCCCCGTAAATAACAACGTCGGCATCAATAGTATCTTGTTTTTTTGTTGATGTACATGCTGTAAGCATTGCGCACAATATCAAGATGAAAATGTGTTTTGGTTTACATTGTAATTTTGATTGGTTTATTCTTTTTTTCATATTTATTAGCTTGGTTTTAATGATATGGCGTAAACCTAACAGTTATACTCCCTGAACGTAAAGGAGCAACATAATCTATTCCAATGCGATATGCAGTCTTACCACTTCTCAAATGTTTTACAGGGACTATTTCCGGTAAGACCCCCACAACTCCACCTTCAGCCATTATTTCAACCTTTACCTGCTGATTTTCAGTAGTAATAAGTATCGTATGGTCATCAAGAACTTCATAAGCATCCGAAACCATAACAGCCGTGCCGAAGGTCATGGGTTCCGATGCTTTGAAACTGTCCGTGATAGTGATGGTTCCTTTTCCCTTTTTGTTGTTGACCAAGGTTCGTTCCAATTTCTGCAACCCCTCTACTACATAGGCCGGTTTAATGTCCATGACCACTATATCACGATCTATACTGAATTCCGTTTCAGTGATTTTTCCGGAAAATTCATTGCCGTTGGATTGTAGTTTTCCGTTTACCCTTGGTACCGGATGCCCCCAAGAACTACGGGCCTTATTATCTGGCGAAAAGGCACCTGCGGTATACGATGGCGCCCCGATATCCCCCGATATTAAATCGTTATCGTAGACCAGAACATACGTACCTACATCGCTATGATTGTGATTTTCCGCATTATGTCCGGCCTTAACGGCAATAGAAAAGGGTTCTTGTTGTTTCCCCCTCGAAATCACCATACCAAAATCATCGAAATAGGAATGATCGGGTAATTCCGTTTTTCCTTCAATAGGATTTTCCTCAGGGGTAAAAGCTTTCGGATGTGCCCAAGCAACCAACTGTTCCGCAGCTTCTTCCATTCTAAACTCGGATGGCTTTATGGCCCCATAGTACATGGCGGAAAGCACATTGGCAAAATTGCTCCCTTTTTTTGATATCGTTGATACTCCGTCTGAAAAGGGGGCACACCTTTCGTTCTGTATTTCGAACTTTTCTGGAAAATTCCCAACGTTCTTTAGTTTTTCCGGATTATCGGCTGCAAATAAATTGATCTTACCCCCGGTATAATCATATAAAATCTGAGCCAAATACAGGTAATGTCCAAAACCGTATCCCCAATAACCCAATCCTTCGGAGCAATACCCATCCTCCCCGAAGCCACTGAGATAATATTTCATGCTATTCAAGGCACTACCCACGGCAGCTAGTCGTTCTTCTTCCTTATCGGAAGTTGCGATTGTAGTGAATATGGTGCCACTGGTACAAACGGAATTCCAGTTACTGGTACTTTTGATCCACTTATTGTTTTCATCCAAAATGGAGCAACTTTTTAGGTAAGTATCCACGATACGCCACTGAAGCTGCCCTGCAATTTCCTTCCTCAACGTATCACTGAGTTTATCCCTTAATAATACCTCGGCCATTGCCAGTACCATTCCGAATTTTCTGGCCCCTAGATCAATGGAGACACGCCTACCTTCAAGCACACCGTTGTCTTTATCGTCATGGTTCGGGTGCAGCCATGACTTCATTTCCATGATCGCTTGGATATATACCTTGATCTGCGGTAAAAAACGGCCTTTGTTTTCCAAACACTCCCCCAAAATAAAATGTTCGAGCCTATCCATGGTACGGTAATACCTTGGTTTGTAGATGCCTCGGTTTCCTTCAAGATTGGCCCTTCTATAAATTTCATCGGTAATGGGCACTTCAGGTTGTTTCCCCAACTTTTCAAGAGCAGATTTCAAATACGCTTGGCCCGATGAACTGTTCGCAATTTTTTCCCAATACTCCCTGTTGGAAATAGCCGGTGCAGGTTGAAAGGCTTCTATGGGCATTACGGCTTTTAGCATCTCCATTTGCTTGACCGAAGGATAAATTTTATCGCCATCGACATATTTGAGATATTCCCCAATATCCAAGGTATCACCCTTTTGGTTTTCGTATCCAAAAGCGATGGCAAAACACAGCAAAAACCCGAAACTGATTAAAGACTTTATTATTTTTCGAATATTCATTCTTGAAGCTTTCATTTAATACTGAAGCAATATATTTATTCCAAAGGGTATAGGTTTTAAATCATAGCCCATGGATTATAAATTATAACCACTATCGTCATTAATGGCCAAAACCTGAACAATTTATAGGATGATTGTACCAATACAAAAGGTCCATTGGCCAAAAATGCCCTAGCCTCACCATCAGAATTGGGCAGTGATAAAAAAACCCCACTTTAATAAGCGGGGCTTTAGTTAGTATGACTTAGGTTCCAAAATTTCGGTATTATGCTCACAACAAATTAAAAGGGCATGTGTCAACCATAAAATGGGACCATGACATTCTCACCGATGGTACTGATGCTATTATTCTATAGATCGATAAGGCCCCACACCAAACTGCTGTTCTTCCTTATCACTTTTAAGCGTAACCGGGACTTCGTTGTGCAGATACAATTTCCCATTTTTGCGCTCAAAAACAACATTCCCTTTTTCTGCGGCCTTAACCGAGAATCCATTGGTTTCCATCTTAGTCCCGTTGCCCATGAAAAGGATGAAATCCCCATTTTTTTCATTTCCGACCAATGCATATACTGCATCTGTAACAGTGCCTTTATATTTTGCCGTTCGGTTCTTCGTTGATGAGAAAACCAAATCTTCCCTTCCTGATTTATGCTTTATGTGCAATCCCACGAAATCACTACTGCCATTTTCATCATCAAAAGACTTGATACTAACAATACTTTTCCCTTCACTGGCCGTAAACGGCTCGTATACCGATACAAAAGGATGCTCCCAAGCTTCCCCATGCTGCCTTGCCGCCAAGGTCAAATAAGGTGCCTTATCCACTTCGTAAGGCAAGCCATGATCACCTTTAAAAGCTTTGTTCGGTGGCGATTTTATGGAGAATACCTCCCGCCCCTCAGTGCCTTTCATCCATAGGTTCATATAGACATCGTCTTCCCCATCGGGCATATCGATCTTCCATTCGGCCTGATAGTCGTTCTGGGTACGCACCGATTTTTTATCCCACATATAATCAAAGGCATATAAATGTCCGCCTGCAAAGCCCATTTCCTCACTGGGCGTGAGTATTAGCGGATTTCCATTCGTATCGCTTATTTGCATACTTTGACCTAGATTATGATAGAAATAATCGTGGAATTTATCGCCTTTCCGTTGTTTTTTAGAACGGAAAATATCGACATAATACCCCATAGCCTCCCCGGTTTTTACGATACTCACCAATCGGGTTTGATCGCTTTGGGTCTCGGGTTCCAAAAAGTAAACATCGGAATACGTAATATCTTTATAAAAGCCCTCTTTTTGCTCCGATTTTGGATATTGTCCCAATAAATCGAAGGCATGGTAGCTCAACATCTCGGTATAAGAGGAAACCCCATCGACCATAACCGTATTATGTGCCGGAAACTGGGAGTAATACTCTAGATATATGGGTTGAAGATAGCCCGCTCCCTTACCCGGATCGGCACCTTGTACAAAACCTTTGCCGTACAGTTCCATATTAATACCGTTGGCATGCATATGGTTACCTAGCGATGCGTTCAATGAAACCATCATTCCGTCTTTTCCTGTCCCCATTCGTTGTACAAACCAACTCACATTTGGGGCATAAAAGGTTTGGGTGATATAATCCTGTATATCTCCCTTTTTATATTTGGGATTCAACTCCAAGGGTTTGCTCGCAAAAAACGAAGAAATATCTGCCTTTGCCTTTCTATCTTTCCGCGGTCCGTTCAAATTTTGGGTAAACAACCGATACATTCCGGTAAATTCTTCTTCCAGTTCCTTATCATTGTTTTTTTTGGCAATCCGAATCATATCACTCATGGCTTCCGTATACAAAGAGCCATAATAGGAATCTCCAAATGCAACGGTCTGTCCGTTAGGAAACAGGTATTGTGGGAGCATTTTAACCGCCTTGGGCATTACCGGTGTGTAGGGCAAAAGATTATGATCGAACGTGTTGTCAAAATCCCTAATGAAATTGGTCAGGTCTTTGGTAACCCCTTGTGAGTATCCTGGACATTCTGCCCAAACCCCATTATTTTCATCATAACCGTACTCTATAAATTTAGTAAGTGACCATTGTCTTGCCGAAGTAACGTTCAAAATATAATCGATATAGTACTCCCGACCTTTTCCATCCGCATAATCATCATTGTCACGTAGTACCATGGCCGCTTTTAGTATGACCTTGGCTTGATGCAGGTTCCAATTGTTTTGGGGCACACCGTTTTTAATAATTTGGTCCGTCCACCTTTTAATGGTGTTGTCGTACATTTCGATTTCATCATTATGTTTCGCTTCAATGTACGAATGCAGAAAATCATAAAGCTCTGCATTGTCCCGAAGAACACCTTCATGGATCACTTGAAAATTTGTAAACCCAACCAGAGTTTGGATATGTCCGTTCAATAAATCGATAGGTTCGCTACGATACGACATGCCTTCCATATAGGTATGGAATATATCATATGAAAATTTAGCAAAACGTTCGTCATTCTCTAACCAATAGACAAAGGCTGCATCTCTAGCCAAACCTATGATTTCCTCATTTATAGAATAGATAATACGCCCTGTTTTGGAAATTTCGACCCACTCAAAGGGATGCCCTTCCTTACTTTTGTTCGGCAAATACAATCCACGAGGGTCATCCATATAGGGCAAGACATCCTCTAGTTTGGGTTTACCATAGGGCGTTGTATAATCCCTTGAACCCACAAAGCGAACGGTAGGTACGGGTGCTTCCCCATCGGCATGGGAATAATTTATACCATTCACATAAATATTGGTCGACTTGGTCTTCCAATACATCTGTAAACGGGATACGATCCATTCCGGGTCGTCGACATGTCGCTCCACATACGCATCAATGCGCTTATGTATTCCGACTAAGACTTCTTGGGCCCAAGCTTCCTTTTTTATCGTTTTTTGCAGGGCTTTTTCACCATCTTGGGTAATATACAATCGAGGATACCCTTCCTCCTGATTTTCAGGAAGCGGAATATGGCTTTCAGATTGTGCTATGGTGAAAAAACCTGTTAGACAAAACAGTAGTAGTACTAGTCCATTTATGTTTTTTATATTCCCTTGCATTCTACCACTATTTTTGTTTTAACGCCTCTTTTATCGCCTCCTTCACCAAAGGTTCCATAACCGCATAACCATCTAGATTTGGATGCACCGTATCTCTACCATATTCCTTTTTCAATCCTTTTTCTTCATTGACCATGGGTGAATAATAATCTAAATACACTATTTGGTTCTTTTTGGCGTATGCTTTAATCAGTGCATTCAGCTCATTGATTTTTTCTATGGGTTCTATGGAAGGGCTCCATGAATAACTACTCGCGGGAAGCACGGAAGCCAAAACCACTTTTATATTATTCGCTTTGGCCAATTCCGCCATTGAAAAAATATTATCTGCAATCTCGGGAACGGTAATAGGGCCTCTATTTCCTGCAATATCATTGGTACCTGCGTGAATAACGACAGCTTCCGGGTTCAAATTGACCACATCGGGTTTAAACCTCACTAACATTTGTGACGAAGTTTGCCCACTGATTCCTCGACCGATATAATTGTTTTCAGTAAAAAATTCGCCATGGAACATCACCCATTTTTCGGTGATGGAGTTTCCCATAAAAACCACCCTATTTTCTTTCTTTCCAGGTGCTTTTAGTTCTTTATTCGCTTTTTTGTACCGTTTAAGATTGGCCCAATCTTCATTGGGCATCAATTGGATTTTAACAACTGAAACCTGAGCATCAGGGGCTTTCTCAGGTAATAAAACCGTTAATTCACCATCGATTAATCTTATTTTTATTTTCTTATCCGGCTCTGTAAGCAACCTTGCCTCCCTTGGTCTAATCGCCCTGTCTATAACCAATTTGCCATCTTCTGGCCACTTAACGACATGTGCCAATAAAAATCCTTCTTCTCCCTCCGTATACGCTCCCCATTCAGGTTTTTCATAAGGTATTGTTTGGGAAAACCCAATACCAATATTTAAAATGCAAACAATTGTAAAAATGACCAGTTTCCTAAAAACATTCATCTTTTTCCGTGGTTATAAATTATTTTGATATAAACGGACAAACAATTCAAAGACCGTCTGTCCGTTCATTCCTTTTATTAATTTGCCAATTCGATTTTTACAACGGAAACTGTAGCGTCCGGGGCCAACACGGGCACGTCAACCAATACTTCCCTTGATGTTGCCAAGGTCCCCAATTCGTTATTGGGATCCGTCAATAAAGTCGCCTTTTTGACCTTTATATCTTTGTGTAGTTTTAAAGTCCCTGTTTCAGGCCAATCGAAAACATGGGCATAAATAACATTTCCTTTTTTGGTATAACGGCCCCACTTTGGTTTTTCATACGGACTGGCAGAGGCCCCGTAAATAGCTTCCCCATTTTTTTTCGTCCACTCTCCCATAGCCTTTAAACGACGAATACTTTCTGAAGGGAACCTTCCAAAACCATCAGGACCGATGTTCAAAAGGAAATTGCCTCCTTTAGATACGATATCAACCAACTTTTCAATTAAATCCTCACTACTTTTCCATTTGTTATCGGATGGTTTGTACCCCCAAGAACCGTTCATGGTCATACATGCCTCCCAGTCAGAATCGATGCCCGTATCGGGTATTTCCTGTTCCGGGGTGCCAAAATCGCCTGCAAACTCCCCTTCCTTATCCATACCTTCCATTCCATTCCTACCCTTATCAACCCTATTGTTCACAATAGTGTTCGGTTGGATTTTACGAATAAATTTATAAAGGTCTTTCCCCATTTCCGTAGTATAATCCGAAATCCAATCGCCATCAAACCAAACGACACCAACATCCCCATAATTCGTCAACAACTCTTCTATTTGGGGTTTCATATAGTTTTTATAATATTTAGGGAATTCCGGGTTTACGACCGATGGATCATCATGCTGTGAAATATTGTAGTTAGGATACAAATTCCCCTGTGCCTGTGGATGGTGCCAATCAACGATAGAATAGTAAAAACAAAACTTAATGCCTTGTTTTTTACATGCTTCCGATAATTCTTTAATTATATCGCGCTTAAAAGGGGATTTATCCATTACATCATAATCGGACACTTTGGAATCCCACAAACCAAAACCTTCGTGGTGTTTTGAGGTAATTACGATATACTTCATTCCCGCATCCTTGGCCATGGTTACCCATGCATCCGCATCGAACATTACAGGATTGAACATTTCAGGAAACTTCTCGTATTCCTCAATGGTATAATCCAGTTTATCCATGGCCCACTCGGCACCTCCACCGGCGATTTTCGTACCACGTTCCCCCCCGATTATGGAGTATGCCCCCCAATGGATGAACATACCGAATTTGGAGTCTCGCCACCATTCCATACGCTGATCGTCATTTAATTTTAAATCCTTTTTCCCTTGGGAATAAACGTTACCAAATGTCAGCAGGGCAACAATTGCATACAATACCGGTTTAATTATTATTTTCATAGTTTCTTGTTTTGGTTATTTTGTATTTACAGATAATTTATGTTCCACTTGATTTCTCATTACAACAAGATCCAACTTGTCTTTTTCTTTGTTCTTTACGGCAATCGCAAAAAAGTCCTTGATATCCCGGACCTTTTCACCATCGGCCATTAGGATTACATCCCCTTTTTTCAATCCATTGTTCTTCACAGCCGGACTATGGTTCCAAACCGTAAGGACAATAACCCCTTGAGGACTGGTCAACCCATAGGCAGACTGTTCTTCCTGTGAGGAAACACTCTTGAGTTTATTGCGTAGCCAAGCTACAACCGGTTCCAGTGACTTACTATTCTTTTTGGGCTCATTGATTTTGGGTACTTCGGGAATTTTTGCAATGGCCTTTAGTTCGTGTTTTTGAACCCCGAATTTGTCCATTGGAAAATTCTCAAAACCGATTTTTAACGCAGGGGAATCCTCGGCAACCTTAAAATCAAAAATCGAGGGGTCTATAAATTTCGGATTACCATAGAGGCTATTAAGGTCCATATCATAAATCTGCGATTTCATCATTGTTTCCTCATTGGGGAATAAATTATAATCCAGTTGTTTTCCCCAACCTTTTAGACCTACATCTTGATACCCTAAAGCCACGATATTATATCTAAAAACATCTTCACTGTTCTGAAACCAAACATGGGGATGTAAAGAGTTGTTGACCATGATATTATTTTCCGCAACCCTATTGAACCCTTCTCGCAATTTAAGTCCATTGTTCAACAACAGATTATTGTAGATATAATAGTTGGAAGACCCATCATCCAGGTCAATATCCCACCCATGGTCACAACGAAAACGATTATTTCGGATAATGGTCGTATGCACAGCATCCCACTGCCACATTTTCGGATTCGCCGTGGTAAGGCTATCCATAATTTTGCGGTTCGGATGCCAAAAACGATCCCTACCCCATGAATTGAACGATCCATGGTCACTGGTTTCCAATACGGTATTGAATACGTCATTGTATTCAAGAACGTGACCTCCCCAGGTACCGTCCCCGATGTTTATGCCTGCCCTGGGTACATCATAAATACTGTTATGGCGTACCGTAATATCCATGGCCATGGAGATTTGCACTCCGGCCGTTTGTTTTTCCAATCGACCTATTCTGTGGATCAAATTATTTTCGACCAAACATTCCCTGGGGTACAATTCATTTTTGGGTCCGGTTACCGTATCCATTTCCGTCATTGGCACGAACTCCCTATAATTAAAAGAAGGTGACCGTACCGCTGAAGGATCTCCGATAAATGAAATGGCACTGGCCCCACAGTCGTGAATATGGTTTCCCTTGATTTGAAGGCCTTTATTGTATTTACTGACCATAATTACATTACCCCCTAAATTCGTGAATTCACTATCCGATACACTACAGTTTTCGGTACCTTCAAAGAAAAGGGCCCCACCGCGGTAAATGGTCCAGTCACTTCTTAAAAGAGGCTCGTATTTGTCCATAAACGTACGTTTTGAGCTTTCGAACCGTATTCCACTAATGGAAATGTTCTTAACCGGATTTTCCAAAGTACCGACTACCTGCACTAAATTTTTCAGGGCCGCCACCTCAACTTTAGAGGTATTGGGGGTTCCTTCTTGGGTTGGCCAATAATATAGTTTGTTTCCTTTCTTATCGAGATACCACTCTCCAGGGTTATCGAGCTCTTCAAAGACATTCTCTACCATTCGGAATTCATCGTGGGGTTCAGAAGGCCTATTGTTTTGATGCCCTCCTTTTAGAATTGGGGTTCCGTCATCTTCCACACCTGTGACTTCAAAGTGAAAACCTCCCCATCTACCCTTATGCAAGGCATGAAAATAGGTCCCCTCGGGTTGTTTCCAGGAAGCTATGCGCTCTTTTGACAAAGCATCCGCGGCATATCCCTGCCAATAATGGGCATTTTCATCATAGTTTGGATAACGTGCCAAAACTTGGGGTACTCCATCGACCATCAACTGATCGAAATCGGAATTTTCAGGAACGTGTGCTACATAGATATCCTGATTGTATTTTTCCCATTGCAACGATAAGGGTTTCGAACCTTTTATAATGACGTCCGATGCCTTGCTCCCTTTTATTACCAGGCCACTTAAATGTGGGGAAAGCAGGATCGGTTCCGATAAATAATATTCCCCGGGAAGTAGTTGGATCACCACCTCGGTATTAAAATCCTTTTGTTTTAATCGACTTGCTTTTTGTATGGCCTCCGATATCGTCGCCAATGGCTCTTCTTTGGTTCCTACCCCCCCTGTCTGCACACTTTGGGAGACAAAAAGTGTTACCCTTTCTTCTTTTGGGGAACAGGATAACATAAGTACCATACTGAATATTAAAACAACTCTTATCTTCATTTTAAATCATATTACAAGGTGGGTTTCCCTTTTAAATAACCTATAGACCGTAAAAAGGCGTCAGCTTCCAACGTTGTTTCCACATAATATTTATCACCTTTTTGTTTCCCTCTATTAAAAAATCCGTGTTCCTGGTTTTCATAAATAAAAACATCACACCTACTCCCTACGGCTTCCATCTTTGCTTTGTAATCATAAGCCGTTGAAACCGGTATATATTTGTCTTTGTCCCCCAGGAAAAAAATAGTGGGTGGAGCTCCTTTTTTTATGTTGTGTAAGGGCGAAAACCCTAAATAACGGTCTCCGATCCTTTCGTAACCATAACCTTTTTCACTGTTGTCTATTACCGGATTATATAACACCAGGGCACTGGCCTTTGGGCTTATCGACAAATCATCGGTTTCTTCATTGATTCCGGGAAGCAAGGATGTTGCGGCAGCCAAATGCCCCCCTGCCGAACCGCCAGAAGCAACGATTTTATCGGTATCGATACCATATTCATCAGCTTTGGTCTTTAAGAAGCGCATCGCGGATTTGGCATCTTTTACAGCTTCAAAAGGGGTAGTGCCATGTTCATTCTTTACCCTATAATCCACCAAAACGGAAATCATGCCCCTTGACGCAAAATATAAGGCTTGGTCCTTAAATTGGTAAATGGAACCTCCATTCCAACCGCCCCCAAAAAAGAACACTATGGTCGGATATTTTTTGTTGGCCCTAAAATCAGTTGGATTGTAAATTTGAAGCTTCAAAGTATCCTCGTTGACTACTTTATAAACAAGTTCATGCGCATATTCATCAATAACCTCCTTTTTCTTTTGGCCATTGACCATACCCACGACAAGCAATAAAAGTATTATATGGATTTTCGTTTTCATTATACTATTGTGCTATTATTACTTTATCATAGTTTTTTTCCAGCTTAAAATATTGCAGATTCGAATTGTTCCTATTCAATACCGCATTCTTCGTAGCGACTGTCCTTCCGTCTTCGTATATCGAAATCGTAGCACGCTTATCCCCTTGCTTATAAGGTAAATTAATGGTAACGGGTTTATTGTTCTGAACCTCATATCCTTCCCCCACCTTTTCAATGGATAAGGTAAAGGGGTCCCCGGAAGCTATGATGGTCCAGTCTTTGTAATCCATTTTGCTTACTCCGGACAAAAACATGAATTCCAATGTTCCATCGTTTTTTGATGTCCTAATGATCGATAATAATCCTTTTTGATACATCCCGTCAGTTTTGGCTATATCTAGTTCCGATGCATTTACAACAATTCTATCTGAAGTTATTTTATCCGATAATGAAACATCTATGATCTGTGTATGTGGATAATCCTTTAAAGCCGAAAATGATACGTTTTCAACCGTATTTGCTTCCCCTTCGACATAGGGGTTAAAAACCACGGAAAATGGGTTGGTCCAAGCGGCTTCATCCCTTTTTACGATTAAGGTTTGCAACGAATCCTGTAAGATGGACTTTGGTGCAGTCCCTTCGCTTAATGCGTTGGAGTTAGGTGATTTTACCTTGTAAATGGTTTGGTTTTCACTTCCCTTAATCCATAACTTCATCACATTATTCGGTTTATCGTCCTCTTTTAACGTAAATACCGCGTTCACATCTTTTGAAGTACTTGCTTTCCTTTTATCCGAAAAGAAATCATAACCCTTTAAATCGCCATGTTCTGAGCTTAAGTCATTTGTTTTTTGAAATTCCAAACCATTGGAACCAATATCTTGAACATCCAATGTTTGCCCTATATTTCGATAAATATATTCATGCTTTTGCTTTCCGCCATTTTGTTTCCGAGACCTGAAAACATCCACCACATAAGCTTTATCGGCATTCGTTTTTATTATGGCGGAAAAACGCTGCTGATCGGATACCGTTTCGGGTTCCACAAACGATACTTTTGAAAAGGTCACCTTATCAAAAACAGTGGACTCACCCGATTTTGGAAAACTATCATCCAACGAAAATGGATGATAGGTACGCATGTTGTTATAATCGGATTTGCCATCCACGATTACCGTATTATGGGCCGGCATCCTCGCATAGTAATTTTTGAACGTCGGGTGCCAGTAACTTGGGCCTTTACCTGAATCTGGACCCAACACATAATTGTTGGCGAACAGTTCTATCGAAATACCATTGGCGTGTGCATGATTCCCATATGAACCTATAGTGGATAGCATGACCGCATTATCGCCTTGGCCCATTCTTTGGTTGAACATACTGATGTTCGGTGCATAAAATGTTGGCGTCGTTAGGGCCTCCAAATCGGCCTTACTATCGACGATAGTATCTACATAAAAGAATAAATTGAAAAAATCCTTAGCTTTTCTTTCATATAATCCAGCAGACATAAACTCGGATAAGAACCCGGAGATCAACGTTTCTTTTTCTTTTTGGTGGTACTTTCTATAATTGGCTATTAAAAGTTCGAAATTTTCCGGAGGCAAAATCTTATGTCCACCATCACCTGCCCCTATCATATAACCCGAAGGGAACAAGTATTGGAATGATGATAATACCGCTTTTTCCAAAATAGGGTATTTCGATATTTCATTCCGGTTGGTACCATGATCCAACAAGGTGAATATTTTCAATAGCGTTGTGATAACATGCACAGAATACGTGGGGCATTCGGGCCAAATGCCGGTTTCCTGATCGTAGACGTTCAAAGATTCACTTACGGCTATTTGCCTATCGGTTGAAATCGTAAAAGTATAATCTAAATAATACTCACGTCCTTTTCCGTTTTCGTAAGTCGCATTACTTTCCAAAACCAATGCGATATAAGTTAAAAATCGGGCTTGAAACAAATTCCAGTTATTATCGGGAATACCATTTTTAATGATTTGATCGCCCCACTTTTGGAAAACCGCCGCTGCAGTTGATAAGTCCCTGTTTTCAGCTTTAAAATACGCATACAGAAAATCGTAAGTGGTTACCAGCGGAATAACGACCCCTTCATGGATGACCTCAAAAGTGGCCAACCCTGAAATTTTTTGTTGGGTGGAATTTTCTAAATCGATGGGCGCATCCCTGTGATACATACCATCGATGTACTTAAAAAATACGGGGGCCGCGAATTCCGCATATTTACGCTCCCCTGTAAACCAATATAAGAAAGCAGCATCGGCAACCAAGCCCATAATCTCGTCATTGATTTTTTCAATGGCGAACCCTGCTTTGGATGGATGGATCCACTCCTTTTTCCCCGTATCCTTATGTTCTAAGTAAAGGCCTCGGGGGTCATCAAAATAAGGTTCAACATCTTCCAGTTTTGGCCTTTTATAATCGGTTGCCCAATCCCTAGTCCCGGAATATCTAACGGTAGGCACAGGTGCCGAACCTTCGGAATGTGAAAAATCACCCCCCTTTAAATACACCTTATCATGCTTGGTCTTCCAGTTCATTTGCAGTCTGGATACCATCCATTCCGGATCTTTTTCCCAATATTGGACATATTTTTCCAACCGTTTTTTCTTATTATCAATCAGCTCTTTTTTCCATTCAACGGTCTTTACGGCCTTTACAAAAGCTTCTTTTTCCTCATTGGTAACATAGACCCTAGGATGCCCCAGCTCCTGCCCAAATAATGATTTTGAGCCCATTAAAAGACAAACCGTCAGTAGTAGTATTTTTGTTATCCCTCTCATTTTGTCTATTTGATTTCCAAGTTATATCCTGCCGGATATTCTTTAGCCCCTTTTTTGTTGATTTGAATGAAAAGCGGCTTGTCCGATGAATAATAGTACTTACCGTCTTCGATTCGCAATGCTGCTGAAACCGCTTCATTGACCGCCTCTATCTTATACTTGCCGTTTTGAAGCAATTTTCCCTTGCCTAAGTATAAATAGTCAAACTTTCCGTTTTTTTCCGAAGCCACCCCTAAAGTCCCTTTGAACTTTAAATTTTTTGCTGGTTTATATACCGTGTTGCCATCAATCGAATTACAGATGACCTGAGTGCTGTGTGTCGACGTGACCTTTAAACTTACCATATCCCCAAAATCTCCGACTTTCGTAATCTTTTCAATTGATTTTTCACCTGTCGCATACGGCTCAAATACCGAAACAAACGGATGTGCTTGTGCATTTAATCCATTCTGACGTACGATTAAGGTTGGCGTTGTTTCCGGACTTTTATTGATTTGCTTTGGTGTAATATCTTCCCGTAAGGTTGTTGGTGGAGCATCTACCACATACAATTCCCGGTTATCCTGGCCCATCATCCACATATTTACGTGTAAGGCTTGAGATACCGAATTGATATCCCAAGTGGCATTGAAATCGCCGTCATACTCCACTTTGCGTTGGTTTTCAAAGAAGCTGTAATGCTTATTGTGGGCCGTTCCCAAGTCATTTACCGCCATTAAAGACAACACTTGGTCGGAGGCATCTTTAAGGGTAACCGCATTCCCCAGATTATGATGTAAATAATCGTTGTCATCTTGATCGGACCTGAAGATATCGACATAATAACCAGAGGTTTCCGAAGTGCGTACCATCGCTACCACGCGACGTTTTTCTTCAGCGGACACATCGGCAAAAGACACCAGTTCCGAGGTTACTTCGGTATTGTAAAAGCCGTTATCCTCCGTTTTTGGATCCATGGCATTTACCGTGATTTCCCCTGATTTATATCCTGGAATTATGGTATTGGACCCCGTAATCCCCCTGTGATATCCAGCATCCGGAGACCAGTACGATTCGTAAGCCGATGCATCCGGAGCCAAAGCCCACCCTTTACCGTAGAATTGAAACGCCAATCCGTTTTCCGCTAAATGCGACTTTTGGCGTCCGCCATAAAGTGTGAACATCAGGCCGTTTTCTTCATCGTTTCCATTCCTTAAGATCATATGTCTATGGAATTTTGAATAGGCCGATCTGTGATACGGTAACTCACTGCCCGATTCCGGTAAGGTTTGATTCAAGATAATATCCCGCCATTGGGATCCATTCCAATCGTATTGACCGTTCTCTATATTCTTCTTGATGACCGTTGCCATGGTCTTGGCGGTTTTTGTATCACCTGTCCATGTCGAATAGGTCAATAGCGCTTCAAAAGCCGACATGTTGAATGCCCCACCGCGCATATCGCCAAAAACGACTAAATTTCCACGGGCATCCAACCAACCCAAATTTGCCAAAGCCGCTTTTTCGATAATGGGATTTCCTGCCAGCGTGTTCATGCCGGACTTATATAATAGTATGCCCATGTCCAAAACCGTCGGGATCATGCCCGAAGCGTACCCAGGGGATTCTGGCCATAAGCCTGTTTCGGTATTGTAATTGGCCATGATCTCGGGTAAACCAGCATAATGATCTCCCGATTTTTCTGTATAAAACGGAATGTAGTACTCCCGCCCTTTACCATCTTCATAAAAATCATTGGACTCCAATACCAGCATACTGCCTATGATATTCTTATACCGGTTTACATTCCAGTTTCCTTTCTTACCCCCGCGGACCAAACCGATTTCTATAAAACGTTTAAATACCTCACTGGCCACATCGACCGTTTTTTTGTTGATTTCCTTAAGATGTTCGTGCGGATGGGCATTTAAGTAATCATATAGAAAGTCATAGGTGGCCGCCATGGGAATCTGACGATCGTCGTGGATCACTTCATAATCATAGTAACCCATAATCCCCCCAGGTTCATAGCCTCCCTGTCCGCCAGTTGATTCTTCGGGATCTAAGGGCGGATTCATATAATAGGTTCCCAATATCCAAGACCAAAAAATATCGGCCGAAAACTTGGCGTATTCTTCTTTTTGGGTGATAAAATATGCAAATGCGGATTTTTCCGCCAGTTTTAAAATTTCCATATTGTTCGCCCGAATCATATGACCAGTTTCCTTATACGGGATTTTTACCGGAGTCTTATCGGCACTTGACCGACTGATCCCTAACATGTCGCCAGTTTCGTTGTACGGGATCCTATCTTCCAAGGGCACATTCACATAATCGTTCCATTTACGCATACCCGGCAGACGCACCGTGGGTACAGGGGCATTACCTTCACCATAATTCCAATCCTGGCCTTTGATATAACATTGGGTATAGCGCTCGCCGTCTTTCCAATACATGGCCAATCGTGAGACAATCCATTCCGAGTCGGTAACATGTAGGTCTACATAGGGGTTTATTTCCTCTAAAAGCATGTGCCATGAGGCTTTGGCCCATGGTTCCGTTTCGATTTTGGCCAAAACCTCCTCCCGATCGCCATCTGCCACCAACAATCGTGGATGGTCTGATGCTTTTTGTGCTTGTATAGCGATGGCGACGATCAAACTAAAGAACAAGGTTATGGGTCTTATGGCTGTCATATTGTTTCTATGGTTAAGGATTATGCGTACTTATAAGGTGTTTTTTAATGCAGGGGAACGGTTTCTATATCGGGGTTTTCCATAGCTTCAAGATATTTTCGCAATATTTCTTGATCCAACTGCGAACTATCCCCATATTGCTTACGCATTTCAACTAGCTGTTCCTTCAACTGTTTTACCACATCGGCATAAGCAGGGTCATCGACCACATTCTTCATTTCATTGGGATCCTTTTTACGATCGTAAAGTTCCCACTCATCCACATCGTAATAAAAATGGGCCAATTTGTATTCTTGGGTAATGATCGCATAATGTCTTTTAACCATATGGATTCCCGGGTATTCATAATAATGGTAATACACGGCATCCCGGGTCCACTCCCCATCATTACCAAGCAATAAAGGAATCAAGCTTTCGCCTTGCATATCCGAAGGAGCTTCAATATGGGCCGCTTCCAAAATGGTTTGGGCAAAATCAAGATTTTGGACCATTTCGGTATTGGTCGTACCCGGTGTAATAACGTTCGGCCATTTGATCAACAGCGGTGTTTTGAATGACTCGTCATAAACAAAACGCTTGTCGAACCAACCATGCTCCCCTAAATAAAAGCCTTGGTCCGAAGTATACACGATGATCGTATTTTCGTCCAAACCGGTTTCCTCCAAATAATCCAATAATCGACCCACATTTTCGTCGACGGAGGCAATACAACCTAAATAATCCTGCATATAACGTTGATACCGCCATTTCATTAAAGCCGTGTCATCCATGGTTGGATATTTTGTCTTAAAATCTTCCATCATGGGTTTATAGACCGAGTCCCAAACGGCGCGTTGCTCGGGGTTCATACGCCCCACTTCACGTTCAAAAGCTTCAAGATCCCAGCCCGATTTATCCTTTATGCCCAATTCGGCCATCATTTCAGGATACAATTTGGAATCGCCTGCCCAGTTCATGTGCTCCAAAAGGTTCATTTCGGCTGTTTTTGCGGCCGTACCACGACCTTCGTAATCATCGAACAATGTTTCTGGTTCCACAAACGTCTTCTTGGTATATTCCTTAAAATGGCGCGGTGCCGGCAACCATTCCCTATGGGGTGCTTTTTGTAAGGAGAACAACATGAAAGGCTTTTCCGCATCCCTTCTGTTTTCCAACCAATCCAACGTCATATCCATGATGATGTCGGTGACATAACCTTCCACCGTAATTTGACCTTCATTGGTATTAAATTCGGGATTGTAATACTGCCCTTGTCCCGGCAGGATTTTGAACTCATCGATTCCTTTTGGGTTATTCCCAAAATGTAATTTTCCGAACATCGCGGTTTGATAACCGGCCTCTTGCATGAGCTGCGGAAAGGTGGTTTGCGATTCATCGAACGGAAAAACATTATCCACTTTTCCGTGAATATGACAATGCTTACCGGTTAATATCGTGGCCCTTGAAGGCGCACAGATCGAGTTGGTTACCGTGGCATTGGTAAATAAAATCCCTTCATCCGCAATACGATCGATATTAGGCGTTTCGATTAAATGATCGCTATAGGCACTAATGGCCTGATAGGCATGATCATCGGACATCATAAAGATGATATTGGGCCGTTTGGCAGGCAATTCTTTTTTCTCCGCTTTTTCTGCGGTTTTCTGCTCGCCTTTTGATTTACAAGAAACCATTCCCAGTACAAGGAAAACGGACAACATTCTTAATAGATTTGATTTATTCATCTGTTCAATTTGAATTATAGTTTAGTGATCTGCATGGCAAAACCATTATTGCTTTTCACATCGAAATTTAATTTTGACTCGTTTGTTACTTCCATCTCCTCGATTCTGACCTGAGTTCTGGTTTTAACAGTCTCATCATCGGTATATACCTTGGCCATATATTTAGCGCCAGGCTCCAGAAATGAAAAATCAACCAATACTTTACGCTCCATGGGACCGTTGATGCCTCCAATAAACCAATCGTTGCCTTTTCTGCGGGCAATAACCCCCAGTGCTCCAATTTCTGCTTGCAACACTTTGGTCTCATCCCATGTGGTTGGAACATTATTGAAAAATTCCAACTCAGGCTCATTTCCAATGGTATTGGTGTTGCCCCAAAGTGCATCGTCTTTTATGGGGGCTGCCGGAGCTTTGTCGTACCAGTATAAAAACTGTAATGGACTGAAAATGCAAACCGTTTTCGCCAATTGAGAGGCATGGGAACCCATTTTATCCACTCTTTTGTTGTAATAACACACCGTATTATCGGCGGCGCCTGCCAACATCCTCGTGAACATGGTGATCAAAGTATGTTCGTTCGGCACGGTTTCCTCATCGCCACGAATACCTTCTTGTGTCAATAAATTAGGGTAAGTTCTAGAAAAGCCCGTAGGCCGGTATTCATCGTGCACATCTACAACCATTTTGTATTCAGCGGCTTTTTTTATGGCTTCATGCATCCAGGTAGTGGCATCTTGGTCCCCAACCCGTACAAAACCATATTTAATTCCGGAAACGCCCCATTCTTTAAATAATGGCAATATCTCGTCCAACTGTTTTTCCAAAGCCCTACGGTTAACGTACAGCATGACCTTAATGCCTTTTTCTTTGGCATACGCGCAAATGGCCTCAATATCAAAAGGACCTTTAGAGCGTTTGGGATCTAAGGTAACCGTAGTAGCATCGGAGGCATCGTCCATTTCGTTGCCATACCAACCGGCATCAAAATGCACATATTGCATATTATGGCTCGCTACAAAATCGATGGCCGCGAATCCACCTTGAGTTGTTAAGGTGCCTTCACGAAGCACCTTTCCAGGGGTTATCCAAGATTCATCTTCAATTTCCGAAGGAGGATTTAAATTTTGAACAATGTAATTGTTCTCTAGTAATTCGCCATAACTACTTCCCATCATGACCACACGCCATGGGGATTGGAAAGGTAGCTTTTTGTGCACCTTGGTCCCTTCAATTTTACTATCGGCTATTACAGCTCCGGTAATGGTGTCTTGTTTTTGCCGGCTTGTTTTACCATCAAGGGAGGACACTATACTGTATTTCGATGAATTACCTTTGTTGAAACCCAATCGGGCATAATCGACCAATCGTGCTTCCGCCAAGGCAATTTTAACACTATCACCCATCTCAATCAGCAGTGGACGTTCTGCTCCTTCCTGTAACTCGGTCATAGGGATTTTCCGGTATTCCCCTTGTGCGGTAAGTACTCCTTTTTCACGTTTCGGGGTAGACCAAACGGGATAATCCTCCGAAAAATTATAATGGATATTTTCACTTATACCTATTTCCTTTATCGTATTTTGCTCAGGGATTTCATAGGCAAAAGCAACCCCTTCATTATAAGCCCTTGCAATGATATTCAGTTTCGCCTCGCCCTGCTTTAAAAATATTTTTGTTTGATTGTAATGGTCTGGTATGGTACTCAACTCATTGAACCTGGAATTCCAAGTCGTATTTTCCGAGGTATTTTCCATACCTATGACGGAAATTTTCCCGGAAAAATCAAGGTCTTCCGAAAGCAATTCCAAAACTGAGGTTTGAATGACCTTCTTATTATCATAATACACCGAAAAAGTAACGCTGTTCGTATTTTCATCATCCAAAAACACGATTTTTTTGGATGCGTCCGGTGATTTTATTTCCACTACTTCATGACCAGTGCACCCCAATATTATCGCAAAAAGCGTGCACAGTACTATGGTTTTATTAACAACATTTATATTCACCAATGTTTTCATTTTAATGATTTTTTCAAGTATTTCCATATCCTATCTACTTCAAATCTTACTGATTACGAACCCAAATATGGCTATCCTCCAATAATTCCTTATATCGTATTTCAAACTCTTTCTTCATACTTTCAAAAACCGTAGCCTCCTTTACCGACAAATTTTCTGATTCGTTGATATCTTCCTTCAGATTGAATAAGACAAAGTCGGTAAGCTTGGCACTTTTCACAAGGGCCTCATTCCCATCGTATAAATTATGGATATGGGGTAAGGTGTTATTGTCGACTTCCAAGCGCCCCATGATTTTCCAATCCCCTTTTCGCATGGCTACCCTACGTTCATTGATCGCATCGTAAAAAGCCCAGATCAAAGGTGTACTGCGTGCAAACTCCCCGGTATCCAAAAGGGATTTAAAGGATTCGCCATCCAATTCCCTATTGGGCAAATTGGCCCCTGATAATTCTGCAAATGTTGGTAAAAAATCTAAGGCCGATACTACGGCATCCTTTGTTCCGGAAACCTTGTTTTCCCCTACCCAACTTATAATTCCCGGCACCCTGAATCCGGCTTCATTCGTCCATAATTTCATTCCCTTCAACTCACCGGGAGATCCGTAAGAATGTTTGGCTTTTTCACCATATCGTAATAGGGTTTCCGGACCATTGTCCGAACTAAAGACAATCAGCGTATTACCACTATGGTTTTTTTCCAAATAAGCTATCAATCGGCCTACGGCCCTATCTACATTTTCAACGTTCGCAAAATATTCCGCCTGTTCCCGGGTTTCGGCATAGGGCATATATTTTTCCACCAATTCCTCGGGTGATGCAATGGGTTCATGGGGCTCATGAAAGGCAACTTCCAGAAAAAACGGGTTGTCCCCATCTTTCTTATCTAACCATTGAATAGCTTCATTGACCACAATTTGACTACTGAACCCTTCAATCTCACCCACCTCTTGCCCATTACGAACAAAATTTTTAGGGTTTTTATGACTGGGAGCTGCATTGTTATGTGTAGCCATCCAATGGTCAAAGCCAAAATCGTTGGGTTGTGGCTGTTGGTCGGAATTGAACCTAGAAGAACAATGCCATTTACCCACTAAACACGTCGAGTATCCCACAGTTTTCAACATGGCCGGAATCGTTTCCTCATAAGCTTGAAGATGTACCAAATCCCTATTATCCTCACTTTTCTTAAGTCCGGGAATAAAATCATAGACTCCAGCTTTATTTGGACTCCTTCCCGTAAGCATTCCGACACGTGAGGGGGAACAAACCGGTGCGGTGGAATAAAAATTCGTAAGCCTGATCCCCGATGCGGCCAATTTATCCAAATTCTCGGTTTTAATAATTGGGTGGCCAAAAGACGACAGATCGCCATACCCCAAATCGTCGCATAACAATACTACGATGTTCGGTTGCTTTGCAATCGTTTCCTTTTTGGATTGTTCCTCTTTTTTTGAAGATGCACCATTTGGTTTACAAGATACACTCGCAATAACCGTCAGTAGTAAAAAAAAACTAATCAATCTGGGTTTCATATGTATTCGCTTTAAAAAAATCATTGAAAAATAACATTTGATACTTGATGGAATTTCTCCAATATGCCTTGGTATGCCCTCCTGGGCGTTCTATATAATCGTGTGGAATATTCCGTTCCACCAATTTTTCATGTAATCCTTTGTTGGCATCGTAGAAAAAATCATCGACACCACAATCGAATAGGAATTTCAAATTTTTACCGTCCAATAAATGCACCAGATTCATTACGGTATTGCTTTCCCAATTACCAGGGTTTTCGGCATATGTACCCAATCTTTTAGAAATCTCCCATCGTAAGGGAAATGGTCGGATGTCGACCCCTCCGCTCATACTGCCCGCAACACCCCAAATATCGTGATGTTTAAAAGCTAAATAGAGTGCCCCATGGCCACCCATACTCAATCCTGTTATAGCCCTATTTTCCTTATTGGACTTGGTATTGTACGAAGTATCCATTGCTGAAATGAGCTCTTTTGAAATATAGGTCTCATATTGCATTGTAGGATCGACCGGACTATCAAAATACCAGCTTGTTTTATATCCATCGGGACAAACGATGATCACATCGTAGAAATCAGCATAGGTTTTTATTTCCGGGGCTTTCTTCAGCCAATCCTTATGGTCCCCACCTGCACCATGTAAGAGGTAGATTACCGAAAAGGCTTTCCCTTTTTCCGAATAGGAATCGGGGGTAATCACCACATTCTTTATGTCCTTGTCCATCACCGAACTATGGACCACAAGGGTGTCGATTCGTGAGGCATAAGAAAATGTCGATATACTTAAAAAAAAGATTAAGCCAATTGTTATCCTGATTTTCATTTTAAACCGTTCCGATTATTTTTTCGTTAAGATTATCTTTTCCAATTCCTCTAAGGTCTTCCCTTTGGTTTCCGGCATCATAAAGGCTACAAACAATAATTGCAACACCATCATAATGGCAAAACACAGGAATACGACTCCGGCCCCTATCATAGGGTGGTTGAATAAAAATGGAATCAAAGAGGGAATGAGAGCAGCTAAAATCCAATGGGTAGAACTACCGAAAGACTGTCCTGAAGCCCTTAAATGATTGGGGAATATTTCTGAAATAAATACCCAGATTACCGCACCTTGACCAACGGCATGTGCCGCTATGAACAAAAACAAAAAGATGGGAACGGCCATTCCTGACCAACCTAAAAAGAATGCCGCCGATACTAAACTTAGTGATATGATATAACCTACCGAACCTATATACATCAAAGTTTTCCTCCCTAGTTTATCAATAAGAAAAACCCCTAACAAGGTAAAAACAAGATTGGTTACCCCAATACCCACACTACTTAACAAGGCCGTACTTTCCCCTAGGCCAGCTTCTTCAAAGATTCTTGGGGCGTAATATAAAAATGCATTGATCCCTGAAAATTGATTGAAAAATGCGATTAAAAAAGCTAATGTTAGGGGGAACCTATACTTTTTCATGAAAATGGTCTCCGTAGTATCCGTTTCATCACTATCACTATGAAAAGCCTTTAATTGCTCCTCTACAGGAATATCCGGATTGATTACCGCCAATACTTTTTTTGCTTCTTCAATTTTGTGCTTAGCGTACAACCATCGTGGACTTTTAGGTACTCTCAAAGCAAAAAGAATATAGAGTACTGCTGGTATGGCTTCGACACCTACCATCCAACGCCAGTCATTTTCCCCAATACCACTTAAAAGGTAATTGGACAAAAATGCGATCAAAATTCCAAAAACGATATTGAATTGGTACATCGCTACCAATCGGCCCCTATTTTTCGCCGGGGCTATTTCAGAGATATACGCCGGTGCCGCTATGGTCGATGCACCTACACCGATACCACCTATAAAACGGAATATTGCAAATACCCAAGGACCACTTGCCAGTCCAGAGCCCAAGGCCGAAATAGCAAATAAAATACCAATGACGATCAACGTGTTCTTTCGCCCGAACTTATTTGTTGGTATACCACCGAAAATGGCACCTATTACCGTACCCCAAAGTGCCATACCCATGACCACCCAACCGTGAAATGCGTCCGATGACTCCCATAAGGCCTGCAATTTTTTATCCGCTCCGGAAATAACAACTACATCAAATCCGAATAAAAATCCTGCCAGTGCTGCGGTAATGGACCATAAAATTATTTTCTTGTTCATTTTTATTTTGATCTTTATTGGTTTATAAGTGATTAAAGTTATTCTATTGTAATGGAACTACCATATTCCAAGTTTTTGTACCGTTACCAAAACCTCCAGGGCCATCCATGGTAGCAAAAAATATGTGGGTTGGCTTCCCTTTTTCAACCAAGACAAATGGGCGTTCCAATTGTCCTTGACGTATGGTATCACCATTATCCCACTGAATTGTTTTCGTATATGCTTTCGGGTTTTTGTCTATAACCCAATCGATACCGTTTTTGGAATGTGCCAAAAGTCCATCGCCCTGCCCCCCGGTTATTTTACCCCGTTGGTCTTTTGCGATCATATGATACCCCGAATCATCGCTCCAAAGATGTGGATCCTCGATTTCCCCAAAACGTTCCATTGAGAACAAGGGTTCGTTTTTTACAACCGAATACATTCCATCATATCTGGGGGCCGTTGCCACACCAATGGCCATATCACTGTGTTTTATACCATCTTCCTGATAGCTTCTTCCCTTAAAGAGTAAAACCACCGAGCCATCTTCCTTGATCAAGGGAGACGGATTTGAAGTTAAAAAACTATAAAACGTATTCGGACCAACATCCAATATAGGGGCATCCAAACGTTTCCATGGGCCGTACGGGCTATCGGAAGTAGCCATTCCAACACGCTTTCCCCATCGGCCTGCAATACACCATTTACTGTTTAAATCGAATTCATCGATATTATCTTTTGTAAGATCTTCAAAAGGATGCGTAGACCCCATATAATAAAGAATATAGACCCCTTTATATTTTACGATTTTAGGGTTATGGCAAGACCTGCCGTCCCAATATTGTGCTCCTCTCGCCCCTAGGGCCATATCTTGGAATTTATAAGGTCCTTCAGGAACATCCGAGGTGGCATGAACAATCTCTGAAGCGACCATCCAACCCGGATGAAAAGGCAACCATTTTGGCCAACGGGAGGCGTACATATGGTAGATACCGTCGTCCCCTTTAATCACAGAACTCCCCCAAACCCAATAATCTTCCATTTGGAAGCCACCATTTATGGGGGCTTCTTTCAGATTAGCTTTAATAGGGTTTTGAGCCAAACATGATGATGTAAATGCTATGAGCACGGCAAAAATCATATGTTTAAAATATTCCCCCATTTTTATCTTATTAACTCTTTTTAAATTCTCTGACCGTTTTTAATATAAAACCACCCTATTCTTTTTTAGAAATACTTATTTCGAGCTTGGATCGTCTATAACCCCTTCTACCACTACTTTAACTACAGTTGCTAATTGATCTGGTGCTGAATTGGGTAACTTTATTACCAGTCCGTTATCTAAAGAATGGGTTTTTATTTGTTTTCCAGAAGCCAACAAGCTGGATTTCATTACTTTATTATGTACCTCGGGAACAATCAACTCACCATTTTCAGGCCAGTTGAATACTGAAAAATACAATATAGTATTTCCATTTTCTTTCTTTTGGGTACAACGACCCCAAACGAATTTTTCGAATGGACTAAAGGTCGTTCCGTAAATGGCCTCGCCATTCACTTTGATCCAATCCCCAACCACTTTCAATCTCTCTACAGATTCAGTGGGAATAACACCTTCTCCCGTAGGACCTACATTCAGTAAAAAATTACCTCCTTTACTGGCAATGTCGATTAAATGGTGTACTAACTCTTCCCCTGTCCGCCAATTGTCATCGGCCTTGTTATACCCCCAATGGTTATTCATAGTCATACAACTTTCCCAAGGTTTTATAGATATTCCTTCGGGTACTTCCTGCTCATTGACCGTATAATCCCCCAAACAAGGACCGACCCTACTATTGATGATACATTTGGGTTGCAATTCCCTAATTATATCCACTATTTTCTGCCCTTGCTGTTTACTTACCAACTCATAGGTATCGAACCACATGACCCCGATATCGCCATAATTGGTCAACAGTTCCTTAATTTGGGGAATGGCTTTCCTATCTAGGTATCGCTGTAATTTCTTGTCTTTTTCAATCGGATAATCAATAAGGTTGCTTCGCCAGGCAATGTTGCCCGCATACCCCGTAGGACAATCCGGATCCTCCCAATCCCGACCTAATGAATAGTACACACAAAAACGCAAACCTTGCTTTTTGCACTCCTCCGCCAGTTCTTTAAGTGGATCCCGATGAAAGGAGGAACCCTTTATGATGTTATGATCGTTTACTTGGGAATTATACATGGCAAAACCATCATGGTGTTTTGAAGTGACCACAATGTATTTCATTCCAGCATTTTTTGCGATAGACACCCATTCTTTGGCATCAAATTTTACGGGATCAAAGGTTTTTGCATATTCCTTATACTCTTGAAGGGGGATTTTAGCCGTAAACTGCAACCACTCCGCATGATTCGTTTCCCCCTTCCACTCACCGCCAGCTTTGGAATACACGCCCCAATGTATGAACATCCCGAAACGCGCATCTTGCCACCATTCCATTCGCTGTTCTTGAGTAATATCAGTGCTATCGGAAGTGTTTTGTGCTTTTACGGGCCCAAATACTAAAACAAAAAGCAATATAAAGTTCTTCAATTTCTCCATTTGATTAATTTCAATACTCTAATTAGTAATGGCCCATTCCTTTAAGTATCCATCAAAAAACCTTAAAAGCGATAGATTTAGACGAACCCATAGAACAAAAAGACATCTGGGCTTCTGTAGGTTATCCTCGAACCCGATGCTCAATAATCTCTTTGGCATCATTGGGACTTGTTTTTTGTTTCCCGGTCAATAAGTAAATCACCATTCCTGCATCCGAAGGATCAAATTCCCCTTTTTTAATACAGGTCAATTGACGTTGGTATAACCAATCCAATTGTTTTTCCTTTTGGGAGGAATCTTTTCGCACTGGCGATGTCTTGATCCAATCGAACATCTCGCGTGGTGCTTTCATGCCCTCGTAGTCCTTACCACCATTCTGATCCACTATACGATCTAAAACCAAACCCATGGGTTCGAATTTGTCTTTGATACCATCCCATGTCCACCCTGTATGTTGCTCCCAATCATAAGGTTTGTTGGCATGGTCATTATTCCAATTGGAATGTGATATAAGCCGCACAAATTTCAACTTGGAAGGATCTGCCTTTTCAATGGCACTGCCAACCACATGCATTGGTCCGGCCGCAATAATATATAAAGGGCTATTTTGGTTCGATTTATTGATTTCATCGGTAATCGCGCGAATTGCCTTTTTAGGATGCTCCACTGCTTCGATAAAACTTGAATTCTCAAAGTTGAATACTTTTTTTCCTTCAAGGGCACTGATCAACATCTCTTCCTTTCCATTTGTCTTTTCATGGTTGCTGCCCCATATATGATCACTGAAAGTGTAAACGGTAAGACTATCCTGTAGTCCTTTAGCTGCAATGAGTGCCAAGGAGAAAGGTGTTGCTGCCCAATCATCATGATCGTGCTCATTACCGTCCGAACTGATAACGATCCTACCTTGTGTATACGGTATCGTCTGTGCTTTGCCAATAAAACAGAACATCCCTAGCAGTATAAGAATAAGATTATTATATGTTAGGTTCATATTCATATATAGTTATGATTTAGCTACAGCCTTACTTTCTTGAGTTTCGTTCAACTTTTTTAAACGCAATAAGGCTTCCATATAGTAATAATCTGCATAAACTATAGGAATGTCAATCTCCGAGTTTTTAGGATAATGCCCAGTGGAATGCAATAAAAGAGCTTGATTGGCATCTCCACTATAATACTTATCAGAAGATAATATAGTAACTAATTTCGTCGCTGCATCTATATATTTATTCTTTAACCCTTTATCTTCGACAAGGCCAGATAATTCGAGTAACCCACAAGCGGCGACTGCAGCGGCAGAAGCATCTTTCGGCGCATTTGGTATTTTTGGATCATCAAAATCCCAATAAGGTATTCCATCTTCGGGTAAACGGTTTAGGAAATGGTCGGCGACCTTTATCGAAGTATCGAGAAAATCTTTTCTACCTGTTTCCCTATATGCAACGGCAAAACCATAAATTCCCCACGTTTGCCCCCTAGCCCACATAGATTCATCTGCATAACCTTGATGTGTTTTACCTTCAATGAATTCACCTGTGACCTCATCAAAAGACCCGACATGGTAAATGGCACTGTCTGGTCTAACCAAATTTTTCATGGTTACATTGGCATGACTTTCCGCAATATCATATAAATCTTGACTACCACCGTTTTTGGCCGCCCAAAAAAGCAACTCCAAGTTCATCATATTATCTATAATCGTGTTATGCCTAAATTTCTTTACTTGGGAAGGCCATGAAAGTATACTCCCTACATTAGGATTGTAAAGCGTGGCCAAAGTATCGGCGGCTGACAATAGTACCTCTTTATATTCAGGGTTACCGGTTAACCTATAACCATTGCCATAACTAAGATATACCATAAATCCTATATCATGGTTTTTTGCAGGGCTGTAGGCTATGGTCTTTAACGGGGCCGTAAATTTCTCAGCCTCTTCCTTTACATACTCATCACCGGAAGCTTCGAAGGCATACCACAAAACACCGGGCCAAAACCCACTGCACCAATCCTGTACATCAACAGTTGCCCAAGTCGTTTGTCCGTTCGGGATATTTCTCGGAAATTGATCAACATCCCCAAGGGCTTTCTCCGTTGTTTTAATCTTTAACACATTTTCCTGTAAAACTTTATTAGGAGAAAAACCTAAGTCCTCCTTTTTTTCAGAGGCACATGAAAAAATCAATAACGAAACAAATAAAATTAGTGGTAGCCTTATTCTCATCTGAAATATTTTTCGAACCCTTGTGGATTCATTAAAATCTATTAGTAATTAAAAAAGAAAATCATTAAAACCTCGAGAGCAATTTGAAGCACCCTTAACAAAAAAATTTATGCTGAAATTCTTGAATACAAGTTTACCGAGATTAGCCTACAGGTGAGATAAAATATCATTCATATCCTATAAAATATCATCCCACTTTATAAGATTTGTGATTTAAAAGAACTTTGGAACAATGCAAAAGAATTATTGATGGATTCTAGTCAAAAAAATGGAATTGAACCAAAGAACCTTGATAAAATATCATTTTACAACTACATAAACCAGACAAAGGAACAACACCCTTTCAACAAGAAAAAATACCGGATGAAATGAATTAAAACAAAGCATAACACGAGAACTAAAAACCATTTAATATACTGTTTATCTGGTTATTAGATTCATTTTTACGTAATAAGCAATAAGAACTATAGATATATGCCCAGGATGATAAAAAGCCATCGGATTCAATATTGAAAATAAAAAAAGTCGGTGTATTTTAATGTTTTTTGACAAAGTAATCCCAAAAGTCCCAAAAGTCTCTTTAACTATAATTTATTACCCGTTTTTATAAAAGAGATTATAATTTATACCCATTGAATGATAATTTATAGACCTTTCCCTTATTTCTAATTAACATTGCCTTAACAATTGTCAAATCAACAGTTCTAGAGCTGTTTTTTTTACAGTAAACTAACTTTATGAACCTTTAAATGAATAATTCTATGATTAAACTAATCTATCAAACAAAACTGAAGCTTTTCACAAAGTTATGCTTCATTGTAGGTTTTTTGGTTTTCGGGACGCACCAAATGCAAGCGGAAACTTTATTTTCCAATTTGGAGAATTCGGTCTTAACAAATGACGAACTACAAGAAACAAATGTAACAGGTACAATTATAAGTAGTGATGACGGAACGCCCTTACCAGGTGTCGCCGTAGTTGTAAAAGGTACCACCACGGGTACCGTAACGGATTTTGACGGTAATTATGCCTTAACCGTGCCCTCTTCCAATGCTATTTTGGTTTTCTCTTATTTGGGATATGTTACCCAAGAAATACAAGTGGGAACAAAAAGCCTGATTAATGTGAACCTAGCCCCTGATACTACTGCTTTGGACGAAGTTGTCGTTGTAGGTTACGGTACTGCAAAAAAAGAGACCTTAACCGGTTCAGTTGAACAGGTCAAGGCTGAAGCTTTTGAAGATATAGCAACAGGTAGTCCTGCCCTTGCACTGCAAGGCAGAACACCGGGTTTAGTCGTAACTAGGGGGTCATCTAGACCTGGTAATGAGGATATTAATTTCCTAATCAGGGGAGCTTCTTCTGTAAATGGTATAGACCCACTAATTGTAATTGATGGAGTACCAACTATAAATTCATCTTCATTCAATGAAATGAATCCGAATGACATAGAAAGTATTAGTGTACTAAAAGGAGGATCAGCATCTGTATACGGATCCCGTGCAGCAGGAGGTGTTATTTTAGTAACCACAAAAAAAGGTAAAGGAGACGTTAAGGTTGAATTAAGTACCATTACACGTATGGGTACTATCGGCATTCGCCCACCAACACCAACAATGACAGAATATGGAGATATTTATCTTGCGGCAGTGGATTCTGATTTAGCCGCCGGTAAAAGTCCTAACTATTTCTTTTGGAATAACCATGAAACCTTAGAAAGAATTGCTGCTGGAGAAGAAGGATATTATGATTTACCTATTAATGGAAGGGTTTGGTTGGCTGAAGGAAATAGGTTTGATGACCTTTTCGGTAATTCGTATTCGACCCAACATAATGTCAGTGTTTCTGGAGGTACAGAAAAAAGTAATTTCCGTATTTCCGCTGGATATGATGAAAACGTAGGTGGACTAAAAGTTGCAGATGATTCTTCGAAAAGGTATAATTTTAGTTTAAACTATAATGTTGATATTTCCGACAGATTAAGTTTAAATACGAATGTCTCTTATTTTCATAGACATATTTCAGGACCGACAGGAGGTTTAGAGAGAGATGCTGCCGCATATGATGCACCATTATTTCCAGCATATAATGAACAAGGGCAATATTATTCTGTTTTTGGCGGTGTAGATATAGCAGGAGCTAGAAATGCCGTGGCACAAGTCATAGATGGGGGTCGTCAAAATTATATAGATGAACAAATGAAAATTTTTGCTCAAGCGACTTATAAAATAACAGACGATTTAAATATAACCGGTTCTTATTCTATAAGTAGGCAACAGAGTGAAGATCAAGAATACGCATTGTCAGTTCCTCTATATAGTTGGCAAGGAGATTTCGCTACGTATATCAACGCTCCTAGTAAGACATATATTGAAGAAGAAACTAGTAACATCACCTATAAAAATTATAAATCCACATTAAATTACAGCAAAGGTTTTGGGGATCACAATATAACTGGTTTACTAGCTATAGAAGCTGAGAGAAATGAAAATAATGGACTTAGAGCTAAAAGATTTGGTTTTGTAGATTATGGAGTATATGATTTAAACCTCGGTGCCACAGATCAGAACATAGAAACAGAAGGTGGAGGAAACACCTGGGGTTCTTTTGGTTATATAGCACGTTTTAATTATGATTTTAAACAAAAATATCTATTAGAAGTTCAAGGTAGACGCGATGGCTCCTCCAGGTTTGCTGAAGGAAAAAAATGGTCTAACTACTTTAGTGCATCTGGTGGTTGGGTGATTAGTGCCGAAGATTTTCTAAAAGATAGTAATACCATCTCTTTCTTAAAATTACGTGGCGGTTATGGTGAGTTAGGAAGTACATCCGGTTTCGGAAACTTTGGCTACTTATCAACTGTTGGCTTTGGAACCACTGTATTTGGACAAACTAATGCCGGGCAACAAGTTACAACAAGAGCCAGCAGTTTGTTTAGTGATACAACAACTTGGGAACGTATCGTAACCAAGGAAATTGGTCTGGATTTTAGATTATTCAACAATAAAGTATTCGGTTCAATAGATTTATATCAGAAAGACAATAATGATATGCTAGTAAGCCTTGTTTATCCAGATGTTCTTGGAACAGGTGCTCCACTTACCAATTCAGGAACTTTGGAGACAAAAGGATGGGAAGTTCAATTAGGATGGAATGGTAATATAGGTGATTTGGATATAAGCGTGGGTGCCAATATGAGCGACTCAAGAAATAAAATTACGGAATATGATGGTGCCGAGTCTATCCAAGCTGGTTTAAATGATGTGGACGATGATGAAAATATTCTAGGAAAACCCATTAACTCCTTTTATTTGTATGATACTGATGGTTATTTTGCCAATCAGGCAGAAGTTGATGAATACTATGCAAATTACTCTGGAGGTCTTCTTAAGGATCAAGGAACTGCCGCCGGTTTGGTTCCAGGTGACACAAGAATCGTAGATTCCAATGGTGATGGAACCATTGACACTGAAGACCTTACCTACCATGGAGATTCTTCTCCACATTATGTATATGGTTTTAATTTGGATTTAAAATATAAAAACTGGGATTTAAGTACATTCTTTCAAGGTGCATTGCAACAATATATTGTAAGAACAGGTTATTTTTCGGCACCTTTTCAAGCTGTATGGCAAAACCAGTCCGCAACATGGTTAGGAAGAACTTGGACCGAAGAAGACCCTAATTCGGAATTTCCTAGATTATCTACACAAGGTGGTGCAGCAAGTTGGAATTATGTAAATAAAGATTTCATGAGACAGAACAACCAATATTTAAGGTTAAAATCTTTAATAATAGGATATAATTTTAAAGGATTACAAATTGGCAATACACCAATTGATAACTTGCGCTTATACTTCTCTGGGAATGATTTATTTGAATTTACGAAAGTAAAAGATGGATATGACCCAGAGTCTATAGCGGGTGCAAATAGCGCTACCTACCCATTTATGCGTACATGGGCATTAGGTGTAAAAGTATCTCTATAAGTATTAAGATATTTAATATAAAATTTAAAAACATTCAAATGAAAAAAATAATTTATATAATAGTACCATGTATCATGGTATTCTTTACCTCATGTGAAGATGAATTTATAGACTTAACACCACCAGCGTCTATCACTGACGATGTGTATTACACAGAAGCCGAACACTTTTTAACGGGATCTAATAGGTTTTATCCGTACTTGATGGGATGGAAAGATGATCAAGGAATATTTTCCGATCACGGTTCCGATTTAGTTGGTTATTACGAAGGGGGTGACATGCAAGAATATGGTAGAGGTGAGACCCTAGCTCCCGTAGATGATGATTATTATACCGACACCTATGAATATATCCGGGACATGAACCTTTTATTGGAGCGGGCAGAGACTTATGAGGGGGAAGAAAGTATCGCGGAATATATAGCTGCTACAAAAATGCATAGAGCCTGGCAGTATTTCTTTTTAGTACAACGTTTTGGAGGTGTGCCATTAATAACTACATCTATAGATGTAGATTCTGAAGAATTATATGCTCCGCGCAATAGTAGATATGAAGTTGTTGCCCAAATTATAGCTGATTTGGACGATGCCATTGCAGGGTTGCCCAATGAAGCAAATATAGGTTCTGAGGACAAAGGTAAATTTAGTAAGGAAGCTGCTATGGGCTTTAAGGCAGACGTTTTATTACATGAAGCTACATGGATGAAGTATGTGGGAACTACCACTGATGGTGACGGTACTAGTACCGGAGCCGGTAGTGCAGGATATGATGCTTCGAACATAATACCTTATTTACAGGAAGTGGTTTCCCTTACGCAATCTGTGATGAATTCAGGCACCTTTGAATTATGGAATTACAACGATGTTCTTGATAATTTGAGCTCCAATTTCTTGTTTAATTTAGAAGATAGTGGATCCAACCCAGCTGGTTTAGACAAGGCCACGAATAAAGAATTCATTCTTTATGGCAAATACGATTTCATTTATAGACAAGCTGGTGATTTGGTAAGCCATGTATACGAAGGAAGGTTAAAGCCAAGCAGAAAAATGATGGATCTGTTTTTATGTGACGATGGTTTGCCCATAGACCAATCTGAAAAATTCCAAGGCTATGCGAATACACCCGATGAGTACCAAAACAGGGATTATAGAATGAGGGCATATTTTACGTATCATAAAAATCTAGGTGAAATTCCACAGAATGAAGATGTAGAATTAGACGGGTCAAATAATAACGGTTATTTCAATTCAAAGTTCATGAGTTGGAAATGGAATACAGAAGATGCTTATAGAGCAACAAAGACCGAATCTTACGACATTCCTCTATTACGTTTAGCTGAAGTTTATTTAATGTACGCTGAAGCACTATATGAATTAAATGGTGGTTTAACTGATGCCGAAATGGATGCGTCGATAAACCTGATTAAGGCCAGGGCCGGATTACCTCCTATCTCCAACGCCTTTTTAACCGAACATAATATGGACATCAAAACGGAAATCAGAAGGGAACGCGCTATCGAACTTTATGCTGAGAGCGCATCAAGATATTCCGACTTAAGACGTTGGGGAATCGCCGAGGAAGAATTAGGTGAAGGCGTATATGGAGCCGTTATAGAAGGTACTATATATGAAGATAACAGTGAACTATACACCCCTGAATCCTATAATTACCTCGCTGAATCGACTACAACAGGAGTAGGTGAAAGGGTTTGTCTTACGATACAACCTGCATCCATACGTAATTTCTCTAGGGATAATTATTTATTCCCATTACCTACCTCTCAGCTAGGTTTAAATGATAATCTATTACAAAACCCAGGGTATTAAATATGAAAAAATAATAGTAGTGTTAGTTTGAGTTAGTCTAGTTAATGAGGTGGCTGTAGTACATACAGCCACCTTTTTTATTGGCCATATGTACTCTTTTTACAATTACACCTTAAATTACCTTCATTTTACCTTTATATTTTTTTCCTATTCATCACTCCTAACTTAGATTAAGAAACAAATAGCTTATTCATGATAAAATATACCCGTGAATCTTACCAAATGAAGCTTCATTGGCCTAGTTATACATTACTTTACCAAAGGAATAGGTATTACCTGTAGCTATTTGAATTCCGCATCGGAAAACCCTTCTAAATCAAGGGATTTGTACTTCGCTTAGTCCGCTTTGATGGTACCTTTCTTTTCCTCGATGAATTCTGTTGGTGTAACCCCGAACAGTTCTCGAAATGTCTTACTGAAATATGCGGTAGAATTAAAACCTGACATATGGGTAACCTCTTTGATTGAATACGAGTTTTTGAGAAGTAATTCGGAAGCATAACGCAAACGTATGGTACGAATAAAATGACTTGGATTTTTACCGGTCAAGGAGTTTATTTTTCTATAGAACTGTGATCTTCCTACCCCTATTTCCTTGATAATATCTTCTTGCCTAAAATCTGCATTATCGATATTATCCATTACGACTTTTGTAGCCTTGTCCAAAAATGCCTCATCTATATTATTCGATGTTACCTCACTTGAAGGGAATATTCCACCGATTTCAGAAAACCTTTTTCTAAGTCTTTTTTTAGCTTCGATCAAATTTTTAATTCTCGACCTTAAAACCCGTGTTACAAAAGGTTTGGATAAATAACCATCTGCTCCATTGTCGTAACCCTCAATACGGTCAACTTCAAGACTTCTTGCGGTCAACATGATTATGGGTATATGGCAGGTTTCAAAATCCGTTTTGATCATTTTGCACATTTCAAATCCATCCATAACGGGCATCATGACATCACTTATCACCAAATCGGGAAAATGTTTTTTAACCATTGCCAGGCCTTCTTCCCCATTTTTAGCCTGTAATACCTTGTATTTATCCTCCAAATCATTCTTGAGGTGCAATCTAAGCTCCTTGTTATCCTCAACAAGTAAAATTGTTGGTTTATCTACCTCACTAACTTCTTGTTCAACGGACTGGGCAATAACTTCATCGTCGGCGATATACATATCATATTCAACCGACTTCATTGAATTGATCAAAAATTCATTTTTTATATTCTCCACTTCAACCGGCGCAGCGTCACTGTTCATCGGTAGCCTTACGATGAATTTACTACCTAGATCGGGCTGGCTCTCAACAAAAATTTCGCCCCCATGCAACTCGACCAAAGCTTTGGTGAAGTTAAGCCCGATCCCCGTTCCAGATTTTGTAACATCAATATGGTAAAATCTGGAAAAGATATTTTTCAATTGTTCTTTGTTCAAACCTACCCCGGAATCTTTTACAACGATTTCTACAAAATCACCTAATTTGTTCTTTTTCATTAGACTACGTGGTGAAGTGTCACCACCTTCCATGAGCTTTTCTATTGAGACCGAAATCTCCCCTCCGGAGTTGGTAAACTTAAGCGCATTCGATATTAGATTGGTAATTATTTTCTCCACCTTATCAAAATCGAAAAGCATGGGAATTTTATCGGATGGTGCTATAAACCTATAATCGATATCCTTTTTTGTGGCCAGACCAACGAACAAGGAATAGATATCCTCACTAAATTGCACTATGTCACCCTTCTCTAGCTGCAATGGAGCCATACCGACATCCATTTTCCTATAATCCAACAATTGGTTTACCAAGTGCAGTAACCTACGGGCACTTCTTTGAATGGATATCGCCGATTTTTTAACGATTTCAGGATTAGTATCAAGGTTTGATAATATTTTATCGACCGGGTTCAATATAAGTGTTAAAGGTGTTCGGAATTCATGGGATACGTTTATGAAAAACTGGAGTTTCATTTGATCCAGTTCGTGTTGTTGTGTTTCTTGTACCTTTAATGCATAATACCTCATAATACCCCAAATGACAAAAAGACCAAAAGCCAAATAAAGCGCATAGGCCCACCAAGTTTTCCAAGGTGGTGAAAGAATCCGGAACTGAACACTGGCAACCTCAGCTTGCTCCCAATTACCATCTACAGAGGCTTTGACCTCAAGGGTATAATCCCCTGGTTGTAAATTTGAATGGTTAACGACCCTGTTATTGCCCATATCCACGAATTCATTATCCAGTCCTTGCATTTTATAGGCATAATGCACTTGTTCCGGATTATCATAATAAAGGGCCACGAATTCAAAAGAAATATAATTCTCGTTATACTTTAACCTTAGTTTCTCTCCAGAATCCAACGGCTCTTTTATCAATACCCTGCCATTAACAGAGTCGCCTTGCACCACCCTTTTGTTATTGAGTTTAAAGCTGGTTATCTGCGGATGTAGCTTTACCTCTGTTGGAAATTTTATATCGTCTGGATCAAAAATATTGAATCCATTGATCCCACCGACTATTATACGGCCATCACTTGTTTTTTCAATAGATTTACTTTGATATTCAGGACCTTGAAGACCATCATGGATATTAAAATTATTCAATTGCCCGGTTTTGGGGTTCAAAAGAGTAAGTCCACTTTTCGTTGTTATCCAAAAATTATAATTATCATCTTCTATTAATCCCACGACAAGATTGTTCGGAAGTCCATCCTTGGAAGAATACGATTTTACCAAATTCAATTCAGGATCCAATTTATAGACTCCGGTATCGGTACCCAGCCAAATATTTCCCAAATGATCTTCTATGATATCGTTTATCAGGTTGTCCTCAATACCTTTTTCCTTTATCTCGGAAAAGACAATGTCTTCAGGTATTTTATCTTCATATAGGTTTAGGTCAATATAATTCAGACCTAATGAAGTACCTACCAATAATCGATTTTTAGAATCTATAAACAGGAAAAACACGAAATTACTGGCCAGACCATCCGCTTCTCCCGTTATGTTCTTATAATTATGGAATTTCCTACTAACGGGATCATATAGACTTAATCCCTCCGTTCGTAATCCCAACCAAAGTCTGTTGTTCTTGTCTTCTACCCCGGACCAAACCGAATTTTGCCCAAGGGAATAGGGATCTGAAGGGCGATGAAGAAAGCGTTTTACTTGGTGTGTAATGGGATCGAACTTATTTAAACCACCATCCAAGGTACAGACCCAGATGTTCCCATCTTCGGACTCGAAAGTATATAAAATCTTATTTGAACTTATGCTGTTCGCTTTAAAAGGATCGTGGCTGAAATGCTCAAACGAATTTTTTTCCTCATCCAAAAGGTTCAACCCTCCGTTATAGGCACTGATCCATATTTGCCCATGGGAATCTTGCAAAACCGATTGAACCGTCTTCTCATTAAGACCATCCGGAGTATCGGGTTGATAATAATAATGTCCGAACGCATTCTGCGATAAGTCTAATTTACTCACCCCTTTATCGTAACTCCCTATCCAAAAAATACCGTCGCTACCTTTATATATTTCAGAAGGTTTATTGTTGGGTAAAGAAAATGGATCTGAAAAATTATTCACAAAATTCTGTTCCACTTTCACCAAATCCTTATTCAATAAAAATAGCCCATAACCATCGGTTGATGCCCAAATGACCCCATTCCCATCTAGATAAAAATCCCTCACCGGTACATGGTCCTCAGTAAACGATTTGTGTATGAAACTATTATCCTTTCTGTTCCAAAGAATCATGTTAGAGAGGTCGTTCCCGATCCAAAAATCATTATCGGCATCTATAAATATGTTTTTGGGAATGTGGTTCAGCTCATAGGTTCCATCATTCTTTATAAGAATTCTTTCAAAATTATCATGAATGGGATCGTAGCGGTTTAAATGTGCTCCATTGGTACCTACCCATATCACGTTCCCTTTGTCTTTTAGGATAACGTTGACCACATTATTATCCAAGGAATTTATGTTGGATGCATCATTGATGTAATAGGAAAATTTAAGGGTATCAACATCACCTTCGAAGTCTTTCAGCAGGATCTTAATGACCCCGTTGTTCGTGGCTACCCATAAGGCATCACTTTTCGTATCGTACATGAGGCCATTAATGAATTTCCTTGGGTTGTTGGCCAAAGACAACTGTTTGTAAAGATCTATACGTATAAAACTATTCTTCTCTTTATTAAAAAGATTGAGCCCATTATTGGTTCCCACCCATAAATTGCCCTTGACATCCTCGGCTATGGCATTGATCCTGTTGTTACTTATTGAGGTGGAATCATTAAGAATGGCTTTATATACCTCGAATTCGTACCCATTGTATTTATTAAGTCCGTCTATGGTCCCAAACCATAGGAAGCCTTCAGAATCCTGGAAAATGGTTAAACAAGTACTGCTCGAAAGACCATCGACCGTATCTAAATTTTCAAATTTGAAGTTGTTGAATTGCCCATGACATAGAAAGTTCGCCAAAAAAAAGAAGACAACTATATAAAATCTCACGCCCATTTATCGTTTGGTTATTGATTTATCAGAATAATCAGTTTTATACTATTATGATCAAAACCCTTAAAACCTTAAAATAGCAAAAATTGACTTAAGAAATTGTAGGAAGCATAATAAAATTCAATTCTCCCCCTTAATTTCGAAATGAAACGACTATTCTTTGGTTTATTGCCATGATATATGTGGTTTCAACTATCTATAAATATTGTTTCATTAATAAGGCGGCACCAAGTGCACTGGCATTTCTTACGTTAGGAAATTTAATCTTTTGTTCAGGTAACATTTGGGAAAGACACTCAACGAAAATATCGTTTTTGTTAAAACCACCAGTAATATAAATACTTCTAAGATTACTGTCCGAATCCAAAATGAGCTGTATACCTTCAAATACTAAATAGCTTATTTCATAAACCAGTTGATGGTATGCCTTTTCAAAACTATCATAGCGCTTCAGTTGACCTAAATCGGCCATATAATCTTCTGGGACCTTATTTGGAAAAAATACCTGCCTACCCTCCCTTATGATGTCTTCACATAGTTTTTTGTTCAACCCGACATTCAGAAAGTAATTTTCAGGAAGATCATAATAATCGCAAAATGCCTTGGTATTTAGTTCATGTACATGTCCTAAAAATTGCATTGATGATTTTACTTGTTTCTTCAATGGGGTCATAAAACACAAGCAATTGTTCTTTAACTGATGTGCGGTCAAGGTTTCTTTACTGAACGGGTTCATCGCAATGATCCACGTTCCTGTCGAAAGTAAAACAAAATCATCATCCCCATTGCTTTCCAATATCGGAATCAAAGACGATGAACTATCATGTAAACCAGAGCCTATCGCAATAGGTTCTCCATTGACCTCTGCTTTTATGGCCACTTTACCATTACAAGGTTCAGGTAACGAAATACCTTCATCTTTCAACCATTTGTGGTATTGCATATGGTCAAAATCCCATATGGCCGTATGGGCCCCTATAGAGGTATAATCCGCTGTAATTTCTTTGGTGAACAGGTAGCTTAAATACTGGGGGTAATGCAAAATGTATTTCACATTCTTCCAAACATCGGGCTTTTTATTCTTTAGCCATATCATCTGCATACCAGCGTTCAACATACCATAAGCAGGTGAGGCCGTTTGTCTGGAAAATTCCCCAACACCTCCATTTGTATCATAAATAAAGGAATAATCGGCCAACTCCAAAGGTTTTAAATAATTATATAAGGGCGTTAACCTTTCACCCTTTTCATTTAAATAAACCAACGAAGCCCCATGTGTAGAGAAGTTAATGGCCTTGATCTTATAGTTCCCTTCTGATTGAATCCTTCTTATTTCGCTTAAAATCCATTCTTCAATAGCATCCAGGTCATCGCAAGGAAAACCGTCATCGTCCTTAACCTCATTAAATTGCCTGTAGTTTTGGGAAACCACATTAAAGGAATCATCGAATAAAAATATTTTTTTATTCGTTTTACCTATATCTACGACCGCTATTACCTTTTTCACGTTTTTAATACTTATTGATGAAAAGCCCCCCTTTAACCACTTTTGTGACCAAAGGGGAAAGCTTTGTCATCGCTTATAGAATAATCCCGGTACTTAAAAACTAATTCAAACTAACAACTCAACAACGTACCTAGATTATCCCAAAACTTTTCATTCTTTAAAACCATATAATGGCCCGTAATTCTCGCAAGCCCTATAATCTGCCCCTTCAAGGTTTTCACCGAAAGCAGACCATGCACTAGGCCTAAAAACATCATTTTCATCTACATTGTGCATATTTACGGGTATTCTCAACATAGCTGCCAATGAAATTAAATCGGCCCCTATATGCCCATGGGAAATGGCACCATGGTTTGCACCCCATTTGGCCATTACAGTATATACATCTTTGAAGAAGCCTTTTCCCGTAGTTCTTGGAACGAACCAAGTCGTAGGCCATGTAGGGTCAGTTCTTTCATTTAAAACGGTATGGATATCCTCAGGTAATTCCACACTCCATCCTTCAACCAATTGTAAAACCGGTCCGATTCCTTTTATTAGGTTAACGCGACACATGGTCAACGGCATGGTGCCCTTGGTCAAAAACTGGGATGAAAACCCACCTCCCCTAAAATATTCGGTAGTAGCGGGTGGCCATTCGGTATTATCCAAACATCTTTGAACATCATCTTCCGTAATATCCCAAAAAGCTTTCATGGTCGGGTTGCCTTCAGCATCCAATTGTTGGGCCGTAGCATCCAAGGTTGTGGAGCCAGAGTTAATCAAATGAATAATACCATTTTCAGCAAGACCCGTTAATTTTTTCCCTGTTACACGTTCAACAGATTCCGGACTCCAATAAGTACGTACATCGGAGAACAACTGTGCTTTATTCGTCAATAAATGACCGAACAACATGGATATTGCGTTTAGACAATCGTTTTCCGTTGCGAATACATAGGCCTGACGAATACCGTTCCAGTCAAAAGATGAGTTTAAAATAGACTCGGTAAAATCGGCATTGGGCTGGTAATCCGTCCATTGTCGTTGTCCTTGAAAACCGCCCATAATGGCGTTTCGTCCTTTGGATTCTTCACCGAACCCCATCTCTTTCAACTTGGGGTTGCCGTTCATTAAATCTTTACAGATCAAAGTCATTTTCACGACTTTCTCCCACTCTTCATCTTTTTGTTCACGCGATTTCTGACTTTCAGGACTATTTCTATCTTCGCCTTCTTTACAATTTTCTTTGGTCCAAGCAAGTGCTTTTGCATACTCTTCCTGATCGAAAATATTATTTTCCATACGTCGCAAAAGCTCAACAGATTCAACGAACTCTGCTCGAACCCCGAGGTAATCCTGTAAAAAATTCACATCGACCATAGAACCCGCAATTCCCATAGAACTATAACCAATGGACAAATACGATTTCCCTTTCATTTGGGCAACCGCTAAAGCTCCCTTCACGAAACGAATGATTTTTTCCGAAACATCTTGGGGAATGGTTTTATCGCCACCGTCTTGAACTTCTTTTCCATATATTCCGAAGGCCGGCAAGCCTTTTTGGGAATATCCTGCCAATGCAGCTGCCAAATAAACAGCCCCCGGTCTTTCGGTACCATTGAAGCCCCAAACCGCTTTCGGTATTAAGGGGTCGGTATCCATAACTTCGGTACCATAGCACCAACATGGTGTTACGGTCAATGATACCTCTACTCCTTCCCTTTTGAATTTGTCCGCACAAGCTGCTGCATCTGCAACACCACCGATAGTAGTATCCGCAATAACACATTCTATTTTTTCCCCACTGGGAAAACGCAATGTATCCTGTATTAATTTTGCGGCCGCTTTGGCCATATCCATACATTGAACCTCTAAAGATTCCCTAACTCCTAATTCACGTCCGTCAATTACAGGACGAATCCCTACTTTTGGCAATCTGCCTATTAGTCTACTCATATTCGGATAAGTTTTATGTTTTTTAGGTGAATTGTTCCAATTCAACCAATTGTTCGTTCGATAGTCCTGCTGGTTTAAAACCGGCCGCCCAACACATCATCAACAATTTTGCCCCTTTGTTGGCCACATCCAATAAATCCCAAGCTTTCATGACATCGGGAGCAGTAGCCGTAGCGCCATGCTTTTCCCAAAGTGATATATTCCTTGTTTTAAAAGCTTCTATGGTCACTTTTGCCAATGCCGCTGTGCTAGACAATGCATAAGGGGTACAGTGAATGCCTTTGGGAACGAATACTTTTACCTCAGGACACATCATCCAGATTTGCCTATTCAACTCTTCCTCATCATTGAACAACTCGTGGTGGCTCATACAAATCAATTCCAAAGGATGCGTATGCACTACCGCTAAGTTTTCCGGATGGTGCTGTGAATTGAACAGATGAATACTAGCATGTGAAATCAATTCGCAAGTAGGTCCAAAATTATCCTGTTTTCCACCCCATATTATCGAATAAGCCGTTGCATCTTCATTGATATAAAGAATACAGGACACTTCATCAAGTTTATCGACCAAATCGCGTAGATAACATCCGGTACCCGTTATGTAAATAACAAACTCCGCTGCTTCTTTCGGAAAATCGAATGCCACTTCGGTACCGATACCCTGAACTTCTTCTTTCGTAAAAAAAGAGGTCAGATTCATAGATATATTACCGGCATTACGTTCTGCCCATTCGCGCTGCCATAAATAGCCGGCTACTTCTGACACTTTACTTAATTCTGCTTTTACCTGTTTTGGGAGATTCAAGGTTTTCATAATATATATTTAAACTATACACGAACAAAAATACCTTGACACTATCCTTCTTGAAATATGTAAAACACGTATTTTTGTATCTAATTTAAACATTGGCCAAATGAAACTCGTTAGGGACATTAAATTAGGGGATCCATCGCCCAACAAGCAAAATTTCATCGGTCTTAAGTTGAATCTGTTATGCTGCAGATATTGGTTGTTGGATTTATGGGACTGCCATGATATGGTGTTTCCTTTTTGGAGACTCTATTGGAACAAAAATGAGGGTGGTGAATTAATTCACCAAAATAAGGTGTACACCATGACACCCAACTATATCTATATTATTCCCCCATTTACATCATTCTCATCCCGGTTTACCAAAAACCATATGTACAATGAAGGAATACATGTTTCCGGAAAACACCTTACGACCAATTACAATGAGAAGGATTATGTGGACAAACATTTGTTTCACTTCTTTGTCCATTTTAACCTAGGGGTGCCTTTCGACAACGTATACCCAGGTGTTTTTAAGATAGAATTAACCGATTATCTTAGAGATAGACTATTGTATTTGACTGAAAGGTTGAAAGTTGAAAATTCTGATTTCAAACTGACCTTTAATATGAAATTGCAGGCTTTTATCAAGGAATCCTTAACCAATATCGGGCCTGAATTATGGAAAGCCATTAACATAGATGAACGGGTTTTAAAGGTTATTCGGTACATCGAAATCAATATTGATAAAAAATTGAGCAACCCCAAAATAGCTGAAATAGCAAATATGGCCCCAAACTCCTTCGCCCGATTATTTAAGGAAGAAATGAACATAACCATCCAAAATTTCATCCAGAACAGAAAAATCGCCAAAGCCTGCGATTTATTTGAGCAAACAAACGACTCTATCGAAGAAGTTTCTTTTAAACTAGGCTTTTCAGACAGATATCATTTCTCAAGGGTATTCAAGACGGTAATAGGCCTAACACCGGCCACTTATAGATCGGGAAGGTATACCTAACCCTGGTCTTTTTTACCTTTTCTTTGATTTTAAATTTGTCCGGAACATCCCATCCTAAAGTCAAATAAAAAGATTTTTTGAGACGAAAGACCATGAAATGAAATCGGCTTAAATCAAGCTCTTTTCAATATCAATGTTTAAATTATTCATATTATTGATTAATATAGATAAACACTCCCTTTATGTGATAAATTAAATTTGTTAAGACTTTTATTATCAAATATTTCAATATCCTCTATTTTATTGAAAATAACTATATCCAGAGATATTTGACAGATCTTTCCTAGAACCTGGTCATTAATTTTAAAACTTAACAAATGAAAGAATTCAAACAATTTATAAACGGAAAATTCGTAAAATCAACTTCAACAGAAACCATAGAGATATTAAATCCGTGTACTGAAGAGGTATTGTCCCTTATGCCCGTGGGTTCGGTAGCAGATGCTAACGAAGCTCTTGATGCAGCTCAGGGCGCACAACACAATTGGAAGTCCCTTACGGCCGTAGAAAGGGCCGGTTATTTACATAAAATGGCAGATGTCATTAGAGAAAACAGAGTGTCCTTGGCCAAAACATTGGCGTCGGAGCAAGCCAAGGTAATTGGCTTGGCACAAGTAGAAATTGACGTTACCGCAGATTACTTTGATTATAATGCGGGTTGGGCCAGAAGAATTGAAGGCGAGATCATTCAAAGCGACCGTAAAAAAGAACACATATTTCTTCATAAAGCACCCATTGGTGTCGCGGTTGGCATATTACCATGGAACTTCCCGTTTTTTGTTATGGCCCGTAAAATTGCCCCTTCATTGGTAACGGGCAATACATGTATAATAAACCCTAGCTCGGTAGCACCGAATACGGTTATGGAATTTGCCGAATTAATAAAAAATATCGGAGTTCCTGCCGGAGTATTGAACTTTGTCTGCGGTAAAGGCAGTATTGTCGGTAATGCCCTTTCAAAAAGCCCGATAACGGGTATTATCAGTTTAACCGGTAGTGTTGGTGCAGGTCAAAAGGTTATGGAAGCCGCGTCAGAAAACATTACTAAGGTTTCTTTGGAATTAGGGGGTAAAGCTCCCGCAATTGTTTGTGCAGATGCTGATTTGGATTTAGCCGTAAACGCTGTTGTTTCCTCCAGGGTCATATTCAGCGGACAAGTATGTAACTGTGCCGAACGGGCTTACGTTGAGGATAGTATCTATGATGAATTCATGGAAAAAGTAACTAAAAAAATGGCCGAACTTAAGGTCGAGGACGCTTTTGCCACGAATGATCCCGATATGAGCAGTATGGTTTCCAAGGATCAAATTGAAAAGGTCGCAGAAATGGTGGAATTTGCTAAAAAAGAAGGCGCGGAAGTTGTGGTCGGAGGCACTCGGTCAGATAAATTCGACAAAGGTTATTTCTATCAACCAACGTTACTTGCCAATGTTAAGCAAGACATGCAAATTATTCAAGAAGAAGTTTTCGGACCGGTATTACCTGTAATGAAATTCACTACCTTAGATGAGGCAATAGCTTTATCAAATGATTGTGAATACGGCCTAACGTCTTCGATATTTTCTGAGAATTTCAATAAGGTTATGCATGCCTGCGAACAATTGGAATTCGGGGAAACCTACGTAAACCGTGAACATTTTGAAGCAATTCAAGGTTTTCATGCTGGATGGAAAAAATCGGGTCTAGGCGGTGCTGATGGCAAACATGGAATGGAAGAATACCTACAGACCAAAGTCATATACGCACAATATAGATAAAAAGCATACCACCAAGCTAAGAAACAAAAAGCACTTGTTAAATTAGAGACCCCCCAATCTACTTTAAAGACAGTGCTTTTTGTCTTTTTGTTTTAGACCTAAATTTAAACCAATTTTAGAATGACCGATACCAATAAAATCCCTGTAGTATCCAAAGAGGTACTTTTGCCTTTTATCATCATTACCTCATTATTTGCTTTATGGGGATTTGCCAATGATATTACCAACCCTATGGTCGCTGCTTTTGGGACCGTGATGGAAATTTCGACCGCAAAAGCCGCATTGGTGCAGTTCGCCTTCTACGGAGGTTACGCTACAATGGCAATACCAGCTGCCCTATTTGTTCGGAAATACAGCTATAAAAAAGGAATAATATTGGGACTAATACTCTATGCAACAGGAGCTTTGTTATTTTATCCTGCCGCCAAATTCGAGGTTTTCGGATACTTTTTGGTTTCCTTATATATCTTAACCTTCGGATTGGCCTTTTTAGAGACTACCGCAAACCCTTTTATCCTTTCAATGGGAGATGAGCGGACAGCAACAAGAAGATTGAACCTTGCACAGGCCTTTAATCCAATTGGATCTCTTTTCGGCATGTTCGTAGCTTCGAAATTTATTTTGACCGCATTGGATTCCGACAAAAGAAACGCAGCAGGTGAATTGATTTTCAATACCTTGGATTCTGTTGAAAAAGCTGCCATACGAACCCATGATTTGGCGATCATTAGAGACCCATACGTTATCCTAGGTTTTGTGGTTATTGGCATGTTGGTCATTATTTCTATTACCAAAATGCCAAAAAGAGCCCATAAAGAAAACCAAACAAGTGCCATTTCCTCTTTTAAAAGGTTATTTAAAAACGGTAAATACAAAGAAGGGGTCATAGCCCAATTGTTCTATGTGGCCGCTCAAATCATGTGTTGGACGTTCATCATCCAATATGCAGGAAATCTGGGTATTCCAAAAGCTGAAGCCCAAAACTACAATATCGTTGCCATGAGTATATTTCTAATGAGCCGTTTCATAAGCACGTTTCTTATGAAATATGTGAACTCAAGAAAATTACTCATGATATTTGCCCTATGCGCCATGTGTACCATTACCGGTGTTATATTGATAGAAGGCATCCTGGGCTTGTATCTTTTAGTCGCCACTTCGGCTTTTATGTCTTTGATGTTCCCTACGATTTATGGTATTGCACTCAATGGCCTAAAGGAAGAAGATACGGCCTTAGGTGCCGCAGGGCTGGTAATGGCAATCGTAGGTGGTGCATTAATGCCCATTCTACAGGGAACTCTTATAGACATGGGAACCATAGGACCGTTTTCGGGTGTTAATTTTTCGTTCATACTACCCTTTTTGTGTTTTGCCTTTATTGCAATTTATGGGTATAGAACTTTCAAGGTGCATGATTAATCGCTAATTATCCAATATGAAAAAATATTGTTTGGCTTTAGATTTAAAAGATGACCCTGTATTGATCGATCAATACAAGGCACATCATAAAAAAGTTTGGCCAGAGATCACACAGAGTATTATTGATTCAGGAATCGAAAATGCTGAAATCTATTGTGTCGGTAATCGACTGTTCATGATTTTGGAAGTAAACGATTCATTCTCATTTGAACAAAAGGAACAAATGGACAATGCCAATAGAAAGGTTCAGGAGTGGGAAGAGCTCATGTGGAAATATCAGCAAAAAATGCCTTGGGCCAAAGAAAATGAAAAATGGGTATTAATGGATAAGATTTACGAATTAAAAGATTGAAAATCAAATGAGAGTAGGCCTGTTCATACCATGTTATATTAACCAATTGTACCCTCAGGTGGGTATAGCCACGCTGGAAGTACTGGAAAAATTAGGAGTGGATGTTTATTATCCTTCCGGTCAAACCTGCTGTGGACAACCATTGGGCAATTCGGGTTACGAGGAAGATGCAAAAGGGGCCTGTCAGGTGTTCGTTGAAAATTTCAAGGAATACGATTATATCGTTGGCCCGTCCGGAAGTTGTATCTATCACGTTAAAAAACATTTCGATATCATAGAACAAACCCCAGATGTCATCAATGTAAGAAATAATGCTTTTGAACTATGTGAGTTTATCGTTAAGATATTGGGGATAACCGATTTAGGTGCCTCATTCCCATACAAAGTGGGTTTACATAAGAGCTGTCACGGTTTAAGGGGGCTTCACTTGGGATCTTGTTCCGAAAGAATGGACGCCCATTATTCAACAGAAGAAGATTTATTGGCCCATGTTCAGGGGCTCGAGTTAATGTCACTGACCCGAAAAGATGAATGTTGTGGTTTCGGAGGAACCTTTGCGGTTTTCGAAGAGGCTATATCAGTAAAAATGGGAAAAGACCGCATTCAAGATCATTTGAACAATGATGTAGAAGTTATCACCGGTGCCGATCATTCCTGTTTAATGCATTTAGAAGGATTGATCAATAGAAACAAGCAACCAATAAGGGTAATGCATATTGCTGAAATTTTAAATAGCAGTATTTAATTATGAACCACGCACAAAAGGCCGAAATATTCAATAAGAACGAAGCTAAAGTAAATTGGCACGACAAAGCTTTGTGGTATGTTAGGGAAAAAAGGGACAATGCCGCACATGGTGTCAAAGGCTGGGAACAGTTAAGGGATTTGGCATCCGGAGTCAAAGCCCATGTCCTATCTAACCTAGACGAACTTTTAATTGAATTTGAAACGAACGCACAAAAAAACGGTATTACCGTACATTGGGCGTCAAATGCCGAAGAACATAATAAGATCATCAATAAGATTCTGACCGAAAAGAATGCAAAAAAGGTGGTTAAGAGCAAGTCAATGCTTACTGAGGAATGCCATTTAAATCCGTATTTGGAATCGAAAGGCTTTGAAGTTGTTGATACTGATTTGGGGGAATATATTGTGCAAATAGCAAAAGAAACACCAAGTCACATCGTTCTACCGGCCATTCACAAAACCAAAGAGGAAGTCGACACCTTGTTCCAAGAACATCTGGGCACAAAACCTAGTGATGGAAATCCGGAATACTTGACCAATGAAGCCCGAAAACACCTACGTACAAAATTCTTAACGGCCGATGTCGCCATTACAGGTGTCAATTTTGCCATAGCCGAAACAGGAGGTTTTGTGGTATGTACCAATGAAGGCAATGCTGATATGGGAGCCCATTTGGCAAAAACCCATATAGCATGTATGGGTATTGAAAAGCTTATACCAAAAGAAGCACATCTAGGTATATTTTTGCGTTTATTGGCCAGAAGTGCCACAGGACAGCCCATTACGACCTATTCTTCCCATTTCAACAAACCTACCGAAGGTTCCGAAATGCACATCGTAATTGTGGATAATGGCAGAACGGAACAATTGAGCCGTGAAGATTTCCGATCTTCATTACATTGTATACGTTGTGGGGCCTGTATGAACACCTGCCCTATTTACAGGCGTAGTGGCGGCCATAGTTATGATGCTACCATCCCCGGTCCCATTGGGTCTATATTATCCCCAGGGAAAGATTTGACCAAACATAGCTCTTTGCCTTTTGCATCAACTTTATGTGGATCATGTTCCAATGTTTGTCCCGTAAAAATCAATATACATGAACAACTGTACAAATGGAGACAGATAATCACTAAAGACGTAGAACAACCTGTTGTCAAGAAAACGATTTTAAAGATGACCGGCAAGGTTTTTTCAAAACCCAAGTTTTATGGTCTCGCTGGTCGGTCTGTTCGGTTTATGCTCAAATATGCCCCTAGGTTTTTGGTTTATTCCAAATTGAATGCTTGGGGTAAGGCACGTGAACTCCCCCAAATAAAAAATGGGAATTTTGATCAATGGTATAAAGAAAAAAGAAGTAAATAATGGGCAGGGAAGAAATATTAAATTCGGTACGAAAAAACAAACCGGAATTGTTGCCATTACCAGAGATCAATGCTGATCTCTTTAATGAGGATATAGACCTTCTTAGCGGTTTTAAGGAAAAAGTGCCCCTTGTAGGGGGCACGATCAAGCAATTGACCTCTCCAAAGGATATTGATAATGAGATAACGATGATGTACCCTAATGCCACGAACATTGTAAATCGTACACAAGTGTCGTCTTTAGGAACGGTTTCCATTTCAGATAAAACACAACCCAAGGATTTGGAGGATGTTGATTTGGCAATACTTCGCGGTACGTTCGGTGTAGCGGAAAACGGAGCCATTTGGATATCGGAAGAACAGTTTTACATTCGGGCCTTACCTTTTATAACCAATGATCTGTTGATTATTTTGGATAAAAAAGACATTTGCCAAAATTTACATGAGGCCTATGAGCTTATTTCCAAAAGAAAACGCACTTTCGGTTTATTCATTTCCGGACCGTCAAAGACAGCCGACATAGAACAATGTTTGGTTATTGGTGCCCAAGGAGCGTTAAGTTTAACCGTCTTGTTAATTTAGGAGATAAATTATCATTTCACAGAAAGAAACCCCCAACGTTTTATTATAAAATTAGAACCCAATTACTTTATGTAGTGTTTAGGAACAAATAGGTTGTTTTTATAATATCGGCACATTAATTTCCTCTTAATTTATCTACTATAGCGTTCGCGTTTTTGGCAATATGTCTATCATAATCCTGGGTATATAGCGTGGCTATGGTACTATATTCCTCGGCAAGCTTATTATAGTTTTTCCAAGCCTTATCATACGCTTTGATCCACTTTTTAACTTCTTTACCATTGGCTTCGGCATGTTGCATATAAACAAGGGTTCTATAAATGGTGTACAATCTTAATCCGTACTCAGCCGATCCAATGGCATGGTTTTTCGTAGCCTCATTTTCCCAATCAATCGATTTGGCCAGCTTAACTATTTCTTTCCATTTGGCTACAGATTCGTCTTTTTGCGCCAAGTTCCTTTTTTGTTGTAATTCCCCTTTTATTACCATTGGCCAGGCAATGCCTTGATCTCTTGTCCACCAAGGGTTCATGTCCCTGAACGTACTGTTCCTCCCCCTTACTACTGCTTCGGCAGAAAGCAAGGCCAATTTCCTGAATTTAGAGATATCATCACCCTTAAGGTGTAACCGTTCCGTCGCATATCTATTAAAAATAAATTCCTCACTTTTATCGGTATGTAAGGCCCATTGTGCCATTACCCAAGAATTCAAATCGCACCACATTTCATCTTTGATGTAAGGACCATTCCATCCGCCACCCCTAGACCATGTCCAGATACCGGCATATAATCCAGGTTTTGTTTCAACAAACTCCTTAATACTATTGATTTGCCCTTCGGGCATTCTTGCATGCTCTTCAAAACCTTCAATAACCCCATTGGCGATATAGTTGGGGTAGGCCCCTTTTCCTTCGTATTCGCGAGCGGATTGTACTTCTATGATTTGGGGATGGCGCCCTTGACCGATTACCTTACTGAACGCATTGGATCTATGAAAATCACCTTCACAGTGCTTAACACTGATAATCAAATTTTTATGGGGGGCTATGGCATCACTTACTTTTAGGTAATCTTCCAAATTCACATCGAACGCACCCCAAGTCCTAAAGATCAACTGCTTGTTCCTTTTTTCACAAATTTCTTCCTTAAGGATCTGCATTAAGGGAATGATCGTTTTTTCTGGGCTTTTTTTATTATCTATAGCGCCTAAATGATAGGGGGCATCATGCAAATACGTTTCACCGATACGCACTACCAAGCCGTCCAGATCCGGAAATTGATCGAACATTTCATTAATTTGCGCTCGTATCAACTTTTCGGTCAAAGGATCATTCGGGTTCCCAAAGGTTTCCTCGATACCGTATTTTGCTATTAATCGCTTCGGAAACAAAACCAAATCGGACATTGCAAAAATCTTCATATCCTGCGCTTTACAGGCCTTATGCATTTGCTTTATCTGTTTCGCCTTTGCATCTACCCATTTCCTATCTTCCGAACCTTTGGGTAAAATATCTAGATCTACCGATTCCCAATCAATGGCCAAGGCAGGGGATTCGAAAAGGAAATATACTTTCCCATTATAACTCATTTCCTTGATTACTTTTGGGTCGTTATAAATGGACTGATATGGGGCCTCTCCCGGGTTATGGTGTACCATATCCAAGACTAAAGGGGCTGAAATGGTATTCGTATCCTGACCCATTACTTTAGTACCAAAAACAGCTAAGAACACTAAAACCGATATTCCTATTTTTTTAATTTTCATATTTAATAATTTTAACAACTTATTTTCATTTCAGGTATAAAAGCATCATATCCCAACTTACGCATTTTCAACATCATTCTATTTCCAAGGTGTATTCAATTGGGACTATAGTCCCATCTTCTCGAAATGACATTTTTTCAAAACATGCAGATCTACGATGAAATGAACCTTCATTTACATCCCCACGATGGTAAAACAAATACCAGTCGCCTTTAAATTCTATCGCTGAAGTATGATTCGGTGCTTTCGGGGCATCTGGAGCTAATTCACCTTTTAATGTAGCATATTTTGGTAATGGCGTTTCTGCCATCCAATACTTCGTAACAGGGCCAACCCTAGCGCTAAAATAATATATCCCGTTTCTTTTAAAAACATGCACTGCTTCACTCACTGTTTCTTCAGAAAGTCGAATCCAATCACCATCTAATTCAATCATATTATCTTTAAGCTTAGCTCCCATTATATGAGCCCCTGGATCTCCTATATTGACTTTATGATCATTGCCATAAATGTAAGCTTGCCCATCATCATCAACAAAAACGGTAGGGTCAAATATGGTTGTTATTTCCTTTGTAACAGCTTCTTCCCAAGGGCCAACCGGCGTTCGACTCTTTGCCACACCAATATGTGTTTTATCATATGGAAAGTAAAAATAATACCAACCCTCCCAGTAGGCCACATCCGGTGCATTCATTTGTCCATGAGCCCAGACATATTCCCGTGGTTTTAGTACCACACCGTGATTTTTCCAAGTTTTCATATCAGAAGACTCCAATATCGCATAATCTTGCATCGTACTAAATGAAACAGCACCCTCTACATCCCTGGAACAATACACATAAACTTTACCATTATAGACTTCGGCGGCTGGATCTGCTGCATAGATAAACCCAGCATCTTCCTTGTTTAAAATCGGATTTTGGGCGTTTAAAGCACATATTACTACTAAAAACAATGGGAGAATCATCGATTTCATTGACTAACTATTATATATTTTGTTCATTTCGATAATTTCTAATGTCCTGTAACTTCTGAATTAATGGACTGTAGTTCTTCCCCCTGTAAACCATACCATGCATTTATTACCCTTGGGTTATCACTAGGCCTGTATTTAATAACTATGGGGTACCAACCCGATTTCAAGGCAACCTTTCCATACCGTTTTCTTGGACCGTGCCATCCACTATTGTCCACGACCAAAGTATCCCCGATATATAAATGATCACCACCATCCGATCGGGTTTCAAACTCATAAATACCATTCTCCTCGGCATGGAAATACCCGGAAAATACCATATTGAACCTTTTCCCTTCCTTATAGTCGGCCAAATCGATACTATCTACCTTTTGCCAAGCCTGACCCTTATTTAATTCTAAATCAGCAACTTTCTTGTATTTCCCTTTAAGGATGAATCTTTTCAATCCCTTTTCTGTTGGCGTTACCCCGACAGGATCCAAATACGATTTTTGGATCACTTTCGTTTTCTTGATGTCGTTATAAATATCCCCTTTATAGGCCCTTGCTTTGATTTCCACGGTATCGGTTACCACGAATGGCCCAGAATATCGCAATGACCCTTTTGAGGGTACAGACCCGTCAGTGGTATAATAAATCTCTACGCCTTCCAACGGATAGGCAAGATCCAACTTAACCTTTGTACTGTCTACCATGGCCAATTCCTTATCCAATCCCTTTACGATAGGGATGTAATAATAAACCCCCATTTCTTCCAATCTAGGGTATTGTTTTTCCACTCTAGTGTTAAATGCCATAAAGTCCTTGCTCTTCTTCGGAGCCCAAGCATTTTCCGCCACTGCGATCATTCTGGGAAAAGCTTGGTATTGCAACCTCTTAAAACTAGGTATCCATTCGGACCAAAGGTTGGCCTGTATACCTAGGACATTAGCTTCCTCCTTTTCTGTAAAACTTTTTGGGACGGGTTCATAGTTATAGATCTTTTCCAATGGATTCCCTTCGTTCAAATAATCGAAATAATAGGCATCGGTTGTAGTGATTATAACATCATTACCTTGCTCTGCTGCTTTCTTAGGCGCTTCCGGGCGCCACCCTCTCCACCACATCACTGTAGCGTCTTTTGTTAAACCACCTTCCACGATTTCGTCCCAACCCAATAATTTCTTCCCTTTGGAATGCAGAAATCGTTCTATATCCCTATTAAAAAAAGATTGTAGTTCATGCTCGTCTTTCAATCCATTATCTGCAATAACTTTTTGACAGTGTGGGCATACTTCCCATGATTTGATGTTGACCTCATCCCCTCCTATATGAATGTATTCCGTAGGAAATAATTCTACAACCTCACTCAAAACGTTCTTCATGAATTCGTAAGTAGTTTCTTTTCCCAAACAAGTTGGATAAGTAAATACGGTATCCCATCCGGATTCTTCATTACATGATAAAAACGGATAATTATCTATGGCCGATTTAAAGTGTCCAGGCATATCAACCTCTGGAATTACGGTAATACACCTATCATCTGCGTAAGAAATAATTTCCTTTATTTGTTCTTGGGTGAAAAATCCGCCATACTTGCGTTCACCATCCACTTCCTTGAATTTTGCCGGATCAATGGTGTACAGATCGTTTTCCACTGCCCTGGTATTGCAAATCGTATCCTGATTATTGGGAATTCTCCACGCCCCTTTTTCGGTCAATAGTGGATACTTTTTTATCTCCATACGCCAACCTTGATCATCGGTAAGGTGCATATGGTAGGTGTTCATTTTATAAAGCGCCAAATAATCCAAGAATTGCTTCACTTCATCCACATCAAAGAAATGGCGGCTTAAATCGTTATGCATACCGCGCCATTCAAACCTAGGTTCGTCCTGTATGTCGACACTGGGAACATACCAATCCGTATCAACTACCCTATTTTGCTCAATTTCCTTTGGCAAGAGTTGCCTTATGGTTTGTACCGCATTGAAAAAACCCGATGCTTCTGTCGCTTCAATGGTGATTTTGTCCGGATTCACATGTAAACCATATCCGCCTTTTTTAAAACCTTCCTTGGTAAAGAAAACGATTCCTTTTTCCAGGTTTCCCGAACTTTTTTCCAGTGTAAAACCAGCTGCTTTCCCCAAAAGTCCGTTGAGAAAACCTACGGCCTTATCCGAAATACCGTCCGATTGTGCCAATGGTGTTTTCACACTTATTTCAAAGGAACCCTCACCTAAGGTAAAATTCAATGGCTTGGGAATAATGGCAATGTCATCTTCCGTATAACCCGGGTTTGGGGTGTTACAGGAAATTATAAGGATCGTTACCCATAGGGGAAGTAACCTTTGCGCCATTCTTACTGTTGAAGTGATTGATTTTTTCATTTGCTCTAGTTATCGCTGTATATTAAGTTTTAAGTTCTTTTCCACGGAAGCATCAAAAGCCTCCTTTATGGCTTGAGGTATATTTTCCTTGTAAACGCTTGCCTAACAGCTTATTATCTGGTTTCTATTTTATAAATGGTATCTATACGGTCGGCATCCAATGCACCAGTATATAGAAAAAGTCCTTCTGTTACCTGCTTGAACCTGATTTTGATCCCCCCATCGAAACTGGTCACCGATTTAACCTTCTCCTTGAGCTCGGGAATAAAAACATAGGGTTCGGTAGGGGCATCCAGCACGTGTACATACAAGGTCTTGTCCTTTTTGGTAATGGTACCCCATTCCTGTGAGTTGATGACCCCTCCTCTGGTGCCATAGATACTTTCACCATAAGTACCGGTCCATTCCCCGATTTCACTTAAGGTATCAACAAATTCCGGTTGTATTTTACCGTTTGGCATGGGACCTACGTTCAACAGTAAGTTGCCGTTTTTACCCGCCGCATTGACCAGAAAGTGGATCAATTTTTTCGTACTCTTGAACTTTTTGTCATAAATGCTATACCCCCATTTCCCGGCCATGGTAGCACAAGATTCCAAGGGCAATCGGCTAACCTGTACCCCATCACTGTAACCGCCGTGGTTTTCCCCTGGAAGATCACGTTCAAAGGTCTGTACATCTTCCCCGGCAATGGGTTGTATATGGTGGTTGTTGGCGATAAGGGTATTCGGACTCAGCTCGTGGATCAAACTATAGATTTCGTTATACTTCCAATCTGCTTGCTTTTGGTCCCAATGTCCATCAAACCAAATCATTCCTATTTCTCCATAATTTGTAAGTAACTCCGTTAGTTGCTTTTTCATAAAGCTAACATACTTTTCCCAAGCTTCTTTATCTCCTTTTTTACCTACTTTGTAATCTTCCCTTTTCCAATCGAGTAGCGAATAATAGAAATTCAGCTTGATACCTTCCTTTTTACAGGCCTCTGCCAATGCTTTTAACGGGTCTTTTCCGTAAGGCGTAGCATCTACAATGTTAAAATCGCTCGCATCGGTATCGAACATACTAAAGCTATCATGGTGTCTAGTGGTAATCGTAATATATTTCATCCCGGCGGCCTTGGCCAACTTTACCCATTCTTCGGGATCATAATCCTGCGGATTGAAAAAATCAGCCAAACGCTCATAGTTATCCGCTTGGATCTTTTTTATGAACATAACCCATTCACCATCTGCCAAAACGCTGTACACGCCCCAGTGGATGAACATCCCGAACTTCATGTCCTGAAATTCCTTTCGGGCCTGTAAATTACCTTCGGTGGGGGTATATTCCGGCATTGGGAAATCATAGTGTTTTTGGGCATTACTGGTAAATGTAAGTAAACCTAATAGGCAAATAATGGCTATCTTATTCATATTGATTTGTTTTTTTTCTTAATTAATAACTGGGCTTGGACCCATTTCAAATTCCAAAACACCACCTTTGGTGATTTCTTCGTGAGAAATCCAAAAGCGATCCAATGGTTTTCCATTCAATTTGATTGTTTGTATATAAATATTTTCCTTTGAATTGTTATGGGCGATAATCCTGAATGTTTTTCCTGAATAATAGTTGCTGTCCAATTTAATTTCGACATCATTGAAAACCGGACTCGTGATTTGGTATTTATTATCCCCCGGATTTATGGGATGAATACCAATGGAAGCCAACACATACCACGCAGACATTTGACCTACATCCTCATTACCGCATAATCCGTAAGCATCGATACCGTAAGCCTTATCACAAATTTTACGGGTATATTTTTGGGTCAAGTGCGGTACACCGGCTTCATTGAACATAAACGGTACATGATGCACAGGTTCATTGGCATGATTGTAATAATTATTCCAAAGAAAGTCTTCGGGGGTGTTTTCAAAAAAAGTGATCAATTCATTTTTAAAAGCTTCTTCACCACCCATCAAGGTCTTTAACCCATCGATATCGTGGGGTACAAACCAACCTTGTTGAAACGGATTGCTTTCAATACACCCTTGGCCATGAACGGTTTTCCCTTTCCATTCCAACCAAGTTCCGGTGCTATCCTTAGCCCTAAACCAGTTGACTTCATCGTTCCAAATATTCTTATAATTTTTACTTTTTTCGAAATAAGTTTCGGCAATCCCATTTTTGCCCAACGCTTGTGCAAAGGTTGCCAACGCCCAATCGGAATAGGCATATTCCAAGGTTTTGGAAATGTGCTTGTGTGAATACCCTAGCTCACCATTTCCTGTGTTGTTAACCGTGTTCAATGAGTACTCAAAGGCTTTTTCCACATCGTAGTTACGAATTCCTTTTTGGTAAGCATCGTTAATTACCGAAACTGCCGGATTCCCTAACATTACGCCCGAATAGGAATTCAGCATTTCCCAGCGCGGTAAATATTCGCGACCACTTAACGCTGCCATTTGTAATAGGGAATTGATTTCATCATCGACCAATGTAGGATTGATAATGGTTTGCAACGGAAATTGTGAACGAAACACGTCCCAACCACTGAAAATAGTACGGTAAGTAAAATTATCGGTTTGGTGTACTTGTTTATCGGCCCCTATATAGTTTCCGTTAACGTCTGAAAAAGCCCGAGGATCGATTAAGGTATGATAAAGTGCGGTGTAAAAAATGGTTTTTTCCCTATCGGATGCACCGGATACCGCTATGTTTGAAATGGCCGTACTCCATAAGTCACGTGCTTCTTGCCTGGTTTTATCGAAATCCCAATGATCGATATCGTGCTCGAGATTTTCCTTGGCACCTGCGATACTCACGAAAGAAATGCCGCTTTTCACCAACACCTGTTCTCCTTCTTTTGTGCTGAAATCGGTATAAAACCCTAAATGCTTGCCTTGCATTTCATTTCTACCTTTAAAAATTTCTGCATTTTTAACTGCATCCTGATAATTATCCCTTCTAATAAAACGCATCTTTCTAGGCACGTCAGGAATATCGGCACTCCAAATTCCGTAGTCTTTTAACGGCTTGCTAAATTGGCAATGGAAATACACCACGTAATCGGCGTTACCGGCCCCAGCGCCCCAGCCACCACCTTCCGGAGGACATTTCATCCAGCCTTCAATCGTGTTTTCATCAACTACCCTGATGTATTGTTCCGTTGATGTACCTCCAACGCGACGTGATAAATCGATTTGAATTCGTGAACTGTCATTTTCCGGATAAGTGAATCTGATTATTCCTGCCCTTGGTGCCGCCGTCAATTCTGCCTTTACTCTATAATCGGTTAAAGTCACTGCGTAATAGCCTGCTTGGGTTACTTCGGTATCATGTGAAAACCGAGATCGGTAACCATCTTCCGGGTTTTCAGGAACACCTCTATTCGTATGTAATTTGCCGGTTGTGGGCGTCACTAAAAAGTTGCCCAAATCGCCAAACCAACCTACACCGCTCATATGTGTAAAACTGAAACCTTCGAGTGTTGGATGCTCGTACGAATAGCCCGAACCATTATCACCACCCGTAAAAGTATCCGGACTTAATTGTACCAAGCCAAAAGGGGTTGCGGCACCCGGAAATGTTTTTCCAAAACCATGGGCATCTTTGGATTTTTTCCCATAGGTAATGGCCCCAATAATAGGGTCTATATAATCTACCGGTTGCTTTTCCCCTTCTACGACTATTGCCGCCACTGTATCATCTTTATCCGTTTTTGAGGATGAGCAGGATACAGCAACTATCATACTTAGTATAAAGCAGAAATAAAGCAGCGATTTTCTTTTTTGGATTCCCATATATGCGTTGTGTTCTTTTAGGAACTTAATGTGCTCCCGATTTTTCGGCAACTCCCGACTTATAAATATCGACAGGAACGTCATTCTGTTGTAACTCCCCAGAGGTAGTTCTTCCGTTTTCAACAATTCGTTCTAATTCTTCCGTTAGCCTTTTAACTATTTTAGGATGCTTTTTATATACATTGGTGGTTTCCTCCCAATCCTTTTTCATGTTATACAGCTGTATCTGGGGCAAACCTTCCATTATGGCTTTTTTATCTGTTGGGGCACTCCATCCTCCGGAACCTGGAGTCAATTCCAATTTCCATTTTTTATTTCTAATGGAGAATTTCCCATTAATGGAATGGTGCACCACCAATTTATAATCCGTTTTGGCCTTATTGTTTTTCAATAGCGGAAGAATACTATACGAATCTACGCCATCATCGGCATCCAATTCCACACCGGTGATCCCTGCACAGGTTGCCATTAAACTCGTCTGACAGATAAGTTGGCTATTGGTTGTATTGGGTTTGATCTTCCCGGGCCATTTGACCATAAACGGGATCCGATGGGCACCTTCCCAAATATCGGATTTGTATCCCCTAAAATCCGCACTGGGGTAATGACCGAATTCTTTTTCCAATTTCCCTGCTTTGGCAACAGGGGCCGAACAGCCATTATCACTGGTAAAGAAAACCAGTGTGTTTTTTTCCAACCCGTTTTCTTTTAGTGACTTTAATACTTTGCCTACCACGAAATCTGTTTCCATTACAAAATCCGCATAACTTCCCATGCCACTTTTTCCTTGCCATTCCTCTGAAGGTACAACGGGGCTATGAGGGGAATTCAGAGCCAAATACAAGAAAAACGGTTCTTTTTTCTTTGTACTTTCCTTGATATAATCTTTGGCATGTTCACCCAAAAACTGGAGCATTTTTATTGGGGCCATATGATCTATAACCTTGTCATCTTTTATAACCGTATTCATTGAGGCGGAGTGATGAAAACCTATATAACCATCAAAACCCCTACTCACCGGCCCATTGGGCACATTAGCTCCGATTGGCGCATTAACCAACTTTTTACCACTATACATGTCATAAGGTTTACCATCATTATCCAAAAAACTAAATCCCAAATGCCATTTACCCATGGCCATGGTAGTATAGCCCGCTTTTTTTAATAAACCGGGCACTGTTGTCAATTCTTTGTCTATCAAAGGTTCAAACTCATTACCGCCTCGTAATACGCCATTTTGTAGTTTTGATCTCCAAGAATATCTACCCGTTAATAAGGAATATCTAGATGGGGTACAAACCGCAGAAGCAGAATGCGCATCTGTAAAAGTCATACCCTCTTTGGCAAAAGCATCAATTGCCGGTGTTAGAATTTTTCCCTTTTCAGGGTTTAAGGCCTGTACATCCCCATACCCTAAATCATCACAAATGATATATACGATATTTGGTTTTTCTTGTGCCTTTAACAGTTGCACGCTTAATAACAACATTAAAATCAACCTACATGTATTCATAACTACAATTTTATTTCAATCTTAATTCTAAAATTTTTCCTTTTTGTTCCCCTTTGTCATTGAACAAGGCGGCTTTAAGTAGGCTTTTGGGTTCTGCCCTAAACGCCTTGGTATATACCGCACTATTAATATCAGGTTCCGAGCCATCCAAAGTGTATCTTATCCTATACCCCACGCTCTCCGTTTGCAGGTATACAATTGCTTCTCCATGCAATTGGTCTATAGCATAGGAAGGATATACACTGTACAAACTTTTAGAAACGTTAATACCTTTACGCTCCAATTTGTCAAAATGGTAATCTTCCAAAGCGGTTTGAAAACGTTCCCAATTCTTGGTTTCGGGCAAACTCCATGAAACCTCAGCACTGGCTATTGCCCTAGGGTATAGCATATACTCGCAATGTTCTTGGGTAGGTGTAAACTCCCCCCATAAACTAGCTTGGTTACCCAGTACCAATTCTTTTTGGGCTTCAGTAAGTTCGGCTGCTACCGGCTCATGACCATAAACCTTTGAAAGCGGTAAAACCACCTTTGGCCCTTCCGGTTCTGTAATGGTAGGTCCCTGCACCTGACTTATATATGAATATTTATAGGATGTCATTATCGTGGGATAGCCTTCTTGGGGGGCGGTTATTTGCGGGTTATACTTCCCCCTTCTCCAAGCCATGATCGTAGCTCCCGGGGCTCCATTTCCACTTAAAATCTCATCCCAACCGATCATGGTCTTCTTTTGCTTTTTTACCAATTTGTGAATACGCTGGATAAAATAACTTTGTAATTCTTCCTCATCCTCCAATCCGTTATCCGATTTTGCTTTTTGGCAATACGGACACTTTTTCCAGTTCTTTTTATTGCACTCATCACCTCCGATATGCAAATATTCGGAAGGGAACAATGCAGCGACTTCCTTAATGACGTCGTTTAGGAATCCATAGGAATAATCTTTACCTGGACAAACCGTATTATCAGGGGCTTTACCGCCAACGGCCACTTCAAAATCTACTTCTGGATCATCATAGCAAAACAGTTCAGGATACGATGCCACAAGCGCTTTACTATGGCCGGGAACATCTATTTCAGGAATGACTTCCACATTCCTTACCTTGGCATAGGCGATAACTTCCTTGATTTCCTCTTGGGTATAAAACCCTCCAACGGTTTTGGGCTCTTCCGCTGTGGCTTTTTCCCTTTCCCACCATGCAACGCCACTTCTATCCGCTCTCCAAGCTCCTTTTTCCGTTAGCTTGGGATACTTTTTGATTTCGAGACGCCACCCTTGGTCATCTGTTAAATGCCAGTGGAATTTGTTCACCTTATACGAAGAAAGAACGTCTATTTGTTTTAGGATAAATTCCTTGGGTTGAAAATGTCTGGAAACATCCAACATGATTCCGCGCCATTGAAACCTGGGGTTGTCCTTAACCTCCATAGCGGGTATACGGACTTCCCCGGTATTTTCCAATGGGAACGTTTGCCGTAAGGTCTGAAAGCCATTGAATAGTCCGGCATAGTCTTTTGCCATGACCACAATCGATTCAGGTGTTATTTCAAGTAGATAGCCTTCTTCTTTTAACGAAGCCCTTTTTTCCAGTTTAAATAGAATGTGTTTTTCCCCTTTATCGGGCCCATTATAGGAATACACAAGGTTGAGACCTAGATCGGAATGTATCTTTTCAGCGACATAAGGTATGAGTTGTCCCCTGAATTTTTTGGGAACAAATACCTTAGTGGTTTGGTCGAGAACAAACACACCATCGGAAAACTGAACGGATTCGGGCTGTGGTATGAAATTCGGGGAATTCTTTTGTGCTTCACCGGTTATGGAAATAAGAAATAATGATATAATGAGTACTATTCTGTTCATGATTACAAGTTTTCAGCAATAATTTTCGCAACTTCTTTCCCCTGTTCTTTTTTGCCTAAATCGTTATAATGTACGTTACGGGGTTTAATAAACCAGTCCTTGGCATTGGGTTTGGTAAAGCTGTACAAATCGTTGATGGCAATTGATGGATAATCTGCCAAAACCTCCAAAGCCGCTTTGTTGTACTTTACACTATCGCCTGCAACCCTGCCATTGGCACCTTCATCAGGAACTGCGGTGGTCGTAGCAAAAATCAATTTTGCTTTTGGATATTCCTTCATCAGATATTCACAAATCCCATGTAGGTTTTCCTTATACTTTTCAATGGTGTTTACCTGCTTTCCGTTTTCTAAATCGAGCTTACCGTTTTTTACATATTTTAAATCGTGCAACCCGACATTAAAATGAATAACATCCCAATCGAAATCCCAACCACCTTTCAAGTAAGGCTGAAACATGGTCGTTTTCATTTTTTCCATAAAAGGGATGAACTTATTACTTGATTGTCCGTTTTTATGAAACCTAAACACATTGGCTTTTCCTTCCAATTCGGTTCTTACTGTTGGGGTATAGCCTATTGAAATGGAATCGCCATAAATAAACACATTGGGAAGTTTCTTATCCGGATTTACATATGCAAAGGCTTCACCCTTGTTCGCAAGTTTGCCCCATGCTTCCCTACATACCCCTTCATCGTACTTCCTTCTAAAAAAACCTGTCGATGCGCAGGAAGAAACCCCAATATAAATGGAGGTGGCCCCTACATACTTTAAAAATTTCCTTCTTTCCAATTTAATTCCGTTATGTGTTTATTCCTTACTACTTAATTTTAAAAATGCCTCTTCGGTCGCCAGAGGCAACATATTCGTTTTTCTAGCTCCTTTCGGCCCACCGCAACAATTCAATTTTTCAATAGGAACATTGTATAGGCTATCCACTGTTTTCGTATAAACAGGCTGTGTATCCCGATCAGGAAGACCATTCAATATACCTTCGAATTTTTCGAGTACCTGGGCCGATGCCCCTTCTCCAATCAGATTATGGGTTTCATAAGGGTCTGACTGTAAATCGAACATCCTTACTATGCGTTTTAAAGTATCGGTATACACCTTATATCGCCTATCGCGAAGCACACGATCCCTAAATCGGAACCAATTTTCCATTCGATCGTCCTCACCTATTTTTGCCGATAGTCCGCCCATAGCCAATATCCAATCCCGCTTACCGATTACACGCTCCCCTTCCAAGACATCCGCAAATGAGTAGCCACTCGTTTCGGCCTTATTCCCGACATTCGCCAAATCAAGTAATGTCGGGTATATGTCGGTAAAGTCAATAAGGGCATCGGTCGTGAAATGCATCTTATCTGGGGTCAAGACCAAAAAGGGCGCATTGATTCCATTTTCGGTTAAAAACGATTTCCCTCCCCTAACATATACCTCATCCCTTTTTCCTATGATGCCATTGGAGGTACCATTATCGGTGGTGAATATGAGGTATGTATTATCCAGCATACCATTATCTTCCAATGACTTCACTATTTTCCCGATAATGAAATCGGTATAACGTACCATCGCCTGATGCTTTTGGTATTTGGTTTTTGCCTCAGGTTCGTGGGGTGTATGCACAAAAGGGGCATGTGTTAAAACCATTGGATAATAAACACAAAGGGGCTTATCCTTGTTCTTTGACATAAAGTCGATGATAAAATCCGAAAAAATATCAGGCCCAAATTCACCTTCATAGGTCTTGCTGCCATTTTTCGTGAAGATATAAGGGTCCCAATACCGATTTTCACTGGGTTTATTACCCGACTCGTACCCCGTCCACATACAATATTCCTGAAAACCCGCATTTTCCATGGCTTTGGGTTCGATCCTAAAATCATTGATCTGCCACTTTCCCGCTATACAGGTGGCATATCCGTCATTTTTCAAGGCTTTGGCAAAACTTGGATTTTTATCGGCATCAAAATTCACCCCATGCCCCCAACGGGGTACATCATAATGGTTTATCCACCCATTGGCAAACGGATATTGTCCTGTAATCAAGGCCACCCGACTGGGTGTACACTGTGGCATGGAGTAGGCATTGTCGAATGTAATTCCCGTTTCTGCCAACTTATTGATGTTAGGGGTTTCGATTTCCGTTGCCCCATACGATTCTATCCATTCTTTCCCCAGATCATCGACCATGATAAATACAAAATTGGGCCTTTGAGGTACCTCCATCTGCTTACACCCTATCATTAGGGGAAGGAGCATTACCACCAACAACTTATATATCTTATTCATGATCGAACTATAATCTTTACCCTTTTGATTTACACCCCATAAAATGAGTGCACCCCAAATACATTCATAACCCTTTAATTTCCATTTAAAGCTTTAGCGTATTAAATCGAAACCACCAAGGTGTTGAACGATTTACCCTCAATGGCTGCCTTTACGACTTCCTCCCCTATGGTAACATTGAGTTCTTGTCTTTCATCCGTATCGTTATACGTCAAAACGACTACGGTTTTATCGGCTTCATTGTAAAAAGCAATGGTATTTGCGACATCCCCGGCAGCCAATAACTTTACGGAGCCTGGAGCCACATAAGCGCTCAAATGTTTCATTAAGTAGAATTCAGGATTGTACACGATGGCCTTGGTCTTACTGTCGATAGAGATCATTGAATTTTGTTTCCAACCCCATTGGCTTTTGCCTGTTTCATCCAATACCATATTCCAATACATGTACGAATTCGCGCCGTTTTCAAAATAATGCTTCATTAAACCGAAGGTATGTTCAGCCGCCTTCCAATCGTTGGACCCATCACCGCATTCGGTTTCGGTCTGCATCAATCGCATTTCGGGATAAGTGGCATGAACCGCTTTTATCGCCCCTTTACCGGCCCACTGAAAACCGATTCCATCTACATACTCTTTTGCATTCTTATACTCAATAACATCGGTTACCCTTTCCAATTGTGGACGCTCGACGGTACCCAACCAAATCTCCGTATCCAAGTTCTCAGATTTGAATTTAGGCCCTAGATAATCAGCAATGAATATTCCTAAATCTTGAGGTTTCCAGACACAAGACGGGAAATTTTGAGCTGAATTGGGTTCATTCTGTACGTGTACCGCACTAATATCGATACCTGCTTCTTCGTAAGCTTTTACAAATTTTGCAAAGTATAATGCATACGCTTCAAAATATTCCGGTTCTGTAATAAAACGGGACACCAACTCTTCGGTTGAGCTCCATTCTTCCGGTAGATCGTTAAACTCGGGGTTCGACTTGCAGGCATAATGCTTACTGTGCTTCATCCAAGAAGGTGGACACCATGGGGAGGCCCAAACTTCTACTTCAGGATTTATTTTTTGCGCTTCCTTGATGTATGGGATCAAACGTTCCTTATCCCTATCGATAGAGAAATTTTCCATGGCGAAATCCCCATCGGTTTCGTTATGGCTATACCAGTTAACCGCATAGTCATTGGCCCCTATCGGCATTCTACAAATGTTGAATTTGCATCCTGAATCAGTGTCAAAGAAATCATTTAGGATCTGTTGTTTTTCTTCCGGGGTTACCATATTTAAAGCTTCCCATCCCAATTCATTGAAACAACCTCCGAAACCATCTATAGTCTGTTGCTTTTTACTTAAATCTAAATTGATCGTAATTTTAGCCAACTCCCCTTCACTTGTTCCGGTATAGACTTTGGTCTCCCAAAGGTCATCGTTTGTAGAACTTACCCAATCTACCTTTATTTCAGGCTCTTGTTTACATGAATAACTGGCCAATAGAACAAAAATAACTGCGATTTTAAATACTTTCATAACTTATTATTTTACGTTTAATATACCTCTTAGGCGAATATCCTTTGATGATGCCCCGATCATAATCCTAAAGTTCCCGGATTCCACTACCCAGTTCAAATCTTTATCCAGCATGGATAATTTTTCCGAATCCAGCTCAAATGTGACTTGCTTTTTCTCCCCCGTTTTCAATGAAATACGTTGAAACCCTTTCAATTCCTTTATCGGTCTTGACACTGAAGCCAATTCATCCCTGATATACAGTTGAACCACTTCATCCCCATCAAATTGACCGGTATTCTCCACTGTACAGGAAACTTGGACGGTATCATTCTTGGCGATATTGTTTTTACTAAACTCAAGGTCGCTATATTCAAAGGACGAATAGCTCAACCCATAACCGAAAGGAAACAAAGGTTGCCCCGTAAGATTATGGTAGTTATCACCCCTTCCCGTGGGTTTATTGTTATAATACAGCGGACATTGGGCCGCATCAACAGGAAAGGTAATGGGTAAACGCCCGGCAGGACTTTCATCCCCGAACAACACATCGGCCAAGCCGTTACCCCCATTTTCACCCGGATACCAAGCCATCAGTATTCCATCGACATTGGACTTCCAATCGGCCATGGTAATGGCACTACCCCCAACGAGAACAACTACTGTAGGTTTACCTGTTTTAGCAACGGCGTTAATTAACTTTTCTTGATTTTCCGGTAAATCCAATAGGGCCCTGTCCCTAAATTCGCCCTCATGTATACCGGCAACCACTACAGCCACTTCACTTTTTTTTGCTGCTGAAACTGCATCTGAAATTTGTTTGTCCAAATCATCCACTACGCCATGATCCCATATCATCTTGAACTTGGCATTCCCTGCGGATTCAAAATACTCCAATTTTATATCATATTCCTTACCTGCTTGGAACCTGAACGGTTTTACCACGGTGTTATAGGATTGTTTCTGCCAATTGTCAATAATCAATTCCCCGTCCAAGTAAAATCGATACCCGTCATTTCCTTCAATACCGATATGGACCAAACCTGATTTGGGCGCCTTTAATTTCCCTGTCCATCGTGCAGAAAACCAATCGTAGGGTAAATCCTCATGCGGGGAAAAGAGGGTCCATCCAAATTGGATCTTTTTATCGATTCGCTCCACTTTTGGCGTACCGCTAAGTTTGATATTATCAAAATACGATGCACTCAGGCCGGTCTTTTCTTCTCCATCCTCAACGGTAGAAAGGAATTCTGAGGCAACCACTTTATAGGATTCTTCTTTAAAGGTAACTCCTTCTGCACAGGAAACATTGGCCTCCCCAATTTTATTGACAACCCCATCATATATGGATACTTTGTCGTTACCGGGACCGCTATACCCCCCTAAACGGGCAGCCTTGGCATCATACCCGATAAGGGCCACTTTGGCCGCCTTTTTCAACGGCAACACTTGATCTTGATTCTTTAACAATACCATGGATTTTGCCGCTGCTGTCCGAGCCAACTCCCTATGGTCTTTGTGACCGTTCCAAAGTGCAGCTTCCTCAACATCTACATATGGATCCTCGAACAATCCCAATTCGAATTTTGCTTTTAGGATACGACTTACCGCTTCGTCTATGGCGGCTAAGTCAACCATCCCTTTTTCATAGGCTTCCCAGAAAAGTGGATAGTGATTGTAATTGGTTTGAAACATGACATCCAATCCCGCTTCAACGGCGTCTTCGGTGGATTCTGCGTAGTTTGCCGCAGTAAAATGCAACACATTGGCCCCTCCCGTTGCTCCCGCATCAGAAATCACAAACCCGTCAAAGCCCCATTCTTCTTTCAACTTTTTTCGAAGCAACCATTCGTTTGAGGTAGACGGACTACCATCAACAGAATTATAGGCCGTCATTACAGACCTTGCCCCGGTTTTTTGAAATACGGTTTTAAATGCCGGAAAATAGATTTCCTCCAACAGGCGTTCGTTAAAACTAATAGGGTAACTGTCCCTACCTCCTGCGCCCACATTGGCCACAAAATGTTTTGGCGTGGTAATGACATCCTCACGTTCAAAGGCCCCTATAAAAGCAGATGCCATTTGTGTGGTTAAAAAGGGATCCTCCCCATAGGTCTCTTCAACACGTCCCCAACGTACATCCCTGGCGATATTCAGAACAGGTGAAAGTATTTGTCTAATACCCCTGGTTTTGGTTTCTTTTGTTATCGCTTTGGCCACATTCCCCACTAAAGTGGTATCCCAGGTGGCGGCCAAAGCTATAGCCTGTGGATAAGCAGTGGCTCCATCCCGGGCCAAACCATGCAAAGCTTCATTAAACGGGATGATAGGAATGCCCAAACGCGACTCCTCTATAAAGTAACGCTGTATCTCATTGATTTCCTCCGCCATTTGTTTGGCACTTCCCGTTGAACCGTAATCCATAATCTGTTCAGCAGCATTGTCATTCTTTCCTTTGGATGAAATCTGAAACCCGAAAATACCATGTTTCAATTTATCTTTTCCAATGCTTAAATCCCCAGGGATCATGAACATTTGCCAGAACTTTTCTTCCAACGTCATTCGACCCAATAAATCTTCAACACGTTCATCGACTGATAGGTTGGGATTCTTGTAAGCCGGATTTTCATCGTCCCGATTTTGTGAACATGACCAAATACAAATTCCAAAAAGGGCAATCAGTGTTATATTAAGTAAGTATTTCAACTTGTTCTCTTTTAAATTAATATGGACTTTATTTTATGTGCTCCAACTGTGGCCAATCCTCAACGGTGTCATTCATTTGTTTTTCCCCCTCGGTACTTCTACCGTTATTGATGATTTGCAGTAAATCGGTCCTATATTCGGTGATCACTTCCGGAAATTCGGCTTGGAGGTTGTTTTGTTCCGCCATATCCTCTTTTACATTATAGAGCTGCACTTTGGGTAGAGTGTCCAAAACCGCTTTCTTTACATTCTTACTTGGGTAGCTCCAACCACCGGAACCGAAACAAAAATTGACTTTATAGTCTCCTTTTCTATAGGCGAACTCCCCATCAACGGAATGGTGTACAATACTTTTCCTTAAAGGTTTTTGTGATTTTATGTTCGTTACCGCAAGGTGACTATAGCTATCAACAGCTACGTCATCAGCATAATCGGCCCCTATTAAATCGGCTACGGTTGCAAATAAATCCGTAGTACAAACCAACTGATTCGATTTGGTGGGTTCAATGGTTCCTTTCCAACTCATGATATACGGTACGCGATGGCCTCCTTCATAAATATCGGATTTAAAACCCCTAAATACATAACTTGGATTATGCCCTTTGGTCTTTAGTTGTTTATAATTGGCAGCAGGGGAACAACCGTTATCACTAGTGAAAACGATCAATGTGTTTTCGGAAATCCCATTTTGTTCCAATGCCTTTGTGACTTCACCAACCACCCAATCAACCATTAAAACAAAATCCCCATATGGGTTATCCAAACCACTTTTCCCTTGAAACTCCTTGGTGGGAAGAATAGGGGTATGCGGTGCCGGTAATGGCATATAAATGAAAAACGGTTTGTCCTTATTTGCATTTTCAGCAATAAAATTCACCGTGCGTTCCGTAATCTCCGGCAGGGCCTCTTCATGGGAAAAATCTTTGGATGTCGGTCCTTTTCTCCAGGTTGCCTGACCTTTTTTGCCCTTGGTGGTATCTGTCGGCACCTTAGTAGGCATGCCATTTTCAACCCATACATAAGGAGGCATATCCAAAGAACCACAAAAGCCATAACTATAATCGAATCCGTGGGTATTAGGTCCGTTTTTAACCGGTATGGTATAATCTACCTGGGGACGGGCCTTTAGATGGTCTATACCCAATGAGTCGGTATTTTCCAAGGTCCAATCCCACCCTAAGTGCCATTTGCCGATATATGCCGTAGCATACCCATTTTCATTCAAAAAATCGGCAACCGTGGTTTCCTCTTGTTGTATGAGTGATTTGGAATACCCGCTTAACACCCCTTTTTTAAGGGTGGTACGCCAATTATAACGTCCTGTCAAAACACCATAACGGGTGGGGGTACAAACCGAAGAACTGGTATGTGCATCGGTGAACATGACGCCTTCTGATGCCAGGTTATCGATGTACTGTGTCTTTATCTTGGAATTCTCATTATACGATGAAACATCGCCATACCCCAGATCATCGGCCAATATATAAATGATATTGGGTTGTACTGGCTCCTTTTTTGACTTGCACGAACATAGTACAATACTGAGTACCGCTATTTTCAGGATCGATTGTATTGACATTATTTCTTTAATAAATGTTCCTTATTCCTTTTGTTCCCTTGTAGCTCCTTATCAAACCCTTCCATCATTTTTTGCAATTTTTCAACGATTTTAGGATGTTCGGAGGCTATATTCCTACTTTCCGAAATGTCTTCCTTCAGGTTATATAAAGCGACCCCGTCTGTGGTAACCCTTAATTTCCAATCGCCTTTTCGCACGGCTTCCAAGGTTGATTCCTTATAGTAATAAAACCCTTCCTTGTAATGGGGTGATTTACTTTTCTTACCGGACAACAATTTCCAGATATTCTTGCCATCGATAGGTTTTTCGGGTAAATCACTATGGGTCAAATAGGCTAATGTAGGTAAGATATCAATCGTTGAAGCAAGCTCGTTGCAAACGGTATTCGCAGGTATTTTCCCCTTATATTGTGCGATCATGGGTTCACGCATGCCGCCTTCGTAGGTGTCGAACTTATAACCCCGCAATGGATAGGCGCTACCGCCATGTCCGTTCTTTAAATCCCACGGTCCGTTATCCGAAGTAAAGATCACCAAAGTATTGTCGTCCAAGCCTAAAGTGTCCAGAGTTTTTAAAATTTCACCCACACTCCAATCAATTTCCTCGATTACGTCCCCATACAGACCTCGTTTACTCTTTCCCTTAAATGCTTCTGAGGCATGTAAAGGAATATGGGGCATTGAGTGTGCCAGGTATAAAAAGAAAGGGCCTTCTTTATGCTCTTTAATAAACTCCACTGCCTTTTTGGTATAGCGCTGGGTCAATGTGTTTTGATCTACGGGATATTCGATGATTTCGTTTTGCTCGGTTAACGGAACTTTACCTTTCCTCCATTTCTTTTGCCTAAGGCTATCCATGGTCATCCCTTCCCTGAATAAAATGTGTTTTGAGACCTTTGCTTCTGGATAAACCGACATATCGTTGCTATATGGAATACCATAATACATATCGAACCCTTGAGCGGTCGGCATATATTGATCCCTATCCCCTAAATGCCATTTCCCGATACATGCAGTGGCATACTCTTGGGTTTTAAGCATATCGGCTATCGTATACTCCTCATTCGACAATCCCCCGGGTATGTTGGGCCATAGCACTTCTGGCACTCCGATACGGGGAGGGTATGCCCCTGTTAACAACGCCGCCCTCGAGGGTGAACATACTGAGGATGCAGAATAAAAATCGGTAAACTTCATCCCGTTTGATGCCATCGTATCCAGGTTTGGCGTACTGATCAAAGGCGACCCAAAAACCCCGACATCCTGATAGCCCTGATCGTCGGTGAAAATCAGTATCACGTTGGGTTTTTCTGTTTTCTTCTGGGCCAAGACCAAATGGCTCCAACCAAAAACAAGGGTCAAAAGGATTGCTAATTTTTTCATGTCTGCTTTTTTATAATGATTGTAATGTGCCATCAAAAGAATATGTTCCGCCCTTTTCGGTTTCCAATTCCATTTGCTTATCCCCATATACCAAAATACACTTACCCCCAGCTTTCGATAATACCTTGACGCCGGTCAGCCGCGAATCTTCCCAAGTGAAATCCAACTCAAAACCACCTCGGGCGCAAACGCCGGAAATACTTCCTTGTGGTAGTGCCTGCGGTAAAGCCGGTAGTAGTTCTATCTTCCCCAATTGACTTTGGATAAGCATTTCCAAGATACCCGAAGCCCCTCCGAAATTACCGTCGATTTGAAACGGTGGATGTGCATCGAACAAATTGGAATACGAGCCACCCCCGACTTTACCATCCGGTTTTTCGGCAGGACTCAGTAGTTTATGCAATAGTTCATAAGCATGATCCCCATCTTTAAACCTGGACCAGAAATTGATTTTCCAAGCCAAACTCCATCCCGTGCCATTGTCCCCTCTGAATCTTAAGGATTGTTTTGCCGCCTCCATGAATTCGGGGGTATCCTCATAGTTGATTTCATTCCAAGGGTGAACCCCCCATAAATGGGATACATGCCTATGATGCACCTCGGGATCGTCCTTATCTTCCAACCACTCTTGTAACTGCCCATGTTTACCGATCTGGTTTGGCGCTATTTGTGGAATAAGGGTTTTTAATTCCGCTGCAAAATCGGTATCCTCACCTAAAATAGCAGCTGCCTCAATAGTGATATCGAACAATGCCCTTATAATCTGATGGTCCATGGTCGGCCCGGCAACCAAACCTCCTATTTCCGGGGAATTGGATGGGGAACTTATTAAATATCCTGTTTGTGGGTCTTTGTATAAATATTGGGAATAGAACAAGGCCGCCTCCCGAATAAGCGGATATCTTTCTTTTAAAAACCCTTTGTCCTGTGTAAACAGATAGTGCTCCCAAATATGGGTACTTAGCCAACCTGCCCCTCCCAACCAAATACCATGGTGTGAAGCATTTACCGGGGCCGCACCACGCCAGATATCCACATTATGGTGTGCGATCCAACCGTCGGCATTGTAATGCGCCTTAGCAACCTTTGCCCCCGTAATCGATAGGTCTTCAATTAAATCGAACAAGGGTTCGTGGCATTCACTTAAATTATACATTTCTACCGGCCAGTAGTTCATTTCCAAATTAATATTCGTGGTGTAACTACTAAACCAAGGGGGAGTTAATTGATCATTCCAAATACCCTGAAGTGTAGCTGGTTTTGTTCCCGGACGACTACTGGCAATGGTCAAATAGCGTGCGTATTCCACATACAAGGCCACCAATTGCGGATCATTGGGATCTTTCCAGAAATCGTAAATCCTTTGGTTGGTCGGATTTGCCGATTTACCGTTATCCCCAAAACTGATCTCAAAACGGTTGAATAACGTTTGATAATCCGCAATGTGTTTCGACTTAACGGCTTCGTAATCGGTATTCGAAACCTTGGCCAAGGTTTCCGGAACTATTTTTTCAGGGTTACCCGACACATCTTCAAAATCGATATAATTCGTTGCAGCGGTCAAATAGACCGTCGCTTTTGAAGCTTCGGTTATTTGAAGTTTCCCTTCGGTGTTTTCAATATTCCCGTCGGTTATTATCTTTAAGGTTGAAACACCTCTTAAAACACCATCCTTCACCTTTACCACCAAGGTTTGCGAATCGTTTGTCGTCATTACGGATTTGTCTTCATGGATGGCATCCAACCACAAGTCGAAATTAAGGGCTTTGGCTTTACTCGCCGTTAAGTGTATGGCAATAACTTGATCAGGAAAACTGGAGAATACCTCCCGCTTATAATCCACATCGTTAACCGTATATGATACCGAACCAACGGCATTATTTAAATTTAGTTCGCGTTTATAGTTTTTGAAGTTGTCGTGATCTTTAAAATCGATATAAATATCGCCAAACGGCTGATAATGAATTTGTTTTATGGGATCGCTCATAAAATGGTCCTGAGCCAATTTTTGAGCTTCAAGCTGTTTACCCTCAGTTAATAATTCCCTGATTCCCCCGAGATATTTGCCTGCACCTTCGTGGGCATAATCGTGGGGCTGTCCACGCCAAAGGGTTTCTTCATTAAACTGGATATGTTCCTGGGCCACACCTCCATAAATCATGGCGCCTAAACTGCCATTTCCAATAGGTAATGCTTCCGTCCATTTTTCAGCTGCTTCAATGTACTGAAGATCAAGATTTTCTTTTTGTTTTTCCCTTTCCTTGGGTTTTGCACAAAAAGTCAACGTAACACATAAAAACAGTACTGGAAGCTTCTTAATCATATCGTTAATTTCAGTTTTCATTGCTTGAACCCTATTAGTTATCAACCATTTATTTCAACATAAAATGGATAGTAGAATTTTAATTCCCCTTCTTTCTCTACATACATTTTCGGCATAATGGTTATTTCACCTTTATTCAATTTCACATTCGGAAATTTTAAGCTGGTTTGTCCTTCACCCTTAAATTCGATGGTTTTGGTCTCATCCCCAATAATCAATTCCAATTTGCCATTCGTATCCATCTCACGATCTAAATGAACCGTAATATCAAAAGATTTAGAGGCATCGATGACTACATCCCAATACATCAATTGCTTTTTTGAACCTTCTTGTTTTTTAAAATGTGCATCGTTTTGATTTAACATTACGGGATTCTCGTACGCCGTACCTATGATAGGCTTAGGGGAATTTAGTATATGCTCGGAAGACTCCATGGAATCGAGCCATTTGTCCATTTCCGATTTTAGTTCGGTCACCATCCCACTATTGTTTTCAGAAATATCATTTTGTTCAAAGGGATCTTTGACCAAATCGAACAATTCGAACTTATCATTACCCTCATCGTCCTTGCCAACACCTACAAGTTTTAGATCTCCTTTTCTGGTAGATACGTTTCGGTACCTTACCGGAGCTGCCCTCGCCCAATACCTACTGATATACCGTTCTGGAAGATCTGTGTTAGACTTGGTCAATAAAGGCATTAGACTCCTTCCTTCTATAGCCAAATCGGTCGGTATCTTGGCACCGGTCAATTCTGCTATGGTTGGCAAAATATCGTAATGGGCGGCAGGGGTCTTTATGTCCCTAGCTTCTTTAAAAGCCTTTGGATAATACCAAAAACTCGGTACCCGTACCCCACCTTGGAACACTGATCCTTTTCTACCACGCATACCGGCGATATATCTTGGGTGCTGTGGACCATTGTCCGTCATAAAAATGACCAACGTATTCTCCTCTAGACCCAAGGTTTCCAATTTATTGAAGAGCAAACGTAGGTTGTCATCGATATTGGTAACCATACCGTAAACCTTCCTGGCATTTTCACGACTTTGCTCCGTTACTTTTGGATATGGCATGCCCTGGTCTATCAACCCCGCATCGGGATCCGTATCCTTATACATGTCATAGTACTTTTGTGGTAATTGTAACGGTCCGTGAGGAGCGTTGAACGATAGATAAAGAAAAAAAGGATTCTCTTTGTTATCCTCAACAAAATCCATGGCAGCTTCCGTAAAAACGTCTGAGCAATACCCCTTTGTCTGTACCTGCTTCCCATTTTTCCAAAGAACGGGATCAAAGTAGCTGCTATCCCTTTTTAAGGTATTGGGCCAATCCCCGTACTGGCCTATGCCTCCTGACAAATGGTTCAAAGTATATTCGAACCCTTGATCCTGGGGGCGCATGGGATAATTGTCCCCTAAATGCCATTTGCCGATCATACCTGTTTTATAGTCAGCTTCTTTTAGTAACTCGGCAATCGTAACTTCTGAAGGTGCCATCATGGCCCCACCCATATAGGTGTCATGCACCCCAGTACTCATACAGTATTTACCGGTCATAATCGCCGAGCGGGTCGGGGCACAAACCGGATTTACCAAAAACTCATCAAAACGTACACTACGCTCTGCCAAACTATCCAAAACAGGGGTTTTGATATTGGGGTTCCCGTAATATCCCAAATCCCCAAAACCTTGATCATCGGTAATGATCAATATAACATTGGGTTTCGTTGGTGCTTCCTCTTTTTTGGCCTCGGAACAACTTCCAAAAGCCAACAGTAACGCCAAAAGGCATGCGTAAATAATCTGCTTCATGATTAATTATTTTTTGGTGGATATATATACATCTTCAGTCCAAGCTTTTAATTTTTCCAGCATTGTTCCAACCCTTTCAGGATGTTGCCCCGCTACATTATCATTTTCCCCGATATCTTCCTTTAGGTTGTACAATAAAGGCTCGGCATCCTTTTTTTGTAAAATGAGTTTCCAGTCGCCTTGTCGTATGGCTTTTCTACCGGCATACCCCCAAAATAAATCCCGTTGTGGCAAGGCTTCCCCTACAAGGAGGTTATTCTTGACACTAAGACCATCCAATCCTTTTGGAATTTCAGCTCCGACCAAATCCATAATGGTGGGCAAAAGATCCATGGTTAAAATAGTTTCATCATTAACCTGATTTGGGGCGATTTTACCCGGATACCATGCCATGGCGGATACCCGATGTCCCCCTTCCCATAAGGTGGATTTGTAGCCTCTTAAACCGCCATTGCTGCCAACTTTTCTTGAAGCACCGTTATCCGAACAAAAGAACACCAAAGTGTTTTTATCAAGCTTCAGTTTTTTTAAGGTTTCCATAACCTCACCAATGCCTTCATCCATAACTTCGACCATTTCTTTATAAATGGCGTTAAGTTCTTCTTCGGATACTTTCTTTTTCTGTTTGGCTCCGTCTTTCCAACCTACATAGCGTTCAGCTTCCGATTTACGCCCTTGAAACGGTCCGTGAGGTGCTTCATGCGGAATGTAGAGTAAAAAAGGTTCGTCTTTATGGCGTTCAATAAAATCCACGGAATGTTTCGTGATCAAATCTGTTGAATACCCTTTTTCATTTTTTATGGTATCCCCTACCCACCAATCTTCGTATCCTTCCTGATCAATATGGGAATGATAGTCCACATTACCCGAAACATAACCGATATACTCATCGAAGCCTTGCTGTATGGGGTTGAATTTGGTTTGATACCCAACATGCCATTTCCCGAACATGCCCGTAACATACCCTGCTTCTTTTATGGCTTCAGCAAACGTTTTTTCACTGGGATCCAAACCTTTGTCACGATCATGTTTGGCCGTTACGACTCCATCTATACCAACACGTTGTTGATATTTCCCTGTCAAAAGGGCCGCCCGTGTAGGACTACAAACGGATCCGTTGGCATGAAAGTCGGTAAACCTGATTCCTTCAGCCGCTAAATTATCCAAGTTGGGTGTATTGATCAATGTACTCCCGTAACATGATAAATCGCCATACCCCATATCATCGGCCATAATAATGATGATATTCGGTTTTTCCTGTCTTTGTGCCGTACAATGGGTCATTGCCAAGGCAAAAAGGAAAAGGATGGGAAGTTTGATAAGTTTATCGATCATAACGGTTTTAGAAAATAGTTCGGATTAAATCAATCGTTCCAATGTTTTTCAACAATCGCCAATATTTCCGGATTATCAAGATCCGTATCGCCCAAGTTTTCACGTTGTTGTAAAATCTCGGTTTTCATTTCGGCAATGATGTCTTTGTATTTTGGGTCGTTATAGGCGTTATGCAACTCATGGGGATCTTCTTGTAAATCATAGAAATCCCAGAATTGGTCTTGTGCGGCCCCCTTAAATCCGTTGCCATAAAAGAATGCCAATTTGTAACGCTGACCACGGATACCGAAATGCCCCGGTCTGTCTTTCGAATGGTCCCAGTAGCGGTAATAGCCATAATCCCTCCAATCGTCTGGAGTATTTCCTTTTAAATTCTCACGGAAGCTGCGTCCTTGCATGGTCTTTGGATAATCAATCTGCGCATAATCGGCAAACAGGGCCGAAAAATCGACATTTTCAATAAGGTCCTTATTTCTGGCACCGGCCCTAACTTCTTTTGGGTATCGGATCACAAATGGCATATGAATGGATTCTTCAAAAATCAGGCGCTTATCAAACCAGCCATGTTCCCCCAAGAAATAGCCTTGGTCCGCGGTGTAGATGACCACGGTATTTTCTGCCAGTCCGGATGCTTCCAAATAATCCAAAAGCTTACCGATATTATCATCCACGGCCGCACCCGAACGCATAAAGTCCTTCACCATTTTTTGATACGTCTTATACCTCGCTTCTTCTTGGGTCAATCCTTCCACGGAAAATGGTAACCCCGGATAATTCATGAAATCTTTTCTTAAGGAAGTGTCTGCCGTAGCTTTTAAATATCGTTTCTTAAGGTTATCCATAGACTGACCTAAAAAAGAACGCCCTGTAGTAGATGCCCCATTATCATAAAAAGATTCGGGAGCAGGAATTTCCTGATCTTTGTACAAATGCGCAAAACGTTCCGGATAATCATAGGGTTCGTGTGTGGCCTTAAAATGGCACATGGCCATAAAAGGCTTTTCCTTATCCCGGTTTTCAATCCAATCAATGGTCATATCCGCAATGATATCGGTGCTATAGCCTTTGTATTGTTTACCACCCCCATAATAATCTTCCCAATTCTCCTTTGTTTTCAAAATAGGATCGTGGTACTCCCCTTGACCCGGAAGCACACAGTAGTAATCGAAACCGGCCGGCTCTTGCTTTAGGTGCCACTTGCCGATGATAGAGGTTTGATACCCCCCTTTTTGCATTTCCTTGGCAATATTGTTATACTGTGGAGATAAGCCCGCATCCAATATCCTGACCCCATTTACATGGCTGTATTGGCCGGTAAGTATGGTGGCCCTACTAGGGGTACAAATGGAATTTGAAACCAAGCAATTATTCAAAACGGTGCCTTCGTCGGCGAGACGATGAAGGTTCGGCGTATGTACATAATCCTCCAAAATACCCCCATATATCCCCCATGCCTGTGAGGTATGATCATCGGCCATGATGAATAGGATATTAGGTCTTTCTTGTTCTTGTTTTTTTGATTCACCTTCTGTTTTGCTTTTACAACTAGTTGCCGAAAAAGAAACCAAAAGCACTAAAGTATAAAGCCTTACCAATGTTTTCATTATTTATTATAAATTTATTCCGTTACTTCCAATTTAACTGTCTCAAAGTTGTCCGATGCCGCACCGATACCGATTTCAAATATTCCTGGCTCAACTACTTTTTCATGTTTTACCGTATCAAAAAAGGATAAATCCTCTGGGGTGATCTCAAAACTTACGATAGTCGACTTTTTAGGCTTTAAGGAGATTCTTTTGATGCCCCTCAAGCTTTTCAAGGGTCTTTTCACCGAACTTACAACATCCTTGATATAAAGCTGAACTACTTCATCCCCCTTGTATTTGCCCACATTGGTTACTTTAACCGATACTGTGGTCGAACCTGTTGCAGTAATTTTATCTTTTGCCAATTTTAATGTGCCATAACTGAAATCGGTGTAGCTTAATCCGTATCCAAAAGGATAAAGAGCCTCCCCTTCAAAATACCTGTATGTTCTTCCTTTCATGCTATAATTGACAAACGGGGACAATTCTTTGATTGTTTTATAAAAAGTAACCGGCAACCTACCTGACGGGTTGTAATCCCCAAAAAGCACATCCGCTATTGCGGTACCTCCAAGTTCCCCAGGATACCAAGCCTCTACAATGGCAGGTAGATTTTCATTCTCCCAGTTAACCGCCAACGCACTACCGTTCAATAATACCAAAACAACGGGTTTGCCTGTTGCATGTAGTGCCTTTAAAAGTTCTTTTTGAACCTCTGGCAATTCAATATCGGTTTTATCACCACCGTCAAACCCTTTGGAGTTGACCGGCATTTGCTCACCTTCCACACCTGGCGATATCCCCCCAACAAAAACTATCACTTCGGATTTTTCAGCCAATGCAATTGCTTTTTCAAAGGAAGTTTTATCGGGTGAAGCCCATAAGAACTTCAATTTAGCAGGATACCCTTCATGGAAATACTGAATTTTAACTTGATACGGTTTCCCTTTTTCCAATTGAACGGTTTCTTTTACGACCCTTCTTTTTAAATCTTTGGTATTATCCACTATTACCTTACCATCAATGGCCAAAGTATATCCCCTACGACTTTGTAGCCCTAGGTCGTATTCCCCGGAAACATCCACTTGAAGGCTGCCTGTATATTCCACGGCAAATTTAGCTTCGTTCAATCCTTCAATGGGGTAAAGGTTCCAATTTGAATTGATACCTTGCTCCACTCTTGTGACAACTGGAGTCCCTGAAAATTCGTGATTGTTAAAATACTTGGCTTGTAATCCTTTTTTACTTTCAAAGCTTAGGTATGCGGCAGGGATCAATGACATGGCCGGCTCTTTGGAAATCAATTCCGTACCCGCTTCGTAATACACTTGTGTATTTTTGGAAACCTTATTTTGAATCCCTACCAAAGGGGTAAAATATTGTGACGGGAAACCGTTGTAGTTTCCTAATAGCACTTCAAGATCATTGGCATTGGGACCTATGACCGCAATGGATTTCAAATCTTTCTTAAGAGGTAGGGTATTATTGTCGTTCTTTAAAAGTACCATGGATTTTCGGGCGGTTTCCAAGGCTAATGCCCTGTGTTTTTCCGAACTTACCACACTCATGGGAATACTTGCATAGGGCACGGACTCGGGAGCATCGAACATTCCCAGTTTAAATCGTGCCTTGAATATCCTTTTTAAAGACACATCTATCTCATCCTCAGTAATATCTCCCCGTTCAACGGCGCTAATCAAATAAGAATAACGTGAACCACAATTTAAATCACAGCCCGCCTTAACAGCAACTGCAGCGGCTTCTTCTTTGGAATCCACATAATTGTGGTAATCATGAATATCCCTTATCGCATTGCAATCCGAAACAACAAATCCTTCAAAACCCCAATCTTTCCTTAGGATCTCATCAAGTAATTGATGGCTTGCACAGCAAGGCTTACCCATATACCTATTATAGGCCGCCATTATCGAATACGCTTTTCCTTCTACCACGGTAGCTTCAAAAGCCGGTAGATAGGTATCGTACAAATCACGTTCCGTAGTCGTGGCATCAAAAAAATGCCGCTCAGGTTCGGGACCGCTGTGTACGGCAAAATGTTTGGGTGTAGCGACCAATTTCAAATATTTTGGGTCGTTCCCTTGTAACCCTTTCACAAAATTGACCCCCATACGAGCGGTCAAATATGGATCTTCACCATAGGTTTCCTGTCCACGACCCCAACGAGGATCCCGAAAAATATTGACGTTTGGAGTCCAGTAGGTCAATCCTTCATAGCGTTCAAAAGAATTGTTTCGCAACGCTTCATGGTGCTTTGCCCTTGCTTCATCGGATATCACTACGGCCGAATTGTAAATTAGGTCGGTATCGAAAGTAGCGGTCAAACCAATAGCTTGGGGAAAAACGGTTGCTTTGCCGGCACGGGCCACCCCATGCAAGCACTCATTCCAATATTCATACGCGGGAACATTCAAACGTGGAATGGCTGGGGCATCATTCATCATCTGCCCTACTTTTTCTTCCAAAGTCATTTTGGATACGAGATCGTCGACCCTTTCCTCAATACCTAGGTTTTCATCCAAAAAAGGGTACTGCGTCTGTTGGGCATTGAGACCTAATGACCATACCGCCATTACCAAAAGACTAACTACTATCGGGGTTTTCATTTTTAAGGCTTTTTTTTACTCGAATTGAATCTTTTTGAGTTTATTAGTTTTATTTATAATTCACTGTCACCACCGAAATGGTATTTGCTGGAATATCCACAACCTGTGACTGGTCGTCTTTTAACCAAAGATCGAAGGTCTTTTCGTCATCCGAATCGTTTTTAATGAACAGGTACACGTTTTTATCATCGGCAAGGGTAATGGTATCCCCATACCAAGATGCCGATGCCACCCGTTTCATTCCTGGCCGCATAAATCTTCCAAAAAGGGCCATTGCCGCATAATCCGGATTATAGGTTACAGTTTTGTCTTGACGATCGATTTTTATTAGACTGTTTTGTTTCCAACCCCATCCACTCGAGGAATCTTCATTTAAGATCATATTCCAGTAACAGAAGTTGGGCACGCCATGATTAATGTAGGAAGCAACTTCATTAAATCGGGAAAATGCCTGGTCGATACTGTTTTTTCCACCATAACAATTGCCTTCGGTATGTAAGAATTTGATTTCCGGATAAATTGCCTGCATATTCTCAATCTGTCTTGAATTTATATACTGGACACCAATACCATCAACGGCTTCCCTCCAACTTTTGTTGGCTACGAACTCCAATCCATCCAGTCGTTTGGCGGTACGGAAAGAACCTGCCCAAATTTCGGCCGGTGAATTGTCTTTTTCAAATTGGGGACGCAAAAAATCGATTACGAATTCACCCATTTGTTTTGGGGGCATGTTACAAGAAGGGTATTTAGTGGATATGTCCTGCTCGTTTTGAATGACGATTCTATTGACCGATATACCTTCTTTAGCATAAGCCTCAACATATTTTGAAAAATATTGTGCATAGGCCTTATAGATTTTAGGGTCGTCTTTCAAGACATTCTTCTCCGGGAATTCTTCCCCCCTATCCATTAAACCGGATTCTTTCATCCAACCTGGAGGACTCCAAGGGGAAGCAAACAATTCCATATAAGGGTTATACTTATAGGCCATTTTAATGTAAGGGATCACGCTTGTTCTTTCCCTCTCAATGGAAAACCCCTTCATTTCAAAATCATTCGGCACTTCGCTGTAACTATAGGCATCAATTCCAAAGTCGCTGGCCCCTATTGCCGTTCTACAAACCGTGAAATTGGCACCGTTTTTATCGAACAGGTTTTTCATGACATCGTTTTGTTGATCTTCACTTAACGACATCAATGCTTCCCCTCCGATTTCATTGAACGCCCCACCGATACCTTCAATGGTTTGAAACGAAATATCAGGATACATACGAACTGAAATACCTTTTCCTTCAGACCTGGCCTCCATCTCCTTTATGGGGTTGGCAGCTATGTCCTGCCCCTCAATAAGCTCAACATAATAAACCTTAGCCTTGTTTTGGGCGTTGATTGAAAGTGATATTATAAAAACCGTTATTACCGTAAAAACAAATTTTCCCATATCCCCGTATTTAATTTTTGAATTTCGCCTTTAATACCACTGGATAACTGTCACCATTTACGGCCGGCATGGTAATGGCCAAACCTTCATTGGTTTGCTTAAACTCTATTTTCCTGCCATTGTATAATTGGGTTAAACCTTTTAAAGTCCCCGGACTGACTTCGCTGGATTTTGCAAAAGAAGGAATCACAAACTCACCTCCTTTAGGGTTCATTACGATAATGTAAAAATCGTCGCCTTTAGTGGTGTAGCGAACTTCATCATGGGCAAAAGCCGGTGTGGCCGTGGTTCGTTGGTTAAAATGTTCGCCTTTCTTTTGGGCTGCTACGGCATTCCTAAGTTCCCCTTCAACGGTTTCCACTTGCTCTCCCCTAACACTTTTCCCGTCACCGAAAACCTTCCATGGGCGTGTGCCATAAATGGCTTCCCCATTGATTTTCAACCAATCGCCAACAATTTTAACGCTCTTTTCAATTTCGTGGGGAATGGTTCCATCAGGATTTAACTCCATACTCAAAAGCAAGTTTCCGTTTTTACTGACGGCTTCAATGAGCATTTCCAAAATGGTGCGTGCATTGTGTGTTAGATGGCGGTCTTTTTTATAAAACCAATCGGTAAACGTAATTTCAGACTGCCATGGGTCTTCCCTTAGGGTATTACTACCTCCCGATTCCACTTCATTGACCGTACCTTTTTCTTTTCTCTTTAGAAGCATTACGGCATCTATGGTTCCGTTTTCTTCTAGACTATTGTTGTATAATTCCCGCGCTACTTCTTTCCCATATTCCCCATAGGTGAAGTTAAATCCATCATTATACAATAAATCGGGTTTGTAATTCGTAACCAATTCAATATGGCGTTCCAACCAGTTTTTCTTGATATCCTCAATCATTTCGGGAGTGCGGTCTTCCGGTGCCGGACCATATAAATCTTTCGGGTCCAAGCCTTCCCACCATTTGCCTTTACCGTCTTCCTTGGTCAACCGCCCGTCATAAGGTACACCTGCTTTGTCCCCATCCTTATCCGAACCGAATGCCGGTTTCCACCAATTCAAAAAACGATCATCGTGACTGGTAACCCCGAATTTTAAACCGGCTTTTCGTGTTGCTGATTCAAATTCGCCAATGATATCTTTTTTAGGGCCCACATCCACGGAATTCCATGGATGGTGCGAAGAATCGAACAAATCGAAATGGTCATGGTGGTTCGCCAAAGCAACAATATATTTTGCCCCGTTTTCTTTTGAAAAATCGATTAAGGCTTGTGCATCGAAATTTTCGGCTTTCCATTCATTGATTACATCCTTAAAGCCAAATTCCGACGGATGCCCGTAAGTTTGCAAGTGATAAGGATAAGCCATTTTCCCGAACTTTTGGCGGCCTACGTCCTGCATGTACATATGGCGGGCATACCAACCGCCCCCTTGTTCGGGAACGGCTTGCGGTCCCCAATGGAACCAAATACCGAATTTGGCATCCCTGAACCATTCCGGGCATTCATATTGCTCTGCCAGTTCATCCCATGGCAATTCTTTTTGTTGTGCCATGACAGAACCTGATACGGCCATAAAAAAAAGAAAACCAAAAAACTTAATTCGACTCATAAGTTATAGTTTACTCTTTTGACTTTTTCTTGAAATTGTAATCTTCCGGACTATCGAACAACCCGAATTCGTTTTTATCCAATTGGGCAGGATCACCTGTTTCCTTAATAAGAACCTCCAATTCTTTCAACAAATCTTCCTTGACCGATGCATATTCTTCATTTTCAATTAAATTGACCAACTCCCACGGGTCATTTTTCAAATTGAACAATTGATAAGTGAAAACTTCATGTTTTGCACTAACTATTAATTTGTAATCACCCTTTCGAACGGCTCTATGTCCGCCCCAGTTATTTATTTTAGGTTTAAAATTTTCTCCAGGCCAAGAATTATAGGCATATAACATACTGCTTCTCACTTCTTTTGCATTCCCTTCGATTATGGGGGTCAAATCTTCTGTCTCAACAGATTCTGGTATTTCGAGCCCTGTTAATCCGCAAAGTGTTGGAAAAACGTCATGTAAATAGGCAAAAGCACTTGTTTTTACGTTTTCAGGAATATTTGGCCCACAAAAAATCAATGGCACGCTAACACTGTGCTCGTATACGTTCTGTTTACCCAATAATCCGTGCTGCCCTAAGGCCAAACCGTTATCACCTGCAAAAACAATAATGGTATTGTCCGCTTTACCAGAAGCTTCCAGGGCTTTTAAAATCCTGCCGATTTGGGCATCGGTTGCAGTAATCATTCCATAATAATCGGAAATTTCCTTTTGAACCGCTTCATGAGTTCTTGGGAAGGGCAATAACACTTCATCCCTAATTCTTTCATCCGCAATCTCAAAAGGGTGTTCTGGCATAAAGTTTTTAGGCAACTCTATATTTTCATTAGGATACATGTCCTTATATTCACTAGGAGGAGTACGTGGATCATGAGGTGCCGTAAAAGCAACATACATTAAAAAAGGATTTTCTTTTTGGTATGTATTTAAAAAGTCGACCGCGGCATCGGCAAATACCTCACTACTGAATTTTTCTTTCTGCTGATAAGGTTCTGACCAACCTGATTCAGGATTATAGTCCTTTACTTTGGTTCCGAAGTGTGTTGTCATACCTCCTAAAAAGGCAGATTTAATTTGATTAAAACCACGTTCTAACCAAATTTCACCATTATGTTGTTTTCCTGTCGCAAAAGTTTCATACCCGTTTTTTTTAAAGTATTCGGGAAAGGTTATTTTGTTACTCTTTCCCCTTTCCTCTTTTGGGAATGCGAATTGCGCATATACATTTGGTTCTATATTAAAATAGTGGCGCCCGGTCATTAACATGGCCCTACTTGGGGAACATACGGCCGCCGTCGTAGCCCCTAAAATATATGAATTCGTAAAAGAAGTACCCCTTTGGACCAAAGCATCCATATTAGGAGTCTCAACATCATATTTATCCATAGCCCCGATGGTTCCACCACGCTGGTCATCGGTAAAAAGGAACAGGATGTTGGGCTTTTCCGCCTCCTTTTTTAGTACTGCCTTTTCTTTACATCCAAAAGACAGTACCACTACCAATGCAGCTACGATCTTAATGGAATACTTAAACAAATTCCCCATTTTTATTTCCCGATTTTTAAATTGCTAATCTTATTTAGAATTTTCCTCCCTGATCATCTTACCCACTTCCAATAAAATCTTTGCCGATTCCTCAGGTACGACCCCATTACCGTCGGGCCCTACGTTGAGCAGGAAATTGCCACCTTTTCCGTTGATGTCCTTTAATTTTCCATAGACTTCTTCAGGGGATTTCCATAATGTGTCTTTCTTTTTAAAGCCCCAGGAATCATTCATGGTATAACAGGCTTCCCAATTATATTTTACAATGGAATCTAGATGGAATTGCTCTGGGGTCCCAAAATCTTTTTTAAAGAGTTTTCTTTTTGAAACACGGTTATTGATAATGATACTGGGTTTTAATTCCCTTATATATTGGTATAGATCGTTTCCGTCTTCAACGGTCCACCAATCAACCCAATCACCATCAAACCAAAGGATATTCGTATCATAGTTTTCTATTAATTCCTTGATTTGGTTTTTCATGTAGGCTACGTATTTCTCTTTTTGGCCCTCATGCATTTTCATCATACCCCAACCTTTTCCTTCTTCTACGTATTGAGAACCTTCATGCCAATCGGTAATACTATAATACGTACCAAAAACGATTCCTTCTTTTTTGCAGGCATCTGCCAATTCCTGTACAAAATCCCTACCTTTCATTGGGGTGCTCGCTATGTCGAAGTCGGTGTAGTTGGAATCGTACAAACAAAAACCTTCATGGTGCTTGGTTGTTATCACCAAATATTTCATTTGAGCATCTTTGGCCAATTTTACGATTTTATCGGCATCAAAATTTTCCGGCTTCCAAGTGTCCAATAACTTTATATATTCTTCGGACGGGATATTCTGGTTCCCCTGGATCCATTCTGCATAACGGCCTTCGTCATTTCCTTTATAAATTCCTCCCAACTGGCTATAAAGTCCAAAATGGATGAACATGCCATATTTGGCATCATTGAACCATTGCATACGTTTTTGAAAGCCCTCTTCGGATTCTTCCAGGTAATTTACTTTTTCTATTTTGGATATAGTTTTTTCTTGCTTACAACTACCCAATATCAACACCGTTAGCATAACCAACAGCACGGAGAAAACTCCTTTTATTATATTCATTATCAGAAATTTACATATTATGATTAGGACTATTTGCTCAAACCTTTGGCTTTTAAGAAACGATTTAAGTTCTCTTGGTCCATTGCATCGCTATCCCCATATTTTGAGCGCATAACCTTTAATTGGTCATGCATTTCTTTCCTTACCGCGGTATACGCCGGATCGTTGTAGACGTTATGCATTTCGGAAGGGTCTTCTTCCAAATCATACAGCTCCCATTCATCTATATCGTAGTAAAAATGAATCAATTTATACCTATCCGTTCTAACCCCATAGTGGCGTTTTACACGATGTTCCCCAGGAAACTCATAAAACGTGTAGTACAGGGCGTCCCTCCACTCACTGGCATCGCCTTTCACTAATTTCCTTAAAGACTCCCCTTGTATACTTTCTTCAATATCAACCCCTGCATAATCCAAGAACGTTGGGGCAAAATCTATATTCTGAACCAACTCATCAACGACCGTTCCCGGCTTGATCTCTTTAGGGTATTTCATCAAGATAGGCGTTCTAAAAGACTCTTCGTACATAAAACGTTTATCGAACCAACCATGTTCCCCTAAATAAAATCCTTGATCCGAGGTATACACGACAATCGTATTCTCCTCCAAACCATTTTCCTTTAAATAATCGAGTATTTGTCCAACACCGTCATCCACGGACTGGATGGTACGAAGGTAATCTTGCATATATCTATTATACTTCCATAGTGCCAAATCTTTCCCCTGTGGGTTTTCGGCTTTGAATTCTTTAATGATAGGGTCATAATAAGCGTCCCAAGCTGCTTTTTGCTCCTCGGTCATCCTATCATACTGTCTTTGGAACATGCCCCTGTACTTGGTCTTGATTTCTTTTTCCTTATCAAGCATTTTCAGGTCATATACCACGTCCATATCTTTATAAACCCCCATTTCTTGCGCTGCGGCAGCTGGCCTACCTTGGTAATCGTCAAAGAAATTAGCTGGAGGGGTAAACGTTTTATCATCAAACAATGTGAAGTATTTTTCTTCCGGCATCCATGTTCTATGGGGTGCTTTTTGATGGTAAAGCAATAGGAAGGGTTTATCTTTTTCCCTTTTATTATCCAACCAATTCAACGCAATATCAGTGGTAACATGGGTTACATATCCCGGATATGTCTTTTGTACCCCGTTTTCTATAAAATCCGGAGCATAATATTGCCCTTGACCGGGAAGCACATTGGAATAATCAAAACCTTGGGGTAAACCGTCTAAATGAATTTTACCGACCAATGCTGTTTGGTAACCGTTTCTTTGTAAGGCTTTAGCGAAATTTTCTTGGTTCCAATCATAGGCCCGCACATTATCTACCTTGCCATTGACAAAACTATGCTTACCCGTGAGCATTGCCGCACGGCTTGGTGCACAAATGGAATTGTTAACGAACCCTTTATTGAAAATAACCCCCTCATTACCTATCCTATCGATATTAGGGGTATTATTCAACCCATGTCCATAAGCACTAATGGCCTGGTAAGCATGGTCATCGCTCATGATAAAAACAATATTCGGTTTTATCGGCTTTTCTTCGGCTACATCGTTACAGCTTGCCATGATCGCCATAAACAAGAATAACACGTAATATTTAAAATCAGGGCTTGAAATATGAAACTTATTAAGTCGTTTTATTATACTCATTCTCAACTTTATTAAAGCTTAACATTTATGATACTCGGAACTATGTCCTTTAACAAAAACAACTACCCTTAAACTTCTTAAGAATTTTCAAAGAAATGAAGTTTGTTCGACCAACAACTGATTTGAAAAGATGTTGGGTAGTGGATTCTGATAATGGCTCGGTATTTTATCCCATTAATTCAAATGGCTAAAAAATGATTGAAATTTCTTTATTTAGGCTAAGTTAAAAAGGGAGGATTAACCTCCCTTTATGGAAATCAAAAAAAAACTAACAAAAAACTTTCTATTGACCGGTCACTTATCAATATTACCAGCCTGGGTTTTGACTGATATTCGGATTAAGTGACAATTCATCTAAAGGTATCGGTTGTAAATAAGCCTTACTTTCGTCAAAATTATAATCTCCTGTACTTGCAAATGGTAATATATAACCATCAGCGTCCAAACTGGCATCAGCGGCATCCAATGTGGTGTTTACAATACCATCTTCCAGGTAAGCACCCCTAGGTTGATCACCATCGAACAAGCTATGGGCCCTCCATCTATATAAATCATCAGCTCTGAATCCTTCTGCCATTAACTCCACGGAGCGCTCCCTACGTACCTCATACAAGATGTCAGTTAATGTATAGCCATAATTTGGCCATTCGAGATCAGTTGTAATAGCGCCCAAAGTCATATGTGGCATACCTACCCTATCTCTTAATAAATTAATGGATCTGTCCAAATCGGATTGTGTTATTGTACCTAATTCTGCTTTTGCTTCAGCAAAGATCAATAAAGCCTCAGCATATCTGAAGATGATCCTGGACGTATCTTCAGTGAAATCGCCGTAATCAGCATTATATTGAGCATTTCTGTATTTTTCAGATTCATAACCGGTTAATCCAGTGTTCGTTGAACTGAAATCGGGATACGACCAATAATTTTCAATACCATCAGCATCTATTTCAACCAAATCACCAGGAACCATTATCGTAGCGGCCAATCTGGGGTCTCTATTGATTTCAATAGTTGATAAATCTTTGTTGCCCATATAATTTGTACTAACAGAAATTGGATCCCCATCTGTACATAAATAGCTATCTACCGCAAATAAAGTATAACCACATCTGTTGGGCCATTGTTGTTGTATAACGTTGGCAATATTCAATGTAATGGAGTTATAATCCCTCCATAACATTACCTCGCTATTACCACTATAACCCACTTGATTAAATAACGTTTGGTAATCACTATATAAAGAGAATACACCACCGTTCATTACATCTTCGGCTGCTTCGGCAGCAATTTGCAAGAAAGCGGTACCATCAGAACCATCAACACCAAAATCGGTTCCTCTATGATACCTTTCCCAAGTACCTTCATACAAGGCAACCCTCGCTTTAAACAATTGGGCGACTTCTTTACTTATTCTCGGGTGACCGGAAATATCGGGGAAAGACTGTAATAATGAAATAGCCGTATCTAGATCTGAAATCATAAAATCTACAACTTCATTTCTTGAATCCCTTGCAGCATAGATATAATCTTCATCGGTATTATCGAAATATTCTGGAAAAATAGGTAAATCACCATATTTTTTCAATAATTCAAAATAGTAATAGGCCCTAAAAAAATAAGCCTCACCTGTATATTGCCCAATTAGGGTTTCATCACCTTCAGCCTGGTCAACATGGTCCAATAGCCAGTTAGCTTCCCTTACTTCGTCCCAACTCCAAACAGAACCCGAGGCGGAAGTAGGAACTTCATAACTCAATCCACTTAACCTATTACTTGGTTCCTGCGCAGTTCCCATATCGGAATACATATCCGGAAGAATATTGAATCCAATTGAAAGGGCCGACCAACCTGGTAAGTCATTGTAAAAGCCATTTACGCCAGCTTGCAAATCTGAAGGAGTACTATAAAAAGTAACTTCAGAAACTGAATCTAAGGGTGTTCTATCCAAATAATCTTCACATGAAGTTGAAAATAGAATAGTACCTAGAATAAGTATTTTATATATATTTTTCATGATTATTTAATTTTTAGTTAGAATGATAGATTTACCCCTAAAGAAAGTATTCTTGATAACGGATAGGATTGCGCACTACCGGTTAGACCTGATGTATTCGTTTCAGGATCAAAGAACATTAAATCGGTAAAGGTGAATAGGTTTTCCCCTGTGGCATAAATCCTTAATTTGTCTACATGGAACCTACTCGTAACATCATTCGGAAGGGTAAAACCAATTTGAAGGCTTTTTAGCCTAGTATAGGCTGCATTTTGCAATAACCTATCGGTATTATAACTGTAATTCTTGTTATTTCTACCACCACCGTTCAGATAAGGTGTTGGGAAATAACCATCTGTGTTCGGACCCAATGGACTTGTGGTGTCCTCAGGTCTAAAATAATCCAAGTGACCTTCCCAAACAAAAGCGTGGAACGGACCATTAGCCGGACCTCTAAAACGTTGTTGGCTTCCAAAAGCCAGATCACGCTTACCAACACCTTGAATCAATGCATTAAAATCCCAATTTTTATAATTCATACCAAGGTTTACCGAATATTGGTATCGTGGTGTGGAATTACCGATTACGCCAAAATCACCTGTATCACCATAAACATATTCTCCTCTATCGATTACATTATCCCCGTTTACATCTTTGTATTCGATATCTCCGGCAACACGTGCCCAACCGGTAATAAATGAATAATCAATATTTGAAGTCACCTCTGTTGCGGCTTCGTCCGTTAAGAACAAGCCTTCAGTCTGGAAGCCCCATATATCTCCTAAATCCTGACCTGCAAAATAGTTTGTCAAGGCTTTTGTGTCGTTAGGGTATTCTACGATAGACCTTTTGTAATCACTTAAAACGGCCCTTACACTATAGCCAAAATCCCCTAATTTTTGTCTCCAGGTGGTTTCAACTTCCCATCCTTGTACCCTGGATGTGCCTATATTGGTCAAAGGGGCATTGGTACCTAATTGAGCAGGTAAATCAGCTCCCTGGGCAGCCATACCTTCTATGTCGGTTCGGTACCAAGAAAAACCTAAATCAAGTTTACTATTAAAAGCACTTAAATCAAACCCAATATCTGTTGTTTTAACTTTTTCCCAAGTTAAATTCTCACTAGAAATATCTGGTGTTTGCGAAAAAGTCAATCGTTCCCCATCAAACAAATAAGAGGTTCCTCCCGTATTCAACTCTATGGTTGAAAGGTATAGGTAATTATCAACATTTTGGTTTCCAAGCGTACCATATGAACCCCTTAGTTTAAAAGTGTTAATGGCATCAATAGGCCAAAATTCCTCTTTAGCTATATTATATCCTGCGGAGAAACTTGGGAACCCTGCCCATCGGTTATCCGGTTCAAATCTTGAAGAACCATCCCTACGGTAACTGAATTCAAACAGGTATTTTTCTTTGTAATTATATCTAAACCTACTAAAAAGACCTACTGTTGACCAATGTGATATGGCCTCGGTCACTGTTTGATCATCATCCAAAGATGCGTTAAGCGAAATGATGTTATTACTGATCAAGTAATCAGATGAGGCACCAAGTGCATAATAATTATTGACCTCACTTTGAAAACCGACCGTAGCATGAAGATTATGGTCCTTAATCGATTTATCATAGGTCGCAAAAATATTAGGGGAAAAATACTCATTGATCGATACAGTGGGACTGTATGAAGTCGATGCTTGTGAAACCTTGTCAACTAGTCCGTTGGGTACAACGGTTTGACTGGCCAAGATACTTATCTCTTGGAAGTTATTGTCCCTTTTGTAATTGAAATTGGCATTTATCTTAAGTCCTTCGAAAGGCTCGATAATAATTCTTGGCGAAAGAACAATTTGATTGTTTTCCGTTTTAACCCTTTGATCATCCCAAAACGGGTAGTAGGTATGTTGTAATAATTCCATTCCATAAATTGGGTCGTACTGTGGTAAGGTTGGCTTTATTTTCGTAATTAAATCCAACACCCTTGATTTGTTCCAAAATGTAGTGTTACTGTTAGCTTCCGTTGGAAAATCAGTATAGCTTTTCCTGTATTTACTTAACAACTCCAAGGTTAACCAATCATTTACTTTGCTGGAAATCTTGGCATCTAAATTATACCTTTGATAAGATTCATCCCCAACCTTGAGCAACCCTTCTTCATCATAAAGACCAGCGGATAAATAAAAATTCATTTTTTCATTTCCGCCAGTAATATTTACGCTATGTTTTACTCTTTGCGCCCATTTTTTCATGATGATATCATCCCAATCAGTAGCGGCTGTACCTTCGATACCAATTGTTCCATAATCCCAGCCATTTCCTGAGGCGTTGGAGACAATTGTCGGTGCACTACCTGGATTTTCCATATTGGCCATGATATTTGCTAAATCCGTTTCGTCATAATAAGCCCCTTGATTATTATTTGTTCGGGCATCGTTGATGGTATATGCAAAGTTTATAGGACTGGCACTTTCAGGCCAAATAGAAGGTTGGGTAATGGAATAGCTACTATTGTAATTTACTTTAATCTGCCCTTGCGAATTTTGACCACTTCTAGTGGTTACGATTACCGCACCGGCTGCGGCTTGAGAACCATAAATAGAAGCTGCCGCAGCATCTTTAAGAATGGAAACCGATTCAATATCCTCAGGATCAATATCATTTAGGCTCATTTCTATACCATCGATAAGTACCAATGGCTCAGCATCGCCGATATCTCCCGTGCCGCCACTTGTGACGAAACCACGAATATTTATATCTGAAGAAGCACCTGGCTCACCACCTGAAGAAGAGTTGGATATTACAAGACCGGGGGTCGTACCTTGTAACGATCTAAAAGCATTTGCAGTAGGTCTATTTTCAAAAACCTCTGAACCAACTTGTGATACTGCTGCTGTTAAGTTTATTTTTTTCTGCGTACCATAACCAACAACTACAACTTCTTCCAAAGCTGCTGCGTTTTCTTTCAATACTATTTGCAGATCCGTATTACCTGCAACAACGATCTCTTTTGTCGTATACCCAAGATAGGATACTTGTAAAATAGCGGCATCATTTACAACTTGTATGATGAATTTACCATCAAAATCTGCGATTACTCCATTTTTAGTACCTTTTTCGACTATAGTCGCCCCTGCTAACAGGTTGCCATTTTCATCCATGACAACACCTGAAACTTGAAGCTTTTGATCGCTTTGTTCTTTGATTACAGGTAGCGGTTTTGGTTTCGGTGGCTTCTTCGTAGAGGTCTTCAGGACTATATGCCTATCAACGATCGTATACTCAAGATTACTGTTAGAGAAAATTTGATTTAGGATAAATTCAATTTTCTTATTTTCAACCTTTAAAGTGATTTCATTATCATTATTTAAATCACTTTTGCGGTAAAAAAAGCTAAATTCTGAAATGGATTCGATTTCATGGATAATCTCCAAAAATGAGGCTTTCTCCACATTTAATGAAAGTTTCTTTTTTTGGGCATACCCCATGTTTGCCTGAAGCTGAAAAAGGGCAGTGAATAAAAAGAGTAATGAAAGCTTCATTTTTAAATTAAGTTTTGGAAAGATATACGTATTCGTACATCTTTCCCTAGAGTTCTCTAGTTTTTTCATAATTTTGGAATGGTTTTAGTTAGTTACTACTGGAATCATTAATACGCCGGAAAGTGCTGCAACACTTTTCGGTTTTTTTGTGACCTTTTTTATGTCATACGCTAAATATTTATTTCATTTATTATTGGTAACCTAGAATTCAATTTTATTTAAACACTAGGTTTTATATTCACAATTATAATTTTACCATCCTCTTTATAAAATTCGAATGGTGTATGTTCTTGGCAGACTTCCAAAATCTTTTCCAAAGATTCATTTTCAAACGTGCCCGTGAATTTTTTCAACCCCAGCTCTTGGTATTCATTTTCAATCTCGACATTAAAATGGCGTTCTAATTCTTTCAACATCAAATCAAAACTATCATCAACGAACAATAATTTATTATCCTTCCAAGCTATATACTTATTTATATTGGCCTTTTCTACCAATATCGCCTCTTCATTATATATTGCACGCTGTCCCGGCTTTATCTTAATGGGCTTACCGGCTTCCCCGTTATTTGATTTGTATACACTTACACTACCCTCGACCAATACCGTGGAGGTATTGTTTTCATCCTTGTAACTAGACATATTGAATTCTGTGCCATACACTCGAGTATTCATATCGTCAGTAATAACCGTAAAAGGGCGGGACTCATCTTTTTCAACCGAAAAATAGGCCTCCCCATCTAAATAAACATTCCGCGGTGCATCCTTTAAAAAATTGATTGGATAGCGTAATTTTGTACCTGAATTTAAGTAAACCTCAGAACCATCAGATAATACGATTCCGAACTTCTTTCCATAGGGTACGGTAAGTACATTGTATTCCAAAGACCCTGATTCTTTATTTGCCTTATCATACTGCAACTTGTTTTTTTCTTGACTCACCACTTTCTTTCCCGAAGCGTCAGTAACAACCTTTGAAGAGGTCTCATCCAAGACAGCTACCGTGCCATCTTCGAGCTCAAGTGTTATTTGCGGTTGTACCACGACTGATTCAACAGGTGCCGCATCAAAAACACCTTGTGTATAGCTCACTATTCCTAAAGCAACCAACCCTACAAAAACAGCGGCTACCTTTAAGAAAACCCTGGATTTTGATTTTTGTGTTAACCGTATTTCTTTTTGTATATCATTTCTTTTTTCGATAATATGTCTCCACATACCATCAAAATCTTTTTCAGAAAGCTTATCATTGTCAAAATCCATCAACAATACCAACCTTCTTGCTTTTTCAACCAATTCCCTTTTATTCGGATGGTCAGCCAACCAATTCTCCCAAAAACCATTGGTCATGGCATCACTGTCCAGCACCCATTTCTGGAAGTATTCATCCTTCACAAAATCTTCCAAAATGTAATTGACATATTTCATTATTACCCAGAAAAAAAATGATAAACTTTATTGTTATCTAACAAGAGGGAAAAAAAGTATTATTACTTAAAAAAATTTAATTTTTTTTTAACAATACATCTAAAATAATTAGTTTTTAGCTATTAATATCTTTATCAATAACCGAGGACAAAATATAGGAAGGTGTTCTTGCTTTAAGAAAAAAATGAAGCTTGTATCGGGGATATTTTACTTGGAAAATAGATTTAATTGGTTTTTAAGAAGCTTTAGGGTATGCGCCATTAAATTGTAAATTCCTTTTTTATCAAGTGCCATGATTTCAGATATTTCATCATAACTTAAGCGACAATAATACTTTAAATGAATTATTTCCCTTTGCTTACCACTTAACTTTTGTAACTCCTTTGACAATGCTGCCCTTTCATTATCAAACCGTTGTTTTTCTATAAGGCTTTTTTCTATTGAAGCCGTTGTTTCCACGACTTTCTCCAATTCAGTAGAACAATTGGTTTTTCTTTTTTTGGAAACTTGTGAAAGTAACTTTCTTCGTATAGATTTATATAGGTAAGATTTTATAGATCTGACCAGACCTAACTTGTGTTTAGTATCCCATAATTCTATAAAAAGATCCTGAATACAATCTTTTACCAATTCATGGTCCCTAACAAGTTTCAATCCATAACTATACAATTTTTCAACATGCAGTTCATATATAGTTGAAAAAGCAAGCTCACTACCTGCTTGAAATTCTTGCCATAATTGTATATCGGAAACTTCGCCTCTTTTTTCTAAGGGCCTAGATTCAAATACGCTATTAACCTTATCTTCAATATCATTCGTCTTATGCAGGTGGCTATTCGAAGGCAAAACAAAAAGGTTTATATGGTTGGTTTACGATCTAAAGATACATAAATATTTTTTTCAGTCATTTTTATAGATTGATAAAATGATAAAAATAACACCAAATATTGAAAATAATATATTTTAAAGGCCATAATTTGCGAATTGATAATTTTTTTGGAAAGAAATTTGAACTCGGAAAGATGTTTTGGCCTGCGTTTAATATACAATCACCTAACTATTCATGGGTGCCATTAGTTTAGAAAATCATTTTACTCACGATTCAAGCTAAAATAATAGAAAACAAATACTCGATTCTCGATAATCTTTAACGTGCCAACTAAAAAATCAACATTCTTCAACATAAGATTTCACCTACAAAATAAGTCGCTTCACAACAATAATTAACAAATTGTTCTGCAATTAGGTAGATTTGAAAAAACAAACATTTATAAACCAATTTTTTATGAAAAATTCCCTTTTTGCTCTTAGTTTATTGCTTACGGTTGTAAGCGTTAAAGCACAGAGAGCCCCCCAAAAAACAATAACCTTTGATAATAAAGTTACCGATTTAGTGATTGTACCGGTTAACGGTATAGCAGTGATTTCTGAAGGTGAAAAAATACATGGCTACAGCCCAATAGATGAAAGCCTCATTTGGTCAGTAGAAGCCCCTAAAAAATCGGATGTAAACAAAGCGGCCCAGGTATTAACTACCGGTAACTTGAACGCTTCAGCCGATTTTACAGTAATAGAAGACACGCCTTTTGTTCAAAAATTCATCGATGACCAATTGTATGTTTTCAATAGTATAACTGGAGAAGCGATATTCAATTCAAAAGATAAAGAACGTTATTTTCAAGCAGAATACTTATTCAATGAAAATGCTTTATTACTAAGAGGTATAGACGATAAAAATCTAATTATTGCGAAGTATTCGTTGACTAAGAAAGAAATGGATTGGAAAACGACCGTATCAACTACCTATGGTGCTTTTTTACAATCTATGGCAAAGTTAAGCGGTAACGATACAGCCGGCCTACGCGATGTTATGGACTATTCCGATGACAAAATATTTGTTTTGGTAAAATCAAAATTTTACGTATTAAATAAAGCTAACGGTAACCTGTTGTGGAAAGAAGAAGATGCGACAGTTGCAGATTTTAAAGTGACCAATGACGCAAAAAAACTGATTACTGTTCAGACAAAAGGTCTTTTAAGCCAAAAAAGCTTAATCAATTTACACGATGCAAATACAGGTGCAAAAATTTGGGATGACCCATTAACAACGAAGTACCTTGTCCTTTTCGAAGACTGGCAGGACAAGATGTTATTAGCTCACTATAAAGGATTCAATTTTTACAACTATGAAACAGGAGAAAAAACCTGGGCTAAAGATCCTAAAGGAAAAGGAATAAAATCAGTAATTCCAATTGGATCCGACTTCTTATATGTTTACGATGATGAAATGATGTTGTTAGATAAAAACGGAGAAAAAGCATGGAAAAAAGATGTTAGTATAAGTGATGACGAGGAAGATCCCATTTACTTCCTTGAACAAACAAACAACAATCGTATTCTTTATGTAACAGCTACTTATGCCAATATGGTAGACTACAAAACTGGTCAAAAAATCTGGAAAGGCAATCTAAAACTAAACGAGAAGAGACCTACATTTGCGAAGTATGACGAGACCAGAGGAGACTTCGTGATTTTCAACGATGAAGAATTATATCGATTTAATCAAACTACTGATGAAAAACCAAAACCGTATGCAAAGCTTAAATTGAAAAACGAAAAACTTATAAATAGCTTAGAAATATTTGAAAACAATGTTTCCATCTCAGGTGACAGCGAAGTTGTTGGAGTAGATAGTTCCGGTAATGTGATTTTTCATAACAAATATGTACAACCTGGTGAGGCAGGCCGACGCTTAATGAAAACAGCTTTAATTGCAGGTCAAGTAGCTGGGTCAGTAGCTACTACTAACGTAACGGTTACCACTACCTATAGAGATAGCGAAGGCAATGTAACATCAAACTCCAATTCTTATGATGTATTTGGTAAAAAAGCAGCAGCCATAGGGGAAGCAGGATACTATTCAGGCAAGTTCGGACAGCAGTTTGTAAAAAGTAGATTCAGAGCAATGCAAGAAACGGATAACTACAGTATTATTTTTGCTAAAGGTGATAATGGCGAAAAATTACTTATTAAAGTAGATAAAGAATCAGGTGCTGAAATCGATAAGATCATCATGGAAAACAATAAACCTATTTATGATGTAGATTATGTTTCTGATGACATTTACTACAGTAATAATAAAGAAGTACAAATTTTTATGGCCGCTGAATAGTTGTTATAAGATTAATATAATCAAAAGGGCCGCTTACTTTATGTATGCGGCCCTTTTGATTTAATCACTCAACACCATGCGTATTCCAAAATTGATCTATTATATTTTGATATAGATTTAAATTAAAGATATTATGATAAACAAGTAAAGATAAAAGAAAATCATTCTTCAATATAGTACCTAAAAATAAGAGAAGGTCAATAATTACAGCTCAAACAAAGGATATTCCCATTTATCACTACCTATCGAATATGGTCGAAATGATGGAAACTTGTTCGCAATATGTCCAAAAAAAATAAAGGAATCACCCCTAGCGGATATAGAAGTAAATTTACCCAAAACAACAAACTTGAAGAGTACACTTTAACCAAGGAATAATCTAAAATCATCAACAAAGGACTGTTGTTTTTAAAAAATGAATTAGAAACGAAAACATTTTATTTCATATAGGGTATAAAACCTTCTATAATTAAAACCGATATTTATGTGGAGGTAAACCCGAAAGATATTTCGACCCAAGTTATTTAAAACATAAAATCCGACCATTTACATGATCGGATTCTCATTAGTCGGGGTGGCAGCATTAAAACCCTTGGCTTTTACCCTTTGAAAAACAGCATATTCCCGCTATTACGGCACATAAGTCTTGTGTTTTAATACTTTCATAGCGTTATCAAATCGACCCAAATAAGGTTATAGGTAAAGTCTGTATTTATGATAAAAAATATCAGCTAGAAAATCCGGAAACATTTGAAATAAAATGGAATGCAACTTTCTAATGCTCCCTATCATCCAATATATATTTACCAATCCATTTACCGAGCTGGCTGGATATTTTGATTTACCCTGAAGAAATTCTCCGGATCGTATTGTTTCTTTATGGTCGTAAGTCGTTCATAATTGCTTTTATAACTTGCCTTGATTCGTTCTTGACCTTCATCCATTATAAAGTTAAGATAGGCCCCACCGGTCGAATAAGGATGAAGTGCTTTCCAATAGTCCTTGCACCAATCTTTAATTTTCTCTGCATTGGACGGATCGGGATCAACCCCAACGATAACCCCAGCATATTTTGCATCTCTGTTGGCCCAAGGTGTCTCTTCCTTTCCAACTCGGCTAGCGGCACCACTGATAGGATATAAATGCATTTGCGAAAGTGGCGTCGGAATTTTAGACCCAAACTCCAAATGTTTGGCCCTTACTTCCGAACCTAGGTCGTCGAAGTAGTCTGCCCTCCAGTACCATTGTAGACCAGGGGGCAACATTTCATCGAACATGGTCTGAATAGCAGGATAAGGCATTTCCCCGACATGATGAAAGATGGGTTTCATTTCTAGGACAGGTCTGAAAACTTCTTCTTGTTTCTCAGGTCCTCCCAAATAAGACCAAACTATACCGCAGAACATTTTATTATGCAACTCTTCGGGAAAGGGCGCACCAGGGATAACCATGGTAGCTATAAAACCGTTAAGATCATCCGGGGCATCATTGATAAAGGTATGATACCATTCCATAACCTCCTCGATTCTTTCAATGGGCCACAACGATGGGCCCCCTATGATATTCTTGACTGGATGCCCCTGAAATTTAAAGGAGGTTACAATCCCAAAATTTCCGCCACCTCCTCGGATAGCCCAGAATAAATCAGTGTTCTGTTTCGCGCTTACGGTCACAAAGGACCCATCTGCCAAGACCATATCCGCCTCCAGTAAATTGTCTATCGTTAGGCCATACTTTCTAGAAAGATAACCAACTCCACCCCCTAAGGTAAGACCACCCACTCCCGTGGTTGAAATAATACCGGCTGGAACGGCAAGTCCAAATGGATGTGTGGCATGATCTACCTCACCCCATAAATTTCCACCACCAACCCTGACCGTACTATGCTCCACATCTATATGAACGAATTTTATTCCGGAAAGATCGATGACCATTCCATCATCACAAAGTCCGAGGCCACCCCCATTATGACCACCTCCCCTAACGGCAACCAAAAGGTTGTTCTCCCTACCAAAATTTACAGCGGATATTACGTCTGCTACGTCGGTGCACATGACGAACATTGCAGGGCGCTTATCTATCATTGCATTGTAAATTTTGCGCGTTTCGTTATAATTTGGGTCTTTAGGGAAAATGACTTTTCCCCTAATCTGAGCGGTAAAAGCATCTAAAACAGAGGCTTCCAATTCCTTAATCTTACCTTTTGTTGACATGATTGTTTTGTTTAATTAATGATGATTTGATTGTTGTTATTACTTCTATTTTTTGAGAAGTGTTTATTTCTCAATGTGCATTGGACTTCATCGTATCGATTACAAAATCCAGTGCAGTATTCCAAGCTTCCATAGTTTTTAACGTCTTGTACTCTCCCAATACTTCATCAATGGTTTCGATCATCGCTTGTTTCACCACAGGGTAGTATTCGGCCTTTACACCATATTGGATATGACTTTTACCCAATTTTGCCAGCCCTTTTTTGAGATGTTCCGGTCTAGATAGGGAATAGACGATGCCACCTAACATATGGGTAAGTAACCGCCCCTGATCGGTCATGTTATTACTAAATAACGCCCTGACAAAAGGGGCTATTTCAAATACTTTATCATAGAATGTTTTGGCGAATTTATCCTCGTCCTCCAACATAATGTTCATTGAAGCCTGTAATTCAAGTTGAAGATCCATCCCTTTAAATCCTTTCAATTCAAATAAATTCAAAGGATCTTCCTTCCCTGCTAATTTGTTGCAGAACTTGCGCCCAATTATCACTGTTTCTTTATTTACATTGTCCAAGATCGTTTCCGATATTAGAATATCCGTATTCGTTACCTTGGTTTCATTTTGGATACGACTAGCCACGTTTACTGGGTCTCCAATGACCGAGAATTGTTTATGGGTAGGATGTCCAAGATGACCTAAAAAGGCGGTCCCGAAATTGAGACCAATTCCTGATTTCAGTTTAATCTCTATGTCCTTTAAATCAGACTTGTTGAGGGAATCAAGGGCATATTGCATTCCTAATGCAGCACGTATTGCATCTTCACAATTCTTCTCGGCTGTACCACCGGTGGCACCAAATACACCGACAATCTCGTCTCCAACATATTGGTAGATAACACCATTGTTCATCAATATGGGCTCCCCTAATGCGGTATAGAACTTATTGAGCATATAGGCTATGTCATAATTGAGGTTTTTGGAAGAGAGGTTCGTGAAATTTCTTAAGTCACAGAAAAGAATGGCAATCGGTCTTTCTTCTGCCCTGCCCGTGGGGACTAATTCTTTTTGTAGATTGTTGACTTCTCCACTTGACCAAATCAGGCGTTGTAGTGTTACATCACCTTTAGGTCTTGCCTGACAGGCCAGTCTTATAGATGGATCCCACTTTCGGGCCTGGCTACTGGACTTCTCGAATTCTGTTTTGGGACTAAGATTCCTTACCCCATCTAGGACCCTTACCCTGCAGGTGGTACAGATACCATTTCCACCACACTCATGCAAATGGGGAATTCTGTTCGCTATTGATAGGTCAAGTAGTGTATTGGTATTCGATTTGAACGTTACCTGTCGATTGATTGCCGAGTATGTTAAGGTTTTGACCATTTGATTTTGTTTTAATATGGTTGATTGGATAACTATTTGGCATTGGTCAAAATTAAATTTGAAGATTGATTTTTTTTACACCCTATTCTATGATTTATAAAAATCACACTTAAGCTAGAGACACTATCACACAATTGTGTGATACTGATAATCATTGTTTTAGGTGTTGGAATACACGTAGAATTGGATAACTTTGACACAATGTAATCTTTGGTTGGGTAAATCCGAATAAACCATTGGAATCATTGGAAGTTTGATTTTTGTATCACGAAAATTATTGACATGCTGGGTAAAAAGCTATTCTTTTTATTTATTATAATCGGTTTCAAGTTCGCGACGGGACAACCTAACGAGTTGGATAGTCTGAAGACGGTAGTAAACCTGATGTCAGAGGATTCTTTGAAATGCGAGACCTACTTACGCATTGCCTATCTGCTATATTCAGGTGAGGAATCTGAATGGTATGGCAACAAGGCATTGAGGCTTTCCAAGAATTTGAATAGCCCTAAACTTATCGGTAGATCATATCATAGACTGGCTTGGTGTCATGGTCTGGATGAGATGGATAAGAAAACCGCCTATTTAGACAGTGCTACAATCCGGTTTACTTCGATAGCCGATAATTACGGTCTCGGAAGTGTATACGATACTAAAGGTACAATTCTAATGGCCTATGGTTCAATCAGCGAGGCTTTGAAGGCCTATCAACAAGCCTATGATTTCTATTCAAAAATAACTGACTCTGAACGACAGGCAGGTGTACTGAATAATTGGGCGATTGCAGAATATACTGGCGGAAACACAAAAGAGGCACTTTATAAATTTCAAAAGGCTCTGGACTATAGAATAACTGAGAAACCGATCTCGCATATCGATATCGCACGCCTCTATCAAGGCTTGGGGGAGTGCCATAGAATAAATGGGGATTTGGAAATGGCGGCAACAAATTATCTCAAAGGATATGAGCACAGGAACGCCGTAGAAAATATTGGTGTGGTAGAATCGATGCTCAGCTTGGCTTCCCTGATTTATGAGGCCGCCGAAAAAAAAATGGATACATTGGCTATTGTAGGGCTCGTGAATGATTATGGGTTTGTTAGCTCGCTACACCTTATAGAAAGTGCAGAAAAGACAAGGGGAATAGCGGATAGAATTGGAATGAAAAACGCTATCATGGATGTGAGACGTCAACGTAATATATTGAATAAAGATTTTAAGGCTGCATACGAAATTCTGCTGAAACAGAAACAACTACAAGAGGAGTATAAGCTCAGTGAAAGTAGTTTGGAGGCTATGGCCGATATGAAGGTCAAATTCGAAAAAGACCAATTAAAGATCAAACTACTTGAGGAAGAGGTAGTCAATCAAAAAAGCCAAGATCGCATGACTATGTTATTATTTTCCCTCGGGGCGTTGTTATTAATCGCTATAATAGGGCTGCTCTATTACCAAAATCGTGTAAAGACGGGTCAACTCAAACTTAATGAAGCTCATAGGGAACAACAGATCGTCTCTATGCGTTCTATGTTGGAAGGACAGGAAAAGGAACGTTCGCGTATTGCCCGCGATCTTCATGACGGTCTTGGAAATTTATTGTCGACCCTGAAGGTGAACATAGGTAGCCTTCAAATCAATTTCGATGATAAGAATTCAAAAAAGATTTATGGTTCGGCCAGCCAAATGATCGATGAAGCCTGTATTGAGGTACGAAAGATCGCCCATGAGATGATGCCACAGGCGCTCAAGAAATTAGGACTCCGAAAAGCTTTGGAAGATCTTGTTTTAAAAATGGACGCCATACATGAATTCGATGCGGAATTCCATGTTCATGGAAAGGAAAGAATTTTTGATGACAGCACCAATGTGATGCTCTTCCGAATCGTACAGGAGGCATTGAACAACATTGTAAGGTATGCCAAAGCGAAAGAAGTCTCAGTGCAGATAACCTATAGTGAGGATTGGTTTGACCTCACCATTGAAGATGATGGAATAGGTTTCGACCCCAATGCATTGGATACCGACAAAGGAATGGGCTTAAAGAGTATCGCCTTCAGGACCGAATTCATTAAGGGCACCTATGACCTTACCAGTCGCCCCGGTGTGGGAACCTTGGTAACAATAAACATACCCTTGAACAATATTCCAGAAGCCTAATATAATCAATCGAATATGACATGGAGATGATAAAAGTATTATTAGCCGATGACCATCAGATAATGCTCGATGGATTAAAAGCAATTATAGCCAAAGACAGATCGCTCAAAGTAGTTGGTACGGCTTGCAATGGACTGGAAGTACTGGAGTATCTTAAGAAAGAACCTGTTGATGTGCTGTTACTTGACCTACAGATGCCCGGCATGGATGGACTTGAGACCACTTTGCATGTTAAGAAGTCCTTCCCGAATGTAAAAGTAGTCATGCTTACTACAAATGACGAAGGAAGTATCATTATGTCCTTGTTCAAGGTGGGTGCCACTGGATATCTATTGAAGAATGCCTCAAAGGAATACCTTATTCAAGGGATCAAGGATGCACATGCAGGGAAAAGAGTTCTCAGTTCGCATCTTACGGAAAAGATGATCGAAAGCCTTACCGAAGAGCCGAAAATCAAAGAAGGAACCATACCCAAGATTACCAAACGCGAGATTGAGGTGATAAAATTGATCGCGCAGGAATACACCACGCAAGAGATTGCAGATACACTATTCGTTAGCACCAATACTGTGGCTACCCATAAACGGAACCTATTTGTTAAAATGGAGGTAAAGAACTCCGTAGGTATGGTCAAAAAGGCTTTGGAATGGGGACTATTAGATCAGCGTTAGAAATTTGTTGACCCAGACACCCTTTCTTAAAGGTTTCTTTATAGGGAATATAAAGAAGTCCCTAAATGATATTCTAACGAGATTATCCACACAATTTTGCAAGACAGATTATGGGTTCAATTGCGGGTATTTAAAGCTACCATAGGCATGGTAAATCATTTTATCAAAAATCTACAAATGCATTTTAAATTTTGAATTCTAAATAAATACCTAAATTTAATATAACAACGATAGTTAAAATCGGTAAAAAAGCCTAGGTGCTCGTGCGCTTTTAATCCCTTATTTCCAGTAGCATATAAAAGTAAGCTTCCATATTAGGAAATAAAAAAGCCAGAAATCTAAAGATTTCTGGCTTTCATTTGTCGGGGTGGCAGGGCTTGAACCCAACCACATAAAACTTTACATACCAACAAGTTACATTCCAAAAAAACTTAACTGTTAGCCGATTTGTTGACGATACTTAAATGAACTTAAAGCAAAATGCCTTACTTCTGACGTTGCGAATATAAAATATGTTAATTATTAAAACAATCAATTTAGCAGCAAATCTTATAATAATCCATGTGTTTTATATTGTAAATCAACACAATACTTCTTTTAATGAGACAATAAATTTTCCATGCTTCTCAGGATTGGCATATTTGAGTTTAACAAGATTCCGTAGTTTCCATTGAACGGCGGGAAAACGTTTAAAATCATAGATAGCCCAATTGGGAGTCCCCTCTCCAAAACTTAATAAGAACTCTTTGTCTTTATCTGTTAGATTTTGATAGATTGTTTTTATCAATTCCTTTCTGTTTTTTTCAAAGTCCTCATAGGTAAAGGGTTCTGGACCCATACCGTCAAACTGGTTAATCAAGGTTTCTCTTTGGTCAATAAAATAGGGATGCAACATTTCGTGTAGGGGCCTGTTGCTGCTCAAAAGGAACAATATGAAACCTTTTTTGATTTCTTCGGTGAATCCTTCATTTTCCAACAGGTATTTTACATCAAACATATCCCTAGGATGCTGACGGTCCAATGCTGCGCAGATTTTTCCGCCATACAATTGCCCTAAAGGAACCACAGGAACAACACAGAAAGCATCAAACTCCTCTTAGGTCTTTTCACATAGTGGCCATGTTAATGTTTTATCCATGACCTTCTGTTGATTTGGTTCACTTCCAATTTTATCTGTGCGTTTGAGGTCGTGATTTGAAGTTTCAATTTGTCCCTTTTTAAGGTAATTGAAGCTACTAATAACATTTTTTAGAGTTGTGTTTTTATACGGTCAAGACCATCAATAATATTCTTAAAGGATGTCTTTCTGTCCTCTATGGGAATATAGGTCAAATCAATATCCACGGACAATCTGGGCATGTCCCATACAAAGAGGTTGATAGCCGTACCCCCATCCAGTGGGAAAATCGGTTCCTTTGCCACTTCTGGCAATACCTGTAACAATAGGGAAACCTGTTGCTTATAATTACTCATAATTTTCCAATGCTTTAGGAACAGTAATTTGATATTTGGATATATAAACACCGTCCTTTAACAAAGAACGTTTTCCTTTTCCAAGGTATATATTTTCCAAACTCATATATTTAAACCAATCGTGCCCTACCTTTTCTGCCATATACAGGAAAAGTCTTTTCACTTTTACCGAGGTACAAGCTTCCAAAAGTCCTTGTACCTGTTTCGGCCTAAGGTTGTTCAATCCCTCCATGATTTCGTAGCACTCGACCAGTTCTTGCTTTTTGGGCGATAGGTACAGACATTCCATTAAAGCTCTTGCCGAGTTGGACACCAACAAACTGAAAGCTCCTTGTTCCAAAGTTTGTAGTCCTATATTGGGTGGCAGAAAAGAGGAACTAAAGTAGTTTATTTTTACCTCCCAACTGTATTTTGAAAACCAAGCGGGTAATTTTTCTTCGCTTCCCCCAAACAACGTTACCTGCTTTGTGGATAGCTCCAGATAATGGGTCTTTCCCAATAAGGATAAGGCCGTTTTACCTCCTGGATGGACACTTAAGTTAGCTTGTTCTTGCAATGCATACAATGCTCCTTGATAGTTTGGCTTATCTCCCATTCGCATCCAAGCCCCTGGTCCTATGGAATATATCCAACTGCTCTTTTTATATCGATTAAGCAATTGTGTTGAGAACCCATTTTTCGTTAACCATGAACTCAAATAGACAACTCCCGGAGGCTGTGAATTAAGAAGATGGTTTATTTTTTGCTCTTTTTCCAAACTGATAGCTTCTATTATTAACTTTTTTTAAACCACAAAAAACCTTGCGGTTTATTTTATCTCAAATACACAAACTATTAGTTTGTTTATTTATATTTTAATAAACTTTAATATTCCACAAAATTCAGCTTTATTTAAGCCTAATTTGACATAATCACTATTCGACACAATTAATTTTATATTTTGGATAATTTGAAAGTGCTTTTCCTATTTTGAGAACTATTGATTTAGAAGAAATAAAAAGAATTCCTGAATACGCCCCTAGCGTGAAAAAAACAGTAATAGTATACTACCCACGCCGGATGAAAGAGAACCACTGAAAAATCGATTCTATTTGTAAAGAGCCAAAGGTCTTTTTTTTGTTAAAAAGATAATGGCCAACAAACAAAAAGACATGCGAAAAGTAAAACAGATATTCAAGTTGTACAGTGAGGGCGTGAGCAAGCGCCGGATAAGTTCACGGTTGGGACTTTCCCGCAATACCTTTTTTAAGCGTGGACTTTCAACAAAAAAGTAGACCATTAGATCAGCCAACATGTTCTTTTCTTAATATCAATTCAAATGTAGTAAGTCCAGATCATTACATAAATAATGTACTTAAAATTAAACATATTTTCACCTTGAATTCTCTATCTTTAATCTGTCCATATTAACCAGAAGACGTCAATAATTCTATATTCAACAAATTAGACTTTTTAATGAAATTTTTTCATGTAACGTTATTAATACTGTCAAGCTTTTTTTTATCCGCTCAAGAGCTTATCAAATTTCAAGTTGAAACGGGTAAATATGACCGTATGGATTGCCCTATAACAGTACGTATTTCACAAGAGTCAATTCTTAAAGGAAACTACAATCTACAGCTAATTGAACATGAAACCGATGATAAAACTCCCTTGGCTGCCCAACTTGATAAAAAAGCAGGTAAATTATATTTTGTTTTAAAGGGTTTTACCCCGAAAAATACCACTAGAAAATTTTCCTTAATCCATAGCAAAATAGAATTTAGTTTTCCTGAAGTTGATATGTTATGTAGCGAAGGATCATTACAATTATCCTATAAAAACCATCCTATTTTGAACTATCAATATGATCTTGTTTATCCTCCAAAGGGCATAGATTCAATATATAAAAAATCAGGATTTATCCATCCATTGTGGTCACCAGGTGGGGAAGTTTTGACAAGAATACAACCATCCGATCACTTTCACCACTACGGAGTTTGGGGGCCATGGACAAAAACTAAAATTGAGAATCGTCATGTAGATTTTTGGAATTTGGGAAAGGGGGAAGGGACCGTGTTATTTAAAAAATTCATCTCTAAAAAAGTTGGTCGTGTTTTTTCCGAATTCACCACCCTACAAGAACATATGGATTTGGTGGGCAAAAAGGAAAATAGAGTGGCTATTAACGAATACCTTGAAATACGAGCTTGGAATTTAGGTGACGAAAAACCTTGGTTAATTGATTATTCTTCCAAAATCAATAGCCCTCTTAAAGATGGTATTCTTTTAGACACATATCATTATGGTGGAGGAATAGCGTTTAGAGCAACAGAATTATGGCAAAAAAACAATATTTCAATACTAACTTCAGAAAATAAAAACCGATCCAATGCAGATGGAAGCTCTGCAAAATGGGTCCTTATTGAGGGAACAACCCATACAAAATCCGGTAAAGGCGGTATATTGTTTATGAGTCATAAAGAAAATAAACATTTTCCGGAACCTATGCGTCTTTGGCCTTCTGATGCTAATGGAGGTAAAGGTGATCTACTTTTCGAATTTTGTCCCATCCGTAACCAATCATGGAAACTTGATAGTAATAAAAACTACGAATTAAAGTACAGAATGCTTGTTTACGAAGGTATTATAAATGCCGAGCATGCAGAAATAGCATGGCAAGGTTTTGTCAATCCTCCAACTGTTTTTATAGAAACCAAGTGATATACCCAATCTTGATTCAATTGAATTTTGATTCTTTCCCCACATACTTTACAAACCTTTCAAAATTATTGACATCGGCTTCTTTTGCATTGGCTGAAGTTATCCAGCTTTCAATTCGTTTAGTAGGTTTGGAAATAAGTAAATATTCATCTTCTTTATCGATTTTTTTAATGAAATTATTAGGATCGAATATTATTGCCGCTCCTATCTCTATTTTTTCCAAGGCCACATCCTCGGGATGTAAACCCCACGTAATGAAATAATTAGATTCTTTTTTTACTTTTTGATTTGGATGATGATTAATTCCGGTTACGAATTGCACCGGTTTCGAAGTAAGTGCAAATGCTTCCACCTTGGCTTTACGGAGACCAGTATAAACTGTTACTCTAACCAATATATCGACATTAATATTTTTATAGGGCACTCCTTCTGAAAGCATTTCCATATAAGAGGTAGTTCCTTCCTTTACCACTCGTGCGGACCTTTTACTTACGGGGTTTAATGGTACTACTTTTTCTCCATCCCACAAGCGTATACCCCCAAGTCCAACCGTGTTTCCTGCTTTATAATAATCCGCTCCCCATCCATTTTTTTGTTGTTCCGCATTTGGGTACCATTTCACTTTGCCCAACTCTAATCCCTTATTCGTTTTAGAGTAAATATCAATCGCGGCCAATTTATTGAAATAAATTCTAAAACCCAGCCACTCATTTTCTATGGCAGGCCCATGATGACCTAATTCATTAAACAAATCACCTTCATTTGAGCTGACCTCATTAAGGAATTTGGTACTATCCTTTTTAAAAAAAAGACTTACATCGGTATTATTCTGTGTACGACCAACATAGTTGAAAAACACCATGATCATAACTGTTATTAGACGCATATTCAATTGTTTTTATATTCTTTTTATTTATATCAGGAACTATCTGATTACATAGGCCCCTGTTAATTGACGGTTATTATCTAAAGGCGTATAACTGTGCCATCATACCCATTCCCATTTGGGCAATTACCCGATAGTCACTTTGCTGCAATCCAATTCCACCCCTATTATCCTGGGCCACTCCCTTGAGGAAGCCATCTGGCGTAATGTAGTCCTGCAGACCCATCCAGCATTTTTCAGCAGCTTTATTATATGATGGATTCAGAATACCGTTTTCCACTCCTGTTACGATTGCTGCAGAAATGCCCGCGGAACCTGAGGTATCGGGTGCAACATCTTGATCCATAAAGCAATTCCACAGACCATCCTTTTGTTGCATCGATATTGCTATATCAACCCCTTCCCTAAATTTTCCTGTAATTTCTTCATCCATGAACTCTTCCTTCAATTCAGAAATCGTCCTAACAAAGCCCAGTAAGAACCAAGCTGCACCTCGTGCCCAATTCCGAAACGTTTTTTCCCGCTCATTATAGCGCAAATAAAAATTACCACCTTCAATCAATACCAACCTATGACGGAGTTGGTCCATAGCTTTGTGCATTAAATCTTTTCGTTTCCATAACCTCCCAACAACTGCCATCGGGTAGGCCACTGTATAACAACCTTCTGCAGTCCGGGTCATACCATCGGTTACCATCCCGTTTTCCATGGTATATGTATCCCAAGCCTTGACTACCGTCTTTAAAATCGGATGGTTGGCATCTATCCGCGCTAACGTCGCAAATGGAATGGTTGATTCAATTCCGTCCATCTGATTCAATTTGGGAATACTCCGTGCATTTTCATAAATCAGGTTTTTATTTTCATCGAAAAACAATTTAAAATGCTTTTTGATGACTTCCAATGCCTTTTTCTCCCCCTTTTGCGAATATAGCTGCCACAGACCATCAAGGACGGTTCCTTCACGCCAGCCAAACGCCTGAATGGAGTTGACCGACATAAAACGGTCCAAGAAATCCTGAACGGAACCATGCTCCTCTGTAGTAGCAAGAAAGTGTGGACATAAAGAGCCATTATCCATATCCCTTGATTGCTGATCAAAAATCCAAAGTGGTTCGGAGGCCTCCAATAAAAGCTTCAGACCATGTTCTTTGATGGACCGTGCATGTTTTTTATCAATTTCCAGTTCATAGGGAACCAGTACGGAAGAACTCCTTATATCAATTATTCCTAATGTAGTATCCTTACCTGCTATTTTAACATGCACCAATTTTTTATCCCAAGTTTCCTGTGCCGTTGAGATTCGTAAAAAGAGGTTTGTTTCCGGAAAATCTTTTTCTGGTTTTAAAACTATTGAATCATCAGGCCTAATTCCAATTGCAGGCCACCCAAAAGCCACTCTTTTTCCTTGAGCAATATTGATCGGATTTGAAGAAATAATTCTTAAATCAACTCGCTGTGTTCCTTTATAGTTGCCATTCGAAAACAAATTGCATGCAGTTGAGGTCCAAAGGCCAAGCCCAACACCCACTATCGGTAGTGTTTCTAAAAATGTTCTTCGCTTCATATTTGAATAATTTTGTTTAATCGGTTTTCTTTAAAAAAACAATGTGATGGTTTTAATAAATATCACAGTGAAGGACCTAACTTTTTTTTGCTATTCTTCTTAAAAAGCGAGCAGTTTTTTTGGACATTTCATCCGGTTTATATCTTATTTTCTTTGGCGATTTTCCAAACAACTCTTTAAACCAAACACTTCCAGCAAGGTAGCAGCCGTTTATATTGGCATGATACCGATCATTCAAACTCCAAAGATCAAGACCTTTCCTTTTCTTGAAAGAACGATCAAAGGCATCACCTGAATGCAAAATGACTGAATTATATCTTTGGGAAAGGGTTATATAATTTTTTTTCAACCTTTCGTACATTTGATTCGATGTAATCCCAAACCCATCTAAACGGGGACAATCCGGTGCGTATGCCCAGGTTTCATGAATATAAATTTTGGCCTGCGGTGCATATTTACTTACATAATCCCTGATTTTATCAGCATAAGGCTGAAATGATTCGGTTTTAAAGCTAAGAGTACTTACCTGTTGAATGGTAACTATATCCCAATCATCAGTTAACAGCCATTCTTTTAATGACTTACCACTGTACGGTTTAATTGTGGAATCCAATTCACTTTGCTTTATAAGTTCTGCATGTTTTTCCAAATTGCATCCTCCAATATTGGCTTTGCCAATAATAATTTCGCACCCCCTCACCGATTCGGAAATTTGTTTCAAATATTTGCTGGCATTATCCGCAAAGCTATTACCTATGGTCAAAATGCGAATTGTATCCGATGCCTTATTATGTATACTGTTCGTAAACGCTTTCGCCGGAAGCGTAAAAAGTAGAATTAATAGTAAACCATAAAAATTGATTGTTAGTTTTTTCATAAAATAGTTCATTTAAATTTTTATTCAATTAATATTACAACTCCGATACTATCAGGTAACATGATGGATGCCCCCGTGGTGTTCCTCTTATATTGATCAAAGACTACATTAACGGGGGGGGGGGGGGTGGCATCTAGGTTTTTAAGTTTCGGTTTTCGGTAACGTATCGTAACCCCTGGATTCCGGTATATCTTATTAGGGGGAGCTAATTTCTCCCCAAGGTGGGTTATGAGGGAATCTCTTTGGCTTTGTTTGGCCGTAATTTGAACGGTACCAAAAAAAGCATTTCCAAAATAAATAAAGTAATGGCCTTCATTTATTTCAACAATGTTTTTAGGCTGAAAAAAAGAGTTTTTTAAATCTGGTTTTTTCGCCTTGTGCTGTCCTTTACTATTTGCAACATTAAATAGAAGAGTGTTTTTCATTATATTAGGAATACTTGTAGAAAGAAGGGGCCTTGATGATTTCATTATTATACATAGCATCCAGTCCCATTTGAATACATTTAGCAGTGTTGGCACCAGTGGCGATTCCTGAAATGGGTGTTTTGTTTGCAATTACATTATCCCTAAAATCAATTAGAGCCTGTAGGCTTGGCTCCTTGTGTTCAATTTCTATTGGGAACCCCAAATTCTTGTTCCACTTGGTAGTTGCACCGGAAACACCATCAACAACACCTAATTCTTTTTTCCCTCCTTCTGGATAAAACCAAGCTTTTGTGTAATTTAAAACGATGGTACCTTTGTCTCCCATAACTTTTATTTGGTAGCCATCTTTGGCATTGGAAGTTAGACACGTGAATTTAGCTTTCACTCCTCTGGCATAATTATATATTAAGTGGATATTGTCGTAAGTTTCACGTCCGTCTTTCCAATAGTCCACTCCTCCTGTTCCCATAACCTGTGTTGGGGTTTCACCGAGCACCCAATTGACAAAATCAATTTGGTGCGAGCAAAGTTCGGCTGCAAGACCTCCCGAAAATTCACGGTATATGCGCCAATTGATCAATTTTTCCAATTCCGGATTTGGCACCGGTCTTCTCCAATTACCATGACGGTTCCATTGGCATTCAAAAGCTGCAATTTTTCCTATTTTACCTTCTTGAATGAGATTTACGACGTGGGTATACAATCTAGAACTATGGTATTGATGTCCGGTTTGAAAGGTGAGATTACTGTATTGTTTCGCCATTTCCGCTAAATTGTCTATGGCGGCGTAACCTTTTGCCATGGTTTTCTCACAATAGACATGTTTCCCGGCATCAAGGGCTTCCATGGCCACTTTAGAGTGCATATTAAAAGGAGTTGTGACCAGAATAGCATCAATGTCCTTATTGTCCAATAGACTTCTATAGTCTTTATATCCTTTTGCTTTACCGTCCACGGTTTTTAAACCATTTTCCAATCGAAATGGCAAAACATCACAGCATGCGATAACATTAAAATTATCAATTGTATTTATATTATGGGTAAGACCGGTACCTCTATCTCCAGTACCGATAACTCCGATGTTCAAAGTTTCATTTGCATTTTTAAAATCAAAAGCCTTGCCCATGGCAAATGCCGATGTTAAAATTGTAGCAGTCGTCATAGAGCCTTTGATTATAAACTCTCTTCGTTTCATGTTTTAATCTTTGGGTTTCAGGCAGAAAATCACGGTTCATTAAAAAAAGAGACTAAACAGGTTTTATCTCCCAGCCTGGTTCATAGGTCCTTGACCATAACTTCATGGCTTCCCTATTAAAAATACGGCCTGTATTCTCATCAACTTCAAATGACTGGTCTATTCTGGAAGCAATATTGGCATAATGTGTCAGCATTTGGCTTATCGCACCTTGTTCAATAGGGGAGGTTAGTTCGGCCTTTCCTCTTATAGTGTCAAAAAAGTTAAGGGTATGAGCTACCGTAAGACCACCACCACCGCCTAAGGTATTTCCATTTTCAAGTCCGGAAATTACATTTTCTTTTATCAATTCCCCCTTTAGGTTATATAATTTATAGCCGTCCCTGTCTATAAAAACAGAACCTTCGGAACCATAAATCAACGTTCCTCTACCGAAGCCATATTTATCGTAACCGTTCCTACTTCGTCCGTCCCATTGAATGGTCCTATTGTTGGCAAAACGGAAGGTAGCCTCCATAGTGTCATACATTTCCCAACCATCATCTTTATAATGGAATTTTCCGGATTTCACTTCTACATGTTCAGGGTATTTTACGTCTAGGGCCCAACGGGCAATATCCAATTCATGGGTGGCATTGTTTCCCATTTCTGCGGTACCATAATCCCATCCGTACCAATGCCAGTTGTAGTCCCAAGTATTGTCCGTATAAGGTCTTCTGGGGGCGGGACCTTGAAATAATTCCCAATCCAGACCCTCAGGTGGGTTTGTTCGTACTTGGTGTGGCACACGGCCCCTTTTATTAGTGTAGAAAGCTATCGCATTGTATACGTCCCCAATAATACCATTGTGGATTTCCTTGATGATTTTTTGTGACTGTAATGACGAACGCTGTTGGTTACCCATTTGCACAACTTTATCGTATTTCTTTTGGTAGGCGATAAGTAATTCCCCTTCTTCAAGATTGTGGCTACATGGTTTTTCCAGATACACATGTTTTCCTGCCTGCATGGCCATACAGGCACCTGGTGCATGCCAATGGTCCGGTGTGGCCATAAAAATGGCATCAACTTTTTTGTCATCAAGGATTTTTCTGATATCGTTTTCCAATGCAGGTTTATGATGGCTGTTTTGTGAAACGAATGTTGCAGCCTTATCGCGTTGGCTTTTCATGACATCACATAAATAGCTTAATTCTATATTGTTTTTTTTATCTATTATGGGATTCATGTAGGAGCCATAACGCCTACCTAAACCTTGTATGGCAACGTTTATCCTATCGTTGGCACCGATTATTTTATCATAACTTTTGGCTGACATAGCATTGGCACTATTGGATACAAATGTGGCACCTACTGCACCCATGGCGGTTTTTTTTATAAAATCTCTTCTGTTTGAACTCATTGCGTATGGTCTTTATGGTTATTTAAGGGGGCGGACTTTTATGTTCTTAAAGGAAACCAGATTTCCGTGGTCTTGTAATAATATTTGTCCTTTTTCCAATTCACCGAAATTAGGCCATTTTACATATTTACTTTCGGAAACCAGTTTTTTGTAAGCATCGCTTTTTCGTTCATATTCCAAAACCTTCATACCGTTCAACCAGTGTTCTACGTGGTTGTTTTTTGAAATGATATGTGCCGTGTTCCATTCACCAATAGGGTTAACGGGTTTGTTTGTATCGGCTTTTATCAAATCATACAGGGAACTAACTGTTCGGCTGCCTTCATGATTACCCAATTTAGCATCCGGGTGCAGATCATCATCCAATATTTGATATTCCAAACCAATGGAAGAACCAGCTCCCTTGTTCAACTCTGTATCCACATAGTATTTTACTCCACTATTGGCACCGGGAGTTAATTTAAAATCGACCATGAATTCGAAATCACCAAACAGCTCGTTGGTTACAATATCGCCACCTGCTCTGGATTCCGCACCTCCGGATGCTAACACACTAAGCACACCATCTTCTATAACCCAGCCTTTTTCAGGGAAACCTTCTAATTTGGCACCACGCCAACCGTTCGTTGTCTTGCCATCCCATAGTAATTTCCATCCATTTTTCTTTTCACCAATGGTCAACTGGTTTTTCGTGATGATTGGCTTAATGGGGGTCTTTTTGGAATATTGTGATAGACTATCAGTTAGTATATTTATGTTTTTCCAGATAATTTCCGTTCCGGCCTCTTTATCATCATGGATGCTATGGACTTGTAAACAAATAAAACCGCTGTCGGTTTTATCGTCGATCAAATGGGCGGCTGGTACATCGTTCACCCATGTTTTAATGGTATCCCCAATGGCCTCAATTCGATAATGGTTCCATTCGTTCTGTTTAAATGCTTTTTGGGCTTCCGGATTACCGTCCATGGTATTCAACCAGCCACGTCTGGCCTCATCATAAATACCACCGCTCCAAGCCCTATCGGAAGGGTCGATTTCAATTTGATAACCATGAACGCGTCCGTTCTTATAATAAGGAAAACTATTACTTCGAATCTGTATGCCCGAATTCATGCTCGAATCCACTTTAAAATCAACCTCAAGGATAAAGTCGGAATACATACCGTTTGTTGTTAAAAAAGAATTTGGAGTGTCGTGTACGGTACTGCCTATTATCATACCTTCTTTAACGGTATAATTGGCCTTGCCACCTTTTTGGCTCCAACCGTTTAGATTTTCACCATTGAACAATGGTTTCCATGGCGTGTTGTCTTTTTCTGCTTGGCTGCAACTGAGGAATAAGCCTACGATTGCCACTAGCAACATTTTACTGTAAAGTCCAGAATTTTTCATGTTTGTTTTTTTATATACTTTCCATTTTAAATAAAATTATCCTTCCGACCCCTTTCCAATTCATTCAGGTAAAAAAGTCGTGAATATTAACTACTCCAATTCAATGATTAATGTGTTTTCACCTTTAATATTTGAATCGATTTTATAATCATCAATCTGTCGACCATTCAACATAAATGATTTGATTTTATTTCCATTACCCAATAAAGTTATATTAAGCGTCGAATTACGATAAACAACATCATTCAACTGCAAATAATGAATATTCTCGGGTAAATAAGGAGCGAAAACAATCCCATTGTTTTCCGGTCTCATTCCGGCCAAACCAAAATATATCATATCAATATAGGCTGTAGCTGACCAACTTTGTATACTTACAGAGTCCCACTGATGGTCACATTGCCATCCGCCATCGGGTGCTCCTGTATAAGGATTAAATATTTCCCTGAAGTTATAATTGCCTTTATCTTCATCCAATACTAAATGTGTTAAGGCATTCAACTCAAAATCAAAATTTGTATTACTTCCGGCGATTATTGATGCTTTTGCAAAAAAACCATTTACCATCGGCCAAATAATATTATTATGTCTACCTGGTTTTTCCGCTGAATATCTAGGGAAATCAGGATAAATTGAAGTTATACCGTATTTAGAAACGTGTGCATTTCGAATTACATATGATGCTTGACTTTTATTTAGAATTCCAAATATTGTTGCAAATGATATTCCTAAACCCTCTTGGTATTTGTGAACCTTACCCAATTGATCAATTAAATAATACAACGCATGTTCTTCTTCAGAATAAAAATACTTTAGAATATTGGTTTTCAATTTTTTCGATTTCTCACTATAATCCTTAATCACTGAACTATTTACGTTCAAGATTTGGCCCATTTCAATTAAGGATTGGTATGAGCCATAATAAACACTATTCGTACTTAAACATTTTATTTTAGAAGAGTTTTTAAACTTCAAAATATTAGAAGCTTTGTTCGATGGTTCAAAAATAGGTTCGGGGTATCCGGCTATACCATCATTAAATACGGAGGGACCGGTAAATAACCCATAATCTGAATCAAAAGCTATATCTTCTAATTGGTTCATTGTATTAGCGGAATATTTATAGGCCTTCCTTAAAAATTCAAGATCACCGGTTACCTTATAATGGTTTAAAACTGCAATTGACCAAAGCATTTTGTCCCAATATTGGTGTCCAATCGTTTTATCTTTGAGGGTTACGCTCCACAATGATTTCTCCGCAACTTCTGGCCTTAAAAGGCTTACACCATTCCATGAATTTATCGCAATATCCCGTGTCCATTCACCTCCATAACCCCCGCCTGCCGCAAGAATTCCACTACGCGTGTTTATGTCAACAGTAGATATGGCAAGCTGATATGCTTCAACAATCGACTGATTATCACAACTAATTTTTTGTGCTAATAAACCATTAGCTACTAATAAGAAATAAACAAATATTATTTTCATACACTTTATACTTTTTAAAGATTAGGATAAAATTGAATGTCTCGCCCTTTGATTTTAAAGGACTATCTTGCTCTTTACCCTCTTCAGTCTTGTTTCGATTTTAAAATTTTCAAGATATGTTTTTGTAAGATATGACTGGCCGGCCATGCCATCGTTCCGTGGTCGAAACCGGGCATCTCATAGAGGCTTGTCTCTTTATGTCCCATAACTTTCATCATCCTGTACATATAGGCATTTTCTTCATAGCGGCCCAACATCTCAATCTCTCGGTCGCCGGTTATTAGAACCAATGGCGGGGCATCGGCACGCACATGAAACAAAGGTGCATATTTATCGACCACGGGTTGCTTGTTGCCTACACCATTTTCCTTCCGTACGGTCATATGGGTAATGGTATGCCCACTAAAAGGAATCAGTCCTGCAATTGAATTCGCGTCGATACCGAACTTGGCCAAATAACTCTTGTCAAGGCCTACCATACTGGCCAAATAGCCTCCAGCCGAATGCCCTGAAACAAAAATCTTATTGAGGTTGCCACCGTATTTTTCAATATTTTTAAAAACCCAGGCAACGGAAGCTGCAGCATCCTCTATATAGACTGGGCATTTCACTTTGGGGTGCAACCGATAATTAACAGCAACTACTGCATTGCCTTTATTTTTCAAATCATTGGGAATGGATTTCTCCCCTCCTGTCAAACCGCCACCATGGAACCAAACTACCGTTGCATAATTTTTTTGGTTTTCGGGATAATAGATATCCAGTTTGCAACGCTCTTTCATATAATCGTCCTTTTCTCCCTCGTAGACGTCGGCATAGGACAGATTTTCAATCAATTTATAGGTGATGGTTTTTTTCTGTGAGAAACCAGAAGAAACCATAACTAAATGCAAAACAACAAGAAGAATCTTTTTTTTCATACTATCCTTTTTAATTAATTTTCAATTAAACTCACCTTAAAAGCGCTGTAGCACACCAGAGTAAAGGGGCTTGACCGTGCAGGTCACCCACAATACGCGGACGGTTCATATAATGGTCTCGGCTGTTCATAATGTTGGTCCCGGCACAGACTTCAGTCAATTCGTCATTAGTATTAATGTATTCTATTAAGGCCAACCAGCCCTTTCGTGCCGCGGAGCCGTAGGTTTTTTTATTCAGCCAGCCTTCTTTTACACCGGTAATCATGGCATACGTAAACATGGCTGTTGCCGAAGTCTCTTTCCAAGCTTCTTCATCATCTATAATCTGCCGCCACATACCATCATTCTCCTGATATTTGAGTAAGGCCGACATCATTTTTTGGTAGCCCGCCATGATTCGTGTCCGATCGGAATTATCCTTTGGTAGTATTCGAAGAATTTCGGCCATACCTACTGCCATCCATCCATTTCCTCTGCCCCAACTGTAATGTGCTTCGGGTGAATGATAAAAAAGTCCGTTACCCAACTGTATCTCATCGAGATACAAGACCATTTCCTTTGCCGCTCGGTCCACGTATTCACGATTCTTGGTGGCCCTATAGGCCTGTGCCTGTATTGCGGTAATCATGAACATATCATCAATCCAAATACGGGTTTGCCATGAATATCCTTTATCTGCCCATTGTTTTTGTTCGACCTTAGCATTCTCAGGTGAAATCCATTGGCTGTCAGCATATTTCAACCCCATATCAAGGTATTTTTTCTGCCCTGTTTTGAGATACAATTCCAGAGGGACTGCCCCGAAAACATTATTATCAACATGGTTGGGCTTTGGAAGTAGCTTCATATCATCACTAAACAATGGCTGAAAACGATTCTCAAAACGATTAAAAAGAATATCATTTTTGGTTGCTTCCGCAAACCACATACCGCCTAGCCATGTACATACATCTGGATAGGTAATTTGTGTTGGCGGTTTTGGTGGATTCGTATTTCCATACTGGGAATGGGAAGTTTTCAAAAACTTTTCCGCAATACGTAAGCCAATTTCCTGTGGTGTTTTTCCTTCCGGAAATCGTTTTAAATTATAACTACGCTGACTCGATACTGAAAGTGTAATCAAAAGAGAAAATAAAATGGTTAATGTTTTTTTATTCATATTGAAGATTTTTATAATATATAAATCAATTAATTCTTAGAATTTTACTGGATACCGTAACAGGTCTGGAATCTGAAATTGAGGCAAAGCAAAAAAATGCACCCCCCGCCTCCTCTCTGGGTATTATTACTTCAAACCAACCATTGTTCAAATTTTCGGCATCGACCGAATCCCAAATCTTTTTAGGCCAAGCATTACCATCTTGACTAACGCTAACAGTTGGCTTTTCAACTGGTAATATGCTATTTACTTTAAACCGAACTTTAATCTTGCCTTTTTTTAATTTCGTAGTCTTAATCTTTGTAATCTTCGGGAGTGGTTTCCCAATGCCTTTCAAGTAATATTCAAAATATACCCTCTCCATTGCTAACCAACCGGGCTCTTCAGGTATTTTGCCCTGCGTACCTCCTGGAAGTTCTATTTTATGTGAATTATTAGGGGCAAATAAATGATTTGTATTCCCTTTGATTGAGTTAAGGGTTTGGGACACTGCTGGGGGATAGAACCAATTATCATTCGCTGCTGCCGCAATAAAAAATGGAGTTTTAATATTCTTGGTTACCCTACCGGCATCCAAGTACTGCAGCCATAATGAACGATCTTCAGAACTCATCGAATCAAGATATTTTAAGAAAGTAGATCCCTCATCGTAAAAACCACTTCCGAAAACTGAAAAAGAAGCAGTAACAGTCGAATTTGCCAATCCGGAAATAAAAGTAGTCAGATAACCTCCCCAAGAAACACCGGTTATCCCGATTTTATCTTTAATAACATCTGATTGGGAATTCAATAAATACAGCCCCTGAACCGAAGCGAGAACAGCAGAAAACAGGGTGCTGGATTTTAGATCTGGCTTAACTACAAATCGATTTTCACCGTATTTATAATTTTCCCATGGGCCATGGGACATTGGTATTTTATCAGGATCGGCAACCCCTGGTTCATCCAAAACAACAACAATATAACCTAAAGCCGCCCATTTTTTGGCCCTATCAATTTCTGCATACCCAGCGCCACCGTGCAAAGCAAGTAGACCAGGGTATTTACCATCTTTCGCTGGACGGGCAATAGCAGCGAAAATCTCGGCGTTTTTTTTCTTCCCTTTGTCATTATAGAAGTACGAATGAAAAATCACTTTTCTAAGTTTTACTCCATTTTCATTTTCTTCTCCCAAATCCTTTATAATCTCAGGAGGCTCCATGGTAAGATATTGCCCAAAAAGGTCAGAAGGTTGACCTAACCCATTTGTTTGTGAATAACCGATCAATACCTGAATTAAAAGTAACCATAAACTAAATTTGAGCTTCATATTTAAGTACTGTATTTATTGGTTTAAGTTATCTGTTCTAAAAAGGCTGGCTGGTAAATTTTCATTGTTGAACATTGGTACGCTGTTCTATTATTTTCACCGTCTCATCAAAATGATCGGCCAATTCTGGGTCAAATCTTGCCAATTCCTTCCACTCATAGGATCCATATACACCAGCTTTTGTATAATCGAAAGGCTTAAAACCAATCTTTCGCATAACGACTTTGTTCCGAATTCTGAAATCAAAGTTTTGTGGGTCGACAAAATCAGGATCGGCAATGATCGAGTTGCGATCTTTCCCGCTTGCCTGCCATTCTTTAAACCCTAGTTTACCAAAGCGTATGTATTTGGTTCTAGTATCCCAATAGCAATTTTTATCGGTGTGTATATTGAATTTGCCCCACCGGCTACTCAACAAGGTTCCGCTATTAAACCATACAATATTGTTGATAAAACTAAATGAAAGGTGTTCCTCAACACGGGTAGCCTCCAACTGGGCTCTTAAATTAGCTGCGAAAATATTATTCTTGATGGTGTTTTCTTTGCCGAAGTGCTGATGGAACGCCGAGTTTTTACACGCATAAACCAGGTTGCTCTCCATCATGATACCGGTTGACCCTTCATCAGTGTATAAACCCCAACCGCCATAATCATATGAATATACGTGATGTATAACATTATTGCTAACAGATGTTCCCTCGGATTTCCCCAGACAATATACACCTCCCATATCGCTCAAATCGCCCCATCCCAAATGATGAATATGATTGTATTCAATGGTATTTCGTTTGCTAGGACTTTCGGAATAACCATAAACCCATCCGACGGAAATTCCAGAATACCGGAAATCGGCGATCTCGTTATGAGAGATTTTAGAATCGCTGGCATGAAAAATAGTGACACCCACGGCACATGGAAAAACATACCCTCCGGATCGGATGATATTATTGTCGATCGTGATATTCCGGGTTAAATCGTCTGGATTGTCAGGAATTTGACGATCTCCTATTTTTATGCCCCCAGCCCCCAGATCGTTTAGGTAACAGTGAGTAACGGAACTATTGGCACAGGCCTTCCTAAACCAAAAAGCATTGGTTCCCGTATGGCTGATCCTGCAATTGCTAAAATTGATTTCTTGTGCATAATCCAACATAACTACCGCTTCTATAGGGGCGGCCGCTTGAGCGGCTTCGTTTCCCCATAACGGCGTGCGATACCCGGCCACCTCAAAACGTAGGTTTTCAAACCGAAGATTCCGTACTACTTTTTCCTCAGATCCTTTTATTACCAAAAATTGTTCGATTAAAGGTGCGTATACTTTAACATCAGCCATATTTTCCCCAGGCCTGGGCATATAAAACAAATCCCCATTTCGCTGTAGATACCATTCCCCGTGGGTATCCAACGCAGCTTCATAGTTTTCAATCGTAAACCGTGTGGTACTGTCCAATTTATTCCAAGGTTTCATTCCTGTGCCCACGATACAAACGGCTGAACTGTCGGCACTAAAGGAAGTTACCCGTTTGCGCGTATTGTCCCATTTATGATAAAAAGTGACCAGGGCATCGTGGTAATCATTTTTGGAGAATGTAGAAAAATCTGAGGCTGCCGGCGGAGAAAGCTTTAGATTTTGTACGGCCATGGCAGGAATACGGTCCTTACCTTGATCTATGACCGTTTCTTCAACTTCCTTCAAATAATAAAATCCTTCATTGGGAGATTTTGCCCGAACCGCACGGTTCCCGTTCACATACAACTGTTCAAAGTACAATCCATAGCGGCTTACTTCTGGCACCTTGGCCTTCCATAGTTCATCTGTTACCTTCTCCCAATTTTCGATTTGTATGCCTCCCACAAAAACCGGTTCTTCACTATTGGCAGCTATAAAGACAACGGGGAAATCATCACTCCCCGAATCAATCCCCGTCAATTCCAAAGGCTCATTCATAAAGTAAGTTCCCCCAGAAATAATAACTCGAATTTCTTCCTTCAGGTTGTTGCTTTCCCTTAACTGTCTTATAAGGTCTCGAGCGCCATATAAACTTGCCAAGGGCTGGTCCTTAGTACCTGGTGCAGCATCGTTTCCATCTACAGAAACATAGAGGTCCTTCCCTGAAAGATTTACACCCAGTAGAATTGTCACTATCAGCACGAAAAATCGTTTCGTATTCATTTAATATTATTTATTTAGATTCGGCCAGTATCACCTCACCCAATTATTTATTTCAAATGGATGGTCATCTCCCCCGAGTGTAACGAGAACAAAATTATTTAAAGGTTCACCTAACCCTTTTGCTTGTGAATTACCAACCAGAACCTGAATTAAAAGTATCCAAAAACTAAATTTAAGTTTCATTTTTAAGTCCTGTATTTATTGGTTTAAGTTATCTGTTCTAAAAGGGCTGGCTGGTAAATTTTCATTGTTATACAAATTGGTTTCAGGATTATTTCCCCAAGCATATCTAATAAATAAAGGCCGTACAACCTGATCACTTTCAACGATCACCTTATTTTTTACAATTTTAGCCCTTGCCCAGACAAACTTCTTATCTGCACCCGCAATGGCAAAACCTTTTACTAGTGATGAACTATCAATCGTCTTTAAGCCAATCTTTGAATGATCAAATGAAACTATTACTTTGCTACCCCTAAATTTTACCGATTTTAAAGTTGGTCCGGAGTAAACTAGATGTTTCCTCCCATAATCTTTGTTCAAGGCAATCAATGCCAAGCGTAAACCTACATCCTGTTTGTTCTTTGGATGGATATCATCCGCTTCTCCCACATCGATAATTACGGCTTCCCCAGTTTTCGGGAGTGCCAACGCTGCGGTTTGAGCCTCCCGGAGTTCTGCCCATGCACTTCTTTTAGGCTTTTCATCGGTTTTCATATAGTTGGGGAGCTGAACCCAATAGAAAGGAAGGTCTTCTCCCCATTTTTTGCGCCAGTCCTTAATCATATTGGAGAACAGTGTGCGATACTGCCGTGATCTGCCAACATTGTGTTCTCCTTGGTACCAGAGTATCCCTTTTATCTTAAATCGCAGTAATGGATTTATCATGGCATTATAAAGGAGTCCGGGATATAAATTCCGGGCATTGGGCTCATAGTTGAACATATCACTTGTAATCCCTTTTCTATAAGTCCAATCGCCCGCCAAGGAATACTTTTTATTATCAAGTTGCAGGAATAGGTCTTCTGCCTTGCCCGCAAAGCCTCCGTTTCCACCATTGTCGTCGAGCCTTACTGCTATGGTGTTGTTGCCTTCCTGCAGAATACCTTTAGGAATTTTATAGCTGCGTTCCTCCATGTAGGTCTCCGACCCCCCTACGCTTTTTCCATTGATCCAAACCATGTCCTTTTGGTCTATAGGCCCTAAGTTGAGGATGCCAATGTTTGGAACGGCCGTACCAGGCAGATCGATCGAGGTATAAAACCACACGACCCCATCAATGTTCTTTAGCTCAGACCGGTCCCATCGTAGTGGCATTTTACACGTTTTAAATTCGGAAGTTTTGCGTGGGAGAAAATATTGCTCATCCTTGCTGTCCTCCATAATTCGCTTCGCTTCGTAAAATGATTTTTGTGCTTTTTCCTGAGAGGCGATAAACCTAACTGAATCCTTACCAAAAACACCATCTTGATAGTGTTCCCAATATTCTGCGGGTAATTTTTTATAAGCTTTCGTATCGGTCCAAGTTTCAATTTGAGTACCTCCCCATGAGGTATTGATAAGCGCAATGGGGATTCCTGTCTCCTCATGGACCTTTCGCGCAAAGAAATATCCCACTGCTGAATACTGCCCCACGGTCTCGGGATTGCATTCCGTCCAATCGCCCTCCAAGCCTTCCAATGGATAATAGGCCATATTCCGCTTTACCGTAAATGATCGTATTTCAGGATAATTTGCCTTTGCCATCTCGGTTTTAGCATCTTTAACGTATTTAACAGGAAATTCCATGTTGGACTGCCCACTGCATATCCATACGTCCCCAATCAAAATATTTTGGAGAACAATTGTATTCTCACCTTTAACGATTAGCGAATATGGGCCGCCATAAGCCATGGGTTTTAAGGTTACCTCCCATTTCCCACTTGAATCAGCCTCAGTTTTAAGTAGCTGCCCATTAAAAGCAACCTCAATTTTTTCTGCAGCATCTGCCTTACCCCAAATTTCTACCGGTTTATCCCTTTGAAGCACCATATTATCATTGAATATATTGGGAAGAGCTACTTCTGCCCTTACAAAAAAGGTAAATCCAAAGGCAATCAGAATAAGTACAATATTTTTCATTTTACTTTTTATTAGAAATGCGATTAATTTTTATTGATAACTGGGATGCTACCCTGCCAATTGACCGTAATCTTTGTGTCACCATCAATTATTTTAAGAGTACTGTCTCCCATATTTATAGAGGGACTTTCAATCATGGGCCACTTCCGATACCCTATGTCCTTCTTGTTTTTTATCTTTACCAAAGGGATTGATTCGGCCAGCCCAATAATACCTTTTCTCGTCAAGTGCTCGGGCATTTCATTTTCGTGAGCAATGGGCAGACCTTCCTGATATTGAATTTGCAGTTTCTCCTTTTGAGAGTCAACATAGGTAACGCTCATGGTTTCCCAATTGATGGAAAGTCGGTTCTTCTTTATGGTACGTCGGAAACGCTTGAAGCTGTCTGATTCCTTTTTACTGCCAAGCTCAAAGACAAAACCAGTCTGGGCGTGATCACTCTTAACGATATTAAAACCGTCCAACCCCTTCCCGTCCAAATCGGTCTGTTCATAATAACTTTTTAAGGGTCTTATCCCGATATAGGTATCTCCTTCCCGAAGAAAGATCCAGCCGTTTTCCTCCACTTTTTCGTCTATTGATTTTGGATAGCGAAACATTCCCCTTTTTATCAGATTGTCGGCATGTCCATCGCGCCAGGCCCATTTGGACGCACTAGGCGTATTGACCCACGGATCCTTTTCAGGAACGTTGAATAAGGTGATTACTGTATTCTTGGAATGGGCGGTCTGTTGAAAGGGGGAGTTGGTCCCTTTGTACCAGGTATCCGCGGTGCGGTCCTTTTCGTCACCGTCGCTATACCAGTAGGGGTGAAAGCAATTGATATAATTGAAGCGGTCAGGGCTCTGATACACAATATTGAACCCATTGGCATCGTGGTCGGCATAATCCCCACCAGGCACCCAGCGAAAATTCCCGGTACCGATGGCATAAGTCTTGTTGCGGAATACCTTGCGCATCATCTGATGTGGAACCCCTGAACCATGGTGTCCAAAAGAAGCGGCCGAGGTTTTCAATTCAAATGGACCGGAATCATTACCGGCTATGCGAAAAAAGACGCTTGGCGGCTCTACGCCTGACAAGGCCGTGAAAATGGTATAGCTCGCTTCCTGAAAATCTTCAAACTGGTTCATCTTCACATTCGCTGTTGCAGGACCCCAGCCCCACATCAACCAATTGTAATAGGAAGTGGCCGAAATATAACTCTCATCGGAAAGATGGTCCTGCTGTGTATTCATACGTGCATAGGGGGCCATGATGGTCCCATCGAAATTGTTCAAGGACAATAAAGACCATTTGTAGAGCATAAAGGCTTCGGCTATGGCCTTGACTTCAGGATCCTCTGCATACTCCAATAAGATTTCCACCGGGAAGTTCATTACCACTTCATAAGTAGTTGACAAGTATTCTGTATAACCATGATCATAAACGTTTTTAAAGGTCTTTCGCAAACGCTCCTTCATATCGGCCATCAGTTCCTCACTACTCATACCATTGGCCCAACGGGCATCGGGAAACAACTGCCCAAAAAGGTAGGCACTGGACCACATCATTGTGGCATGGTTCTCAGTACCGTGACCTAAGAAGCCTTCCCCTCCCTGTTTGTCTGATTTAGCCAACTTTTCCAGATCTCTTTTAATCTTTTTTAACTGTTTTTCATTAAAGCTGTCCCAGTATCGACAAAGCGCCAAGGCCATCCCAGGAAAGTCGAACATGCTTTGATGCCTATTGTCAAGATCATTGGTTATATAGGTCAATGCCCCTTCGTCCTGCGGATTGGATTCGAGACGTGCAATGGCTTTGGGAAGACCATGTTTTCCCCTTTCGACAAGTGTAACATCTTTTAGTGAACCAATAACCTGACTTTTACGTTCTTTATAAGATGTTTGATCTTGGGCAAAAAGTGTAGTCGAAAAAAGGACAAGAAATAAAGTAAGATTTTTCATGATAGCATGGCGATATGCCATAATAGTCTTAGGCCTCATAGTATACGGGCTTTATAGGTTTTGTCTAGAAGTTCTTATTGTTTATAAATCAAAATCCCCTAGACAAAAAATTGTGTGTCTAGGTAAATTATAAGAAAGAAAAGAATCGGTACACATATGTACCGATTCTTATGAAAATACTATTCATCCGAGGGTTGGACTACTATGTTTATTTCTTTGACCACAGCTTCCTCTCCATAAACATTGCTCGCCTTCCCGACAAACGTTACCTTATATTCTCCCGCGGTATTGAACTGATATTCGTAATCGGGCATTGATGCCGCCATATTCTTAACCAATATTCCTACATCTGAGGTAACATGGGTCAAATCAATGGGTCCGGATATACACCAAGCCTCTGCGTCAGATGCCGTTCCTTCATCAGTGGAGCCCGTAATCACAAAATTAGTGGAACTCACGGCCCAATTATAGGAATTGACAATATTTCGGCTAATCCATCCTGGACTTGTCGTGGAGGAAATCCCATAATTATTAATCGTTGATGTACCATGATTCGCAATGATATACGAGGTACTATCCGGTAGATTGTTTCTTACGGCTAATGATGAAATGGTCCATTTGTTTTGAACGGATCCCGGATACCCCCTATACTTAAAAGCCAAATAAACGGGTTTATCGGAAAAATCGGTCAAATCAATGTCTCCCGATGCTTTACTTTCTCCACTATTGGCCCACGCTGCCCGATCGGTAATATCTGACCAAGTGGCTGTTGTAATTCCCTGGGCCACAGCTGCACTATCCCTTATGCCCTCAATGGAGAGATCTTGGGACACCAATAATTGAAGGGAGGACTCTTGGGTCCCATTTGCCAACGCCGATTTGAAACTCAAGATTGAGGTTCCTTTTTCGGAAGTACGCTCGAAGTATTCATATCGGTTTCCCACTTCCCCTGAAAAAAAAGTAACAAAGTCCGCATTACCCGTCAATTGAAATTGGGCAAGCTCACCTTCCAAATACTCCGTTTTATCCACAGAAACATTTAGAGTAGGAATGTCTACACTATCATCTTGGCAGGCGGTAAAAAAAACACTTGCCAGTACTATAATCGAATATATATTTTTCATTTCTATTTAATCTTTAAATTAAAATTACCAGCCTGGGTTTTGTGTCAATAATGGATCAAGCGAAATTTCCCGTACTGGAATAGGTAGGTAATAATCCCTTTCCGAAATATTTACCCCTGCCCGATTGAAAGTAATATGAGTCAATCCGTTGGCCCTATTAAAATCAACCATTTCACTCATTTCCTCCACCAAAATGCCCCATCGAATTAGATCCATTCTACGAAAACCTTCAAAACACAATTCGGTATACCGCTCATCTTGAATAATTTCTAGAAACTCATCCTTCGATGTAATATTTTCTATTTCAGAAATTTGAGCCCTGTTCCGCACTCGATTAAGATATTGATGCGCTTTGGGCGTTGGGCCATTCAACTCATTTTCGGCTTCGGCGGCCATTAATAATACATCTGAAAAACGTAATACCGGGTTGTTGGTTGAGTTATAATTTTTGATTTTATCCTCTTCCAGTTCATATTCCCTTCTAAATTTACCGATTCGCCTATATACTAATTTGTTCGGGTCTTCATAAGCCTCGCCTTGTTCATCGATCCAATATTCCTTTTCAGGTGGATTGGAATTACGGACAAACAGGTAATCGGCTATGCACCAATCCCTGCGCGTATCCTGATATTCCTCATTGTACTCAAATGTCTTGAACAATTTAGGGTGTAATCTATATCGTGCCCCAGAATATCCATATTGCGTAAGTTGTTGGGGAATACCATTATGATTCCCCAAATCCCCAATTTCTGATGACCCAAAGACTCCTGCTGCACCGTCGGTAAAATGACCGATTTCGAAGATACTTTCTTTTGTATCATACTTATCCTGTATTAGATTGATAAACACTTGGGCATAATCAGGGTTGAGGTCATGCAACCCTGAATTAATTACTTTCTCTGCCCAAAACAGTGCATTGGTATAGTATTCCCTTATTTGATCTTCTGATTTATCTTTTCTATTCAGGAATCCGGCCCTATATAAACTTACCCTTGCCAAAATTCCCTGAACTGCCGATTTTGTAACACGCTCTGCATAGGAATAATCGGTAATCGGGTTCACTAAAGATTCCGCTTCTACCATTTCGGCATAGATGAAATCATAAACTTCAGAGGCATTGGTTCGTGCAAAACTCACGTCATTAGCCGACTCCGTAGGCTCAGTTTTCAACGGCACGGCACCATAATTTTGGACCAACATAAAGTAATAAAACGCCCTAAGGAATTTTGCTTCACCAATAGTTACCATTTTTTGATCTTCATCCATTTCGGCATCATTAATATTTTTTAGCAAAATATTGGCCCTTTCAATTCCTGTATACAAATCCCTCCATATGATACTTACACGAACATCGGATGCTGTATAATCATATACTGCAATTGAAGGGCTTGTACTTCCCCAAAACTGATCGGTAGCGTCAAATATAGTTGAGAGGCAATCACCTCCACCAAATATATAATTGGAACCAATTTTATCATACACACCATTAAGTGCATATTCAATTTCTGTGTCATTGCTAAAATAGGTAAGTGAGGATGCCATGTCCGTGGGCTCCGTATCTAGTTTGACACATGAGGTCATGAACCCCACAAGAAGTATATAAATGGAGTATATATATTTTTTCATAATATTAAACTTAGTTTGATTTAACTTAAAATTTTATGTTAATTCCAGTGATCAGGGTCCTTTGTCTTGGATAAGGAGAGTAATCAAAGCCAGGAGTCAAGGCTGAATTCCGAGTAGATACCTCGGGATCAACACCAGAATAGTTGGTCCATGTAATTAAATTTTGCGCAGAAACGTACGTCCTAAAACTTCGAATTCCCAATTCTTTCAAAAATTGTGATGGGATTGTATACCCTAATGAAACAGTCTTCAACCTAAGAAAAGATCCATCTTCAATTATTCTACTTGAAAAGAGTTGAGGTTCTCCTTTTGCCCTAGGAATATTTGATGTTTGATTTTCTTCGGTCCAACGATCCGTATAACTCTGATATTGGTTTCTACCTGTTAAGAAGGTACCTTCAAAAACCGACCGATTGGCATTCATTACCTCATTACCGTAAGAGAATTGGAAAAAGATACTCAAGTCAAGGTTTTTATAGTTGAAGGAATTGTTTAAGCCACCTACGAAATCTGGATTTGGATTACCCATAACGGTATAGTCATTCAAACTAATATTTCCATCCCCATCAATATCCTTGTACTTTGCATATCCTGGCAATATATTACTTCGTGTACTTCCGTTGGCAGGAATTTCCTCCTTTAAAACATAATTCCCGTTAGTTAACTGGTCGAAGTCCTCATATTGATATACTCCTTCATACAAAACCCCATAGAACATGGCAACCGGCCCACCGATTTTGGCTATATAACTTGGATTACTGTTATAAACCGCACGTGTAGTAGAAGTCAATGAGGACTGATTATCGGTCAATGCCAATACTTTGCTACGATTAAATGAAATATTAAAATCTGACTTCCACGTAAAATTATCATTGTCTATGTTTACCGTGTTTAAGGCTAATTCAACTCCTTCGTTGGACACAGAACCTATGTTTTTATAGGCCGTTGAAAAACCTGTTGCATAAGGCAATTGGGCATTTAGTAATAGATCCTTTGTTTCCTTATAGTAGTAATCACCTGTGAACGAAATCCTGTTCTCAAAAAAACCAAGATCAAGTCCAAAATTCAATTGAGAAGTGGATTCCCATTTAAGAGCGGCATTATCCAATCCGGACACATAGGTACCACGGCCTGGATTTTCATCCCCAAAAGAATACCCTGAATAGTTTGTTGTTCCTATTCCCGATAAATAGGCGAAATCGCTAACTCTATTATTACCAGTCACCCCATATCCAATTCTGACTTTAGCATTAGAAACAAATTCGATAGGTTTCATGAAACTCTCTTGACTCAGGCGATATGCCAATGCAGCCGAGGGAAAATACCCCCATCTGTTTTTTGGTGAAAATTTAGATGAGCCATCCGCCCGAATCGTAGCGGTAAAAATGTACTTGGATTTATAATCATAATTTAAGCGAGCAAAATAAGATTGTAATGCCCAATTGGAGGAAGAAGCCCATAAATAGGTAGGCGTACCTACATCCAGACCGCTCAAACCCAATTCTTCGTCGGTAATCTGAACCGATTCACCACCAAATAAAGAACTATTATTCTTTTGTTGTGAATACCCTGCCATAACAGTCAATGAATGAACCTTATTAAAGGTATTCCTATAGGTTAGGAGATTTTCATTTGAAAAGGTCGTACTACGATAAAACCTTTGTGAACCGTTTGGTCCGCGAGATTGTGGATGATAGGGGCCACCGTATCGTGTCTTTGAATTATAAAATGAATTGATTTCACGTAAATTATCACTAGCTCCACCTGTAATCCGAAATTTCAATCCTTTTATAATAGCCCATTCCAGTGAAGCATTACCCAATAAACTTCGAGAGATATTCTCACGTAATACATTTTCAGCTTCGATAACGGGGTTTACCCGGTAATCCGTTGCTGGATTAACTTCAGGATCCACCAATTCCTCTTCTAGATTCACATCAACCCCTGTGGTAACCGGACGATAACTCCAGATACTGTACATTAAACTGGCACTGGTTGACCCCCCATTGTCAGTAGCAACGACTCCATAATTTTTGCTCTTACTATAGTTCACATTGACCTTTGCTTTCAATTTTCTAGTAAGTTCTTGATCAAGGGAAATTCTACCCTGATATCGTTCAAACCCAGTGTTTATAAATATTCCCTCTTGTTCTAAATAAGAACCGGACATATAATACTTTGTTTTCTCGTTTCCTCCTGAAATTGACAAATTATTACTCTGCATAGTACCGGTTCGCAGCACCTTATCATACCAATCAATCTTTTCGTACGTTTTATAATCCTCCAATGTTCTACCTGGTTTTTCCAAGTAAACATAAGGTGAGTTCACTGGATCAATCTCCATCTGTAAAACAGCGAAGTCATAAGGATCCATTGTTTCTATCCTCTTCAAATCATTCTGCAATCCGAAATACCTGTCAAAGCTTATAGTCGGCATACCTTCTTTACCACTTTTAGTAGTAATCATTATTACACCATTAGCACCACGTGCCCCATAAATTGCCGTTGCAGAAGCATCTTTTAATATGTCTATTGATTCTATGTCTGACGTATTGATAGAATTGTTGTCATTATCTTCAAGCGCAAAACCATCAACAACATACAAAGGAGAATTGTTTTGTGTAAGAGAGTTTCCTCCTCTTATCACTATTTCAGGAAGACTTCCAGGCTGGCCATCTCCTGAAACGACAGAAACTCCAGATATGCGACCCGCTAAGGCTTCGTCAAATGACGCAACCGGGGTTTTTTCCAATTCACCAATTTTCACACTTCCTACACTCCCAGTTAAATCACTCTTTTTTACTGTTCCATAACCAATAACCACCACCTCATCAAGGTCAGATACACTTTCCTTTAATTTAACTGTAATATTGGTCCGCCCGTTAACGGGTACCTCCCTTTTCGCAAAACCAACATAGGAAATCTCTAAAATGGCGTTCTCGTTAGCCGTGGAAATATAAAAATTGCCATCAAAATCGGCCGTAACCCCATTGGTTGTGCCCTTTTCTACAATACTGGCCCCAGGCAAAGGAACACCTCCCATATCCGTCACGGTACCACTTACCCGGTATTGCATATTTTGATCTACTACTATCGTCAACTCACTAATAGTGGAATCTACCTGCTTTTTTTTAACGACTATGGTTCCTCCATCCGTAAAGTTATACGTAAAGCTTATGGGTGACAAGCATTTTTCCAAAAGCTCCCCAGCCTTAATGACCCCCTTTTTTAAATCGATATTTGGGGCCTTTTTTATAAGGTCATGCCTATAGATAAACTTGTAATCAGTTTGTTTATTGATCAGCCGAAATGCTTGCCTTATTGTCAAGGACATATCCGTGTCAATAATGATCTCAGCATCTTGGGCCTTTCCATTTAGGGGACTTAGTGCAAATGAAATCGAACAGAACATGAAAATAATGGATTTCATAAAAAGGTGTAAAAGAACTTTGCCCGATTGGCAAGGTGGTCGTTTGGTTAATTTTATTTTCATAAATTTGTACTGGTTTAGTTAAACATCGTTTTAATTGAATTACTTGGAGAAAGGCTATTGCTGTGGAAGGTGCTGGCCTTTTCCTTTTTTTATTTAATAATAATTGTATTATCATTGATTTCAAATTGCAGTTGACCCTCGCTTGTGGCTTCTATAAGCTTAAGAATGTCATCTACCGCCTCTGTTCTTTCCAATATTCCCGTAAAAACAAATTGCTTTTGTTTGGCATTGGCAAATATCACTTCGGTATCATACCATCTAGAGAGGACAGTCATTATTTCCTCCAAAGGTTTCTCATTGAACGAAAACAAACCGTTTACCCATGAGATTTCCTGGGACACGTCTATTTCCTGTACAACTATTTTATCACTTTCATGAGTAATTTTCGCTTGTTGATTAGGCTTTAGGATTTCATTTACTTCTCCTTTTTTAATTCTAATTTTTCCTTCAACCAAGGTAGTGGCAATTATCTGGTCATCACTATAGGCCTTGATATTAAATTCAGTACCCAACACATCTATTTCTTGAGATTTTGTAAGCACATGAAATGCTGCTCCCTTGTGAGCTGTACTTGGCGATACTTTAAAATAAGCCTCTCCGTAGAGTAGTTCCACATTGCGGGTAAGACCTTCTATGAAGGTCACTGGATATTTTAATTTGGTTTCAGAATTTAACCAAACTTCTGTACCATCAGATAGTTGAACATAAAACTGGCCTCCCCTTGGAATGGTCAAGTAATTATAAGACTGCTCCTTTTCAACCGCATCACTTTGCTCCTTATCGGCATATACCAATTCTTCGCCATTACTTCTAACTTTTCCAGTTTCAAACTTTTTCCCTTTTTCCAAAGCCACCTCATCCCCGTTTTCCAGGGTAAGAATAGCCTTGTCGGTACCGGCCTCAATCACAATGGGTTGTTTTTCAAATTCAGGTGTACCAACCTTATCAATATTGTAAAACTGGTAAAAGGTAGTACCGAGTATCAGCACTAGCGAAGCAGCAACGGCCATTCGCTTAAATAGATTCGTCTTATTTTTCCATCGAACAACCTTAAGCTTATTCCTTATTTCCTTTTTTGCTTTATCAACATCGTATTTTGTCATGGAAAGTGTGCTTAGATAATGTATTTTAACAAAATTATTGAAGATACGTGTCCCATTCTCATTTTTGATCCATTCTTCCAGCATTTCCAGCTCGGAACTATCTGCCTCTCGGTTCAAGTACTTAATGATTATTTTTTCTATTTCGGTCATTCCTTGTTCAACATCTATATTACCAATACGTTTAATAATTACAAACCCCTTTACTTTTTATGCTTTTTTTTAAAAAATTACGAATATAAGCCCTCCCCATTAAGAATAACCTATTTGTCACAGTGAATCAAAGAAAATATTTTGGGCATAGATATTAATTTAAAATGATTTTAAGACCTATAACATTTTTCTGTCCCTACTATCAAAATTACGATAATGTCCAATCGTTAAGTTATGACAATAGGTTAATAGAATTCGGATAAACAGTTTGTTTTAAACACTTAACTCTTTATACAAAACTAAACTCTATTACGTACCATCATTGGAGGGGTACCGATAAAGCATCAGTTATTACCAATCTTGATAGGGTCGAAACTTCGAATGTAATTCCATTTTGGTATTTAAATCAAAGATCTAACTAGCCAAAAGGGTATAAATCTGAATCATGCTACAACTAAATAGTAAAAAAAACCATAATCTTATTTATGCCAAATAAATTAGAGCTCCATTTTACATTCAGTGCCCATAATTTTCTATTGTTCAATAGTCACAAAAAGTCAGTCTCTTAACTCTAAGAATAATTAAAACATAGATGGTCGTGGTCTTGTAAGATGAATTTGAAAACTTAATTTAAAAGTAAAGCACGGTTTCCCATGCTTTACCAAACTAAACTAAACTAACTCAAAACTATTACATTACTATTGAAATTACACTTATGGTTGTTGCTCTAAAATATTTTAAATAAAAAATCATATTTTAAATTCATTAGGAACATTCAACAAATTTTTATTGTTCTAGGATTAATTTATATACCTTAAAATATTGTGTTTTCGGGTTTAAATGAACTTTTCAGAAAAGATAATTCCAAAAGCATGAAAATTAATGTTAAATAGAGAATATGCACGAAAATCCATCACAGCAATTAAGGGAGTACAGCATTAACAATCCGAATACTCCCATTCCCTTTTTCACTCGTACCTATAGTATTATTTAGTAACACACTATTAGGAGTATCCTAAACTATTAAGGTTGGAATTTTAATACCCATACATGTTCACTTTTAGGTCTTCTCTGCAATCCTGCAGGAATTTCAACTATAAAACCTGCTCCATTAAGCTCCCAATTTAAGGGTTTGTCATGTCCTAACAAAAACACCTGACTTCCTTTTTCGGGTTGCATCGACGAAATAGATATCTTGGCTGGCATTTTAGTTTCATCTTCTTTAGGAAGATAAAAGGCATAAACAGCATCAGCTTTTTGAGTAAATACCAGTTTGGTTTCATGATAGGGTGATATTGGTTTTGTTCCATATATAGCTTCGCTATTTATTTGCATCCAGTCACCAATCCCCTTTAACCGTTCATATGCCGTTGAATCAAAATCACCATTGGGCCCAGGTCCAACATTCAACAAAAAGTTTCCCCCTCTCGAAACGATTTTAACCAATAATTGAACCAATTCATAAACCGATTTGTATTCATCCCCTGGTTTATACGACCATGATTTACCCATAGTCATACAGGTTTCCCATGGATAGTCCAACGCTTGATCCGGCACCTGTTGTTCAGGAGTTCTATAGTTTTCGTATTTAGTATAGGTATGGCGAGCCACCATCAGTGCTTGGGGCTGATTCGTATGGATCACTTTTTCAAAACGGGCCCAATCTACCTTTTTATCTTTTGATACATCGCACAGATCGAACCACAACATACCCAATTTTCCATAGTTACTAGTCAATTCATCCAGTTGATTGTAAATAAAGTCATTAAATCCCTGCCATTTTTCTGGGTATTTTTCTGGAGAATAGTTAATGTGGCGGTCAAATGGGGGAAAATAATCCCACCAAAAATCGTTATGATGCCAATCAGAAATAGAATAATATGCACCGGCCATAAAATCCTTAGAACGAAAAGCATCAAATATTTCCTTTGTTACATCAGCTCTTGGGTTTGAACTGAAAGGGGTCTTAGGACTAGTGATCTTATAGTCAGATTCTTGAGTGTCATACATATTGAAACCATCATGATGTTTGGTTGTGAATACCATATATTTCATCCCCGCATATTTAGCTGCTTCCGCCCATTTTTCCGGATTAAAATTTACTGGGTTAAATGTGGTCTGAAGTTTTTCGTATTCCTTGACGTAGTCATAATAGCTTTTTCCTACTGGACGTACTGATGTAAAACTTCTATCTTCTGGGCATAGGGACCACGATTCAACAATACCCCACTGACTATAGGTCCCCCAATGCAGGAAAAGCCCAAATTTCAAGTCTTGCCATTCTCCAAGGGTTTCCATTTTCATTTGCTCCTTCGGATATTGATACGGAGTGCGTTTGTCCTGGGCGTATGCCAAAACCGTAAAAAGCAAAAAGGTCAAAAGCACATTTCTTAATTTAAGATTCATAATTGGTATTAAATAATTTATGTTTATTTCTTTGATTCCAAGATGGATATCACTTATAAAATAACTGATTTCCGGTAGTTTGTAATATTGCGTCTATTAATGGCTTTTCTGTTACTCTGTGAATCGTATATTTTCAAAAGGTTCCAAGTGATATGTTGAAAATCTTAATTATCATATTTTCTATTTTTAGTTATATATTTAAAACTAATACGTTTTAAATTTGAATACCCCTTTATTTCTGATACTTTTTTTTGATATTTGCAAATACTAACCCTCCATGTTAAGAATACCATATTATTTATGAAGAATAATAAAAATCAATTTTTGACCCAAAGATTAGTATCTGGGGATTCCAAAGCCTATGATATTTTAATGGATTCCTATTACCAAAGATTATGTTGTTATGCCCAATCATTATGCAACGACCCTAACCTTGCAGAGGATATAGTGCAAAATGTATTTGTCGCTATTTGGACAAATAGAAAAAATATAAAACCCAATTTCCCTATCAAGAGTTATTTATACAAATCAGTGTATAATGAATTCATCAATCAATACAGAAAAAACAAGCCTGTAATACATTTGGAGAAAAAATATATCGAAGCCATTGATTTAGTTGCCGAAATAGAACAGGATGAAATTGACAGACTCATAAAGTTAATGAACTCCGAAATCGAAAATTTGCCCTCAAAATGTAAAGAAATTTTCTTATTGAACAAAAAAGAAGGTCTTACCCATACAGAAATCTCCGAATATCTTAATATTTCCATAAAAACAGTGGAAGGCCATATTACTCGTGCATTTAAAATTCTGACCGAAAAACTTGGGGCTAAAGCCGAAGCTATATTCTTCTTACTATTTGGTATCAACAAACAAGTGATAAATGACCTTTCCCTTTTAACCAGGAGATTTGAAAATAGATTATATTAACTTTGTTTATGCTTTAGATAGGAAGATATTTCGGTGGGGCAAAATTAATTAAATTTCAAAAAGTGGCTTTGTAAACAACACTTTATACTTTACTCATCGGATAATTATTTCCTACCAACTTCCTTGGCCCAATCCCCTCTGAAAATTATCTTTTGATCGTGGATCTTATAGATGAACTTGCCATATTGGACGGAAATTCCAGCAGAAGCATTTACTACCCAAGAATTATCGGGGATGTTAAAGAAATTCTCAGCTGTATTTATCTTTTGATCCAATTGGTCGGTTATAGAAACCGTTGTTTGTGCCTAACATCCCATCCAAGGTGGGTATTGTTACTTTGTTTTATATCACCCACTAATTCAAAATTACCATTGGTTTCTATTTTTGTTTTAATTCGTCCTATACTTCCTCCATTTAAATCTTTGTCAGGAGTTACCTCCATCGTACTGAAAGCTTAATTTTTCAAAAGGAAAATCCTCTTTTGATAAAATTTTGGTAGATACTTTCTGATAAACTAGCTTTTTAATTCGTTTGTCAAACAACTTAGATGTAATACCTTTGATTCTTCCAAGACTTTAAGGAGAACTTATGGCGGGCAATTTTTAGTTATTGGTTAGTGTTTGAAATCCCCCATAGGTAAAGGGCTCCTTATTAGGGAGCCCTTTTTCTTTAAAACATCCTTCCAAATTTATTGTTCAACATGTATCAATCCTAAGACGATGGTTTCGCGGGTAAATCGCACCTGGATTAATAATGGTTTCAGCTCCTATTTTAAAACCATCCCCTATCAGAGATAGTCCCCTCTCTAAATGGATAGATAAGAACTTTAGGGTTCAGGGCAAATATATGTTTGGTTTAAATAGGAAAAGGCAATTGTTTCATACTAAACGCCAAATTTTTGTTCAATTGGGGAATGATTGAAAAAATGATTTGTTACGCGATTAAAACTCCCCTCCAAAATGGCCATTTAAATGAGTTACTATGCTATACCCAGCACTTACCTAACCGCCATTTACCCATAAATCAAATTCTGCCAGCCTTGAACCAACCTAATGATTACCCAAGGAAATCACCTACCCCTGACAATCCCACTGACTACGCCACAATTACAAAAATACTTACCCTTCATACCCTAAAACACCATGATATATATGAAAATAATATCTGTATCATAGACAAAAAAAGGAGAGAAAATTACTTCCCTCCCTTTTCTCAAAACTAACTCAAACTAACAAAATCCTTAAAAAATGGATTTCTCAAATATCATTTACTACCAAAGAATAAATCAGAAACCAATTTTGAATCCATATCAAATCTTTTTGCGCTAATACCGGACTTATCGATTAATAGGTCCACTCGTGATTCGTGGTCCACTACCATAATAGGAAAATTGTTGCGGCCCTGGCTCCGAGGAATCACTGAATAGGAATGTTTATGTCCACATACCATCAAATCAATATCCACTTTATTTAAAATAGGCATGAATTTTTTCCTAACCTCCAAATCGCCATGCCACTCATTTCCTTCTTTTTTACTAAAAGGAGGAATATGCATGAATACAATCTTTTGCTCCGCATTCTTGAATGCATCAGATGCCACCACCTCAGATAACCATTGAGCCTGATTACTACGGTATAAATCAAAATCTGCCATACCACTATACTCCATATCCGAATCGGGTTTATCCTCTCCAGAATCCAACACAATAAAGAAAGTCGTTCCTGATGAAAATGTATAATAATATTCCTTTTGTGGGAAATTAAAGTACGTACCCAATTCACGTGCTGCGGCTCCCCTTGTTTCATGATTTCCGCGTACAATATAGAGCGGTTTTTCCTTTGCGAATATATCCACACAAGTATCCAACACACTGTATATCGCCTCTTCGCCCGTAGCATTGTTCACAAAATCACCATTCAGCAATACAAAATCCGTTTTGTTCCATTCCACATTATTCAAGAGTAGCCCCACTTTAGGTCCGTTTTCGTGCATATCGCTTAAAACAACACATGATGTTTGCTCCTTTTCCCGATCTAGTGTCGTAAAATAAAGGGGTTGTTTCTTATATACCCGTGTCGCCGCTATTTTACCTAAATCACCCTCTTCTGTCACTGCCTGCGAATAAATGCGATAGGCATATTTTGTTCGTGGTTTAAGGCCATTTATGGTAACCGAATGCCGTTTACCTATATTTTTTAATCCGCCGGTTGCACTAAACACTTTTAACCTTTCTTTTTGGTAAAAATTAGAGCCATCTTCCTCATAATATTCTACCCAGGAAACGCAATCAACGGAAGCGCTCCAATTGACCACCACACTATTGTCCGTTAAATATTGAATAAACGGGCCGTGTGTAATGGCGATATCTTGACCATATGTGAATTTCACAGCGCATACCAATACAACTATTATGTGAAGAAGACTCGATTTCCTGTTTTGCTTTTTTATCATTCTTTGTTTTTTAAGACATTTGTTTTTACTATTTATAACCAGACCTGACCATAAAAAAAGTGCCGCCCATCTCATCATTCAGGGCGGCACTTAAAAAATATTATTGGAAACGTACATCTACCAAAATGGGGAAATGGTCGGAGATATATTTATTTCCCCTTTGACCATCAACGGTATGGTGTTTCAAAATAGTCACATCCCCACTACTGAAGATGTAATCTATTCGCTCCCTTTCCTCATCGGGTTCCAACGCAAACCCGTTAAAGGTGTACGAAGGACCATAAACCTTTTTTGCCCGTGCCTTGCTATCCAAGATCTTTACGTTGGCTTCTTTCTCATCAACAAGTTCGGAATAAGGTGCTGCCGAAGGCGGAAAGTTAAAATCCCCACTGATCAAGAACGGTTCCGCTTTAGCTATCTTTTGAACCATTTTCTTTAAAAGCTTTGCACTTTCCAAGCGAGCGGTCTCCCCTTTATGATCAAAATGGACATTAAAAAAGTAAAACTCCTTTCCTTTACCCAAATGTTTCAACTTTACCCATGTTACAATACGAGGCAAAGCGGCGTCCCAGCCTTTTGAATTCACCTTTGTTGGTGTTTCCGACAACCAAAACGTACCATTATCCAATAGGTCGAAGGTTGTTTTCTTATAAAAAACAGGGCAAAATTCGCCTTCATCTCCCCCATTCCTGCCTATGCCCACATGATCATATTCAGGTAACCTTGTTACCATATCATCCAACTGACTTTTTATAACTTCCTGTGCACCAAAAACATCCACATCAAAAAAACCGATGCTGCTGCAAAGCCAGTCGCGCCTATTCTCCCATATGTTGATACCGTCATTCGGACTGGCATATCGAATGTTAAAGGTCATTGCTTTTATGTCGGAAGAATCCTGTGCAAATGTGTTCTGAGAACCCACTATAAAAAACAAGATAAAAAGTCTATAAATCATCTTTTTTTCCATTTTATTATTCGAATTATTCCCAACCTGGGTTTTGGGTTAAATTTGGATTCAATTGTAATTCTACCCTAGGAATTGGATATAGATAATCCCTTTCTTCATTAAAAGATCTGACATTGAAATCTGGTTGGGGATTGATCAGGTTTTTTTCGTCAAAATAGATATCAGAACCAATTTTGATATATTGAACACCTGTCATTTGTCCGGAAGGCTCATCCCCTTCAAATAAAACCACATCAACGTTTCCATCTGAATCCATATCATATTCACCAGTTCCCGGAAAATACAATCCTCTCAAAGGTTGGGTCAATGTTTGTCCGGATTTCCATCGAACAATATCATTCCACCTATGGTTTTCCATATAAAGTTCGATCCTACGCTCTCTTCTAATCTCAAGAATTACACCTTTATTTGTGCCTTCGACCGTAGGATATTGATCTTCCAAAAATGGATCTGGATCACTATTGGCATCGTTTAGGCTCAAGGCAGGCATGCCTACCCTCTCACGTAACAATTGTATGGAGGCGTCCAAATCGGATTGATCCAATGTTCCCAATTCCGCCTTGGCTTCCGCATAGTTCAACAAAACTTCGCCGAACCTTAATAGAGGTAAATCACCTATAGACTCATCATAGGTATCATAAACCGGTTCGGTCACATATTTTGTTAATTGATAACCCGTCATTGTTGCACCTAGATTAGGAACCAACTCCATACTTTCTCCCTTTCTTGTGTAACCGGGAGTTCTTATGGTCTGTGCTAACCGGGGATCCCTCCCCTGAACCTCTTCAGTAAAAAACAGCTCATCATATCCGGCATTATCGGTAAACCTCGACCCATCGTCCATCAAATAACTGTTCACCAAATCCTTGGGCATTCCCGGTCTCCCATAGGAAGACGTGGTGGTGTAGTAATTTACATTGTGGTCCACGGCCACTGTTTGTGTAAACTGCCTACTTAAAATAACCTCGGCGATCTGTGCATCGTGTGAATTGAACAGGTTCATGTAATCCGCTTCGATACTTCCCGTACTATAAACGGAATAAGGAGAGTCCTCCATCAAATCCAAGGAAGCCTCCATAGCGACATTGAGGTATACTTCATAACCCGTAATACCCCGATACTTCTCATAGGTTCCCTCATAAAGGCCCACCCTAGACTTTAGCGCAAGAGCACTGTACTTCGTAATGCGATACGCCTGAACCTCTTCGTTCAAATTACTTACCGCCTTGTCCAAATCTTCCAAGATCTTGTTTGCTATGAACTGCCTACTTTCTCTCGGAGCTTGAAGACTTTCTAAGTCATCTGCCTCAATAGTACCTTCATAGTAAGGAACTTCGCCAAACCTTTTCAGTTTTTCGAAATAAAAATAAGCCCTGAAAAAATAGGCTACCCCACTGTAGTGTAATTTAGCGGCTTCATCTTCACATTTCTCATAATTTTCAAGAAAGTAATTAATATCCCTAAGGTATTCCCAATCCCATCCACCTCCAGTGGTCGGTATGGTTCTGGCACCACGCATTTCTTCACTCAACGTAGTTGCAACTATATTATCAGCCGTTTCGTCACCGTCATATATAGAGGTACTGGGAAACATTCTATAGAATCCGTTGGTATAGAGTAGTAAATCACTGGATTTTAAGAAGAAATTCTCAGGAGTCACATCTGAAAGTGGTTCCTTGTCTAAAAACTCATCACTACATCCCGACAATAATAGGATACAGATCAATAATAAATAATTAAATTTCATAATGCGTGTTTTTAAAATTGTATTGAAATACCCATTGAATAAATCTTTGAAAAAGGCACTGTTTGTGCCGTACTCCTATTTGCGGAAGTAGAAGGTGAATTAAGGTTCACTGAGTTACCAGCGGCTTCCGGATCAATATAATCAGTCAGCTTGGTAAATGTCAACAGATTCTCACCACTGAAATAAACCCTCAGCTTGTTGAAAGGTAAGCGGTCTATTATCTTGGAAGGAAGTGTATACCCCAAGGTTATGTTCTTCATTCTGAGGTAAGATATATCCTGTAAATATCTATTGTTAACGGCACCAAGGGCATCACTTTCGGAAAGAGCTATATACCCGAACATCCTAGGGAAGTATGCATCCGTGTTTTCAGGAGTCCAAATATCATTGGCCAAATCTTTTCGTATGAACGAATCATAAGGTCGGTTGTACATGGCCCAAAACAATCTTGAGTCACGATCTGGATACCAATCCTGTTTTCCAACCCCTTGAAAAAAGGCGGATATATCAAAACCTTTATAATCCGCATTTATCTTAAAGCTATACAGGTATTGTGGTGCTGTATTCCCTATAATCCTGCGGTCACCCGAATTATCCAATGTATTTTCCCCTTCATCGATTACCCCGTCATTATTCAAGTCCATATACTTGACATCCCCAGGTTGGAGTCCTCCTGCAGCAACAATTCTATTGGAGACCCTTGTCTGGTCCGCATGTGCCGCAACTTCGTCCGCTGTTTGAAAAAGGCCATCAATGTGATATCCCCATAACTCACCAATGGTCATACCTTCATAATAATCCAATAAACTATTGGTAGGGTTATCAAACTTCGTAATCTTGGTTTTTGAGTTGGATAAGGAACCAACAATTGAAAAATTGAACGTATCGTTACCCAATTCAAAAGAATCATTATACCCTAAAGACCATTCGAAACCTCTAGTCTGTAGATCTGCTGCGTTTTCCTGGGGAGAAGCTGCCCCCAATACACTTGGCAAAGTGGCTCCTTGAGTAAGCATGCCTTCCGTATCCCTTTGAAACCAATCAAAATTAGTCGTCAACCTATTTTGAAAAAAAGAAAGGTCAATTCCTAGGTTTAAGGTTTTTACCTCTTCCCAAGTAATTTCATTTGGATTCAAGCTTGGTGACTCAATATAATCCAAGGTGCCCCCGTCGATAGCGTAACCGGTATCAATATCCTTGTTCAAGGTAGGTATATAGGCATAATCATCAATGTTCTGATTTCCTAAAGACCCGTAAGAAGCCCTCAATTTAAATTGATTTATTGTATTGCTTTCTTTTAGGAATTCTTCGTTGGAAACAATCCATCCTGCAGAAACAGATGGGAAAAAGCCCCATCGATAATCAGATGGAAACCTTGAAGAACCATCGTATCGCCCATTAAGCTCCAATAGATATTTCTTTTTGTAATCATAAGAAAGTCTATAGAAAAGACCTTGTAATCCCCAAGCTGAAGCACTACCATTGGCTTCTGCATTGGAAGTAGCCAAGCCTAATGAATTTAGGTCGTCCGATATACTGTTCAGTTTACTCGCCTCAATATTCTTAACATCATAAGACTCCTGATTGAAACCTACCATAGCACTTATAAAATGATCTGATAGCTGTTTTCGATACTCCCCATACACGTTAAAAGCATTGTAACTTGATTGGCTGTTGTATTCGGTCAACCTATCGCTTCCCATAATACCGACTTCATCAGTAAATATCGAATACGGTATTCTCGTAGATCTTTGATATCTATTGTACGTCATTTTTCGCAGGGCATAACTTGTTGTTATTTCCATACCCTCAAAAGGCGTAATGATGGCTGTTGCGATATTCGAAAACTCTTGATTATCAGTTTCCTGTTTTGATTTACCATGCAGAAGTGCGGCATAAATCCCATCCCCTACCGTATAGTTATTCAATTCGGTCCTCCAAAGGGCATTACCATCCGGATTGACCGGTACATAAGCCGGTAAGGCATGTACCCATATCAAGCTGCTCCAAGGATTCGAATAATTACCGTATTGACTACCCCCATGTTGTATATCATTAGAGCGATTGTACTGCATATTATTACTAAAGGTCAACCAATCTTTTGCATCAACCTCCAATTTCCCCCTAAGGTTATATTGCTTGAAAATATCATCCTGTACTTTTAGTATTCCAGTAGATTGATAGTTTCTGTATGAGAAAAAGGTCCTCACTTTTTCCGATCCTCCAGAGAGTGAAACATTCGTAATATTGGATGGTGAATTTTTCCTGAAGAACGTATTCCACCAATCGGTTGCCCCATAATGTACGTATTGCTCCCTACCGTTGCGTATATCGGTTATAACCCTTGCCTTTGATGGATCTTGGGAAACCTCAAGAAGTGCAGCGTAATCTTGTTCGGTATACCCCGTATACGATCTTCCTACGGCCGTCCTAAAGGCTTCGTCGACCAACATTGTGGACTTATAGGGGTCCGTTAAGAAATCCGTATTCATCGTGGGCGAACTAAAGGCCGTCGTATGATTCACATTAATCGTAAAGTCTCCTTTCTTGGCTTTTTTAGTAGTTACCAATACCACCCCAAACGCTCCTCTGGCTCCATAAACCGCAGATGCCCCAGCATCCTTTAAAACACTTATGGCCTCAATATCATCTGGATTCAAGTTGTTGATATCCCCTTCAACCCCATCTACCATGACCAATGGCGAACCACCGTTTATTGTGGTAAATCCACGAATGTTAATCCTTGGTGCGTCTCCTGGTTTTCCACTGGTCTGAACAATATTAAGCCCAGGACTCGCTCCTTGCAACGCATTTGCGGCATTGGATAATGGTCGATTTTCAATAGTTGCGATATCTACCTTGTTGACGGCGTCGATTAGTTTCTCCTTACTTTTCTTTCCATAACCAACTACAACAACCTCATCCAAAGTATTGGAACCCGATTTTAATTCAATGACGATATTTGAACCTACTGTTTCCGTAATCTCCTGCATTTCAAAACCTATGTAGGTTATCTGGATTGTTGCCGAAGCACCAGAGATTTTAAGGGAAAAATTGCCGTCAAAATCAGTAGTGGTACCATTATTGGTTCCTTTTTCCATAATAGTGGCTCCTGGCAATGGATTCCCATCACTATCAACTACCAACCCTTCAATAGTGCCTTGCTGTTCTGCACTTCCTGTTTTAGGGCTTTCTGCAACCAATACATGGTTTTTATCGATTCTATAAATGAAATTGGCCTTTTTTGATAAACTTTCCAGTACTTTTTCCAATGTACTATTTTCTTGGACAACTGAATATTTTATTTCATTCTTCAGTACAAATTGACCATAACTAAATTCATAATCGGTTTTTTGTTCCAACTCGGAAAAAATCTGAACAAGCCTAGCATCTTTAAGTTTAATACTTATATTTGGCTCATTTGAACTGCCGGAAGCATAGACCCCTATAAAGCATAGGAATGCCAATATTGACAGTTTAGGTTTAAAATAATTAAAATCTATTTTCATATTAAGTGTTGTTTATATTTTGACATTCGACGCTTATAATTGAGGGGTCTGTAGCAGCAGACCCTTCTCCGTTTCTATTGGTTTTTAAAATTGGCTTCTATTTCATTGGTTTGGATTTTGGTTAGTTTTAATTCACTGATATAATTGATCGTATTCAATATGTCCTCCAAAGATTCTTCTTGGGCAATGGTCAAGGTCATTTGAACATTTTTTGTCCTTTCCTTTATAAACGTGATATTCACACCAAATCTAGATTCTAAATATTTGGCTAAATCAACCATTCTAACTTCATTAAACTCAGCCTTATTCTTATACCAGGATGTGTACAGATTGTGATCTATTTCGGTAGTTTTAAAAGATTTTGACATTGAGCTGTATTCAACCCTCTGGTTAGGTTTTAATTTTACGGCATTGACACCATTGGAAACTTGAACGAGACCTGTAGCTACCGTAACATCAATAACAGAATCGGTTTCCTTTATATTAAAACTAGTTCCCAAAACCTTTGTACTTATTGATCCTGTCGTAATGATGAAAGGCTTTTGTTCATCCCTTGCTATTTCAAAAAAGGCTTCACCATCCAACTCTGCAAGTCGTACTCCCTTATGATTATTGTCAAAACGTAATGAACTGTTTGCGTTGAGCGTAATTAGGCTTCCGTCTTCAAGTTTGGTGGTTTTAAAGGTTTCGGAATTGTTCGTAATCACTATGGCATTCGAAATATCCATATTGTAAAAAAATGTTCCTATACCTATTAGGATTACTATCGAGGCCGCTATCCTCATCCATGTTCCTGTAGAAACTTTTTTGTTTATATGACCTTCAATGTTACCAAAGACTTCTTCTTCGATCCTTTTCTTATTGTCATCGTTTTTAAAAACACTTGCTGTTGAATGTGAAATTGCGAAGTCTTGGAAATCATTTAGTATTTTTTCCTCTTTCGGCGAAGTTTTTCCTTGCAGATATTTATCTAGAAGCTCTTTGAATTGTTTTTCGGTCATGTCTAATGTTCTAATACTATATACCAGAACATCACCGTCACACGTAAAAAAAATTGATTATTTTAAAAAAAGGGAAACATAGGGTTTGGCACCTATATGGTAAGTTCCCGCTTTATACGGACTATAGCATTGGAAATATGGGTTTCCACGGTCCTTTGGGAGATATTCAACATCTTCGAAATTTCAGCGTTTGCCAAACCTTCTTTTCTACTTAGGAGAAATACCTGATTGCATTTTTTCGGAAGCTTTTCCACGGCTTTATGGATCTTGGACTCTGTTTCCTTAACATATATTTTTTCCAAAGTCCCATCAGCATCAGAAGTACTCAATCCTTCCAAAAATTCCTCTGGAACGATATTCATCTTTGTATCCCTCAAAACTTTGAAAACCTTAAATCTTGTTGCCTTAATGATGTAAGCTTCTATGTTCTGATTAAGAATCTTATTTCTTCTTTCCCAGAGATCTATCCAAATCTCTTGGACAATATCCTTAGAAACAGCTTCGTCATGTAGCATACTAAAAGCCAACACATACATACATTCCCAAAGCCTACCATATAGGATTCGGAGAGCCAATTGATCGGAATTCTTAATTCTCTCCATCAAATCGAAGGAAGAAATACGGTTAATCTTATGTTCCTGCATGGACACAAATAAATCAAATATTTAAGTCAGGAACATTAACTAAAAGTAAAGCTTAGATTAAAGAACTGTCTCATGATGAAGGGGTATTATAATGAAAAATCCTTTTATCATAATGAATGCCCGACACCATAAATAAGGTCTTACATAAACAGTTCCAAATAAAAAATGGGTAACCGAAATTGGCTCAAAACAAGGTTTGTTTTTTTATGTTGGCTGTGTGAAATTTTGAACTATTCTAAGATGGAATCCTAAGATTCGGATTCCAGATAAAGTCCTAAAAAACATTAATCCTTTAAATAATTCTGTTAGTTATACAAAACATATAAATTTGAAAATGTTCTAATAATCAGCGTATACGCTACCGAATACGATTTTATGTAAAAAAGTTTGAAAAGGACCTGAAATAAGAGTTTGACTTATCAATAATCATGCGGTCTTTCCAAGAACCTCCCATTCTTGTTCTCCTTTTGTAGTTTGGTTGATTGACGTTTTATGGAATCGAAAAAAAAGAGTCTCCTTAAATCCAAACCTACATTATAATAGTTTAGTTCGCTTTAAAACCCGTCAGAAAGAATATTCAGTTTTTATGATCCGTTCAGCACGTTGCCTTTCATCATATTCCAGGCAAAGAGCTTCACTAAATAAGTCTTGGACCTAATCCCCTTTTTGGCTTTCCACTTCACTACCCCTCCCCCCTTTGCCGGGAAGTAATACTTCGCCCCCTAGCCAAAACGTGGAATCAAGTCCATTTGTAATCGGGAAGTCTAAGGAAGTTTTAATGGAGAAAGCAAACACCCATTAAAATTCATTTGTGTTTAAATAAAAATGATGATCATTACGTAGCTAATACCATATTTACCATATAACAATAATTCCTTAAGCCCTTTCATTACCGAAAAGACATTTGATAACCATTACGAAAAACACCATGAAGCCGATGTAAACAATCTGACAGGTTCAGTAAAGTGTACGCCAATAGAATAGAGCCGTATCGAAATCATTATTTAGAAAGGGCTTATTGACAATAATTATGCGTTATACAACAATACTGCCCAAAATTCCAATCACAGTTTCTTCTTGCATTGTCTTTCGCCTGAGGTAGAAAGAAATTGGAGAATTGACAACACGTGATTTTGGCTGATATCATCAATTCAAAGAACAGTTTCCATTTCAGTCGTTAAGTTGTTCGGCTATGGATGGGCTTGATTGCCCCTGGATGAATACAAAAATCTTGAAATTATTCCAATCGAAGATTCCCATACCCCACTTACGGAAATCAAAAAACCAATTCTCACTCCTGATTTGAGGGAACACTACTATATTATTGACTATCGAAAAGCCCGACCAAAAATCGAAGAAGGTTTCTGCGAAATTATACTGTGAATTTGCAAACAAAAATATGAAATAAAAATAAGTGATATCTGTATAAACCCCATCGTAAGATATTGGCCAAGGATAACCGTCCCCATATAATAATCTTAGCCAAATATTAAAACCTTTATTATTTCCATCTACACAACATTTAATCCCCTATTCACATCTTTTATTGCGGTGAAAAATGATGTTCATATACCTTGCTGATGATTTAACCCCAAAGATTACCACGAATGAAATTGAGAAGTATAATTGTAGACGATTCATACATACAGCGGATGGCCGTGGCCAAATTAGTTGACAACCACCCAAACCTGGAAATGGTAGCGGAGTACAGCAATGCTATTGAGGCAAAGAACGGGATAAACAACAATGATATCGACCTTATTTTCTTGGATGTGGAAATGCCGATCATCAATGGTTTTGATCTTTTAGAATCCTTGGTGAACCCGCCACAGGTAATCTTGATTACCGGCAAACCGGATTATGCACTTCGGGCCTTTGATTATGACGTAACGGATTACCTGCACAAACCGATTACCCTCACCCGTTTCAATAATGCCGTAAAAAGGGCAATGGCCAATTATGGGAAGATGCACAAGGTTGACGGGGATGCTGAATATATCTTCGTGAAAAGTAATTTGAAAAAGCGTAAGGTTGTCCTGAACAATATAAAATGGGTCGAGGCGCTAGGGGATTATGTCAAACTGGTAACGGATGAGGCCAATATCGTAATACTCTCTACCATGAAATCCTTTGAACAACAGTTGCCAGAGGATAAATTCCTGAGAATCCACAAATCCTATATTGTAAATCTGGAAAAGGTCGAAAAGTTCAATAGTAAAAAAGTTGAAGTTGCTGGAAGACTGATACCATTGAGCCGAAACAAAAAAACGGAATTGATGGAGGCACTTAATGGCGTTTAGGTATTTCTCGAGTGTTTACAATGAAGTGACCATGCCAATACAATTTGTCGTTTTAGCCATGGCATGATTTGATGGGGTCTTCTGTAGGATATTCTATAAGTGCTGATTTATGGAATAAAAACAGACGGGAATCCATCCAATAAAAACGTTGGCTTTATCCCAAAAATAGGATGGAGTTTCCGGATGGGCATGAAAAGAAATGATAAGCAAAGGTTTAATCAACATTGCAGCCTTACCCTTTTGGGAAAACCCAATTTCAACGATTTTTTGTTACTATTGTTCGTTTTAGGGAAGAATACTTCCCCGAAAAGGTTTCTGTATTCCCTAGGAAGTATTCGCTTGGTGCTTCCCATCGGAAGGTTCTTGAACTTTTTTGACATTTCGTTATCTAACATAGGTTCATCCAGACTTAAATCGGCATTCATCCGATCATGCTTGCTGTTTTCCTCCTCGAATTCCTTCTACCGTTTCATGTAGGCCACTATACCACCTTATTTCTTGTGCCATTGGTAAATAGAACCCTCGTCGATTCCCAGTTCACATGCAATTTCGGACACTCCATGTCCCTATTCAATTTCTTTGAGGATATTAATGCTCTGGCACTCGCTAAACGTACTTTTATTTGGGAGTTAAAATCTAAAATAAATTCGAATTCCATACTGTCCGATGTATCGGAAGAGGGACAGGATATCCTAGAAAATTACTTTTGGACCTATAAGATCAAATTACATCTCCCTGATTATTGTAGGGCTTCACGTACTTTCCTTAACCCAAATGTTGTTCGGTCCCAATTCCCCCCCCTTTTGACGAAAAAATCATTCGCTATTTCAATAACCACACAACCTTTGTAACAAAACAAACCCCTGTTATATGAAAACAATTTTACTTTTTAAAGTTATCTATTTAGAGACATTCAAGAACATTCAAAATTACGTCGTAAGGCACTATCTCAAAGCTTTTACCTGGTTTACCTTGGCCATGTTCGCCATGGTGCTCTATGTCTTTTTATACAGACTATTTACAGACTTCCAATTCTCTAACCTTTAAACATGTATAGAGAAGGACGGGATGGGAAAGTGTTGATTATTTCCGGCGCCTTATTTCTTGGCGCTATACTCCTATTGGTCATTATCATGACCTTTGGAATATAAAGGAATTCCTTTATTAATCAGTCAGTGCTACACTTAAATGCAAAAACACCATAATTGTACATATAGTCGTCGATGGTTACCCATTACCCCTTTAAAAATGATAGGATCTTATTAAAGGATTTAATTGGTCACCCCAGTAATATGTGATAAATTTGACGAGATATCAAGCATCAATATTACTACAGAAATATTTCCCATAAAGAATTTTAATAATTTGATTTTAATACCTGATTATATTTTACAAGTATCAACTAAAGGTATGACCTGATTCACTTAATGGAGTAGTAATTCCTTTATTATAACAATAAATTTATGGTAGCTTTTTTTTAGTTAATGGTTAGTGTTTAAATGCTCCATAATTTAAGGGCTCCATTTTATGGAGCCCTTTTTTCAATAATTACAATTCAACTTGTTCCATATGTGTCAATCTAGGGACAATGGTTATCCTTGGTAAAATCGAATCTGGATTAAAATTGTATTCAACTCCTATTTTAGGACCATCCCCAATCAGGGATGGTCTCCTCCTAGATTATAATAATTTGGTTTGCTTTAAAAGCCGCCAGGAAGAACAATCCGTTTTCATGATCCGTTAAGCACGTTCCCTTTCATCATATTCCAGGCAAAGAGCTTCACTAAAAAAGTCTTGGACACAATCCCCAATTTCAGCTGTCCATTTCGTTGACCCTTCCCGATACTCTGGGAAGGAACACTTCATTACCGAGACAAAATTGTGAATTAAGTCCGCTTTTCATCGGAATGTCATCACTTCGATTTTCCTAACCGAATTTTCGGCGAAGTCTTCTTGAGCCATCACTCGAAAATTCTTAAAAACCGAACCGCTGCCTTACACATTTTAAGGGGTTTATAATGGATAAAGCCACTATTGTTTTTCGGGGCGTCGAAAAACAGGCACGACATAACCGATTCTAATTTAATCACAGCTGCTTATTTCGCTTAACTGTCGGTACGCTCAAACGCAACTGCGTTTAAAAGAATTGCTAATGCCCTTATGGAACTTGTCAAGACTGTACAAGTTTTAGTGAAAAATAAGGTATCTACTTCCTTGAAAATGCGAGCATTTTACTACGTCGCAAACACACCTGATTTATTCCATAAAAGTCTTGACAAAACCCACTCTATCCATTGTGCGATGCACAAAAGAAAAGAACAAACACCCCTTAAAATTCAATCTGGATTGAAAAGGGAATTATTAATCTTTTAAATTTTTTAGTTATGAGTACTATTAGAAACCACGTACAGTTAATTGGAAATGTTGGACAAGAGCCAACCATTACGAACCTTGAAAGCGGTAAGAAAGTAGCCCGATTGTCATTGGCTACCAATGAAAACTACAAAGACAATAAAGGCGAAAAGCAAACGGACACCAATTGGCACACCGTTGTCGCTTGGGGTAAGAATGCCGAAATTATCGAAAAGTATGCCGATAAAGGCAAGGAAATCGGTGTGGTGGGAAAATTAAAGACACGCACCTTCACCGCAAATGACGGCAACCAACGCTATGTTACCGAAGTGGTAGCCCATGAAATCCTGTTGATGGGCAGTAAGTAAAAAGATAAAGAGGGTGTGCCTTGGACAGGAACGCCCTCTTTCATCATTAATTAATCCTAAAAAGACGTAATAATGAAAGCACAAGTTAACGAAATACTAGAGGGATTGCAACATTTTCACGGTTCTGAAATGTTCTATCAAATCCCATTGATACAAACCCGGTTTACAAACGGATTGAATTATTTGGCCCAGGTGGCGGAATGCTTTTGGTTGATTACGGATACTTCCGTAATCGCCAAAAGTTTAATGAACAAAAGCCATTTCATCACGATAGATTTTAAAAGGCTATCGAAAGAAAAACAGGATTCAACAGGTTATGAAGCCGAAATGATTTACAGCGATGGAAACGGTAATATATTGGAAACGCATCGATACCACCTTACCGATTTCCCTTTGGATGAACTGCGTTTATTTTTTGTAAATGATACGCTCATGCTACCGAGTGAATATTAAAGTGGAAGACTTATGAAATCCATACAATTATAACTATGTTTTCCTTATCCAAATAACAAAACACACCAAACGGGCCCTTTTATTATGAAGGGCTTTTTTGATGCCCAATCCCCTAATTTCCATATCTTTATAGCCTTAGAAAAGCATTGATTTTCTAGTGGCCATCACCTTGATTTTAATTTGACTTTCCTTGATGGCCAAATTCGAGAAATATGATATGGGCAACCCACGATAGTGAGGTTGTTCGGAAATTTTTGGTCCCCTTGGGACGAAAAATGGAGAAGCAAGAGGGTAACACGCTGCGCGCTGTTACATGGGTTTATACATGCATAATATTCTGATATACAGCACTTTAAATTTATTTACAAAAGCGATGGCCTGGGGCTTTTACAGCAAATGATGCCAGAACGCCCGTAAACAGTTGAAATTTTACAGTAAAAATGAAGGATCCGTATCAAAAATATCGTTTTTCGGCCATTAATATCAAAAAGGATGTTGCCATGCGCTTTCGGAACTTTTCCCGATTGGTATCGGATTCGCATACCCATACCTTGGAGAGGGTCATGGATTTTTTTGAATGGAATGACCTCTCTCCAAACGATGACCTGGGCATCAACAACAACAGGACCAACAAGCGGATCAATGCCGTTATCGCCATCCTTAAAAATATTGAAAAGCACCAGACCCTACCGACAAAGGCGATGTTGGATACCCTCTTCCAAGTAATTTCCAACATGGAAAATACGGAGGAAAAGGAGGAAGATTTTGATTTTGGATCGCCCGAACCGCTTTCCCGGGACAACGAACTGGACCACTACCGAAACCGCTATGAAGAAATGCAACAACAACTTGGCAATTATAAAAAACGGATGCTGCATCTCCTAGAGCAAATGACCTTCGTGAAGGGAACCTTTGGCAAAGGGCATTATAAACTGGATATGGACAAAAACGAATTTGAAGAATTAAAAAAAGGACTTTAACATGTACATCACCATTACCGCACAAAAGGTCAAAGGTAATTATGCCCAAAGCGCCAGTGCCTTTGTGGACTATCTCGAAAAGGAAAACGAGGGGAAACCCATAAACGAACTGGAGCATTTCTTTGACCAAGACAGGGAAGAAATATCAGCGATGGAGGTCATCAATAAAATAGATGGGAACACGGCCAAACTCAAAAAGGTGGAGCCCAAGTTCTATTCCATCACCCTGAACCCAAGTAGGCGCGAACTTCAGGCCATAGGGAATTCCCCTAAAACCCTTAAATGCTATACCCGCGAAGTAATGAAAGCGTATGCGAAGGCATTTAACAGGGAAATCAATGGTAGACCCGTGACCGTAGACGATATTCAATACTATGCCAAAGTGGAACACCAACGCACTTATAAAGGAAACGATGCACAAATTATCGAAAACCAACCCTATGCCACAAAAATCCTAATCCTGAAACAAGAAATCCGTCGTATCGAAAATGGGGAACTTATAGGGAATATCAAAAAACTGCAAAGGGATATGGTGCGCCTGGAAAGGGAAGCCCCCCACCAACTGAACGGCAAGCGCATCGTCAGGGGAATACCCAAGCCGGGTCCACAGAGCCATATCCATATCATTGTCAGCCGCAAGGATGTCTCTACCCGGTACAGCCTCTCTCCCGGAAGCAAGTACAAGGCCTCCGATGTTGAGATGAACGGTAAGACCGTGAAACGGGGCTTTGACAGGGACACCTTTTATAAAAATGCGGAGAAGACCTTTGATGGGCTATTCGGTTATAACCGAAACTACGTAGAGACCTATACGGCAAGGAAGACCTTTCTAAAGAATCCGAAGCTTTATTTTTCCATAATCACGAAACTGCCGACCAATGAAAAGGCCTTGGCGTTTAAACTCCTGGAAAAAGCTGGGGTCAGTACCGCCTTGTTGCACATTCCGACCAGTAAACTCCAGTTGACCCTCAAAGCGATCAATCTATTGAAAAAAGGGATTGGCAAGGCCATCGAATCAGGCTCCATTGGTATATGAGCTGGCAGGCCGAACATATCATCTTTTATATCGTTCTACCACTGTTATTCGTGGGTACGGTACTCTATGCCCTTCTGTTCGGGGAAGTGCATGAACGGACGGATAAAAAATATAAGGTACGATTCAAGTTAAGGTTCGGCAGCTTCACCACGGATAATATCCGCAGGGGAACTTCGGTCATCGGTTCAGCGGGAAGTGGCAAGACGGAAAGCGTCGTCTATAATTTTTTGCAACATTTCAGTGCAAACGGCTTCTGTGGGGTAATCCATGATTATAAGGACTTTGATCTGACCGAGATCGCCTATCCCTTGTTCAGGGACAACAACATACCTTTTTATACCGTTGCCTTTGACGATATCCATTACCGGGTCAATCCCATCGCCCCTAAATATCTGCCCAATGAGGAAAGTATCAATGAGCTCTCCAGGGTACTGATGGAAAACTTGTTGGAACAGGACCTTACCCAGAACCAAGGGAGCAATAAATTTTTCTCCGATGCCGTAGAGGGACTTTTAAGCGGGATGGTATGGAAAATGAAAACCGCCTATCCGGAGTATTGCACCCTCCCCCATATCATCGCCCTCTTCCATTCGGCAAGTACCAAAAAACTGGTGGCCTTACTTAAATCGGACCTGACCTCCCGAAGTATGGCCAGTGCCTTTATCCATGGTATCGAATCCGAAAAGCAGACCGCAGGAATTAAAAGTACCCTCTCCAACGCCTTTAAAAAAATAAGTTCCAAAAAAGTGTTCTACGTGCTTTCCAGGGATGAGTTATCCTTGGACATCAACAACCCGGACCATCCGGCCGTGGTATCGCTGGTCAACAATCCTAAATACGATGCGGCCTACTCCCCTATCATTGCCATGGTCATGCATACCCTAGTCAAACAGATGAGTGTCCGTGGTATGAAACCTTCCTTTCTCTTGATGGAAGAGGCACCGACCATCAAACTACCCAATATGCACCGGATTCCCGCTACCTTGAGGAGTTTCGATATTTGTACCGTCTATGTCATGCAGGATAAGGTGCAGAACGATCTGCTATATGGGGACATGGCAAGCAAGGCCATTTTAAGCAACCTGTCCTATCAGTTCTTTGGTAAGGTCAATGACCCCGATACCGCCAAATATTACGAACGTTTTTTTGAAATCATTAAAAAGCCCACACGTAGTATCAGTAAGAACAGTGGACTTAGCTTTGAAAGCCGTATTACCAAAGGGGAAAAGGAGGTTTCCAAACGTAGGGCGGATATTTTTTTTCGATTGAAACAGGGTGAGTTCATCGCCTTTGCAGATGGTAAGGATAAAAAAGTACAATTCAAATTACAACCTATTCGAAGAGAAATGCCTGATAAAAGAAAGCAGTGCTCCAACATGGATATCCAATTGAACTTTGAACGGATTCACAGGGAGGCCAAAACCATTTAAAAGGAGAAGTATAGCACGTATGTGCCTAATTTTATTTACTCAAAATCCCCAGGCTTCCATTCAAACTCAAAATCGAACAGTTCTTTTGGGTGGACCCCGAGACCTTTCGAAAGTTCCAATACTGTAGACATTTGAATATTTCTATTACCTTTCTCGATTTTACCAATATCACTGTAATCAATATTACAACGTGTAGCCATTTGTCGTAAACTTAGATTTTGAGAATTTCTTAACCTTTTCATGTTGCGACCAAAAAGTAATAAAAACTTTGTACCATCCATATCAATCTCCATATAATCACTTGGATGTACAATGTCTTCAGTTTTCAATAAAAAAACGTGGGTATTATTACCCACTATTGATTTTTTTATTATATTTACTTATAGTTACATAAATTTGCGATTCTTCGTATAGAACATATTTGAAGCTTTCGCTTAGAGTCTCTGTTAGAAAACTGGTAATTTTTGCACCTGAGATGATAAGTAGATAGGCTCACGACCCGGGCGTGGGCTCTCTTATCGGTGCAAGGTATACCAGTACCACTAACAGATAAGTTGAGTTTCACGCCCAACTATTCTTAGCGCTTTTTGAAGATTTGTTTTTATTGGTTTCGCTAAACCATCAAGGTTGAAATGGAAAATAAATTGATTGTGCTGTTTTTTAGATTAGGGGCTATACTACTGTTCCCGTCCAGATATGGGAATGAAGAAACCGTATTTGATCTCCTCTTCAAGAAAAAGCCCAAAAATCCAATTTAATCCTTGCTAATAGTTATGGGTTTTCTACCACACTGAATTCCGGTTGACGACATTACTTTTGCCCATAGCTGACGATAACGAATACTTCATGGTAGCCGGCCATAAAACGCATTAAAATTCATTTTAACATGTTCCCTTTCCAAGTCTTAACAATACTTGGACCGGACAACCTGTGCTTGTTATCAAAAGGAAATGCCTTGTCATGACCTTAAGCCCAGGGTTCCGAAAGGGAAATCAGTTCCGTCAATTCCCTTTTACGGGACATTGCTGGACTCCAATACCAATGTCTAACGAAACAACTTGAATGATGAATAAAAAAAAACGATTAACGAACGGCCTGAGTTTACTTCTTACCGTGTATGCTTTGCTCTCCCCCCTATTTAGCCTTAAACTCGAGGCCAAGTATACCACCTCCATAAAAAGTATTACGAATCAAAACCACCTACAGACCACTATTACGGGATTAATTACCGATACCCATGGACAACCCATCGGGGGGGTGACCATACTCGTGGAACAATCGGACAAAGGGACCATATCAAAAATGGACGGTACATACAACATTCGTGCAGCAGGCAATGGCCAACTTATCTTTTCCGCAATAGGTTTTAAGACCCTAACGATTCCAATCAATGGTAGAAAAAAAATCGACGTAACCCTTCAGGAGGACATCACCCAGTTGGACGAGGTTGTCCTTAATGCGGGGTATTACACCGTCACAGAGAAAGAACGCACTGGTAGTATCTCTACGATCAAGGCGATAACCATGGAACAACAGCCAGTGGGCAATCCTCTGGCCGCCATGCAAGGGCATTTGTCGGGTGTGAACATCATCCAATCGTCAGGGGTACCAGGGGGTGGTTTTAATGTAGAAATACGCGGTCGGAATTTTATCGATGGAGCTTCCGACCCCTTTTACCTTGTTGATGGTGTACCGTACAACGCCCAGTCCCTCGGTTCATCGAATGTTTCCGGTCAAATCCTTGGGGGAAACATCAGTCCCTTAAATGCCCTCAACCTAAATGATATTGAAAGCATCGAGGTATTAAAGGATGCCGATGCCACCGCAATTTACGGTTCCAGGGCGGCCAATGGTGTGGTGCTCATTACCACTAAAAAGGGAAAAACGGGAAAAACACGGTTCAATGCCCATTTAAGTACTTCCCTGGGGAGGGTATCCAATTTCTTGGAGCTTATGAACACGGAACAGTATCTGGAAGTACGAAGGGAAGGAATTACGAACGATGGTTTTGGTCCGTTTTTGGAAGATCCAGCATTCGATTTTATTTGGCCGGATATTAAATCTTGGGACAACGACCGTTATACGGATTGGCAAAAAAAGCTTATCGGAGGCACCGCCTATAGAAACAGTGCCCAACTCTCCGTCTCCGGAGGGTCGTCGGATACGCAGTTTCTGGTCAGTGGGGCCTACAACAAGGAGACCACCGTATTCCTTGGGGATGCCAATTATAAAAAAGCGACCCTTCACAGCAACCTGAACCACAAATCCAGTAATCATCGGTTCAAGTTCAATCTTTCTACCAGCTACACCAATGAGAAAAATAGGATGCCTAGGACCGACTTTACCAGTAAGGCCTACACATTGGAGCCCAATGGCCCTGAACTTTATGATGCTGAAGGTAATATCAATTGGGAAAACAATACCTGGGACAATCCTTTGGCCTCCTTAGAAGAAACATTCGAGGTGACCACAAATACCCTCATCGCCAATGCATTGGTGTCTTATGAAATCATACCCAACTTAGAGTTCAAATCCAGTCTGGGTTTTAACAGCTATCGACTGGATTCCTATAGGACCTTACCAAGTTCGGCAAGAAATCCCAATCTGGGTTTAACACCCCAAAATTATGCCTCGTTGACCACCAATGGTTCCAAAAGGAACTCATGGATCGTGGAACCACAGTTGCATTGGAGGAAACAATGGCAAGAGCTCAAGTTGGATTTCCTGGTCGGAACGACGTTCCAAGAGGAAAACACCGAACAGTTCATTCAAAAGGGAACAGGTTTTCCCAATGACGAACTCCTGCGGAACCTGACGGCCGCCAACACCTTGGAAGTGCTTCAGTATGCTGATAGCGAATACAAGTACAATGCCTTATTCGGTCGCTTGAACCTGAAATTTCGGGATAGATATATCGTGAATTTCACAGGCCGCAGGGACGGGTCCTCCCGATTCGGACCCGGAAAACAGTTCGGGAATTTTGGTGCGGTAGGCATGGCATGGCTGTTTTCGGAAGAAAATAGCCTTCAAGGAAACCCCCTATTAAGCTATGGAAAGCTACGGGGTAGTTTTGGTACCACCGGTAGTGATAACATTGGGGACTATAAGTTTCTGGACACCTATAACGTCAGTGGATTCGACTATAATGGGATCGTCCTTTTGGAGCCAACGGGCATATTCAATCCCCTATTTGGCTGGGAGGCGAACAAAAAACTGGAGGCGGCCCTGGAACTCGGTTTTTTTAAAGACCGGATCTTGATCAACAGCTCCTGGTACCGAAACCGTTCATCGAACCAACTTATCGGAATTCCATTGGCCGCAACGACCGGCTTTTCCGAACTGACTGGAAATTTTGATGCCACCGTGGAAAACTCAGGATTCGAGGTGGATATCCGAACTGTAAATTTTAAAAAAAAGAATTTTACTTGGTCGACCACATTCAATTTGACGATACCCAAAAATAAACTGGTGGCCTTTGAAGGCTTGGAAACGTCCACGTTCGCCAACCACCTGATCATAGGGGAACCCTTGACCATCGTAAAATTGTACAATGCCTTGGGCGTGAATCCGGAAACAGGTAGCTATCAATTCGAGGATTATAACGGGGATGGGACTATCGGCAGTTTGGAGGACAAGCAATGGGTGGAAGACTTCGGGCCCAAGTTTTATGGGGGTCTGGGTAATACCATCACCTTTAACCATGTGACCTTAGACTTTTTCCTTCAGTTTAAAAATCAAAAGGCATTCAATGAAATTGCTTTTGGAGCCACCCCGGGATATAGGGGTAATTCAAGCACGGCCCTTTTGGATAGATGGCAACAGCCCGGGGACATGAATCCCATCCAAAGGGCTTCCGGTGGTCTGGCATTCGGAGAGGATACCGGTGCCCTTCAGAAAAGCAGCAATGCGGCCGTCTCCGATGCCTCCTTTATTCGATTGCGGAATATTTCGATCAATTATAAAGTACCCGATTTAGGGAATGGGCTGGACCTGAACGTATATGTGCAAGGGCAAAACCTCTTGACCCTAACCAACTACAAGGGGCCAGATCCCGAACAACCTTCCAATACCCGATTACCACAGTTGAGACAGATTACCCTCGGACTTCAATTAGGCTTTTAACCATAATCATGATACTATGCAATACAGAAAAAAAATAACAATCAGTAGAAACCTCGATACGAAACACTTATTCAAGCAGACAGTTAGGATGCCTCGAATTACCCTGCTCCTACTAGCACTGGGACTTTTCAGTTGCTCGGACTTTGTCGAAGTGGGACCCCCAGAAAATATTTTGGTTTCCGAAACGGTCTTCAATGATGCGGCGACAGTGGAGTCCGCCTTGGCTAATATCTATTATAAGATGCGGGAACAGGGCATGGTTTCCGGTAATTTCGGTCTGACCACGGGGTTGGGCATCTACAGCGACGAATTGGATTATTATGGGTTCGATACCGGATATTCACAATTGAACCTTCATAACGTTTTGCCTGGCAATGACGTTATCACGGGTTGGTGGAGCCAAGGCTATTACCTCATATACAGCGCCAATGATGTAATCAAGGGTGTCGAGAATTCAAATAAGCTGACCGCAATGGAACAAGATCAATTCAAGGGACAGGCGTTATTTGTTAGATGTTATATGCACAGCCTCCTGGTGGCCCTATACGGAGATATCCCTTACATCACCACTACGGACTATTTGGACAACAACATTGTGGTCCGCAACACCGAGACAACGGTAATGGATAACATCCTATCCGACCTCACTTTGGCCGTGGACCTCTTGGAGGGTGTCGATGTTTCTTCGAATGAACGGGCGCTACCGGATCAATGGGCCGCCAAGGCCTTGTTGGCGCGGATGAACCTATATGCAGAAAACTGGGAACGGGCAGCATCGATCGCAACGGAACTCATCGACAATTTTATGTTGGAAACGGACCTGGAGAATGTTTTCCTAAAGGAATCCCCCGAAACGATATGGCAGCTCAAAGACGGCGAGAACCCAAAGAATACGCAAGTGGCCAACCAACTGGTCATCCGATTCATTCCCGGTCAGACCTACAGTTTGACCGATGACTTATTTTCGGCCTTTGAAACAGGTGATCTGCGAAAGACGCATTGGACCGATAGCCTATCCGATACAGACAACACCATTACCCTACGGTTTGCCCATAAATACAAGGCCACCTTGATCGAAACGGAATCCTTGGAATATTCCATTGTGTTTCGATTGGCGGAACAACACCTGATCCGCGCGGAAGCAAGGGCACGATCGGGGGATAATCCGGGAGCACTAGAGGACCTCAATTCCATCAGAAATAGGGCGGGGTTACCCGATACCATTGTAGGTACGACAGGTGACCTGTTGGACGCCATTTTACAAGAACGGCGTGTCGAACTTTTTACCGAGCAAGGATTACGTTGGTTCGACCTTAAAAGGACGGGGACGGCTGAAGAAGCCCTAGGGGACTTGAAGACGAACTGGAAACCGACCGATATACTGCTTCCCATTCCTGAAACGGAACTGGAAATCAATCCGAATCTTTTACCACAAAACCCCGGGTATTAAAAATACCCGATATCATGCATCATATACTTTACGCTATGGCCTAAAAAAGGTCAACACCCTTTAAATATGCAACACCATGAAAAAAAATATAATCATTCAATTTTTGTTCCTATTGATCTTTTGGTATCCATCCCATTCCAGAACAAGGACTATAGACAACTTAGCCGATGCAAAGCCCATTAAAAGCATTTTTTTAAGCTCTTTTATAGAGGGAGACCAACTCTATTTGAATATTCCTGAACCTATATTGGACAAGCCAATGCTGTTCGTTCGATACGAAGAAAATTACAGACGCAAATACATGCAGGTGGTCTGGTCAAGGCATCAGGATAAAATAGTACTCAAGCCCCAAAGCATAAAATCCACGGCAGGAATCATCATTCCCTTTAAACGAAAAGTTCCTCTAATGGAAAATATCCTCGCCATATTCCCAGTAGTAAACAAAAAAGGTGACCCGGATAGCTATTGTATCAACATCACTGATCTTGTATTGCATCTTGATATAGAATGGCCTCAATTCCCTGGAGGATTTTCTGGAAATACGATTCCCCAGATTTCCATGCTACTTGGAGCCAAGGATCTTGACGATCAGGTATTGATCAAAACCAGTCATGGTATCCTAAAAGATGGATCAAAGGTCTCCTTCCCTATTTTCTTAAGTTTCTGCGCATTGGGGGAACCGATGAAAGCCAGACGCCATGATTACCGAATGGGGTATTATAACGAGGAAGTTTTCGGTATTGGTTACGGAATCGATACCGAAGGTACCCAAAACGATATTGCCAATATTAGTCGATGGCGCCTTGAAAAGAAATATAAGAACCAAAAAATAAGTGTCCCGGTCAAACCCATCACTTTTTTGTTAGCTCCCGAAATTCCAAAAGTATGGAGACCTTATATCATAGCAGGAATCAGGGAGTGGCTCCCGGCTTTCGAGGCCGCAGGATTTAAAGATGCCATTGTGGTCAAGGAAACCGATCGTTTAAGTGAATGGGACAGGCATAACATCCATAACAACATTGTATACTGGTCACCCAAAAAATATTTTAGGGGTAACGAAAAAGAGGATGATGCAGGTAAGGCTTCCTTTATCAAGGATTACAGAACCGGGGAAATCCTGAGGAGCGATATTATCTTAGGTGCCGCCCGTCATACTTTCGAGAACTTCTACTTTACCAGAGCCGCACCATTGGATAAAAGAGCACAAAAACTGCCGTTTCCCGACAGCCTATTAGGAGAGCTGTTCCAACAACTGACCGCACACGAAACGGGACATGCCCTAGGGATAATGGACAATAACTATGGGGAGGCCCAGTATCCCGTAAAGAAGATGAACGATATCGACTGGCTGAAAACTATGGGATTTACCCCAAGTGTCATGAACTCTACCAGGGCCAACAACATTCCCCAACCCGAGGATAGTATACCTCCTGACTTCCTAATATCAAAAGTGGGACCAACGGATGTTTACACGATTCAATGGGGCTACTCGGAATTTGCCGAAGGAATGGACGAGAAAGCCGCTTTGGAGCGCATCGTCAGACTTCAGGATTCCATTCCATGGTATCGCTACAATACCAGTCCTCTCGAAGTGGTCGGTCCTGCTAACACCAATGAAGTTGTGGAAACCAATGACCCGGTTAGAAGTACCCAATTGGCAATGAAAAATTTAAAAAGGACCATTGCACTATTACCCCAAGCATGCTCCAACACAAAGGACAATGTGAGACTGGAAGTCCTCTACAAAAAATGTATGGAATTATGGTATTTACAGATGCGCCAAGTAGTTTCCTTGATTGGTGGTTATGACATCCAGTACAAATCCTTGGATCAACCTGGAAAAATATACACCCCATTGGCTCTAAAATCTCAGGAAGAGGCCCTTGCCTATATCCTGACCAATGCTTTCGACCCCCCAGAATGGTTAACGAATCCCGCTTTCAGCACCAGAATCAACTATAGTAGCCATCCAGATTATATAGTATCGTACCAGCAAAAATTACTGTACGAACTCTTAAGGCCCCAAAGGCTGAAGCGTTTCGAATATTTAGAAACCATAGTTGGTTATCAGAAAACCCTGAGCAACTATCTGACAGCATTGCAATCAGGGATATTTATTGAAATACAGAAAGATCTGGTGCCTATTGGACGCAGAAAGCAGGAAATTCAAATGACCTATTTGGATAAGATGAAGGCTATACTGGAACAAGAACGAATAAACGTTGATCCTGACAGGAAAGCCATGGACTATACCGATTATTCCAAGGGACTACTGCTACAACAATTGGTTTCCTTAAGGAAGGATATCGAAAATCACATAAAAAAAAGTGATAATGCCCTTTCCTCCGGTCATTGGAAATTAAGCTTGAAAAAAATAAAGGACATGTTGTAACTAAAATGCCAGGTCTTCCCCTGGACTATGAAAAGTATCCATGGATTCAGAAACAAAATATTTTCTGACATGGTAGTTTGTTATTTTGAATTAGTTAAAAAAGGTGCCTTATACAAGGCACCTTTCTTTTGACATCTGTGTCAAACCAAGGCTCAGTCTTTACGTAATTCATTGTTCAACGCGGGTTCCGCATACAATTGATGACCGTTGAACTTACAGGCAATTGCATTACCTGTTCCACATTCATTCTCAACCATAGTGGACTGCACCCCAAGGATGGGATGGTCGTAATAGGCAATTCGACTTTCTGTTTCGGCTTCCGATGCAAAGGCAAAGCCAAGGGCCATAACGATGGCCAATGCAGGTAATACGAACTTAAAAAATTTAGTTTTCATACGATTATATTTAAAAATTAATGCCTACTCTTTTTTACAGGTTTTCGGCTTATCCTGTCCCTACGTAGTATTTTTTTTTTATTCTGATGCCATGTTTTTGGAATAAAAGATTCCAAGTGCTGCAAGTGCCAGTAAGGCAATATTGAATAGGATGTGATCCGTCCATCCCAAAGCGGGAATGACTCCGACACAGGAACAGGGTACAACATCGCTAAAATTCAAGATCAATAGGATATAGGTGGTAAAGAGGACTATCAAACCGAAACTGGCAAAAAGGGCCTGAAGCCTGAATGATTTAAAAAAAAGTAAGACCGAGACCACAAGTTCGGCTACCGGAACCATCCAGGCCACGATATCCGTGTAACCCCTTAATATAGAAGCTTGGGCCAATTGTAAACTGAATTCCCGATAATTCAAAAGCTTGGTCGTAGCTGCAAATAAAAACAGGGTAGCCAATACCATGCTGATACTATAAGCAATGGTTTGCTTGATCTTCTCTATGTGAATCATATCGTTTATATTGATATGATAAAAATAGCGGGTCCTATTTACTCGTAAGGGAGCGTTTAATATCCGTTGGGTAGTAATTGGAATATTTTACAGATCAAGGATCTTTTCTTGATATTTTCCGCAATTCACTTGGGGCATAACCATACGTTTTCTTGTAGACCCTTGAAAAATGGGGAATGCTCTTGAACCCCGTTTTATAGGCAATCGTCTTTATGGTGAAGTCAGTATACTGAATCAACATTTTGGCTTTTCGCAGTCGCTCCTGTAACAAAAACCGATAGACACTGGTTCCAAAAAGCTCCTTAAAACCATACTTGAGCTTGAATTCATTGGTCCCTAATTGAAGTGCAAAATCGCGTAGCGAGGGCAGATCTTTCTCTAGATTGTTGAGGATAAGATTTCTTCCCTCCCTGATTTTTCGAATATCCTCAAAACTCAATTTGGGACGGTTCTTTGTGGTCTTCAGATCATTGCCTGAACCTGTGGTCTTCTTCTCTTTGTAGGATATGATATCTTGCCTTTGAAGCTCGTCCCTTTCTTTCCGGTCCTTGGAAAAAAGTACGACAGTGACCCAAATCCCATTGTCCTGGGTGTGCTGGCCTTCACAGGAACCAATGTGACAGGTATGCGGCAGCAATAGGCCTTCCTTCGAAACAAACGTAAGTTCCATTGAAGTTTCATAAAAACCTTTCTTACCTATTTTTTTGAGATATTTGGTCCATCTTTTTTTGGACTTTGTATTGAGCAATGCATCAAAACGTTTCTTGAGCAAATCTTCATGCAGGTAGGACAAGGTCAAACACGTGCTTTTATTCACCCCTTTAATGATGCCTTGCATATCCAACAGAAAATTCAATTGAATCAAATGCTTAACGATACCATTCAAATTTGCATATCCTTGGTGTATCAGGATTTCTTGGATTTCTTCGGCCAACATATTCAAAACAAGGATAATGGACTCCAAGTTGTCATGGTTGCCAGTACGCTCCAATCTATAGAAAAAATTGCCGCTGGCCATTTCCATCAACATCTTGTTGATCTTGTTCAGGTCCATTTTTCGCAATTTATCCATGATCGGTTTTCTGTTTTCAATGAAATGTTCACCTTCCTAAACCCCTTAGTTTACCTTGTCATTTTGTAAGAAGAAATAGCTTGGCAGCTTCAATATCAGAAAAGACCCTTGAAGGTATGGGTGGATTACTGATTCGTAAATAAAACGCTGATAGCGCTTTTGAAATCGTAGGTTCAATAACATACGCTACAACGGTTACCAGGATAGACCCTTCAATGGCCAAATAGTCCCTAGCTGGTTTATCCATTTCATAGATACCCCTTACATCACATAGGACTTTATAGGCCAAGCCTTCCTGTAACCTAAGGCGATCTTCAACAATACGAATTGCGGCTTGTAAATCGATAGAAACCTCCGACTTATATACGATATACAAGATACTATCTTGAATATGGTATGTTGCATATTCATTTTCTTTAAAAAAAGACATTGTAATAGAAAACTGGTTAATACCATAAAGTTAGTAAATCGACAACTCTTAAATTGACCATAGTTTTAATATTCATTGACTAATAAAGAAAGAAATCTTATTTGTCAAGGATAAACACTTATCCATAAAGGATTTTAAAATATCAAAAAAGGATATTTTCCTACAAATACTATTACATTTTACTCCACTTTAAAACGCAACAGTATGGCAAAGATCAAACATCATAATTTCTTGAATACGGTTCACGAGGTATTTACGGATGCCAAACAAGAAGGCGTCCTGCATTTGTATGCGGAAGGCAATTCCTTTTCCGGAAGGAAGATAAAGGTCAAGAATCGAAATCTATTCCATTTTGGGACTACGGGATATCTAGGTCTTGAACAGGATCAACGGCTCAAAAAAGCCGCTATTCGGGCCATCGAAAATTATGGCACACAGTTTCCGTTATCAAAATCCTACATCTCAAATCCCTTATATAAAGAACTTGAAGAGCTTATAACGCAAATGTATCAAGCACCGATCATCATCACCAAAAACAGCACCCTTGGTCACATCGGGGTAATACCAAGTGCCGTCGATGATGATGATGTCATCATTTTGGACCATCAAGTACATTGGAGCGTACAGAATGCTGCCAAGATGTTAAAGACACGTAGTGTTCCTATCGAAATGATTCGGCATAACAACCTGGAAATGCTTGAGGATAAACTGAAAAAATACACCCACTCCAAAAAGCACATATGGTACATGGCCGATGGGATTTATTCCATGTACGGGGACTTCGCCCCGGTAAACAATTTAATGGAACTGGGCAAACAATATCCACAATTACGATTCTACTTCGATGATGTCCATGGCATGAGTTGGGTCGGAAAAAATGGAACGGGCTATGTGTTGAGCCAACTAGGCGAGTTGCCGTCCAATGTACTTCTTTTTGGAACCTTGAGCAAAACGTTTGGGGCTAGCGGTGCCCTATTGGCATGTTCCGATATAGAACTATACAAAAAGATCAAGACCTTTGGTGGGCCCTTGACGTTTTCGGCCCAATTGGAACCGGCATCTGTAGCTGCTGCAATCGCATCGGCCAAAATCCATTTGTCCAAGGATATATACGGCCTGCAAGATGAGCTGAAGGAGCGAATCGATTGTTTCAACGAATTTCTGGCAAAGACCGATCTACCACTGATAGACCATAATGAATCCCCTGTATTCTACATTGGAACAGGAATGCCAAAAACGGGATACAATTTTGTCAACCGTTTGATGAAGGAAGGATTCTATGTGAACCTAGGGATTTTCCCAGCTGTGCCTGTAAAGAATACGGGTGTCCGAATAACCATATCCAGACATAATCAAAAGGAAGAAATCAAAGCATTGGTAGCTGCAATGGAGTATCATTATCCTAAAGCACTAGCTGAAACCAGAACGACTCCGGAACGTGTTTTCCACGCTTTTAATCTTCAACCAAAAGTCCTAAGTGAAAAGGTTTTGAACGTTGACCTTCAAATTGAAATAAAGGAAACTATTGGGGCAGTCGATAAAAAGCTATGGAATAACCTAATGAAGGGTCAAGGGGTCTACGACTGGGATGGATTAAATTTTCTAGAAAATGTATTCCAAGATAATAATAGAAAGGAATACAATTGGGCCTTTCGCTATGTGTTCATCAAAGATGAAAATGAAAAAATCATCTTGGCAACCTTCTTGACCCATGCCCTGTGGAAAGATGATATGTTGGCCAAAGAAAAGGTTTCACTGGCAATAGAAGTGGAACGGAATGAAGACCCGTATCATTTGACTTCCATGGTAGTCTCGATGGGTTCCTTATTTACAGAAGGAGACCACCTTTATTGGGATGGGAAACATCCCAAGGCCAAAGGCGCTATGAATACATTGATCCGCCTACTGGAAGACCTACAGCTAGATCTTGACGCAAAGATGATAGTGCTCCGTGATTTTGAAAGGGAAACTCCCTGGCATCGAAATCTTCAGGGGAATGGCTTTATACGGGTTCAAATGCCCGATACCTGTATGGTGGACTTGAAGGGTGTCGTAAATCTCCAAGACTTCCTTTCCAAATTATCCAGTCGAAACCGAAAGCATTATCGCAAGGACATTAGACCCTATCTGGAAAAGGTTAATGTAAAGTTAGTAAAGAAGGCTACATCCTCAGAAATAGTACAAATCAAAAAATTATACGGCAACGTGCACGATAATAACCAAGGACTAAATACATTTTCTTTTCCTGAAAAACTCTTTGATCATATGAACCAACATTCTCTTTGGGAGTTCATTATGGTACGTCCTTCTGAACAACTTGAAACCTTAATTGGAGTAATGCTTTGTTATAAGAATTCAGGACAAGTCTACGTCCCTGCATTTATTGGAATGGACTACGCCTATCGAAATGATTTCAGTACCTACAGACTATTGTTATTAATGACCATTGAACGGGCCATTGCGTTAGGGTTCTCAAAAATAGACATGGGGATGACCGCATCTTTCGAGAAAAAGAAATTGGGGGCCCAGGTAATCAAAAAATATGCTTACCTGCAGACCGCTGACAATTATACCCTGGAACTACTTGGAATAATGGAAGGTCAGTGAGAAATCCAACATCACATGAAATACCAAAAATTGCTAACCGAATTCGAGGCCCAACTGGATAAGTTGGAAAATGGCCAAGGGGATATTCTATTTAAGGCTGAAAAAGGCATTGTATTGGTAGAAAAATACATTAGGAAACTACATATTGAGTTTGAGAAAAAATCCTTCACCACACAAGGGGATGAGATCCATTTCTTCAAACATGTAAAGCCCCAAATTTTTAGCAAACTTATTTATTACGGAAAGCTTTTTACCATTGAAAGCAAAAGACCAAGAGGCAATAACACCTCCCAAATCAAGTATTTGAGGTATCAAATAGATAAGCTACAGACATTTTTTAATGATAACCTGGAATTCTATAATTACTATAGACGCGGTGCCATGTCAATGGACGAGCATTATTTTGTTCGAGGCAACCGCGACCTAAGACTTCCTTCGGATTCCTTTCATTTTTTTATCGATGACCATTTCTCAACATGTCAAGATGGTACGGTCGCGACCATTATGGCTTACGATATGCTTATCGTATACCTACAGCGGGAAGTGGATCATTTGGACAAAATCATTGAAATACCTGTAAATACGCCGATGCAAAAACCTTCAAAACTTTTTTGGACCGGGAGCAAGACCGATTTAATTGAATTGCTTTATGCGCTCCATGCCAGTAATTCCATCAATAGTGGAACTGCGGACATCAAGGAACTGGCCTCCCATTTCGAACATTTCTACAATGTTGATCTGGGAAATTATTACCACACCTTTATTGAAATAAGGTCAAGAAAAATGAGTAGGACAAAGTTCATGGACAAACTAACTGAAATGTTGAACCAACGCATGGAATCTTTGGATGAATAAGCATACTATCCATACCCAACTATGACCCAAGATGGGATATTCTGAATTGGCCCCTACCCGATCAGAAAATAATGGAATGGTCAAAACTGACCATATGAATTACGGGCAAACATCCTTAAATTAAATGACGAAAAAAACTACCCACCTCTGTCATAGCTTTGGAAGAAGTTCTTAAAAACCGAAGCAGTTTTGTAGAACGAAAGTCAAATCATTGCAAAGCCGTCATCTAAAAGCGATAACCCTGACGGCTTTGTTTTTAAACTTATTTCATATGGCAACAAATATTATCACTACAGACGATCTACGCAATTTTAAAATGGAATTGCTCGACGACATTAAAAACCTTCTTGCCACACAGGCTTCGGGAAGAATTAAAAAATACATGAAATCATCAGAGGTCATGGATTTGCTCCAAGTAAGCCCAGGCACCCTTCAAAACCTCCGTATCAATGGAACACTACCTTATACTAAAGTGGGCGGTATCATCTATTACGATACCGATGAAATCCAAAAAGTGATGGATGCCAACCACGTACACCATGGCTTAAATTCCTAAGCTATGAACTATATAAAGCTACTGAATACAGCTTTTGAAAAATTTTATTTTGATGATCGTTTAAACCCTACCCACATCAGCTTGTATATGGCACTGTTCCAAGAATGGAACAGCTGCCGTTTTCTAGATGAATTCTACGTAAACCGTAGGGAACTGATGCGTGTGGCCAAAATTGGTTCAAAATCTACCTACCATAGATGTATTGTCGAATTGGATAATTGGCAATACTTATCTTATTTTCCCTCCAATAATCCCTATAAAGGCAGTAAGATTAAGATGTCCATTATCGGGACAAGTGATGAACTGGTTACGGGACAGTACAGTCCCATATTGGAACAACTTGCGGAACAGTACCATCCCATTCGTGAACCAGTAGTCTACCAACACCGTCCCACTAATGGACAAGCATTGGTATCTACTATAAACAATACCAAACAAGTAAACAATACTAAACAGCCAAAGGGCAGGCAGGCTGTTATTATTTTTTTCAATAAAAAAGGATTTGATGCTGATGAAGCAAAAAAATTCTTCGACCATTACGAAGCTAGCAATTGGAAAACGAGTGACGGAAAAGCAATCCGTGATTGGCAGGCATTGGCCATCAACTGGATGGATAGAACCGAGTCGTTTGACCAAGAAAACAAACCAGATAAAAAACAAGCATCCCAAATGAAGGACAACTTGCGAACCGCTAAAAACAAGGATTATGGACAACCCCTCTAAAATAACCGAAGGTGGCGTGGAATATTCGCTTGGGGAGTTTGATGGTAAAAGTGTGCTATACGATTTCCCGAAAATCTTGATTTATTTGAATGCCAAGGGAAAACTACTTTTTGGGGAAAAATTCAGGATTTATGACGAGGATAAGGATATTCTGCTCAAGCTCTGCTCATATTTCATCAAGGATGAGGAGAATTGCAAGACTTATGGCATTGATATCGATAAGGGGATTCTGCTATCCGGTCCCGTAGGCTGCGGCAAGACCAGTTTGATGAAACTATTGCGACACATAGTGCCGCTACAACGCCCATATGAGGTAATACCTTGCAGAAACGTGACCTTCAGTTTTAACCATCTTGGTTTTAAAACCATTGAAGAATATGGCAACACCAAATTTCTCTGTTTTGATGATTTAGGCATTGAACCCCCTGGACGGTTTTATGGGAAGGATTTGAACGTAATGGGTGAAGTGCTGTTATCCCGCTATGAACTTTACCAGCAGACCAAACATAAAATTAAAACCCACGCCACCACCAACCTTAATGCCGAAGAATTGGAAGAACGTTATGGAAACCGTGTCCGTAGCCGGATGCGGGAACTCTTTAATTTGGTTGCTTTTGATAAAAGGGCTGGGGAGAAAAGAAAGTAATGGAATTGATTGATAATTAACGAGATTTATTTAGTCGAATTCAACTTAAATATCTAAATTGAATGCCAAATTAACATTTTAAATTACTTTCGATTATTGAATTTTACTTCTTCCAACATAGGCCCAAGAGACTATAAAGTATCTGATATTAAACGGTTATTCGCTTTATCTAAAAATCAATGTTCTAAACCGGGATGTAACGGTCACTTAATTGCCGAAGACGGCATTACGGTTATTGGGAAGATTTGTCATATTGAAGCTGCTAATAAAAAAGGACCAAGATTTAATGACGATATGACTAATGACGAGAGGAGATCATTTAATAATTTGATATTACTATGTGATGAGCATCATCAGATTATTGATAATAAAATAAATGAATCGAAATATCAAAAGGAAATTCTTCAAGATTGGAAAAAGAATCATACTTCAGGCAAAATAGAAAGTGATTTTATTTTTGACGAAGAATTTATAACTAGGTTTATTGTTGAAACAAAAAAGTATTATCATAAAATTGATAGTCTAGATGGCCCCTACAAGCCACAAGGATCTGAACGTTATATAGAAAGAGGCATTGAATCTGAATTAATAAAAATTTTATACGAAAAAAAAGTTCTCTTGTTAACTGGGGTTTCGTTTTGTGGTAAGTCTGAAATTGCAAAACAAATTGCGGATTATTTCTTTACCAAGGATTATTTGTACAAAAGAGTATTGAACACTAGGGAAGCTTCTACTTTTTTAGAATCGATTGGCACCAATAGAGTTTGCATTTTAGAGGACCCTTTCGGACATACAATTGAAAATGAAAACCGTTCAGAGCTTAGACTTATTAGGGATTTATTTAACAATATTCCTAAAAACAATTTGCTTATAATTACTTCTAGAAAGGAAATTATCCATTCTATTTTCAATGAACCCAATTTGGATGACTGCAAAATTAACAATAATAAATGGCATGATTTAACTACGAACGAGGTAGTATTCCTTAAAACACTTTGGAAAAAGCAAACAAAGGACTTATCGATTCGTAAGGAAAATATTGACAAAGTACTACGCATCATAGAAAGTGGAAAAACAATTCAGGCAGGCCAACTATGCCATATTGCCAAACTTGAAAAACTGACTTCTAAGATATTAACAGATGAAGAACTCTACCAATTAGCTCAGGTTGATATTGACGATATATGCAATGACATCATTCAAAAAGGAGGCTCTCTTTGGAAGACACTCGCAATACTTGGATTCGGTTCAAATACAAAAGATGGACTCAGCTATGAGGACCTTGATTACATATCACAAGATTCTTTAGAGTATTTATCATTAGAAATTCAATCCTCCAGGTTTACGTCCAAGAGCTTTGGAGGTCAAGACCGGAAAGAGTTCAAACTTCCAACATATGAAGAAAATTACAACAACATCTCTGAAATTCAAGATGACCTAGACTTTCTTGAACAGCGGGGATACATTAAATTCACTAATGATATATTTACTTATTCGCATCCGCACTACCTAGAAATAAGTAAAACTCTATTAAGAAAAATCACTGTAGCAAAAAAGCAAAAGTTAATACCTCAGATATGTAATACCTTATCTTGTACAAATTCAGATATTGCATTTAACTGTTCTAAGAATTTAGAATATCTACTTAACACCTTTGAGGAAAAAATACAGAAAGACCTTGTCACTATTGCATACAACGTAAGTGACCGAAGTTTTTATCCAAAAGTGGCAGACCAGTGCGCACTCTTTCTGACCAAAATTTATAAAAGTCATCTAGTAAATGATTATAAATCAGATATCATTTTTAAACTACAATCTAAATCCGAGGAATATGGTATAATGTTTCTTGAAGAAGAACCAGTGAGATGGAATCAAGCGGATTTCTTGGATAGATTGTTTGGTTTGAATAAACAAGAATTTTTAAAACTAACGACGAACTTGTCTAATGATAAGTTTTTAACAACCGAGGCCGTTTGGAAAGGGTTATTAGCCATTAAGAATGCCACAGCTGATGTTGATATAAATCTATTGGAATATGCCTCGAAAAGCAATGAGGTTTTTGTGAGAAATTTGTGTTCCTATTTGTACTTTTTAAATGTACAAAAACTCAATGATTCATTTCTAAAAGATAAACTCTTAACAGACGAACATCCAAGTGTACTTTTTCACGGTCTTCAAGGTTTTTTTCAAGGCATTCCAAATAACAGTAAATATTTGAATAAGGAATTAACAGAAAGGTTTTATTACTTTTTCAAGAACGATGAAATTTTTTGTATCCGAGCAAGTATTTTAATGTCAAATTTTGCTACCGACTACGCCACTGATAGTATAAAATGGAAGAAAATAACTGATAATAAAAGGAAATGGCTATGGAAAGTTTGGGCAAAATTCTTCATTCAGTTTTTAAAGGTCTTCCCCCCTGATGTTAGGTTTGCTCATACTCCTCGTTTTTCTGGAATGATGCAGGAAGCAAAAAATATAATCTACCCTTATCAAGGAGTTGGCATAGCCAAAGAGATGTTAAAAAGGCTGAAGGAGATTGCAAAATCAAGGCTTATAGACAACTTTGAGATGCACTTGATTGATTTTTTGATAGAATCGACCTCGGACGAACGTGATTTACGAAAAAGTTTGATTAAAAATTTCTTTGACGCTAAGCTGCCAACTTATTTTGTTGGGCATAACATTGTTTGGACGTTTGGTCAATGGAACAACCTATTAGATTATGAAAAACAGATTGTTTATAATGTCTTAAAAAGTGATAGAGAGGATTCAAGATGGTTAAAAGCGATAGTTTTAAATAACCGGTTTTTGCCACCAGAATTGATTCAGGAAGCAATTTTTGACAATAGTAAGTTTATGCAAAACAACCTAGAATGGTTGATTAAAAATATTGACGAGTCACTTTTGATAGATACTATAACAGTTCATATAGGCAACGATAGCGCATTACAGGAAAGTGGTTTACCAGGCTCAAGTAAATGGGTAAGAGATTTAATTTACTATATCGCCAGAAACAATTTGCCCATAACATATGAGAGATGTATAAGTTTATTTATAGTTCATTTTATCAATAGTGTACCTAAAGATGAACTAAATTTTTATAAAAAAGCATGGAAAGAGATATATACCAATTCCAATGATAAAAATTCTATTTTGAATATTGTATTAAAGAAGGTTGGCTCATCTTCATTTTGTATTTATGAAACTTCCTTTTTGTTTGAAATAATTATAAAGTACCATATGGAAAATAATAATATAAAATTACTATCATCCAAGTTAGCGGAAAATTTTGAAGCACTTTCTTATTTTACGAGTGAAAGGGACGTATTTAGAGTTCTTAATTCAGAGAGATTTATTGAAGAACATCTTTTTCCTGAAATGCCTATTCAATGGCAAATTCTCAATCTTTTGCTTAGCTTAGAAAAGGAAAATCTTACGAAAGAGGAAAATGAAATATATGTTGGCGAAATTATTAGGCTTAGTAATCTAGAAGATATAAAACTACAAAGGGCATTCAACATAATTACGAGTTTAAAAGTTGCCAAGTCCATTGATGAAGTACAAATAAAGAAGCTTCAAAAAATACCAAATAAAATAAAAGGAAAACAGGAGAAATTTCATAAATCAACTAAAAGAGATAGGCTTAATAATTTTAAATACTTCGTTCAGGAATGATTCACAATCAATTTTGAAAATACATCTACCAGAGTAATTTGAAGAAAGACCTAAAATATTACGGTGAAGTATGGCTCGCGGATAATCCTGAGCAAAAGCAGTTTTGCATAATGTCATTTATAGACGATGACCTTATTCTAGAAACTAATCTTCACTCTCTTGAAAAAGTTTATAAAGAGCCTCAAATTCTAGGTACTTTTACAGGTTTGGGTTATTTAACCTTTATCGATTGTAGAATAAAGCATTGGGGCTTTGGTATTACAGAGTCTAGAATTTATAGCCCGAAATATACTTTCACAAGTGGTTCTCATGTAATTGATGCTGTTAATCTGAAATTCAAGGAGTTTTTTGTTGTTAATGAAGCAATAGTTCAATGGGTGAATTATATGACTTGGTATGATAACTTGAATAATAAACTGATTAAAAAAGAGTTTAGCGATTCTTATGACATAAGCGCTGTACGCCTTAAAATTAGTATTGAGCATTACCTTCAGTATCACTCATCAGAACGAACTAAATTAATAATATCTAACCGTGGTTTAATAAAATTTGAACTTGAAGAACCCGTATCGGTTTTATATGCAATAGAGCTGTACGATCAATTCCAAAAAACACTTCAATTGGTTTTTGGTCGTTCTTCAAAATTCAGCAAGTTTAGTTTTAAATGTATGGGATGTGGTGAATGGAAAGAGCTATACTATAATGATAAGAAACTGTCGAAATCGAAAAGTGTTTTTGTCCATACCGAATATGAAAAAACAAGAACGAGTTTACCTAAAATATTGAATGCAGTCTATTCAAATAAAGACTTTCGCTTTTGTCTTGATAAGTTGATGGAAAACTTTATAGGTAATCAACCAAGTCATAACAAAAGGTTTACAAATAGTATTGCAACTTATGAGGCGTTCTGTAAATTATTTTCAGAAGATTCTAAGAGAAATTTGAACAAACAAATTCTTAGATATAAGGATGTTTTTAAACTAATTGGTAAAATTAGTGAAGAAGAATGGAAAAAGTTTCCAAGTAAAGTTGTTCGTTCACGCGACTATCATGTTCATAGTAATACAGGTAATAGAGATGTTTTTTCAGAATTCGATTTACTTTATGTCAGTTTTCTATTTGATTTTGTTATTGCCTACTTAATGCTATCCGAATTGAAAGTCGAACAAGAATTATTAGATAAGTATATCCAGCATGGCAATAGTGTTTTTGTTGATTTGAAAAGAACTAATACAATATTAGGGACAAATCCACTTAGCTAAAACCACCAATAACTTAGGAGCGCAATTATATTAAAAACATCACCTATTTAAACAAGCTAATGTCAAAATAATCTCCCTTATGTTTTTCACTACCACAATAAATAATTCTCTCATAATTAAATGGATAAACAGTTATACAATCCCTTTAAATTGGCCAAGGCCATTACTCTGATATTTTTAGATTTTAAAAAATAATTAGCCTCATCATTATTACTCAAAAACCCCAATTCCAACAGTACCGAAGGCATATCATTGATTGTTTCCCGAAGCACCTGAAAATCAGCAAACTTCACACCCCTACTTTCAAAACCTAATTGCTTTTTAAACTGGTTCTGCAATTGATAGGCAAACCAAACAGACTCCTTTGAATTTTCAGATTCGTTTTTGCCAACATATACCTCAATCCCTCTGGCCTTTGGATTATCCGAATGGTTACAATGTAATGAGATAAACAAATCAACATTCAGTGCCTTGGACAGTTTAGTCCTATCCGATAATGAAATAAGCGTGTCGCTATAACGGGTCAAGTAAATATCCATTGGTGTATTTGACTTTTCGTTAAGCCTTAAAATTTCCAAAGCAATATCCAATACCACTTCCTTTTCTTGAACGCCATTTATGCCGATGGCACCGGAATCTTTTCCACCGTGTCCCACATCGATCAAGATTTTTTTTTTGAGCTGCTGTTTCGTGTCCAAAAATGATGCACATTTTCAGAAGCAAAATCACAAAACTGACGTTTTTGAGCACTTTTTTCATTCTCAATTTTTGGGTTATCAACAACTTCGTTGCAAAATTCCATAGCATTTGACATCAAATAATAGCAACGGAATTCAAACAGAATCAAATAATATTTTATTCACAAATAATTGATTATCAATTATTTATAAGCAAATATATGTAAATTTCGAATAACGAAAATGAATCAAAATTTTAAACTTTTCCGTTATGAAAAAATCAATCTATTTAGCCACTTTTCTTTTACTGGTTTCATCTCCGTTATTTGCTCAAATTGGAGGTATTGAAGATTCCGTTAACGATGTTTCTGACACCATAAGAACCATTTTCCCGATCATACTCGGGGTTATCTTCCTGATCGGTTTCCTCTTTAACGCAGGACATTTCTTTGGCGAAAATGCAGACCTTAAAAAAGGAATAACCCGTGTATTGGTCTTTGTACTTATTGCCGGAGCGGTCGTTGGCATCTTTACCTATCTCATAGGCATTGTAGTATAATCATTATGAAAAAATTCGAAGTTTATAAGAACATTAGAAAGCGGGCAATGATTTTTGGGTTACCGATATCATTGTTCGCCCTCATGATGGTATCCATAGTAGCCTCTCTGCTGGTCATTATCTTTTCATTTGGCCTGGGCATCATACTAGGTGCCTTTATATTGAACTGCTGTCTGTATATCGTACTTATCCGATTGGCCAAAAATCCACAACCGATCCAGCTTACACATCCCTTTCCCAAAATTATCACCAACAAAAAAGCAACGCTATTCGACTATGAGGAAGATTAATCTAGCATCGAACCATCCTATTGCAGACATTCGAAAAAACATATTCTTTGCCAACAATGGCAATGTGGTGCTTTGCTACAAAGTGAACTTGCCCGAAATCTATTCCCTTTCAGAAAAGGATTTTGAGGATCTTCATGGTATCTGGTTTCAGGCCATTAAATCACTACCTGTCGGTACCGTCATTCACAAACAGGATATCTATCTAAAAAAATCATATACCTCTAAACAACTTCCCTCCTGTACTTTCTTGGCAAAAGCAACCTCCGAATATTTCAAAGGGAGGGCATATGTAGAACATCAATGTCACCTGTTCTTTATCCTGACCAAGAATAAAGCACTAAACAATCCTAAATATGTCAATCCGTTTAAGAAAGTTCCTAATTCCTTCCCGAAGGGACTGGATGATAACCTAAACCGATTCCTTGGCGCTATAAACGATTCTGTTTCTTTTATAAACAATAGCCGAAAAATTCAACTTACCCCTCTCCTATCCAATGAAATACTTAGGCTTACGCATGTATATTTCAATGGTTTCAATGATGGTTTTGATACCGACATTCTGCTAGATAAAGGTCAAATCAATATCGGTGAAAACCATTTTGATATTCTGGCCGTCAATAGTGAATCATGTTTTGGCAAAAATGTACTCAGCAGTAAAACGAATGAAAGTTTTACTTCCGACGATTTTGTTTTCCATCAGGGATTTATCGACGGACTCGGTCTGAGCTTGAACGAAAACCATATCGTCAACCAAATTCTATATCTGGATGACAAACAGAAATGGCGTAAACTGCTAGACAATAAAATTGAGGAACTTAAAAAGAGCTCCAACTTCGGTTCCCAAAACAAAGTAATACTAGGGAAAATCCAGCACATTCTTGATAATATCAATGCTGATGATAACTCGCGGGTCATACGCGGTCAGCTCAATATCATCTATTGGCATAAAGAACCTAAAAAATTAGAGGGCATTACTTCCCAAATCAAGGCGGAGTTCAAAGATCTGGATATCATTCCTTACTACCCTAGGGGGCAAGAACGGTTAAATTATTTTTTAAACAGCTTTTGTGCCTTCTCCTCTCATTTTTCCAACGAGGATTTATATGTCACAGACTTGAAACATGCCCTATGCCTGCTTATCAATAATACCAACTATAAATCAGACGAAACAGGCATTATCTTTAACGATAGGCTATACAATATACCGGTTTTAAAAGATGTTTGGGATGAGCAAAAGAAACGTATCAAGGCTAGGAACTTTGCTATTTTTGCACCTACGGGCGAAGGAAAGTCCTTTTTGGCCAACAACGTCCTACGTCAATATTTCGAGAGTGGTGTACGTCTGGTCATTATCGACCTTGGGGGATCCTACACCAAGTTCGCCAAACTTTATCCTGAAAAATACACCGTACTCCGATATGAAAGCGGCCAGAATTTAGGTATCAATCCGTTCTTTATCAGTGATAAAAATGACCTAACGCCAGAACGGTTCGAAGACTTATCGGTTTTCCTTTTAGAGCTCTTCGGTTCGGACCTGGACGTAACCAAGGCACAATCGGTTTCCATCAAAAAAATCCTACGCTACTATTACAAACAATCCGCAATTGGTCATTCGCTCAGTAGTTTTTACTATTTCATAGAAGAACATAAGGAAATACTTCTCAAAACCCTTAAAATCCATCCCGATTACTTCAACATCACCAACTTCCTGCACATCATGTCCGAGTATGTTGGCGATGGTCTATATAGCTTTCTTTTTGACGTTAGCGAAGACCAGACCTATAAAATCGAGGACAAGCGACTTATCATCTTTGAACTCGATGAAGTAAAGGATAACAAGGAAATCCTTTCCGTGATGTTGAAGCTTATAAAAACGGCCATTCAACGGACTATTTGGAAGAATAGGGCCGAGAAGGGCATTATCCTCTTCGACGAGTTTGCCAAGCAACTGAAGTTCGACAATGTACTGGAGAGTGTGGAATTTTATTATCAGGCCATCCGGAAACAAAACGGTACCATCGGCATCATTCTGCAATCCATCAATCAGTTACCAAACAATTCGACTTCGGCAAGCATTCTTGAAAACACACAGGTCATATACAGCCTAAACAACGAAAAAGGATATGACGAAATCGTGAAACGCTTGAATCTTTCCAGCCACGATCTGAATCAATTAAAATCCATTAAGAACAATCTGACCGGAACACGGAAATACACCGAAATGTTCATTAAGATAGGTAAAGAAAGTAACATTTTTAGATTGGAGGTACCGCCCGAAGTATATGCGGCCTACCTAACGGACGGAAAAGAAAACGACGCCATAATGACGCTTTATAAAAAGACGGGCTCCATGGAAGAGGCCATCAAGGAATTTATCAAGTAGTTCTAGACGGCATTTAATATTAACAACCAAACATCAAAAAAATGAAACACATCATTAAAAAAACAATGTTATCCGTATTATTTGCCATGGTAATGAATGGCCACGCTATGGCCCAAGGGATGCCTGTATATGATAATACCAATTTTATCAGTATGACCAAATCCCTTATTGAAACTGCAAAACAGACCTCGCAACTTTTAAAGACTGTAGATTTTCTAAAACAACAAAAAGAGAACATTGACAAGGTAAACAATGTCATCAAACAATTGAAAGCGATAAGGGAACTCACCAAGAACAACCAACGGCTATACGAAGTTGTTCAAAATGATTTAAGGCAAATCTTGAATTCCCCTTTTATAAAACCTGATGAAGTTACCCGTATATCGGATTCTTTCGATGCCATCCTTCAAAACTCTATAGAGGGTATGGAATATATCGACCAAATATTGTCCAGTGATAATTTGAAGATGACCGATGCGGAGCGTGCCGAAGTCCTTAAAAAAAAGGAATTGCAATCCAAGGAAATGGTAGCGGAAATCGAGGCAAAGACCAGACGCTATCGAGAGATAATTGCATTTCGAGAGATGCAGCACACAATCAATAATAGAGAAACCAATTACTAATAGACATGATTCTTTTGGGTATAGGACTGGAATATGTGGACACCGTTTTTCAAACGATAAAAAACAGTGATTTCTCGCAGTACACCATTGCCGGCATGAAAACGCTGGCAGTATTGTTCTTTTTGATCAATATCCTAAAAAAATATAATGAGGGTGTTGCCAATAACGAGGGCTATACTTGGGGGCTTACACCATCGGAGCTTGCCAAGAACTTTGCAATCGTACTATTGGTTATTTTCTCCACACAGGTTTTGGGTGTTTTCGATGCCTTGCTCGTGGCCATCGAGGGTCAATACCGAGACACGGCACCCGCACTCCTCCCCTTGCAGATGATGGATATCGACATCGAACAGGATGTAGGTGCTCTAGAAGCAACAAAAAAAGCGATAGCGATGCTCTATGAGGCCCTCGTTACCCCTTTGTATGGCCTGAAGATACTCTCCTTTATCATTGGGGTCATCCTGTGGTTATTGGATTTGTTTATCTACCCCTTGTTTCTAGCGGAACGCTTTTTCCTTTTGGGCGTTATGCAGGCCTTTTTTCCGTTGGTCATCAGCTTGGCCGTCTTTGAAAAATTCAGATCATTGGCCTATACATTTTTCAAACTCTATGCAGGGGTCTATATGTTGGTACCTGCTTTTTTTCTGGTCAATGTATTCGTGAACAATCTCTATACCGAAATCAACACCAATTTTTGGAGCGACCTTTTTGGTACGGATTGGGGGGGCGGTTTATTCGCTCCACTTTTACAATTGGGATCCATCGGATTTATCGTGCTGTTGAAATTCAAACTGTACAAACGGGCAATTTCATTCACTTTTAAACTCTTTACAGGCTGAATGCCCAAGGCTCATTAAGTAACAATATCGCTACATGAATATGAAAACACCCTATAAAAATATTTACATCATCTTAAAACAAAATCGCTTTATCGTATTGACGGTCGTTATCGGAGCTGTCCTTACATGTATCGTTTCCGTACTAATGGTCATAATACTATATAAAGAAACAGCCAACAATGCCTTTGTAGTCAATTCAGACGGTAGTGTAATTCCCTTGAAATTAGTGTCCCAACAAGAAAATTTAAAAGTTGAGGCATTAGCCAATCTAGAACTTTTCCACACGTATTTCTATAACATTGATGCCAGCAATTATGAAAAGAATTTGGAAAAGGCCCTATGGTTGGGTAATAGTTCCGTAGATGCTTTGTACCGACAGAAAAAAGCTGATGGAGTTTATAACCGCTTACTGCAATATTCCCTGGTCCAGAAAGTACTGCTTATAGAATCAAAAGTAGATATACAAAATGAACCCTACGGATTTGAAACGAAAACCATTTTTGAAATCAATCGGGGTACAGTTACCGACACTTATGAATTAACTACTACGGGAAAGTTGATTCACGTCGATAGAAACTTTCCAAAGAATACCCATGGATTGTTGATTACCGATTTTTTTGAAAACACCTTAAAGAAATTAAATGATGAAAGCCCATAATGGGCAACAAAAAAAACAACAGTATGAAAATAGAAAAGAACAAATTAGTTTTTTCCATGGTACTGGCCTGTATTCTACTTTTTCTAGTAGGCTATGCAATGCTGGTATGGGGAGAGGATAAGGAACCTACTACAGACAATAACCAGATTCCCGTACCGGAACTGGAGGATAACCTAAAGGAATACGACTCTAAATTAGATGCCCTTAATGACCTTAAAGAGGTTAAGCATACCAATGCCCCAAGTATCTATGATGAACGACTGTTGGACTCCACAGGGGTTTATGATGCCCAATTATTGGACAAGGAAAAGATGAGGGTGGTCGACAGCATCTACCAGCATGGTCAAATTCGATATTCAAGTAAATCGTATGAAAATATCAACCCAAAAGACAATACTACCCAATCCATAAAGGGAATGGCAAAAGACACCGTAAAAATTGATGATAAGGAATCGGGAATCACTTCCAAGGAACTGTCCTTGGAGCATCAACTCTTTTTTGCTTCCCATCCCATAGCAAATGAAGCTTTGAATGCAAAAAACACTGATGAATCCATCTATGTGCGCGTAGATGGAACGCAGACCGTGAAAGCTAATTATCGCTTACAGATGCGATTAACAAACGATGCTACCATATATGGAAAACGAATACCCAAAAACACACTTATCTATGGCTTTATCAGCTTTAAGCCCAATCGCACAATCATAGACATTGAGCATATAAATCATCAAGCAGTAAAACTGAAGGCTTACGATTACCAAGACGGTAAGGAAGGATTTTATGTCGAGAATAGTTTCCAGGCAGAAGCCACGAGAGAAGTGCTGGATGATGTCATCAGCGATTTCAATATTCCTAGTGTCCCACAAGTGGGTGGACTTACACAAGTACTTCGGCGTTCTAACCGAAGAGTAAAAGTAACCGTACTGAACAATTATGAACTTATTCTAAAACCAAAATTATGAGAACAATAATCCTAATATTGATTGTGTCTATTTCTACTTTTACTAAAGCGCAAACAAACATAGTCCTTGATACCATTTATGCCAACGACACCAAGAACGTAGCGCTATTTTTTCCAGAACCTATTCGACAGGGCATCACAGGAGCCTCTAATTTTGTATTCACATACAACCGTGAAAAAGAACAATATTTTGGGTTATTACAGGCAAAGCCAGGAAAGGAAAGTAATTTACTGGTCATCAATAAAGATGGTTCGGTTTTCTCCTATATTTTAAAATATAAGGAGCGGATATCAAAACTGAATTATTTTATCCCGATTTATAGTAATATTGGGAATGAAAAACCAATTGAAACTGATTCGGTTCTGGTTAAAACTTCTGAAAAGGATATTGGTATCAGCACCTATTACTATCAAAAATACTGCGCATATCTTCTTGACGGAAAGCAACGTATTGGTAGAATTATGAAGCAAAACGAAGACATTGTTCTGAGTGTGGAGAATATTGTTTTTGATAGAGAAGAACTCTACTTCGTTATCCAGCTTGAGAATAATTCTACGTTGGATTATGATTTGAGTTTCTTGAATCTTTCAATCGAGACTCGACAAAAAGGAAAAAAGAAGTCTTTACAAACTTTGTATCAAAAACCCATATACATACACAAGCTACCGTCCAAAATCGCAAAGGGAAAGATGATGCGATTCGTTTATGTGATGCCCAAATTTTCATTGTCTAAGGACCATAGGGTAATTTTGGAATTAAACGAGAAGGATGGCGAACGAAATTTAAAACTAAATATATCACGTAGGTATATCAATAACCCAAATTAATAATATTATGAAAAAAATCACTTCTTATTTCCATTGTTTTTTCACCTGAACGGAACCGAAAGAACCTTCCTTTATTGAAACTGCATAAATAGTTGCCAAAACTTGTTGTACAAAAAATTACAACATCTTAAAAATACCATAAAACACCCCAAGGTTTTGACAGAATGATGAACACACAGAATTTTGTGTCGGATGGAAATTCAAAGGAATCCGATTTCAAGGTTTTAAATAAAAAACCGGATAGCGAGATTGCCTAGGTAAAATTCATTGCTTCTTATGACACCAAACCCGTAACGCTTAAGATTAACCTCTTCTTTTATAAAATTGCTGAATACCCCTCCAAAATGGAAACATTTCAATACTACCAGATTTAACTTTTTTTTAAATCCTTTAGAGGAAAAATCACTTTTAGGATTCAAGGCGTCATTTTTCGAAAATTCATCAAATTACCTTATTATATTACTCTAAAGGCCCCAGCCATCAATTCTATTTCCGTATTTTTTATTCCTATTTCCTTGGCTATGGTTTTCCAGTCCTGAACTGCGAAAAGAACTTCATCCAGAATAGCCTGCATTTCATCTTCGCTCAATCGAAAGTATTCGCCCACGCTTTTTGCCAGATCATAGTCCAGGGAATTATCATCCATATCGATATTCAGGGAAAGTCCATCCTTTTCGATGGATGGGTTTAAATCATAGGCAGGCGATAAAATCCATCCTTTTTCAGTTAATATAAATCCGTGGTTTCGTAAGTGGTCATCTGTATTGGAAATTGCTATATTAAATACGATACGCCGCCAAAGTTGATGCAAATTAGCTTCAACCTCCGCACCATAATTTTCTATGAATTCGACAATTTCAAGGTAGCTTGGCGAGATATCTCTAATTGAATCTTCAGTATTACCGGTCATTGTCATTGCCGAGGCAAAGTGTATCCGTTTATTATTTTCCCTATCGAATCGCTTGGTAAGAAAGGTATGGTATTGCCCACTAATTTTTTTAACCTCGGATTCTGCCATTTCTATTCCTGAAGCTATAGCCAATCGATAAGCCAAAAACTCCCAGAGGGCTTTGTCAATGGTATCGGTTTTCGATGGAAACTTGGCAATCCACAAATTCTTTTGTGTGTCGAAAACATTGGCTTTGGGCCTGGCACCACCCAAAGATGAACCAGGTGCAATTAAAACGGCGATCCATTTCCTGATAGTTTCACTTTGGTCATCACTTTCCAGTTGTTCAGCTGCTTCCTGCAAATCCCCTAACGATGACCAAGGTGGTGTAGGGGTTTGGGCATCGTTGTCTAAAAAAGGCCCATCCAAATCCGTTTTAAAACGCAAGGCTCCCATACGGCTCTCGTCGAACACGCCTAGTAGATAATCAATCTCATAAAGGATCTTCGGTTTTTCTTTATTTGCCCTTGCATCTTGTACTGCCCTACGCTTCATCAAGGTTTTGCCCCAAGTGTCCGGCATACTGTCAAGGAAAATTCCGAAATTCTCTTTGTTGGCAGGATATTGTGGACCAGAATAAAAATCGATATCTGGGTCTAACAATCGTTGCGCATCGGTTTTTAACCAATTTTTGTCATATTCAAAACTGAAGGCCTTCTTACCCTTGGCAAAATGAGCGGATAGCGTACCTATGAGGGTCGGATTTTCCAAGCCTGCCCAGTCTGCGAAAACATATATGTCAAATTTCCCCTCTGCCATCATTTACAATAAATCTAAGTCTTGTAATTTTCTTCCGAATGCATCGTCATTGGCCAACTTCAAAAAATCATCCTGAAGATTCATTACCCTGAGCACATTAAAATATAGCCCAATGGCCACCCCCGGGTCGCCTTTTTCTATACGGTAAAGGGTAGCTCTGTGAATGCCCGCACGTTCTGATACCTGCTCAGTCGTTAGCTTTCTTCTCTTTCGTGCCAGTTTGATATTTTCACCTATTTGATCAAAAAACTTTTGATATTTCGGAAGTAGTATAGCTTTCTTAGAGTTCATAATGTTGCTCTTTTACGACAAATATACAATTTTTGTTGCAAATTAGCGACATTGTGGTTTTTGCAGTTAGGTATAACATACTTAATCAGGACCATGAATCGACCATAAAAATGGGAATTCCCAATAAGAATACCTTGAGTGGGCTCAAAAAAAATATATTTGGTTTTCACATAGGGATTCCCTGATTGATAAATTGGATTCTTATCCAGAATTTGTAAAACTTACAGACAATCCCACCGGGCTGAAATTACTTTATGACACCATATTGAAAAGCCTCCTAGACCCAAAGGTGAAAAACTATTCCGATGGGATTATTACCCTAGAAGGCCTCTCCAAAATTGTCCCTACTAAAGTAAGACCTTTCATTTCAAGCTTTGGTATTGCTTGCTTAACTCCGACATCATTTTTCCCCCTGAAAATTATGGTTTTGGCTTTTATTATAGATAGTTCCATTGTTTGCCCTTTAAAATAGGTTATACATTGTGATGGGTTTTGGAGGTTGGCTCACTTTCCAATTGATTGAAGTGGGTTCTCAACCTTTGCATATCGTCACTTACCTTTCGTTCAATGACCTTGGCATAAATCTGGGTGGTCGATATTTTAGAATGGCCCAACAATTTTGAAACCGTTTCAATTGGCATTCCATTGCTCAAAGTAACGGTAGTAGCAAATGTGTGCCTAGCTATATGGAACGTTAAGTTCTTTTTAATGCCGCAGACATCGGCAATTTCCTTCAAATAGGAATTGAGCTTTTGGTTGGATATTTTAGGGAACAACCTACCCTGGGAAACGGCTTTCTGATTACCCTTGTAACTTTCGATAATAGCCAAAGCCTTTGGCAATAACGGTATGCGTATGGGTTTGGTCGTTTTTTCACGTCTGTAATAAATCCATAGTTCACCATCAATACCGGTACGGATATTATCCTCGCTCAAATGGATAACATCGATATAACTTAAACTTGTATAACAACTAAAAACGAACAAATCCCTTACCTGTCGTAGTCTCGCAATGTTCAGTTGCTTGTTTTCGATTTCCAGAAGTTCATCCAAACTTAAAAAGCCACGTTCCTTTTTTATGAGTTTTGATCTGAAATTGATAAATGGGTCACGCTCTATCCACCCCAACTTATGTGATAAGTTAATCAGTTTCCTAAATCGTTCAATGTGCTTCATCACGGTATTGTTGCCCATCGGTTTTTGATGGTCCTCCGGAATATAGTTCCGTAAATACTTCTCGAACTTTATAATGAAGTCATAATCGAGTTCCTGTAAATACTTATCGCTAGTCCTATATGTTTTTTGAAGAAATTTGGAAATATAACGTTGTGTGGTAAAGTAGTTCTTCTGGGTACCCCATTTCAGCTTGCCTTCCATATCCTCATTGTGGTAGTTGACAATATCCATAATGGAACGGTTATCATCATCTTCACCAAAGTACCTCGCTTTGACAGCTTGTGCCGTAATCAATTTTCGTTCTGCTTTTAATTCCCGATAGCACTCGAATAGAAAAGTATAGGATTCATCCAAATAGCTGTTGAGTACCCGGGATTTTTGACTGTTCCCACGAGCTCTATTTCGATGGGCATCCCAATCAGAGATTAAAACCTTTCGTTTTAGACTGATGGTAGATCGTTTTCCGTTTACGGTTATTCTAGCATAGAGTGATGCTTGATTGTCATTTGCCCTAGCGAAGTCCGCCCAGAACAAAATACTGAAGGTTGAGGATGTTTTCATTTGTTTCGTCTTTTAGTTAACAACTGTTTTGTTATCAGACGAAAGCCAAATCACTTATAAAGATACATTTTATTACCGAACCGAAAAGGCGATTTTAACAATTAGGTCAACACAAATGTTAAATCCGTTTTGTTATCCGATTTGTTGACTTTTGTTGACGGATTAAATCATTTCATTTGATTCCTTAAAAAACGAAAAAACCTGATAATCATACGATTAACAGGTTTTTAGTAACAATTGATATGTTAAATTGTCGGGGTGGCAGGATTCGAACCTGCGACCTCCGCGTCCCAAACGCGGCGCGATAACCGGGCTACGCTACACCCCGATATGGTTATCTTTTCAAAAAAATTGCGGAGAGAATGGGACTCGAACCCATGCGACACTTGCGCGTCGACAGATTAGCAATCTGCTCCGTTACCACTCCGGCACCTCTCCTGAATATTTTTTAATGAACTTTGCTTTAAAGCGGTTGCAAATGTACATTTTTCCAATACTAAAAAGCAACTATTTTACTACTTTTTTTCAATCAATTTTATAATTGCCTTATTCTGGGTATTCTACCCTCAAATGATAGATGTTGGTCAACCTATGTTTAAAGATTTTCTTTATGGTCTCTATCTCCCTAAAGGTAATGTTCGCATTCAAAAACTGATTGGCCGCCATTTGCCCACCGATAATTTTATCAACAAACTCATCCAATACCATAAATGTCGGGTTCTTTAAGCTTTTAGAGGCCGCCTCTACTGAATCTGCCATCATTAGTATGGCCGTTTCCCTTGAAAAAGGTGTAGGACCGGGATATTTAAAGTCTTCTTGCTTTACCTCACCTCCCAATTCCTTTTGTTTTTTATAAAAATAATAGACTAAGGTCGTACCATGGTGCGAACGTATAAAATCTATGACCCGATCGGGTAAATTGTTTTTTCTTGCGATTTCAATTCCTTCGATCACATGATTGATAATAATACGGGCACTATCGCGCGGTTCCAAATCATCATGAGGATTCGCATTCGTAATTTGATTCTCCGTAAAATATGTGGGGTTGCTTAATTTACCTATATCATGATAAAGGGCCCCAACACGCACCAACATCGCATTTGCCCCTATCTCATTGGCAGCCGCTTCCGCAAGATTTGCGACTTGTAGCGAATGATTGAACGTACCTGGCGCCCTGTTCGATAGTTCTTTCAATAATTTTGAATTGGTATCTGACAATTCCAACAGGGATACATCGGAAACCAACCCGAAAATCTTTTCATAAATATATATCAAGGGCTGCACAAAAAGTGTAATCATTCCATTCAATAAAAACAGACCCAATGTCAACCAAATGATATTATCCAAATTTCCTTCGTGAATTATATGGAATGCCAAATAACCGACGATATAAATTAAGGTGATCTGCCCTACGGAAATAAAAAGATTGGCCCTTTTGTACAACTCGGACACCGTAAGTATGGTTACAATACCGGCTATGATCTGAATAAAGATATATTCAAAACTATTCGGCACCACAAAACCTAAGATCAATACGGTAAGAACATGAACGAACAAGCCCAACCTGGCATCAAAAAAAGTTTTTAAGATAAGAGGCAGAATACATAAGGGAACAACAAACACAAAGGCTTCATTGTATTTGACCACTAAGGTGGTCACGAACACCATAATAAGTATGTTTATAAAAATAAACGTGACCTTAGTCCCGTTTTCAAAGATTTCGTTCCTGTACTTTTTCAAGAACAGAAAAAGCATCATCAATACCAATGCAACAAGCACTGTATAACCCGCAAGAATGTAATAGTAGTTGTTAGAGGCCCAGAGTTCCGATTCAAATTCACCTTTTAAGGACTCCAATATCATATAATTATCAGACTCTACCACTTCGCCTTTTGCGATGATCAATTTACCTTCATCAATGGTACCCCTGGTTAAGGACAACTTGGAAAGCTCTTCTTCCAAGGCCATTTTCGAAAGATTTTCATCATACTCGACATTTGGCTTAATTAAATTGAAAAAGACCGATTGAAATGCATTGGTATAGGACCCAAGCCGTTTCTTTTCCAATATTCTTTGCATAAGTCCTTCAACATCACGAACCCTATAAAGATCGTCATAGTTGATTTGGTATGCTTCATTCTGTTTTATAAGATAAACCTGTTTACCTATTTCGTTAGAATTTGATTTTTGCAAGATTCCATTTTCATATATCCTATCTAGAATATCTTGGCCGGTTTTCTTCAACATGGCCAATTCTGCAGTACTATGTTCTTCGGGTTTGAATGTTTTTACAAATTCGGTATCATATTCATCGAATACTTCTTTTGCCGTTGCCTCATTAAATCTATAATAGTTCAACTGCCCATCTATGACCTTTTGTTTTTCAGCCGATATCTCCTCTTGGGTCTTCTTTACTGAAAAATCAAACGGGGCATAAAGATTCTCATATTGCCATGGTTTTCCTTTTTGGAATTCATATTTGAACTTACCCCCTTTCGGGAAAAAGAACACAATACAAAAGATGGATACTACGTAAAGGAAGTATTTATATAGAAGGGATTGGTTTTTGTAAAGTCTGTCCAACAATAGTGTTTCAAATTCTTAACTACCATCAAAAATAGAAAATATAATAGACCTTTTGTTACATCACCCCTATTGATTGCACTTTAATTTATTAATTTCGCAAGAATAAAAACATTTAAATATGCATGATGTTGTCATCGTTTCCGCTGTTAGAACGCCAATAGGAAGTTTTATGGGTGGCTTATCCACAATTCCTGCACCCAAATTGGGAGCCATAGCCATTAAAGGGGCTTTGGAGAAAATCAACCTGAACCCCAACTTGGTTGATGAAGTTTTAATGGGCAATGTAGTACAAGCAGGTACCGGTCAGGCACCGGCAAGGCAAGCTGCCATTTATGCGGGTATCCCCAACACTGTACCATGTACCACGGTGAACAAAGTCTGTGCATCCGGAATGAAGTCCGTAATGCAGGCTGCGCAAGCTATTGCTTTGGGTGACATATCAATTGCAGTTGCAGGTGGTATGGAAAACATGAGCCTTATACCACACTATGCAAATCTTAGAACCGGGGTAAAATTCGGACCAACTACTTTTGTAGATGGCATGCAAAAAGACGGTCTGGTAGATGCTTATGACCAAAATGCCATGGGCGTTAGTGCAGATGCCTGTGCAACTGAATATGGGTTCTCCCGTGAAGATCAGGACAACTTTGCATTAAAGTCTTACCAAAGATCGGCAGAAGCTTGGAAAGCCGGTAAATTCTCAAAAGAGGTTATCCCTGTAGAAGTTCCCCAAAGAAGAGGCGAGCCCGTTATAGTTTCCGAAGATGAGGAATTCAAGAATGTGAAAATAGAAAAAATACCCAGTCTACGTCCTGCTTTCACCAAGGACGGAACGGTTACCGCTGCCAATGCCTCTACCATAAACGATGGAGCTGCTGCCTTGGTTCTTATGAGTCTGGAAAAAGCCAATGAATTGAATATTACCCCATTGGCAACTATAAAAAGTTATGCCGATGCCGCACAAGCACCGGAATGGTTCACCACAGCCCCAGCTAAGGCTTTACCTAAAGCTCTGGATAAAGCAAGTATAAGTCTGGATGATGTCGATTTTTTTGAATTCAACGAAGCTTTTTCCGTCGTAGGGTTGGCTAATATGAAATTACTGGGATTAAGTGATTCTAAAGTAAACATTAATGGCGGTGCGGTATCTTTGGGACATCCACTTGGGTGTTCGGGAGCCCGAATACTAATAACCCTTTTAAATATATTGGAACAGAATAATGCTAAAATCGGTGCTGCCGCCATTTGCAATGGAGGTGGTGGAGCTTCGGCCATGATTTTAGAGCGAATTTAAATTATCACTGCTATAATACTATGCAATACGGTATTTGTCATTTAAGCATCGTTCCTATTCGATCCAGTGCAGAAGAATCAGCGGAGATGGTTTCCCAATTATTATATGGTGAACATTATAAGGTTCTTGAACAGCGCAAACATTGGAGTAAAATTCGTGCGGCTTTTGACAAATGTGAAGGTTGGATTCAAAATTTACAACTTACCTTGATCGATGAACCCCTATATAATGAATTGGATTGCGATCAACATCCAAAGTACACCACGGATTTGGTTTCTTATATAGAGATGGACAAAAACAATCTTTTACCCGTTGTACTTGGTTCTGTCTTCAACGATAGCTCTAACCATGTTCATGAAGGTGGACTAACCAGCCTGATGCAAGAAAAACCAAACTTGGTAAATAGTGCCCTCCAATATTTGAACACTCCATATTTATGGGGTGGTAAAACCCCCTTTGGAATAGATGCTTCCGGTTTTACACAAATGGTGTACAAAATAAACGGTCACAAACTACTCAGAAGTGCAACCCAACAGGCCACCCAAGGCAATGCTTTAAGCTTTATTGAGGAAAGTGAAGCTGGGGACCTAGCTTTTTTTGACAATAATGAAGGGATTATCGATCATGTAGGCATAATCATGGACAACAACTATATTATCCATGTTCACGGGAAGGTACGAATAGACCGTTTGGACCATACTGGAATTTTCAATAACGATTCCAAAACCTATACCCACAAGCTCAGGGTAATAAAACAGATCGTATAAAAAAAGTCCTGATTATCAAATCAGGACTTTTTCATATAATCTGCGGATAAATTACTACTCACCCAAAAGTTTTTTCAATCTCATGAAATTTTCATTGTCTCCCATTGCACCATAGATATTCTTCAATTGTGTTAAGATACCTTGGTTGTCAGGATTTGTTTTTAGAGCTTCTTCCAAAACGTCTGCACCTTCTTGGAACAAATCGTCTTTTTTCTTCTTCAACTCATCATACCTTGCAATATCAGCCCTAGAATTACCCAAACTATTCATTTCATCGATCAAACCATTACCTTCATTTACATAAGTTGTGGAAAGGTTCAATTGAGCGTTGGTGTATCCTGGGTTAATCTCAAGTGCTTTTCTATATGATTCCCTAGCTTCTTCCAAATTACCTTGCTCCATATTGATCACACCGATATTGTAGTGCAAATCTGGATTGTCAGGAGCCACACTTGCAGCTTCAGCCATTAATTCTTTGAACTTTTCCTTATCACCTAATTTATAGTGCAAATTCGCCTCGTTCAAAATCAAATTAACATCCTTAGGATTGTTTATACGAGCTTCTTTGTAAGCATCCAATGCCTTATCATCTTGTCCCAATTGGGTGTAGATCAAAGCTACATTCTTAACGATTTCTGCTTTTTTAGAAGGAGATTTTTCATCAACAGGATCTTTATAAGTACCTGATTTTACCATCAAATCCCTCTGAACCTTGTCCATCACCTCTTGTTCACCTGTAGCAACGTTGGTTGCTTTGTACTCAATGGTACCACCATCGTATCCTAAATCCTTAAGTTCGTTATAATACGTTAAGGCTTGCTCATATTCACCTCCGTTTACCGCGCTACTTGCAGCATAATAAAGATACACCGTATCCTTAGGGCTAAGCTTATAGCTCATATATAGCTTTTCGCCTGCTTCTTTGAACTTTTTGTTATTGTTATCCTCAACGGCCGAATTCACCATATCACCCGCAAGGGATGCCAATTCTTGCTCGATCATCTTACCATATTTGGCCTTACCACTGGTAGTTTCTACCTCATCAGCTTTTTTATAGGAAGTTATAGCTGTTTCAAATGCACTGTTGTCACCTTTTTTCGCTAAATCAGCATAAATTTTACCCCGCAGGTAATAATAATGCGCCTGGGTTTTGGCATCTGCCCCGGAAATTGTACCGGCCGCAGCCTCCAAACTGGTTTTGGCCCCTGCAGAATCACCACCCTTCAAGGCTTTCTCTGCGGCTTTGATCTCATTTTTTTGCGCAAACCCCACCATTGTAAAGGACATCGCCGCAAGTATAAAAATTTTAGTCTTCATTACGATTTAATTAAAATATTAGTGTTTATTGATTATTCTTTATTATCATCAGTACTCTCATTATCAAGAGCCGTGCCATCTTCGGTTTTTACCTCAATATCCATGATGTCGGTATCATCTACGGCATCTTCATCTTTCATAACCTTAGCTACGGCAGCAATACTATCATTGCCCTTGATATTGATCAATTTCACACCTTGGGTGGCTCTACCCATTACACGTAGATCTTCTACGCTCATACGAATGGCTATACCGGATTTGTTGATGATCATAAGATCATCGGAATCACATACATTTTTAATGGCAACAAGACCTCCTGTCTTCTCGGTAATGGATATGGTCTTTACCCCCTTACCTCCTCGATTGGTAATCCTATAATCATCAATACTGGAACGTTTACCATAACCATTTTCAGATACTACAAGTATTTCTTCTTCCAAATCGTGTACCGATACCATTCCTATAACCTCATCTGTTTCATCGGCCAAGCGTATTCCCCTAACACCGGATGCATTACGACCCATTGGTCTGGTCTTACCTTCTTCAAACCTAATGGCCTTACCTGACTTTAATCCCAAGAAAATCTGACTGGTACCGGTGGTCAATTTTGCTTCTAGCAGTTCATCATCATCTTTTATACTAATGGCATTGATCCCGTTCTGACGCGGTCTGGAATATTGCTCCAATGAAGTTTTCTTCACCGTTCCTTTTTTAGTGGCCATAATGACATAATGGTTGTTCACATACTCTTCATCCTTCAGATCCTGAGTACATATGAACGCCTTTACTTTATCATCTTGTTCAATATTGATCAAGTTTTGTATAGCCCTTCCTTTCGAGGTTCTACTTCCTTCTGGGATTTCATAGACACGCATCCAGAAACACTTCCCTTTTTGGGTAAAGAACAGCATATATTGGTGATTGGTACCAACGAACAAATGCTCTAAGAAATCCTCATTCCTGGTAGACGAAGCTTTTTGACCGACTCCACCCCTATTTTGTGTCTTATATTCAGATAACGGGGTTCTTTTAATATAACCGGCATGGGAGATGGTTATGACCACCTGCTCATCAGGAATCATATCCTCTATGCTTAAATCGCCCCCGGCAAAGTTGATTTCGGAACGTCTTTCATCGCCATATTTCTCCTTAACTTCCAACAGCTCATCCTTAATGATCTGCATTCTACGCTCTTTACGCTCCAAGATATCTTTTAAATCGGCTATGGTCTTGATGATTTCATCGTATTCCGAACGTAATTTATCCTGTTCCAGACCAGTAAGTTGACGCAATCTCATTTCTACGATCGCCTTGGCCTGAATCTCAGTCAATTTAAACCGTTCCATCAAGTTCTCCCTAGCTTCATCGGCATTGGAAGATGCCCTGATAATGGCAATGACCTCATCTATATTGTCAGAGGCTATGATTAACCCTTCAAGTATATGTGCCCGATCCTCCGCTTTTTTCAGCTCAAACTTGGTTCTTCTTACCACAACCTCATGTCTATGCTCCACGAAATAGTGGATCATCTCCTTGACATTCAACATTTGTGGTCGCCCATTGACCAATGCGATGTTATTAACACTGAACGATGATTGTAATGGTGTATATTTATACAACATATTCAATACGATGTTCGGTATAGCATCCCTCTTAAGTATGTATACGATACGCATCCCCTTTCTATCCGATTCATCCCGGATAGTGGAAATACCTTCAATTTTTTTATCATTGACCAAATCGGCAGTCTTTTTGATCATATCTGCCTTATTGACCTGATAAGGAATTTCGGTAACGATAATACACTCACGCCCCTGAACTTCCTCTATTCTTGCCTTGGCACGTATTTTAACCCTACCACGACCTGTATGAAAAGCTTCCTTTACACCATCATAACCATAAATGACACCTCCCGTAGGGAAATCCGGTGCTTTGATATGGGTGATGAGTTCATCGATTTCGATGTCATTATTATCTATATAGGCAACGGTACCATCAACAACCTCGGAAAGATTGTGTGGGGCCATATTCGTGGCCATACCTACGGCAATACCGGAAGCTCCGTTTACCAATAAATTGGGGATACGCGTGGGCAAAACGGTTGGCTCCTGAAGGGAATCATCAAAATTCAACTGATGATCTACAGTATCCTTATCGATATCTATCAACATATCGTCCGCGATCTTACGCATCCTGGCTTCAGTATACCGCATGGCCGCAGGGCTGTCCCCATCTATAGAGCCAAAGTTACCTTGACCATCGACCAACATATATCGCAAACTCCATTCTTGTGCCATACGCACCATGGTATCGTATACCGAGGTATCACCATGAGGGTGGTACTTACCCAAAACCTCACCCACGATACGAGCCGATTTTTTATGGGAACTATTGGAACGAACACCTAGCTCATGCATACCATACAGCACCCTTCTATGAACAGGTTTCAGACCATCCCTGACATCTGGCAAGGCACGTGACACAATGACCGACATTGAATAATCAATGTAAGCAGACTTCATTTCGTCTTCAATGTTGATAGGAATCAATTTTTCTCCTTCTGCCATCCTAATTTTTATCTATTTAACTTGGTTAAAAAAGCATGGCAATATACGTATTTTGATAGGTTTCAGCATACATATCACAATCTTTATCCAAGAATTTATTAACACTCTTACCCCCCTTTTTAGTTGATAATTTGATTGTTAATTATTTTGTAATTAGAGGGTTTTTTCGACATTATGGCTATGTTTATCGATTATTAGGTATGGTAATTGGTCTAGATTAGTCTAGATTTACTAATTTTATTGTTGAAAGGATAATATATGGATGATAATTTTTCACCTCGGGTAAAGGATGTAATTGCGTACAGCAAGGAAGAGGCATTAAGATTGGGACATGATTTCATTGGTACCGAGCATTTAATGTTGGGCTTGTTACGTGATGGAAACGGGAAGGCGATAAGTATCTTGGATGCTTTGGATGTTGATTTGGACCACTTACGAAGAAAGGTCGAAATCCTAAGCCCATCCAACCCAAACCCAAACGGGGTACAGAAGGACAAAAAGAACCTTCATTTGACAAGACAGGCGGAACGCGCTTTGAAAACAACATTTCTTGAAGCGAAACTATTTCAGAGTTCCTCTATCAATACTGCTCACTTATTATTGTGCATTCTCAGAAATGAAAATGACCCAACCACCAAATTACTTCATAAACTAAAGGTAGATTATGATGGTGTTAAAGAACAATTCAAATTTATGATCACAAGTGACGATGATATTGTGGATTCCCCAACCTCAGAATCCTTCCCCAGTGACTCGGATGAAACGGGCAGTGGTAAAGAAGGTTCATATGGAGCCACATCGAACCAAAAAGGAAACAAAAAATCCAAGACTCCCGTTTTGGATAATTTCGGCAGGGATTTGACCCAAATGGCCGAAGAAAACAAACTGGACCCCGTTGTGGGCCGTGAGAAAGAAATCGAAAGGGTTTCTCAAATATTAAGTAGACGTAAAAAGAACAACCCGTTATTGATCGGGGAACCAGGTGTAGGTAAAAGTGCCATTGCAGAAGGTTTGGCCCTACGCATCATCAACAAAAAGGTTTCCAGGATCCTTTACAACAAAAGGGTTGTAACACTGGATCTTGCCTCACTTGTTGCAGGCACCAAATACCGTGGGCAATTCGAAGAACGAATGAAAGCGGTCATGAACGAGCTTGAAAAAAATGACGACGTTATTCTTTTCATTGATGAAATACATACTATTGTCGGGGCCGGTGGGGCTACAGGTAGCCTAGATGCCTCCAACATGTTCAAACCTGCATTGGCAAGGGGTGAAATCCAATGTATAGGAGCCACTACTTTGGATGAGTACAGACAGTATATTGAAAAGGACGGTGCATTGGAACGTAGGTTCCAAAAAGTAATTGTTGAACCTACTTCTGTAGACGAAACCATTGAGATTCTACAGAATATCAAAGGAAAATACGAGGACCACCATAATGTATCCTATACAGATGAAGCCATTGTCGCTTGTGTTAAATTGACCAATAGATATATGACCGACCGGTTTTTACCAGACAAGGCCATAGACGCCTTGGATGAAGCCGGCTCAAGGGTGCATATCGTAAATATGGATGTTCCCAAACAAATTCTTGAACTTGAAAAACAGTTGGATGATGTGAGGGACCTAAAGAACAGTGTAGTCAAAAAACAAAAATACGAGGAAGCTGCAAAATTACGCGACGACGAAAAAAGACTGGAAAAGGAACTAGCCGCAGCCCAAGAAAAATGGGAAGATGATAGCAAGCTCCATAAAGAAACGGTCACTGAGGACAATGTTGCCGATGTAGTTTCAATGATGAGCGGTATACCCGTGAACAGGATCGCCCAGACCGAAAGCAATAAACTGGCCGAATTGCCAGAACTTATCAAGTCGAACGTCATTGGACAAGATGATGCCGTGGCGAAAGTTGCCAAAGCCATTCAAAGAAATAGAGCCGGACTTAAAGACCCTAACAAACCCATTGGTTCATTTATATTTTTAGGTCAAACCGGGGTTGGTAAAACACAGTTGGCCAAAGTATTGGCCAAGGAACTTTTCGATTCGGAAGACGCCTTGATACGTATAGACATGAGTGAATACATGGAGAAATTCGCCATTTCCAGATTGGTAGGGGCACCTCCAGGATATGTCGGTTACGAAGAAGGTGGTCAGTTGACCGAAAAGGTAAGACGCAAACCTTATTCCGTAATACTTTTGGATGAAGTGGAAAAAGCGCATCCAGATGTATTCAATATGTTATTACAGGTATTGGATGATGGTTTCTTGACCGATAGTTTGGGTAGGAAAATCGATTTCAGGAACACTATCATCATAATGACCTCGAATATCGGTGCCAGACAATTGAAAGATTTTGGACAAGGTGTAGGTTTCGGTACCGCCGCAAAAAAATCACAAGCGGACACCCACCAAAAAAGCGTTATCGAAAATGCTTTGAAAAAGGCATTTGCCCCTGAATTCCTAAACAGAATTGATGATGTAATCGTTTTCAATGCTTTGGAAAGGGACGATATCCACAAAATCATAGATATAGAATTAGCGAAGCTTTATGCAAGAATCAAGGATATCGGTTATCATTTAAACCTAACCGACAAAGCCAAAGATTACATTGCCGAAAAAGGTTTTGACAAGCAATACGGCGCACGACCTTTAAAAAGGGCTATCCAGAAATACATTGAGGATGCCTTGGCAGAGGAAATCGTAAACTCGAAACTTGAGGAAGGGGATAGTATTTTCATGGATTTAGATAAGAAAAATGAAATTTTAACCATAGAAATCAAAAAGGCTGAAAAATCTTCAAAATAGTTGATTTTTGAATAGCCGAAATAATCAAAGGGACCCATTTACCAAATGGCTCCCTTTTCTTTTTTACACTCTTTTAATAAACGAAAAACAACCACAAATACACTTTTCATAGCCATATATAAGATATTTGAGCCTTTGGTCTATTTTTTTATATATTCCATTTACTTAAATCTACATTCGTTTCGGACACTATAAATTACATGAAATGAATGTGGGATCTAAAAAGACCATAATTGTACGAGAATACAATTTAGAGGTTGGCGTAGTTCAAGTTTACGACAATTATATGGTAGCAAAATTTGAGGAAGGAGCTACCTTAACCATGGAAAGGGTATACCAGATTATAGGGATCTCGGAAATACATTTTAAAGAAAAGCCTTTTGGTTACATAAGTCTTCGAAAGAATTCCTATGCGATCGACCCAACCGTTTACACCTATTTACGGGAATTGGACAATATGAAAGCTTTTGCTATTGTTTCTGTCAAGGAAATAGACATGCACAACTTTAAAATCGAAAAACTTTTCTATAAAAAACCTATGAAATTCTTTATCGAATACGACAATGCCTTGGCATGGGTCAAAAAAAGAATAAGGACGGCCAAATAAAATTTTTATTCAGATGCCCAATCTTCATTAGGATTGGGCTTCATTCGATTCTTCTTGCGGAACCGGTTCCTCCGGCATTTTAAACAAATCTATAAAGGCCAAGCCTATAGCTTCGATGATTTTGGAAGCGGTCAATGCTTGGTAACCTGTTTGTTCCAGGGCAATATCGCCTGCCCTACCGTGAAGATAAACCCCAAAAACGGCAGCATCCAAAGGTTCGTATCCTTGAGCCAACAAACCAGTAATAACCCCTGTCAGAACGTCACCACTTCCCGCTGTGGCCATTCCCGGGTTACCCGTATTGTTTACATAACCATGGTTTTCATAGACCGTTATGGTATGCGCACCTTTTAAAACAAGGATAACATCGTATTTTTTTGAAAATGCCTTGGCTTTTTTCAATTTATCAAAATCATCTTTCCATTCACCTATCAACCGTTTCAGTTCTTTCGGGTGTGGTGTTAGAATGGTTTTAGGCGTTAGTTTCTTGAGCAGATCCTTCTTTTTCGAAAGCAGGTTCAATCCGTCAGCATCAATAACCAATGGTGATTTTACAGAATCCAGAAAACTAGAAAAGGCTTCGGACGTTTCTTGGGCTACACCCATTCCTACACCAAGACCAATTACGGTTGGCGCAATATCGAATGTTATATCCTGAATATGGTTTTCATCCTTATCGGTAATGACCATCACCTCTGGTAATGCTGTTTGAATTGGCACATATCCACATTTTGGGACATAAGCGGTGACCAACCCACTACCTATGGCCATAGCTGCTTTTGACGCCAATGATACAGCCCCTATTTTACCATAACTCCCTCCAATTATCAATGCATGTCCGTAATTTCCCTTATGCGAAAACTTTTCACGAGGTATATAAACGGGAAGTAATTCATTTTTACCAATCAACTCAAATTCGGTTTCAAGACCCGCAAGATGTTCTGGATCCAATCCAATGTCCAATACCTCCCACTGATTACTGTAAATACCCGTTTCCGGCAAGAAAAAAATCAATTTTGGTGCTTGAAAACTTAAAACGTGGTTCGCCTTTATGACCGCTTGTGTATTCTCTATGGCCTTATCCATAAAAACACCGGAGGGCAAGTCAACAGATAAAATAAATGCACCGGAATCATTTAAATGCTGTATAAGTTTAGTAACCCATGAATCAGGTGTTCTATTCAAACCGATTCCGAAAATCGCATCTACGATAATGTCATCCCTTCCGATTTCTTCAAACTCACAATCCCTTTCCAGAAAGTTAGGCCAAATCTTTCGGTCCTTAAGTCGGTCAAGGTTTATTAAAAAATCCTTGGACCGCTTTTCACTGTAATTGACCACATTTACCGTTATATTATAACCATGTTCTTTCAAATGCCTTGCCAAGGCCATACCATCACCACCATTGTTTCCTATACCACAGAAAAGATGTATTTTCACTTGGGCACCCTGCATACGAAGGTGAAGCCAGTTGAATATTTGCACAGCGGCACGCTCCATGAGTTCATTGCTGGAAATTTGCTGTTTTTTTATTGTGAATTTATCAGCAGCATAGATCTGCTCGGCATTAAAAAATTTCATTCAGTAAGAATTTTTGGTAATTATTGACAATTCCGTAAAAATATGTCGAAACGTTTGATTAGCAGCCCAAAAATACTACTTTTGGAACTTAGAACGAACTATGCCTTTGAACATTTCGAACATAGCTACCTTATTTTCTCCATTCACTAATGGATGCAATACCACGATTTTGCGTACGACCCCTTTGGGGTAACATGCTACATATAATCAATCCGTCCGTTATTGCGATTTTTCGCCAAAAATACTTCAGTACCAGTTAATCAATATACATAATGAAAGTTTTAAAATTCGGGGGCACCTCGGTTGCCAATGCCCAAAATATTGCGTTAGTAAAAAATATTGTATCAAATTCCGAAAGCGACAAGAATATCGTCGTGGTCTCAGCCTTAGGAGGCGTAACGGATTTACTATTGAATACGGCAACCCTTGCTGCTTTACAGGACGATTCATACAAAGCATTCGTAAAGGAAATCGAGGACCGGCATATTGAAACGATCAAAACGCTCATACCCATTGCATCACAAAGCAGTGTCTTGAGTATGGTAAAAAGTGAACTCAATACTTTAGAGACACTTTTGGAAGGAGCTTTTTTAATCGGGGAGATTACTCCTAAACTATCCGACAAAATAGTGAGCTACGGTGAATTGCTATCATCATACATCATTAGTGAATACTTTAAGGAAGAAGGTCTGGACGTTGTGCATGCCGATAGCAGAAAGCTCATAAAAACCAATACCGTAAACGGGAAAACCGTTGTTAATTTCGAAGCAACCAATACCCTCTGCAGTAACTTCTTTTCGGTAACACCACTAAAAGTAGTTGTAATGGCCGGGTTCATCGCTTCGGCAGAAAATGGCGACTCAACTACTTTGGGAAGAGGTGGTTCCGATTATACTGCTGCCATTGTTGCTGCTGCCGTAAATGCTGAATTATTGGAAATATGGACCGATGTAAGTGGTATGTACACCGCCAACCCAAAATTGGTGAAACAAGCCAAGGCCATTCCACATATCTCCTACCAGGAAGCCATGGAACTTTCTCATTTCGGAGCAAAGGTATTGTACCCACCAACTATTCAGCCTGTTTTGGCAAAAGGAATCTCAATTCAAATAAAGAACACTTTCGATCCTGAAAATGAAGGCACCATAATTACCAAAAACAAAAATGAAAAGGGGAAAACCGTTCGCGGTATTACCCACGTTGAGAATATTGCCTTATTATCCCTTGAAGGACCAGGAATGGTGGGTATACCAGGAATATCAAAGCGTTTTTTCGAGGTGCTTTTCCAAGCTAACATAAGTGTGGTACTTATTACTCAAGCCTCATCAGAACATTCAATCTGTGTAGGAATATCGGCCGATGACGTAGCACTGGCAGAACAAGCCGTTAACGATGCCTTTGAATTTGAAATGGGTAGTGGAAAAATAAACCCTGTAGTGGTAGAAAAAAATCTAGCCATAATCGCTTTGGTGGGTGATAATATGAAAAGCCATCAAGGATTAAGCGGTAAAATGTTCAGTACCCTAGGAAAAAACAACGTAAATATCAGGGCCATTGCCCAAGGTGCCTCTGAGCGAAATATTTCCGCCGTAATCAATAAGGATGATGTAAAAAAAGCTTTGAACGCCCTTCATGAAGAATTTTTTGAGGAAAACATTAAGCAATTGAACCTTTTTGTAATGGGTGTTGGTAATGTTGGCGGTAAATTCCTCAACCAAATCAATCAACAGAAAAAATACCTCAAGGAGAACCTTAAACTTAATGTAAGGGTAATCGGTATTTCCAACTCAAGAACCATGGCTTTTGATGAAGATGGCATCCCTTTAAAAAATTGGGAGTCCGTTTTAAGTAATGGTGAAAAGGCAGATAAGGCCAAATTCTTCGAGACGGTGAACAAACTGAATTATCGTAACAGTATTTTTGTCGATAATACAGCAAGTGCCGAAGTTTCGGATACTTACAGTTCTTATTTAGGCAATAGTATATCGGTAGTAACCTGTAACAAAATCGCTTGTTCCTCTAACTACTCAAACTACCTAAACCTTAAGCAATTAGCAAGAACATACAATGCTCCTTTCCTATTTGAGACCAATGTCGGTGCAGGACTACCGATCATAGACACTTTAAAACATTTGATAGCCTCAGGGGACAAGGTCCAAAAAATACAGGCCGTACTTTCCGGTAGCCTAAATTTTGTCTTCAATAATTTCAACGACAAGACCACTTTTCACGATGTTGTAAAACAAGCCCAAGAAGAAGGTTACACCGAACCAGACCCAAAAATAGATTTAAGTGGGATCGACGTTATGCGTAAAATACTCATTCTGGCAAGGGAAAGTGGCAACCAATTGGAAATCGACGATATTCAAAATAATCCGTTCTTACCTCAAGAAAGTTTGGATACTACCAATAACGAAGATTTCTTCGCTACTTTAACCAAGAATGAATCTTCTTTCCAGGAATTATATAAAAAGGCCGTGGACCAAGACAGTAAATTAAAGTATGTTGCCCAATTTGAAGACGGTAAAGCAAGCGTAGGCCTGCAAGAGATTCCTAAAGGACATGATTTCTATAATCTAGAAGGTAGTGACAATATTGTTTTGTTCTACACCGAGCGCTATCCTAACCAACCTATGATCATCAAAGGTGCGGGAGCAGGTGCAGATGTAACAGCTTCCGGTATCTTTGCCGATATAATAAGAATCGGAAATTTTTAAAGATGGAGGAACTAAGAGTATTCTGTCCGGCCACTATCGCCAACATTTCCTGTGGATTTGATGTACTTGGGGTCGCTTTGGATTCTGTGGGTGACGAGATGGTCATTAGAAAAACACCAAAAAAAGGTATTTTCATTACAAAACTCGAAGGTCAGGACTTGCCAATGGAAACCGAAAGAAATGTGGCCGGTGTTGCAGGATTGGCCTTGTTAAATGAAAGTGATTACGACGGAGGATTTGAAATTGAAATTTATAAAAATATCAAAGCCGGAAGTGGTATCGGCAGCAGTGCCGCTAGTTCAACCGGTGCTGTGTGGGCCATGAACCAATTATTGGGCAAGCCGTTCACAACTTCCAAATTGGTTGAGTTTGCTATGGAAGGGGAACGCTTGGCCAGTGGGGTCGCCCACGCCGACAATGTAGCCCCTGCCCTATTCGGAGGATTCACCTTGGTTCGCAGTTATGAACCGTTGGATATTATACCGATCAATAGTCCGTCAGAATTATTTGCAACGGTAATACATCCGCAGATAGAAATCAAAACTTCAGATTCCAGGAAAATATTGAAAACCCATATCACCCTGAAAGAAGGCATAAAACAATGGGGAAACTTAGGAGGATTGATAGCCGGACTATTTACCGAGGATTATGATTTGATAGGACGTTCCTTGGAAGACCATATCGTGGAGCCGATCCGATCCATATTAATACCCGGTTTCAATGATGTGAAAAAAGGAGCCTTGGCTTCAGGAGCATTAGGTTGTGGTATTTCCGGTTCGGGACCATCGATTTTTGCCTTTAGTAAAGGTGAGGCCACAGCCAAAAAAGTTGCCCTTTCGATGAAAGAAGTGTACGAGAAAATCGGAATTGACCACGATGTGCATATATCAAAAATCAATACCGAAGGAATCAAAGAAATCTAAATAGAACAAAAAAGATGTTCTCCCTTTAAAGAGGGAAGAACCATATAACAACCATGAATTTTTATAGCCTAAACAATAAAGCCCCGAATGTTTCTTTCAAAGAAGCTGTCATCAAGGGAATCGCTCCCGATAAAGGACTCTACTTTCCTGAAAGTATTACCCCTTTACCTAAAAGTTTTTTTGAGAATATTGAAAAATTATCGAACGAAGAAATAGCATTTACGGCCATTCAACAGTTCGTAAGTAGCGATATTCCCGAAAATGAACTTCGAAAAATCATCAAGAATGTTCTTGACTTTGATTTTCCCGTTGTTGAAATCGAGGAAAATGTGGCAACACTGGAACTTTTTCACGGCCCTACAATGGCCTTTAAAGATGTAGGCGCGAGATTCATGGCGCAATGCTTGGGCTATTTTTCTGAAAGCACGAGCAACGAGGTTACCGTATTGGTAGCAACTTCAGGCGATACGGGAGGGGCCGTAGCCAATGGTTTTCTAGGTGTCGATGGTGTAAAAGTGGTTATCCTTTACCCAAGCGGCAAGGTCAGTGACATACAAGAAAGACAACTAACGACTTTAGGACAGAATATTACCGCTCTAGAAGTTGACGGCACTTTTGATGATTGCCAAAAAATGGTAAAAACTGCCTTTTTGGATGATGCCCTTTTACAGAAAATGCAATTGACCTCGGCAAACTCGATAAATGTGGCTCGCTGGTTACCACAACTGTTCTATTTTCTTTTTACCTATAAGCAATTAAAGTCAAAAGGTAAGGAATTGGTATTCTCTGTTCCTAGTGGAAATTTTGGAAATATTTGTGCCGGTATGGTCGCCCAAAGATTGGGTATGCCCGTAAAACATTTTATCGCTGCCACAAATGTGAACGATACGGTTCCCGAATTTATGGAAACCGGGGAATACAAACCCAAGCCTTCATCTGCAACCATTTCTAACGCTATGGACGTGGGCGACCCCAGTAATTTTATCCGAATTAGACATTTACATAATGACGATTTCGAGGCATTAAAGGCTAATTTAAGTTCTTATCCTTTCACGGATGAAGAAACCAAAAAAGCGATGTTGCATATCTATAAGACATCAGATTATATCGCCGACCCACATGGGGCAGTGGGTTACCTTGGTATACAAAAATACCGAAAAGACCATCCTGAAACCTTTGGGGTTTTTCTAGAAACGGCACATCCCGTGAAATTTTTGGATGTAGTTGAAGAAACCCTTGGTCATACTTTGGAGCTTCCTGCCCAAATTAAAAATGTAATGGGCAAAGAAAAAACGTCTATCAAAATAGGCAAGTATGAGGAACTGAAAAGTTATTTGCTAAAACGCTGATCAAACAATATCCGAAACTTTACAAAAAAGCCCTTATGAAAATAAGGGCTTTTTCTATATTTTAACGGTTATTCATGAGTAACTTTCAAAGCACTGATACCTACCAACCCAAACGAAGCTGCGTCATATGTGGCTTCCTTTACCGATTGTAGATAATTTCCGACTTTAAAATAACTGGTATCCCCAGAAGTATTCAAAGTTCGTTCAAAAACCATTTCCCCATTCACAAAGACAGTTATAACTCCATTTTCCATAACCAGTTTAAAATCATAAACGGTATCCAAATTATAACCGGACAAACTAATTGAACCACCTTGTTCTTCTGTAATGTACCCACTTATCTTTAGATCTACCTCGCCCTCTTCTTGGTTGGGCTTCCCACGAAATTGCAGTCGTATAGTGTCATCTACATCCACACCATCATCATTGAAACCTTGACTATCGCTTGGCCCATGTATTTGTCCAAAACAAAGCACCCCATCAGTTCCACTTGTACTTTTAGGTAATTGATCCACACGTACCGTCCATTCCATAATATGCCTACCGGAATCCCCATCCCAATAATGGGTTTCACCGTCTTTCATCTCCCTAAGCTCTACTCTTGGATTATTTGAGTTTTTTGACCCGCCCAAACCACGATAACATTTGAAATACGTGAAACCGTCAAGCGCATAAAAATAATTATCATCAACATAATCATCGAATGATTTACCCAAGGCCTTTAACAAATCATCTTCATAGACCGCATCCGCCCCCGTACCAATAAAACCGTTCAACTTCCAATCAGAAGTTGATAGCCCCAATACTTGACCTGGGATATCCGAGTTGGTCTCTTCCTCGGTTTCGGTCTCTTCCTCGGTTTCGGTCTCTTCCTCCGTTTCTGTTTCCTCTTCAGTTTCAGTTTCCTCTTCGGTTTCAGTTTCAACAACCTCACTATCGGGAACAATAGTGTCAGAATCCGCACCATTATCTGAACAACTATAAATAAAAAATAAGGCAAATAGTATTTTGAAATAGGTATGTAATCTCCAAAATCTTAATCCTTTCTGCATATGCAAGTACTGTTAAACGTATGAATATTAAATTGGTTAACCAATTTAGCAAGACTACTCCATTTTCTACTACAAACAATGTTAAAATCGATGAAAGATGAGGTTTTCTGCACAAATATCCTTTTTACACCATCAATATGCCTTATGAACTTGTGTAGTTTGTTCTGATGAATATATTCTCTTTACAAATTCATTCCGGCAAATCGAAAGCATCTCCTTTTCTATCCTTAAATTATTCAATAGCTTTGCCTCACAAAATTAAGAATGATGAAAGATACGGCCCTTACCAAAACCCATGAAGCACTAGGTGCAAAAATGGTACCTTTTGCAGGATACAATATGCCAGTTTCCTACGAAGGCGTGAATATTGAACATGAAACTGTCAGAGAAGGAGTTGGGGTTTTTGATGTCTCACATATGGGGGAATTTCTCATTGAAGGTCCTAATGCCCTAGAATTAATACAGAAAGTCACTTCTAATGACGCCTCGAAATTAACCATAGGTAAAGCACAATATAGTTGCCTTCCTAATGAAACGGGAGGAATTGTTGACGATTTAATCGTTTACCGCATTAAAGAAGAAACCTATCTTTTAGTGGTAAATGCCTCCAATATTGAAAAAGATTGGAACCATATCTCAATATACAATAAAGGCATAAAGGCTGAAATGAAAGACCTTTCCGAACAGTATTCACTTTTGGCCATTCAAGGACCAAAAGCGGTTGAGGCCATGCAAAGTTTAACTTCAGTTGATTTAAGCAGCATCAAATTCTACAATTTTGTCGTTGGTGATTTTGCGGGAATTGAACACGTTATCATTTCAGCAACCGGATACACAGGTTCTGGCGGTTTTGAAATATATTGCAAGAACAGTGAAGTAAAACAAGTATGGGACAAGGTTTTCGAGGCCGGTGCAGATTTTGGAATAAAACCGGTTGGACTGGCAGCGAGGGATACCCTTCGTTTAGAAATGGGCTATTGCCTTTATGGAAATGACATTACCGATGAAACCTCCCCTTTTGAGGCTGGTTTAAGCTGGATTACAAAATTTACAAAGGATTTCGTCAATAGCGGGGCCTTAGCTAAGGAAAAAGCACATGGGCCCGAAAGAAAATTGGTAGGTTTTGAATTGGACGAACGCGGTATTCCCCGACATGGGTATGATATCGTGGACTCACAAGGAAAAACGATAGGGGAAGTAACCTCTGGCACCATGTCCCCTTCTTTAGGAAAAGGAATTGGCCTAGGTTACGTACCGACCATATTTTCTGAAACCGGTAGTAAGATCAGCATTCAAATTCGAAAAAAGGCAATACCGGCAACTGTAGTCAAATTACCTTTTTATAAAAATTAATGCCGAACTATCAAGACATAATAGAAGCGATTGCTTCCGAATTAAATAATGTAAAGGAAAAAGGTACTGTAGCCTCTTATATTCCCGAATTATCGAAAATAGACCCCAACAAATTTGGGATCCATTTGGTAGATTCCCAAATGAACCATTATTCTGCGGGAGACGCTGACGAATTGTTTTCGATACAAAGTATCTCTAAAGTCTTAAGCCTATCAAAATGTTTTGCTTTGGTCGGTGATTCAATTTGGGAACGCGTGGATGTTGAACCCTCGGGTGATCCATTTAACCACTTATCCCTTTTGGAATTCGAAAATGGTATTCCTAGAAATCCGTTGATAAATGCAGGGGCTATTGTGGTTGCCGATATTCTTGTTTCCAACCTAGAAAACCCCAAAGATGAGTTCCTGTATTTTATTCGTCAAATAACAAACGACGATAGCATCACCTACAATGAAAAAGTAGCGGAATCTGAAAAAAATACAGGATTCAAGAATATTGCCGCGGCAAATCTCCTTAAATCTTACGGTAATCTTGAAAACGATGTTGACGAAGTCCTTGATTTTTATTTCCACCAGTGCTCCATCGAAATGAGCTGTAAACAATTGGCAAATGCATTTTACATGTTCATGAACCATGGCAAGTGCCAGAGAGGTAAAACACATCTGAACATTAACCAAGTGAAACGTATTAATGCCTTAATGCTTACTTGCGGGTTTTATGATGAGGCAGGTGAATTTGCCTTTGAAGTGGGGCTACCCGGTAAAAGTGGCGTTGGAGGTGGAATTGCCGCCGTGTTCCCTGACAAATTTTCCGTAGTCACTTGGTCTCCCGGCTTGAACCAAAAAGGTAATTCAAAACTTGGCATGCAAGCCCTTGAAAAGCTTACTACAAAAACCTCTCAATCAATTTTTTGAAATTGGACTCAAAAAAGATTCTAATACTGGGCGCAAGCGGCTTTATCGGTAATGCAATTTATCGAGAGCTTCGCTCCTATTTCAATACTTATGGTACGTATAATTCTGCCAGAAGGTCTTTTGAGGGCAACCAGCAGTTTTTAAAATACGATTTAGCGTCTGATGATATCTTCCAGGTTTTGGAGAAAATTCGTCCACAAATCATAATTTCAGCAGTGCGCGGAAACTTTGCTTCTCAAATACAAGCGCACCAACATCTGGTAGAATATGTATCGGAAAACGATTGTAGGTTGATTTTTATCTCATCGGCCAATGTATTCGATGCTTATAGTAAGTACCCGTCATACGAAAACGACAAAACCCTTTCAGAAAGTGTTTACGGAAGGCTTAAGATCAAAATCGAGAATATGATGATGCGCTTACCGAGCCACAAAATGGCTATCCTTAGGGTACCCATGGTATTTGGCAACTCATCACCAAGAATCAAGGAAATTAGAAACCTTATATGGAACAATAAACCCATTGAGGTTTTCCCTAATTTGATCATGAACGTAACACATGATGATAAGCTAACGCAACAAATACACTTTATCATTAATCAAGATAAAACAGGTATTTTCCATTTAGGCAGTAAGGACTTGGTGCACCATGAAGATTTCATAAAGGAAGTTGTGGAGCGTATTGGGAAATTCAACCCCATTTATAAAAGGGTCTATACAACGAATGACGATCGTTATTTGGCCGTACTTGCGAAAACCAACAAGCTTCCCAATAACCTCCAGACCACTTATCAAGAAATCATTGACCATCATCTTTTAATGGATTAAGTTCCTGAAAGTCATTTGCTTTTATATTTTTGATAAAAAAATGAGGTTATGGCAAAACTAGATGAAATCGAAATTCAGGAACGTCTTAAAAATTTGGAAGGTTGGGAATACATTGACGACGCTTTGCAAACTACTTTTGAATTCAAGGATTTTAAAGAAACCTTTTCCATTATGACCCGCATTGCCTTTGAATGCGAGGCCCAAAACCATCACCCCGAATGGAGCAATGTATACAATACCCTGACGATACGTTTGAACACCCATGATGCCAATGGGGTAACCTTAAAAGATTTTAAATTGGCCCAAAGCATAGAGGATATTATTGAAAGTGATTGAACCCGATCTTTTACAATACTTTGGAAATCGTAGGAACAAAAACCTTTTTAGATTGATAAATGCCCTAAAACCAAAATCTTAGGAACTCCTTTGCAAATGGCAGTTTCCCTTGAACCTTATCGTATTCAATCCTTTGAATTTATACTTCGCCGAAGGTTTATGATACTGTCTAAATTTTCTTAAATTTACAGCCGTTAGAATAATACATACATCACATTATGGGAAGAGCTTTTGAATTTAGAAAGGCACGTAAAATGAAAAGATGGTCTGCAATGTCCAAAGCGTTTACGCGTATTGGAAAAGACATTGTTATGGCCGTAAAAGAAGGTGGCCCAGACCCTGATTCCAATTCAAGGCTTAGAGCGGTAATACAGAATGCCAAATCTGTAAACATGCCCAAAGACAATATCGAAAGGGCCATAAAAAGGGCCACTGATAAAAGTCTAGGTGATTTCAAAGAGGTATTATACGAAGGGTACGCCCCACACGGTATCGCTATTTTAATAGAAACCGCAACGGACAACAACACAAGGACCGTAGCGAATGTTCGTAGTTACTTCAACAAATGCAATGGTAGTTTAGGTACATCAGGTTCGGTAGAATTCATGTTCGACCACACTTGTAATTTCAGGATCAATGCAGAAGGAATAGATGCGGAAGAACTTGAACTCGAAATGATCGATTTTGGTGCTGAGGAAGTTTTTGTCGATGATGACGGAATATTGATTTACGCCCCTTTCGAAAGTTTCGGTGCCATCCAAAAAGAATTGGAGCACAGGGAAATCGAGATTCTTTCTTCCGGCTTTGAACGCATTCCACAGGTAACCAAAAAATTGACCGAGGAAGAAGCGGCCGATGTTGAAAAATTATTGGAAAAAATCGAAGAGGATGATGACGTTCAGAACGTTTATCATACGATGCAGGAATAGGTTATGATAATTCGGGTTTCTTTCCCGTAACACCCTTAAAAAATTCCCTGTAGAGCTTAAAATCAGCCTCTATATCTTTCGAAGGAGAGTAAGGCTTCGAAAATTTTATCTGTTTACCTCCATAATCAAAGGCAACCAAAACAATAGGTACTTGGGCGGCTTTGGCAATGTAATAGAATCCTGTTTTCCATTTTTCAACCTTCTTACGGGTTCCTTCCGGTGACAGGGCCAGCCTAAAAACTTTCTTTTCGTCAAAAATACCGGCAATAGCAGTTACGGTGTCATTGCTTTTTGAGCGATCAATGGGTGCACCGCCCATCCATCTGAAATACCACCCGAACGGAGGTTTAAAAAGACTCTTCTTTGCTATGAAATTCATGTCCTTATTGATGACCCTTCGAATAAGTAGTCCCAAAAAGAAGTCTACCCAGCTGGTATGTGGCACAACCACCAATAAACATTTATCAATATCGGGAAACTCTCCAATGATCTTCCAACCGAGTAATTTGAAATAAATAAATTTTGCAAGTGTATGCATATAGGCTTAGATCTTTTCGTAGATCGATTTTAATTTAGCTGGCGTAATGGTTTTTCTCCATTCCTTTCCCAATGCATTTTCCCATAAAGGTTCCATTCCCATTGCGACAGAGATCATGGTTTCGAACTCATCTTCAGATAAGTTGGCACATATACCTTTTGGAAGCTCAATTTGATGTTTTTCTTGCATAATCTTGAACAAGGCCACTCCTTCGGGATAAAACTCCTCTAAATATTGAAAAACAAGACAATTACCAATCCCATGCTTCACCCCTAAAAGATAAGAAAGTCCGTAGCTCATGGCATGCGCGACACCGACTTGGGAATAGGCAATACTCATACCACCATGCCACGAAGCCATCATTAATTTGTCCCGCGATTCTGTTTCACCCAACCCATCAAGGAACACTTCCTTACACAGTTCATATGCCTTTTCACCATAACTCTGACTAAAGGCGTTTAGATAAGTCCCATTGAGCGACTCCACACAATGGATAAAACAATCCATGCCCGTATAAAACCATTGTTCTTTGGAAACCCCTTTAGTTAAATCGGGATCAAGAACAACTTGATCAAAGGTCGTGTAATCGGAGTTTATACCTAATTTCCTTTCAGGCCCCAATAGTACCGTTGTTCGCGAAACCTCTGCCCCTGTTCCGCTAATTGTGGGTATACCTACATGGTATATGGATGGTTTTTTCACTAGATCCCAACCTTGGTATTCATAAGAGCTCCCTTCATTATTCATCATTATGGACACGGCCTTTGCCAAATCCATTATCGTACCCCCTCCTATACCTACAATACCGGATGGAATCTCTGAAAAATCATCCCTTATTTTTTGTACCAAAACATCAACCTGATTGGTCTTGGGTTCTTCATCGGCCGAAATAAATACAATACGGTCATTGAACATGGTCGGTATACGATACGGTAATTCCTTTCCTTCAAAAACATCATCAACCAAGAAAATAAATGGAGCTTCGGAATTTTTCCTTTTGGCCATTAATATAGTACCTAGTTGATCAAAGCTTCCGTTCCCAAAAACCACACGTGGCACCATTGGGAAATTTTTATATTCCACTTTCTTTTTGGTAGGATCGTTTTTCAATATACTTGTGTTCTTTACCTCCATAATACTATTTCAAATAGCCTAGAACATCTTCTAACCTATTTAATTTCAAATATTTGTAATCATTTTCCTCAATAGACACCTGCTCATGTTGCCAAGTCGTATGAAAAGGAACATGAACTGCTTTTGCCCCAATATTAAGTAAGGGCAAAACATCTGACTTCAATGAATTCCCTATCATTAAAAATTCATCAACCCCTATTTCAAGATGTTCCAATAGGTTTTTGTAATTCAGTTCTTTCTTATCGCTCAGCACCTCTACATGATGAAAATACTCTGATAGTCCCGATCTTTCGAGCTTTCGTTCCTGATCCAACAAATCGCCTTTGGTCAAAACGATCAATCGATATTTATTTTTCAATGCCAGTAAGACTTCTTTGACCCCATCCAACAATTCAACTGGGTGACTAATCATATCTTTACCTAGATTCAAAATTTTCATAATCGTTGCTTGGGAAACCCTATTATTTGAAAGTTCCAAGGCCGACTCGATCATAGAGAGCATAAAACCCTTAATTCCATACCCATACAGTTCCAGATTGTCCATCTCTTTTTTGAACAACTCTTGATCTATTTTGTTTTTAGTTTCGAAGCCTTCGAGTAAATCGGCGAACAATTCCTCGGTATCCCGAAAATACGTTTCGTTCACCCATAGGGTATCATCGGCATCAAAGCCTATAACTTTTATGTTACTGAAATCTATTTCCATGCTGCTTGGGCCTTTTTTAGATCTTCAGGCGTATCTATTTCGATACCTGTTACTTTCGTCTCTACCATTTTAATTTTTTTACCATACTCAAGATATCGAATGGCCTCTATTTTTTCCTTAGCTTCCAAAGGCAACATGGGCAAACGGTGAAAATCCATCAAAGCACTTTTCCGAAAAGCGTAGATGCCTTTGTGTTTATAATAGATATCCTCAATGGCCGTGTCTCGTGGAAATGGTATTGGCGATCGGGAAAAATAAAGGGCAAAATTACGATTATCGATAATGACCTTTACCGTATTCGGGTTGTTAATTTCATCCCAATCGTTAATCCTTACCATTAAAGAAGCCAGGTCTATTTCTTTGACAACATCTTCCTCAAAAACCTTCAATACACTTGCCAAGCTTTCACGATCGGTAAAAGGTTCGTCACCTTGCACGTTGACAATGATATCAACATCCATGTCGGCAACGGCTTCCGCAATACGATCACTGCCACAATCATGCTCCTTAATACTCATTATCGCCTGCCCTCCAGCGTCTGTAATGGTATCAAAAATAATTTTACTGTCCGTAACAACATAAACCTCATCGAAAAGTTCGGTTTTTATCGCCGCTTCATAAGTACGCACAATAACGGGTTTGCCCGATAGGTCCTGCATTAATTTGGCAGGAAATCTTGAAGCCGCATATCGTGCGGGTATCATTGCTATAATTTTCACTTTATTCGCTTTAAGTTGTTGATTAAGATTTTGTCCTTGGCCTTAGTTTACGATAAATCGTAAAGACGAACACCAAAATGGCGATGACCAAAATAGCCGCCAGGATCGGGGCAAAAATAGATGCGGCCGAAACCACCACCGCAGCCCCCGTTTCAACTGTTGAAACCAGTGGATTTGCCAAGCCTCCCGTAGTTGCTGTCGATGTTAATCGGGTCGAGGCTCCCGCCCCTTTTATTGCAGTTGCCGTACCTCCCCCAGCAATTATGGCCAATGACCATGTAACCACTGGATCGAGATTCGCTACCGTTGACACCATAACCGCTGTACCTGCAATAGCTGCCAAAGGTATGGCAATACTGTCCAATAAATTATCTACCCAAGGAATAAAATATCCGAAAATTTCAGCTAAAGTAGCCACCCCTAGGGTTATCAATGCAGCAACACTCCCTATCCATTGCCAATTATCGTTCAATTCCCAAACCCCAAAATATGAAGCCAGGCTAAGTGCGAAAAGGGGCAGGAAAACACGAAAACCCACTGACGCCGCTAGACCAACACCCAAAAATATACTGATTATCGTTTCCGAGTTCATTTTTTATACTTTGTACTAAATTAGGTTATTCCGAATCAAGAAAAAAATCGGACTTAAAGCCTATAAGATACAATTTTTCCTTTGCCCTAGTAACCGCCGTGTACAACCACCTAAGATATTCTTTATCGATACCATTGGGTAAGTAAGGCTGCTCAACAAATACGGTATTCCACTGGCCACCTTGTGATTTATGACAGGTTATGGCATATGAGAACTTGACCTGTAACGCATTGAAATACTTATTGTTCTTTACACCAAGGAACTTTTTATATTTTGAAGTTTCATGTTCGTAATCTTTCATTACCTCCTGGTATAAACGATTACCATCTTCGTAAGACAAGGAAGGGGTTACTGCCATAATGGTATCTAACAACAGGACCGTTTCAAAAGGTGGTTGATTCGGATAGTCGACCATTTGCACCTTCACCTCAGCAAATTTGAACCCGTACAATTCCTTTATCGCAAAAATCTCGAGCACCTCGATAATATCACCATTGGCTATAAATCCGGCTTCAGAGGTGGGTTTTAACCAAAAATAATTATTCTTGACCACCATCATAAAATCCCCTGTGGCGATATCATTTTCCAAATAAAGGATTCTTTGGCGTATATTTTCATTGTAGAGGTTGGCCCTTTTGTTCGACCTCACAATTATGGTAGTTTCTTCTTTTCCGTTCTCTGAATAAGATGAATCAATTGCCTCTAGTATTTCATGACCATCTATGAGTCTAACAATATCAGTGAAAGGATTCACATCAAACTGAAATCCTTCGAAAAATGTCCCGGCCAATTGCTCCCTGAGCAATGTGGCATTGACCAAAATACCGGAATCCTCTGATTGCCGAACCACCTCATCCAACTCGAGCTTTGTAACCTCTTTGTTATAATTGAGACCTAATTTGCCTTCATCCAAAGCCGGACTCAAATCGAGATGAACCGGAGGTAACTGGGCCGTATCCCCGATCAAAATCAACTTACAGTTGTGTCCGGAATAAACGAACATCATAAGATCGTCTAACAACGAGCCGTTTTCGAAAAGTTTGGAATCTGCAGGGGTATCCGGAATCATTGAGGCCTCATCAACGATAAATATGGTATTCCTATGCTTATTAGGCGCCAGAACAAATTGTACCCCACCTCCTGATTGCTTTTTGGGAAAATAGATTTTACGATGTATGGTGAACGCCTGTGTATTTGAGTAATTTGACATTACTTTAGCCGCTCTTCCCGTTGGCGCCATCAACACCGCCTTCATAGTCGTACGCCATAAATTACTAACCAAGGTACCAACAATCGTAGTTTTTCCAGTACCGGCATATCCCTTCAACAAGAACAATCGTTCTTTTTCATCAGAAAGCACATAATCCGACAATTGTTGCAATGCCACCGACTGCATAGGTGTAGGCTCATGTGGAAACTTTTCCTTAAGGATAGAAAAAAAAGAGGATGCAGTAAGGACCTTCATAGTTTTCAAAGATAATCATGATTATCGGCCCAAAAACCATTTACTATATTATTCTACTGAAATATCATATAAAATTGGACTAAAACACACACTATCCATTACGTTTCAAACGGTTATGATATGCACCTCATTTAATCATAGAACGACCGTCTTTATAGGCGAAGCGATAAATTTGATAAACCTTAATAATTACCGCAATAAAATATTAGGCAGTTTGTAAAAAAATTGTAGATTTGTGTTAACCACTAAATCAAAAAAATAACACGTAAGAAATGAAGACCATAATACAAATTGTACTTTGGATTGCTTGTATCGGATTAGCATACCTTATTTATAGCTCAGTAACCGGACCTATAGAATTCAAGAAAGTAAAACAAGAGCGTTTTGCCAAAGTCGTATCCAAATTAAAGGACATTCGTAATGCCCAGGAAGCCTATAAAACGGCTAATGGAAAATATGCAAATGATTTTAAAAGTCTGATAAGTTTCGTAGATACTGGTAAATATACAATTACCCAGCAAAGGGATTCTTCTTATATGGAGATGGACAAAACATATGGTATTGAACTTCTGAAAGAAATCAAAATCATTGACACCTTAGGATTTGTATCGGTGAAAGATTCATTGTTCAAAAATGACGATCGTTATAAAAGCTTAATGGATGTTCCTTACGCTCCAGGCGGGGAAAAATTTGAAATGAAATCAGCGATTATTGACAAAGGTGGCTATAAAGCTCCTGTATTTGAAGCCAAAGTCAAAAAGAGCGTAGTATTATTTGACCAACCTAAAGACTTATTGACTCGCGAAAATGCACAAATAAGTGTTGAAGAGGTAAATGGCGATGTTATTAAAGTTGGTTCTCTTGATCAGGTGAGTACTAGTGGTAACTGGCCTCCTATTTATGACAAAAAAGAAGATCTTTAAAACGGACGATATTCCATTGGAAAAATTTAACAAACTGTCCATTCAAGTTAGCTTGAATGGACTTTCTTTTTGTGTACTTGATACAATTTCCAACACCATTACCAATTCTGAACGACAGGTTTTCGATAAAATCCTAAACCCCTTTGAACTTCAAAATAACCTAAGAACATTACTGGAAAAACATCAAATACACAAAACCTCTTTTTCCGAAGTCATTGTTGTTCACAGTAACGGACTTTTCAGTTTTGTGCCAAAATCTTTATTTGATGAAAATGAACTGGCCAATTACTTGAAACTTAATGCCAAAATCCTGGCCAATGACCATTTGGCTTACGACGCCTTGGAGAATTATGATATGGTCAACGTTTACGTGCCTTTTGTAAACATCAATAATTATATTTTCGAACTTTTCGGAGAATTTGAATACAAACATAACGGCACTGTTTTGGTTGAGGCATTATTGAATAATTCCGGCGCCAATAAAGAGCCCATTTGCTATGTTCATGTTGACGGCCAACAAATGAGCATCACCGTAATATCACAAAAGAAATTACAACTCCACAATAGCTTTACCTTTACCTCCAAAGAGGATTTCATTTATTATTTGCTCTTTACCATGGAGCAATTGAACTTAGAGACCGAAACCACAAAGTTGAAACTATTCGGTTCTATAGAAGAAGACGATGAAATCTATAAACTTTGCTATTCCTATATTAAGGACATAACCATTTTTATCCCCTCCATTACATCTTATCCAATGGCCGATACTGATAAAAACAACATAGATTTCACCTTAATCAGCGCCCTGTAATGCGAATAATTTCCGGAAAACATAAAAGCAAAAGAATAACGGCCCCAAAAAAATTACCGGTTCGCCCTACTACCGATATGGCGAAAGAAGCCCTTTTCAACATCCTCAATAATTCATACTATTTTGAGGAAATAAGTTTCCTAGACCTATTTGCCGGTACCGGAAACATAAGTTTTGAATTTGCCTCTAGGGGAACGACTGATATTACGGCTATTGATGTCGATTTTGGGTGCATAAAATTCATTGACAAAATCTCAACGGAATTAAGTTTTGGTATCTCTGCCATTAAAAGTGATGTTTTTCAATTTTTGGAAAAAACAGTCATTAAGGCCGATATCATTTTTGCTGACCCACCTTACGATTTTCCTGTAGAGGAATTTGCCAAAATACCGGAATTGGTATTTAAAAACAACCTCCTTAATGATGATGGGGTACTGATCATTGAACACTCAAAACATACCGATCTTTCGCAGTTGGAACATTATTCCAAAAACAGAAGGTATGGGGGAAGTGTATTCAGCTTTTTTGAAAAATAGCCAACACTTTCCTTTAATATGATATTACATTTCATCTTATAGCCCCATAAAAGCATATATTAGGGTATTTCACCAAGCACTTGGGTAAAGTAAATACGGTGATCACCGTTGAATGTAAAAGAAATCAGGGATAATTCGACAACACATTTTCCTTTGGAAATGCTATTTTATTAAAAAAGCAGGTCATAAGCCGGATTCTGTTCATCCTGAAAAATTCAGAATGCCCTTATCATTTATCTGGACCTTTGGTTGCCCAAAGGCTCTAACCGCCTACCCTTCAGCTCGGACGTGCCGCCCTCGAACACTGATTTACATGACGTTTCACCGTATAGAGTTTACCTGGTTTCACTACAGCCTTACCTGTACATACTTTCTGCTGCACTTGTCCTCCCTGACAGTAACTATCAGGTGACGGGCGTTACCCGCTATACTGCACTATGGTGTCCGGACTTTCCTATCTGACGTTTAAAGCCAAATCGATAAGGAGACCTGCTAAGGTGCAAATTTACTTCAATTGTTGATAAAAAAGTGTTTAATCCATCTTAAATAAAGCGCTATAAACCCCGCTATTTTTATATTTGTAAAATAGCCTCGGCAAACAGAATACCTTAAAAACACAAACGATTTGGAGCCATTTATTGTATCAGCACGTAAATATAGACCACAGACATTCAAAGATGTCGTTGGCCAACAGGCGATAACCAATACATTGCTCAATGCCATTGAGAACAATCATTTGGCCCAAGCCCTATTATTCTGCGGACCAAGAGGGGTAGGAAAGACTACTTGCGCCCGTATTTTGGCCAAACAGATCAATCAAGATGGCACGGAACGGGAAGATGAGGATTTTGCTTTCAATATATTTGAGTTGGATGCTGCTTCGAACAATTCAGTCGACGATATCAGGAACTTGATCGATCAAGTCCGTATTCCTCCCCAAGTAGGGAAGTACAAAGTATATATTATAGATGAGGTACATATGCTATCGCAATCGGCCTTCAATGCCTTCTTAAAGACTTTGGAAGAGCCCCCAAAACATGCGATTTTCATTTTGGCCACTACGGAAAAACATAAAATCATCCCCACTATACTTTCTCGTTGCCAAATTTTTGATTTTAAACGCATTACGGTCAAAGATGCTGCTTCATACTTAAAATATATCGCTGAAAACCAAGGAATTGAAGCCGATGATGATGCCCTGCATATCATAGCACAAAAAGCCGATGGTGCAATGCGGGATGCCCTATCTATCTTTGATAGGGTCGTTAGCTTTTCGGGAACCAACCTAACCCGTAAAGCGGTTACCGAAAATTTGAACGTCTTGGATTATGATACGTATTTCTCGGCTACCGACCTAATTTTAAAACACGATATTCCCGGTTTATTACTCCTATTCAATAAAACCCTGTCTTTGGGTTTCGACGGCAACCATTTTATATCGGGACTCGCTTCCCACTTTAGGGATCTTATGGTTTGTAAACATGAACAGACCATTGAGTTATTGGAAGTAGGTGAGACCGCCAAAAAAAATTATTTGGAACAGTCCAGACTTACATCAAACGATTTTCTATTGCAAGCCTTGAATATTGCAAACGACTGTGACCTCAAATATAAAACCAGTAAAAACCAACGGCTCTTAGTAGAGCTTTCATTGATGAAATTGGCGTCCATTAACTTTGGAGCTGAAAAAAAAAATCCTGAATCAGTCGCATTAGCCAATACTACTATTGAATTTATTGCCCCTGCGGCGTTTTACAGGAACATCATTAAACCCCCTACCAAAGCCCCTGAAAAAGAAGAAGCCAGCAAAAGTGATGCATTCGACCCAAGCACAACTACTGGAATAGAGCAAAAAAGGACGGAAACACCCCCTACTACTACCAACACGGTAAACGAAGTGGTTGTGCAGGAAAATACCGTACAGCCTGCAGTCGAAGAACCCAAGGCAACCATTAAGCCAATATCAATAAAGGGCAATACGAAAAGGGTATCCGGACTTTCAATTTCAAGTTTAAAGGCAAAAAAACAACATGAGATAAATAAAATAGATGTTGTAATCGATGAAAATGACCTGCCCAAAGAGAATTTCAGCGAAGAAGACATGCAAAAACATTGGAATGATTTTGTGAAAAAAATCGACAATGATGGTAGAAAATTATTGGCATCCAGTTTAAGTACCGACATTCCTAAAATGGCCAATGCTACCACCATTTGGATCGAACTTCCCAATGACACCATGAAAAAAGAGGTGGAACGTGAAAAATTCGACCTAATGGAGTATTTACGTACCAACCTAAACAACCATTTCATTACCCTTAAAATTACGGTCAATGAACAAGTGGCCAAAAAATTCGCTTTTACCCCTGAAGAAAAATATGAGAAGCTTCGGGAAAAGAACCCGGCCATAGACATTCTACGCAAAACATTCGACCTAGACCTTTAGCCTATTCCGCACCCGAATACGAATAGAGATAACAAGCATTACTATTGCGATAATCAAAAGACCGAAAGCTTCCCTGCCTTCTTCAATATTTTTAATATCACCCTGACCAATTGTAAATCCTTCGAACTTAATGGGAAAATGATATAAGAAACCTAAAAAACCGAATATCGAAGCGGTCAAAGGAACTATAAACTTTATTTTATCAAACAAAAAACCAAGGGTTACCAAGGCGGCCACACCATATACCACAATCCATAAAATAGGATCGGGGTCATTATATTGCAATAATGCCGACCATAAGAACAGAAGTACAAAGAGCCATCCAAAAAACTTGAAAAAAGTATTCATTTTATAAATATAAGCACCTTATTTTGAATCGGATGTTGAACCTACTATTTTTGAAAGATCTTAAAACTTAAAATATGCTTGGCCTTAAACTACCCACAGACCCAAGATGGGTCAATATTGTAGAAAAGAACATTGATGAAATTCTAACCGACCATGCCTATTGTGAGCAAAAGGCGGCAAGTACTGCCATTTCTTTGATTGTTTCCTTCCCGGAATATACGGATCTTACCCAAGAAATGATCGCCTTATCCAGAGAGGAGATGGGCCACTTTAAAATGGTTCACGATCGCATCATCGCAAGAGGACAAACTTTAGGGCGTGACCGTAAAGACCTTTATGTAGTTGAATTGATGAAATTTTTTCCCAAAGGAGGCAGCAGAACCAATCAATTGGTGCATCGGTTACTTTATGCCGCCCTGATAGAAGCCAGAAGTTGTGAACGTTTTCGCTTGCTATCCGAAGAATTACAGGACAAGGAATTAGCTGAGTTTTACCATAAACTCATGGTCAGTGAAGCCGGTCATTACACCATGTTCTTGAAATTCGCCCGCAAATATGGCAATCTTGAAGAGGTAAATCAAAAATGGCAGGATCTTTTGGACTATGAGGCCAAGATCATGAAAAATTTAGGCAAGAACGAAACCGTGCACGGCTAACTAATTGGAATTATACATAATTAAGACGCCGAAAAATATAGGCTTTTAATGATTCCGTCTGACAAACCGATTTTAGGAACGAATATTTTTTTGGCACCGCTCCATTTGGTAGCCATTAAGAAAATTCGTGTGGCAGGAATTATAACATCTGCACGATCCGTATTCAGGCCCAACTCTGATATTCGATCCTCATAAGTAAGGCTGTTCAAAAAATTATATTGGGCATTTAACCAGACATAAGATAGGTGTTGGCCTTCCTTTCTACCCGACATCTTATGTAACTTATTTATATTACCACCGGAACCTATGATAGAAATGCGTTCTAGGTCAGCCGTATGTTGTTTTATCCAATCCTCCAATTTTTTCCAGGTGGCGTCCCCTACCATATTGTTCAATAGCCTTACCGTCCCCAATTTAAAGGATTTCGAAACTTTTATAACCCCCTCATTAAAAAGCGTGAATTCGGTGCTACCACCACCCACGTCTATATAAAGATAGGCCTGATCTTTCTGTATCAATTGCTTCAAATCTGTGGAAGCGATGATCTCGGCTTCTCGTTTACCATCGATTAAATCGATTTTAATACCTGCTTCACGCTGCACCTTTTCTATGATCTCCATACCATTATTTGCCTCACGCATAGCGGAAGTTGCGCAAGCCATATATTTTTCAACCCGGTTTACATCCATCAAAAGTCGAAAGGCCTTCATGGATTTTATGATACGCTCTTCATTATCTTCGGATATCTCCCCAACGGTAAAAGAATCTTCTCCTAAACGAACGGGTACACGTACCAACTCGCTTTTTGTAAATACGGTCTTTTTGCCTTTCTCCTCAATAACATTGTTTACCAGCAACCTAATAGCATTTGACCCTATGTCTATTGCAGCGAATTTTCTAACTTTCAAATTGTATGGATTTAAGAATTCAATTTGTTTTTATAATAATCATACAGAGCAAATTGGGAACGTACCTTGGGCTTGTGGTTCTTTTTATAAGCATTGTCCTGTTTGGCAGAAAAAAGACGGGCCTTTACATTATCGCTCCAGCAAATCTCAAACGTATCAATCAACTCCTGCTTAACATCCTCATCATAGATCCTACAACCCACTTCTACCCTATTGTCCAAATTTCGGGTCATCCAATCTGCTGAAGAAATATAAACCTTCGCATCATCATCATTACAAAAGATAAATGCCCTAGGGTGCTCCAAGAACTTGTCTACCACGCTTATGGCCTCTATATTCTCGCTCATACCCTCAACACCGGGAATAAGACAACAAATACCACGTATGATCAATTGGACTTTCACACCTGCATTACTCGCTTCATACAATTTATCGACCATTTTATAGGACGTTAAACTGTTCATCTTTATTTTGATATAAGCATTTTTACCAGCTCTGGCATTTTTTATTTCTTTATCGATCAAAGAAATGAAATAACTTTTGGTATAATGCGGGGATACCACCAAATGTTTGTATTTATTTATTTTATATGTTGTCGTAAAGAAATCGAACACCTTGTTCAGCTCTTTTAATATGGGTACATGGGCGGTGAAGAGTGTATAATCCGTATATATTCTAGCAGTAGATTCGTTGAAATTACCGGTACTGATAAAACCGTACCGTTTTATTTTCTCGCCCTCTTCCCGCTCAATAACACATATTTTACTGTGTACCTTTAAACCTGGAACACCGAAAATGAGTTTTACTCCCTCAGCCTGTAATTGTTCAGCGTATTCTATATTCGCCTGTTCATCAAAACGGGCCCTCAATTCTATTTGCATCGTAACCTGTTTCCCATTTTTTACGGCATTGACCAACGATGCGGCTACTTGCGAATTTGCTGCAAGTCGGTACACCGTAATTTTTATACTTCGTACCTTGGGATCTAAAGCGGCCTCCCTTAAAAATTTAATAACATAGGAAAATGTGTGGTACGGTGTGTATTGTAGATAATCTTTTTCAGCGATTTTCTCCAAAATACTCCCTTCCAAACTTAGCCCCTTTATCGGTAAAGGCTCTATGGTATCATACATTAAATCGTTTCTACCCAGACTTGGGAACCCCATATAGTCCCTGCGGTTATGATATCGACCACCAGGAATTACACTATCGGTTTCCTCTACATTCATTTTTTCTTTGAGAAATTGAAGGGTATCTTGGGCAATGTGCTTGTCGTATACAAAACGTACGGGGTCACTTATTTTTCTTCCTTCGACACTTTTGGACAGTTTCTCAATAAAACTTTTACTCAGATCGCTATCTATATCTAACTCGGCATCACGGGTGATCTTGATCATATGTGCCGTTATGGACTCATAGGAGAACATGGTAAAGATGTTACGCAGACAATAACGAATCATATCATCTAACATGATGATATAATCCTTGCCATCGATTTTGGGCAATACAATAAACCTATCTATGCCTTTAGGTATCTCAATAAGTGCATATTTTACGTTTTTTTTGCCCTTGGGAGCCCCTTCCTCAGGAATCAATACCATTTTTACCGCAAGATATGCTGCCGTGTCCTTTAAAGTAGGAAACTCCGTGAGGTCATTAAGAATAATGGTCATTAAGACCGGACTTACCTTTTTAGTGAAATATGATTTGATGAATTCTTCATGATCTTCACTTATTTTCGTCTCATCGATCAAGAAGATATTATGCGTATTGAGTTCTTTGGTTATCTGTCTTAAAATAGAAAGGCTTTTCGCCTGTTGCTTTATTACGATGCTGGTAATCTCTGCCAATAAATCCTTTGCCGTTTCCCCACCCAATTCACTTTTACCGGTTTTACCAGCATGCACAATACGTTTTACGGTCGCATAGCGCACTTTGAAAAATTCATCAAGATTATTCGAAAAAATACCCAAAAAACGAAGTCGCTCGATCAATGGCACGTTTTTATCGGCACTTTCCTGTAGCACCCTTTCATTAAAACTTAACCAACTAATCTCTCTATTTATATATTGATTTTTTGCTTTCACCATTATTTTAAGGATTTAGGAAAAATTGTATACGATGTTGAGCCCTTTCCTATGGCACTCCAATCGTTGGTATTAAAATTCAGGTGAACCAATCCACTGGTCGGTACATTGTCTATATATTCACTGCCCAAACTATTCGCAATATGGGTAAAGGCGTGGTTGTGCCCAAAAATCATTACGGTTTCAAGGCCATTATCCAACTCCTTTACAAATTGTAGAACATCATCACCGGAGAAGTCATAGAGCGCATTTGTAATTTGAAAATCAGCATACGCAAAATCCATACTTCTCAAAAAAATCATACAAGTATGCAATGCCCTGTTGGCCGGACTTGAAAAAACGGCATCGGGCCGTATTTTCTTTTTCTTAAAGGCCCCAACCACCAAATGACCATCATTGATTCCTCTTTGCAACAGCGGCCTGTCCTTATCATTAACGGAATATTCCCATGAGGATTTACCATGTCGCACCAGAATAAGTTCCTTCATTTTACCTCTTCGATTTAATTCAAACTAATAAAATTAATCAATCGACCAAAGTATACCGAAAAAAGTTGATGCAATCTTTGAACTAGGGGGCCAATCGTTCTATTTTCCAATCAAAATCTTCCTGTAAACTAAATCGGATCCTATCGTGTAAACGATTTGGACGCCCTTGCCAAAATTCCATTGAAACGGGCCTCACCAAATAACCACCCCAATAATGGGGACGTGGAATTTCTTTGCCCTTATATTGATCTTCCAACGATTTTAGACCGTTTTCCAATACAGACCTTGATGGGATGACCTCACTTTGATTGGAGACTATGGCCCCCAACTTGCTGCCATCTGGCCGGGATTCGAAATAACCATCGGACAGGTTTTCCGAGATTTTTTCAGCAGTACCCTTAATAATTACCTGACGCTCCATCGAATGCCAAAAAAATGAAAGGCATACCTTCGGATTTGCAGCAATGGCCTTTCCTTTTTCACTCTCATAATTGGTATAAAAAATGAAACCCTCATAGGTGTACCTTTTCAATAGGACCACACGGTTCTTGGGGAAACCATCCAAACCTATGGTAGAAACATTCATTGAATTGGCCTCGTCAACGGTATTCGATGCTTCTACTTCATAAAACCATTTCTGAAACAACTCCATTGGGTTGTCTGAAATGGCATCTTCCATGAGTGCGCTTTTTTCGTAGGATTTCCTATAATTGCTTAAATCTTTTTCCATTGTATCGTAATCTTGAACAAGATATACAAAGTTCACCAAAAGAACGGAAAACAGGAAGGCTTCCTCCGTTTTTATTGAAGACTTTTCTTATTACGGCAACAAAAAGAAATTAAGGACAATTGTGGTTTAAGGGTTTTGCCTTATATAACTGATTTCGGCAGCAACGGGTGCATCCGCAGGATAAGATATGTAATACAAGGTCAACTTTTCATCAACGATTTTGAACCTACTGCCATATGCTTCAACATTCAAGTCAATAGTTTCAGGGTTTGGTTGGAAAACTTTATCCCAAGAGGTGTTGATCATTGCTTTTATAAAGACACTATCCCCTTCTACCCTATATGTGCCTGTATTCTCCGAAGAGCCTATTATTTCCTCAGGATCATCATCTTCAAATCCATAAAAATCGATGGTATAGGAATATGAATAATCACTAAGAAACCGATATGTAGCCACCATATCAAAATATCGATAATCCCCTTCAGAGCCACCACTGGGAATTACATCGGTCCTACTCCAAGAACCCAATAAGACTGCCCCATATTCATCGACCGGTACTGAATCATCCGTTTCACAGGAGTAAAAAAGAAATGAGATGAAAAAAATCAAAATAAGCTTTATTCGCATTACAGGTTTTCTAAAAAGATACCTTTTTGAATAATGGTTGCGTGGTAATGTTCAGTTACAACTCGAACACTTTACCATCTTCTCCCAACTCCACATTGGGAAAAATCTCCATCGCTTCATCCTTAAACATTTCAATGGATTTATAACGGGTAGAATAGTGACCTAAAATCAATGTACCTACTTCTGCTTTTAAGGCTATTGTAGCCGCTTCTTTTGCAGTGGCATGCTTGGTTTTGGTTGTCAAATGCGCTTCAGAATCCAAAAATGTTGACTCATGATATAAGGTATGTACCTTTTGTATTTGCCCTATGATTTGCGGTAAATAACTCGTATCGCTGCAAAAGGCATAGCTTTTGGGTGTTGCGGGATCAAAGGTCAGAACCTCATTTTGGATCAATTCGCCATTATCCAAAGTAATATTCTTGCCATTCTTGATATTTTGATAATAGCACTTGTCTATCTTATATTTCGCTACAGCTTCGATATTCAATTTTCGTTCCCCTAATTTCTCCCTAAAAAGATAACCATTGGTATACACCCGATGGTTCAAGGGTATCGTTTCTACTGTAATTTTTTCGTCCTCAAAGACAAGTTCAGGTTCTTTCGACGTTAATTCATGAAAGAGAAGTGGATAATTGGTCCATGAATCACCTAATTTAAGCATTAGGGTAATCACCTCCTTTATCCCTTTCGGTCCGTAAATATGTAACTCCTTATCGCGACCTAAAAGCCGGAAAGTTGAAATTAGTCCAGGTAAACCAAAAAAGTGATCACCGTGAAGGTGCGAAATAAAAATATGGTTGATCCTGGAAAACTTGACCTTATGTTTTCGCAGTTGCACTTGCGTACCTTCACCACAATCTATCAATATCATATGGTTCTTTATTTCCAACACCTGTGCGGTCGGGTTGGTCAAAGTACGTGGTGTAGCTGCATAGCAACCAAGAATATGTAATTTCATAAAAATTTAAAAAATGAAAGTTAAAGGTTTAAAAAGGAACTATTACCAATTATTACCTAATAATAGTTAAAGCTCCAAATCGCGCTCTATTTCCTCCATTTCAATGATGTCTTTTGCTTCTTGTATGGTCGGCACCACACATAACTCCTCTGGAACTTCGTCAAAAGAAACCTTTTCGGTAGCCAATACAAAAGATTTTCCCGACTCCCTATGTAAGTTGGAAATAGGTAAAAATTCCAAAATATCACTTGAGGTAAGTTTTGAGAAAGAAAACAGGTTAAGGATTATATTGTCGTTCTTAAGCTTTGGATATCCTTTTTCAAGATTTTTTAAAAACTCCTTAATGGAAATATTTTCTTGGAATACGATGGTAGTGGTACCGTCCTTATCAAAAATCATATGCTTTTATTTTATTTTGGAAGCCAAGAGATAAATAACTGCCATGCGTATGGCAACGCCATTTTCAACCTGGTTCAAGATAATAGATTGTTTTGAATCCGCAACATCACTTGTAATTTCGACCCCTCTATTTATCGGACCTGGGTGCATGATTACGATTTCTTTGTCCAATGAATCCAAAAAAGCTTTATTTACCCCAAATTGTTGGGTGTACTCCCTTGTTGTCGGGAAATAACTAATATCCAATCGTTCATTTTGTATTCGGAGCATATTCGCAACATCGCACCAGTTCAAGGCTTTCCTCAAATCGGTCTCAACCTCTACCCCCAATGATTCTATATGTTTGGGCATCAATGTCTTAGGTCCGCAGACTTTTACCTGTGCCCCCTGTAATTTTAAAGCGAAAATATTGGATAGGGCAACTCTGGAATGGAGTATATCACCTACGATCACAACTTTCTTACCGGCTACATCACCGAATTTCTCTCGGATTGAAAATGAATCCAGCAATGCCTGGGTAGGATGCTCATGTGCGCCATCACCGGCATTTACTATGGCCGCTTTCACATGTTTGGAAAGGAATATGCCTGCTCCTGGATTGGGGTGTCTCATGACCACCATATCCACTTTCATCGATAATATATTGTTCACCGTATCGATCAAGGTTTCCCCTTTCTTTACGGAAGACTGGCCCGCAGAGAAATTAATGACATCAGCAGAAAGTCGCTTTTCTGCCAACTCGAACGATAATTTTGTTCTTGTACTATTTTCAAAGAATATATTGGCTATAGTGATATCACGTAAAGAAGGTACCTTTTTTATAGAACGGTTAATGACTTCCTTAAAATGATCGGCGGTTTCAAAAATGAGCTGAATATCTTTCTCGTTGATATATTTAATACCCAGTAAGTGATTTACACTCAGTTCGCTCATTGTTTATTTATTTATCAGATATATTTGATCTTTACCGTCATTCTCCTCCCACATTACAACAACCTTTTCATTATTAATAGCATCTACTTGGCGCCCCCTATAAGTTGGTTGTATGGGTAAATGCCTACTGAAACGGCGATCTATCAGGGTCAACAGTTCTATTTCCGAAGGTCTTCCAAAAGATTGTATGGCGGTCAAAGCAGCTCGTATACTTCTTCCTGTATAAAGAACATCGTCGATTAATACCACTTTTTTATCCTCCACCAAAAAGTCGATTTTGGTCTGATTGGCCTCAAGTGGTTTATCTCCGCGCCTAAAGTCATCACGATAGAAAGTAATGTCCAAAAAGCCAACGTCTATCTTCTTAACCTTATATTCTTCCTTAAGTATCTTTGTAAGTCTTTCCGCTACGAACGTTCCCCGTGGCTGAATACCGATCAATACGGTTTCTGAAAAATCGAGATGATTTTCCAACAATTGACAAGCCAATCTATGTAAGATGATATTAATTTCTTTTGAAGAGAGTAGTACTTTTTGACTCATAGTAGGCCAGCAACACTTTTGTTAGACAAAAATAGGGAATTCTTGTAAATATTCGTTTATCAAAAGACAAACAAAAAAGCCCTGACAAATTTGTCAGGGCTTTTAATTTCCCGATTACACAGGAAGTTCTATTAAACAGGAGCTTATTACTTTTTAGAATTAGCTTCCATTTTATCTTTCAACGCTTGTAATGCTTCGTTAGCATCCCCTAAAGTAGGTTTAGCCTCATCAGCACTGGCGGCTTGTCTTTTGACCGCTGCCTTGACATTACGTTGTTCTTCTTCTCTAAAGATCGCGGTATGACTTGCAACAACTCGCTTAAAGTCTTTATTGAATTCAATGATCTTGAATTCAGCTTCTTCGCCTTTACCAACTTTCTTACCATCTTCTTTTTCCAAGTGACGTTGTGGAACAAATGCCGTGATATCCTCGTTAAAGTCTATCGTTGCACCTTTATCAACGATATCTGTAATGGCCGCTTTATGAACGGTACCAACTGCAAATTCGCTTTCGTATTTGTCCCATGGGTTCTCGGTAGTCTGTTTGTGACCTAAACTTAGTTTACGTCCTTCAACATCCAATTCCAATACTTCCACTTCCAATGTATCACCAACAGTTACAAATTCTGATGGGTGTTTGATTTTCTTGGTCCAAGAAAGATCAGAGATATAGATCAAACCGTCGATACCTTCTTCCAATTCCAAGAATACTCCGAAATTGGTAAAGTTTCTAACGATTCCTTTATGTCTAGATCCAACAGGGTATTTTGTAGTAATATCAGTCCATGGATCTGGTGTCAATTGCTTAATACCAAGTGACATTTTACGATCTTCACGATCCAAGGTCAATACTACAGCTTCAACCTCATCACCAACTTTTACGAAGTCTTGGGCTGAACGTAAGTGGGTAGACCATGACATTTCAGAAACGTGGATCAATCCTTCTACACCTTCAACAACCTCGATAAATGCACCGTAATCAGCTATAACTACAACTTTACCTTTTACTTTGTCACCTATTTTAATGTCTTCGCTCAAGGCATCCCAAGGATGTTTCTCCAATTGCTTAAGACCCAATTGGATTCTTGATTTGTTTTCATCAAAATCCAAGATAACAACATTCAATTTCTGATCTAGTTCAACAACCTCGTTCGGGTGGTTGATCCTACTCCATGAAAGGTCGGTAATATGTACAAGTCCATCAACACCTCCAAGGTCGATAAAGACACCGTAAGAAGTAATGTTCTTAACAACACCTTCAAGTACTTGACCTTTTTCAAGTTGACTGATGATTTCTTTTTTCTGTTCTTCAATATCAGCCTCGATAAGAGCTTTATGTGAAACAACAACGTTCTTGAATTCATGGTTGATCTTAACAACTTTGAATTCCATTGTTTTATTTACATACTGATCGTAATCCCTGATTGGCTTAACATCGATTTGAGAACCTGGTAAGAAAGCTTCGATTCCGAATACATCGACGATCATACCTCCTTTAGTTCTACATTTTACGAAACCACTAACGATTTCTTCCTTATCGTGAGCCGCATTGACCCTATCCCAGGCCATAATGGTTCTGGCCTTTCTGTGCGAAAGTACCAATTGACCACTTTTATCTTCACGGATATCGATCAATACCTCTACCTTATCCCCTACTTTCAAGTCTGGGTTATAACGAAATTCGTTCAAGGAGATAACGCCTTCTGATTTAGCGTTGATATCGATAATAGCTTCCCTATCGGTCAAGTACACTACGGTACCTTCAACAACCTCTTCATCTGCTGTATCGACAAAATTTTCGGCAACCAATGTTTCAAACTCTTGAAGTTTAGAGTCTTCTACACGTTCAATGCCTTGTTCGTACTTTTCCCAATCAAAGTTTTCTAAAAACTCTTTAGGGTCCTGTACAGGTGTTTCCACCTTTGTTTCTTGAGTAGCTTCAGTAGTTTCTTCTACTGGATTTGTTGCTTTTTCTTCAGCCATTTGCTGATTTAAATTTGTATTCCGTAGTGCCACAAGAGTTAAACAATTACTACAGAAGATGTTATATGAATTTTTGTTTTCTACCTCTTTCCTCTCGATTCTTTGTAAAAAAGGTGTGCAAAACTACGATTTTATTATGTATTAACAAACAATCAGAGCCCTTGGATTAGTGAAAATGGAGTATTTCATCCATTTTTTTCTAAAATATGGCATTAATTCTTATATTGTCCCTATAAATATTAACCGTAATTAAATTACAACTATGAGCGTTAAAGCAAAATATCAGCCAGTTTTAGATCTTGGCGAAGAATTATCCATCAAGGACGGAAACGTTACTGAAGAGAATGGCGTATTGAAAATTAAGGGCACGGCCAATACTCAATATGAAAAAAACCTTCTTTGGGATAAGATAAAGGAAATAGGAGGACAATCACCTTCTGATTTAAAAGCCAATATCACTGTTGCCGATGAATCCGTATTTCACAGACACACGGTCAAAAGTGGTGAATCTTTAAGTAAGATCGCAAAGCAATATTATGGCGACCCAATGAAATACAAACAAATATTCGAAGCAAACACCGGTATCTTAAAAAATCCGGATGTAATTCATCCTGATCAAGTATTGGTTATTCCAAACTTATAAGGCTAAGGTAACATATATTAAAAAAGACGTTCTAATGAACGTCTTTTTTTTGTTTGTTGATTACGCGATTCGCAAAATCCAAAACCCTAGAGAATTGGTCTTCTAACCCCATGTCACTATTATCGAACTCAATGGCATCATCCGCTTTTTTCAAGGGTGATATTTCCCGATGGGAATCAATATAATCCCTATGTTCCACATTCTTCAGGACCTCGCTGTACTTTACTTCCTCTCCCTTATCCAATAACTCCTTGTACCTTCGCGTGGCTCTTTTTTCAGGGGAAGCCGTCATAAAGATCTTTAGTTCGGCATCAGGAAAAACAACCGTACCGATATCCCTACCATCCATAACTATGCCTTTCTCCAATCCCATTCTTTGTTGTATGGCCACCAATTTTTCACGCACCTCCTCAACAGTCGCTACCTGGCTTACCAATCTTGAGACTTCCATAGTCCTGATTTCACGCTCAACATTCTCATCATTCAAGAACAATTCGGCAAAACCTAGGGTTTCATTATAAACAAAACGCAGGTCAATATTGTCCAAGGCAGCAATCAAGCCCTCCAAATCATTGGAAGTTTCACTAATAAAACCATTACGCATGGCATAAAGCGTTACACCCCTATACATGGCACCTGTGTCCACATAAATATAATTTAGGGCCTTAGCCAATTGCTTTGCAATAGTACTTTTACCCGTTGATGAATATCCATCGATCGCAATGGTGATTTTTTCCATACCTTAAAAATAAACAGAAAATCGGAAGCCTTAAAACATTAAAGCTTTTTTGCGTTTTTTACTTTTTGTTTTGTAATGGCCAGGTCTATAACCTCACTCATGTCAGTAACATAATGGAAGGTAAGTCCTTTTAGATAATCCTCTTTTATTTCCAAGATATCCTTTCTATTATCCTCACACAGGATGATCTCTTTGATCCTTGCCCTTTTTGCAGCTAAGATTTTTTCCTTGATACCCCCGACCGGAAGCACTTTTCCTCGTAAAGTAATCTCTCCCGTCATCGCCAAGCTTTTCTTTACCTTTCTTTGGGTAAACAAGGAAACCAAAGAAGTCAACATGGTTACACCCGCACTTGGACCATCTTTGGGCGTCGCCCCTTCAGGTACGTGAATATGCACATTGTATTTTGCGAAAACCGCAGGATCTATACCGAAATTTTCGGCGTTCGATTTTATATATTCCATCGCAATGGTGGCCGATTCCTTCATAACCTTACCTAAATTCCCGGTAATGTTCATCATCCCCTTCCCTTTTGATAAGATAGACTCTATGAAAAGAATATCCCCTCCTACACTGGTCCATGCGAGTCCTGTTACCACTCCCGCTACATCATTGTTCTCGTACTTATCCCTTTCGAGACGGGCTGGCCCCAATATTTTCTCAACATCATCATTACTGATCTTAATATTGTATTCTTCCTCTATGGCAATTGATTTAGCAGCATAACGCACCATTTTGGCAATCTGTTTTTCCAGTGAACGCACACCCGATTCCCTTGTATACCCCTCTACGATTTTCTCCAATTGGGGTTTTCCTATTTTCAGGTCTTTCGCAGTTAATCCATGCTCTTTTAACTGTTTCGGCAACAAATGCCTTTTCGCGATCTCTACCTTTTCCTCTATCGTATACCCGGTAACATTGATGATCTCCATACGATCCCTTAAGGCAGGTTGTATGGTAGACAAGGTATTGGCCGTAGCTATGAACATAACCTTGGATAGATCATACCCCATTTCAAGGAAATTATCATGAAACGCACTGTTTTGTTCTGGATCCAATACTTCTAGCATCGCCGAAGAGGGATCCCCTTGATGGCTGCTGGCCAGTTTATCGATTTCATCAAGGATAAACACCGGATTCGATGTTCCTGCTTTTTTGATACTCTGTATTATCCTACCTGGCATGGCACCGATATAGGTTTTACGGTGACCCCGAATCTCGGCCTCATCGCGTAATCCACCCAACGACATACGAACATATTCCCTACCCAAAGCTTCGGCAACGGACTTGCCCAAAGAAGTTTTACCCACCCCTGGAGGACCGTACAAACAAAGTATGGGCGATTTCATATCGTTACGCAATTTAAGGACTGCCAAATACTCGATAATCCTTTTCTTTACGTCCTCGAGACCATAATGATCACGGTCCAATATTTTCTGGGCCCTTTTTAAATCGAATTTATCCTCAGAAAACTCATTCCATGGCAACTCAATAAACAGATCTAAATAATTTCTTTGGATGGAATATTCCGCCACTTGTGGATTCATTCGCTGTAATTTCGCCAATTCTTTCTCAAAATGATCAGCCACCTTGGCATTCCATTTCTTATCCTTGGCCTTTTCACGCATTTCACTTATTTCCTCATCATAGGAAACCCCTCCCAATTCTTCTTGGATGGTCTTCATTTGCTGATGTAGGAAATACTCCCTTTGCTGTTGGTCCATATCGCTCCTTACCTTGGATTGGATAACATTCTTCAATTCCAATTTCTGAAGCTCTATGTTCATATATTTCAATGTGGCCAATGCCCGATCCTTCAGGTTCCCGATTTCCAACAACTCCTGTTTTTCTTTTACATCAAGGTTTAAGTTCGAAGAAACGAAATTGATCAAGAACGAATTACTCTGAATATTCTTAATGGCAAAGGAGGCCTCACTCGGAATATTAGGGTTGTCCTTTATGATTTTCAAGGCCAATTCCTTAACAGATTCAATAATGGCCAAAAATTCTTGACCGTCCTTATCTGGACGTTCCTCCAACGTTTCCCTAACCGTGGCCGTAATATAAGGCTCCTCGGTAAGTACTTCTGCAAGTTCGAACCGTTTTTTACCTTGTATAATAACCGTGGTATTCCCATCTGGCATTTGAAGCACCCTTAAAATACGGGCAACCGTACCAAGAGTGTGAATATCATTGATACCGGGATTCTCGGTTTGCTCATCTTTCTGTGCCACGACCCCGATTACCTTTGAACCGTTGTTGGCATCCTTTATCAATTTGATTGATTTATCCCTACCTGCGGTAATCGGAATCACCACCCCAGGAAACAAAACCGTATTTCGTAAAGGCAAGATAGGTAGGGTTTCCGGTAAACCTTCATTGTTCATTTCCTCTTCATCCTCAGGGGTCAATAACGGTATTAATTCGGCATCTTGGTCAATACCTTGCAAGGACATATTGTCAAAATTTAAAAAATTAGAATCTCCCATATTATATTTTCGGCCATTCTGTCATATATTCAACAGTAATAGGCATTTTTTGGTGTTTAAAAAAAATCTTATTTCGTCCAAAGCCATTGTTTTTAGGCTACAGCACGTTTCATTACTACCCTTAATGGGCAATTCCTGTGCCAACAGCCTTAAATATTTTCTTTAAACTGTAACATTGGGTAATTTAGGTCATCTTTAAAACAAATCGATCACTTTTTTGAGCCAAGTAAAAGAACATACTGATGATTTGATTCCATTGTGCCTAAAGGGAAACCAAAATGCGCAAATGGAAATTTACAATCGCTATTACAAAGCCATGTACAACACATCGGTGCGTATTGTAAAAGACAGTGCCGAAGCTGAAGATGTAATGCAAGAATCGTTTTTAAGCGCGTTTACGAAACTGCATACATTCAAAGGTGAAGTAACCTTTGGTTCTTGGTTAAAACGGATTGTCATCAACAACAGTATTTATCACTATCGAAAAAACCAAAAGAAAAATGAGGTTGCGTTAGATGATATATTGTACAAGGTCGAAGATAATGATGGAGTTGCTTCGGATCATGTGTTTACCGGACAGAAGGCTCAAAAAGTGATGGAAACCATGAAACGACTGAAAGATAATTACAGAATTTCTTTGACCTTATATTTAATAGAAGGGTATGATTATGAAGAAATAAGTGAAATAATGAATATAAGTTACGCCAATTGCCGAACAACGATTTCAAGGGCAAAGGAAAGTTTACGAAAAAAAATGATAAATGAGAATTAGATGGAAGACGATAAATTAAAAGAACTGTTCAAAGGTCTGGAAGGTACTTTCGACACCGAGGAACCCCAATATGGACATCGGGAACGGTTCCTTAAAAAACTGGAACATTCCGAGAAGACAATCACCCTTAACAATAAGAAGAAGAATTGGTGGAGAACCTTATCGATTGCCGCTTCAGTGGCCGTGCTTTGCCTTATCGCAATAGGCATATATTCAACAAAACCTTCTTTGGATGAACAAGTTGCGCAGATATCACCCGAAGTAAGTAATACCCATGTTTATTTTGCAAGCCTTATAGAAGACCAGATAAAACAACTTGAAAATGAAAGTTCCCCTGAAACGCAAAGGATTATCAGTGACACCATGGAACAATTGAAAAAGCTGGAAGCCAATTACAAACAATTGGAAACCGACCTGATCAATGGTGGTAATGACAAACTGATTCTAAGTGCAATGATAACCAACTTTCAAACACGGATAGACCTCCTGCAAGATGTCATCAATCAAATTGAAACAATTAAGAACTTAAAAAATCAGAACAATGCGAATATTACTATATAAATACGTAACGGTGCTTTTTTTCATAGCACCGATGATCCTTGCTGCCAACGATGGCAAACTTAGAGGAAAGTATTCCAAGGAAAAAACCATTAAAAAAGAGTACAATGTCAACTCGAATGCCCTTCTGAAAGTAAATAACAGCTATGGCAACCTAAATGTCATTTCTTGGGAAGAAAATCGAATTCTCATCGAGGTACATATCAAAACCAGTGGCAATAACGAAGAAAAGGTGCAAAAAAAATTAGACGATATAACCGTTGACTTTGAAGCCTCGAACGAAATGGTTTCCGCTAAGACCATCTTCAATAAAAACAAGAGTAGCTGGGGTTGGAACTGGGGCAATAGCAATGTGAACATGCAGATCAATTACACCATTAAATTACCTGTTAAAAACAGTGTTCACTTGGATAATGATTACGGTAATATTATTTTGGACCGCATTGACGGCCATGCCAAAATCAACTGTGATTATGGCCGATTGGAAATCGGGGAACTTCACGGAAGAAACAATTACCTGAATTTTGACTACACCTCCAAATCGAGTATAGGTTATATAAACAGTGGGGAGATCAAAGCCGATTATTCAGGTTTCACTATCGATAAAGCCGGCAACCTGAAAATCAACGCAGACTATACCAACTCTACCATACTTAGCATGGAGAACCTTCAATATTCCTGTGATTATGGGAATATAGAAGTCGGTGAAGCCCATAATGTAGATGGCAATGGGGATTATATCAATGTTAAACTAGGTACCGTTCACGGCAATGTGGATATTAATTCGGACTATGGTTCGTTACGGATAAACGATATGGCAGCAGATGCCGGCAACCTACATATAAGTTCTGACTATACCGGAATAAAAATTGGATACTCCCCACAATATTTCTTTGATTTTGAAATCCGGGCCGAGTACGCCGGGGTCAGTGGTAAGGATGATTTTGAAATTAACATTAGTACAGAAAAATCGAACAATCGCTATTATAAAGGTTATCACGGATCCCCGAACAGTGGAAATTCGGTCATGATCAATAGCGAATATGGGGGTATATCATTCAAAAGAAATTAATATCAAAAACAAACTCAAGATTTAAAACATAAGTAATGAAAAAAATAGCACTATTCGGGTTAATCGCAATGTTCACATTTTCATGTTCCGCACAATGGGGCAAAAGAGTAAAAGGAAACGGTAATGTCGTTACCATAGACCGATCTACTGGAGATTATGAAGGGATTGCCGTCTCAGGATGGTTTGACGTTGATCTCGTAGCGGGAAATGAAGGTGATATATCTTTAAGAGGAGAGGAAAACCTTTTGGAACATATTATCACAGAGGTGAAGGATGGCAAATTGGTCATTAAGGTAGAAAAAGGCATGAACTTAAAACCCTCATCTTGGAAAAACGGTATACTCATTACCGTACCTGTCGAAAGTATTAGTATGGTATCCCTTTCCGGTTCCGGTGATATAGTGGGTAAAACCACTATTGAAACCCGGGATTTTAAAACTTCAATGTCAGGTTCCGGGGATATTACCCTGGATATAGAGGCCAACAGCATTGATGCTTCAATGTCAGGTTCCGGCGACATCATGTTAAGTGGGTCTACGACCGATTTTGAAGCAACCATATCCGGTAGTGGTGATATAAAGGCATATGAATTGGAGGCCGACAATGTAGATGCAACGGTTTCTGGGTCTGCCGACATAAAAGTAACAGCAAATAAAAGTTTAAAAGCACGTGTATCGGGTTCTGGCGATATCCACTATAAAGGAAATCCCGAAAAAGTCAATACAAAATCCTCCGGTTCCGGGGATATTACAAAAGCATAACTGTTTTTGAACAGGCACATCAAAAAGCGAATAACAATCATGTAGGAAGCCTCTTTTACAAAGGGGCTTTTTCTTTTGGCACCCGAAACAACAAAACAATACCCACCAAGAAAAATATAAATAGGAATAAAATCGCGTATCTCATGGTACTTATATGATCAACCAATGCGAATATGACCATTCCGATAACAATACCTATTTTTTCAGCGACATCGTAAAAACTAAAATAAGAAGTGGTATCCTCAGTTTCGGGCAAAAACTTGGAATAAGTTGATCTTGCCAATGCCTGAATACCACCCATTACCAAACCTACCAACCCCGCAGCTATATAAAATTGCATGGGCGTGATCATAAAATACGCATAAAAACAAAGGCATAACCATATAGAGTTCACCGCGATCAAGGTCCTAATGTTACCGAATTTATCCGAAGCCCGTGAAGTGACCACGGCACCGACAACGGCCACAAGTTGTATTACCAATATGCTTATGATCAACCCTGTCGTTTTTTCAGAATCGGTGGCCCAAGCAATTTCCTTCTCCCCGAAATAAACCGCCATGAGCATAATGGTCTGTACCGCCATACTAAAAACGAAAAATGCCCCTAGATAACGTTTCAACCTCAAATTCTGCTTCAACTGCTTCCAAACGGATTGCAGTTCTCGAAAGCCATTGAGGAATACGTTTTTAGTAATCTTATGCCCACTGGACACCCCTTTTGGAAGCACATAAAAGGTATACTGACTAAATAATATCCACCATAGTCCCACGGTGATGAACGACACTTTCATGGCCTTAATCTTGGCCATTCCCAATTCTTGCTCTGTAGTCCCGATATCAAAGCCAAACCATTCCGGTTTCATTACCATTGCCAAATTAACCAACAATAAGAGCACACTACCTATATAACCTAATGAAAAACCTTTGGCGCTAATACGGTCTTGTTGGTCTTCAAAAGCAATATCGGGCAGATAAGAATTATAAAACACCAAACTCCCCCAGTACCCAATTAACCCCATAAAATAGAACAGCAGGCTCAGATGTATACTTTCAATACTGAACCAATATAATCCTATACAGCCCATACCACCCACATAACAGAAAAACTTCATAAAACTCTTCTTGTTACCCACATAATCGGCAATTCCTGATAAAATAGGTGATAGGATCGCGACCATTAAGAAAGTAAAAGCCGTAATGATCGAAATTAAAACGGTTTGCTTCATTTCAAATCCAAAAGCGGATACAAGCTGTTCTTTGGAAGAAAAAAGTGCAGAATAATAAATCGGAAATATCGAGGAGGCTATCGTTAAGGTATATACTGAATTTGCCCAATCATAAAAGGCCCATGCATTCAATAGCTTTTTGCTGCCCTTTTGGGCCAATGTTCTAGTCATATATAAAAATAAAAGCTGTCCCTTTTAAGAACAGCTTTCAATATACAATTATTACATAAAACCTTTAACGGATTATTCAAAAGAAGTAACCCCGAATTTAATCGCCTCTTGTTTGGCTGCGGGAGCCCATTCAGTTAAATTGGCAATCCTAGTATCGTTCGATGGGTGTGTACTTAGAAATTCCGGTGGGGCTTGGCCGCCACTATTGGCTTTCATTCTTTTCCAAAGTTCGGCAGCTTCTGATGGGTCATAACCGGCAATGGCCATGATCTGCAAGCCTATTCTATCGGCTTCTGTCTCATGACTTCTACTAAAGGGCAATATTAACCCTATAGAGGAACCTAGCCCATATGCCTGATTGAACATATTCCTTTTCTGCTCATCCTGGATAGCCACATTCCCTGCTACCGCACCTAATTGCTGCAAGGTCCCGGCGCTCATACGTTGGGCACCATGATCTGCCAATGCATGGGCTACTTCATGACCCATAACTACTGCAATTCCCGTTTCTGTCTGTGTAATAGGCAATATTCCGGTATAAAAAACAATTTTACCTCCTGGCATACACCAAGCGTTTACAGTTTCATCATTTACCAAGTTATATTCCCATTTATAATCACTTAAATAACCTGGATAACCGTTGGCCGTCAACCATCTTTCCGCAGCAGAAGAAATACGTTGTCCCACCTTTGTGATCATTCGGGCTTCCGGAGTATCCTCAACAACATTATTCTCGGTCAAAAATTGGTCATATTGGGCAAAAGCCGTTGGAAAAATTTGACTGTTCGGGTAAAAGTTCAATACTTTCTTACCCGTAAAGGGATTTACTTTGCAAGCTGCCACTCCCATAAAAATGGCAATAATCAATAGAAATTTTTTCATTTTATTATAGTGTTTAGTATAGTTAAAATACAAAAAATTATTATCCCTTAATGATCACTTGCGTAAAATCCTTACAAATCTCTATAACATCGTTACCGTTCGGCTTCACCTCATTCAATGGCACTTCTTCATTATCTACCTCTACCGATTCAATTGCAAAAGGCAAACCATGCAAGTTGATCCTAAAAGAATCATAGGAAGTCATGAAGGCTCCGTCTTTAAATTGCTGAATGACCAGACTATTCTCTTTGCCATTCATTTTAAAACTCCTTAGGCTAAAATCCCCTTTGTTATAGTCATACCCATCTTGAGCATCTTCATAAACTGTAGAACTCTCTGTTCCCAACTTAAAATACACCTCCAGATCCAACTTTTCTATAACCAGTTCCCCAACGTACTGCTGTACTGGGAATTTAGGAATTATCGCACCTTCCTTAATAAACAAGGGTATTACATCTATATCAGCTTCTACCCACTGCTCTTTTCCTCCTTTTACAATATTGTCATCCCAATAATTGTACCATTTTCCTCTCGGAATGTACATTCGCCTTCCTTGGGCATTTGGTTCTTGTACCGGGCATACCAAAATATGATCCCCAAAAATGAACTCATCGGTCCTAAAATGGGTCTGTGTGTCTTCTTGATCAAAATAGACCAAAGGCTTCAACATGGGCTCCCCGAATTTCGAATATTTCCAGAACATAGTGTACAGATAAGGAAGGAGTTGATATCTCAATTCAATATACTTCCTAACTATATCGGTAACATCAGTATCAAAAGACCAAGGCTCTTGGTCACCATGATCGCCACTTGAATGCACACGGCAAAAAGGGTGGAAAACACCTAATTGGATCCAGCGGGCAAAAAGTTCACCGTTCGGTTGTTCGGCAAACCCACCGATATCGGAACCAACGAATGACATGCCGCTCATACACATACGCTGTACCTGAACATTGGCCAACCATAAATGTTCCCACGTCGCCACATTATCACCTGTCCATGTAGAAGAATAACGTTGTGTCCCCGCATAGGCAGCCCTTGTAATCACGAACGGTCTTTTAGGATATACATACTTTTTAATACCTTCATAAGTGGCCCTCACCATTTGCATGCCATAGATATTATGCGCTTTTCGATGGGTACAAGGGTGACCGTCATAATTGTGCCGAGTATCCAAGGGCGCCGTTTTCGTAGGCACCTCCATCACGGCAGGTTCGTTCATATCGTTCCAAACGGCATGAACCCCTAATTCTGACATAAATTCTTTATATAATTCTGCCCACCATTCACGAACCTCAGGATTCGTAAAATCGGGAAAATGACATTCGCCCGGCCATACTTTCCCTTTCATATAAGGGCCATCACCACGCTTACAGAAGTAATCTTCTTCCATAGCTTCCTGATATACCCAGTAATCCTTATCTATTTTGATTCCCGGATCGATCATTACAACGGTTTTGAAACCATCCTCATTCAGTTCTGCCATCATCCGCTTTGGATCGGGAAACTTTTTCTTGTCCCATGTAAAACATCGGAATCCGTCCATATAATCAATATCCAAATACAAAGCATCACAAGGAATTCTCAATTCGCGAAACTTAGCGGCCAATGCCTTAACATTACTTTCCGGGAAATAACTCCATTTGGATTGGTGGTACCCCATAGCCCACATCGGTGGTAGTTCGGGTGTTCCGGTAAGGTTGGTATAGGCCTTTACTACCTTTGACATTTCGGGTCCATAGAAAAAGTAGTAGTTCATTTCGCCACCATCTGCCCAAAAGCTAGTCACATTCCTTCGTTCATGGGCGAAATCAAAATAAGATCTAAAGGTATTATCAAAGAAAATGCCGTAAGCCTGATTCTTATGTAATCCTATATAAAAAGGTATTGCCTTGTACAATGGGTCCTGGTCCTTGCCATAAGCATATTGATCCATACACCAATTATTTACCCTTTTACCTTTAAGGTTAGAGTGGGTAGCCTTGTCACCCATGCCAAAATAGCTTTCTGCATTTTGGGTGATCTTGCTCATTTTTACGGTATTGCCACCATACTCATAGTTTTCTTCCCAATGAAAACCAATTTCATCTTCATTGATGATATTGCCTTCATGATCGGAAATCTGAATACGCATGGTCAACTTATCTACCAACACCTTTAATTTGGTGGTAGTGATCAAATAATAGGATTCTTCCTCGGATACCTCCAAATCTCCATATCCCCTACTTGCATCTTCACTTATGGCGTATGAAAAATCGGGTTCAAAAACATTTTCAGTTGCATATCTAAAACGCAGTGCGCTATTTCGTAAAACCGTAATTTGTAAGATGACACCATTTTCAGAGGTGAAATTGAATTTATCAACATCTTGATTAAAGCTTATTATTTGGTTTGGATAAAGGTTTCCTTTATACTCAAGCTCTGTATTTGTAATCATAATATTCAAATTTAAAAGCGCGACAAAATACGCATATTACCATGTAATTGCGAAATGATATACGACCAATTGTCAACAATTGCGATATAATCGAAAAGAATTATTGAAAAATAACGATTCCCAAAGGCGGAATTGTTATTTCAATAGAATTATCATATCCGTGCCACGGTTCATTTTCTGTAGTTACCGACATTTTTTTAGAACCGGCACCACCATATTTTTTGGCGTCGCTATTGAAAAGCTGTTTTAAAGTACCTGTTTTGGGAACCCCAACTCTGTACTTTGTTCTTGGTACGGGGGTAAAATTGGCCGCAATGACCAGATCGTCCTCTTGGTTATGCCCCTTCCTGATATAAGTTAAAACGGAGTTTTCGGCATCTCCATAATCGACCCACTGAAAACCTTCCTGACTGAACTGCTTTTCATATAGGGCAGGACTTGATTTATATATTTTGTTCAGATCCTTGATCAATTCCTGAATGCCTGAATGTAATTCGTACTGGGTCAAATGCCAATCCAGACTTTGGTTGTAATTCCATTCGGATGACTGCCCGAACTCCCCGCCCATGAATATTAGATTAGCACCTGGGTGGGTGAACATATAACCGTACAATAATCGTAGATTGGCAAATCGTTGCCATTCATCACCGGGCATTTTATATAATAAGGAACGTTTGCCATAGACAACCTCATCGTGCGAAAACGGAAGCATAAAATTTTCTGTAAACGCATAGGTCATGCTAAAGGTAAGGTCGTTCTGATGATGCTTTCTATAAATGGGTTCTTTCTTAAAGTATTCCAAGGTATCGTGCATCCAACCCATCATCCATTTCATCCCAAAACCCAATCCGCCCATATGAACAGGTTTGGAGACCATTGAAAATGAGGTGGATTCCTCTGCGATGGTCTGTACCCCTGGGAAATTACCATAAACGGTCTCGTTCAATTCACGGATAAATGAAATAGCCTCTAGGTTTTCATTGTTACCATAGATATTCGGTTCCCATTCCCCTTCTTCCCTAGAATAATCTAAATAAAGCATTGATGCCACGGCATCTACCCGTAAACCATCAACATGGTATTGATCCAACCAGAACAATGCGTTACTGATCAAGAATGCCCTTACTTCATTTCTACCATAGTTGAAGATAAGACTTTTCCAATCTGGATGGTACCCTTTTCTACGATCGGGATGCTCATATAAATGAGACCCATCGAAAAACCCAAGTCCATGGGCATCTTCAGGAAAATGGGACGGTACCCAATCCAAAATAACCCCTATTCCTGCTTGATGCAATTTATCGACCAGTTGTTTAAATTCATCCGGAGTTCCAAAACGTGATGTTGGGGCAAAATAACCGGTAAGTTGATAACCCCATGAAGGATCAAAAGGGTATTCCATAATGGGCATGAACTCTACATGGGTAAAACCCATTTCATTCACATATTTTACCAATTCTTCCCCTAATTCGGTATAATTCAGAAAATCATTGTTCTCTTTTCTTTTCCATGAGCCCAAGTGTACTTCATAAACGGAATATGGTTTATCCAAGGCATTTTTATCTCCCCTTGTATCCATCCAATTCCCATCTTGCCATGAGTAATCACCTTCCCAAACCACTGATGCTGTTTTTGGAGGATGTTCACAAAGTCTTGCAAAAGGATCCGCCTTTTCCGTTGCAATTCCGAAATTATTGGATAATATATAATATTTATAAAGTGTTCCCGGGCCAAGTTCAGGAATAAAACCTTCCCAAATACCACTGCCATCCCAACGAACGTTCAATTCATGTGACTTGCCTTGCCATCCATTGAAGTCACCTACTACGGATACGGATTTGGCCGTAGGGGCCCAAACTGCGAAATAAGTTCCTTTTTCCCCATTTAGTTCCATAGGGTGTGAACCTAATTTCTCATACAGTCTAAAATGTTTGCCTGCTTTGAATAAATCGATATCAAATTCGGAAAAAAGAGAATGTACAATAACTTTCGACATAGTAAGGTTATATTTTAGGACAAAGCTAATCAACTTTGAATTAAGTGTTACGGATTAAAGGATTTACTTTATTCCTTCACAAATTAGTTATATAAAAATAAGGAGAAAATAAAAAGTGGAACGCTTTTTGAAACAATACCTATATCTATCTAGTTGAAACAAACAATTAAAACCATAATTATGAGAAAAATCAGTTTAATACTCGGAGCATTTTTATCCTTATTCATTATTTCCTGTGAAGGTCCTGAAGGCCCTCCTGGGTATGATGGTTACGATGGCAGAGATGGACAAGATGGTGAAGACGGAGTGAATATATTGGGAACCGTCATAGATATACAAGGTGATTTTGTAGCTGACGATTATAGCATTTTTTATGAATTCCCGCAGACCGTAGAGGTTTTTGAGAGTGATGTTGTACTCGTTTATATACTTTGGGACCAAACCGAGGATGGCAATGGTGACCCCGTAGATATATGGAGACTTTTACCCCAAACCCGATTATTGGACCAAGGTATTTTACAATACAATTATGATTATACCTTTTTTGATGTAAATATATTTCTAGAGGCTGATTTTGACCTAGGGACTTTACCTGCAGGAGATACCGATGACCAAGTTTTCAGGATCGCTGTTTTACCTGCCGACCTAGCTCAAGGCTCAAGACTTGATCGTTCAAATATCAATGCGGTTATGAGCCTAATGGGTGCTTCCGAATTAGACGTGCAAAAAATTGCTTTAGATTAATTTCTTAAAACTTTACCACCCCACAAACCCGCTTTTGTAAAGCGGGTTTTTTTTGCCCTACATTTAAAAGCGTAATTAACAAAACCTTAAAGCCTGAACAACGGCGATATTCTTATTTTTGAAAGGATGGTTGACATCTATCGACTAAAACCAAAAAGAATATGAAGAGATTATTTATCGGTCTAGTAATTCTACTCGTCGGCTGCAAAGGCAATTCACAGGAAAAACCGGTTTCGGAAGAGACAGCTTATTCAGTTAAGAAAACCGATACACAATGGCGAAAAGAGCTTTCCGATCTTCAGTATTATGTGTTACGAAAGGCGGGCACCGAACCTGCAGGCAGCAGTAAATTATTGGATAATAAAAAGAAAGGCGTTTATGTTTGTGCCGCCTGTGGCACTGAACTTTTTATGAGCGAACACAAATACGATTCCGGTTCGGGATGGCCAAGTTTTGACCGTGAGATCAAAGGCAATGTAGCCTTTGATGTGGATTATAAAATAGGATATAAACGTACCGAGGAACATTGTGCGGTCTGTGGAGGTCACTTAGGCCACGTTTTTAACGATGGCCCTCGAGAAACGACCGGACAAAGACATTGTATAAATGGGGCTGCATTAAAATTTATTCCATCTGAAAAGTAATAAAAATGATATTTGGTTTAAATGGACTTTCCTACGAATTATCTAGATAGTGCATTTTTCGAATTCCGTCGTTATAAGACCATGGGGGATAAAACCTTTGCCCAACTAGACGAAGCGGATATTCTTTGGAAATATCATAGGGATGACAATAGCATTTCACAAATCGTTAAGCACATTTCAGGGAACATGTTGAGTAGATGGACGAATTTCCTAACCGAGGACGGCGAAAAGCCTTGGCGAAACAGAGACACCGAATTCGAAGACCCGTTCATCACAAAAGCAGAAATGATCGCAGGATGGGAAAAAGGTTGGGACTGCCTTTTCAATGCCCTTGCAAGCATAAATCCCGATAATTTCAATAGCCTTATAAAAATACGTAATGAAGAACACACCATTGTAGAAGCCGTAAACCGTCAATTGGGCCATTACGCCAACCATGTGGGACAAATAGTACTTTTAGGCAAAATGATCAAAGGTGATCATTGGGTTTCATTGTCCATACCAAAAGGTAGATCTTCACTGTTTAATAAGGAAAAATTCAATTCTTAACTTCTTTAGTATATCGAATATACTACCAATCTATCATTGACATCCCAATTTGTTATTTTAAAATGCAATTTTGAAATACTACCATTAGGTTTTGTATTTTTGCACCTGCTTGTCAGTTCGCAAGCCTCGAATTTTAAAAAAATCAAAGACTAAAAATATGAGCAATTTTGATGTTATTGTTTTGGGAAGTGGCCCAGGAGGATATGTTACTGCGATACGTGCCTCACAACTTGGATTGAAAACAGCAGTTGTTGAAAAGGAAAAGTTAGGTGGTATTTGTCTAAATTGGGGCTGTATTCCCACAAAAGCATTGTTAAAATCGGCCCAAGTTTTTGAATACTTACAACATGCCGGAGATTATGGACTTATGGCCGAAGGCGTTGATAAGGATTTCGATGCCGTCGTCAAAAGAAGCCGGGGCGTTGCCGATGGAATGAGCAAAGGTGTTCAATTTTTGATGAAGAAAAACAAGATTGAAGTCATTAACGGATACGGAACCCTAAAACCGGGCAAAAAAGTATCTGTTAAGGATGCCGAAGGCAAAGAAACAGAATACAGTGCCGACCATATTGTCATTGCAACGGGAGCCCGCAGTAGGGAATTGCCAAGCTTACCGCAAGATGGCAAAAAAATAATTGGGTACAGAGAGGCTATGACCTTGGAAAAACAACCTAAAAAGATGATTGTCGTAGGTAGCGGCGCCATAGGTATCGAATTCGCTTATTTCTACAATGCGATGGGCACCGAAGTTACCGTAGTGGAATATTTACCTAAAATTGTACCTGTTGAAGATGAGGATGTTTCCAAACAATTGGAGCGTAGCTTCAAAAAAATAGGTGTCAAAATAAAAACCTCTGCTGAAGTTACCGGTGTTGATACTTCCGGTGAGGGAGTTAAAGCAACCGTTAAAACAGCAAAAGGCGAAGAAGTATTGGAGGCCGATATTGTTTTATCTGCCGTAGGTATAAAAACCAATATAGAGAACATTGGTCTTGAGAACGTAGGTATAGCTACCGATCGTGACAAGATATTGGTCAACGATTATTACCAAACCAATATCCCCGGATATTATGCCATTGGTGATGTAACCCCAGGACAGGCTCTGGCACATGTTGCTTCTGCAGAAGGTATTCTATGTGTTGAAAAAATTGCAGGAATGCATGTTGAACCATTGGATTATGGTAATATACCTGGTTGTACCTATTGTACACCCGAGGTTGCTTCCGTTGGTCTTACGGAACAGCAGGCAAAAGATGCAGGTTATGACATCAAAGTAGGTAAATTTCCTTTCTCAGCTAGTGGAAAAGCAAAGGCTGCCGGTAATTCAGACGGATTCGTAAAAGTGATCTTCGACGCCAAATACGGAGAATGGTTAGGTTGCCATATGATCGGTGCAGGTGTTACCGATATGATCGCCGAAGCAGTAGTGGCCCGTAAATTGGAAACCACGGGACACGAAATACTTAAGGCAGTGCACCCTCACCCAACGATGAGTGAAGCGGTTATGGAAGCTGTTGCCGATGCATATGATGAAGTAATACATCTATAAATAATAACCTTGTACTTATCCCGAATGATTTAATCACCTTCTTTTTCATTTATGATTAAAGAACAATTTGAATCATTCGGGGGAAGTCAGGTTAATTTTCCAAAAACCGTAACGGAACTATTGAACTCCCACTAAATAATGTTGAAAACCTTTAGACTTACGGCCATTCTCGAAGGCATTTCGTATTTATCCTTATTCGCTATCAGTATGCCATTGAAATACTTGGCCGGATTAGGGGAGCCCAACAAATATATTGGGTACGCCCATGGCTTCTTGTTCATTGCCTACATAGCACTTGCCGTATTATTGACCCTATCCAAAAAATGGGGCATTAAAAGATTGGCAATCCTGTTCGCAGCTTCACTCTTGCCCTTTGCAACATTTTATATAGACGAGAAGTATTTTAAAGGCCAATAGTCCTTACCTCAAAACGTTATTCTAACAAGTATTATTAAAATTCCCTATCCCAAAATCAAGAAATACCTTTGATTGGATTAATTTCCGTTTTAAGATTTTCTGTAAAAACAGAGTGGATTGCCCATTAATCATAAACCCCTGGACAACCCACTCCTAATCAACAACCACAATATTATTTTTCCTTTTCAAATGGCCAAGCGGTAATTCCGCCTTCCAGTACTTTTACATTGATATACCCATGGGCCTTTAATAAAACAGCCGCTTCATACCCCCGCAAAGAAATTTTACAATATGTAATAATTTCCTTGTTTTTGTCTTCGGGCATCTCACCGATCCTAGTCCTTAAAGCGCCTAATGGAATCAATGTTTCCCCCAGTCCCAAACGGGTCTGTTCATATTCATCTGCTCCACGTACATCCAACAAGAAAACATCTTCATTGTTATTAATCTTATCCATAACCTCCAACCCGGATACACCTTTAAAGATACCTTGCATTTTATTCTGTAAAATATGGGCAGAGGCAATACTGTGATCAATGGCCAATGAAAATGGCGGTGCATAAGGAAGATCGGCATTTACCATATCCTCGACTTTCAGATTCCCTTTTATGGCAGTGGCCCAAATAGCCAATTGTTTGCTTACATCCCCTGGGCCAATACATTGAGCACCTAAAATCTTCCCCGTATCTTTTTCGGCAACAAGTTTGGTGATGAGCATCTTACCATCCATAAACCCAGGTTTGTCAGGACTGGCATTTATCACCTTAACATAATCAATGCCGGCCTCTTTGGCCTTTGTTTCCGACAAACCGGTAATTCCGATACCGTAATCGAACAATTTGCATATTCCGGTCTGTATGGTACCCGGAAAAGTGGCCTTATTCCCTTTAATGACATTCTCACCAGCCACACGACCTTCAAGATTCGCCAAATCCCCATAAGGTGCAAGAACGTGCTTTCCTGTAATGATATTCTTTATTTCACAACAATCCCCCACAGCATAAATATCGGGATCGGAAGTCTGCATATACTCGTTCACGGTAATTCCCCCAAGGCTACCTATCTCAAGTAACGCTTCTTTGGCCAAGGCAACATTTGGGCGAACCCCAATGGCCACTACGGCCAATTCACATGGAATCTCTGTTCCGTTTTGAAGTTTAACACCGGTAAGTTTACCGTCTTTACCTTTAAACTCGGCCACTCCATTTTTGGTGATAACATTGGCTTTGGTTTTTAAGTAATTTTGGACCAGTTTTGCCATTTTCCAATCCAGAAATGTCAACAATTGTGGCAAAAGCTCTATCATGGTCAATTCGATTCCCGCTAAATGAAGGGCTTCCAAGGTTTCAATACCGATAAGTCCGCCACCAATTACAACGGCTTTTTTAATTTTACCATCGTCCCTGATCCTTCTTAAATAATCCGCATCCTGCATGGATTGCAGATTGGTGATACCATCTAAATCAGAACCAGGTATTGGAGGCATGTTTGCGGTTGCCCCTGTGGAAATTATCAATTTATCATAAGGTTGACTACCCTTTTCACCTGTTACCAGATCCGTAAATTCAACTTGTTTATTCTTCCTATCGATCCTAGTTATTTCGGTATTCACCTTTGCCACGATACCTTTCGCATTCCAATAGAATTTGGGATCCCGCACTACTCCTGTGGGCGTACATAAAAGTTTGTTGCGATCATCGAAAAAACCACCAACGAAATAAGGGAACCCGCATGATGCCATTGAGAGATCCGGACCTTTTTGAAACATGGTTATTTCGGCAAACTCATCCATACGTCGGGCTTTTGCCGCCGCTTTCGGCCCTGCTGCGGAACCTCCTATTACAATTATCTTTTTACTCATTATTTCAACCTATTATTATTTTTACTTTAATCTTAAGGTATTCCTTACCGTGTATTTACAGCATCAATACCATACCTGTTTTTAATTGGGAAATGGAAAACTCTTTGGAAAAGGAACATAATGCCGGGAGTTCGGTACAATGGGAAGGGAAGATCGTCTCAATATCCAACTCCTTAAAACATTGAATCGCCTTTCGGGTCTGTTCATTATCATGCTTAAGATGAAAACCTCCGATTACCGTTTTTACCTTTTTGATTCCCGTGACCTTAATGGCATAATTCACAATGTTACAAATGCCGGCATGCGAACATCCCGTTACCACATGCAAAATACCATCCTCAATAATCGCCAAAGCCGAATCATCTGGCACAAAATCCGGCTCTCCTTTCCCGTTAATATGTTGGGTGGTTTTGGCCTCAAAATCGGTTAAACGAGGTATTTCCCCAAGAAATATGATATGTTCATTGATCTTATGTGGTTTTTTTGAAGTAATGACCTTAAACCTTTTCGACACTTCTTCCTTTGAAAATCCCAATCCGATCCTGGAATGGTCCTTTTTTCGGTATCGTTTCATAAAGGAATCTGGATGGGTTATCAATGTCTTGCCACTGATGAACCGGAGTCCATCACCATGGTCCCAGTGCCCATGACTAAGTACGATTGTATTTACAACCTCAACTATAACTATACCCAGACGTTTACCATTTTCCAAAAAAACATCGCTACTCCCTGTATCGAATAAAATGGTTTCCCCTTTAACCTCGATCAGATAAGATAGTCCGTGTTCTGCGAGAAAACCGGGTCCTGCAACATTCTCTGTTAAAACGGTGAGTTTCATATTTACTATAAATTATATGGCCCCTTTACGGTATCCTTCTTCAATTTCTTTATTCAGCGGTCTTTAGATGATGTAGAAAATGGTTCATTCTCTCTTGTTTGGTAGTTAAATAATCCACATTGAATTTATTTTGCCTTATTTCCAATGGAATACGTTTTTTTACCTCGATACCAGCCAATTCCATTCCTAAAATCTTATCGGGATTATTGGTCATGAGCCTTACTTTCCGGATGTGCAATGCATCTAAAATTTGGGAAGCTATATTGTAATTTCTTTCATCGGCCCGAAACCCCAAATGCAAATTGGCATCAACCGTATCATAACCTTCTTCCTGTAGTTTATAGGCTTTGATTTTATTCATTAAACCAATTCCCCTACCTTCTTGTTGCAGATAGACCAAAAGCCCCTTACCCTCTTGTTCTATCAACTCCATGGCTTTTATTAACTGCTCGCCGCAATCACATCGCAACGAACCGAACAAATCTCCTGTGGCACAGGCTGAATGTATTCGGGTAAGAACAACATCTTCGGAACTGAATTCACCTTTCACCAATGCAATATGCTCCAGCTTATTTTCATTTTCCTGAAAAGGGATGATTTCGAAATGACCATATTTGGTAGGGAGACTCACCCTTTCACCTTGCTCTATATTCTTATCAACCTTCATTCGCTAACTAATTCTTCAAAATTCGATTATCAACTATGCTGGGGACAATCTATTATTACTTGTTTTTATTAGAATGTTTTTTAGTGAACCACAACATCTTGATCTTCTTTTACCTTATTCCAAATTCCATGTATTTGATTGGATATTATTGAAGCCGGGTTGTATTCAATAATGGTTTTACCCACGGTCATTGACTTTACCATTTCAACATCGAAAGGGATTTTAGCCAACAATGCAATATTCTTTGAGATAAGATATTGTTCAATTTTTTGGGTCATGGTCATATTGATATCAAATTTGTTGATTACCGCATATGTATGAATATTGAAGATCTTAATTAAATCTACCAAACGCTGAGCATCGTTCAGTCCAGACAATGTGGGCTCAATAATCACGATTACCGCATTACTGCCAGAAATGGAAGATATTGTTGCACAACCTATTCCCGGAGGCCCATCATTTATTATATATTCCGATTGGGTATTCTGTGCAATCTCCATCGCCTTTTTTCGTATCTGACTTACAAGTTTTCCGGAATTCTCTTCCCCTGGACCCATTTCCGCATGAACAAAATCACCAAACCGGGAGGTTGACACGAACCACTTATTGTTCTTACCCTTTACCGAACTTATGGCATTTTCAGGGCAAGTACGCTCACATAACCGGCATCCTTCACAATGATAGGGATCAATAACCAGATCACCTTCCTCATTATAGTCAATAGCATCAAAATGGCAATGATCAATGCAAATGCCACAGCTTGTACATTCCAATGTATTTATCGATGCTTTGAACCCACTACTAAAAGGATGAACTTCCTGTATTTCTGGTTGAAAAATCAAATGGAGGTCGGCTGCGTCCACATCATTATCACAAAAGACAGTTTTCTCGGCAACGGAAGCTATGGCAGCTGTAATCGAAGTCTTCCCTGTTCCCCCTTTACCACTTAAAATGGTGATTTCCTTCATGGTGCATCATTTTCAAATTCAACGTATCGAGTATTTCGGTATAGCTTTGGTGAATCGTTTCGGGGATTTCCCCTGTTATCTCCCCTTCCGCATAAAGACTTGCATATTCCTTACTAAAAGGTATTTCTCCCAACAATTCAATATGTTCATTTACCAAGTATTCATAAATATCATTATCTCCCAAACCAACCTTATTGATCACCACACCGAACTCCAAGCCTATTTCCCGGACCAAGGCAACCATTAATTTTAAATCGTGCAGACCGAACAATGTGGGCTCGGCCACTAAAATCAAATAATCGGAATCATGAATGGTTTCGACCACAGGACAACTGGTGCCAGGTGGGGCATCATAAATAATAATATCGTTTTGATCCGAAATCTTTTTCTTTAACTCACGAATCAACTTGGTCTGCATGGTAGAACCTATTTCCAATTTACCCTCTGCCAACCCATTGTTTTCCTTCGTTTTATAATAATGTATCGCACCTATGGGTTTATAATACTTTATAATGGCATCATCTTCACAGGCCACGGAACAGGCCCCGCATGAATGACATAATGTAGGGTTGATTTCAGCAAACGATACGGTTGGTAAAACCACAATGGCATTGAACTCACAATACTCTACGCACTTTCTGCAAAAAGTACATTTTTCACTATCTATCTCAGGGACTTTTTGCGATACTTCCTGAACATCGATGACCTCCGCGTCACAAAAGAAGATGATGTCATTGGGTTCTTCCACATCACAATCTACCAGTTGTACCTTTGTTCCCTGACGCTCATTCAATCTTTTAAACAGATTTACCGAAACGGTCGTTTTACCGGTACCACCTTTACCACTTGCTATGGCGATTTTATAGGACATATTGATGTTTTTTGTACAGCTTTAACCTTCCTTGACCTAAAGGTTCAGGTTCGTTTCATTCGAATTTAATGGCCAGTACAACCTTCTTCATGTTCATGATCGCAATAATTGGCGGTTAAGCTCAAAGAATCGCTCATGAAACCTTGTATTAGATCAAAGGATGAGGCCATGGGGGCACCAACAAAAGCATTTACACCCCTTTGATTGAATAGGTTCAATGCCATTTGTCCCATACCCCCAGTAATTACATCGGTAACACCTTCTTCAGAAAGCCATTTGGGCAAGACCCCAGGTTCGTGCGGTGGAGGAACAATTCTGTCTTGGGCAATTATTTGGCCATTTTCCTCTGTAAAGACCATAAAGAATCTGCAGTGCCCAAAATGGGCATCCAACATCCCTGTTTCATCAACTGGTATCGCTATTTTTTTCATTTTTTACGTATTAATCCCTGAATTGTTTTCGGGGGCTGATTTATAGATTTATTCTTTTGTGATGGATGCACCACATTGTTCAATTTCCAATATTCTTAACTGGATTCATCCTTCGTTATCAATGGGTTTTTCGTGTTGCGAACCACATCGTCTTCCCATTCCTTTTCTTCTTCCCAGCCCCCTTCCGGAACCTCTTAAACCATTTTCGGAATTGCATTTTCCCAATCCCCTGCCCGAGCGAGGACCTTGTCCTTCTGGGCCTTTTCTATTTAATCCAGGCATGATTATTATTTTACGCTTTGAGTTTTTCAATAATTTCCTGCACGGTAACATCATTGTCCTGGACAATGACCATTTGTACATTGAATTTATCCAAGAGATCTTTGGCCTTGGGACCAAAATCACCGGAAATGACCTTTTGGACGTTCATGTCAACAATTCTTTCAGCTGCCTTTGTTCCTGCACCATTATTTGCATTCGTATTTGTGTTCTTTACAAAAATCGACTCCTTCGTTTCTTCATCGAAAACACAAAACCAAGCGGCCCTACCGAAACGCTTATCAAATTGAGCTGAATTATTCTCACCTGATGATGTTATTACCGTTTTCATAATCTTTTACTAAGTGTTTAATAGTTCTATTCGTTCAGATTTGCACAAAGGACATTCATGCTCCTCTATGGTCTTGGGTATGGTAAACCTTGTTTGGCATTCTTCACACACATACCAATGCTTTTCCAATAAAGCATCTCCATAAACGGTTTTTATTTCAATGGTCTCTACGAACGCCTTTGCAATTTTTCTTCGTGCCGTTTCATATATCCTCGCAAACGTAGGTCTAGAAATACCCATTAGCTTAGATGCCTCCAAATGATTCATTAAATCATAATCAGCAAGCTTAATGGCCTCATATTCTTCATACAACAATTCTATGGAGTCAGTGGGTTCCACATTCGTTCCATAAGGTCTGTACCCTTTGAAATTTGGTGGCGCTACTACTTTGCGTAATGTTTTTGGTCTTGACATATGGTCAAATAAAATATTGATTAACTATATTGACACAACAAAAGTAATGAGAATATTCTCATAATAAAATAAAATGTAATTTATTTTTAACCCAACAGACCATAAAACTTTGTGATTTACAATTTACGATTGACCAAATGGGGGTATAAGTATTCTGGGGAATAAAATATTGGTGGTTGACCAAAATGGCTATTTGATTGAAGCCTAATAAAATTGGTGTTAGCCTTATTTACGTATAAAAGAACATGTATGCACCAGAAAAGAGCTGCACTTTGACGCAACTATTATTTACTGAACAACCTTTTGCCCCAATTACCTATTGGGCTTTTAAAATTAAGGATACAACCTACTTTTTATAAGGCTTCAATTCCTCAAAAAAGAAATCATCATTAGGTACATCAAAATCAAAACCGAGTACCTCTAAATTATTGTCGGTCCTTAATTTAATGGTTCCAAAACTGAACCAAGCTTGTGGGTGTTCCCAATGTATTTCCCACACATCATAATGCCAATGCGTGAGTGATGCGGATAACAATGGGTGGTTTTCAAAAATCAATTTAAATACTCCATTTACCTCTTGGATAGTTATCTTACCACATAGGTCAGAAGTATATTCCCCTGCCATTTTTTCAGGTATTATGGAAGGTTTGGTACCAAGAACCCTTTTCGCCTTGCGATCCGCAATACGGGTATCGGAGGCTGCATAATTATTGGTCCTTTTCAGCAAGTCGGTAGACCAATCCTTACCGTTTTCAATTCCTAAAAAGGTATCCAAGGCATAGTAACTTGCTGCCATGATCGGACTTTTTACTCCGTTGGTCAACACGACCACACCCAGATTCTCATCAGGAATCAAATTGATGGCAGTGATAAATCCGTCATATCCACCGGTATGGCCAACACGCATTCTACCATGGTAATCACTGAGTCCCCAACCTAGTCCGTAAGCACTAAAATGCCTATCAAAATCATCCTGGGTCGTATGGTCTACCTTAAAATTATTATGGGGTGTCCACACCATATTCCGCGTATCCTTGGTCAATAGGGTATCACTGTTATGAATACCATTGTTCAAATTGAAAATCATCCATTTAGAAATATCCTCAACACTTGAAACAAGTCCGCCCGTTGCACCGACATATTCCCAATCTACCCACGGGATTACATAGTTTTCATCATCTTTTCGGGCATGGGGCTGGGCGTAGTTACCCATACTGTCCAAATCTTTCAATGAATAGATACTACGATCCATACCCAACGGTCCTAAAATGCGTTCTTTTACATTTTGCCCCCAACTTTTACCGGTAATGGTCTTGATGATTTCACCTGCGGTAATGTACATAAGGTTAGAATACCCATAACCCGACCTAAATTCATAAGCCTGGGGCACGTATTGAATCCTCTCTATGATTTCTTTTGCCGTAAGGTTTGATTTATACCATATATTATCCCCACTAAATGTCCCCAAACCAACTCGATGACTTAAAATATCCCTAATCGTCATATGTTCGGCCACCCATTCATCATACATAGCGAAATATGGCAAATACTTTTTCACCTTATCGTTCCAATCCAATTTACCTTCCTGAACCAACATGCCCATAATGGCCGAAGTAAATGCTTTGGAATTTGAAGCGATGGCGTACAAGGTCTGGGCATTGGGCTTTCCTTTTTTCCCTTTTTCCAATACACCATAATTTCCCTTAAAAACCAGTTCACCATCCTTAACGACACCTATTGATGCACCCGGAACATCCCAATCTTTTACCATTTTAGCAAAATAGTTGTCCAACGCCTTTAGATCCACTTTCTTTTCAACTTGGGCATGAATACTTCCCGAAATGAACAGGAAAAAAACAAAGAGGTAAAAAAACTTTTTCATGCTTCAAAATTTAGGTATTGCCCAATCAAGGTAAGCAAACGGTTTACTTGATTATGCGAACATTTTACAAAGTTTTAAAGTTAACTTATTAGAATGAAACCGGAAACAGTACAATAAAATGTATAAATAGAATTGATTTATAGCGTTTCTAATCCGCATAGTTTTTACAAATACCTAGATAATCAATTATGATGACCTGAGTAACCAAGGTTACACATAATACTTAGGCATGGAAGTACTTTTACACTTATAAAACAAATACAAATGGAAACACTAGAAGTAACATCAGTAAAAACAGAAGATTATAACATTTCTATTTCAAAAGAACTAAATGCATTTTTATCCGATGTACAGATTTACAATATGAACCTAAGGGGATTGCATTGGAACATAAAAGGAAGAAACTTCTTCTTATTGCACGAAAAGTATGAGGAATTGTACAACGAGGCCGATGAAATGGTTGATGAAATTGCGGAACGCATCTTAGCCATTGGCTCCAGTCCCTTACATACATTTGAGGACTATTTAGCCAATAAAAACCTTGAAGTTGCTAAACAGGTCTCTAAGGGTGAAGAGGGTGTTGCCCTTGTTTTAGGGAATTTAAAGCACTTATTGCGCAAAGAGCGTGAGATTTTGGAAAAAGCAGGTGAAAATTCGGATGAAGCAACTGCCAACTTGGTGAGCGATTTCATATCTAACCAAGAAAAACACATTTGGATGCTCGAGTCATTCTTAAGCTAGGAAAGCGAACATTTTTCATAAAAAAAAGCAAGAACGGAACGCTCTTGCTTTTTTTATTGTTTGCCAGTTGATCCTTGAAAAAAGGGGCTTAATTCATTCTTCCTCTTCATAAACAATTTTCACGATTATCATTCTAAGCCCCCATATTCAAAACCGTTCTTCCTTTTAATTTTCCTGCAAGCATTAGGTCTATCTTTTCATTCAATTCATTTAACGTTATTTCAGTACAGGTATCCGCCAATGTTTCGGGTTTCCAATCCTTGGCCAGTTTTTTCCATACCTGTTCCCTATAGGCCATCGGATAATCCTGTGAATCTATCCCTATTAAGGTTACCCCTCTTAAAATAAAAGGGAATACCGTCAATTCCAATTTCGGCGATGCAACATTACCACAGGAAGTTACCACTCCCATTGGTTGGGTCGCTTTGATGATATTCTCTAGAATAACCCCACCAACTGTATCTATACCACCTGCAAATAATGGCTTTAATAATGGTTTCTTATCAAAATTTTCAATTTCACTACGCAATAGTATTTCTTTTGCCCCTAATTTATAGAGGTATTCACTTTCTGTTTCCTTTCCGGTTATCGCTACCACAGTATATCCCAATTTACTTAAGATGGATACACTTAAGGCACCAACCCCACCTGTAGCCCCTGAAACAACGATTTTACCATCTTCTGGTTTAACCAATTGCGAAAGTCTTAGAATCGACATTCCGGCCGTTAATCCTGCAGTACCAATGATCATTGCTTCTTTCATATCAAGGGTTTTCGGCAATTTAACCACCCACTCTTTAGGCACTCTAATACATTCACCAAAGCCACCATCGGTATTCATACCCAAATCATAACTGGTAACGATGACCTTATCATCCGGACTAAAAGTATCGCAGTTGGAATCGACCACCACACCTACCGCATCAATACCCGGTGTATGCGGATAATTTCTCGTTACCCCTTTATTACCACTGGCCGACAAGGCATCTTTATAATTAAGGGCAGAATAATGAACTTTAACCAATACATCCCCTTCCGGTAAATCACCTATTGTTCTTGTTTTTATATCGCGCATATAAACTCCATCTTTTTCTTCAACTACAAATGCTTTGAACATAGTGTTATTTAACTTCATCTTCATTATATTTAAAAACTCTTATATTTGGCAAATATCAACATAAAAGCATTAATTATCAATAACTTACAAATTATACCCTTACGAACATTTAGTTCCGAATTAAACCTTTTCAGCACATTAGAGACTAAAAAAAAATGAAAAAAAGTTATTGTCCGATCGATACGTTTATAAATGTGGTCAAGGGAAAACGAAAAGCCACTATTATACTACACCTTTTCCAAGGCGATAAGAGGTATAATGAATTGGCTAAATTATTGCCCGATATTAGTGAACGTATGCTTACCAAACAGCTCAAGGAATTGGAAGAGGATGGCATAATAGATCGCAAAGCATATCCTGAAGTTCCACCAAGGGTAGAATATAGCCTAACCGATCTTGGGAAAGAAATACACCCTTATCTAAAGGGAATGTTCAGGGGCGGAATCCTTTTTGAAAAAAGGATAGATGAGTCTTTGTAACGGTTTTACCTGTTCTTTTTTGAACGGTTCAAAATTAATGGATAATGTATAGCAACGAAAACGTTGAAATAAAAACCCATAGACATATCGCCAGAAGCATGGGTTTTATTCCCGTAGACCTTAAATCTTTAATTGAAATCGTTGAGCCTACCAAAAACAAGGTCAGGACCAATAACCTTTTGGAACAAAGTACAATCATATTTGTTGCCGATGTGGGCAAAATATGGTAACTATTAATAGCTATCGCCAGTATAAATAGGATTATGAAATACGGAATTTTAATCTTCTCTCCTTTGGTCTTAAATATAAACATTGAGAAAATAGATAAAGGAATAATCCATAATGTCCTTGACAATTTTACCGTTGTGGCTATGCTTAAGGCTTCCTCACCATATTCCAATGCAGCACCAACGACCGAGCTGGTATCATGTATGGCAACGGCACACCACAATCCAAACTGTTCTTGGGTCAAATGCAGTAAATGACCGATAGAAGGAAAAACCAGAAGGGCTATCGAATTCAATAAGAAAACCACTCCCAAAGCTATACTTATCGATTTACCGTTTGCCCTTATCACAGGTGATATAGCTGCTATGGCACTACCACCACAAATAGATGTTCCTGAGGTTATTAAGTGCCCCAACTTCAAATCTATCTTCAATGCTCTAGACAAAAGTAATCCTAAACTTATGGTAAGGAGAATGGAAAAAAACGTTAAGCTGAAACCCGCCTTACCAGCAGCCAACGTTTCTTTGATGAACATACCGAAACCCAGACCTACAACAGCAATTTTCAAAAAATATTGAATGGCCTTATGGCTATATACCTTAAACGGGTTACTAAAAACAAGCGTATATACGAATCCGAGCAATAGAGCTGTCGGACTATTGATTACCCCCGAAACCGCAGTAATGGCGATAATAATGTAAATTATTTTTGATGTAATGTCTTTCATATCGTAAAAACCAACGATACAAAAGTAAGCTCTTTAAATAACTATTCCGCAAGTTAAATTAGCATTCAACATAACTAAAAGTTATAGTTATCGAATATATACTTTTCAAAAAAGTCCATATGGCTCGACTGAAACCCTGTTCGGGAAACAAAATAGAACCACCGTTCAATGGCCAAATCCTTAACATCGATGATTTTAAGTTTGTTGTTCATTAATTCCTCAGTAATAGCATGGATTGATACAAAGGCATAATTATCAGAATGAAGCAGGTAATTCTTGATGGCTTCGGTACTGTTCAACGTAACTACGGTATTCAGCTTACCAATATTATGTTTCTTCAAATATTCGTGCAATATTTCTTTGGTGCCTGAACCCATTTCCCGCTCAATAATGGGTACTTGTTTTAGAACGTTTATATCAATTGTATCCTTTTTGCCCGTAATGTTCTTTGCATTGGTCACCAGTACAATTTCGTCTTTCACGAATTTTTTAAAATGCAATTTTGGATTTGTATTCTTGCCTTCCGTAATCCCGAAATTCAATTCTTGATTCAATATCAGTGCTTCAATTTCTTCTGAATTTCCGCTGGTGATCTTAAAATGTGTTTTCGGGAATTGTGTCCTGAACTTCGCAATTACCTTGGGAATAATATAATTGGCCAAGGTTGTGCTAACCCCCAAGTTTATCATATCCGGAAATTCCTCATTTTTATGTAGAAACTGATTTTCCATTTGGGAATATATTTCCAAAATTTTATTGACGTAAATCAAAAAAGCCTTACCGTCATTGGTCAACTCAATAGAATTTCTTTTCCTAATGAATAAAGTCACATGATACTCTTCCTCTAGATTCCGAATAGACTTGGATACCGCTGGTTGGGAAATGAACAACTGTTCAGCCGCCTTGGTAAAGCTCAGATGGTTGGCAACGACCTTAAATATGTGTAACTTGGTTTTCATTGGCTTTATTACAAAATTACATGAAAAAGAACCTTAATCAACAAGGCAACCATGCGGTTGACCCTAATGTTTCACCTCCTAAAACCCAAGAATTCGGTATAAAAGCCACTCACTCATTTGACCAACACTATGAATCCTTTTTCACCAATCTATATGCTCATCTATAAATTGAACAAGACTTTCTGACATATCTTCCTGCTCCGATATACTCGGGTGCCCAGGAGTACCTTTGTACGGAACAAAATGGGTGTACATTCTGGAATCATTCAATCTGGAAACAGCCTGCTCTATATATGAAGGCCATTTAGAGCATTCCTGAGTGGCATCCATATTACCAAGCATACAAATAATATGCGCTTTGGGGTACTTATTTCTAATCGATTTTACAAACTGTGAATATGTATTTATGATATAGTCTTCAGTAGGAGGTTGTGTGCCGAATTTAGCAATGAACTGCTCAAAATCCGGTTTTTCAACCAACCAGGAATCGTTCTGAAATAAATTGACCACAACAATATCGGGTGTATATAGTGAGAAATCCCATTTACTATCTGCATTTTCTGGATCTAGCCTATCATAAAGTTCCGGCATCGTCATAGGAAACCAACTGACCGTAATCCCAATTCCACTTTTACAGATACATCGATAATCGGCCTTGAAATGTTTTGCCGTTAAACGGGCATAACTGCGGTAATTGTTCGTGTACGTACTATCGGGACTGTCCGCTCCCGAAAAATCCTCTACTGCATAACCTGCAGTAATGGAATTGCCATAAAACTCCATTCTGCGATTATAGGATTCGGGTTTGGGCAGTATGTTCGCATGCCCAGCTATCTTAAAACCATGGAACATTGTTTTTCCCCTATCCCATTCCGTTCTTTTAAAAAGTTCAATGCTATGTTTCCCTTTTGATAAACCAGATGCCAAAAGATAGGTCTTTTTAATCGTATCGGGACGTAAAATAAAAGGTTCATCATGATCAACGATCACGTTAAAATAATTATCACCTTTTTCATCTTCCAATACTGCGGATATAGCTTTGCCCTTAAAATTCATTTTTATCGAGGTCCCCGACCAATACAACCCTACCGCCTTACTTTTTAAGGTATCGATCCTCCCGGAATAACCCAATTTAGGACTTGAATAATCAACGTATAAACTATTTTTTGTTGTTGAACATGCGGCTATCACCAGTAGTCCCAGTACTATGAAAAAACTTCTTTTACCTGCTAGCATCCTATTGTAAATTGGAAAGTAATTTTTATGATCAATCCTTAAAACCGGTTACGATCTTAATTACATAGCAAGTTACTCCAAAGAAGCCAAATGGTCAATTGCTTTTTGTAGTAATGTTTTCAATTTCGTAGGCTTTGTAACTTTCAGTTGAATGGTCTTACAATCATTGAAGTGCATAAAGCATTCCAACTCCTTACTAAAGGCCTCAACGAAAGCATCTATCTTCGTTAGTGATGGTTCCAAAAAAACCGAATGAACTTGTAAAATGGAAGTCTTCCTATCTGCTTTACAATCCATACGGGCGACCAATGTACCGTTCCATAACATCGGAAGTACAAAATACCCGAATTGCCGTTTTGCCTGAGGCACATAACATTCGAGCAAATAATCGAACCCAAACAGTTCTTTTGTCCGTTTGCGTTGTATAAGAAGATTATCGAATGGAGATAGTATTTTAAGTTTACTACGCCCCAATGATTTATTCAACAACTCTAATGATTCCGGTAAAACATAATACATAACCCCGTTGACCTCAACCTGTTTCAACTCGCCACTGAATAACATTTCCTTTAAGGAAACAGCTACTTGCTTTTTGGTGTTCTTAAGCAAATAAGTTATCTCAGAAGCCAACCCCAAACCGTTTGCCCTGAGATATTTTGCGATTAAATACCTCATGTATTCCCCTTCATTGGGCATGGTTGTGTCTACATGCTCGGGCAACACCCGCTCGGTAAGATCATAGACCTTATGAAAATTTTTACGGGACGAAACCATAAGCTCCCCTTGCATGTACAAATTTTCCAAAGCCTGTTTGGTAGTTTTTGTTTCCCAAGCCCCCAATTTCTTGCCTTTATGCCCAAAATCCTTGGCCATTAACGGCCCTTCCGATTCTATCCTTCGAAGTACCGACTTCATCAATTGCTTATCACGCGAATACCAATGGCTTTCCTTTCCAATAGCTATAGCTTGTTTTCGTGGCAAACTAAATCGATAATCCTTCATTGGTAAATACGCTGCCGCGTGGGACCAATATTCAAATATTCGTCTTTTACCCATCAAGGTTTCAAGGTGGACCTTTTTATAACGAGGGTTACGACTGTACAGTGTATGGTGGTGCGCTCGTTGAACGGCTGATATCGTGTCGATCTGTATATACCCAAGGTGTTCAATGGTCTGCAAAGTTGCATCCAGGGCACTCCCTTTATGTTTTATTGGCGGAACCCTTTGGGACAATAAAACCAATTTTTGTGCTTGCTGAATCGTTAGTGCTTCCAAACTCTTTGTCATTAATTACTTCTTGTAGTGGCAAGATAATAATTGTTTCTGCTACCCACTACGATTCCAGATGTTTAAACACTGTTCTAATCCAAGTCAAAAAAACATTGCCCCCCAGGTACAAGCTCAACGGTAGTCTCGTTTTTTTTGTTTTTCTTTCCTTTATTAAAGGTTAATGTAGCTTTTGAATCCCCCAGCAACCGCACTTCGAGTTTGTTCCCTTGTAAAGAAACAAAGAGGTCCGTTTCTGGGGTAGCACGAAGGGCAAACTGGTCACTTTTTACTTCCCTAATTCCAAAGAGGAAGGCTTCACCCCCTTTATGGATAACATTCGAACCTGATCCTTCTAATTGCCACTTACCCTCATTCACCAACCAATCATTGAGCAATACCTGCTGCTTGGTTTCATCAATACGATTGCTATACCCTTTGTATGGAAAAATTATGGTCAGGAAGTTGAAATCCCCATCCTTTACTTTGGAAACCACTGTCCAATTCTTACCACGGGCCCCTGAAGTCATTACGGTATCCACCTCGTTCAATTGAAGGATATCACACCCCGTTGCATCTGGAAAAGAGGCCCTTAAGATTTTTGGGGCCAATTCAGTAGTATAATGTCCTTGCCAAACTTGTTTGTATTCGTGGGTGTCTTTGGATTGGAATTTGTCCTTAACAATCCAGAATCCATCCTTAGAATAAATAACCTGCCTTGTATAGGCAACGTCCTCTGCCTCGAACCCATCATGACTCCCCACAAAGAAATCGAACTTATCATTATTTTCCCATGCGATTACTTTCGGATGAGGTAATTCCTTAAACTTACCAAATCCACTCCCTCCTTTATTGGAAGTCCATTCCTTGCCCTGTAATTCGTCGTCAACAAGGGCCACATTCTTCACCATAGAATTTTTGAACAGTTCAAAATCTTCAAGGGAATAACGTACTTGGTAGTTGGGTAAAACGGCCTGTCCGTATGCAATCGCCTGTATCCCCAACATATCGCCATGTTGGTGGTCCGGTTTATCGGCATCCAATCCGGCACTGACTACCATCATTTTATCATTAGGCTCCCACCCTTGCCTCATGATGTAATAGTGGGTGTCCGCTAAAGCAAGAGATCCGTAGGATGGTCGCTTCTTTCTAATATCCTTTAATTGTTCTACTTGCGGATTACTTAAAAACCAATACATTCCTTTATCCACCTTATCCGTCGCAAAATATCCAAATTCAGGGTCCTTAAACAAAATATATCCAAGTGTCATAGCTCCTGAGATGTCATTCTTTTCTGCCCATGGGATTTCAGTATCATCCTGGAGTACAGGAGCACTTTTGTCCGGATACGCAATTTTTACCAAGGTACTGAATAGGGATTTTAGTTTTTGTTTCCAGGCCTCAGCAACTGTAATCTTATTGATTTGGGCCAATTGGTACACATAGAAATAATTGCTGATATCGCTCATATGGTAATGTACCGACCTTTCGAACTGGAAGCCATCCGGATTGATTTCCTTATCCAAATGCTCGCTTAACCTCAACATTGCCCTATCGTACCATTTGTCGGCACCTCGAAAATCACGAAACAGGATCGATAAAACGGCTAAACCTGACATTCCCTTGGTTTGGTGATTACCTGGTACAAACCCTTCATTGCGTTCGTATAAATGTTGGCCATGTTGCAATAAGGTTGCAACCGTCTGTAACTGATCTGAATCTGTATAGGCCGGTTCACTCAAAAACATATTATGGATCCAAAGCCAATTGGATATCCGATACCCGGAACGAAAGGCCTCATATATACCATTTCCATCTTCGATTTTTTCATAATCGCCCGACCCCAACGCCTTATTCATTGACTTTATCTGATTTACAAAATACTTTATGTATTTGGGATCCCTACCCTCATTGAAATACGTTAATGCAATATCCACCATTTTGTGCTGCCTTGCCAAATGGCGTAGCGCATATGCATTTACCGGTCCACCATTCTGATAGTCAAAAGGTAATACCCACTTTGTGGTAGCTGGGTATTTGTTAAAGTGGTCCATGGCCCTGGCTTTATGCGCAGATTTATTTCCATAAAGCGTATTGTAGGTCTCCATACGACCATCGAACCCTTTATAATCATAAAAGAACCGTTCGGAAAAACGTTCCCGAAAATATGCGGCCAACGATTTCTCAGTTATTTCCCCGTTTGCCTGTAATAGCTCTTGTATATCTGGACTCAAATAATCGGCAAGTTCATCGATTGCCAACACACGTTGGTCAGGTAGTGCTTGTGCCTTGGCTTTTGAATGAACAAGGGTTAAAAAAAGAAGAAATAGGCCTAGTTGTTGATAGCGCTTCATATTAACTGTGTAAATTAAGTTTCATTTTTTTTACTGATATTTTTCCTGAATTTTTGATTTCATTGTTGGGATACGCATTGTACTTCGTCCCCCAAGTTGGACCACAAATTTAACCTTGCTCCCGACAAATGTATTTCCAGTAATATCCCAATTGACAATTCTGTAAATGTTCGATAAAATTCCATTCTTCCCCTCTGCCCCACAGTTTGAACACATGCTGTTTTCGACGATAAACCTTACAAGGTGCGTCTTTTTATATCGAGGGTTACGACTGTACAGGGTATAGTGGTGCGCTCGTTGAACGGCTGATATCGTGTCGGTCTGTATATACCCAAGATGTTCAATGGTCTGCAAAGTTGCATCCAGGGCACTCCCTTTATGTTTTATTGGCGGAACCCTTTGGGACAATAACACCAATTTTCGCGCTTGTTGAATCGTTAGTGCTTCCAAACTCTTTGTCATTGATTACTTCTTGTAGTGGCAAGATAATAATTGTTACTGCTACCTACTACGATTCTAGATGTTTAAACACAGTTCTAATCCAAGTCAAAAAAACATTGCTCCTCTGGCGCAAGCTAAACGGTAGTCTCGTTTTTTTGTTTTTCTTTATAGAGCCATTACCTTTTTCCAGATACTACTATTGACAGGGATTCCCTCTTTCAAATTCCTTAATCGGGTCATTGCACTCCGTTCTCCGGGGTAATACGTTTTATCCCCTGTATTCATAAGTTCAACATCATGGGTATATGCTATGATTTCTTCAAGGAGTTTTTCCTGTATGTTCCTATCACCAAAAACCGCTGGGTAAATACATAGGAACACTTGGGAAATTCCTGTTTCAAATTCCCTTGTTCCGATTTTACACGTAGAGTCACCGGCTGATAATAAAGTGGCCAACATATCTAAAATCATTGAAAGTGCGGAACCTTTCCAATAGCCAATGGGCAATCCACGTTCTTTTGTCAAAATCTTTTCAGGATCATTGGAAAGTTCATTATTGGCATCCCAACCTCCAGGAAAAGGCAATTTTTCACCCCTTAACCTATACTCGTTGATCTTTCCGAATGCAAATTGGGAAATTGACATGTCCAAAATCACATGCCCCTGTTCCCGTGGTATTGATATCACAAGGGGGTTATTGCCTATACGGCTGTCTTTACCTCCCCAAGGTGGCATGTTCGGTTGCGTATTCGTAAAAAGGATTGAAATGCAATCGGCATCTGCCGCCTGTTTTCCGTATGTACCACCCCTCATCCAGTGATTCGTGTTGCGCAAAGCCACCAATCCCATCCCGTGTGATTTTGCCAGCTCTATTGCCCTATTCGTACACTTTGTTGCATTGATAATGCCTGCGCCAAAATTGCCGTCCCATCTTTCCAAACTTCCAAAAGTTGCCACTTTTTCCGCTTCGGCCTCAATTTTAACCAACCCTTTTTCGACATATTCAACAAAAAGGGGCAACCGGTTGATACCATGGGAATTTACACCGACCAAAGTACTCTCTGTGAAGACCTTGGCCAATAATTCTGCTTTCCCTTCCGCGAATTTATATTTTACAAAAAGTTTGTAAAACACGTCTTGCATTTGTTCAGGCTTAATTCGCATGGCTTCCTCAATCATTTTTAAATAGTTTACACCGTATTGGTATAAAAATAGTTTGTCAATTGATCAAATGAATCAAATCGTAAATTATAATCCATCGTGTCCCCAAAGCCATAGCTTACAAAACCAAAGGGAATATCCAATAATTCACATTGCTTTCTGTCCGAATCGGTATCACCGATATATACCGGTGATTGTAAATTATATTTCCCGATCAGGTATTTTATATTTTCATGCTTTGGTCTATAATTCATACCATGGGCCAGGGTATCGGTAAAATATGCTCCGATATGGGCCCAATCCATAAAGTATTGGATCGTAAATTCCGGGCAATTACTTACTATGAACAGTTTGTACTTTTCCTCCAATTTTGATAAACCCTCCTTTACACCTTCGTATAATTCACCCCCATCAGTTTCAATACGTTTATATTGTAATTCGATTATTTCCCTGTAGACTGTTTTTCTTTCAACGGCCGTGAATTCTGGAAGGATCAATGCTAAAAAAGGCTCTTCTTCCATCCCCATATATTTGAACAAATCCTTTTTTGTAAAACTTCGTTTAATCCCATGGGCCTTGAAAAAATCATTGAATCCCTGGGCATAAGCATTTACCCCATCCCATAATGTACCATCCATATCGAACAGCAAAGCATCTGGTTTCAAAATTGTTGCCTGTTTATCCATTCCTTTTATTCATTACGAACACCCAACTAAGATTACGCACTGTGTATAATATCGGTACGGCTTTTATCCACTTTTCAAATAAAGTCGTAATACAAAGTACGCACAGTGCTTCGAATAAACAATATATCAGCAACAATTTTATCCGCTATTGTGGCCCGTGCAATTTTCATTTCATAGGTTGGGATTACAAATGCCCAATCAAACGATTCCATTTCCTTATTTAACACGAAAATCAGTTTATATATCCTCTTTTATGATGTTAAGGAGAAAGAAGAGAACGCTAACTATTCAGGAGCATTAAAAAATAAAGCCCCTTAATAAGAGGCTTTATACGAAACGATGATCAATTCATCAGTTATTTTGACCAGTGTGTTATTTAAACAAAGCTAATTCCATGTTTTCCACAAATTTCAGATACCTTTTCAAAATCCGGAGGACCGGCAGGTAGTTTTGCCAATTCGGCAAACATAAACTCTATTCCCGAAGGAAAAGCGGAAGTAATCAACTTGGCCTTTTCAGTCCCAACTACTTTCCAAGAGTGCGATAAGTTCCTAGGTGCATAAGCAATATCCCCTTCATTTAAAATAGTGGTTTCCCCATTTACCATAATTTCGACCTGCCCTTTGACAACCCTGAATATCTCATCTTCATTGGTGTGGATATGCGGGGGAATACCAACCCCTGGTTCTACATCAGAGACCCATTCAACAATTTGGTTCCCCGTTTCAGCGCCTATTAGCTTATGGGATTGTATATCCCCGATCACCTTGAATGTTTCCCCTTCACCATCCTTAACGATCTTAGGACCAATATTCACTGAAAGTTCGCTATTCCCGCCAGCATCTTGGCATTGTACCATAATAGGAAACAAAGTAAGTCCCAAACCTAATCCCGAAGTCTTTATAAAATTTTTCCTGTCCATAATACTATTAGTTTATGGCAAATTAGAAATTAGCCCTTTGGCAAGCAATGTGAAAACCACGGTAAAACAGTGGATTTTAGGAACTCTTACAACTTTCTCAATACCGAAGGTGTGATTCCGGTGTGTGATTTGAAAAAGTAGCTAAAATAATCCGGGGAAGAAAAACCCAATTCAAAGCTGATTTCTTTTATGCTTTTATCAGAAAACTTTAACTCATGTCTTGATCTCATAAGCAACTGCTCAACAATAACATGCTTTGAACTTACCGACAAAATCTCTTTGACACATTCATTCAAGTATTTCGGTGAAATATTAAGAAGGCGGGCATAATGGCCAACATCATGGTATTCCAATACAAGTTTGTCTACCAAGTTCTTGAACTTATAGACAATATTCGTTTTGGCATTTGTATCAGTGATCACCGTTTTTATATTGCATTGCCCATCGCAATAAATAAAAAAAGTATTCAGTAGGGAAAGAAGGGCGTCTTCCCTGTGGTTCAATTGGGAACCCAAGAGTTCATCGATCATTTCCAGTATCGATTGTGTTCTTTTTTCTATACCAGGACTTAATTTGAACAAAGGAATTTCACCTGAGTTGAACAACCTTACCGTATTAATATGTAAGTTGTTCAACAAGGGTTCATTAAGGATTTCCTTTGATAGGTATAAAATATATCCCGCTGCCGACACTCCATCCTTTTTTACGATTTTCCAAGAATATTTAGGATCAATAAAGAAAATTGAATTTGAGACATTCTTATATATTCTCTTATCTATTTCCAATATTTTGACCTTTTCCTTGATCCAACAAACGGCATAATGTTCGCCCTTTGGTTTCAAGGTTGTCCCTTTCAATATTTGTGATATGTTGATAGAATCAGCTTTCATTTTTTAGTATTTGCCCTGTATAATTTGTGACACAAAACGAAATCACTCTTAAGAACCAGAACAGGAACCTGCTTAAAGTTAATGATTTATAGATTACAAATCCGAACAACCTCCCAGATTACCATCATTCGGTAATGAAAGGCAACTACCTCTCTGACCAAACCGCCAATTCATTACCAGAAGGGTCCTTGAAATGAAATCTACGTCCGCCGGGAAAAGAAAAAACATCCTGTGTTATCTCGCCCCCAACCTCTACGATCTTCCTTTTTATGCTTTCTAAATCATGATGGTACAAAACAACCAATGCCCCGTTTATTATTTCATTTTCAGTTTTTTCAAATCCACCTTCAAGACCACTATCAGAAAAAGCGATATAAGTTTCCCCGTAATCTACAAATGTCCATTCAAACGAATCTTTATAAAACCTCTTTATTTCCTGTAGGTCCTTAGCTTTGAATTCAATATAATTTATTTGATTGTCCTTGGCTTCCATGTTCACAGATTTTACGTAATTCTTTTTACCAATTTGATTAAAAAACAGCTTTGACATGCAGATGCACATAAAACTATTTATAAATACCCTTAGTTCAATAAATTTTGTGATTAATTATATTTCAACGCCATTCCAGATAAGACTTTTGTATAAAAACACATTTTTATTAGGTTATTTTTGTATTTTTAAAAATTGGTTAACCAATTTAGTTTTTATTCTAAAAGATAAGGATAGTCGTGCCTATTCTTATTTTGACTATAAGTGTAGTGCACAGTAAAATTCTTAACAAAATGAGTATAATAGGTACATTAGATCTTGACCGGACCAAACAAAGTAGAAAAGATACGATCCAATATATAAATCTGCAATTATCGGCGCTTGGCCAACCGATTTACCAGGATGATGAGAACGCGGAAGAAAAGTTCTGCAATCCGAAATTCCAAGAATTGACGAACGGATTGATCCAGAATTTCCGCGAAAAATCAAGATTATTATCAACCCATCTTTCTCCTGCCGATTCCAGGATCCAACAATTCTTGAATGATTATTTAAAAGATGAATTGAAAGGCGACTCTATAAATTTACCAAACGATACATTGGTCTTGAACCAAAAAGGCCATGCCAGGGAAGTTAGCCTTCCGCCGAACGGTAATACCTTCATTAGTGACGATATTTCTTCTTATCGTATTAAACAAGGTATTCTAAACAATCCGATTCACGATAAGAGGACCACAAAAGGTACTTTTCATATTGTAGAAGGACAACTGCCTGTTCCCTTGGATAAAAAAGAAGTACCGAAAATAGCCTTCAAACATTTTTTACAGGCTGCCTTTAATCCGTCTGACAAATTAAAGGTATTACCCTTTACCGCAAACCAAGAAGAACAGGCCAAAATAATGGTATCTTTCTTAATGCGCCCAATGGTCTGCCCTGAGGTCAAGGGCGTTATTTCCAAAAAGAGTTTAGAGGTTCGTTTTTTTGCCCCAGGAAGCCTAGTAAGTAATTTGGATTTTGTGGAATCCATTTTCGGAAATGCGGGCGACCCTTATTTGGCAGAAAACGATGCCGCCTTGGATACCGAGCATTGGACGGGACATACAGGCTGCATCATTCTTGCGCCTCAACTGAAAACATTGACCAAAAAAGAAGTTGGGCTACCACATTTTGATGATGCCACAGAACGACAAAGAAATGACGGAATGTGTTGGAAAAATGAAAAAGAATTATACAATGAAGGTAGTGCCTTCAAAATTACATGCAGGGATGACAAAGGGGTAGTCGTAACCCTTATCGCAGACAATTATTTCGGTTATTCAAAAAAAGAAATAAAAACACAGATCAGTTATTCCGCTAATTTATTCGGTCTGGTCGAAGAAGAACACTCAGGTGGGGCCATAGCTTACCCGCGTGGTGTCATGGGCGATATTGTCGATGGTAGTGCCTTTTCCGCAAAATTCGGGAATAGGTTCACATTCGAAGATGTAAAAGAACTGCTGGGAGATAGGATAGAAATACAACCATCAAATTATGCCATAGATAAAAAGTACCCCAATTTGGTCTATATTCCTGAGGATGCTTACATTAACACGAACACCAACAGCATTACTTGGACGTACGATAATAAAACCCAAAAACTAATCTTATCCCCACTTAAAACCTACATACACCCAACAGGCAATAAGTTTAAATTGGAAAAACATAAAGCGATTTCCTTATGGCGAATCGTGAACACCTCTCCCGAGGGTGTTTTTTGCCACAAACCTTGTACGGTTTCCGGTGGAGGTAAATCAGAGATTTCAAAATCCATGTTGAACGCCATCACCTATAATTCGTTCAACGTAATAGATATAGATGAGGACTTTAAAAAGGCCGATGAGATTATTGAGTACAATTACTCAACACGTTGGAAAAATTACGACCCCTCCCTACCCCCTTCCCGTTCTTTTTTAGACAAAAGTAGAACTTTAGGGTCGGCCGTTAAATTACTGACACCATCGGATAAGAACAATGACGCGTACAATGAATTTATTTCGAATATTCCAGTGCATATCAGATCCTTGGTCCTTTTCGTAAAAAGGTTATACAGACAGGATCACGGAGAGTTGAACTGGAAAGACTGCATGTCCGTTCAAATCATTAACGGACAAAAAGGAACTGAATTATGGTATTTTGATAATCCGGTAGTCGGTAGTTACGTTCGTATTGGATTTAACCAAGAAGGAAGCTGGATGTTGAATAAACTACGATCTGACTTCTCCGCTTCGACAAAAATCCAAATGGAGGATGATATTTCGGCATCGATTACGATACCAAGAAATCAGCTTAAAAATTTAAATCCGTTATACCCCAACAAAAGTTTAAAGGTAGTGGCCAATTGTGAGTCCCATTTATTCCAAAGACCTGATGAAGCTATTGTTCGTGGATATGATGAAGGCGCGGAACGCGACTTGGTTTCTAACAATGTATTTTTGACCAATTACGAACTATTGACCAAGAAAGATGCCTTTGAAATCTATGAAGATACCATCAATTTTGATAAGTATACCCAACCGGTAAAAGACCTGATCTTAAGTGTGATCTCGAGTCCCAATGATGAAGAATACTTTGCTTTACCCTCACATACTAGGATCGTAGATGGTGAACCTACCAAAAACCCACGTTATTTAGAGCGTAATCTATTCATTAATGAGACCGAAGCAAGTTACCTCGGGGAAATAGGCGTTCGTTTATATAGAAAAGTTAAATCAGAAGACCCCGTAATCGATGTAGTAAATGCGGTATTGCCGGGAAGAAGGAACAATCCCGTGGATAAAAAAGCGGGCATACGGCCATTAGCCGTATATAACCCGATACATTATCAGGAAACACCGGAATTGTTCATGGATTTCATCTGTAGTCTTACCGGTAAATCCCCTTCTACTACTGGTGCAGGTTCCGAAGGTGCATTGACCAAAGGTCCTTTTAATATGTTGACCCCGACAACGGACTTGAACAATGCCTTGCTGTCCCATATTTTAACCGAATCCAATGCATTCAGTACGGCTGCGGGCTATGTTGGTGCCGATAATAAGGTAGACCATGATATTAGCCTTCTGATCCCTGAAATCTGGGCACGCATGGAATCTAAGGATAGAGACCCAAAAGCTTTGATAGCCAATGGTTCGTTGGAAAAAATCGATGATTTTGAGTATAATGGCAAAAAAATATTGGCCAGTAGGTTGGGTTACCGTATTACGAGTACCTTCTCTTTACGTTGTTTAAACCGTTTGTTCGATGAACCAAATGCCGTATTCAATGAAAAGATGTTGAAACCCGAATTACAAGGCATGGAAGATTATGTCGATGGTATCAACAACATCGTAGAAGCACAACAAAAGGTGGCCCTACGCTATTTTGAGGACGGCAGTATCGATGCTGCGATTCCTCCTTTGAAAATACTATTGCATATGATGGCTTATGGCCATTATGAAGGAAAGGAAATGAGCGACCCTGAATTACGCGGCTATTTTGAAAGGGAATATGTCGTAAACAGTGATTGGTACAAAGAAAGGTTGAAATTGAAACAACAGAAGGATATTCAATTCTATACCAAACAAAAAAACTACCTTGACGAATTTATCACTGATCCGAACAACGGATTATTGGTAGATAAAATGGACTTGAAAACCCGTTTAATGAATGTAGAAAATTCGCTTAAGGATGTTAGTTCCCCTGCCTATATTGATAGTTTGGAAGGCACTATTGGCGCCGACCCTTTATGTAGGAAATAGGTCTTTGACCATCAAGACCAACGTATAAAAATACCACCTCAAGATTTTCATGTTTTGAGGTGGTTTTTTTAGCTTTAACCCTGAATAATAAATTGTTAGAAGGGTGATCTCATTATTTTTAAAAGCCTTATAAAAATTGATTTTAAGAATGTTAATTAAAAAAACAGTTGTCTGTGGAGCAAGACCAAAAAATACATTCGACTTACCTTCGAACTTATGTAAATCATAAGTAATTCGAATCCGTACTTTGTTTTTTCAAAAATGAATTTTCGAAAATTGTCAGTTTCTCTTATTAGTTCTTAATATCCTTTACAACGGTAGGTTCGCATGTTTGGTTATTGATTCAAAGAATAGATATTATAGTTTGACTTGGGGAAATTTCAAGAAGGGATGGAATGTTCACCGCAAGAAAAAATACCCGAAGTTCACCCAAAAACGTTCGCAAAGAGTGGTAAACGAACCCACTTTGTCCGCATTTACAAAACTGGTCTTGACAGCCTTATTCGATAAAACAAGCTAAAGGAATACTTAAATCAGGTTTGGCTAATGATTGGCATTTTGGCTTTGCATTATGCCTATTTGTTTTTTAGCACAGTTTTTTTTGAAATTGATTTTATTTCGAAAACATAGAACAAACCTATGCTATCGATAACGTTGAATTATTCCAAAGGTTAAAGAAAAAGCATTCCCATTAAACAACTTAACTCAATTAAGATAAATTTTTCAAAGCCTCGATAATTTCATCGGGCTCTGAACGAGTCCTATAGTCAACATTGACATAGCGCCATGTAACCAAACCGTCCTGTCCTAATATAAAAGTTGCGGGTATAGGCAAAACATTACCGTTACCATTATTTATTTTATCCAAATCAAGCTTACGATCTACTCGCATATGTTCGGCCAAAAACTCTGGCACCTCCCATGCAACACCATATTGCATGGCAACTTTTGCATCTTGGTCAGACAAGACAATAAAGTCCATCTTACTAATCTCATCCTTTGTCAAAGACCCATCCGGTACTTGAGGACTAATAGCAACCAATGTAGCACCTAAAGCATGGATTTCATCTAATCTAGCTTGTAAGGCCCTAAGTTGTAAGTTACAGTATGGGCACCAATTACCTCTGTAAAAAGTAATGACCACCGGACCTTTCTTTAATAAAAAATCTAATGAAATTGATTTCCCTTCAGGATTAGGCAACTCAAAATCAGGAGCTTTCTGTCCTATTTTAATAGCATCTTTACCTTGTTCAAAAGCTTTTTCTTGTTTAATAATATCATCAACACCCCTCATGAACTCTGGATTAGCTTGTCGTCCTGATTCAATTTTAGCCTCTGTCAGTTCTTTTAATTTCTTCATTTAATTATTATAGTTGTAAATACGTTATTCAGTTATAATGCTTTGTCCTCTACCCCAACAAAAATCCAACCTTTTCTGTTTACCTGTAACTTATCCATATGACAATAAATCAATCCCTTATATCCGCGATGGGATTACAAAGGTTTATTGACAATACTTTTACATCTCACAAAAAACTCTGAATGGCAAGATCATAACTCTGTAGGCCAAACCCTAAAATGACCCCCTTGGCCGCCGGTGAAATATAGGATACATGACGAAATTCCTCTCGCCCGAAGGTATTGGAAATATGCACTTCGATCACCGGGGTGGTAACGCCCCGAATGGCATCACCAATACCTATCGAGGTATGTGTATAGGCCCCTGCATTCAAAATAATACCATCATATGAAAAACCTACTTCCTGGATCTTGTTAATAAGCTCCCCCTCGATATTAGATTGGTAATATCCCAATTCCACCGATTTAAACTTGGCCTGCAATTGACCAAAATATTCCTCAAAAGTGGTGCTCCCGTATACTTCAGGTTCCCTTTTACCCAAAAGATTCAGATTGGGCCCATTAATGATCATTATTTTCATTGTAAATTCTTTTTGCCTCGATACTACTACGGCACGTGTAACAGCACCCCCAGCACACCACTCGAAGTCCGTTCGTGGTTTTACAGCATAAATGTATCGATTTATGTGTAATAAAAAAAGGGGAGCTATCTAGCTTCCCCTTCCTCTATTTAATTTTATTCGGTTATAGCTTTTTTTATCTACTGCGTTTTGATTTGAACGTATAAAGAACCCCAAGGTTCAAAGTGTTCCACGTTGGGCCATCCAATTCTACCGTGGAATATGAAAAATTGACCTCGGTACTGGGGCCCATAAGATACCCGATAATGGGTCTATAAAACAACCCACCATCATTACCGTCATTGATACCTACGGCATACCCACCTTCAACCCCAAAGGAGAATGAATTTGAAGTCCATATGCGAACCGCGGCGGCTAATGGTAAAAATTGTACATCAGGATAATCGGCCTCAATGGCCTCTGAACTGAAACTTTCGGCGAACCCATGGATAAATCCCGTAGAAATCCCAACATCTATCGTTTCGTTCACGGCATACATATAACCGACATCCAACCCGAGGGTCAGGGTTACGGCATCATTAAAGTCGTTGATGGGCAAGCCCCCGTGGAATCCTAGTTTAAAGCCTTCTTGGGCGAAAATTCCGCTCCCCAATAAAAGGAACATCAGGGCAATTAGGTTTTTCTGCATTGGTCTGGTTTTTTTTTGGTTTTGGTTTTTTCTACCTACCAAAACGCTTTCAATTGCCTTTTGTTGCAGCTAACCACAGAAAATTCAACTAGAACAATAGACTTGGCAAACTGAACCGAAATTAATTGTACACAAAGTATTAGGACATACATAAAAAAACGACCCTTTCCGGGGTCGTTATATTAGGTTTCAATCCATTGTCATGATCCCTTCCATAGGGCAAACAATTGCATAAAGATCTTTTCTCAGAACATAAAGGCCACACCCACTTGCAATGCAGACCCCTTAATATCGAGCACTCCTCCTGCCGGTCCATTATATCTATCGGTAAGTTCAAAGGAATAACGCGCCTGGATCGTAAAATTTTCGGTAACATCGAAACCGGCACCCACGCCTAAATCTACCCCGACAGTACGTAGCACATCATCAACATCGCCATTGGTGCCCAAAAGTTCCTCGGCATCGCGAATGGTATTTTTAATATCGTCGAGATTAGAAGAAAAATTCAATTGCGGACCTGCTTGTATATGAAATTTGGGAGCTACATAATATTTGGCCATGATGGGCAAATAGACAAAAGAAAGGTCTTCGGACTTACCATAAGTCAATTCTGGCTGTACATGGAATTTATCAGTAGCTGCGATATCCAATAGCGCCCCAACATAAAAACCGGTATTGTTGATGTTCCCGTAATTTTCTACCCCGACAAGATTCAATAATGAATTGCCGGTCTTAAAATCAACATTGGTATTCAAAAGTCCACCCGTAACCCCGAATCGAATCGGTTCTTGGGCCTGGGTCGTAGAAAAGGCCAAAAAAGCAATAAACGAAAGAAAGAGTAATTTTTTCATAATATAGTGTTTAGTTCATAAAACATGAATAGTGTACACTATGGTATGCAAATACGATGCCTAAAATAATATAGGGTAAAAAAAAAGCGAAAACATTATATGTTTTCGCTTTTAAAATGGATGAAAATTTTATTTATAAACTGAAAAGTACGCCTAAGTTGATTGTAGACCAAGTACCACCATCTGCACTTATTCCTGTGTAAGAGGCATTGATTTCCACCCCTTCACTAACCGCATAGCCAACGGTAGGTCTGTAATAAAAACCACCATCGTTACCATCGTTGATACCTAAGGCATACCCTAAATCGGTACCGATAGACAACTCTTCGCTAGCTTTGTACCTGGCGACTCCTGCCAATGGCAAAAATTGCACATCATCGATTTCAAACGTAAATCCGCCTTCTTCAATTTCCTTACCAAAAGAATTGGTAAAACCGGTTGCGACCCCTAAATCGAAATCACCTGCAGTTTCGAACATGTATTGGACATCCAAACCAATACTGAAACCTGAAACATCGCCGGCATCACCAGTAGGCAAACCTAAATTGGCCCCTAGTCTAAAACCATCTTGGGCATTCATTGAAAATCCGATTAGCGCAAAGGCCAATACTGCTACTACTTTTTTCATAATTGATTGTTTTAATTTATGGAGCAAACTTATATCGACTTTAAATGCTCGACTAATATTCGTTGTGTAATAATCCAAATATGTTGTGTAATATTGTTTTTCTGCTTTTAAGATTATTTGATCTTATAATTAAAACATTTGCAGCATGAAATGGAAACAGGCTTTGGAAGATTATGAACACTACCTTAAGTTAGAGCGTGGTTTATCCGAAAATTCCATTAAAAACTATATTCTGGATGTAACCAAATTAATCGGATTTATTGAGTCAAACGAACTCAATTTAAACCCTTTACAAATAAATAAAGAAACCGTTCAACGTTTTGTCTATGAAATAGCCACAAGTGTGAACCCACGTTCCCAGGCCCGAATTATCTCCGGTTTAAAAAGTTTTTTCAACTATTTGAATTTTGAGGATTACCGTACCGACAACCCTATGGATCTGCTCGAATCGCCTAAAATCGGAAGAAAACTGCCAGACACGCTTTCTATAGATGAAATTAATGATATCATCGCTGCCGTAGATCTTTCAAAACCCGAAGGAGAACGTAACCGGGCCATGCTTGAGACCTTGTACGGTTGTGGACTTCGGGTTTCCGAACTCATAAACCTACGCATATCGGACCTTTTTTTCGAGGAGGATTTTATAAAGGTTACCGGGAAAGGGGACAAACAACGCTTTGTACCCATTAGTGATTTCAATAAAAAATACATCAATATTTATAGGAAAGAGGTACGGGTACACCAGAACACTCAAAAAGGTTTCGAAGATATCCTTTTCTTGAACCGAAGAGGTAAGCAACTTACACGTGCCATGGTATTTACGATCATTAAACAATTGGCCATCAAAATCGATTTGGGTAAAAGTATAAGTCCGCACACCTTTCGGCATTCCTTTGCCACGCATTTATTGAAAAATGGGGCCGACCTACGGGCCATTCAACAGATGTTGGGCCATGAAAGTATTACAACGACAGAGGTTTATGTGCATTTGGACCGGTCCCACTTAACCGAAGTCATGGATAAGTACCATCCGAGAAAATAGTTCGGTATTGTCAATTGGTCTTATTTTAGAATTTGTCCCTTGCATCTTGACTTAATTCTTACCTCTTGATTGGTATGATTTCATTATATTTAAACATCGTTTACCAACTCAAACGATAATGTAAAAAATCAAGCCACACTATTAAGAAAAACCAATAAAAAACAATAGTTTATTATGATTTCCGTATTCAAAAAACCAATCTCCCTAGTTGCTTTATACTTATTTACTTTAACGGCTTTGACCGCCCAGAAAAAAAGCGGGTATATATTAAAACAATTGGACCAAAAGAGTGAAGCTTATGGCGAAATAGCCCAAACCATTTGGGATTTGGCAGAAATGGGTTACCAAGAGGAAAAAAGTAGTGCCCTATTACAAAAAACGCTGAGTGATAGTGGTTTTACCATACAAAAGGGCGTAGCAGGTATTCCTACGGCTTTTATTGCGGAATACGGCAGCGGTTCACCCATTATAGCCATTATGGGCGAGTATGATGCCTTACCGGGACTATCACAAGAACGACTAGCTGAGAAAAAATCGGCCGGGAAAGCAGCGGGCCATGCTTGTGGCCATCATTTGTTCGGTACGGCCTCAACAGCAGCAGCTATTGCCGTAAAGGACTGGATGACCGCAACGGGAACAACAGGCACCATTCGTTTTTATGGTACTCCGGCCGAGGAAGGTGGTTCCGGGAAAGTGTACATGGTTCGCGAAGGACTTTTCAATGATGTTGATGTAGCGTTACATTGGCACCCCAGTTCACAGAACGCGGCCAGTGCTGGCGCTGCACTTGCTAATAAATCGGCTAAATTTCGTTTCTATGGTGTTTCTGCCCATGCCGCCGCATCCCCTGAAAAGGGTCGCTCTGCCTTAGACGGAGTTGAAGCCATGAATTATATGGTGAACATGATGCGTGAACATGTTCCGGAAAAAGCAAGAATACATTATGTAATAACCCAAGGTGGTAAGGCGCCCAATGTGGTTCCTGATTTTGCCGAGGTATATTATTATGCCCGTCATAATAACAGGGATGTGGTCATAGATATTTTTGACCGTATGGTAAAAGCGGCCGAAGGTGCCGCATTGGGAACAGGAACAACGATGGACTATGAGATGATCGGTGGTACGCACGAATTGCTACCCAACCTTACCCTACAAAAATTGATGCACGACAAACTTTCTATGGTCGGTGGTATGGAATATACTCCGGAAGAAAAGGAATTTGCCGATAAGATCGCAAAAACTTTGGGTTATAAAGAAGCTAATTTGGCCATGGCCAAAGACATACAACCTTATAAAACGGAAGCCAAGGCATTTGGTTCTACCGATGTTGGGGACGTTAGTTTTACCGTACCCACGGTGGGTATGGGTTCCGCAACCTGGGTACCGGGAACTCCTGCGCATAGTTGGCAAGCCGTTGCTGCAGGAGGCACAAGTATTGGCAACAAGGGCATGATGATAGCTGCAAAAACCATTACCTTAACAGCAATTGACCTTTTAAAGAACCCAAAAATCGTAGAAGCTGCCAAAAAAGAATTCCTGGAACGAAAAGGGCCAGACTTTAAATATATTCCGTTATTGGGAGACAGAGCCCCTGCCTTGGATTATAGGAAGTAATTTTGGCTATTGGTTTTTGGCCATTGGCCATTGGCTACTGGCTACTGGCTACTGGCTAATGGCTATTGGCTATTGGCTATTGGCTACTGGCTACTGGCTACTGGCTACTGGCTACTGGCTACTGGCTACTGGCTACTAAAATTATTTTTTTTAATTCCAAGTGTAACATTATCACAAAAACTACTACTTATTAGGTAACAACTACCAACCAAGCGTGAACAAAAAACTGGAGCATCAATTTGTGACCGAACTTGAGAACAATCAGAACATTGTTCATAAGGTCTGTACATTGTACACCAATGACAAACATTCGCACAATGACCTGTTCCAAGAAATAACGATACAGCTATGGAAGGCCTATCCAAAATTCAGGGGAGAATCGAAATTCAGTACATGGATGTACAGGGTTGCCCTGAACACGGCCATAACGCTATACCGAAAATCAAAAAAAAGAATACGTACACAGGATTATGACTCGGTCATTTACAAAATAACGGCCAATGAATATGATCCACGTGAAGAAGAGCAACTAAAGCTCATGTATGCCGCGGTAAAACAACTGGGAGATATTGAAAAAGCTTTAGTTTTCCTTTATCTGGAAGATAAGGATTATCGGGAAATTGCCGAAACACTGGGAATTTCCGAAGTAAATGCAAGAGTGAAGATGAACCGGATAAAAAAGAAATTAAGAACCATATTGAATCCTTGACGATATATGATTGACGAACTAGATTTATTAAAAAAAGATTGGCAGAAAAGGGACGAACACCTTCCTAAATTGTCATTTGATCAAATACATAGTATGATTTGGAAGAAATCTTCCTCAATCGTTCGTTGGATTTTGATCATCAGTATATTGGAATTTACACTGCCCCATTTACTATACCTGATACCATCGTTCAACAAGAATATGGAGATTTACGATAAATTGGGATTGCACAATTGGATCATTGGGATTACCATATTTTCCTATGGAGTGGCTTTTTATTTCCTTTTTCAATTCTATAGAAGGTACAAGGAAATATGTGTGTTGGACAGTGCGAAAAGTTTAATGAAAAAGATTATACGAACACGAAGAACCGTAAAACACTATATCATCTACTCTTTGTCCATGATAATGGTTATCGTTATTCTTATGATTATTGGTGTTTATTTAAATGACGACATATTTTCAACCTTCAGTGGATTAAAGGATAAGGCACAAAATGTATCCATAGAAAAAATAAAAATAAGCCTCATGATCGGAATGGGCATTATGGGAATTGTTCTAACAGCAGTGATGGGCGGAATCTACTTTTTACTCTACGGATTGTTATTACGCAAGCTCAAAAGGAATTATAACGAACTGAAACAATTGGAAGTTTAGATTTTCTTACTATTACGAAACCTACGAAGTTCATTCTCTTCTTCCAAGGCCAATAGGTCTTTTTGGGAAATCACTTTTAAGAATGAAGGATGTTGCTCTATGGCGTATTCCAGCTTCTCAATAATCGCATCGAACGACTCGTTTTCATAATCAATATCCAATGGTTCTTTGATAACCATATTCTGAAGAATACCTTTTTTCTTTACCCGAAGTCCTTTTTTATCAAAAGATCGCCTAAAACCATCAATGACAACAGGCACAACTACCGGTTTGTATTTTTTAATGATATGGGCCGTACCTTTTCGAAGCGGTTTCCAAGGTGTAGTAGTGCCTTGGGGAAAGGTAATTACCCAGCCATCGTTCAAAGCCTTACCTATATTTGAGATATCGCTCATCTTAACCTGGCGTTTCACATCTTTTCCTTCGGAACGCCAAGTACGCTCAACACTGATCGATCCCGCATAGGCGAAAATCTTGGTCAAAAGACTTTTCTTCATGGTCTCGGCAGCGGCCACATAATAAACGTTCAGTTTAGGGTTCCACAGATAACCAACATTTTTAAGGGTGTCTTCACGACCACTTAAACTCGCATTGAATACATGGAACATGGCAACCACATCGGCAAAATAGGTTTGATGGTTACTTACAAAAAGTACATTTTTATCCGGTAGATTTCGGATAATTTCAGAGCCTTCAATCTCTAAAGTATTAAAGCCCTTATAACGCTGATGGGTGAATACACCCAAGATACGTATCAACCATCTTTTTATAAAAAGGATGTGTCCAAATGGATTTTTTTTGAATAGACCCATAAAGGCAAAGCTACAAAATAAGCCTTATAAAACCTGCTTCAAAAGCTCCTTGATTTCATTCAGCATCATTGCCGTTGCCCCCCAAACCGTGTAACCATTTAATTTAAAGGCGGGTACCTCCATATTTTTCGCATAGGAAGTCGATAATTTTTGTGTAAAGACCTTGCCGTCATCCATGAAATCTACCAAAGGCACCTCTATCAATGCCTCAACTTCAGATTCCTGCATAACAAAAGGACTAGGATTTTCCATAAGTCCCATAAACGGTTTTACCTCAAAATTACTGGGTGGAATATAGATTTCACTCAACGATTTGATAATCGAGATCCTTTCTGGCGGCACCCCTACTTCTTCATAAGTTTCGCGCAACGCGGTATGTAAAATATCAGGGTCTTCTTTTTCCGACTTGCCCCCCGGGAATCCTATTTGATTCGAATGTACACCCTTATAGGTCTTTCGGAGTATCAACAATAAATTGGTAACACTTCTTGGATCTGGATAAAACAAAGCAAGGACAGCGGCCTTTCTTGCATTTTGTTTTTGGATATTACCGGTTTCCAATTCTTTCAATCGTATGGAAGGAGCCATTTTATAATGCGAAGCACTGCCCGGTAAGGGCAGATTTTTTATTTTTGAACTACGTAAGGCAAAATCATCAAAATTCATGGCTTTCAATAAATCCTATTACATTACAATATTACTACTTATATTTTTTTCTTCCTGTAAAGAGGAACCGAAGACCACTCCGAAAAGTGAACAACCGGTTTCAGAAGTGAAAGATTCCGTTTTGATAAATGAAAAAACAGAGATAGAAGAACAAGAAGAAGAAGAAGAAGAAGAACCTTTTAAACTCACGGAAGAGAATGCTATTGACTTCTTTTATAATTACAATAAGACATTGAAAGATGATAAGGTGAAAATAACCACTAGTTTGGGAAGTTTCACCGTTCAACTCTATGACAATGTTCCTTACCATAAGGCCAACTTTATTTACTTGACCAAAAAAGGTTATTTCAACAATACCCAGTTTCACCGGGTGGTCAAGAATTTCATTATTCAAGGTGGTAACTCGGACGATAAAGCCACGGCCGATAAACGAGGTGCTATCGGTAGGTACTTATTACCTCCGGATGCAAAAAAAGGATACAAACATCATCGTGGAACTATTTCCATGCCCAGCAGTGAAGTTGATAACCCACATATGTTGGCCTCTCCTTATGAATTCTTTATCGTGGTCACCAAACCGGGATCCTATCATTTAGATGGAGAATATACTCCGTTCGGGAAAGTCATCGAGGGTATGGATGTTGTTGACAAGATAAATGTGCAACGTGTTGGCAAAGGCGATTGGCCATTTCAGAACATTTATATTACCAAGGCGGAAGTCGTTAAGTAGGCTCTTGGCTCTTGGCTCTTGGCTCTTGGCTCTTGGCTCTTGGCTCTTGGCTCTTGGCTCTTGGCTCTTGGCTCTTGGCTCTTGGCTCTTGGCTCTTAAGAAATAACAAAAACTAGTACTTCCTCATTGATTTTTGGAATTTGTTTCTTCACAATTTATTGTTCACTGCCTACTGCTCACTGTCTACTTCTTCACCTTATAAATATTCGGCAAGGCAATATGGAACTTTACGGCCAATAGACGAAAAACGATTACTATCAAAATAGCAACGATATAGGAATAAGCCGAATTAATGGGCGTCATGGCCAATAAAAAATAGGACACTCCCCCTAAAATACAGGCAGTAGCGTAAATCTCCTTTTGGAATATTACGGGAATCTCATTACAAAGAATATCCCGGATCACCCCACCGAACGATGCGGTTATAGTACCAAGTACAATACATATAGGAGGAGCCAATTCCGCTTCAAGCCCCTTTTCTATGCCTACCATAGTAAAAAGCCCTATCCCGATGGTATCGAACAAAAAGAGTGTTTTCCTGAGATATTTCAATTGATTCACGAACAATATCGCTAAAATAACTGCCCCTAATATCGTAAAGAGATAAACGGGATTCAGCATCCAGAAAACCGGTTTATTCCCTATCAACACATCACGTAGGGTTCCTCCTCCGGTTGCCGTTACAAAGGCAATGATAAGTACCCCGAACAAATCGAGTTTCTTTTCCATGGCAACCAATACGCCGGAAATCGCGAAAGCTGCCGCTCCTAATATATCAATAATCAAATAAAGCATCGAAAAATTATTTGGTGCGCAAAAATATATAATTGCACCGAACTATTTTAAAAAATTTTCAGGTGTGAAAACGACAACTTTTTGAAGGAAAAACAAGGATTGATCAAATGCTCTTTTAACCCCTAAAGTCGCTGTGTATAATAACTATAATCCTTAATCACCTTGTCCACAAAATCAAATGGTTTTTCATCCGTGGTTATATGGGTGACTTTTTTGATCTGCTCACTTAAAGACAAGATAATCTGGTGATTACCATTACGACGAGCCTGTTCATACAAATCCTTAATGGTCTGCATTTCCCGGTCCTTGAAAACGGTTACCTGTGCATACTTGGGTATATAATCTTCTGGCAGTTCCCTTAACAAGGTATCCTTAATCCCAACGCGTATTTTCTCGCTTATTACGGTTGTGCCGGCAGCGATATCACCAATACGCTGGCCTTTTCCACGTATTAAAATCGTTAAGACCGCCAATCCGCCGGAAGTAAGTGCCACATCAATGATACGAAGTATCCAACGAATGAAATAACTTGAAAAACCAGGTTTGGACCCATCCGATTTTACAACACGAATCTTCATTAAACCCTTACCGATGGTCTTTCCGTCCATAAAGGTTTCCATCAATACATAGTATAAAAATGCCGGCAACCCCAAAAGCATATAAATGGCCCACATATCCTCGAGATCAATATCCATCGAAATCAATAACCAAATCATTAAGATGGTATACGCCAAGATCACAAAACTATCGATGAGGTAGGCCAACATACGATCACCTAAGTGAGCGGTATTTTGACTGATGCTTATATTTTGGGCAGTTTCTATTTGAAATTGTTCCATATTTTAGTTTCTTTGGGTAAAACCCGGTATAAATGCGCGAGGCCGCCTTTGTTAAGCAAAATAAAGATAAATGGGTAACTTTTGAAAATGCCCTTTCGAACAAAACGAAGATAGCACCCGATGTATTGTCCGATCTATATATTGAAATTACCGATCACCTGAGTTACGCCAAAACTTTTTATGCAGGAAGTAATACGGAGTTTTATCTAAACACCTTGGCATCACAGGCCCACCAAAAAATCTATAAAACAAAAAAAGAGCCTAAAAACCGAATTGTGGAATTTTGGAAGACCGAATTCCCTACCCTGTTCTATTACCACCAAAGAGAACTTCTGATCGCTTTCCTTGTCTTTACCTTCTTTTGTTTGGTCGGAGCTTTTTCCGCCGCCAATGAGGGCGATTTTGTACGTTCGATCCTCGGGGACAGTTATGTGAACATGACCCTCAATAATATTGACAAGGGCGACCCCATGGCCGTATACAAACAAATGGGGGAATTCAATATGTTCATGGGTATTACCATAAACAATATCAAAGTGGCCTTAATGGCATTTGTCTATGGCATTATGTTGGGCATAGGAACGTTATGGATCATGATGCAAAACGGGATAATGCTGGGTAGTTTTCAATATTTCTTTTATGAAAAAGGATTGCTTTGGGAATCTGCCCGTACCATTTGGATTCACGGAACCATTGAAATCTCGGTCATCATCATTGCCGGTTGTGCCGGATTGGTACTCGCCAACGGTATGCTTTTCCCTGGTACGTACACCCGATTGGAATCGTTTAAAAGAGGAGTGAAGAACGGACTTAAAATAATGCTCAGTACCATTCCCTTTTTTATCATCGCAGGATTTCTGGAAGGTTTCGTGACCCGCCATACCGAAATGCCCGATTGGTTGGCCATTATTATTATTACGGCTTCCTTAGCACTAATTTTATTTTATTACGTTATATACCCATATCAATTACATTCAAAACCAAACCAAAAATGAACCAATACATCCAATTTAAAAAACAACGTGAATTAGGAGAAATTTTATCCGATACCTTTGCTTTTCTTCGTACAGAGTTCAAGCCTTTTATGACAACTTATTTCAAGATTGTCGCACCTTATTTGATCATACTTTTGATAGCCTTGGGTTTTTATCTCTATTCGTTTTCATCCATATTGGATTTTAACTCCACAAGTTCCAATGAATTATTTAGTGGAATTAGCATGATGGTAAGTGCTCTCGTTTTTATCGTCGCCATGATTTTGGTATATGCCGTTTCCCAATCCACGGTATTGCACTATATAAAATCCTATACCGAACTTCAGGGACAAACTGACTTTGACAAAATAAAAAAAGAGGTATATGATACCCTCTGGAGCTTTATTGGCCTAGGAATTATAGTGGTATTATCGATAATGGTCGGATTCATATTCTGCTTTATACCCGGAATTTATCTGGCCGTACCACTTTCACTTTCATTCAGCATCATGATTTTCATGAACAAAAGTGTGGGAGAATCGTACAACTATGGTTTTACCCTAGTAAAGGATGAATGGTGGATCACCTTCGCTACCCTTTTCATAATTGGTATTATTGTCGGTATCGCAGGATATGCCTTTAATTTACCTGCGGTTATTTACCAATATGCAAGTATGGGGATATTTTCGGGTGAAATGGACGCTACCTCCCTATCCGGCAATTTTGTGGATCCGGTTTATCTTATCCTCAATATGATAGGTACATTGGCGCAGATGCTTTTGAATATTATTTCTATAGTCGCTGGGGCATTTATCTTTTTCAATCTGAACGAGAAGAAAAACTTTACCGGCACTTTTGAACGTATTCAAAACCTAGGAAAAACCACGGAAGAATAATTAAAAGGGGCAACCCGACACTATGATCTTTAAAAGGCTTTTCCTTTCATTACTTGCCATTCTAACGATATGCTCGCTCTACGCTCAGCAAGATTCGACCATGGTAAGGTACGATACGGAAAAGCTACAGGTACAACAAATTACCGATGAAGACCTTAAGACGTACAAGGACAATCCTGATTTTAATTATGAAGTCGTTGAGGCCGACCTAACCTGGTGGAACAATTTCACCTCATGGATCGGCAATCTTTTACTCCGTTTTTTCGAATGGTTGTTCGGGGCTGAAAAAGCGGTTGGTTTCTTCTCGATATTTCTGCGGTTATTACCCTATATTTTAATAGGCATCCTTCTTTTCCTTCTGATAAAATTCTTCCTGAACGTAAATACCAGGTCCTTGTTTTATTCAAAAAACAATGAGGCCACCGTTGCCCTATCCGAAGAGGAACATATCATCAAAAACGAGGACATTGACCAACTGATACAGAAGGCCTTGGAAGTGAAAAATTACCGCTTGGCCATTCGCTATTACTATTTACTCATTCTTAGACAGATGAGCGATAAGGAACTGATAGCCTGGGAGCCCCAAAAAACCAATGACGACTATATCAGTGAACTGAAGAAGAAAGAGTTACAACAACCCTTCGGCCATATCACATGGCTGTACGACTATATCTGGTATGGTGATTTTCCTATAGATAGGGACCAATACCTAAAGGCCGAGAATAAGTTCGTCTCGCTTAGAAAAACCTTGGATGCAAATGGGTAAGAAAGGAGCATCATATATTATCATCGCATTGGTCACTTTAGCCGTTCTCATGCTATTTCAATATAGCAAACCTAAAGAAATCAATTGGTACCCTTCCTATGTATCCCAACATAAGATACCATATGGCACTTACGTCCTGAATGATATTATGGAAAACCTTTATAAGAACAATCTAAAACACATCAGCAGGCCACCCTTCGAAATGCTTCAATCCTCAGATACCCTTCAAGGCACTTATTTCTTTGTGAACAATGATGTTTCTTTCGGAGAGGCCGAACTGAACGGTTTGTTGGATTGGACCTCCCGTGGCAATACCCTCTTTATAGCATCCAACAGCTTTGACGAACAATTAAAGGACACTTTGAATTTAAGCACCTCCGGATTGTATCCCGACTTGGATGACAATCGGGAACAAAGGCATAAATTATTAAATCCCTATCTAAAGAACCATACGACCTACACCTTTGAAAAGGATAATAGCGCGAGGTATTTCAGTCAATTGGACACCTTACGAACCACGGTACTGGGTGAAGTGGATTATGTTTTGGACAATGAATCGGAAAAGTCCAAACATTTCAATGTAATCAAACAAGATTTCGGTAAAGGGGAAATAATACTCAGTGCGTTCCCGAAGGCATTTACGAACTATTTCATCCTAAAAAACGAGAATAAAGATTATACGGCAGGACTCCTTTCTTATATCGAAGGAAACAGACCTGTTTATATCGATGAGCATCATAAATCGGGAAAATCATTCTACACTTCCCCCATGTACATATTCCTAAACAACAAAGCTCTAAAATGGGCCTATTACATTGTGTTGATAGGGGTCGTCATCTATATTATTTTTGAAGGAAAACGCAAACAAAGAGCCATTCCCGTTATAGAACCTTTAAAAAACCAGACTTTGGCGTTCACACGTACCATTGCCGATATGTATTATGAAAAAGGGGAACGGCAACCGATTATTCAACATAAGATCGCATATTTCTTGGAGTATATTCGCTCCCGTTTTTATTTGAATACCATTAAACAAGACGATGTGTTCTTTCGCAACCTTGCCGCCCGAAGTAACCATACCTTTGATGAAGTGAAAGACCTGTTTACCTTTATGCAAAAACTTAAGATACGCTCGGAAATCAACAATGCCGAACTCATAAAATTGAATGAACTAATTGAACAATTTAAATCGAAAGCCGATGGAAAATAACGAACAACCTACTAACGACCTTAATTTTGACAATAGGATTCCACTCGAGGATCTTAAAAAAGCCGTCAATGATATCAAAACCGAACTGGCGAAGGTCATCATCGGACAAGAAAATTTTATAGAGCTGTTGATCGTTTCCCTTTTGGTTGATGGGCATGTACTTATTGAAGGCGTTCCCGGTATAGCAAAGACCATTACGGCCAAACTTTTTGCCAAAACCCTGAAAACCGATTTTAGCCGTATACAGTTTACCCCGGATTTAATGCCCAGTGATATATTAGGCACTTCTATCTTCAATGTAAAATCATCGGAGTTCGAGTTTAAAAAAGGTCCTATTTTCTCTAACATCATTCTAATCGATGAGATCAACCGTGCCCCGGCCAAGACTCAGGCTGCTATGTTCGAAACCATGGAAGAACGCCAAGTAACCATGGATGGCACCACCTATGTTATGGAAACCCCTTTTATGGTGCTGGCCACCCAAAACCCCATTGAACAAGAAGGCACCTATGCCCTACCCGAAGCCCAATTAGATCGGTTTATTTTTAAGATAAAGGTAGATTACCCTTCGGTAGAAGAAGAAATAAAGATCATACAAACCCATCATGAACGCAAAGGACAAAAACCACAAGAACAGATATCCGGTATATTGACCCCTGAGCAATTGGCCGATTTTAAATCGAAGATCCAAGATGTTGTGGTTGAGGAAAAAATCATTAAATATATTGCCGATATCATAACCAAGACCAGAAATCATCCTCATTTATATTTAGGGGGATCCCCTAGGGCCTCCATCGCAACTTTAAATGCTGCCAAGGCATTCGCTGCCATTCAAGGTAGGGATTTTGTAATACCGGAAGATATTAAGAAAGCCCTCGTTCCCGTATTGAATCATAGGGTAATCCTGACCCCTGAACGCGAAATGGAAGGTATGACCACCGACAGCGTGGTGAACATGATCATGGAGTCTGTAGAAATTCCTAGATAATTCTATGCAGTTCCTTAAATCGTTCTACATTCACAATACCTTTTTTAGGTATATCGCAGTTCTGGCAGCTTGCTTTATGCTTAGTTTTTGGATACACGCCCTCTATCCTATTGCCTGGGTATTCACATGGGTGTTAATAGGACTGTTCTTATTCGACATATATCTGCTTTTCACATATGCCAAAGGGGTGGATGCCAAACGTCGGTTACCCCAAAAATTATCGAACAGCGATTTAAATCCTGTAAGCGTCATATTTCAATCGTTCTACCCATTTAAAGCCTATATTTCTTTGATAGATGAATTGCCACAGCAATTCCAGAAACGCGACTTTGAACATAAAACCTTTTTGTTGAAAAACGAAAAAAAAGAATTTGAGTATACCGTAAGACCGGTTGATCGTGGTGAGTATGTTTTTGGCAACCTCAACGTATACGTTTCTTCCCCCCTGAAAATCGTCAAAAGACGTTTTGTTTTTCAAAAAGACCAAATGGTACCCGTTTACCCAAGCATTATTCAAATGCAGCAGTACGACTTTTTGGCCATCAGCAATAACTTAACCCTGTTTGGACTCAAAAAAATAAGACGTATTGGGCATACCCAGGAATTTGAACAGATCAAAGAATATGTTACGGGAGATGACCTAAGAACCGTGAATTGGAAAGCAACGGCAAAGCAAAACCAATTAATGGTAAACCAATACCAGGATGAAAAATCACAACCCATATATTCGATTATTGACACGGGCAGGGTCATGAAAATGCCGTTTAACGGACTTAAATTATTGGATTATGCGATAAATTCAACCTTGGCCTTTTCGAATGTTGCCCTTAAACGAAATGACAAAACGGGTATGATCACCTTTTCAAAAAATGTTGAAACTTTTGTGCCTGCCGTTCAAAAAATAACGCATCTGAATACCATTCTAGAAAAACTGTACAATGTTTCCACTGCATTTACTGACTCTGACTATGGAATGCTTTATGCCCATGTGAAACGAAAGGTAACACATAGAAGTTTATTGCTTTTATACACCAATTTTGAACATATATCCGCCCTAAAAAGACAACTTCCGTTCTTATTGGCAATAGCCAAGAAACATGTACTGGTGGTCATCTTTTTTGAAAACACAGAATTGGAAGCGTTAATTGATACCCATGCTGAAGACCTACAGACCATTTACCATAAAACCATTGCCGAAAAATTCTCGCTGGAAAAAAGATTGATGCAAAAAGAATTACAACAGTATGGAATTCAGACTATTCTAACCAAACCGGAGCAATTGACCATCAATACCATAAACAAGTACCTTGAAATCAAGGCTCGCGGATTACTCTAATAGACTATTCACGGAAGTTGAAGAATACGCTCTGCTTGTAGTGCAGAGGTAATATCATGGGATTCGGAAAGGGTGATATCAAAAAAATCCAGGTTCATGTTTCCCTTGGGTTTGTATGATTCCGCATAACAATTACAAGGTCTGTATTTACGTCTTTTCTTACTCTTTTTCAGAAAAAGATCCAACACCACGGCCGAAGCGACCCCTCCAAGTACGGTATATACAATATCATTATTGTCCCATACCCCATAATCCGCCTTATCAATTGCTTCTTTGGTAACTCCCGCTGCCAAGCTACTACCCACGGCACCTGCCCACATCCAATAAGGATTTCCATCGAACATATGGTGAGCCGTATAGCCGCCAACAGACCCAATAACGAACCCCGCACCAAAATGTTTCGGTTTGTCTTCACTAATCGTTAGCTGGGCATTCATGGCCGTACTAAAACCGATGCACACTAAGATAAAAAGATACTTTTTCATAAGATAGTATTCAATCCGATAATGAATAAGTCCTATTCACTTCGGAAGTTCGCAAAATACCGGATTTAATATACAAACCCATATGGATTCCCAGTTATTCGATATAAGACCATTTTTTCATTACAACTGACTAATCCTCAATTTTTATATTGATTTTTTATTCCATTCTAAAAAAATCATACCAAGGCACGCTATTCAAGTTAGTGAAAACAACAAAATCAAATCAAATTTCTATCTTCAAAAACATTAAACATTCAAGCATATGAATTCATACATTAGAACACTCCCCTATTTATTATTGTTTTTATTTTCAATAAACCTAATTTCCGCACAGACCTATGCAAAAAATGGCATGGTGGTTTCCTCGAACATGGAATCTAGTAAGGTAGGCCGGGCCATTCTTCAAAAAGGAGGCAATGCCATTGATGCCGCGGTCGCTACTGCTTTCTCACTAGCGGTAACCCTTCCATCTGCCGGTAATATCGGTGGCGGTGGTTTTATTGTTTATATGGATTCAAAGGGAAAAGCAACCACAATAGATTTTCGGGAAAAAGCGCCATTGGCCGCAACTAATGACATGTATCTTGACAAAGAAGGGGAACTTATCAAGGGAATCAACCACAACACGGTAAAAGCGATCGGGGTTCCCGGCACGGTTGCCGGACTATACCTTGCCCACCGAAAATATGGTAAACTCCCTTGGAAGGATCTGGTACAACCCGCTATCGATCAAGCAACAAACGGATTTACCTTCAATTGGTCACTTTTCAAGGCTGCAGAGTATTTTACAAAAGAGGGTAATGACAATCGGTTTATGGATAACTATTTTAGAAATGAAAATGGCACCGTATTGCAACCTACCGAAAATTGGAAACAACCTCAACTGGCCAACACGTTGTCAATTATTCGGGAAAAAGGGAAAGATGGTTTCTATAAAGGGGAAGTTGCCAAGAAAATAGTACAATGGATGAAAGAGAACGAGGGTATCATTACAAAAAAGGACCTTAAAAAATATGAAGCCATAGAACGAAAGCCCATGGAAGGCAGCTATAAGGGATATAAAATATATTCAATGCCACCACCTAGCTCCGGTGGGGTAGCCTTAATCGAAATGATGAATTTAATGGAACAAGCCGATTTCAAGGAGATTGAATTCAACTCAACCGCCTACGTTCATTTGCTTACCGAAGCCATGCGACGTACTTTCGCAGATCGGGCAGAACATTTAGGAGACCCCGATTTTAACCTTGACATGCCCTTGGAAAAACTCATCTCAAAAGAATTCGCAAAACAACGTTTTAATGGTATCGATATGACAAAGGCCTCAGTTAGTGATTCCACTAAATTCGGTCAATTATATGATGGTGAAAGCACCACCCACCTTTCGGTTTTGGATAAACACGGAAATGCAGTTTCCTTAACGTACACCTTAGAATATAGCTACGGATCAAAAATGGGTTCCGAAGAGCTGGGCTTTATCTTCAACAATGAAATGGGTGATTTTAACCCCCAAGCCGGGATTACAAAAAGTAACGGTCAAATCGGTACGGCTCCAAATCTAGTAGCACCGGAAAAGAGAATGCTATCCAGTATGACCCCAACCATCGTAGCCAAAAACGACAAACCCTATTTGGTAATCGGTAGCCCCGGTGGGCGCACCATAATCAATACGGTTTTCCAAACCGTATTCAATGTGCTGGAGTACAATATGCCTGTAAACAAAGCCATTGAAGCCCTTAAAATACATCATCAGTGGTTGCCCGATGTTATCCGTTATGAAAAACACCTGCTTTCCCCCGATACCAAAAAGGCCCTTGAAAACATGGGACACACTTTAGAGCCCAGGGAAAATCTAGGAGCTTTAATGGGCATTACTTGGGACGATGAAAAAAAAGTGATGACCGGTGCCTCGGATTCTTCCCGCCCTGATGGTGGAGCTGCAGGATATTGACCTTAAAAACTGACAATATCCCTAATCGAAACTTATGTCCTACCAAAAAGGTAGAACATTCTAAAACGGAATATTACTTACCTTTAATACAAATTTTAACTTATGAGGAAAATTGGAATGATCGGGGGTATTAGTTGGGAGTCAACACAAGTCTATTACCAAATCATCAATACGAAAGTGAAAGAAGCCTTGGGGGGCTACCATTCTGCCAAGTGCCTACTGGAATCGGTGGATTTTGCTGAAATTGAAAAGCTTCAAATGGAAGATGATTGGGAAGCTTTGGATCAATATATGATCAATGCGGCCCAGAATCTGGAAAATGGCAAAGCTGAACTTATCCTCATTTGTGCCAATACCATGCATTTGTGTAGTGATGCCATCATAAAGAATACAGCCATTCCACTTTTACATATAGCAAGGGAAACTGGTAAAGCCATAAAGGCATCGGGCCAAAAAAAAGTGTTGTTATTGGGAACGAGGTTCACAATGGAAAAAGATTTTTTTAAAAACATACTAACCGATGAATTCGGAATCGAGGTAGTGATTCCCAGTAAAGAAGATATTACCACCGTACATTCCGTAATTTATAAAGAACTTGTACATGGCCTGCTGTTACCCGAATCCAAATCGGCTTACCAAAACATAATCAAAAAGGCAGCAAAAGAAGGTGCAGAAGGTGTTATTTTGGGCTGTACGGAAATTCCTTTATTAATCGGCCGCAATGATGTTGAAATCCCGGTTTTCGACACGACAAGCATACATGCCGAAGCTGCCGTGGCGTTTGCCTTAAAAGCTTAGGAAAAATTACAGCTTGTATTTACTTCAAAAAATAATTTGATGTTAGATTGATTTCGGATTACTGAACACTGAATACGTTTCATTATTCACTATCATTATTTAACCGGCTTAATTTTGCTGGCATTCAGCATCCAGCATCCTTCAACAACCTACTAACAATCTACTTCTGGTATCGATCATCATGATCTGATAATCAATTAGGAATATTCATTTGTGCTAAGCAAAAGCCAAAACCAAACACTAAAACCTATCAACCACTAAAAGTCTATGGAACTCTAAATCCAAAAACCCTTTAGTCTGATTTTGGCTTTGCCACAATTGATTTAAAATCATGCCTCATCATAAAGACAAACAAAATTGCGGATATTGCAAAAACAAATTTTCCTATGGTACAAAAAGTACATTCAAAATAGGTGGTTGTGCATCCTGCATAATTGCTTATACAACCAACGAGAATCATAATAAAGTAATCGACCATCACGAAAACCGATAATAAGAACAACGATTTTAAAGCTAAATCTTTCATGGCTATACTTTTTAAGTTTAATGCAACTCCTTTAATAAAGGTAGTACACAATAAACCAATGGAAAAGAGATCATAACCATCATATCTTCTGGCATTTAATGGTATTTTTAACACACAATGATGTAATTTTACATCATATGCCAAAAAAAATAAAAAGCTAGAATATCCAATTTATACCGATGCCAGATTTTTTAACCCAAAAAAGTAATCTTAACAATGAATTCCTAAATGCCCAAGAGTGTTTAAACGCTTTATCGGAGAACGAAAAACAAGAATTGATAAGTAGTAAGACCGATATTGATTTTGAAGCTGGAGAGCATATCGTTAAAAGAGGTCTTTTGGCCAATAACGTACTCTATTTAACAGAAGGCCTTGTAAAACTGGAACTCTTCAATGATTCCAAACCTTCTACCATAGCCATTTTAGAACCACATTCATTTATTGGGATCGTCTGTTGTTTCGCTTTTAAAAAAATAGATTTTACAGCGACGGCCCTAACAGATGCCAAAGTCAGTTTCATTGGTATGGATGTTTTTGAACGTTTCATTAAAAGTAATGGCGACTTTGCCTTGAACCTCATTAAACATATGTCGGGCATCAGCAATCAATTATTGCATCGCCTTACCATTTTATCCCAAAAAAATGTTGATGGCGCCCTTTCTTTCATTTTGTTGGATTTTAGGTCCATTTTCAGAAGCGATGAATTTGAACTGCCCATGTCTAGGATTGAATTGGCAAATATGCTGGATTATTCCAAGGAAAGTGTGATCAACACCCTTTCAAAATTTAACAAAGAAGGAATCGTCAAGGTAAATGGCAGAAAGGTCAAAATCATAAAACGAAAGAATTTAGCACAGATTTGCAAATTGGGATAAGCCCTTTTTAAAACTATCATCTCTAAAAACATCCCATTTTATCAATAACCTCTGTAACGTGACCAATGTTACAAAACAGTTCGGCTTTTGATTTTATCTTGCAGTATATTAATCATAGCTGCATATAAAAATCTAAAAAACCGAACTATGGAAGCACATTATTTTAATGTAGACGTAAATTGGAAGAAGGAACGTTTGGGAGAAATGTGTTCCCCAGAATTGAACCTTGAAACGAATAACTGTGTTGAAGTGGCCACCCCGCCCGAATTCCCTAAAGGTATACCGGGCAAATGGTCTCCGGAACATTTATTTACGGCAGCGGTGAACAGTTGTTTAATGACGACCTTTTTGGCCATCGCTGAAAATTCCAAATTAGAATTTTTAGATTTTAAGTGTAAGTCAAAAGGAAAATTGGACCGGATCGAAGGTAAGTTTTTAATGACCGAAATCATCTTGGAACCCACCGTGACCATCTCCGATGGAAAATATAAAGAAAAGGCTGAAAAAATCTTACTAAAATCGGAAGCGGCCTGTTTGATCTCCAATTCCATAAAATCAAAAATAACAATGGTTCCCACGATTCTGGTTCAGCAAAGCCATCCAATAGGATAAAGGGCTTCAAATGAAATAAAAAATCATAACAGGGTCGCGCAAAGACAAAACACCGACCCTACCGAACCATCACGCCAGAAAGTACATCTAGGATACTAAAAAGAGGTAATTAACCATAATTGTGGTTTTCTGCATATTCCAAAAATAGAGAGGTCGGCACCTTTAAATTTCCCCTCTTAAATTAGTTATTGATAACGTTGCCTTACGGTACCAAATTTCGTAACTTCCTGTTTAATTTTTACTGACTTAAACTAATCAATTTTAAACCCTTGGAATACCATGAAAAACAAGACAAAAAACTTGGCGATCGTATGTAGCGCAATCTTTCTGTTTTCAACAACTTTTGGATGTAAAGACAAAGAAACCAAACCAACTGAGGCGAACGCCACTGAAGTGCAGGCCGAACCCGAGCCCGACTTTAAAATTTCCTTGGCCCAATGGTCATTGCACAGAACTTTTTTTGGAACTGAAAATATTGACTGGAAAAATTTCACTAAAACCTTGATGGAATCACCAGATGATTTATTGAAAGGTAAAGACCCAATGGAATTTCCTGCTATAGCAGCAAGTTATGGTATAAATTCGATTGAATTGGTCAACACCTTTTATTTTAGCAAGGTAGATGACATGGCTTATTGGACAGAGTTTAAGAAAAAATGTGATGAAGCCGGTGTAAGTGTTGGGTTGATTATGTGTGATGCCTTGGGTAATCTGGGAGATGACGATCCCGAAAAGCTATTGGCAGCTGTTGAAAAGCACTATAAATGGATAGATATCGCCAAGTTCTTGGGAGCACATTCCATCCGGGTTAATGCAGCTGGTGAGGGTACCCCCGAAGAAGTGGCAAAAAGTGCTGTGAACGGATTAACGGCTTTGGCTAAATATGCCGCTACCAAAGACATCAATGTTATTGTAGAAAACCATGGTGGCCATTCTTCCAATGGGGCATGGTTAAGTGGTATCATGAAAACAATAAATATGGATAATGTGGGTACTTTACCCGATTTCGGTAATTTCTGTATTGAACGTGGCCCAGAAGGTTGTGCTAAAGAATATGACCGTTATGTAGGTATCAAAGAACTTATGCCATACGCCAAAGGTGTAAGCGCAAAATCGCATGAATTTGATGAGGATGGCAATGAAATTCATTCCGATTTTCTTAAAATCATGAAAATCGTAAAAGAATCAGGATTCAAAGGCTACGTAGGCATAGAATATGAAGGATCTGAACTTTCAGAAGATGAAGGAATAAAAGCCACAAAAGCCCTTCTCGAAAAAGTTTTTGCACAATTGTAAAATTGCTTCGGACAACACGACATTTTTGGCATTCATTTCTAAGTGAAGGCTATGGATTACAAAAAAGGAGGACATAAAAATGTCCTCATTTTTTTTACCCCTGACAATATCTGTCACAATCACCTCTATCTTTACGCCATAGACAACCTTTAAAATCACAAAAAATGAAAAATGCAATCAATTGGTTTGAGATTCCCGTAACAGATTATGACAGGGCCAAAAAATTCTACACTACAGTACTCGCAATCGACATTACCGACATGCACATGCCAGAGGTAAAATATGGTATGTTTCCGTACGATAATGACAATAATGGTGTGGGCGGAGGCCTTGTTCAAATGGCAGGGGCAACCCCTTCAGCTAACGGTATCACCATTTATCTAAATGGCGGTGACGATTTAAGCGATCCTTTGTCTCGTGTAGAAGCGGCTGGTGGCAAAGTGATCATGCCCAAGACCGATATCGGCGAAAACGGATATATGGCGCAATTGCTGGATACCGAAGGGAATAGAGTGGCCTTCCACTCGTGGAATTAACCAGTAAAAAGTGGATAGTGGATTTTATACAGGTTCACTATCTTTACTTTTGTGACCCAACTATCAAGACTTATCAGTATTCTCACCCTATTAAAATCCAGAAGGGTTCTAACAGCTACCGAATTGTCCAAAAAGTTCGATATTAGCGTAAGAACCGTCTATAGGGACATTCAAAAACTAATAGCTGCGGGTATTCCGGTAATAACTTTAGAAGGCAGGGGATATACCCTTATGGAGGGTTATACGATAGCACCCGTACAATTCACCGAAAAACAGGCCAATGCCCTCATAACGGCCCAACATCTGGTTAAAAACAGTAACGACTCTTCGTTTATCAACGAATTTGAAGAAGCGTTGACCAAAATCAAATCGGTTTTTAGGTCTTCGGTCTTAGAGAAGAGTGAATTACTCCACAATAAAATCCATGTATTCAATAATCAACATGAAAATGTATCGAGTAATGCATTGTCTGAAATTCAATTGGCAATTACCCACCTTAATTATATTGAAATCAATTATCGGAAAGCCGATGACCCCACTATTACTTTTAGAAAAATTGAACCTTACGCTCTTTTTTCTACTTACCAAAAATGGATATTGATCGCTTGGTGTCATCTACGAAAAGATTTTAGGGCCTTTCGGGTAGACCGTATTCAACACTTCAAAATACTTCATGGGCAATTTGAAGACCGTAAGTTCAGTATTCAAGATTATTTTGCTTCTTGCCCTTATGATATGTGATTTTTTTTAATTGACATCGTATCTTTATATTTAAAATTGACATATGAACAAACCGTTAGAATATTTTAAATCGAACCTTGGCAAAGACTCCTCACAATCCCCTTCTCCCTTAATGCAATGGTTGAATCCTACTTTGATAAGTGCTGATGCCGGAGAGCTTGAGTTTTCATATAAGGTACGAAAGGAAATGACCAACCCAATAGGAATAATCCATGGTGGCACTACGGCGGCCATCATTGATGATGCCATAGGTGCTGCTGTTTTCTCTTTAGGGGTTACCCATGTGTATACGACCGTAAGCCTATCAGTAGATTATTTTAGTCGGGCCAAAGCAGGTGATACGATTATATCCAAAACCAAGATCATTAAAAAAGGCCAACAGATCATAAATGCGGAATGTGAAGTTTGGAATGCAGATAAAACCAGAATGATCGCTAAGGGTCATTCAAACCTGATAAAAACCAAAATAGAGATATAAATATACCGTACCTAACATTGACATGACCCGTTTCTAACTCCTTCCCTCATTTATAGCTTTTCATAAAGCCGAAAAAACACCCATTATTTAATAAATTTCAAACAAAAGACACCTTTTCCTATCGTTCGCCTAGCAAAAAAGTCCTGTTTGTGATTTTTTTGTAATTTTAAGTGCTATTATTTAAGTATTTACAAATACTATATAGCGAAAAAGAACGTTTATCCCAGAAGTAAGCTTATTCTTACGTTGAAAAGTATACATCATAATAACATACCGATCCCCCAATGATACAACCAGAAGACCATTCCAAAGAAAAAGAACGATTGGCCTCCCTAGAATCTTATTCCATTTTGGATACCTTACCTGAAGAGGATTATGATAACTTAACGGCAATTGCCGCAGAAATTTGTGGCACTCCCATTAGTTTGGTTAGTTTATTGGACAACAAAAGGCAATGGTTTAAATCGCATCATGGTATTGATGCATCTGAGACCCCAAAAGAATATGCTTTCTGCGCACATGCCATAAATTCGGAAGAAGATATTCTCATAGTCCAAGATTCAAGAACCGATGAGCGTTTTCATGACAATCCTTTGGTTACCGGAGATCCTAGGGTGATTTTTTATGCAGGCATACCCCTTTCTACCGAAAATGGACTTCCTTTGGGAACCCTCTGTGTTATAGATCACAAACCAAAATTACTGAGTCAAAGTCAAATCACCTCGCTCAAAGCACTTGCAAAACAAGTGATGAACCTCCTTAAATTAAGGAAAAGTAAAATACAATTGAACAAGACCATTGCCTCGCTCGAAGAAAAGAATATCGAATTGGAACGTTTTGCCTATATCGCGGCCCATGATTTAAAATCCCCATTAAATGCCATAAACTCCACCGCTGAAATCTTCTCGGAATACTACCATTCGAGTTTTGATGAAGATGGCAAAAAAATGTTGGGATTCATTAAATCGTCAACAAAAAAACTGAAAGGTCTTATAGATGGACTATTGGATTACAGTAAAAGTGATTCGGTCCTCAAAGAAGAACAGACAACTTTTGAAATCGAGGCACTACAGGAAGATATCAGCGGACTTTTTTCTTTTGACAATTCGCTAAAATTAAAAATAGAAACCCCTCTAGAACGTATTAATACCAATAGAACAGCTTTGAACCAGATTCTGATAAATCTTGTTTCCAATGCCATCAAATACAATGATAAAAACGAGGTAGAAATCAATATTAAAATTGATAAGAATCAAGATTTTTATGAATTTTCAGTAAAGGACAATGGCCCAGGAATTCCAATAAAAAACCAAGAGAAGGTATTTGAAATATATAAAATATTGACCCCAACAGATAAATTCGGTGAAAAGGGAAATGGCATAGGACTGGCAACCGTGAAAAAAATCGTTGAGAAAATGGGCGGATCCATATATCTTGAATCGGACCCGGGAACAGGTGCAACCTTTCATTTTAAACTTAAAAGTGTGGAAAACGAAGCAGGGAAATTAAAAATGGCCTAGTTTACAAAAACCTAAAAATCAATAAAAACCATAACGAAACCGTTATGGTTTTTTGTTTCCAAAATTGCTTTATTCTCTTTTTTCCCCAGTGACTCCCTCTTTTACTATTTACGTAAAAGAATTGAAAAAGATAGAAATTAGTGGTATCTTCAAAGTACTTAATGCCATAACCATGAAAACAAATTATAAAAAAATTTACACCGGGGAATCCTTTGTTGCACAGCAAATTGTAAGTCAATTACACGGTATGGGAATAGAGGCCATCTTAAAAGACGAAGCTGAATCTGCAAGGTTGGCCGGTTTTGCATCCTCTATGTTGGGGCAAGTGGATGTCTATGTGCATAAGGAGGAAGTTGAAAAAGCAAATGCAGTTGTTCAAACAACATAATATAACTACCAAAACATTATTTAAATAGAATTGCTCTTTTAAATCATAATCGTATTGAATGTTAAAGGGGATAGAAATATTATTGTTTCATATTCTATTCATTTAAACATTAAATAACATCTATTTATAAGAGAACTGTACCACTCTTGCTTTCTCTATTATTCCTATAAAGTACATAAAAACCTAGAATAATTGATACGTATCAATATTTAGGTAGTTCCGATTCTTCAATTCTATAAATCATCATGAATTATTTCAATGAAATTGAATAAATGGCAAGAAAAGAGAGAACTAATTTCTTTATTTGCCACTTACCATTCACACAGAAAATATTACGATTCAAATTAGGTTTAATCCAAACTACACATATTAACAGTCATCAAAAAACCAGAGTGTTAAATTAGTCTCTATGCTAATTATTTCCGCAATCCCGTGCTTTCACGACTTATTCGAATCCAATCACCAACTTATAAATGGAGAAAAGTAAAAATTCAAGAGTGTTTTACTTCAAAAGTCAAGTTGGACAATTGTTACTTCTACTCCTTTTTACGATTAGTAGTATTACGGATGTAATATCACAGGATAAACAAATCTCCAAATCAAAATTCACACCAAATCAAATCTGGGAGGAGGGCCTACCATATATAAAAAACTATACCTCAGATGACTACAAAAGCAGTCCCCAAAATTGGGGTTTTACAGAAGGTAGCAACGGTTTCATTTATGCGGGAAACACATCAGGCATACTCCAGTTTGATGGGAGCACTTGGGATAGCTATAAGTTGAAAAACGGAAGTCTTGTAAGGTCGCTGGCACAAGGAGAAAAAGAAAAGATATATTATGGTGGGGTTCATGAACTTGGTTATTTACAACCCAATGACATTGGAGAAATGCAAGTACATTCACTCGTGGAAAACATCCCCCAAGAATATCAAAACTTTGAGGATGTTTGGACCACCTTGGTGTTTAACGGTAATACATATTTCACAAGCGATAAGTATCTTTTCAGATGGAATGGTGAAAAGTTTAAAATTTGGGAATCTAAAGAAAAATTCGGGTTTGCCTTTAATATTAACAACACATTATATATAGAAAGTAAAGGAGTTGGAATTCATAAGATTAATGGGGAATCACTGGAATTGATTTCAAACGGGGATATCCTTAAAAATAATACATCCAAAATTGATGTAATGCTACCAAATGACGCTAACAATATTCTTTTTGCTACCGCTAGTGATGGTCTTCTTTTATTTAATGGGAATAATTTAATTCCATTTAACAAAGAAAGCAATGAAGTCTTTTCTAAACATAGAATTTATAAGGCGTTTACCTTATCTAACGGAGATTACGCCTTTGCTACCACAACTTCGGGACTGTATATAGTTGATAAAAACGATGGAGTAATCAAGAAAAGATTAGGAAAAAAAGAAGGATTAATCAGTGATGTTTTATTCTCGGTATTTCAAGATAGTTCTGGAGCTATTTGGGTTGGAAGTGACAACGGGTTATCTAGAATTGATTGGTCTTCTCCTTTTCGAAGTTTCAACTCATTTAACGGATTGAATGAAAGAGTTAGATCGGTAAGCTACCATAACAACAAGTTTTTAGTCGATAGTAAGGGGCTCCATCAATTGGTGCTGACTGGAAATAACAATGAACCTCATTTTAAAAAAATCGATGGGTTTAAGAGGAGCATTAAGTATATCGTTCCCTATAATAATGAATTACTGGCTTTTGATTCAGAACATATATATACCATAGACGGTAAAGGTAAGGCGCATCTCTTAAAATTGCAGGACTGGGCCCTAACCTCATTAGTTCTTTCCCAGGTTGACCCAACAAAGATGTATGCAGGTACGCTTCAAGGTAAACTATTTGAATGTTCTTTTTTGAATAAGAAATGGTCAGTAAAACCAATTCTTGAAATTGACGGCGGAATAGAAGGAATTGTTGAAGAAAAAAATGGCAACCTTTGGCTACAAACCTATTTTAAAGGCCTTTATCATGCAAAGTTAAAGCACGAAGATAGTGTTACGGAATTCTATTTAAAAAAATATGATACCCTCTCCGGTCTTCCAACTTTGACCTATAACTTTCCATATCAATTCAATGATAAAACTTTTGTTACAACACAGGAGGGAATGTATTTTTTCAATAAAGAAAATCAATCTTTTGAAATGGATTCTTTGCTAACCAAACAATATCATAGTAGTGTTGATGCCTTTGGTTTTATGGGGTTAGACAAAAGAGGTGCTATTTGGCAGACCGTTAGGGCCGGATTTGAAAATAAAATATATAAACTTTCTGAAAACCAGTTAACAGAATTAAATGAGTACAAAATATTCAAGGACTTTTCAACTTACAGTATGGAGTTTTTGGAAGATATTGTGCTTTTTACGGGGCCAAAAGGAGTTCTGCTCTATAACCAAAATAAAGAAAGAACATACAAAAAAAACCTAAGTACCAAATTGCGAAAGATATGGATAAACAACGATTCTTTGATTTACGCCGGTACAAACCTCAATAAAAACAAAGAAATTGAAATTCCTTTTAAAACCAACAACCTTAAGTTTGAATACGCCCTTCCTTTCTTTGTTAAATCTGAAACCAATTCCTATCAAACAATTCTTGAAGGTTTCGATAATGAGTGGTCAGCTTGGACCTCACAAACCAAAAAAGATTACACCAATTTACCTGAAGGAAACTTCACCTTTAGAGTAAGGTCAAAAAACATATTTGATAAAATAGGTAATGAAGACACCTATTCATTTACCGTTTTACCTCCTTGGCACCGAAGCTGGTGGGCTTATTTAATCTATGGTCTTGGGGCAATTGCATTGGTATCGTTGCTTATAAATTGGCGATCTAAGGAATTGCAGCGGCAAAATGAAAATCTGGAAAATTTGGTCGCAGCACGTACTACCGAGATACGACATAAAAATGAGCTTTTAAATCAACAAACAGAACAATTAGTTGAACTTAATGAATCAAAAACCAAGTTATATTCTAATATCACGCATGAATTCCGAACACCTTTAACCGTAATTCTTGGAATGGCCGAAACCCTCAAAACCAATGTACAGCACAAGAGTTTTGATGGTGCGGACACCGCCTTGGAAATGATCCGTCGCAATGGTAAGAACTTGCTACAGTTAGTGAATGAACTATTGGATTTGGCCAAGGTAGAGAGTGGTTCTATGGAATTAAAATTGGTACAGACCGATGTTGTTCCTTTTGTAAAATATTTAAGTGAAAGTTTCCATTCCTTAGCTGAATCAAAGAAAATAAACTTGACCGTTTATTCCGAAATCGAAACTCTGGAGATGGATATTGATGTGAACAAAGTCGCTTCCATTATTGCCAATTTACTTTCCAATGCTATAAAATTCACCTCTACCAACGGTAAAATAATAGTTCATTTAAATAGAGTTACCGAGGCAGATAAAATCCTATTCTCAATAAAAGTACAGGACAATGGTCTAGGTCTTGCGAAAGAGGATATTGCACATCTTTTTGATCGTTTTTATCAAGTTGACAATGAGTCGTCTACAAAACAACCAGGCACAGGGATAGGTCTTTCACTGGCAAAGGAATTTGTTGAATTGATGAATGGTACCATAGCAGTTGAGAGTACCTTGGGAAAAGGAAGCACCTTTATAGTGCAATTGCCCGTTACCAATAAAGCAGTGAAAACTGCTGACTCCAAAGTTACGGTTGAACCGCCGACCAAAGCCGTTACCCCAATCTTGAAAAAAGAACAAATACCACTTCAGAAAGAAGCGACCAACTTACCATTGGTTTTGATTATTGAGGACAATGTGGATGTGGCCCATTATTTGGAAACCTGTCTCAAGGAAAAGTACCAAACCAAACACGCTTTAAATGGTGAAGAGGGTATAAAGATGGCCTTTGAGCATATGCCAGATATTATAATTTCCGATGTAATGATGCCGGGTAAAGACGGGCTAGAAGTCTGTGCAACATTGAAATCCGATGAACGTACAGACCATATCCCCATCATACTGCTTACCGCTAAGGTCACCACAAAAGATAGACTTACGGGCCTTACCCATGGAGCAGATGCATATTTGGCAAAACCCTTTATTAAAGAGGAGTTATTCACTCGCTTGGATCAATTGATTCTGGTACGTAAAAAATTGATCGGCAAACTGGAGAAAAATGGATTGGCTTCTTTGTTAAAAGAAAAAGTTGAAAACCCACAGACCAAATTTTTAAAGGAGGCCATCAAAGTAATTCACAATAATTTGGACGATGGCCAATTTGGCCCAACACAATTGGCCAAAGAACTGCATTTTAGTGAATCTCAAATCTACAGGAAACTAAAATCGATTACGGATAAATCCACCGCGATATTCATTCGTTCTGTTCGTCTACAGAAAGCGAAAGAGCTCATCCAAACTACACAAAAAACAATCTCTGAAATTGCTTATGAAGTAGGTTTTAACGATCCTTCCTGGTTTAGCAGGGCTTTTAAGGAAGAATTTGGCTCCTCTCCTAGCGACATACATAAATAACTGATTATAAGCTTATTATAATCCAACAATGTATTGTTATGCAATAATGGTACAAGGTTATTCTTCCCGATTCATAATTACTACATGTGATTGAAAAAATGGTTCAAGCCTTATAAACCATACCACAATACATTAGCCCTAACATTAAAACTGGGGTTATGAAAACAATCATTTTATTTTGGAAACGTACGTACAAAACCAACGTATTCATTTATTGTTTATTGGTACTTTTAATGGCTGGCTGCAGTAAAGATGATGCGCCTGCAACTCAAGAAATTATAAAAAGTGCAGAGAATGAACTCATAAGCTTTACATTTTTAGCCAGTCAAAATACCGATATAGAAACCGATGTTAGTGCCAACATCAATATAACATCTAACACCATTACGGTTAACTTACCTAGTGATACTCCGGTAACCGCTTTGACACCGTCTATTATAGTTTCTCCAAAAGCAACTATCAATCCAAAAGGAATACAGGATTTTACAGATGCCGTTACTTATACGGTTACGGCTGAAGACGGTACAACAAGAAGTTATTCCATCAGCACTAGCAGTAAGAGTAGTGCGAAACAGATAACCAGCTTTGTATTTCTCTTGACCAATAACCCAATTGACGTGAATGTAGTGGCCACCATAGATGAAGAAAACAAGACCATCACCGCAGCAATGCCACCGAGCACCGACCTCTCTGGCCTCTTACCCGAAGTGCAACTATCAGAGCTGGCAACCATAGACCTTACCGCTGCACAAAATTTCACTGGGCCTCTTGAATACACAGTAACTGCTGAAGATGGTAGTACCACGGTATACAATGTAACCATAACCGCACTTTTAACCCAACGACAAATATTACAGGCCATTTTAGATACCAACCCTGGCAATACATTGTCCTGGAATCTACAAAACACGGCAGATTTAGATGCTTTGAATGGTGTTACCACAAATACGGAAGGGAAAATTATAAAACTCAGATTGGACGCTAACCTAATTTCAATACCCCCAGAAATAGGGCAATTGATAGATTTAGAAGATTTGAATATAGCAGAAAACCAACTTACTTCAATTCCAAAAGAAATAGGACAATTGACCAATTTAACACGCCTTCATTTAGGTGATAATCTACTTACGGCAATACCTGCAGAAATCGGGCAATTGATAGATTTATCATCTTTGGTTTTAAATCAAAACGAACTTACTGAACTGCCTCCTGAACTGGCACAATTGACCAACTTAAAAGACCTGGGATTAGGTGATAACCAATTTACTTCGGTACCTCCAGAAATATGGAAATTAATAGGATTAGTAAGTTTAGATTTATCGAAAAATCAACTTACTTCTCTGCCTAAGGAGATTGGGCTACTGACCAATTTAGCATGGTTAACTTTAAGAGATAACCAGCTTTCAGAACTGCCACCTGAGATCGGCTTTCTTATTAATTTGGAAATTTTAAATATTGTAAGAAACAACTTAAGGACAATTCCAATTGCAATACTCAATTTATTGACCTGGAACAATACCAGTATGGAGCTTTCACTTGATGCCGGTATTGAACTGGGAAATTCCCAAAAAGACGCCCTTATCAGTATATATAGCGCTAACCCTGGTAATACTTTAGGTTGGGGGGTAGATAATTTTCCTGAAGTCTCGTTCCATTCTAATGGCGATATAAAGGGTATTACCATGAATAATAAAAAACTTACTAGAATACCAGAAAATATTTCGGCTTTATCAAGATTAGAAAACTTTAATGTAAATAGTAACAATTTAGACAATCTACCTGCTGAACTAGGCGCTATAAGTTCCTTAGTAGTTATAACTGCTGCCAGTAACCAACTTAATACAGTTGCGCCAGAGTTAGGACAGCTAAACAATTTAGCCTTACTAAGTATAACCAACAACCCCATGACAAGTATACCACAAGAGGTTTGTGATCTGCAAATATCTAATGGTGGTATACTAACCATTTTAACAGATACAGGAGAGGGTTGTAACTAAAATAGTCTATTCAATAATACTCCTAGGTTTTGCAAGAATAGTTCAAGAGATACACGGAGTATGTTCTTATAATTGTTTCACAACTTAAACGGCAACAATAATGAAACCAAGAAACACCATTAAATACGCTTTGACCACCCTTATGATAATTGTTCAAACCTTCCTAATACAGGCCCAAGCAAAACGTGATAAAAAGTTGATTCATAAGGCGGTGGATAAAACTCAAACCTTATTTTTTGATGAAGCAGATGCCATCTTCGGAAAAAGAACTGAGGTTGAAAAGGCATACCCCAAATTCAAGATTACAGGTAAGTTAAAAACAATTAACATATCTAAAAAGTTGAATGAAGGTGATAATTTAATTTATAAATTAAAATCTGGGCATACCTTAAATGCAACTGTAAAAAAAGGAAGGATAATTAAATTTAGTAAGGTTGTTGACGGAACATCAACAACCCTATTTTCTACCAGAAAAAACAATACACAGACTTGTTTTAATTGTACAGAACTTTGTCTTAATCCTGTAGATAGTGATTCACAGGATTGTTGGACTATTTGCGAAATGGTTGATTGTTCAAAAGACTTCAATGCTCAAATTAAAGGTAAGCTTGCCCCAACATTAAAATCAGCCCCATCACCTGCAGGGCCAATTCCCATACCCTATCCAAATAGCTCAAAGTTGGATCGTTCGAACCCGTTTTAACCCCAAATAAATGCTTGCACACCAACAATCAACATCTATACGAGGGTAGTCATAATTCATATAATTCTTGAACAAATACATCTAAAACCATGAAAACTACAACGATATTAAAGTTAAAAAGAAACCTAATCGGTTTGTCCATAGGCATTCTGGCATTAGCATTCAGTTCTCCACTACAATCCCAAGTTGTACGGGACCACAGAACAAAAAAAGAGACCGACCCCTATACCAGACTAAAAAACGAAGCTAAAAAAACGGCTGTACAAAAATCCCGAATGTCCCCGATTGAGATTTCCCAAAACGACCCTAATTGGAAAGGAAAGACAAAGGCCGCAATTAAGTTCGTTCCCTTTAAACTCGAAGATAAAAAAGGCAATCCCATTCCACCCAATAGAAAGGTTACCCTAAAAAACGGCAAAGTAATCACTGCGCTACAGTTATTGAATGAAACCAATGCCCTTGAAAAAAAGCTGAACAGCAAAGGGTATAGCCTTAGAATCAATGATGAAAAGGTCGTTTCCAGAACAGTAACGGACACCAAGTTTTTAGATGGCAGAAGGTCTTTGGCCCCTAAATCCATAGGTGCCTTCAAAAAAGAAGCGGAAGTCAAAAAATTCATGAGTTTAGAACGACAGGTGCAAGTGGCTGGCCCATCATTCAATGGAAGGTCACAAATGCTTACGCTAAAACCATATAGCAGCTATACCCAAAGTGAGCGGGACCAAATAAATAAGTATGATTTTTCCAAGGTATCCGGAAAGGTCATCGCTCAAAAAACCACAAAAAGGCGACCTTTTAAAGATTTTAGGACCAAAAGAATAGGCAACCTGGCAAAACTCTATGAAATCAACAAAACGAACAATAAAAATTGGGGCTTTGGCAATCCCGATACCTTTAGAGCCAATCTAGAAGGTTCAATAACCCGTTTTGCGAAAATTTATCCATTTGACCCACAAAACACGGCCAATAACAAGTCTGAGTTTAGGGTAAAGGCTACAAGCAAGGCAACAGGCTCACTTTTAGGGAAATCCATAGACATCCTTAATGCAAGTTGTCAATTCCATGCCCCCTCAAACGTGTCTAAAAAAATGAGTGCCACAATTTCGGTAAAAGCATTGGAGATGAACCTTTTTCCTCCAAAATCTACCACTTTTTCACAGCAAAAATCATTTTCTAAAACCTATGGTAGATCTTTTGATAAATCTTTTCCTTTAAGAGTACCAATTTTGCCAGGACTAGATTTTGTGGGCCTTATAGGTGTAAAAGGCGAAGTAGGATTTGAATATGAAGCAAAAATTGAAAGAACTGTAGCCTCCGTTCATGCCAAGCCATTAATTGATCTAAAAGTCTACGGCGAAGGCGGTCTTAGTCTTATAGGGGTCTTCGAAGGCGGTGTAGAGGCAGAATTAACCTTTATTAAAGGTGAATTAGACTTAAATGCATTCGCAGGCATATTCAGTCAAAATTCTGAAAACATCGTAGTAGGTGTTAATCATTATTTTGGATATGACATTGAAATTTTAAGTGGCACAATAAGCGCTTATGGTGAAGCCTGTTCCCCAATAGATATTCCTTTTATCGATGACTGTTATCGCAAAGAACATGAATTGTTTAAATGGGATGGTTTTAAAGATTCGGGAACTATTACTGAAGGAGGTTTTGAGCCATTTACATTAAAAAATATTGCAAAATATGATGAAACCCCAGTTTTCACCCAAGAATAGAAAACCATGAAAATCATTAGGAATTTAAGTATCATACTTCTTTTATGTCCATTTATTTATGGATGTAAAGGGAGTAGAAGTATGTCCATTTCAAAACAATCCCATTATAAATACAGTGCAGAAAACTTTGGATATAGCAATATAGAAAAGCTCTATAATCCTGATTCCGTAAATGTAAAAACAACCTTTTTCAATAGTGAATCACTACAGTATTTAGAAATGACCCTTCAGAGCGACTTAGAAAAATCAATACTAAAAAAAACTAAGGACAGTATGTTGATCTGTTATCAATTACAAAACCTGAAACTGGATTTAAAAAACGAAGGAATTTCAATTGATCTACATCCGATTCTTAAAGAGTTGATAAAACCGGTATTCGTCTACACAGATGTTCATGGAAAAATCGGTGCTATAAAATTTGATGCTGGGGTATCTCAAATAGCAAGAGGTTTATACAAAGATATATTAAGTAGAATGCAATTTGTAAAACCATTAAAACAATCGAAAGATTGGAAAACTACCGAAGAAAACACCTTAGGAACCTATATCGCCGAATACCAAAATGTAGATTCCGATAGTTCAAATAGATTGTACAAGAAAAATGTACTGGACTATTTAACCTACAAATCGAAAAATGAAAATCAAAAAATAAAAACCGATAATAATTCGACTATAGAAACTGATGCATCTGGGACTATTAAAAAAATCAATATTTCAGAAGCCCAAATAATTGTTCGAAATAATGACACCTTAAGCATCTTAGGTTCTAAAGTTTCGGTCTGTATGAGTTCCGAAAAACAGGTGAAAAGCGTTGATATTGCCCATCTTTTAGTATTAGAAAACTCTAAAAATTACAGGCAAAAAACAACCTTAAGTGAGGCGTTGTCACATGAGAAAATAAAAGGTACAGCATATAAAGGAACTTTAGGCTCGGATAATTGGGAGACCTTAATTCAAAAATTATCAAAAACCGAAAACTTAACTAACGCTTTAAAGGAAGATCTAATATTAAAGTTTAGAGCACTTTTTTATCTGCAGCCTGAGTATTGCAGTAAGGCTGTTTCTTTCCTTGATAATCAATTAGCTACTTCTAATGAGTTTGTTCTGCTCAGCAAAGCTTTATCAATTACTGAAACCCCTGGTGCTACAAATGCTTTAGCGATACTCATAGATAAGCGTAAAAGTAACGAAGAACTTATGGGAGCATTGATTCCTGTACTAACAACCACTAAATATCCAACAAGCAAGGCTATTGAAGTTTTAAAAAAAATAGGCTTTAGTGAAAGTAAAACACTTGGTTATTTTACAAAATCAATTGCGCAACTCGCATTAGGCGGCATGGCTAAAAATTTAGAACATTCCGATACTTTTAAATCCGAGACTCTGACAAATTATCTTATAGAAAAAATGACATTGGAAAAAGACCCCCTTCAATATCTGTTTGTGCTTGGCAATACAGGTTCTCCTTTAGTATTTCCATATGTAAAATCATTGCTTGAAAACAAACATTCGTCTGAGGAAATAAAACTTGAGGCAGTTTCCGCTCTTAGTCTCATTGATGATGAAAAAGTGTCATCCTACTTAAAACAATTGATGCAAAATAAGAATGTAGCTCTGAAAAACAAGGCAAAAGAAGTTCTTGAATTTCAGGGTAATAATTAGAAATAGGTTAAAAGGAAAGTAACAGAATTTTCGAAAACAATGAAAAAGCTATTTATAATAATGATCGGCGTTTCTTCGATAGGTATAGTTACAGCACAAAAAGGAATAAGTATAAGTAATTTCATTGCTGAAAAGATATCCAGTTCAGAGCTCTTAATTTCAGTTGATTATAGTCTTACTAAAGAAACGGATTCAAAGGATATATTTATTCAGGCAAATCCAGTCATGAAAGATGGTAGATTTATTTATAAAGAGGTTATTATTGATCGTCAACCTTTAGAAGCTAATAATCATCAGGTGAGTTTTAAAATCACCAAAAAACCCGGAGGGAAAGATTTTAGTAGCGAAAGCATTAGGGTATGTGTGACAACAAATAGAAGTATCCTTTTGTGCGAAGTGTTTCCATTTTCATTTATATGGAATGAGTTGGATGTTTCTACTGTAAAGATCGATTCATTTACCTCAAGTGAAACTCAAGTAGAAAAAGGAGAAACCGTGATACTTTCTTGGGAAACAGAGAATGCTTCAAAAGTAATGCTGGGGAAGTTTGGTGCAACAGATTTTCAAGAAGTACCGGCCAGTGGATCGAAAACTCTAGTTATAGATAAAACCTCTGCGTATGTGCTTATGGCAAGTCCTAAATCATCAAAAGGGCCAGCACAAGTAGAAAGCAGCAAACTTCAAATTGAAGTTACTAATAACGAACTTGACATTGGGAGTTTTTATGCAAGTCAACCTACTATTCGAAGAGGTATTGAAACTAAGCTTTTATGGAATGTTTATAATGCCGATAAAGTCACGCTTAACGGTAAAGCAGTCGAGGTTTATGGAGATCTAATCGTATCACCAACAAGTACTACGAGGTATACATTAAAAGCTCAAAAGGGCGATATTATTTTGGAAGAATTGCTAAGCATATATGTAACACCATTTGCTGTACCAAAGCTGTCCGACCCAATATATAGTTTAGAGATTTGTAAAAGAATTGAAACCAAAAATGGATATTCGAAATGTATTTCATCAGATGGTCCTTTTGCAACAGGAGATGAAATTTATATCATGGCGCGATTTAAAAATCTTCCTAAAGGAAATTATTCAGTGAAACGAATAACGTATAGAGGCCTTTATTTTAAAGATAAATGGACTAAAGCACATGAAGAAGAAGGCAGCTTCGACAATCCTGATAGCGGAGAACGCCTATTAACTTTTCTCATTGCCAATCTTGGTGAAGGGGCAAAAAAACTTAAAATAATCTTTAACGATAATAAGGAAACAAGTAGTGAGATTATTTATTGTATCGATTGTTCTCGCATGTGGGAATAAATTAAACTGATGGTGAGAACCAATACAAACGGGACTTAAAAAAATTATAAATTAAACCAGATCTTGACCATTCACGAATACTGCTAGAGATTGCATGAATAGTGAAAACCCTTCTGATTTGTAATGGTTAACCTTGCAACACTTCCCCCATAGATATTTTTCAATTCTAAAAAGTACGGCTGATCATGAAAGATGAATCTTCATACTTAATTAAAAAATTGGTGCGTCAAATTACCATATGCTGTAGTTTGATCGTATTGATCGCCACTATTGCTCTATTATTCTTTTTTGATGTGTTTTCGAAAGAACCGGCACCCTTAGAAGAAACCATGCTCATACCGATAGCATCAAAATATGATATTTCATTATTGGACGATTCCAAAGAAAATACGGCCATTAAATATGGGTATCAACTTTTTGTGAATTCCCCCAAATACATTGGCCCGGATAATGAAGAACCGGATAAGGCATACTCTGGCAATCGTTTGGCATGTAACAACTGTCATTTAAAGGCTGGTACAAAACCCTTTTCCGCACCGCTAATCGGTATCATCAACCGATTTCCACAGTATAGGGGAAGGGAAAACAAAATCGGCACGATCCAGGAACGCATCAATGGCTGTATGGAGAGAAGTATGAACGGTAGTACTTTACCACCTAACGGAAAGGAAATGCAGGCCTTTGTAAAATATTTGACATGGCTCAGCAGATTTACACCTGAGGACGGTAAAATCTTCGGTCAGGGCTTCGTCAAAATCCAAATTCCGGAACGAAAGGTAAACCTAGCTCAAGGAAAAGATGTTTTTGATAAGAATTGTGTTGTATGTCACGGCAAAAACGGACAAGGGGTTAAAATGCCAGATAGTTTCACCTATCAATATCCTCCGCTTTGGGGCAATGATTCCTACAATAACGGGGCGGGAATGACCAGGGTAATTACCGCTGCCCAATTCATTAAGGCCAATATGCCCTTCGGAACCACCTATGACTCGCCCCTATTGAGCGATGAAGAGGCCTATGACGTCGCCGGTTATATTAATCAGCAGATTAGACCCATAAAACAAAATCGGGAATATGATTTTCCTGATTTGAAGAGAAAACCGGTATCTACCCCATATCCACCTTATGCAGATTCCTTTTCAATGGAGCAACACCAAATGGGACCGTTTCAACCTATTATGGCTTTTTATAAAGAAGAATATAAAATGAATAAATCTAAATGAATGATTATGAAAACAAAGAAAAATTCGAGAAGAAACTTTATGGGTGCCCTAATGCTCGGTGCCACCGCAAGTACGCTTTCAGTATTAGGGAATTCTGCCTTTGCTGGTATGACCGACTTTGATGAACATCAAATGAACGAGGCCGATGATTGGTTCAAGAATATCAAAGGAAAACACAGAATAGTATATGATGGGTCTTATCCCCACAAGGGTTTTCCAATAATTTGGAACTGGGCTTTCTACCTTTCAAATAATGAGACGGGATCTAAAGACAATGATATTACTGCCATGACCGTATTTCGACATGATGGGATTCCTTTTGCCTTTAATTCTTCGCTTTGGAAAAAATACCCATTAGGAGAAATGTTCCATGTAAAAAAAGCCGACGGCACCAGTTACGACAGAAATCCTTATTACGAACCACAAGAAGGGGATTTCCCCCTTCCGATCATTCAAGGAATAAAAGACATGCAAGCCCGTGGGGCCATGTTCTGCGTATGCAATTTGGCGATTTCTGTGTACAGTGGTGCCTTGGCCCAACAAATAGGAGCCGACCCAAAGGCAATGTACGACGAATGGATCGCGGCTGTATTACCAGAAGTTCAATTAGTCCCCTCCGGGGTTTGGGCACTCGGTCGTGCACAGGAGAATGGGTGTGGGTACATCTTTGCAGGTGAATAGGTAAAATTGAAAATCTATAAAAATACACGTATGAAAACAATAGTAAATTTAATAATGGTGTGCGTATTAAGCACAATGGTTTTTGCACAGGAAAAACCCGTCAAAATCGTATTTGATGTTACAAGTAGTAATACCAGTGTGCATGAATCCGCAATGCGGCATGTAAAAATGATGGCAAAGGCATACCCTGATTCAAAATTCGAGATGGTCATGTATAGCGGTGCCTACGGAATGGTCGTAAAGGGTGAATCAACAGTTTCCGATGAAATGGAAGCACTTGCCGAAAATGAAAATGTAGACTTTGTGGTTTGTCAGGCCTCCTTGAATCGACATAAAATCGATGCTTCCCAACTCGTTGCCGGAGTTAGGGCAGTTCCTGATGGAATATTGGAAATCATTCAAAAACAGGGACAAGGCTGGGGCTATATTAAGGAAGGACAATAATCAACTATTTACCCGGCTATATAGGGTTTGGGTCAGATTCACCAAAGTTAGAACCAAGGAATATTGAATAGTATAAAATGGAAACCATAGAGATTTTTGGTTATTTAGGGGCCTTGTTGGTCGGGCTTGTTTTGGGTCTTATGGGAAGTGGGGGTTCATTGATCGCAATCCCCATTTTCACCTACTTATTCCATATCAGTCCGATAACAACAACGGCATATTCGCTCTTCGTAGTGGGTACTTCCTCTACAATTGGGGCACTAAGAAATTGGGAGAAAGGATTGGTTGATTTTAAAATAGCCTTTGTATTTGCTATCCCAGCGTTTATCGCTGTTTACGTTGTCCGTAAATATATACTTCCGATAATCCCGATGGAGATAGTCACAATATACGATATCGCGGTTACGAAGGATATGGCGATTATGGTGTTTTTGGCACTAATCATGCTGCTTTGTTCTCTTTCAATGATACGAACAAAGAAGTCGCTGCTTGAACACAAACAACTAAATCGTTACAATTACCCTTTAATAGTATTACAAGGTATCCTTATCGGCTTATTTACCGGTTTTGTTGGCATTGGAGGTGGTTTTTTGATCATTCCCACATTGGTCTTATTGGTAAAACTACCCATGAAGAAAGCAGTGGCAACTTCATTGTTCATTATCGCATTAAAATCATTGATCGGCTTTTTGGGTGATTTGGGGAATTTGGAAATAAATTGGGACTTTCTCTTAAGGTTTACAGCAATCTCGACCTTAGGTATTTTCCTGGGTATTTACTTTTCTTCCTTTATTAAGGGTGAAAAGCTTAAAACCTATTTTGGGTGGTTGTTATTGATTTTATCCATCGGTATTTTTTACAAGGAAGTTTTTACTTAAAGACCTATTGTACAAATGTTGGATGTCAAAATTAAAACAGTAAAGAAATGATTCGGCCAGAAGATTTAACAGAAGAACAAGATTTGTATGTTATTGAAAGAGAGATTCCGAGAGCAGGTAATCTGACTTAGGAACAATTAAAAGGTATTTCACAAACATCATGTAGGGTATTAAGAATTATGGAACCACAGATTCAGTGGGTACATGGCTATATAACCGCGGACAAGGTTTATTGTGTTTATAATGCACCTAACAGGGAAATGGTTCGTCAGAATACCATTCGACCTAAAGGAAATACTGCTACAGCATTGAAACCATCTTTTTGCCCGCCTCAAATTCCCTGACCAACTCAGCAATGATTTCAGCAGCAGGTTTTATATCATGGATTAATGCAGAAACCTGACCTATTTCAAGTTCGCCATCTTCCATATCACCTTCGAACATACCTTTTTTAGCACGGGCCCTTCCCAAAAGTTCTTTCAACCCTTCTTTAGTTGCCCCATCTTCATATGCTTTGACAACATCATGATAAAATTTATTCTTGATCAATCGTACCGGTGTCAATTCCTTAAGGGTGAGCTGGGTATCCCCTTCTCCTGCCTCAACTACTTTTTGTTTGAACAAATCATGGGACGAAGCTTCTTTACTGGCCACAAAACGACTTCCTATCTGCACACCTTCAGCTCCCAACACCATGCTAGCCAACATCGCTTTACCCGTAGCTATCCCGCCTGCGGCTATTAATGGAATATCGATTTTTTCCTTTACCGCCGGAATCAGTACAAGTGTGGTAGTTTCATCCCTACCATTATGTCCTCCGGCTTCAAAACCTTCAGCTACAATAGCATCTACCCCGGCCTCTTGTGCCTTTAATGCAAATTTGACACTGCTCACAACATGTACCACGGTTATGCCATGGTCCTTTAAATGTCCTGTCCATATCTTTGGGTTTCCTGCAGCGGTAAAAACAATCTTGACCCCCATCTCAATGATGAGTGCCATAAGCTTATCAATATCGGGATACAACATGGGAATATTTACTCCAAACGGACGATCGGTAGCTGCTTGGCATTTTTGAATATGCTCACGCAAAACATCGGGGTACATACTACCAGCTCCGATAAGGCCCAAGCCACCCGCATTGGAAACGGCTGAAGCCAATCGCCATCCACTGGCCCAAACCATTCCGGCCTGAATAATCGGATACTCTATCCCAAAAAGTTCGGTAATTCTATTTTTCATGCTAATACAGTAAATTATAACTCTTAAAATAAACTAGATAGGATATTTTCATTTAAGAAATAACACCTGAGCCTAATAATTCATCATCATTGTACCAAGCTACAAATTGCCCTTCGGTGATGGCGGATTGTTTTTCTTCAAAATCAACATAAAGTCCATCCGCGACCTTATACAAAATGGCCTTTTGCAAGGGTTGGCGATATCTTATTCTCGCCATTACATTCATGGACTCCCCTTCTTTCATGGTTAAATCAGTGCGTATCCAATGTAACTCATCGTTTGAAACGAATAAGGTTTTACGGTACAATCCCGGATGAGATTTTCCCTGACCGGTATAAATGACATTTTCATTGACATCGGTCTCAATGACATATAAAGGTTCTTTGGTGCCTCCTACATCCAAACCTTTTCGTTGGCCTTTAGTAAAATAATGTGCTCCTTGATGTTGGCCTACAGTCTTTCCATCTTCAATGGAATAAACGGGCTTTTTTGAAAAATAAAGGAGTTCTTCTTCCTTGGTATCGAAATCAGGTATCTTTTCATTATATACCCCAAGGCCTTCAGGTACTTCAACAATTACACCTTTTTTAGGTCTTAACTTTTGCTGGAGGAAATCGGGCAAGCGAACTTTACCAATAAAACAAAGTCCTTGGGAATCTTTCTTATCCGCTGTGATCAAATCATTTTCTGCAGCAATTTTACGTACTTCAGGTTTTATGATTTCACCTATAGGAAAAAGTGTTTTTGATAATTGTTCTTGGGATAGTTGGCATAAAAAATAGGATTGATCCTTATTACCATCCTTACCGGATAATAGACGAAACGTTTCTTCTCCCTTTTCGTTAATAAATGAATCTTTTCGACAATAGTGCCCGGTTGCCACATAATCGGCCCCCAATTTCATTGCTATTTTCATGAAAACGTCGAATTTGATTTCACGGTTACATAGAACATCGGGATTAGGCGTCCTTCCTTTTTCGTATTCATCGAACATATAATCTACAATACGTTCCTTGTATTCAACACTTAAATCAACTGTTTGAAAAGGAATGCCCAACTTTTCGGCAACTATCAATGCATCATTACTATCCTCTAACCATGGACATTCTTCTGAAATGGTAACGGAATCATCATGCCAATTTTTCATAAACAGGCCAATAACCTCATACCCTTGTTCTTTTAAAAGATAGGCAGCTACACTTGAATCCACTCCTCCAGAAAGTCCTATTACAACCTTTTCCATAACATTAAAAAAAGAGTACAAAAATACGAAATTAGGTCTTTCACTCCCAAAATCATGTAATAAGACAGCCTCTTCTAAAAATTATTTTGTTAAACTTTTTACAATTTTAGTTAAACAAAACGCAACCTTTTGTATTATTGTTCATCTTTTATTCAAATAACTTAAACAATTTTAATCGTAACCTTTAAAATCTTCTAGAGATGAAATCAAAAACAAAATTTTTAAACAGCTTTATCTTGTTGCTTATGGCAACGTTCGTACTTTCCTGCTCCGATGACGATGACAATGGTCCGGATCAAATGGAAGCCGATCCCGACATGATAGAATTGAACATCGTTGAAACAGCCCAAGCCACCGCGAGTGTTAGTAGCCTCGTTGCCGCATTGGCCAAAGCGGACGAAAGTGCCTCCAATAACCTAATCACCACATTAAGTGATGAAACAACAAGTTTTACCGTTTTGGCACCTACCAATGATGCTTTCTCGGATTTATTATCCAAATTGGATGGTTTTGATTCCCTGGACGATTTCAATACTGAACAATTGCAGAATCTGTTGGCGACCATATTAACTTACCACGTGGTTGGTGGAGCTTCGGTAACTTCAGGAGATCTTACCGAAGGACAAGTGGTTACCACGGTTCAAGGAGAAGAACTTACTGTAAGTTTGACCGGAGGTGTATATTTTATGGATGCAGCCGGTGAATCAGCCCAAGTTTCCTTGGCCGATGTTGAAACAAATAATGGTGTAATCCACCTTATAGATAAGGTTCTTATTCCTCAGGCAGCTCTTGACGCTTTGGCCGATGTCTTATTGGTTTCCATCACCGATCTGGCGATTGGCACACCAACTTTAAGTAATTTAGTTGCTGCCTTACAAGCTGCGGATGGGGATTTACCTACCGTATTGGCCGGAGAAGGTCCGTTTACGGTTTTTGCTCCTACCGATGATGCCTTTGCAACTTTCTTGTCCGATAACGGATTCGCAAGTTTAGATGACGTTCCAGTAGACGTACTGACCCAAGTATTATTGAATCATGTAGTAAGTGGCGCAAATTTTTCAACTGATTTAACTGCAGGATATATTTCTACCTTTTCCACTGCAGGGGTAGGAGGCAATAATCTGAGTATGTTGGTAGACCTAAGCAGCGGTGTGACCCTTAATGGCGTTTCGTCGGTCTCAGCTGCCGATGTTAAAGCCTTGAACGGAGTGGTACATATCGTAGATGCGGTTATTGGTCTTCCGAATATCGTGGACCATGCGGTAGCCAATTCCGATTTAAGCGAATTAGTAGGTGCCTTGACCGCTGATGGCAATACTACCTTTACAACCTTGCTATCCGATACAGAAACCGATTTTACCGTTTTTGCTCCCGTCAACGCTGCTTTTTCAGCCTGGATGAATCCAGATGCGAATGATTTGAACGCCATATTATCCAACCATGTTATCGCAGGAGCAGCCGCTTTCTCCAGTGGGTTAACCAATTCTTATGTAACCACGGCTGCAATGAATGCGGATGGAGACAACCTAAGCATGTATATCAATACGGATGATGGCGTTACGATTAATGGCACTAGCAATGTTGCAGCTGCCGATATTGTGGCCACCAACGGTGTAATACATGCCGTGGATGCAGTAATTGACCTACCTACCGTAGTTACGTTTGCCGTTGCCGATCCTAATTTCTCTACCTTAGTGAGTGCTTTGACAGAATTGACCCCTGCAACTGATTTTGCTGGTATCTTATCTAGATCTGAAGGAGGAAACACAGACGGTATAGACCCCGATTTTACGGTATTCGCACCAACAAATGAGGCTTTTGCCGCATTGGCCGCCATTCCAGAGGAAGATGTATTGACACAAGTTTTATTACATCACGTAGTTGCCGGTGCCAATGTTCGCTCTACCGATTTAACTCCGGATGGAAACACTATGACCACAACATTGGAAGGTGACAGTATGACGATTACCCTACCAGGTACAGGAGAGAATATCGCTGATGTAACCGATGGTGCCGGAAACATGGGTATCGGAATAATTGCAGTAGATGTACAGGCCAAAAACGGCGTAATACATGTATTGAACCAAGTAATGATTCCTGATACTACTAATTAAACATTCTTAGATAAGTAAAAGCTACTAAATGTGGCTTTTACTTATTTAATAACAAAAATCTGTCAATTTAGGGGTTAGAACGAATAATTCTGTATTCAACGATTATAATGAAGATAAAAGTGATGAATTCAAAATGATAACCTCCCCCTACAGATTTTAACCCTTTTAGGCCATTAGTCAGGTATTTAGGTTTGTGATTGATTATTGGTTATTTAAAACTTCCTCGTTTCAAGTTTGAAAAATGCTCAAACTTGGACTTGGGAGTTTTTTATTTAATGTTTACCTCGTTAATGGACATACAAATTACCAAACATCATTACAAGATCCTTTAACATACAAAACTCGGCCCTTTACAACTAATAATTTCCCAGACTGTTAATATGTCACATATTTGTAATCCCAAATCTTACCAAACTAAACCATGGTAATGCCAAAAGCCCCGACTCAATGTCAGGGCTTTTATTCTTATAATTATTTTGGATTTACCCCTTATCTGCATTTAGTAACAGAGAGCAAATTTCAGAAATCTATCTTTTACCTGTTTTCTTTTGTTCTTCGGCCTGCTCCATCATTTCACGCATCTTACGCTGAAATTTATTTTCCTTTTTGGGCTTCTGTTTATTCTCTTGGATCTGGGCATGGATCTTATCATCATCCAATATAAAGTTTTTGATGACCAACATAATACCGATGGTAATCAAGTTCGAAACAAAATAGTACAAACTCAAACCACTGGCATAGTTATTAAAGAAGAACAACATCATAAACGGCATTAGGTACATGATGAATTTCATATTGGGCATACCAGGTTGTTGTGGCATATTTTGCCCTGTGGTCATCATCATATAAAAGAAAATAGCTACGGATGCCAAAATGGGGAATAAACTTATATGGTCCCCATAAAAAGGAATAGAGAAACCTTCCGGAAATTGATAAATAGTATCGAATGAAGAAAGGTCATCTGCCCATAAGAATGATTTTTGACGCAAAGCAAATGACGTTGGGAAGAACATGAACAACGCATAGAATATGGGCATTTGCAAGAATGCCGGCACACAACCACTCATAGGACTCACCCCGGCCTTGTTATAAAGCTTCATGGTTTCCTGTTGTTTTTTCATGGCATTATCCTTGTACTTTTCACCGAGTTCAGTAATCTCAGGTTTAAGCACCTTCATTTTAGCCTGGGATAAATAAGATTTATACGTTACAGGAGACATGGCCAAACGAACCAATATGGTCATTATAACAATGGCTATCCCATAAGGTAAATAAGAACTTAAGAAAGTGTAGAATGGAGTGAAGACATATCTATTGATCCATCCGAAAATACCCCACCCAAAAGGAATGGAATCCTCAAGACCCAGTTCCTCATAATGTTTTAACACATCTACATCGGTAGGGCCATAGTACCAATGCATGTTTTGGGAAAGTTCTCCCCCGTTCATCTCTAAGGGTACCTTGGAATCATAAACTTTGGTGTAACCGAAGGTTCTGCTTTCTTCCTCGACCAAGTTCTGAGATGACAATTCGGCTTTTTTAAAATGTTCCTCAGTAGCTAGGATAGAGCTGAAGAAATGTTGACGGTATGATAACCATTTCACATCCTCTTCTGTTTCTTCATCATCCTTCCCTTCGGAGAGCTTACTTATTTTTCCGTCTTCATGATTGTACGTCAGCCTAGTATATCGGTTTTCATATTGAATACTTTTGGAATGTCGGATTCCTTTCAATTTCCATTCCAATTGAACAGGCTTACTACTGTTGATAACCCCATTCAAACCTTGTGAGCGTATAGTAAAATCAACCAAATAATCATTCGGTTTCATTTCATATCGATACTCCAAAAATTTATCGGCTGCGACCTTAGCTTTCATGGAGAGCACCTGATTGTCCCCATTTTTACTCATGGTCGGTTCAAAATACAGGTCTCTAGTATTGAGTACACGATTATCAGATGTAGTAAAATTCAAACCAAAAGAAGCATTCCCATCCTTGACCAAATAAACCGGAACAGAATCAAATGTTACGAAATTTCGCATTTTGGCCTCTACAATCTCTCCACCTTTATTATCTATCTTCAGGGTAACCAGTTCATTCTCCAGCGTAGTAATCCCGTCATTAGGCGTTGTATAACCAAAAGCCCCGATAGCACCTTTATAATTGGCAATAGCGGTAGAGTCTTGAAGGTCTATAGCTATAGGAGCTTCCTCTTCGGACAATAGCGGTGTTTCTTCTTTTTCAGCTTGGGCCTCTACTTGTTCCTGTTTTGCTTTTTGGGCTTCAAGTTCTTCGGGAGTTGGTCTGTTTTGGTAAAACATGAAAATAAGTATCCCAAAAATCAGTACAAAACCTATTATAGAATTAATATCTAACTTCTTTTCTTCCATTTAATTTATTATCAAAATTATAATCCATAAATAAGGTCATCACGTTTTAAAAAAAGTTGAAACCCCTATATACTACAGATTTAATCAGTCAGCAAATATATGCCCAAAAGCGCAGATTATGCCATACTGGCATTACTTTGTTCTTTTTTGTGAATTAATGCAGCCTTAACCAACCCTACAAACAAAGGGTGCGGATTTGCCACTGTACTTTTGTATTCCGGGTGGTATTGAACACCTATAAACCAAGGATGATCGCCTAATTCCACAATTTCTACCAACCCGGTATCCTTGTTTATACCCGAAGTTTTAAGTCCGGCTTTTTCCAGCTGTTCCTTATATTTATTATTGAACTCGTAACGATGGCGATGACGTTCGGAAATATCAGTGGCCCCTTGATATACTTCCTGCACCAAGGTTCCCTCTTTTAAATGACAGTCCCAAGCACCCAATCGCATGGTCCCCCCTTTATTGGTAATTGTTTTCTGCTCTTCCATTAAACTGATAACGGGATCGGGCGTACTACCATCCATTTCAGTAGAACTGGCTTTTTCAAGTCCCAGAACATTGCGGGCAAACTCTATAACGGCCATTTGCATACCCAAACAGATTCCCAAGAACGGAATTTTATTTTCCCGGGCGTAACGAACGGCTTCTATCTTGCCCTCTACACCTCGCTCGCCAAATCCTGGGGCAACCAAGATACCATCAAGGCCGCCTAATGTTTTCACGATGGTTTTTTGGGTAATATGCTCTGAATGGATAAAACGTACATTGACCCGAACTTCGTTTACAGCCCCCGCATGGATAAAAGATTCTAAAATTGATTTATAGGAATCCTGTAATTCAACATACTTACCTACCAAACCAATGGTGACTTCATGTTTAGGGTTTTTATGTCGATGCAAGAACTCATCCCACTGTTTTAAATCTGGGGTTGTTGAATCTGACAAGGCCAGTTTTTTCAAGGTCACGGTATCCAAACCTTCTTCCTGCATTAGTTTTGGCACGTCATATATAGTGGAAGCATCTATGGATTGAATTACAGCTTCGCGCCTAACATTACAGAACAACGCCAGTTTATTCTTTATTTCGTCGGATATCTCATGCTCGGTTCTACAAACTAGAATATCTGCCTTAATTCCACTTTCCATCAATGTTTTGACCGAATGCTGGGTTGGCTTGGTCTTTAATTCTCCTGCAGCTGAGAGATAAGGCACCAACGTTAAATGGATAACTATGGCATTATTGTCGCCCAGTTCCCATAATAACTGACGTACGGCTTCGATATAGGGCAATGACTCAATATCACCAACAGTACCTCCTATCTCTGTAATTACAATATCATATTCCCCACTTTTACCGAGTATTTGGACCCGTTCTTTAATTTCATTGGTAATATGGGGTACCACCTGGACCGTTTTTCCCAAGAACTCTCCCCGCCTTTCTTTTTCTATAACGCTTTGATAGATTCTACCTGTTGTCACATTATTGGCCTGGGATGTCTTAACATTAAGAAAACGCTCATAATGCCCAAGATCCAAATCGGTCTCGGCACCATCATCGGTTACATAACATTCCCCATGTTCATATGGGTTCAAGGTTCCTGGATCAACATTGATATAAGGATCTAATTTCTGGATGGTCGTTTTGTAACCCCGTGCTTGAAGTAATTTTGCCAAGGAAGCGGCAATAATCCCTTTTCCTAAAGAAGAAGAAACCCCACCGGTTACAAAAATATATTTGGTTTGTGACATGAAGCGTTCGATTGTGTTCGTAACGCAGGCAAAAATACAAATTGCATTAAGAAATCGCAGGTATTACTTAGGAAATTCTTTTTGAATTTTACGTATAAGAGGTTCTAAACCATTGATTTTAATTTCTAACATGGATTGCAGTAAGGTTCCCAGCTTTCCTTCAGGAAAACCTTTTTGTTTAAACCACACCAAATAAGGCTCCGGCAAATCTACCAAATAGCGATTCTTGAATTTACCTATGGGCATCCTATAATGGGCAAGCTCTATAAGTTTCTCGTAATCGGGTCTAACCTCCATAATACAAATTATACTAAAAGAATTTGGCAAAAGATGCCACTATTGCTACACAAGCTCAATGGCGTAAAGCATCCTTAATTTTATTGTTCCAAAGCGATTGTTGTACGCTATCCCTGGAGAAATTGGTTTGCTGATCATAAAGGTCTTGGTAAACCTCGAGTTCCTCAAGTATTTCCCGATAAATCAATTTCACCTCTTCTTTTACATTTTCGGTAAAACTGCTCTTTGCCAAACGATCTCTCATCTTCTGTGCATACAATTCGGAAATATCAAAATGTAATTGTTCATGACCTAAGATGAAGGTATCACATAAATGGGACTGGTACCATGATTTGTTGGGATAAAAATAGGTTGTGACCTTAAAATCGACCTTTAATTCCCCATTTTTATACAGAGTTGAGAAGCGATATGTAATACCACTGGCCGTAACGGCCGCTGCCCGATCACTTTCTGGCACCCTACCCTTAAAATCGGCCCAAGTCAACTTGCGATCCGCACTCCATTCAATGGTCTCATACTCTTGTGAATGACCCATGAAAATGCCGACAAAGCATATCAAAATGTATTTTACAAAACCCAATTGAAGGTAATAACTTTTTCTATATCTGGATGTAGGCTATACAAAACGGGACAGGTTCTTGCCGTATTCTCTAAAATTTTACGATGCTTATCCGTAATATCGGTCGGTAGTTTTAAATCAACTTCGATTTTAGAGATCCTACGGGGGTCAGCGGCCATATGTTTGGTAACCTGAGCGGTGGTATCAACCATATTTATTTCCAAGTCCCTTGCCTTTATTCCCATCATGGTCATCATACAACTGGCCAAACCCGTCGCGACGGTATCGGTTGGGGAAAAAGCTTCCCCCAAGCCATTGTTATCTATAGGAGCATCGGTAATAAAGGTGTCCCCAGAACGTACATGCTCGCATGTTGTTCGTAAATTTCCCGTATAGATAACTTTTGAAGTCATAATCAATTTTTTGCCTCTACCACTCTAAGACTATCAATTGTCATGATATAGGACGCCTGATTAAAGTACCCCGAATGTAAGTCCTTCTCATATGAAAATTTATTCCCGGTATATTCGGTTTCACCTATGATCTTAGAAACATCCATCAAATTGTTCTTATATGCCAATTTTAAAAGCAAGTCATATGTTAGATCGAAACCACGAACCGCATAACGATCGGGCACATCACCAAAACGTTTCGAATATGCCTTAACAAAGGCACTATTAGCCACTTCTCGATAAACTGAAGGATAAGTAAAGTTAAGATTCGACAAATGACTTCCGGAAATGATCTCATTATCGAATGCCTTGTTCTTATCGGTAGTGAACATACGTACCTTTATCTTTTCCTTACTTGACTCCGCATTTAACAAAGAAGCCTCAAAAGCATTTAAAATGGAGACAACACTCGCTATCAATTTAAAATTCCCTGTTTCAACAAAAACCCAATTCTCAACTTTTTCTGACAACATCGTTCCCAACTTATCCCTATTGATCCCAATGTTCTTTTTCTCCTCTTTCACCTCAAGAACCTTAGCAGTAGGGAATTTTTGTAAAATCATGGCTTTGGCCGCCTGGCTTTTTTCATCAGCAATGATTATTATATTCTCATCGGTAATCTTTTCTTCTACGAATTCTAACATTTTGGTTCGTAAAACCTCATCGGAAGTATACGAAAAATAAACATTGCCCAAACTTAGGTCACTCTGTGCCGGGATAGGGGCAATAACCGGAACGTCATATTGGGAAGCCCTTACCGCTACCTCTTTCAACGAAGGAAGATCTAATGGACCTACAATTGCGCTTACATCAGCTAAATTTTCCTTTAAAAGTATTTCTTTGGTCTTTGCCAGATCCAATTGATTGTCAAAGGTCTTAACATCTACGGACACTCCCAATTTTGAAATGGAATCAATTGCCATTAAAGCTCCGGAGTAAAGTCCTAGGCTATATTTTAGGCTATTCCTGTTCTCTATGGTTTCCATAACATCTTCCTTGTCTTTTAGATCCAGACGGTCCAATCTAAAAGGCAACAAAAACATTATTTTTGGATGGTTCATGGGATTTATACTATCCAATAGATCTATTTTATCCAACACCAAGGAATTACGCACTTCAAAATTTCCTTTCTGGTCTTTAGGTAATTTCAATACCATTCCTGCCTTTAGCCCATCTTTTAAGTCAGGGTTCAATTCTAAAAGCTCTTTATAGGTAACACCGAATTTACGGGTTAATGAAAATTCGGTCTGCTTTGGTTTTACCTCATAAAAATTGAAGTTATCGGTATTCACCTCTCCTGGATCGGCCTTTTTCTCTGGAATACGAATGACCATTCCTTCTTTTAATCCACCACGTTCCGCTATTTCTGGATTCAACCTTACGATTTCATCCGATTTTACATTGAATTGTTTTTCCAACCGGTAAAAATTCATTTTCGGCGGAACGGTATAGGAAAGGTACAATTGCGTTTCTTGACCCTTAATGGTACTTCCCGGCAATTTCGGCATCTTAATCTCTTGACCTTCTGCCAAATAGTCCGTAGTCTTTGAAAGACCAGGATTCAAAACCAACATGCTATCTATGGTAATACCATATTTATGGGCGATACTCCATCGGGTTTCCTTTGGGGCAACGGTATACATTTCAAAGTCTTCCTCATTAATAGCTGCAACATCTTCAGATTTAACCCTTTTATACTTAGGGATTTTAAGTCTCATTCCCTTTTTCAACTGGGAAGAATACAATTCCGAATTATATCTTTTTATGTCGTCCTCGGTTATATGATATCGCTGTGAGATACCATATAGGGTTTCCCTTTTCCGAACTTTATGTTCAGTAAAACCAATAGGTTCTTCCTGTTCCGGCTTCTCATTTACAACAACGGGAACTGATTGTTTTTCTTTGGCCTGTTCGGTAACCTCAGAAACTTTTGCCCCAATAGGAATCACCAAAATAGTATTCTCCTTTATGGCTTTACCCTGTTGAATCTCCTTATTGTATGAAAGGATCGTGCTAGGAGCAACTTTATATTGCTTGGAAATGCTTTCCAACGTTTCTCCTTTTTTAACTGCGTGGGTGGTAAATTTTTGGGCCATTGCAGTACTTCCTATAAAAATAAAAAGAAGCAATACAATACTATTCTTGAAAAACTGATTCATATCTATTCCCATTCTATCGTGGCCGGGGGCTTAGAACTAATATCATAAACCACTCTATTAACACCCGGTACCTTGTTTATTATCTCATTTGATGTTTTCTGCAAAAACTCATAAGGCAGATCTACCCAATCGGCAGTCATACCATCTGTACTTTCTACGGCCCGTAAAGCTACACATTTTTCATATGTTCTTTCATCGCCCATTACCCCTACACTATTTACGGGTAAAAGCATGGCTCCGGCCTGCCAAACTTTATCATAAAGCCCCCATTCTCTTAATCCATTGATGAAAATCGCATCAACTTCTTGCAATATGGCCACTTTTTCAGGGGTTATATCGCCCAATATCCTAATGGCCAACCCTGGACCTGGAAATGGATGACGACCTAATCGATCACCACTGATCTTCATACTGGCACCAACCCTTCTAACCTCATCTTTAAATAACATTTTTAGTGGCTCTACCACTTTCAATTTCATATAATCTGGCAATCCCCCAACATTATGATGGCTTTTGATGGTAGCCGAAGGCCCTCCCGTTACAGAAACAGATTCAATGACATCAGGATAAATGGTACCCTGTGCCAGCCATTTCGCATCTTTGACCAAATGTGCCTCATCATCAAAAACATCGATAAAGACCTTACCTATGATCTTTCTTTTCTTTTCGGGATCACTTTCCCCTTTCAATGCACCCAAAAAGCGTGCCGAAGCATCTACCCCTTTTACATTCAATCCCATATTCTGATACTGATCCAGTACCTCTTGGAATTCATTTTTACGCAACAATCCGTTATCAACGAAAATACAATGAAGTTGTTTCCCAACAGCTTTGTTCAACAAAACCGCTGCCACTGTTGAATCAACGCCTCCAGACAATCCTAGGATAACCTTATCTCGTCCTATTTTTTCCTTTAATTCCGAAACGGTCTTTTCAACAAAGGCATCTGGGGTCCATGTTTGCTCCAATCCTGCAATATGAACAAGAAAGTTCTGTAATATAATTTTACCTTGGCTAGTGTGATAGACCTCAGGATGAAATTGTATGGCATAGGTATCTTCCCCTTCAATGCGGAACGCTGCATTTTGAACGTCTACGGTATTGGCCAGTACAACAGCATTTTCAGGTAATTCCTGAATGGTATCACTATGGCTCATCCACACTTGGGAACCACCGATAATACCATAGAAGAATGGCTCATCGCCTTTAATATTGGTCAGCCTTGCCCTCCCATATTCCCTTGTATTGGATGGCTCTACCTTGCCCCCGTTGAAATGGGCCAAATATTGGGCCCCATAACATACCCCCAACAACGGCAACTTTCCTTTGATCCCGGAAAGATCAGGATGGGGTGCATCTTCAGAACGTACTGAAAATGGGGAACCCGAAAGAATGACAGCTTTATAGCTAGACAAGTCTTTAGGCACTTTATTATACGGTTTTATTTCACAGAAAATGTTGAGCTCCCTCACCCTTCTAGCGATGAGTTGTGTATACTGGGAACCAAAATCGAGTATTAGGACGTTATTTTGCATGGGCAAAAATAGTAAAATGGAAATTTTGTGAAAGTATATGGAACGTATATTTATTCAAGAATTAAAAAACTTATAAACAGATTCGGCCTAACAAGTCAAAAAAACCAAGGATAAAAGCAACCTTTACCAAACAAACCGGATAAATATTGGATTTTGTACACATTACTTCGGTATTTCGATGACCAACACCCCCAATTTGGAAAGAAAATTCCTTATCTTTATGTAACAACAAACCTTTTGGCGATACTGCCTTACAAGAGCATATTCTTATGATTTTGAATTGAAATTGCGCGCCGTCCCAGATGCTCTAAAAGGAATTCTGCCAAGTCGAGATGTACATTGATTATTTATAAACATAAACCTAAATAATATGCAGACAGAAGCAGTATATTCAAGCGACCTTAAATTTAATTTAGAGATTTGGAAACGGGAATTGAAATTTCATATGTCCGAATTGGAAATGTTTCAGGAAAAACTGGATGAAATAGCAGGAAGGGAAGATATTGACAAATCGTCATTGGAACTCGAAGGCTTTCAGAACAGGATTTTGATCGAGCGTGATGCAATTGGTAAATTATTGCATCGATGCAGGGCTAAATTAGGAAACCTACATAGTGCCGACCATTATAAGAACATCGACGGTCAACTACAGTATGAAAAACGCTCTTTATATGACGACCTTAAACATTATATAAAGTTACATTACGATTTCAAGGAAGAAATCATGGACTTCTTTTCAAAGTGGCTTTAAGCTAAAACTTCATTTAACGACCTTTCTTTGAAAATGAAAAAGCCTCGACCCTACATCGAGGCTTTTTTAATCAAAATCAAAAACCAACCTAAACACATGAACGAATTGATTGTTAAATTAAATTTTCCAATTCATAGCAATTACATCTATAACAACCATCATTTGAAATACCCTACTTTTTTCCGGAAAAATAAATTTCAACTGAAACAAAATTGCCTTAAAACGTTCAAAAACACTCTTTAAACCCCAAGTATCCAATATTTATAGAGCTATTTACATGCTCTTTTTTTATCTTTATAAGGTCATTATAACCATTAACCATGCAGAGCATTTTTGAAGAAATACTATCGGAACTACAGAATGGCGCCAAGGACCGGGAACATCCCTATCATTATTTCACTATCGCCACCCTAGGGGTAGATAAATTTGCCCGACTCAGATTAGTGGCCCTTAGAAATGTCTCCAACGATTTAAAATTGACTTTTTTTACCGATAAACGCTCTAAAAAAGTCTTGCACATTAAAGAAAACCCAAGAGTCAGCTTGTTGTTTTACCACCCGGAAAAACTTCTTCAATTACGTATCGAGGGGATGGCCACGATTAATTCCGACCAGTTCCAAATTCAAAAAACCTGGGAAACCATCGGTAATGAAGCTAGAAAAGATTATCTGACCACAGAAGCTCCGGGAACTACCATCACCAACCCTGAATCCGTAGAATATTTAAAGGACGGGGATTATTTTTCCATAGTAGATATTGAACCCTTTCGTATTGAGCGATTAAAACTTAATACCGAAGGGCACAGAAAAACCAAATTCAACAAAAAAGGTGATAAATGGACTAGTGAACATTTGGTTCCTTAACCCATCTTCACTCCATCGATTGCAAAATCGCGACAATGTCCTCAATAGTAGTATCTGGATTAATAAAACAAAACCTTGCAACTGTTTCCGGGATTCCATTTATTTTCCATGTGGTAGGTGTCACCAAGGCAAAACCTTCTTTATGGTTCTTATACGTCCATGTTCTATAATCTTCCGGGGACCAACCTTTACGTCTAAACAGTACACAGGATAGACTGGGCTCACGTACCAACTCCAATTCATTATGATCCGTTATAAGTTCCCCGGCCAAGTTTGCCAATTTCATACCTTCTTCCACCGCCCATCTATATTTATCTGTACCATGCATCGCCAAAGAAAACCACAGAGGCAATCCCCTTACGCGTCTTGTTAACTGTATTTGGTAATCTGCAGGATTGAAACCTCTCGCCCCTTCATCCTTGAAAATCTCTAGGTAAGAGCCTTCTTGTGCATGTGCCTCTTTGGCCAATTCGGGATTCTTATAAATTACGGCCCCACAATCATAGGGTGAAAAAAGCCATTTGTGCGGATCTATCGTAATACTATCCGCTTTTTCAATTCCACGGAACAAGTGCCTTACAGAATCTGCAGCTAAAGCACCACCACCATAAGCAGCATCTACATGAAACCATAAATTCTCCTTTGCACAAACTTCTGCCACGCCTTCTAAATCGTCAATAATACCGGCATTTGTAGTACCTCCCGTGGCCACAACCGAAAATAATCGTTTGCGCTGATCTGGATCCAGACCAGCAATTTTTTCTTTTAACATGTCTGCCGTCATTAAATCCTCTGTCTCAACAAGAAGAACATCGGCATCAATGACTTTTGCCATTGCCTTAATAGATGAATGGGCGCCTTCAGAAGTAATGACCAATGCTTTCACATTACGGTTCTCAGGATTTTTTCGCCAATTTTCCCTGGCCGTGACCATTGCGGATAAATTGGCCGCCGTACCACCGCTGGTAAAAACCCCAAATGCCCCTTTTGGTAGTCCAGTAAGGGAAACCAGCCATTTCATGGCCTCATTTTCACAGAAGATACCTCCTGCACCTTCCATCCAATAAGCACCATGGATACTTGAAGCCGAAGTTACCAGGTCGAACATGATAGCCGCCCTGGTAGGAGCTGCCGGCACAAACGCCAAATGCCTTGGGTGATCAATAGGTACGGTAGCTTTCACCAATACATCCTTAAAAAGGCCAAAGGCATTCTCCCCTCCTATACCATCAGCAGTTATGGTCTCACCTACCAATTCACGGAGTTCTTTTTCACTCTTTGGTTTACCCAATTCCGGTGAAGTATGCGTCATTCTATTAATGGCGTATTTCATGACATCCAATGTCATTTCAACCACTTCAATATCTATATTATGCATTAATCTAGTTTTAAATCAACTTATTCAGGGAGTATACAAGTTCCCATCAAACTTTACAATAAACAAGGTATCCCTTTCTTTTCCAAAATTCAGGATACTGTCGAGCACCTTTTCATTACCCGTTACATCCCTTTTTAACATCACTTCTACCCCTTCTACATTCAAAAGCTTTGATATGGGCAAAGAAAAATCATCTTTGGCAAAGACTTCCTTCTCGGGGTTGAGTAATTTGACATTTCCTGCGTAGGTGACATCTGGCAGCATCCATATTCTATCATCGTACTTCTTTTCGAGTACATCATTCAAGGGCTCAAAACCAAAATGTACCGAAGACGGAATCCCCATTACCTTTTCTACCGGTGTCCGCAATACTTGGAAACCGATCACAATAAGAAAAAGGACGAATCCATAAGAAGACCATTTAATGACCGATTTAAATTCTACCGAACGCATAAGCAATACCATAAACGGCAACACCAATGGCAACAACCATCTTTCTTCTACCTTTTGCACGTTTAAAACAACAAAAAAGAGTACTAAAACAGCCAATTGGGTAAGGGCCATTTTAGCCAACCAGTCTAGTTCGGGTCTTCTGAATCGAATCTTTTTCAAAGAAAATGTCAAAATAAAAACCGCCATTAAAGGGGCTATCAATCTTAACAAATTCAAAAGTAAGGAAAACAACGGACCTATTATGAATATGCCTTCACCACTTTCATTCTGTGTTTTTATACTCACACTTTCCCCCAGCTCGGACGCATAACCCCAAGGTCCTAAAAGCCAATAAAAATGAGGTAATGTAAGCGCCAAAACAATGAGAAAGGCCAAAACCATCTTTTTGTTGCTTACCACTTTTCGTAGGGACTCATCAAAAAACAATGTTGCCCCAAGTGCTGCCAAAAAAAGCACATAATTGTACTTGGATAAGATTCCGATACCCACCACCAAACCTAAAAGCGCATAATTTTTCCATGTTTTGTAATGCACCAATTGTTGTAGGACTAAATAAGATACGACCACAGCTCCACATAACAAGGAAGTATGGGAAAGTCTTCTAAAAGTAAAATCAATAAATACAGGAATCAAAACCAACCCAAACACCACCAACTCGCTCTTTTTACTGTCTTTGATAACCTTACGAGCAAATTGCCAGACCAACAATAATATACATGCGAAAATTACCCCTCTAAGTAGTGAAAATGATATTTTATGACTACCGAATATTTGATTTACACCATATTGCAACCAAGTGTACAAGGGCGGTTGATCATCATAGCCCCACCGCAACCATTGTGAATAATAAGCCTGTTCCGCATCTTCGAGCTCCAATGCGGATTTAAAAAAAGTAATACCGGTAATGGCGAAAAACGATAAAAAGGAAAGTATTTCTATTCGATTTATTGAATTCTTTCCCAAGGCCATAAATCTATTCTGCGATTAGTATCACGAATTCCAATTTAAGTGGGTCCAGTGCCTTGAACAACATGGGTATCAACCTTTGGCCAAATTCTAGATACAATTCGGAAAAATTGAGGTTACGTTCTTGTAACGATTGCCCCGGGAACAATTCGTCCTGAAGTTGGGTCATTCGTTCTACATGATCCTTAAGTTTGCGTTTTTGCGCTTTGAGCAAGCGATTTTCCAATACATCCAAACCCTTTAATTGCTTAACTTCCTGTGCTTTAACCGCTCCTAAAAAAGACGCGTCGGTTTTTGAGGCAATATCGTACATAGACTTGAATTGATCCTTCAGAAATTTCTTCTGAGGAGAGAAATCAATATCTATATTTGAGATTTTCCTTATTTTCTTATTGATGAAATGGTTTCGTTTTAAAAACAGGTCGGCAACCGATAAGTTCATCTTATCCAATTTCTGCCGTTGTTTTTCAGTTATGACAATAGCTGAATTTCTGGGCAATAAAATGGGAAAGGTAACTCCCATGGCATCGAATGAAGCCTTTAACTCCAACCAATAGGCCAATTCCCCTCCTCCTCCAATATAACAGAGGTTCGGCAGAATGATTTCCTGGTATAACGGACGTGCAATTACATTGGGCGAAAATCTTTCGGGATATGCTTCCAATTCTTGTAACAACCCTTCCTTACTGAACTTAATATCAGTACTTTTTATATGGAATTCATCCTTTACAGCAACAATACGCTCTCGAATACCATCCTTTATATAAAAATAATTTATTTCCCTTGGATTGACTTGAATACGGTACGAATCTGAAAGCTTTTCCAATTTTGGAATAGTCTCTATCACCTTATGGAAGGAGATATTATCAAAAATGTCCTTTTCAACATAGGGGACCAGTAACCTTTTTAAGCTCTTATCATCCCCATCAACGATTACAAGACCCTGAGAACCAAAAAGTTCATTGGCAAGATATCTTGTGGCCCCTGCAAGGGTGCTATGTCCCAGATAGGCCTTTTTGAAAAGATCTTTCAACTCCTCCGCATTTGTACCACCCCCCAATTCATTGGCGAAGGTATCGTAAATACCCTCAAGTCCTTTGGTATTGAATCGCCCTACAGGTCCGGAAGCATCCCTGTTCCATTGAATTTTTTTATTCCTGAAATTAAAGTAATTGATCTCGTCAAAATCATGGTCCTCGGTAGCCATCCAATAAACCGGCACAAAGTTGAACCTAGGATATTGCTTTTTTAGTGCAATAGTCAAATTAATGGTAGAAATAATCTTATACAGAAAATAAAGTGGCCCGGAAAATAAATTCAATTGGTGCCCGGTCGTAATCGTAAAAGTAATGGGCTCTTTTAACTGTATTAAATTATCCTTGGTTTTCTGGGAAATCGCGACCCCTTCATATTGCCTTTGAAGCGCTTCGAAAAGCACGGTTCGATTTTCCTCTGGATAGTTTCTGGATTTTTCCTCTAATTGGTCCTTGAAATTCCCAACATTCGGATAGCGGTTGAAAAAAGACCTTAGACCTTCCTTGTCCTCAATGTAATCACAAATTAAATCGGAAAAATATCCCGTATCCTTAAAGGGCAAACAATCAATATCCATATAAACATTAAAAAATAGAGGTAAAGATAAAACACTTGTTTTTTCTTGTTCCTAAAAATACGTTAATTACTTCGCCCCTTAAACTACAAAAGCAAGCACATCATAGAATGTTGGGCCTATGTATCGTTTTTATCATTAAATTAAACCCGAACAAACCTTAATACCGAACATGAAGCGACTTCTACTTCTATTAACTACCGCCCTTACCCTAAGTTTATCAGCCCAAGATATAAAATCCCCTTCCGAGTTTTTGGGATATGAACTGGGCACCCATTTCACTCGGCACCACGAGGTTGTTGATTATTATCAATATCTGGCAAAGAATGCTCCAGACCAGGTTTTACTTCAAGAATATGGCAAAACCAATGAGCGCAGGCCTTTATTAATAGCTACGGTCTCCACACCTTCAAATATCAGGAACATTGAAGCGATACGAACCGAACACCTTAAAAGCACAACCGAAGCAGGTAATTCACCCATAGCTATTGTTTGGCTAAGCTATAATGTGCATGGTAATGAGAGCGTAAGTACAGAGGCTTCTATGCAAACCATATATGATTTATTGACCCAAAAAAAAGAGTACCTTGAGAACACTGTAGTATTGATCGATCCTTGTATTAATCCGGATGGTCGGGATCGTTATGTAAACTGGTACAACCAGTATAAAAACACCCCGAACAATATTGACCCCAATAGCAAGGAACACCATGAAGGTTGGTGGAGCGGTCGTAGCAACCATTATATGTTCGACCTTAATAGGGATTGGGCCTGGCTTACCCAAGTTGAAAGCCAATATCGAATAAAAGTTTACAATGAATGGCTGCCCCACGTTCATGTAGATTTTCACGAACAGGGCGTTGATAGCCCGTACTATTTTGCTCCGGCCGCAGAACCGTATCATGAAGTTATCACACCATTTCAGAGAGCATTCCAAGCCACCATCGGTAAAAACCATGCAAAATATTTTGATACCAACGGCTGGTTCTATTTTACAAAGGAAGTTTTTGATCTACTTTATCCCAGTTATGGGGACACCTACCCTATGTACACCGGAAGTATAGGAATGACTTATGAACAAGGAGGTAGCGGAAGGGCCGGATTAGGGATAGTAACCGGAATCGGCGACACCCTTACCTTGAAAGATAGAATTGCACACCATAAGGTCACCGGCTTATCAACGGTTGAAGTCGCTTCAAAAAACGCAATAGAATTGAACAAAGAGTTCGAGAAGTTTTATGCTAACAAAAATTACACCTACAAAAGCTATGTTTTAGACGGCGACCCTGATCGCATTTTTGCACTTACGAAATTGTTGGATATGCATGAAATAGCATATGGCCAGGTTAAACCAACCAGCCTTAAAGGGTTTAAATACAGTACCGGTAAAACCGGAACTATAAAATTATCGAAAACCAATCTGGTAATCAATATTGACCAGCCAAAGAGTACCTTGGTAAAAGTTCTCTTTGAACCTATGACAAAACTCAGCGATTCGGTCACTTATGACATTACCGCATGGTCCTTACCTTATGCATATGGTTTAGATGCCATAGCTTCCCAAAACTTGATAACCAAAGAGCCATATGTTAGGGAAAAAGTTACAAAACCAAGCCTACCTCCTAGTGCTTATGCTTATTTGACCGAATGGAACAGCTTTAAAGATGCTAAATTTTTAGCTGGGCTATTAAAGAACAAAATCAAAGTAAGGTATTCTACCAAGCCATTTTCCATTGAAGGAAAAACCTACCCAAGAGGAAGTTTGATCATAACCAAAGGTGATAACCAAAACCTTAAGTCATTTTTAAAGAACTTAAAGAAAATCTCCGACAAACACGAAATTTCACTACACCCTGTTGCATCAGGCTTGGTAGATTCAGGTAAGGATTTCGGTTCTAATCACGTACAAATGATCAAAGAGCCCAAGATTGCCATGCTATCGGGAAAACCAACATCAACCCTTAAATTCGGTGAAATCTGGTATTTCTTTGAACAACAACTAAACTACCCTCTAACCGTCATAGATTCGGATTATCTTAATCGAATTGACCTTTCGTCTTACGATATTTTAATTCTACCAAGTGGATCTGGTTATATTGATTTTATGGATATCGCCTTTAAAGAAGAGCTGAATGATTGGGTACTCAATGGAGGGAAACTGATTGCAATGGGCGGTGCGATCAAAGGACTTTTGGGTGAAAATGGTTTTGCCATCGAATCCAAGGCAGTTCCTATAGATTCCACACTAAACCTAGAGGTATTTGACGAAACACAAAGGGAATCCATTAAAAACAATATTACAGGAGCTATATTCAAAACGAAAGTCGACAATACCCATCCACTGGCTTATGGATATAAGGATACCTACTTCACTTTAAAAAACGGATCGGACGCTTATGAATATTTAAGTAAAGGTTCAGTTGTTTATCTTGAAGACGGACAAAATATACCTGTTGCGGGTTTTGCAGGAAGTGAAGCCCAAAAGAAAATAGCCAATACTTTAATATTCGGGGTTGAATCCCATGGATCGGGCCAAGTCATTTATATGGTAGACGACCCCTTGTTCAGAGGCTTCTGGGAAAATGGAAAACTTTTATTCGCGAACGCCTTGTTTATGGTGAATTAATCCACGAATAAAGTGATACAATAAATAACACAAATTGCCGAAACCCCAAGAATCAATGTTCCTAAGGTCAATGTTTTATTGCCTTCTTTAACATCCATACCGGTCAATTGTGTAAAGACCCAAAAGAAGCTGTCATTGGCATGGGACACTACCAAAGAACCGGCCCCAATTGCCAAAACAGTCATGGTTGTCATCATTGTACTTTCCAAACCTAAAGCGGGCATTATAGGAGCAATAATCGAAGCTGTGGTAATTAAAGCAACCGTGGAAGAACCCTGGGTGGTTTTTAAACAAGCGGCCAACAAAAAGGGTAAAAATATACCGATACTCAAATCGGAGAAATTTTCAGTGATCAATTCGGCAATGCCCGAACTTTGTAACATATTTCCAAAAATTCCGCCAGCGCCGGTTATTAAAAGTATTGGGGCGGCCGATTTTACGGCATCCCCGAACCAACCACTTGCTGCATATACTTTTTCATCAAGTTTTTTAGGCAACAGCAAGGAAAGGCCTACCCCAATCAAAAGGGCAATAACAGGGGTTCCCAGAAAAGAAATCGCAGTATAAAATATATTCGTTGCCAAACGAGTTCCCGGATATTCAAAGACCGATTTCAAGATAATCAAAACTATAGGTACCAGAATCGACAACAACGATACCCAAAGCTTAGGACGGTAATCTCTTTCTTTAACAGCTTCCAATACAATCGGGATTTTCGTCTTAGAGGCCATCTTGGTTGCAAAAAAATAGCTAGGTACAAGCGAAATAGAACTTACTATGATTCCCCACAAAATAACATTGCCCAAATCGGCCTTTAAAATTCCTGCTGCAGCAATAGGTCCTGGAGTCGGAGGCACCATTACATGGGTCGCGAAAAGCCCCAGACCCAAAGCAACTGAGGTTCCGGCATATGATGTTTTTGCTTGGTCGGACAATGCTTTGTTCAAGGAATTCAACATAATAAATGCACTATCGGCAAAAACGGGAATTGATACCAAATAACCTGTTAACAACATCGCCAAGTGAATCGATTTTTCCCCAATGACCTTAATCATCTTCACGGCAATCACCATAGCACCCCCGGATTTTTCCAAAACCGTTCCTATGACCACACCAAAAAATATGATCAAGCCTATTTTACCCATTAAGCCCCCAAAACCATCATTGATGGCACTTAATATTTGGGGGATTTCCATTCCGGTGATAAAACCATATGATATGGCAGCAATAAGGAGCACAAAAAATGGATGGATTTTCCATTTTACGATTCCCAATACAATAAATACCAAGGAAAGTAATAAGGCGAAGATATACAACATGGAATGCGGCCGGGCTTTGGTTATATGTATTCCTAAAAATAAGGAATATATTGCCTTTACCCTAAATCCTTATCAATTTAAGACAGGACCAACCTATATATTCCGTAATCTTTAATTATGAAACCGGCTCGCCGTAAAGGTCAAAATCAGCAGCTTCTATAATCTTTATAGTTGCAAATTCCCCTTGCTTCAAATAAAATTTGGATGCATCGATAAGCACTTCATTATCTACATCGGGCGAATCGAATTCCGTTCTGCCCACAAAATAATTGCCTTCTTTTCGATCTATGATACATGGGAAGGTATTCCCTATTTTTTCTTGGTTCAGCTCCCAAGAAATCTGCGATTGTATTTCCATGATCTCATTGGCACGCTCCTGCTTAACTTCTTCAGGAACGTTATCCTCCAAGTTATAAGCATGGGTGTTTTCCTCATGACTATAGGTAAAACAACCCAAACGTTCAAAACGCATGGCCTTTACCCAATTTTTCAATGTTTGGAAATCTTCTTCCGTTTCACCTGGATAACCAACGATCAATGTAGTTCTAATGGCCATATTCGGTACATATTGCCTAAAATCAGCAATCAACTTTGTGGTTTTTTCCTGATTGGTACCGCGACGCATACTCTTCAAAATACTATCAGAGATATGTTGCAGGGGTATATCTAAATAATTGCAGACCTTCGGCTCTTTGTTCATGACATCCAACACATCCATCGGAAAACCGGTAGGAAATGCATAATGTAATCGAATCCATTCTATGCCTTCGATTTTTACCAATTCTTGGAGTAATTCGGCCAAATTTCTTTTTTTATAGATATCCAACCCATAATAGGTTAGGTCCTGGGCAATCAGAATCAATTCTTTAACACCCTTGGCTGCCAATTTACCCGCTTCAATGATCAAATCCTCAATGGGCTTACTTTTGTGTTTTCCACGCATTAACGGAATGGCACAAAACGAACATGGCCTGTCACAACCTTCGGCAATTTTAAGATAAGCGTAATTCTTTGGGGTCGTTGTTAACCTTTCACCAATCAACTCATGCTTGTAATCCGCACCAAGGGCCTTTAACAAATTCGGCAATTCACTAGTACCGAAATAGGCGTCAACATCAGGAATCTCTTTCTGTAGATCTGGCTTATAACGTTCACTTAAACAACCGGTCACAAAGACCTTATCAACTTCACCAGCCTCTTTCTTTTGAACATAATCCAAAATGGTATTCACACTTTCTTCCTTGGCATTATCAATAAAACCACAGGTATTTATAACGACCACATTGCCTTCCTCTTCGTGAACGACCTCTTTATCATTGGCCTTCAATTGCCCCATGAGTATTTCGGAATCGTACACGTTTTTAGAGCAACCTAAAGTTACCACGTTGATTTTGTTCTTCTTAAGTGATTTTGTTCGCATAGCTTTTTAATGGGCTGCAAAAATACAACTTGACATAGGAACTATTACGATTAAAGACGATTTCTTGATTTTTTTCGTTAAACCTTAGACGGATTTTGTCATCAAACCTAATATCATAAGACCAATGAAACAACTTTCATTTACTTTTCTCACCATCTTCATCACCCTGATCATGGGATGTAGCAATGATTCGGATAAAACCGACACTGAAATCATCGAAGAGGAACCTATCGGAATGTATTTTCCCCCATTAGAGGGTATCACTTGGGAAACGGTAACATCTTCCCAATTAGATTGGAATACAGAAAATGAGGATGCATTGAATGCCTATCTGGAAGAAACCAACACCAAAGGGTTCATTGTTTTAAAAAACGGCCGAATAGTTTTTGAAAAGTATTTTAACGGTCATGATCAAAATGCAGAATGGACATGGTATTCAGCCGCCAAAAGCTTAACGGCAACGTTTGTCGGTATTGCCCAAGACGAGGGAATATTGGACATCAACAACAAAACATCAGATTATTTGGGCGATAACTGGAGCCAATTAAGTATTGATAAGCAAGATTTGATAACCGTGAAGCATCATCTTACGATGACAACGGGACTTACCCCACACTTAGGGGACTACGTTCCTTGGGTATGTAAACTGCCTACCTGTTTGGAATATACAGCAGATGCTGGTACGATTTGGGCCTATCACCAAGGAGCTTATATGCTTCTACAAGATATGATATCGCAAAGTACCGGAGTCTCATTTCAAGAATATTGTAAAACCAAAATCTCGGATAAAATCGGAATGGAAGGTAATTGGACAAGTAGCTTAGGACTGAACATTTATAACAGTAACACCCGTAGCATGGCTAGATTTGGACTCCTTATGCTGAACGAAGGAATTTGGGATAGTACAGCGATAGTAAGTAAATCCTATTTTGATGCGATGACGAACACTTCACAGGACATTAATAAATCTTACGGTTATCTATGGTGGCTAAATGGAAAAGAAAATTATGTAGGCACCACATCTACAACCAGTAACTCAGGCCCTCTTGTACCCAACGCGCCAGATGACATGTTTGCCGCCCTAGGAGCCAATGACCAGAAAATCTATGTTGTTCCCAGCAAGGACCTGGTAATCGTAAGATGCGGGGAAAGCGCAGGAGAAATGCAATTGGGTCCGTCTAGTTTTGACAATACCTTATGGGAAAAAATAAATGCAGTCATCAACTAGATCTGTCCCTTCAAAAAGGGGCTAAATGAACAGGAGATACACCGCAAAAATCAATATAGGCAATATTACCAATAAGGAAATCGTAACAACATTTATCCTGAATTTCCTTATTGTCGCTTTATCAAAACTTTTAAGGTTTATGGGATTGGGATATTTGGTTAAATAATATTTTTTCAAATACATACTGATTCCCAATACAATGACCAGAAACCCTATTATCAAATACCACCTGTAAGGCCAAAGACTAAAACTCATTTTGAAACTGAAAAGCGAGTAAAATAAATACAAGGACAAATTGACCAAATAAAAAAAGAAAACCGTGAAACATGATACCAATTTGTAAATAGCGGTACCTATATGTTTTTTATGAACAATGGATTTTTTCTGTAACCCTTCGAGTACGTAAAAACTTAAAAATAAATTATCCATGATTATTTGTTTTTCGAATTTGGCTGATTCTTGATCAAACGGGCCTTCCATTTTGCAATATTGTCTTCATTCATTCGAACAAATTCATCCTTACCCTGAAGATTAGCAAGTTCCAATGATTTTTGGGCCGAGGAAATTGCAGAACTATAATCTTCCATGGCCGCCTCCACCAATGATTTAACCCTATTGAAATAATATGTATCACCTCCTATTTCGATGGCTTTATCTAAATACTCCAATGCCTCCTTATACCTTATCCCCTGTTCTTGGTAATACCGGGCAGCTTCATAATATGTTTGTGCTGAAGGATTGGCTTTCAATTCGCTTTCAATTTGCCCTTGCATAAAACTATGGGTATCTACCTGAATGGGAATCCGTATTTGGGTATGGGCCCAATGCCAGGTCATTTGCAAGGAATTATGGTCAATACTATCAAAACTGATTAAAAAATTCTCCTGAAATTCCTTTGAAGAATTTGGCTTTACCTGCACGCGTAGTGCATCTTCAGCAGGATTATAATTATCCCTACCATCACCCCAATGGGTTATGTTTTTGTGAAATACGACTTCCCAATTGTTTGCTTCAGGGAAAGCATAAAGTGCATATGTCCCTTTTTCCAGGACACTATCGTTCACCATTACATTACTGCTAAAAGTGATTTTGGTTGATTCATTGGCACCTACGCGCCATATTCGACCATATGGGACCAATTCGCCGAATATTTTCCTACCCCGAACGGCGGGCCTTGAATATTCTACCTGTATATTCGTAAGTCCGACATCTTGACTTATTGATGCATAAGGACTTGCTTTAGGATGATTTATCTGCGCGGATAATTCCCCAAAAATCAAAACTGCAACAATCAAGAGAAGTCCTCTAGCCATTAAATGCTGAAAAAGGAATCTACAAACTCAAATTTATTGAATACCTGAAGATCTTCGATACCTTCCCCTACTCCTATATATTTAACAGGAATCTGAAACTGATCGGATATTCCGATAACCACACCACCCTTGGCCGTACCGTCCAATTTGGTAACCGCTAGGGAAGTTACCTCGGTGGCCTTGGTGAACTGTTTAGCCTGTTCAAAGGCATTCTGTCCCGTAGACCCATCCAATACCAGTAATACGTCATGGGGCGTATCTTCGACCACTTTTTGCATTACCCGCTTTACCTTGGTAAGCTCATTCATTAAATTTACCTTGTTGTGCAATCTTCCGGCTGTATCTATGATCACAACATCCGCATCTTGCGTAACAGCAGAACTCAATGTATCAAAAGCTACAGAAGCAGGGTCGCTTCCCATTTTTTGTTTTACTATCGGCACATCTACCCGATCTGCCCAAACCTGTAATTGATCTATTGCGGCTGCCCTAAAGGTATCCGCAGCACCAAGGACCACTTTGAGTCCTTGTTTTTTAAATTGATAGGCCAATTTTCCGATAGTCGTGGTCTTGCCCACACCATTAACACCTACCACCATAATTACATATGGCTTTTTATCTTTTGGAATACTATAATCAGTCTCCTCACCAACATGGGTCTCAGATAGTAAACCTGCAATTTCCTCACGTAAAATCATATTCAACTCATCGGTACCCATATATTTATCTTTGGCCACCCGTGCTTCGATACGATCAATGATCTTCAATGTAGTGTCGACACCCACGTCTGATGAAACCAATACCTCTTCAAGATTGTCGAGAACATCGTCATCGACTTTTGCTTTTCCGGCAACGGCTTTACTTAATTTAGAGAAAAAAGAGGTTTTGGTCTTTTCCAATCCTTTGTCCAAGGACTCTTTTTTTTGTGAGGAAAAAATCTTTTTGAATAAACTCATAATACCTGAACAATTTTCACCAAAGATATAAAATAAAAAAGCTCCTTTCTTTCAAAAGGAGCCTTTACAAATTGAATAAAACAATTCGTTATTTTTTTGCAAGCCATTCGTTAACAACTTCAGGAGCCATAACAGACTCTTGGAATACGTATGCCCCACTTTTTGGAGACTTAACCATTTTAATTGCCTTGGTTAATCTTTTTGAACTTGTTTGTAAACTTGCTACTGTCTTCTTTGCCATGACCTTATACGTTATTTGACATTTTCATCGAAACGATGATGTCCTAATTACTTAATTTCTTTATGAACAGTCATTCTCTTGAGGATAGGATTGAATTTTTTGATTTCCATCCTCTCAGGAGTGTTCTTTTTGTTTTTCGTGGTAATATACCTAGAAGTTCCTGGTTGTCCAGACTCTTTATGCTCTGTACATTCCAAAATAACCTGAACTCTATTTCCTTTTTTTGCCATTGTAATCTATGTTTTTAGGATTATTTTACAAACCCTTGTGCTTTAGCCTCTTTTAAAACAGCAGAAATGCCTTTCTTATTAATGGTTTTCAACGCTTTGGCAGAAACCTTAAGCGTTACCCATTTATCTTCCTCTGGAATATAAAAGCGCTTTTTAGAAAGATTTACATTAAATCTTCTTCTGGTTTTATTGATGGAAAACGATACGTTGTTACCGAACATCGCTCTCTTTCCCGTAATTTCACATACTTTTGACATTGCGCTTAATTTTTCATTTTAAACAGGCTGCAAATTTATATCATTTTTATGTGACGGACAAAATTATGGTTCAGATTTTTACAATTTCTTTTTGAAGTAACTCAAACGCCTTATTTACAGCCTTTTGGACAATCCTAAAACGTTGTTTCCCAAACATAAACTTATTAACTATCACCTCTTTTGGGGTAGCAACAGCGATAAATACCGTTCCTACCTCTGCATCTGAATCCCCTTTAGTGGGTCCGGCATTCCCGGTTGTCGCCACGGCAAAATCACTTTTCAACAATGATTTCACATTCACGGCCATTGCCGTTGCTACTTCGGCACTGACAACTGAATGTTCTTTGATCAATTTTTCTTGCACCTTGAGTACATTTACCTTTACATCTGTAGCATAACTTACAACCGTACCTTTATAATAAGCCGAAGCACCCGGTATGGCCGTAATCTGTTCTGCGATTCTCCCCCCGGTACAACTTTCCGCAGTGGCCAAGGTCATATTTTTGGCCGTAAACAATTTTGCGACCCGCTCCTCCAGGGTTTCTTCATCTTCGGTACCATATAATATGTCACCGATCAAGGGCTGTAATTTTTCAATTTCCAACTCAATGGCATCAAGCAAGATTTGCTTATCCTTACCTTTCGCACTTAATCGCAACCTGACCTTTCCTAAATTAGGTAAATAAGCCAATTTAATAAACGGTGGCAGCTGATCTTCCCAATCTTCGATTCTTTCCGCCAATGCACTTTCCCCCAAACCATAAGTGACCAATGTCCTATGGATAATGTACGGTCTTTTGAATTCCTTGATTATCTTGGGGATTACGGCATCTACGATCAAAGCCTTCATTTCAAAAGGCACCCCTGGCAACGACACGAAGGCAACCCCGTCTTTCTTAACCCACATTCCCGGGGCCGTACCATTTGCATTATGCAAAACGGTAGCCTTGGATGGGACCATCGCTTGTTGTCTGTTCACTTCGGATATCGGTGTGGATATGATGCTAGCAAACAGATGCTCTACGTGTTTTAACACTGATTTGTCCTGAACTAATACATCATCGAAAAAATCACAAAAGGTATGTTTGGTTATATCATCCTTGGTTGGACCCAATCCTCCAGTTACTATTACGATTTGGGCCCTGGATTTTGCCTCAGTAAGGGCATTAAGTATGTGTTGCCTGTCATCCTGTACAGAGGTAATCTGATAAACCGATACCCCTATTTTATTCAACTCCTTCGCAATGAATGCGGAATTGGTATCAACGATCTGACCAATTAGGATCTCATCGCCAATAGTGATAATTTCTGCGAACATTACAGATTAAAATCATTTTTAAGTTCTGCGACAACTTGGTAAATATCCTTTTTCAATAAAGGAAATACACTTCGAATCTCGCTCATATTGGCAGAATTTTTCCCTAAGGTCTCTATTTGAAGGGCAACAGCCCTTGTTTGCTCCATTCCCAAAAGATCTACGTTGGGCTTTATTTTATGCGCGAGTTGATACACCTGATGATGATTTTGCTCGTCCAAGGCTTTTTCAAGTCCCTCAAGATCCTGGGGAACCTCTTCCAAGAAGACGGATATAACAGAATTGATGAAATCCTCATCCCCTTCAGCCATTTCATTTATTTTATCAAGATTGTATATCATTATTTAATTTTTAAAGTAAAAAGTTCTTGTCCCTCCAACTTGCCCGAAAGGTAATCATTTGTAGCAATCTGACCAACACCCGCTGGAGTGCCCGTAAATATTACATCACCTTTTTTCAAGGTAAAGTATTTTGAGACATAGGCAATTAGCTCATCTATCTTCCAGAGCATTAGACCGGTATTACCGTCCTGTACAACCTCTCCATTCTGTTCAAGGGTAAAATTGAGATTTTCCAGATTTTTGAAATTTGACTTCGGGAGCCATTTACCAATGACTGCCGACCCATCAAAACCTTTTGCCTTTTCCCATGGCAATCCTTTTTCCTTCAATTGGGATTGAAGGTCCCTTGCCGTAAAATCTATCCCCAATCCTATTTCATCGTAATATTTATGGGCAAAATCCTCACTAATATGCTTACCAACCTTACAGATCTTCACCAAGACCTCAACTTCATAATGAACATTATTCGTAAAATCGGGAATGTAAAAATCTTGCTCCTTTGGCAATACGGCAGAGTCTGGTTTAATGAACACTACTGGATCAGTAGGACGCTCATTCTTTAACTCCTCTATATGTGCGGCATAATTCCTACCTATACATACTATCTTCATATGTTATTACTCTTTGGATAATTTGACACTAATGGCCGGAATCAGGTTTTTGGTATTGTCCTTGGACCTAACCTTAAAATCAGTCCATTCACCCATTCCATAAACCATGGCTTTATAATTTTGGTTTTTATTATAAACAGCTCCAAAAGTTGGGGCAAACCGATCTTCAATCACTTTCTTATTAGTTAGAGGGTGAATTAAGGTATTCTTATACCAGTTATAAGGCACGAACAACCATTCAACACCTACATAAATTCCTTCTTGCGGAATTTTCATATTCAGGGCACCAAGGTCTATGGATACAAAATCTTCCTCCACATTAGACTCCAAAACCATACTTTTTCTCAATATATCGGTTTTAGGTTTTTTAGTCTCTGAATCAACATCATAAATTCGCAATCGAAATTTTGCCGTTGGCCTATTGAATTCCGAATTCTTTTGAAAAAACACCGTTACCTTTTCCATGTATTTCTTCTGCGCTCCGATGTTTGGAAAATACAAGGCCAATACCCAAGGAGTCGAGGAAGATGAAAAACCACTGGTAAGGCTATAACTACTTATTGGATTGAGGACATCGGAGTTTCCTAAAGATTGGGAAACCACGACCTCATCCAACTCATAAGACTCCTCGACCATATCAAACCGTTTCATCTTATAAATGTTCTTGGCCACCACGATGGTATCTTTATACCCCAAAGAAGAAATATGAATTTGTTTATCTAAAAAAGGAGTTGGAATATCAATAAAGAAATGCCCTTTTTCATCTGTCGATGTTCCTTTTAAGGTATTAAGAAAACTCAGGTTCACGTAGGGAATGGGCTCTTTCGTCTTATGATCATAGACATGCCCTTCGAAAAGCACCTCTTGACCATGAACACCAATAGCACAAAAAAGAATAAAAAGAAGTACGAAAAATCGCATTTAACTCAACTTGTTATTTAATCTGCTCAATTTTATCTGGGTCAGGACTTTTTTGGTATACAAAGGAAAATCAGCATTCAATATCCACCCGAAATATCCTGGCTCCTTATCCAATACATCGAGCACTTTTTTTCCTTTATGCTTTCCAAAGGCGAAAACTTCCTCTTCGTTTTCATCCAAAGCAATGAATCCTGCAAAATCAACCATCTTCTTATGTGTTGAGAACTCAGCCAACATTTTAACATTGTTCTCCAATTCGGGATAACGTTGCAATTGGGACAAAAGCACCTCATAAGTTGCATTCGTATCAGCTTCGGCACTATGTGCGTCGGTAAGGTCTTTATCGCAATAGAACTTATAAGCAGCTTCGAGGGTTCTTTTTTCCATCTTATGAAAAATGGTCTGCACATCTATAGACAACATATGCTTCATATCAAAATCAACATCGGCCCGTAGCATTTCCTCCGCCAACAAAGGAATATCAAATCGGTCGGAATTAAAACCTCCGAGATCACTATCCTTGATCATTGCGTAAATTTCCTTTGACAACTCCTTAAATGTTGGTTCATTGGCCACCTTCTCATTTGAAATTCCATGGATTTTCACAACCTCATCGGGAATTTTGACCCCTGGGTTCACCAACCAAGTTTTACTCTCCTTATTCCCGTTAGGATATACTTTTAAAATGGATATCTCTACAATTCTATCATGGGCCACATTGGTGCCTGTTGTTTCCAGATCAAAAAAACATATCGGTTTTGTAAGTTTTAATTCCATTCCTTCTTAAAATTTGAACAAAGATAAGTTTTAGAAAACTTTGAGCGAATGAATACCCTTAATAATTGTTTACACATATATTGACTAAGGAATAGCAATATACATCCGAGTAACTATGACAATTTAGAAATTAATCAGGTGGGGAGACTTCCGTTTTCTAAATCTCCCTGTTCATATCCCATGCTTCAAGGTAATCGGCTACGGCCTTTATGAACATACTGCCCAAAGCACCATTCACGACCCGATGGTCGTAACTATGGGAGAGAAACATTTTACTGCGAATACCAATAAAATCCCCTTCAGCTGTCTCAATTACAGAAGGCACTTTCCTAATAGCACCAAGGGCTAAAATACCCACTTGGGGCTGATTGATTATGGGTGTGCCAAAAACACTACCAAAAGTACCCACATTAGTAACGGTGTACGTACCATCCTGCACCTCATCTGGTTTTAATTGGTTGTTTCTAGAACGCTCCGCAAGATCATTGACCACTTTGGTCATACCAACCAAGTTCAATTGATCGGCATTTTTAATAACGGGAACGATCAGGTTACCATCGGGCAACGCTGCCGCCATTCCTATATTGATGTTTTTTTTCTTCAAGACCGTATCTCCTTCAACAGAAATATTCATCATCGGATATTTCTTTAAAGCCTTTGCAACAGCCTCCATAAATATTGGTGTAAACGTTAGTTTTTCACCTTCAGCATCAAAAAAAGAATCTTTTACCTTGTTTCTCCAATTAACTATTTTAGTCACATCTACCTCTATAAAACTCTGTACGTGAGCAGATGTAGAAACACTTTCTGACATATGTTTCGCAATGAGTTTACCCATACGAGACATTTCCAAGACTTCTACGCCTTCTGAAGAAACAGGTCGAGAGGGTTGTGGCTTATCCTTGGAAACAGACTGCGTACTTTCAACCACTTGCGCATGTTGCTTTTCTATTTTAGGTTCTACGGAAGGTACTCCAGAAGAATTCCTTGACGATACAAATTGTAAAATATCACCTTTGGTTACCCTACCTTCTGAACCGGTACCTTTGATCGCATCCAACTCTTTTAAAGAAATGCCTTCTTGTTTGGCTATATTTTTAACCAATGGGGAATAAAAACGTTCCGAAGAACTTTGTTTTTGAATAGTACTGCCCACTGTCTCCTTGGCCACTTCTATGCTTTGGGAAATTTCACCTACAACCTCAACCGGTACTTCAACCTCTTCTTCATCAGTATCACCTACCTCATCAGCACTTTCCATTTGGTCGCCTTCAACCTCTATTACGGCAACCACATCACCCACCTTTACCACATCATCAATATTGAACAGTTTTTCAACCAAAACGCCATCCACTTCACTGGGCACTTCGGAATCTACCTTGTCAGTGGCTATTTCAAAAACTGCCTCATCCATTTCAATAGTATCGCCCACTTCTTTCAACCATGAGGTCAATGTTGCCTCTGCAACACTCTCTCCCATTCGCGGTAATTTCAATTCAAATTTTGACATATTGTTAAATTATACACGGTTTTAGATGAATTATTTGCAAAATTAATAAAAAATAAAGCAAATTAATTCATTAGATGTAATCTTAGTTTGTTTTCAATGAATTTTCAAACGGAATCCTGTTCAGTATACTACGCCCCAAGGTTACCTCATCAGCATATTCCAATTCATCACCTATAGAAATACCACGGGCAATGGTCGATGTTTTTATATCCAACCCCTCGAGTTGTTTATAAATATAGAAATTGGTCGTATCCCCTTCCATGGTTGAACTTAGTGCAAAAATCAATTCTTTGATATCCCCTTCCTTTGCCTTTTTGACCAAAGATGATATGGTCAGCTCTTGCGGGCCAACTCCTTCCATGGGCGAGATCTTTCCTCCTAATACATGATAGAGTCCATTATACTGACCTGTATTCTCAATGGCCATGACATCCCTGATATCCTCTACAACACAGACAACTTGATCATCCCGCTTTGGATTGGAGCATATTTCACAAACCTCAACATCGGAAATATTGTGGCAACGGCTACAGAATTTAACCGAATTACGTAAATCTTCCAAAGCAGAGGCCAACCGCATGGTTTGCCCATTTGGCTGTTTCAATAAATGAAGAACCAATCGCAAGGCCGTTCGTTTACCTATTCCCGGTAACTGGGACATTTCATGAACAGCATTCTCCAAAAGTTTTGATGAAAAATCCATAGCAACAAAATTACACACTATTTTTGCTTTTTGTACTTTGCATTTGAATTAAATTTATATGACAGCAACCCATATCCTGCTTCTTATTGGAGCTTACTTCATTGTACTTTTATTAATTTCCCATTTTACCGGAAAAAACGATTCGAATGCTGATTTTTTCAAGGCCGGCAAACAATCGCCATGGTACTTGGTTGCCTTTGGCATGATAGGCGCATCCTTATCAGGAGTCACGTTTATATCGGTTCCAGGATGGGTAGAGGCCTCCGAATTCAGTTATATGCAGGTGGTCTTCGGTTATTCGCTGGGTTATTTTGTCGTCGCTTATGTGCTGCTGCCCGTTTATTATAGGCAAAACGTAACTTCGATCTACGAATATCTCGATGAAAGATTCGGGTTCGTGAGTTATAAAGTCGGTGCCATTTCATTTTTTGTTTCACGTGTTCTGGGTGCCGCGTTTAGGTTGTTCTTAGTGGCCATAGTACTACAACAATTCGTTTTCGATACTTGGAATGTTCCTTTTGAACTCACCGTAACCTTATCTATTTTACTAATCTGGATCTACACATTCAGAGGAGGAATCAAGACCATTGTATGGACAGATACTTTACAAACCTTGTTCATGCTGGTTTCCGTAGGGCTATCGATCTACTTCATACTTGACCAAATGAATTGGAGTTTTATGGATTTTTTATCCTCTTCAGAACTGAAAGAATACAACAAAACATGGTTTCTCGAAGATTTTTCACAGAAAAACCATCTAGTAAAATCTTTTTTAGGCGGAATGTTCATAACGATATGCATGACAGGTTTAGACCAGGATATGATGCAAAAAAACCTCACCTGTAAAACACTGAAAGATGCCCAAAAGAACATGGTTAGTTTTAGTATTGTATTGGTTGCAGTGACCTTTCTTTTTATGCTCCTTGGAGCCCTTCTTTTTATTTATGCCGAAAAATTCCAGATTGCGGTTCCTTTGATGGACGGCAATCCAAAATCCGATCTTCTGTTTCCTGAAATCGCTTTGAACAGTGGGTTGGGTATGACCGTAGCAGTTACTTTTATCCTTGGTCTCATTGCCGCGGCCTACAGTAGTGCCGACAGCGCACTAACATCACTGACCACCTCGTTTTGCGTAGACTTTTTAGGTATTGGGCATAAGCCGGAAATCATGAAAAAGAAAATAAGAAAGGCCACGCATATTGGCATGAGCCTTTTACTGATTATTGTAGTCATAGCATTTAAACACATTCTTGACACTAATGTAATCGACGGACTTCTACAAGTAGCCTCATATACTTACGGCCCTTTACTCGGTCTTTTCGCATTCGGTATTTTCACAAAACATCAAATCAAGGATAAATACGTTTGGGTTGTTGCCCTTGTCTCTGTTATAATTTGTTATATCTTGGGTAAATTGCCCCCTGAAAATTTGGGCGGCTATGTTTTTGGTTATGAATTACTTCCCTTGAACGGACTTATAACCTTTATTGGCCTGCATTTAATACGAAAAAAAAGTAGCGATCAATAACCCATATCAAACCAAATAAACTTTTTGATATGAAGAAAAACGACAAAAACCATCTTTAATATTGATCGGTTGCCAACATTACCAAAGTACAGGCAACAACAGCCTCAATGTCATTTTCTGCCAATAATTTATAAAACTCAGGATTTTCGGTCCCTGGGTTAAAAATTACCCTCTTTGGTTGTAAGTTAATGATGTCATTATAATATTCTTTTTGCCTTCTGGGATTTAAATACAAAGTAATTGTATGTATATTTTGGATATCATTTAAATTGGCCTTAATTTGCACCCCGTGAATTACCCCTACTTGTAATCCGTATGCCTGTGTAGCAATTTCTTTGCCGACCAGTCGTTCAATTGCCATATTGCTATAACGGTCTGGTTTCAATGAAGCCCCAAAAACAAGTGTGTCTTTCATATGTTAAAATTGTTTAGTAAGTGTAACTTTTTGAATAAAAGTACGTCTAATAAATAATACGAATATTACTGTAACAAAATATAAGGTCGTTGATGAAGCTATATGTTTATAGTTAATGGTTAGTGTTTAGTATAGCATATCAGCGAAAGGAACCCTGACGGAAACGTCAGGGTTTTATATTTTAATTCTTTACGTTTCTAACCCTGCCCCCCTTCTTTTGTAAGCTTTTAAAGCAAAAGAAGTCGATTATACCTATTCGTTCTTGTTCAGGAAAGAACGTTAAAGTTAGATTTATCGGTAACAAAAACTGAGAAATTCCGTCTTTATATATAGAAAGGAATCAAAAAAACAGATAGGTTCTTAATTAAATACCTAAAAGATTTGGCGAATTCTTCATGGAATGATGGTTGGTTGATTCCAGCAAAGGTTTGCCAAGAAAAAACCCTGACGAAATTCGTCAGGGTTTTGATTTTTATTCCAAGGTGTTATTTTACCATCGTATTATGACACTACCCCAAGTAAACCCGCTACCAAAAGCAGCAAGGACAACCAAATCGCCGTCTTTTACCTTACCTTGCTCCCAAGCTTCTGTTAAAGCAATTGGAATAGAGGCCGCTGTGGTGTTACCATATTTCATGATATTATTGAATATTTGATCATCTCGTAATCGAAATTTTCTTTGGATAAATTGCGAAATTCTCAAATTGGCCTGATGCGGTATCAAAAGATCAATGTCTTTCTCAGTAAGACCATTGGCGGTAAGACCTTCCATAATCACCTCACTAAAACGAACAACGGCATTTTTGAAAACGAATTGTCCGTTCATATATGGGTAATAAGAGGTTTCTTCAGGATCGTTGTCCTTTATAATATCGGTAATCCATCTTTTTCCCATACCGGGTGCAACCAACGAAAGCTCTTCTGCATGCTCGCCTTCAGAGTGTAAATGGGTAGATAAGATACCTTTAGAATTATCTTCTTCCCTTGAAAGAACCGCAGCTCCTGCGCCATCACCGAAAATTACGGTAACCCCTCTCCCCCTAGTACTAAAATCGAGCCCGGTAGAATGGACTTCGGAACCAATGACCAGGACATTTTTGTACATGCCGGTTTTAATATACTGATCGGCAACAGAAATACCATAGACAAAACCCGAACATTGGTTTCTTACATCTAAGGCCCCAACTGTTTTTATCCCCAGTTCTCGTTGAACCAATACCCCTGGACCTGGAAAATAAAAATCCGGACTAAGTGTGGCAAAAACGATAAAATCAATATCGTTTTTGTCTATACCTGCTCTTTCTATAGCTATTTTAGCTGCTTTTACCCCCATGGTCATGGTAGTATCATCCCCTTTTATAACGTGTCTACGCTCTTTTATCCCGGTACGTTCTTGGATCCATTCATCATTGGTATCCATTACCTTGGCTAAATCATCATTGGTGACAACGTTTTCAGGTACAAAATACCCGAGGCCTGTAATTTTTGAATTATACATCTTGAAGTCTGTTTAGGTTTGTGTCATAGATTGCGACAATCTATACGGGTGCAAGGTAGTGATTGCTCCGCTTTTAATCAAAACATAAAACAACAGTTATCCGAACAACCGATACTTAGGTATTAACTAAGATAATTTTTAAAATTATTTACCTGAACCGTTGCTTTAAGGTCGTACAAAAGATTAAAAAGGCCGAAAAAAGTTCGGTTCATATAGAGAAAATGTTTAGATCCCCTATTACCGTTCATTTTTCGAATTTGAGGATCCGTTGAATAACGTTGGCTAAGGTCAGCTATTTTGGCCCAAAATATATCCGAACCAAAATCAAAGACCTCCTCATTTAACGGTGAAGTAAACAGGGTCAACATTTCCTTGAAGAGCTCCTTGAAAAAAATGAATTCTTCTGGCGTATCAGCGGAGGTCAAAATCTCAAGTTCATACAACTTTTCAACAAAGACCGAGTCATTGGAAATATTCTCCTTTTTAGACAATTCAAAATAAGGTACATAAAACTCATCGGGAATCTCTTTAATACAACCAAAATCTATGGCAATCAAGGTTTCTTGATTACCCACAAGGAAATTTCCGGGATGGGGATCCGCATGAACCTTGCGCAATGCGTGAATTTGGAACATATAAAAGTCCCATAAGGTCTGTCCTAGCTTATTGCCTTGTTCCTTTGTAAAACCGGCCTTAGCAAACTCACTTAAATGAACCCCATGCATCCAATCCATGGTAATGATACGTTCGCTGGACAGGTCTTTATAATATTCTGGAAATTCTAAATTGGGTATAACCGAACAAGATTCGGTAATCTCAATACTTTGCTTCAACTCCAATAAATAATTGGTTTCTTCAACCAATTTATGCTCCATCTCCTTAAAATATTTATCCGAATCCTTACCTTGAAGATTGAACATACGAATAGCAATAGGTTTAACCAAGGCCAAATCGCTACTTATACTCTCGGCAACTCCCGGATACTGGATTTTTACTGCCAATTCCTTTCCGTCTTTAGTTGCTTTATGCACTTGGCCTATACTGGCCGCATTGATAGAATCCCGATCGAATGTATCGAAAATATCTTCCGGATATTTACCTAAATACTGCTTAAAGGTTTTACGTACCAATGGGGCGGATAGCGGAGGAACCGAAAACTGTGAAAGGGAAAACTTTTCGACATAAGCCCGCGGCAGTAGGTTTTTCTCCATACTCAACATTTGGGCAACTTTTAGGGCGCTGCCCTTAAGACTTTTAAGTCCGTCATAAATATCACCCGCATTATCCTCATTCAGTTCATCCTTACTATGGTCAGGGTTCACCAACTTTTTGCCGTAATATTTTGCATAATTACCCCCTATCCGTACTCCTGTCTTCACCAGTCTACCGGCCCTTTCTATCTTTCCTGTGGGAATCTTATCAAGTGTTTTCAATACGTTATCGGCTTTAAACTAACAATTAAACAAAGGTTTCTTTATAAAGGAATTTCCCGAAATCTATGATATTTTCCAGAGGTGTATTATCGAAAACATCGAAAATGGTATTTACCGACTTTTCTATTGCCATATCGGTTTTTTCGAACCCTTTGGATTCATCATCTTTCCAGAACTTCAATAAAAACAAAAATTGAAACCATGCCCCTTCTGAAAATAATTTAGGATTGAACTTTGTTATTTTTAAAGTTTTATCGGCATTACCATCCTCTATCAAAATGGTTGCAAAATTCTTGATTTGCTTGCGCAGTCCTTTTAACTGTTCCAAGTTTTTTAAAGGGTTATCTTCTTGGTGTAGGGCAAGGAGCACATAACTACGGTTCAAGGTCAATAGTTCGAAAAAAGAATAGAAAAAGGTCAACATCTTATCCTTATTCGAAAAATCGTCGAATTCCTTGTTCTTACGAAGTAAATCTTCTGTATTCTCGAAGAATACACTCCAAATTCGTTTAGGAATCGATTCAAGCGAACCGAAAACCCCGTAAAATTCAGCTTCGGTAATCGAATGCCTTTTACAGAATTTATATACGGACCGTGGTTGGGTTTCATTCTCCAGCACATCATCCATATACATGGTAATTACATCATTTTCTGTAAGTTTCTTTGTTTTTGCTTTTGCTCCCATAGCATATATATATTAATAAATTGGTATAGAATAAAACCGATTCCTTACGATTCGATAGCAGAAAAAACGCACTTTCATCTGAAAGCACGTTTTCAAACAACCTAACCACTAAAACCTGGTAGTAATTGGTTCAACATGACTTTTCATAGCAAAATCAATTCCCAATCCCTACAAAGATAAGACTTGTTTAATCTTTTAGATTATTAATTAAACAAAATTTTTGTTAAATTTTGAGTCACAGAAATTTAAGTACTTTACCGTGTCAGTTTGTCACCCTTTATAAGTATGGTATTTTTTTTGACAGGTAAGTTTAGATAAATATTAAAAAACTATATAAAATGGCAACAGGCAAAATCAATGTTTCAGTTGATAATATCTTTCCTTTAATAAAGAAGTTCTTATACAGTGATCACGAAATTTTTCTTCGTGAGCTTATTTCAAATGCTACGGATGCGACCCTTAAACTTAAGCACCTTAGTTCTATAGGTGAGGCCAAAGTTGAATATGGCAATCCTATAATAGAGATCAAGGTTGATAAAGAAGGTAAAAAATTACATATCATTGACCAAGGTCTCGGAATGACCGAAGAGGAAATTAAGAAATACATTAATGAGGTTGCCTTTTCAGGTGCAGAGGAGTTTTTGGACAAATATAAGGATGCAGGTAAGGAAGCCGGTATCATAGGACACTTTGGACTAGGTTTTTATTCCGCATTCATGGTGGCCGACAAGGTTGAGATCATTACCAAGAGTTTTAAAGATGAACCTGCCGTTCATTGGTCTTGCGACGGTTCACCTGAATTTTCTTTGAAAGAGAGTGATAAAAAAGAAAGAGGTACCGAAATAATTCTTCATATAGCCGAAGATTCTACAGAATTTTTGGAAGAAGGAAGAATTTCCGAATTGTTGAAGAAGTACAATAAATTTATGCCTATCCCGATTAAATTCGGAACAAAAACGGAAACCTTACCAAAACCTGAAGGTGCAAAAGAAGAAGACCCTGCACCGACCAAAAAAGTTGATAACATTATCAACAACCCCAACCCTGCTTGGACCAAACAACCGGCCGATTTAAAAGACGAGGATTACAAGAGCTTCTATAGGGAGCTTTACCCGATGCAGTTCGAGGAACCTTTGTTCCATATTCACTTGAATGTTGATTATCCTTTCAACCTTACCGGTATTCTTTATTTTCCAAAACTAACGAACGACCTTAGTGTTCAGAAAGACAGGATCCAACTGTATCAAAACCAAGTTTTCGTAACCGACAATGTTGAAGGTATAGTGCCTGAGTTCTTAACCATGCTAAGGGGTGTCATAGATTCTCCGGACATTCCTTTGAACGTTTCACGTTCTTATTTACAGGCCGATGGTGCCGTTAAGAAAATATCGTCTTATATCACCAGAAAGGTTGCCGACAAATTAAATTCGCTCTTCAAGAACAACCGTGAAGAATTTGAGGCAAAATGGAATGACATTAAGATCGTGATCGAATACGGTATGCTTTCCGAAGAGAAATTTTTTGAAAAAGCCGACAAATTTGCCCTTTACCCAACTGTAGATGGTAAATTCTACACTTTTGACGAAATGAAAGAGACTTTAAAGGAAAACCAAACCGACAAAGACGATAAATTGGTTATCCTTTACGCATCTGACAAAGAAGCCCAACATAGTTATATCGAAGCCGCTAAAGCAAAAGGATATGAAGTCTTGTTGATGGATTCACCGATTATCAGCCACTTGATGCAGAAATTGGAAACTACCAAAGAGAACCTTTCTTTTGCCAGGGTAGACGCTGATCACTTGGACAATCTAATCAAAAAAGAAGATACGCAGATCTCCAAACTTTCCGATGAGGAAAAAGAACGTCTTAAAACCAACTTGGAAGAGGTTATTACCGATAAGGGATACACCATTCAGATGGAGGCTATGGACAGTGATGCCTCACCTTTCATTATTACCGAACCCGAATTTATGCGCAGAATGAAAGAGATGCAGCAAACAGGTGGCGGAGGAATGTTCGGAATGGGCAATATGCCAGAGATGTACAATCTTATCGTGAACACCAACCATGAACTGATAGGGGAAATCCTAAACACTAAAACGGCTAAGAAGAGAGAACGTTTGATCAGTCAATCCTTGGATCTGGCAAGATTATCAAAAGGCTTACTCAAGGGAGAAGAGTTGACCAATTTTATTAAAAGGAGTTACGAAATGGTCAAATAGTTTGGCTACATTTGGCTAAACAACTTCGATAAATGAAGCGAATAATAGTAGGGATAGCACTCCTTTTGGGGTGCTTCTCATTTGCCCAAAAGGCACATCTTAGCATTAAGATAGAAGGCATAGAGTCTGAAAAAGGCAAAATACTTTACACTGTGTTTTCCGACAGGTCAGGTTTTCCAAGTGATGTGGACAAAGCTATCGAAAAGGGCTTGGTTCGTATTGAAAACGGCGAAGCCGACATTGATCTGGACCTACCCAAAGGAGAATATGCCGTAATGGTTTTTCATGATGAAGATGATAATGACGAGCTTAAGACCAACTGGTTCGGAATGCCCAAGGAAGGAGTCGGGAATTCAAACAACCATAAGGGAATACCCAGTTTTAAAAAATCGGTTTTTAAATTGTCAGATGACAAGACCATAAAAATTAATTTGTTTTACATGTAGTCTATCATCAATTAAAGAAATGTCTTTTTTAATATTGATAAAACCGAGGTTCTAACCTTGGTTTTTTTTTGCCCAATTATCCATTCAGAACAATTAAAATTGCTAACAGTTAATTTCTTATAATTCTAATGCGTATATTAAGATTCAAATTGTAGCTTAATCTATATGTTCGGACCATATGAAATCGATTATAACCTCCAATCGTTTTTGGATATTTTAGGCTTAACACAAGGTATCACCTTAGGGTTCTTGTTATTACTATTGAATTACAAACATCATAGAAGTACTTTTTTTCTAGGTCTTTATCTTCTTTTGTTTTCTTTAAAGTTGGCATATTTTATTCCAAAGGGTTTAAATCTGGAACACACCTTTCCGGAACTGTTCTTACTACCATTTAATTTTTCGTGGTTGCTCTTTCCTGTTTTCTTTGTTTATACTCAAAAAATATCAGTTTTTTCTGATAAAAAAATAAAATTCTGGGTACTCTACCCAGGCTTGGCTTCTTTTGCTCTCCAAGTCTTGATTTACTTTCAACCTTATTCCGTAAAACTATTAATTGCCGACAGTCCAATGTATAAGTTGGTATTTACCTTTTTAGGCATTTTTTATGCTTGGACAATTGGGATTTGGAATTTAATACTATTGAAAAAACATAAAATCGAAGTAGAAAATACTTTCTCGAGTATTGAATACAAAGTCTTGCATTGGGCCCGGTTTTTCTTGATATATAGTATAACAACATCTATAATCATTCATTTACTTTACTTCCTTTCACCTCAAAATTATTTTTTTAAAATTATTTTTTCAATAATAGATCTTATAGCAATTTATTGGGTTGCTATTAATGGTATTAAACAGCGGGATGTTTTATCAGTCTTACCAAAAAACATCACAAAAGAAAACAATGCCGATTCGTCTACACAACGAATTGACATCCCCATGTATTCGAATGAAAGTCATAATAATTTTATGAAAGAAATAGATAAATATGTAAAAGAATCCGAATGTTTCACCCAAAAAGAATTAACCATAATCGATTTGGCCGAGAATCTAAATGTCCACCCGAAACGCATCTCTACAACCATAAATTCTGTTTTATGTCAAAATTTCAATAATTACATTAATGAACTTCGAATAAAAAAAGCGCAAGCCCTACTGAAAAGCAAAAGTTCAAAAAAATTGAGTATTGAAGGTATTGGGCAAGAAGTAGGCTTTCAAAGCAAAAGTGCTTTTTATTCAGCCTTCAAAAAATTTACGGGCACTACCCCGACAAAGTACAAGGAAAAAAATAGGCTATGAATTTAAATCTTGAATAAAATGTCATTGGTTCAATCAATATTACGAACTATCATTAAAGCCTAATTAAGGGAGTTCTTTCCTTTATGAATAATGTAAAAGGCCCTGTTTTAGGGTTAATCTGTACTTATTTCGGAAATCAGGACAGAAACTAACCCTAATATTTTGGTAGTTTTAAAGCACTCTGGCATATTTACTAAAAAAACTATGTTTTCATCCAATAAGGGACTGGTTCTATTGCTATTTTTGATTTGGTCTTTGTTTATTGCCTATGAGCTTCAGATACAATCCGCAATAAAGGATTACCCTAACTCAATAATCCGTATTGACCTGATTTTATTACCATTTCTGATTATTTTGTCAGGTTATATGATTTATGTTTTACTCAGGGAGCAGAACCCTAACAACAATTAATTATAATACTTTAAAATTTATAATTCTGTTAAGCGATTGCATATCTAAATAAATCAATTTGTTTTGTTTGCAACTACCATATTCCTAAATTAAGTGTTATTGACTTTTTCATGGTATAACATCTTTTATTACAAATAAAATCTTAAAACCACTGTTGATTATACAGTGGTTTCCTATTTTTATAACATGAAGGTAATCGCCACCAATATTGGAAAACCCACGACCATTTTGTGGAATGGAAAAGAAGAGCTGACCGGAATTTACAAGTATCCGACTGAAGAAGCCATAGTATTGGGCGGGACAGATGTTGAAAACGATACGGTAATTGACAGAAAACATCATGGAGGCCCGAACAAGGCCTGTTATTTGTTTTCAGCTGATCAATATCCGTATTGGAAAGGCAAATACCCCCATTTGGACTGGAATTGGGGCATGTTCGGTGAAAACCTTACTGTTAAAGGCTTAGATGAGACCAAACTATGTATTGGGGATATCTATCGTATGGGCTCCGCATTAGTTCAGGTTTCCCAACCTAGGGAACCTTGCTATAAACTTGGTATTCGCTTTGGCACCCAAGAAATCCTAAGACAATATATTGACCACGGCCATCCGGGCACCTATGTACGAATACTTGAAGCAGGGAAAGTAAATGAAAATGATTCTTTAACGCTAGTTGAAAAATCAGAAAATCCCCTTACCGTACAGCAGTTTTACCAACTTATTTACGCAAAATATAAAGACCCTAACATTGTAAAATTAGCTATAGAAAACAAGGCCCTTCCTGAATATAAACGGGAACGTTTAAAAAAGTATCTTTAATTATTACGTAATCAGAAATTATGGAAGCCCCTTGGCATCTTTATATCATGGCCGTTATGTACATCACTGCCGGCATCATGCATTTTGCCAGGCCTAAAATCTACCTTCGCATTTTGCCCAGATATATACCTTCGCCAAAATTAATGGTTGCACTCAGCGGTCTGGTCGAGATACTTGTAGGCCTAGGACTTTGTTTTTCTTTTTCAAAGGTATATTCCGTATACTTGATTATTGCAATGCTCACGGTTTTTCTCTTGGTCCATTTTTATATGCTTAGTAATGAAAAAGCCGGTGCTGGTATACCTCGATGGATTTTGATTTTAAGAATACCCATTCAATTCGTACTCATATATTGGGCGTATTCGTATTTATAAATAAAAAAAGAGGACCGTTAAGTCCTCTTCTCTCCTAGAATAAAATTAAAACTAACTTAATCAATCTTAATACTGTTGTAAAAAGTATCGCTACCTTTCTTTACTTTGATAATA
>NZ_WKJH01000024.1:423294-445090 GCF_009674825.1 Maribacter luteus
ATTTTTGAAGTTAAAAGCCTTTTCTACGATCGCTTGGTTCTCCAATATCTCCTTGGCAACAGTTCTTTCATTACCATCATAAACGGTAATCGCTACATCTTCTTTACTCAAGTTCAGAAGATTAAGATAAACCATCCCTTCTTTCTCAACAAATACTGGTTTGTTTTTCTCAGCCCTGTCTTTGATTGCAACATCTGTATCTTCAATAGAGATAGTGAATGCTGTTTCTTTAATCGCATCTTCAACTTCCAAGAAATAAACGCCGGACTCAAGGCTACTTAAGTTGAACTTTTTAGTGTATTCAGCATTATCTTCAAGACTCTCGGTAAAGATTATGTTACCTTCACCATCTACGAACCTTAATTCAGCACCAGTAGTAGAGTTGTCGTATTTGAACAATAACGTCTTACTTTCTTTATCTGAACTTATTCTTAAATCCATTTCGTTAGCCATACCTAATGCACTTATAAATAGGAAGGCGATACTTAGTGTAATTTTCATGATTCTTTTCATAACTTTTTGATTTAAAGGGTTAACCTATAATTAATTTTCTTTTTCTTTTTTACTTTTTAATTACATGACAAACTTACGACGACATAGCACCTTCCACTACATCAAGATTTCCCAATTTATATGTTATTTTACCAACCTGATAGATTAACATAATGTTAAGGGATAATATAGAGTATAATTCAGGCAATTTAGTGGATTTCGATGTTTTGATTATAGAATGGACGCTATCAAATATGGAATCAGGTCACGCTAATTATAAAAGAGAATTTGATAGTACATATTTTACCAGGATATGCCCCTAGGAAAGATATATTAATGCAACATGAAAAATCAAGTTTTTATTATGCAGTTGCCTATAGAAGTCGAATATTTACAAGGATAAAGATTACTACATGGAATTCTATAATGAATACAAGCGAATGCTTTTCGTTGCTCCTAAGATTTAGTAATCATTTCTTGGGTGGATTACTTAGCTACCTGTTCCTAATGGTCTAAAGTAATCTATAGTCGCGATCATTGCTAAACGGATCATTTATAAAGAATGGCAATGTAATGGGGGATATAACCGGAGGATATAAGTAAAGGGCACATCTTTATTTCACTCTTGGAAATTAGATATATTCCCAATCTCAAATTTGAATTTTGGACATAAAAAAAGAGGACCGCTAAGTCCTCTTCTCTCCTAGAATAAAATTAAAACTAACTTAATCAATCTTAATACTGTTGTAAAAAGTATCGCTACCTTTCTTTACTTTGATAATATATTGTCCCTTATGGGCGTTTTTGAAGTTAAAAGCTTTTTCTACGATGGCTTGGTTCTCCATTATTTCATTGGCAACAGTTCTTTCACTATCATCATAGACGGTAATTACAACTTCTTCCTTGTTCAAGTTCAACAGGTTCAAGTAAACCATCCCTTCTTTCTCACTGAAGACAGGTTTGTTCTTCTCTAACCTGTTTTCAATGGCTACATTGGTATCCCCTATTGAAATAGTATAGGCCGTTTCTTTAACAGCATCTTCCACTTCCAAGAAATAAATACCGGCCTTAAGAGTACTTAGGTTGAATTTTTTGCTGTATTCTGCATTATCTTCCAGGCTCTCGGTAAAGATTACATTTCCTTCCCCATCTACAAACCTTAATTCTGCATCTGTAGTTGAGTTGTCGTATTTAAACAATAATGTCTTACTTTCTTTATCTGTGCTTATTCTTAAATCCATTTCGTTGGCCATACCTAATACACTAACAAATAGGAAGGCGAAACTTAGGGAGATTTTCATGAATCTTTTCATAACTTTTTGACTTTGAGGATTAACCTATAATTAATTTTCTTTTTCTTTTATTTTTACATCTTAATTACAGGACAAATTTACGCCCGCTTTACCTCCCCTACTACATCAAGATTTTCTAATTTATATGCTATTTTACCAACCTTATAGGTTAACTTAATGTTAAGGGATAATTTAGAGTATAATTAAGACAATTTAGTAACGTTACGTCGTTTTTCTACTTAAAACATACGATTGAAAAAGTGAATGAAATGCCATTATCATATGTCTTTTTTGAAATATTGGAATACGCATTGGAACTTTCCTTTGATGAGCACGAACCTAATTTTTGGACATCTTCGTTTGCTTGATAAAAAACGTAACATCATGAATATGTTGCCAAGCCTTATTGAATATTCCCAAATGACATACTTGCTATAATATTCTTCTTGCTCTGTAAAAAGTATAAACCATAAAAAAAGAGGGCCACCGCCCTCTTCTCTCCTAGAATAAAATTAAAACTAACTTAATTAATCAATTGCAATACTTTCGTAATAGGTTGCATTTCCCTTCTTAACTTTAATGGTGTAATGTCCCTTATGGGCATTTGTGAAGTTGAATGCCTTTTCTACGATTGTTCGGTTCTCTACTATTTCTTTGGAAACAGTTCTATTATTACCATCATAAATAGTCATGGCAACTTCTTCTTTATCCAAGTTCAAAAGGTTAAGAAAAACCATACCCTCTTTTTCCCTGAATACCGGTTTATTCTTTTCAGATTTATTTCTTATCGCTACGTTCGTATCATCAACAGTGATCGTAAATGCTGTTTCTTTAATCGCATCTTCGACTTGTAAGAAGTAGATACCTGATGCAAGAGTACTTAAATTGAATTTTTTGGTGTATTCCGCATTATCCTCAAGACTCTCGGTAAAGATGACATTTCCTTCAACATCAATGAACCTAAGTTCTGCATCCGTAGTTGAGTTATCATATTTGAACAATAAGGTCTTGCTTTCTTTTTCGGAGATGATTCTTAAGTCCATCTCATTGGCCATTCCTAATGCACTTATTAATAGGAAGGTGATACTTAAGGTGATTTTCATGATTCTTTTCATAACTTTTTAATTTGGAGGGTTTACCTATAATTAATTTTCTTTTATTTCTTTTTTACTATCGAATTACATGGCAAACTTACGTCGGTTTTAAATCCCTGACTACATCAAGATTTCCCATTTTCTATACAATTTTAACACGACAATAGGCTAATATTAAATCATTGGGTAATTTAGTGTATATTCGAGATAATTTAGTGGAGATAGACTATTTATGTACCCTTTAGTATCCTTTTTAAAACAGGCCTCAGGATAATTTTCCTTATTATTTTTTTTATCACAAGACCTTTACCGGGAACCTTCATTATGCAATAAAGTTTTCTGCCGATTTAAATGCTTAACAACCGGTGTAGCCCCAATCCAATGTGCACTCATGAATATGAATATCGGCTTATTAGCTATCTTTTAGTGACAGGATCATTTAAATTGACCTAAAAACAAAAAAGAGGGCTATAAAGCCCTCTTCTAGAATAAAATTAAAACTAAAACTTAATTAATCAATTGTAATTGATTCAAAATAAGATTCACTGCCTTTCTTCACCTTGATGGTATAATGACCCTTATGGGCTTTTGTGAAATTGAAAGCTTTCTCTATTACCGTTTCATTTTCGAACAATTCATTAGCAACGGTTCTTTCTTCTCCATCATAAACCGTAATAGCAACAACTTCTTTATCCAAGTTCAATAGGTTAAGGTAAACCATCTCATTTTTGGTCCTGAACACTGGCTTGTTCTTTTCAGACTTACCTTTGATCGCAACGTTCGAATCTTCAATAGTAATCGTAAACGCGGTTTCCTTAATGGCATCTTCCACTTCTAAAAAGTAAATACCGGATTTTAAAGTACTTAAATTGAATTTTTTCGAATATTCAGCATTGTCTTCAAGACTTTCGGTAAAAATGACATTTCCTTCACTATCCACGAACCTTAGCTCTGCATCGGTTGTTGAATTATCGTAGTTGAACAATAAGGTCTTACTCTCCTTATCAGAGATAATCCTTAAATCCATTTCGTTTGCCATACCAAAGGCGGTCATTAATAAAAAGGTCGCTCCAAGTGTAATTTTTTTAACTGCTTTCATAACATTTTGTTTTTTTAGGTTAATGATCAATTTTCTTTTTCTTTTTTCGCTTAACAAATAATTACGATACAAACATACATCCGGTCTACCCCTCTTACAACATCATGATTTGCAAGTTTATATGTTATTTTACCATATATTTAGGTTAATTAATTGTTAAGTGGTAATTTTGCATACTATTGAGATAATTTTGCAGAGTTTGGTTCTAAATACCCTTACTAACTTTGCTATTGGAAAAGAAATATTATGCTAAAACAGAAACCTACTTTCGAAGCCATTGAACCCAATTTTGGACATTCTTTCATGTACCAAAAATTCGATGCCAATACGAACAATAAAGTGAATAAGTGGCACTATCATCCCGAGATTGAACTTGTATACGTCAATGGAGGGGCCGGCAAAAGGCAAATTGGTAGCAACTTATCCTATTATACTAACGGTACCCTTATCCTTGTTCCCAGTAATTTACCCCATTGCGGATTTACTGATGAACTAACAGGTAATAGAAGTGAAACGGTAATCCAGATGAAAATGGATTTTCTGGGTGAGAATTTTTTCAATATTCCGGAAATGGTTAAAATCCAAAACCTTTTTGAAATGGCCAAGGGCGGTATTGTTTTCTTCGGAGAGACCAAACAGCGCTTAGGAAAGAAAATGGAGGCTCTTGAGCATTTATCCAATTTTGAGCGTTTACTCTCCATTTTGGATATTTTACATGGCTTGGGAACAACAGAGGAATTCAGGATATTAAACGCTCATGGCTATTCCTTGGAAGCAGATACGAAAGATAATGACCGTATCAATATTGTATTCAATTACGTTAAGAACAATTTTAAAGACGAAATAACCTTACAAGAGATTTCGGATATGGTAAGTATGACCATACCTTCGTTTTGTAGGTATTTTAAAAAGATTACCAATAAGACCTTCGTTCAATTCGTTAACGAGTATCGCTTGGTACATGCATCCAAATTGTTGGCAGAACAACCATTGAGTATAACAGAGGTATGTTTTGAATGTGGATTCAATAATTTTTCACATTTCAACAAATCGTTCAAAGCATTTACAGGTCAGAACCCATCGGCATATAGGAACCAACTGAAAACAGTTCTTCAATAGCATTATCCTATATATGCAGTCGTTAAATTTAATCGATAGTGATATAGCGTATTATCCCAGGTTCATAGATCCGACCACGGCTACAGCCTTTTTTGATGTATTCAGGAATACCGTTCCTTGGCAACAAGACGATATCAAGGTATTCGGGAAAATTTACCCTCAACCAAGGTTAACGGCATTCTATGGCAATAAGGATAAGACGTATTCGTATGCCAATATTACCATGCAATCCAGGCTCTTTTCAGAAGAATTGATAAAAATCAAGGCCCTGATTGAAAATAAAACCCAAATTGATTTCAATGCCTGTCTTTTAAACCTCTACAGAAATGGAAAAGATAGCAACGGTTGGCATTCCGATGATGAAAAAGAGCTTGGTGATAACCCTATCATAGCCTCTATAAGTTTGGGTGAAAATCGGTTTTTTCATTTACGACATAAAAAACATAAAGAACTTAGATACAAGTTGTTATTGGAACATGGTAGCCTATTGCTGATGAAGGGTGAGACACAACATCATTGGCACCATCAATTACCAAAAACGGCAAAACAGATTGGGGAACGTATAAACCTTACTTTTAGGGTATTGAAATAAAAAAAACCGGTAACGTAATCCGTACCGGTTTTTTTTATACCCTTTATTCCAAGTTAAGCACTGCCTTTAGCGAACGGGTCACTGCACTAATGTCCTCATGCGCAACTACACTAATATAACTTCAAATGGTATGCCAAGTTGTAATTTTTCGACAAAATTCCACTTTTAAGGTTCAGTGAACCAAAGAGTTATCGACTTTAATGCCCGTACTTCAATAAAAAAATCATTTAAAAAGGTTGTTCAGCACACTGGCCAAACGCAATCCTCCTTTTTGTAGTTGAGTCTCAACCGTACCCCACCACATATAACTGTAGCGATAAGAAAGCTTCTCCCCTACTTCTACTGAATCATATAATTTATCGGCGATTAGTTGGGATTCTTTTACCCAATCCAAAATAGTACCTTGTTGTATGTTCTTGATTTCCTTTTTATTCAACTTTGGAAACGAATGCGCAAGTTCAGTAAAACTCATGCCATAATCATCGATCATATTGGAATCCCACACTCTATGAAGGTTTGTTCCCCTACCAAACCATTGCAATTGAATATCGTTACCTCCTTTGTCCTCAACCCTACCTACATGCATGGGTTGGTGTAAATCACCGATTAAATGAACCAACATTTTAAGATAAAACACCCGATCTTCCTTGGGGTTATCTTCGTTTTGAATAATCTCAAGACATTTTTGAACACCCACAACCAAATCCCCGTATTTACTAGGTTCAATATCTGTATAATCCTTACCAGGAGGAATGTTCACATAATGCCAAGCACTGAATTCCTTATATTTTCTGTCGGCTTTTATTTCATCGGCAAAATTTGAAATTGATGCCAGACTTTGCCCGTCCAGCAATTTATAAATAGCACGCTTTGCTTTTCCCGAAAGTTGCTCTTGTGCAATATCCCCGATTACCCTATGCCCCGTTTTGGACCAATATGGTGAGTTTCCTAAGGCAATTTGTCCGATCAATAAGAAGAGGACGACAATTTTTTTCATGTTCTTTATTTGTTTCAAAATTAGAAAAAGCTTTTTAATCTAATGTTAACTCTTGGTCCATTTTAAATTTTTAGTTTGATATTGCATACTTTAAATTCTATGATTTGGTTTCAAGAAAAAGAAAACATGTTCTTCCCAAGCTTCTGCTAAGATCATTACTTGCGGCAGCACTATTAATTTTCACTTTCATATTATGTGTCCGCTTAGGACTTTGGGGAGAAATACCAAGTGATAAAGAACTCTCCACATTTCATTACAGTAGAGCTTCCGAAGTTTATTCGGCCGATAGTGTTTTGATCGGCAAATTCTATTTGAACGACCAGCAACCCATTCTATTTGAGAACATTCCCGAGCATGTTAAAAATGCTTTGACCGCTATTGAAGATGAACGTTTTTATGAACATTCTGGCATTGATTACAGAAGCCTGATCCGTGTAGCGGTAAAAACGATAGCCTTGCAAGACAGATCATCTGGGGGAGGAAGTACATTGACCCAACAATTGGCAAAAAACCTATACCCCAGAAAAGAGCGAAATAAAACTACCCTTATTGTCGACAAGATAAAGGAAATGATCATCGCCAAAAGGTTGGAAAAACTTTTTACCAAAGATGAAATACTTACACATTATTTAAACACCGTCTCATTTGGGGGCAACACCTATGGTATTGAAAGTGCCGCACTAAAATTCTTCAACAAACCTACCGGTGAACTTACTGTTGAAGAGGCTGCGACCCTTATAGGCATGCTAAAAGCCACTTATAGTTATAACCCTAGGTTATTCCCTAAAAAAAGCTTCGCGAGAAGAAATCTGGTATTGGTCGCAATGGCGAACAACGGTTTTATTGATACAATTGAAAAAGATAGCCTTATTGATCTACCGTTGAAACTAAATTATCGGGAATTTGATCATGATGTGGGTTTGGCCCCATACTTCAGGGAAGAAGTACGAAAAAAGGTCAGGGATTGGTGTAAACAACAAAATGAAAGTGGTTCAAATTACAATCTGTATACCTCAGGTTTGAAAATATACACCACCTTGGATTCCGAAATGCAAGCATTGGCAGAAGAAACCATGACAATACACATGGCCTCGCTTCAAAAAAAGTTTGAGCAGAGTTATGGCAATAATGCTCCTTGGATAAAGAATAAGGCTCTTATCAATAAAATGGTAAAAAGAACACCAGCCTATCAAAAATTAAAAACACTTGGATGGGCCGAACCTAGAATAATGGATTCACTCAAAAAAAAGAGATTAATGACTTTGGGTGATTGGTCTGGGGAAAAACCTGTAAATGCCAGCGCCATAGACAGCGTACAACATTATATGAGATTTCTCAACACAGGTTCTTTAGCGGTCGACCCCAGTACTGGTGCCGTAAAAACATGGATCGGCGGTATCAATTACAAACATTTTAAATACGACCATATAGCCCAAAGTAAACGGCAGGTCGGTTCAACTTTCAAACCCATCGTGTATACCGCAGCACTAGAAACGGGACTTTCACCTTGTACCTATTTTTCTGCCCAAGAGGTCTCCTATGAAAATCTAAAAGGTTGGTCACCAAGCAACTCAGGAAAAAAAGATGAAGCTTACCTCAACTATTCCATGGAAATGGCCTTAAGCAATTCAGTAAATACAGTGGCCGTAAAGGTTTTGGAAAAATCCGGTATAGACAAAGTTATTGAACAGGCCAAAAAAATGGGGATACGTTCAGAACTGCCCCACCAACCCTCCTTAGCATTAGGTACCGGGGAACTTTATGTTACCGAATTAGCCCAGGCCTACACGAGTTATGTGAATGACGGGGTCGCCGTAGCACCCTACATTATCCAAACCATAACCAACCAAAATGATTCAATTTTATCTCATTTTAGACCCAAAAAGACGAATAAAAGCGCCTTTTCGAATAAAACAGGGGATATAATGCTGGAAATGATGAAATCTACTATTGATCAAGGTACGGCATCCCGAATACGTTCAACGTATAAGCTGAAAAACGATATAGCCGGAAAAACCGGTACGACCCAAAACAATAAGGATGCGTGGTTCGTGGCCATAACACCAAAACTGGTACATGTAAGTTGGGTGGGCCTAGACAACCATGAAATAGGATTTAAGAACACAAGTCTTGGACAAGGGGCAAATGCCGCCCTTCCCTTATTCGCGCTTTGGTATCAAAAATTGAATGGCAATTCCAATTACGACTCGATTACCAAAGCCAGATTCAAGAAAACCGACAGTTCAGTACTGGACCTATTGGATTGCGAACCCATAAAACGGGATGGTTTTTTTAAACGCCTTTTCAAAAATCCGAATAAAAAGAAAGTTAAAAAGTTCAGGCAGTAAGGTATAACACCACACGGAAGAAAGCTTCCCTCCAAATTACAATCCAGTATTTTTAATAAAACAATAAAACACGAATTGTTTTTATCGTATTTTAACACTTATATTTTTATTGCCGTAAAAATAATCGCGAATCTATAGCTATTTGACATTACTTTACCATTATAATATCCTAAATTTGAGGACCAAGCCAGCTAAACCAACTCTCAATGTTAAAATACGTCAGTGTTCTAGCACTTATTTTTTCTCCCTTATTCATCATTGCCCAAATTCACCAGAAGAGTTTCACGGTAAATGCCATTTCAAATTTAGAGACCATTAATCCCGACGGAGCTCTGGACGAGGCTGTTTGGCATAAAGCAGATAGTGCAAAGGAATTCTGGCAATATTTTCCATCGGACTCTATTCAAGCGACCAAACAGACCGATATCAAAATGCTTGTTGACGATGAATTCCTTTATATAGGTATTACTGTTTATACTTTAGGTAAAGATTATAAAGTACAATCCCTTAAAAGGGATTTCAGGGCTGGGAACAGTGATAATATTACGCTACTTTTCGACACGTTCAACGATGGTAACAATGCCTTTTTATTCGGCATAAACCCTTTTGGGGTTCGCCGGGAAGGATTAGTATCAGGTGGGGGCAATGACCTTAGCGGATTTACCATTTCGTGGGATACCAAATGGAAAGGGGATTCAAAAATTTATGAAGACCACTATACTTCCGAACTCATTATTCCCCTTACGGCCTTTAAGTTTAGGGAAGGAGAGACAAAATGGCGCTTCAATAGCTATCGTTTCGATACCCAATCGAATGAGAACAGTACTTGGATGAATATTCCCCAAAACCAGAATATTTATGGCCTTACCTTCATGGGTGACATGATTTTTGAAAGGCCATTGGGAAAATCAAGGAGTCCTATTGCCATCATCCCATTTGTTAATACCATCTCACAAAATGATTATGAGAACGAAGAAAAAACCAACAATATCAAAATAGGCGGTGACGCCAAATTTGCTATTGGCAATAGCATGAATTTGGATATTACCGTGAATCCTGATTTTTCACAGGTAGAAGTTGATGACCAAGTGACCAATCTTACGCGTTTCGAAATTTCGCTCCCGGAAAAAAGGCAGTTCTTCATTGATAACAGTGATCTATTCTCAAGTTACGGCGATGACCGCGATGGAAATCCGTTTTTTTCACGAAGAATCGGTATTGCCACCGATACTGCGGACAATTCCATAGAAAACAAAATTCTCGGAGGAATTAGATTAAGCGGCAAATTGAACAAAAGTTTACGCCTTGGCTTTCTCGATATACAGACCCAGGCCGATGAAGAGAACCTTATCGCCTCTAACAATAATATGATGTTCGCCCTTCAGCAACGTGTATTCGGCCGATCCAATATCAGTATGTTCTTTATTAACCGGCAAACCTTCAAAGATTACGATTTTCAAGAAGATGAAGATAGATACAACCGCGTTTTGGGTATTGATTATGATCTTATATCAAAGGGAAATAGATGGAACGGGAAATTCTTTGTTCATAAATCCTTTGCGCACAATAGCGGGGACAAAGACGCCTCTGCAGGAATAAAGCTCGATTACAACTCAAGATACTATAACACTTTTTCAAAATTGGTATACGTAGGTGAAGATTTTAGGTCTGATCTAGGTTATATCCGTAGAAATGATATTTTAAAGGGCTATGTAGGTATAGAAAAGGTGTTTTGGCCAAAAAAAGGTTTTATCAACTCCCATAGTTTTAAGGCTTTTCCTATTTTTATTTGGAGCCCGAGTATGGATTTACAAAATACAGACTATACTTTGAGGGGTGAATGGGAAGCAAAATTCGTCGATTTTTCGAACATTAGTATCAGTTTAAACAATAAATATACTTTCTTGACCGATGAGTTTGAGCCAACAGGATTGGATGATGCCGTGGCATTGCCAGAGAACGTGGGCTACCACTACAACAATGTACAATTGGAATATTCCTCTGATCGGCGAAAACTTTTTTCTTATGAACTGGAAACGACTTTAGGAAGTTTTTTCAATGGCAAACGATATTCGGTTCAAGGGAGTATGACGTACCGTTTTCAACCCAAAGTATTCATTTCTATGTTGGTTGACTATAATAGGATAGAACTGCCCGAACCCTATGCCAGCGCCGATTTATGGCTATTAAGTCCAAAAATAGACGTCACCTTCAACAAATCACTTTTTTGGTCCACCTTAGTTCAATATAGCACCCAACAGGATAATTTAGGACTGAACTCTAGGTTGCAATGGAGGTTTGCTCCCTTGTCAGATTTGTATTTGGTGTATAATGACAATTATTTTGTCAATACCTTTGCACCCAGAATGCGATCTATAAACCTGAAGTTTACATACTGGCTAAATATTTAGAATGAACCACAAAATACTATGTTCCGATTTGGATGGCACCCTGCTATCCACAAAAAGTGACGTATCCCCATTTACCATATCAGAAATCAACCGAATTAGACCAACAACCAAGATTATCCTAGTTTCGGCCAGAATGCCAAAATCAATGCGATATATACAAAAAGACCTTGGTATTGCCCATGAACCTATCATTTGTTACAATGGAGCGTTGGTAATCGATGGCGAAGAAGAAATTCACTCTGCCATTATTGAAGCCGAGACCCTTGAATCATTGTATGAACTAACAAAAGAACACAGCATTAAATTAGGCCTGTATTATAAGGATGAATGGTTTGTTGAAGAAAATTCGGAACGAGTCAACAAAGAGATCAACAATACCAAGACAGATCCCGTTTATCAAAAAAATTCAGAGACGATCAAAGATTGGAAAAATCGAAAAGTCGGTGCACATAAAATAATGCTTATGGGTACCTTTGAAACAATTGAACGCATACAACCGAAACTTTTGTCCTTATACTCCAATAAATTGAACATTTATCGCTCTAACGATACATTAATAGAAGTAAGCCCAAAATCCGTATCAAAACTTTCGGCCATAGAGCTATTGATCAAAGACATGCATAGCCTAAACGATATTATCGCTTTTGGGGACAATTATAATGATGCAGAAATGCTTCAACAGGTAAATTGTGGCGTAGCTATGGGCAATGCCCGTGATGAAGTGAAAAATATTGCCGACCACACCACATTGTGCAATACACAGGACGGCGTAGCAAGTTTTCTAAACCAACATTTTAAGATTTAACTATATTTGAAACCAACTTATACCACCAAAAATGCACCAACTCCCACTATCTGAAGACACTATTATTTTTGGATTATTAAGCCTTTGTTTGGGTTTTGTATTCTACACCTCATCGATAAAAAAAGGATTCTGGAAAAAATTCTACAAGGTTATCCCGACACTTTTAATGTGTTATATGCTTCCGGCAATACTTACAAGTACGGGTATCATCTCCGAAGAACATTCTAACCTATATTACATTGCCAGTCGCTATTTATTGCCTGCAGCCTTGGTTCTTATGACCTTGAGTATTGACTTAAAGGCCATTATGAATTTAGGATCCAAAGCGCTTATCATGTTTTTGACCGGTACGGTCGGAATTGTAATCGGTGGACCAATAGCTATTTTAATAGTTTCTATTTTTTCTCCTGAAACCGTAGGTGGCGTAGGTTTTGATGCGGTTTGGCGAGGGTTGACCACAATTGCAGGCAGTTGGATCGGGGGAGGTGCCAACCAAGCTGCCATGTTAGAGGTTTTCCAGTTCAATCCAAAGAAATTCGGTGATATGGTACTTATCGATATCGTTGTTGCCAATATTTGGATGGCCATTATACTGCTCGGCATAGGAAAATCGGACAAAATCGATAAATGGTTAAAAGCCGATAATTCATCTATCGAAACCTTAAAGGCCAAGGTTTCGGCACATACCGAAAAAATAACCAGGGTTACCTCCTTGCATGATTATATAATGATGTTATGCCTTGCATTTTTCGCAGTAGGCATATCCCATTTTTTAGCTGAACATTTTGCCTTGTTTTTAGAGAACACCTTTGAAGTCATAAGAAACAAGGAAAAAGCACTTTCTTCTTTAGGTTCCAAGTTTTTATGGATGGTTGTTTTTGCGACCACCGCAGGTATTCTACTTTCCTTTACAAAGGCCAAAAATTATGAAGGTGCAGGGGCAAGTAAAATCGGTGGAGTTTTCATCTATATTCTGGTAGCGACCATTGGTATGAAAATGGACCTTGGGAGGTTCTTGGAAAATCCAGGCCTTATAGCGGTTGGTATTATTTGGATATCGATACATGCCGGCCTACTTATTTTAGTCGCCAAATTAATAAAAGCGCCTTTCTTCTTTTTAGCAGTTGGGAGCCAGGCCAATGTTGGCGGGGCGGCTTCTGCCCCGATCGTAGCTGCGGAATTCCATCCATCCTTAACATCGGTGGGAATACTTTTAGCGGTTTTGGGATATGTGGTCGGTACGGCGGGTGCTTATATTTGTGGACTCCTGATGGAAATTGCCGCGAATGTTTAGCCCATATCCGAACACACCTTGATCAAATGGTAGATTTCAATAAAATTGCCCCCAAAAGATGATCTTTAAAATCAATTATTTTATTGATATTTGCCCCATATATAAACATATTAAATTTGGCGAACCAATAGCCGAGTAACTACATTCAAATGAAAAAATTTCTATTTTTTGGCTTAATTGCCATTTTTATGACTTCTTGCAAGGAGGATACGACCAAAACCATGTTTTTGACCGGAAATGTAAAAGGACTAAAGAAAGGCACTTTGTATTTACAGCATGTACCCGATTCTACATTAATTACCATAGATTCCTTGGAAGTGAACGGTGACGGTAGTTTTTCTTTCAAAACAGAATTGGAAAGTCCTGAAATCTTCTATCTATACTTGAACAAAAAGGACTACAACGATGTTAATGATAGGATCATTTTTTTTGGTGAACCGGGCAACATTACCATAAATACAAGTTGGAACACCTTTGATACCAATGCAAAAATAGAAGGCTCCGCCACAAACTTGAAACTTGAGGAATATCGTAAGATCATGACCCGATTCAATAAAAGAAGCCTGGAAATAGTACAAGAAACCGCCAATAGTGAAGTACCACTGGATTCCGCCCAATTGGATTCCATTCAAAAACTATCCGAAAAGAATATACAAAAAGGGTATGCGTTCGCTTTGAATTTTGCCATGAACAACAAAGACTCGTACATAGCCCCCTATATTGCTTTAACAGAGGTATCCGATGCCAATCTGAAGTATCTAGACTCTATCAACAATTCATTGTCCCCTGAAGTGGCAGCTTCTAAATATGGTAAAGCCCTCCAGAATTTTCTGGACCAGAGGAAAAAGAACCAATAAAAAAAACATCCCGCCAAGGCGGGATGTTTTTTTTATACGTTTTAAACTTGTGTTATTTATTGCAACTTGTTCAATTGTTCTACCAAAGCAGTGGCTTTTTCTTCCAACTCTTTACGAACACTTTTTAAATGTGCTTTTCTATTTTCAACATTTTTCTCATTCACCTTCCCTATCAAAACGTCAAAAGTTTCAATAGCACTGTCGATAATCTTACTTCCTTCTTTAGAGTCATTTTTTCCATTAGCGGTTTCAACAATATATACCGCTTCGATAATATCCCCTAAAACAAAATTTATATCTTTCTTTAAATCTCTAATACTTGCCATTTCTATTTATTTTTTTGCAAAAATACTGTTTTTAGATTCTACTCCTTTAAGTAATCAAACTTATTTCGCTTAAACCGTGACTTCTAGCAACTTAACCCCACTGGTTTCTATCGAAATACTTTCAGAATCGGCAGGAAGCAAAACTGTCTCCCCCTTTTGTATGGCCACGGTACCCGCATTGGTAACGATCTCTGCAGAACCACCGACACACATTAATATAGTGAACGATGACCTTGCTTTAACATCTAAACTTAAATTATTGTCAAGCTGTAAAAAATTGGTCTTAAAGTAAGGGCAATCTACCATGGAATTAACCGTGTCGGACTTCTGATCGTAAACTACCTTAAAATCATCCTTTTTATCATAATCCATGGCATCCAAAGCCAAATCGGTATGTAATTCCCTAAGGTTACCGTTTTTATCTTTTCTATTGAAGTCAAAAACGCGATAGGTAATATCTGAAGTTTGCTGTATTTCAGCCAATAGTACACCTGCTCCGATAGCGTGTATTTTTCCCGTATTGATAAAAAAAGTATCCCCTTCCTTTACCTCTTCGTAGTTCAACAAATCTAGTAAGGTGTCATTTTCCAAACTTTCGGAATACTCTTCCTTGGTTACGTTTTTATTAAACCCAACAATAAGATTTGCCCCTGGGTCAGCGTCCATAACGTACCACATCTCGGTCTTTCCGAAAGAATTATGCCTTTTTTTCGCCAATTCATCATTGGGGTGCAATTGTATGGAAAGATCTTGTTTGGCATCGATAAATTTTATCAGTATCGGAAAATCCTTCCCGAAACGATCAAAAACATCTTTACCCAATAACCCTTCTGGTTGCTGATCAATAATTTGTTGAAGCGTGGTCCCGGCCAATGGTCCATTCGCCACAGTGGAGATATCGCCTTCTACGGCAGATAACTCCCAACTTTCACCGGTAATATCACTTTCGATAGGTTTTCCCAAAACCTCTTTTAACTTGGTACCGCCCCAAAGACGTTCTTTTAATATCGGTTGAAATTTAAATGGATATAAGTTCATAAAGTTTATTATTTATAAAATTCGTTCAATCATTGATCATTCGCCAGAGTAGGTCACAAAATTCCTTGGTGTTTCGTACAACACCACTTCCAAGTCTTTGGAAGCCTTTATATGTGGCCTGAGTTTATTCCATATAAATACCGCAATATTCTCCGCTGTCGGATTCAGGTGCTTGAATTCGGGCACTTCAACATTTAGGTTCTTATGGTCCAATACATCTTCTATCTTATCCTTTATCAAGGCTTTCAAAATCTTCATATCCATGACAAAACCGGTCTCTTTATCAATTTCGCCATAGACGCTGACCACCAAGTCATAATTATGTCCGTGATAATTGGGGTTGTTGCACTTACCGAAAACCTCAGTATTCTTCTCATCGTCCCATTCTGGCCTAAATAAACGGTGCGCTGCATTAAAATGTGCCTTTCTGCTTACTTTAACTTTCATGGTTCGTATTATGCATTAAATGGTCAAAGAATTTTTCAAAAATAATCTTGAACCAAACGGTATACCGTTCTGGATGTTCGGCGATATCTTTTTGTATGTCACTTGGCATCATCCATTTGAAATCTGCCACTTCCTCGGGATTTATTTCAGGATTCCCGTTATAAGAACCCATCATTACATGATCCAACTCGTGTTCTGTAAGTCCGTTATCAAAAGGAGCCTTATATATGAAAGAAAACAATTCCCTTAATTCAGCCGTAAAACCCATTTCTTCTTGCAGTCTTCTTTTACCTGCCTCAATATTGGTTTCGCCAACCCTCTGGTGGCTGCAACATGTATTGGTCCAAAGTAAGGGTGAATGGTATTTGTGTGCCGCTCTTTGCTGAAGCATGGTTTCCCCTTTATCGTTCATGATAAAAACCGAGAATGCCCTGTGCAGCATGGCCTTTTCGTGGGCTTCCATTTTGGGCATGGTTCCGATTTGTTCATCGTTGGTATTTACAAGAATGACTTCTTCTTCCTTCATTCTGTAAAAATAAGACCTTTACCTAACTTTTAAGTTAAGCCAACTATAAAAAATACGGATATAAGAAAGAGTAGTAAATAATTTAGAAAAACCTAGGTGACTTTACGAAACCTTTGGTACTAATAAAATCATATCTGAATATGATTTCAAAAGACCCATCGTTAAAAGCTGCATTACCCAATTCGGTCGTTTCGCGATCATAGGCCAATCCTATTAAAAGGGATTCGCTCACATTAAAACCGAACATTCCACTGAAGGCGGCATCCCAACGGTAAGCACCACCAAGTATAAATTTATCGTTGAGCATAAAATTCGCTGATAGATCCACCTGTAAGGGTGCCCCTTGCACCAATTTGGAGAGTATGGTCGGTTTAAACTTTAGGTTGGGGTTCAAATCGAAAACATAACCGGTAATAAGATAATAGTTCATTTGTTCTTTGGCGGTCGACAAGGATGATTCCTCAAAATGGGTGGTCTGTAAAAACCTAGGTACTGATAAACCCGCATAGAACCTATCTGTATGGTAATATACACCAGCCCCGAAATTAGGGGAAAACTTATTATCTATATCTTGCTGTAAGGTTTGATCCGGTGCATATTGGTTGAGTTCTGAATACCTTATATCCAATAAATGTCCACTGGCCTTTAACCCAAAACTTAGTTTACCCTCTTCCGAAGTCTTTAGGGTATATGAAAAATCTACGTCCAAATATGTTTCTGAAGTAGGACCTATCTCGTCATTCACTATCGACAATCCCAAACCTAACCCTTTATAGCCAACTGGGGAATGTATATTCAATGTCTGGGTTTTCGGCGCTCCATCAAGGCCTACCCATTGCGACCTGTGCAAAGCAGCAATGCTCACGTGCCCCCTAGAACCTGAATATGCCGGATTAACACTCACTGTATTGTACATATACTGGGTATATTGGGCATCTTGCTGGGCCTGTACCTCATTTAAGAAGAACAACACCGCAACACCAATAAAAGTCAGTATTCGCATTACTATTGAAATATGTTTCAAAGTATTCGCCATAATCATTATCTGTTAATATAAATGTATCCTGAAAGCGTTACGGTCTTACCGGTTATATCTTCATAATCAAGAATATAGAAGTAGGTACCTACAGGCAACTTATTATCTTTCTCAACGGTAACCCTTCCTTCCGAGGTGCCATCAAAAACATTACCGTTTGTATTGTACGCCTTGGTCGTATAAACCAGCACACCCCATCTATTATAAATCCTTAGTGTGTTGTTCGGATAATTCTCCAATCCTCCGATTACCAATACATCATGTACACCATCTCCATTCGGAGTTACAACATTAAAGACCTCTACTTCCTCTTCTGGAGTGTTTGGCTCAAGGTAATCAGGTATACCATTGGCATCATTGTCATCATTGGAATAATCCCCATCACCGTTCAAGTCTTCATCAATAGTCAATATTGAATCATTGTCATCATCAATATCCCTATAATCAGATTCATTATCGCCATCTGTATTCGGAAGGTCCATATATGGATCATTATACTTATCATTAACATCTATGTCAATTGTAGCATCTCCTTCATAAGCGTCATCCAATCCGTCATTATCCTTATCGGAACCTATCCAGATAACATCGGCCAAACCATCATGGTCATAATCATGCCCCTCGATGGCATCCGGTATATTGTCATTATCACTATCGTCATCCAAATAATCCGGCATACTATCCCCATCGGTATCCACAGGGAACAACCCTAAAACACCATCTTCATAGGCATCATCAAGCCCATTGGAATTCGCATCTATCAGACTTGGTAATATATAACCTTCGGTTGTCTGTGCTTCAACATTATCGGGAATACCATCATCATCACTGTCGATATCCAAATAATCGGCAAATCCGTCACCATCACTATCCGTTGGGTTGGTAGATGGGTCCCCATCCCCATCCATATCAAGGTCCTCAAAGCTATCCAAGATACCATCATTGTCCGAATCCAGGTCAACAGCATTGGAAACAACAACAGTAACGGTTGCCGTACTGCAATTTGAAGCCCCATCACATATGGTATAGGTAAAAGAGTCATTACCCGTAAAACCATTGTCTGGCGTATAGTTTATGGTATCATCCGAAGGATCGTTCGGCGTACCATTATCACTATGTATAACAACCCCGTTCGTAGCATTTATATTAGAAAATGTTCCTATAGACGGAATGTCATTATCATTGTCCAAAACAGGAATATCTATAGTAGTTTCAGTTTCTGTGGCCACTGCATCATCTATAGCGTCGATAATTGGTAATACATCTATAGTTACGGTCGCTGTACTACAATCACCGGATTGGTTACAAACAGTGTAATCAAATGTATCTGGACCATTATAATCGGCATTGGGAGTATAGGTGACTATATCATCCGATGGATCGTTAGGGGTACCATTTTCATTGATTGTCACCTCCCCGTTCAATGGGTCGGTCGTCGTCAAGGTTCCCGTTGTTGGCAAATCGGAATCGTTATCAAATATATCAACAACTAGAGGTTGGTCTTCATCGGTAGATACGATATCATCTACCAAGTTTGCTGCCTGATCGATACAGACGACCGTGAAGTTGGGTAGTTCAAAACTATTCCCGGCCTTTGTAACTGTCGCCGTATAACGCTGAACTGTAAGTGAGGACACTACCATTGGACTTGTCTGGTCACCAGAAACAGCCGGACTCCAGCTAACTGTTGCCCCAGAAGACAAATCCACATTGGAAGAAATATCCAAGGTAACCTCATTATCCGGTGAACTGCAATTGGTTACAATAAAATAGCCGGAAGCATTGGAACCACATAAAGTACCATCATAGGTTGCGAAATAGATGCCAGGTTGGGTTACCTCATAATAGGAATTCGTCCCCAAGACAGTTGCTGTATCCGAGGCTTCAAACCAACGGTAATTATGTTGATCAGAATCATTCGGAGCCTGTAATAAAAACTGGGCGTTTGATACAGTAATCCCCAGTAATGTAAATACAATACTGAGGAGAAGCTTTTTATATGTAGGTGTTAGTTTCAAACTGATTTGGGCTAATGGTTCTGTATTACTTAACAACAAATACTACATTGATCAATGAATTGTAATCTGCAGGTTGTCCTATGATCGTATATGTCAATACTCCAGCGGGAGAAATATTCATCGTACTTGTATTGAATACCGTAGGATCGGCATACGTAACATGATAGTCCAATTCTGTTGCAGAATAAGTTGGTATAGATCCTCCACTACTTACTACAGGTGAGCCAAACTGAGCAATATACTGCGCATGCAGATCAATCGAGAACGTACCATTTGTAGACGCATCAACGGCAATGGAAGGAGGATAGAAAACCCTGGAGGATTTCAATGTATTTACTTCAACCAAATCACCGTCGGCCTCAACAGCCATTAATGAAGTACCTGAACCTGTAACAGCATTGGATCCATAATCAGAAAAACGTACTGTACCATTCTCAACATCCAATTTTGCATCTGGAGAACTTGTACCAATACCTACATCACCTTGAGTAAAAATATCATCGGTTATAGCATCAGGAGCGGAAGTCCCACCAACCTCATACCAATCATGGTCGGACAAAGAACTAAGATCAATTGTTTTTTCCGCTTCCCCGTCCCTTTCCAATGAAAGGCTCAGTGTATTGCCGACTAGTGAAAACACGTCAACTTTTTGGTTATCAGTATTTACACTACTTATGTTTACTGTTTTTGGAGTATTGTTTTGTTCATTCAAGGTTAATACCGAACCATCAAAAGCAAGATTGGTTACCAATTCGTTACCAATTACTTTATCCGCATCGGCATTATCGGATGCCGTTAGTTGGGCATCTGTTGCGAATGTGCCATCAAGATTGATTGTTCTATCTGAAAGTCCATCATTCGAAATGGACAATTCTAAAGTTGTACCGTTTAAATTGAATTTGTCAGGATATTGATTATCGGTATTTACCCCACTAATATCAACTGTTTTAGGTGTGTTCCCTCCTTCATTCAAAGTAATAACCCCTGAATTATAGGTCATGGATGTGACCGTTTCATTACCGATCAATGAATCTGCATCGTCAACATTGTCAACATCGGAAACATATAGACCGTTCGCATCTACACTAAGGGCATTGCCAGCCGTTGTGCTGATTTCCGCACTGAATACCGTGCCTGATAAATTCAAGCCTGACCCTGCCGTATACTGTGTATCGTTATCGGTTGCACTTGCCAGAGCTTCGATTGCCCCTTGTACATCGGTTGCACCAAGTGATGCCGTACTATCATCGAAAGTAACCTCACCTGCATTCTGATCATCAGTTGCAAGAAGACCACTACCACTTACACTAAGAGCATTGTTCGTTGCCGGGTCAACTACCGCCGTGAACACATTGCTCCCATTTAAATTCAACCCGTTCCCTGCCGTATACTGGGTATCGGTATCAACACCTGCAGTGATATCCGACAATGGAACACTTACGGTATTACCATTCTCTATACTTACTTCTAAATTTGAACCATTTACCTGAAAGTTTTGTAAATCCTGTTCATCCGTATCAACCGTTGCATCCGGCACATCAATGGTAAAGTTTGGATAAGTCCCGCCTACCGTTACATTACCATTACCACCATCAACGATACTTACCGTTTGGTCCGGTGAAGCATTGCTAACCGTGTACGCCGTATTGTTTCCTGAAGTTGACGCACTTACAGTAATATCCGAACCTGCAACAACACTCGTTGTTAATTCATTGGCCGCTACTTCTGCATCCGTAGCCAAACTTGCGTCCGCACTGAACACCGTCCCGGTTAAAACCAAGCCTGTGCCTGCCGTATACTGTGTATCATTATCGGTTGCACTTGCCAGAGCTTCGATTGCCCCCTGTACATCGGTTGCACCAAGTGATGCCGTACTATCATCGAAAGTAACCTCCCCTGCATTCTGATCGTCAGTTGCAAGAAGACCACTAGCACTTACGCTAAGAGCATTGTTCGTTGCCGGGTCAACTACCGCCGTGAACACATTGCTCCCATTTAAATTCAA
>NZ_WKJH01000025.1:0-661 GCF_009674825.1 Maribacter luteus
CGAGTCCTATGGTTGGTCTTCCCTAGTGGTCAATCCTGCTGATATCCATAGAAAGGGCAAGGAGAAACATACCAAGACCGACAGGATAGACGCGCAATTGATATCAAGAGAGTTAAAGGACGGTCGTTTGGAGGGTATCCATGTTCCCGATGTCGACCGTGAGTTACGAAGTCTATTTAGGCGCAGAAACGATCTTGTCAAGGATTTTCGGAGGATAAAGAGTTACATCAAAATGCAGTTGTTGTATTTCGGTATCAAGGAGCCGGAAGAATTTGACAACGACCATTGGAGCCATAAGTACCGTAAATGGTTAGATGGTATTGTGTTTGAGAACCCGACGGCAAAAGCGACTTTAGAGAGTCGTATGCGTTTCTTTCGTTTTGTGGACCAAGAGCTTCGGGATGTTTCTACAGCCCTTAGAAGGTATTGCAAGGTCCATCATAAGAAGGATTATATGTTGCTCAGGAGCATACCCGGCATTGGAGGGATAGTTGCCTGTGGTATCTTATGTGAATTGGGAGATCTGAGACGTTTTAACAATGTCAAGCATTTGGCAGGTTATGTAGGTCTGTCCCCAGGGGTCCACCAAAGCGGAAGCAATTATAAGACGTTGGGCATCACCCCACGAGCACATCGATTGATACGGAGCTATTTTGTTGAG
>NZ_WKJH01000025.1:708-3032 GCF_009674825.1 Maribacter luteus
TAAGCACCAAGGTAGAAACGTAAAGAGTATCATTATCAAAGTAGCGAGAAAACTACTTAGTAGGACTTTGGCCGTTATTAAGACAGAGACCCCTTATTGCATAGGGGTACTGGAGTGAAAGATAAAAAAACAAACCATAACAAAGCTCACAAAATAGTAGAGAGACCCGTACCACAGAACAACGTGGGTGATCCAGGAAACCGGAATCACATCTTTATAGCAAGTGGCCGGGTCTATTATAGCTTATAATCATACAGATGCTGGTGAACCCTAAGACAAAAGGTGTATCACATATAGGATGCGGAGCAAGTTATATTAAAGAAAAAAAGGTGGTTTAAGGCAAAAAAGAAAATATTGATTAACTTTAGAGAACTGGACTAGGGCTTTTCATAGGATACGTTGTTGTGTGGCGTTTTTTCTATTTTTCTAATTATTAATTTTTTCATACAGCCAAATCATCAGTTCTAATTTTTTTAGAATCGTTCTCATTTTGTTGCAATAATGCAAATCCAAAAGTTAGAACTCCAACTCGTCCAATAAACATTAAAATAATAATCAATATTTTCCCAACGTTAGTTAAATCTCCTGTAATTCCTGTACTTAATCCAACTGTTCCTAAAGCGGATGCTACTTCAAATAATATGCTGTCAAAAGAAAAGTTTTCAAAGTAAGAAAGTAAAAATGAAAACAAGAAAATTAAACTTGTGTAAAGCATAAAAGTTGATGTGGCAACGTATATTCTTTCAAAAGGAATAAGTCTGTTTAAAAATGTGATTTTTTTCTGACCAAACAATCGACTTTTTAATATCGATAGCATTGCCGTCAATGTCGTTATTTTCATTCCTCCTGCTGTTCCTGAAGGCGAAGCTCCAATATACATAAGAAAGGTTATAAGCAATAATATTGGCAAGGATAATTCACCGATAGGTATTGTGTTAAACCCAACTGTTGTCATAGCTGACATTGCTTGGAAGAAAGAGGTCATAAGTGAACTATTCGAACCGAGAATAGAGGATGATTCTGTTGTGTAAATGAGTAAAGTTCCTAAAAAAAGTAAAAACAAAAACCCATAAATAATGATTTTAGTTGTGAACGAAATTTCTTTTGATTTACCCCTAATTCGATACCACAAATCTGTAATTACAATAAAACCCAAAGAACCAGAAATTGCTAATACAGAAATAATTGTGTTTATAAAAGTATTGTCTTGATAGCTTTCGAAACCATCATTAAACAATCCAAAACCAGCTGTACAAAACGATGAAATACTATGAAAAATTGAAAACCAAATTGCTTTTAAACTCCCCATTCCAGAATTGGTAAAGGCAAAGTAGAAAAGTATAGCTCCAATAGTTTCCATTATTAGGGTAAAAACAATAACGCTTTTGATAAAATCTTTTATCTGAATTGTATTAGGTAATGTAAATTCCGTTCCTATTAATTTACTATGCCAATGTGTTATTTTTTTGGTAGTAAATAATAAATAGTATGTCGTTAGCGTCATATATCCAATTCCGCCAATTTGTATTAAAGCCATAATAACAAATTGACCGAAAAAATTATAGGAATCGAAAACGCTTATTGTCACAAGTCCAGTAGTTGAAATAGCAGAAGTTGAAATAAATAAATTATCTAAAAAAGAAATGTCGGTTTTGTGAAAGAAAGGAATAGACAGTAAAATAAATCCAATTAGCGTATACAAAAAGAATCCCCAAACTAAATTCATTTGAGGTGATTTACTAATTTGGAATTTTCGGTACCAATTAGATATTTTCTTGTATGTTTTATTTTCCATTCTTTGTATTTCGGTTTTTTTTAATGATACACAACGGTCTTGTGTATGAAACGTAGCGTATAAATAAACACTAATTTTTCGGATTAAGCACGAGCCAAATTTTTATTTTTTCTATTTATCTTTTAATTTCTAAATATACAAAAATAAAAAATTGGCGGACTCAATAAATAAACAAAAACCTCTCGGAAAGCCTGTGATAGCTATGTTTTATAGCATCGATGAAAAAGCAGTAAGTCGAGTATCTTTAAAATGAACAAAAAATTAAAGATATGGTTACTCAAATTACTGCTGTACCGAAGTTATACATTGGCATCGACATTCACAAGCGAAGTTGGAAAGTGCATTGTGCGACAGATTTGTTTTCAGGCAAGTCATTTTCAATGAATCCGGACCCGGAACAACTTAAAGATTATGTTGATAAACATTTTGCTAATCATGAAGTATCGACCGCATACGAGGCAGGTTGCTGTGGATATTCAGCTCATCGTTGTTTCGAGTCCTATGGTTGGTCTTCCCTAGTGGTCAATCC
>NZ_WKJH01000026.1 GCF_009674825.1 Maribacter luteus
AGCTGACTTAAACGGAATTTGGGAATATACACTCGAGAATTGGTCTGAAAATCAAGCTGACAGATATTACGACATGCTTCTGGATATTTGCCAAGACATTGCTGACAATACAGAACTTGGAAAAAATTATGACGGAATTAAATCTGACCTTTTCGGGCTAAAAGCAAATCGACACGTAATATTTTATCGAAAATCAAAATTAAATCCAATCGAAATAACGAGAATTTTACACGAGCGTATGGATTTGAAAAACAGATTAACCGAATAAAAACTGCACCACAACACCGGTAACCGTTGCACAAGCCTATAATTATTGGAATAATGACTTCCACAACCGATTTTTAGGGCTGTCTTATTTTTTAGGTGACCAAATATCCCATTGTTTTTGCCGGGCTTAAAAACAACCTTTCGAGCTTGTAAGGTTCGGTTTTTACAGAAAGTGATAAAGCAAGTTGCCCTGCCCCGATTTTTGAGCGTTTTTCGATGAATTTCAGGTACTTCTTCAGGTTGTATGCGATCGTCAATTAAAAATGGGCGAACAGTTTTTCCTGATAGTCCTTCTTGCCTTGCATACCTAAAGTTACGATCCATTTCCCGATCGGCAATGATCCACAATGACTTTTTTCTTAACTTGTGCAACAGGCATAATACCTATAATCCATTGCGACGGATTTCCTAAACGGAAATCCTTAACTTTAGGCAATGGCGTGGTACCAGACGGAAAAATCCAAACGGATTTTTCTGCAAAGAGATCATAGCCTAACCGTTGTGCTTCATTATGACAAACCGCTAATCAATGATAAAATTCTTTAGAAAAATTAGACAAAACTTGCTTTTAGAAGGCAACATTGGAAAATACCTTAAATATGCAATTGGTGAAATTATACTTGTTGTTCTAGGGATTTTAATTGCCCTACAACTTAACAACCTCAATGATGAACGGAAAACCGAAAATTTAAGGCAAGTTTATTATAAACAATTATTACAAGATTTTGAGAATGACAAAGCATATATAGAGAAGACATCTTTAGCCATAGATTCAAATATGGTAAAAATTAGAGCCTTTAAAGAAATCTATAATCAACCAAACTTACCAATAATTGAAATAGTTTCTGAAACTGGAAAGTTAGATTGGCAACTTTATAATGTTCAATTCAAAACTAATACGGTAAATACGTTACAGAATACTGGTGACATCAAATTAATACCACCAACCATTAGGGAACAAGTAATCCGTTTAGATAAATATAAAGAAGCGACAGAAGAGGCTTCTGAATACAATAATGGTGAAGCTGGTAAAGCGGGTGCAACGGCAGCTAATAGATATGGGAGTCCAGAATTTGCCTATAAAAACATACAAAATCAACCCAAACTGCGGGAACGGGTATTTGAAGAAAAAAACTTAATAGAGCTTCTTATTAACTTCGAAAGGTGCCAACATATGAAGGCTAAATCGGAACAAGGAAGCCTTATAAGTTTTAAGAAAATTCTATCTGATATGGAAGAAATTGAAATTCTTATTAATAAGGAATTGAAAATATAACGAAAGCACAACACCGGTAACCGTTGCACAAGTAACCCAAGCAGTAAAAAATAAATCATTACAAGCCTCTTTAAGGGGCTTTTTTCTAGTTTAATCCGTATTGAAAAGTCAATTTTAGATGTCTTAGTAAAGCTAAAAACAAGTCACGGATAACACTTCTCATAAAGACTTTAAAAGCAAGTTGCCCTGCCCCTTTTTTTATTCGTTTTTGTTCAAATTTCAGGTACTTCATCAGGTTATAGACGCTCGCCAACTGGAAACTCGCGAACAGTTTTTCCTGATTATCCTTTTTTCCCTGCATACCTAAAGTTACGATCCTTTCCCCATCGACAAAGATTCGCAATGACTTTTTTCTTAACTTGTGAAACAGGCATAATAAATAAACGCCATTAAAACGGGCATTATGCACAAATTAACCCAACTAGAAAATGACAGCTAAAAAATTTTTATTTATACTCTTTTTTCTTTTAACCTATCAATTCGGTTTCTCGCAAGCAAATAATGTTGAGTCTTATTACATCCCTGCTGTCAATGGAACCAAATTGGCTATGGATGTGTACTTCCCAGAAGATTATAAAAATCAAAAACTCCCTGTACTGTTTGAGTTTACCCGTTATTGGAGGGGCAAAGAAGACCCGAAAACAGGTGAGCCAATTCCTTCACTCAAAAAACGAGATAAATATTTTCTTGACCATGATTACATCCTTGCAAAAGTTGATGTTAGGGGAACAGGTGCTTCCTACGGTGTTCGTACAGCAGAATATTCGCCTACGGAGGTGAAAGATGCTTGGTACATTGTTGATTGGGTCGTGAACCAACCGTGGTCTAATGGTAAAGTAGGAGCCTATGGCACTTCATACTCCGGGACAACGGCAGAGCTTTTATGTGCTACCCAGCACCCGGCCATTGAAGCTGTAATACCTGGTTGGTCAGATTTTGACGTTTATGAAAGTCCTTCGCGGCCTTATGGAATGCTTGCAACAAGTTTTATAGCGGTATGGAGTCAATATGTTGATTGGCTAGACCAAAATTCAGTTGAGAATCTGGGGGCAAGTGTGAGGCGTGTCGGTAAAGATTTTCCGATGGATGCAATCAAAGAACATGAAAACAACACAATCGTATTGGAAGCTCTATCTAAAGCACCTTATAAAGATTCCAAATTTGGAGATTTCAAATCCGAAGAACTCGACCCCTTGCATTGGAAAAAGGAAATTTCGGAATCAAATGTACCCATGCTTGTTCTTACAAGTTGGTTGGATGCCGGCACGGCAGAAGGTACTTTATTACGATTACAACATTTTGATAATCCGCAGAAAGTTGTCATGATGCCAACTTCTCATGGCGGACGTTCACATGCCAGCCCATTTGTTGTTTCTGACAGTATCGTTGAACCTATTCCTTCTGTTACTGAACAACTTAGACTACAACTTAACTTCTTTGACCAGTACATAAAGGGGATTGACAAAGAAGTTGAAGATTGGCCAACCATTAAGTACTATAATTTTGGAGAAGAATCATTTAAACATTCTGATATTTGGCCACCCAAAGGGCAAGAAAGAATTAAGTATTATTTAGATACCAACGGAAAATTAATTACTTCATCATCAGATGAACCTCAGGGTATGGATGAATATCTAGTTGACTTTTCGGTAAGTACCGGTACAAACAATCGATGGACAACCCAAATGGGAAAACCCGTTCTTAACCTCAATAATCGCAATGCTGCCGATTCTTTAATGCTAACGTATACAACCACACCTCTTGCAGAACCGCTTCAAATCACGGGAACACCTGTAATTTCCCTCAATCTGTCGACTACACACAAAGAAGGGGGGATTTTTGTCTACTTAGAAGATGTTGACCCAGATGGAAAAAGTAGATATATCACAGAAGGCGGGCTTTTGCTAACACATCGAAAATTATCTACGAATGCTATGTATGATAAGATACCGTATCATTCATTCAGAAAATCAGATGCATCACCAATGCCTATTGATAAGATTGAAGAAGTGAGCTTTAAATTACATCCTACATCCATTCTCATCAAGAAAGGACATGCTATAAGAATTGCAATTTCTGGGGCAGATAAAGATACATTTGATAAGGTTCCGACCGAAGGAATACCAACTTTGAGTATTTACAGGAATAAAACAAACATATCTTTTTTAGAATTACCAATAATAAAATAAAACATGTGCATAATAAGTGCTAAACCGCGCAACTTTTCATAAACAAACACGATGATGTAGCATTATTCATATCATTTTCACTGATTTTTAAAGGTATTCCTGTGTTCGCTGCGCTCGTGACGCCTGCGTAGACCAAAATCCCTTCATCACATTTTGCCCCCACTCCCTCCCGCACACTGCTCTCGCAAATGTCGCCCGGTCTTTCGGAAATGCTACATCATCGCAGCGCTATGACAGATCGCTATCGGGATAGGATGAGAGGTGATAGACGAATAACATGGACTTCACATAGCGCTGCGTTGTGTGTAATTTCCAACCAGATGTAACATTTATCCTTTTGAAGAGTCTTCATGTAAAGGCATTGAACTAAATGAATTAAAAATTTGGAAGATTACTAATGCCAAACACTACCCACAAACCAAATTATGTTCAACTATGAAAAATTTGAATCCAAATGGAAAAAGGGAAATCATTATATTCTCGGTAATTGTTATAGCCTTGAGTTCGGTAATATGTTTTATCTCTTATAAATTAGATGATCCAAATGTCTCAATATTAACTGTTTTCGCACCATCAATAGTTGCACTGATTTTTACTGCCATCACAAATGGGAAGAAAGGTCTCTATGAGTTGTTCATTAAACAGACGGTGAAGAAAACAGGTTTAAAATGGCTTCTTATTTCAATGATTGGAATTCCGGTCCTTGTATCTTTGGCCATGCTCACTTCCTTGGGCTTCGATATTTCCAGATTCGATTTAAGAACTACTCAACTGCTGCCACAGATTGTTGTTATTGTATTAATTGCAGTAGGTGAGGAATATGGATGGAGAGGTTTTTTACTTCCCAGATTGATGGATAAATTTAATCTGTTATATTCAAGTATAATACTTGGTTTGATATGGGGAATCTGGCATTTTCCAGCATATCTGATTGGAACAGGGGTGCCATTGCAAATGGACTTTACAGTGTTTTTATTATGGGTAATTTTGGGAACACTTTTTATAAGTTGGATTTATTACTATACCAAAAGTGTGTTGACCTCGATACTGGCTCATATTAGTGCTAATGCGGCCTTTAATTATCTACTAATTTTGCCAGAATTTACTGGAAGTATGAATACATTTTGGTTGTTTATTCTATACTTGTCGGTTCTGATGATGATGATATTCTACACTAAAAGAAAAGATTTATTAAAAAGCGATAACAATAAATATTATTGAGTCGAGCGTATATTAAAAACCTTATGAAGAATGGTTAAAAAGCTCGAATTAAAAATCTCCAAAAATAACGGTTAAAATTAAATAACTACACACAACAATGGCTCCCATGAAAAGCCCTAATCCAGTTCTCTAGAGTTAGCCACTGTTTTCTTTTTGCCTTAAACCACCTTCTTCCTTTTTAATATCATTTACAAGGGTTTTTCTTCCTGGCACTCATAACCGATTTGTACCTACGTAAAATCATCAGATTACATTTATCTATAGATTAAAGAGTAATAAAAATGGTATATTTAAAAACAGCATAAAATCAATTTTAACCTATAAGCATATTTCAGGATAAGACATTAGAACTGAAAATGAAAGAAATAGAGATACCATATAATTCAGGAACATTATCCGCAACTTTATTTGACAATACTAGCAACAAGACCATTTTAATTATTGCTTCAGCTACAGGTGTAAAACAAAAGTACTACTATGAATTTGCCAAATATGCCGAATGTAAGGATGTAACCGTAATCACATTTGATTATAACGGAATAGGTAGTTCTCTAAAAAAACCTATTGAAAAACTAAACATAAATGCTGCAGATTGGGGTAGTAATGATATAGAAAGTATAATACAATTCGCCATAAAAAACTACCCAAAATCAAAGAAAGTAATTCTTGGACATAGTATTGGAGGACAGCTAATTGGACTTGCCGAATCTTGTAACAAATTAGACAAAATTATTCTAGTAGCGGCACAATCCGGTTATTGGAAACACTGGAAGGGATTTAGAAGGATGAAAATGTGGTTCAATTGGTATATTCTTTTTCCGCTTATTCTTGGGGTTTTCGGCTATTTGAAATCAAAGAGAATTAGCGGCATGGAAAACTTACCGAAAAATGTAGCTGAACAATGGCGAAATTGGGGTAAGAACAGAGACTATATTTTTAGTGATAAATCTATCAAAAACACCTTCTACGAAACCATCAAGGTCGATATGACCGCATATAGTATAGATGACGACACCTTTGCCCCGAAAGAAGCAGTACAATGGATGACAGAGAAATACAAGAATGCAAATAGAAAATCAATACATTTAAATCCTATTGACTTTCAAGCCAATAAAATCGGGCATTTTGGAATATTTAAAGAACGTTTTAAAAATACAATTTGGACTCAAATTTTGACTGAAATAAAGTAATACGGACTTCACATAGCAATGGGTTGTTTTCAATGTCCCAAAAAACGAAAAAAGCAATAAATCAAGGATATAAAAAAGCATTCGTTTTAAAATTTTAAATACATTTGACATCGCTAATACAAAAGATATGTAGTTAAGATTTTCTTCCTTACCCGATTTTCGAATTCTCGCCCCGAGTGAGGTTTGACCTTTCGAAAATCAAAAACAAGAATCTTAAACTATAATATATCATTTATGAAAAATAGCATTGAGCGTTCACCACGCACATTTTCTAAAATATTCCTATTTATCTCTTTTAACAGCTTTATCCTTAACATGAGCTGTGATTCTAAAGATGAAGATTGCACAAAAACTGCAGTTGTGAGAGATACTTACTTCTTGAACAACCAACAATACTACCTAGATAGAACCATTGAACTACCCTGTAGTTTTCCTGATCCGGAACCGTTAAATCAAATTGACCCACCTGAGTTAGATGGTTTTACTTACGATATCTTATTTTATGAGTTTATACCCGACACCGGCAATAATACTTCTCGTTGGCGATTTGAAATTCAATTGAACAACCCAAATGATTATAAAGTTACAGGGTTGCCTATATTGACCGTAAGGATAGGAGAGCTAACAACGAGTCAAAGTTATTCGGATAAAACAACCGTGCCTTGCTTTGAACTTGGGGCCAATTCCAGTTGTACACTATCCTATGACCAGGAAAGCTCTTTGGATTTAGGTTTAATCAATGATATTGAACTTATAAACGTTCAATATTTTTTAACGAATCAGAATTAATCGGTTTATCTAAAGTATCAACGGTGTAGTAACAGCCTTTTTGTAGACATTGGCTACTAATTACAATTTGCTAGAATCGAAAGGATATTTGGGTTTGTTCACGCAAACGGACTTCAATCTGACACGCCCTTTAGAAAGGTTACTTAGATCAGTCAATTATGTGCAGAAACGACAACCCTTTTTATACCGTTTATTTTTAAGAGTTAAATTATCTATGTAAATAACAATCCCATAATAATTTTAGCATTTAGTTATTATTTTAATAATAATTACATTATATTTGGTTACCCAATTTGGGCACCCAATCTGGATAACCAATTAATCATAACTAAAATCGAAGCAAATATTATTTTTATTATGGGAGTATCTGGTGTTGGTAAAAGCACTATAGGCTCCTTATTGTCAAAAAAATTAGGTATTCCTTTTTTCGATGGGGATGATTACCATCCTGAGAGTAATATTTTAAAAATGTCTAAAGGAGAACCTTTAAATGACAAGGACAGACTGGATTGGCTACGAACTTTGAACCGGCTCGCCGTAAATCAATTAAAAACCAACAGTTGTATAATAGTTTGTTCCGCCTTAAAAGAAAAATATCGGGAAATATTAGCTTATTCTATTGAAAGTAAATCAAAATGGGTTTTTCTCAATGGTTCTTTTGAACATATACTCGAAAGAATAAAAAATCGAAAGGGTCATTTTATGCCTGCACATTTGCTAAAATCACAATTTGAAACTTTAGAAATCCCTAAAAATGCCATTGAAATAAATATCAATCAAACACCCAATAACATTGTGGAAATAATAAAAAACGAGATAATATCCAAATCACAATTTGGTCTCTTTGGATTAGGGGTTATGGGCAAAAGTCTATGCCGCAACTTAGCAAGTAAAAATTTTAGAATATCGATGTTCAATAGGCATGTTGAAAGTAAGGAAGTGGACGTTGCGGTAAATTTCAAGAACGAATTCGAAGAATTATCTACAGCACTTGCCTTTGATGACATTGAATTTTTTGTAAATTCTTTACAGACACCACGAAAAATCATGTTGATGGTGAATGCTGGTAAAACAATAGACTTGGTTATCGAAGACATCTTGCCATTTTTGTCCGCAGAAGATATTTTAATAGACGGGGGTAATTCTAATTACAATAAAACCAAGGAACGGTTTGATTATTTAAAATCTAAAAATATTCATTTTATAGGTACAGGAGTTTCCGGTGGTGAACAAGGAGCTTTAAAAGGCCCATCCATAATGCCGGGAGGTGATAAAGAGGTTTATGAAAAAGTGAAGCCATTTTTTGAGGCGATAGCGGCCAAAGGTGAAAACAATTTACCCTGTTGCTCCTACATTGGACCTGAAGGGAGCGGTCATTTTGTGAAAATGGTACATAACGGAATTGAATATGTAGAAATGCAATTATTGGCCGAAGTATATACATTACTAAAAGCATTGGGAAATAATCCCGATCAAATGGCAGATATTTTAGAGTCTTGGAAAGAAACGAACAGTTATTTATTGGAAATTACGATTGATATCCTTAGAAAAAAAGAAGGTGATGATTGGTTGATCCATAAAATAATGGATAAAGCTGGCAATAAAGGCACAGGAAACTGGACAACTATTACAACCGCCCAATTAGGGGTACCCAGTACCATGATCGCTTCTGCCCTATTTTCACGTTATACTTCTTTTTACAAAGATGAAAGGACAGCAGCAAGTATAAATTTTGAAGCAAAAGATAACTCTAAACCTAATATAACCAATACCGATATTTTAAAAGCCTATCAATTTGCAAGAATAATGAATCATTATCAAGGTTTTAAATTAATCATAGAAGCATCCAATAGTTATAAATGGGAATTGAATTTAAGTGAATTGTCTAGAATTTGGACCAATGGTTGTATAATCAGATCTGACCTTATGGTAAATCTGGTCGAAGTTTTTAAATCAACCGACAATTTATTGACCAGTGATATAATAATTCAACAGCTTAAGTCTTTAAAACCGAGTATTAAAAAAGTAGTTTCCCAAGGTGTTTTAAACGAGTTGCCAATCCCGAACTTAAGTGAATCGATTAACTTTTTAAATTGTTTTACAACAGCAAATTCATCAGCAAATTTAATACAAGCCCAACGTGATTATTTTGGAGCCCATACTTATCAAAGAATAGATGATAAATCTAATAAATTTTATCATACAAACTGGATATAACAGACTAACTTAAACTAAAACCCAATGCCAATATCCCAAAATAAAACATCCATATTAAAAAAAATCATTGCCATCATATTAGGCTTTGGTCCTGGAATCTTTGCTATAGGCTACACCATCGGCACAGGAAGTGTAACGTCTATGATCGTAGCCGGAAGTAAATTTGGAATGCAGTTATTATGGGTGCTTTTGGTAAGCTGTTTGTTTTCGGGAGTCTTAATGTTTGCTTATGGAAATTACGCTTTGCTCACAGGAGAAACCGCACTTTACGGTTTTAAAAAACATTTAAAATTCGGAAAGACCTTAGCAATTTTGATAATTATTGGAATTACGTTCGGGCAATGGAACTCCTTAATGGGGATCTTAGGTATTTCCGCCAATATAATCTTCGAAATATTAGCCGTTAATTTCGAAGGCTTGGTACCCCTTAAATACGAAATAGTCTTAATTACAGCCATAATAATCATAGTCGTTTTCTATTTACTTATGCTGGTTGGAAAATATACTTTTTTTGAGAAGATTTTGGTCATTTTCGTCACCATAATGGGCTTCTCGTTCATACTTTCCTTGTTCTTTGTCCAACCACTTCCAATAGATGTTGTTAAAGGATTGATACCTACAATACCCAAAGTTCCTGGAGGCAAAATGTTAGTGGCCGCTTTTGTAGGTACAACCATGGCAGCAGCTACTTTTTTATCCCGTCCACTCTTCGTTAAAGGAAAAGGATGGAATGCCAATAATTTGAAAGAACAAAAGAAAGACTCCATAACCGCGGCGATTTTAATATTCATAATAAGCGGTACCATAATGGCAGTTGCATGTGGAGCACTATTTCATCAAGGTAAAGTAGTAACTGAAGTTTTGGATATGGCCAATACATTGGAACCTGTTGCAGGAAAATGGGCGGTTAGTATATTCTTTTTTGGCGCCTTGAGCGCCGGGTTATCATCTATTTTCCCTTGCCTATTAATCGCACCTCTCTTAATCGCAGACTACCAATCCGGAAAGTTAGATACTTCGTCCAGACAATTTAGAATCATAACCGCCTTAGCATGTTTAGTTGCTTTGATCGGTCCGGCATTTGGGGCGAATCCCATAGAAATTCAAATTTTGTCTCAGGTATTCAATGTATTTGTTTTACCAATAGTGGTTCTCGGAATCATATTAATGCTAAGCAATAAAAAAGTTATGAAGGGTTATAAGACAAGTACAGGTGTTTATATAGGTTTGTATGCAGCATTGTTCTTTTCTTTGATTATTTCGTTCAATGGTATATTGGCACTTTTGGAATATTCCGTTTAGGATTTTATTCTAATGCCTTATTAAAATATCACCATATCCTGATTCAAACCCTTATTAATTATTTAAGACCAACAATTTAAAACATTTAATTTCCGTGAAGATTAGTTTAGTAGATAAGAATGCGAATAGGTTGTTCCAAAATGATGTGATCTGTAAAATTCGCGATTTGATCAATATTAGAAATTTAGAATATGGAGATAAATTGCCTTCTGAAAGAATCATGTCCGAAAAATTCAATATCAAAAGAAATCATATTAGGGAAGCAATAAGGAAGTTGGAGTTTTACGGGGTTCTGAAATCTATGGCGCAAAGCGGTACTATTCTCGCTATTGGATTAACGGGGTTCAATGGTATGGTAGATGAAATTATTTCCCTAGACCCCCCATCTTTTGATGAATTGGTAGAAACTAGGATTTCGTTGGAATTAAAAACGGTTTTTCTTGCTTCAGAGAGAAGGACCGATGCGGATTTAAAGAAGATAAAAGATTCCCTAAACGCCTATAAAGCCCGAATCATTGAAGGCCAAGATTATTTAGAGGAAGATTTATTGTTTCATTTAGCAATCGCTAAGGCCAGTAAGAACAAAACCCTTTTGACATTAATGCTTTTAATTACACCACCGATTCTTTCAACTTACGAAAGGGATAAAGTCTGTGAGGGCGATAAAATCGAATCTGAAATCAAAAAGCATGAAAATATTTACTCTGCTATTGCCAATAAGGATCCTCAACTTGCTGAGGAAATGATGAAAGATCACTTTTTCAAATTATCAAAATACATAGAATAGAAGTACTACTTAAAATTATAAAGCGAAAAAATCATGGATAAAAAAATCATTAAAACAACATCAAAATTACTCCTATTAAGTTTGTTTCTAATACATATTGGTTGCAACACCACTCCTAAAAAATCGAGTAATAAAGAAAGTGACAAAACCGTGTACGCTAGCGACGTTATTCCTTTTTTCAATCATTGGAAATTGATTTTAGGTGACGGCTCCAATGTAGGTTATGCAATAAATTATGAGAACAAGGATTTCTTTTACACCGTTAATGAAGATAGTATAAATTGGGTAGTTTTCAAAGCACCAAATAGTGGTGAGACACACGGAACCTCGAACAACACTAGAACAGAATTGGCACAAGTTAAAAAATGGTACCCAAAAACCGCTAACGATAAATTGACCGCTACACTTAAAGTCATGAATGTATCGGCTACGGGTGACGCCCGTGTCGCAGCCTCTCACGCTGTAGTGGTTGGCCAAATCCATAGTGCAGATAAGCATGAAAACGAACCACTTAAAATATTCTACAAGAAATTTCCGGGCCATACCAAAGGATCCGTTTTTTGGCACTATGAAATCAACACAAAAGGTGATGATAATTCTAAAAGATGGGATTACTCCACTGCTGTTTGGGGCAATGACTTTTCAGTTGTTGGCACAGAAGCGAACACTTACCCTCCTGAGCCAAAAGACGGTATTGCCTTAGGTGAGGAATTTACCTATAATATCGAAGTTAAGGATGGTATCATGACCTTGGAATTTATGAGTGAAGGCCACGAAACAAAAACGTTCACAAAAAATTTGATCGAATCAGAATATATTACGACCGCGGATATTCCAGAGCAAACAAAAAAATTATTTGTGCCAATTGGTCAAGATGGGGTTGAACTTAAAGAAGCGTACACAGAAGAAGGTTTGTTTTTTAAACTAGGTGCATACAATCAAACAAATGGAAAATCGCCGGAAGTAAATAGGAATTGGTGTTCTGGTGCAGAAACACATGGGGGAGATATTCAAAAGCAATATGAAGACGGAAACTATGCTGAAGTATGGTTTAAAACAGGGGAAATTTCCATAAATAAAAATGCAGTTTCAAATGAAGGCTATTTTAATAAAAATGACCATGTCAATTAATTTAAAATATCTTAAAACCCTAAGAATAAATTTACATGAACCAAAATATGACGGATTGTAGGTTACAAGTGACCATTAAAAACGAATAAAAAACATGAAAAACATTAATAAATTAGTCGGTAAAAATGTCCTAATAACAGCTGGGGCCCAAGGAATAGGTGAATCCATAACAAAACATTTCATCGATAGTGGAGCCAATGTCGCCATTCACTATTTTTCCAGTGCCGAAACTGCGAATCAATTAACCGAATACGCTATTAGTAAAGGACAAAAAGCGGTTGCCATAGGTGGTGACCTAACAAAAGAAACAGATGCGAATGCATTAATTGAAGATACCGTAGCGTCTTTAGGTGGATTGGACATATTGATAAATAACGCAGGCTCACTTGTTTCCCGTAAATTACTCAGTGAGATGGAGGCTGATTTCTGGCACAAGGTAATGGACATTAACCTAACATCCATGATGTTCGTAACTCGGGCAGCATCTCCTTATTTAACTCAAAATGAAAATAGTAGCATTGTTAATTTGGCTTCACTCGCCGGGCGAAAAGGAGGCCATCCAGGTTCTTTAGCTTATTCTACCAGTAAGGGAGCCATCCTCACATTCACCAGGGCACTGTCCTCAGAATTGGGCCCCCAAGGTGTAAGGGTCAACGCTGTTGCTCCGGGACTTATTCTAGGCACCTCATTTCATAACACACATACAACAAAAGAATCTGCCGACGAAACAACGGCCGGCATACCTATCAAAAGAGCTGGTAACGCTAATGATGTGGCACGGGCAGTAGTATATCTAGCCTCTGAATACGACGGTTTTATTACTGGTGCTACGCTCGATATCAATGGTGGCGTCTACAATATGTAATCGCCATTCACGGGAATGTTGTCTTCATTGGGCTTAAGTATTTATAAGTTCTATAAAAAATTGGCAACCCTCATTAATTATGGCATAACACTGGTTATTAAATAATACCCTCTAAAGAACCTTGATTAGTCCGGGTTAATTAGAGGGTGTTTTATTAGCGATATGTTAGCTTAATTACCGTTGAGCATTATTTCAAATCCAAATACTACATCAGTACAAAAAATAAGAAATATGAAAAATAATTAAACAAAAGCCCAAAATGTGACAAATGTCACTTTTCAAGCACAAAACCTATCGTATATTTGCGATAAGAAATTTGAAATGGGCCGAAATACAAAACCGAAAAAAGTACATTTTGGCAAATTTTCATTACCAGATAAAAATAGGTGAAAAGAAGTTTAGAACATATTACCTACGGAAAAGATACAGAAGCTTTGGCGAAATTCGCCAAAGCCTTAGGGCATCCTACCCGAATAGCGATTTTAAAACATCTAGAAAATCAATCATGCTGTTTTACAGGGGATTTGGTCGATGTATTCCCATTGGCCCAATCAACTATTTCCCAGCACCTTAAAGAGTTGAAAAACGCTGGTCTTATCCAAGGTGAATTAAAACCGCCAAAAATTAAATATTGTATAAACCAAGAGAACTGGCAGACAGCCAAAACTATGTTCAAAGATTTTTTTGAACGATAATTTTTTAATAATCCTATCGTCTATTTGCGATAAACTAAATTTTAAGTCATGAGTAAAGTAATTAAAATCCTAGGTACAGGTTGCCCTAAATGTCAATCTTTGACCGGTGTAGTTAAAGAAGTGGTAAATGAAAACAACATTGACGCCACTATTGAAAAAGTTGAGGATATCATGGATATCATGAAATACAATGTAATGTCGACCCCTGCTTTGGTGATTGATGATGTGGTCACCATCAAAGGACGTATACCCTCAAAAGATGAAGTACTGGCCCTATTGAACTAAAGGGTAAAACCATTGTAAATCTTATTATTCGTAAATCCATTTAACATGTTTGATTGGGTACAACATTTGGCAGATTGGTTTGTCTATGATGTATTGAAGTTAGGCCAAGGGGAACATTTATCCGAGGCCTTGAACTTTTTCATTTATGACACCATCAAGATTTTGATCTTACTTTTCGTGGTTATATTTTTTATGGGAATAGTAAATAGTTACTTTCCCATAGATAAGGTCAAAAATTATCTATCCAGAAATAAATTATACGGATCGGAATATCTTATGGCAAGTCTTTTCGGTACAGTTACACCTTTTTGTTCCTGTTCCTCGGTTCCCTTGTTCATTGGTTTCGTAAGTGGTGGAATTCCCCTTGGGGTTACTTTCGCTTTCTTGATTACCTCTCCCCTTGTTAATGAAGTGGCCGTTGGCTTATTTATTGGACTTTTCGGAGTTAAAATGACCCTGATCTATGTATTCAGTGGTGTTTTGCTCGGCACTATTTCCGGAATGGTCCTTCAAAAATTAAAATTGGAATCCTATTTAACTCCTTGGGTTAAAGACATTTTGGCCAATGCCCAAAAAGAACAAGATGCTTTTATAGCCGACAAATCATCCTTAAGGGCCAGATTACCCATAATTTGGGCCGAAGTACTTAAAATTCTTAAAGGAATCGTTCCTTATGTAATCGTGGGAATTGCTATTGGCGGATTGATGCACGGTTACATTCCAAAAGGTTTTTTTGAAAAGTACATGGCCAAAGATAACCTGTTCGCGGTGCCGATAGCCACAATATTGGCCGTTCCCATGTACTCGAATGCATCCGGTATACTCCCGGTAATTCAAGTTCTGGTATCCAAAGGCATCCCTATAGGAACTGCAATTGCCTTTATGATGGGCGTCGTAGGCCTATCGTTGCCAGAAGCCATGCTCTTGAAAAAAGTAATGACCTTAAAGCTTATAGGAATTTTCTTTGGAGTCGTAACCCTTTGTATCATCATTTCAGGCTATATATTCAACATTATCTTATGAAATCGATAAAGTACATTCTCTTATTATTCTTGACAGTTAGTTGCAATACAACAAAAGATACGCTCAATACCACCCATAACGCCAAGGCCATTAAGGTTTTGGATACCGATTTTTCCAAAGGAAGATTAACACTGGAACATAAAATAACCTTGGAAGACCTAGAAAAATTCCATGGTCATTTATGCGACGGACTCATTCAAGGTTTTTTAGGAATACAAGAGGGTTTAAAATTGCTTTATCCGTCCGGGATCATTGACCGAACAAACACCAGAATCATTAGTAACAGTTCACCTTGTTTAACAGATGTTGCCATATATATTACAGGTGGCAGATATCAGTACAATTCATTTTATGTTGATGATTCGATTCAGGATGCATTTTATATCCTTCAGAGAAAAGACAATAATAAAACCGTGAAAATTAAATTGAAAAAAGGTGTAAAACCATTGGAAATAGATGAATTGGGTGCAAAAGCGGTAAAAGGGGAGTTATCACCCTGTGATTTGGACAAACTCAAAAACCTTGAGGACAAATTTTCCGGGAAACTATTATCATCCAATCCAAAAATAATTTTTGAAATAACAGAAATATCCAATTTCGATTGGAAACCCCAATTAAGAAACGACGATACAAAAATAGATATCCTAAATAAAAACAAATCAAAATGTCAATAATTAAAAACTCCATCAACATGAAAACAATCAAATTCTTAACAGCAATGGCCATTATTCTGGCATTCACTTCTTGTAAAGGCCAAAATGAAAGCAAAACAACAGCTAGTGACCAAGCAATTTCAAAAATAGAGGTACTGGACTTTCATTCTACACATAGATGCATGACATGCAATGCGATCGAGGCCAATACCAATTTTACTTTGAACACGTATTTCCCCAATGAATTAAAAGAAAGCAAGATAACGTTCCAGGTAATTAACGTAGATAAGGAAGAAAATGAGGCAATAGCCGAAAAATTCCAAGCCGCCGGCACATCATTATTCCTGAACGTAATTAAAAACGGAAAAGAAAAACAGATTGATATGACCGATTTTGCCTTTATGAAAGGAAATGACCAAGAGGCATTTTCCAAAGAGTTGAAAGCAAAAATAGAATCGGAACTTAAAACGCTTTAAATGGATTATTTACAATCCTTTTTAGAACAATACAACATACCCGTTTTATCAGCATTTGTACTCGGACTAATGACAGCCATTAGTCCGTGTCCTTTGGCAACCAATATTACAGCAACCGCTTTTATCTCGAAAAACATCTCAAGCAAACGAAAGGTGTTCCTTAGCGGAATCTTGTATTCGTTGGGTAGGGGGTTTAGCTACACCGTAATAGGTCTTATCCTATATTTTGGGGCCAGCAAATTCCATATTGCCAGATTTTTTAACCAAAATGGGGAAAAATACTTGGGGCCACTTTTAATAGTGATCGGATTGATCATGCTGAATATCATAAAATTGAATTTCTTGGGTACTTCTAATTTTCAAGAGAAATTATCAGACAGGTTCAAGGATAAAGGGCTTTTAGGTTCTTTTCTAATCGGTGTGGTCTTTGTCTTGGCCTTTTGCCCCTACAGTGGTGCCCTATTTTTTGGCATGTTGATTCCCATGACGATTTCCTCTGCGGACGGACTTTTTTTACCCATTATATTTGCTTTCGGAACGGGGCTTCCCGTTATACTTTTTACATATTTAATGGCTTTTGCCTTGGCCAAGGTCGGTGTTTTCTTTAATACCATTACAAAAATCGAAAAGGTCATGCGTACCGTTGCCGGAGTGGTTTTCATCATCACAGGTGTCTACTATGTTTTTATTTTCATTGGTGTTTTTTAAAAAACCACACCCTAAGTAAGAACTTATATAATCAACAAAGGATAGTTCATTTTAAATAGGCCATAGCATAGGGGAATGCAAGGAAATCCTTAACTTTAAGCCTTGACCAAATAGCCATCGATTCCAATGGAAATTTATATGGGTCAAATCATTTAGTTAAAGGTAAAACAACCCAAAAAGAAATAAATGAACACCAAATTTGTTAGAACGTTATTACGGCCCATATCTATTATCTGTATCGCATTATTGTTCAACAGTTGTTTGGAGAAGATTAAAAGCTCTAAGATAAAAACTGAGGAAACCACTACTTACCCCAGTGATGTAATACCGTTTATGGACCAATGGAATATCCTCTGTGGTGATGGCACTAGTGCTAAGGAATTAAAAGAATTTGAACACAAAGATTTCTTTTATGTCACGAATGATGGAAAAACCGATTGGGTCGTTTACAAATCCCCCAACTCTGGCATCACCTCGAAAACCTCCAATAATACACGAACGGAATTAGGCCAAAAGAAGCACTGGAAAACAGAAACCGGTGGTAAATTAACAGGAACCCTTAAGGTTATGCATGTTTCAACTTCTGGTGACGCAAGGGTCGCGGCTTCATATTCCGTAGTTGTGGGTCAAATTCACGGTAATGAAGGCCACGAAAATGAGCCTTTAAAGATTTTTTACAAAAAATTCCCTGGGCACAAAAAAGGTTCTGTTTACTGGAATTATGAGATCAACACAAAAGGTGACAACTCCAAAAGATGGGATTATTCAACTGCGGTTTGGGGTTATGACATGTCAGTGGTCGGTTCTGAGCCAACAACATACCCTGAAGAACCAGAGGATGGAATAGAACTAGGGGAGGAATTCAATTATGAGGTTAATGTTTACAACGGTATTATGTATCTCACTTTTTCAAGCGAAGGCCATGAGACCAAGAAATTCACCAAAAGCCTCGTAAAATCGGAATTTGCGGAAAAATCGGATATTCCACAACAAATCTTAACCTTGTATGCCGCAATAGGTCGTGATGGCATAGAGCGAGAGAATGCATATGCCGGGGAGTTACAAAATTTTAAACAGGGAGCTTATAACCAAACCAATGGAAAAGTCCCGGAAGAGAATATTGTTTGGAATACGGGATCTGAGACCTACAATGGTGATATTGCAAAACAATATGCCAATGGATGCTATACCGAAGTCTGGTTCAAAGAAGGCACGGTGGGTCCTGGGATGAATCCGACAGAAAATAATCCATAGTCATTTAACATTACTGAAAATCGTACATTCAATGAAAAGTGCACAACAATTGGCCGATCGGTTGGAAGAAACCATTCTTAATGGCACCTGGGTCGCGAATACCAATTATAAAGACCAATTGAATGATTTGGACTGGAAAACAGCGACGACCAAAATCGAATCACTGAATTCAATTGCAATTCTGGCACAGCACATTCATTATTATACCAAAGGTATTTTAGAAGTTTTTAAAGGAGGTACACTTGATATAAGCGATAAATACAGTTTTGACTTCCCTCCTATTTCATCTCAAAATGAATGGAAAAACTTCCTGAACCGATTTTGGAATGATACCGAACAACTTATCAAACTGATAAAAGAACTACCGGAAGATTCATTGAACCACGTTTTTGTAGATAAAAAATACGGTACATACCTTAGAAACATTAACGGAATGATAGAACACAGTTACTATCATCTTGGGCAAATCGTACTTTTAAAGAAAATGCTCTTGAACAAGAGTTGAATGTACCTAGTTCTTTGAAGGAAACCCCAACCCTTCTTACCCTATAAAAGACATACCGTATAATTACCGCCTATTCACTAACTTTGGGTCTATAAAAAACCATTACCCATCCCCTTTTCTAAAAAATAGGACAAACAAAATAAAAAGGGTGTATCCCCTAATATCGTAATTAGAAATATGGAAAAGAAGAAAATAAATTATGCGAAAGTGAACATTGCTTTTGGAATTCTAGCTGTTTTAGGAGGAATTGCCTTAATGTTCTTAGGACAATTTATTATGGGAATTTCAGGAGCTGTTATTGGCGCTGTAGCCGCAATAAGTGGATTAAAATTAATGAAGTAATCAAGGAATGACCGATCCAATGCCCCTAAATAAGCAATGAAATGAAAAAAACGACAATACTCACCATCCTGTTTCTAACGATTCTTCTTACGTCTTGTATAGAGAAGAACCAGAATCTTAATTTCGCAGGGGAAGATAAATTCTCTGCCCTGGAATTAGAGAAGATACCTGAAAATTTAGTATTGAATGACACGACCTACGTACCTATCTATTCAGATATCTATAATGAAACAAAAGACACGCGATTCAACTTAACGGCAACCTTAAGTTTAAGAAATACGAGTTTAAACCACAGCATCTACATTACTTCCATAGAATATTACAATTCTTCCGGAAAGAAAATAAAAGAATACCTGAACAAACCTATTGTTCTAAAGGCCATGCAGTCGGTGGAATATGTTATAGAAGAGAACGACACTTCGGGGGGTACAGGTGCGAATTTTGTAATTACATGGAGTGCCAATAACAAAGATGTAGCCCCTATTTTCGAGGGCATCATGATCTCTACCAATGGGCAACAGGGAATTTCATTTACTACCAAAGGAGTTTCAATAAGTCGCAAATAACATATGGATTATAAATATTTAATGTACCTTCATCTAGTAACCGTTGTGCCATGCTTTTTCATAGGTACAATGCTACTGCTAATTAAAAAAGGAACCTACATACATATAAATTTTGGCAGAATATATATGATACTAATGGTCATTACTGCTGTTATAACCCTTTTTATGCCTGCCGAAGTAGGCCCCAGGTTCTTAAATCACTTCGGATATATACATAGCTTTAGTTTTCTAACCATCTATACCGTACCTACCGCATACAGGGCCATAAAGAAAGGCAATGTAAAATCACATAAACGCAAAATGGTACTATTGTATTTTGGGGCAATCCTTATAGCCGGAGGCTTTACCTTTACGCCTGGCAGATATCTTCACCAACTATTTTTCGGATAAAGTGAAAGACAAAAAAAATGATTTTAAAAACGGACAACTCTTAATCCAAGTGTTGACTTTACCCTAATGCAGTAATATCTACAGCCACTTTTAGCTTACTTTTTCCACTACCGTAAACCACACCTTTTAAAGGGGGCACATCATAATAGTCCCTACCCCATCCTACTACAAGATGTTGATCGGCAGGTATCATATTATTGGTGGGATCAAAATCAACCCAACCGAAGCCTGGGATAAAAATTGCGAACCAAGCATGGGAAGCATCTGCACCAACTAATTTTTCCTTGCCCTTTGGCGGTACGGTTTCTATATAACCGCTAATATACCTTGCAGGCAAGCCTACAGAACGTATACAGGCAATGGCTATTTGGGCAAAATCCTGGCAAACCCCTTTCTTTTCTTTCATTACTTCAGTAATGGGTGTAGCTATACTGGTAAATCCGGATACAAACTTAAAATCGGTATAGATGCGTTGCATGAGTTCAAAAGCCGCATCGAATACCGAACGATTTCCCTTGAAAGAAACCTCAGCATATTCCCTTATCCGTTCATCTGTTCGTTTTATGAAAATAGATTCTAAAATATATTGTTTGGCGTCCAAAACCCCCATATCGTTACCTTGTAAGGCAAAAAGTGCTTCATTCATAGTGACTCCCCTACAGGTTTCTGACGCAAAAGAATCCTGAAATTGAGCATAATCGCGAACTATTTTACTTTTTGTAGTCACCTTAAGCACCTTATGCTCTGTTTGAATGGAGAACCGTGTGATATAGTTTCCAAAAAAATCAATACGCTCCGATATTTCCGCTGGTTCAGGGGAAATAAGTATCTTATAATCCAACAATGATTGTCCTTTTGACTCCCTTGGCCTTAGGGTGGCTATGTTATGGCAATAATTTACTGGAGCATTATATTCGTACGTGGTGGTATGTGTAACGTTGAAAACCATATTAAATAGGAAATGATTGCATGACCAATTGATTTTGTTTATCGGTATGGTTAAAATAAGTACTCGTTATGGTTTGCGATGTTTTATACAAAAGATCGGATAATTCTTCCAATAACGTATCTAAGTCTTCCCTAAAGAAATCGGACTCGGATTTTGTTTTAGCCAGCTTTGAGGATTCTGCCAAACGTAACTTGGAGAAGGCTTCAAAAATATACTTTTGATAGTTACTCAACGAGTGGTCTTCTTGGGAATGTGGTAAACGGGCAATATCTTTCTGGATCCTATTCAACATGAATGTCAAAGATCGAGGATACTCCAGATCCAAAACCACTAGATCCAATACATTTTCCAATTGAATAAAAGAACGATAGCTGTACCTATAAATATTAAGGCTTTCATGACTGGTCAACAAATATTCCAATAGATCATATTCTACCTGTTCTTCATATTTGATAGTAAGTAAGGAGCGACATTTGGAAATGGTCAGCATACTTTGCTCCAACTGTAGTCCGATAAAGTAAAGCAACAATCCCTGTTGAACCAAAATACTCTCCTCTATCAACCCCATAAATGCAATTAAACGGGTAATCAACTGGTTAAGCACTTTTAAAATCTTATTTACGGAACGATCTTTATCATCCTGGAAATTTTGCCATAGTTTTTGGATGTTCTCGAACACCCGCCACATATCCGAAGACCAAAGATTACGAATAGCATAATAAGAATTACCGAACATTTCAATAGTATGTGCCAAACTCCCGGGCCTATTTTTATCCAATATAACCGAAAGCATTTCTTCCATAGGATTCTCCATGGCCAATTTACCTTCTGTCGTTTTCTCCGCAAAGCCAGGATACGTACCAGTTAAATGGGTTACGGCCTTGAACAATACTTGAAGCTTGACCGAATCCGGTTTTTCATTCCTGTTCTGTACCAATGCTATTTGTCGCATGACCATGCGTATAAAACGTGATATGACCAATGTACGCCCAACATAGCGGCCTGCCCAATAAAGGTTTTCTGCCGTAAGACTAGGTAAATCGTTAAGACCAGATATTGCTATTGGACTCCTATTCTGCCACTGCCTATTTTTATCTTCCTTTATGGGATGGTCTTCCAAAATCCAAAAGTCCTTGCTTGTTCCACCTCTTTGGTTAGATACCCTAACGGTCTTACTATCCGGCGCCACACGAACGAGTCCGCCTGGCATTACACTATAACCCTTATCGGAAGCTATACAAAATGCTCGGGTAACCAAATTTCTGGATTCTATTGTTCCTTGGACCAAATTCGGGGCTGTGGAAAAACTAATTTTTTCCTGGGCCACATAACTATAAGGACTCCGCTCTATCTCTTTCTTTAAATCATTCAATTCAGAGGAGGTCATGAATTCCGCAAAGTGGATACTCTCCCTATTGGTACGGTCTATTTTCTTGATCACCAATTGGGATAAATTATCGAGAACATATTTCTTTTCCTGTTCCTGCCCGCACCACCATGAAGCAATTTGTGGCAAGATCAAACTCTCATTGAGAAAATACTTTGCTATGCCCGGCATAAAAGGAATTAAACCAGGATTTTCGATAACCCCACTACCTACCGGGTTTATTATTGAAACATTCTTTCTTCTAACAACATCCAATAAACCGGCAACGCCCAAATGGGAATCTTCCCGAAGTTCAAGAGGATCCGTATAGGCATCATCGACCCTTCTCAAAACTACATCTATTCGTTTTAGTCCTTGTAATGATTTCATCCATAGGAAACCATCCCTAACCACTAGATCGTTACCTTGCACCAAAGGATATCCTAAAAATGAAGACAAATAGGCATGCTCAAAATAGGTTTCATTACGTGAGCCAGGGGTTAAAATAACGATATGAGGGTTCTCTTTCTTTACTGGTGAAGCATTGATCAACATCTTATTCAGATCTTTAAAGAAACCTGAAAGGCGCTTCACGTTCATTTTGCCATACATCTCTGGTAATATCCTACTTGTGGTAGACCTATTTTCAAGGGCATACCCCATTCCTGAAGGTGCTTCTGCCCTATCGTTCACGATCCATAACCGACCATCGGTGCCACGTGCCAGTTCTGCGGCATACATAGACAAAAATTTATCGGTCGGGTATTCAATTCCCGCACATTGCCTAAGAAACCCACGATGGCCATAAATGACTTCGTAGGGTACAATACCGTTTTTGATAAGGTTTCGTTCCCCATAAATATCCTTTAATACCAGATTCAACAATTCTGCCCGTTGTTTTAAACCGGTTTCAATGGTTGACCATTCGTTCTGATGCAATAAAAAAGGAACTACGTTCAAATTCCATGGGCGATGCATTCCCTTGGGATCGTTATAGACATTGTAGGTAACCCCATTTTCAGAAAGTAACCAATCAATATCTTTTTGACGTGCCATCAACCCGTTGACACCTAGTTTATCAAATTCGGTAAGTAATTTATTCCAATAAGGTTTTATACCGTTATCAGGGGTGAACATTTCATCGTTCTTATACTCTGTAATATAATTACTTAACCAGCTGGTACTTGTTATCGGCATATAGATTATGAGTTACTTCTTTCGTAAATCCAGTACATGTGGATACTCCGGGTTTTTAGGTACTTCTTTGAACACAAAAGTATTGGATGCATCCTTAGGTTCCACCATTCGACCTGTAAAATTTGTTGTAGGTCCCATTTCCATAGGTGTCACTTCCCCTTGTGAATGTCCAAAATCCCAAAAGCGATTGATCCTTCTAGACTCCGCCTCATAACTGTTTACAGGATAGGTATCATAGGAACGACCTCCAGGATGGGCTACAAAATAGGTACAACCACCAATGGATTTCTTATTCCACATATCCACAACATCGAATACCAGAGGAACATCTACCCCTATAGTAGGATGCAATGCAGACCAAGGCTCCCATGCTTTATAGCGGATCCCTGCAACATACTCCCCTTTTACACCTGTTGGACTCAGTTCTATCTTAACCCCATTACAGGTTAAACTATATCTTTCTGCGGTAAAGTTGTTGACTTTTATCTGCACCCTTTCCAAAGAAGAATCGACATAACGTGCGGTTCCCCTTCCTGACATTTCCTCGCCCAACACATTCCATGGCTCAATGGCCATACGTAGTTCAATTTGCATGGAATTGATTTCTACCTGTCCATATAATGGGAACCTGAATTCAAAAAACGGATCGAACCAATCTAATTTAAACGGATAACCGGCATCGTTCAATTGCATGACAATATCTTTGATATCCTCTTTTACATAATGCTCCAATAGAAACTTATCGTGCAGCTCCGTACCCCATCTCACCAAGTCGTGCTTATAGGGTTTCTTCCAAAACCAAGACACCAAAGTACGCACCAATAGCATCTGCATAAGACTCATCTGGGCATGTGGGGGCATGTCGAATGCACGCAATTCCAATATACCGAGCCGCCCAGAGGAAGAATCCGGGGAATATAATTTATCGATGCAGAATTCCGCCCTATGGGTATTCCCCGTAATATCGGTAAGTAAATGACGGAACAAACGATCGGTCAACCAAAAAGGCACTTCTCCATCATCTGGAATCTGGGAAAATGCGATTTCAAGTTCATAAAGATTCTCGAGTCTTGCCTCGTCTACACGTGGCGCCTGACTTGTTGGCCCAATAAAAGCACCCGAGAACAAATACGAAAGTCCGGGATGATGTTGCCAAAAAGTTAGAAGACTACGAAGTAGTTGTGGGTTACGAAGTAAAGGACTATCGGCTGGAGTAATACCTCCCAAAGTTACGTGATTGCCCCCTCCCGTTCCCGTATGCTTACCATCAAGCATAAACTTTTCTGTTCCCAATCGTGATTTTTTCGCTTCCTCATACAATGTGAAAGTATTGGAGGTCAGTTCACTCCAATTCTTTGCCGGGTGAACATTTACTTCGATAACCCCGGGATCCGGAGTGATCTTAAGCACTTCCAATCGGTTGTCCCTTGATGGTTCGTACCCTTCGATAATTACGGGCACTTCCAATTCCTTTGCCGTTGCTTCAATACTTGCCACCAAATCGAGAAAGTCCTCTGCACTGTCCAAAGGCGGTAAGAAAAGGAACAACTTATCATCCCTTACCTCAGCACATAAAGCGGTTCGTACATAAGGCTGTTTTTCCAAAGTGGTTATGGGCGCTTTCGCCTCCAATCTTTTTTGCAGTTCTTCCCCATAGGCCTTTAAGTCAGGTTTGGGTTCGAACAACTCGGGTTCCGCTGTTGGTTCTGAGGGTACTTCAGGATCTTTAGGTAAGGATTCCAAAGGCAATCGCAATCCTACCGGCGAATTTCCTGGCGTTAAATAAAGGTAACCACCCCTAAATTCCCATTTATTGGTAATCCAATATCCATTACTTTTGGCCAAAGGTAAAATATGGCCTACGGTTTTGCCTAAACCTTGTTCCATTACTTCCCCCAGCTTTCGCCTTAAGGCCGTATCTTTCTTATTGTATTCTTTTGGATTGACATCTACGGGAAGTTTACCTTCTTCCCATAAGAAATAGAAGCCATCTTCAAAGGCCGGAATAATGGAATCATTCGGGCAAGCTAATTTATTTGTCAAGGTATGTAGAAAGGTACTTGTTATATCTTCGGGCAACGTATAGGTTTCCGTAAAAGAAGCTAACCATTTGGGGTCTTTCCAAATCGCTTCACCATCCTTTCTCCAGTGAATTCCGATTAGCCAGCGCGGTAAGGGTTCTCCCGGATACCATTTGCCTTGGGCATGGTGTAACATTCCCCCTTTACCGAAAGAATTCAGCAATCGTAAGGAAAGGGAACTTGCCAATTCCCTTTTATGTTCCCCATCAGCCTCGGTATTCCATTCTTCACCTTCCATATCATCGATGGAAACGAAAGTGGGCTCACCGCCCATTGTAAGTCTAACATCATTGGCTTGAAGCTCCTCTTCCACTGCGAACCCAAGATCATATATGGCCTTCCATTGATCTTCTGTATAAGGTTTGGTAACACGTGGTGATTCAAATATCCGGGTAACCGAATTATCGAATTCGAATTCGGTCTCACAAGGATCCGTAAGACCATAAACAGGGGCTGCACTTTCAAACGAAGGGGTGCAGGCCAAGGGAATATGCCCTTCCCCTGCCAAAAGTCCGGAAGTGGCATCCAAACCGATCCAACCTGCACCAGGAATATATACCTCGGCCCATGCGTGCAAATCGGTAAAATCCTCCTCTGGCCCTGAAGGTCCGTCCAAAGATTTTTCGTCCGATTTTAACTGTACCAAATATCCTGAAACAAAACGAGCTGCCAACCCTAAATGTCTTAGGGTCTGCACCAACAACCAGGCAAAATCCCTACAGGACCCCAACCTACGTTCCAATGTCTCCTCTGAGCTCTGCACCCCAGGTTCCATACGTATAGTATAATCCAGATACTCATATATTTTATGGTTCAGGCCGGTAAGAAAATCGATGGTCCGTACTGGGGTTAGATCTAGCTTACTTATCCATTCTTTTAACAAAGGACCGTCTTCGGTGACTTCCAGATAAGGCATAAGTTCCTTTTTCAGGTCATTGGAATAAGCGAAGGGAAATTCCTCGACAGCTTCCTCAACGAAAAAATCAAAAGGGTTTATGGTTTTTAAATCAGCGATGATCTCTACCTCTACCGATAGTTCCTCAGTTTTATCCGGAAAAACAATACGGGCCAAGTAATTTCCGAAAGGGTCTTGTTGCCAATTGAAAAAATGGTTTTCCGGCTTAATTTTTATTGAGTAAGCACCTATTGGCGTTCTACAGTGGGGCGCTGGCCTAAGCCTAAAAATATGGGGAGAAAGATTTACCCTGCGATCATATTTGTAAACCGTTTTATGGGCGATAACTACTTTTAATGCCATTTGGAAGTTGAATTTTCAGTACATCCTAAGATAAGCCTAATATCAGCAACCTTTTCAACGGGACTTATTTTAACCTACACTTTTGTATATAAATAATTAATTCCTACTCCTTTTTATCAGATTGGCGATCTTAAAGGGTTTTTTCTGTTTTACAAAAATGGGTTTTATGGTCAATGCTCCCTACAACAAGCCAAGACCCAAAATGGCCATTAAAATGCATGAGTTAACCCATTTGTTGAAAAATGCATTTATTACACAAACCCTACCCTATAAACCTAGGATGGGAACCCGAAAAGAAAACAACAAGCCTACACCCTCTTTTTAACGATTTTCACGAACCGAACCTTTGGTTCAATTCTTCCACTATTTTCTCAATTTTTATGTTTTTGGCCTTTTTCTCCAACGCAATTGCCGGTGCTTTTCTAACCTTACAATCCTTTATGGCACATCGTTCACAGGTGACCCCCACATTTTGTGTTTTGATCTTAGGGTCGTCCAAAAACTTAACTTTTCGCTCTAACTGTTTGTTCAAAAGCAAACCAATGGTTATGCTGCGATAATAATCTTGCTTAAAGGGATCTTTCGTGGCTGAAGAAAATACCAAATATTTCATTCCGTCGTCCTCGTAATTGGAAATCTGAATATCGAATTCGTGTTCATTTTTACTCTTACGAATATCTTTCAACATCTTTATGGACACCCACCTTCTACAATAATGCTCATTGGTTTCATTTGCATGTGGTGAATGCTGATGGGACAAATGCAATTCCTTTTTTAAATGGAATTGATCACTTTTAGCCTTATGTGTAAATCGCAAGAAAAAAAGATTTTGAATATTGAATTCCTTGGGTAAAATATTGGTGAGACGTTGATAAAATGATTCCGGAGAAGCATTAAAAGAGTTAATGGCTTGTAAGAACAAGGCCGTATCAAAAGTGTTTTTTGCAAAAACACTACTCAATTGCTCAGTAAGCCTAGCTTTGGGTATTACCAAGGCACCTGCAAAATAAGAAGCATAAAAGTTGTTCAGTACTTGATCGAAGGTATCGAACTTAATCCACGGAAAAGTATACAGACGTTCCTTTATCCCTAAAAAATTATAAGCAAGTTCCTTGGCATAAATAAAGGTTCGTTGGGCCTCATCGATTTCATTGGTAAGCAATAACGTTTTCGTTTTTGGTACCAAGACGGAACGTAAACTACCCAAGGCCTCATACTTCAACAATTCGTTTTCATTGATCTTATATCCAAATTCCTCTATCAAAATTTCTTCGAGTTCTTTGGAAGACAACCTGCTATCCAGATCAATCTGGTAAGCTTTGGAAAATTTAAGTACACTTTGTTCCAAATCGTCAAAATAATTGTTGTTTGCCTCTTGGAACGAACGAACCGATGCAAGGTAAAAACTCTCCCTACTGAAATTATAGTTTTGCGCGATCTCAATAATCGTACTTATAAAGGCATTCACCTTTACGGGGGCATTGGCCACAATATCTATCAGGTTACTTTCTTTGATCCCGAAAAGCTCTAAAGGAATCTCTTTCAAGATCTTGGACTTTAATAAATTCCCGATCGGAGCTAGGTTTTTATCCAACTTCAAGGACACCATTTGGTCATATGGCACGTCCAATTTCTCGGAAAGAATAGCGATTTTGTCAGGTTTCGGATATTTTTTTCCATTTTCAATTTCGTTCAAATACGATTTTGAAAGACCCGAAAGTTTAGATAATCCGAACAAGGATAAATTCCTGTCAGTCCTTATCTGCTTTAGCTTTAGCCCAAATATCAATTTTATATAACCCTCTTCCATAATTACAAATATAAAGCTTTTTGCGAACATGTATTTTTTTGCGAAAAAACATTTTTAGCGAACGTTCGCTTGTTTTTTTTAAATCTTTGTTTTATCATTGTTGTCTAAATTCATTAGCACCATGGAAAACACACTATTAAAAAAATCGAATATTATCTTCTCAAAAGAGGTAGATAATCACTATCCCGAAATCCTCACCGAAGAGGCTTTGGCCTTCCTATTCGCATTACACCAGAAGTTCAATAACCGAAGGTTATCGCTTTTGGAAGAACGGCTAAATCAGCAGAAATTCTTCGATGCAGGCGGTTTTCCAAAATTCCCGAATGAAACAATGGAAGTTCGCAATGGCGAATGGAAAGCCGGCAACATTCCCCATGACCTACAGGACAGGCGTGTAGAAATTACAGGGCCGGTAGACAGGAAGATGATCATTAACGCATTGAATTCAGGTGCCAAAACCTTTATGGCCGACTTGGAAGACAGTACCGCCCCTACATGGGAAAACGCAATTGAAGGGCAACAGAACCTGATTGATGCCAATAAAAAAACCATCTCTTTTGTTCATCCCGATAATGGCAAATCCTATTCTTTAAATCCAGAAACCGCTGTTCTATTGGTAAGACCCAGAGGACTGCACTTGAACGAAAGACATATCATCATAAAAGGTGAGGAACTATCTGGCAGTTTAATGGATTTTGGTCTTTACGTATTCCATAACACAAAAACACTTATGGAACAGAACACAGCACCCTACTTCTATCTGCCTAAATTGGAACACTATACAGAAGCACGTTGGTGGAACGATGTATTCACATTCGCCGAAGAATACCTTGATGTACCCAACGGTACGTTCAAAGCAACGGTTTTAATAGAAACGATAACCGCAAGTTTTCAGTTAGATGAAATCATCTACGAACTAAAAGATCATATCGTGGGGTTGAACTGTGGCCGATGGGATTACATATTCTCATACATCAAAAAATTCAGGAACCACCCGAATTTCGTCGTCCCCAACCGTGATCAAGTAACGATGACCTCACCTTTTATGGATGCATATTCGAAATTGGTGATCCAACGATGTCATAAAAGGGGAATATTGGCCATAGGTGGTATGGCGGCCCAAATTCCGATCAAGAACAACCCATCCGCAAATGCAGAAGCTTTGGAAAAAGTAAGAAAGGACAAGAATCGCGAAGTTAAGAACGGTCACGACGGCACTTGGGTAGCCCACCCGGCCTTAGTGGCAGTTGCAATGTCAGAATTTGATAAGTACATGCCCACACCAAACCAGTTGCATGTTACCAGGGAAGATATACAGATTACCGAAGCGGAATTGGTAGAAATACCTCAAGGTACCGTTACCGAAGCCGGCATCAGAAAAAACATCAATGTCGGTATTCTATACCTAGAAGCATGGCTACGCGGATATGGCGCCGTTGCCCTCTATAATTTAATGGAGGATGCCGCCACTGCGGAAATATCCAGGACCCAAGTGTGGCAATGGCTTAAGAACGAGGTTAAACTAGAGGATGGACGAAAATTCAACATTGCGCTTTATGCCGAACTTTTTGATAGTGAAATCGAAAAGATCATTACCGAATATGGGGAAGACAACCTGAAGAACACCAAATTCAAACTGGCATTCGAACTATTTGACCAATTGGTACTTTCCGAAGAGTTTGAAGAATTCTTAACGCTAACTGCGTATCAATACATATAGAAAAAAAACAATCCTGCGATTGCGGACACAATCAACAGGATCTAATTATTACTAATAATAACATATTACAAAACTATGGAAAATCTGGAGAAAACACGAACACTCGTAACAAATTGGGCAATCAGCAACACGGTTGATTACAGCGCCCAAAAGACACCCTCAACATTAAGTTCTAACACATCCATTTACATTAAACTTTAAACCTTTTGATTATGATACAGTATAATAACGCCATAGACGTAATACGAAACTTAAAAGCGAAACACGGAAACACCTGGGCAAGTATAAGTCCGGAAAACGCAGCACGTATTGCAATACAGAATAGGTTTAAAACAGGACTGGACATTGCCGAATACACGGCAGGCATCATGCGTAAGGACATGGCAGATTATGACGCGGATTCCTCCCAATACACCCAATCTTTAGGTTGCTGGCATGGTTTTGTTGCCCAACAAAAAATGATCGCCATTAAAAAACATCATGGCACAACGAACAAAAAATACCTATACCTTTCCGGTTGGATGGTAGCCGCCTTGCGTTCCGAATTAGGCCCTTTGCCTGATCAATCCATGCACGAAAAAACCGCCGTTCCAAAGTTGATAGAAGAAATATACACCTTTTTAAAACAGGCAGACGCTGTAGAATTGAACGATCTTTTCCGTCGTTTGGATGCCGGTGAAGACGTGCAATCGGAAATAGATAATTTTGAAACACACATAGTTCCCATCATCGCCGATATCGATGCAGGTTTTGGAAATGAAGAAGCAACCTATCTTTTAGCAAAAAAAATGATCGAGGCCGGTGCTTGTGCACTTCAAATAGAAAATCAGGTTTCCGATGCCAAGCAATGCGGGCATCAAGACGGTAAGGTAACCGTACCCCACGAAGATTTCATCGCAAAAATAAATGCGCTTAGATATGCTTTTTTGGAATTGGGGATCGAGGAAGGGATCATCGTAGCAAGAACCGATTCGGAAGGAGCCGGTTTAACCCAAAAACTACCGGTTTCCCAGGAAGAAGGTGATTTGGCTTCCCAATACATGGATTTTGTAGAGGCCGAAGAGGTTTCTATGGAAGATGTTAATGAGAACGATGTCCTTTTTAAACGGAACGGGAAATTGGTACGCCCATTACGCATGCCGAACGGATTGTACAAGTTCAAGGAAAATTCCAATATAGATCGCGTTGTGCTTGACTGCGTTACCAGCTTAAAAAACGGGGCCGACTTACTTTGGATCGAAACCCCGACACCAAACGTGAAACAAATTGCCCATATGGTGAACAGGGTTAAAGAGCAGGTGCCAAACGCGAAACTGGTGTATAACAATTCACCTTCTTTTAACTGGACGATCAATTTCCGCCAACAAGCTTATGATGCCATGAAAGAGGCAGGAGAGGATGTATCAGACTATACTCGTGAGAATTTAATGGACGCCAAATACGATGGTACGGCCTTATCACGAAAAGCAGACGAAATGATCCGGACCTTCCAGGAAGATGCCGCTGAACATGCCGGTGTATTCCACCATTTGATCACCTTGCCTACCTATCATACTACGGCATTGCACATGAACGATCTTGTAGAGGGCTATTTCGGTGATAAAGGTATGTTGGCCTATGTAGATGCCGTCCAACGTCAAGAAATCAGAAAAGGTGTTTCTTGTGTTAAACACCAACGTATGGCAGGTTCTGACTTGGGCGATGACCACAAGACCTTCTTTGCCGGTGAAAAAGCTTTGAAAGCAGGTGGCGAGAAGAACACAAGCAATCAGTTTGAACTGAATGAGAAAGAGGAAACGATAGAACTTATTCTTACGAAATAATTTCCAATCCGATTCCTGGGTAAAGGCGATGTACGATTGTCGCCTTTGCCTTTTTTTTTTAATAATTCCATTGATTTCCCTCACAACATCCAACAGATATGTTCACAACAGCTGACCTTTATGACGAGTACAAAGCTCAATTAAATTGCGTAGAACCCATATTCCGCCCCTACGGAAAGAAAAAGGTTTTTTCAGGGAAAATATCGACCCTTAAATTGTTCGAAGACAATTCCTTGGTAAGAAAGAAACTCGAAACCGACGGTAAAGGAAAGGTTCTGGTCATTGATGGCGGTGGCTCCTTACGTTGTGCTTTGGTCGGTGACCAATTGGCCGCTCTAGCCATTAGGAACAACTGGAACGGCATTATCATATACGGCTGTCTTCGCGACAGTCATCTGATCAATTCAATGGACATTGGTATTAGGGCAATCAATACTTGCCCGGTAAAAAGCATTAAACGAAATATTGGCGAGGTCGACATTCCAATTACGTTCGGAGGTGTTACCTTTATACCAAGTGAATATATTTATGTAGACCATGATGGCATTCTTATTAGCGAACATAATTTATTGAAATAGCATGAAAGGAAGAAAATTACTTATGATCCCTGGTCCAATTGAGTTTGAGCCGGAAGTCTTACGTGCAATGGGCATGGCAACAACCAGCCATATAGCCCCGAACTTTATAGAGGTTTTCGGAAACAGTCTTGAATTGATGAGGGAGGTTTGGCAATCGCCGACAGGGCAGCCCTTTATCGTTGCAGGAACAGGAACATTGGCTATGGACATGGCAGCAGCCAACCTTATTGAACAAGGCGACCATGTACTAGTTATTTCCTCTGGATATTTTGGCAAACGTTTTAAGGACATCCTAGATCGTTACGGAGCCAACACCACTATTTTAGAAGCACCTATTGGTGAAATCGTTTCGGTTGAAGCTATTGAAAACGAATTGAAAACCGGAAAATATAAAGCGCTGACCATAACCCATGTAGATACCTCAACAGGCATTTTAATGCACCCCAAACCTATAGCACAGTTAGCAAAAAAATATGGGGTACTAACCATTCTCGATGGCGTATGTTCCGTGGCAGGGGAAGAAATAAAACAAGACGAATGGGGAATCGATATGGTTTTAACGGGCTCACAGAAAGCGATCGGGGTACCACCAGGTCTTGCTCTTTTAATGGCTTCGCAAAAAGCGATTGATGTTTTTAAAAACAGGCAGACACCTGTAGCTAGTTATTATTCAGATTGGGGCAATTGGCTGCCGATAATGAAGGCGTACGAAGAAAGAAAACCTTCTTACTTCGGAACACCTGCGGTCAACTTAATCGTAGCGCTGGAAACCAGTTTAAAGATCATTTGTAAAGAAGGTATGGACAATAGGGTCAAAAGGCATCAAAATTTAGCCAAGGCCTTTAGAGCCGCACTAGCTTCTTTAAATCTGGAGATCTTACCGAAATCAAATCAGGTTGCGGCCAATACCTTAACTGCTGCTTACTACCCAAAAGGGATTGATGGTGCCGCCCTTCGTGCTAAAATTGCCGAAAAAAATGTAATCGTTGCAGGAGGATTGCTCGCAGAAATAAAGACCTCATACTTCCGAATCGGACATATGGGCTCCGTCTCACCAAACGACCTAGTGGCGGTATTAAGTGCTTTGGAATGCGCTTTATTGGAATTAGGGCAGCCAATAGAATCGGGTATAAGCCTGCAAAGTTTTCAAAATGAACTAATGCAGACTGATTGATGCATTTTTTAATTCAAAAAGAAGACGTGCCCAAAGAGCAGAAAGACCATTAATAATCGAAGGTTTAAAAACACATATATAGGCAACAATTCACTAGTATTTCACCTATTGTTTTTTTTCTAAGACTTTTGACTATCCGAGACACCCCACTGATCCAAACTTCTTAGGATATCTTCAAGGGTTTTCCCACGTTCACTTAATCCATATTCCACCTTTGGGGGAACAACAGGAAAGACTTTCCTATAAATAAGTCCGTCCTTTTCCAATTCCCGTAAGGTTTGGGTAAACATTTTATTCGAAATCCCCGGAACTTTCTTTTGTAATATTCCCGAACGCAGTGGTCCTTCCAATAAATGGAACAATACCAATGGTTTCCATTTGGTCCCAATTAAACCCATGGTATAATTGAGCGGACAGCAATTATTTTTATCCATTATAAAAACTTATAAATCTGATTTACAGCATTTTACTCCTTTAGGTAACTATAGGACTTTTAAGTAAGTTATTGCCCAAAGGATAAATATATGCTTATTTTGTAACTTATTTAAACAAATAGCTATGACATCAGATAAAAATTATCCAAAATCATTCTCACACATCGGGATTACGGTCCCTGATATTGAAAAGGCCGTAAAATTCTATTCAAACGTGATGGGATGGTATGTAATCATGGAGCCATCCAAAGTGAAAAAAGAAAATGAAACCGCTATAGGACAAATGTGTATCGACGTTTTTGGCGATGACTGGGAAGAATTCGAAATCGCGCATTTAGCCACTTCAGATGGTATTGGTATTGAATTGTTTTCCTTTCCCCACGGCGTAAAAGAAGCTCCCGAATTCAACCCTTTTAATACCGGACTATTTCATTTCTCGGTACAAGATCCCGATATAGAAGGATTGATAGATAAAATCGTGGCGTTTGGTGGTAAACAGCGTATGCCCATTAGGGCCTATTACCCTGAAGACAAACCTTACAGAATGTGTTATGTGGAAGATCCCTTCGGGATTGTTTTCGAAATCTATACCCATAGCTATGAACTAACATATTCTTCGGGCGCTTATTCGTCATAAAACGAATCGCTAAACGCACATTCTAACTACGGTGGACCAACAAAGGAAATTCCACAAATAAGGCAACTGATAAACGGGATCTTTTTAAAGATTCCGTTTTCCCCTATGCCAACAAGTATAGGTTTTGGCAGGTTCACCTCCTTTACCTTTACTACCCCCTTTTAATTATTATTCCCGATTTCCCATTTACTATTGTTCGAAATCACTATCTTTTCTTTCCCAAAATAACAGCTAACTGAACTTTTGGGAACTAGAATTAAATTACTATCGTAGGATCTTGATCAATGGCCAAAAATTATCAAAACCACAACCCGACCTTAATAAGGATGGTTGGAAAATTATTAAAACTTGCCCCTCAATTCCCCAGAATCATACAGAATGTAAAAAAAGCCAAGGGTATCAGCCCTAACAGTTATGCTTCCATTGGCAGGATCATAGAATCCAATGCCGCCAAACATGGGAATATAGTCGCCCTTAGGTTCGAGGACCAAAGTTATACCTATACCGAATTCAACGAAACCATAAACCAATATGCCAACTACCTTTTAAAGAAAGGGGTTCAAAATGGTGAAACGGTCATCGTTTTCTTGGAAAACAGACCTGAACTGCTCTTTTTGATCGCGGCTTGCGCAAAAATCGGGGCTATTATATCCCTTATCAACCCCAATCAAAGGGAACAGACGTTAATACATGCCATAGAGTTGACAAAATCCAAACACCTGATCATCGGTGAGGAGCTCGTACCTGAATTCGAAGACGTTAAGGAAATCATTAATAACCTGGCCGACCCTAGTTATTATTGGCTAAGTGATCAAGGTAAAGGATCCTGTCCCAAGAACTACATTGATCTTAAAATGGAACTGACAAAAGTTGATACGACCAACCCTAACACAACATCACAAATAAAGGCCAGTCAGATTTACGCCAATGTATTTACGTCAGGAACTACAGGGTTACCCAAAGCATCGAGACAAACGAACAGAAAGTGGATGGCGACATACTATTGGTTCGGCAAGGTGAACATGAACCTCAACACCGACGATGTTATGTACGTTCCCCTACCCTTTTACCACACAAACTCAATTATCGTTGGCTGGCCTACGGCACTTGCGGCTTCTTGTACCATGGTTATGAGAAGGAAGTTCTCGGTCACACATTTTTGGGAAGACGTTGCCAAATACAATGTCTCGGCCTTTATTTACATTGGGGAATTGTGTCGTTATTTATTGAATGCCCCACCTTCTGACTTGGAGAAAAAACACAGAATCACAAAAATAATGGGCAACGGGTTACGGCCTGATATTTGGCACCAGTTTAAGGAACGTTTCCAAATTAAAAACATCTACGAGTTTTATGGCGCTGCCGATGGTAATACCAGTTTTACCAATACCTTGAATTTTGATTGTACCATCGGATGGTGCCCTCAAAATTACAAGATCATAAAATATGATGTGGAAAATGACACCCCCTTGAAGAGCGACAACGGTTTTTGCATTCCGGTCAAAAAAGGGGAAACCGGATTATTGATTTCCGAAATCAGTGAAAAATCAGCTTTCGATGGCTATGTGAACAAGAAACGTAATGAGGACAAAATTCTTCGAAACGTACTGAAAACCGGGGACATGTGGTTCAACAGCGGTGACCTTTTACAAGATATCGGTTTTCGACACGCCCGCTTTGTGGACAGGATCGGGGATACATTTCGTTGGAAAGGCGAAAACGTTGCCACTGCAGAAGTTGAGGGAATAATCGGTCAGGTCAAAGGAGTTGAAATGTGTGCCGTCTATGGCGTACAGATACCTAATAACGACGGTAGGGCAGGTATGGCAACTATTGTAAAACATAAGGTTGAAAATTTCGATATGACATCCTTGACCGGGAAATTACACAAAGAACTCCCTAAATATGCCATACCGATCTTCATTCGAATAAAGGGTGATATCGATTTCACCCACACCCATAAAATCAAAAAATTCGATTTGAAAAAAGAAGGTTTCAATTGTAAAGACCCTGTATATGTAATGCTTCCGAAAAATAACGAATATGTTCATTTGGATAAAAATCTATTAAAAGAAATCCAAGAAGGAAGCCATATTTTTTAATTTGAATTCATCTATTCAATTAACATTGGGTTAAATGGTTTAATTAATTTGAAAACCTTAAATTTAGGGTATGAACCCGTCGATTGATTCCTGATATAGAATTCGAATATTTTTACCTTTTAAGACCTTAAACAATAGGTCCTGACTTTATTTGAAAATGTATAAAACCTCAGCAACCTAATTTCAGGGATCCCTATTCCCTTCACCAACCTTACCTATGGATAGACCAAAAGATTTTGAACAGTTCGAAAACCTTGCCGAAGAACAATTACCGGTTCCTAAGAACAAATTACATGATTGGACCCATTTTGCGGGACTATATGCTGCGGAACATGTTGCCGCGACCGAATTTGTCATAGGTGCGACCTTTGTTGCCCTCGGTGCAAAAACGATGGATATTCTATTGGGGCTTTTGATCGGTAACATCTTAGCTGTTCTTAGCTGGACGTTCATTACCTCACCCATTGCGGTAGATACAAGATTAAGCCTTTACACATACCTTAACAAGATTGCGGGCGACTCAATGACAAAACTCTACAATTGGGCGAACGTCATCATCTTTACGGTAATTTCCGCGGCCATGGTAACCGTTTCGGCCACAGCGGTACGTTTTGCTTTTGACATACCTGCCCAATTGAATTGGTATCCGACCAATGTATGGTTTTTATTAATCGTCTTTGTTGTGGGTATGGTAGTAGTATCCATAGCCATATACGGATTTAATGCGGTATCTGAATTTTCGGGAATTTGCGCCCCATGGTTGTTCGTAATGTTCACCAGTGGCGCCCTAGTTCTTTTGCCTGCCCTATCCTTAGACGTATTGGGCAAGACTTTACCTAATGGCTGGAGCGATTTTATAAGCATTGGCAATCAATCCATTTGGACAGGGATTAACAGTGAAGGCGAACCCGGCATTGGTTTGGTCGAGGTCATAGGTTTCGCATGGGCAGCCAATACCATTACCCATTTTGGACTAATAGACATGGCCTTATTACGTTTCGCCAAGAAGAAAATTTATGGATTGGCGACAAGTACCGGAATGATGTTCGGCCATTATGTGGCATGGATCGCTGCGGGAATCATGGGCGCAGGTGCCGCCGTGATCTTGGGTAAAAGCATAGTGGAATTAGATCCAGGTGATGTTGCCTACTACGCACTGGGGTGGTCAGGTTTCGTTATCGTCATCGTTGCCGGATGGACAACGGCTATAACAAACCTCTACAGGGCAGGGTTGGCGGCCCAAGCCATTTTCCATAATCATTCCCGAAAAACCACCACACTTACCGTAGGTCTGATTACGGTAATCGTAGCCTGTTTCCCTTTTGTGTTTTCACAAATACTCCCCTTATTAACATATGCCGGACTTTTGGTAGTACCGGTCGGGGGCATCGTTTTTGCAGAGCACCAAATATTTCCAAGAATAGGATATACCCGTTACTGGTCTTCCTACCGCAAACTAACGTTCAGTACGCCGGCCATTGCTGCTTGGGCATTGGGCCTATTGTTCGGTTTTGGACTTAATGCCCTGAACGTTATGTCTTTCTTTTATCTTTTCATCCCCACTTGGATTTTCACCATTTTGATCTACACCTTTTTGGCTTCCCGTTATGGCGCAAAAGATAAATACCCTGAGGCTCAAAAAGAGGATGAAATTCGAAATGAAAATATTGAAAGGTTCCAAGAACAAAAAGCGGCACTGGAACCAAAAACAGTGAAAGACGATTCTAACTTCAGTAAACTCCTGAGGAGTATCGCCATCCTGGCATTGGCCATAACACTGATATTGGCCGGCATAACCATGTTCAATAGCATGGATGAAAATGCCTATTTCGCCAATCGTGAGAATTTTTATCAATACGGATTTATTTGTACCCTAATATATTTTGTAACGGCATATTGGGCACTCAGACGTAAAAAACAAAAAAACACCAATTAATAGAATATGGAAAATATCCTCTACCTCAATAACGGTAATTTGGCAGAGATCCAAAAACGTATCCCCTGCCCCGACTTCGATAGAAATGAAATTGAAATAGGCATAATACATATCGGTGTCGGTGGTTTTCATAGGGCCCACCAAGCATTATACACCCATAACCTTCTTGAAAAATTCAATAGCTCTGGAAAACAGTGGGGCATCTGCGGCATTGGTATACGTGAAGCTGACCGAAAAATACATGATGTACTTACAAAACAAAACGGACTCTACACCCTAATGGTAAAACATCCTGATGGTGAGGTAAAACCACAGGTTATAGGCTCGCTGGTCGATTTCTTATTAGGCGCAGACGACCCTAATCCAGTTATTGAACGTATGGCAAACCCTCATACCAAAATCGTTTCACTAACCATTACCGAAGGAGGGTATAACTTCAATCCCGCAACAGGGGAATTCAATTTTGAGAACCCTGACATTCAACACGAATTGAAGCATCCTGAGCGCCCAAAAACAGTTTACGGTTATTTAACCGCCGCTTTGAGAAAACGTCGTGAAGCAGGCATACCCGCTTTCACCATAATGTCCTGTGACAACATTCAGCACAATGGAGATGTTGCACGGAACATGCTCCTAACTTTCGCGAAGAAACAGGATTCGGAATTGGCCGAATGGATTGAAAAAGAAGTTAGTTTCCCCAATAGTATGGTAGACCGCATAACACCGGTTACCACGCAATCGGATATTGATTATTTGGAAAAAACCTACGGCTTAAAAGATGAATGGCCCGTTACCTGCGAGCCTTTTCTTCAATGGGTTATAGAGGATAAATTTTCAAATGGTAGACCAGGGTATGAAAAGGTAGGTGCACAGTTCGTACCCGATGTAAAGCCTTATGAGAAAATGAAACTACGGTTGCTCAACGCAGGTCATTCCGTTTTAGGTTTATTAGGTGCCATCCATGGCCATAAAACCATCAACTCTTGTATTGAGGATGAAGTATTCTCCAAGTACTTAAGAAAGTTCATGGATACCGAGGCCACCCCAACTTTGGATAAAGTACAAGGTATTGATCTTGACAAATATAAAGACAGTCTTCAAGAACGCTTTGCAAACCCCAACATTAAGGATAGTGTCAGCCGCATTTGTTCCGAAACTTCTGCCAAACTACCGAAATTCCTGATTGAAACCTTAGATGAGAACTTAACGAACAATGGCAGTATTGAATTAACAACCTTGGTCATTGCCGCATGGTGTTACTACAGTGATAAAGGAAAAGATAAAAACGGGCAACCTATTGAAATCATAGATGTTATGGCCAATGAACTACATGAAGCCGCAAAACGGACCATAACCGACCCATTGGCATTCATAAAGCAAGAGTCCCTATTCGGAGACCTTGCCAAGAACAAAAGGTTTGCGACTTCATATACTGAAAAGGTTCAGGAAATCTATAAAAACCCGGATGTAAAAAAAATCATGGAATCAATGCTTTGAAACCCTATTGATTTAATCTGATTGATTTAACAAAATTACCTAAGATCCAATAAGCCATAGTCCAAATTTGCTATGGCTATTTTTTTTCAAATACTTATCCATCTTTTACCATAAACAACTTATACTATTAAATCTTTATTAAAATTGAGCAGTATCAACAGTTGAAAAAAACAAGAAAACCAACAATACCATACCTTTGTAGACTTTAGGAAAAACAGAAACTAGAGAATGAATTTAACCATCGAAAACATCTTATTGGTCGGGTCCTTACTACTGCTGATCAGCATATTTGCCGGTAAGACATCTTATAAGTTCGGTGTACCTACCCTTTTGTTATTTTTGGCCATAGGGATGTTAGCTGGATCTGACGGAATCGGCGGTATTCATTTTGACAATCCCAAAATAACCCAGTTCATCGGTATTGTATCGCTCAACTTCATTCTTTTTTCAGGTGGCCTCGATACCAGCTGGCCAGCGATAAAACCCATCCTATGGGAAGGTATTGCCCTATCAACGGTAGGTGTTTTGTTGACTGCCCTTACCCTTGGTGTTTTCGTTTGGCAGTTTACAGGGTTGACCATTTATGAAAGTATGCTATTGGGATCCATTGTTTCCTCAACGGATGCAGCTGCCGTATTCTCTATACTGCGTTCTAAGAACCTTGCCCTTAGGACCAATCTAAGACCAACATTGGAGTTGGAAAGCGGAAGTAACGACCCCATGGCCTATGTATTGACCATCGCATTTTTGTCTTTGGTCATCAACCAGGATCTTGGCATTACCTCGATCATCCCCCTATTTCTAAAACAGATGGTCATAGGCGGACTTGCCGGTTTGGGATTTGGTCGTCTCAGTAAGTTCATCATCAATAAAATAAAACTCGATTTCGAAGGACTTTATCCCGTATTGGTCATTACCCTTATGTTCATAACGTTCTCGGCAACAGATTTTGTCGGAGGTAATGGGTTCCTGGCCATTTATATGTGTGCCGTTTACCTTGGCAACCAAGACTTGATACATAAAAAAACCATTCTTAAAATGTATGATGGATTGGCTTGGCTAATGCAGATCGTTTTGTTCCTTACGTTGGGCCTATTGGTTTTCCCATCACAAATACTGCCCATTATGGGAATAGGTCTTCTCATCTCGGTTTTCCTGATTGTAGTGGCTCGTCCTGTTGGGGTTTTCATTAGTCTATTACCTTTTAGGATGAAACTTAGAAGACGCTTCTATATTTCATGGGTAGGTTTACGTGGGGCAGCCCCAATCGTATTTGCGACCTATCCCCTATTGGCAGGTATAGATAAGGCAAATATGATATTCAATATCGTATTCTTCATATCCGTTACTTCGGTTTTGATCCAAGGCACTACGTTGTCCCTAGTGGCTAAATGGCTGAATGTGGCAATGCCGGGTGAAACCAAAAAACCATCACCGACCGACTTATTACTTGCAGAAAACCCGAAAACGGAAATGAAAGAAATCTTCATACCTCCAGATAGTTTTGCAGTGAATAAGAAAATCGTTGAATTAGGTTTTCCCAGAAACGCCATAATCGCAATGATAAAAAGGGATGATAGTTATGTAACCCCGAACGGTGCCACTATAATCGAGTCTCAGGATACACTGATCGTTCTTGCCGAGAGACCGGAAATCATGAACAATGTTTACAATGCCCTTAAAATGACATTGAATTGAAAAAATGTATGATTGTTCTTTATCACGAAAAAACAATTCAATTAAATTTGCAGCATGAAAAATAGTATCAGGATTTTCTGTGTAACCGTCTTAATGGCCATTTACTGTATAGCAATACATGTTGTTAGGACAAACACCTTCATTCCTGATGTAACAAAAAGCACCACTACGGATTTAGGTAAGCAGCACACCTTTGTAACGAACAACTTATACGGCCATTTTTCTGTCTTTGAAAGTTCCATAGAAAGTTTCAACTTTCTACCCGAACCTAATTGCGAAAATCCGATTGCGAAAATATGGTCTTCAACAAAGGGTAGTGAGCAATTATTAAACGCTGTTTACACCCAATATCGCAATTTTTTAAAAGGTGCCCCCATTCAGCTTAGGGCCACCGATATCATTTTCCCTTTCCATTATTTTTGGTGATTCATTTATAAACTGTCAGACCTCTTCGAATGACAGGTTTTATTCCGTTAGGCCTTGCAATGCATTTGGCCCGATCAACTACTTATAAATTTAAAAAATAACTAAAATGAACATGGATTTAGGAAGCGCCATAGTAGGTGCTATTATTATCACGATATGTATGCTACCTTTTATAATGATTGGAAGGAGCAGAAAGAAAAAGGAAAAACAATTTATTCAAGCACTTCAGAACAATGCGAACAAGCACAATTGCCAGATAAACCAACAAGAGGTATTCGGTACTTTCGCAATAGGCATGGACAAGGAACATAATGCATTGTTCTTCACTAGAAGTACAAAAGAAAAAGAGGAAGAACAATTTGTTGATCTTTCCAACATCAAAAAATGTGAGGTCATCAATACAGGTAGAACGTTCAGAAACAAAAATGGCGATAAGAACGGAACCAAAACAATAATCGATAAACTGGAACTGGGATTTATTCCAAAGGCAAAAGACCAACCGGAAATCAAATGGGAGTTTTTTAATGCGGACATCAGCTATCAAATAAATGGTGAGCTGCATGCAATGCAAAAATGGGCCACCAACATCAATATCCTATTGTCTCCCAAGAGCTGATTCATTAATGCCCAATGTGATTTACATTGGGCATTTTTTCATTTCTTTAATATACTTGGCAACATATAGATAAGACCCCTATTTAAAATCTTATTACTTTTAATAATTGGAACTATCGGCTTAAAGTAAAAATTCACAAATAACAGCCCTATGAACAGAAAAGATGCAACAAGGATCGTACAGGAAGACGGTATGGAAAATGGACGATTTGTCCTCTTCGAAAATGATATTTTTGCCGGTGAAATGATTTATACTTGGAAAGCCAAAACAACATTCAGTATCGACCACACAACTGTTGACCCAAATTTCGGAGGAAAAGGCTTCGGTAAATTATTGGTCATTCAAGCTGTGGAATTTGCCAAGGAAAACGGTTTAAAAATAGAACCACTTTGTTCATATGCAAAAAAAGTAATCGAAAAGAACCAAAATCTCCAAGAAGTGCTGATCAACTAAATCCTTACCCCACTTATTGAGATAACGGCCAAAAATATAAAACAGGTTCTACTTAGTCGCTATATAGTTCACAAGCTCCCCTACCCCATAAGCTTCTTCCCTTGGGGCCAAACATATAAATCCGTCAGAGTGCACCAAACTGGTTAAATCGCCCGACCCATTCTCACGTACGGGATTCACCCAAAGACTTCCTTTCCTATTATCGGTTTTCACCTGTACAAAACGGGTCAATGGCGGTTTCGCTATCACTGGGCCGTTCAAAAAAACCTGCTCATTCCTTATCTCAAGACCTAATGAGCTATACAACCATGGGAGAAAGTACACATGATAATTGGCAAAAGTGGAAACAGGATTGCCCGGAAATGAAAAAACAACGGTTTTAAGATCTGGCTGCACACCGAACCAAAAAGGTTTTCCTGGCTTTTGGGCCACTCTATGAAACACTTTCCCCACCTTAAGATCTGCCATAACTTCAGGAATAAAATCGAACTTTCCTTTAGACACACCACCACTCAATAAAACCGTATCGTAGGTTTCCAAAATATGGGACAGTTCTTTTCGAATATCTGATTTATCATCTTTAAGATGTATTGGATTGGCGACGATCCCTTCTCTCTGTAAAGCAGCACAAAGTGAAAGTACGTTCGATTTTCGTATTTGATGGGGCAAGGGTATTTCCGAAACCTCTACCAACTCATTTCCTGTAGAAATCACACACACTTTTGGTAGCTTTTTCACCTTAAGCCCAGATTTACCCACAGAAGCCAAAACCCCTATTTCCGCAGGCCCGATACGCGTATTTTTATGTAATAGTACAGTTCCGGATACAACATCGCTCCCTTTTGGGTGTACATCTTGGCCTGCAATTGCATCTTTCAATAAAGTGGCGTGCCCATTTTTGATTTCCAAATGTTCGTACATCACCACCGTATCGGCATTTTTAGGTACTACTGCACCGGTCATTATCTCAATACAATTATGGATGTCACTCAGTTTTTGCTGGGGCATTCCGGCACTGGCAATTGCTTCGATCTTAAAAGAATTTATTCCTTCTTTTAAGGCTTTTGAATTAATGGCAATTCCGTCTTTGGTAGCACGGTCAAAAGGAGGAAAATCCCTATCCGCCAAAATATCCTCTGCAAGAATCCTGCCTTCACTTTGCTCCAAAGCCACTATCCCAGCCCCCAAATCCAAAGTATGTTCCAACACCTTTGAATACGCATCATTAAAATTTATCATACCAAAAACCATTAAAAATGAGCACTTAACCCCAAAGATAGAAATAAGTATAGCATCACTACCTAAAACATGGTCTACTATTAAAGAACATATCATAAAAAAAGGCCACTTATGCACATCGATTATAAAAAGCAAAATCCGTAATTTTAACTTACGATAAAATTTTAGTTTCAATTGACCCAAGAAATCAGATTATGACCGAGAATTATTTTAAGACTTACCCGAACAAAGAAGGATTTTTCAATGAATATGGCGGAGCATTTATACCCCCCATGCTAGAAGAGGAGATGAAAAAAATTACCGATGCGTATTATGCCATCAGTAAATCGCACAGTTTTATCTCGGAACTTAGAAGTATTAGAAAACACTATCAAGGTCGTCCTACCCCTGTTTATTACTGTAATCGCCTGTCTGACAAATATGGCGGAAGGATCTATTTGAAAAGGGAGGACCTAAACCATACAGGGGCCCATAAATTGAACCATTGTATGGGAGAGGCACTTTTAGCCAAACACTTGGGCAAAAAGAAATTGATTGCCGAAACCGGAGCGGGGCAACATGGGGTTGCCTTAGCAACTGCCGCCGCTTATTTTGGCCTGGAATGTGAAATTCATATGGGAGAAGTAGATATGGCAAAGGAACGGCCCAATGTAGTGCGTATGCGTATCCTTGGCGCTAAAGTAGTACCGGTTACCCACGGGCTGAAAACTTTGAAAGAAGCCGTTGACTCCGCCTTTGAAGCTTATATGAAAGACCCGATCAATACCATTTATTGCATTGGATCCGTAGTAGGCCCACACCCATTTCCTATGATGGTACGCGATTTTCAACGTGTCGTAGGTATTGAGGCAAAGGAACAGTTCTTTGACATGACGGGTGAATTACCTGATAATGTCGTGGCCTGCGTTGGTGGAGGTAGTAATGCCATGGGTATTTTTTCTGCCTTTTTGGATGACAGTGAATGCAGTCTCTATGGTGTTGAACCAGGAGGACGTTCCTTGGAACATGGAGAACATGCCGCTACCATGACCTTGGGGAAACCCGGTATTATCCACGGATTCAAATGCTACACTTTACAGGATGAAAATGGGGAACCGAGTCCAGTGTATTCAGTGGCAAGTGGTTTGGATTACCCTGGTGTAGGCCCTGAACATAGTATGCTGAAAGATTTGAAGAAAGTAAACTACGATGTAGTTTCGGACAAGGAAACCATTGATGCTTTCTTTGAACTAAGTCGTTTGGAAGGCATTATCCCTGCCCTTGAAAGTGCACATGCTGTTGCCTATGCCTTTAAACTGGCACAGGAAAATCCACAAAAATCGATATTGGTGAATTTAAGCGGTAGAGGTGACAAAGACCTTGATTTTGTTGTCGAGAATTATGAGATGCCCGAATAACAGAAGGGACTGATCAATTAAAACAACCCTAATCCGTTTACCAATAACACCCGTAAACCAACAATTAACACAAGAATCGCAGTTATTCTTTTAATACCATTGGCGGACAATCTTTTAAGGCTTAGCCTTACTCCCAATTGTCCGCCAATCACTACCGTAACCCCAAGTGCCACGGTCTCGACCCATGGGAGTTGAATTGTACCTGCGACCAAGAGCCCTACCAAACCGGATATGGAATTCACCAAAATAAAAAAGCTCGCCAGGGCCGCAATTTTAACCGATTTATTCCAATTGATATGATTTAGGATAGGGGCCAAAAAAATACCCCCACCGATTCCTACCAATCCCGACAATAACCCAATAGTACCCCCGATGATATAACTTAAATATTTTGGATAAACCTTCGTGGGTTCGTTCCAGCGAATACCAGAAGTCTGATAGAGCAATGATACGGATGAAATAATCAAAGCGGCCCCTAGGATAATGAAGAACACTTCTTCCTTCAATCTAAAAGAAGCGCCAATAAATGCCATGGGAATACTGGTTATAACAAATGACAGAAAGTCCTTTAACCGTGTATGCCCATGCTTTAGATAAAGAAAAGTACTTCCTGAAACCACGACTAAATTACAGACCAAAGCAATGGAACGAATGGCGAAAAAATTAACCAGTACAAGGGTCAATAAGGCTAAATAGCTAGAACCACCACCGAAACCAACGGAGGAATATAAGGTGGAGACCACAAAGAAACCCAGACATAGTAGGACCAAGCCTTCAATACTTAACAGCATACTTTTTCAATTGCTCTATTCCTCCGTTCACGTTAATGACCTTGGACCCATTTTTATAGGATACAAGAATGGATTGCGCCTCCAGACTCCGCGAACCACTATGGCACAAAACATAAACAGCCCGATCATAGTCTAATTTATGTTTCCAATCCTCGATTTTATCCAAAGGTAGGTTTACGGAATTTTTTAGATGGAATTCCTCGAACTCCCCTACCGTTCGCACATCTATGATCTGAATACTTTCGTCTGACAACAACTTTTCGAATTCGGTTGCCTCAATTGAATCACTTTCGGGAGTGCATTCAAAACCATAGGTTTCTTGCAGTGCTTCAATAGCCAAGTTCGAGGGGATCTTATCAAATTTTATTTTTCTAAAGGATTGGTCCAGGCCATTGAACAATAGCAATTTACCGGACAACACCTCCCCTATTCCCGTTAGTACCTTAACAGCTTCCAATGCCTGAAGGTTTCCGACTATTCCCGGAATAACACCAAGTACACCATGCTCATTACAATTGGGAACTTCTTTGGCTGTAGGCATTTTCGGAAAAAGACATCGATAGGTTGGGCCATTTTTATAATTGAACACGCTTACCTGCCCTTCAAAGCCATGTAATGCACCATAAACAAAAGGTTTTTTCAGGATAACACAAGCATCATTGATCAGATAACGGGTCGGGAAATTATCCGTAGCATCGATTACCAGATCATACCCCTCGATTATCGACAGGGCATTTTCCAGGGTTAGAAACTCGTAATAGGGTATTAAATGGGTATCAGAATTTTGTGCTTTTAATCTTTCGATGGCAACGTCTAATTTGGCGTAACCCACTTCATCGGCTGAATATAAAACCTGCCGATGTAGATTGGAAAGTGAAACCTCATCTTCCTCAACAATGCCCAAGGTACCTACACCCATAGCATTCAAATACATTAGTACCGGAACACCCAAACCACCTGCACCTACTACCAATAATTTGGCACTTGCCAATCGGGTTTGGGCTTCTGGGCCAAAATCCTTCAGTTGCGTTTGTCTGGAATATCGTTCACCATTCATACTTATTCCAATTTCGTCAAGGCTTCTTTATAATCCGATTCCGAATTCGCGTTCATCAATACATTCTCATTTTCAGGGTGAACCAAATGGGTATCATTATTGATCAGGAATTTACGTGGACAAGACCCATTCTTACCTTCCTGCATATATAAAACTGCATTTTTAAGTCCGTTCGGTTCCCAAATGGCACATAAAGGTTCTGGTAAAGGGTTTTCCTTTAAGGCATAGGCCGTAGCGAAGGAATCAGGTTTGCGGCGTTCCATGAGGTAACGCAGTGCTTTTTCATCGATCAGCGGAAGATCACATGCCAATACCAACCATGCCACTTCCGGAAATTCTTTGTGGGCAGTAAGGATTCCGTTAAAGGGACCTTTAAAAATATCCTCATCGACAATGGTCTTAAAATCTGCATGTATTTCCGTGGCCTGTTCCTTTCGAATACTCATAAAGGCCTTATCGCACACTTGCTCTAACAATCGATATAAATAATCGCGTTGGGGCATTCCATGATAGGCGATAAGACCTTTATCCTTACCCATACGTCTGCTCTGTCCTCCAGAGAGGACCAAACCATATAATTTAACGGTTGAAGTCATGTTTACCTCCCGATTTATGTTCTAATTGAATATTCGAAATCTTGATATCGTGCGACAATGCTTTACACATATCGTAAATTGTCAGGGCACTAACCGATACACCGGTCAAAGCCTCCATTTCAACACCTGTCCTTTCTGTACATTTTACCATGCAGGTAACCAGTAAGGTATTTTCTTTGGGCAGTATATCGATATGCACTTTAGATAGATTTATTTGATGGCAGAGCGGAATAAGTTCCGAGGTTTTCTTTACCCCTTGTATTCCTGCAATTATGGCTGTTTGAAGAATACTGCCTTTCTTTCCCAAGAAATCTTGCGCTTTCAAGGTCTCGAAAACATCCTTTGGAAAATTTACCTGCCCTGTGGCTGTTGCCATTCGGGATGAAACATCTTTGTTAGACACATCAACCATCGAAGCGTTACCCCTATCATCTATATGTGAAAGTTCTTTTTTCATTTATCCTCCGATTGTGGTCATTGAATTCGTATATGTTCCCTTTTGTAGTTTTTGGGCCTCAAAACCTGTTTTGGCCCTATTCCCTATTGCCTTCAATATTTGTTGCTTTACCTTTTCCTCAGATGATTCCCCTCGTAATATTTCCCTGATATTCATACTCGGCTGGGCATACAAGCAAGTAATCACATCTCCGGTTGCCGTAATTCGCAATCTGTTGCAACTACCGCAAAAAGTACGACTAAACGACGGTATAATCCCAAAAGTACCTTTAAACCCGGGGATCTTATAATTCATGGAGGTCGATGTTGCCTCAGACGGAATTTCTTCATAATCGGGATATGCCTCCTTGATATGCGACAGAATACGTTTATAATCCCATGTATTGCCTTCAAAATGTCGAGACCCACCATTAAACGGCATTTCTTCCAAGTAACGAACACATACATTATAATTCTTGGCGAGTGCCAACATTGGAAGTATATCCTGGGTGTTTTGTCCTGTCAATGCGATAAAATTGATACGTACATTAAAACCCTCATTGATCATTCGTATGATGTTGTCATAAACGATGTTGTATTCATCCCTTCGAGTGATCTTTTTAAAGGTTTCCCGGTTTATGGCATCCATACTCACATTGATGTTTTTAATACCCAGAGCCTTAAGTTCTGTTATATAAGGGCCAATCAATGTGGCATTCGTGGTAATGGATATATCTTTGAGACCTTTCATGTTCGATAGGTTCCGTATTAAAACCATCAGATCCTTGCGCACAAAAGGCTCTCCTCCTGTAATCCTTATTTTATCAATTCCTTGGGACACCAGAATACTGCTCAATCGTGACAACTCCTCAAGGGTGAACAGGGTATCTTTCTTCGAAAAATCTATCCCACTTTCGGGCATACAATAATTACAGCGAAGATTACATCGATCGGTAACCGCTAAACGTAAATAATTGATTTTCCTATTATGATTGTCTATCAACATATTCTTAAGGGTGGGCAGAAACCCAAACTGATTTATCCTTGAACATTTCCTTTTTCCAAATAGGAACGGTTTCCTTTAACGTATCTATCATATATCTACAAGCCTCAAAGCATGCCTCTCTATGTGCGCTTGAAACGCCAATGACCACAACCGGCTCTTTCACCTTCTTTAGGCCAACGGCATGGCGCATGACCACCCTGTTCAATGGCCACTTTTCCGCTGCTTGATCAATGATCTTCGCCATTTCCTTAATCGCCATTGATTTGTAAGCTTCAAACTCTAACGAAATAACGGGTTCATTGTTGGTAAAATCCCGTACCGTACCCACGAAAACACAAATTCCCCCACTTTTGGAATCTGACAATTCAGTATATACCTTGGCGGTATCAATATTTTCTACTATCTCTATAATTGGTTCGTTCATCAGCCTCCGCTTACAGGTGGAATTATTGCAATTTCATCATTTTCTTTTAAATCGACCTCCTGGGAAGCATACTCCCCATTAACGGCAACAGCGAAAGAGGACAATTTTGTGAACTCCGGATAAGCAGCATTCAACGAACTTATCAGCTCACCGACCGACCGAGGTTTTTGGTTCAAATCAGAAACATTCAATGAGGATTTTCCCACAATATCCTTAGTAATTCCAAATAAGATTATTTCCATATCCCAAAGTACAGATTCTTTATCAAAAATCGTTCATGGCACCATTTACTTTTGTAAAGGATCATACCCTTTTATCAAAAGAAATATCACAATGGTACAACATACAAATTTCAATTTAATCTAAATTAATCAAAATATCATTGGTAATTTTCAGTGTAATTGCTTTTAACCTTTATTTATGTACATCACTTTAAACTAAAAACGTCCCTAAATTTAAGGCTTTCGACTATTTTTGCATACATGGGTACACCGAAACAAATTAGCAGCTTACAAAATCCATTGATCAAACAGATTGTTCTTCTTCAGGAAAAATCCCGCGAAAGAAGAAAACAAGGATTATTCATTTTGGAGGGGCAGAGGGAATTATCATTGGCCATAAAAGCTGGGTATGATGTAAAGTCCTTGCTTTATGATCCCGAAATCATATCGCATGAGGAAGTAGTGAATATTACAAAGGATTCTCAAAAGCCACCCGAATTCATAGAAGTATCGGAAGCTGTTTATCAAAAAATGACCTACCGTGGTTCTACCGAAGGTGTGGTGGCAATCGTTCGATCCAAAAAGCATGACTTAAAAGACCTTGCCCTTAAACATGGCAAAGTATTGATTCTTGTTGCTGAAGCCCCGGAAAAACCCGGAAATATCGGTGCATTATTACGAACTGCAGATGCCGCTAATCTAGATGCGGTACTGATCGCCAATCCAAAAGGGGACCTTTACAATCCCAATATCATTCGATCCAGTGTAGGGTGCCTATTTACCAATTCTATTGGTGTTGGTACAACCGCTGAAATTTTGGAATTTTTGAAAGACAGGAAAATAAACATCTATTGTGCTGCATTATCATCGGTCTCGGAAAACTATACGCAAACAGACTTTACCGAATCTTCGGCCATTGTTGTGGGTACGGAAGCAATAGGACTTTCAAAAGAATGGCTAAATGCATCAACAAAGAATATAATAATCCCTATGGAAGGCGAAATAGATTCCATGAACGTTTCCGTATCGGCTGCAATACTTATATTTGAGGCAAAACGGCAACGATCGGCATAGGTGAAAGTTTGCCGCCACATTAGACCCAACCAAAAATTTAATATGACGCATACTACTTTGTTTTATTCTATCATAGCCATTTTGGTCATCGAATTCATTATCGAAACTACATTGGACTATCTGAATTCAAAACGCTACAAGGATCCTATTCCCCAGGATTTGGAAGATGTTTATGATGTCACGGAATACCAAAAATCACAGGATTACAAGAAGATCAATTATAAATTCGGACTTTTTACCTCCTCATTTTCCTTAATATTAACGTTGTGCTTTCTTTTATTCGGAGGTTTTGAATGGATAGACACCATCGCAAGGGCGGTTTCTGACAACAATATTATAATAGCCATGGTATTCTTTGGGTGTATCATGATCGGTAGTGATATCATCACAACACCATTTTCTTATTACAAGACCTTTGTCATAGAGGAAAAATTCGGTTTCAACAAAATGACCAAAACCACATTTTTGCTCGATAAATTAAAGGGATATGCCATGATGGCCACAATCGGAGGAGGACTTTTGGCACTAATCATTTGGTTTTTTGAATGGGCAGGAACCGGTTTTTGGATATACGCGTGGGCCCTTGTTGCAGTTTTTACCCTGTTCATGAACTTGTTCTATAGTAGGTTGATCGTACCGCTATTCAACAAACAGAAACCATTGGAAGAAGGTAGTCTTAAAAATAAGATTGAAGGGTATGCCAAGAAAGTTGGTTTTGAAATCAAGAATATTTTTGTCATCGACGGCTCCAAACGATCAACAAAGGCAAATGCTTATTTTTCGGGTTTTGGAAAAGAAAAAAGAATAACGCTGTACGACACCTTGATCAACGATCTGGAAGAAGATGAAATCGTCGCCGTTCTTGCCCATGAAGTAGGACACTACAAACGCAATCATATCATTTTTAATCTCGTCATCTCTATTTTAATGACAGGGTTCACACTTTTTCTTTTATCATTGTTCATCAATAATCCTGAAGTTTCAAAAGCAATTGGCGTTACCCAGCCCAGTTTCCATGCGGCACTGATAGGTTTTGGCCTTTTATATAGCCCTATTTCGGAAGTAACGGGATTGATCATGAACTACCTGTCCCGAAAATTCGAATACCAGGCCGATGATTTTGCCAAATACACCTTTGCCGCAAAACCCCTGATATCCTCGCTTAAAAAACTGTCGAAGAACAGTTTAAGTAACCTCACCCCCCATCCTGCCTACGTTTTTATGCATTATTCGCATCCGCCTTTAATCGCACGTGTAAAGAATTTAAAGGCATAATTTTTGTTGTGGATTAAATGGGATTGTTTAACTTTATTTGGGTATGACGCAAGCAGCTATAGAAAAAGAGAATAAGGAAATTGCCAAGCAATACAAAGAATTGCTTAAAATAAGCTACCAGACCCTGTCTGATGATGATAAGGCTTTGATTCGGCATGCTTTTGAAATTGCCGTTGATGCCCACAAGGACCAAAGGAGAAAATCGGGAGAGGCCTATATTTTTCACCCTATTGCGGTTGCCAAGATCGTAGCGTCCGAAATTGGCCTGGATGCAGTATCCATTGCCTCTGCCTTATTACATGATGTTGTAGAAGACACGGATTATACCCTTGACGACATTGAACGTATGTTCGGGGAAACAGTGGCCCGAATCGTGGACGGACTCACAAAAATTTCGCACCTAAAAAAGGACATGAACATTTCGCAGCAAGCGGAGAATTTCCGTAAGATGTTGTTGACCCTTCATGATGATGTGCGCGTTATCATAATAAAAATTGCGGACAGGTACCACAATATGCTTACCCTGGATGCAATGCCCGAACACAAGCAGGTAAAAATGGCATCGGAGACCCTATACATCTATGCCCCTTTGGCGCACCGTATTGGGTTGTACAATATAAAAACCGAACTGGAAGACCTCAGTTTAAAATACACCGAACCGGAAGTCTACAATGACATTTTGGACAAGATCGAGGAATCTACGGAGGAACAACAAAAATATATCGATGATTTTACCGGAATTATTAGGGATTCATTGGATAAAGAAGGTCTAAGTTATTACATAAAAGGCAGAATGAAATCCATCTTTTCCATAAGGAAGAAGATGAAAGTCCAAAATGTTTCCTTTGACCAGATTTACGACAAATTCGCGATCCGTATCATATACCGATCCGATCGGGCCAATGAGAAATTCCTTGCATGGAAAATATATTCAATCGTTACGGATCACTTTACACCGAACCCCGTTCGCTTGCGCGATTGGATATCCTCCCCAAAATCCACAGGATATGAAGCCTTGCACATAACGGTAATGGGGCCTATGGGTAAATGGGTGGAAGTGCAGATCCGAAGTGAGCGAATGCATGAAATCGCGGAAAAGGGATATGCCGCCCATTTTAAATACAAACACGGGGACCAAAAAGAGCAAGGTATTGAAGTTTGGCTGAATAAACTGCAGGAAGCATTGGAAAACTCGAATACCAGTGCGGTCGACTTTGTTGAGGAGTTTAAACTCAACCTGTATTCCAAGGAAATCTTTGTCTTTACACCCTTAGGGGAATTAAAATCGATGCCAAAAGGGGCCACCCCACTCGATTTTGCTTTCAACATCCATACCGAAGTGGGCATGCATACGCGCGGGGCAAAAGTAAACGGCAAACTAGTTCCCTTGAACACTACTTTGAAAAGTGGGGACCAAGTAGAAATTATTACTTCTGAACAAGCCAAGCCAAACCAAAACTGGCTCGATTATGCCGCCACGGCAAGGGCAAGGGCAAAAATAAAATCATCGCTAAGGGAAGAAAAGAAAGTCGTTGCCAACGAGGGCAAGGAAATATTGCGCAGAAAGCTTAAATCGCAAAAAATATCCCTTAACGAGGATACCATTAACAAAATGGTCGTTTACTTTAAGTTAAAGACCAGTTTGGATCTATTCTATCGCGTTGGTATTGGGGCCATCGACAACCAAAAAATAAAGGACTTTGCCTCTTCATATAGCAATGCATTTATAAGTTTCTTTAAGAGTAAGATCAGAAGAACCCCAGTTCCCGAAAACATAGATAAGGATGAGATTACGGCAAAATATGATATGCTCGTTTTCGGCAAGGAAGAAGAAAAATTGGACTATACCCTTTCACAATGTTGCAACCCTATACCAGGAGACCCTGTTTTTGGGTTTATCAGTGTGAGTGAAGGCATAAAAGTGCATAAGAAGAATTGTCCTAATGCCATTTCATTGCAATCCAACTATGCCTATAGGATCATAAGTGCCAAATGGATAGATTCTTCGCAACAGGAGTTCCGTTCAGAGATACAATTGACTGGAATCGATAATGTGGGATTGATCAGTGAGATTACCGAGATCATTTCCACCCATATGAACGTAAACATGCGAAACCTGAATTTCAGTACAGAAGGGGGCACATTTACAGGAAGGATCACCGTTGTGGTAAAGAATAACAACATTCTTCAAAAATTGATAGAAAACCTTAAGCTGGTCAATGGTATCGATAAAGTCACACGAGTATAGAACTTACATAAAAATTTAGCCGTACATTTGTACATTAATGCAGTGATATATTGTTATGCCTCCTAACAAAAACCAGGAAATAGTAAAAAACGTATTCACCACCTTTTTAGAAGAAAAAGGACATAGGAAAACACCCGAGCGCTACGCCATTCTACAAGAAATATACGATAGTGAAGAACATTTTGATATAGAATCACTCTACATCAATATGAAAAACAAAAACTATCGGGTAAGCCGGGCAACTTTATACAATACCATAGAACTCTTGTTAGAGTGCAAACTGGTTCGTAAGCACCAGTTCGGCAAAAATCAGGCACAATACGAAAAATCATATTTTGATCGTCAACACGATCATGTGATCTTAACCGACACAGGTGAAGTAATGGAGTTCTGCGATCCTCGGATCCAATCCATCAAAAAGACCATTGAAGAGGTTTTTGACATAAAGATCACCAATCACTCATTATACTTTTACGGAACCAAAAACAAAGAAGGTAATACAAACAACTAACCAAACTAAATAATGGCAGTAGATTTATTGTTGGGACTACAGTGGGGAGACGAAGGAAAAGGTAAAATCGTTGATGTACTCACTAAAAATTATGATATTATAGCACGTTTTCAAGGAGGTCCGAATGCCGGACACACCTTGGAATTTGACGGAATAAAACATGTTCTACATACTATTCCCTCAGGCATATTCCATAAAAAAGCAATAAATGTTGTCGGCAACGGGGTGGTTATCGACCCGGTGATCTTTAAAAAAGAACTTGATGCCTTGGATGTTTTTAAGATTGATGTAAAATCAAAACTATTCATCAGCAGAAAGGCTCATTTGATTTTACCTACCCACCGTTTATTGGATGCTGCTTCAGAGACTTCTAAAGGAAAGGCGAAAATCGGATCCACCCTAAAAGGGATCGGTCCTACTTATATGGACAAGACAGGTAGAAACGGAATGCGCGTAGGAGATTTGGAGCTATCGGATTGGAAAGAAAAATATCGTGCCTTGGCCGATAAACATGAAGCCATGATCGGTTTTTACAATGTTGACATCCAATATAACCTTGAAGAACTTGAGGCCGAATTCTTCAATGCCATAAAAACACTTAAAGCACTTACCTTTATAGATAGTGAGGAATATTTGTACCAAGCCCAAAAGGATGGTAAAAAAATACTCGCAGAAGGCGCACAAGGATCATTGTTGGATATTGATTTCGGTACCTATCCGTTCGTAACATCAAGCAACACCACTGCGGCAGGGGCTTGTACGGGCTTAGGTGTCGCACCCAACCAGATTGGCGATGTAAAAGGAATTTTCAAGGCCTATACCACACGTGTAGGTAGCGGACCTTTCCCAACTGAACTTTTCGACGAAGATGGTAAGACCATGGCCAGTGTGGGCAATGAATTCGGCGCCACGACCGGTAGACCCAGAAGATGTGGTTGGTTAGATTTGGTTGCATTGAAATATGCGGTCAGGGTAAACGGGGTCACTGAATTAATGATGATGAAAGGTGATGTCCTAAGTGGTTTCGAAAAACTTAAAGTCTGTACCGCTTACAATTACAAAGGGGAGATCATTTCACATTTGCCTTACAATATTGAAGCTGAAAACGTAACGCCTATTTATACCGAAATGAAAGGTTGGTCCCAAGACTTAACCAAAATGACAAAAGCCGAGGAACTTCCCAGCACTTTGAATGACTATATAGACTTCCTGGAGAAAGAATTGGAAGTGCCTATTAAAATAGTATCCGTAGGACCGGACAGGACCCAGACGATACACAGGTAGTTTCACAACTACTTTTATCTCACTTTAAAACACTAAAGTGCCTTACAAGATAAAAACTTGTAAGGCACTTTTTTTTGCTCTATGTCCCAGTATTTTCAAATACAGAAATCCCTTTTTACACTTTTAAACATCAAGGTGATTTCAGTTTTTAAATTGGGGCTTTTATCGTAAATTGTAGAAATATTCATCCTATATGAAATGAATTACCATTCTACTCCTTTTCATTCCATTCCAACCCTTCACCCCTGTCTTTCTTCAAGACGAAAACTAAAATGAAAAACAAAATGAAAACAACCAACGATTTTAACACCAACACCTTAGGATCCATTAAAGCATTCTTTGTTTTTTCTGTCATGGTATTCATCGGTAATTGGGCTTTAGCCCAACAAGAAATTAAATTGAGTTCCCCTGATGAGAAATTGGAAGTAGGGATCAACCTAACTGATGAAATATCATGGAAAGCCAGTTTCAAAGGATTTACAGTTATTGAAAACACCATAATTTCTATGGATATGGGAAATGGAAGGGTTTTAGGAAAAAACCCAGTACTGCGCAAAAAGAACATTGAATCCATAACCGAGAAAAGAACATTCGAAGTCCCGAATAAGGATGCGGAAATCACAAGTAAATTCAATCAATTAACACTGGATTTCAAGGGCAACTACCAATTGATATTCCGAACCTATAATGATGGGATCTCTTACCGATTCATTGATAGCAGTAAAAAATCGAAGCAGGTATTCAATGAAGAAATGGCGCTGACCTTTCCCGAGGGTACTTTATCCTATTTCCCTGAAGAAGAATCGTTTTATTCCCATAATGAGCGCAACTACTTAAAAAAAACATTGGACGAAATAGAAAAAGGCGCTTTTTGCAGTCTTCCCGTACTCTTTGATACCAAAAACGCAAAAGTATTGTTTACCGAATCGGCATTGGTTGATTATCCGGGGATGTTTTTGGCAAAGTCATATAAAAATTCCATGGTTTCAACTTTTCCCAAATACGTTTTAAAAGCCGTGCCTAATCAAGAATCGTATCCCGACCGCAACCAGATTATCGAAAAAGAAGCCGATTATATTGCCAAAATAGATGGCAAACGTTCCTTCCCATGGCGGGTTTTCATTATCAGTGATGATGACAGGACATTCGTTGAAAGTAATCTCGTAGCCAGTTTGGCCGACAAATCAAGAATTACCGATACCAATTGGATAAAACCCGGGCAGGTGGCATGGGACTGGTACAATGCAAATAATATCTATGGAGTCGATTTTGAAGCTGGACTCAATATGGAAACCTATAAGTATTATATAGATTTTGCATCGAAAAACGATATCGAATATGTCATATTGGACGAAGGATGGACCAAGTCTACCACCGAGATCATGGATGACAACGAATTTCTCGATGTCCCAGAACTGATACAATACGCCAAATCGAAAAATGTTGAGATCATTTTATGGGTGTTATGGAAACCCCTTTATGAAAACCCGGATGAAATCTTAAAACTGTACAGTAGCTGGGGGGCAGTAGGGATTAAGGTCGATTTTATGCAAAGAAGCGACCAATATGTAGTTGATTCTTATGGTAAGATCGCGGAAATAGCCGCAAAATATAAACTAATGGTTGATTATCACGGCGCTTTTAAACCTGCAGGTATAGAACGAATGTGGCCTAATATTGTAAATTATGAAGGGGTTAGAGGCAATGAGAACAATAAATGGACCAACGAAATTACCCCGGAACATAATGTGACCATACCATTTATCCGAATGGCAGCCGGACCAATGGATTATACCCCTGGCGCAATGATCAACATGAACAAAGTGGATTATGAAACGGGTGCTGCAAATTTTGCCCCTCTATTCACCAGACCCATGAGTTTTGGGACAAGGGCCCACCAGGTTGCCATGTACGTGGTTTATGAAGCCCCTCTTCAAATGTTATGTGAATCGCCAACAATTTACTACAAAGAACAAGAAACGGTTGATTTCATCACATCAATACCTACGGTTTGGGACGAGACCCAAGTGCTGAAAGGTGCCGTTTCGGATTATATAGTTGTAGCCCGCAGAAAAGGTGACACTTGGTATTTGGGCGCCATGACCGATTGGACTGCCAGGGATTTTGAAATAGACCTTTCTTTCTTAAGTGATGGAAGTTATGATTTAAAGGCATTTAAAGATGGGGTAAACGCTTCAAGAAATGCCCAAGATTATAAAATAACAAGGGAATCCGTAGACCAAAACACCAAGATTGAACTTCAATTATCCAGTGGAGGTGGGTACTCCGCCATAATTACCAAAAAGTAAATACATGAATAACATTGACAGAAGGAACTTTATACGCAAAACATCTTTGGCAGGGGCTGCCTTAGCAGTTTCACCTGCAATGGCACAAGTAGGCTTCGATAGTACCGAACGCCCTTTCGGATCAAAATACATGGGTGATTTCGCTGCACCGAAATTAACGAAGATCAAAGCTGCTTTTATCGGGGTTGGGGCAAGAGGTCCTGAGCACATGAAGTTCTTTGCTTCCTTGCCCGGAACGGAGGTTGTTGCAATTTGTGACCTTTATCAAGATCTAACCCAAAAATGGACCCAAGAGGCCAAAGATATCGGTAATGGAATAAGGCATAAGAACATTGTGCAATACCATGGGGATGAAAATCAATGGAAGACAATGCTAAAGGAGGTTAAACCCGATGTGGTCTTTATAGCAACGAATTGGAAGAACCATGCCCCAATGGCCATTGAGGCCATGAAAAAAGGAGCACATGCCTTTGTCGAGGTTCCTATTGCCATTACGCTTGAAGATATGTGGGAAATCGTAAATACCTCGGAACAGACCCAAAAACACTGTATGATGATGGAAAATGTCAACTACAGTCGAGATGAGTTAATGTTCCTTAATATGTGTAGGCAAGGTGTTATCGGAGAGTTTTTACACGCAGAGGCATCCTATATTCACGAACTCCGTTTTCAAATGGAAGAACAAGAACGCGGTACGGGTTCTTGGAGAACACACCACTATGCCAATAGAAATGGTAATCTATACCCTACACATGGCCTTGGTCCTGTGGCTCAATACATGAACCTGGCCCGGAGCGAGGATACTTTTGACAGTCTCGTTTCCTTTTCCACCCAAGCCTTGGGAAGAAAATTATATGCAGAAAAAAATTATCCAACTGACCATAAATGGAACAAATTGGATTACAAAGGTGGGGATTTGAATACTTCCATCATTAAAACGCATTTAGGTAGAACCGTTATGGTACAGTGGGACGAAACAAGTCCCCGCCCCTACTCCAGATTAAATCTGATTCAGGGAACAAAAGGTGTTTTGGCCGGTTTCCCTACTCGAATTGCCCTAGAAGGTGGTGTGGAAGGTATTACGGAAAACCATCACTCATGGGTTCAGGGAGAGCAATTGGCCGCTATTTATGAAAAGTATGATCACCCATTATACAAAAGACTAAACCAAGCCACTAAAAATTCCGGACACGGAGGAATGGATGGCATGATGATGTATCGCATCGTGGAATGCCTACAAAAAGGATTGCCTTTAGACCAAAACGTTTACGAGGGCTGTTTATGGAGCGCCGTTTCCCCATTAAGCGAGCTTTCAGTAGCCAGTAATGGTAGTCCACAACAATTTCCTGATTTCACCAGAGGTAATTGGAAAGACACGAAACCTCTTGCCATTATTACATAATAAGAAGATATAAAAATCCTATAAATGATCTACCGCCCTCGTAAATTGAATCCCTTTGTATTGATTTTGCCACTGTTATTTAACTCCTGTGTTTCCTTAACAAAGTCAGATGAAATTGGATTTAGAACACTTTTTAATGGCAAAAACCTTAACGGTTGGGTTGGCAATACCTCATCTTATCGGGCAGAAGACGGTATGATAGTCGTTGACCCCAATGGCGGAGGCAGCGGCGGAAACCTTTTTACAAAGGAAGAGTTCAGTGATTTTATTCTGAGGTTCGAATTTCGATTAACACCAGGAGCGAACAATGGGTTGGGTATTCATGCCCCTCTGGAAGGTGATGCCGCTTATCTAGGGAAAGAAATACAAATATTGGATAATTCCGCTGAAAAATATGCCGACCTTCATCCATATCAATACCATGGTTCCGTATATGGGATCATCCCAGCCCAACGTGGCTTTTTAAATACAGTTGGCAAATGGAACCAACAAGAAGTATATGTTAATGGATCGACCATAAAAGTTATTTTAAACGGAACCACCATTTTGGAAGGTGATTTTATCGATGCCAGTAAAAATGGTACTTTGGACAATAAAGATCACCCTGGACTAAAAAGGAATAAAGGCCATATCGGTTTTCTAGGCCATGGCGATGTAGTTCATTTTAAAAATATTAGAATAAAGGATTTATCAACCAATAAATAAAGGATATATGTGCGCATACAATAAGGAACGTAGGGATTTTGTAAAGAAAAGTAGTTTAGGCTTACTCGGAATGGCCATTGCCCCATCATTGTTAGGTCAAATTGGACCAAAGAACCGATTAAGAACGGCACATATCGGTGTTGGCGGTATGGGAAATGAAGACCTTAAGGCCATAGCATCACATTCATTGGTCGATGTTACCGCCTTATGCGATGTGGATAGCAATAATTTGGCCGCAGCCAAAAAAATGCACCCTAACGCCAAAGTATTCTCAGACTACCGTGTTATGTTGAAAGAAATGTCCGATGAAATTGATGCGGTCATTGTTTCGACTCCCGATCACACCCATGCACCTGCCTCTATGATGGCCATGGAAATGGGCAAACCCGTTTATTGCCAAAAGCCCCTTACCCACCATGTTTCAGAAGCAAGGGCCATGAAAAAAATGGCCGAGGATAAAAATCTTATCACCCAAATGGGCATCCAGGTACATTCATTCTATGATTATAAACTGGCCACCCTCTTGATACAATCCGGAATCATCGGAAAAGTACACACAGTACGTGCATGGTCACCTAAAAATTGGGGCTATGACGGATCTCAACCTGAAGGTAGTGATGCCGTTCCTGATACACTGGATTGGAATCTCTGGTTAGGAACCGCTAAAGAAAGACCTTATAAAAAAGATATATATCATCCTGGTAATTGGAGAAAATTAATGGATTTTGGTTGTGGCACCCTAGGTGATATGGGCGTTCATATTTTTGACACTCCGTACAACGCCCTCAAATTGGATGTTCCCAGAACCATACGAACCGAATGTAGGGAACCAAACGGATTTGGATTCCCCGAAAACAACAAAGTTACCTATGAGTTTCCGGGAACCGAACATACAGCGGAAACCTTGACATGGGTCTGGTATGATGGGCCTGGGGCACCTAAAATGCACGAGGATCTTATATTGCCCGGAGCTGTTGACAATTCAATGGTAAAAGACAATCAAGGAAACGAAAAATCGGTCAAGGATAAAATGTCTTTGGAAACCAAGGAGACAAAAGAAGGCAAACTACCTGAACAAGGTGCCATGTTCATAGGCGAAAAAGGTCGTTTATTGTTGCCCCATTTCATGGAATTGCCAAAGAAAATCGTTGACGGTAAGTATGTGGATATTTCCGCCGAAATCGCCGAAGTGGAAAAAGCGAACAATATGGGGAAACCTATTCGAAATTATTCTACCGAAGGCGCCAAACATTACCACCAATTTGTTGATGCCTGTTTAGGGAAGGCCGATTGTAGCGCCCCTTTCTCTTATGCATCACGACTAACTGAAACAATCTTATTGGGGGTAATCGCAGGTCGCTTCCCCAACAAAACCTTACATTGGGACAACAATACCGCCCAATTTAAGGAAGAAGAAGCCAATGAATATCTAGAATCACCCTATCGGGATTTTTAAATATCCGTAAGAAATAAAGAAAACCATCTGGCCGTGAATGTTCGGTATTTCAGGAATCATTTTGATTTTTGATTTGTTAAAAACACCTGGATGGTTTTTTCTTCTTTAAGATTAAACCTTCCGGTTTCCTAATTCTATCCCAATCATTGATTACACTCTATTAAAAAATCATATTTTTGGGCAAAATTATGTACGTTGTTAGGTAAAATTAAATACTTACTGCTTCTATTGGTTACATTCCCCCTATCCGCACAAGATGCACCGAGGGAAGACGTAAAACAGATCAATATTGTTTATGGGGCAAATTTCACTAAGGATGAGGCACGTTATCCAGGGGCCTCGATTTTCAGTAAAGACAATAGACAGATACAATTTGAACATGAAGGCGCGGATCTGTTCTGTGATATCGCCATTTACTATCAGAAAGAAAATAAACTTAAGGCCATTGGGAACATTCGTTTACAACAAGGGGATTCCATTAACATGACCAGTGGCAAGATCAATTATGATGGTAATGAAAATATGGCCAAAGCTTGGGAAGATGTTGTTTTGACCAGTAGTACCAACATGACGTTGAAAACGGACACCCTTCGCTTCAACAGATTGGAACAACAAGCTTATTACAAGGATTTTGGGACGGTTGTAGACTCCGTTAATACATTGACCAGTGAAATAGGCCGTTATTTTTTAGAGAACAAAAAATTACAGTTTTTGGATAGTGTACATATCGTGAATCCTGATTATATTTTGGATTCCGAACAGTTGGATTATTATGAAACTTCGAAAAACGCTTACTTATACGGCCCATCGACCATAACTGGTAAAGCCTATAAGATCTATTGTGAAAGAGGTTTTTACGACACTAAAGTCGAAAGTGGTTATTTTATTAAAAACACGAGAATCGATTATAACAATCGCATCATTAAAGGTGATAGTGTTTACTTTAACAAAGCACGGGAATTTGCTTCGGCCACCAACAACATAAAGGTCATAGACACGGTAAACAACGGGGTGATCAAGGCGCATTACGCAGAGGTCTTTAAAGCAAAGGATTCCGTATTCGCTACCCGACGGGCCGTATCCATATCGGTAATGGAGCAAGATTCACTGTATATGCATGGCGACACCCTTATGGTGACCGGCAAACCGGAACATAGGATTTTAAGGGCCTTCAGGAACGCTAAATTCTACAAGACCGATCTTAGCGGCAAGTGCGATTCCATTCATGCCGATCAAAAGACGGGCATCACCCAATTGATCACAAACCCAATTATTTGGAACGGCCCCAATCAAATGACGGGAGATAGCATCCTTTTGAAGTCTGACCTTGAGACTGAAAAAATGGACTCCCTTAAAGTACTCAACAATGCGTTTATCATTTCCCTCGACAGTATAAGTATGGAGGGTTATAACCAAGCAAAGGGGAAAGATCTATTCGGTAAATTCAAGGAAAATCAATTAAAGCTCATCGATCTGATAAAAAATACCGAGGTCATCTATTACATGTACAATGATGATGATGAACTTATAGGTATAGACAAGACCATTTGCAGTGCCATTCGTATTAGCCTTGAGAATAATGATATTGACGAGCTTACCTTCATCACGGATCCCGACGGTGATATTTTCCCGGAAACCGAACTACCGGAAAATAGTAGAAAGCTAAAAGGTTTCATTTGGCGTGGAGATGAGCGTATAATAACGAAAGATGACATTTTCGACGAGGACGACAACAATTTAGAGCTTCCGGTCATAAGAGGAATAACCAACCCCATCGATATAGATGCGGAAGAAGAAGAACGAAGTTCAAATGAAGGCGATCCGGTGAATAACATTCCACCGAAGAACGACAAGGCTACAAATCCCAAAAAGGATTTAAAGCAGAAGAAAGCCAATGAATAGGCAATATGAAAAATGATTTTCTAAAATTCCAGGCCCAAACATCTCCACATCCTTTGGCCATACAAGTATCCCACGCTAAAGGTTCTTACATCTACGACAATGAAGGGAATGCCCATTTAGATTTTGTTGCAGGGGTTTCTGCCTGTAGTCTGGGCCATTGCCACCCTAAAGTCGTACATGCGATCAAAACCCAAGTAGACAAGTATATGCACGTAATGGTGTATGGTGAATACATTCAAGAACCTGCTGTGGCCTATGCCAAACTTTTGGCCTCCCTGCTCCCTGCTCCTTTAGAAACCACGTATTTGGTCAATTCGGGAACCGAAGCCATAGAAGGTGCCTTGAAATTGGCACGTAGATATACCGGAAGAAGTCAGATCATAGCTGCCAAGAAAGCCTACCATGGGAATACCATGGGAAGTTTAAGCCTCATGGGGCTCGAAGAACGAAAAAGCCCATTCAGGCCTTTGATTCCGGATATTGCCTATATGGATTTCAATTCAATATCGGATCTCGAAAATATAACATCAAAAACAGCTGCGGTCATTTTAGAGACCATTCAAGGTGGGGCGGGCTTCATTGAACCCAATTCAGGTTATTTGACCAAAGTAAGGGAACGTTGTTCAGAAGTAGGTGCCTTATTGATCCTTGATGAGATTCAACCAGGATTCGGCCGTACCGGCAAATTATTCGCCTTTGAAAATTATAACTGCGTACCCGATATCCTTGTCATAGGAAAAGGTATGGCCTCAGGTTTGCCCGTTGGCGCATTCGTCGCATCGAACGAAATGATGAACACCTTACAGGATAACCCTAAGATGGGTCACATCACCACTTTCGGTGGTAATCCCGTTATAGCTTCAGCATCTTTGGCAACACTATCACATATTGTCGAAAGTGATATAATGGCAGATACGTTGACCAAGGAAAAACATATCCGAAGGGTATTGAAACATAAGTATATTAAAGAAATCCGGGGGAAAGGCCTTATGCTTGCCCTGATCTTGGAAACTCCCGAAATTGCCGACTATCTCATTTTAACCGCTGCTAAAGAACACCTTATCCTATTTTGGTTATTATTTGAAAAACACGCAGCTAGAATAACACCTCCACTTACCATTTCATTAAGTGAAATTGATGAAGGATGCGAAATAATCCTAAGGATCTTGAACAAATACGAACAATAATTTGTTAACTAATTTGTTAATAATATAGCCCTATTCCGGATTAAAACTAAGTCCCAAAAGACTACTTTTAAATCCATAGTTTAACCAAATAGTACCTATGGCGTTAGAAGCCAATGAAAGGCCAAATAAGCCCATTGCCAAGTTTGAATCCATGCTGAAGACCGATGATGTCTATTTCTTTGACGCTGAAGACTTTGAAGACATTATACACCATTATCTGAACCATGGAAAAATAGCTTTGGCAAAGAAAGCCATCAAGATAAGTTTACGACAACACCCTGACTCCATTGCGTTAAAACTGTTGGATGTTGAGGTTCTTGTGTTCGAAAACAACCTTGACAGGGCCGAGGAATTATTGGACAAGCTTCAACTCTTGGACAGTTCCAATGAAGAGATTTTTATCCAAAGAGCCAATATCTACTCAAAAAAAGACAATCACGAAGTTGCTGTCAAGTTACTGAAAAGGGCTTTGGAACTCTCAGATGACGGTTATGACATTCACTCGTTATTGGGAATGGAATATCTTTTTATGGACGATTTTAAACTCGCCAAAGAAAGCTTTATGCGCTGTGTTGATTTTGATGACCAGGATTATTCCTCATTATACAACGTAATATATTGTTTCGATTTTCTTGAAGATTTTGAGGGCGCCATTATTTATCTTAATGAATATTTGGACAGGAACCCCTATTGTGAAGTTGCTTGGCACCAATTAGGCAAACAATATTATGCCAAACACATGTACAAAGAGGCTTTGACCGCTTTCGATTTCGCCATAATTTCAGACGACTCTTTTATAGGAGCTTATTTTGAGAAAGGGAAAGTTCTTGAAAAACTGGGAAAATATAGCGAGGCTATAGAGAATTACGAGACGACCATACAAATAGAGGACCCGACCTCACATGCATATTTGCGCATTGGCAAGTGTTACGAACATTTGGGCAATGATGAAATGGCAAAATATTATTACTACCAGACCGTACATGAAGACCCTTTGTTAGACAAAGGTTGGTTGGCCATAACCGATTTCTATTACAGTAAGGAAGATTTTGACAAAGCCCTGTATTACATCAACAAAGCTTTGAACATTGATGGTGAAAACCCTACTTATTGGAAAAAAAGTGCCGGAATCAATGCTTCTTTAAAAAACTATGACCAAGCAGATTTTTCGTTTAAACAAGCCGTTGAGTTGGGTAATTACGAATTGGACACATGGTTGAATTGGGCAGATGTCGCAAGGTGCAACAAGGATTATGAAGCGGGAATCCATATTCTGTCTCAAGGATTGGAGTTTTATCCCGATAGTGCGGAAATTCAATATAAAACCGTAGGTCTTCACCTCTTGGCCAACGATAAGATAAATGCACGTATTCGTTTAATGGATGCCTTAAAAATCAATTCAGGGAAAATTCACCTATTCGAGGAAGAGTTCCCGGATTACTTCAAAACAGAGTGGGCCCAGAACATAATAGCCAATAACAAAAGAGCTTCTAGATAAATAGACTATTTTTGCTTTTTTGTTTATGGAAAATCGAAACTTACTTCAGTATATTTTTATTACCCTAAAAGGAATGGCCATGGGTGCTGCCGATGTTGTCCCAGGTGTTTCAGGGGGCACAATTGCTTTTATATCGGGAATTTACGAAGAACTGATCACATCTATCAACAATATTAAACCCTCTTTGATCACGGATTGGAAAAACGAAGGGTTCAAGGTTTTTTGGCAAAAACTCAATGGTAATTTTCTGGTTGCCTTGTTTTTGGGCATTTTCATTAGTCTTTTCTCTTTGGCCACATTGGTCAGTTGGTTACTGGAAAATGAGCCGATTTTACTTTGGTCGTTCTTTTTCGGGTTGGTAGCTGCCAGTATTATCTTTGTCGGAAAGGAAATAACCAAATGGAATTTGGCTACGGTCATTATTTTATTCTTCGGAGCTGGCTTGGCTTATTTCATTACCACCCTTCCGGCATCTGAAAACACCGCAAGTCTACCCTATTTGTTCATGTCCGGTGCCTTAGCGGTTTGTGCCATGATACTTCCGGGAATATCCGGTGCCTTTATCCTGGTTCTCTTGGGATCTTATAAGACCATTTTAGACGCTGTTCATGAAAGGGACATCAAAATAGTGATCACTGTTGCATTGGGGGCCATATTTGGACTTCTCAGTTTTGCAAAACTCCTTAAATGGATGTTCAGTAACTACAAGAACCTGACTTTGGCTTTATTGACCGGATTCATCCTAGGTTCATTGAATAAAATTTGGCCTTGGAAATTGATCTTGGAAACCAAGACCATTGGCGACAAGGTCATAACCCTTAAAGAGCAGAATGTTTCCCCTTTCGGCTTTGAAGGCGATCCACAATTAATGTATGCGATTATTGCTGCGATCATTGGTTTTTCCCTTATTTTTATACTTGAGAAACTTGCCTCGAAAAAATAATCTTTTTACCATATGTACGAGCCTAGAACATTTTTGGATAAATTGTTTTTGGTCATCAAGGGCCTTGCAATGGGGGCTGCCAATAAGGTGCCCGGGGTTTCTGGTGGTATAGTGGCATTTGTCGGTGGATTTTATGAAGAATTCATCTACTCCTTACAGAAAATAAACATAAAGGCCTTTAAACTTTTGTTCAACGGTAGGTTCAAGAGTTTCTACCGTTATGTAAATGGCCAGTTTTTGGCGCTCCTTATTTTTGGTATGCTTGTTAGTTATTTCAGTGTGTCCAAAATCCTAGATTACTTCTTGGAACGTAAAGAACTTTTTGTCTGGTCTGCCTTTTTTGGAATGATTTTAGGTTCTATCTATTTCATTTCCAAAGACTTTAAACACTGGAACAGAAAAACACTGACTGCTGGTATTTTAGGCCTAATCGTGGGTATTTCCATCAGTTTTCTAAGTCCGGCCAAGGAGAACGATAACTTATTGTTCATTTTTTTATGTGGAATGATCAGTGTCTCCGGTATGACCCTCCCGGGACTTTCAGGTTCTTTTATCTTGATTCTATTAGGTAACTATGTCTTGCTACTTGTAGACTCGGTGAATGCACTTTATGACTCTATGTCCGAAGTAATCCGTGGTGATTTCAGCTTTATAAAAAATGAAGAACGCCTTGATACCCTAATGATACTAGCGGTATTCACCGCAGGTTCAGCAACCGGACTGGTTACCTTATCACATATACTTACTTATGTGCTAAAACATTATAAACATATTACCACTGCAGTGATCATCGGGTTCATAACCGGGTCTTTAGGGGTAGTATGGCCATGGAAACGTACAATATTCAAAACGAATGAACTAGGGCAGATTTTATTGGACTCCAACGGCAAAGAAATCATATTGAATTATCAAAGATATTTCCCGGATTTCAGTAACAGCGAAACATGGTGGGCCATATTTTTTGTAATCGTAGGAATATTTATTTTATTAGGATTGGAATGGTATGGAAACAATAGAAAAAAATAATTATGGCTTGGTGGGCAAGAATATTTCTTACTCATTTTCGGAAAGCTATTTTGCGGATAAATTCAAAAAACTGGGATTATCGGGATATTCATACCGTAACTATGACTTGGCCCATATCGAAGATTTTAAAGAGCTGGTCGGTGAAGATAAGAACCTTAAAGGTCTGAATGTTACCATCCCCTATAAAGAAGCGGTTATCCCCTATTTGGACAAGCTAGACAAAAAAGCAAGAAAAGTAGGTGCGGTCAATACTGTAAAGTTTACCAAAAAAGGCCTAAAAGGCTATAATACAGATATTTATGGATTCAAAAAATCGATAAAACCTTATCTAAAGAAACACCACAAACGTGCCTTGATCTTGGGTACGGGAGGAGCATCAAAAGCTGTCGCCTTTGTTTTTAAGGAATTGGGTATAAAGTTTAAATTCGTGTCTAGAACCGCAAAAAAGAATCAGCTCCTATATGACGATTTAGACGAAAAAACGATGAAAAAATATAAGGTTCTTGTCAACTGCACCCCTTTGGGAACATTCCCGAATATAGAGGAAAAACCAGCTATTCCCTTTCAATTGATCTCTGATAAACATTTACTGTTCGATTTAATTTACAACCCAGAGAAAACCGCCTTTCTACGGGATGGTGAAAAACAAGGCGCAACCATTCGTAATGGATTAAGGATGCTAGAGTTACAGGCAGAAAAGTCCTGGAAAATCTGGAATTCCAAATAGCCTAACCAAAAAAGAACAAGTATAAGCTTTGGAATTCATTTCGTTGTTAGTATATTACAATAGCATTCTTAAGCAGAACTAACACGAATTACAATGCAAGAAGATAAAGATCAAGAACTACAAGAAACTGTAGGTGGGGAAAATATTTCAGAAACTACCGAATCCGTCAATGAAACTTCGGAGAAAAGCCCTGAAATTACAACGGAAAAAACTGATTCGGACGCCACCGACGATACCGTAAGTATCGAAAATGAAATTGCCTCTTCGGAACCAGCTCCGGAAGATGAGAAAGGTGAAAATGACGATGACTCGGTCTTGAATGAAATCGACGAATCAAATGCAGAAGACGCGGAGGATCAGGACAACCATCACAGGCACGATATACCTATTTTGGACTACCATGCCATGTCCATGGAAAATTTAGTGGGCGAATTGCAACGTTTGATTAAAAATGAAAAAGTCCAGGCCATAAAGAAACATGTAGATGGTATCAAATATGAATTCGATCTTAAATTCCAAGAATTCATTGAAGAGAAAAAGGAGGATTTTATAAGCAACGGGGGCAATGAGATAGATTTTCGATATAACTCGGTAACAAAAAGACAATTCAACGAAGTATATTCCGAATATCGCGAAAAACGAAACCAATATTATAAATCCCTCGAAAACAGTCTAAAAGAAAATTTATCGAACAGGCTGGCGATCATCGAGGAACTGAAAAGTTTGGTGAATGTCGAGGAAGACATCAACACCACATACAAACATTTCAAGGAGGTACAAGAAAAATGGCGTAATGCCGGTCCTATACCTCGAAACAATTACAATGATGTTTGGCGCACCTATCACCATCATATAGAGATTTTCTATGATTTTCTGCATATAAACAGGGAACTGCGCGACCTTGATTTTAAGCACAATCTGGAAGAAAAGATAAAGCTCGTTGAACGTGCCGAGGCTTTGGAAAAAGAGGAAGACCTGAATAAGGCCTTTCGTGAATTGCAGACCCTTCATAAAATCTGGAAAGAAGATGTTGGGCCCGTAGACAAGGAACATCGTGAAGAAATTTGGGAACGTTTCAGCAATGCTACCAAAGTATTGCACCAAAGAAGACAGGATTATTACAAGGACCTAGATAAGATCCATGAACAAAATCTTGAAAAGAAAAAGGAAATCATAAATTCCATCAAGGGTATTTCCGAAAATATTGCCACGAGCCATAGGGCCCTTCAACAACAAATAAAACAGATTGAGGAATTGCGGGATGCTTTTTTCAAAGCCGGCAAAGTACCTCAAAAGGTTAATGAGCAGACATGGGCAGAATTTAAAGAAGCCGTGCGAAGTTTCAATAGAAATAAAAACGCTTATTACAAAAACCTGAAAAAGGAACAACAGACGAACCTTGATAAAAAACGGGAATTATTGAACCTTGCCATTTCACTGAAAGACAGTGAGGATACAGATACGGCCACTTCTGAAATGAAGCGCATACAAAGCGAATGGAAAAAAATAGGCCATGTACCGCGTAAGTATTCGGACAAAATCTGGAAAGAGTTCAAAGAAGCCTGCAATCATTATTTTGATCGTTTACATGCATCGAAAAATGAGGCCCATAAAGATGAAATCGAAAATTTCGAAAAAAAGAACGAATGTCTTGAACGCTTAAAAGCATTCGAACTTACTGGAAAACGGGAAGCTGATCTTGCCACCATTAAAGCATTCATCGAAGAATGGAAGACCTATGGGAGGGTTCCCTTCAACAAAAAGAACATCAACCAAAAATTCAATAAGATCTTGGATGCCATTTTCAAGAAATTGGATGTTGACAGACAAGAATCGGAACTTCTAAGGTACGGCAACAAAATACAACATTTGGCCAATGCCGATAATGATAGGGCCATCGCCAATGAACGGTCTTTTATAAGAAAGAAAATAGAGGAAAGTAAAAATGAAGTTCGTCAGTTAGAAAACAACCTTCAATTCTTTTCGAATGCTTCCGAAGACAATCCTTTGGTTCAGGATGTTATAAAAAGGGTAGAAAAAAATAAGGAATCGTTGGAAACCTGGAAGGCCAAATTAAAAAAGCTGAACATTATGCAGCATAATTTGGAAAAGGGCGAAAATGAAGCTGAAGAAACCGACCCAACGGAAGAAGAATAAGATTTTAGGCCTTATATGAATATATTCATGGTTTGGGCAAACCAATAAATGAATCAGGTTTCAAAAAGAAAAAACATGGCAAAAGCCATGTTTTTTCTTTTATCAAAATTAGAGAACAACAATCCCCATTAAAAACACTTCAACTAATCCTCATATTGCTGTAATAGGAAATTGATCATATCAGTCGTGGTCACAATTCCCTTAAGTTCCCCATCATCAACAACGGGTATGGCATGAAACTCTTTTTTAGATAGCATTTCGGCAACGTCCTTTACATAGGTATCCGACGATACACTGAACAAACTTTTGGCCATTACCTGTTCAATACTGAACATGTTGTACACCATGGAATCTACCGAATCCTCATCCTCATAAACGGCATCGGCAAAACTGATTCGCAATAGATCCGTATAACTCAGCATACCGATTATTTTACTACCTGAAACCACTGGAATATGCCTAATATGGTGCTTTCGAAATAAATGTTCTGCCTTTTCAAGATTATCTGACGTACTTAGTGTAATAACATTCTTGGTCATTATTGCTGATATGGGAGTTCCTTTCTTCATAATCGAGGATTTTAATTTCCATCTTAAAAATAACCAGATATGAGACATTAGAGTATGATAAAAATCATGTAGGAAACACTTAAACCAAAAACCCTCTTATAATATCCCGTAACACGACCATTAAAAAGTATTCACCCAGTAGACCCTGAAACAGGGATACAGATTACATATCGCACCTGTAATCAACGGACATATTTTTCAATTAGGTATCTTTACGGGTCTTTTAGATTGCCTTAACTTAAACGACATTATTAATCGCATGAAAACAAAAGCACTTCTTGTTATTTTTCTTCTAAACAGCATTCTTCTGTTTACCCAAGAATTGCCACCTATTATCACCTACCCTCCCGAGGAATACCAAGCTGACAATCAGAACTGGATGATCTCACAGAGCTCCGATAAAACAATTTATATCGCCAATAATTCGGGCTTGTTAGAATTTGACGGTTCCCGCTTTAAGCTATATTATTCCCCCAATCGATCCGTAATACGATCAGTTAAGGTCATAAATGATTTGGTCTATACAGGATGTTTTATGGAGTTCGGATATTGGAAAAAAAACGATTTTGGCCTTCTTGTTTACCACTCTTTGATTCCAAAACTCAAAGAGCCGCTAATCGATGATGAGCAATTTTGGAATATCCTTGAAGTTGGGGATTGGGTATTGTTCCAGTCATTGGATCGTATTTACAGCTATAATACCATAGATGAAACCTTCACGGTTATAGATTCTGAAACCTCAAGGGCAAAGATTTTCAATATAGACAATAACGTGTTTTTCCAACAATCGGACAAAGGTATTTTTGAGATAAAAAACGGAAACCCCATTTTGGTCTCCGAAGACCCCATTCTTGCTAAAAACCTAGTTATGGCCATTTATAGGATAGACCAGAAACTTTTATTTCTTTTAGAGAAAGGCGGTTTTTATTATTTGGAGGAAGATGGATTGAAAAAATGGAATACCGAGGCTGACAAACAATTGAACGAAATGAACTTATTCAGTAGCATTCAATTGAGCGATGGCAGTTTTGCATTGGGAACCATATCTAACGGTTTATATCGCATAGACAAGACAGGGAAGACCATAAATGCAATAAATAAAGAAAAAGGGCTGTACAACAACACCATATTATCCATGTTCGAGGACATGGACAAAAATCTTTGGCTCGGTCTGGACAATGGTGTCAGTGTCATAAATTATGATTCCCAATTCAAGGAGTATAATGACTTAAAAGGTGAGGTCGGCAACGTTTATGCCGCTAAAATTTTCAATGGCCTTCTGTATATCGGAACCAATCAGGGCCTCTTTTACAAAGAAGTGAATTCCCTGGATTCCTTTCAAATAATCGATGGTACCCAAGGTCAGGTTTGGTGCTTGGTTGAACTAAATGGCACATTGTTCTGCGGTCATAATAAAGGAACCTATGTAGTTAAAAATAATTCGGCAAGTTTAATATGTGAATTTCCGGGAACTTGGAACATCAAAAAAATCGAAAAAGACAGTTCCTTATTGCTTCAGGGCAACTATGAGGGTCTAAGTGTTCTTGAAAAGAGGAATGGGAAGTGGCAACTACGGAACAAATTAAAGGGATTTGATTTTTCAAGTAGGTTTTTTGAGTTTACCGATACAAACGAGATCATGGTCAATAACGAATATAAAGGTATCTTCAAATTAACCGTAGACCCCAATCTAGATGCTATCACTAATATACAAAATGAACCGGCTAACGGATTTGGATCAAGCTTGGTTCTTCATGACGATACCCTACTTTACACTGAAAACTCTAACCAAAGAATTTTAAAATACGATCATCACCAGCATAATTTCGTAGTCGACACGGTATTATCAAAAATGTTCTATGGTCCTGAAGACAACCTGCAAGGCATTTTAATACCCGACAATGAAACCAATAAACTTTGGGGATTCGGCGACAAAAACATCATCTATACCACTCCCGGCAAATTAAGTGATTTACCTGAAGTAGTGAAAATTCCAATTCCCCTAAACTTCAGGAGAAGTTTAGGTATTACAGGTTTTGAGAATATTTCGCACTTAACCGACAACACCTATCTAATCGGAGACTCAAATGGTTATACATTATTGGACCTAGACAAGGTTAAAACCAAAGAGTATAGCATTAGAATAACCTCAGCATTTAAAAAATCGATAAATGCCCCAAGAACAGATATTCCATTGAACACTGAACCGGAAATGGCCTTTAAAGAAAATAATCTTGAATTCTCTTACAGTGTCCCTAATTATGATAAATATGCGGAAGTAAGCTATCAGTACAAACTTGATGGACTTAATGACAACTGGAGTAACTGGCTCTCCCAGCCAGATATCTCTTTCGAGAATTTAAGTTTTGGCGATTATACATTTAACGTTAGGGCGAAAATAGGTGATCGATTATCAAAGAATATCGCGTCATTTTCATTTGTAATCAAAAGACCTTGGTATTATTCAAATGGCGCCATTTTATGCTATTTTCTATTTCTAGCATTAATTTCCTTTTTAATACATAAACTATACAAGGCCTACTATAAAAAGCAACATGCCCGCCTATTGAAAGAAAACACAAAAAAGCTTAAGCGAAAAAAACTCAAGGCACAAAGAAAGATCGTAGAGATTAAAAATGAAAAACTACGTCAAGATATAACGAATAAAAATCGGGAATTGGCCATTTCAACAATGAGTATCATTAAAAAGAACGAGTTTTTGAGTGCGATTAGGGACCAATTGAAGGAAAATGCGGACAATCCCGGAATAAAATCTGTTATAAGAACTATAAATCAGAACATTAACAATGGCGACGATTGGTCATTTTTCGAAGAGGCCTTTAATAATGCGGATAAGGACTTCTTGAAGAAGATCAAAAAACTACATCCTGAATTAACCCCAAACGACCTAAAACTTTGCGCCTACTTAAGACTAAACCTTTCTTCTAAAGAAATAGCCCCCTTATTGAACATATCTGTTCGTAGTGTGGAGGTAAAGCGTTACCGACTTCGAAAAAAAATGCAACTACAGCACGAATCAGGGCTAACGGACTACATCCTGAATCTTTAGAGACCACACAGGTGGTACTTCATCACCACAACATTACCCATACAAAAACGATTTCATAGCGTAATCAACAGTATTTCAACAGCTTTCAACACCCCGTTAACCCATATATCTTACACGGTAAACGGGTGAGGATAATGCATTTTAAGAAGTTTTTTTTAAGATGTATGTTTTTTGTAGTGGTATTTTTTAAGGAATCCTTAACTCTTGCCGTTAAATTTACCTTAATAAAAAGTAATCATAAATGAAATGCGCATAACGACTATCTCAATGCAAAAAGAAACATTGTTTATGCGAATTCCATCTGAAGAATTAAAAACTAACAAAAATTAACAGATGAAGTCAAAAATTTTATTTCTCACATTGTTCTTGGTAACATCGTTTACATTTGGTCAATCGACCAATGTATCGGGCACCGTTTCGGATTCAGGCAACATGCCGATTCCGGGGGTGAATGTTATCGTGAAAAACACGACAAAGGGAACAGCAACAGATTTTGATGGCGTATTTGCCCTAAATGATGTTCCTATCAATTCAACCTTGGTTTTCTCCTATTTAGGATTTCAGTCCCAAGAAATCGAAGTTACCAGTCGAAACCAAACCTTTAATGTCATATTGCAAGAAGACACTGAAGCTTTGGAAGAAGTAGTGGTTATCGGTTATGGTACACAAAAGGTAACCAAAGTATCCGGTGCAATATCTACGGTAAAGTCAGAATCTATCGAAAAACTGAAACCGTTGCGGGTTGAAGAAGCCCTTCAAGGTAGTGCCTCTGGGGTATCGGTTATCCAAAGTGGTTCCCCAGGCAGTAAACCAACCGTATTAGTTCGAGGTATTCCCTCATTTTCAGGCTCAGACCCCGTAGTGATTATCGATGGCGTACCCCAGAGTTTAGATGATTTGAATTCTATCAACTCAGCCGACATTCAATCACTGAACATCTTAAAGGATGCTGCCTCTACTGCCATTTATGGTGTTAAGGGTGGTAATGGTGTTATAGTGGTTACCACTAAAAACGGTAGGAAAAACGAGAAGGCAGAATTCAGTTTCAACACTTACACCGGTTTTCAATCTGTAATCAAAAAAATTGGGGTTCTTAACGCCACTGAATATGCCGGTATAATAAATGAAGGTAGCGTTGCCGCAGGAGGTGATTTAATTTTCTCGGACCTATCCTCTTTAGGACAAGGTACCGATTGGCAAGATGAAGTCTTCAAAGATGCATCCGTTACTTCCTATTCACTTTCTGCCAGAGGTGGTTCAGATAATATAGGTTACTTCTTATCCACTGGTTATTTAAGTCAAGGAGGTATCGTAGGTGGTAATGACAAATCCAATTTTAATAGATTGAACTTTACGGCCAACGTTGATATCCAATTGACACCTAAATTGAAATTCATACTCAATTCGAGCTATGCCAATATTAAAAGTCAAACCGTTGCCGAAAATTCATTCAACTCCATTATTGGTAATGCGTTGAACTTTGACCCAACGGTTTCTGTTTACAATACAGACCCGAATGATTTTGCTACTTATGGGTACAGTAACTTACTGTTATCCGAAATATTCAATCCTGTACAAAGATTGGAAGACACCCATAATGAAAACAACGGCAATAAATTGTATGGCAAATTCGAATTGCAATACGATCTATTGGATAATCTTAAAATTACTTCGCGTTTCGGTTACACCAAATGGGACCAAGTAAGCAAAAGCTTTACCCCTCTTGCCTATTACGGCCCTAATAATGTTTCAAGTGATTATTATTCTGATGGTACGGTGAAAACACAGGAAGTAGACAACGGTGATGGCACAACTACCACTATTCCTTCATTTCATAATAGTGTTACCGAAAGTACGGTATCCAATTTCAGCTATACTTTTGAGACCTTTGCTAGTTATAATTTTCAAATAGAGGAAAAAAACAACTTTGATGTGGTCTTGGGTATTTCCAGAAGTAAATCCACAGGTGAAGGTTTTGGTACCACCAGACAGGATGTTCGGGACAATTCATGGGAATGGGCAGATATAAGTGCTGCTACTGGAGTTAATACCGAGTTGAACACCGATGCTTATACGGGATATAGTTATCAAGACCTGGAACGCAGGAACGTATCTTATTTCAGCAGGATCAATTACGATTACGAAGGCAAGTATTTAGCATCATTCTCTGCTCGTAGAGATGGTTCAATTGCTTTTGGTGATGATAATAAGTTCGCTAATTTTTACGCAGGTTCCTTGGGTTGGGTCGTATCCAATGAAAACTTCTATAACCTAGATGCTATTGATTTCCTGAAAATAAGAGGTAGTTATGGTACGGTGGGTAACGAAATAGTAGACCCTCAATATGTAAAGATAACAATTGGTGGACCAAGCTATAATTCCACCGCAAATAGCAATGGATATACGTTTGGCACTGAATTCGTTTCCGGCGCCACGGTAAATTCTTTTGATAACCCAACTTTAAGCTGGGAAGAACAGACCCAATATAACATGGGTTTTGATGCCACTTTGTTCAAGGATATTTCCATTACCGCAGATTACTTTAACAAATCAGTGGATGGATTGTTGTTCACAGATGCACCCCCATTATATGCAGGTACATCTGAACCGGTAACATCCAACATCGGAAGTACAGAAAGTGAAGGTATAGATCTAACCATAGGGTACAGGAACAGTGGGGCGCAGGAATTTAAATTCAATACATCAGTGACCTTTACTACCTCTAAGAATAAAGTAACCGAAACGAATAGCGATGGTACGGCATTTGTGTCTGGAGGCTCATATTTCAATGGTCAAAGCCATAATATAACTCGATTTGAAAAAGGTTATACCCCTGGATATTTTTATGGATATAAAACAGACGGATTATTCCAAAATCAAGCAGAAATCGATGCCCATGCCACCCAAGATGGAGCCCAACCGGGCGATATTCGGTTTGTTGACTATAACAATGATGGGGTAATCGATGATGATGACAAAACGAAGATCGGTGATCCTTTCCCAGAATTTACAATTGGCTGGAATTTAGGTTTCGATTATAAAAATTTCGATTTAAGCATGTTCACATATGCTTCTGTAGGCAATGACATCTACCGGGCTTATGAACGTAATGCCCAATACTCAAACAAATTCAGGAATATTCTTGACAGATGGACCGGGGAAGGTACCACTAACGATGCGAATAACCCACGGTATACTTTTGAAGATACCAACAGTAACATTAGACCTTCTGACCGATATGTTGAAGATGGAAGCTTTATAAAAATCAAAAGTTTGATATTGGGCTATACCCTACCGGAATCATCAAATAACTTTTTCAGTAAAATCCGCATTTATGCACAAGCCAAAAACTTGTTGACATTAACGGATTACACAGGTTATGACCCCGAAATATCAGACAACTCAGGTAATTCCGGAATTTTGGAAACAGGGGTTGACAGAGGTGCCTATCCACAAGCAAGAACGATCTTACTCGGTTTAGACCTTAAATTTTAATATCGAAAATCAACTAGTATGAAAAATATAAAAAACAGTATAAGCTTGATCATCATACTTTCAATCTTCGTCGGTTGTTCAGACGTGGTTGAATTTGATCCGCATGATGAATACGAAGTAACTGAAGTAGATTATCTACAAACAGAATCTGATTATGAAACCATGGCAGTAAGCTGCTATACGCCGACACAATGGCTTAACCAATTAGTGGTAATCGGCGATATAGCTTCTGACAATGCAGTGGCCGGTGGTGAAAATGCTTCCGATGTTGTGGCATTGCAACAAATAGACGATTACACCATTTTAACCAATAACAGCACCCTTGAAGATTTATGGAAATCGGCCTACGAAGGTGTTAACCGAACCAATTACCTTATTAGTTACAAAGACGTTAACTTACTAGGCGAAACAGTAGAGTTCGATGGTAAGGAAGCCCTATATGGTGAAGTCTATTTCTTAAGGGCATATTACTATTTCAACTTGGTTAGGATGTTCGGCGACGTTGTTCTCTTTACAGACCATAAACTGGGACTTTCTGATTTCGGCACTTTACAAAGATCTCCGAAAGAGGATGTTTATACCCAAATCGAAACAGACTTGCTTAGTGCCATAAGCGTTTTGCCTACTTCGGCCTCACAACAAGGAAGGGTTACTAAGTATGCGGCCCAAGCTTTATTGGGAAAGGTTTATTTATATCAGGAAAAATTTGATGAAGCTGCCTCTATGTTAGAGAATGTCGTTAACGGGCCCTTTAGCTTAGTCTCCAATTTTGATGATATCTTTTTATTGGAAGGTGAAAACGGACCAGAATCCATATACGAAGTACAATATTCGAACGGTCAACCTTATTATAACTGGAGTGGCCAAACCAGAGGCCAAGGAAATTATGCCGTACAACAATGCGGTGTAAGAGGTTTGAACGGAACGGCAGAGATGCCTTACAATGCAGGTTGGAGCACTAACTTACCAACCCAAGACCTTGCCGCTGCTTATGAAGATGGTGACCAAAGAAAAGATGCTACAACTTTTGATGTCGAAGCTTATGCAACCAACAATCCGGATTTAGGAGTAACCTACCAAGTAGCCCCATATAAAAACACGGATTTATACAATAAAAAGTATTTACCAAGAAAAGGGCAAACAAGCGGACAAGTAGAGTTGAATTACGAAAACAACCAACGTATAATTCGTTACTCGGACGTATTGTTAATGGCTGCGGAGGCTAATTTAAGATCCTCCTCTCCCAATGCCTCAAAAGCACAGGGATACTTAGACCAAGTACGTGACAGGGCCTTCGGCGATTCTGACCATAGGGTTACTGCCACAGTTGATGCCGTTTGGAACGAAAGACGTTTGGAACTGGCCATGGAAGGTGATCGTTTCTTCGATTTAGTAAGAACGGGACAAGCCGCTACAGTTTTAGGAAGTGGATATAACCCAGCAACTAATGGACTTTTCCCCATTCCACAGAATGAAATTGAAATTTCCAATCTCACCCAAAACGATGGTTATTAATAACAAAAAGACTTTAAAATGAAAACATTAAAATATATTTTAAGTGCTATTGTCCTTTTGACCACTGCTTGGGGTTGCGAGGATAATAGTTTTGACAACCTCGATTTCGTTGAATCCGCGGTTGCTCCCACAAATGTTTCCGCATTGTTCGGAGTTACGCAAGACAACACGGGAAGCGTAACGATAACCCCGAATAGTGAAGGTGCCGTTTCTTATAGCGTTCAATACGGTGATGACACCGCAGAAGCAGAAACTGTTTCACAAGGTGAAAGTACGACCCATATATATGCTGAAGGCTCATATAATGTAGTGATCAAAGCTATCGGAATTACAGGTTTAAGTTCGGAAATCACATTGCCTTTAGAGGTATCGTTCAAGGCCCCTGAAAATTTAGAGGTCACCATTGCAAATGATGAAGCGGTTTCAAAACAGGTCAATGTAACCGCTACTGCGGATTACGCCATTTCCTTTGATGTTTATTTTGGGGAGGAAGGCAATGACGATCCCGTTTCTGGAAATATAGGTGAAACGGTTTCTTATGTATATACCGAACCTGGCACGTACACCATAAGAGTTGTTGCCAAAGGTGGTGCTATTGAAACAACAGAATATTCCCAGGAATTTGAAGCGGTGGCCATTGTGCAGCCTATAGCGTCTGCAACTACCCCACCAACGAGAAATGTCAACGATGTAATCTCTGTTTACAGTTCTAAGTATACCGATATTTCTGGAGTTGATTTTAACCCGGATTGGGGACAATCAGGGCAAGGTAGCAGTTATGCTGAATTCGATTTGAATGGAGATACCATGTTACAGTACATTAACCTGAGTTATCAGGGCATCCAATTTGCCGCAGCAGAGGACTTATCAGAAATGGAATATTTACATATGGATGTTTGGACTGCAGATGTAACCACCATCGAAACCTCGTTGATCAGCTTAACCAATGGTGAAAAACCAGTGGTTTCGGAATTAAACGCTGATCAATGGACAAGTATCGATATTCCAATATCAGCTTTTACAGACCAAGGTTTAACCGTAGCCGACATACATCAACTTAAATTCGTAGGTGACCCATGGGCTGGTGGAACAGTCTTTATAGACAACCTATATTTCTATAGGGCATCTACCTCAGAGGTAAGTGGTTCGCTTCCTATAGATTTTCAATCTGATTATGTATTTAGCTCCTTTGATGGTGGGTCGATTGCAACGGTCGAAAATCCAGATACTTCCGGGAACACCTCGGCAAACGTGGCTGAATTGATCAAAGGCGACGGTCAAACTTGGGCTGGATCTAAAATAACAGTGGAAGAACCGTATGATATTTCGGAAAACACTGTAGTTACCATGAAAGTATGGTCGCCTAGAGTAGGATTGAATGTATTGATGAAATTCGAGGATGAAGCCGTATGGCCCGACACCTCTGCCACAAGTGAGATAACTGCGACTACAACAGTTGCCAATGCCTGGGAAGAGTTATCGTTTACCATTACAGGTGTTGATTCCAGTCTATATTACTACAATTTGGTATTGATTATGGATAATGGAACCGTTGGTAACGGCAGCAGTGATTATACGATTTATGTAGATGATATTTCAATTGCCACATTCTTGGATTTTGAAGAAAATTACGCAATGAGTTCTTTTGATGGAGGGTCAATATCCGCGGTTGAAAACCCAGATACGACTGGCAATACTTCCACTACAGTAGCACAGTTGGTCAAAGGTGCCGGTCAAACATGGGCCGGATCAAAAATTACAGTAGAAGAACCTTTCGATATTGAAGAAGGCACCACGATCAAGATCAAGGTATGGTCACCACGTGCAGGATTGAATTTATTGATGAAATTCGAGGATGCTGCTGCTTGGCCAGATACCGCTGCCACTGATGAAATTACCGTAGCCACTACAGTAGCCAATAGTTGGGAGGAATTAACCTATAACATCACCGGAGTAGATTCGAATATCGACTATTACAATTTAGTATTGATAATGGATAATGGGACCATGGGAGATGGAACCGATAATTATACCATCTACGTTGATGATATTTCACAAAACTAATAAGTCTAAATAATTAAGGTACTTATGAAAAATAGTAGAACATTTTATAAAACCATTTTCTTGATAATCACGATTCTTATGGTTTCGTGCGAAGAAAAAGAGTATGAATTCGGTGACATTGTTGCACCGACGAACCTGCAGGTAACTGTAGACATACAAGGATTGGACACTGATAACCCCTATGGTGACGGGACGGGCAAGGTAAGTTTAACCGCATCCGCTTCCAATGCCATTACTTATAAGTTCATCTATAACGGTAAGGAAGAAATAGCTCCCTTAGGTGCATTGGATATAAGTTTTTCAACCGTTGGAATCAATACATATGATGTTACCGTACTGGCCTATGGCACTGCAGGAACAAGTTCAGCGGAAACGATCCAGATAGAAGTTTTGGCAACCTACGAACCACCTGAAGATCTATTGGAGATGCTGTATGGTGATGGTGAAAAAACCTGGAGGATAAAAGCGGAATCTGTAGGGCATTTCGGAGTTGGCCCAGCTGACGGAATTTCTGCCGATTGGTGGTCTGCGGGAGCTTATGACAAGGCTGGTCTAGGCGCTTATGACGATAGGATAACATTTAAATCCGATGGTACGGTAACGTATGTGACCAATGAGACAATTTATGGTCAATCCGGTCCGTTACTTGCAGATTTCGGAACTTCTTGGGATGAAAATTCCAACGGGGAATATGAAAACTATCCGGTTTCCGATTTCACTGACACTTGGTCATTAACCGCACCAAACGACCAAGAGACCTTAACATTCGATGGTAACGGATTCCATGGTTTTTATGTGGGCGGTGACCATAGCTATCAAATAATCTCAAGAACGGATACTGAAATGTTCATCAAAACCATTGGTAATGATGGTCTTGGTTGGTTCGGAATATTGACTTCGGAAGATGAACCTACAAATGAAGAAACTACCGTTGATGTTACGTATTCCAATTTAATTTGGTCAGATGAGTTCGATACCGACGGGGAACCGGATTCTGCCAAATGGACCTATGATATTGGAAAAGGCTCCGATGGATGGGGCAATAATGAATCCCAATACTACACCAATAGAACCGATAACGTAACCATTTCCGAAGGTACGTTAAAGATTACGGCCAAAAAGGAAAGTTACGAAGGATCGGAATATACCTCCGCTAGAATGAAAACCCAAGACTTGTTCGAGTTTACCCATGGCAGGGTCGATGTTCGAGCAAAATTACCAGCAGGGGGCGGCACATGGCCTGCGCTTTGGATGTTGGGAGCCAATTTTGAAACAGTAAGCTGGCCCGCTTGTGGCGAGATAGATATTATGGAGCATGTGGGTAACGAGGAAGGTACCGTTCATGGATCGATCCACAATACCTCAAGTTCCGGTGCCACCGTTAATACCGGGGAAGTTACGGTTAGCGATGCTACTTCCGAATTTCATGTTTATTCGGTAAACTGGTCGGAAGATGAGATTTCATTCTTAGTAGATGATGAGATATTCTATACCTATAGCCCGGATACAAAAGATGGAGACACTTGGCCCTTTGATGCGGACCAGTTTATTATCATGAATGTTGCCATGGGTGGCAACTTCGGAGGGGCTATAGATGCTTCTTTTACAGAAGCAACAATGGAAGTAGATTATATAAGGGTTTACCAATAATAGTTAGATTGAGTTTTTGTTTGAGTTTTGAAAAAGGTTAGTGTCCAAACTAACCTTTTTCTTCTAATATTTTTTTAACAAAGCATTGCCAAGATCATTCATTTGGTTTTACAGGAAATAATCCTAAATATCAAAACAATGAAAAACTTAAAAAAAAGGTCGTCTATTACACATTGTCATAGAGATCCTACTTTTACCATTGACCAAGGTGAATCGCACCAATACAAAGAAGAAAAATATAGAATCCGTAACAGTTGAACCCAAGCTAATATATTTATCAATTGAATAAAATTCAGCGAAGATAAATAGATAAGAAACAGGCCATTCAAACGGTCTTATTATCCAAATAAAAGTCATAAATTATAGAACATTAAATCCTTTAATAAAGATTAATTAACCACTAAATCACAGGACCATGCAGAAAGTAGATGCAGTACCAAAAACGAACAAATCCTATACCGTTCTTATTAGCTTAATAGTCGCTCTTGGTGGTTTTTTATTGGGGTTCGATAGTGCTGTTATCTCTGGGGCGGTAAAGGGTATAACGGTTTATTTTGAAATGACCGATTCCATGCTAGGCTTTGCGGTCGGGTGTGTGATTTTTGGCGCTATGGCCGGCAATTTATTGGCTGGGCCTTTGGCGGATCTTTTTGGAAGAAAAAAAATACTCATAATAGTAGCCGCATTTTTTACCATCTCGGCCACTTGGTCGGCAATGGCCACAGGTTATACTGAATTCATTATTGCACGGATTATAGGCGGTATAGGAATTGGAGGTGCCATTTTGATCGCCCCGATTTATATTGCTGAAATTGCCCCTCCAAAATTAAGGGGCAGCTTGGTTTCTTTTAACCAATTGAATATCGTTATCGGTATATCGGTCGCCTATTTTTCCAATTATTTTTTGGTAAACCTTGAAGGTGAAAGCTGGCGATGGATGCTGGGCGTTGAGGCCATACCTGCTGCCATTTACTTTCTGTCCCTTTGGGTAGTTCCAAAAAGCCCACGATGGTTGATTTTAAAATTAAACAATGTAACATCTGCACAAAAAACATTGAGCAAAATCGGTGGCGCAGAATATGCCGAAGTCACCATTTCGGAGATTCAAAGAGGAATAGCCAAAAAAGAAGAAAAAGGTAAAATATCCGATTTATTCAAAAATAAGTACGCGACCATAATGATCATAGCATTGGGCATCGCATTCTTTCAACAAATAACCGGTATCAATGCCATTTTCTATTATGCCCCTACCATATTTGAACAGGCTGGCGGCAGTACCGATTCGTCCTTTCTACAGGCTATAGTGGTAGGACTCACAAATTTGGTTTTTACACTTGTAGCTATATGGTTGATCGATAAACTGGGAAGAAAGCCACTATTGTTAATAGGAACATCATTCATGACCATAGCACTTTTAATGGCCGCCATGGCCTTTAATAATGCCACTTATAATTTTAACGATGATACGCTTAACAAAATCAGCGACACCGAAATCAAAATTGCTTTGGCCGACTTGAACGGAAGTTCCTTTGACAGTCAGGCTGCCCTTTTTTCTGAAATTGAACCAAAGTTGAACCAAGAACAGTTCTTGGACTTTAAGCGTAATCAGATTACCAATTTCATCCAAATCAACGCCACGTTGGTATTAATGGCAATACTGCTTTATGTAGCTTCATTCGCTATTTCACTCGGGCCTGTCATGTGGGCATTGATATCCGAGATTTTCCCGAGTAGGATCAAAGGTATAGCCATATCGGTAGTTGGCTTTTTTAATTCATTGGTAAGTTTTTCGGTAACCCAGGTTTTTCCTTGGGAGTTATCAAACCTTGGGCCAACAATGACATTTGCCATCTATGCCCTACTCTCTTTTTGCGCCATTCTCTTTGTCTACAAATTTGTTATTGAGACCAAGGGCAGAACATTGGAAGAAGTTGAAGAATTATTGACACGAAAATAGAACTAACGGTAGCTATAGAAGATCTACCTTAAAATTGAGCAAAAAATAAAAACAAACCCTTTCCATTTTTTTGAAGGGGCCTTTAACATAGAATATCGACGATAAAATAAAAGTAAACCACATGTATTTAGGAAAAAACATTGCTTCCTTTGAAGCCGATAAAATAAAAGGGGAACTGGTGAATTTTGATAACGAAAGTTATTACAAAATTTCAAATAGTGACAGCATGAGACCTTTCTTCATGAGCATTGTGAGCGATTCAAACCATTGGATGTTCATTTCGAGCAATGGAGGTTTAACCGCAGGAAGAAAAAACAGTGAATCATCACTTTTTCCATATTATACCGATGATAAAATTACCGAATCTGCCGATATCACGGGTAGTAAAACCATTCTCCAAGTACATACGGATGATAAAACCTTTTTATGGGAACCCTTTTCCGATAGGTATACAGGCATATACAAGACCCAAAGAAACCTGTATAAAAATGCATATGGCAATAAAGTTGTTTTTGAGGAAATCAATGAAGATCTGGGACTTACTTTTAGGTACCAATGGTGTTCCAGTGATAAATTTGGATTTGTAAGGAAATCAACGCTGATCAACAATACCGATTCAGTGAAGAACGTAACCATTTTGGACGGTATCCAAAACATTCTTCCCTATGGTGTTTCATCCGAATTACAGAATAGGCAAAGTAACTTGGTAGATGCCTATAAAAGAAATGAACTTGATACCGAAGTCGGTATTGGCATCTATGGACTAAGTGCCATTATTGTGGACAAGGCCGAACCAAGTGAGGCATTGAAAGCATCCATTGCATGGTCTACAGGGATTAAAAATGCAAAACACTTGGTTTCTTCCAAACAGCTTGATGCTTTCCGTAAAGGAAAAGCCATAAAACAAGAAGAAGATATAAAGGCCGAAAAAGGAGCCTATTTTATCTGTGCTGATATTTCCTTGCAGTCAAAAGAATTGAAGAACTGGATGATTATTGCCGACGTTAACCAAACGATGGTAACGATCAACAAGGTCTCCGAATTATTGAAGAAGGAGAATAATTTGGCCGTATTGATTCAAGAAGATATAGAATTGGGATCTAAGCTTTTGGTAGAGCTGAACGGAGCTGCAGACGGTTTACAAATGACAGCGGATACTCTGAGGAATACAAGGCATTTTTCCAATACCCTTTTCAACATCATGCGAGGGGGTATTTTTGATGATAATTATGAAATTGAGAAAAATGATTTCATCAAATACCTCAAAAAAGCGAACATATTGGTTTTCAATAATAAAGAAAAGGAATTGGCCGGCCTTTCGGAAAAATTTGCACTCAATGATCTAAAAGACCTTTCGATCAAAGATGGTGACACTGATTTTATTAGACTGGCTTTTGAATACATGCCGTTGAAATTCAGCAGAAGGCACGGAGATCCCAGTAGACCTTGGAACAAATTTTCAATCAACACAAGAAATGAAGATGGTTCCAAAATATTGGATTATGAAGGAAACTGGCGCGATATTTTCCAAAACTGGGAAGCCTTGGCACATTCGTATCCCGAGTTTATCGAGAACATGATCCATAAGTTCCTGAACGCAACAACCTTCGATGGTTACAACCCTTACCGTGTAACCAAAGACGGGTTTGATTGGGAAACCATAGAACCGGACGATCCTTGGTCCTATATTGGTTATTGGGGTGATCACCAGATCATCTACCTTTTAAAGTTCCTGGAATTCATAGAACGCTATTATCCCAAGAGATTGGCCTCATATTTTAACCAAGAGATTTTCGTTTACGCCAATGTACCGTATAAAATAAAAAGCTATGAAGATATCCTGGCCAATCCTAAGGATACAATCGTTTTCGATGATGGTCTAGACGCTGAAATAAATCAAAAAAGAAATGAATTAGGTGCAGATGGAGCGCTGTTAAGCGATAAAAACGCATTGATTTACAAGGCCAACCTGACTGAAAAACTCTTGGCAACCCTATTGGCCAAGATTTCCAACTTCATCCCTGAAGGTGGTATTTGGATGAACACCCAAAGACCAGAATGGAACGATGCGAACAATGCCCTAGTAGGCAATGGTGTATCAATGGTTACCCTGTATTATTTAAGAAGGTTCCTCGATTTCTTTGAAGGAGTAATAGAAAATATGCCCCATGCAGATAGTGAAATATCCAAGGAACTTTCTGTGTTCTTCAATAAGGTAGTAGGCACTTTCGATAGCAATGCCCATATACTTACCGGAAAAGTTTCCGATAAAGACCGTAAAACAGTGTTAGACGGACTGGGAAATGCAGGTAGCGACTATAGGAGCACCATTTATGGAAATGGTTTTGAGGGCAATAAGGAGCGCATTACAAAAAATGAACTGTTGCACTTCCTACAAGTTTCCAAAAAGTACTTGGACCATAGTATAAGGGCCAACAAAAGGGACGACAAATTGTATCATGCCTATAATTTAATGACCGTTGAAAATGATTCGGAAGTATCCATCTCTTACCTTTCCGAAATGCTGGAAGGGCAGGTAGCCGTTTTAAGTTCCGGTTATATCGTTGGTGAAGATGCTCTTGAACTATTGGACGCCTTAAAAAACAGTGCCTTATTCAGACCTGATCAATACAGCTATATACTTTATCCGAACAAGGAACTTCCCCGTTTCTATGATAAAAACAACATTCCATCCGAGAAAATCGGGAACTCAAGTTTGATAAAACAACTGATCAAAGACGGCAATACTCAAATCGTTGAAAAAGATGGTTTGGGAAATTACCATTTCAACGGAAATTTCAACAATGCAGGTAGTCTTAAAAAGGCATTGGCAAATTTACCGGAACAATATGGCTCCTATGTTGAAAAAGACACCCCATTGCTATTGGATACTTTTGAAGAAGTATTCAACCATAAGGCCTTTACCGGTAGATCGGGAACCTTCTTCGGGTATGAAGGTTTGGGTTCAATTTATTGGCACATGGTCTCAAAATTGTTGTTGGCGGTACAGGAAATCTGTATAAGAGCAGTTGCCGACAAGGAAGATGAATCGATTATCGGACGTTTACTTGATCATTATTATGAAATAGAAGCAGGTATAGGTATTCATAAATCCCCTGAACTCTATGGCGCGTTCCCAACTGATCCCTATTCACATACACCGGCAGGAAAAGGCGCACAGCAACCAGGAATGACAGGACAGGTAAAAGAAGATATACTAAGTAGATTTGGGGAACTTGGTGTTTATGTCAATGACGGAAAAATCTTCTTCAACCCCCGTTTGCTTCGGGTCGAGGAGTTTTTAAAGGCATCAAAAGTCTTTAGTTATTATGATATAAACAATGAAGTTGAAAAAATACAACTTGAAGAAGGATCACTGGCCTTTACCTATTGTCAAATCCCGATAATCTACAAATTGTCCGAAAAAGAAGGATTGAACATACATTTCAGCGAAGGTTCAATTCTCGAATTAAACGGGCGAAACCTTGATGCTCCGACCAGTAAAATGGTTTTTGAACGTACCGGTGAAATAAAACAAATCGTCGTAACCCTAAAAAAATAAAAGCGATGAAAGAATATTTTAGATTCTGCTTTATGATGCTTTTGGTGCTAATGGCTTTTTCATGTAAGGAGAATGCCAAGCAAACACCGAATATCAAAACAGTGAAAGAGACCGCAAGTAAAAATGCAAAAGATATTCTCGGAAATCCGGAATACTTGGCCATATCCTATGGTGGATACAGGCATGTAGATCACGATATTGAGCCCACTTTGGATGAACTCAAAGAAGACATGAAGCTTTTGTCTGCCATGGGCATAAAAATCGTGCGCACCTACAAAGTGCACTTACCACAGGCAGCCAATTTATTGAAGGCCATTAGTGAATTGAAGCAAAAAGACCCAAGTTTTGAAATGTATGTTATGCTAGGCGCCTGGATCGATTGTAAAAATGCATGGACAGATCAAGAACCTGACCACAATGAGGAAAGCAAAGCCAATACTTGGCAGATTGAAGAAGCCGTTAGGTTGGCGAACGAATATCCCGATATCGTTAAGATAATCGCGGTAGGGAACGAAGCCATGGTCAAATGGGCGGCCAGTTATTATGTGCAACCTGCCGTGATCTTGAAATGGGTTACCCACCTTCAAAATCTAAAAAAAGAAGGTAAGTTACCCAAAAATCTATGGATTACCAGTTCGGACGATTTTTCCTCATGGGGCGGCGGCGGCTCAGAATACCACACAAAAGACCTTGAAAAATTGATCGGTGCGGTCGATTATATATCCATGCACACCTACCCCTATCACAATACCCATTATAATCCAGCTTTTTGGGGCGTACCGGAAAATGAAGAAAGCCTAACGGATATTGAAAAAATAGATGCGGCCATGCTACGTGCCCTACAGTTCGCAAAATCACAATACGATAGTGTTTCTGGATATATGAAAAGTTTGGGCGTGCAAAAACCCATTCATATCGGTGAAACCGGATGGGCTACGATGTCTGACGGATTCTATGGTCCTAGCGGTTCCAGGGCTACCGATGAATACAAACAAGGCTTGTATTATAAACATATGCGGGATTGGACCAACGCCAATGGTATTTCATGCTTTTATTTTGAAGGTTTTGATGAACAATGGAAAGATGCCGAAAATCCCATGGGATCGGAAAACCATTTCGGATTGATCAATTTAAAGAGTGAAGCAAAATTCCCCATATGGAATTTGGTTGATGCAGGTGTCTTTAATGGATTGACGCGAGACGGACGGCCAATAACAAAAACCTATAACGGCGATAAAGACGCCCTCATGAATGATGTTATGGTACCACCATTGGCCCGTGAAATCACAAAACCTGAATAACGCAACGACATTAAACCAATAATATACCATTAAAAGGGCAATTCAATAAAAAGTGGATTATGAGTAAAACATATTCATCCAATTATCTAAATGGCATTTTTATGCTCCTGATAATTTTTCTTGGCTCATGTTCCAGTGTCCCTAAAACTGAAAAAGTAACTGTTTCCGGGAGACAGATATTAGTAAATGGATCCCCATATTTAATTAAAGGAATCTGTTATCACCCTGTACCTAAAGGAAGTGAAAAAAGGGACCTTGGCAATTTAACCCAGGATATTGCCATAATGGAAGAAGCCGGTATTAATACAATAAGGATTTATGAGCCCATAGATGATGTCGTTGTGCTTGACCAATTAAAAACAGCTGGCATTAAAGTCATCATTGGTTTCGGGTATAACCAAAAGGGATTTTATGATATACGCTCCGGGTCTTTCATCGATTATGTAAATAAATATAAAGATCACGATGCCATATTATTCTGGGAGTTGGGAAATGAATACAACTACCACCCCGAATGGTTTAATGGTGATGTCAAGAACTGGTATTACGCAATGGACAATGCTGCCGAGCTTATCCATAAAAACGACCTTTCACATCCGGTTGCTACCGCCCATGGCGAATTACCCGATTCCTTAGCGTTGTCCCTATCTAAAAACATCGATGTTTGGGGTATGAACGTCTATCGTTTTGATGATCCCTCAGCTATTTTTTCCGAATGGAGTGCAATTAGCCCAAAACCCATGTATTTGTCCGAAGCTGGTGGGGACAGCTATATGACCATCACAAAAGATGGATATGAAGCGGGCAACAACCAAAAAGCACAGGCCGATGCCAATACGAGCATTTTAAACGCGGTCTTTAACAACACCGATATATGCTCAGGCGTAACCCTGTTCTCCTTTACGGATGGATGGTGGAAAGCAGGAAATCCGGAAACCCAAGATCCAGGTGGCTGGGCTCCGAATAGTACCGGCGTGCCCTATGACGGCACTCCCAATGAGGAATTTTGGGGTATGGTCGATATTGACAGGAAGAAAAAAGAAACCTTTTACGAAATAAAGAAAATCTATACGGGCCTAACCCACCCTAAACGAAAATAACAATTTTCATTGATAAATTATAAGTGCTTCACGATGATAAAAAATAGTTTCTACCTACTAACCCTACTTATCCTAGTTATGGTAAGTTGTAACGAAAAAGAAGAACAATTAACGGTAGAGGTATATGAAACCTCAGCTTCGGGCAACCAATTGAAGCGTATTACGGAATTTCCGGAAGTATGGAACCCCATACAGATAAAATTGAATCCCAATGAGCAATTTCAGACCATAACAGGTTTTGGGGGTGCTTTCACTGAATCTTCTGCCTACCTATTAAACAAGCTCGGCAAAGAGAATCGTAAAAAAATCATCGATGCCTATTTCAGTAAGGACGGAGCGAATTATTCCCTAACAAGAACCCATATGAATTCTTGTGATTTTTCATTGGACAATTACTCTTACAGTCCTGTCGAAGGAGATAAAGAATTGGAACACTTTTCTATAGAAGAAGATAAAGATGACCTTATCCCAATGATCAAGGATGCAATGGCCGCCTCTGAAGATGGATTTAAAATTTTCGCATCGCCATGGACGGCAGCTCCTTGGATGAAAGACAACAACAATTGGGTCGGTGGCAAATTGCTTCCCGAATATTATGATACTTGGGCATTGTTTTTTTCAAAATACGTTGACGCCTATAAAAATGAAGGGATTGATATTTGGGGTTTCACAGTAGAGAATGAACCTCTTGGCAATGGCAATAACTGGGAAAGCATGCATTTTAGCCCAAAAGAAATGACCGACTTCGTCGAGTACCATTTAGGACCTAAATTGGAAGCCGATGGAAAAGGGGATCTGAAAATTCTAGGATACGACCAAAATCGTGAACACCTAAAGGAATGGGTAGATGAAATGTTTCGAAATGAGGCAAGTTCAAAATATTTCGCAGGTACGGCCATACATTGGTATGCCAGCACCTTTGAAGTTTTTCCCGAAGAGTTGCAGTATGCACATAACAAAGCGCCCAATAAATATTTAATACAAGCAGAAGCTTGTGTTGATTCTGAAATCCCCGTATGGCAAGATGATAATTGGTACTGGTCCAAAGAAGCTACCGATTGGGGTTGGGACTGGGCACCTGAAAAAGATAAACACCTGCATCCAAAATATTCGCCCGTTAACCGCTATGCTAGGGATATAATCGGTTGCCTCAACAATAGGGTCGATGGCTGGGTAGATTGGAATATGGTACTTGACAAACAAGGGGGACCCAATTGGTTTAAAAACTGGTGCATTGCACCTGTAATCGTAGACCCTGAAGCCGATGAGGTTTATTTTACCCCACTCTTTTTCACGATGTCGCACTTTAGTAAATTCATTAGACCTAACGCCAAGGTAATTGGAGTTGACAACTCAGACAAGGACCTATTGGTTACTGCTGCGGAAAACCCCAATGGAAACATTTCGGTCGTGATATTTAATGAAACCGAAAAAGAAAAAAGTATCGGTTTACTATTAAATGGGAAATCCGTTGAATTCATTATAGCACCAAAAGCCATACAAACAATAGTAATACCTAAAAACCAATAAACATGTCAACAACGATCAATAAAGTCCCGTTCGGGCAAAAAGTAGCCTTCGGAATTGGTATGTTCGCCAACCAAATGTTTCCTGCTATTCTAGGGATTTTCATGGTTGTTTTAGTACAAGATTTAGGGTTTCCAGGTTGGATGTGGTCACTTATCTATTTTTTTCCCAGAATTTTTGACTCCATTACTGATCCTATCATGGGTTTTATTTCGGATAATACGAAATCAAAATGGGGAAGACGAAAACAGTATGTTCTTCTAGGCGGACTAATAATGGGGGTTGCCTTTATTTTTATGTGGCAACTCTATGCCGAAAATTCTTTACAATATAATTTTTGGTACTTTTTTATCTGGTCAATTATTTTCTACCTAGGACTAACCTTTTTTAGTGTTCCATATGTCGCTATGGGCTATGAAATGAGTGATGATTTTCACGAGCGTACTAACATCATGGCTATATCCCAATGGATCGGACAATGGGCTTGGGTAATTGCCCCTTGGTTTTGGGTTATCATGTACGATCCTGAATGGTTTTCTTCTGCCGATGTTGCTGTAAGAGAACTTTCGATTTGGGTTGCTATTGTTTGTGCAATTTGTGCCATGGTTCCTGCTTTTTTTATTAAAGGTGAATCTACCCTAGGAAATGACTATGAACCAATGAATTTATCCAATATTGGAAAAAGTTTAGGCAAAATACTCTACAGTTTTGTCGAAGCTTTTAAAATGAAACAATTTAGGAAACTTTGTGGTGCAACGTTTTTAATCTACAACGCATTTATGGCAGTATCTTCACTTACCTTGTTTGTCATTGTATACAAGCTATTTAATGGTGATGTAGAGGCTTCTGGAATTTGGGTTTCTTTGTTTGGCTGTTTAAGTGCTCTTGGAACCACTTTTATTGTAATTCCTATTGTTGCGAGAATGTCAAAAAAAATAGGTAAGAAAAAAGCCTTTATGCTCAGTCAAGGTATTTCTGTTATTGGATATGCGATGATGTATTTTCTTTTTGTTCCAGGTAAGCCGTGGATGTATATTATAGCTCTCCCATTTTTTTCATTCGGGATTGGTAGTTTATTTACCATTATGATGTCGATGACTGCAGATGTCATCGATATTGATGAACTCAATACCGGTAAACGTAGGGAAGGTATTTTCGGCGCAATTTACTGGTGGATGGTAAAAGTTGGTTTTGCTATCGCAGGCGCCTTAAGCGGAGTATTTATATCTATTGCAGGGTTTAATCCGGATTTAGTGACAACTGAACAGGAATCCGCTGTTGATATTTTACATGCATTTTTCTGCTTTTTCCCTGTACTAGGAACAATTGGCGCTATGCTGATTATGCGTAATTATGATATTACAGAAGAACGTGCCAATGAGATTAGGGCAAAATTGGAAAAGCGCAAAAAAGACCACCAAAGCCCACTATCCGTTGTAGATTAAATATACCAAAGGATATCTGTTATTGAAAAAGTACATTGGGAGTACAAGAATATTCATGAAGCCCTAGAATAGACAAACAATATTAATATAGCGTAGCGGACACCCATCCCGATAAACCTGTAGTGATTACCGAAGCGGGTTGTACAACTTTTTTCCAATGGAAAAGGTATATGTCCAACCAATGTTAGTGGGGAACATCAAATAGTTTAATACGATGACTTGGTTAAATGGTGTATCCGCCCGATATCCTAACAATTGTTTTTGAGGCTATCTATGAACGTTGGATAAGATCTCGTGAAGTACAAGAACTTGAGAAACATTGGGGACTGTTCAAGATAGACCGAACGCCTAAACTTGTTAAGGGCTTACTTTATTCAGATAAATAAAACCTTATATATTGTCCGAATTAAAGTAACCTCCCCTATTCTCTTTCTGTTCCAAGGATTGGCTTATAATCAAATGCGCTACGTTTACCATATTCCGTAATTCACAAAGCGTAGTGGTTATTTTGGATTCTTTATAAAATTCTTCAACCTCGTTATAAATCAAATCCAAACGGGTAATGGCCTTGTGCAACCTCTTGTTACTGCGAACTATACCTACATAATCGCGCATTAAGGCTTGCAATTCTTTTAGATTATGCTGTATTAAAATATGTTCCTTGGGGATACTGGTACCTTCATCGTTCCAATCGGGGATGCTCAATTGCCTCGACTCTTGCGAATCAACACTAAGGGCTTTGAAAATATTATGGGCATATACCAAGGCTTCCAAAAGTGAGTTCGATGCCAATCTATTGGCACCATGCAATCCTGTTTTTGAACATTCCCCACAGGCATATAAATTACTTATCGAGGTCTTTCCTTGCTTATCTACGACAATACCTCCACAAAGGTAGTGCGAAGCGGGAACGACAGGGATCCAATCTTTCTCGACATCGATATGGTACTCCTTGCATTTATCATAGATATTCGGAAAATGCTTTTTAAAAGCCACCATGTCCAAATGTGTGCAATCAAGAAAAACGTGCGAATCCCCACTTTTCTTCAACTCGTTATCTATACTTTGGGAAACAATGTCCCTAGAAGCCAATTCTGCCCTATCATCATAATCGGGCATAAATCTATACCCCGACTTATTACGTAGATATGCCCCGAATCCCCTTACAGCCTCAGAAATTAAAAAATAAGATCCGCCTTCCGGGTTATATAATGCCGTAGGATGAAATTGAATGAATTCCATATCCTTAATCTTTGCTTTCGCCCTGTAGGCCATCGCAATGCCATCGCCTGTAGCTATAATAGGATTGGTCGTATGCCCATATACCCTACCTATACCTCCTGAAGCCAGTAAGGTGTTATCGGCTTTTATCGTTAGTATTTCACCATTTTTTTGATTCAATACATAGGCACCATAGCAAGAGATGTCGTTATCGTTTTTGGAATTCAAATGGTGATCGGTTATCAAATCAATGGCAAAATGATGTGATAAAAGTTCTATATTAGGTAATTGGTGCACACGCTGCAAAAGAGCCCTTTCCACTTCATAGCCGGTAACATCTTTATGATGCACAACACGATATTCGGAATGGCCTCCTTCTTTGCCTAAATCAAAATCACCTTCCGAATTCAGGTCAAAATTGGCCTCCCATGCTATGAGTTCCTTTAACCTTTGTGGACCTTCTTTCACGACCATTTCAACCACTTCCCTATCGCAAAGTCCATCACCTGCGATCAGCGTATCCTGTATGTGTTTCTGAAAGGAATCCTCTTCCATATCCAAAACTACCGCTATACCTCCTTGGGCATATTTCGTATTAGATTCATCCTCATCGCCCTTAGTGACGATAATTACATTCCTATCAGGATGCTTTTCGGCCATTTTTACCGCAAAGGTTAAACCTGCCACACCTGATCCAATGACCAGAAAATTCTTTTCAACCATAATTCTAGGAAAGTTTCAACATGCGCTCTATAGGCAATAAAGCCCGCTCCCTTATAGATGTAGGTACATTTACCTCAGGAGATTCGTTTTTTAAGCAATCATGTAATTTTTGAAGCGTGTTCACTTTCATATAGGCACATTCACTACATGCACATGTATTGTCTTCTTGTACGGGTGCAGGAATAAGTTCGGCTTCAGGGACTTCCTGTTGCATTTTATGTAATATACCAACCTCTGTGGCCACAATGAATTTTTTCTTTGGATGCTTTTTAACAAAATCGATCATCCCCGCAGTGGAACCAATATAATTGGCTGTTTTCAAAATGTGTTCTTCAGATTCAGGATGTGCAATGATCAAAGCATCTGGATGTTTTTTATACAACTCCAATAATTTGTCTAGACTAAAAGCCTCGTGCACAACACAGCTGCCATCCCAAAGCACCATATCCCTGCCTGTTTCCTTTTGTATGTATTTGCCCAGATTTCTGTCCGGTGCGAATATAATGGGTTCATCCTTAGGTAAGGATTCCACTATTTTCAAGGCATTTGAAGAGGTACAAACAATATCTGTCAGAGCCTTGACTTCCGCCGAGCAATTGACATATGTAATTACGGTATGACCAGGGTGTTCCTTGATGAACGCTTCAAATTGATCTGGCGGACAAGAGTCTGCCAATGAGCAACCTGCATTTAGGTCTGGGAGTAATACCTGTTTCTCAGGATTCAGTATTTTGGCGGTTTCCGCCATAAAATGCACCCCTGCAAATACGATAACATCCGCATTGGTTTCAGCCGCCTTTTGGGACAAACCTAAACTATCACCGACATAATCGGCAATATCCTGAATTTCGGGATACTGATAATAATGCGCCAAAATCACCGCATTCTTTTCTTTCTTGAGTTTTTCAATTTCTTCCTTAAGGTTCATCACAAAAAATTAAAATACCAGCAAATTTAAACCGATCTACCCTATAAAAAGATGACATAGATCATACTTTGTCCTAATTGCACATCGGTATACCAAAAAAAAGGGGCCAAATGGCCCCTTTCATATTGTATGGTCTTTATGCCTTATTTGGCAACATTTACCGATCGTGTTTCCCTGATCACGGTTACCTTAACCTGTCCAGGATACGTCATATCGGTCTGTATTTTTTGGGAAATCTCAAAAGAAAGTTGCGCTGCCTTATCATCGCTCACTTTCTCACTTTCAACAATCACACGAAGTTCCCTACCTGCCTGTATTGCGTAGGCTTTTTGAACACCGTTAAAAGCAAAAGCTATTTCTTCCAAGTCCTTAAGACGTTGTATATACGAATCCAACACCTGGCGTCTGGCTCCTGGTCTGGCACCACTGATCGCATCGCAAACCTGAATGATAGGCGAGATCAATGTCTTCATTTCAATTTCATCATGGTGGGCTCCGATTGCGTTGCAAACATCTGGTTTTTCTCCATATTTCTCTGCCCATTGCATACCTAAAATGGCATGTGGTGTTTCTACCTCAGCTTCAGTATTCGGTACCTTACCTATATCATGTAGGAGTCCGGCCCTTTTCGCCAATTTAGGATTCAATCCTAATTCTGCCGCCATTACCCCACAAAGTTTGGCAACCTCCCTGGAGTGTTGCAATAGGTTTTGACCATAAGAGGAACGATATTTCATTCTACCTACTGCCTTTATCAATTCGGGATGTAGGCCATGGATACCTAAATCGATTACGGTTCGTTTCCCGATTTCTACGATTTCCTGTTCAATTTGTTTTTCGGTCTTACGAACGATTTCCTCTATACGTGCCGGATGGATCCTTCCATCAGTTACTAATTTATGTAACGACAATCTTGCTATTTCCCTTCTAACGGAATCAAAACAGGAAAGAATAATGGCTTCCGGTGTATCATCTACAATGATCTCTACGCCAGTGGCAGCTTCTATAGCGCGTATGTTACGTCCTTCACGACCAATTATACGACCTTTGACATCATCCGATTCCAAATTGAAAACGGACACACAGTTTTCCACTGCTTCTTCCGTACCGATCCGTTGTATGGTATTGATGACTATTTTCCGTGCTTCTTGTTGGGCCGTTAACTTGGCTTCTTCCAAGGTAGTTTGTAGATAAGCCATGGCATCTGTTTTGGCAGTCTCCTTCAATGACTCCATCAACTGGCTTTTCGCATCTTCGGCAGACAATCCTGAAATAACTTCCAGCTGCTGTACTTGGTTGCTATGCAACTTATCCAGCTCTTCCTGTTTTTTATTGAAGAATTCCTCCCTATGGGCCACATCCTTGATTTTTCTATCTAACTGCTCATTCAGTTTTCTATTCTTTGCAAGCTCATTGCTCACTTGGGACTCCTTATCCCTAGTACGCTTTTCGGCCTCGGCAATTTTTTTATCCTTGTTGATAATTACTTTTTCGTGCTCTGCCTTAAGCTCCAAGAACTTTTCCTTAGCCTGTAATATCTTATCTTTCTTAACGTTCTCCCCCTCAAGATTTGCCTCTTTAAGAATAGCATTAGCTTCCTTTTTAGCGTTGGAAATGGTCTTAGAGGCTCTCCCTTTTTCCATGATCTTCGCCACAATGAATCCTATGATGAGGCCTCCTAATGCAACTAATATAAGTGTGGTACTGTCCATAATTTAATAATTTAATGTAAAAAAAAACCCACATTGGGGAAGTTTTGTACAAACTCCAGAAAACAGGTTTAGGGCTAACAGACTGATCAAGGATCCTTATACTAGTAAGGCCTGCTTTTACAATCTAAACTCACCCTTTTTAAACAAATTAATGTTGAGTTTGTCAAAAGATAATACCAATGTGGGCAGTAACTTAATGCTATTTTAAAGAACTTATTTTATACCAAGCTTTGAGGATAACAGTTCATCCAACGCTTTTAATCGCGCCGTGGCTTCCTCGTTACCTTCAGATTGTTCTATACCGCGTTGTTCTATTTTAGAGGCAAACTGTAAAGCACACATTGCGAGTACGTCCTGTTTGTCCCTAACGGCATAATTCTGTTCAAATTTCTTTGCCAGTTGCTCAATATTCTTTGCTGCCTTACGTAACCCTTCTTCTTGGCTAGGGTCAATTGTCAAGGGGTACACCCTATCGGCAATTGAAAGTTTGATTTTGAGCCTTTCTGACATTCCAATTTTTAACGTTACTCAGCAAGTTGGGCTATACAATGGTCCAACTCCCTGATTAATGTATTTATCTTAAGCTTAGCTTCTGTTTTATTTGTATTACTGCCAAGCATCGAGTTTGCAAGCTTTAGCGAATTATATTTCTGTTCCCATTCGAAAACAGTTTTCTCGGTCAAATGCATTTGGTTCCTTGTGGAAACCAACTCCTCTTTCAACTTATCGTTAGTATGCTGTAACATCTGCAATTGATGTAACAACTTACTGATTTTGTTTTCCAAGGAATCAACAATTTTAACCAATTCACTCATAGACAATACTCAATGCGTATTACACAAAGTTAACATAGATATAAAGACTGGGCAATACTTTTTCAAAATAATCTTTAAGTAATACTTTAAATCCTGATATTAAGAGGCATAAAAGGTGAAACATTATGAATTCGCAAGAGTTTTTTGAAGAAGAAGGCGGTTAATTGTATACATCTGTTTAATTTTATCGCTTATTTGCGCTTTGCAATAACACATTCTTAAAATGTAAGTGCCGATTTAGGTCACTGCATGATCAACTAAAAAATAGTATGAGCAGAAGATTTCTTATATTTCTATTACTTTTTCCTTTGGCCATTTCTGCCCAAGATACCCGTTACCCACAAGACGAATTTCGTTCACCTTTGGACATTCCTTTAATACTGGCCGGTACTTTCGGAGAACTACGAAGCAATCACTTTCATTCCGGAATAGACATCAAGACCCAACAAAGACAAGGATTACCGGTATATGCAATAGGGGACGGTACCGTGACCCGCATCAAAGTCGCATTATGGGGATACGGAAAAGTGCTTTACGTTGCGCATCCCAACGGTTATACATCGGTGTATGGCCATTTGCAAAAATTCTCCCCTAAGATCGAGGAATACATTAAAAAGATCCAGTACAACAAAAAATCATATGAAGTAGAAGCTTTTCCCGAATACGGTGAAATCAAATTAGAGAAAGGCGAAATCATTGCCTATAGTGGAAATACCGGTGGTTCATCGGGACCTCATTTACATTTTGAAATCAGAAGCAGTATTTCTGAAAAACCCACAAACCCGCTTTTATATGGACTAGAGGTTAGGGATGCTACCAATCCCACCTTATTGGGCCTATACGGTTATCCGCTTTCCGAAAACGCACAATTAAACCAAAGTGCCACTAAAACCCAGATTAATTTTACAAAACAAAAAGATGGTTCTTTTCTTGCTGATAAAGTAACTGCCCTAGGAACCATTGGTTTTGGTTTTGTCGGTTTTGACCGCCAAGACCTGGCCGCGAACAAAAATGGTGTCTATTCGGTTCGGCAATTGGTAAACGGACAAGTTTATACCGATTATGACTTCGAAAGCTTCTCTTTTGCTGAAACACGTTATATAAACACCTTGATCGATTATGACCATTTTGGTAAATATCGACAACGTATTCAAAAATGTTTCAAGAGCCCCGGAAACCATTTAAGTATTTACAACACTTTGGTCAATGATGGTAAGATTAAAGTGAATGAAGGATTATCCTATACCGTTGAAATATTGATCTATGACCTGGAAGGTAATTTGACCAAATTGGTTATTCCCGTAGAGGGCAAAAAACAAATTTTAAAGATCAAGGACGAAACTCCTAAAACGGAGAACTACATAATTGCCAAACGCCCCAACAATTTTGACTTGGGAATAGCGAAAGTGTACTTCCCTGCCAATACTTTCTATGAGAATTTCTATATGGATCTAAAGGAAGGAACCGATACGGTAATGATTCATAATAATCGAGTACCGGCACATAAGAATTTCACCTTGACCTTTGATGTTACCAAATATACAGCTAAAGAACGAAAACAGCTTTTCATTGCCCGATTGGACAAGGATTTGAAACCTAGTTATACATCTACTTACAAAAGAGGCAACACATTCAGCACACGCACCCGCTATCTCGGCACGTACACCCTGGCAAAGGATACCATAGCCCCAACAATCAGGACAAAAAACTTTAAGAACAAACAATGGCTTACCAATTATAAATACCTGAGCCTGCTGATTTCAGATGATCTCAGCGGTATAGATACATATTCCGCAACTTTGAACGGGGAATGGATATTGATGGAGTACGAACCCAAAACAAGAACCCTTACTTATAACTTTGACGATAAGATTTTGGATAAAAAACAATGCTTGCTTAAGGTCAATGTTAAAGATAACGTAGGTAACAGTACCACTTACGAGGTCACCTTTTTTAGAAAATAACACGTTGAAGTGTCCCAAGACAGTATTCCTGCTATTTTTCCTTTGCCTGTTCGCAAACACCAAAGCGCAAACAGCAACTATAACAGGTATCGTATTTGATGAAAACAATGACCCTTTACCGGCCGTAAACATAACAAGCCTCGCCCAAGGAACAACAACCGACGAACAAGGGTATTATCTCTTACATATCGTTGCCGATCAAGAGAACAAAATTACCTTCTCACACGTAGGCCATGGTAAGGTTATTTTAGAAGGATTGATTCTTAACTCGAATGAAATCTACGAATTCAATCCGGTTCTAAACACCAAAATAACCCAAATCGAAGGGGTCACCATTTCGGCGAGTGGTGAAAAAAAAGTAGAAGGCATAAAAAGTATCTCCCCACAAATGGTCAGGAAAATTCCTGGGGCCAATGCCGGGGTTGAAAATATTCTAAAACTTTTACCGAGTGTAACATCGAATAACGAACTCAGCACCCAATATTCGGTACGTGGGGGCAACTATGATGAAAATCTGGTATACATCAACGAAATTGAAGTCTATCGCCCGTTTTTAATCCGGGCCGCACAACAAGAAGGCCTCAGTATCGTGAATAGCGACCTTGTGCGAAAGGTAGAATTTTCCGCTGGTGGTTTTCAGGCAAAATATGGGGACAAGCTTTCTTCAGTTTTGGATATCACTTATAAAAACCCAACCGAATTCGGTGCGCAATTAGATGTAAGTCTTTTAGGTGCAAGCCTTGCCATGGAGACCCTTTCCAAAAACAAAAAAATCTCCAACGTAACGGGAATAAGATATAGGAACAACAGCCTATTAGTCAATAGTCAACAGACCAATACTAATTTTAAGCCAACATTTGCGGATGTCCAGAGTTATCTCACCTATCGTATATCGAACAAAATACATTTAGATTTTTTCGGAAACCTTTCAATCAACGACTATCAAAATGAACCGTTGGACAGACAGACTAATTTTGGGACCATTTCTGACCCAAAAACCCTTCTAATCCGTTATTCAGGTAGCGAAAACAATAGATATGCCACGGCACTTGGTGCCATAAAAGCCAACTACCACTTGAATGAATCAGTAACGTTAAAACTGATTTCCTCCCTTTACCATACCACTGAAGAAGAATACTCCGATGTCGTTGCCCGTTACGCCATAGGACAGGTCAATACTGATTTGGGAAGCGAAAATCTAGGTGACGTAACCATAGCACGCGGAGTGGGGGGTCAATTCTCAAGGGCACGAAACGAATTGGACGCTTTGATATTCAATCTAGAACAAAGCGGTATTTTCTCTACAGGAAAAAAGAAATTACAATGGGGAATAAAATACACACACGAAGATATACGGGATCAACTACGTGAATCGGTTTTTCTGGATTCCGCAGGTTTCTCAGTACGCCCTCCATTTGCCGAATACGTGAACAACCAACCAGAAACCCCTTTTGTTTCCCCCCTTGTGCCCTATCAAGGAATATCGGCGAGGAACTTTGTAAAAACCAATCGTCTTTCAGCCTACACACAATTTGGTGAGAGCAAGTCTTTGGACATGGGTGATATGTATTACAATATAGGGGTAAGAACACATTATTGGCATGTGGGCGGAAAAGGTATATCAAATGGCTCCCAAATCGTTTTCAGCCCTAGGGGACAGTTTTCTTTTAAACCTAAATGGAAAAAGGATATGCTTTTCAGAACATCTATAGGTGTTTATCACCAACCCCCATTTTATAGGGAATTACGGGATGCCACAGGAAATATAAATCCAGATGTGAAAGCACAAAAGTCCATTCATTATGTCATCGGTAATGAATATAGCTTTGAACTTTGGGAGCGACCTTTTACCCTAATCAGTGAAGCGTACTATAAAAAATTGGACAATGTAAACCCATACACATTGAATGATGTGCGCATTCGTTACGCAGCGGAAAACAATGCAAAGGCATATACTTATGGGGCAGAAGTTCGATTGAACGGAGCCTTTGTTCCCGGGACGGAATCTTGGGTCAGCCTGGGGTATTTGCAAACCAAGGAAAATATTGACAATCAGGGCTACATACCAAGACCAACCGATCAGCGCCTGAAATTGGGTATTCTTTTTCAAGATTACGTTCCTACCATCCCTAATTTAAAAATGTATCTCAACCTGATCTATAATACCGGGGTTCCCGGAGGATCCCCGAGCTATGCAGACCCATATGATTTTCAGAATAGATTAAGAGATTATAAGCGTGCTGATTTAGGAATTTCCCATATTTTTGTATCCGCGGAAAAAAGGTATCCTAAAAATCACTGGTTACACAGGATAAAGGAACTGAGTCTTGGTTTTGAAATCTTTAACCTTTTCAACAACCAAAACTCGATTACCAATACGTGGGTCAAGGATGTGGAAAGCAAAAATGAATTTGCTGTCCCCAATTATATGACGAGTCGGGTACTGAACCTACGACTTAAAATGCGGATGTAATAAAAATGAGGCAGCCGTTAAAAATAAAAGTAATGAAAAAGTTATTTGTATTGATGCTCTTTTTATCCGGCATGTTGGCGAGTGCCCAAAAAAACATCTATGAGCATAAAAATTTCGACTATCTGAGTCAAAACCATAAAGTATTGGCCATTCTTCCTTTTCTTACCAATTTGGAATTGAAACATGATATCGATAAGGAAGAATTGGAGCGTTTAAAAGAAAGGGAAGGTTATGCCGTTCAAAGTGCCTTGGAAACTTATTTCTCAAACCGAAAGAAAAAAAAGAAATTCTCAGTCGAATTCCAAAACACAAAGAACACCAATGCCATTTTGGCCCAGAACAACATCACCTATGAGAATATTGACATCTACACCACGAAGCAACTAAGTGAGATTTTACAAGTTGATGGCCTGATAAGTGGGAGCATTGACCTCAACATTCTTCTTTCGAAAGGAATACCCACTGAATTCAGTTTTGTGGATTATTTCTTGGGAGATTCCAACTATGGGCGAATCGGTATTAAGATCAGTGATGGCGATTCAGGCAAATTACTTTGGAAATATGAGAAAAAAATAGACAAAAAAACAGGCAAGAACACCTATGACCTTATTGATAAGATGATGAAACTTGCTACACGTAAATTCCCCTATGACCGTGAAAAGAAAAAAGACAAGATTAAAAAGAGTAAAGCCTAAATCCCAATAAGCTGTTTTAACGTATTGATCGTATAATCCAATTCTTCTGTGGTATTATAGCTAGAAAAAGAAAATCTCATAGACGTTTTCTTCATTTCTTCCTTACTTAGTACTTCATTCAAAACATGTGACCCAGCATCACTACCAGACTGGCAAGCACTTCCTTTGGAACAGGAAATCCCTTTCATGTCTAAATTGAACAAAAGCATTTTCGATTTTTCATCATCAACGGGCAAACCAATATTCACCAGGGTATAGGTACTTTTTCCCAAAGATTTGGAAAATCCGTTAAAAAACACGCCCGGTATTTGTTCTGTGAGTTGATCAATAAAATATTTTTTTAGTCCTTCTATATAGGATTGCTCATCAGAAAGATTTTCATAAGCGATTTTAAATGCCTCTTCCAAACCCACTATATTGTGTACAGATTCCGTACCGGCCCTAAGTCCCCTTTCCTGACCACCTCCCGAAATCATGGGTTTAAGACCTGAATTATTGCGGACAAATGCAAAACCGACGCCTTTGGGCCCATGGAATTTATGTGCCGAGGCAGCCATAAAATCTATAGGTATCTCACTAACATCCAACAAATAATGACCAACAGCCTGTACGGTATCGGAATGAAATAAAGCTGAGTTTGCCTTGCATAGTTCCGCCACTTCTTTTAATGGCAATAAATTTCCGATTTCATTGTTCACCATCATTAGACTTACTAACTTCTTAGTATCGTCTGCTTGCAATAATTCCCGTAAATGTGAAAGTTCAGGACTCCCATTTTCGTCTAAGTCAACATACTTTAACGCAATACCGAATTCGGTTTCCAGAGCCTGTGAAGTATGCAATACTGCATGATGCTCTATTTTAGAGGTTATAATGGTTTCGACCCCCAAATCACGAACAGCACTCCTAAGTACCATATTATCTGCCTCGGTACCTCCAGATGTGAAGATAATCTCTGATGGGTGTGCCTTTAATTGTTTGGCAATGTTCTTACGCGCCGTTTCCACAGCCGTTTTAGCCGTACGACCAAGACCATAGGTCGATGAAGGATTACCATAATAATCAGCCAATGCCCCTTGCATCTTCCTTATGACCTCTTCCCGTATTCGGGTAGTGGCCGCATTGTCTAAATAAACATTTTTCATGGGTACGCGCTAAGCTAAAATTGAGGCAAAATTAACGGATTAAAATGTAAAATCTATCCCAAAGAAGATAAACTTCTTGTTTATTTCATTTAAATTTGACGCATGAAAAACCTATTCGTTTTAAGCCTATTCACCCTGCTGGCATCATGTAATGACGGTGATTTACAAATAGAGACCATAGATTTTGACAGCGAGGATATCGAATATTGTGATGATGTTACCGTTGGCGAAAGCACTGTACTTTTCAAAATTAACGATGATGAGGCCTTGATCCTAGTATTGCCCGATGACGTGTTAAAAAATGAGGTTTCGGAAACTACGATAACCAGTGAGGTAAATGATGAATCCTTCCTAACCTATCGTCTTTTTTCCGATGATGTGGACAGTGATTATTTTTGTAGCGATATTCCGGAAGCAACCCCAAGCGTTATTGATGAAATTGAAGCTGAAAGCGGATCTGTACTGATCAATACAACAACTGAAGATTCCATAACCTTTACCCATACAATCACCTTAAGTGAGATTTCTTTCATTACTTCGGACGATAGCCGTATTACCGATTTGAGCATCAATGATTTTGGAACAGTGACTACAACAGTGGAATAGCTTAACTATTTTGATAAATATAGACCTCTGTTGCCCCTAAGCCATATTTCTGATAATCGGCATCATAATACTTAACGTTGTCATACCTTCCAAAAAGAAAGTTAAGCTCCTCTTTCAACACACCTTCACCAACACCGTGGATAAAAACTACCTTTTGAATGCGCTTACGCATGGCAAATTCCAATTGTCGTTTGGCCGTTTCCATTTGTAGGTTCAACATTTCATGATTGCTCATCCCCTTTGGGGATTTTACTAATTGGTTAATATGTAGATCAACCTCCATTCTCGGTGCATTGCGTTCTTTTGTCTTGGGTATGGTTGCTTTTTTCTTTTTGGCAGTCTCTTTTTCAGCCTTTACTTTGGCCACTTCATAATTTGTAACACGTATGTCATCGGCAGGGGAACGCTTAACCAGTTCATTGGGTGCAAATTGCAAGACAAAACCATCTTCAGATTCAACGGTGATTCCAGTATCGGTAACGGAAACCACTACCCCACTTAACATTTCATCTAACACCTCTACTTTGTCCCCTACTTTAAAAAGCCGCATAAATTTGTTTTATACCCCAAAAATAATAGTTAATTTTCCCAATCAATAATAAATGTAAAAATGCAATTGGCGAATTTCATGATTTCTTTGGATGATTATATGCTTCCATGTCTAAACAAGAAATTATTTGGCTTCGATTGCCCTGGTTGCGGTGCCCAGCGTGCTATCTCGTTTCTGCTTCATGGAGAGTTTGCTGATGCATTCGCCATGTACCCTGCCATATATACCATTATTCCCTTGTTGGGTTTTTTATTGGCTGACAGTTTTTTTACAATCAAATATGCAAATAAGATTATTATCACCTTAATGATATCGAGTGTTGTGTTGATACTCGGCAACTATATTTTAAAATTTATATAACAACCAAAAACCTTAAAATTATGGAACAACAAAAACTACCTAATGTAACAATATCGATAGTACTATCGATAGTATCTTTTATTTGCTGCTGCTTTAGTGCCGGGATCGGAGGTATAATCCTTTCTGGTATTGCTTTACTCTTAACTAAAAAAGATGAAAACCTTTATAAGCAAAACCCTGAAAACTACAGTAATTTCAGCACCCTGAAAACAGCGAAAATCGTGGCAATCATAGGACTTGTCTTAGGGGTTATTTCACTAATATGGACCATTTACTCCGTACAACAAATGGGTGGTTGGGATGCCTATATGGAACAAGTGCAGGACATGATGGATCAATGGCAATAAACCAATCGATTTAATAATGAATATGAATAGAGAAACTTTACCCGATTCGGGGAATGTATTGACTTTTGGCATATTGTCAATTGCTTTGACTATCTTTTGTTGTGGCCCATTTGGGGGTATTTTCGGCATTATCGCCTTATCTAAGGCTAAAAAGGCCGAACGCATCTACAATGTTGAACCTGATAGATATAATGGATATGAAAATGTAAAAACCGGAAGAATCCTTTCTTATATCGGTATTGCATTGGCCGCGATATTATTGGTCTTCACCATCATTTATTTTGGGGTAATTGCCGCAATAATTGCAGGATCCGCATCTGGATCTGATTTTGCATTATAGAAAGTACAATTTTGATTTAAAAAAATCCCCTGAACAGATGTTCAGGGGATTTTTTATTTTACTTTTTGAATTCTTTTATTGTTTTTGAGATAATTGAAACACACTCCATCAATTGCTCCTCGGTCATTACCAAAGGTGGTGCGAACCTAATAATGTTTCCGTGCGTTGGTTTGGCCAAAAGTCCGTTTTCCTTTAGGGCCATGCAAATATCCCAAGCAGTGGAACTGTCTTCTGAATCATTGATCAAAATGGCATTCAAAAGACCTTTGCCCCGAACCTTTAATACTAAATCGGTCTGCTTGATCAAATTTTCCATTTCACTTCTGAAAATTTTACCCAATCGGTCTGCATTTTCAGCAAGTTTTTCTTCTTTCACAACCTCTAAGGCAGCAATGGCCACTGCACAGGCCAAAGGATTACCCCCAAAGGTAGAACCATGATTGCCGGGACGTATCACCTCCATAATATCATTATTGGCCAATACAGCGGAAACCGGGAATACCCCTCCTGAAATCGCCTTACCTAAAATAAGTACATCAGGTTTAACCTCAGGAACGCCACTACATGATTTATCCGTGCATGAACAATTGCCACAGGTGGCCAAAAGCCGACCCGTTCTTGCAATCCCGGTCTGCACTTCATCTGCTATGAACAATACGTTCTTCGACTTACATAATTGTAAAGCTTCACTTAGATAGTTTTCATCAGGAACAAAAACACCTGCCTCGCCTTGTATAGGTTCAACCAAGAATGCAGCAACATTTTCATCTTCCAAAGCTTCCTCCAAGGCCTGGATGTCGTTATAACGTATAGAAACGATTCCCGGAGTAAAAGGTCCGAAATTCTCAGTTGCCACCGGATCGTTAGATGCCGAAATAATGGTAACCGTTCTACCATGGAAGTTATTTTCACAAACAATGATCTTCGCTTGGTTCGCATGTATTCCCTTTTTCTCATACCCCCACTTACGTGCCAATTTAATAGCGGTTTCAACCGCTTCGGCCCCTGTGTTCATTGGTAAAACTTTGTCGAAACCAAAATACTCGGTAACATACTTTTCATATTTTCCGAGCATATCATTATAAAATGCCCTTGAGGTCAAGGTCAATTCTTCGGCTTGTGATTTTAATGCACCAACGATTTTAGGATGGCAATGCCCTTGATTTACTGCAGAATACGCGGAAAGAAAATCATAATATTTTTTTCCTTCAACGTCCCAAACATAAACTCCCTCCCCTTTGCTCAACACAACAGGTAGTGGATGGTAGTTATGCGCTCCATACTTTTCCTCCAAAGCGATAGCCTCTTTAGAACTCATTTTTTCTAAGACTGACATGTTAATTGATTTTTTAATATAAAACTTTAGCAATTCCTTCTTTGGGAGAGAAATCATCCTACTGTAGAAAACAAAAATAGAAATTATATCCTTTCATCGATCATTTATAGGCCATTGTCGATTTGGATCTAAACGAATTTGAATCAGGATTTAATCCTTTACAAATATCATAATTTTAAACGTAACCATTAAACAAACACTACTAATGAATTATCTACAAAACACCTTGAACAGTTTATCCAGTTCGCTTGGTGATTACTTACCCAATACGATTGCAGCCATTTTAATCCTTATCATAGGCTCACTTATTGCCGGCTTTATAAAAAGATTGATTACAAAGCTGATCAAAAGAACCAAAATAGATGATAGGCTTAGCTCGGACAAAATGAAACTTTCGAGTTTCATAGGAAAACTGGTGTATTTTCTCGCCATGATATTCGTTTTCATGCTTGCCCTTGAAAAACTAGGCATGACCAATGTACTGGATCCCGTTAAGAATCTGCTCAACAATTTCTTGGCCTTTGTTCCCAATATCGTAGGTGCCGGTCTTGTAGGCTACATTGGCTACATGTTAGCGACCATCGTTTCTGAATTGGTCGGGCTATCAGGTGATACGATTCAGAATTTCGTACCTAAATTAAGACTGCCCAACAACCTGAATCTTGTGGGTATTTTAAAAAAATTGGTTTTCATCTTCATCTTCATTCCTATGCTGATCACGGCTTTGAACATCTTGAACATGGATACGATTTCAGAACCGGCAACTGTAATGTTAGAGCAATTTTTCGCCGCTATACCAAGAATCCTTGTCGCTGTTATCATTTTGATTTTCTTCGTTGTCGGTGGCCGTTTCGTTTCTCAATTATTGAGTGACCTTCTCGAAAACCTAAAAATAAACGAGCTTTTGAGCAGTATGAACCTCGAAGGGATAACCGCCAAAACCAATATTCCTAAATTGGTAGGTAACCTTGCATTCTTCTTTATCGTACTTTTTGGCCTAATGACCGCCATTGAAAAATTAGAGTTCATTAAGCTAACCGAAATACTAAACAACATAGCCGGTGTAGCGGGCAACATCCTTTTCGGAATGATAATCCTTATTATTGGTAATTGGATTTCGGGTATCGCCTACAAAAGCCTTTCAAAGAGCAATAACAACCAATTTGTCGCTTCCATACTTAGGATTTGTGTACTCGCCATCTTCTTGGCCATGGGTCTGAAAACTATGGGGATCGGGGACGAAATAATAAATATGGCATTCGGTATTACCTTGGCTACCGTCGCCATTACCATAGCTCTTTCCTTTGGTCTTGGAGGGCGAGCGGCTGCCGGCAAACAAATGGAACGTATCTTGGATAAGTTCAACCAGAAGAAATAATAATCGTATAGATTATTTGTATTTAGCAACCTAGGGGATTCTGAAATTCAGAATCCCTTTTTTTTTATCCATACCCGATCCTTGCTTGAAAATATTGGTTATGTGGAATGTTCAATTATTCTAAAAACCACTGGAAAACATGAAAGGAATATCTTTTAGGATATTTTTATTACTATCCTAATAAAGATACCCGTAATAAATGCAAAGCTATTAGTATTTTTGCTGCATGCGGAAAAAGAAAACAAAACAGATTTTCGAAAATGTTGAAGTTATCGATGCCGGGGCCAAAGGAAAAACCATTGGCAAGGCTCCCGATGGCCGGGTTATTTTTTTAACCAATACGGTACCGGGCGATATTGTGGATGTGCAAACAACAAAAAAAAGAAAATCATATTTCGAAGGTATTGCCACGAACTTTCATTCCTATTCGGATAAACGAACCGAACCCCAATGCGAACATTTTGGGGTTTGTGGTGGTTGTAAATGGCAACATATGGGCTATGAACACCAACTATTTTACAAACACAAAGAAGTTGAGAACAATTTAAGACGTATTGGTCACTTAGAACTGCCCGAACCCAACCCCATTCTAGGATCTAAGGACCAGTATTTTTATCGCAACAAAATGGAGTTCTCGTTTTCGGATAGCCGTTGGTTATCCTTGAAAGAAATTCAATCGGACGCTGAAATTAAAGACAGGAATGCTTTAGGTTTTCATATCCCAGGAATGTGGGACAAAATACTGGACATTAAAAAGTGTCATCTTCAGGCCGACCCATCGAACGCCATTCGATTGGCAGTGAAAGATTTCGCCTTAAAGAACAACATTACATTTTTTAATCCGCGAAATCAACATGGAATGCTTCGCACCCTAATGATCAGAACCGCTTCTACAGGTGAAATCATGGTCGTACTCCAGTGTTTCGAAGACAACAAGGTTCAAAGAGAACTTTTATTGAACCATTTAAAAGAACGGTTTCCTGAAATTACCTCATTGCAATATGTAATCAACGGGAAACAGAATGATACGATATATGACCAGGAAATCATATGCTTTGAAGGAAGGGACCATATTATAGAGGAAATGGAGGGACTACGGTTCATGATAAATGCAAAATCCTTTTACCAGACCAATTCCAAACAAGCCTATGAACTTTACAAAGTGACTAGGGATTTTGCCGGGCTAACAGGAAACGAACTGGTTTATGACCTTTACACGGGTACAGGCACCATTGCCCAATTCGTTTCTAAACAAGCAAAGAAAGTTGTGGGTATAGAATCTGTACCAGAGGCCATAGCCGATGCGAAGGCCAACGCAGCCAATAACAAAATAGAAAATGTGGACTTTTATGTTGGTGACATGAAAAATGTTTTCAATACTGAGTTCATAGAAAAACATGGTACGCCCGATATCATTATTACCGACCCTCCTAGGGATGGTATGCATAAAGATGTTGTACAGCAAATATTGAACATTGCCCCGAGGAAAGTAGTTTATGTCAGTTGTAATAGTGCCACACAAGCTCGGGATTTGGCCCTAATGAAAGATATGTATGCCATAACCAAAGTACAGGCCGTAGATATGTTTCCGCAAACACATCACGTAGAAAATGTTGTACTTTTGGAAAAGTTATAGCCACATGAAAAAAATAAGTATTGCAGTTCTAATCCTGATTATTGGTGTAATTTCTTTTTCAGGATGTGAAAAAGATGATATCTGTGTAGATGGTGATGAACCTTTATTGGTTATTCGGTTTTATGATGCTTCGGATACCACCGAATTAAAAGATGTTACCAGTCTTGAAGTTAGGGGACTTTCGGAAACCGACACATTGGACATCATCGACAATGCCGACTTGGATTCCATCGCTCTTCCATTAAGAGCCACTTCCACTTTCACTTCATTTGTGATATCCAGACAATTATCAGGGGAAGACACCGAGAATATTGATGTACTTACTTTCTCACATGAAACAAAGTCCGTTTTTATTTCCCGTGCCTGCGGATATATCGCAAATTACGAAAATCTTAGTGACAGTTTAACCTCAGATGCGGATAACTGGATACAAAGTATCGAAATAGTCAACACCTCCATTGAAAATTCAGACTCAGCCCATGTTAAGATATTTCACTAGCCTTAGTCTTCTTTTATGTGTATTCGCAGGATGGGCACAAAAAGAACCCATAGACCTTCAACCTAAGGATACGGTCGTACATAAACAATCTTACGGTTTAAGGGTTGGTGTCGATTTAAGTCGGATTATAATTTCCCAAACCAGTGACGATTATAAGGGATTGGAAATCGTTGGTGATTATAGGCTTTCCCAAAAACTTTATCTAGCTGCGGAACTGGGAACGGAAGATAAAACCAAACAAGAAGATCTATATAATTTCACGACTTCTGGAAGTTATTTGAAAGCAGGAATAGACTACAACACCTATGAAAATTGGTATGGAATGGACAATTCCATTTTTATAGGCGGTAGACTTGCCTTCAGTAGTTTCAGTCAGACCTTGAACGATTATCAATATTTCAATTCCGATAGATATTGGTATGAGGATGATTTTGCATCTGGCTCTGATATAGCCCAAGAATATGATGGATTGAATGCTGCTTGGCTGGAATTTGTTGTAGGGATAAAAGCTGAACTCTTTAAAAATTTATATTTGGGCGGAAGCGCTAGGGTCGGCCTTTTAGTAAGCAATAAGGAAGATGAAAATTTCCCCAACCTTTTTATACCCGGATTTAATAAGGTTACCGAAGACAGCAAGTTCGGCATAGGATATAACTATTCTATCACCTATATGATTCCGTTGTACAAGAAAGCCAACAAGCCTAAAAAGAAAAAACCTGAAATGGAGCCCAGGCCTGAACGACCAGAAAAGCCAAATAACGGACCTTCAAATTAATTTTTCCTGATTTTGTACCGATTCGGGGAAAGACCTAAATTTCCCGAAAACCTTTGATGAAAATCCATTTCATCATTAATTTTTCACGCGCCCCTTCTTTGACCACAGCAAATTTGGGAGCCAAGACACTTGCTGCGATTGCCGAGGCCAAGGCCAAGTAGAACCTTCCTATACCATCAAAAAAATATCCCAGGGCAAAACGTAAAATCAGGAACAATATGGCAAATCCCAAGAAATTGTATACACCAGCACGTGTTTTAGGCTTCATAAACTAAGCGTTATCCTTATTTTGGTATTTAGCCTTTTTACTCCCTTCATACATCACATATTTTACCAAACGTGACTCTAAATGACTATTGAAAACCTTGATCTTTCGAGAAGGTCTCAAGCCCACGAATTTTAAAGCTTCTAAATTCGATGTTATGAGCCAAGCATCGGTTCCCGGATATTCCTGTTTTAGGGTATTGCCAATAGAGGAATAAAACTCCTCCATATCAAGATTCAATCGTTCCCCATAGGGCGGATTAAAAACCATATGCAAATGATTCTCGGTAAATTTTGTAGAATCGAAAAAGCTTTTACGCTCCACCGTAATATATTCAGAGAGGTTCGCATTGGCAATATTGTCAATAGATTTGCGTACTGCAGAAGGGGCCTTATCATAACCTACGATTTTATGATGAAACTCCCGCGTTTTGTTTAAACTACTATCAATGATTTTCTCGAATAATTCTTGATCAAAATCGTGCCATTTTTCAAATGCAAACTCCTTCCTATTGATGTTCGCCGGAATATTACAGGCAATCATTGCTGCTTCTGTTAAAAAGGTACCACTACCGCACATAGGATCTAAAAAATCGGATTGCCCATCCCATCCACTCATCAATAACAGTCCAGAAGCCAATACTTCGTTAATGGGTGCTATATTGGTCGCGGTCCTATATCCTCGATGATGAAGGGATCTACCTGAGCTATCCAAAGATATATTGCAATGTTCTTTATGAATATGTACATTGATACGCATATCAGGAAACTTCACATCTACATTTGGTCGGTGGCCATCAGTATCCCTGAATTTATCAACAATGGCATCCTTGATTTTCTGTGACACATAAAGTGAATGGGTGAAAACATCTGAAAACAAGGTAGTATCTATAGCAAAGGTAGCATCGGCCGAAAGAAATTCGCTCCAATCCATTTGATAGACCTTTCTATACAGTTCATTTTCATTTCGTACACTAAAGGAATGAATGGGCTTTATAATTTTTATTGCCGTTCTTAAACAAAGATTGGCCTTGTACATAAAACCGGTATCCCCTTCAAAAGAAACGCTCCTTACCCCTTCCTTTACATTTCCGGCACCAAGGTTACGTAATTCTTTGGCCAAAAGCTCTTCAAAACCAAATAAGGTTTTGGCTACCATTCTAAAATTATTGTTCATATGCATTACAAAGATTGCGACAAAAATACAGTATTTTTGCGCCATCAACGACTGTTGTATTTAAAACTAAACCTGCATTAATGACATATGTCCTACTCATTTTAGGCGTCTTATTGAGTTTTGCCTTTGTTTACATTGTAAAACCTACGAACAATACCAATTTTAAGCTCTTATTGGCTTTTAGCGGGGCCTTTTTACTCTCTTTGACTATTTTTGAACTCTTCCCCTCAGTATATGAAGTATCAGATTCAAAGACAATAGGCGTATACATTATGCTCGGTATTTTATTACAGATCTTTTTGGAATTCTTTTCCAAAGGAGCTGAACATGGCCATATGCATATCGATACTGAAAAGACGAATTTCCCTTGGTTACTTTTTATCAGTTTATCCATACACTCATTACTCGAAGGATTTCCCATTCACCAACACGATCATCTTATTTATGGTATTCTTGTACATAAAATACCTATAGCCATTGTTTTGAGCATTTTCTTACTTAACTCCAAGATTAAAATGGTCTATGCCCTTTTCTTCATGGTTCTTTTCTCATTGATGACCCCGTTGGGAAATTACTTAGCAGCTAATTTCGATTTTGCGATCACATACTATGCACCCATTACCGCATTGGTTATTGGTGTGTTTTTACATATATCTACCATAATTCTCTTTGAAAGTTCTGAAGGCCACAAATTTAATCTACGAAAATTGGTCGTTATCATGCTTGGAATAATAATCGCTTATTTGCTTTAAATGTTCAGCAAGGAAGAATCTAAAAGATTACGTCAAGAATTCTGGATTTCTTTCGGAAAATCATTTCCCCGTAAATGGATATTATACGATACCAAGATAAAGGGACTTGCCCTTAAGTTCCATTTTGAAATGAAAAAGGCCATGGTATCGCTCGATATTGATCATTCTGACCTTGCCGTACGGATGGAGTTGTGGGATAAATTGCTGTCCGTAGGATCTTTATTGAAAAATGATTATTTACCCGAAGTTATTTTCAACGATTCCCTGATACTGGATAATGGGAAAGAAATTTCCAGGGCTTATGTAGTATTGAATAATGTCTCCATTCATAATAAAAATACATGGAGGGAAACGATGGAATTTTTGAACGATAATATGTTACTTTTTGAAGCCTTCTTTATTGATTATAAGGAAATAATAGAACCTTGACTATTCGTATTCATTATATTAAACCACATCATAATAAATAAAAAGCCAGTGGCTAATAGCGCCACCTAGTACAAAAAGGTGCCATATAAAATGATTGTAAGGTATACGTTTCCAAGCGTAGAAAATAGTACCGACCGTATAAAACGCCCCACCTAAAAAGAGTAATTGTATACCAAGCTTTGATGTATAGGCCATAATATTGGAAAAGTCCATTACAATCAACCAACCCATTCCAAGATATAAGATTAAGGAAAGTGCTTCAAATCTACCGGTAAAGAAGATTTTTAATAAGGTTCCCACCGCAGCAATACCCCAAACCACATAGAATATAAGCCATCCCTTGCCATTTTCCAATGTTATTAAAGCCAAGGGGGTATAAGTGCCCGCTATCAACAAATAAATACTGATGTGGTCAAACACCCTCAATTTTCGTTTTAATTCAGGATTGGAAACGGAATGGTAAAGTGTAGAGGCTAAAAACAGCACCATAAATGATATACTGTAGATGATTATACTCATTTGGGCATATTCCGTCTTATCGGTATTTTGTTGCAATAGATAATACAATCCAAAAACACCAAAAAGAATTCCCAGACCATGGGAATAAGCATTCCATTTTTCTTCGGTATGATAAGTTAATTCCTTGACCATATTGCTCACTTATTAAGCTTACAAAATTACAAAATAGCGAAATTCAAGGCATAAAAAAAGTCCCTTACATTTCTGTAAGGGACTTTCGAAAAAGGCGGCGGCCTACTCTCCCACTTGGTGTAGCAGTACCATCGGCGCAGACG
>NZ_WKJH01000006.1 GCF_009674825.1 Maribacter luteus
ATAAATATTGTCCAAACTGGCCTTTGTTACCAAGGTCAATGTTTCCAAATCCCCGGGATCCATACTGCCAACGTTCCAGTCGGGATATGTAAAAGATCCTTTTGATATGGATGAGGATATCAATTCGAGTCCCGTCGGTAAAACATCGGTCAATACCAAATTGGAAACAGGGTCTATCCCCAATGTTTCAACGGTGATCGTGAAGGTTACCGTATCCCCGTCATTTACCGTATTCAGGTCAGCGTCTTTTTTCAGTACGATATCCGGGTCACAGTAATAGGCGGTCAAGGGTTGGGAATCATAAGTACAGCCCCCTTTGGTCACACGAACATAATAATCCCCTGCGTCGGTAGGTGTATAGGTGGCACTATTGGCACCGGCGATCATGCTCCCGTTTTCGAACCATTGGTAATCGTCGAAATTTGGGTCCACTACCTCTACTTGTGCAGTAGGAAGGCATCCACCTCCTGTAACCTGAAGGTCTACTTCGGGAACTGTATCGAAACCTGAGAAATACCCGGCGATACCCCTGGCACCGTTAAACCCAATGAAGCCGACTGCGATAGGACCTGTTGATTGAACACTGACATCCCCGGTCAAATTGGGAATATAAAAGGTTTTCCATAAGCTTGTTCCTGCTACGGTCGAAGCAGTTGGCAGTGTTACCGGTCCAGAATCGTCGGTAACCTGAATATTGGCATCAGGGGTAGAGGTAGAGGCAATTATCGTCACCCCTCCAGAAAGGGTGAAGCCCGCTACATCGGTGATATCGGGAATATTGTCCATTACATCGGGTAGAAGACAGTTTACGGGAGCGACAAAATTCAATCCTTGGGTGTAAATAGCACTAGAACCCGCCATACATTGATATGCATAGGCGTCTTTTGAAGTAGTAACATACATATTGGCTCCTACAGAATTGGAAGAATAATAGCTGCTAGGTATTTCAAAATAATCCCCATTGTTAATTGTGGCAATGGGTGTTGTGGAGCCGTTTACATATATTTCAGTACCGGTTTGGGTACCAATGATTATAGGGAATTCTGTTTCACCACCAGTTCCGCCATTACCTCTAACAAAAACATATTCCTTACCTAATTTGTTTTCGGGCACTGGTTGGTCTATACCCGCATCCCTGTTGGATGAGTTAGCTTGTCTACCATAATTCAGGGACCCATTACTTATTACAATGTTCTTGTCTGCTACTATCGAAGCACCGATCCAACCTTGACTTTGAGCGGTACTGAACGTATTGCCCATGTAGGCCTCGAATACAAAGGATTCATTTTTATTTAAAATTATTTGGTAGGAGTCGTCAGTTATCCCCGCTTGATTACTGCCCAACCGAAATACACAATCTGTATCATAACCTGATAAGGTTACAGTGGTGTTATTTTCCATGGCCATGATTCCCAAGGTATTGGATTTTGATATATGTGTTCCCAAATTTGGGACACCGCCCCACTTAAATTTGGTACCCATGGCAGCCCTACCCTTTGAGGTTAAAGAAGCGGCTTGTGAACCCGAAATACCTCTATAATTTACATAAAACTCATCACCACTGGGAGCTTCAAACCGTAACCCGCACCCCTTTAATACAACACCTGTGCTGTCATTTACAACCAAAGTTATGTTGTTGTCGCCATTGGCTAAGTTATACGTGACCGGTGTTGTTTTGGATAATGAGAAAGTTGTGAGTGGAGTATTGGATGTTCCCAAATAAGCATTTACGGTGAAAGCAGTAGTTTCCGGTGTGGATAAATATACGGCTTGCTGTTGGATAGCCTGATTGTTCCCACCCTGTTTTAATGGGGGAAGATAATGTAGGTCACTCAACTGGGAATATCCCATATGAACAAAAGCCAATAGAAAAAAGGAAACAAAAAAGCTGAGTTTCATTTTCATGCACTTCAAAACTTTAATCTTAATAGTTACTCATTGTACTAAATAACGGTGCTTTTACAAGGAGTGCAATTATTAGTTGTGAAACGTTGTATTGCTGTTGTAAATGCATTGTAAGTATTGTTTAGAAAAAAACCTAAGGCAGTTTTTTTGATACTGCCTTAGGGATATTTTTTCTTATAATTTAGCGATACAAGGTAAAGTGACCTACGAATTCCCTTTCGTCCGCTTCACCGTTTAATTTGATAATATACCAATAGTCACCTGTTGGTAATTCAGTATTGTTATAAAGTCCGTCCCAACCATCTTGGTTATCCTGGAACCTGTAAACCTTACGGCCATATCTATCAAAAATATGAATATAGATATCAGGGTATATCTCGATGTTGATCGGTGCCCAAATATCTTTGGTACCATCTCCATTCGGAGTAAAGAAGTTGGGTATCTCAATATCAATGAACTCCATATAAATTTCCTGGGTAACACTACAACCGTTTTCATCGGTAACACGAACTTCATAAGTATCGGTTCTATTGATCATGTATGTGTTGTCATTACCATTTTCCACACCATCGAAATAGTAGGTGTATTCTTCTTTACCTCCTGTAGTAGTGGCCGTGATTTCGTTAATGCCTTCTTGTGTTACAACAAGTGAAAGGGGTGCGTATTCAATAACTTCAAAATCAAATGTACGTATACAACCATTGGCATGCGCTATTGTAACATAATGGTCACCAGCAGACATATTAGCGAAATCAGGTTCAAGAACAAAGTCGGCCGGATCCGTTGAATCCAATGCATAAAGCACATCATCACCAACGCTTTCATCTTCTAGGGTTATACTAAGGCTATTGTTGGGAGTATCACCGGTACATTCATATATGACCTCTGTCGTAGCATTAAGGTTAGCGCCAACTTCAACAGTAATTATGTCATTGGTTGAACATCCGTTGGCATCTTTTACAAATACAGTATAAAAGCCTGCCGAAAGGTTTTCATATAACAGTTTGTCTTCTACAAAATCACTTGATTCGTTTGAATTTAAACTTGTAAAATATGGTGCCGTTCCTCCGGTGATATCCAAGGTGATCGAACCATCACTACTCTCGAAACAAATTTCGTTCTGTACGGTGTAATCCATTTCTAAGGTAGTTGGCTCCGTTATGGTAAATTCAATCACTTCATAACAACCAAGACTGTCTTGTGCAATTACCGTATAATCCCCGGGACTTAATTCATCAAAAGTATTCTCCTCAACAAATTGATTGAGATTTGGGGAAATTGCATACAAGTAATCACCTGTACCTCCACTTAAATTAATGGTAATACTACCATCGTCCTCACCATTACAGGTAACATCCGTAATATCATAATCCAGTGCTAATGGTATAGGTTCATCAATAATTATGGCATTGGAGACGATTTCACAATCCCTACTTTGGACCCTTACATAATATGTTCCACTTGGGAGGTCCGCAAAGGTTCCATTCGTTTGGTTTGCCCTTATTTCCGTAGTTGATGCAGCATCTCCAAATAAAGCATATTGATAACTGCCAAGACCACCATCCGCGTTTGCAATTATCAATGCGGAACTATCCCCTGAGCAATTAACTTTTGCTGCTGTGGTATCCACGGTCATGGTCAAATCTTCGATAGCGTTTACTGCTATTTCGTTGGAAATTACGGAGACACAATTATAGTTGTCCTTAATGTAATACCTATAAGTGCCAACAGGCATGTTCTGGAACAAATTGGTGTCTGATCCATTGATTTCATTCATGTTGTTATAGGTAATGCCATCCTCACTCCATGTATAAGGAGCCGTTCCGCCAGAAGCAATAAGCAAAAGGTCTGCTCCTACAAGGCAACTATTTGGGTTTTCCGTGATTAATATGGCATCTACATCCGTTGGTTCTACAATTTCAACAATCGTAGTTTCAAATGAACAACCTATATCATCGGTTACACTAATGCTATAGAAGCCTGAGCCAAGTTCAGTAAAGTCTGGGCTCGTTTGTAAAGCAGAATTGCGCAACAATGTGGTACCTGAAATGTCATCATACGTATTAAGGCTGTAGCTGTAATTCGGGCTTATATTTCTTGTAGGGTCGATAATAAAAGAAATCGAAGCGTCAGTATCTCCAGTACATACTAATGTAGTATTCGTAACCGTACCTGTTAAGGCATCTGGTTCTACGAGCTCAAAGGCATCTGGAAATATTTGGGAACAACCAAGCGCATCAGTAACCTGTACATCATAATGGCCAGCTTCCAATCCTTGGAAAAGATTCGTATTCACTTGAAGGGCATTGTATGTGGAACCTGTTGTGACGTTGGTTAATACAATATCATATAAAGCTTTACCTCCAAGCGGGTTAATGTTTGCTGTTCCTTCATTATTGGAACAACCTACATTGGACGTATCTATCGTATCCAAGGTTATTGTGGCAGAAGGTGTCGTAATCGTAAATGTACGCTCTTGACTACATTCCGGGAATGCAGCCTGTACCGCCCTTACAATATAATTACCTGCTGCTACTGGTATCGTTGCAGACGTTCCTGTTCCGGAGAAAGTACCTTCATCATCTATTCTGGCAGTAGGCGTGCCATCTGCATTTAAAACTTCCCAGTCAAAATCACCTGTATAGGTGGCATCTGCAAAGGTTATTTGTATGCTACCGTCGTCACCAAAGCAAACAACATTGGATAATACATCAACATTTATGTCGAACGTATTGGGTTCTTCCACAACATGTTCTTTTGTGATCGAACATCCCGTCGTAGTATTTGTAATTTGGATGGTATGGGTCCCGACCTGCAGATCTGCGAAAATATTTGATGTTTGGGCCGTTCCAGAGGGTAATAGCCTATACTCGTAATTTCCAGGATTCGATGTATATGTGTTATTGTTTGTTACAACATCAACCCTTATTCCTTCACCGGTATTCGTAGTGGCGCAACTGATTTGGGTAATAACATGCGTTGAAGCGGAAATGAAGGGGTCATAAGGATCCACGGCAACTGTTTGCTCGCTACTACATCCATTGTCATCAATAACACGAACGATTACATCACCACCGGCAAAATCAGTATAGTTATATGTAGCGGTTAATCCACTCTGTAAGATCGTACCTGAGGCAAAATCTTCAAATTCATATCGGGAATATGATAAACTGCCACCTGTCAATGAAGATTCATCCAGGGTGATTATAGCATTATTTGTTGTGTTATCCGATGTACAACCAAATTGGGTTACAGTTGGCGTAGTAAATGCGATTACATTTGGCTGATCTACTACTATTGATGCCCTAGTAGTTACACAACCGTTAGGTCCTGTTCCTATAACATCATAAGATCCTGCAGATAAACCAGAGAATGAATTTGTAGTGGTGTCATATGTAGCTACATTAGGAACCAAAGAATATGATAAAGGATTATTTCCATTATTGACTTCTGCGATTTTAATAACTCCATCTGTTCCACCATTACAAGTTACATCTGTTGGTGTAGCGGTAAAGTCTGGCTGTATTGCCGCAGGCACCACAACTGTAAATACACGCTCACATTCCGGGTTCGATGTATTTGTGTCATAAATGGTAACCGTATAGGTTTCAGCATTGGAAATCATCTCAGTAGCATTAGTTGTAAATGGAGTCAAAGAAGCTATAGGATTTCCTAAAGAATCTTCAATCTCATAAGCATAATTACCGGAACCAGATGATGCGCTAATCAATATTTCTGCATCATTGGTACAGCCCAAACTTTCTTCTAAAGTAGCCGTAGCCTGTAATGTAGGATATACTTCAGTGGTGTGTGAGTCTGTACAGCCATTACCATCTTTTACGAAAATGGTATATGTGTTAACAGCTACATTTGTAAAAACACCACCGTTGTCTACATAAGTAGAGCCCCCATCAATCGAATACAATAAGGTTGAAGAATCGCCCACTGTGGTATTAACGGTTATTGTTGGCGATGTGCTACAATTATCAACTACGATACTATCAATGGTCGGGTTAGCGGCCAACGACATGGTTACGGTTCCTAAAGAATACGTACAACCATACTGATCCTCCACGGTTATATTATATGTGCCGGCCGGTGAATTGGCCGGGATTTCAATAGGGTTATCACTAGTTGACGTGATGTTTGTGAATGGTGATGGTCCTGTTATGGTGTAGAGGTAGATTCCCCCTCCACCGGTGATGTCAGGTATCTCTATTAATCCAGGGGTTTCACAAGAAATGTCCTGTATTGATGCAGGTGTGCCTGAAATTATATCCAATTCACTTAATATGGCATTCTCACTGGCACTGATACATTGTGATGTACCGCCGCCGTCTACCTCTTGAATTACAATATAGTATTCATTTGCAGGAAGATTGGTAACACTAATCGTGTCATCGGTAGGACCATTGGTCCCTGAATCTATAATAGTACCATTAATATCGTATAATGTCCAATCTCTATCAAATCCGGAAGGAGCAAAATTTGAAAATATGGTATAATCAATGATTCCATTTGAAGCTCCATTACAGGATGGTGTGATATCTGCTGTAATATCCATAGGGTTAGTGATAATATCATTGACGTTAACACTACTTTGCCTTACACAACCTACTGCATCCCTTACATAAAAGGTATATGTTCTACCTGGTATAAGTAGTGGGAAGGTATGCGTGATTCCAGAAGCATATTGAATGGTCCACGGATTTACAGGGGTTACCGGGTCAAAATTGGCCGGGTCATCTGAATAGGTGTATTCATAAGGTGCCGTACCATTCTGGCCACGAACACTTACTTGTAGTTCATTGCAGTTTACGATGATAGGTAATACAGTTATATCCAAATCATCTAAAGGATATGGAATTGTATATCTTTCAAAATCCGTTTGGCAAATGGTATTGCCACTAACATCGACAGTACGTATGGATGGATTTACCTCTTGCCCAGAAAGATATCCTCTAAATTCATTAGAAGTTTGCCAAGTTATCCCACCGTCACTGCTAAATTCAATTGTACCCACAGACGAAGGATAATTTTCAAAATCAAAACCAAATTCACTTGCCATTCCTGTACAATTTGCTGGGGTAATTCCTTTGATGTCAGCAGTTAGCTCATCAGGATTATTAATGGTTACATTAGGGGTTCTTGTAACCGTACAGCCACTTGCGTCTGTAATGTTGATCGTATAATCCCCTGGATTTAGGTTGTAAAATGTTCTTGTATTACTGATAACGGTAGTAACTGTTTCATTAGAAGCGCCAGCGTTATCTATATCTATAATTTCATAGGTATATGGTGCAATGCCGGATGTTACTTCTACCTCAATTGTTCCTAATCCGTCATGACACTCTGGGTCTGTCGGCGTTGCTGTAAAAATCAAGGGTGTAGCAGGGTTTACAGTTACCGTTTCCTTAAATTCACAATGTGGGTCGGCTGCACCGTTGTCCCACACATAAACATCATATGAGCCAGCATCTGCCGCTGCAACTGTAAATGAACTTGTACTACTGAAATCTACTGCTGTTACAGGGGTCGTTGTCGGAACAAAGGCGTACGCTAAGTTTCCATCACCACCACTGGCAGTAACCGTAATGTTACCATCTCCACAAGAACTAATATCCGTAACGTCTACCGTAGCATTTAAATTTGGCTGAATCACAATTGTTTCTATAGCTGAGGTACAACTATAAGCATCGCTTACTTCTACATCATAACTTCCATTCGGTAAGCCTGAAAAAGTATAAGTGGTATCGGTTGTTGGGGTAGGGGTCTGCCATGCACCACCATTTATCCTGAAGGTGTAGTCACCATTACCAGAAGTTACATTAACGGTAATCGTAGCATTGTTCGCTCCATCATAACATGTTGTGAATGATGTGTCAAAACCAATGGTTTCGGGAGCTGAGACCGTTACCGGAGCTGTTGATAATACCTCACAGCCATTCGCATCTTTTATACGTATCAGGTAATCTCCGTCGGTAACGTTGTTAAAGATGGTACTGGTTTGATAGGTAACCACGGCAGTACCTGAAGTATCCTCCAATTGGTATTCGTAACCAGGAGTACCACCAGTTGCCGAAGCTTCCAAGGTTGCACCAGTGTTGAAACATGTATACTCAGCCTTTTGTTGTAAATCGGGAACTATAGTTGCCGGAGCTGTCAAAGTTACAGATGTGGCCGAAGTTGCCGTACAAGTATTATCGCTTACCTTACGAACCATAATGTCATAGGTTCCGTCCGCCAATGTTGAAGGTGTGGTAAAGATGGCCGTTGATTCTGCGGCCCAATTCGTACCGCCATCGGTAGAATATTCATAACCGGTGACCGTATCGAAATTCTTCACTTCAAAACGGATACTACCGTCACTAGTACCATTACAAGTTGGGTTTGTGCTACCTAAAATACTTACACTGAATTCTTTGTTATCCTCCACAACGATTGTCAAATCCTGTGTGGTTTCACATACTTCAGGAATTTGGGAAGCCTGAATATCGTCCAAGACCAAGAAATTCCCATTGTCGCTATCCAAGTTGGTACGTAAGACAACACCAACGACGGTGTTTGATCCAGGATTGAAAGTTACTTCTCTTAAATGCCAGTCATCGGCATCATTGTTTTTAGGTATTGCCGTAGTAGCGGTACTGTTGATTACGTTACCTGAAGCATCTATAAGCTCTACAAGTACTTCAGGGTCGTTACCTGATGCACTGTTGATTAAAATATTGTAGGCATAAAAGGAGATGGTAATATCTTGGTTGGCCAAAACATCCAATCCGGTCCTGGACCATAAGACGTTATTGTTGCCAGCCGAGGTACTTACCCCTATGGCCATGAACCTGCCATCCGTTAAACCGGTACGGTCGTTAGGGCTTCTCCATGAGGTATTGGGGTTGGTAACGGTATTGGTCACTGCATATTCACCATTGACCAAAATACCTGCGGGGCCTAAGTTGCAAGCGGTGTTGGAGCCATCTTGCGGTTCAAAACAATATCCAGGGCCTATTTCTCCAATTTGAGTGGTTATACCTGTTCCAAAGTTTTCTAGGAATAAGGTGCTCTGGGTGGGTGTTATGGCGCTTGAATAGCCTATGGTCACTGTATGAGACCCGGCATTTACATTGTTGAACACATTACTGTCCTTAGGGGTATTCGTAGTACTGTCAATTGTGTAGGTGTAATCAAAGTCCGTGGTATTGCTCGGTGTAACGGTTATTGTTCCAGATCCATCACAAGCATAATCGATTGCGCTATCGAAACTTGGGTCGGCAACAGGGGCATCAACCGTTATTTCCATATCATATGTACAACCTAAATTATCTTTTATGGATAAATTATAGGTGCCAGCTGTTAATCTTTGTTCATTTACGCCGGTATATGACGAACCACCATCAAAACTATAGGAGTAAGGAGCTTGTCCACCATTGGCATTCAATATTTTCACTAAAGCTCCCGAAGGGTCGCAGGAGACATCTTCCACAATTGCCGCCGAAGCAGTCAATCTAAATGGTTGGTCAATCTCATACGTTAATGTTTCGGTACATCTTGATGTTGATGTACCACTAGAATCCCTTACTGTAATGGTATAAGATCCCGCATTCAAGTTATAAAATACATTTGTAGTTTGGAAAGTGGTACCACCATCCAGGCTATATTCATAAGGTGCCGTACCTCCGTTTGCTGTGATTGTTAAACTCGATGTTGAAGAATCTGCACATACAATATCTGTGTGGGATGCGGAAATGGTTACTGGACCCAAATCTTGTAGGGTGACACTATTTGAAAGTGTACTACAACCATTATCATCAAAAACGATAAAAACATATGCTCCAGCATCTGTACTGTCGGGAAACAAAAAGTCATTAGTGGTTTGTAATTCAGTTGTCGGTACATCATCCGCACTTGCGTATAATTCAACTCCATCTATACTCCATATGGCCATGTCGTAATCAGGGTCTGGGTTTCCACCATTTGGTGTTAAGGTTATCAAGCCTGAATTACAAGTAATGTTTTCTGTAACGCTTGCAGATAAAACCAAGTCGGGGTATTCATCAACAGTAATATTTTGGGTGTCTGTACATCCGTCTTCCGTTGAGGTAATTACAATATAGTCACCAGGAGGGACGCTATTAAAGGTAAAGGTGTTATCGTCAATCGCGACCTCTTCTTGAAAGAATGTTCCCGCGCCACTATTGGTGCCGTCATCTAGACGAAGTTCGTAACTATAATCAGGCAATACATTCAAGGCTTGTATTGAAATTGTTCCAAAACCAGTACAATCGGCAAGGGTGGTTTCAATATTTACTTGGTAATCCATTTCTTGGATACCGATATCCTCGGTTTCAAAAATACATGCATTATCAATCGGGTCTCCAGATATTGGGTCTAGGGTTGTGATCTGTACTTTATAAGTTCCACTGGTCGTAATATCGAAATTAGGTCCATTATTGTCTGAAAAAGGTATTACGATATTATTTGTAGTGGCATTTACAAGTTGATAACCATAACTAGAACTTGGATTTGTAATTCTTATGTTTCCAGAAGTGTTACATAAGATATCCGAAGAAATATAATCGATATCCAATGTGTTTTTGAAAACATTGAAGTAAAAACGACTGAAGCAACCATTTTCATAATTGATCACTACTCTATATTTACCACTATCGGTTACGGTATAATTATTTTGAATGGCAAGGTTTGTCCATGAACAACCGGAGTTGGTAGTGGCGCAATCATCACCTATATCCGTACAGCTTGTTTCATCCAATAGTTCCCACACGATACTTTCTGCATCGGTTATCCCTAATTGCAATGTGGCTTCATCATTTTCCCCACATAGGAATATATGTGGCATTTCACTACCGTCAATGGAACAGGATACGATTTCCCCTTGTAAATCATTATCTGTATTTACGTCTGAGTTCACTTGATTGAAGTATGTGATTATAGGGTTGGTCTGAGTGGATCCAAAACGTTCCACTGTAATAAGTTCAACTAAGTCGGCACATCCTGTAGCTCCACTTTTTTCTACAATGTAATTACCGATTTCAGTAATTACCAATGTACTCGGGTCACTATCGCCATCATCAATTGGTGTTTCCGTTGCATCTATTTGACCGTTTCCATTGGCATCTATGGCCCATGTGTACGTTGTAAACCCGGAACCTGCGGTCAAGGTGGCGAAGTCACCACATAATTGTACGGTTCTGGCTGTATTACAGTTTTCTAAGTCAGTTAATAAACTATTCGTTGCTACGGCCGGAGTTGAACTACAACTTGGGGTATTCGTTGATCCCGGTTCGTCACTGAAAGTGTTGGTATTGGTAACCCCTTGATAGGTAGAATATGCCAGGTTCTCTATGGTTTCGGAACATGCATTTACAAATGCAGAACAGTTTGATGAAAGTGTTACCGTAATACGGATAGTGTATTTAGGGTCATTGACTTCCACAAGGTTGTCCGGTATTTCAAAAGTAATGATGTTGTTAACCGCATCATGACTGTACGTTGCAAAGTCTAAAGCGCCACTAGTATCAATATTATCAACGGTTACATTGGCTGGCAATACATCTCTAATCGTAAAGGATGTAGCATTGTCATTACCGGTATTTTGGAAACGAATTACATAATCAAAGGTTTCGCCAAGGCTAATATCCTGTCCGTTTATATCATTACCGCTCAAATCTTCGGTGGTGTTTTCCAAGTTGATTTCAGGTGAGGTGACCAGGGTATAAGACGCACCGATTACTGCTCCGGTATTCGAATCGACTACAGGGGTGCCCGTACCATATTCTCCACCATCATCACCATCTGCACTGTTATCTTTATAAAACTCATCGGCATCGGTACAACCATTATCATCACTGTCCAAATCGAGATTGTTTGGGTATCCATCACCATCTGAATCAATACAAGTCTCAGGAACTAGAATGTTTATTTTTACATCGTCGATGAAATTACCGATAGAAATACTTCCATTGGCCGTAGATACGGCTTCAAAAACGAAAACGGTATTCGTTTGACCTACAGGTACGGTATAGGTTCCTGAATATAGCACCCAAGCCGTATTGTCCGTGGTCATTGTTTCTTGTACGGTGGCACTGGCAAGATCCGCCCCGATTCTCAATTGCATCACATCGGTGCCGGCTCTACCCCTGTGTCTTACCGACCAGCTCATTTCGGTACCTGGTGTTAAGCATAAGTTTTGGTATAGGGCACCATAATTATTGGCGTTAAGTTCTACGTGTTGGTTGCCATCATAGGAATTTACACCCGAGTACCCTGATTCCCAGATTTCAATTTTCTTATCGGTTGCGGTTGAAAACCATCCAGGAACACTACTTTCATCAAGAATCGCCATATTTGAAATGTCCGGGTCTTCAAAACTTTCGTTCACTATGGATTCAAAACAAAACGCACCTTCGCATTCATCACTATCATAAATACCGTCATTGTCGTCATCGACATCCACAATATCTATAACACCATCATTGTCAAAATCGTTGTGTACAATAATATTGGCCGACATTATATCTTCCGTGATGTTTTCATCAACTTGGTCCTGGGTATGGGTAACAGTATTGGTAACGTTAATCAATGGTGCTACGTCAATTTCATCACCCACTACCTCAAGCTCTAAAAATACAGGCTCTCCAGGTTCAAGGGTTCCAATATTCCAAACTGTGCCGTTCCAGGTTCCCGTAGTAGTGGAACCTTTGACAAGTGTTAAACCGGCAGGAATGTTATCTGTTAGTTGTAAGTTGGTAACAGGTTCAAAGTTTTGATTCTCTACTCTAATTGTAAAAGTCGCGGTCTCCCCTTCAACGATTTCGGGCTTGTCCACTGTTTTATTTACAACGATATCCCCTTCACAGTAGAAAATAGTAATGGCTTGTGAATCGTAGGTACAAGGCCCTTTTGTTCCTCGAACATAGTAGTCACCCGCGATTGTTGCGGCATATTCGAATGTATTGGCCCCTTCAATCAATTGGCCGTCAAAAAACCATTGGTATGCATCAAAATTGTCATCTGAGGCCTCGAAAATGGTCGACCCAGAGAAACAATCCCCCACGGTACCCCCATTAATTTCAAGGACTACCTCTGGTACGGTATCAAAACCTGAAAAATAACCCGCTACACCTTGGGCCCCATTATATCCAAAAAAACCGATAGCCATTGGCCCGGTTGATGTTACGCTGATGTCACCATCTAGATTTGGAATAAAGAATGTTTTCCAGTCATCGGAACCTGCCACTGCATCGGATGCTGGTTTGGTGATTTCCACCCCATCTTGGAAAACCTTAATGTTTTCATCCGGCGTATTTACCGATGCGGTAATCGTTAAACCTCCGGTAACCGTGGATCCGGCAATGTTACGAATGTCCGGGATATTGTCCATTACATCTGGCAAAAGACAGTTTACGGGAGCAACAAAATTCAGTCCTTGCGTGTACAAGGCACTTGACCCTGCCATAGATTGATAAGCATATACATCTTTTGATGTTTGTACAAGCATATTTGCACCTACTGTATTAGAAGAATAATAACTGCTCGGTATTTTATAGTACTCACCATCATCTATCGTTGCTATAGGTGTAGTACCACCATTTACGAATATTTGTGTGTTATCAGCGATGGCAATGACAAGTGGAAATTCCGTATACCCGTTCGAATTACCATTACCCCTTACGAAAACATATTCCTTACCAAGTCTGTTTTCAGGAACAGGTTGGTCAATACCGGCATCCCTATGGCTTTGGCCAGATTGACTACCGAAGTTTATCATCCCGTTACTTATGACTATATCTTTATCCGAATCGATCGATGCACCGATCCAACCATCCTCATGTGCTGAGGTCGGAGAAGTACCGATATAAGTTTCAAAAACAAAAGACTCGTTAGCATTAAGTGTTATGGTATAAGAGTCAGCAGTTATACCGGCCCTGTCGCTGCCGACCCTAAATTCACAATCAGAATCATAACCTGATAATGTTACCGTTGTATTATCCTCAGTTGCCATGATACCCAAAGTGTTTGATTTAGAAACATGACTACCTAGGTTCGGAACACCTCCCCATTTAAACTTGGTGCCCAAGGCTTGTCGGCCCTTGGCAGTTAAAGAAGCTGCTTGTGAACTGGATTTTCCCCTGTAGTTTACATAGAATTCTTTACCACTGGGAGATTCAAATCGTAGACCACTATTGTCAAGAACGACCCCGGTATTACTATTGTCTACCAATGTAATGTTATTGTCCCCATTACCCAATGTCCAAATCACCGGATTGAGATTGTCAATATTAAAAGTGTTTATGGGAGAAGTATTTGTACCTCTGTATACATTTACCGTAAACGCGGTTGTTTCAGGAGTTGACAAATATATGGCTTGGTTTTGTATCCCTTGATTATTTGCCCCTTGCTTCAAAGGTGGTAGATAATGCAGGTCACTTAACTGGGCAGAAACCTTAATGCTTGCTAAAAGGACAAAAAGAAAAAGGAGAATACTCCTTTGATAGTTTGGTTTGGTTATAATGCTTGTATACACGAGGATATGGAATTTATACTTTACTACGAAAAAACCACCTTTTATTGGGATTTGCAGATAATTGTTGCCAATCAAAAAAAACAATATGTAAACGCTCTTATCGGTGTGGTTATAGATTTGTCCATAGCCTGAAATAATTGGTTTAGCACAGCATATGTTTTTTGTATCTTTAAACCAAACAAAGGCTATGACAGAAGAAAAATTAATGTCGAAGAAGAAACCGGCCTATCCGGTCAGTAAGGCGTTGGATGCTTATTTGGAAAGATATAGTAGAAAAATAGTGATACCCATTTGTTATGACGATTTACTGCGTTTTATAGGTTCAGTTGTAGTTTATGACTCCAATGATGAGGACACCCTTTGGGTAAGGGTGTATTATAATGAATATGACCGTCAAGAAATAGATACGAGTTTAAAACGGGTGTATTCACTTTTGCTTTCAGATGGTAGTGGACATATTGATCAATATTTGAATGTTGATTCGGTTGATTACTGTACTTTCGGTAATTCCAAACCTTTTAGAATTAAGGTCAGGAACGTGCTCAACGATAACTTTACTTATTTCTACGTGAAGAAGGCAGATGCTTCCAGAATCTATGGTTTGGAGTTAGAGCATATGCTTTCCCCATATAACCTCAATTTTTTGGTTTATGAAGATACCTTGATCGAGGAGCATATTGCCGGCATACCCGGTGATGTGTTCATTAAGGAAATGTTGCCCAAATGCACCGAAACGGAAAAAGCCCAATTGGCGAAAGAGTTCGTAAAGTTCAATGAGCGTTGTATGATCAGGTTGTTGGGTGACATGCGTTCTTATAATTATGTTATCGTGGCCACTCACGATTTTGATCATGTGGTCTATAGGATCAGGGCCATAGATTTTGACCAACAGTCTTTTGAAGGTAAATTGAAGGTCTATCGCCCGCAGTTTTTCAAAGAGAATTTTCAAATGGTGGAGTTGGTTCGAAAGAAATTGCTCAAAGATTCCATTGATCAGTATAAGTTAGAGGAAAGATCTATTGTCGCCAAACGTATTTTGAGTTCGGGAAACCGAATAAAATTATTGGATAAAGTCTGTAAAAAGGACGTGATATCATTGCCGGAAAATGTAGAAATGCTAAAAGGTCAGATATACGAGCTTACTAAAGATATACAATTTAAAAAATGTACTACCATGGGTGAAATCCTGGATCTGGCCTTGGATTTTGTCAAGCGAAACTATAAGGGGGTAAGTATGAAGCAGATCCTAGAGCACAAGATCAAAATATAAAATGGTATCATATCCCAAATAATAATATTAAAACACATGTTAATTTGTGTCTTTTTTATTATTTGGGATTTTATCGTTCAAAAGGTCTTAGCTTTTTTCCTCTTTATTGAAGTAGACCAGATAATAATACATTTGTCTTTCCTCATCCCATCCTTTTTCAACGAACTTTTCTGCTGACTCAGGATTTATAAAGTCCATTTTTATTTGGATATTGGTGTCCAGATTAATGACGTTCTTTATCTTTTTTCGTGCATCGGATACCGCTTTATTGGCGATGTCGAATGTTGAGACATCCTCTATACTGTATTTAGGTCCTTTCTCGACCTTATAGTGTTTAAATTCAGGTATAAGTTCCGGGTTCTCAAGGACCTCATTTAAAAAGTTGGTTTCTTCAAAAGCATCATTTTTGGCAAAGTGGTTAACCGCCTTGTTCATGAATAGCACCTCTTGTTGTTTGTCCTCTGCGGGTAAAACGACATCCTTAGCAAAATTCTGGCAGAATTTAAGATAGTTCTTGGTATAGAAATTTTCATCGGCAAGGGCATCAACATCCAAGAAGTTCTCTAACCAATATTTGGCATCATAACGGTTACTGTCAACAGAAAGTACCTTGTAGCCTTCTTCTTTGTTGACATTGAAAATAAGGCAGCCTTTGTCCAATTTATTAATATTGATCCCTTGCTGTACCACAAGGTCCAAATTACTTTCTTTTTCTTCGAATTGAAGAAAATCTTGCTTTAATTCGCTCTTGAAAATACCTACTGCATCTACTTTTTTGTTATCCAGTACAACATCGGATAAATAAGCAACATATACTTCCCCGCTTTTTATGTGTGGATGGTTTGATTGATCAAAAAGATGTGTTGCGATTCTTTTCGATTGATCGTGCACACATGCTGGATCATTAAAGATTTCAGTAACTATTTTATGTATTTCATTAAACTCCACGTCTACTTCGTTGGTAAGTTTAAAGTAGTTTTCTTCTTTTTCCCTAAATGGTTTAAAAAAATATTCTTTTAATAGTCCAGTCGTCTCATCATTAAGACTGAAAGGTTGGGCAGATAAAAATATACCTTCATTTTTATTCTTATTGCCTACTCGGTGCAAAGAAATACTTTCGATATGGGTAGGGTATAGATTTATCATTGTAATTAAGGATTAATGGTTAAACGTTGTTTTTTGTGGGTAGATCGTTAGATATGAACGGTTAGGAATTTAGTTCCAGTTTTCATCAAAATCAAGATCGTCGTAGTTTTCAAAAGTGTCATCAAAATCGAAGGCCGTGTTTTCAGCCTCGAATTTTTTTTCTGGTGGTGATTCCGGTAATTCCCCAAAACTGAAAAGAACATTCGGGTATGCCCTACCGGATTCCTTTTCTGTAATATCGGCCAATTCAACAAAGAACGTCCACATATTCAAAAAATCATAAACGTAAATCAACTTGGGGGTTTTTTCGGTAAGAACATCCTCTAAAAAGGTTTCGTTCATTAACCTAACGTCATCCCCCCCTTCACTCATATCAAAAAGAGCGATTTCCTCATCCTGTTTCCAGTCTTCATCACAGGTGTAAAAAGAAGCCATTTCAGTACCTAGAAACCCGAATGACTGGGCAATGGTGTTATGGAATTCTTCCATTGAATTATGTGCCTCAATTTCAATATCCCTAAAGATATCCTCATTGGCGTCCAAGATAATCCGGATTTTATATATCATTGACTCTAATTTTTGAAAGAGAGCAAAGTTACAAAGTTTTATGACTTCTATCGGCATTATAAGATTCCAATACCAAATAGAATTGGATACCGAATAAAAGAGAGGCCAAAACCAAATGCATGGTCTGACTCATAAAAGGAAAATCCCAATAGAACATGGCCATTCCCGAAATAACCTCAATAAGAAGAATGCTCAATACCCAATTGATTTTGGTAAGGCCCAAATTCAAATTGTAGATTCTGTACGCCAAATAAAGATTGAATAAAACCACCAAAATGGAAAATGAACGGTGAACATAAAATGCAATAAGCGGTTTTTGCAACCATAAGTTTTTGGCCGATTCACCTACAAGCTCAACTTGCTCATCCACAAACTGCCTAACTTGTGTGCCCAAAACTATTTGAATGAGGGTTAATACAAAAACTATGGATAGCAATACCATGGTTTTAGAATCGAACCCATGGTTTTTTCGTTTGTCTTTTGATATGAAGATAAGGTAAAGTAGCATGGCAACAATCAGTAATGCCATGACCATATGCACTGTAATCCTGATAGGTTCTAGTACAGAATAAACAACTGTTGCTCCTAACCAAGCCTGGAATCCCATGCCGAAAACCACTAGCCAGGATAATAGTGTCACCCTTTTTTTCTTTTTCCAATATCCAAAGGATATAATGGCCAATACCAAGGTGGCCAAACCAGCTAAAGCCCCGAAAAGACGATTAATGAATTCTATCCAAGTGTGCCAAGGGTTAAACTGGGCGTAGTCATGTTTCGTATAGGGTTCCCAATGATCCAAATTAAGCTTATCGCTACTGGCAAATTCCTCTTTTGCAACTTGTAATGATTCGTTCAGGATTATTACCTGTCCTTTTTGGTATACTTGTCCAGGTTTCCATTGTAGTTGGGATTCTTCAGTAGGTGGTATTAGATGACCAAAGCATTTTGGCCAATCCGGACATCCCATCCCACTTCCGGTCATACGAACAACAGCACCTGCAATTATCACCAAATAAACCAATACCAATGTGATTTTAGCTATTGAATGGTATTTTTTGAACATGTGGCAGAGTTAAGGACTACAAAATTAATGTTCTTTTCCAATTTTCATATACATTGAAGGATAATCCTATAAAAAAAGGGGCCAAATGTGCCCCTTTTTAATTTACTTAAAATCAGTTATTCTATGACAACAAATTCAGACCGCCTATTGGCTTGGTGTTTGACTTTTGAACAAGGTACGTTATTGCTACATTCATTCGTCAATTTGGTTTCACCAAATCCTTTTTGAACCAATCTATCAGGATTTATCCCTTTTTGGATAAGATACTCTATGGTCGAATTCGCCCTTTTTTGGGATAGGCTTAAATTATAACTATCAATGGCCCTTGAATCTGTATGTGAACTTACTTCTATTCGTACTTCAGGGTATTCATTCAAGAAGGTGATGATTTTCTGTAAGCTTATTTCAGCATCCTTTCTTACATTGAATTTGTCAAAGTCAAAATATATCGGTTTAATATTCAGATATGATATAAGTTCGGTATTAATTGGGGTTTTTCTTGTCTTCTCCAAAGCAAAGTCAACACCCGAAGTATCTTGGGCTTCTATAGCGGTAAATGTTTTATCATCCGTTTCATAATCCGATTTAGAAGCTACGATTTTATAGTCACTACCTACACAATTGCCCTTAACGTCGAAAGAACTATCCGTTTTCGTTTTTGTTTCGGCAACAATTTGATCGTTACTGTCAAAAATAACTACATCTGCACTATAAAGCGCATCACCGCTTTCTTTGTCATAGGCAAAACCAAACATAAGTTTATCACTTATTTGAAAGCCGAACAAAGCACTTACAGCGGCATCCCATCTATAGGCAGCACCAAGCGTAAATTTATCGTTCAACATGAAATTCGCAGAAACATCTAATTTCAAGGGAGCTCCTTGTTCGGCTTTTAATAATGAGGCCGGTTTAAATCGATGGATTGTGGTAATATTTACTTTAGGGAATATTGAAAAAAACTAATCGGATATTGGATTTAAACCTAATTCTTTTGCCTTGGTTAGCATGAATTCTTTTGCGTCCTTATGGTCGTTTGGGATTTCTCCTTCAAGAATCGCTTCCTTGATCGCAGCTTTGATAATGCCTATTTCCTTTGAAGGTCTTAGGTTAAAGGTTTTCATTATTTCTTCCCCTGAGATGGGTGGTTGAAAGTTTCTAACATGATCGCGTTCTTCAACTTCTATGATTTTCTCTCGAACGATCTTGAAATTGTTTTTGTACTTTTTCTGCTTTTTTGTGTTTTTGGTGGTAATGTCGGCCTCACATAGTGTCATAAGGTCATCTACATAATCGCCTGCATCGAAAATAAGTCTACGAACTGCGGAATCCGTTGCGAATTCTTCGGCCAGGACAATAGGCCTAGAACTCATCAAAACCAATTTCTGGACGTATTTCATTTTGTCGTTTAAAGGAAGACGCAATCTTTTAAATAGTTTAAAGACCATTTTTGAACCCACAAATTCATGGGCATGGAATGTCCAACCGATTTTTTTATGGAATTTTTTGGTAGGTGCTTTTCCAATATCGTGTAATAGAGCGGCCCATCGTAACCAAAGGTTGTCAGTTGTTTTGGATATATTGTCAACTACTTCAAGGGTATGCCAGAAATTATCTTTGTGGCGCTGGCCTTCAACTTCTTCAATACCTTCCAAGGCGGTTAATTCGGGTAGGATATAATCCAGAAGTCCGGTTTTGTGCAATAGGGATAAGCCAATGGACGGCTTTTTGCTAGCGATTATTTTATGGAGTTCGTCAACGATTCGTTCTTTAGACACAATCTGGATTCGATCTTTATTTTCGGTTATGGCCTGCAACGATTTCAATTCGATAATAAAATCCAATTGCGTGGCAAAACGAATGGCTCGCATCATGCGTAATGGATCATCGGAATAGGTTATTCCAGGTTCTAAAGGGGTTCTGATGATTTTGTTTTCCAGATCGCCTATTCCATCAAAGGGGTCCAAAAGATCTCCGAAATTTTTGCTGGAGAGTGAAAGGGCCAAAGCATTTATGGTAAAATCACGACGCTCTTGATCCTCTTGTAATGTGCCATTTTCTACAACGGGTTTTCGACTATTTCGGTCATAGCTCTCTTTACGTGCCCCTACGAACTCCAACTCCATATCACCATACTTTATCATGGCTGTTCCGAAGTTCTTGAAAATTGATATTTTAGGATTTCCTGATAGTTTTTGTGTTACTTTCTTTGCTAATTCGATTCCACTACCAACGGCCACAACATCAATATCTTTGGGGTTGCCTCGTTGAAGAAAATAGTCACGTACAAAACCACCAATAACATAACAATCGACCCCAAGCTCATCTGCTGCCTCTGAAAGGATTCTGAAAATCGGGTTTTGTAGCGCTCGCTTATGGTTTTGTTGTGGCATTTTTGAAGGCATCTGGACTCCGCTCAATATTATAGCGAATACTGTTCGTTACTTACTCCCGGATTATTTTAACCGTTCCATCATTTCCTAATTTGATAATCGATGAAGGTGGTCCGTTTTTTTTATCGTGGTGCAAATTTACGATATAGGCGACACCTTTTAAAATAGGGTCGCCGATTTCATCGAAACTACGTGGGGTGGCTTGGCCCGCTAGATTTGCTGAAGTTGAAATAATTGGTTTTTTGAATTTGTTGATCAAATACTGACAAAATTTGTCTGAAGCTACCCGTATGGCCATGGTATTGTCTTGGGCAATGGCATTTTTTGCCAAGCCTATAGGGTTGTCATAGATGATAGTCGTAGGTTTGGTCGCTAAATCTAAAATGTCGTATGCAACATCAGGTATGTTTTCTACATGTCTTTCGAGCATGGCATCATTGGCTACCAAACAAATCAGAGCTTTGGAATCTTCACGTTGTTTTAATTCATAGACCTTTTTTACTGCGTTTTCATTCGTGGCGTCACAACCAATGCCCCAAACCGTATCGGTAGGGTAAAGGATGAGCCCACCACGTGATAGGGTTTCGATACTATTTTTGATCTCGGCACTAAAATCGGAACCCATTTATTTTTTATATTTTAGTTTCACCCTTTGTACATTTTCGATGTCCAAAATATCCTTTTGTTTATAAGTTAGGGCCTTGAACGTGGCTTGTAGGTCTCGACATAGTTTTCTAAGTCCCATTGGCTCCAATGAAGCTGAATGATCCGTGCCTTTCCACGTGCGGTCCAAGGTAAAATGCCTTTCTATAATGTGGGCACCTAATGTGTATGCGGCGATATCAACGGCGATGCCAAGATGATGCCCCGAAAAACCAATACTTTTTACTTTGGATTCGTATTTTTCTTTTAGTTTTAGAATATCAAGTAAACAGATATCCTCAAAAGGTACCGGGTAACCAGAGGTACAATTGTAGATTACTAAATCTTTATTTCTTTTGCGTTCGGTAAAAAAATCTACTAGGATTTCAATCTCACTTTTAGTAGTCATTCCAGTAGAAATATGAATTTCCCCTTTGTAGTTTTTACAAAGCCAATCCAACATTTCGAAATGGTTGTTACAAGCAGACGGGATTTTTATGAAATCGGGATTGAGACTTGCAATTTCCTCTGCTGAGGTTGTATCCCATACTGAAGTCGAATATGTAATACCGACTTCTTCACAGTAATCCTTTAAAATTCCGTGCTGGTCCAGGTCAAATTCCAAAAACTCTCGATGTTCACCATAAGTGTTGCCATAAGAATTGGCAGGATTAGGATGCGGTGTATTGTATTGTTGGTCTGTTAACAACTCTTTGTTGTTTCTTTTTTGAAATTTAACAGCATCTGCATTTCCGAATATTTTGGCCATGTAAATCATTTCTTTGGCGATTTTCATGTCACCTTTATGGTTACATCCAATTTCAGCAATAATATAAGGTTTCTTATAGTTCATCGAATCTTTGATTATAGTTTATTATAAATTCAGAAGCTTCTCTAATGGCTCCTTCGGCAGATTTATGGTTAAGTGTTATATCTGCATAGTATTTGATTGGCTTGGTGGCGTTTGAAGGGCAAAAAGACCAACCGCATCTTAACATATTGCTCAAGTCGTTAATGTCGTCCCCGATATATGCGATTTCTTTAGGGGATATATTTTTTTCGGTACAGATTTTTTCTAAAAAAGAATACTTGTCCTTTACTCCAAGATAAACATTTTTTATTTTAAGCTTTTTCATTCTTTGCTCCACGACCTTTGAATTTTCGGAAGTCATTACCATAAGTTTTACGTTATGTTGTCTTATGATTTCAAGCCCCATGCCATCTCGCATATCAAAAGTCTTGGAGAACTCACCATCTTTACTTATAACAATTTTTCCATCAGTGAAGACCCCGTCAACATCAAGGATTAAATAGTTTATTCTTTGGACCGATTTAGAAGTCTTGAAATTTGAGATAAGCAATTGTTCTACTAACTGCCAATCTGTTTCAGAATCAATCTCTACTAATGTATCTTCCGACATTTCTAATATACCTATGTTACCACTAAGTCTGTTCTTCGATTTTAATAGAGACGTTTTTTTAGTGCAATAAACCGCCCCGTTCTCAATGAGTAATCCATCAAAATCTTGTCTTCTAGGTCTTTTGTTATAATCATAGTTAAGACTGTTTCCGTCTTTTGACCAAATGAATCTGTGTGTTTTTACAACACTCAGGACAGCATCCAAGTTATTGTTTGTAAGCTTCGCCAAGGCTTGGTTTATATCGGCCCTTTTCGTAAGGGGGGAAGTTGCCTGCAGCAAGCAAAATATATCAAATTCATTATTGATCATAGAGCTAAACTCCATTATTGCATCCTCGGTTGAGGAGGTGTCAGATGCATTTTCGGCAGAGCGCTTTACACAAGAGACTTTTGGAGACCATTTAAAATGCCGGTCAACGTAATCGATAATTTCATCATCATCCGTAAAGACAAAAACCTTATCTAGATTTGAAAATATTGCTTCTGTAAGTACCCAAGTGAATAAAGGTCGACCTAATAGTTTTTTTTTGTTCTTGTTCGGAATACCCTTAGAATTTTTCCTTAATGGTATAAACCCGATTTTATTGTTTGTTTGACCCATGAATGTTGTTTTGAGTGCTAAAAATCACCTGGACTTTATTGCCTTTGGATTTAACTTAAATGAATGATTTATTTAAATTGATTCACCGTTTGCTTAATTTTATTTTTCCATCTTTTTGTAGTGTAATAATCACTGAATTTATCACCTACGATATACTTTTCACCAATGATATCGATATTATTGATCGAAGTAGAAAAAAGTGTAAACCCCTTGTCGAAATAAACGTCTTTACCAAGGGATAAAATTTCCAAAGGAAAACTTCCGCCAAAGATAGTTATACTTTTAAAATACTTACTGTAATCCGTAGTTTCCCTTGGGTGCATCTTTAAAACAATGTGAAAACCGTCTTCAATTGAAGTAATGATTTCTTGGTAAATAGCGATCTTGTCCGTTTCTGAGGCTACAATATTGTTCTCTGAAATGGGTTGGGTAATAATTATGGCGTTTTTGCCAGGTTTTAAATCGGAAATGGGTTCGAACGCAAAAGTATCGAACACCTTTTTTTTGGCTTCATTGTTTAAGTTCGCTATGACTTTCAATGCATTTAGTTCCTTTGTTTTTTTACGAAGTTTTTTTGGTAATTTATTCGGAAATTGGGCATAAAACGTTTTGATCCTACGGTCATCCCCACCTTCCAGAGGTTTTTTTGTGATGTTGTTCCTTAAGAAAATCTTCCACGATGTATGTATTTTTCTGTAGTCCCGGGCGCCGTCCTCTATACCGTGAAAAGATTTTTTCGGATACTTATATAAAAAGTAACTCTTAGCTGAGCATGGATTGGAAATTATGATTTGGCTTTCAGTTATAAAAGATTCTTCTTTAACCAATTCGGGCATTATCTTTTCCATATATGGTACTATCGAGTACCTCCTGAAAAAAAGGGAATTGATTTTTCCTATACCCTTTTTCTGAATATCAAAAGTTGGGATTAGATATACTTTTCTAAAAAAATGGGATTCTAGAAATGGTATCATTTTTTTGTCAATACCCTTTCTGTCCAATAAAAATAAAATGTTGTCGCCTACAGCGTTCACATCATAATTTGAATCTTTGAGGATATAGATGATCGATAGATAAATGTGGTATATTGAATTTGAAACAAAAGTCCTTTTTATTGCATTGTCCATATGTATTGTTGGGGGGTCTTAAATATGTTTTGTTATCAAAGAAATACATCAATTTTATATATCGATGCCATGGTTTATTGATGTTGATTTAATTTCATCAAGGTAATTTAGCCTATTAAAAAAGGTTTTTGGTGAACTTTGAACGTGAATTGATTAAAACGCTCATGAATTTATGATGTTCATGGGCAAAGATATATATTAAACTTTTATATTTTTGCAAGATGATTTCGAAGCAGACATTGACCCCGAAAATATCAATAATAATTAGCACTTATAATTCCGAAGATTGGTTGCAAAAAGTGCTTTGGGGATTTAATTGCCAAAGCTTCAAGGATTTTGAAGTAGTCATAGCCGATGATGGTTCCGGGCCAAAAACCAAGGAACTTTTGGCCAAAATGTCGGAGGAAGTGTTTTATCCTATTGTACATGTTTGGCAAGAAGACGAAGGGTTTCAGAAATCCCGAATTTTGAACAAGGCAGTAGTTGCGTGTGAAGCGGAATATATTATTATGACCGATGGTGACTGTATACCAAGGGAAGATTTTGTCCAGGTACATTATATTAATAAGGAGCCTGGATATTTTATTTCCGGAGGTTATTATATGCTGCCAATGAATATTTCCAAGATAATCGATAAAGATGATATAGAAAAACAGAACTGTTTCAATATTCAATGGTTAAAGGAAAAAGGTATCCCAAAAACTTTCAAGAACAACAAACTTACGGCAAGAGGGTTCTTATCAAAGATTTTTAACACCTTTACTCCGACCAACGCTAGTTGGAATGGTCATAATTCATCCGGTTGGAAAAAGGACATTGTAAACGTCAATGGTTTTGATGAGCGAATGCAATACGGTGGTCAGGATAGGGAATTGGGTGAGCGTTTGTTTAATTTCGGTATTAAATCCAAACAATTGAGATATAGTGCCGTTTGCGTGCATCTAGATCATAAAAGAGGATACAAGACCCCGGAATCAATAGCGAAGAACATGGAAATAAGAAAAGAAACTAAAAGTAAGAAATTGGTTTGGGCACATCATGGCATTACTAAGTAGTATGCCAATTCATTCTTTTTTTCCAAACGTTTTAGTTCTTTACAGTATTCTAAAACCCCCAAAGCGTTTAAATGGCTGATAATAAAACCTTTTCTTCCATCTAAAAATCCAAGACGCAAAAAGAAATGGTTAAAAAACTTCCATGTTGGTTTGGCCAAAAGTATAAAGTAGTTGAATTTCTTCTCACGATAAAATGCTTCTTTGGCCTTTAAACGACCATAACTTAGCATTTTACCTTTGTAATCTTCGTAATTCTTATAGCAGTAGTGGGTTAACCTTTCTGTGAAAATTCCAGATTTTCCTTCAACCACAAGGGTTTCATGAACTATTTTCTTGTCTGAAAACTTGGCTTTGCTTTTTCTGAATAAGCGATAATTCTTGTCGGTTTGCCAGCCACTATAACCTAGGCGTTCATTCTGAAACATAAAATCCCTGTAAAACCAATAAGCCGCAATATCATTTTCAGTTTCAACCTTTAAGGAGATTTCATTTTTTAATTTTTCGGAAACGACTTCGTCAGCGTCCAAAAATAAAACCCAATCATTACTTGCCTGTTTTAAGGCAAAGGATTTTTGAGCTGTGAAATTCGAAAATGGGTGTTGGATTACCTTTACCTTTGGATGGTTTAAAAGATACTCATACGTACCATCCGTACTATACGAATCCACTACGATAATCTCATCTACAAAAGAAATGGATTCGATACATCTTTCAATGTAACCCACTTCATTGTAAGTAATTACTAAGGCAGTTACTTTTTTTTTGGCTATTGGCATAGGTTCGATTTTATTGGGTGGTTAGGCCAATCGATATTTCTAAGTAACAGAAAAAAAACGAAAATAGTATGTGAAATACCTAAAATTCCTACAAATTTTCCTGTTTGGCCACAAAAGTACATATTATTTGAGTTATTCGTAATTGGATAAGGCTGCTTGAATCAATATATTTATTAACAACTAAAAAAACAAAAACCCTACTCTTAAGTAGGGTTTTGTAATTATAAATTTTTATGTAGGATGTTAGACCGCTACATCGTACTCACGAAGCGCATCGTTCAATGATGTCTTTTTGTTGGTACTCTCCTTTCTTTTGCCAATGATCAAAGCACAAGGTACTTGAAAGTCACCTGCAGGGAATTTTTTAGTATAACTTCCTGGGATAACAACAGATCGGGCAGGAACAACACCTTTTGTTTCTACAGGTTCATCACCTGTAACATCTATAATTTTCGTGCTCATGGTCAAAACTACATTTGCGCCTAAGACGGCTTCTTTTTCTACCCGAACACCTTCGACAACAATACAACGTGACCCGATAAATGCACCGTCTTCAATAATTACCGGAGCGGCTTGTAAAGGTTCGAGTACACCTCCGATACCAACGCCACCACTTAAGTGTACGTTCTTTCCGATTTGGGCACAACTACCAACAGTGGCCCATGTATCGACCATAGTGCCTTCATCTACATAGGCACCGATATTTACATAACTGGGCATTAAAATGGTCCCGGGTGAAATATATGCGCCATGTCTTGCAACGGCATGGGGAACGACACGAATGCCTTTTTCCTTATATCCTTTTTTTAATGGGATTTTATCGTGGTATTCAAAAATACCCGCTTCCAAGGTTTCCATTTTTTGAATGGGAAAATACAATACGACCCCCTTTTTTACCCATTCATTGATCTGCCAACCGTTTTCACTAGGTTCGGCACAGCGTAGTTCGCCGGCATCCAATAAATCGATTACCTGTCTAATGGCTTTTTGGGTAGCGGCCTCTTTTAGTAATGCCCTGTCTTCCCATGCTTTTTCTATTGTCTGTCTAAGTTCAGTCATTTTGCTTCTTAAAATTTACACAAATATAAGGGCAGAAACCTTAATTGATCCTGTGTTTTTATAGTTATAACAATTTATGGTTTATTTTTGCCAAAAACTTGGATTTGGGAAGAATCGTTGCTTTGGATTATGGGAAAAAACGCACTGGAATCGCAATTACAGATGAATTACAGATAATTGCTTCTGGGCTTACTACCGTAAAAACCCCTGAACTCATTGCTTTTTTGAAAAAGTATGTTTCCGATGAGAATGTTGAGCGATTTGTGGTCGGGGAACCCAAGCAAATGGATTATACCCCTTCTGAGGCAGAGGAGTTGATTACACCTTTTTTAAAACATTTAGGAAGAACATTTCCCGATATTCCCATTGAAAGGCAAGATGAGCGTTTTACCTCAAAAATGGCTTTTCAGTCCATGATCGATGGAGGAATAAAAAAAAAACAACGCAGAAACAAAGCGTTAATCGATGAAATAAGTGCAACCCTGATTTTACAGGCTTATATAAATAGAAAATAAATGGTATTACCTATTGTCGCTTATGGTGACCCCGTGTTACGTAAAGTAGGAAAGGAAATTGAAAAGGATTTTCCCAAATTGGATGAATTGATCGAAAATATGTGGGAGACCATGTACAATGCAAGTGGAGTAGGATTGGCTGCTCCGCAAATAGGCTTGGCTTTGCGGCTTTTTATTGTCGATGCCACTCCCTTTGCTGAAGATGATGAACTCACCGAGGCTGAGCAAAACAGAATAAAAGGATTTAAGAAAGTATTCATCAATGCCAAGATAGAAGAAGAGACAGGTAGCGAATGGAATTTTAACGAAGGTTGCCTTAGTATACCTGATATACGTGAAGATGTTTCCCGTAAGGATACGATTACCATTACTTATGTAGATGAGAATTTTAAGAAGAATACCGAAACCTTTGATGGGGTATTGGCAAGGGTCATCCAACATGAATATGATCATATTCAAGGCATCTTGTTCACCGATAAGTTATCCTCTTTGAAAAAGAGATTACTTAAAGGTCGATTGGCCAATGTATCCAAAGGAAAAGTAAATGTGGAGTATCGTATGCGATTTCCGAATATGAAAAAAGGCAGATAATTTAACGTAGTTATTTGTCTAAATGTAGCATCTTTGCAACTGAAATTTTTTTAAGGAATGAGTTTAGAGAAAATATTATCAATAGGAGGAAAACCTGGTCTATATCAATTACTGACCCAGACCCGTTCAGGTTTTGTGGCTGAATCGTTGTTGGATAATAAACGTATTACCATAAGTGCACATAGCAATGTTAGTGTATTGTCAGAAATAGCGATATATACCTTGGAAGAAGAAATACCCTTAGGCGAAGTATTTCAAAAGATACTGGTCAAAGAGAAAGGTGGTAAGACCGCGATTGGACATAAAGAGGATAAGATTAAATTGGAAGAATACTTTTTCGAGGTGTTGCCCAATTATGATGAGGACCGTGTATACCCAAGTGACATAAAAAAAGTGATACAATGGTACAATATTCTTCATGAGAACGGAATTACCGAATTTATAAAGGATACGGATTCTGAGGATTCCACGGAAGAAGAATAAAAAAGATTACATAGAACTATTAAAAAAGCCCTGACCTTATTAAGTCAGGGCTTTTTGATTTAAATAAGTCCTTGGGTACTTAGTCTTTCTTTATTTCTTTATAACTGTATTTGCTCTTTTTCCAATCGATCAATGGAGATGCATAATATTTGACATCCATGCGGTCCAGATAGGGGGCTTGGTTGGCCAAGCGTAGCTTGTAGTTTTCCCAATTGCGATTTTCCTTGGATGTCCAGCTGAGTTCGGAATAACCAATAACGCGCGGGAATGCCAGATATTCCAATTCACCCATATTACTGATGGTTTCTGACCATAAAGGAGCCTCAACACCGAGAATGTTCTCCATGGGTATACCCTCGTATTCCTCGGGTGTCCAAACATAAGCGGAATCGACAGGGATATACGCTGCCCAGTGCAGCCCATGTTTTGAAAGGGTGTCATATTGCATGTCCAAATAGGCCCTTTTAGCAGGAGAGAGAATGATCTTCATGCCTCTTTTAACCGCCTTTTGGGCATTGTCTCCACTAGACCAATATTGTGATATGGAACTGGAGTCAACTTCGGCAGAAGCGATTTCATCCCAGCCGATCATTTTTTTTCCGTGCTTCTGTACAATTTTCTCTACTTTTTCAACAAAATGGATATAGTCGTTTTTTTTGGTGACGTGGCTTTCATCACCACCGATATGAAAATAGGGGCCAGGAGTTATTTCGGAAATCTCACGAACAACATCATCGATAAAAGCATACACCGTATCCTTTCTCGTGTCAAAAGTGCTAAAACCTACTCGTGTACCTTCATAAAGTTTAGGGGTTTTACCATTTCCGTTTAAAAATGGATAAGAGACCGATGCGGCATTGGTATGCCCGGGCATATCTACTTCAGGTATAATGGTCATATGATGTTTGGATGCATAGGCAACGATTTCTTTATAATCTTCTTGGGTATAAAAACCACCGGCTTCACCACCGACTTCCGTGCTTCCACCGATTTCGGTCAATTTCGGCCAAGATTTTATTTCGATTCGCCACCCTTGGTCATCGGTCAAATGTAAATGCAGGATATTGATTTTATAGTAAGCCAAAAGGTCTATGTATTTTTTTACGTCGTCAACACTGAAGAAGTGCCTGGCCACATCGAGCATTGCCCCTCTAAACCCAAAAGTTGGGTTGTCAACGATTTTTCCAGAAGGTATTGGCCAAATTCTCTGCTCTGCCAGGGTGTCATTGCTTTGCTCGGGAATAATCTGCCGTAATGTTTGGATTCCCCTAAAAGCACCTTCTGCGGTATTTGAGTTTATGATAACCGAATCCGGATTAATATAAAGCTCGTAAGATTCGGGTGCGTTAAGTTCAAGGCTATCTGATCGGTTTATGTAAATGATGCGCTCAATAGGATTGGTTCCTGCCTCATTCACCGGAACATCCAAATCTATTTTAGCTTTGATCTTGTCGGCCAAAAACTGCCCAATTTCAAAAAAACCTTCATCCTTTTGGTTGGTGTAGATAGCTGTATGGCGATCTAAACCAAAGGTTTTGTTCGTCGCAATTATCTTCAGTGGCTTTGGAATGAGGTTTTCTTTTGACAAATCGGTAGGTGGAAAATCAATTTGTTTTTTTTGTTCTTTCTGGCAAGCCGTAATGATTGCACTGATAAATAATACGGTCAAGACTCTCGTTACAATGGATCTTATCATAATGCTATTTCTAAATCTAATATTAACTTATTGGTCTACAAATGGTTTTAATGTGGAATACCAAATTTCATATCCTTTAGGGTTCATATGTAATCCGTCTTCGATAAATAAATCAGGGATTAATTTTTTACTGTTTAACATGGGGTTCCAGATATCCGCATAACGTAATTGATCATCTTTTTTGCATAACTTTTTGAATTTTCGATTCAAACGTTTGTAATTGCGTTTTAAGAACCATCTGGATAGGCTGGGCTTGGTTGAAATAATAATAATTTGGGTCTTGGGATTGTTGACCTTGATTTTGTTTATTATCTGGGTCATCGTTTTCATTATCGCCCTTATTTTTGTTCCTGAGGCAATATCATTGTCACCTTCATAAATGAATATTTTGTAAGGATTGAACCTAGTGATCAATTCGTCGGAATATGCCAATAGATCTTTGGCTTGTGACCCTCCAAATCCAGTGTTGACTATTTGATGTTCAGGAAACCGGTCTTGTAGATCTTTCCAGATTCTAATACTGGAACTGCCCGTAAATAATACCGTTTCGTTACTGGGATTCCACAGGGTGTCGTATTTATTTTGAATAAGTGCCACTTCATTTTCAAAAGGAACGGAATCTTGGGAATTCCCAAAAAAGGCAATGAAAATAAAAATTGAAGATATCAAAAATCTCATTCCGGTAATTTGATTCCTAAAGATAGGTCTATTCTTTTAAAAATTAGATACGGAGCAATCCAATTTATCGAAAATATCCCAAAATCAAGAGGGGAATTAATGTAAATGCCGGTTGTGATTTTAAACTGATTCTAATTGAGATATCTCTTATGAGGGAGTATTTTGAAATTGGCCCTATATTTTCAATGGTTAAGAAAAATATCTCCGCTTCATTCTATTTTATTGATCTAGAAAGCTTTAACTTTCTAGTACTATTCAAAACACAATTAATTTTAATCTAAAATTCAATTATCATGAGTGATTTAGCGGAAAAACTTGCTAAGCTTAAAGACACTGCAGAGAGTCAGTTGAAAGAATGTGGAGTTACTGATATTGACCAAGAACTATTGCAAACCTTAGTGAATCGTTTGCGAACAATGATCAACAACAAGGACGCTACATTGGTTTCTGGCAAAGATGCTTCTGAATTGGAAACGGTTCGAAGGAATTTCGTGCAAAAGAAACTTGGTATAACCGACAAGGAAAAAGCCATGGCGGCCATTCATAAAGTAGTCGAAAAAATGTCCGGAATCAGGATGAAAAGTAGACCTGCTTTTTATTATCTAGTACAACAGGAATTAAGTTAAAACGTAATTAAAGGGTTTTAATATAGGCAGTCTATATAAGGCTGCCTTTTTTTTATGGGGTTGATATCGACCTTAAATGAAAATGTATGTTATTGTGTTGTATTAAACACGTGATTTACTTCTTCTCATTCTTTTGGGCCCATACCAGAGCCAAAATCCGGTAATCGTAAAAATAAGAAGGGCTATACCCATTATTGAGGTGTAAATAACTTTTATCAATCCGCCCGAGGTATTAAAATACTTATCCAGAATAGAGCCATCGTGAATGTTCTCTATAAAATCGCTATATCTTTTGTCTACATGCAGAACATCTCCGGTAGCACCGTCGAGTTGTATGCCCCAAAAATGGTCGGTAAAAACGAACTTAACACTCCCTTTTTCCTTTCTTATGTCAATTCTGTCTATTTCAGTGGATATATTGGGTGATACTGAATCTCGAAGTACTAGTACGGCCTTTGTATGTAAGCTGTCAATAGGTAACCATTTTTTTAAATCCGTTGATGTGCCCACATAGGTTTCGGGCATCAAAACTCCATTACTATGTTTTTTCCATCCCAAAAGAAATCCGGTTACCGATATAAAAAAGAAAAAAATGAATAAGGCCGCACCTGTGATACGATGAATTTTTCGAAAGATCCTAAGGGTTCTGGCTTGTTTTGTTCTTTTATTCGCTTGGGTCATATTTTCTTTTGCGCCAATCAGTTTTGTATTGGATTATAAACTTAGCTCTTTTCCTGATAGTAGGGGTTTTTTAATTGAAGAAGGCACAAAAATATGGTTTTGTGGTGGACCGAAAAAAACACTGGCAAAAAAGCCAGTGTTTTTCTTTATGTCCAGTTGCCTTTCATTCGATTTTAAGCTGTGGCTTTCAGGTAATATTTTTTGCGTAACCAGAATGATACCCTAACCAATAGGATTAAGGCAGGAACCTCAACCAAAGGCCCAATGACCCCTGCAAAAGCTTGTCCAGAGTTTAGGCCGAAGACCGCAATGGCCACGGCAATGGCCAATTCAAAATTATTGCCCGCTGCAGTGAAAGCAACAGAGGCTGTTTTGTCATATTCCGCTCCCATTGCCTTAGTAAAGAAAAAGCCAATAATGAACATAAGGCTAAAATAGACAAGAAGCGGTATGGCTATAATAAGTACATCCATAGGGATTTGGACGATTAATTCACCTTTAAGAGAGAACATGACCACAATTGTGAATAATAGGGCGATCAATGTCAAAGGGGAAATAGTTGGAATGAATTTTTTCGTATACCATTCCTCACCTTTGAGCTTAACCAATAGTAATCTACTTAGAATACCTAATAAAAAAGGTATGCCCAAATATATCGCTACGCTTTCTGCAATAGTTCCGATTGAAATATCAACGATGGCCCCTTCGAACCCAAAATAGGGAGGAAGAACGGTAATGAAGATCCAGGCATAAAAACTGTAGCCGAATACTTGGAAAATACTGTTCAAAGCTACCAATCCTGCGCCATACTCGCTACTGCCTTCTGCAAGATCGTTCCAAACAAGGACCATGGCAATACATCGGGCCAGACCAATTAAAATAAGTCCTACCATATATTCCGGATAATCCCGTAAAAAGGTAATTGCTAATATGAACATTAAAACCGGCCCGATAATCCAATTTAATACTAGTGAGATGGACAAGATCTTGGTATTTCTAAAAACTTTTGGCAAAAGAGAATAATTCACCTTAGCCAAAGGAGGGTACATCATTAGTATCAAACCGATTGCGATGGGAATATTCGTGGTTCCACTACTGAAAGAATTTATAATATCGGGAAATGTAGGAACAAAGTAACCAATACCAACTCCTATGGCCATGGCGATAAAAATCCAAAGGGTTAAATAACTGTCGAGAAAGCTCAATTTTTTATTACGTGCCATTTTTAACAATTGATTTGGGAGAAAACATAAAATAATTCGGTGGCGATTTGAAGGCTTCTTTCAGTATATTCTTCGGCCTGCTGTGGGGTATTGTCGAAAGCCTTCGGGTCTTCAAAGGTTATGGGGATTCGCTTTTCCGCACCAGCGATAAAAGGGCAGCCCCCATCAGCTTGTGAGCAGGTCATGATTGCTGCAAACCCAGATTTCGGATTGAATTCACTATCCAATTTTTTTGAAAATCCGATGACGGGGTGTTCGTTAGCGGCATATTTAATACTATAGACCGGATTTGCCTCTTGGGAAAGTTGCTCAATTTCAAAACCTGAATTGCGTAATGTTTCAGCTACCATAGGAAAAAGGGCCGTAGCCTCTGTGCCTCCGGAATAGCATTGTACATTGGATATACCAAAATGATATGCTAGGGTTTGTGCCCAAATTTGCGATAAATGGCTTCTGCGCGAATTGTGTGTGCAGATAAAGTTTATGCGTATTGACTGGTTATCGTTGGCCTTTGATTGAATAAAATCGATCAAGGGTTGTAGGGTTTCTTTTCGTTCGATGGAAATTGTGTCGATGTCGAGCGTTGAAACAATTATCGCTATCTTTTCGAATACGGAATGTGTGGTTGTCATTTTTTATTCTGTTTTACCATTAACAGCAACCGCTATTTGGGTTGCATGATTGTTTTGCTTGAATTTCAGAAAGGTTTATTTTTTCTTTTTCTTGTGGAGTCCCATGTTTTTCAGCATAGACCGTAATACTGAAAATACCGGTTTCACCTTTATTAAAGGTTTTCACCTCTTCTGGGGAAAGATATTTGCCCAAGATATCTTCGGGAATTACTATAGGTTTTTCTTTTTGGATCGTTAAGTTTTGAAAACCTTGATCGATCATTATTTGTAGGTATTCTTTTTTCTGAATCGCACCTGCAACGCAACCGGCATACATTTCGGCATCCTCGCGAAGGGCATCTGGAAGTTCGCCGACCAAAACTATGTCGGAAACACTAAAATGCCCACCGGGTTTTAAAACCCTGTACATTTCGGAAATTACTTTTTTCTTATTGGGAACAAGGTTCAATACACAGTTACTAACAATCACATCGGCAATATTGTCGCTTACGGGCATATCATCAATATCACCCGTTCTGAACTCTACATTGTTATATCCCAATTTTTCAGCATTGATTCTTGCTTTTTCGATCATGATCGGAGTAAAGTCTATTCCGATTACCTTTCCTTCCGCTCCCGTTTCATGTCTAGCTACAAAACAATCATTTCCAGCTCCTGAACCTAAGTCGATAACGGTATCCCCTTTTTTGATTTTTGCGAATTGTGTGGGAAGTCCGCAACCTAGTCCCAAATCGGCTTCTTCGGCATAACCATTGGTTTCTGAATAATCGTCCATCATAATATTGTATACCTTATTTGATGGAGTAGTGGCCCCGCAGCATGAAGATGCATTTTCAGCTTTACCTTGTTCTGCGATTTTTGCATATCGTTCCCTAACGATATTTTTCAATTCTTGTTCTTTTTCCATGTATAATATGTTATTGCGATAAATCGATTGATTAATAAAAAAATATCAGCAACATTTTTTGTTGGCGATATCCTGGTCTAAGAATTGTAACATTACTTTCTTCATATTGGTCCAATTTTCTTCATCGATACAATAGCAGATACTTGTTCCCTCTACATTACCCTTGATTAATCCTAAAAGTTTCAATTCTTTCAAATGTTGTGAAATGGTAGGTTGGGCCAGTCCTATCTCTTCTACCAAATCCCCACAGATACAGCCTTCGATTTTAAACAAATGTTGTAAAATCGCTACTCTTGCAGGGTGTCCAAAAGCTTTGGAAAACAATGCGATTTCATTCTGAAGGTCAGTGAACATTTCAGTTTTCGTTAGTCCCATTTTTTTATTTTATAAGTTCATTGCAATATTACGATTATATATGAAAAGGGCAAAAACTATTGAACTTTTTAACTCATCTTGTTGGTTTAACTCTTCCGTTTGGTAATTAATACTACTTATACCGCTCAACAAAGCGTTTTAAAATAATCTTGGGTATCGGCGTATCGGTCTTTTTAATACGGGTGATCAGATTATTAGCTTCTTCTGCAGGGAAATAACCATGGTTCTTGTAGATATTTATTCGTAATATAAATTCGTTGGCATCGGCCTCGGGATGGAATTGGGTTGCGTAGATATGCTGTTTTATCCGGAACATTTGAATAGGACAGGTTGCTGAGGTAGCCAATAGGACCGCGCCTGGAGGTATGTCATCACATGCTTCTTTATGGCCTACTAGAGCGGAAAAAGTCTCAGGAAGGTTTTTGAGGAGGGGGTCTTCCTTCCCTTCTTCCGTAATCCTTACCTCAACGCTGCCTATTGGTTCTGAAAAGGTAGTTGAAATGGCGGCTCCACAATAATTACCCAAAAGGCCATTGCCGGAGCATGCCCCAAGAAAAGGAAAATCCCTATCAACAATATCATCGAAAAGGGTTTTGAAAAAGGCTTCAATGTTTTTTTGAACAAGACTTTTTTGAAGGGAAGGTGTACTTATATCGAACGGACTGCCTCCTACAATGATTCCTGTATAATCGTTCAGGTCAATTACTGGAATGGCTTTTTCCAAGCGAATACGCTCTACATCATTGGGACTCAATCCACCCACCTGCAAAATAGCATTAAACTCACTATCGGCGGTTTCGTCCTCGGGACGAAGCTGTAAAATAAGCAACTTTTTCAATAGGCTCCCTTTACATTCATATCCAGAATATAAACCGAATTCATGGCCGTAATAAAGAGCTTATTATGTTCTTTGCCACCGAAGGTTACGTTCGCTGTCCATTTTTGGTCAATGGGGATATGGAGGATCTTATCGCCTTTTGTATTGAAAACGGTAACGCCATCGCCTGTGAGATATACATTTCCTTTGTGGTCCAATGTCATTCCATCGGAACCCATGGCGGTAAAAAGTTTTTTATCGGTTAGACTACCGTTCTCATTAATCGTATAGGAATAGGTCTTATCGTCTCCGATGTCCGCAATATAGAGGGTTTTGCCATCAGGGCTCCCGATTATGCCATTAGGGCGTACAAAACCATCGGCAACGATACTAAGGTCCTTTCTGTCAGGGGTCAGATAATAAACCCTACTGGCTGCTTGTTCCGGTTCCTCATGTGTCCACCATGGTCTTTTATAAAATGGATCGGTAAGGTAAATTCCACCTTTGGGGTCGATCCATAGGTCATTGGGGCCATTCATTTTTTTATTGTCGAAACCATTGACCAAGACGGTTATATTCTTTTGTTCGTCAATGCGCCATAGTTCGTTCTTTTCATCGGCACAGGCGATAAGATTACCCTCATGGTCAAAATAGAGTCCGTTTGAACGTCCTGAGGGTTTTAAGAAAACTTCCAAGGTGTTATCACTTGCAGACCATTTAATGATTTGGTCGTTGGGTTGGTCGGTAAAAAACACATTGCCTTCCTTGTCGGCAGCTGGACCTTCGGTGAATTCATAAGCAGATGCGATTAAAACAGGTTTCGCGTCATTGGCTATAATCGAATTTTCTTGGGAAGTGGCGGAAAAGCACGCAAACAAAAGAAAAAGTAATCCGTACGGCATACGGGAAGAAAGGATTTTAAAGGTTTTCATCGTTTTTTATTTAACAGGATGATAACTCACAAATGCCAATTTTTGGCTATCGGGTGACCAAGAAGGTACGTTTATGGTTCCCTGACCTCCGAACAACTTCGCCAAGATAATTACTTCCTTGGTTTTTAAGTTCATCAATCGCAGCATAACATCCTTATTGGGAGGGTGTGCACCTGCCGGCACATCGGTATTGAAAGAGACATAAGCTATCCATTTGCCATCAGGGGAAGGGTGGGCAAACCAATCGTTGTAATCGTCCGTTGTAATTTGCTCCTGATTGGATCCATCGGTTTTCATCCGCCAGATTTGCATGGTACCCGTTCGTGTGGAATTGAAATAGATATACTGGCCATCAGGGGAATAATCCGGGCCATCATCTAGTCCTTCAGCTGAGGTCAGGCGTATTTCTTTTCCTCCTTCAAAAGGAATAGTATAAATATCATAATTGCCATTGCGCTCGGCACAATAGGCTAAAGTTTTCCCATCGGGAGACCAACCATGCCAGTATGAAGGGGCAAGGGGAGTTATTTTTTCAGGTTTTCCGCCTTCAATAGGAAAGGAATAGATCATTGAGTTCCCGGTTTCCGTTTGGTCACTGATGACCATTTGCGTACCGTCCGGGGATATACCATGGTCATTATTGATTTTTTTGGCAAATCCAGTTGGGATCATTTGCGGTGTACCCCCTTCAATATTGATTTTGTATAGAAGTCCGTCACTATTATAAATCAATCTTTTCCCATCCGGTGTCCAATTGGGGGCTTCGATATGGCTTTTGGTATGGTATATTTCACTTCGGTTCAAGGAAGCAATATCGAGGATTTCCAAGCTGCTTTCAACCTTCGTGACCGTATCGATTGCCTTTAAGTTTTCCTTGATCACAACGTTCTTGAATTTTATGGTTTCAAGAACCTCATTGTTATGGGAACAAACACCGAGGCCTACATAAAAAGGGGCGGTAAGTTCCAATCGCAGGGATCCACCCGTAATTTCCAGCTCTTTTTTCGTTGAACCGGTGTACATGGTAAAGTAATTCCCGACTTTTTTTAATTGGATTTTAATAGGGGCCAAATGATTGCTTTTTATTTCATGGGTCATTCCTCCCTTGGCTTCCCTAAACTGCATAGCAGTGAGGCCGTCGCCATGAAGGGCAATATCGACATAAGGGGCATCGGGTTCTAGGTTTTGACGTATCATTAAACAGGCCTTACGGTGGGGGTCAACACCTTCATCCATCATTTCTATGAGGGCGGAGAGGGATACGTTGCCCGACATTTTTTTCCAAACAAAATGGAATTCATCCGTATTGAACCACATATTGGTTCCGCTCCCAGAGATGGTATAGGTGTTGTCAGTTGCACTATAACTTGCCCAACCTTTGTGGTGAACATTGCCGATATCACTGTGATTGTCAAATATTCCCAATTGACCTTGGGAGGGAGATTGCCCAGCTACCATTGTCGTAATAATAACCATAAATATAGTATGAATAGGTTGGAATTTCATTGCTTTCTTGAGATGGATTTGCACGTTATAAGTTAGTTAAAAAATGTGTATTAGGGTCCTTAGAAATAAACTAATTGTATTCGTACTTTTGCCAAAAGCAAATCAATGAATTCTAGAGCACTTCAGTTAAAGGCCTTTGACCGACTATTGACCATAATGGATGAACTTCGTGAGCAATGTCCGTGGGATAAAAAGCAGACCATGCAAACATTGAGGCATCTTACCATTGAAGAAACCTATGAATTAGGGGATGCTATTTTAGAGGACGATTTGGTCGAGGTCAAAAAGGAATTGGGCGATGTTTTGCTTCATATTGTTTTTTATTCAAAAATCGGATCGGAAACCAATGACTTTGATATCGCTGATGTCTGTAATAGTATCTGTGAAAAATTGATCAATAGGCACCCTCATATATATGGCGATGTAACCGTAAAAGATGAGGAGGAGGTAAAACGGAATTGGGAGAACATTAAACTGAAGGAAGGCAAGAAAAGCGTTCTGGAAGGCGTGCCAAAAGGTTTGCCAGCTTTGGTGAAGGCAAATCGTGTACAGGATAAGGTCGCTGGCGTTGGTTTTGATTGGGAGAAACCCGAACAGGTCTTCGAAAAGGTACAAGAGGAACTTTCCGAATTACAATCGGAAATAAAATCGGGAAATGCCGATAAGATGGAGGCCGAGTTTGGCGATGTATTGTTCTCCATGATCAATTATGCACGTTTTCTCAACGTAAATCCAGAGAATGCCTTGGAGCGTACCAATAAGAAATTCATCGGCCGATTCCAATATTTGGAGTCCAAAGCCAAGGAAGCGGGGAAATCTTTGAAGGACATGACCCTTGGTGAAATGGATGTCTTTTGGGAAGAAGCCAAAAGCGCTTTGGAAAGGCCATCTTAGTCGATATTTTTAAAGGGAGGTCAAAAAACACCCGTTATGCGGTCAATATCCCAATTATCCTGTTAACGATAGGGTCATACCCTGACCAAAGGACGCTTCACGCATTACCAATAATTTATAACCATAGATTACCTTGTTAAAACAATATACCAAAGAATTCAAATACAATATCAGATTGTCTGTTCCTGTCATACTGGGCATGTTAGGGCACACCTTTGTAGCCTTAGCGGATAATATAATGGTCGGCCAATTGGGGACCGCGGAATTGGCAGCAGTCTCCTTGGGAAATAGCTTTGTGTTTATTGCCATGTCGTTCGGTATTGGTTTTTCCACATCGATTACACCCTTGGTCGCCGAAGCTGATGGGGGTGGAAATAAGGCTGATGCAAAAAGCGCTTTAAAACATGGCTTGGTGTTATGTACGGCCTTGGGATTGTCGCTATTCGCAATCATTCTATTGTTAAAACCCCTCATTCATATGATGAGGCAGCCACCTGAGGTGGTTGACTTGGCAATGCCATATCTTGACCTTGTTGCCTTTTCTTTGGTACCCTTGATTATTTTTCAGGCCTTTAAACAATTTTCTGAAGGATTGTCACAGACAAAATATCCAATGTATGCCACGATAATTGCCAACGTGGTGAATATCACCTTGAATTATTTATTGATTTTCGGTTCTTTAGGATTTCCTAAAATGGGTATCGTAGGGGCTGCCATTGGTACTTTGGTTTCTAGATGTATGATGGTATTGTACATCTGGTTCTTACTTCGGGGCAAAAAGAAATTCCATGATTATGTCACTGGATTCAATTTCAGGAAGATTGAAAAAAAGGTGATGCAAAAAATCATAAGTCTAGGGTTTCCATCGGCGCTTCAAATGTTCTTTGAAGTGGCTATTTTCACTGCTGCGGTTTGGTTGAGTGGGGTGCTGGGGAAAAATGCACAGGCCGCCAACCAAATAGCCTTGAATTTAAGTAGTATGACTTTTATGTTCGGAACGGGACTGGGGGTGGCTGCCATGATTCGGGTAGGTAATCAAAAAGGATTGCGCAATTTCAAGGAATTAAGACGTATAGCCCAATCAATATTTTTATTGACCCTGATCGTGGAAGTTGTTTTTGCCGCTTTATTTTTATGGGGCAGACATTGGTTCCCTACGATTTACCTCGATGTTGACGATGCTCAGAATCTGGCGGACAATACCGAGGTGATTTTCCTTGCGGCCCAATTGTTGTTGGTTGCGGCTTTCTTTCAGATTTCTGACGGAATACAAGTTGTGGTATTAGGAGCCCTCCGCGGTTTGCAAGACGTGAAAGTACCCACTTTGATTACATTTATAGCGTATTGGGTCATTGGTTTCCCAATTTCGTTTTATTATGGATTATATACAGACCTCGGGAGCACGGGTATTTGGATTGGGTTGCTAACAGGTTTGAGCGCATCGGCGATTATGTTGTATCTTCGATTTAATTATCTAACCAAAAAATTGATTACAGATTAATACATAAATACATGGAACTACCAAAATTCATTTTAGGTGATAATACCGATCTTCCCAACGCCATATTCGTAATACATACTGAATATCCTAGGTTCATTATCAATCTTGAGGATGATGAAGTGGAATGGTTTGAGGATTTTGTCAAGGAAGATGAGAAAGACCTGGAATACGAGGCAGAAAGCCTTATAGAAGCAGCTACTGCTTTTTATGACCGTGAAGTGTCCCGCTACCAAGAATAATTCCTATGCTCGACGAACTTATACAGCTGGATAAGGAAGTGTTTCTTTTTCTCAATGGCTTGGGAACCCCGACTTGGGACGGGTTTTGGATGTTCATAACCAATAAATTGAGTTCAATTCCTATTTACCTCGTACTGCTCATTTTGGCATACCGCCAATTAGGATTAAGAAAGATGTTCGTTGTATTGGCCACCGTTGCCATTTTGATATTGGTCAGTGATCAATTGGCGAATTTCTTCAAATATGGGGTTCAACGGCTTAGGCCTTGTTATGATCCAGAGGTTAGTAGCCTTATGCGTTTGGTCAAGAATTCGTGTGGTGGCAAGTTCGGGTATTTTTCTGCCCATGCTGCCAACTCATTCGCGGTGGCCTATCTCTTTACTTTTTTATTAAAACCGAAATTCAGGTTCATAGGAATCTTTTTATTCCTTTGGGCATTGATGGTGGCATATAGCCGAATATATATTGGAGTACATTTTCCGTTGGATGTGTTCACGGGCATCGTTATAGGTTTAGGTATGAGTTGGCTATTTACAAAGTTGTATATCTTTGCACTTCATAAATTTCAATTATGATTTCAAATACCAGATATTGGTTTTTGTTGATTCTTATAGTTCTGGTATATGTTGCCGGAATGTTCGTAACCCTTTTTGAAAACGATTCGGCACAGTTCGCTGTTATGGCCATGCGTATGGTCCAGGAGAATGATTTTTTGAGTCTTTTCAAAGGTCCGGAAGAATATTTGGACAAGCCGCATATGCATTATTGGTTGGCGGCTCTATCCTTTAAGATTTTCGGTTTGCATGATTGGGCCTATAGAATACCTGGAATATTGGCGACCTTATTAGGGGCATATAGCTGTTTTGGCTTAGGCCGGTTGCTTTACGATAATAGGGTAGGCAAGATAGCAGCCTTGATTTTTATGACCAGTCAGACAATCGTATTGGGAGCCATTGATGTTCGTACCGATGCCGTGTTGACCGGTTTTGCGGTTTTCGCCATTTGGCATTTGGCGGCCTATATTGAAAAAAATTCCCTAAAACATATGGTTTTGGGTGCTTTTGGGGCTGCAATCGCATTTTCAACCAAAGGACAAATCGCACTTTTGGTCATTGGCCTACCTATACTCTGTCATTTGGGTTACACTCGAAAATGGAAAATGTTCCTTAATTGGAGGGTAATTATAGGACTATTGGTTTTTGCCCTTTTCATAACCCCCATGTTGTATGCGTATTATCACCAATTTGATTTGCATCCAGAAAAAATCATAAGGGGTAAAGGCAATAGGAGTGGTCTCTTCTTTATATTCTGGGAACAGAGCTTTGAACGTTTGAGCGGAGAAGGTGTAGGTAAGAACAGTAGTGATTATTTTTTCTTTTTCCATACATTCCTTTGGGTATTTCTGCCTTGGACTATCATTGGTTTGGTGGCCTATTGGCAAAAGGCCAAATCGATGGTGAAATCGAAATTTAAGTACGTGGCTGGTCAGGAATTTTTGACTTTGGGCGGAATTACATTGATTTTCATTATAATCAGTTTTGCGCAGTTCAAATTACCGCATTACCTGAATATTACGATACCATTGTTCGCAGTGCTTTCCGCAGGGTATTTATTCGGTTTGTATACCGATAAGAAGAAAAAGCTGAAAAAGATATTGTTGGGCTTTCAGTATTTTATTCTCGGGGTAGTATTCATCGCCGCTATTTTGATCTATTTTTATGTGTTCAAGACCGAGTCGTGTTATAGCTATATCTGGCAATCGGCCATAGGTGTTTTCATTATTTATTATTGCCTAAAGCATGAGTTTTATTTTTATAAGATAATTACTATAGGAGCGATAAGTTCCGTTCTATTGAATGGGGTATTGAACATGCATTTTTATCCTTCCTTGTTGGAATACCAAGCAGGATCAACCATGGCTAAGACCATTGAGAAGAATAATATAGACACGGATAATATTTATAAGATTTCCCAAGCACATACATGGGCGTTGGATTTTTACAACCAAGAACCGGTAAAAATTGCATCGGTAGGTGATTTAAAATATCGCAAGGATATTTGGGTGTATGCCAGCGACAAGGAATTGGATATACTGAAGGATTCCGGTTTCGATTGGGATAGGCAATTGACCGAAAAACAATTTCGAATAACGAGGTTGCAGGGAAAGTTCCTAAATCCCAATACCCGAAAGAAAGTGCTCAATAAAATGCATTTGGTGCATATTTATTGATCTGCCGTTTTCAGTTTTATTTTTTTAAAGTGATAGAAGATTCCGAAAAGTGAAACCAAAGCGGTAATCAGAAAGAACACCATACTTACACTTATCGATGTGTTTTCATTTAATGCGAGAAGGGTCGCCCCATAAAAGAAGGTCACTTCACGACTTCCGATACCACCGATAGTCAACGGTAATACCGATACGATTGATGAGATTAAAAAGATGAAGAGGTAAGGAATGCTGTTCGTATCGATTTTAAGCGCGAGTAAAATAAAAACTACACAGATCAATTGGGCCAATTGTACTAGTGCGGATAGACCAAAAGATTTCCAAAAAACAGGTAAGACAAAATTGAAAAAACGTTTGTTAAGGAACCAAAAAACTACAATCGATAAGACACTTAGTATCCCTATGGGAATATCGTAAGTGTTGAGCCAGGTGTTCTCCAAAAGTATTCCCAAAATACAAGCGTAGATGAATAACAATAACAAGCCACTAAGTCTGTCAAGCACCAGCACCGAAACGACTTTTTTCGTACCCACTTCGAATTCTTTTTTTATAAGATATCCCTTGTAGGCGTCACCACCTATTCCGCCAGGAAGAAAAAGGTTGTAGAACATGCCCAAAAGGTATAATTCAAGATTGCTTTTTTGGGTGAGTTTTACGTCAAGCTCGTGAAAATACAGGTTAAGACGAACAGATGCCAAAATCTTGGATGTTATAAAAAATAGAATCGCCGCGATTAAATAAACAAAGTCCGAATTCTTTACAATCTGAAGGACTTCTTTAAAGTCGACCTTCGTAAAGATGAAATAGATAAGAATTACACTTATGGCAATTTTAGCTATTGTTATCAGTTTTTTACGCAATCCCGTCTCCAACCGTTACTTTTTTAATTCTGTAAGGTCTTTTCTTTTGTGACTCGTAATAAGTGCGTATTAGGAGTTCCATAACAATACCTATGGTAAAGACCTGGATGCCTGCCAAAATGAACATAAGTCCGAAAATCAAAAGCGGGCGTGTCCCAATATCTTCTCCAAAACCATATTTTACAATAAGTAAGTAAATGTTTATACCTACTCCCAAAAGAATCATCAAAAAGCCGAAAATTCCGAATAAGTGAATCGGTCTTTGAAAATATTTTCGGATAAAGAGAAGTAACATCATGTCTGCCACGACTTTGAAAACACGCTCCAGTCCGTATTTTGAAACCCCGGCATTTCGGGCATGGTGTTTTACGGGTACTTGTTTTATCTGTGCGCCTTCCAAATGGGCGAGTAGGGTTATGAAACGGTGCATTTCCCCGTAAAGGTTCAAATCTTTTGCTATATCCCTTGTGAATACTTTTAGGGCGCAACCATTATCTTTTATGTCCAATTTGGTAACCCTCCGAACCAAGAAATTGGCAATCTTTGATGGAATTTTTTTGACCAAGGAGTCTTTTCTCTTTTGCCTGATTCCGGTGATTACATCATATTCATCATTTACGGCATATGCCAACATTTCAGGAATATCACTAGGGTCATTCTGTAAATCCCCGTCCATGGTTATGATATATTCCCCTTCGGCATAATCTAACCCAGCTGCCAAGGCCAGACTTTGGCCATAGTTTTTCTTTAGTTCAATTAGATGAACCTTGTCATCATTCATGTTTTTGACCACCTTACGGGTATCGTCTGTAGAGAAGTCGTCTATGTAGATGATTTGGTATTGGTAACCAACAAGACTTTCATGGATCTTTTGGGTCAATAAGACCACATTATCCTCTTCATTATAAAGAGGAACAACAATAGAAAGTAAAGAATCTGTGATAGGTTGCATGCCGTTGATTTATGATGGCGCAAATTTATGCTTTTTATTAGTGAAACCCTATTCTCCCCATTTATCTTTAAAAGGGTGGGTCAAATGAAAGCACTTGATCTTCTTAGGACATAGATTCATACCCGCAAAGTGATGTCTTTTAAGGTCTTGTTGGAATTACCATGTTTAAATTATTCATTAATGGGCACTTTTATTTTGGTTCTGTCCCATGAAAGAACAAGGTATAATTGTTCGCTGTCCTCGAATGTAATGGAGAGTTGTTCTTGAACAGTGGTCGTTTGCTCTGAAGGTACTTGGACTACAACAACATCGGTTTCAGGGTTTCTTGTCGTTTCCTTACCGCCACTTAGGATGGTAACACCCCAATCGGGGATTTCATTGTTGAAGATAACCTTCCAGCTATCCTTTCCGGGTTGGGTCCAAAAAGAATATGTTCCTGCAGCTAGGGTTTTATCAATGATCTTAATGTCCTTGGCCGTACTGAACGTAGTTGGTTCATTGGCACCTGTACGCCATACTGCATCGTAGGGAACCAGTTCGCCGAAAATAATACGGTCCTTTTTAAAAGGTCCTGAATAATTGATAGAAAGGTCCATTCCGTTTTTTGTATAGGAATTCGTGATTTCTGGACTATTTTTTTTGGTCTGCTCTTTCATATATGGCATGCCGACAAAAATGACCAAAGCCACCAATGCTATTAGGATGAGTAATACCCATTTAATTTTTTTCATCTTGTTTTTTTGAAATCCCTTCTAAGTTACTAAATCAAACTTAAAGACAGATGCATTTCGATAGGTTTCATTGGGCCGAAGCACACTACTGGGGAAATTGGGTTGATTGGGGGCGTCTGGAAAATTCTGGGTTTCGAAACAAATGGCAGGGAAATCCTTTGGTGTATAAACGACCAATCCACGTTGGTTGGTGTTTACTTCCATTGAAATTCCTGATTTTTTGGAATATACCATAGCTGCGAAACTGCTCTCGTCATTTGTGGCAAACGGAGTATCAAATCTCGTTTTTCCTATTTGACGCTCGGAACTAAAATCTTTCTCAGTACCCTTTACTGGTATTAATTTTCCTGTTGGTAATAGATTTTTATGGGTCTCTACGATTTTAGGGCAATTCAGCTTAAGAAAATAATGGTCAATACTGTTTTCACCGTCCAGCTTAAAATAAGAATGGTTGGTCAGGTTCACGACTGTTGAAAGGTCGGTCTTGGCCTCGTGGATAATGTAAAGCTCGTTGTTCTTTATTTTGTAGGTTACGGAGGCTTTTAAATTTCCGGGGTAACCCTCCTCTAAATGTTTGCTGAAGTATGAAAGCCGAACAAAGGGTTCATCTCCATGGTGTACTTCTTCAATTGTCCAATATTTTTTACCGAAACCTTGTCGGCCACCATGTAAATGAATACCATCAATGGTCGGCAAAAGGTAGTTCTTGAAATCAAGGGTGAAACCACCGTTGGCGATACGTCCGGCATATCTCCCTACGCATGCCCCTAAAGAAGCCGTGTCGTAGGGATATTTACTCGGAAAGTCATATCCTACGACCACATTCGTATATCTGCCTTCATCATCTTTCACCAATAATTTTTGGATAATCGCACCATAATCCAATACGATCAAGGTGATGAAAGGGTTGCTTATCGTAACTTGTTTCAAGAAAATTGAATTTTAAGTAGCAAAATTAACTGTTTTTGCAACATTGACCTATTAATATCGTCCTTAGGGAAACAAACGAATAAAACCAACACCGAGCACATAATGTTTCATATTGATGTGGTAGAAAAATGCAAGGCCAATAACCGGAAGGCCCAAATGCAACTTTACAAACAATATTGTGAGGGCATGTTCTGTGTGGCCATGCGCTATGTTCAAAATGCGGACGATGCCGAGGATGTTATCCAGGAGGCATTTATAAAAGCATTCCAGAAAATACATCAATTTAAAGGAGAGGTGACTTTTGGGGCCTGGTTAAAAAGGATCGTCATAAATAAGAGTATTGATTTTTTAAAAGCCAAACGACAACGTTGGGTGGAGTTGGATGAGAATATGTTAGAGATTTCAAGAGAAGATGATTGGACTGTAGATAATGAAATCGGCATTGATCAAGTGAAATCGGCAATAAGCCAACTGCCCGAGAAATATAAATATGTAGTACTGATGTTCTTGATCGAAGGTTTTGATCATAAAGAAATCTCACAGGTCTTAAAGTTGACCGAGACCACTAGTAGAACACGATTATTACGGGGCAAAAGCTATTTAAAAGAATTATTAAAAGAAAAGACCAATGGCACAAGACCTTAGAAAGTTATTCGAAGAGGAACAACGTAAAGAGCACTTTGTTATGAACAGGGGGCATGAGAAACGGTTTATGGATCGTTTGGATAAGGAGCTCAGGCAAGATAAGAAACCATCCTTCTTTTTTCTCAAGATAGCCGCCACCATTCTTGTCTTAATAGGTTTGGGCACTATGTTTTTTATCCAAAGAAACAAAGCGAACATTCCCACTACGGTTGTAGATAAGAACACGAACGTAGAAAATAAGACCGGTATTTCTTTGGGAGACCTTTCCCCCGATTTAAAAAAAGTCGAAAGTTATTACGTAGCCCATATTAACCTTGAATTGGCAAAATTGGCGGTTTCCGATGACAATAAGGAGGTCGTGGATGGTTATATGGAACGTTTGGCCGACCTGAATTCGGAATATAAGAACTTAACGACCGAGCTCAACCAAATCGGACCTAATGATCAGACCATTTCCGCACTTATAAAAAACCTACAGATGCGCTTACAATTATTACAACAATTAAAAATGAAGTTGAACGAATTACAATCATCAAAAAACGAGCAGTATGAAACCAATGCAATTTAAATCGATTGCCATGATCTTTCTCCTTTTAACACTGGGGATTTACGGGCAAGAAAAACAGAAGACCATTAATGAGGTGTTCAATGTAAATTCAGAAACAGTTCTCGATATCAATACCAGTAATGTAGATATTGAATTCGAGACTTGGAATAAGGACCAAATTGCCATAACGGCGACCATTGTCCTCGATGGGGCAACGGAAGAAGAAGCATCCGAGTACTTTGATCAAGATGCTATCGAAATTGTCGGTAACAGTAAAAAGGTATCTATTACAACCGGAGTTGAAAACACCTGGTTTATTAAACACTCCGTTGGTGGATTGGAGCATCTTAATATAGAGATTCCCGATTTTGAGTTTGAGATGCCCGAAATTCCAGAGGTGCCGGAGATGCCAGAAATGCATTTGGATTTATCCGATATGCCGATGCCTCCTGTCCCCGAGGTTGAGTTTGATTATGAGGCTTATGAAAAGGAGGGTGAAAAATACCTTGAAAAATGGCAAAAGAAGTTTGAAAAGGGTTTTGATAAGGAATATGAGAAAAAGATGGAAGCATGGGGAGCTAAGATGGAAGCAAGGCAGGCCGCCATGGCAAAACGCCGTGAAGCGATGATGGAGAAAAGGGCCGAAGCTCACGAAAAGCGAATGGAGGTTAGGGAAGAGGCCATGGAAAAACGTGCTGAACAAATGGAAGAGCGAGCAAAAGAGATGGAAGAACGCCGAGAACGGATTATTGAAAAGCGGGAATTACATGCAAATGAACCCCATATTTTTTATTATTCCACCGATAGGGGCAATAAACGGTTCAAGGTGAAAAAGACCATTAAAATTAAAATGCCGAAGGGAACAAAGATCAATATGAACGTACGCCATGGAGCCGTGAAATTAGCAGAGAATACAAAAAACATCAATGCAAGGTTGTCATATTCCACTTTATGGGCCACGACCATAGATGGGGAAGAAACCACGATAACCACTTCGTATTCGCCAGTGCAGGTAGAAAGATGGAACTGTGGGTTGTTACAGACTTCCTATTCTGAAAAAGTGGATTTGAACGAGGTGCTTAACTTAAGGTTAAGCACCACATCTTCGGATGTTAAGATCCATAGGTTGTTGGAATCTGCGATAATCGACAATAAAATGGGTCCGATTATGATAGACTGGGTTTCCAATGATTTCAAGGATATTGATATATCCTTACAGAATGGCGAGTTAAGGTGCAATTTGCCAAAAACCGATTTTGTGATTGCGGCAAAAAGTACGCGTTCTAAATTAACGTACCCCCAAAACCTAAAGTTGAACACAAGAAAAGAGAATAATACCGTTTTTTACGAGGGATATCAAAAGAAGGGGAATAGTGCCCGATCAATAAAAATCAATTCAAAATATAGCGATGTGGTCTTAAAGGAATAATCACCATTAGCTACGTTTCAAAATCAACCCAAATCTATCTTATAAATTTCCTATTCCCATACTTCATCCAATAAGAACCTTTCATTAAATCGCTTGAACACTAGGAAGTTTTTTCCAATGTACGATTTCTTCGTTATACATGGCATCAAGTCCCATTTGAACACAAATTGCGGCATTCGCCCCTGTGGTAATGTTGGAAACCGGATCTGTATTGTTTTGAATACTATCCCTAAAATCATGTAATGCCTGTTTACTGGCATCCTCATGTTCAATATTAAGTGCATAGCCTTTTCCTTCATCCCATTTTACGGTAGCTCCGGAAACACCATCCACTTCTCCCAATTCTTTATTTTTCTTTCCTTCAGGGTAAAACCAAGCTTTGGCATAATCCAGGACAATGGTGCCTTTGTCACCGATGGCCTTAATTTGATAACCGTCCATGGCATTACTGGTTAAGCAAGTAAAGGTGGCTTTTACACCACTGGGGTAGGAGTATAGCAGGTGGATATTGTCATAGGTTTCGCGCCCATCTTTCCAATAATCAACGCCACCCATTCCCACAACTTTATCTGGAGTGGATTCGGTTACCCAATTTGCAAAATCGATTTGATGTGAGCAAAGCTCAGCGGCCAATCCGCCAGAGAATTCACGGTACATTCGCCAGTTTATAGCGCGTTCCAATTCAGGACTCGGAACTTCCCGTCTCCAATTCCCGTTTCTGTTCCATTGGCATTCAAAGGCGGCAATCTTGCCGATCATTCCTTTTTTTATCATTTTGACCACATGGGTATATAATCTTGAACTGTGGTATTGATGTCCCGTCTGGAATATCTTATTAGAGGATTTTACTTTCGCGGCTAGGTGTTCAATACCGTCGTATCCTTTCGCCATTGTTTTTTCACAATACACATGTTTGCCAGCATCCAATGCGTCCATTGCGATTTTTGAGTGGGTATTCAAAGGGGTAGAGACCAAAACGGCATCAATATCGGGATTGTCCAAAAGCTTGCGGTAATCCTTATAACCTTGGGCTTTTCCTTCTACTTTGCTGAGTCCGTTCTCTAAACGGAATGGCAGGGTGTCACAACAGGCGATAACATTGAATTTGTCCAATTCATTTATAAGTGGCGTAAGTCCTGTTCCACGGTCACCAGTACCGATAATCCCAATGTTTACCGTGTCATTGGCACCCCTGAAATTATTGATGTTTCCGAATATTGATGACGATGTGGCCACTGCTGCAGTCGCCAAACTACTTTTAACTACAAATTCCCTGCGTTTCATGTATTACAATTTTGCTTAAATGCTTATTTGAAATTCCTTTTTCCTGTTTTATATAGCTTTTGATTACTTAAAGCATCAGGTTTTACTGATTGTTATTTTGTTTTATTTGGTTATGAAGAATTCTTTTCCATTTTAGAATGAATGAAAAAGGGCGTTTCCATTTCTGACAGATTTGGGCCGGGTGATTTGGGTTTGCGGTTTTCCATCGGAGAATCAATGATTGATGCCTTAAAGGTAGTGGCTTAAACTCAAAAATAAAAAAAAGCGACCCGTTAAAGTCACTTTTATATTCATTCAGGTAAAACTGATATTTCAATGTCCTCCTTTTTTCATCAATTCGGGATATTTTGCTTTGAACCTTTTGTATCTTGGAATGGAAATATTGATGATATAAGGGTTGTTCGGATTTAATTTTTCATAATCTTGATGGTAATCTTCAGCGTCATAGAATTTGCGGAATTTTTCAACTTGTGTGACTATTGGTGAATTGTATACCTTATCTTTTTTCAATTGCTCTATATAGTTTTCGATAATCTTTTTTTCTTCCTCATTGGAGTAAAAAGCTATGGAGCGGTACTGGGCGCCATGGTCGGGTCCTTGGCGGTTTAGTGTTGTTGGGTCATGGGAACCGAAGAATACTACGACCAAGGTTTTAAAATCGACAACTTTTGGATCGTAATAAACCTTTACGGCCTCTGCATGGGTGGTAAGTCCGCGACCAACTTGTTCATAGGTAGGGTTTTTTTCGCTTCCACCGGAATAACCGGAAATCACTTCTTTTACACCTATAACATCTTCATAAATGGCCTCTACGCACCAAAAACAGCCGCTGGCGAAATAAGCAACCTCATATTTTTGTAGATTATCAGGTGTTGGTTTACTTATTGTTTGGGCGTTGGGAGGGTCATGTGCTTGTTTACTTTTCTTTACGTTGGATTCACAGCTGGTAGAGAATAAAATGGTAAGTGTCAAAAGGATCGATTTTATCATAGTGTATCTTTTTTTTCTTTAGTTGTTGAATTTGATGGTAACTTACAAAGTCAAGATTCATTACAGCAATGCCATAGTATGTTCAATCAAAAATCTCTTTGAAAAAAGAGGTCATTGCATGCCACGATCGCTTATTGGATTTTGGTTGAAAAAACAACCCTTTTTCGGGGAATTTGGCTTTGGGGTTCGTAAAAGCATGCCCTGTACGACCGTAAACATGAACACTCCAGTCGGCAGCAAGTCCGTTCATCTCTTGGGAGAGTTTGACCATGTCATCGGGTAAGGCCATAGGGTCTTCCCAGCCATGTAATACGAGTATCGCACTTTTTATTTTCTTATTCGGATGTGGGTTTGGGGGATCCAACAATCCATGAAAACTTACTACCCCTTTTATGTCGGATCCTGAACGGGCAAGATCCAAGACACATTTGCCACCGAAACAGAATCCTATAGCTCCGATTTTTGAAGCATTCACCATCCCATGTTTTTTCAATGTATTGACCGCCAATAACATTCGGGATAGTAATAATGGCCTGTTTTGGTCAAGTTCATCCATTAGTTTTTGTGCCTCTTCAGGACCGTTGGCCCTTCGTCCTTTGCCATAATTGTCTATAGCGAACCCAACATAACCTAATTTGGCCAATGCTTCGGCTTTTTGAACTTCAAATTCTGATTGGCCACTCCACATATGGGAAACCAAAATGCCCGGTTTTTGTTCCGTATACGAATCATCCCAAGCAATCACCCCTTCAAATTCATTGTTCAGGGCATCTTTATAGGTTAGCTTTTCCTTTATGATCATGAAATTGGTTTTTAAGAGAGTGAAATATAGAATAAAGTTGTTTTTATAGGCGTTGGTTTTTTCTTAAAAAATTGATGTTTATTACGTTTTTTTCAGTCAATTATGTTATAAATTTCTTAAAATTAGGATAAATAGGGCTATTGTTCATGAATACTTAATAACTATTTTGGTAATTGTTATGTTTTAGATATTTTTTGCTGTACGTTCGGCCTTTGTTTTACGACTACTATGCTACGGTGAGAGAAGTATGGAGAAAAGGAAGCACCTAACATTAACTTAGAATTTAATTAAAATTATGGGAAGACCCGCAACGAAACCGACGGAATTAAGAGACGGCTTTTATATAGAAATCAGAAATAGAGGATCAAAGACCGGAGTTAAAATCCGACGGGATACAAAGGAACAAATGCTTATGGCCATTAAAGAGTATGAGGCATCAAAAGATGTGGTTGTTATAGGCGAAGTAAGTAAAGGTAAGATTTTGGACAATGCGGTAAAATAAGACCGGTTTTCATTTCTTTATCGGATTTTCAAAATCCCGATCCATTAAAAAGTCCCTTTAAATTACAAAGTATCAAAAATTGATTTTAAGTGCTGTGATGTTCAATGGACATTTTCAGCACTTAATCCTTTTTGTGCTATACCCAAATAAAGTGTATTGGTATTCATTCTAGGATATATGCACTTCCTCTAATAGTTTTTGTTTTGTAAGCCTAATGTTTCTTAAAAGGGAAGCGAACTTTTGTGGTTTATTCTGAATGAACACGATTTTCCGGAGCATTACATTTAGAGTGCCTTTCGAGAATTTAAATGGTTTATGTTTATAACACCTTAGAATATCGATGAGATGGATTATTCGCTTAAAAACGGTGATTTTCCGCTTGTATTGTTCGATGAACGGCATGTAAACATCGATAAACGGTAAATATAGAATTTGTGTTTCAGGGGTAAAGTTAGGTATTTCATCGATATTTGAGCCTTTTGTCTATGAAATGCTACATTTAATCGAATAATTGGATGTGAAAATGGGGTATGTGGGTTTTCTAGGTAACCAAACTTACTATAAACTATGCGAACCCTTTTCTTACTTATAATCTTATTATTCACAGGATCTATATCCTTTGCCCATTGTGTAGGTCCTGTTGATCAAATGAAAACAATAGAAGAGGGTTCTTCACTAACTTATTCAAATTTGACCAACGTGCAAAATCTGGTTTCCAATGTTGAGAGAACTAGACTAAGGCATCCGAAAAAGAACAATGCTATAGGTATATACAGGTTTAAGCATACTAAAGTGAAAAGGGCACTTGCCTTTAGGGCTAAAAAGGATAAGCCATTGTTGGCCTAAACCCAATAGATTTATATTGGGAAATTATAGGTCATACATACTTTCAGAACTTGTAATTTATCCTTTATTCAAACTATTGTTTATTATCCATTGGGCTTATCAAGAAAATGACGATACAGTGATTTTTTTTTAAAGCTTGTTCACTCCATATAAACTGAGAATCGATGGGACTTAATGATCCCTCAATGTAATCCAGTTAAAAGTTCCATTGGTTTTTCATAAATTACAAATCGTCAGAGGTCAATACTAAGGCATTTCACTTCTTTCCAAGAATTTTGGGATAACTTTTCTTCCATAATACCTGCTAAAGGTATATTTAAACTATGATTGGAAATTAGGGGAAAGCCTAATTGACGGATGTGTTGTTCTTTATTTCCGTTTCCCAAAAGGTGTTTTTACTTTTATCCTTCCATAGGGTTATAAATGTTTTGATTTATAGACCTAATGAAAGTTTAGAGGGTTTTATAAATACAATTTTAGTATTATCCTATTTAATGTATTTACATACATTCTTTTTGGATTTTTTTGTCCACTGATGAATAACAAGTAATAACAGAAAGGCCGTGCTATATTTAATGATGAGATCGATTTTTAATAAGTCCTGTAAGAATAAAAACAATAACGCTGGCGGCAAAAATCATTGATGCATTTGCGATAAAGTAAATAAATGGTTCCATGGGTTCTCGGTTTTTGATTAGCAATAGATCTTATAGAGGGGATGTTTTTAAGGTAAATTAATAGCTGTTCGTTGATTAACCGATCGCAATTGTATGAATTGTTGTTCTTATTGTATAAAATGTAAGAAAACGATAACCTTTTTTATACCCCATCTCTAAATTATACTACGCAATTTGATATTTTAAAGTTTCCCCAGAAGGTATGATGATATACCTTTTCAGGTAATTATGGCAATTGAATTCAAGATTCTTATTATATTATTTTAACGGTTTTTATATCAGCCCTTGTAAAAAACCACTCACGAATACCGATTAAAAGACTATTTGTTCGGTAAGGCGTTTCAGGTGTTGAAAACGTTTGTCGAACATTTTGTGCACTTCACCCATTCTTTTTCCGATAGCCGAAAAATAAGGTGTTTTCACCGTTTTGTGAACCTGCCTCAGTGTCGTTTGGAGTTAAATTTATGTAACCCAAGTCGATATTATGAAAGCTATTTTTACCTTGATTTTCGTTCTTTTTTTCGGTCTTACCGCTTTTGCTCAAAACACCGATGACAATGTTACAGTGGAACCTATTAAAATGGATATTGTTTTGGATAGTGGGATTATCGTTATTGATTCTGCTAAGGAAAATAAAATCACTTCGGAAAAAAGTGTTGCACGTTTATATAAATTCAAAAATTCCAGAGTAAAGAAGGCTTTGGCTTTTTCAACGAAAAAAGACAGACCTAAGTTGTCTTAATACGTTAGGGTTTTTATTGAATACAAGAAAGTTCCCCTTTTTTAATTTTTAACCTAAAATATAAAGCTTATGTTACTTTTTATTCTTTTGCTTCCGGTTGCTTTGTTAGTGTTGAATATGGTCATATTCCCTAAAACAAAAGGTTTTTTGCAGCCATTGAAAGTACGTGTTAAAAAATAGCTTTAACCGTTTTACAATGCAGCAATTAGTAACAGCTAATCATCTGCCTTTTGTTCGTAATTCCCTTTTGGTTCTTGGCTCACATCGTAAATGTTGAACGTTACATTTACTTAAAAATGTGAACCGTGCACAAAGGGGCAACAGATGGTGCTTGTTTCATGGGCTGTCATTAAATGCACTTTTAGGGAGTTACGGTATGGCTCCTTAACGGAAGGGTTAATAAAATTTTGTTTTTACATAAGTATAGGGTGTTTTGGTATAAGAGCCATTGTATTATTCCCTTGAAGGGACTTTTATTTTATCTCCCAAAAACAAGGCATTCAAGAATAACCGGTTCGTCCCATACCAAGAACCCCTGAAATTTGGATTGTCGGCAAAGAGTATTACCCTGCCCGACCCAACTTTACTCACGATAAGTGATGCCGATGGTTTAACATATTGCTTCATATTTTTTGTGGTAAGGAAACCATCTATATGAGGTTCCTTCGCATATTTCCCAACAGTTGCATATTCATTTTTACTTGGCGTCAACCAGACCGTATTGTTTTTGTAAACAGGAATGGCGTTGTCATGATAGCCGAAGGCCAGAGGGTGGGTAGTGTCAATATCCATCTTCAGTATAACCCCACCTACACTTTCTTTACCTAAATTTTCGTCGGAATCTACATAAGGTTTGCGGGTAGCGATTGCTAGCGTGTCTTTTTCAGGTTTCGTCAATTTTTCTTTTACCAATTTTTTGTCAATGGCCCATTTAGAGGCTGTGCCGATGGTTATCAATGTATTGCCTTTACCTACCCAGGTTTTTATTTTATCCTGTTGCTTATCGGTAAATTTATATTTACCCGAAACCATGACCAGGGTTTTATATGAATCGATTTTTATTTTGTCAAAATTCCGCATGGGAATTTTCGTTATCGGCATATGTACCCTATTATCCAATAAATGCCAAACCTCCCCAGCTTCATATGAGCGAACCCCATCGCCAATAAGCATTGCGATCTTTGGTTTTTTTATGGGTGAAATAAAACGGCTTCCTAAGTCGATTCCATTTAAGTTGAACCCTGAATTTACACCGAACATTGGAACTTGAAACTCTTTTTGAGCTGCTTGGATCAGTTTATATGTAGCATCGGCATCCTTTTTTTGCAAGCTTACGGGAATGACCAAAGCGCCATAATTGAACGATTTGGAATCTGGGCCCACTTTTGTGGTAAAGGGTTTAAAAGACGACGATATCGTCAATCCATTTTTTTGAAGGTAATTCAGTGCGGCTGGGGCATTGTAATCATCCCAATCTATGATATAGGCATAATTGGATTTTTCAACGGGAGAAACTTGGATGAGGTCTTTTGTTGTAGTGATTCTGTCTCCCAAATTCAAGCTGGTTGTGGGCTTATACTTCATATTATAGAAATTACCTACAGACCATGCAGAAGCGTCATAATAAACACTGTCTCTATATTTTGAATAGGTCTCGAACATGGTTTGCACCATTCTGTACTGTGGTTGTTTCGTAGGTACCACGTATGTATCGTTAGATTTATATACTTCTATATTATGTAATAGTAACTTGTCAATGAAAGCCTTGGTTCTATTTTGGTCATGTGCATCGTTAAAAGTATATCCCTTGATTTTACTTTTACTTGCCCTGGAAATGGCACTTTTAAAGAAGTCTTGTTGGTATTTTCGCATATAAGCCTTGTTTTTAACCGCGGTTTTTACCGTGGTTATGCCCGAGGTGTATTGGTTGCGGATCGTGAACGGAAATGTAATTTCCCCAAAGGCAGTTGTTTGCTTATGCCCACGAGAGCTGGCCTGTTCGAACAAAAGACCCAATCCGCCCTGAAGATCGGGATAAGATGACCCATAACCGGGATACGTGCCGTCAAAGGCCTCCTTGGTAAAATAAAAACTACCGATACTGTCCAAAGCCTTGGCAAATTGTTCCCCGAACATATTGTTGAGGTCCTCATAATTTTCTTTGGGCATTATCGGATCTAAGGATCCATTGGCTTTCATGGGCTCAAAGAAATAGGTGCTTTGTGTGCCCATTTCGTGAAAATCGGTAACCACATTAGGATACCATTCATGGTACCATGTTAATTTACCCCTGCTTTCAGGGTTAATGCCCAATAGCCAGTCCCGATTAAGGTCAAACCAATAATGATTGGTACGACCACCAGGCCAATACTCATTATGCTCGGCATCCTGCGGGTCGGCCACAAGTGGATTTCCTTGGTAGGAATTGGCATATTGGGTATGACGATCACGACCGTCGGGATTGATTGTTGGGTCGATGAATATCACGGCATTATTTAAATATCCCAATATTTCCGGATTGTTTGAAGCGGCAAAAGTATATGCCGTTAATAAGGCAGCTTCAGAACTGGACGGTTCATTTCCATGTACATTATAAGCCAGATTGATGAAAATAGGGACATCATCGTAGTTTGAAGCATTGTTGTCAGGGTTTGTGAATGCCAAATGTTGGCGTTTCAATTCATCAAGGTTCGATAGGTTTTCCGGACTTGTAATCGTTAGGATTACCAATTTTCTTCCTTCATGGGTCTTGCCATAATAATGAATGGAGGCCCTTTCGGATACTTCCGCAAGTTTTTCCAAATAGGCCACTATTAAGTCGTGCCGGGTGTGATGCTCGCCAATACCATATCCTAAAAATTCTTCGGGCGAAGGTATATCGGCATTGAAAGGATGGAATTTTTTGAAAAAGTAATCTTGACCGTAAAGTGTAGAACCACAAAACAGCACCAAAAGGAGTAATTTTTTAAGCATGGAAGGTTTTTTAATTAGTCCCTTAAATATAAGGAATAATAAGAAAAAAGAACCCTATGGTCTTTAATACCGCGGTATTCACAAAATTAGGGGTAAACCTTAAGCAACTGCATTAAAATGCTTGCCTACTTCGTAGAATTTGATAATGTAGTTTGTTCCTTTTTTCGTAGTATCCTTAATGATGCTCCCTTTAAGTTGGCGGGCAAGGTTGTGGATTAGTTTTAAACCAAGTGATTTGGTGGTTTTGTGATCAATGGTATCCGGGAAACCTACACCGTTGTCACCGATTCTTAGTTCATACCCATTCTCTTCGCCTTGCTCGATCGAGATGCTTATTTCTCCATCTTTTTGATTGCAAATGCCATATTTCAAGGCATTGGTAATTGCTTCGTTTATCAAAAGCCCCAAGGGTATGGCCGTATCAATACCTAATTTAATATCCGGTATATCTATATTTAGTTTTACTTTGTTATCGGCACCTTTTAAAGATCGTATCAGAAATTCGCTCAATTCCTGTACATAGGATTTATACTCTATTTTAGATAGGTCATCGCGCATATACAGCATCTCATGTACCATTGCCATTGAGATAACCCTGTTCTGGCTGCTTTTGATGATGTTTTTCATTTTCTCATCCTGTATGCTTCTTGATTGCAGGCTTAAAAGACTGGAAACGGTTTGAAGGTTGTTCTTTACCCGATGATGTACCTCGCGGAGCAAAGTTTCCTTTTCTTTGATTCGTTTTTCAATCTCATTTCTAGATTTATAAAGATTGTGGTGGGCCTTTAATAGGTTCTTGCCTAAAACCCCACCCAAAAGATAGACCGAAAAAAGAATACTGAATAGGCTAAAGAGATCTCTTGAGGCTTCCGGTACGGCATTGAAAGTGAAGGTATATGCTGGAAGGGTTTCCAGATACATTAGACATACGATCGTCAGGTTTAGGTAAAGGTATATCTTCCCGTATAGTTTTGTGGTTACATAACCGGTGAATACGATAAGTGCCAAAACGAATATAAAAGGGCTATTGATCCCTCCGCTGTAAAGTGTAATGAAAGTGCCACATATTAATCCGATAATTGAAGTGATATTATAGGTGACCGTTATGTTGTTATGTAATTTAAAGGCTAAGGTGTTCAAAAGGTTGACAACACCAAATCCAAAAAAAGCATAAGGTAATATTTCGTTGATATTAAGGGTGTAAAGGCAAAGGAATCCAAAAATGATGGCGAATATTGAGGAGAAATAATTTACCCTCAATGTTAATTTGACTTTATCCACTAAGCGATATTCATCTTTGACGGGCATTTTCATAATCGAAACTTTTGGCTCTTTAATAGTGAATTACGATCTGGTAATGAAAGGTAATCCCTATTGGATCAGGGTTATTTATGGTAAATCTAAATATGTTTTGGGTTTAAATCAACATCAAACACGAAAATTAAGCTAGAGTGATCGATTTTAATTTAAATTATTTAACCGAATTACCATTATTGAGGGGGCGTACTTTTTTTGTAACCAAAAAAAAGCGACCGATAATGGTCGCTTGTAATTTTGTCGAATTGGGTATTAATCTTCTGTCAAGACCCATTCCCCTTTATCAAGTAATGGTTCGGCTTGTTTATACTTGACCGTTTTGCTTTGACCCGACATTACATTTTTTATGGTAACGCGTTCGTTACGTCCTATCTTAGGGCGCTCACGAACTATGGTTTCCGTTATTTGTGGTCTTTGTCCTTGGGTTTGGCCTGCGGCCCTGTTTTTGGCGGCCAATTCGTCGCTATTGGGAATTTCTTCCTTGCTGGTCTGTAAGTTTTCTTTTGGTCTTCTTAAGTTACCCGCATTTTGAATTTCATTCGGATTCTCAGTTGGTAGTTCTCCTTTGAACAAGAAAGAAACAACTTCTTTGTTGACTTTATCGATCATTTCCTTGAAAAGTTCAAATGCCTCGAATTTGTAGATCAATAAAGGATCTTTCTGCTCGTGAACGGCCAATTGTACCGATTGCTTCAATTCATCCATTTTACGTAAATGGGTTTTCCAGGAATCATCTATGATCGCTAGCGTAATGTTCTTTTCAAAATCGGTGACCAATTGTTTACCGTCAGATTCATAGGCATCTTTTAGGTTGGTCACTACATTCAAACTTTTTATTCCGTCGGTAAACGGAACTACGATACGTTCGAACTTATTGGAGTTGTCTTCGTAGACTTTCTTTATTACGGGAAATGCTGTTGCGGCATTTCGCTCCATCTTATCTTGATAGAATGCGTAGGCGCCCTTGTAAATGGCATTGGCAATCTCAGGAACGGTCATTTTTCCAAACTCTGCCTCGCTTATAGGGGAGGTGATAGAGAAGAACTTGATCAACTCAAATTCAAAGTGCTTAAAGTCCATCGCACCTTTATTGGTTTCAGCAATAACTTCACAGGTGTCATAGATCATATTGGCGATATCCACTTTTAAACGTTCACCTTGTAGGGCGTGGCGTCTTCTTTTGTATACCACCTCACGCTGAGCGTTCATAACATCATCATATTCCAATAAACGTTTACGAACACCGAAGTTGTTTTCTTCAACTTTTTTCTGGGCACGTTCAATAGATTTTGTCATCATGGAGTGTTGTATGACCTCACCGTCTTCCAAGCCCATCTTATCCATCATCTTTGCAACACGATCAGAACCGAATAGTCGCATAAGGTTATCTTCCAAGGAAACATAGAATTGAGAACTTCCTGGATCACCTTGACGACCGGAACGACCTCTTAACTGTCTGTCTACACGTCGGGAATCATGACGTTCTGTTCCTATAATGGCCAAACCACCGGCTTTTTTAACTTCATCGGTCAGTTTAATATCCGTACCACGACCCGCCATGTTGGTTGCTATGGTAACCACCCCAGGATTTCCGGCTTCAGCAACAACATCGGCTTCTTTCTTATGTAATTTCGCATTCAATACATTATGTGGTACTTTTCGGATGTTAAGCATTCGCGATAATAATTCTGAAATCTCAACTGAAGTCGTACCGATCAATACAGGTCTACCTGATTGTGACAATTTAGTGACCTCCTCGATAATGGCATTATATTTTTCGCGCTTTGTCTTATAGATCAAATCGTTTCGGTCATCTCGTGCAATGGGACGGTTTGTAGGTATCTCCATGACATCCAACTTGTAAATTTCCCAGAATTCCCCAGCTTCGGTTATAGCGGTACCTGTCATACCTGAAAGCTTTTTGTACATCCTGAAATAGTTCTGAAGGGTAACCGTGGCAAAGGTCTGTGTCAAAGCTTCAATCTTTACATTTTCCTTGGCCTCAATGGCTTGGTGTAAACCATCTGAATAACGACGACCGTCCATAATACGACCGGTCTGCTCATCAACGATCATTACTTTGTTGTCCATGACCACATATTCCACATCTTTTTCAAAAAGGGTATATGCCTTTAATAATTGGCTCATGGTATGTATACGCTCACTCTTGATCGTAAAGTCCTTAAATAGTTCTTCTTTGAGTTCGGCCTCTTTTTCAATCTCCAGGTTTTGTTTTTCGATCTTAGCTATTTCGCCGCCAATATCGGGCATTACGAAGAAATCCCTGTTTTGTTCCCCTGAGATATAATCGACCCCTTTATCGGTCAATTCAATTTGATTGTTCTTTTCATCGATTACGAACAATAGGTCTTCATCTACCTTGGGCATTTCCCTATTGTTATCTTGCATATAGAAATTCTCGGTTTTCTGCAATAATTGCTTTATACCTTCTTCACTTAAATATTTTATCAATGCCTTATTTTTAGGCAAACCTCTGTATACACGAAGTAAAAGGAATCCGCCTTCTTTGGTGTCACCTGCAGCAATAGCTTTTTTTGCCTCGGCCAATACACCGGTCAAATGTTGTCTTTGTTTTTGTACAATATCGTTGACCTTTGGCTTAAGCTCGTTAAATTCATGACGGTCACCTTCCGGTACCGGTCCCGAAATGATCAAAGGGGTACGTGCATCATCGACCAAAACTGAATCGACCTCATCGACAATGGCGTAATGATGCGGTCTTTGGACCAAGTCGGCGGGTGTATGCGCCATATTATCCCTTAGGTAATCGAAACCGAATTCGTTATTGGTGCCGTAAGTGATATCCGCGTTGTACGCAGCCCTACGGCCTTCCGAATTAGGTTTATGGTGGTCTATACAATCTACTGAAAGACCATGGAATTCGAATATCGGGGCCATCCAGGCACTATCCCTTTTAGCCAGATAATCGTTCACCGTTACCAAGTGTGCACCATGGCCCGATAAGGCGTTTAGGTACATAGGTAGCGTAGCGACCAAAGTTTTACCTTCACCAGTCTGCATTTCAGCGATTTTGCCTTGGTGCAAGGCGATACCACCGATCAACTGTACGTCGTAATGTACCATATCCCATGTGACTGCCTTCCCGGCGGCATCCCAAGAGTTTTTCCAAATGGCCTTATCGCCATCTAAAGTAACATAGTCCTTTGTGCCGGATATTTTTCTATCGAATTCTGAAGCGGTAACTTCCAAATTTTCGTTTGCAACGAACCGCTTTGCCGTTTCCTTCACTACGGCGAATGCTTCTGGCAGGATATCGTTCAATGTTTTTTCGGATATTTTATAGGCCTCGTCCTGCAGTTTGTCTATCTCGGCATAAATGTCCTCGTTTTTGTCAATATCGGTTGAGGCATGCACTTGCTCGGTTAGTTCGGCGATCTTATCATCCAACTCCTTGCGGTCGGCCTTGATCTTTGCTTTGAATTCATCTGTTTTCGCCCTTAGTTCATCTAGGCTTAAACCTTCTAAAGCAGCTTCAAATGACTTTATTTGTTTAAGAATGGGTTGTAGTTCCTTTACGTCTTTTTTTGATTTGTCGCCGACAAATGCCTTAAGTACTGAATTTAATAAACTCATATTTCTTCCTATTATGGTATTGAAAGTGACGGGAAGCGTCTGCTTTCTATATTTTTATCTCCTTTATTTTAAAAAATAACCTTTTAAAGGGTTGTTGCAGGGGTAGGGCAAAAGGTGTTCCAATCTTTTGAACTTATGGGTGAAGACCTATTTTACTGCCAAATTTACCGAGAAAAATCCCAATAGGTTTTATTTTTCTGCGAAGTTAACATTTTGAATGCTAATTTCTTCCTTTTTGTATGGCCAGTGATGATAATATATTCATAAAAAAAAGTCTCCGAAGAGACTTTTTGATACATTTAACTTGTTTAATATTCATCCTCGTTCCAGAGGTAATCTTCTTCTGTAGGGTAATCTGGCCAAATTTCTTCGATGGACTCGTAAATTTCACCACCCTCTTCTTCCATAGACTGCAAATTTTCTACGACCTCTAAAGGGGCACCCGTTCTAATTGAATAATCGATTAGTTCGTCTTTTGTTGCCGGCCAAGGTGCATCACTCAAATATGATGCTAGTTCTAAAGTCCAATACATTTTAATAGATGATTTTAAATTTTTGCAAAAGTAATTTTTATCTTGAAATAGCCAAGATTTTTTACAATTATTTATGCTATAATAGTTTGATAACGAAGAAAATCGGAAATTATTAGTCCTTTTTTTCAGGAATCCATTTGATTTCCTTCGCCTTTAAGTCATTGGTCAACTTTCGTGCCAAGACAAAAAGGTAGTCAGAAAGTCTATTTATGTAAGACATCACATTCTCATCAAAAGGTTCTTTTTCGAAAAGTTCGGTGGCCATACGTTCCGCTCTACGACAAACCGTTCGTGCTATATGACAGTATGACACTGTTGTATGTCCGCCAGGAAGTATAAAATGGGTCATGGGTGGCAAGGATTCGTTCATTACGTCCATCTCGTTTTCCAAAAGTTCAATGTCCGAATCGTTTATTCTAGGAATGTTCAAGCGTTCTTTTCCGTTTTTTAAGAGGGCCTTATCTGGGTCGGTGGCCAAAATTGCCCCCAGTGTAAATAACTTATGCTGTATAAGGGTGAGTAGGTTTTTGGTGTAAGGGTCTATTTCCTGATCCCGGATAAGGCCTATCCACGCATTCAGTTCGTCGATGGTGCCATAACTATCTATCCTTATGTGGTTTTTAGAAACCCTAGTGCCCCCAAAAAGGGCCGTAGTTCCTTTGTCACCTGTTTTAGTGTATATTTTCATAATGTACAGTATTGTTCTTGGGGTTAATTTTCTTTTTCCTTTCTGTCTTCACGGCGATAATCTTCCATGAATTTTTTTGATTTTCGCTTTTTTGATTTGTTCCTGTTCAACATCAAGAAAAACAAATAAATGATTACAAGAATCCCTAGAACTGTATAAATCGGATATTCCATAATTTTTAACTTAGATAGCCTTTCAAAAGTGGATTGGAGGTTCTTTTCTCCACATTGTTCGGCAATAAGGTAATTTCAATGATAAAGTTACGGGTTTAAATTCTAATCTTAAAATGTTCCTTTGCTTGTTCTTTCCTGAAAAATAGGGCGCCGCAGTTGAACATATCAACCGAAACCGTTACGTTTTCATTTTGTTTGAAAACTTCCCAGACCTGGGTATTTTTCTTGTTTTTATAGAGGTCCCTAATTAGGACCATCGTGTCGTTATGATATGTTTTTTCCTTAATGATCAGTGTAAATAATTCATTGTTAGGTGAATCCATGAAGATGAGGTCTTCCGGTTGGTTGAATTTGATTTGCGGGAATGACTTCATTATCAAATTTTCAAGGGAAGGATCTTTTGGGACAATTCGAATATTTTCAACCTTAAAATACGCAAGGCTCTTGAGTAATACTTTTATATGCTTAGGTCCTCTGATTTTAGATTTTTTATACAGGCATTTCGTAACGAAGTTATAAATGAAAGGTGAATGTACACCATGTTGGTTCGTGGCACTAAAAAGAAATTTGATATAGCTGATAAAACGGTACAAGATATGTTTTTTGGGTGTTTCAGGATTATTCCATCATGGCGGAAAGTTCAAACCAACGTTCGGTCTTTGTTTCTATGGCTTCCGAAATTTCTTTCAGTTCTATGGATAACGCATCTATGTCTTCGCCCGTAAGACCGCTATCGGTGAATTTGTGTTGTACTTTTTCTTTCTTTTCCTCCAATCGTTGAATTTCTTTCTCAAGCGATTTATATTCTTTTTGTTCCAAATAGGAAAGTTTGCTACCGCTACTTTCCTCTTTCCATGAATTCTTAGGGCTATTGTTTTCAATGATCTTGTCTTTTTCCGATCTGCTTTCGGCCACTTGGCTATCCTCATAGGCTCTGTAATCAGAGTAGTTGCCTGGAAAGTCCTCGATAACCGTATCACCTCTAAAAACAAATAAGTGGTCAACGATCTTATCCATGAAATAACGGTCATGGGATACTACCATAAGACACCCGGGAAAATCTAAAAGGAAACTTTCCAGAACATTCAGGGTCATGATGTCCAGATCGTTGGTAGGCTCGTCCAAAATCAGGAAGTTAGGGTTCTGTATGAGGACGGTACATAGGTATAATCGCTTACGTTCACCACCACTCAGTTTTTCGACAAAATCATATTGCTTCTTACGGTCGAACAGAAAACGTTCCAACAATTGTTGGGCAGATATTTGTTTTCCTTTTTTTAAGGGAATATAATCGCCGAACTCACGAATTACATCAATGACCTTTTGGCCCTGCTTAATCTCGATACCTTTTTGGGTGTAATATCCGATTTTAATGGTGTCTCCAATAACCACTTTACCACTGTCCGGCTGGTCTGCTCCCGAAAGAATATTAAGGAAAGTAGACTTTCCGGTACCGTTTTTCCCGATTATACCAACCCGTTCACCTTTAGTGAAAGTATATTCGAATTGGTCTAAAATTGGTTTTCCGGGAAAGGATTTTGATATTTTGTGAAGCTCCAGGATCTTACTCCCGATGCGCTCCATGTTTATTTCCAATTGTACCTCATGTTCAATGCGACGTTGATGGGCTTTTTCTTTTATGGCTTGGAAATCATCTATTCTCGACTTTGATTTTGTTGTACGGGCCTTAGGTTGCCTACGCATCCAAGTCAATTCTTTCTTAAAGAGCAACTTTGATTTATGCTGCTCAACAGCCTCTTGTTCCAATCGGGCTTCTTTTTTTTCTAGATAATAAGAATAATTACCCTTGTACGGGTATAGTTTTCCCCCGTCGAGTTCAATGATCTCATTACAAACACGTTCCAAGAAATATCGGTCATGGGTAACCATGAACAGGGTTATGTTTTCCTTGGAAAAATATTGTTCCAACCATTCGATCATTTCCAAGTCTAAATGGTTGGTAGGTTCATCAAGAATCAAAAGGTCGGGTCTGTTGATAAGTGCATTGGCAAGTGCCAAGCGTTTTTTTTGTCCGCCGGAAAGGAGTCCCACTTTGGCATGTATATCTTCTAACTTGAGTTTAAAGAGAATCTGCTTGTATTGGGTCTCAAAGTCCCACGCATCATAGCGGTCCATAGCCTCAAAGGCCTTTTGGTAGGCTTCTGCCTCCTCAGGGTTTTCAAGTGCCTTTTCATAGGCCAGAATAACTTTTAGAATGTCATTGTCAGAAGCGAAAATAGTTTCCTCAATGGTTAGGTCAGGATTCATGTCAGGTTCCTGTTCAAGAAAGGAAACGCGGGTTCCCTTGCGGTAATTCACCAAACCGGAGTCAGGCACGTCCTTACCGGAAAGTATATTCAGAATCGAGGTTTTTCCGTCCCCGTTCTTGGCGATCAATGCAATTTTTTGATCCTTGTTTACCCCAAAGGATATGTCTTCAAAAAGGACTAGTTCACCATATGATTTTGCTATATTTTCAACAGAGAGGAGGTTCATATTTTAGAAATGGGGTTTTGTTGGTTTTTATATCGGTATAGAAATGAATACCGGGTGCCCAAAGCCAATAAAATCGGAATAAGCACTGGTGAAAAAATCTGGACGTTCAACAGCCATAATATTATAACTGCCAAAATTAGTATTATTAAGAATAGGAAGTATTTGGAAGCCCATAATGGAAGTGGCTTTTTGCGACATACCATAAACGCGAATATCAAATTCAGGGGAAAGGCCCATAGGATGTTCAAATTATTGGCCGTTGCCGAATGGTCTGTTAAAAACCAAAGGAAGAAGATGACGATTCCAGCAATTCCAGTTAAAAGGAACAATACAAAGTCGATACTTTTGGTTCTACGGTTTTTCTTAAAATCCAAAACTGTTAAGGTAACCACGATAATCAGTAATGCCAGGGTCCAAAACAAGGGTGTACTTATAAAACTGCTTTTGTGTTCATGGGAACCGGGTTTGTAAATGCTTGTTTCTTTGGGTGCAATGGGCTTGTTATCCAATTGGGCACTGTTCAATTGTTGCATTATATATTGTGGCAAGAACATATGTTCTTTAGGTGTGGCAACATCATCGATAACCGCACCGAGGGCTAAGTCAATACCGAAAGAGGACCATGAATTAAGTGGCATATTAAGGCGAATAAGCTCACGATGGGTGTACTGTTTATCTAAAAAACCTTCATTGAACACCAACTTTTCATGGTAAACGGAATCTAGAACATCCCAAATTTTAGTTGCGCAGTTGTTATAAAAGAAATCATACGGGTAGGCCCTGTTTTCAGGAAGGTAATTGTTCTCCAAAAATTGGAACAGTTCATTCCTTTCAGATTGGCTGAGTTGTAAAACCTGTTCGTTTACCCAACGTTTATCATGTTTGTATTCCCGTATGAAATTGGAGAACTGTTGGCGGGCCAGCATGTAATCCAATTTACCTTGTGCGAACTTTACATAAAAATTATCCGAATAAAAATCGAAAACGCCATAGTTGTATACCACATCTATACCAATGGCTGGGTCCTTAACCCTAAAAGCACTATGGCCAAAGGTCGAGTATAATTGGTCGCCCGGCCCACAGGTCAGTACGCTAATTTTAGATAATGGGGTCAGTTCCGGAGTTTGGGAGTGTGCCACCAGTGATGTCAAAAGCAAAAGGAATGTAACGAACCTTTTAAACGGCATAATTTGTTATTAAGGATTTACGGTGGCAAATATCTGAATAAATTGTTTAGAAGTAGGTTTTATGTTAACGGTTCTTAATTGGTTGAATCGTCATTACCGATTTCAAAGGGCAAATGCTTTTTTGTTATTTTGATAAGTGCTACAGATGTCTTATTTATTCCAAGGGGTTTATTATTTGAATGGGCCATCGGACAAGCTTTCATGAAATTTGTATTATTTTTACATAAACAACTTTTCATGAAACGTCATATTCCGAATTTTATCACTTTAATGAATGTTTTTTGTGGAAGTGTGGCCGCTGTATTCGCTGTTTTAAACCAGTTGGAACTCGCCGCATTTTTTGTTTTCATGGGAATTGTACTTGATTTTTTCGATGGATTTGCAGCTCGTATCCTAAATGTAAAGAGTGAATTGGGATTACAGTTGGATTCGCTCGCCGATGTCATCACCAGCGGACTTGTACCCGGAATAGTAATGTTTCAGTTATTGGGAATGTCTATGAGTGGAGGTTGGAATGTGAACCTCTCTTCTGAAGCGGCTCATGATACTTTTTGGGTAGGCCTTAAAGTTGCCCCTTTACCTTTCTTGGGGTTTTTGATCACCCTGGCATCTGCCTATCGTTTGGCCAAATTCAATATAGATGAAAACCAAAAGGAGTCTTTCGTAGGATTGCCCACGCCGGCCAATGCTCTATTGATTTTGTCCTTACCCTTGATATTGCTCTACCAGAACAATGATATTTTGAACGGTATCATCCTGAATCAATGGTTTTTAATAGGCATAACCCTGTTAAGTGCATATTTGTTGAATGCCAAGATCGAGTTGTTCGCCCTAAAATTCAAGACTTGGAATTTCAAGGATAATTCACAACGTTATATTTTCCTTATCGTGAGTCTTGTGCTATTAATGACCATGAAGTTTTTGGCCATACCCGCGATTATTGCCTTTTATGTTTTAAGCTCTGCAGTCGGAAATATTTCCAGCAAAATTTAAATGGACTAAAAATCCAACTTCTTTTTACGTAGCTCAAAGTTTTGACCTAGGTATACTTTACGTACCATTTCGTCGGCTGCAAGGTCTTCGGGTACACCGGATTTTAAGATACCACCTTCGAACATCAAATAGGAACGTTCTGTAATGGCCAAGGTTTCCTGTACATTGTGGTCAGTAATCAATATTCCGATGTTCTTGTCTTTCAAATGGGCAACGATACGCTGAATATCCTCAACGGCGACAGGGTCTACCCCGGCAAAAGGTTCATCTAAAAGAATGAATTTTGGGTCGGTAGCCAAGGCCCTAGCGATTTCCGTTCTTCTGCGCTCCCCACCGGAAAGTAAATCGCCCCTGTTTTTTCGAATATGGCCAAGACCGAATTCCTCAATGAGCGATTCCATTTTCATTTGTTGTTCTTTTTTGCTCAAGTCTGTCAATTGCAAGACACTAAGGATGTTCTTTTCAATACTCAGTTTTCGAAAGACAGAAGCTTCTTGGGCCAAATAACCAATACCGTTTTGCGCTCTTTTGTACATAGGGAAATTTGTAATCTCCATGTTATCTAGATAAATATTACCGCTATTGGGTTTTATAAGGCCTACGATCATATAGAACGATGTTGTTTTTCCTGCACCATTGGGGCCGAGAAGACCAACGATCTCACCTTGGTTTACCTCAAGGGAAATACCTTTTACAACTTGTCGCCCACGATAGGCTTTCATTATATTATCTGCTCTGAGCTTCATATACGACTATGGATAAAATCAAACATTACTCCCCAAATCTAAATTTAAATACTGGGTGTTGGAATCTTCTTTACGGTTTTTTAACCTTTTTTATTTTTATTTGCGGCCAATTTGGCTTCCTTTTTTGCTTCGGACTTCAATACCATTTTAGATATATAGATGCTTACTTGGTATAGTATAAGTACGGGTACAGCCACTATTATCTGGCTTGCTACGTCTGGTGGTGTGATTACTGCCGATACGATCAACACGATAACCAAAGCGATCTTCCGGTATTTTTTCATGATTTCCGGAGTAACCAATCCTATTTTGGTCAAAAAGTAGATTAAAATGGGTAATTCGAAAAGTATACCACAGGCGATTACCGAAGATCGTACGGTGGCGATATAAGATCCTATATCGAATTCGTTCAGAACCAATTCACTTACTTGGTAGGTTCCCAGGAAGTTGATTGAAAGTGGTGCAACAACGTAGTAACCGAAAAGTACACCCAAGAAGAACAAAAACGAGGCGATAAGGATAAAACCTCTGGAGTTCTTACGTTCCTTTTCGTACAATCCCGGACTGATGAATTTCCACATTTCATACAGTACATAAGGAAACCCAACTATGAAACCGGCCCAAATTGAGGTCCAAATATGTGCTGAAAATTGCCCCGCCATTAAACGGCTTTGAATGGTGAATGGCAGTTTTTCGGCACAAAAAGCCGAGTCTATGCCAAAGAAGGTTGCAATGTCGCAAAACAGGCGATAGGTTGGGAAATCCATTTTTGAAGGTCCAAAGATAACCGTATCAAAAATGAAACTCCTCATTACGAAAGCTACGATTCCTATTAGTACAATCGCAAAAGTACTTCGGATCAAATGCCACCTCAATTCTTCAAGATGGTCAAGAAAAGACATTTCGTTTGGACTCTTTGCAGCGGTTTTTGCCATTATAGTATGCCCTCGTTAATTAAATTATGTAAATGAACAACGCCTTTATAGTCACCATTGTCAACAGCCAATAATTGGGAAATTTCATTCTCCTGCATTAGCTCAAGAGCTGTAATGGCCAGCTTTTTGGTTTCTATGGTTTTAGGACCATGTGTCATGATATCCTTAGCTTTTAAACCGTTTATGTTCTCGTATTTGTTCAACATTCTACGAATATCCCCATCTGTGACAACACCTACAAGTTTTCCGTTATCGATTACGGCCGAAACGCCCAACATTTTTTCTGAAATCTCCACAATGACCGTGCGAACGTCTGTTTCGATGTCTACTTGAGGTTTCATATTGGTCTGTACAATATCGCCGACAGTAAGGTAAAGTCGCTTTCCTAATGAGCCGCCTGGGTGGTATTTGGCAAAATCTTTACTGCTGAATCCCTTTAGCTCTAGCAAGGAAATGGCAAGGGCATCTCCCATGACCAATTGCGCCGTGGTACTTGTTGTCGGTGCCAAGTTGTTGGGACAGGCCTCTTTCTCTACATAGGTATTCAATATGTATTTGGCTTGTTGTGCCAGAAATGATTCGGTATTGCCGGTCATCCCGATCAATATGTTTTTACCTCTTTTTATCAAGGGAACAAGCATTTTGATCTCTGGTGTATTCCCGCTTTTGGAGATACAAATAACCACATCTTCATCTTGTATGGTGCCTAAATCCCCATGTATCGCATCGCCGGCATGCATAAAGACGGCCGGTGTGCCCGTGGAGTTCAGGGTGGCTACGATTTTGGTCGCTATAATGGCACTTTTGCCAATGCCCGTAATAATAACCCGGCCTTTCGAGTTCAAAATATGGTTTACCGCTAGTGCGAAATCCTCATTAAGCAAATGGGCCAAATTTCCAATGGCCTTACTTTCCGTCTCAACGGTCTTTCTTGCTATACTAAGTATGGTGTCAGAATTGTTCAAGGTATATTTTAGGTTAAGGATTGTAATCCTAAAAGAATGTCATATATTTAAGTTTACAAAATTACATAAACTATATTTTATAGAATAGTTATGTTTTAAAGGATGTTAGGTCATAATTTGTTTCATAGGCCAAAACACCTTATCTTGATTAAATATTGTATGATGACCTTAGGTCATTGAATTAAAAAAATAGATGGCAAAACAGGCAATGGGGCTTAATGATATGGATATACACGCCTCGTTAAAAAAGTATTTTGGTTTTTCCCAATTCAAGGGACTCCAAGAAGATGTAATCAGTAATATCGTTCAAGGAAATAACACTTTTGTTATAATGCCGACAGGTGGAGGTAAATCGCTATGTTACCAATTACCGGCTTTAATGCAAGAAGGTACCGCTATTATCGTCTCCCCTTTGATCGCTTTGATGAAAAACCAAGTCGATGCCATTCGTGGCATTTCCGATCACCATGGCGTAGCCCATGTACTTAACTCTTCCCTTAATAAAACAGAGGTTAAGCAAGTTAAGAGCGATATAGAAGAAGGTATTACCAAGCTACTGTATGTGGCTCCGGAATCACTTACTAAAGAGGAATATGTAGATTTCTTAAAGTCGCAAAAAATTTCCTTTGTAGCGGTAGATGAGGCCCATTGTATTTCTGAATGGGGGCACGATTTTAGACCTGAATATAGGAACTTGAGGACCATTGTTAGTCGATTGGGGGAAAATATCCCCATTATTGGTCTTACGGCCACGGCTACCCCTAAGGTCCAAGAAGATATTATCAAAAATTTGGGGATCAACGATGCCAAAGTTTTCAAAGCTTCGTTCAATAGGCCCAATCTTTTCTATGAAATACGACCTAAAACGGCCAATGTGGATGCCGACATCATTAGGTTCGTAAAACAGAACGAAGGTAAATCCGGTATTATTTATTGTTTAAGTAGAAAACGGGTAGAAGAACTTGCCCAGGTGTTACAGGTTAACGGTATCAGTGCGGTTCCCTACCATGCAGGTTTTGATGCCAAGACAAGATCAAAATACCAGGATATGTTCCTTATGGAAGATGTTGATGTGGTCGTTGCGACCATCGCATTCGGGATGGGTATAGACAAACCCGATGTACGTTTTGTTATACATCATGATATTCCTAAAAGTATAGAGAGTTATTATCAGGAAACCGGCCGAGCCGGTAGGGATGACGGCGAGGGGCATTGTTTGGCATTCTATTCTTATAAGGATATTGAGAAGTTGGAAAAATTCATGTCCGGTAAACCTGTTGCGGAACAGGAAATCGGGAATGCACTTTTGCAAGAAGTCGTTGCCTATGCGGAAACTTCCATGTCCCGAAGAAAATTCATGCTCCATTATTTTGGGGAAGAGTTCGATGAGGTGAACGGGGATGGTGCCGATATGGATGATAATGCACGAAATCCGAAAGAGAAACAGGAAGCCCAGGACGATGTGTTGAAAGTCTTGCGTACTGTTGAGGAAACAAGTGAAAAATTTAAATCCAAAGAGATCGTAAAAACTATAATTGGGCAGGTCAATGCCTTGATCTCTTCACACAAGGCCAATGAAAAATCGGTTTTCGGTATTGGGGCAGACCAAAGCGAAAACCATTGGATGGCACTAATACGTCAAATGTTGGTCGCAGGACTTATAAAGAAGGAAATAGAATTATACGGTATTCTTCATTTAACCGATAAAGGGAAAGAATTTCTGGCTAAGCCGGTTTCTTTCATGATGACCAAGGACCACGAATATAGTAAGGAAAGGGATGAAGCCATTGTAAGTGCCTCTAAAGGTGGGGGAGTGGCCGATGAAAAGTTGTTGAAACTCCTAAAATCCTTACGCAAAAAACAAGCCGATTCATTAAGTGTACCTCCGTTTGTGGTGTTCCAAGATCCATCATTGCAAGATATGGCCTTGAAGTACCCTATTTCAATGGAGGAAATGTTGAATATTTATGGGGTTGGGGAAGGTAAGGCTAAAAAATACGGAAAGCCATTTATTAAGGCCATCGCGACCTATGTTGAAGAAAATGATATTATTCGACCAGATGATCTTGTGGTAAAAAGTACCGGGGCAAACTCCGGTCTAAAACTTTATATTATCCAGAATGTGGACCGTAAATTGGATTTGGAGGATATTGCCTCTGCGAAAGGACTTGAGATTCCTGATCTTATAAAGGAAATGGAACAAATCGTTTATAGTGGAACTAAGTTGAATATAGGTTATTATATTGATGAGGTTTTGGATGAGGACCAACAGGAAGAGATCCATGATTATTTTCTTGAAGCGGAAACTGATAATCTTGAAGATGCCATGCAAGAGTTCGATGGCGAATACGAAGAAGAGGATTTGCGGTTATATAGACTCAAATTCATTAGTGAGGTTGCCAATTAAATAGTCCCTCACATTATAAAATAAAAAACGCCCTGATATCTTCAGGGCGTTTTTTTATCCGTTCATATTTTATTCAAGGAGCAGGGCTTCCAGCGGCTTTGTTCTTTGATTTTTTAAGCTGGCGTTGGATTTTCTTGATGGCAGATTCTATAGATTTTTCTGGTTCAATAATGTTGTATTCGCCCCAGAAATCAGGGTCTGCAAAACCTACGGCCTCATCGCCCAAGATAATCGAGGTTTTAATTCTGTCCCTAGCCTTCGGCATTTCGTTGGTTAGGTTCTTTTCCCAATCGGTTACGGCCATTTCACAAGATAGGCTGTAAACTGAATTGAAGAGTTTTTTGTCCCAATCTATTTTGAATTCCAATAGTACATTGCTGTAACCATAATACCATTTGCCGTTTTTTTCCCGATAATCGACCCTATAGGCTATTTTATTGGGCCATACCTTGGCGTTTGCGGGTTTTTTTCTAACGAATAGTTTGGCAGCCTCGTATTTGTCGGTGATATTCAAGGAGTAAATAGCGCTGGTAAGTATCTTACGTTCGGCATCGATAAATAATTGGCCTTTATATAACTGTTCCGCAATACCCGGTTTTTGGGTAAAATTGATTACAAATATTCGGCGATCATCCACACGGGTTGAACGGTCAAAACTGAAATTGTACATACCAAGTGATTTTTCCTGGAAAATATATTCCGGATACTTCATTATATCCACATAAAGAGCGTTGAACGGTCCTCCTTGCAATTTAAGGGCTACGGTGTCAAGTTTGTTGTAATCAGTGCTTTTACGGGCTTTGTATAGCTTAACCCCATCTTTTTTATTGGAGTTGTAAGGAGATTTGTAAATGTTTACTACAGCCTCGGAAAGGGAAACGTTTTTCTTTCTTTTTTTTATGGTCTCCCTATAAAAAGCGGTCATTAAAGTAGGGTCACTGAAGTAATTCTGTCCTCTACCTTTTAAGGTTTCCCGAACTAATTCCTCGGCATCCTTAGGTACGCTTAAGCTTACTTCCCCAAGCATTTCAACAAAAACATCCAAATAAATCTTGTTGTTCTCTTCTTGGAATTGGGAAAGGGGTATAGATTTGTTTTTGTAACCTAAGAAAGCCACTATGACATTGCCCTCCTTCATTGATTCGGGGACCTTTAGGGCAAATTCACCTTCGGTATTGGAAATTGTGCTAATATTGGTGTTTTCTACCGTTAATGTGGCAAAGACCAAAGGTTTTTTAGAGTCCGAATCCATTATTTTGCCTTTGTATTGGTCAAAACCGATTTCTTGCTCTTGATCCTCTTGTTGAAAAAATGCCGATGCCTTTGGAGTGCCTAACGAACCTATAAAAAACAGGGCGAAAAGGATATGTTTGAGTGTCTTCCTCGATATTTGATGTGAATGATTCCTCATGATGGACAATTTTATGTTGAGTCGTTTATTGAACTTATACAAGTTAGTGATATTTAGGTAAATAAGTTGTTAAAAATTGATTATAATCAATGGGTTAAATGCGTGTTCGTTACTATTTTAAGACATTTGCCTAAAGATTCATAAATTAAATGTGGCCAGACAATGACTTTCGTCAGTATGTCTTAGCACTCAATATAAAATGAGTAGCAATAATCATGGGTTTTTCTGAGAAGTCCTAATGGATTGTCTATTCTATGCTCAAGAAATGTCGTCATGCGTTTTAGAGGAAGAAGAAACAAGCCTGTTTATTTCCTTCAATTCTGCCTGGGTAAGATCTCTCCATTTTCCTACCGGAATATCCAACTTAACATTCATGATTCGAATGCGTTTGAGCTTTTTTACGTCGTATCCCAAATATTCGCACATGCGGCGAATTTGTCTGTTTAGACCTTGTGTAAGTATAATCTTGAATTGGTATTTGCCAAGACTTTCAACTTCACATTTACGCGTAACGGTATCCAGGATCGGTACGCCATTGCGCATTTTATTCAGAAAATCTTGTGTTATCGGTTTGTTGACGGTAACCAAATATTCTTTTTCATGATGGTTTCTCGCACGAAGTATCTTATTTACGATATCACCGTCATTGGTTAAGAAAATAAGTCCTTCACTAGGTTTGTCCAGTCTGCCGATCGGAAAAATGCGTTTTGGGTAGTTGATAAAATCTATGATATTGTCTTTTTCGACCCTAGTGTCAGTGGTGCAAACAATTCCGATAGGTTTGTTAAAGGCGAGATATACCGGTTGCTCTTTCGGTTCCGATATTAGTTCCCCGTCTACGCGCACTTCATCCCCAGGTACGATTTTAGTTCCCATTTCGGGGACCGAACCGTTAATGGTGACCCTGCCTTGGTCTATTAGTTTATCGGCCGCCCTTCGAGAACAATAGCCTACTTCACTTAAATATTTATTGATTCGTGTTTGTTTGGGTGCTGACATTTGTACCGTTATTATTTAACAATACAAATTTAGGCTTTTCAATCCCAAAAATCAGGATTCCTTTTTCGACATCATTTTTAGGGTGAAGCCCCCTATTACCAATATAACGATTGCCATAACAGACCAAAGCCAGATTTTGTTTTCGAATAAGGGGGCTATTTGTTCTTTCCCGTTTTTTGGGATATGTATTTCGGGACCAAGGTCAACCCTGATCAATGAAGTGGGGATGCTTTTTGAAGTGTGCACAATATCATAGTTTGGTGTTTCGGCGTTTATATTGCCATAGACCAAAAAATAATCCCTTTTATCTGTAAACCTTGCCTTTAAATAATGCTTATAGCCTTTTACTGACATGTTGGTTATGTTCAAGGGCTGATTGTCATGGTCATCAATAATGATCCGTAGATTTTTGGCCATTACCGAATTAAAGTTGAATTCATTTTTTTCGATTGAGTTCAGGGTTCCTCGGAAAAGTGTACGGTAGGTGAATTTTATTCCTTTGTCAGTGGGGACACTGTCTTGGGCATATTGAACCTGAAAAGAGCGATAATAGTCATAATCATTGGGGATGTCCAAGTTCAAAAAGCTGATAGGCTGTCGTTGTTTGAGGGCAATCTGAACTATGGTCTGCTTTTTTTCCTTGTTTCGGGAAATTTCATAATCCCCGATTTCGGCCATGTTATATTGGGCTTCAATTGTTTCGTGTAAATATATTTTGGCATCAAGTAATTTGGGGGCCACATCGCTTTTGAATGAAATTCGGTAGTAACGGTATTTTGAATTAGGGAACTTTAAATGCGAAAAACGATAATCGGTCTGCTCATTTTTTATGGATAGTATGCGGGAGTCCTCAAGAATCGTGAACCACTTAGATTGTTCTTGACTGCCTTCCAGCTTTACTTTCCAATCAAAATTTTCATTTTTGAAATTCAATAAGATTTCATTCAAGGTTTTCGTGGTAGGTACTTCGAAAGTGAAATAATGGGTATTGGCCCTACTGACTGTATTGATCAAAGAAAAAACAACTTCTTTTTGAACGTGCTTTTCCTTTTTTACATTTAATAGGTATGGGGCTTCTATGGTGTCTTTTGTTGATACACCATAAATTCGAAGATCCGATAAATTGTCAGATAACCCATTATAAACAGAAGTTGGCAACTCTAGGGCGTGCCATTTTTCCGTAATACCTGAAATCTCCCTCTTTTCGCTATAATCCCCAATTTGGGCAAAGGTTGTACCGCTGATAGTGAGTAATATTGTAAGAAGAAGTTTAGTTCGTTTCTTCATCGGATATTCTGTTTTTGTACTTGTTGTATAAAAATGATATGATCAACAACAAGATACCCAAAGAAACAAAAACTATGGTTTTGGAAATGGTGTTGAGTGATGCGATATCGTAGAAAAATAATTTGATCAGGGTAAAACCGAAAAGGATCATGGCCACAAGGCGTAAGAATTTTTTGTTTTGCCAAATACCCAATATGACCATTAGTAAAGCGTATGATCCCCAGAGGATACTAAGACCTAGTTTATAACTCTGGTGTGATCCGGCCATATGCATCCAATGTAATAATTCACTACTGGCCACCCATAAGATGGTCATATGGAGTAAGATCTCGAATGGAATCTTAAAGTTTATTTTAAGGAAGGGCTCTCGAATCAATTTATAGAGGCTCACCAATAACAGGGTTAAAAAAGCAAAGGCAATATACCGTATCGTAATGTTGAAGAAACCTATTTCGTAGTATTCCGATAAGTTCTGATCAATATAACTTTCCCTTAATTCACTTAAAGTATACAAGCCCATGGTCAAGAACACAAAAATTGCGAATAGACCAGCAGTGAGCGAAACTATACCCAAAACTCGATTGTGGATTTTCTTAATATTCGCAAAAATCAAAATTGAAATGAATAATAGGGAGTAATTAATTAGCCAAATGTTTCCGGTATCCCTCAAGTCGGTATTGTGCTTAAGATAGTCGTACCCATTTTCCTCAACTATAGGTATTTCGGAGCCTATATACAAGGTTTCCCAATAATATTGTATTTCTAAATAGAAACCCATGAACAACACAAAAAGCAATATACTGGGTATGGCAAATGACATGATTTTTTGTATCGTATTATTTGGGGCTACTGTATTTTCTTTCTTGGTGTTTGTGTTCAGCCAATTAATAAAGCTAAAAGCCCCAACGAACAATAAGGAGCTTAGAAAAGTCATATTTAGGACAGGTGACATCCCTTGGTCAAGGCCTATATTATCAAAATAGCCCAGTGTCCAATCATGGAATAAACTGAATAAGGCCAATATCATGAGTGGATAAGACAGGTTCTCATAAACGATAACATTCTTCTTACGGCCTATCCAAAATAGTAAAGCGGCTTCAAAGGCCCATAAAAGGGTTACCCAGTTGCCGTCTAGTTGAATGGGGATGGCGATGGTCAAGAAAACCAACACTAATCCCGAAACCAAATAATACAGGTTATTATCGGCCAATTTTTTCTTGTGGATAATCAAACTGACCATAAAATGTAATATGGCGTTGCCGAGTGCAAATACACCTAAAAGTTGTTCCCCTGTCTCGCTTTCTGAAAGCAGTCCGTAACCCAATCCAAAAAATATGAACGAGTTGGACAAGAGTAAGACAATATCCGATTTTTTGAATTTTTCGGACGCTTTCAGTTTATATGATAAAAATGTAGCATAGAAAATAAGAAAGAAAAGGAGGGAGAACATCATTGCTATCGTACGTTGTTCGTTATAGGCATAGGAGAACGCCAGCCAGCTGCCAAAAATCAACCAAGTAATGATAAACGATGAATAATATAGGGGCTTCCAATATTTTTTATAGGCTATGAAGAGGATTCCTATATTGATTATGGCCATATAGCTAAAAAGAATCTCTGGACTGCCAGAGTCGTTGCTTAAAAGAAAAGGTACCGCATAAGCACCAACGAGCCCTATATGCGCTATGATCTGTTTGTTGTAATTCAGGGAGGCAACAACGCCGAAAACCGTAAAAATGAGCATGAGGATAAAAGTCATGATCTGCGGGAACAGCCCATAAAAACTATAGGCGGCAAAAGTTATGAAATATAGGATGGCAAGGGCTCCACTGACCAGAACGGCACTGTAATTTTCATATTTTACCTTTAGTTTAATGCCAAAACCGAGTAAGCATAAACCGGCCAAATAACCTAAAATGATTCGCGTCAACGGACTTATCAAATTATTGTCTATTGAATATTTGGCGCCAATGGCCACCCCTAAAACAGTGATGATTATGCCTACTTTGTTTATCAGGTTCTCACCAATGAATTTTTCCCAATTCGATTTTGTCTTTGGCTGCTTGAAAATACTGATGGGTTCTTCTTGCTTTGGTCGTGGTGCATCAATAGGTTCTTGTAGGTATTCCTTAATAGGTTCGTTTGCAGGGGAGCTAGCCATTTGGGGCTGTTCTTCCTTGGTCGGCGATGGGTTGATCGTCCCAACCTCTTTTATGCCGCCACCGGCTTTTTTCAATGCCTCTATTTCCTGATAAAGGGACATGAGTTCTTTGGCAAAACCTTCTTGCTTGCCCAGTAGTTTTTCTAATTTATTATTGAGCTCTTCAATGCGATTATTTTGGTCTGGCATATAGTGGATTTACTTACCCTAAAATACGTAAAATACTGGTTTCGGTTTTAGGCTAACAATCTAACGGTAATATCCTGGATTTATTGATAAAGTCTTAAGTAATGCGACTAGGGTTTGTTTGGTGTAGCCTATTTATTTTTTGCAGATACTTCAAATGAATGGATTTCCTGGCCCAATGCCGCTAAGAAAGGAATGCCGATATGGTCATATTCATACGTGTTATCATTGAAAATCTGATTGCTGTTAACCAGTAGGGTAGCAGTGAGTAAAAATTCAACATTGTTTTTTCGGTCATTGATGTATGCACAATCCGTCAATGTGCCATATGCATAACCAACCTTGTTGAGAATATTTATGTTTTCGGGCATTTTCGACTTCTTGTCACCGAACATGAAGAACTTTACATAACTGTCATAGAATTCCTCGGAGTCATATCCGGCCTCTTTAGGCAACAATTGCATGGTTTTGAGTAAAAATTCCCGTTGATCGGAACTTAAATCGAATCGTTCGTTTTCTTTGAAACAGTTAGGAAAAATAAGTCTTTTCAAAACGTTGTGTTGGGCATTGATCGGGTAATGGTTTTTTAAACCAAAATCAAAGGGTTCATGAATCAATTCGTTTTCTTCGTAATAACCGATTCCTTTTTTAATACCATTTAGTTTTAGAGGAATGGCAGACGTATTCACGGTTTTTTCCAACATGGTCGTAGTACTGTCATTCAAATATACGATTAATGGTTTGGTGGTGATTTCATAGGGTTCGTCAGTTGACAAACGGTGGGAAATACGAATGGAGTCCAATCCTTTTTCCTTCAAGGATTTGTTGATGAAATCCTGGCCTAAAAATTCGAATAAGCGATTATTGGCGGCATTGTCGCTTACCACGAATATTTTTGTGATATCAGCTGCGAATGTGGTTTCGATCGTATCCCCTTCTACATAATAGTGGGTGTCCCTACTGAGTGCGTCCAATTTGTTCAATTTCTCCAATGCTAAAACTGCTATGGGTAATTTAACCGTACTGGCAGGATAGAAGTAGTTGTTGCTGTTCACTTGAAAACCATTGTCTTTAAAAATCACACTGTCCTTGGTCCTTTTTATTTTGGTGAATTTAATTTGGACCTCATATCGTTGTACGCTATCAATGATATTTTTTATTCTTGGGTCATTGGAATTCAATGCATAATCAAGGGCATTCTGGAATTGAGGTTTTTTTTCACAGGCACTTATAAGGCTAAAAAGGCATAAAAGGGATAGTAATTTTTTTGTCATTGTCGCCAGTGTTGTCTATTCTTGGAATACTTCTGCACGATGTGGTTTTAGGGAGTCCCGAACCTTGAGCATATCTGTTTCCTCTACAACCATATAGGCTAGGCTATGCATGTCATTGATTGTCTGGTGCCCAGTAATGTTAGGTTCAAATTTTTCCAGAATAATATATTCTTTTAAATGTATTTCATGGTGTTCTGCCGTTTTTGCGCCGGTTGGACCCCGAAAATCCCAGATAAGTTTAATTTTTCTGTTCATAAAGCTTTGTGCTGGTAAAAGATTTATATGTTCATTGCTCTAAATTACTTCTTTTTGGATAGTTGGTCTAGCTTTTTGGTTTTTCTACATAGAAATTGGGTTTAAGGTCTTTTTCCTTGAAAACGATTGTTGGGGAGTAGAAGTTTTAGGAATTGATATTGGTTTTTTCGATTTGACTGGTATTTATGGTTTTAGGTTTATAAAATGTGTTAATGAAAGCCTATATACCTTGTTTAACATATAGTATTTATTATTTTTGCAGGATGCATTTTAATTTCAAAATTACTCGATTGGTCAAATTTTCATGGGTGCTTTTGGCCATTTTTATTGTGTCATGTAACTCTTTGTTCAAAGAAGGTCACGATGAAGAGCCAATTGCCAGAGTAGGGGAATTGTATTTGTACAAAGATGATATAGCTCCGCTTTTGACCGCCAATATGAGTAAGGCCGATAGCACTTCTTTTGTAACTGATTATATCAATAATTGGGCATCTAAGCAATTGTTGCTTTCAAAGGCAAAGATCAACCTGTCTGAAGAGAAACTTGCCGAATTCGATGCTTTGGTGAATACTTATAGAACGGATTTGTATACCAGGGCGTATAAAGAGGCCTTGGTTCAACAAAGCAGTGATTCAGTTGTTAGCCAAGCGCAATTAGAGGCATTCTATGAGAAAGAAAAAGAGAATTTTAAACTAAAGGAAAAATTGATCAGCCTAAGGTTTGTACACTTGCCCCTTCAATTTATGGATAAGGAAACGGTTGTTGGTAAATTGAAGAATTTCAAGAAAGATGATATTAAGTATCTTGATTCCATAGGTGTACAATTCAAAAAATTGAATTTCAACGATTCCATATGGGTCAGTGCCTCCAGGGTTCGAGAAGAAATACCCCCATTGACCCTTGAAAACCAAGATAGATACTTAAAAAAATCACAATTTTTTGAATTGCAGGATTCATTAGGGGTATATTTGGCAAAGATTACGGGAGTGTTGGAAATCAATGATGTTGCTCCCTTATCCTATGTGGAACCGTCCATTCGACAAGTACTTCTCAATCGCAGGAAATTGGACTATATTCGAAAATTGGAAACAGAAATAATAGATGAAGCTATTAAAGAAAAAGAATTTGAAGTCTATGTACAAGACAACTAAGATCACCCTTTTATTATTCGTATTGTTCATATCGGGAAATACCATAGCACAGGTTCCCGATGAAATCCCCGATACGCAAATAGAGCCACCACTTCCAGAATTACAGGCAGATAAGGGCGTTGTAAAAGATTCAACCTCCAGGTTCAAAAAGGTTAAATTAGATGGTATTGCAGCTGTTGTGGGGGATTATGTGATTTTGGAATCGGATATCGAAAAAACCTTGATCGATCTTAAGAATCAAGGAGCCATGTCAGAGGATATCACCCGTTGCGGTTTGTTGGGTAAATTAATGGAAGATCGTTTATATGCCCACCAAGCGGTCCAGGATAGTTTGTTGGTTTCAGACGATGAAGTAAGTTTAACCACTGAAAGACAGATCCAATCCTTTGTGGCACAAATGGGTTCTATGGAGAAGTTGTTGAAATTCTATAAAAAGGAAAATGAGGCAAGTTTAAGGGAAGATATCAATAAGATCAATAAACTTCGTATGCTTTCGGAAAAAATGCAGAACAGTATCATTTCCGAAATAGAGATCACCCCTGAAGAAGTACGTCAGTTCTTCAATAAGATACCAGAAGATGAACGGCCGGTTTTCGGTGCGGAAATGGAAATCTCCCAAATAATTAAACAGCCAAAGGCAACTGAGGTAGACAAGCAAAAGGTTATTGATAAACTGAACGCCATTAAGGCAGATGTAGAGGAGAATGATGCTAAGTTCAGCGTAAAGGCCATTTTGTACTCCCAAGATCCTGGGTCTAAATCAAAAGGTGGTTTTTATAGTATTACCAAGGATACTGGTTTTGATAAAACCTTCAAAGATGTTGCATTTAGTCTTCAGGAAGGTGAAGTTTCCGAACCTTTTGAGACCATGTTCGGTTTTCACTTGATCTATATTGAAAAAATAAGGGGGCAAGAGTTGGATTTACGCCATATCTTGATTACTCCGGAAATATCCCAAGAAGCCTTGGACAGTGCTAAGAAAGAATTGGATACCATTAGAAAGCAGATAATGGATGGTAAGTACTCTTTCGCGGATGCCGCTAGAAATTTCTCCGATGAAAAAGAGACGAAATTCGATGGTGGTTTGTTACGTAATCCGATTACTTATGATTCTAGGTTTGAATTAACCAAAATGGACCCAACCCTTTATAATCAAGTCAGGAACTTAAAGGACAATGAAATTTCATATCCTATATTGGAACAGGATCCAAGAGGTGGTGGGCCCAAGTACAAAATCTTGAAGGTCACCAACAGATATGATGAACATGTCGCGGATTTTGCCAAGGATTATACAAGGATACAGCAACTGGCATTGACGGAAAAGCAATATAATGCCATTAAAAAATGGATGGCCGAACACATAGAAGAAACCTACATTAGCGTAAATGAAGCCAATAAAGGTTGTGAATTCGCAAATAATTGGGTTAAGGAATAATTTGGATGTCAGACGTAGCCGCAATTAATAATCTTGTACAAAAACATGCAGCCCTTAAAAAGGAAATAGCAAAGATTATTATTGGTCAACAGGAAGTGATCGATTTAATATTATTGTCCGTTTATACTGGTGGGCATTCTTTATTGATCGGTGTGCCCGGGTTGGCAAAGACCTTAATGGTAAATACGATTGCCCAGACTTTGGGACTCGATTTTAAAAGAATACAGTTTACGCCCGATTTAATGCCCAGCGATATCTTGGGGAGCGAGATCCTGGATCAGAACAGGAATTTCAAATTTATAAAAGGACCTGTTTTTTCCAATATCATACTTGCCGATGAAATTAACAGGACCCCTCCGAAAACACAGGCTGCATTGTTAGAGGCCATGCAAGAAAGAGCGGTTACCATTGCAGGTCATCAACATAAATTGGAATTACCCTATTTTGTATTGGCTACCCAGAATCCTATTGAGCAGGAAGGGACTTATCCTTTGCCAGAAGCCCAATTAGATCGTTTTATGTTCGCCATTGAACTAAAATATCCATCCATAGAAGAAGAGGTAGCTGTAGTTAAGGCGACCACTTCCGATGATACGGTGGCGATAAATGCGCTATTTAACGCGGAAGAGATTCTAGAGGTCCAACATCTGATACGCCGAATACCTGTGCCTGACAATGTGGTTAATTATGCAGTTACCCTAGTGAACAAAACAAGGCCCAATCTGGATACGGCACCTGATTTCATAAAACAATACCTTGATTGGGGAGCAGGTCCAAGGGCTTCGCAGAATTTGATTTTAGGAGCAAAGGCCCATGCGGCAGTTAATGGAAAATTTTCGCCCGATATAGAGGATGTACAAGCCGTTGCCATGGGAATTCTTCGTCATAGGATCATAAAGAACTATAAGGCAGAAGCTGAAGGTATATCCGAAGAGGATATCATTAGGAAGCTTTTTTGATTTTGTTTCCTACATCGCTTATATCAATTGAATACTTTTCAATGTTTTTTTATTTAAGTTGCCATTGTTATTGGCAAATGATAAAAATCATATTAATCCTTAAATAAAAATTTTATTTGCGAGGCGGATTTTATTAATTTCGCTGAATTACTTTAATTCTAAATATTCAATATAATGGCGTTTGACATCGAGATGATCAAAAGTGTTTACTCCAAAATGGCTGAGCGGGTTGATAAGGCCCGTGAAATAGTCGGTAAACCACTTACCCTTTCTGAGAAAATTTTATACTCCCACCTTTGGGATGGTGAGCCTTCCACGGCTTTTGTTCGCGGTAAGGATTATGTAGACTTTGCCCCTGACCGTATTGCTTGCCAAGATGCGACCGCGCAGATGGCTTTATTACAGTTTATGCAAGCAGGGAAAGCCAAAGTTGCTGTACCTACTACGGTTCATTGTGATCACTTGATCCAAGCGAAGAGTGGTGCTACTGCAGATTTAAAGATTGCAAATTCAACCAGTGCAGAGGTATTTGATTTTTTAGAATCCGTTTCAAATAAATATGGAATCGGTTTTTGGAAACCCGGAGCAGGGATTATTCACCAAGTAGTCTTGGAAAATTATGCCTTCCCTGGAGGAATGATGATCGGTACCGATTCACATACCGTTAATGCAGGTGGATTAGGAATGGTGGCCATTGGTGTCGGTGGTGCGGATGCTGTTGATGTAATGGCCGGTATGGCATGGGAATTGAAATTCCCAAAATTGATCGGGGTTAAATTGACAGGAAATATTTCCGGTTGGACGTCTGCCAAGGATGTCATTTTAAAAGTTGCCGGAATCCTAACGGTTAAAGGAGGAACGGGAGCAATTATCGAGTATTTTGGTGAAGGGGCGAAAAACCTATCTTGTACCGGTAAAGGCACCATCTGTAATATGGGTGCTGAAGTAGGGGCTACCACCTCAACTTTTGGTTATGATGATTCAATGGAGCGTTACCTAAGGGCAACCGATAGAAACGATGTGGCCGATGCAGCTAATGCAGTTAGGGGTTATTTGACCGCTGATGATGAGGTTTATGCAAATCCCGAACAATATTTTGACGAGATCATAGAAATTAATCTTGATGAGTTAAGACCACATTTGAACGGACCTTTTACTCCCGATTTAGCTACGCCAGTAGGTGAATTAGGTAAAAAAGCCAGAGAGAACGATTGGCCACTTCAAGTAGATTGGGGATTGATCGGATCTTGTACCAACTCTTCTTATGAAGATTTGTCCCGTGCCGCATCAATAGCAAAACAAGCTGTTGATAAAAAAATAAAGCCTAAATCAGATTTTGGTATAAACCCAGGGTCTGAACAAATTAGATATACAGCTGAGCGTGACGGACTTCTTGAAACTTTCGAGAATCTAGGAGCCACTGTTTTTACGAATGCCTGTGGACCATGTATCGGTCAATGGGATCGTAGTGATCTAAAGGGGGAAGAGAAAAACACGATCGTTCACTCGTTCAACCGTAACTTCTCAAAAAGGGCAGATGGTAATCCAAATACCCATGCATTCGTTGGTTCACCTGAAATGGTCGCTGCCATTGCAATTTCCGGAAGATTGGATTTTGATCCCATGCACGATACTTTGATCAACGAAGATGGTGAAGAAGTTAAATTAGATGAACCAATGGGTATAGAATTGCCACCTCAAGGTTTTGCTGTTGAGGATGCAGGTTATTTAGAGCCCGATGAGGATGGTTCAGGTGTTGAGGTAAAGGTAAGTCCTACTTCAGAAAGGTTGCAATTGTTGGATCCTTTCGTGCCAATTACTCCAGAACAGTTACAAGGGGTTAAATTATTGATAAAGGCATTCGGTAAATGTACTACAGACCATATTTCCATGGCCGGACCATGGTTACGTTTCCGTGGGCATTTAGACAATATCGCAAATAATACCTTAATAGGCGCGGTCAATGCCTTCAATAAGAAAACCAATTTTGTCAAAAATCAATTGACCGGGGAATACGGTGGTGTACCCGATACCCAAAGAGCTTATAAAGCCGCAGGTATTAAATCAATTGTTGTAGGTGACCATAACTATGGGGAAGGTTCCTCAAGGGAGCATGCAGCCATGCAACCTAGACATTTGGGAGTTGCTGCTGTTTTGGTAAAATCATTTGCAAGAATCCATGAGACCAACCTTAAGAAACAAGGTATGTTGGGATTGACATTTGCCAATGAAAGTGATTATGATTTGATTCAAGAAGATGATACTTTCAACTTTGTGGATATTGCTGACTTTGCACCAGGAAAACCGTTGACCATTGAGGTGGTTCACGCAGATGGTTCAAAAAACACAATCATGGCAAACCATACGTATAATGATTCCCAGATAGGATGGTTTAAAGAAGGTTCTGCCTTAAACGTTATAAAAAGGGAGAATGCTGCCTAATCAATATACCAACAAGGGATATTCGTTTTATTTCGAAAAATGACTTTTTAATTGATAAAAACTCCCGATTTTCATCGGGAGTTTTTTAGTTTTGGATAAATCCCCATGTAATGAAAATCAAAAGAAAAACTGTTCTTAACATTTTACTGTTTGCCATTGTCCTATCATTCTTCGTTACTCCTTTAGGGCACTTTGGAAAGGTTTTTTTGAATCGTCTTTTCGCCTCTTCACCGGACATAATCAACAAAGATAACAGAGAGAAGATCCTATCGTACAACTGGAAACTTAAAGATGCCGATTGGGATTTCTTTGATTTTGGACAATCTAAGGGAAATGTGGTTTTCATCAATTTTTGGGCATCTTGGAAACTACCCTCTGAGGCAGAATTCGATGGTATTCAGAAATTATATGATGAATATGGGGATCGTGTTGATTTTTATATGATCACCAATGAAGAAAGACAGCCCGTTGAAGAATTTATGCGGCTTAAAAATTTTACATTTCCCATTACCTACCAGATAATCGGTGAACCGGCCCCATTGTATATTTTGGAGCCGCCTGGTTCTTATATCATTGATAAAAACGGTTATATAGTTGTTAAGGAAAGCGATATAGCGGATTGGGATTCGAAAAAGGTAAGGGAATTGTTGAATGGCTTAATAAAGTAAGACTCCAATGAAGTTCAAAAAAATAAAATGGTTGAATATAATCATTATTTTAGGGATAGTCGTATTACTATTTACTCCCATTGGGCGTTATGCACGTGGTTTTGCAGGTAGATTATTGTCTTCCGGTTCGGCAGTTATGAAACGCGAATTGAATTTGGGTGTTGATGATTATAACTGGGAACTGACAGGTTTGGATGGTCAAAGTTTTAATCTAGAAGAAGCCAAAGGTAAGGTGGTTTTTATAAATTTTTGGGCAACTTGGTGTCCACCTTGTATTGCTGAGATGCCAAGCCTTCAAAAATTGAATGATCGTTATGGGAACAAGGTCTTTTTTTTGTTTATTGCCCAAGATGATCGTGATAAGGTTTCCGAATTTATAAAGAAAAGAGGTTACGACTTGCCTGTTTATTATTCCAATTCCGATGCTCCCAGTTTACTTTCTTCCAAGACATTGCCCACAACATATGTTTTGGATAAAAACGGTAAAATAATTGTAGCGCAATCCGGAGCTGCCGATTGGGACAGCGAAGAAGTACATAAAGTCCTTGATGGGTTGTTAGGGCAATAATTTATTTCTTTTTAAAATATTTAAAGGGTACGAATAACATTCCGAAACATTCTCCATGTTCTTTTCCTAAATGTTTGTGGTGCATTTTGTGCGCCCTTCGAACACCTCTTGAATACCAATTGTTCGCATTTCGGAACATTTTAAAGCGCTGGTGTATAAAAATATCATGGACCATAAAATAAGCAGCGCCATAGGCCATTATCCCAAAGCCAATAGGCCAACCATACCAGAAATCGGTATTCGCCCCTGCGTAGAAAAACGACATGCTCACTACGGCATAGAAAATGAAAAAGGCATCATTACGTTCAAACCAGGAATCATGGTCCTTTTTATGGTGGTCTTTGTGGAGACTCCACAGAAAGCCGTGCATTATGTATTTATGGGTGAACCATGCCATGAACTCCATAAAACAGAAAACAGCTAAAAAAACACCTATGCCTATAATTATATTCATCTTAAACCAAATTTAGTTTAAAATTGACATAAGACTTCGCTAAAAGTCCGAATTTTTGGTAATCAGGAACCCTGATGCGCACTTGACGAATTAAGGAGGACGGAGTATTTTCCAACTTGCCCAATAATCTATTATAATATTTGTAAGCCGTATATACCCCTAATTTAGCTTCCCTAGGTAGCTGTTGGATGCCTGCATAGCTTTTTTGAAAATCTTGCTTTATTTCGTTTATGATTCTAGTTTTCGATTCTTCATCCAACTCATTTAAATTGGTGTTTGGAAAGTAAGAGCGGTGCAAGACTTCGAAATCCGCCTTTAAATCTCTTAGAAAATTCACTTTTTGAAATGCCGAGCCCAAAGACATTGCCGCATCTTTGAGTTGTTCGTACTTCTCAGTGTCCCCCTTTACAAAAACCATTAAGCACATAAGTCCGACCACGTCGGCAGAACCATAAATATAATCTTTGTATTCCCTTTCACTGTAATAGGTGTTCTTGGTTAGGTCCATTCTCATACTTTTCATGAATGATGCCACCAAATGATGTGGAATGTCATATTTATGATAGGTATGTTGAAATGAATTTAAAATTGGGTTTAAACTGATTTTGTTCGTTAGGGCAGCTTCAAGACTTTTTTCAAAATCATTTAAAAGTTCTTCACTGTTATATTCATGAAAGCTATCGACGATTTCATCTGCAAACCGTACAAAACCATAAATATTGTAGATGTCGGGGCGTATCGATGCTCCTAACATTTTTGTGGCAAGTGCAAATGAAGTACTGTAAGTCTGGGTAACGATCTTACTGCAATCATAGGATACCTTATCGAATAATGCCTTCATAATTTGCGTTATTTTTTATTTGTGATTAATTCAGAGACCAATTTACCAGAGATCAAGGAAGGTGGTACACCGGGTCCTGGAACGGTCAACTGACCTGTGAAATATAAATTTTCAACCTTTTTACTTTTTAATTTTGGGCGTAAAAAAGCAGTTTGGGTCAAAGTATTTGCCATGCCATAGGCATTGCCTTTATAAGAATTGTACTTTTCAATGAAATCATTGACGCAGAACGACTCATAAAACAAGATGCCGTCATTTACCTTTTGCCCTGTCCTTGTTTCCAATCTGTCCATGATAAGGTCAAAATATTGTTTTCTCAGTTCCGGTGTGTCTTCCAAACCAGGAGCAATGGGTATCAGGAAGAAACCGGTCTCAGAGTTTGGTGGAGCCATGGTCGAATCGGTTATTGAAGGAAAATTTGCATAGAACAAAGGCTCCTTTGGCCATTTTGGTTTGTCGTAAATATCGTATGTATGTTGCTCAAAATCAGTGTCGAAAAATAAATTATGATGTTCTACGTTTTTCAATTTCTTATTAAAACCCACATAAAACAATAGAGAAGAGGGAGCAAATGTTCTTTTGTCCCAATAATTTTCACTGTATTGTCTGTATTTTTTATCTAGTAATGTTTCTGAATGATGGTAATCGGCTCCACTAAGAACAAAATCAGCATCAATATCAACTCCGTTGACCGTAATACCTATGGCTTTACCATTGTCGACGCGAATTTTTTCAACAGGATGGTTTAGATTGAAATCCACTCCTAATTCTTCTGCCAAGGAATGCATGGCTTTAATGATTTCGTACATTCCGCCTTCTGGGTGCCATGTGCCCAAACCAAAATCGGCGAAATTCATAAAACTATAGAAAGATGGGGTGTTGCTCGGTTTTGCCCCCAAGAAAAGCACCGGAAATTCTAAAGTGGATATCAACTTAGGGTTCTTGAACTTTTTTCGGACTTCCCCACTTATCGTTTTAAAAAACTGGTCTACTTTGGTAATGGTGTCCTTTGTAACTAATTCAAAGGGTGATAACCCAGGTTTCAATACGACCTTATTGATTGCGATATCATAGTTTTCTTGGGCATTGGATATGAATTTCCTTAGATGAACGGAACTCCCTTTTTCTATTCTTTCAAATTCAGTACATATTTTATCCATCGTATCCCCAATGGTTATCGTTTCGTCTTCGAAAAATATTTTATAAGCTGGACTTAATTTATGTAAGGTATAGTAGTCACTTGTTTTTTTTCCGAAATCGGAAAAGAACTTATCGAATATATCGGGCATCCAATACCAACTTGGTCCAAGATCGAAGGTGAATCCTTCCTTTGTCATTTGACTTGCCCTACCTCCTACGGATTTGTTTTTCTCGTAGACTGCAACATCAAAGCCCCACTTCGATAAATAGCAAGATGCAGATAAAGAGGAGAAGCCTGAACCGATAATGACAACTTTTTTGCTCATTTATATTAGTTTGTACTGTGGTTATTGTTCCTTTTTTATCAATTCCTCTATAGAATCGAATATTTTTATGTTCGGCGCCAAGCTCTCTGTATTCAAAAGCTGTGTTTGTCTACCCATTAACCAAACTTCACATGAGTTGTCTTTTAAAATGGTTTTGGACAGTTCATCAATGTATTTGTTTATTTTCTCCTTTGGGGGGGCAACTGTGAAGTAAGATATGAAATAAATGTTTTCAACGAAACCAAAAAGCTCTTCTAGATTGTCCAAAGGTATAGATTGTCCTAAGTAAATGGTTTTGTAACCATGTAAGATCAATTCGTAATTCAGGTATAGTAACCCTATTTCATGTATTTCTCCTTCAGGAAGGTATAATACGAAAGTTTTGTTGGTTTTTACAGGTAGATTCAGTTGTAATTTTTCGATATTGACCTGTATTTTTTGTTTGATCAAACCGGTAATAAAATGCTCATGGGCAGGGGTTATGGTATCGGTTTGCCAGAGCAGCCCTAATTCGGTCAATAAGGGAATAAAATAGTTTTTGAAAATATCCCGGAATGAATGGTCTGCCAATAAATTATTGAATGTGAGCGCGAATTGGTTCTGATCAAAATTGATCATTGCCATTTTAAAGGTATTCAATACGTGGTTCTTACTATTTTGAACGGCTACTATTTCTTGAACCTTAACAGGTATTTCGGATTCTTTCAGGTCTGCTATCTTAGAAATTTTATACCCGTTATTATACAAAAGTGTAATGTTCAATAACTTCTGTAGGCTAGCGAGACTATAGGTCCTTATGTTCGTAGATGTTCTTTCAGGCGAAAGTAATTCATATCTTTTTTCCCAGATTCGTATGGTATGGGCCTTTATTCCCGATAGGTTTTCTAAATCCCTAATGCTAAAATGTTTTTTTATATTGTTCATCTTTATAGGAAAAAGTTTAAACAAATATATAATTTATTTAATACGAATGTTAAAAAGGAAAGTTAAATTGTTTAAATAGTGTTTTTTATAACCTTTAGTATCAAGAGTAAAATGGATTGTAAAAGTTATTGGCATTATTAAAAAAGAAAACTGGCAAAGTCTCTTTTTATAAAAGATATAGAGTAGTTCGAACTTTTTCCTTTTTCGACCTTATGACGGTTTGATCTTTCTTTGATATTTTTTTGATTGTCCTTTGTAAAAAGTATCGAGATCCTCTGAATAAAGTATGAAAGTGAAGTATGTCAGACATAAAAAAAGCTTCCCGTAGCTTGGGAAGCTTTGTGCCCACGACTGGAGTCGAACCAGCACGTCCTTGCGAACACTACCCCCTCAAGGTAGCGTGTCTACCAATTCCACCACGTGGGCATAAAATTGGTCTGCAAATATAGGAAGGTGCAATAGAAGATAAAATTTATTGACGTTTTTATTTTATCCATCTGAAGAATTCAAGAATCAAGATGGTAAATGTCCTTGAACAGTAGTAGGTTAGAATCTTTACTTTCCTTAGACTTTAAATCATAGCGGATATGCAAAGGCGTTCCTATTGGACAATGATAGTAGATAATCCAAGCATCCCCTTCCTTAACACCTATGCAGCCATTTGAATAGGCCTTTTTCAAGGTTTTCGGGTTTGTGGTTGGGTGTATTAATTGCCCGTTTCTTACGCCGTTTACCTCTGTTTCTATCCATGGAATTTGTGGCATTAATGTGGTCTTCCCGTCATCCCTTCTGGTATATTCGAATTTTTTTCCGTCAACGGGGTTATAAAAGTCCGGGTTCCTTCTAAATCCTACAATATGTCCGTAACCGGTTTTTGTCCTAAGGTCTGTAACCCGATCACCCATTTTTAAGTATCTACTTCTGTTTTGGCCTATTCTGACCGGTAAAGAATGTAGCATAACCGAATCTTGATAGATCCGTAATTTAAACTCCGGTAGGTTAATGTCGATACTCGTACGGGCAAATGATGATAGAATAATTTCAGCTTTATGGGCATCAGGGACAATTATTGTGTCGTAAGGCCTTAAAACCACCATCTTTCGTTGATCATAAACAAAAGAATCCTTTTCCTTCATATAATAATAATCGGTATGGGAAAGAGTGTCGATAATCCATGGATTGGCCTTTACAAGCAGGTGTTCTGAAAGTGGGTAATCGGTAAGGCTGTCATAAGCCGTAACAAGGGAGTCCATAAAATTAAAATATCCGGCAATTTGAACAGTGTCGGTAATCGGAATGCGTGCTACGTATCTTGGTTTTTCGAATAAGGCTATGGCCTTAAAGGTAGATTCGACCTTTTTAACGGTTCTGATTTCCAGTATTTTCGCTATTGTTATGCTAATAAGAAGTAATAACAATAAGGAAAGGGTATATGTAAGTTTTTTGGTCATTTGGTCAATTTTGTTGGGGTTATTTTATGGTTTCATGTTTTTGTTCAAGTGTTGCGTATCATTGATCACATAAAATCCCATGTTCATGAGCTCTTTTCTTACCCTGTCAAGAACAGTATGTTGGGTGTAATCAAATGATATCAGTCCATCATTTATATCAACCTCTACATTATAAATGTTTTTAAGGGTAAGAAGTCTTTCTACGATTTCCTTGGCATTTAGTTCATGGGCCGTATGTTGAATTTCGAAAGTTGTTCTCATGGTTTCTGTATTCTGTAACGAAGTTATTTTAAGTTAAAATTTCTTGAAATGAGCTATATCATTAGTAGGCCGAAATTAATTCGACCTAAATAAAGGTATGACCGTGGTCATTTAAGAAATGTATCATTACAAGTAAATTTGATAAGTTCCTTTTAAGAACATCAACTGAAATGGCCTATGTACATCATACATCCGAAAAGCTAAAACAGTTCTTTATAGAAATAGGGGAGTTGTCCTATTTTGCCATTCGGTACTTTAAGGAATTTCTGAAACCGCCGTGGGAATTCAAAGAACTGCTGCGACAATGTTATCACATGGGAAACAGGTCGCTTGTTCTGGTTGGTGTAACCGGTTTTATCATCGGTTTGGTGTTAACCTTGCAATCGAGGCCAACTTTAATGGAATTCGGTGCTGTTTCCTGGATGCCCAATATGGTGGGCATATCTATTGTTAGGGAAATAGGCCCGGTTATTACGGCCCTGATATGTGCCGGTCGAATTGCCTCTGGGATTGGGGCCGAATTAGGGTCAATGCGCGTAACAGAACAGATTGATGCCATGGAAGTCTCAGGAACCAATCCCTTTAAATATTTGGTGGTAACACGAATAACGGCGACCACCTTGATGCTACCGTTATTGGTGATTTTTGGTGATATGGTTGCCCTATACGGTTCGGCTTTGGTAGAAAACCTTAAAGGTGACGTTTCTTTTCAGCTGTATTTCAATACGGTTTTCGATGCCTTGGAATTCGGGGATTTGATACCGGCAACCGTTAAGTCTTTTTTCTTTGGATTTACGATCGGTCTAGTGGGGTGTTACAAAGGGTATTATAGTAAAAAAGGAACGGCAGGGGTCGGTGTCGCGGCAAATACGGCAGTGGTGACCGCATCATTGTTGCTTTTCGTAGTGGATTTTATAGCAGTTTTCGTATCGGATATTTTTTATGATTTATGATATGGACGAACAACATAACATTGCTAAGCAAAAAATGTCAAAGAATAAACTCGAAGCTGTCATAGAGATTCGGGATCTACGAAAGAGCTTTGGCGATAACCATGTCCTGAACGGGTTTTCAATGACGCTTTACAAGGGAGAGAACCTAGTGGTCATGGGAAAATCGGGGTCGGGAAAATCAGTGATGATCAAATGTTTGGTGGGGTTAATGTTGGCCGATAGCGGATTTCTTGCGGTTATGGGCAAGGAAATAAAAACTTTGGACCGAAAAACATTGGATGCCCTACGCTCGGATATCGGTTTTTTATTTCAAGGTAGTGCATTGTATGATTCCATGACCGTTCGGGAAAATTTGGAATTTCCGCTACGTAGGCATAAAGAAAAGTTGGGCAACATAAAAGATACCCTGCCATTGGTGCATGAGGCTCTGGAAAATGTGGGGTTGGCGCATACTATGGATCTTATGCCATCTGAACTATCAGGAGGAATGAAAAGACGAGTGGCTTTGGCAAGGACATTGATCTTAAAACCAAAGATCATTTTGTATGATGAGCCAACCAGTGGGTTGGATCCCATAACCTCAAAAGAGATCATTCAACTGATGCGAAATATTCAGAAAATGTACGGCACTTCCTCATTGATCATTACACACGATGTGGATTGTGCTAGGGTAATATCGGAACGTATGGTGCTTTTGGTCGACGGGGTTAATTATGCGGAAGGTACTTTTGATGAATTATCAAAATCGACCGACCCAAAAGTAGAAGCGTTCTTTAAAAAGTAAAGTCATGGCAAAAACAACGTTGGAAAATTTAAGATTGGGAATTTTTGTGGTAATAGGCACGGCCTTACTGGTTGTTGCTGCCTACTTAATCGGAAACCGACAAAATATGTTCGGTAAAACCTTTACGATCAGTGCTGTTTTCAATAATGCAAACGGACTCCAAATAGGGAATAATGTTCGTTTTTCAGGTATTCAAGTTGGTACGGTAAAGGATATTGAAATGTTGAACGATACGACCATACAGGTTTATATGGTCATTGATGAAAAGGTGCAACGTCATATTAAAAAAGATGCCGTGGCCACTATTGGTTCCGATGGGTTGGTGGGTAGTATGATCCTTAATATATTACCGGGAAAAGGTGTGGGGCCTTCCATTGTGGAAGGGGATGAACTAAGGTCTTACAGTCGAATTGCCACCCAGGACATGTTGAGTACTCTGAATACTACCAATGAGAATGCGGCAATATTAACCTCAAATCTGGTACATGTAACCCAAGCCTTGACCAAAGGAAAAGGTACAATGGGGCTATTATTGAACGATACACTTTTGGCGACCGATTTAACACGAACTATTGCCCACTTAAAAAATGCCAGTCGTAATGCCGATCAAACTATTGGAAAATTGAACGTTTTATTAGATCAGGTCGATATGGAACATAGTGTGGCCGGTTTACTTTTAACCGATTCGATCCATGGGGGCAAAGTTCAAAATGCACTTACCAATTTAGAAAAGTCCAGTGAGGAGATGGCCAAAATGATCAAGAATTTAAACCTGGTCGTTGATGATGTAAAAGATGGGAAAGGTACGGTGCATTATTTGGCCAATGATACCATTCTGGTAAATACTTTGGATAATACTATAAAGAATATAGAAGAAGGATCCATTAAATTCAATGAGAATATGGAGGCTTTGAAACATAATTTCCTTACCAGAAGGTATTTTAAGAAGTTGGAGAGAAAAGAACAAGAGATTAAAAAAGACTAAATATCATGGAACAAAACCCATGAGTACATAAAAACAAGGACAAATGGACTATTACTTTTGTAAAACGCTATCTGATACTACTTTTGAGACTGCAATAGAAAAAATAACGAATGCTTTGAAAGAAGAAGGATTTGGTGTACTTACCGAAATTGATCTTAAAGCAACCTTTAAGAAGAAACTGAATGTTGATTTTCCGTATTATAGGATTTTGGGAGCTTGTAATCCCGAATTTGCCCATAAGGCCCTATTGGCTGAAAATAAAATAGGGACCATGCTCCCTTGCAATGTTATTGTACGGGAAACAGAGAAGGGGGACATAGAAGTTGCCGCGGTAGATCCCATTGCTTCAATGACAGGGGTCGGAAATTTTGATTTGGCGACTATCGCAGAAGAGGTAAGGGGTAAACTTAAAAAAGCAGTAGAAGGTTTATAGTACGCGTATTTCGGGAATTGCAGTTTTGCTGGTTTTGTTCTGCCCTGATTAAGATCATTACAGGGTTATGGTGTTGGTCGTATTTTTAGAGAATCGCAAGTTGATTGCGTACCTATCTTAACTTAAAACTAAAATCATGAATCCACTGTATCTGTTTTCGATTATCATCATACTATTTCTATTGGCCGGTATCCGAATAGTCTATGAATACAAAAGGGCGTTGAAATTCCGATTCGGGAAGTATGTAAGAACGCTTCAACCTGGTTTTCGATGGATCATTCCACTTGTCGAGACCATTCAGGTGGTCGATGTCAGGGTCATAACCATTAATATCGTTTCTCAAGAAGTTATGACAGAGGACAATGTGCCATGTAGTATCGACGGAGTAGTGTTTTTTAAAATAAGCGATCCCGAGAAAGCCGTTTTGGAAGTAGAGGAGTATAATTTTGCCATTACCCAACTTGCCCAAGCGGCATTGCGTGATGTATGTGGTAAGGTAGAACTGGACACGATTCTCTCCAAAAGGGAAGAAATGGGCAAGAACATCAAATCTATCGTTGAGACCGAAACCCATCATTGGGGCATTGAAATCATAGATGTAAAGATCAAGGATATTCAATTACCCGAGAATATGAGACGAATGATGGCCAACCAGGCCGAGGCTGAACGATCCAGAAGGGCAAGGGTCATTTTGGCGGAAGCAGAAAACCAAGCGGCGGCAAAACTTTTGGAAGCCGGACTTCAAATCGATAAATCACCCTCAGCCATAAAACTAAGGTTGTACCAAACGTTATCGAATATTGCGGCGGAGAAAAATTCTACCATACTTTTTCCATTTCCTGAAGAAGTCTTACCTAGGCCAAAGAAAAATGAAAATTAAGGTTTGGCCTTTTATTCCATTGGTTCATCCGATAGAAAGATTATAGGTCGTGGGTAAATTTTGGTCAATTGGTAACAAGAGCTATTCTTTTATACTAACGGTGATCGATGCCCCTTTTTCATCCCCAAGAACCATGACCGAAACGTTTTCTTTTTGAGCGGCAAAATGAATTCCGGAGCCAGCTATTGTTGTGAACTTGATAGTGAAGTCTTTTTCTTCCAATTTATCCTTGTACGCTTTAATATTGTCTTGGTTTACATCTTCAAATAGGATTGTCCAGCTTTTACCGCCAATCATTTCCTGGGTGTTTACTACTTCAATTTTGCCCGAGGTGAATTCGGGTACATGGCTAGGGATGTCATTTGGCCAATTTTGGGCAGTGGCATCGGTAGTGAAGGTTCCTTCATCGGTTTTAATTACGATTTTTTCATCATCCAAATCTACATCTGCGTCATTGCCAATAGATTTTTCGATAAGCTTTTCCTGGGTTTTTTCCACAGCTTGCTTGCAGGAAAGGAATAGGACCATTGTTGATAAAAGAAAGGCCATGGATACCAATACCTTTGTTGAATTTGATAACGGATTTTTCATGAATATGATTTTATATGAATGTGTGTTTTTTAAAGGAGATAATAGCTAAAGCGACTTTGTAGTTGGATCTTGCTTGTGTTCTTAAGTAATATTTTAAGGTATTCCAGGAAAAGCGGTTTTAAGAATTCATGATTGGGTATGATCTGGTGTAAGCAATACACCCAAAAAACTTATTAGCTAAAATTAATTGGGTGCTTTGCTGTTTTTTTGTATACGTAAAAGCATGGTTTCAAAAGAATTAATGCTCTTGTTAAAGGGCTTGACTACAAGTAGGAATTTAATTTTTTGGTTTCCCATTTGTTGTCTTTCGTTTTGAATATCAGAAGGTCATCACCGAACAATTTGGCCCTTAATTCGGGAGTTTCATATCTTCTTTTGGCGGTCAAAATGTGTTCCCTTTCACATATGGGCCATATTATTTCACCGTTTGTATTTACGACTACTTCTGTAAAGATATAATCGATCACACCTAGTTTAATTTCATTTTGACCTTGGAACGCCTCCCGAACATAGATACCGACCGCATTTTTATGATCGAATTCCGTGATATTCAGGTACTCGGGTTCTATTACGGTTTTACCCGTTTTATCAATGAATCCATAGAAAGGGATATCGTTCACTTTTAGTTTTTGGATCATGCATAAGCCGTTTTTGAATTTCGGATATCTAATACCCAAAACACCCTCTTTGCTTGCGTCGGCATTGGTATTCCAGACCAAGTCATCCCTGAAGTCGATGACAAGTTTGGCACTTTCGTCGATAAAGCCCCATTGGTGGCCTATACGAACTGCTGCCATACCTTCACTAAATGGGGCTATTTCATCGTATGAGGTGTTTTCTGTCTGCGCGTGTACTGCTATGGGAAAGACCAATAGCAATATAAGAAGTGAGTTAATTATTTTCATGTTGTTATATTTTAAAATTCGAATTCTTAGAACATGATATTGGAATAGATCATGGTTTTCAAATCTTTGGGCAATCCGTCCCTAATATCTTCCATTTCACCTAGTGATATATATTTTCTCAGTAAGATAAAAGTGGTGTCTATATACTGTTCCGCAACATCATCGCTATATTCAAAATCGTTGATGGCCGAAACACCATCATGTTTTCTGACCAAATCAATGAAATCGGCCATTTTTTTTATTTTGGGACGTTCCTTTCTAATCGTCCACCCATTTACGTAGACGGCTTTTAGGAACATAGGGAATTGCGCTATAAGCTGTAAAGATTCCTCGACAGGGATAATATCCCGTAAGGCATGTAAAATTGAAGATAGTATTCTACCTGCTTTATCGGTGTCTTGGCCAAGGTTCATTTCCTTGGTATAGTTTTTAAGGAAGGTGTTGCCTTCTACTGCGAATTGATTGAAATTTAGTGCCATGATCATGCTTTTTAGGATTGCATAAAGTTGGCAACTAATAGATTAATCGGAAATGACCTAGGTCATTCCAGATGGGTTATTTTAAATCGGAATTATTTGGTTTTGTGGTGTTTAAGTAATGTTCAGGGCTATCTCTATCATTTCGTTGAATGAGGATTCCCTTTCTGCCGCCGTTGACTGCTCCCCGGTAACCAAGGAATCTGAAATGGTTAGTATCGCCAGGGCCTTTACATTGTGTTTTGCCGCAAGGGTATAAAGACCGGCCGCCTCCATTTCAACACAAAGAACACCATATTTGGCCCATAGTTTATAGGCTTCCTTGTCATCTTCATAAAACTCATCTGCAGATAGGACATTACCTGCTTTGATCTGGATATTCTTTTTTCGGGCATATAAGCAGGCGTTCATGAATAGTTCAAAATCGGCAGTGGGTGAGTAATCGGCATTTACGAAACGGGAATTGTTTATGCCCGATGTGGTAGAAGCCGCCATGGCCAAAACGATGTCACGGATCTTGATGTCTTTTTGGTAAGAACCTGCAGAGCCTACCCTGATCAAGTTTTTGGCTCCATATTCACTGATCAGTTCATTGTAATAGATCATGGCCGATGGTATGCCCATACCACTACCTTGAACAGAGATTTTCTTGCCTTTATATAAGCCGGTGTAACCTAACATTCCGCGCACTTGGTTATAGCATATCGCATCATCCAAGAACGTTTCCGCAATCCATTTGGCACGTAAGGGATCGCCTGGCATTAATACTGTTTCTGCGATGTCTCCCTTTAATGCTTCGATGTGTACGCTCATATTCGATATTATTAATTTGTTGCTGCGATTGCTATTCCGGATGAGGTGCCTATTCTGGAAACCCCCAAAGAAATATATTTCAGGGCAGTGGCCCTATCTTTTACTCCACCTGAGGCCTTTATTTTTGCCTTGTCACCAACTACTTCCTTCATCAACTTTACGTCTTCGAAAGTAGCTCCACCAGTACCGAAACCAGTAGAGGTCTTAACGTAATCCGCTTTTGCCTCAACGGCCAATTCACAAGCCTTTCTCTTTTCCTCTTGGGTCAAATAACAGGTCTCGATGATCACCTTTAGGACTTTGTCCCCAATGGCTTGTTTTATTTTGGATATTTCCTGTTTTACCCATTCCGACTTACCTGATTTTAACCAGCCGACATTAATGACCATGTCAATTTCATCGGCCCCGTTCTTTATACCTTCTGAGGCCTCAAAGACTTTTGCTTCAGTACTCATGGATCCTAGAGGAAAGCCGATGACTATGGCAAGTTGCACCTTGCTGTTCTTCAATTGTTCTTTTGCCAATTTGGTATAGCAGCCGTTTACGCAAACTGCTTTGAACCCATATTCTTTGGCCTCTTCGCATAATTTTTCAATATCGGATGGTTGTGCGGTCGCCTTTAATACGGTATGGTCTATATAATCTTTGATTTGCATGGGAATGAAATGTTTTTTTAATCTGATGGCTCAAATGGAATCCAACCCCAAAGATACAAATACAACCATGATGTTTTCTATGATATTGGTCATTAAAATTCTTTATGTGATTGGCTGATTCATATCATGGACAAACTTTGATTTAGGCTTTACTTTTGGTTATAATAAAGGTGTTTTTTATGAAAACAATACTCATACCTACCGATTTTTCAAAAAATGCATGGAACACTATTGCCTACGCAATGGAATTTTTGAAAGAGGAACGTTGTACCTTTTACTTTCTACATACCTATACACCAGCATTCTATCGAATGGATTATATAATCGGGGGACCTGAATTCAGTGCAATACCGGATAAGGGGGTAGATGATTCGGTACAGGGGTTGGAAAGGACCTTAGAGGCCGTAAAAGCAAAATTCAATAACCCCAAACATATATATAAAACCATTTCGGCATTCAACGAACTGACCGATGAGATCAGTGATCTGAACATAAAAAAAGATATAGACCTGATTATTATGGGTACCCAAGGGGCTTCGGGGGTTAAAGAGATTTTTTTGGGTACCAATACGGTTCATGTAATAAGAAAAAGTAAGGTGCCGGTTCTTGTGATTCCTTCAGGATATTCGTATCAAGGAATTAAACATGTATTGTTCACAGCGGACTATATTTCGGATTATGATAGGAACCAATTGTATGTAGCTATAGAAATCGCTAAGATGTACGATGCGGAAATCACCGTCTTACATATAAAAGAGGAATATGACCTAACAAAGGCCCAGGAAGAGAACAAAGCACTTCTAGGTCTTTATTTGGCCCAGATTCCCCATGTTTTCAAAGAAGAAAGGGGAACTTACATGCCAGAGGCCATTATTGATTATTTAGACCGGAACGATTATGAACTGCTTGTCATGATGAACAGAAAACATTCCTTTTTTGAACGAATGATGAAAAGACAACATGTTGACCAAGTAGGTTTTCATGTTCAGATACCGTTCTTGGTTATACCAGATGTTACGAAAAACACCAAAAAGTCCTTACAATGAAAACCGTTCTTTTACCCACCGATTTTTCAGACAATGCATGGAATGCCATTTTCACGGCCCTTAAAATTTTCGAGACTGCGGATTGTAATTTTGTGTTATTGAATTCATATGAGCCCAAAATCACGAACCTCTTGGGGAATAAGAGCAAAGAACGGTTGGGTGTTATTTATGATTCCCTATCAAAAAATTCTAAGGCACAGCTTAAGAAGACCATCGAATATTTGAACACGCACCACGAAAGAAACAACCATAGTTTTGAGTTCAAGTCCATCTCGAACAATTTGGAAAGTGCCATCAATGAAGTGGTAGGTGAAAAAGACGTGGACCTTATTGTCATGGGTACAAAAGGTGCAACCGGTGCCAAGGAAGTTTTTTTGGGCAGTAATACGGTTCGGGTCATAAAAAAAGTACGTAAGTGCCCCATAATTGCCGTTCCTGAGGATTATGACTTCAAAAAACTTAAAAAGGTGGTCTTTCCTACAGATTTTACACACACTTACCTTAAGCGGGAACTTAGGCCTTTGGTTGATTTGGTCAGTTTATGGAAGGCTGAAATATACATTCTTCAAATCGCCCAAGAAAATCAATTGGATGAAGACCAAAGGGAACATATGAAAATGCTGTCCAAATATTTAAAAGGTGTGGATCATAGCTTCCATACCGTCGAGATGTGGAACAATGTCTCGGAAGCCACAGCGGAATTCGCTAAAAAAAACAATGCTGATTTTATCGCCCTAATACACTACCCACATACATTTATGGAAAAATTGACAAGGGAACCTGTTGTTCGAAAAATAGGTTTTCACACTAAAATACCTTTGCTCATATTACCGGATATTTAGAATTGTTGGTTTCATGTAGGTTTAATTTACTTCTTGTTAAAAAAGGTAATATTATTCTATTGATTTATGGGATAAAGTAATGAAATTCGTTAGTTTACATAATAAATAAGGTAAATTTCTTTAAAGGTTAGAGAAATCTTAAATTTGCCATAAATTTTATCATTGCTAATGAGCAAAGCGATTTATATTGCCACTACGGAGCCAAATAGTGGTAAATCAGTAGTTTCCTTAGGTTTAATGCAAATGCTTCTAGGGAAAGCGGCAAAAGTAGGTTATTTCAGACCTATTATAGATGACTATCCCAACGGGGCCAAAGACAATCATATTACAACGGTGATTTCCTATTTTAATATTCCCATGGAATATGAGGATGCCTATGCCCTTACCCGGAGTCAGGTAAATGAAAAGAACAATAAGAACAAAGAAGACGAAGTTCTCGATACGATCATTGAGAAGTACAAGGCAATTGAAAAACGCTTTGATTTCGTTCTCGTTGAAGGTACCGATTTTTCCAGTGAAGGTTCGATCACCGAATGGGATATAAACGTTCTTATGGCCAAAAACCTTGGTATACCCACCATCATTTTGGCGAGCGGCGTTGGTAAGACCTTAGGTAAGTTGGTGAACAATCTTTATATGGCCTATGATTCTTTTAAGGATAAAGGTGTCGAGGTACTTATGGTGGTTGCCAATAAGGTGCAACCAGAAAATATTGAGATCGTCAGAAAAGGCCTTAAAGCCCAATTGCCGGATAATGTTCTGATAGGAGTGGTTCCTATGAACCCTGTTTTAAGAAACCCGACCATAAAGGAAATTGTTGAGGTGTTGGATGGGGAAGTGCTTTTCGGCGAAGAATATTTAAATAACCAAGCCGGTCATTTTGGGGTCGGGGCCATGCAGCTTCGAAACTATTTGACCCATTTGAAAAAAGATGGACTGGTAATTACACCAGGGGATAGGGCAGATATAATCCTTGGGGCGCTACAGGCAAACCTATCGGCGAATTATCCGAATGTTTCTGGTGTTATATTAACCGGAAACTTGGTGCCAGAGGATTCAATAATTAAATTGATCGAAGGTTTATCGGATATCGTTCCTATAGTTTCGGTAAACCAAGGTACATTTTCGATTACCAACAAGATAGGTGCCATTAAACCACGTATCTATGCGGAGAATTTACAGAAAATAACCGCTTCTATCAATGATTTTTCCAAACACGTTCCCGAAGAAGAGCTTGCTGAAAGGTTGATAACCTTTAAGGCAAAGGGTATTTCTCCCCGAATGTTCCAATACAACTTGTTGAGCAGGGCAAAATCGGATATTAAACATATTGTACTGGCAGAAGGTCTTGATGAACGTATATTGAATGCCACAAAACTTTTGGTAGATTCAAATGCCGTTAAGATCACCTTGATTGGGGATCCAGAAAAGATAAAAGAGAAGGTTTCCCAAATGGACCTGGATTTGGATTTAAAAAAGGTCAATATAGAAGATCCGACTTCATCAGAACATTTTAATGAATATGCAGAAGAGCTTTATAGGCTTAGAAAGCATAAAGGGGTTAATTTGGCCATGGCAGAGGATTTAATGGAAGATGTTTCCCACTTTGGCACCATGATGGTGCATAAAGGCCATGCCGATGGTATGGTGTCAGGAGCCGTGCATACCACAAAACAAACCATTCTTCCTGCATTGCAGTTGATCAAGACCCGCCCGGATGTATCGGTCGTTTCTTCGGTCTTTTTCATGTGTTTGGAGAATCGGGTAACAGTATATGGGGATTGCGCCATTAACCCTAACCCTACCGCGGAACAATTGGCAGAGATTGCAATTTCCTCCGCAGAGACCAGTACTGCTTTCGGTATAGAACCGAAGATTGCCATGCTTTCATATTCATCAGGGGATTCAGGTGTAGGGGAAGATGTGGATCGTGTGCGTAGGGCTACCAAAATAGCGAAAGAAAGACATCCTGAACTAATACTTGAAGGTCCTATTCAGTATGATGCGGCAGTTGATGCCAAGGTAGGTAAGGTTAAATTACCGGACTCCAAGGTAGCAGGTGAAGCCACCGTATTTATTTTTCCAGATCTGAATACAGGTAACAATACGTATAAAGCCGTTCAAAGGGAAACAGGGGCATTGGCCATTGGTCCGGTTTTACAAGGACTCAATAAACCTGTAAACGATTTGAGTAGGGGATGCACCGTAGACGATATTTTCAATACGGTGATCATAACGGCCATACAAGCACAAGATTAATCCAGTAAAAAATAATAATGAAAGTTTTAATATTGAATTCGGGAAGTTCATCGATTAAATTTCAATTGATTGAAATGCCCGAAGAAAGAGTGATCTGTTCTGGACTTGTGGAAAGAATCGGGTTGAACGATGCCGTAATTACCTATAAAACGGATGTGGATAAATATACGCAGACCCTAGCCATTGAGAACCACCATGTTGGTTTGGAAATGGTCGCTGCATATATCATGGATCCAGAAAAAGGGGTTGTAAAGGATGCGAGTGAAATTGAAGCCGTAGGCCATAGGGTGGTTCACGGTGGCGATGCGTTCTCGGATACCACACTCATAACCTCAGAAGTAAAAGATAAAATAAAGCAATTCGAGAATTTGGCACCGTTGCACAATCCCCATAACTTAAAGGGTATTGAAATTGCAGAGGATATTTTTCCAAAAGCGAAACAGATTGCGGTTTTTGATACGGCCTTTTTCCAGACCATTCCCGTAATGGCCCGTAAATATGCCATACCAAATAAATTCTATTCGGAGCATGATATAAAAATGTACGGCTTTCATGGTACCAGTCATAAGTATGTGAGTGAAAAAGCCAAAGAATATTTAAAATCTTCTACACGAAATATCATTTCCGTTCACCTCGGTAATGGCTGCAGTATTACCGCATTGAAAGATGGCAAAAGTATTGATCATAGCCTCGGATTCGCACCGAGTAACGGTCTGATCATGGGGTCACGAAGTGGTGATATAGACCATTCCTTGATTTTTTACTTGGTAAATGACCTAGGGTACGATTTAGATACGGTAAATAAAATGCTTATCAATGAGAGTGGTATGTTGGGCCTTACCGGTTATAGTGACCTAAGGGATATTGAAGCCGAGGCAGAGAAAGGAAATAAAGAATGTCAACTGGCACTGGATATGAATGTTTACCGAATCAAAAAATATATTGGTTCATATGTAGCGGCTCTTAACGGTTTGGATGCCATTATATTCACTGCTGGTATAGGTGAGAATTCTGACTATATCAGAGGCCATGTGTGTAAGGATATGGATTATTTCGGCATTGCGTTGGATGAAACCAAAAATGGGGTAAGATCAAAGGAAATTCGTGAAATAAACTTGCCTACTTCAAAGGTTAAGGTTTTGGTTATACCTACCAATGAAGAACTTGAGATTGCCAAACAGAGTTATGAACTACTCCATTCTTAAGTAGCTTTATTTTTTATTCCGTAAAATACCTAAATACCCCCATGAAGGTTCAATTACTTCCTTTGGGGGTATTTTTATTGCTTCTTCCACGGTTGGCATTGTGCTCTTCGTGATATTTACGAATATTCTCTTCTTGATAATTTTTTACGCGTTCGTACCTGTGACGTGTCAAGTCTATGTTCCTATATCTGGGAGGTAGTTCCCTACGCCTCACCCAGACTCCACCATCCAAGTACAGGTATGTTTGGGCCGATAGGTCATAATAAACGCTGAATTCAGGAAAATAAACATAACGTACGACCTCTAAACGATTGGGGTAAAACCAATTGGGGGGACGATAATTTGGCCTTGATGAAATTACTACAGGGCCACAACTGAACATAAACAACAGTCCTAACAAAATGCTTAACTTTTTCATGATATTTACTTTTCTACCTTAAAATAAATCCATGTAGGGTTAAGAAGTAATGATCTACATCATTTAGATGTAAAATCCCATGAGCAGTGGGCCAAAGAAGCCTGTCAGAATGATTTAAATCATTCCGATTTGATAAATGGAGCCCTACATTCGTTATCGTAATTCAATATTCACCTTAAATATTTTAATCATGACAAACGATAGTGGAAACATCATGTTGGCCTTATTGACAGGAGCTGCGATAGGAGCAGGGTTTGGAATACTTTATGCACCTGATAAGGGTACTAAAACCCGTGAGAAAATAAGAGAAAAAGCTTTGGATACCACACACGAAATTACCGAACGTGTTACCCATGCCAAAGACGAACTGACTAAAACCGCCAACGAGAAAAAGGTTGAGTTCGAACAAAAGTTAGAGGACACTTTATCCAATATGAGTTATAAGGCCGATGATATCATCGCGACCTTGGAACGTAAGTTAGAAGAATTGAAAAAGAAAAATGCACAACTTCAGAAATAACGCCATATGGGTTTTGATGATTTAAAGAAGGATCTAATAGAGGCCGATGTCGATATTAGGTCCTATCTAGAGAACAGCGAGGAATATTTTAAACTGAAAATATTCAAGGCCCTAATGCGGGCGGTAACTTCATTTACCCATTTTTTTCTTTTAGGGGCCCTTTTGGTAATGGGTCTGTTTTTTATTTCCCTGGCACTTTCTTATGTAATCGGTGATGCAATGGGAAATACACTTTACGGCTTTTTCATTGTTGGTGCTTTTTATCTGGTGGTTGCTGTGTTATGCTATATTTTCAGGGGAAGGTTGGATCGCCCCTTACTCCGAAAATTCTCTAGATATTATTTTGAATAAAGTCAAAAGTACCCTATTTGGTATTCGATACCCAAGAAGGTTTCAATAGCAGTGAAATGGGTATATCGATACGTTGTGGTAAATCATGAATTAAGAGTTTGAACAGATGAAGGAATACAGGTCTTTTACAGAAATAGATAGGCAATTGAAAATATTGAACCTTCAAAGGGAGATAGATTTGGAACACTTTAAATTAAGCCTGAATCGATTTAGAACCGATTTATATCCTACACAATTATTGGGAGGGTTCAAAGGGATAATACAAAAAACCGTGATTACATTTATTTTACAGAAGTTGCGAAAAATAAGGCGGTAGAAATTCGTCGGTTATCCATATACTCCCGCACCTTTCACAATTTAGATTCAAATACAATTGTAAAACTATTGACTTTCAATTTTTACAGCCGTATATTTAGTCTCTTGGCTAAATAAATGGTTATGATATGAATATTGGATTGGCGCTATCCGGAGGCGGTGTTCGAGGGATTGCCCACATCGGCGTAATAAAAGCACTGGAAGAACACGGTATTTCTCCCAATTATATTGCCGGGACAAGTGCTGGGGCCATAGTGGGAGCTCTATATGCCAATGGTAATTCCTGTAAAGAGATACTCGATTTCTTTAAATTGACCGATGTTTTCAGCATCAACAAATTTGCCCTTGGTAAACCCGGGATCATAGATACCGAGAAGTTGTATGATAGTTTTAAGGTGATTTTAGGGACCGATGATTTCCATGTCCTGAAAAGACATTTATATATAACCGCAACCAATATTATCGACGGTACGTTACATATTTTCAATGAAGGTGAGCTTATTAGACCAATTTTGGCCTCAGCCGCATTTCCTGCAGTATTTACTCCAATTCAAATAGGGGAAGACCATTTTATAGATGGCGGAACTTTGAATAATTTTCCCGTTGATCTGATTACGGAACAATGTGACAAGATCATTGGGGTTTACGTGAATCCGTTCGAGAAGAAAAACATTAAAGACCTAAAACATTCTTTCAGCGTTCTGGACAGGGCCTACAAGATACGATCGGCCCATGATTCCATATCAAAGTTCAAAGATTGCAGTGTGGTGATCAGTCCTAGGGAATTGAAGAAAGTAGGTACTTTTACCGTAAGGGATATGGATGCCGTATTCAATTTGGGTTATGAGGCGGCCATGGCCAAATTAACCAAGGAAAAGGTAGCTGAGATTCTTGGGGAATGGAAAGATCCCCGTGATGGTAAAAAATAAAACCCCTAATCCCATTTACTATAATACATGGACGCTTTTAGATTGGGAAAAGGGGCGTGATAGAAACAATCGTTGAAACTATCCTATTTCAACAACTTTAGGTTTGTGTTTTTTGGCAACCTCCTTTTTGTCGAGTTTAAAGCTTAAAATACCATCATTGTATTTCGCTTTAATTTCTTCATCCTTCACATTCTCTGGTAATTGTAGTGATCTTTCGAAGGCATTGTAACTAAATTCCCGACGGGTATAATTATCTTTTTCTTCTTCGTCTTCGGAAGTTTTTTCCGCAGAAATGTTCAAACAGCCATCATCAATGGTAATATTGAAATCTTTTTTGTCAAAACCGGGCGCTGCCAGTTCTATTTCATAATGGCCTTTATTTTCCTTTATGTTAAGGGCTGGTTCCCCTTTTCTTCCATTCCAAAAATCATCATTTATTAATCCTTGGTTCCAAAATCCCTTGTCGAAAAAATCCTCCATATCAAAGAAATCAGAGGTAACTAGATTTCGAAAAGGTCTCTTTTTGTTGAATTTTACTAGTGACATAATACTTTTTTAGGTTAAACATTCATTTGAACACAAAATTAATGGTGATAGGGAAGGTAAGGAATGATGTGGGTCAGTCGCACAAGGTTTTTCAATACTGATCTTTATCATTTTATTCGGTGATAAATGATGGTAGATTTAAGAAAGTGAAAAATGATTGTTAATTTCTAAAACAGCACATCATGATAGTAAAACAATTGGCCCAGCATAAAGAAGAGAACGATTTTGAGCAGTTCTATACTAAAATATCGACCTTGGAACCCGATTTAAAAAAATTTATGTCAAGAAGTTTAAAGGCTGCAGAGAACCAGGCCGCTGTTGACAGGGGGTTCTATAACGCAGATGAACTCTTAGATGAGATTTACCTTGAGGTTTTTAAGGAGTTCGCGGATTATATGGATGCAGATAAATTAAAAACCATTCTTTTCTCAAAAGCCATCCAGAAAATCGAGGAAAAAAAGATCATAGAACAGGAAACCCCAGAGTATGTAAGTACGGAGAAAATGCTTAAGGACGAGATGAATGCCTTGGATGAAAAATTTACCACACAGGCAGATGGAGATTTGATATTGAACACCGAACTTGATGACATCTCGTATAAGCAAACCATGGAGCGTCCGAATAAATTGATTTTGGATACTACCTTGGAAGAACAATTGATCAAGAAGTTGGATATTGACGATTCCCTTTTACCTTCAATGGAAAGACGTACCACTTTTGGTGCCCTATTCAATAATATTCCTCCAAGAAGTAAGTCCGTTTTAGAGCTGTTCGCCTTTGGTAACCGTAGTGAGCGTGAAATTTCTGAAATTTTGGAAGTGCCCGAAACCATTGTGATCAGTACGGTTAGGAAGCTTAAAGAACGATTTAGGCTTATAGAATAGATTTGTTGGGCCTTGTGCCAGGGTTTATAGATTTGACGTTCCGAAAATAAAAAAGGGAGGCCCCACGCCTCCCTTTTTAACTTTATAGATCCTCTTCCCCAAGAGGATCCTTATCACATACTCATAAGACAAATGTATAGGTCTTCCCAAGTTGGGGGTAACGTTATAACATTGAAAATTGCCACAATCGATTAAAACGGTTTTTAAAATTATTCACAAGTGATAGCTATTCTTCTTTCCCTTCAATAATGAAAATTCAGGGTCGGTAAAATTTGGTGAATCCCATGGATTTTATTTAGGTCAATTATAAAATCCATAACGTCAATGGCTAAGGGAGTTTACTTCTAAATTTGGGTATAACCTTAAAAATAAATATTATGCAAAGTACAGAAACCGCCATTGGCATTAAAAAAGACAATAGAAAAGAAGTAGTGAAAATGTTGAAGCAGCTACTTTCAGATGAGTATATCATGTATACCAAGTATAGAAACGCTCATTGGAACGTTGAGGGTCATGATTTTCATAGTAAGCATGTCTTTTTTGAACAAGAATATGGCAAGTTAGAGAATACGATAGATGAAGTCGCTGAACGTATACGAATGCTGGGTTTTTATGCCCCAGGAAGTATGCAACAGTTTTTGGAGCTATCCGAACTAAAGGAAAACGGACCCACATCAAACGATAGTATAAGTTTTATGGAGGTGTTATTGGAAGATCATAATACTATTATCAAATTCATTAGGGAAAGTATAGGGGAGAATGCCGAAGCGCACAATGATGAAGGTACGGCAGATTTCATAACCGCTATAATGCAAATGCACGAGCAAATGGCCTGGATGCTGCGCTCTTCATTAAAAACCTTTTCATAGTCTAAAGCTTATCATTACAAAAAAAAACAGCATCAAGGAATTTTCCTTGCTGCTGTTTTTTTACCCATACTCTTTTTAATTTATTATAGCCGTTAAGTTGATAATGGTATAGCGGTATATCCTAATTTCAATGGGCACTGGGCCTTTTAATCATGATGAACGCCTACTCAACCAGTATTCTTTTTCTGACCTTTGTGTTTAGATGTAGAACATGTATGTAAAAAAAAAATCCGTCGGTGAGACGGATTTTTTTTGATTTTGCTTGAATGATTTATTATGCCGATAAAGCGATTTCGTTTTGATTGTCTTGATAGTATTTTGGACTACAATTATACTTTTCCTTGAATATTTTGGAAAAATAGCTTCTACTGGTCAATCCTATGGTGTAAACGATTTCCGAAATATTTAGGTCCGTAGTACGGATTAGGTTTTCGGCTGTTTCTATACGTACGTTTCTTATATAATCAGAAACGGTTCTATTGTGTAATAATTTAAAACCTTCCTGCAACTTGGCGGGTGACATCCCTGCTTTTTTGCTCAATCCCTTCATACTGTATTTTCGCTCGGGATAGTTTTGGATAAAATCTGACAACTCTTTAACCATTTCCATTTCATTCTTACTTAATGACCCGGTCTCATTCGATAAACTTCTTACATCTTCTTTATGTTGTTGCACTTCCAGGGCCAGCATTAAGTGTACTATCCCTTTTACCAGAAGCCTCCTGACTATACCTCGTTGCTTTATGGCTTGTAACTTTTCCATTTTTTCGGTTATTTTTAAATTATAAGAACCGACGTAGGCAAAAATTTCTTTTCCATCTTTGGGCATAAAGGTTTCCAAAAGTTGTTTCTGCAAAAGGTTTATATTATGGTCCAGTCTTCCATTTTCATGGGTGTCAACGGAAATATATGAAAACCGGATGCGTTGCTCTTTCTTGAAGAACAATGCCGTATCCCTACTAGGGTCACAAGCAAAAATGCCGGTTTGAAATTGGTTAAGATTCCTTTTAGTCCCTTTTAGGTCAAAGCTATGTTGCATTTGCCCTTGGGCACAATACAGAAAATAAATAGGATTGGTATTTGGGGTATGGTTAAGAATAGTGGTATCCTGATTAAAAGTAATATCGTATTCCAAGAAAGAAATGGTCTCGTTGACTTCGATCCCGGTAATCTCGCCCTGTACCAAGTCATTGTCAAGGCTCAAATTATATTCTTTAGGAAGACTTTTCAATTCTCCCCCAAAATCCGATTGTAACTGCTTAAAGGTTTCTTCAATGCTGTTTGTTTTGAGTTCTGTGATTTTCATGGCGTTGTTTTTTAAGGGTTCCTGATTCTTTAATCAATTTGTTGATACAAAGTTCGTCATCGACCCCGCTTTTGCCGTTATACAATTATTGCATTCTGTTATATAATTATCGGAAATACCTAAACAAAAAGTTAAATTCTTTTCTTTTAGGCCTGTTTAAGGGGCAATATAAGGAGGCTTATAAAAGTCAATAGAGGTAGGTGGAGTGTTGTTTTATATGAATTGCACCGGTTTCATGCAGGCAGATACACGCGAAAAGTAGTTCCTTTGCCCAATTCACTAGTAGCACCGATATAACCATCGTGGTTTTCTGCGATTTTTTTGCAAATGGCCAGCCCTATTCCCGTACCCGAGTATTCATCACGTTGATGTAAGCGCTCAAAAAGCCCGAATATTTTTTCGGCATGTGCATTGTCAAAACCAATCCCGTTGTCGGTCACTGAAAGTTTGTAGTAGTTTTTGCTTTTCTTATCAAAGTCTTCCCGAATTTTATTTCGTGGTATTTTTTTACAGTCGATCAATATCTTCGCAGGTTCTGATGTGCTTCGGTATTTTATGGCATTTGATATAAGGTTGTTCAATAGTTGATCCATTTGAAAAGGTATGGCATTTATCCTTGGAAGCTGGTTCACATTTATTTGCACCCCGGTTTCGTTAATGCGTTCTTCAAGATCGGCGAGTACTTCATTGGCTATATCATTTAAGGATACTTTTTTAAATTCGTCCTTGGTTTTGTTAAGACGGGAATAGGCCAATAAGTACTTAATCAGTGTTTGCATGCGGTTTGCGGCCTTGCTCACTTTTTCAAAATAGATCTTTCCTTTTTCCGAGAGGCGGTCTTGTTCAGCTTCTGAAATGCGTGAAACGAACAATTGTATTTTACGCATGGGTTCTTGAAGGTCATGGCTGGCCACTCGGTTGAACGATTGTAATTCTGCATTGGACCGTTCCAATGCCTCGTTTTTGTTCCTTAATTCCTGTTCGGCCAAAATATTCTGGGTAACATCCTGGACTACACCGAGCGATACCGGTCTTCCCATTCGCTGGGTACTTCTTCCGTTCAATGACAAATGCTTAACCTTGCCATCTTTGGCGATGATCCTGTACGAATGCACATTGGAAGATCCTTTTTCGGTGGTTTCCGAACCTAACCGATCATAAGCTTCCAGGTCATCGGGATGAACAAAATCTCGATACCCTTTAAAAGTAACTTTGAACGAATCGGGTTCGTGGCCAAGAATACGATAAAAATTATCGGAAATTAACGCTTCTCCCGTGTCTAGATACCAGACATAACTACCGATGTCCGCCACACCTTCCGCATCTTTGAATATGGAGTTCTGAACGGATAGTTGATCGTTCAAAAACTGTAGTCGTTCCGATTTGGATTTTTCTTCTGTAATGTCCCGGGTAGTTACGGTAACCCCATCATTCAACTTCCTTGCGGTTGCTTGGAACCACTTGGTCGTTCCGTCTTTTTCAAAATGGGTCTCATAATCTACCTGTTCCCCTTTCTCGATACAGGCGACCAGATTTTCAAAGACCTTGTTCTTGAAGATAGTGGGGAATATTTCCGATGCCTTCTTATGTTTTATTTCAACAGGAATGTCCCCTGTAACATTGTTAATGGCATCATTTACGAACAAAAGCTCAAAATCTATGATGGCCCCTTTGTCATCACGTACAGATTTTAAGTGCATCACCACATTGGATATACTTTTTAAGATGTTACCCAAAAAGGCACGGTTCTCCATTAACTCAAGGTTTCGTTTTTCTAGAAGTTTTTTTGAAATGGATAGGTTGTCCAGAGCGATCTTTTCCGCTGTGGTATCGCGTGAGGTGATCAATATACCCTTGTTCAGTTTTGTTGTAGTGGTATCGTACCAAAACCTTTTATCCCCAAAATCGTACTGTTTTTCAAAATTTTGGTTCTCGTCTTTTTCTATACATGTAACAAAATGCTCAAAAACACCATTTTCAAAATGTTGGGGGAAAGCTTTTGATAACAATTCGGTATCTCTTGGGCGTGTTGATTTCTCTAACACATCTTTTATGTTCTTATGATGATAGGCCATATTAAAATCAATGATCTTGCCCGATTGATCACGAACAGGCTCAAAATAACTGATGACATTTTTTGAAGTCTCCAAAATACTCTCCAAAAAATTCTGTGTTCTTTGGGTTTCTTTACGTTCATTGTTTAGTCGCCAAAACGCGATTAAAAAGATGCATAGGGCGAAAATCCCTAATAAAAGAGACATTAAAGGGGTAAGGAAGGCATTTGATTCGTATGTTTCCTTATGTTTTTTCAATAAGAGTTCTTCTTCATTCAACATCATCATTTTAACCTTTCTCAGTTCTTTCATCCTTTTACTAAAATCGTTCACGAGTGAACTTTCTATGCTGAGGTTGTCCGGGGAGTATGTTATTTTAGGTAGAAGGTCGTACAGTTCTGTTTGGATCACTTTTACCTTTTGAAGGTTTTGTTGGTTGATCGGGCTTGCGGAAGTTAATTCGGTCAATCGCTCAAAAGTGTTCGCAATACTGTCTTTTTGATTATCAAGATAACCTTCGGCAAGAGGGGTTTTACGAAGGTTGGTCTCGTATGCCATGGACTGCATTGCCGTGTATTGGGAGAACAAGGTGTTTATCTCATTCTCAAGATCAAGGGTGCGGGCTACCATTTCGGAAGATTCCCCCAATTGAATTATTTGGCGATACGTAGTGCTCCCGATGAACGTAAGAATGGCCACGGAAAAAATTAAGAGTGCAATGAAAACTTTGGATGACTTGCCCAAACCTTGATGTATTTTTAATGATTCGATACCTTAACTGCTAAGTTACGTAATGTTAGGGGCTTCTGGTAAACATTGTCTTTCATCAAAAGCAATCGGGGTAAGGATTTAATCTTTAGCGTTAAAAATTGATGTGATTCTATAATTAAGGATAAGGTTTATAGGCGAAGTAGAAAATTATCCCTGTTCAAGGCAGAAGTATGGTATTGCCAATTTAATCGTAGTACTTTGTCCACGGCTTTTTTCAATGCCCCGAAACTATTCGGCTTATTGATATAAATATTGGCACCATTTATAAAAGTTTCCTCAATATCCTGTTCTGAGGATGAGGTTGAGTAAATAGCAACGCAAAGGTGTGAAAGTGCTTTGTGCTGGCGAATTTCCTGTAAACACTGCATACCGTTTTTAACCGGCATGTTCAAATCTAAAAAAATGATCTCAGGAAGTTTGGTACTTGGATGGCCAAGATAATCCATCAATTGTTTTCCATCGGGAAAAAGGGAAAGTTCGGTCTTTATTTCTATTTCGTTAATAGCCTCTTCAAAAAGCATTCTGTCATCGGCATCGTCATCGGCCAACACTATGTTCATTTTGTTCAACGCCATTTTAGCAATGCATGATTATGGTGTAATTCCCTTTTCTTTCCGTTTTTTTATTATTCTCTGAAAAGATGAAGGGGTTAGACCAGTTGTTTTTTTGAATTGTGCGGACAGATGGGCTACACTGCTGTAATTTAACCTATGCGCAATTTCGGTCAAGGTAAGGTTTTTATCCATAATCAAATGCTTTACCACATCGATTTTTTTAAGGATGATGAAATTCTCAATCGAGGAATGGGTTACCTCCGAAAAAACGGAGGATAAGTGTGCGTAAGAATAGTTCAAGGTCTCTGATAAATAGGTAGATATGTTATATTTTCCAGCCTTGTCACTATCGTTTACCAACGTGGTGATGGCGTCTTTGATTCGTTGTACTAGGACATTTTGGGGGTTGTCCAATATTTCAATACCGTATTTTTCCAAAGCCTTCCGAAGTTCGTTTTTATGGTCGGCGCTAAGGTTGTCGCTGAACTTTATCTCACCTAAGGAATGTATGGTATATGCTACGCCCAATTTATCCAATTGCTCTTTTAGAATGGTCTTACAGATCGTATGGTAGTCGAATTTTATATTCAGTGTCATAGCTCAACGATATTTCATTTCAATTTCCATAATGCTCCGAGCTTTATTTGTTGCAATTTCCGGTTTCTGATCAATAGGGGGCTTTTGACCTCGAATACCCGTAAAGAAATAAAAAATATAATATTTTCCGCAATTATAAGGTAATAAACGTAATATCAAAACACCAGATACAGTTCAAAAAGGTGAAAAGGATGGCTTGGGTGGATGTTTTGCATAAAAAAAGGATGCCAACAGGCATCCTTTTTCTTTATTCGCGGGGGAATCTTAACTTAAATCCTCCAAGGTTTTAATATTGTTCAGGTCAAAGATGATCTGACTCAATTGTTTTCTAAGCAATATGGCCGTGGTAGGCGGTAAGCTGGTGTCTTCCAAAACTTCCTTGTAATCGGATACAGCCGCTTTTTCGCCACGTATCGATTCTTCTAGCATGGCTTCGGCATCGTCTGTAGAAAAGAAGGCCTTAGTGTCCATCCACGCCCGGTGTATGGCTCCGGTGATACTTCCGCTATTTTCGGCATCTTCCCCGAATTGCTCTATTTCTGATTTTAAGGTAAGGCCAAAATCATGGCGCTCTTTACTCCTTTTTTGAAAATAAGGTTTAAGCAATGGATGGTTCGTGTTTTCTGCCGCTTTTTTATATCCTTTTTCGGCATCGTTTAATTTTTCTAAAAGATCGTTCAGTTTTTCTGAAATAGTTTCTGTGTAAGTACTCATATTTTGTTTTTTTAGATTATCAAGGTATTTTTTGAGATGGGTCCTATGTAACATCTTTGGTTTGCCATTGTTATAGTCTTGTTCTGGTAATGTGACTATAGTATTAAGATTCTTTTTCAATTAACTTCTTCTTGTTCCGTTATCCAGGAAGAAAGAAGAAATGAAGGATTTTAACCCTTTATTCGGCCGTGATTTCAATAGGTTTAGGGAAATCCAAAGTGCGAATGGGGAAAGGTATGTTTATATCGTTGGCATCAAAAGCCTTCTTAATTGCGATAATGGCATTAGTCTTCGCCTTAAGGACTTCAAGTCCGGAGGTGGAATTGATCCAAAACCGTGTTTGAAAGTTGATGGAACTGTCACCAAATCCGGTATACAGGAAAATAACCTCATTCGTGGTCTCAACCGCCTCAAAATTTTCAACTATTGTTTTGATAACAAGTTCCCGAACAAATTCAAGGTCTGAGGAATAGCCCACACCACACTCTAGTATAACCCTGGATTGTGCGGTGGAGGAAAAGTTCTTAATGGGGTTTTCCAATACCAATTTATTGGGAATATAGACCAGATTGTTATCGATTTCCTTAATGGTCACCGAGCGAAGGTCAATATCCACGATTTCACCAGAGTAGTTGTTGGTTTGTATCCAATCCCCGAATTTCAAGTGTTTTATATAGGATAAGACGATTCCGGAATAGGTGTTTGCCAAAGCACCTTGTAAAGCTAGTCCCACTGCTAACCCGGCCACTCCGGCACCGGTAAGGATGGTGTTCAAGGTTTTGCTCAGATCCAGGATTCCCAAAATCAAAAACAGCCCCAATAAAATTACGAATACCGAAACCAACCTCGATATAACCTGCCTCATAGAAGGTTGTAATTTGCTTTTGCCCAATAATTTGAGCGTTAGTTTGCTAATATATTTAGATAGGATTATGGCCATAATGAACACCATGATCGCGATGATGATATTCGGTAGATTAATTATCAATTGGTCTACCCATCCTTCAATACGGTCGATCATTTTTTTCCAGGCTTCACCTATTTTTAAATTCATGGGTTGTATTTGTTTGTTTTATTATGAAGTATTTTTTTTAATAGTAGGATGACATTATCCCATATTCATGGGCATTCCGGCAATTGGTAATCTATATTCAGCGCAACATCTTTTTCAGTAGTAATAGGGCTCCGTATTTTTTCACCCCCTTGAATAGGGTCGCGATCCAATTGATCGGTTGCAGGTCTTCTTTGATCTGATGTTTGGTCAGCTTCAACTCTTCCATTTGTATTTTTCGCTCTAGATTCAAAGTTTGGAGTTCCAATTTAATTTCCTTTAAGGAGTTGTAGGGTCTTTTGTCCATTAGTCAAAAAAGTTTTCTGAGAGTTTAACGATTATCAATTTTTCAATTCGTTTCCTTGCCAAGTAAATTATACCGATTAGGGCAAAGAACACTACGGAGACTACGAGGTATCCTAAGGCTGCGTTATCAAAATAATCACCGATCGCCGATGCGCCTGCAACCGCTAAGAAGATGAGGCCCAAGATGCAAAGGCCAAAATAGACGGCCAGTTTGCACCCTGTAACCGAAAGGAGCGCCAGTTGCTGAAATACTTTAAGTTCGTAGTATTTCTTGGTGGTCTTTATATAGGCCTCTCCTTTATCCACGGCGGCAGTACTGGTGTTGTCCAATGCTTCGATAATACCCATTACGATGTTTTCTGTAATTTTTTGTTCTTTGTTTTAAGGTCTGCCAATTTTTTTTCCAAGGTGGTAATGACATCCTCGGTCTTATGGCTTACGTCTGAGACGATGTTTTCCAATTGGTGGTCTAGGGTCTCGCGTTTAGAGGCCACCGTACTGGCTGCTTTGTCCCTAAGATCCATGGTAGATTCCGCGATAGAATCCCTAGTGGCTTCCGCTTGTTCCGCTATTCTTTTTCGTGTTACCGAGCCTTTGTCGGGAGCAAAAAGAATTCCTAATGCGGCTCCTATTGCTGTTCCGGCCAAGACGCCCAATAATGTATTTCCATTGTCGTTCATATGATAATTTTTAAAGGTTAATACTCGATTTTCTTACTGCAAATATCCCCCGACATGCTGGATTCGATTGACGCAATACGACAAATTGTTGCCGTGGAAAATTGAGGCCTGCTAAAAAAAGAAAGGAAGCGGGATGTTTTTTATGGGTTTTCGGAGTCGAAAATTTTAAGAACGGATTACTTCTAAAAGGGAATTGTAGTAACTTGTAGCAACATATAATTGTGGTTAAACATTTAGAAATTTGAGTTCTGCCGGACATATTTTAGACATGATTAAGCGTTTAGGGCAAAACAGGTCTTTACGCGCATCTAACCGGCTAAAATTTAAAGGAGATAATAGAGAAACCATCTATAGCGGAACTGACAAGCATAATAAAGCGATATTTAAAGAGTTTCCAAAAGAACAAGTTGAGCAAGCTGTCAATCAAATAAAACAAGATTCAAAAGTAAAACGTAGAAAGGAATTAACTTTCTTAATTTCCATCATTAGTGTTACAAGTATCTTAATGATTTATTGGATCATATCTTCAACGGATTATTCAAAAAAGCCACAAGTTAAAGATATTGTCTTAAGTCCACCAAAAATATGGAGTGGTAAACAGTCCGATCCACTCAAAGTGCCGTTTTCAAATTATTTTTATTCTCCATTTACAGTGAATATGGAATTTGAAGTTCAAATAGACAAAAGTTATACCATGTATGATAATGACATGGTGGTTGACAATACAATAAATATCCTTTTTTTTGATAACGAGTGTAATTTTATTGGAAAACTTCTTCCAAAAAATGGATATATTTCATGGATGTTCGTCGGGCCAACTAAAGAGGGCTTAGGTCCAAAAAAAGTTCTCTATTCTTTATCAGAAATGGACACTAACAATGATGGATTTATCAATGAAAATGACCGTCCTAATTTATATATGTCAGAATTGAACGGTAAGAACTTGACAAGAATAACGGAACTAGGATTGAGCAGCATTCAATGGGTGGGCAAAGGGAATGAGATTCAAATAAAATTCAACCACGCAAAAGAAAGTAATGATAGTCTGTATGGTATCTTTAACACGGAAACGAAGGAAATAAAATTTACTAATACCCCATTTCAATCGGAATAAATCGTAGCCTATTAAAACCCGAGTCCAGTTCATTATGGTAAATCCATATTTTTTTGTTTACTTGAATCATTTTTTAGGTTAACCGGTTTCAAAATATATCCTCATGAAAAGAAGACCCTTTATCAAAAGCATTGCAATAGGCACAACGGCCATTTTTGCTACTTCCAATCTTAAAGCCAATACAACAAATACAGATAGAAAAGAGAAAACGATCAAACCTGAAAGACTTACTAAAGGCGATACCGTAACCTTAATCGCCCCAGGAGGTCCGGTGAATGACGAAAAGATAGAATTATCAGTAAAGAATCTTGAGGCTTTAGGGCTTAAAGTAAAACTCGCGAAAAATGTTAGGGCCAAAAGAGGCTATATGGCCGGGACCGATGCACAAAGGCTTGCAGACCTGCACAATGCCTTTCGGGACACAGACACAAAGGCCATTTGGTGTGTTCGGGGAGGTGATGGTTGCAATAGGTTGTTACCTCTTATCGATTATGGCTTGGTTAAGGAAAACCCGAAAATCTTGATCGGTTTTAGTGATATTACGGCCTTATTGAACGCCATATACCGTAAAACCGGATTGGTTGGTCTTCATGGCCCTATCGGCGCCTGGGATTTTACCGATTTTAATAAAGAACATGTCAATGCGATCGTGTTCGATGGAGGGGCGGGCCATAGCATTGACGGTACCGAAAAAACGATAACCCTTGCTGAAGGGAAGGCAACCGGAAAATTAATCGGCGGTAACCTTAGTTTGTTGGCTGCCTTGGCCGGAACGGGTTATGATAACGACTTTAAGGATAAAATAGTTTTTATTGAGGATGTTGGAGAAAAACCACGCAAGGTCGATAGAATGTTGACCCAACTTCGGCAAGCGAATAACCTTAAAAAGGCGAGTGGTATCATTTTGGGTGAATTTGCCGATTGTAATCCAGGGGAAGGCGATGTTTCTCTGAGCTTGATAGAGACATTGAAAGATCGGTTGTTAGACTTGAACATTCCTATTTTATATGATTTTCCATTTGGTCACGACAATAATTTATGCACATTGCCCGTGGGTATCGAAATAGAACTCGATGCTTCCAATAAAAGGGTAACGCTGAAAGAAAACGCTACCCTATAATTTTTCCCATACGATTTAGGGCGTAGTTCCCCAACCTTTGATAACCTTTCGCTGTTTTGTTAAACTGTATGGTTTGTGAAGGGGTAAAGGGAATAATTGGTTATATTTAAGTACATGTTCTTTTTTGTGGCATGCAAAAGTAAAGCACATTCTTCCCCCATATGTTTGATAGGTTGGCATTGTACGTAATACGTCATACCCTAAATTTAAATTGCACATTATGAAAAATCTGATTTTTGTCATTATGTTGGTTTTAAGTAGTCATACATATGCACAAAGTGCTTCGGAAAACACAAATATTTATCTGCGGGTATTTGATATGGAAGGCAAAAAGATAGGAAAAGGGAAAATGCTTTCTATGTTGAAAACATCCCTAATATTGAGCCGGAACGGGGAACCTGTGGAAATTCCGGTCAGTAATATCGGGTCTATTAAGACGAAACGTTCAGGTGGGAACAATATGCTTATTGGGGCATCGGTCGGTGCAGGGGCAATGGCAATCATAGGTGCGGCTACCGCAGATCCAGATGCCGCATTATTTGCATATAACGCCGGAGAAGGTGCAGCGATTGGGACTCTTTTTGGAGGAACTGTAGGGGCAATGGTCGGTGGGGTCACTACCCTATTTAAAAAATCCAAATCTTATGAAATAAACGGGAATCAGGAAAAATGGAAAGCCTTTTCAGAAATAATTATAAATGATTGATTTTGTAAATCATCCCTTATATACCACCTCCTGTATCGTTCGCCACTCATGATTTTCCTCGGGAAAAACCCTTGTTCCGGAACACTATTTTTAACTTTATGTGTTAACTTGGTCTTTGCGTAAAAACCAACCATGAATACGTTCAGATTCCTATTGAACCTAAGGTTATTAGTGAAAATAACGCAATCAAAAATCGATAAATTGAAAAAGCCTTTATTAATTTTTACTGCTATTCTTTTGTTGTTTTCCTGCAAGGAGCAAAACGGCACAGAACAGGAGATCGGGTTGGCAAGTAATAAGGATAAGTCCTTAATGGTCATATTTGCCCATCCGGATGACGAGATCGTTATTTCTCCCATTCTGTCAAAATATGCCAACGAAGATGTAACTATCCACTCGGTCATTGTAACAGACGGTTCTAAGGGAGCAACCCCACATGCCAATATCCCTGCGGGGGATGCACTGGCTAAGGTGCGATCAAAAGAGGCCTTGTGCGTTACAAAAAACTTGGGTATTGCTCCCCCGATTTTTTTGAATTATATGGATGGCGATTTAGCACTAAAGGAAAACATCTATACGTTGGATGACAAAATCGATAGCTTGTTTACAAAATACCAGCCCGATGTTGTAATTACCTTTGGACCCGGAGGGCAATATGGACATCCGGACCATCGTATTGTCAGTAATATCGTTACCGAAGTTTTTCAGAGGAAAGCATCCGAGTCCTTGCAACAACTCCTTTATTATGGCTTTCCCAATGAGGCTGTGGACAAGGGGCTGGATTTGAAAACGGATTTGGTCAAGTGGATGAATGATAATCTGAAAACTACACAAAAGAGATTTCTTACTTATAGAATACCTTTTGATGCGCAAAATTTGAAATTGGGAAAGGAAGCATCAAGTTGTCATAAATCCCAATACACCCCAGATGATATCGACGATCTATTCGCTATCATGGGGCAAACAGGCGGATTGATCTATTTTAGGCCTTGGAATGGATCCAGTGCTATCAAAGACAATATTTTTGATTGATAAAAAGGGCATTTGGAGAATTGTTCTAAATGAGGTTTTGGTTGGTTATGTGCTAATTGTTTCATTGTTCGGTATATTGTATTTTCGGTGGAAGAAAATAGAGGTTATGTCCAAGTCCCATCTTTTTAAATTTCTATAATTTGTTAATTTAAATACCAAAAGGGGAGTCGTAACCTTATACCTTTGTGGGTGTTAATCGAACAAAAATGAGAACCGACCCTATTAAGAACATTGCTGGCCTTATAATCTTGGCCTATACTTTAATGGCTTGTAATTCCCCATCGTATATATCAGGGAAATTGGAAGGCGTTCCAGAAGGGGACGCGAAGATTTATCTTATTCAACCCAATAACCTACGGGAGGTCGCTGCTTCCTATTTTGGTAAGGTCATAGATTCGGCAGTGGTAAATCCTGATGGTACATTTGAATTTGAGAACTTGCCAGAAGATGAAGAGCCCGTATTGTTGGAAATGGCCATACAACAACCCGGGAAGTTCCCTAATTATTTAAATACCGATGACCCTACCAGGTCAAACTTCATGCCTGTATTATGGCAATCGGGAGAACCTCTTAAAATCACGGCCAGCTTTGATGAATTCCAGAAAAGCTTTGTAATTGAAAACCCTTCAGAAATCAATAGGGCTCTGATAAGACTTAGGGATGTAAACCTTAAGGCTTATAAGACCTATCTGGAAGGTAAACAATGGCATGTAGAGGATGGGAAACAATTGATGGATAAAGAACATGCTGTTTTACAATATAGGAAAGAACTGATGAAGTACGCCGATAGTGCAAGGGATCTTATTCCTGCATTGGTAGCGTTACGTTTGGTGAGCCCCGAAGATGATTATGAACGTGTACCTGAATTCTTGGTGGACCAATGCCGAACATGGAAAAAAGAACAACCCGGACACCCGTGGGTAGAACAACTTTGTAAACAAAGTGAACCCTCCAATTTACCCGTATTGGTTGGGGATGAATTTCCAGATTTACAGTTACCCATGATAACAAAGGATACACTTTTACTCAAAGACCAATTGGGCCACAAACTTACGATTGTAGACTTATGGGCATCTTGGTGTGCTCCCTGTAGATTGGAAAATCGCGAGGTTTTGGTCCCTATTTGGAACCAATACCATGACAAGGGATTGCAGATTATCGCCTACGGATTGGAGAGCAACGAGTCAGGATGGAAACGTGCCGTAGAACGTGACGGTGCAGATCGTTGGTTACAGGCATCGGATTTAAAAGGTGACGAAACCCCTTTCTTAAAAAGAATACGTATTAATACCATACCGGCCAATTTTATCCTGGATGAAAAAGGGGTTGTCCTTGCTAAGAACGTTCATGGAAAGGCTCTACAGGATTGGGTGAAAACTTATATGGCTAAACCATAATCCCCTTTATTCATATAAATCCTAAAATTTAACTTAGGGGTTTGGTCAAAATCCTCGAAAGTGCTGTTGGGTCAAATTTTTCGGTTTTTCGAATTTATTGCCCCCAAAATGAGACTTTTACGTTTATTTCGTGCAAAAGCACCTTTAGTACGATTTTTCTTGATTACTTTACAAAATGGACAATTTCGAAGATTATAAAATCAAAAAACAATTAAAAAAGGCCTTGGCCGGTTTAGGGTTTGAGGAGCCAACACCCATTCAGGAGGCGTCCTATAGCACTATTTTGGGTGGCTCCGATTTTGTGGGAATCGCACAGACCGGAACCGGGAAAACAATTGCCTACTTACTACCGATTTTACAGGATTTGAATTTTTCCGATCAAACTCACCCTAGGGTATTGATATTAGCGCCTACAAGGGAGCTGGTCATTCAAATAGTTGAACAAATAGAGGAATTGTCGGTTTACATGAGTGTTAGGGTAGTAGGGGTTTATGGTGGCAGTAATAATATTAACCGCCAAAAAAGGGCTGTTGCCGAAGGACAGGATATCGTTGTCGGTACTCCCAGAAGGTTGTACGACCTAGCCCTTTCCAATGTCTTAAGATTAAAATCAATAAAAAAACTTGTTATTGATGAGGTCGATATTATGTTGGATTTTGGTTATAAAACCCAGTTAAAGAACATTTTTGAATACTTACCGAAAAAACGTCAGAACATATTATTCTCTGCTACGATGACGACCTATGTTGATGAATTGATGAACGATTTTTTGGTTAACCCAAATAAGAAAACCATCGCTGTCAGTGGCACCCCTTTGAAGACTATTAGTCAGGAAGCCTATGCCGTACCTAATTTTTATACCAAGGCGAATTTACTAAACCATCTATTGCAAGATAAAGATGAATACAGTAAAGTATTGATTTTCGTCGCGACCAAGATAATTGCCGATAGACTATTTGAAGTACTGGATTTTGAATCGGAAGTTTCGGTTATCCATGCAAGCAAGGAACAAAACCATCGTACCAAATCAATAGAAAAATTCGAAAAAGGAACGAGCAGGATCCTGATAGCGACCGATGTAATCGCCCGTGGGATCGATATAGAAAAGATAAGTACCGTAATCAGTTTTGATACGCCATTTTATCCTGAAAATTATATACATAGAATTGGAAGGACAGGAAGGGCCGGGGAACAAGGGAGGTCCATTCTTCTCTATAATGAAAAGGAAGAATCCCTAAAGGATGCGATTGAGAGTTTGATGAAATACAAAATACCGTTCATTGAATTACCAAAGGAAGTGGCGGTAAGTACCCAACTTACCCCTGAGGAAGAATTAAAACCGATAGGTCCAGAAGACGGAACCGATAAGGATCACGGTATTGAAAGTGGGGCTGCCTTTCATAGCAAATCGGCCAAGAACAGTAAAGAAAAAGGAGGGGTAAAAAGCTATGAACGAAAATTAAAAAAGAAGTACAAAAAACCACAAAAACGGGGTGATAAGATCCAAAATAAAAAAAGGAGGAATAAGCGGTAGTTTTCTAAGTAGATGTTCATTTCTGTTTAAGTCAGGGGACATCACCTTAGGTTATAAATTGCTTGTACTGCTTTAGCCGATACCATTGAAAATCATTGGTATATGAAAAGTAATCTCGAATAGAGGATTTTTCATTGGAAACGGAATTCTATTCGGATCCCTAAATGTTGAGCCTATGGTTTACTCCCATTAAATGCCCAAAATAGAAAAGAACTGCGCTTTATGGCTATCACCGATGGGTATGCGTATATCGTCGATTACGATGCGGTTACGTTGAACAGTACGTATGAAATTCACATTGACCACAAATGATTTATGAACGCGGATAAATTGGTTCGGGGGCAGTTTATCCATCAGTTCTTTAAAACTTAACAGAGTCAAAATAGTCTTGTTGGAGTCTACGATATGTATTTTGAGATAATCCTTTAAACCTTGGATGTATTGAATGTCATCAAGGTTGATCTTTACACTTTCATGTTCTGATTTTACGAAAATGAATTTTTGGTTTTCGGTAGTTTCCCCGTTAGAAGGAAAAACATTGGCCATGACCGGTTGTTCTTTTAGGGACATAAGCTCCTTTACCCTGGATACGGCTTTTATGAACCGGTGGTACGGAATGGGTTTTACCAGATAATCCGTGGCATTCAACTCAAAACCTTCAACAGCATATTGTGAATAGGCTGTCGTAAAAATGAAATAAGGGCGATTTTCCAAAGCGCTAATGAATTCGAGTCCGCTTATCTGTGGCATTTCTATATCACAGAAAATAAGATCCACCTGTTTTTCTTTAATAACCGAAATGGCATCCAAAGGATTGGTATAACTACCAACCTCCTCAAGGAAGCCTAATTTTTTGCAATAGCCGGACAATACTTCAATTGCCAAGGGCTCGTCATCGATAATTATACAGTTCATGGTTTCAGAGATTTATTATTAGATCAACTTCATAGATTTCCCCATCATCGGCTATTCGTAATTCATGTGAATTGGGGTAGAGGTATTTAAGTCTGTTCTTTACATTTTCGAGACCCAGACCACTACTTTTAGTTTTTGGCTTTTGGTTGCCTATACTGTTCACAATATTAAAGTGTATAGACTTATCTTGAATCAAAAAGTTTATTTTGATCATTGTTTTTCCATTATAATCCGTGCCATATTTAAAGGCGTTTTCGATAAAGGAAATAAAGAGGAGGGGCGGTATTTTTATGTTGCTGTCGTCACCTGAAACTTTCAGGTGTACATTTTCATTATTGGCAAGTCGTAGGCGCTGTAAGGCTACATAGCTTCTAATGTATTCAATTTCCTTGCTGATCGGTACGTTGCCCTTATCGGCCTCATACAGCATATAACGCATTAATTCCGATAGGTTGATTATAGCCTCAGAAGTGTCGTTCGATTTTTTTACCGACAAGGAATAGATCGTATTGAGGGAATTGAACAGAAAATGCGGATTCAATTGCGCCTTGAAAAATTGCAGTTCTGACTCTACCTTTTCTTTTTCTATTGATTTTCTTAGGCTTTCATTTTTTTGCCAGCCAACATAAACCCTTAACATTGTTGAGAATAAAAAAGGAACACCGAAATTTACAACGGGTATCAAGGGAAAACGAAAAGCCAGAAGGTCATTTTGATGAGGTTCCATACGATGAAGGGGATTGGCGAATTGGTTCATTTCCGGAGGACGGAAGAACTTATGCATTACATAGGAAATTATGCCAATAAGCGCTATGGAAACTACAAGATATATTATTTTTCTTCCGTTTAACAGAAGTTGGGGCACTAGAATGAAATAATTTAAATAGAACAGTAATGTTGCTGTAATCATTTTTAACCACATACCTCCGGGTACGGGTTGTGAGAGTGAAAAGAAGGGATATAAAAGCAGACCATAAAGGGCGCACCATAAAAATAGGTGAACCAATATTTGTGGTATGTTCTTTTTATAAAGGATCATTCATTTTTTATTTTGTCAGAAGGGATATCAATATGTAATCCCTTAATATCTGAAACCGATAATCTAGGATCTTCGCCGTTCAATAATTTATCGATAACCAAATCGGCCGTTTTTTTGGCGTCTTCTGCCGAGGTGAAGACTTGACTTCCTTGTATTGCCGGAATACTTCCTTGTTGGATCAAGATCCTTTTGTGGTCTAATATACGATAACCAAATCCGTTTCCAACTTTGAAAACCTCTGAATGCAAGGGTTTATTCTGGTTACCATTGTAGAAGTAGTAAAGGCCGCCTAGAATTAAGACACCAAGACCAACTAGAATCAATATTTTTTTCAGTGATATTTTCATCTATATACATTTATTAAATGGGGCGGTACTTATGAAAAATACCGCCCCATTACTCAACTAATTCAACAATCAATTATTAACTTAATCTTCATCGTCATATTCATCAAACGGAAATAACTCATATATATCGTCTAAATAAAGGCTACTGGTACGACCAAGGCCTACAACTGCCCGTGATCCATTGGAAAAGGCTATTGGGTCTTGTCTAGAGGTGCCCTCCAAACTTGTCCTATCATCCCAAGTATCATCACTTGGGTCGTATTGCCAAACAGAGGTCAAAGTACCTCCTGAAGTACCACAGGCGATATAACCATATCCATTGATCGTGAACCCTACGGCATTACTTCTTGCAATACTATAATCATCTTCTTCATCCAATGGCAATTTCTCGGTCCATGTTTCAGTACTAGGGTCAAATACCCAAAAATCATCAGGGTATGAACCATTGGAAACCCCTGTTCCAAGATAAACAAGGTCATTTAAGATAAAAGTTGTGGCAGACCTTCTCTTGTCCCCGCCAAAACCTACCATTTCGGACCATGTGTCGGTGCTAGGGTCATATTTCCAAAAATCCTTACGGTCGTTGTCACCATCGTAACCGGTTCCGAAATATCCATAACCGTTAATTCCAAAGGCTATCGCACTTCGTCTTGGGCTTGCAGGGGTAGAGGCGATCTGTGTCCATGTGTTCGAACTTGGGTCGTAAGCATAAAAATCATCAAGTTCATCCAATCCGTCATAGCCCGAACCAATATATCCAGTTCCGTTTATTTGAAAACCTACACCGGCATTTCTGGCGCTTCCGGGGAAATCGGCTTTTTGAGACCAATAATCACCATCCATATCATAGGCCCAAAAAGAGGTAAGGTAATCATCACCGTCATATCCGGTTCCCATATAGCCTATATTACCGATAGTAAAACCGGATACACCACTTCGGGCGCTGCCATCAAAAACCGATCTTTCTATCCAGTTACCTTCATATTCATCGTCATCACTAGAACAACTCGATAATGTAAAAAGTACAACGCCCATTATGGCTATATGTTTAAAGTGGTATTGTAGTAATTCTTTCATAATGTCTTTTTGTTTTGCCTTTGGCTTCATTTTAAATTTTATTCAAAACTAACCTACGACTGTTAGGCTTGAAACTGAAATAGATGAAGTTGGCTATTTAACATATGAAACCTGTAATTTCATCTACCAATTTGGTCCCATGGTTAATAGGTAAAATCGCCTAGTTCGTCTTGTAACTATCGGGTTTCGTCTATTGTGGTTTCCGACTATATACATAGCATATACTTTTATGGTCAAATCAAATTTTTATGAAGAATATACTTGGTATAGTTTGTTGTCTCGTGTTATGCGTTTCGTGTAGCGATGATATGTTGAACGATTCCGATTTTGTTGTAAGTGAAACCTTTACCGAAAGCAATATACGTGTACTACAAATAGATACCCTAACCACCAGATTGTCTACCATGAAGTTCGACAGTATAATTACCTCTCAAGGTTCTCGAATGTTGGTAGGTAAATACAATGACCCTATTTTCGGAAACATGAAAAGTTCAAGTTTCATTGAAATGGTGCCGTCTTCCTATAGTATTGATGAGGATGCGGTATACGATAGTATCGTTTTTATACTTAGGTACGACAATTACTATTACAACGATACCTTGGTACAGAATACCGTACATATAAAACCCTTGATCGAGGAACTTCAACCTGCTGACGATTCGGATTTCTATAATTCGAGCATCATTGGTTTCGATGAGGAAGATCTTGGTTCATTGACCTTTGTTCCCAGGCCTTTGGAAAAAGATTCCTTAGCGGTAAGGTTAAGTGATGCTTTTGGTTCGGAATTATTCGATAAGCTCCAGGATCAAACCTTGACCGATTACGATGAGTTCGTTAACTATTTTCATGGGTTGACCATACGACCCGATGATAGTATTAACGGTACGATTCTCGGTTTTTCACTATCCTCCGATATGCGTCTTTACTACAGTATTTCGGGTGAAACCGATGTAGAAGAGTATTATACCGATTTTACGATTAACACCAGTAGTTCCCCCATTCCTTTTTTTAATCAGATATCTGCCGATGGACCCAATGAATATCTATCGGTATTAACAGATAATGAGGTGAATCTCTATAGTGAGGATTCGGAGGACCAAAGTTTTGTGCAGTCAGGTATGGGTGTTACCACACGTATAGAGTTTCCCTATTTAAAATCTGTAGGTGATATCGAGGGCCAGGGGACTTTACTTGGTGCTACTTTAAGAATAAAGCCTAAAGAAAGTTCTTATAATGATAATTTGATTTTGAGGGATACCCTTTCGGTTTACGTTGTTGACCAAAACAATGACCTGTTGGGAGACCTTGGGTTATATGCTATTTTAAACAAGAACAATGAAGAATTCAACGATATCTATTACGAAGTGTCATTAAGTAGTTATTTGGAAGATTTATTGGAAACCGATGAGGAATCGTCCGATGCTTTGATCTTACTGCCTTCGAATTACAATTCTACCTTAGACCGGTTTGTACTGGATGCGGATTATGAGAATGAAGGTACACAACTAGAACTAATATATGCCATTTATGATGAAAATGAATAAAACCAAACTTATTACAATCGTTGTCATCCTTTTGGCATTAAATTCCATCTCGGCCCAATCCGAAGGGTTAACCAGCTCTCCTTATTCTTTATATGGGTTAGGGGTCATTAATCAAACAAGTATTGGTTTTACCAATGGTTTAGGGTTTACCGGGATAGGTATAAAGACAGATTCACAGATCAATAACCTGAATGCCGCCAATTACGCATTGATACCACAAAACTCCTTTTACTATGATATAGGTTTAAAAGGGGAGTATAATAGTTACAGTAATTCAACTGAAGACGAATCGAAAACCACCTTCAACTTTTCCAATTTGGCAGTTGCATTCCGTGTAGCCAAAGGATTGGGGGTAGGTATTTCCATGGTGCCCTATAGCGATGTTGGTTACTATTTGGTAGGGCTCGAAACGAACATCGAAGGTTCTAACGAAACTTTTGAAAGTAATGTTTCCGGAGTTGGTGGACTAAGTGACCTTAGGGTAAATATTGGTTACGCGGTATTGGATAACTTAAGGTTTGGATTAAGTACTTCCTTTTTATTCGGGAGTATAGAGGAAGAAGAATCATTTGTAATTAGTCAAAGTGCTTTAAGTACAGTAGAGGAAACAAATTATTCCGGTATTCGAATGGGATTAGGAATGCAGTTCGACATAACCGATAATATCACCATTGGTAGTACAATACAATTACCAACAAGCCTTGAAGGTAATGTTAAGCGTTCAGTGGTCAAGTATTTGGATGGTTCTGAAATTACCGTTGAGGATGACGATAGTAGTTCAACCGATGATTTTGATATGCCTTTGGAAGTCGGTATAGGTTTCAGTGCAAAATTCATGGAATCATTGACTGTAAGTGGGGATTACAAAAAGAACTATTGGAGTGAAACCGGACAAGAGGAAAACCTGGGCACCTATGAAGACCAGGATATCTATTCCATTGGTCTAGAATATATTAAAGACCCTAAGAGTTATAAATATGGCCAACGAATTAGATATAGGGCCGGTTTTAATTATGATAATGGATACCTTGCAATTAATGGAACGAAAGTGGACGGTTACAATATTACCGCAGGTATAGGATTGCCCATAGGTCAGGGGCTTAGGTCTATGTTGAACCTTTCGTACAGTTACGGCTCAAAAGGACAGATTCAAAATATACTCGTTAAGGAAAACTATCATATGCTTACCTTGAATTTAAGTTTGGCAGATCTATGGTTTCAAAAAAGAAAGATCAATTAGTGCTGTTTCTTAGGTGATCCATGTCTTTTAAAATTGTGTTAATTCGGAGCAGGGTACTAAACCATTTGTTTTAAAAAACATCAAAAGACAAAATATAGATAACAATTAAAAAATCCATTATTATGAAAAAAGTAGTTATAATGATGTTAGGTTTGTTACTGACAATGACTTTTACGAATGAAGTGAATGCGCAGAAAAGAACCGCAACAAAAAGAACGACTACCACTAAAGTAGTAAGAGTACCAAGATCTAAGGTAATTTATAAGAAACCAAGGGCAAAAGTAGTCGCAACAAGGTCTATTCCCAATAAGAGGGTGGTCGTTTCCCCAAGGGGCGTTAATTATTATTATGCCAACAACAGGTTTTATAGATCCTACAATGGGCGATATATAGCTGTTGCCCCCAAGGTAGGTCTACGAATAGGGTTTTTACCCAATGGTTATAGAACAATCGTGTTTGCGGGAAGAAACTATTTCTATTTCGACGGTATTTATTACGACCAGATCGGTGATGAATATGAAGTGGTGTATCCTGAGTTAGGAACCATTATTTATGAGTTGCCCGATGAGTATGAGAAAGTTGAGTACGATGGGCAATTGCTATATGAAGCCAATGGCGTTTTGTACGAAAGGGTACAAGTAGATGGTACCAGGGCCTATGAGGTCGTGGGTATCGTTGAGGATTAAAAGTGTAAAAGACTTTTTACCAGTAATATTAAAAAGTAGGGATAGGTGTAGAACGACCACATTCCTACTTTTTGATTTTGTATTTTTAATCATTGGATGAATTTTTTCATCCGGTTGTCCGTAAATTATTTCGGGCTAATATAGCAGGACATTTTATGTGGTACGGTGATTTTAAAAAGGTTGTGTGTAGGAGGTGGGTGGTCTATATATTTTTCTTTATAGGTTTAGCTTTATCTGCACAACAGGAAAAGTTTCAAAAGATCTCTTCCGGGAATTTTGAAAACCTTTATCGTTTGAACGATTCATTGTATAGATCGGAACAGCCAAGTAAAAAGGGGTTTAAAGATCTTGAGGCCTTGGATGTTAAAACCGTAATTAATCTTAGAAGGTGGGATAAAAACAGGAGAAAGGCCGATGGCACCGAACTACAACTGGTGAATTTACCTTTGAAAGCGGGTAAACTTACCGAGGATCAAATTATCATGGCTTTAAAGGCCATTCAGGTAGCAGAAAGTCCCGTATTGATTCATTGTTGGCATGGTTCAGATAGAACAGGGGCGGTAATTGCCGCATATAGAATAATATTTGAAGATTGGACCAAGGAAAAGGCCATTGAGGAACTTAGATATGGTTATTTCGGATATCATGAAAAAATGTACCCTAACATTGTAACATTACTGCAAAATCTTAATGTTGGGCATATTAAAGAAGATTTGGGGTTATAGAGGTCTATTCTATATAAAAGTCTTGAGGGTTGAAAATTAATCCAAGCTGTTTTTAGAGATATAGGCCAAGAAATCCGGTTTGTAATTTTCCGAAACGGTTATTCGTTGTTCCCGGATAATAATCTGACTTCGTTCAATAACATCCACAGCTTCTAACGCAACGATAAATGAGCGGTGAATACGCATGAATTTATCGGGCGGAAGTACTTCTTGTAGACTTTTTAGGCTCATTAAGGTCAATACGGGCCTAGGTTGGTTTTTAAGCCATATTTTAATATAGTCCTTAAGGCCCTCAAAATACAGGACATCATCTAGATTTATCTTCAATTGTTTATAATCGGACTTTACGAAAAGGAACTTTTTTTCGCTGATGGTGGGCATTTGCTTTTTTGCTTTTATCAAGGAAAACCATTCTTTGGCTTTTGTAGCTGCCGATAAAAATTCGGCATAATCAAAAGGTTTCAATAAATAATCCAAAGCTTCTACCTTATAACCTTCCAAGGCATATTCTGAAAAAGCGGTTGTGAAAATGACCCGGGTACTTTTAGGAATTAATTTAGAAAGTCCAATACCAGTAAGATCAGGCATCTGTATGTCAAGAAAAACGAGGTCAACTGGTTCATTTTCCATAAAGCTTAAAGCTTCTATGGCACTGTCACATTTTTTTTTAAGAACCAAAAAGGGGGTTTTCAGAACATACCCTTCTATCAGTTGTAAAGCCATGGGTTCATCATCTACAACAATACAGCTAATTTGTATAGGTTTCATCTATTTCAGATTTCTAAGGTTAGGATGGCCGTAAAGATACCATCTATAACCTTATAATCGAAATGATGTTTATTGGGATATAGTAGTTGTAATCGTTTTTCCAAATTTTCCAGACCAATTCCGGAACCACTTTTGTCACTTGTGCTCTTAGGGGTATTGGGATTCGATGCCGTAAAGGTCAATTTGGTTCCGTCAACTTTCAGCCCAAATGATAAATCTGACGATTTGCTTGCGGATACGCCATGTTTAAATGCATTCTCTACCAAAGTGATGAAAAGCAATGGTACAACCTCAATATTTGGCAAATCATTCGGAAAGTCGTGCGATATTTTGATCTTATCACTATATCGGAGCTTCATGAGCTCAATGTATTGGGTCATGAAATCTATTTCTTTCCGTAGGGGGACCTTTTCGGTCTCGGTATCATACAAAAGGTAACGCATTAATTTACCCAAACTATGAATGGTCTTTTTTGCCGTTTCGGGCTGGTAATCTACCAACGAATAAATATTATTGAGAGCATTGAAAAAGAAATGCGGTTGTAATTGGTACTTTAAATGTTGGATCTCGGACTGTAGTTTAACATTCTTTGCTTCTTTTTGTTCAGCCTCGGTCTTCAACCATCTTTCCGTTGTTTTTAAAGCGATTGAAAATGCCAAGGGTACAAGGGACGCGAAAAAATCAAGATACCAGAAAATCTTTCTTGGAGGTTTGTTTTCAGGATTGTCGGTTATTACGAATGATTGGGTAAGATATCCTTTGAGTTCATGGTTTGCCCAAACAAAAGTACCGATCAGGATCAAATTGATAAGAAAGAAAAGTATGGTCTTTTTCTCAAATAGGAACTTATTAATTAGAAGGAGGTAATTAACGTAGAAAATGAACGCATAGAAAAATAAAGGTACCCAAGTATGTATGAGTGTCCTGGTCACGACCTGTGAAATCTGATTTTGACCTTGGGACAGCAAGTAGGGCATGCTGAACAGAATCAACCATGCCAGAACATGAAGTACGGGGAATAAGTATTTTTTACGGTTCAATTCCATCTTTTCTTATTTACTCATATCGTAATGCCGTGATCGGATCCAAAGCAGCTGCTTTTCTTGCAGGGTACCAGCCAAAGAATATTCCTGTGATGGCACAAACTGCAAATGATATGATAATCGAGTACAAGGCAACACTTGTTGGCCAATGTAAGAATTTCTCAATAAATATTGTAGAACCAAGGCCTAAGGTTACACCGATAATTCCACCAGTGATACTAATTAATATTGCTTCTATCAAAAATTGCATCAATATATCGGAACCTTTGCCACCTACAGCCATTCTTAAACCGATCTCCTTGGTACGTTCTTTTACCGAAACATACATGATATTCATGATGCCTATACCACCGATCAATAAAGAAATTCCTGCAACGGCAACCAAAAGTACGGTCAACATTTCACTGGTAGAACTGAATGTTGAAATCAATTCTTCCATAGAACGTACCGTAAAATCATCATCTTCGTTATCCAGAAGTTTGTGTTGCTCACGTAAAATTTCGGTAACTTGCGTCACGGCTTCAGGAGCGTCGTTTTCACTTGTTGCCGATGCCATGATCTGGTTTAAATAATCGATGGCCAAAATACGTTTTTGGACCGTGGAAAAAGGTGCTATGACCACATCATCCTGGTCTTGGCCAAAGGTATTTTCCCCTTTTTCTTCCAACACCCCGATAACTTTGAACGGTATACTATTGAAACGGACTAGTTTACCAATAGGGTCTTCACCATCAGGGAATATATTATCTACAACCGTCTGGCCTAATAAAACAACCTTCGAAGCTGATTGAACTTCGGCATCGGTAAACATGCTTCCACTTTGAAGGCCTACTACTTTAATGTCCAGGTATTCGGGATATACACCATAAATGGTAGATGGCCAGTTGTTGGCCCCGTTGATTACTTGTCCGCCTCCATTTACAACAGGGGTAATGTAATTTAACAAAGTGGTTTTCTTTTTAATCACCTCATAGTCATTAAGGGTCAGTGTCTGCACATCGCCACCACTTCCTCTTGCGGGCCCTCTGTCATCTTCCCCGGGTCTAACGGTAATCATATTCGATCCCATGCTCGAAATGGTACTTCGAATACTTTCTTTTGAACCCTCACCAATGGCTAACATGGCAATTACGGCCGCTACCCCTATGATAATGCCCAACATGGTCAGTAGGGTCCTGATCTTGTTGAGAACAATGGCCTTAAAGGCGATTTTAAATAAATTCAATAGTCTCATATTAATGGGGTTCTAATGGTAATGAGGCTAATTCAGTAGCCGCTGATTGAATATCTTTATTGAGGTAATCCTTAATGATGTTGCCATCTTTCAGGACAATGGTTCTACTACTAAAAGTAGCTATGTCTGGCTCGTGGGTCACGAAGGTGATCGTGATGCCCTTTTCATTCAACTCTTGGAACAAGGACATTATTTCGTATGAGGTACGAGTGTCCAGGTTTCCCGTAGCTTCATCGGCCAAGATCATTACAGGGTTGTTTACCAAAGATCGTGCAATGGCCACCCTTTGTTGTTGCCCACCTGAGAGCTGTGAAGGTGTATGGCCCATACGATCTCCCAAGCCTACCATCTCCAGCGCCTTAAAGGCCCTTTCTTTGCGTTCCTCTGTAGAGACCTTACTATTGTATAATAGGGGTAATTCTACATTTTCCAAGGCAGATGTCCGTGCTAAGAGATTATAGGATTGAAAAATGAACCCTATCTTTTCATTTCTAATTGTCGCTAATTGGTTTCTGTTCAAATCTTTTACGCTAACACCGTCTATCTCGTATAATCCCGATGTTGGTTGATCTAAACATCCTAAGATATTTAGCATAGTACTTTTTCCAGACCCACTAGAACCCATAATGGTAACGAATTCACCTTCAGTTATGGAGAACGAAATACCTTTTAGGGCATGCACGATTTCATTGCCCATGGTAAACTCTCGTTTTAAATCCTTTATTTTAATGATTTCCTTGTTCATGGCTGTTTACTTTTTCTTGTTAGCTCCTGGTGGTTTGGGCATGAACGGACTTTCATCCGATCCTCCGGGACCAGATTGCTGTTCAAAGGGACTTTCGGATTTTAAACTATATACCAGTTTGTCTCCCTCGTCAACACCACTTAAAATCTGTACGTTGACGCCATCACTCGCCCCTAGGGTTACTTCTTTCGGGGATATAGCGCCATCGGATTCAAGGATCCAAACTTTGGTTGCGCCTTCTTCCATGGGTTCAGGGCCACCTTTTGGGGGGGCAACGGCTATATTGTGTTGCTCGTTGTAGGCCATTAATAAAGCTGGGGTAGGTTTAAAATTGATGGCTTTCGCTTCAGTACTCAGTACATCCTTTAACTCTAAAGTATATATAGATATGGTGGCAGTAAGACCTGGTTTAAGTTTTAGGTCGGGATTGTCTGCTTTTATAACTACTGTATAGGTAACAACATTGGATGTTTCCGTATAATCCAAACGAACTTGTGTTACGGTACCTTCAAAAGTTTCCCCGAGATAAGCATCAACGGTAAAGGTTACACGTTGTCCTTCCGTTACACCACCTATATCTGCTTCGTCCACATCGGCTTCAACTTGCATTTCCTTCAGATCTTGTGCAATGGTAAAGAGGGTAGGTGTGCTATAACTTGCGGCTACTGTTTGGCCTTCGTCTATGTCTCTTGAAAGTACGACACCGTTTATGGGTGAATAAATATTTGCATAGCCCAAATTGGTCCTCGCCTGTTGTAAATCGGATAACCGTTGGGTCACCGTACCCTTTGCTGTTTCATAATTATATAGGGCATCATCATAATCGGCTTTACTGATGACTTTGTTTTCAAATAAGGTTTTTTGTCGTTCGAAAATAGTTTGTGTGTAGTTCCTTTGGCTCAAGGCATTGTCATAGGAAGCTTGTGCTTGTGTAAGTGCGGCCCTTAGATTGGTTTTATCCAATTCCGCGATCAATTGTCCTTCTGTGACTATACTGTTGTAATCTACATATATTTTCTCGACCACACCGGACACCTGTGTACCTACATCTACTTGATTTATGGGCTCTATGGTTCCGGTAGCCGTTACCATAGTGGTAACGTCTCCTTTTTTGACGGTAAGGGTTTCTGCTTCGATAACCACATCATCATTATCCTTTAAAAAGCTATAAGCCGTGAAAGCAAGGATAAGGATAACAATACTGCCTATTACTATGTTTCTTTTATTTTTCATTTGATTAAAGTTTAATGTCGTTTCCTTGATAAAATTGAAGTAATTGGGTATATAAAAGACTTAGATATTTTGCCTGAATGTAGTTTTGCTGGGCATTGGTGTATGTGTTTTGGCTTACTACAAGATCGGTGGTACTCAAAGCACCCAGTTCATATTGTTTCTGAGCCAATCGGTACGACTCACTTGCGGCATTTTGTGCAACATCGGCAGCTACCATTTGGCTTTGTGCCGCAGTGGCATTATGCCAGGCGGTTTCAATTTTTTGATATAGATCTTTTTCTTCTTGAGCCAATTGCAGTTGGGCTATGTCAATATTTATCTTGGCGTTTTCAACTTCGGTTTTCGTTTTGTTCCGGTTGAAAATAGGAACGTTCAAAGAGAGTCCGACCCTTTGGTTGAAGTTCAAATCAAGTTGGTCGGAAAAATTAAAGTCCTGGGTTGAGGTATAACCGGATCCAAGGCTTCCTGTTAATGAAAGTGTAGGTAGATACCCTCCTTTGGCAATATCCAATTCCTTTTCTGAGACGGATATATTTATTTTACTTGCATTTATTTCGGGAAGTTTTTCCAAAGCTTGGCTATAGACTTGGTTCAAATCAGGTATTAGATCCTCACCGGTACCGGCCGGATCGGCAATTTGAAACGAGGCGCCGTTAGGAAGTTCTAATAGTTGTTTTAGGGTCAATAACTGCTGGGCGTAATCATTTTTAGCGGTAATTAAGTTATAGGTGTTCGTGGCCGTATTTGATTGTGCATCTGAATAATCCTTTAAGGCAATGGATCCCGCTTCAAAACGGGCCTTGGCCTGTTCTTCTTCTTTTTGTGATGCAACCAGGTTGTTTTCGGCTATCGCTATGTTTTCTTTGCTATAAAGCAGTTGAATATAGCTATCTGTTATACTCAGGACGATATTGTTTTTGGCCTGTTCCTCATAAAAGGAATACTGGTCAACCAGAAGTTTGTTTTGCTTTATTTCATTATTGATTTGATTCCCTTGGAAAAGGGTAACCTGGGTGTTCAGTCCTAAACTAGTGGCATTGATCTGCTGGGAAACAAAATCACTTGTTATAGGGTCAATCGAATTACCATTCGTAAAGTTCTGTGAGGCAGAACCGGTTAAATTGGGCAATCTTGACGATTTTGCTGCTTTATAGTCCTGAAGCGTGCTGTTTTTTTCCAAAACTGCCTGTTTTACGGTAATGTTGTGCTCCAAGGCATAGGAGATGCAATCCTCTAAGGACCAAATTTTTTTCGTATCGCTTGAGGTTTGTTGACTCTGCACAAACTGACCGAGTAATACCAGAAATATGATGATTGTTTTTTTCATGTCGTTGTAAACAATTTTAGTTGAAATACGAATCAAATATCCAAAGGAACCCAAGAGATACATATTGAAATAGATGAAGAAGGGAATTGACTGGATTAAAGCCTTGATTTTATCGACGGTTTTTTTTTGGAAATATGGAAGGGGACCAGGATTATGGGATTTTTTAAAAAGGAAAGTCTGATCAGAAGGATGAAATTCTTAAGGTTATATCAACATTGAACAATAATTGATTGTTTGATTATTGAATTGGGAGATTTGATGATTAAAATTAAATATTACTTAAAAAAATCTTAAAAAAATTAGCATTATATGATTTTTGTCATCTTTCCTGCCCATGTAGAAATGTATTTTTGACTTTGGAGCACGAGGGGGATGATTCTTTATTATAAACCATTTAGGGTTTGTAAAAAATTGATTGTCATAGCATTGTGTTTTTTTAAGTTAATGTATTTTGATTTTCTTTTTGATTCTAGATGAATCATACAAGATGTTCAGATTCAATCTTATAGCAAAAAGTAATATGATTGACCATCAAAAACGATTTTTCCTTGGTTCTTTGAGTACGGCCAAATGGGGTAGCTTTGTCAATATAGCTGCGATGAAGAAATGTTTTAAATCAACTATTGTATTGTTCTTGGTTTTTGGCTGCAATTCTGAGCCGAAATCATCTAAATCAAACCAAGATGCCATAAAAGAGCCTCCAGCAGCCAATACAGAGTTCTTTCAATCCATAGCTCAAGAAATCGGGCTGGATTTTAAACATTCCATCGGGGCCGATCATATGGAGAATATTATAGAATCCGTTGGTGGGGGTGCCGCTTTTTTGGATTATGACCAGGATGGGTATATGGATATCTATGTGTGCAGTGGAACGTGGGTCAAAGGATTCAGTAAAAGTGAGAAGCCGAAGGTAATGCCGACCAACCATCTATACAGGAATAAACAGAACGGTACTTTTGAGGATGTTACCAAAAAAGCAAAGGTCGGTGGCCCTTGGTATAGTATGGGTGTTACCGTTGGGGATTATAATAATGACGGATTTCCTGATATTTACTTAAGTAATAACGGGCCTAATACTTTATATAAGAATAATGGTGACGGAACATTCACCAATGTAACCGAAAAAGCCGCTATTGGTGGTGGCAAATATTGCAGTGTAGGTGCCGTTTGGATGGATTATGATAATGATAGCCATTTAGACCTTTATGTTGGTAATTATCTCAATTTTGATCCAGACTATAAATATTATTATGCCCCGGATGGCTTTCCTGGTCCTTTGGCTTATGATAGTCAGCCTGATATTTTATACCATAACAACGGCGATGGTACTTTCGAGGATGTAACCCAAAAAATGGGAATAGTCGATATTGATGGTAGGGCCATGGGAGTTGGTGCCGCTGACTATGATGATGATGGGTATGTTGATATTTATGTGGCCAACGATCACACCGTAAATTATCTTTGGCATAATGATCAAGGTAAGGGTTTTACCGACAAGGGAACCATGTCTGGCACAGGTTTTAGTCAGTCAGGTGAGGCTACGGTAAGTATGTCTGTAGATTTTGCCGATTTTAATGGGGATGAGTTATTGGACCTTTTCATTTCGGATGATAATTATTGCTCGCTATATGAAAATATGGGGAATGGGGTCTTTAGTGATCAATCCTATGCCTCGGGTATATCGGTGGCCTCAGGACAATTCGTGGGTTGGTCATCGTCCTTTTTTGATTATGACAATGACGGCGATGTAGACATTTTTAAATCCAATGGGGAGTTAAAACACCTATACGGGCAAGAGGATCAGTTGTTCGAAAATATTCAAGAGGGAAAATTCAAGGATGTTTCCATAGACCTTAGTTCATATTTCAAGGAAGAGCATGTGGGAAGAGGCGCCTGTTTGGGCGACTACGATAATGATGGGGATACCGATATTTTTATCGTTAACCTGGATAGTATAGGGGTTTTTCTAAGAAACAATAAAGGAAATAATAATAATTGGCTTTCCTTGAATTTGATCGGGGAATCCAGTAATCGCGATGGTGTTGGGAGCAGGGTTAGGATCACGGCCGATGGTAAGGTTCAAACGGCCCAGAAAAAAAGTACGACAGGTTACCTTTCACAAAACGACCCCAGAATTTACTTTGGTCTTGCCAAAAGTACTATAGTCGATAGTATAGAAATCAAATGGCCTTCGGGCAAACATCAGGTTTTGGAGAAAATCGATGCCAACCAAATTTTAACCGTACGTGAACCCCAATAAGTGAATTATGTTCCCAAAAAACACTTTTAATTCATATCTGATCGTATTGGCCATGTGCTTTGGAGCCATAGGAATGCATTCTTGCAAGCAAAAGCCTCTTACGCACATGATCGTAATGACCCAGAACAAGGGAGATGTAGAGTCAAGGGATTATTCAAAAGGTGATAAGTTGCAGTATATGTCCGGATCAAGGATAGTTGCAATGAATACAACAACTCCAAATGAACCCTTGGATGAATTGACCTCTGATTTTTATTCAGCCTGTTCCCCTAAGATATCCTATGACGGTAATTTTATGCTGTTCGCTGCCCAAAAGAACCAAGATGATGTGTGGCAAATATGGGAAATGAATCTGCACAATAAGAAAAAGAAGCAAATTACATCTTCCGATCATAATTGTATAGATCCGGACTACTTGCCTGGCGAAAGGTTGGTCTTTAGTAAGGAGGTAAAAAATAAAGACCCCAAAGTTGATACAGAATTCACCCTTTTTTCTTGCAATTTAGATGGTTCCAACCTAGCTCAGGTAACTTATGATCCCAGTACGTATTTCGCATCAACGGTTCTAAGTGAGGGGCGGGTAATTGCAATTGGTAAAGAACTATGGCCAGAAGAAAAGCCCGCTAATTTTATGATTATGCGACCAGATGGAACAAAAAAGGAATTGTTCTATCAAATGGAACAGGACCATTATATAACCAGTGGTGCAACCGAAATGAATAATGGAAGAATTCTGTTTGTTGAAGCAAATTCGAACAACCAAAAAGACTTGATATCCTTATCCTATAATCGCCCTTTGCATTCCGAAGAAAACCTCACTTCGGAAATAAAAGGGGATTTCCACGCCATTAGCCCATATCACGATAACAAGGTGTTGTCCAGTTATCGTCCTGAAAATGCGTTGCACTTCGCTCTTTATGAATTTGATGTTGAAAGCCGTGAGTTGGGTCGGCCTATTTATGAAGATGGGGAGAATAATATTTTAGAAGCGGTATTTGTCCAAAAAAAGCAACGCCCCCGTAAATTACCTAGCGAAGTTGATTTGAACGTAAAGACCGCATTATTGGTCTGTCAAGATATAAATTTCCAATATTCCCAACCAACGGATTCCACCATACCGGCATTTAAAGCGAGTAAAATGGAGGTCTTGGGAATAGACTCTACGATGGCCGTTTTCAAAACGGAAAAAGATGGTTCCTTTTATATAAAAATACAGGCCGATACACCGTTCAGGTTACAAACGCTAGATGACAATAATAATGTGGTGAAGGGACCCAGCAGTTGGATGTATTTACGTCCCAATGAAAGGCGTGGGTGTATTGGGTGTCATGAAAACAGGGAATTGGTACCAGGCAATGTTCAACCTTTGGCGGTTACAAAAGAACCCATTCCGGTACCAACGCCAAAGCAGATGGATGCTCCTAAACGAGAATTAAAAATGTAGGCCATGAAGAGTAAAAAAGTCAAGATTTTTTTCTTTGTAATAGCATTTCTAGGACTGATTATCTTCATTCCTGGGCGCATGTTCGTAAGACATCATGTGAACCAAAAAACGGCGGTAACGGATCACCCGTTAAAATGTACATCGTGCCACTTGTACACTTCCAAGAACAAGATTGTCTCGAATTTAATAAATGAGGATTATTATTCCCCTTTCAATATTGCGGTTAGCAATGATGGCAAGCGTTTATTCGTGGTTGCCCAGGATACAGGTGAACTTCTTATTGTCGATGCAGAAAGTAAAACGGTCGTTCAAAAGGTAAAAGTAGGTGTTCATCCGCATAGTGTAATTTTGGATAAAACCAATGCATTTGCTTATGTAAGTAATCAATGGTCAGACAATATCTCTGTAGTAAATCTTGCCACCTCCAAAGTGCTGGATACACTGATAACGGGCAATGGACCTTCAGGTTTGGCCCTAAGTGCAGATGGGGCTAAATTACTGGTAGTGGATACATATGGTTCGGATCTTTCGGTAATAGATTTGGATACCAAAGAAGAAATGAAAAGGTTGAGAACAGGCAGTGATCCAACCGGGACTGCATTGTCACCCGATGGTAAAAAACTTTACGTGACCAGCAGACGCTCTAAAATAGTTCCTTATGGAGAACCTCTGGTTAGTGACCTTACCCAAATAGATGCAACTACCTTACGGGTCGATGAGCATAAAGATGTTGAGGAAGCTTATATGATGGAGAATATAACCTTTACTCCCTCTGGAGATCTTGCATTAATGACATTGATAAGGCCTAAGAACCTGATACCTTCCATACAAGTTGAAGGAGGTTGGATGATGACCCATGGTATCGGGGTAATTGACCAGAATAACGAGGGGCGAATAATACAATTATTGACCGATCAACCCAATGCCTACTATTCCGATTCTTTCGATATCGTTGTTTCCCCCGATGGAAAAAGAGCGTACGTATCAAATGCGGGTGCAGATAAGATTACGGTTATGTCCGTCGATTCGATTAGGGCCATTATCAAAGAAACCCCAAAGGAACAACTTAAGAACATCGCGAACAACCTAGGTGTCAGTAGCAGGTTTGTTATCGACAGAATTAGTACGGGTGCCAACCCTAAAGGTTTGGCCCTTTCCCCTGATGGTAAAAAACTCTATATAGCGGAACAGCTCGAGGATAAAATCGGAGTACTTAACACCGAAACCCTAAAAATGGAAACGGCCATTGACCTTGGTGGCCCAACTAGGATTACCGTAGCCAGGCAAGGGAGAAGGCTTTTCAACAATGCTGGGCATACCTTTCAAAACCAATATGCATGTTATACTTGTCATCCTGATAACCATGAAGACGGCCTCGTTTACAATATGGCAGGGAAAGATATGGGCCGTAATGTAACCAATACACAATCTTTAAGGGAAATCGGTGATACCCCACCTTTCAAGTGGAACGGAAAGAACCAAACCATATATAAGCAAGATGGCATGCGGTTTTCAACCGTTCTTACCCGTACCGAACAATTCAGTTATGACGACTTGGATGCCATTACGGCTTACATAAAAAGGGGTATAAAATATCCTCCTAATTTAATGTACAATCCACATGGCAAATTAACCGAATCACAATTACGGGGAAAAGAAATTTATAATAGGACAAAAGATAATTCGGGAAATGTGATTCCTGAGAATAATCGGTGCTATACATGTCACCCAGCACCATTGTATTCGAATTTACAACCGGCCGATGTCAGTACCTTGGCCGTAAGTGATGACTCTATTTTGTTCGATACGCCACATTTGGGCAACATATATGCTTCTCCACCTTATTTACATGACGGTAGGGCTGCAACCTTGGAGGAGATATGGACGATTTATGGGGAAGATAATAAACACGGTTATGTTAATGACCTGACCAAAATGCAATTGAACGACCTTATTGATTACTTGAAATCGCTCGGAGGTCCGGAACAGGAAGATGAGGGTTATCAAGAACAACAAACCGCAAGTTTTTAAGTGTTTAAAAAACTAACAACGATGAATATACAAACCAAACATTTCAAAATAATCGTCCCCATGGCGATTCTTGTGATAGCTTCTTTAGGTTTTGTTCGGCCCGAAGAACGCTCACCCGTGTTAAATGATAGTTCTGATATTAACACGACAAATAATAGTAAGGAAGCCGAAAAACCAATGCCTATTTATGGTAATTGGAAAAATTACGACTCCAAGAACGGATTGCCCGGAGATAAGGCATATTGTGTAAAGATAGATGGTGAAAGGATATTAGTGGGTACACATGAAGGACTTGCTGTTTTGGAAAACGGGAAATGGAAGACCTATACTACGGATGACGGACTTGCACATAACGGGGTTTTGGCAATCGATGTTGATCAGGCGACTGGTGATGTTTGGTTGGGTACCATGGGCGGATTGTCAAGGTGGTCTACCGGTAAGTTCGAGAATTTCAATCAAATGAACAGCGGTATGCCCAATGATCTGATCTATGCGGTAACCTGTGACGAAAAATTTGTTTGGGTCGCCACTGGTGGTGGGGCCGGGAGCTATAATACGTATACCAGAAAATGGGAGATATTCACAGAAGAAAACGCACCAATGCACGAACCTTGGACCTATGGGGTATGTGCCAGTAAGGACAAGATTTTTATTGCCGCTTGGGGCGGTGGAGTCATTGAATATACCAAGAAGACAAAAAAATTCAGGGATTATGTAGATCCAGATGGTAATATGGAGATTGACCTTTTTCCAGATGATGGTGTTGTTCATGATATTACGACAGGAACTTCCTGGGCCAACGATATACTTTGGGTCGCCACCTATTTTGGTTTAAGCAGATATGACGGGGTGCATTGGAAAGGTTACTTTGATCACGACAGTGGTTTGGCGAGTAATTTCATCAATTTCATTAAGGCCAAGGATGATTATGCATTTATCTGTACAGACCAAGGATTAAGTTGTACAGATGGCAATAATTGGGTTACCTATACCACAAATGAAAAAACAAATAAGGGCAAGACCATCATATTGAACGGTACCAACAAAAAGGAATTGGGGGAATCCACATCACTGGCCCATAATTTTATTTTGGGGGTTGATATTGTAGGAAATGATATCTGGGTAGCAACCGCAGAAGGCGTAAGTCATGGTCAGTTAAAGCATTGAAAATTTAAAACTAGAATACTTATTACTAACAACTTTAATAATACATAAAATGGAAATAAAAGAAAGGGAAAGGATTTTGATAGATTTATCAAAACTTACAGAAGGAGAGATTATAGAAATGAAGAAATTGGGAATCTTAACAGATGATCATAAAATAAGTGATACCGTATTTCCTCCAATTCATGTAGAAAGACCTCCAATAGAAAAGCATGTGGTTCATGCTCCGCATACCATTAATGAAGCTTATGATTATCAAAAACCTTCCTCTTTTTCCCGGGCTTTGCGATTGGATTTAGGGGATTATAAAGTCTTGGTCATTTCGGGTACAGCAAGTGTTAACGAAGAAGGAAATCCAGAACACATTGGGGATTTTAAGGCCCAATTGTGGAGAACCTATTATAACATTACCAATTTGCTTGAAGCAGAGGGAATGACCTGGCACGATGTGGTTCGTACAACCAATTATCTTAGGGATATAGAACGTGATTATGGCGAATTCAATAAGATCAGAACTTCTTTTTACAACTGGTTGGGGCTAGACCCATTACCAGCGGCTACAGGTATTCAGGCTAGATTGTGCTGGGAAACCTTACTCGTAGAGATCGAGGCATATGCAGTATGTAAAGTACGTTAAAAAGTAGGTTATGATAAAACGTAGTGATTGCGTCATTAAAACTATTTGTCTTGCTTTGTTCTTAGTGTGCAATTTCATGAACGGGCAAGAAGACAAGACCATGTATGGTAATACAACCGAGGAGTTGTTCCCGTATCATAAATTCCAAAAGGCCTATAAGTATCATTTTATAGAACCTGTTCAGTTTTATGGCGCAGGTCGTGATAAACAAGCCCCGAAAGACCTGACCGAAGTTCGTATCGGGTTTTTGGGTCCACTTGAAGGCTCGCCGATTGTTTCATTAGGAAAACAAATGTTGAATGGCTCCATATTGGCCATAGAACAGGCCAATGAAAATGGTGGTTATAACAACCTCCCTTTTAAATTAATGGTTCATAATGACGTTGGACTATGGGGTGCGGCAGCCAACGAAGTGGTTGAAATGGATGAGGAGAAGGTTTGGGCCTGGCTCGGTTCAATAGATGATATTGTTTCCCATGTTGCTTTAAGGGCGACCTTGAAAATGGAAATAATGATGGTCAATACAGGAGATCCAGATCCTACTTTTACAGAAACCAATATACCATGGGTGATCAGGGTTATCGGTGATGACAGACAAAGTGGTTATGCACTCGCCTCGTACATTTTTGACGTAATGAATCACGAGCGGGTTGCGGTAATAAGGTCAAATGAGAGATATGGACGAGTTGGGATTATGGAATATTCAGGGTTTGCCGTACGTAAAGGGCATCCGATGATGATCGAAGAACGGTTCAATTTGGATGAAACCGATTTCACCATGCAATTGGAGAATATAAAAAGGGTCTCTCCCGATGCCATACTTATTTGGGGTAACGCTAAGGAATCCGCATTGATATTAAAACAGATTCGTTCTATGGGTATGACACAGCCCGTCTATGCTTCCGATAGGTCGGTTTCAGAAGAATTCCTTGAAATCGCGGGTGATGCCGCTGAAGGATTGGTGAGTACTTGCCCCTATAACCCTGAAGCGGACAATCCTAAATTGAAAAAGTTTCAAAAAGCGTATGCCGATCGATTCGGGATAAAACCTGATGTTTTCGCGGCGCATGCTTTTGACGGAATGAACTTGATTATCGAAGCGATTAAAAAAGAAGGACTAAATAGAGTGCTTATCCGGGATGTATTATCCGATCTGGAAACCTTTCAAGGTTATGAGGGTGTTACCGGAAAAATTATCTTTGATGGTAGTTGGAATGATATCGGGAAAATTTGGATGGCTAAAGTCAAACAAGGAAAATTCGAATATTCACCAGTTCCCGTCTTGAAGGCTACCAGTGATGGTAAAGCGATGGAATAATTGGGTAATTTAAAAGCGTATGAATAAAACCGTTCTGATTGTTCTTTGTGTTAATGTCTTGCTATTCCAATTCAGTATCGCCCAACAAGGGGAGAAAGACGAGAACATTATCACAATTGGTTTATTGGTAAATGATCAAACGGCTGTATCCGCTACAAGAGCCGCCGAAAGGGCCATAGCTTCTGCCAATAAGAACAAAAAACTGAACGGCAGACAGTTCAAATTGGTAACACGTTCCATGGAAGGGCCATGGGGAACCGGGTCTAAAGAAGCTGTTAATCTGGTTTTTAAAGAACGGGTTTGGGCGCTATTGGGTTCGCACGATGGCAGAAATGCGCATTTGGCCGAACAGGTAATTGCCAAGACACAAGTGGTTTTTTTATCTGCATGGGCAACCGACCCGACGCTTTCACAAGCATATATTCCTTGGTTTTATAACTGTGTCCCAAATGACATACAGCAGGCCGAAATGCTCGTTTCTGAAATAAAGAAAAATCATAAGCTGAATAACCTAGCTGTACTTGTACAGGGAAATTACGATGCCGAAAATGCTTTGAAATATTTAAATGACCGGATAATGGCAGAAGGCGGTCAAAAACCTTTGGTTTTTAAATTTGACCAGAACGTAAATGATCGAGCTAATTTGATTGTACGATTAAAAGAGCAGGGTACTAAAGCGATCATGGTCATTGCAAGTGGGAAACAAGCTTGGGAAATTGTAGGTGTGTTACGAAAGAATGGTGTTGAGACTCCGGTATATGGTACTTTGGCTATGCTTGGTACGTTCGGTTCATCTTTTTCAAATGTGGAAAATCTATCAAATTTAACAGTTTTGGATTCGGGAAACTGGATGAAATCAAATACCTTACATTCCGAAAATGGAAAAGACGTTGACAGGTCTTTTTCAAATGCTATCGAGGCTTACGCTTTTGACGGGGTCAACATACTTTTGAACGCTATAGAAGCTTCAGGATTCGATAGGGGAAAATTAAATGAAACCATATCTAAAACTAACTATAATGGCACTACGGGAAAAATTCAATTTGATGAAAACGGTAATCGTGTCAGTGATATGAAATTAGTGAAAATTGCCTATTAAGGCCCAACTTTCCGTAAAGGATAAATTCCCGTGTATTCAAATTTACAAAACCCTAGTTCGATGAAAAGTACTCTTCCTTTCCTCTTGCTATCCTTTCTTCTGGTTTCCACCTTTTATGGGTGTAAGGAGACTGCAGAGGAAAAAAAGCAAAAAACCGTAGAATTGATTTCGACCCAAACCATGGGTCTCGCCTTTTTGGAAGCATTTAAGTTAGAAGAAGCAGAGGAAACCTTTAAAAAGTACATAGAACTGGCCCCGGATAAAAAAATGGGATATGCCAATTTAGGTTTGGTGTATTTGCGTATGGGCAAGTATGAAGAAGCTAAAAAGCAACTATCAAAAGCCATTGATATAGATGGGAAAGATGCTGATATCAATTTGATATTGGCTACGGTGTATCAAATGAACGATGAGAAGGACAAGGCCGTTGAGGTATTGCTGAATTCACTGCAATTTGCCCCTGACCATGAGAAGACCTTATATATGTTGGCCGAATTATATGCGCCACAGACTGATAGTGGGGCCCAAAACAATAGAAAAAAACATCTCATCCAATTAGTTAAAAAGGCTCCTGATAATATTGTCCCTGCTTTGGAATTGACCGGACTCTATATCAAAGAAGGTGAAGTGGATAAAGCTATAGAGCAGTTAGAGGTCATTCAAAAACAGTATCCTGAATTTCCCAAGGAAGCTATAGAATATTATAACAATACCCTTGATTTTCTTCAGTTGCCCGATGCTGATAAAGCATTTACTTCCTTCAGTATCTTCCACAATTACTTAAAAGTGACTTTTCCCTATCAGGCAGGTATCAAAGAATTGAAAGGTACACGGGGTTCCGTAATAGGGTTTCCCTTGGTAACCTATGATCTTAAACATTCTGCGTTGACAGATGAAAACGAATCTACCTTAGACCTTGTTAAATTTACCGATGTTACCAATAGCGTAGGTCTTGATGCTGTTCCTGTTTTTGAAGATTTGGATCTGGAGGAAGATATGTCCACACATCTTACCATGGCCGATTATGATTCGGATGGGGATGTAGATATGTATGTTGGCTCTTATGACCCATCAAGTTCAACTTATAAACATTACCTATTTAATAATGATTCCAATTGGTTTTGGGATATATCCAAAGATGCCGGTATAAAGCATTCTGGAAAGGAATCGGATGCACTTTTTGCCGATTATGATAACGATGGTTTCCTTGATCTATATGTGGTTAGGCCAGAAGGGGATGTTTTATACAGGAATGCGGGGAACGGCATTTACGAAAATGTTACCACTGAGGCAGGTATAGGGGCTAAAAATGAAAGCTCAAAGGTGTTGTTTTTGGATTTGGACCATGATGGCGATCTGGATATTTTCGAGATAGGCTCAACCACTAATTTGGTGTACAGGAACAATGGGGACCTAACCTTTCCCGAACAAGCCGAAAAAATGGGGCTTTTGGATAATGAAGTAAAAAGTAATGATGCGGCCTTCGGGGATTTTGATGATGATGGCGATATTGATCTTTTCGTTACCAACCAAAACGCTGGCAATAAATTGTATAGTAATCAAAGACAGGGTGTTTACAAGGATGTTCTGAAAAACAATGAATTGAAAAACCAAAGTGGTAGTAATACCGTCGCCGTCGCCGATTGGAACAATGATGGCTTTTTGGATCTATTCACTACAGGGGAAAACTTTGAAAGTAATGGTCTTTTCAGTAATGAGGGGGACGGTACTTTTACAAAGGTTTCGGCCAATGATAAAATGAACTCTGCCATACGGGGTATGTCTGTTTTGGATACTGAATTCTTTGATTTTGATAATGATGGATTTTTAGATTTGGTAATTGTAGGTAAACCCAAAAATGACAATAACAGGGGTGTTTTACTATTTCATAATGAAGGGGACGGTAAATTCACCGATGTTAGTCATATGTTCCCGGAAAGAACCAAATCGGGCAGTGAAATAGAACTTTTTGATTTTGAAGGCGATGGAGACCTTGATTTGGTCATTGCCGGTTTAAAAGGGGGTGTGGTTCTTTTACGTAATGACGGTGGTAACCTGAACCATTATGTAAACGTGAAATTGGTAGGTTTAAGAACGGGAAGTGCAAAGAACAATTATTTCGGAATCGGGGCAAAAGTGGAAATGCGCTCCGGTGACCTCTATCAGACCAAAGTGGTGACCGATCCGAGTATTTATTTTGGATTAGGTAATAGAACCAAAGCGGATATTATTCGTATTACATGGACCAATGGTGTTCCCCAGAATATTTTACTGCCAGAAAGTGATCAATCCCTAATTGAGACCCAAACCTTGAAAGGTTCATGTCCGTTTATATATACATGGAATGGTGAGGAATTTACCTTTGTCAAGGATATTACATGGCGGAGCGCATTAGGTATGCCATTGGGTATTATGGGGGGTACCGCCAAATATTCTTTTGCGGATGCCTCTGATGATTATATAAAGATCCCGGGTGAAATGCTGCTGGAAAAAGAAGGTGAATATATAATGCAAATGACCTCTGAATTATGGGAGACCATCTATATGGATCAAATGCAATTGGTGGCCATAGATCATCCCATTTCTACCGATGTTTTTGTTCCTGAACAGTTTTCGCCCCCACCGTTCCCCGGTTTAAAGGTTATTCAGGTAGAAGGGAAATATTTCCCCACTTCCGCAAAGGATCAGGATGGGAATGATTTATTGTCATTGATTACAGAAAAGGATGATCGTTATATATCCAACTTTATGCCCGATAAATTCCAAGGGGTAACGGAAATGCATGATTTGATTTTGGGGTTTGATGAGGAAATCCCTACCGAGAACTTGATCATGGTACTTAATGGATGGATTTTCCCCACCGATGCCAGTATTAATGTGGCATTGTCCCAGTCAGAAGCCTTGTTGGTAAAATCCCCGGTGGTTCAGGTAAAGGATAAAAAAGGCCATTGGCAAACGGTTGTCCCCAATGTAGGATTTCCCATGGGGAAAGATAAAAACGTCATTGTAGACCTCTCAGGTAAATTCTTGAGTGAGGATCATAGCATCAGGATACGCACGAATATGGAGATTTATTGGGATCAAATATTTTTGGCCCAAGACAGTGCCAAAAAAGATTTTTCGACCAATGTATTAGATCCGATTGCCGCCGATCTGCATTATCGTGGTTTTTCGGAAACTTATAAAAAAGGGGGTAGGTACGGTCCACATTGGTTCGATTACGATTCTGTGGATACAACGACAAAATGGAGGGATCTTACAGGTAATTATACGCGATATGGCGATGTTTTGCCATTACTTACGGCATCGGATAATGCTTATATAATTTCCAATGCTGGTGATGAAACGACCATAAAGTTCAATGCAGCGAAATTACCGAAATTGAAGGAAGGATATAAGAGGGACTTCCTGATTCACAGTGTAGGCTGGGTAAAGGATGGTGATTTGAACACTGCCCATGGCAACACGGTTCTTCCTTTGCCATTTCATGGGATGAGCAGTTATCCACCTTCAGAAAATGACGTATACCCGAATACTCCGGAATTACAAATATACCATGCTGAGTATAACACCAGAAAGGTAACCAATGATGGTTATCGCAATCAAATAAAAACAGATAAGTAAAGAATGAAGAAAGGTTCAAGGAGAGTTTTTTATATCCTTTTATGTAGTTGTTTCCCAATACTTTTAGGGGCTCAAAACCAAAATGTAAAGTTTAAGGACGTAACCAAAAAAGTAGGGATAGATTTTAAGTATACCTTTGGTGACAGGCATTACGAGAACATTCTGGAAAGCAGTGGTTCCGGTATTACCGTTTTTGATTATAATAACGATGGTCTCATGGACCTATATATGATGAACGGTACGTACCTCGAAGGTATATCTCAGAAAGATGGTGCTGAAAATAAGGGTACGGCCAATGAATTATATAAGAACAATGGCGACGGTTCTTTTACCGAAGTTGCCGAATTGGCCGGGGTAGATGATAAAAATTGGAGTATGGCTGCCGGTGCAATAGACCTTGATAATGACGGTTTCCAAGACCTTTACCTATTGAATTATGGCCCGAATGTATTTTATCACAATAATGGGGACGGTACCTTTACTGAACAGACCCGGAAATTAGGTCTTGTAGGGCCCGAAAAGTTGAACGGTTTTACAAAATGGAGTATTGGGGTTTCTTTTTGGGACTATAATGAGGATGGAAGGTTAGATGCCATGGTGGGTAACTTTCTGGCATTCGATCCTGAATATATATCAACCCAGACACCTGGAATGATGCCTCACCCTTCGGAATATAAGGGGCAAGCTTCAATGCTCTACCAACAACAGCCGAACGGTACGTTTAAAGATGTCACTGAGGAGGAAAACTTGTTTTACCCGGACTCAAAATGTATGGGATTAACCGTGTATGATTATGATGGGGATGGGGATATGGATATTATTCAAGCGAATGATCATCAGGCGAATTTCCTGTTCAAAAATGAAAATGGTAGTTTTAAGGAAGTTGGTGTTCCTAGTGGTATTGCCGTTAACAGTCATGGGCAGGTAACAGGGTCTATGCATGCGACTATTGGGGATATTGATGGGGACGGATTGGTAGATATGCTCGTTGCCGACCTAAAATACGGGGCGGTATACCGTAATATGGGTAATGGCTTGTTCCAAGATGTTACCGAATCTAGTGGAGTGGCCAAGTCGTTCTTGGGAAAAGGGAGTTGGGGTACCGCTTTGTTCGATTATGATAATGACGGTGATCTTGATATTATTTCCGCCAATGGTAACGCTGAGGAACTGATTTTACAATATCCGGTCTTGTTAGAGAACGATGGGAAAGGAAATTTCAAGGATGTTGGTAAAAGCGTTAGTCCTTATTTTGCTACCAAACGCTCAGGAAGGGGATTAGTAATTTGGGATTATGATAATGATGGGCATTTAGATGTTATGATTTCCCATGTTGATCTAATGGCTACTTCGACTTTGTTACATAACGAAGGGGGTAATGGTAACAACTGGTTGGGAGTTACCCTTAAGGGAAAAAATGGCTTGGCATCCGGTATAGGGGCAAAGATTACCGTTAAAACTGCAGGAAAGGAGTTGGTTCGTATAAACCAATGGACTACAGGGTATTTGTCTAATAATGAGCCAAGAACACATTTTGGATTAGGTAAGGCTGGTATGGTAAACCAGCTGGAAGTTAAATGGCCCAATGGGGAATTGGAAATTTACAAGAATATTAAACCAAATCAATATCTTATCTTAGAGCAAGGAAAAGGTATTTTAAAATAAAATAGGGTAAAAGTAAATACATAAAAATCTAGAATATGAACAGTATGTATGTAAGTAAGGTGATCGATCTCACCGATCATGATAAGAACATAATTTATAACATGTCCCATGAAGAAGCTGTTGAAGTTGTAAAATCTGGCGATGTTGAAGCGGTTCGCCAAATTGATGGGCAGTTTGCCTTGGTTTCAGTAGAAGGGAAAACGATTCAAATGGCAAGGTCCATAGGGCGACCATTACGTTATTTTATTGCGAAACGGGCCGTTGGGCCACAATTGGTCATTGCCGAACGAATAGATACCATTTTTGATTATCTGAAGGAAGAAGGCATGGACGATCAATTTCACCCTTCATACACTCGAATGGTTCCTGCACACTATATAACCAGAATAGAGCTTTTGGGATGTCCGGATCCGAATCCGATCTATACTCGATTCTTTACTCCGGAACGCAATAAATTTAAATCCGGAAGTTTGGAACAGATCGGTGCGGATTATATCACTGCCGTTTACAATGAGATAAAAAAGTGGTTGCAATATAGGGCGAAATCGGGTCCGATCGGGGTTACTTTTTCTGCGGGAATTGACAGTGGTTCGGTATTCGTACTTATTTATCATGCCTTGAAAGAACTTGGTGAGAGTCCGTCAAGATTAAAGGCCTTTACCTTATCGGTTGATGGTGATGGGGCAGATTTGGTTCAAGCCCGGCAGTTTTTGAAAACCCTTGATCTGGAGCTTTTCTTGGAACCGATAGAGTTGGATTATAATGCATTGGATTGGAAAGAGGCGATTAAGGTCGTTGAGGATTACAAACCCCTGGATATTCAATCGGCAACAATGAACTTGGCTCTTTTGAAAGGGATAAGGAACCGTTACCCTGATTGGAAATATATTATTGATGGTGACGGAGGGGACGAGAACCTAAAGGATTATCCGATTGAGGAAAATCCGGAATTGACCATCCGTAGTGTATTGAATAATTTAATGTTGTATCATGAAGGTTGGGGAGTAGAATCGATTAAACATTCACTAACCTATTCTGGTGGTCTTAGTAGAGGGTATATGAGGACCAGCTCTCCTGCAGATCAGTTGAATTTTGAAGGCTTTAGTCCGTATACTTTACCGAATGTCATTGAGATTTCGGAAGGAATCCCATATATAGATATGACCGATTGGGACCATAAAAAGCTATATGACCTAAAAGGTCAGATCGTATTTGAAGGTGTGAAGGCCGTAACCGGAATTGAAATGCCGATCTTTGAGAAGCGAAGGTTTCAACATGGTGCCGCATCGAAAAGTGATTTTGACAAACATTTTCCAGAAAAGGAAATAACCTATAGAAGACAGTTTTTATCTAAATATGAATAAGGACACCGGGACTATTTCATCCAATAAATGGATAGTTTCCGAACGGGGCAAAAAAAATACGGTCGATTTTAATCGGCCGTATGCTTGGTTGGTGGAAAAAGAACGTAGTAGATCGGGTAAAGTTGAGGATACCGCGATTATTTTCCTGACCAATAAAGAATGTCCTTTTAAATGCCTAATGTGCGATCTTTGGAAAAACACCACGGATCAACCCGTGCCAACAGGTGCTATTCCTGAACAAATTAAATGGGCGCTGAACCAAATGCCCAGTGCGAAGCATATCAAACTATATAATAGTGGGAGTTTTTTCGATGAAAAGGCGATACCTGTAGGGGATTATGAGGAAATAGCGGTACTGCTCCAAGGTTTTGAAACGGTAATCGTTGAAGCTCACCCGAAGTTGATTTCTGAAAAGTGCTTAAGTTTTAGGGATATGCTTAAGCCAAGATTGGAGGTGGCTTTAGGTCTGGAGACCATACACCCAGAGGTGTTGCCTAAACTTAATAAAGGCATGACGTTGGAAGATTTTGAAAAGGCAGTTGGTTTTTTGTCACAAAACAATATATCGTCAAGGGCGTTCATTCTTTTAAGACCTCCATTTTTATCCGAGGAAGAAGGAATCCTTTGGGCAGAAAAATCGATTGATTTCGCTTTCGAAACGGGAATAGAATGTTGTACGGTAATACCGGTCAGGGTAGGTAATGGGGCTATGGAACGCCTAGAGGAAATGGGACATTTTCAGATTCCGAAAATCACATCTTTGGAAAAAGTTTTGGAATATGGTATTCAACTTCAAAAAGGGCGGGTTTTTGCCGATTTATGGGATGTTTCCCTTTTTTCTAACTGTGAACGTTGCTTGGAGGCCAGGACAAATAGGATGAATATGATGAATTTAAACCAGACCATAGGTGAAATGATTTCTTGTGATTGCGAATGATCGAGTAATGTCATTTTTAAGGAAAACCGAATTTTGCGTACATTGTTGTCAGGTTAATACTATATCGGTCAAAATACCCCTTTTTATAAGTGATATAAGTGTTTCTCCAAAGCAGGGCTTACCATTTGAATCTTACGGCGAGTGTTGCTTTGCTGTAAATGCAATAGGGAATCGTTCTCTAGGGAATTAATTATCGACAGGCTATCATCAATTCTTTTGTCTATTTTCTTGCAGCCAAGGGATTTTACGTCTTTTTCTGGACAACAAGGATTAACGCATTCTTCATGTGAAAGGTTCTATAACGCTTTCGTACTATCCGAAGAAAATTTGAAGGAATAAATCATTAAATCGTAAATTTAAAATCTTAAAAGAGACTTTGGCAATGAAGGAAAACCGTATACTTCTAATATTAATCAGTTTACTTGTTTTTAATTATTCCTGCACTGGGGAAAGGGATGATAATAAGATTTTTAAGAATTTAAAGCCTTCAACCACGGGTGTTGAATTCAATAATACGCTTATCGAGAACGATTCATTGAACTATTTTACTTTTCCCTATATGTATGAAGGTGGTGGTGTGGCCGCTGGGGATATAAATAATGATGGTCTTATAGATCTATATTTTACGGGAAATCAAGTTTCCAATAAGTTATATCTGAATAAAGGAAACCTCAAGTTTGAGGATATTACTGAAAAAGCGGGTGTATCCGGTGATGATAGATGGTATACGGGCGTAACCATGGCAGATGTTAATAGCGATGGTTTTTTGGATATTTATTGTTCTGTTGGTGGTAAGTTCGAGCCTAGGATCAACCAATTATTCATTAACAACGGAGATGGTACTTTTGTAGAGAAGGGAGCTGAATTAGGCCTGAATGATGGAGGTGATACGGTTCAAGGAACATTCTTCGATTATGATAAAGATGGGGATTTGGATTTATATGTAGCCAATTATCCGCCCACACCGTTTACAACCCCTCCTTTTATTTATGTTCATTTAATGAAAAACTTAGAACACATTCAAAGTGATCACCTGTATCGAAACGATGGTGAAACCTTTACCGATGTCACCAATGAATCTAAATTGAGAAGTTACGGATTGTCCCTTAGTGCAACGGTGGGTGACCTTAACAATGATTCCTGGCCGGATATTTACGTTTCCAATGATTTCAACTCACCTGATTTTATGTATCTGAACAACCAAGATGGCACATTTAGGGAAGTTGTTAAAAATGCCGTTGGCCAAACGGCTTACTACGGGATGGGTGCCGATATTTCGGATATAAACAACGATGGTTTTCTCGATATTTCCCAAGCGGACATGGATGGGGAATCGAACCAACGTAGAAAAGCGAATATGGGGAATACCATGCGTAACCTCTTTCAGGAGAATGTTGAAGCCGGTTTTCATTACCAGTATGTACAAAACGCATTGCAGTTAAATTCAGGGGCAATGCACGATGGCATTCCATATTTTTCAAATGTTTCAAGGTTTACGGGAACTTCATCGACCGATTGGAGTTGGGGTCCCTTGGTTGCCGATTTTGACAATGATGGGAACAAAGACCTTTATATTGCCAATGGTACAAGAAGGGAAGTAAACAATAACGATTATTTCGATAACCTCAGGACAGCTAAATTTACACAAGCCGATTTGCTCGGAGGTAGTTTAAAGATACCATCGGTGAGGTTAGACAATTATATGTTCAAGAATAACGGAAATCTTGATTTTGAACATGTTACCAAAGAATGGGGTCTAAGTTTCGCCGGGTTTACCAATGGTGCCACCTTTGCGGACTTGGACAATGACGGAGATTTGGAAGTCATTACCAATAATATTGATGATCCAGCCTCGATTTTTGAGAATAAAAGTGCTGATTTGAACAATTATATCACCATAAGGTTCAAGGGTACATCTAAAAATAAGTTCGGCTTGGGAAACCGGGTTTATATAAAAATAGGGGAACAAACGCAAATGCAAGAATTGACCTTGACACGGGGTTTTCAATCCGCTGTGGCCCCAGAGGTACATTTTGGGTTGGGTAAAGCCCAAAAAATTGATGAATTGAAAGTGGTATGGACCAATGATACACAACAAGTCTTAAAAGATGTAGTGGTCAACCAAACCTTGGTTCTGGATTTTGAAAATGCTTTGCCTCTTGAAGAAGAAGCGCCTCTGGAGTCCATCACTTTGTTCACAGATGCTACAGCCGATTTTCCAGAGTTTAAGCATGAAGAAAATTATTATGATGATTATGTAAGACAGGTTTTACTACCCCATAATATGTCAGCCTATGGGCCTGCACTTGCTGTTGGGGATTTAAATAATGATGGATTGGATGATTATTTTGTCGGCGGTGCCAAAACTTTCCCTAGCGCAATTTTTATACAAACCAAGGATGGTTTTATAAAACAAGATCAGGAAGTATTCGTCGAAGATCAGGAAGGGGAAGATCTAGGTGCGGTCATTTTTGATGTTGATCAGGACGGGGACAATGACCTCTATGTTGTAAAAGGAGGTTATGAGTTTGAGTTTAAGCCCGAAATGCTTCAAGATAAATTGTATCTGAACAATGGTGAAGGTGTTTTTTCAAAAGCGGATGGCAATGCCTTGCCCAAAATGTTGGTGAGTGGTTCCAGGGCCTATAATGCTGATTTCGATAAAGATGGAAAAGAAGATCTTTTGGTCTTGGGTCGGCAGGTTCCAGGAAAATACCCCTTGCCGGCAAAAAGCTTTATCCTTAAGAATTCGAGTAAGGATGGCAAGGTGAAGTTTGAAGAGTACCCAACATCCTTAGAAAATCAATTGGATTCTTTGGGTATGGCCACAAGCGCGGTTATTACCGATTTCAATAATGATGATCGGTTAGATATCATGATCGTTGGGGAATGGATGCCCATTAAGGTCTTTGAAAATACCAAGACGGGTTTTAAGGATGTTTCGGCAAAAATGGGATTGGCAGATACCGAAGGATGGTGGTGGAGTATAAATGAAGGGGATTTCGATGGTGATGGTGATATGGACTATCTCGTTGGGAACAACGGATTGAATTATGAGCACAAAGCAACGAAAAAGGAAACTTTTGATGTTTATACTTTGGATTTTGATGAAAATGGTAAAATGGATATTGTTTTGGGTTATTATGAAGATGGGGTACAGTATCCTGTTCGAGGAAGAATGCCATCGTCCCAACAAATTCCGGCCATAAAATTCAAATTCGAAACCTCGGAAGCTTTTTCACATGCCACTTTAGCCGATGTATATACCAAAAAGAGTTTGGACGAAGCCTTACATTATCAGGTAAAAACCTTTGCCAGTATTTATTTGGAAAATAAAGGGGGAACTTTTGAGATTCACGAATTGCCTTATCAGGCTCAACTTTCGAACATCAACCAAATTTTGATTGATGATTATGATCAAGATGGTAATTTAGATGCATTGATTGCAGGAAACCTTTATGGTTCAGAGATAGAGACCGCTAGGATAGATTCTGGTTATGGTTTATTCCTGAAAGGAAATGGTAAAGGTGGCTTTATCCCGGTTCCGGTATACGAAAGTGGTTTCTTTACCCCAGGAGATGTTAAGGACATGCGGTCTATCGAATTTAAAAATGACACCTATGTCATTTCGGCTAAGAACAACGATTACTTACAGTTTACAAAACTTAACAAGAATTTGAAGACTGAATAGCTTGGGGTTGTAACTCAATATCAGCACAGTGTAGCTGTTTTGTTTTTTAATGCTTCATTATCCTGTTGTAAGGTTTTGTCTATGGCCATATTCTCTATGGTGTTAACTTAAAGAAGCGCTACATAGGGTAAATCTCCTAATCCGTAGATAAGAATTTCCTCTTTGTTGAATTGATTTTCGTTTGTATGTTTTATTAAGGTTCTTTGAATAAGTTTTAAAGAAAAAAATTAAATGCCTATGGTTTCATTATAATTGTTTGGTTGAGTTAGTTTAGTTGAAAAAGCACTTTGGTTCGAATAAAACCGGCGTGCTTTTTTTGTGAGCTTAAATGAGCGATTCGTTATGATGATCAATGTGTTCGTAGATTTTGATTCTTAATGATGGCCTAACGTTGTTCCTTTGAAAATAATCAAAGATTAATATCATGAAAACAATAATGTACGGCGTAAGGGGAGTTTTATTATTAACTTTTTTAGTATTAAATACATCCTGCAAGCTTCAAACAAAACAAGATGATGGTCCACAAAAAACGCCTCCATCCCTTAATTCAAAGGGCGAATCCAAGGGAGAGGCTATTTACACATTTAAAGACGCCCCGGTTCCTATAGAAAGAGGTGAATCCATAGCATTCAAATTGCCAAATGGGGAAACGCATTGGTATGAAGTGGTGTACCTGCCAGAAATGGGAATCAATTGGGTACAGGCAAAATCCCTAGCGGAGTTGGCAGGTGGTTACCTTGTTACGATTCATTCCGATTTGGAAAACGAATTTGTGTTCAATCTTATAAAGGACAAAAAATATTGGTACCAATGGGACGATTCCCATAATGGTGTTATGAGTGGTCCCTTTATTGGGGCTTTTCAGCCCTTGGGGGCCAAAGAGCCAGATGGAGGTTGGCAATGGGTCAGCGGTGAAGAATGGACCTATACCAATTGGTGTAAGGACGGGGTTAAAGAAGATCATGACCCTAGACCAAACGATCAGCCGAATGATGCTACAGGAAATCAAAACGTGGGGGCATTTGGTGAGGTAAACGAACCAGTTGGTTATTGGGGGGATTTTCCTCAAAGATTTGGGTCGTTCAATGATTCGCACCCTGGTGGTGTATATGCATTCATTATTGAATATAACACCAAGAAAACCCAATAGATAAGAGTAATCCTGCTCATAAAAAATACAAACCTTTAAAGAAGTTTAAAACAAGGTTCACCCAATGATTGGAAATAAAGAAATGAGTTTAAAATGCTATAAAAATGGTACATATAAAAAGTAGTTTCACTCCAACTAACATAGGAAACAAAATATCGGTAACCTATTTAGAACGAAATTTAAAAGATGTACAACAGTTGGGTTGTAAACTGAATTCATACCTATGTGAGCCCCAAACCTATGGTATGTTCGAGCGAATAGAATCTTTGAAAAATGATCTAGAGACTCTAAAAAGGTCTGAGCAAGAAATCATTTCCGAGCTTAAGGGTCTAAAAAAGCCGACTAAGGCTTATGATGAAATCATAAAACAGCAATACTCTGAATTCCATACACTACAACATGGTATAAGCGAGTATATCTTCTATTGCGAAGAACATAGCCATAAATGAATTTTGGCATAAGGTTATAATTTCAGGAAAGTGAATGGGGTAGGTTGATTATCGGTATTCTGGACTAAATGTTTACCTAACCTGCCATTTGGTTTAAAATATTGATTTTGTATTGAAAGCTGGGCAATTTCTAATGAATTGCCCAGCTTTTTTCATCCACCTATGTAATAACCTGTATTGGTAGATAAAAAAGCCCGGTTTGTTGATTTTGATTTCTAATGGGGTAGAACAACTGTTTCTTTGGATAAATATTTAAAAATAAAAAAACTGAATATCATGAAAACAACGATTAAAAAAATTTTGAATGCAGCACTTCTGTTAGGTGCGATAATGATTACAGGAACAACCCTAGCTCAAAGAGGAGGACAAGGCGGAGGACAACAAGGCCCACCACCTTTACCAACATCCGATGAAATAGAGGAAATGGTGAGTGATATGGCCAAAGAGGTTTCCCTTGATGAAACCCAGGAAGCGGAAATTTTGGTGCTTTATAAAGCCCATTTTGAAGAAGTTGAGGATTTGACATCTTCAGGTAGGCCTGATAGGGATAAAATGGAGGCACTAAAAAGTGACTTTGAAGATGAGGTTAACGCCGTGTTGACCGAAGAGCAACAGAAATTGTTCAAGGCTTATCAAAAGAAGAATAGCCGACAAAAGGGCAAAAGGTAGTACACGGGTAATTCTAATTAATAATACCTAAATAACGATGATTATGGACCATAGTGCGTTTTATAAGATAACTAGACTTTCAGGGATTTACGTAATTCTCTTGGCTTTTTTAACTGTTCCGATAGCATGTAGTGATGATGACGATACAACGGATTCAACGGATTCAACGGAAACTGAAACTTCAGAAACACCGACCGTAACTTTTGTTTTAACGGATACAGGACAAGATGTGTTTTATGATGCCGATGGAAACGAAATTTCGGAACCAAGTGAGGAGGATGACTATTACGGTCAAGATGCACAGTATACTGGTAGGCAATCTTCGTTTCAAGATAACGGGGACGGTACGGTAACCGATTTAAATACGGGATTGGTTTGGCAACAAACTCCGGATTATAGTAGATACAATTATTACGATGCTTTTGATTATGTAGATCAATTGGAAGTAGGAGGATATGATGATTGGAGATTGCCCACGATTAAAGAATTGTATTCACTTTTGTATTCTAATGGAGAATTGGATGCAACGAGTACATCAAACTCCCAGCCCTATCTCTATGATGAGTATTTTGATTTTGAATATGATTCCGGGGCATCTTATGCCGGGCAATATTGGTCGAGTACAAAGTATGTAAAAGGAGGATTGCAGACAGATAACATCGAAGGTGCGTTTGGATTTAATTTTGCTGACGGACATATAAAATCGTATGAAACAGGTTTGTATTTTGATGGTACATCAGGTGTATTCGATCCAGGTTGTTTTGTTAGGGCCGTTCGCGGGGAAGAGGGTGTATATGGTGTAAATGACTTTATCGATAATGGAGATGGTACCGTTACGGACAATGCTACAGGGTTGATGTGGCAACAAGTTGATGATGGTAATACTTATGATTGGGCAAATGCCTTAGCATATGCGAAAAACAGTGAGTTGGCCGGGTACACAGATTGGCGCTTACCCAATACCAAAGAATTACAGAGTATTGTCGACTACGAAAAAACCACGATTCCGGCTATTGATGAAACCTATTTTACCTGCACCGATAGCGATAGTTGGTTTTGGACGAGTACAACACAAGGTGATTTTAAATACACAGCTTGTTATATAGCTTTTGGGTATGCATATAGTAGGGAAAATAGTTCTGCAACCGAATATTACGATTGGCATGGTTCAGGGGCGCAACGTTCCGATCCTAAAGCCGGTGACCCCGAAGATTACCTTCTTGAATCTGAAAATGCCGACGATTTATTACGGATAGAAAACTATGTACGCTTAGTGCGAAATTAAGTAACTCTAAGTAACTCTTTGAGAAATTCATTTTAAGATTAAATCTATGAGAAATTTAGCAATAAAAAAGTCAATCAGCCTTTACGGTATGTTCATTTTGCTTTCTTCATTAATGATATTGGCCGTTGGTTGTAGCAATGACGATGATGATGTCGTGATTGATGATGACTCATCAGTTGTCGATGATGATACCACAGCATCAGGGGAAATCGTAATAACGGATACGAACACATCAGGAACGGCCGAAGGGGATACTGATAACACTGGTGCCGATGAAGACGATCTTGTAGAAAACGCAACTTTTGAAAATACAGTGCAAATTGTATTTTCCGATGCCTCGGCTACCATTACCAACCCTGTTCCTGATGATGTGGTAATTACACAAGACGGGGCCGATGTTACCATTAGTTCCTCTATTTCAGAAGTGGCTTACGAGGTGTCGGGTACAACGACAGACGGGATGTTAAAAATTTATAGCGATAAAAAATTCAAATTATCGTTAAGTGATTTAAGTATTACGAATACCGAAGGTCCTGCGATTAACATCCAATCATCGAAAACCATTTTTGTGATATTGGAAGGTACCAATAGCCTTACCGATGCATCAAGTTATAGCGATATCCCTGATGACGAAGACGCAAAAGCCGCATTTTTTAGTGAAGGGCAATTGGTTTTTAGCGGTTCGGGAGAACTTAATGTTGCAGGAAACTATAAGCATGGTATCGCAAGTGATGACTATGTTAGGGTAATTAGTGGTACGATAACAGTTACCGAAGCTTCATCCGATGCCATACACACCAATGATTACATAATTGTGGATGGGGGAACGCTCAATTTAACGGCAGATAGCGATGGAATGGATTGTGAAGAAGGCTATATTATTATCAACGACGGAACCTTTACTATAAATGCCGTTGATGATGGAATCGTGGCTTCCTATGACATTGACGAAGAGGAAGAACCTGATGATTCCATTACGCCATATGTGACTATAAACGGTGGCGATTTTGTGATAAACAATTCCGAAGGGGAAGGGTTGGAATCTAAAGGGGCCATGACCATTAATGACGGTACCATAAATTTAAATTCCTATGATGATTGTATCAATGCCAATGGAATTTTATACATCAATGGAGGAAACATTTATGCGTATAGTACACGTAATGATGCTATCGATAGTAATGCAGGGATCACCGTTACAGGAGGTACTACCATTGCCATAGCTACAAGGGTTGATGAACCGGACGGTAGTTTTGACTGCGATGATGATTCATTCAAAATAACTGGTGGGACAATTTTAGGATTGGGATTGAATACCTCATTTCCGACAGAAAGCCAAAGCACCCAAAATTCTGTGATTTTTGATGGGGTGAGTGCAAACCAGCTATTGAATATTCAATCAGAAGATGGTACCGAAGCCCTTACTTATGAAGTTCCGAATAGCGTAATTACGATAATTTATTCCAATGCGAAATTGGAAACAGGTGAAACGTATAATATCTATACGGGAGGAAGTGTAAGCAATGGTACTGAAATTAACGGATTATACACCTCTGGTACTTACAGTGGTGGAACGGATTCAGGTGATTCGTTTACTGTCAACAGTATAGTTACACAAATTGGTGGAGAAATGGGCCCTACAGGTGAGGGTGGTGCTGGTGCTGGTGGCCGACCTTAACGTAGAATAGTTTTAAAAAATGATAAAACAAGAAAGATGAAAAAATCAGTTACAAAGAATACAATTGATTTACTGAGCATGTTCATACTACTGTTTTCATTAATGACATTTGTTGTTGGATGCAGTGACGAAGATGATGTCGTAGATGATACCGATGAGGTTACAGATGATGATAGTACTTCAAATGAAAATGAATTGGAAATCAATGATTTTCTACAAATAGCAACTGGGCAAATTACACTGTATGATGATGATGGAGAAGTCTTGGCGAGTGTGATTGAAGGTGAAGATTTCTATGGTCAAGATGCGACTTATTTAAAAGGGTCCGCCATGTCTTATACGGATAACGGAGATGGCACGGTTACGGATAATAATACCGGGTTAATGTGGCAACAAGTACCTTCCTCTGATGATTATTCCTGGGCCGATGCTGTAACCTATTGCGATAATTTGGAGCTTTCCGGTTATGATGATTGGCGTATGCCCACTTTAAAAGAGCTTTTTTCAATTAGTGAATTTAGTTCGGGATGGCCATATTTAGATACCGGGTATTTTAATTTGGCAAGTGGTGAGGTAACCAAAGATGAACAGTTTTGGGCCAATAACTATTATGTGGGTACAACTGTGGAAGGCGGTAGTAATGCTGCTTTTGGTGTAAACCATGTCACTGGGCACATTAAGGCATATTCTGCGACGGCCAGTGGTCCCGTTGGTGGTAAATATGTAAGGGCCGTTCGAGGTGGGGATTACGGTACCAATGCCTATACCGATAATGGGGATGGTACTATTAGTGATGCTAATACCGGTTTAATGTGGGCACAAGATGATGATGGGGTTATCATGGACTGGAAAGATGCTTTGGCCTATGCCGAAAGTTCAGAATTGGCAGGATATTCCGATTGGCGACTACCAAATGTGAAAGAACTTCAAGGTATTGTGGATTATTCATATTCCCCTACAGCCACTGATAGTGAGAATGTTGGTCCGGCCATTGACCCATTATTTACTTGTTCACAATTACCGAGTGATGTTCAAGAAGCGGGTTATGATGATGATTATGGATATTACTGGACAGGTACCTCGGCCCCGTTTACAAGTGGTGAACCTTATTACTATGCTTGGTATGTGGCCTTTGGTAGGGCGGTAAATGGCGAAGGAGAGGATTTTCATGGTGCAGGGGCCGTTCGGTTCGATACCAAGGATGAAGATGGGCCTGCAGGTGAAGATGCCGAGCGTTATTATAATTATGTAAGATTGGTAAGAAATATAAATTGATCACCTATGGTTGAATGATTGTTTGGTTGGGTTAGTTTAGTAAAAGGCACGTTAGTTTGGTTAGGACTGGCGTGCCTTTTTTAGCCAAAGCAAAAAGTTTAAACCACCTTATTATTCAGGTTATTTAAAGACAACGAAAACGAGCTATGTTAAAATTTTTTCGAAAACAGTTCAGAATCAATTCTTTGGGTGAAGGGAATCTAAAAAAGTATTTTTTATACGCCTTTGGTGAAATAGTACTTATAGTCATCAGTATTTTGTTGGCATGGAAAATCAATGACCTAAACGAGATTCGAAAAAACAAGATTATCGAGCTTAAAATTTATGATAGCCTTTACGAAGAGCTGGAGTTAAATATGAAATCCCTTAATGGTGCTATTGAACAATATGCCAGTGATATCGTGAGATTGGAAGCTATCCTTAATTATGTAGGGCAATCTCCGGAACAAATTACACAGGGGGCCAAAGATACGATCGTCCATATTACGTATAGTGAATTGAACATACTGGATGGGGCTTTGAATTCCGTAATCAATACTACAAAATTTGAAATGATCGAAAGCACTTCGTTAAAAAGGTTGATTACGAATTACCCTACAGAAATTGGGGTTTTGGATACCGAGGATGCAAAAGTGAAAAAGATCGTTGTCGATGATGTGCAAACGGTTATTGAAAAATACCTGTCCTTGGCCGATATGCTTCCCAAAGGAAAAACCGAATACAGCGCTATTAAAAAGTTTGGGGCAAAGCCTGATTATCATCAATTACTTCAAGATAAAAAATACCAGAACAGTATCGTGGCTTGGTTGCTGCATACAGAAAACCTTTTGTCACTGACAAAAAAAATTAAGAAGTAGAACCAACGACATTTCCGTAAAATTAAGTCGGGAACTGGGTTATGACTTAGATGGTTAATACAAACCTTATAGAACTGAAATCCATTGCTACATCTTTTATGAAGGTAATACATAGGCGTATACGGTTTCTTTCATCGATAAAATCATGTAATTGATTGATAAGCTGGTTGAGTTGGTCGATTCCTTTTCTGGGTTGAAGGGTGTATCCTTAAATTTATACTGTATTAGTTTAGGAAGCTGGGAGAAACTGATAATCGATTCTACGAGCTCCGTATCTTAAATTGAAAATATAAATAGAGCGCCTATGGTTGAATAAATGTTTGGTTGAGTTAGTTTAGTAAAAGGCATGCTGTTTTCGAAAGAAATACAGCGTGCCTTTATTATTCTCATTAAAATCCTCTTTTGAAGACGATTCAATTTCGTTGATGAAATCTGCCAGTTCGTTGATTTTGATTTAACCTTAGCTTAACCTTGACTTAATTTGGACAATAATAAATCTACTTATGAGACATATTATTAGTGCCTTTGAGAGTATTACACTAGAAGAGATGAATAACGTTTCCTTAATGAAAAGGACCGATACGAAATTCATTATCCATGAAAAGGATTTGAAAGAGGTTTTAAAAAAAATCAGGGACGATTACAGGGTCCTTGAGATAGATGGCCACAGAATCATGACCTACTCTTCGCTTTATTTTGATACACCTACCAAGAAGTTCTATTATGACCATCACAATGGTAAGGTAAATAGGACCAAGGTAAGGATGCGGAAATATGTTGAATCCGATATCTGTTTTCTCGAAGTAAAACAAAAAGATGGCAAAGGCAAGACAAACAAGACCAGGACATCGATTAATGATTTTGAAACGGAATTATCCAAAGAATCTGTTGGTTTTATCCAAGACGTTACCAGTAAATCTTATGATCTGGAACCTATTATCTGGAATAAGTTCAACCGTATTACACTGGTGAACAAAACCGCTATGGAACGTTTGACCATAGATTTGAACCTTTCCTTTAAAATCAACAACTCTTTTAAGACCTACAATAACCTCGTAATTATCGAGGTGAAACAAGAAAGGTTCAATAGAACATCACCCGTTGTTCGGCAATTGAAAGAGAAACAGACAAATCCTTACGGACTTAGTAAATATTGTATCGGTATGATCAGTGTTTATGATGATATAAAATACAACCGCTTTAAAAAGAAACTATTGAAAATCAATAAAATAACTGCCTAATTACTTATGGAATTTTTAGACATCCCCCTTTTCGACGACGATTTTTTTAAAATGATGTTCAGGTTCATCCTGAACTTCACTTTCTTGACCGTAATCATACGTTTTGTTTATTACCCCTCTTCAAAGCGTAAAGATTATGTCTTTACTTACTATCTCATTAGTCTTATTGTCTTTTTTCTCTGCTTCACATTAAAGAAATATAATCTGGATATAGGTATGGCCCTTGGGTTGTTCGCTATTTTCGGAATTATACGTTATAGGACCGATCCCATCGATATTAAGGAAATGACCTATCTGTTCGTGGTCATAGGCGTTTCTGTAATCAATTCATTGGCGAACAAGAAAATGAGCTATGCCGAGATTTTAGCCGCAAATGCACTGATTATTTTCATTTTGATCATTATCGAGAGGTATTGGGCCTTGAAACAAGAAGAATCAAAATTCATTGTGTACGAGAATATCGAGAACATAAAACCTGAAAATTATGAAATACTTAAGAGTGATCTTGAGCATAGGACAGGTTTGACCATAAACAAGGTCAATATCGGTAAGGTTGATTTCTTAAAGGATACCGCTGAAGTGACCATATTCTATTTCAAAAACAACTAATAACCCAATATAGATCAATATGAAATCAATCAACAAGTTGCAATCGGGTTATATGGTATTGATAGCCACGCTAATGATGGGAACTTCGGGAATTTCCCAAAGCGTGGATACCGATGACCTTGAAAGCTGGACATCCATTGGCCTTAAATACAAATTGAACAAAAAATGGTCGTTCACTTTAGAGGAACAACTGAGATTGGATGAGAACATTTCGGAAATAAGCAAGTATTTCACTGAACTTGATGCCGAATATTCCATTTCAAAAAGTTTCGATATCGGGGGTGGTCTCAGATATATCAGGAATAATGATAATGAAGGTAATATACAAGGGTATGAAAACCACCTGCGATTTCATGTTGATGCAACTTACAAGCACAAAATAAATGCCTTTTCACTTAAATATAGGCTGCGTTATCAAAATAAGAATGAATTGGGTGTAGACAATTCCGAAGGTGATTATGCGAATCAGAATATTCGATTCAAAACTTCGGTGGAATATGATTTTAAGAATTGGAAGTTAGATCCGGAGTTTTCCGCGGAAATATTCAATCACTTTGAAGAAGGCGACGACAATGGTTTCAGCAAATATAGATTCACCTTAGGAACCGATTATAAAATAAAAGATTATGGAAAAATCGGCTTGTTCTATAGAATGGAGAAAGAATTGAATGTCGATTTGCCCGAAACGACGCATATAATCGGATTTAAGTACACATATACCATTAAAAACAATCAAAAATGAAAACAAGAAACCTATCGGTCCTATCCTACATAGGAATGTTATTGTTCGCAATATTTACTTTCATGGGTTGCTCTGATGATCAAGACACAATATACGACTCCGATTCATCGGATTTGGAAACAACCGATGAAACTATTTCTAACGGTGATGATGAAATAACGATTGCTGAAGTAGGGGATACCCATGAAGAGGACAGTGATTATATTTGGGACGCATCAAGTGTGGTTTACATTACCTTAAGCGGTTCATCAATTACAGTTGATGGGGAAGGTGCCACGGTGGATGGTACCGAGGTAACCATAGCCTCGGCTGGCAATTATGAGATAACGGGAAGTCTGTCAGACGGTCAGGTAATCGTAGATACAGACGACGACGAAACCGTTCGGCTAATTTTAAATGAAGTTGATATAACCAACACTTCCGGTGCGCCTTTGAATATTGCCAGTGCCGAAAAAACCATTGTTATACTCAAAGAGAATACCATTAATTATTTAACCGATACCAACAACTATGTTTTCGATGACGAGGAGGATGAGCCCAATGCAGCTCTTTTCAGTGATGATGACCTTACCATATATGGGGAGGGTGCACTTGTTGTAGATGCCAATTACAATGATGGTATTACAAGTAAGGACGGTTTGGTGATCGCCAGTGGTAATATTACCGTTAATGCAGTGGATGACGGTATTCGTGGTAAGGATTATCTGAACATTAAAGGCGGTTATATCGTGGTAAACGCGGAAGGCGATGGTTTAACCTCGGACAATGATGAAGACACAAATACAGGATGGATATTAATCGATGACGGTACTTTTGTAGTCACCGCAGATGAAGATGGTATTGTGGCGGCATCCGTAGTTGATGTGGAGTATGGTGACTTTACTATCGTAACCGGTGGGGGACATACAAGTTCGTTAGGGGCAGATGATACGGCCAAAGGCATAAAGTCTGGTGGTAACATTACGATAGAAAATGGTATTTTCAATATCGATTCCGCAGATGACAATATACATGCGAATTATGATGTTACCATTACTACGGGGACATTTACATTAGCAACAGGGGATGATTCCATCCATGCCGACGATGCGGTCGAAATCAATGGAGGTACAATTAACATTACGGAAGGTGTTGAGGGTATTGAGGCTCCCGATATTATAATCAGTGATGGGGAAATAAATATCAATACAAGTGATGATGCTATAAACGCAGCCGGCAACACCAATAATTTCATGTATATAAATGGGGGGTACATCGTTATTACAAGTGGTGGTGATGGACTCGATTCCAATGGCGATATTGAAATGACAGGTGGTACGGTAATCATCAATGGCCCAACATCCCAAAGTAATAGTCCCATAGATTATGACGGTACGTTCGGTTTGGACGGTGGGTTCCTTGTTGCCTCGGGTTATGGGTCTAACATGGATGAAGCAGGAAGCAGCTCATCCGATCAGTATTCCGTATTGGTTAAATTGTCAACTACCCAATCTTCAGGAAGCCTATTTCATATCCAAAACAGTTCACAGGAAACTATTTTGACTTTTGCCCCGGGAAAAAATTATAAATCGATCGTATTCTCATCTCCTGGCCTGAAAACGGGAACCTACGATATTTATATAGGTGGCAGTTCAACGGGTACTGTATCCGATGGGGTTTATGAAAATGGCACTTATACACCAGGAACATTATATGAAAGCTTTACGGTTTCCGATAAAGTAACGACCGTAAACTGAAAAAAATGAAAGAATGTTCTCGTTGATAGGGTAGAAAAAAATGGTTGGGACTACTAGACCATTGAGCCCTATGAATGGGAAATACGTTCTTTTCCAACTATTTAAAAATACTAACTAAATCAGTAAATATATCATGACGACAATTTTTAAAAAAACATCAACTTTTTGGGGTTTGGTGCTAATGGTATCCCTTTTATTTGTAAGATGCTCAAGTGACAACAATGATTCTTATGATTCTACAGATGGTACGGATTCATCAGATTCGGATACGACCGTGGTTATCGATGACACGGATTTTGATCCTGTGGATTGGACGACCGAGACGCATAGTAACGATGTGGATCCAGACTTTGATGAGGTTTTTGATGATACTGAAGTAAAGCGATTCGATTTTGTTATTTCAGAGGAGAATTGGGAGGCCATGATGGCGGATATGACGGATCTATATGGAACCTTTGGGCGTAATGGTGGGGGAGGTAGCTCAAGTTTTTCCGATGACGACCCTATTTTCGTACCGGGATCGGTTTTTTACAATGGTAAAGAATGGTACAAGGTGGGACTTCGTTTTAAAGGGAATTCAAGTTTGCAAAGCGCTTGGCAGGCAGGTATTCTGAAACTGGCATTTAAAATGGATTTTGACGAGTTTGAGGATGATTATCCGCAAATCAAGAACCAACGTTTTTATGGGTTTAAAAAACTCAGCTTAAAGAACAATTATAATGATAGCTCTTTTTTAAGGGAGAAAGTCGCGGCCGAGGTGTTCAAGAATTCTGGTTTGGCCGTTTCGAACACTGGTTTTTACACCCTATATGTAGATCATGGTGATGGCCCCGAGTATTTTGGGTTGTACACCTTGGTCGAGGAAGTTGATAATACGGTAATCGATACCCAATTCACTAGTGATGATGGTAATCTTTATAAACCGGAAGATTATGGGGCGAGTTTTGCTTATGGTACCTTTAATGAGGAAGGTTTTGAGAAAAAGACCAATGAGGATGAGGCCGATTGGAGTGATATTGAAAGTCTTTTTTCGGCACTGCATGCAACCAATAGAACAAGTGAGCCGGAAACCTGGAGGTCTAATTTGGAGGCTGTATTTGATGTGGACACTTTTTTGAATTACCTCGCTGTAAATACGGTTATCCAAAATTGGGATACCTACGGTAGAATGGAACATAATTATTATCTATACAATAACCCGGACAATAATTTACTGACCTGGATACCTTGGGATAATAACGAAGCTTTACAAGATGGGAAACAAGGAGGTTCATTGAACCTTGATTTTTCAGATGTTTCCAGTTCCACATGGCCGTTGATAGGGTACTTATATCAAGATGAGGTTTATAAGGCGAAGTACGATGCTTATGTTCAGGCTGTAATAGATGGCCCTTTTGAAACTAATTATATACAAGGCGTTTATGATACGTATTCCAGCTTAGTGGAACCCTATGCGACCACTGAGGTAAGCGGTTACTCATTTTTATACAATAGCAGTTCATTTTATTCGGCTATTTCCACACTTAAATCACATGCTTCGAGCCGGGCATCGGCAGCAAATAGTTATTTGTCCAATTAATAGCTTGGTCAAAATATAAGAATTGGAAAAAAAACGTAAAATTCCAACAGACTGCTTTAAACTATTCGGGTTTAAGGCAGTCTAAATAAGTAGTTTTAAACAAAACATGATGAAAGGTAAAAAATCAATGAATTTTTATATGCGTATTGTTCATCGCTATTTAGGTTTTTTCTTAGCAGGTATTATGGCAGTTTACGCCTTTAGTGGAATTATTCTCATATTTCGGGATACCGATTTTTTGAAAAGTGAACAAACGGTCGAGAAAAAATTAGGGCCAGAACTATCTTCCGAACAATTGGGCAAGGCGTTGCACATGAGAAACTTAAAAATTTCCAAGAAAGAAGGTGATATACAATATTTCAATAATGGAACCTATAACAATGTAACGGGTGATGTAAAATATACATCGAATGAATTGCCTACGGTTATCAGGAAACTGATTCAATTGCATAAGGCAAGTACCAATCAACCCTTATTTTGGCTGAATATTTTCTTCGGGGTGTCATTATTTTTCTTTGTAGTGTCTTCGTTTTTCATGTTCAAACCTAAAACCAAAACATTGAAAGAAGGAGTTTATGTTTCTATTGCAGGGTTGGTACTAACGGTTTTGTTGGTTCTTTTGTCTTAAATGACACCTCAATAGGGAAAAATAATGAAATGGTTTGCCCCATATGTCGGCAACCAAAAATAGATGGAACAGCGTAGGAAAATGATATGGGAAATGCATCTAAATTAATTTTGGCAATGGTCTTGGCCTTTGGTTTTTCCAGTGCCAAAGCCTTTAATCCGTATACTTCATCGGTAATTTTGGAGAATATGGATAATGAATGGTTCTTGCAGATATCCACTTCACAGGTCAGTGCCTATGAGGTGTTGGAGGATTATTACGACACTGAGGATATTTCCGTACTTTCCATAGAGGCTTATAACAAAAAATACATAGAGTATTTGAAGGCCCATATGTACATAGTAGCAGATGATAAGGCGGTAGAACTTTTGCCTGTAGGGGTTCATTTGGGAAGTCAACAAGCCGAAGTACGCTTTGTTTTAAAGGGTATGTCAGGGAATTTCAACCAGTTGTTTTTGAAACTAGACGTTTTTGAAGAAAACGGTTCACAACAAAATGTAACCGGGTTTTTCAGCAAAAATGGAAATGTTAGTAGCATATTGAATGCTGATAATGAGTTTTCCATGAACATTATCTATAAGGATGGAAAGTATATACTTTCCGAAGGTTTCTCCTGGACTATTTTCCATATCCTATATTTAAGTATTTTATTGATGTTTACACTGGTGATGTTTTTTGTTCTTCGTTATCACACCAATAAGAGATCAATAACTTATAAAGGACCTGTGCTGGTTTATAATCGTCAATAAAAGTGGTTTGTCAATTTTTAATTTGCTACTTAACCCTTAAGTAGTGTTCTAATACCTTGTTCAAGATTGTTTTGTTGTCGTGATTTCATATTTGGTTGATAAAGTTCTATAGTCCGTCGATTACAATTTTACTACGCACCAATCTCCCGTATCTTCGATAAGTAATTGTAATAGACTTTTATTATGGCTATTGAAAGTATAAACGGGTGTATAGGGTGTGAAGAGTGTATAAAAAGCTGCCCTACCGATGTGATTCGGTTAGATCCCAAAACGAAAAAGGCAGTGATCACCTTTCCTGAGGATTGTCAAATTTGTCATTTATGTCGGTTGTATTGTCCGGTAGACGCCATTACGCTCACTCCGGAAAAAACCATTCCTGTAATCGTATCATGGGGTTAGTTATGAAAAAAGATAGAAGAATATATAAGATGTTGCCACTTTTTTTAGTGTTTATCGGCATACCCTTGGCATTGTGGTTTTTAAGTGATTTTCCCGAAAGATCATTGCTTATGGATTCCCTCTCACTTTTGACCATTTTAGCGTTTAGTTTACTACTTGCACAATTCTTTTTGGCAAGGACCAATAGGGAACTGGTGAAGAAAGTGAAAATGTCCAACGTACTTAGAATACATAAGTTCATTGGTTACATATTCATCAGTGTGATTATGCTACATCCTTTTTTTATCATAGTTCCTAAATTCTTGGACAATGCGGTTTCTCCTAAAGATGCGTTAATTCGTTTGATAACCACTTTCGATAATATTGGCCTTGTTCTTGGCTTAGTGGCTTATACGGCTATGTTGGTTATCATGATTACCTCCTTTTTCAGGTTTAAGCTTCATTTGAAATATAGGACATGGAGAACCTTTCATGCTTATTTGACATCCATTTTCATTGTTGCCGCCGTTTGGCATGTGATTTCATTGGGAAGACATAGTAATACGGCCTTCATTATGTTCTATGTTATTGCATTGGCAAGTGGTATCTATTATTTATTGCGAACATATTTATTTAAACCTACCTCAAAATCAATAAAAAATGTCTAAAACAAAAGAAAACAAGGGCATATCCCGACGTAATTTCATAGCCTTGGCAGGTGGTGCGGCAGGAGCTGTTGCATTGGCTTCTATGGGACTCCCTTTAGGCTGGGCCGAAAATAGCCCGGAGATAGATGTTGAAGCTTTGGACCTAGAAAAGATCAGTACTGAAGTTCTCGTAATAGGGAGCGGAATGGCAGGTTTGTTCGCGGCCGTAAAGGCACATGATGCTGGTGCAAAGGTGATGATGGTCTCCAAAGGACGACTTGGTTCTTCAGGGCAAACACCTTTTGCAAAGGGTATATTCGCATATGATCCCGATACCGAGAAATTGAGCATTGATGAGTTCGTTGCCCAAGTTTCCCGTTCGGCCTTGGGCAGTAATAATGTGGCCTATACGAAACAGATGGCAGAGCATTCTTTGGACAGGGTAAAAGAACTGGAATCTTGGGGTTTCTTTGATTCGGCCATCTATAATAAAAGCTTCAGGAAACCTATTGAGGAGCGAAATATACCCGTTCAGGAACGAATTGTGGTAACCCATCTTATCAAAGAGGATGAAAAGATTGTCGGAGCGGCCGGTTTTAGCATCGATAAGCAAAAAGTGATTATCTATGAGGCAAAGAGTGTTATACTATGTACAGGGGCTGGCGGATTTAAACCTAATGGTTTCCCTATAGGGGACCTTACCCACGATGGTACGATAATGGCCTATAATATCGGGGCAAAGGTAACCGGTAAGGAATGGAACGATGGCCACCCAGGCAGAGCCGAAAATGCCGCTGCATGTTATGATGGTTGGGGCAATATGTTTGAACAGAAACCAGGTACGGTCAGTATCGAGGTACATCATGATTTAGGTGTGGACATGAATTATAAGGCCTATGTAAGTGGAAATTCGGTAAAAATGGGGCACCCTGGAGAGGCAAATGATAATGCCATTACCGGTGGCCCTTACACTCCTGCTGAATTTAAGAGGGAAAATGTGGAGCGAAAACCTGGACCCGATTCGGAAGGTGGTAGGCCCCCTAGAGGGGAAGGTAAACCGCCAGGAGGGGGTAAACCTCCAAAAGAAGGTGGTGGCCCTCCAGGAATGGGAGGAAATGTAGTAGGGGGTTCATCTGCAGGAATGGCCATTCATAAATCTGAGGGATTGGTGCCGATCAACGATCAATGTGAATCCAATATCCCAGGGTTGTTTGCGGCCGGGGATGCTTTAGGTTCCTATATGTCAGGAGCAATTTATACCCAAATCGGTTCGTCCTTGGCCGGTTCTGCGGTTCAAGGTGGTGTCGCAGGTGAAGCTGCAGCAAGGTACAGTAAGGGTGTTAAAAATGTTGAAATATCCGATTCTAAAATTGAAGCGATACAGGAAGAAATTCTGGCGCCTTTAAAAAGGGAAGCAGGGTATAGCCCAGCATGGGTAACACAGACCTTACAGGGTATCATGATTCCCAACTTTGTCCTTTACATCAAAAAAGAAAGTTTAATGAAGGGGGCATTGGCATATATTGAGGAGTTGAGGGATCATCATATGGGTAAAATGTGCGCTTCCAATTTACATGAATTGCGGTTGGTACATGAAACTGCCAATATGATCATAAGCGCCGAGATGAAACTGAAGGCATCATTGATGCGTAAAGAAAGTAGGTGCAGCCATTACCGATTGGATTATCCGGAAATGGATGATGAAAATTGGCAAGCTTGGATCAATATCTTTAAAGGGGAAGATGGTACCATGCAATTTGAAAAACAACCATTTGGACAATGGCCTAATCAAGACATCGTCAATGTTTGAGAAAAATGGTAAAACATCATTTGAATACATGTGACCTTTAAGTTAATAAAGGGTAATAGATCTAACTTTGAAAGAATTTGTGATTTCAATATGCAGGGACATTTATTAATCAGTATCTTCGATAAACAGTGCAGAATACATGAGTAAAAACTACAAGGATAAGGCGTTCGCAAAAAGAATAGGCCTTTTTGAACCTTTCATTATTATTACCTTTTGGGTCGTATTGTTCGTCTCCCCCTTATTGTTCGGTCAGTTTGAGGAAGAAATCGATTGGGTTCATGTTTTAGATATCTGGAAAAACCATTTAGTATTACTGTTGCTTTTTTTGGCACATCGTTTCGTGTTAATGCCTTTGTTGTTTTTCAAAGGAAAAAAAATCATGTATTTCAGTGTTGTTTTTCTATTGATACTGGCAGGTACAACGATGATGTATTTAATAAATGACAAACAAGATGCACCGCGATTGCCACCACCGCCAGATCGAATTGAAAGGCAAGCAGGGGATTTGCGGGAACCGGGTTTTAAAAGGGAACTGCCTCCTCCTTTAGAGCGCCGTGGAAGAAATAACCAAGGGCCCATACCTGCCTATGCCAATTTTCTCATGTTATCGATTCTTTTATTGGGTTTTGATGCAGGATTGCAGTTATCTATGCGTTGGGCGAATTTGGAACAGGAGAAATTTAGATTGCAAAAAGAGAATGTAGAAAACCAATTGGCCTTTTTAAGGAATCAGATCAGTCCACATTTTTTCATGAATACCCTTAATAATATTCATGCTTTGGTAGATATAGATTCGGAAGAAGCGAAAGAGTCCATCATTAAACTTTCCAACTTAATGCGGCATTTATTGTACGATTCCGAAGAAAAGAAGACAGCCATTAGCAAGGAGGTAGGTTTTATACAGAGTTATATTGAATTAATGCGGTTAAGATTTACGGATAAGGTAGTGATCAATGTTGATATCCCTACCGTAATCCCTGACAAATCAATACCACCGTTATTGTTCACCTCATTGTTAGAGAACGCTTTTAAGCATGGTATAAGTTATGATAAGGAATCGTTTGTCCATATCGCGATGTCCTTTACCGACAGTCGATTGAATTTCACGATCGAGAACAGCGATCATTCCAAAAATGTGGAAGAACCCTCGGGTATTGGGATAGAAAATATTAAAAAACGATTGGAATTGCTTTACGATAAAGCATATGATCTAGATATTTCCAATATCGATGGTAAACATATGGTAACCCTAAATATTCCTTTATGATTCGTTGTATCGCTATAGATGATGAGCCCTTGGCATTAAGACAAATAGTAAGTTATATAGAAAAGACCCCTTTTCTTGTTTTGGAGAATCAGTTTGAAAGTGCCTTGCAAGCAATTTCATACCTCGAGGAAAATGAGGTTGATTTAATGTTCGTTGATATTAATATGCCCGATTTGAGTGGAATGGATTTTGTAAAATCATTGAACAATCCGCCTAAGGTAATTTTTACAACTGCCTATAGCGAATATGCCATTGAAGGTTTTAAAGTAGATGCGATAGACTATTTATTGAAACCTATAGGTTATAGTGACTTTTTAAAGGCAGCGGTCAAGGCCAAGGACAGGATCGATCCCAAGGTAGAAGTGAATACCGAGATTCAAAGCAATGACAAGTTCCTGTTCATTAAATCGGAGTATAAAATATTACGGATCAACCTTTCAGATATAAAATATATAGAAGGTATGCGCGAATACCTCCGTATACACCTTCAATCCGAAAAACCCATAATGACCCTAATGAGTATGAAGAAGATGGAGGAATTTCTTTCTTCGGATCATTTTATGAGGGTGCATAGATCTTATATCGTTAATCTCGATAAGATTTCCACAGTGGAGCGTAATCGTATTGTTTTTGACAAGAACGTTTATATCCCGATCAGTGAACAATATAAATCAAAGTTCCAAAAATTCCTCGACGACAATTTCTTGGTCTAGTTGTTCATTGTCCTTTTAAACGACAAGTATAAAATTGAGCCCATTGTACCATGTGCAAAGTGGTTTTTTTGAGCACTTTGTTTATCCCCATCTCATTATTTTCATAGTCTAATCACTATGGCATTCACGGGAAAATCATAATCCTTTCTTAAAAAAACATACTACATAGTATTTAATTTTTACTTTTGGGCATGGATCAAAGGCAAAAGTCAGAACTTACCAAGCAATCGATCATCAACGAATCGTTCAAGCTATTTTATGAAAATGGCTTTAAGACCACGAGCGTGGATACGATAATGAAAGCGACCAACCTCACCAAAGGGGCTTTTTACCATCATTTTAAGAATAAGAAAGAATTAGGGCTTGCTGTCATCGGCTTAAAGCTTCAAAAGCGGGTTTATGAAAGCATGGTAGCACCTTTATATGGCCCTGAACCCCCTATAGAGATATTAAGTAGCATATTTTATAAGCGCTTAAAGGCATTTAACCTTTATGAAAAACAACACGGTTGTCCTGCCAATAACTTCATAAATGAAATCGGAGATTATGAAACGGTGTATCAAACGGCCTTGAAAAGGATTGTGGAAGAATGGAAATCCGCTTTGGTGTATGTGTTGGATAGGGGGAAAACCGAGGGACAGATCAAGCAGGATATTTGTAGTAAATCTGTTGCCGTATATCTTATCAGTTCATTCGAAGGTGTTCGTGGGCTTCGTAAATTATATGACAATGATCTGATTTTGGATGAATATATTTCGGGTTTGTCCTTGTATATAGAAAATTTGAAAGTATAGGATATCGAATTAAACATACCAATACGAATGTTTTTAAATGTGTATAGGGATTATCCGGAAAAGTAATCGTGCTTTTAGTAGGGCAAGAAAATCATAAAGGGGTTAGTTAGTGTATCAATCAAAAAGTCAAAGGAATGGAACTCAAGAATAAAGTGGTCATAGTAACAGGTTCCTCAAAGGGTATTGGAAAGCAGATAGCAATATTATTGGCGCAAAACGGGGCCAAAGTCGTCGTGAACCACTCCAATAGTGAAGAACAGGCCAATAATACAGTAGCTGCTATTTTAAAGAGCGGAGGAACGGCATTCAGTGTAAAAGCGGATGTCAGTAATAAGGAAGAGGTGACCCGTATGTTCGATGTTGCTATTGCACGCTATGGAAAGGTAGATGTGTTGATCAATAATGCCGGAACAATGATTTCCAAAGAACTAAAGGATATTACCGAAGAGGATTTCAACAAACAGTTCAATGTAAACGTAAAAGGTGTATTCAATACGCTGCAAGAAGCCTCTGGTAAATTGGCGGATAACGGAATTATCATAAACGTATCATCAAGCACGGTAAAGTTGATGTTTCCTGGTTATGCGATTTATTCGGCATCAAAAGCGGCAGTTGAACAGATGACCCGCATTTTTTCCAAGGAAATAGGAAGGGGTATTTCTGTAAATGCCATCGCTCCCGGACCAACTGAAACCGAACTTTTCTTAAATGGCAAATCGCCGGAGTTCATTGAGCGGTTAGGTGCTATGAACGCTTATAACCGATTGGCAAAACCTATGGATATTGCTAAGATCGTGATGTTCTTGGCCAGTGATGATTCAAAATGGATTTCCGGTCAGGTTATCGGTGCCAATGGGGCAATGGTTTAATATATACTTTAAGATAAAATTGCAATGAGATTTAAATTAACATTTTTGTTTCTATTGATTAATGGAGTCGGTTTCTCCCAGGTCAATAATGAACAGTGGTTAGATATAATGTTGACGAACTATGAATATCCATTTGAGGTAGAATATATAGAAATTGATGCCCAAAAGCAAAAATTGAAAATGGCCTATATGGATATTAATAAAGCTAGGAATAATGGTAAGACAATTATGCTCTTACATGGTAAAAATTTTAATGGAGCCTATTGGGAAACAACTATAAATGCCCTTACGACAGTAGGCTATCGGATTATTGTCCCTGACCAAATCGGGTTTGGAAAATCTTCCAAACCAGATAGTTACCAGTATTCCTTTCAGGCATTGGCCAAGAACACAAAAGCTATACTCGACTCTTTGGGGATTTCTAAAACTGCCGTTTTAGGGCACTCAATGGGAGGAATGCTCGCCACTAGGTTTGCGCTGATGTATCCTGAGGTCACTGAAAAACTTATTTTGGAAAATCCGATCGGACTTGAAGATTGGAAATTGGTAGTTCCTTATCAGACAATTGATCAGTGGTATGCGGCCGAGTTGAAAAAGACGGCCGAAAGTATTAAGGCCTATCAACTTAAGTACTATTATGATGGGAAATGGAAAAGCGAATACGATCAATGGGTACAATTACTGTCCGGTTGGACCCTCAACTCCGATTATCCCTTAATTGCATGGAATGCCGCATTAACCTATGATATGATATTCAATCAACCTGTACTGTATGAGTTCAAGAATATAAAATGCCCAACACTTTTGATTATAGGTACAAGGGATAGAACGGCGCTAGGAAAGGCCTTGGTGCCCGAGAAAGTTCGGCCGACAATGGGCCTTTACAGTGAATTGGGGAAAAAAACACACCAAAAAATCCCAAACAGTGAATTGGTTGAAATAGAAAATGTTGGGCATCTTCCGCATATAGAAAGTTTTGAAGAATTTATTGATCCACTTAAAACATTTTTGAGAAAGTAAATCAACAAACAAATAAAAAAAAAGTCTATGAAAATTAAATTCTTTACGGCAATTATTCTCGGATGTATTATCGTATCCTGTAATGATGGCAAGAAAACAAAGGCCGTTACCTCGGTAGAAGTGAAAGAAAAAGCTAAAGCTCCCGTATACGATAATAAGGGTCAACAACTCGTTTACGATATGGTGCAAAAAGTGGGGAATTACAAAAGTCTTCGTGCTAAAAAGGATGTGGTTTATACCTATACCTACCAAACACCCGATGGTAAAACCGATGTTTCCACCGAAAAATATCTTTTCACTGGTGAATTGTCCTACGGGGCGTATAAACGACATGAAAGAACACTTCCCAATCTTGAAGGATTGATTGAGCAAGGTTTTGATGGGAGTACGTATTGGTTAAAACACAATGGTGTTGTTTTACATGATGAAAAATATTTAAAAAGGGTCGCTTTCAACAGACCTACCAATTTTTATTGGTTCACCATGATGCAAAAATTATTGGATCCTGGGGTCAACTACGAATACTTAAAGGAAGAAACCATTGATAGCACAGGGTATGATGTCGTAAAGATTTCCTTTACTTCAGATGATGATAAGCCCTCGGACATTTATCAACTTTATATAAATAAAAAAACAGGGTTGGTAGATCAATTTCTTTTTACAGTTGCCGATTTCGGGGTTATGGACATCCCCAATTTAATGAAGCTGCAATATGAAAAAGTGGATGGCATGGTATTGCCTACAAAGCGTTTGTATAAAAAATCCACTTGGGATGCCGATGTAAGCGATGCTCCATGGATAAAAGTCACATGGTCGGATATTAAGTTCAACAACGGATTAACCCAAGAGGATTTTGAATAATAAAACGGAAAATAGGAAGCATATGGAAAGTCTAAAATCGAAATTGGAAGAAAAAAAGGCAGATTTTGAATTGAATGCCAACAATCATATAAAAACGGTTTTCAAAGCAGGTATAGCTTCTGTAAGGGAAAGTGGAGTGCTCGATAAAGCCAAAAAAGTGGGGGAAATCGCTCCCGATTTTGAATTGAACAATGCCTTGGGAAAACCGGTGGCATTAAGTGATTACCTGAAAAAGGGGAAAGTGGTTCTAACTTGGTATCGTGGAGGTTGGTGCCCCTATTGCAATATGACCTTGCAGCAATTGCAACGTGAAGTGCCCGGTTTTAACGCTAACGGTGCAAGTTTAATCGCACTTACGCCCGAGTTGCCAGACAAGTCGATGAGTACCGTTGAAAAACAGAACCTTCAATTTGAGGTTTTAAGCGATGTGGGGAATGAAATTGCCAGAGCCTACGGAATCGTTTTTAAACTCGCTGATGATGTAGCGGAAATTTATGATGCATCATTTGGAATGCGTACCTATAATGGCGATGATTCGTACGAATTACCACTAGCGGCCACCTATATCATCAATGAAGACGGAAAAATTATGTATGCGTTTTTGGATGCCGATCATAGAAAAAGGGCGGAACCTTCCGAATTGACCGCATTTTTAAAGGAGAACCAATAAGTATATATGCTTTTTTAGGTCTATTATCTTAATATTTAATTTATGAATACACAAGTAGCATATCTGATTGTAAGAGTGGCCGTAGGGGTTAGTATGTTGGGGCACGGACTGGTGCGTCTTCCCAAATTGCAGGGATTCTCTGCCTGGATGCTCAAAGCATTTGAAAATTCCATACTTCCTGATATCCTGGTGTTGCCCTTCAGTTATGCTTTGCCTATAGCGGAGTTTGTCTTGGGAATACTTCTTGTTTTGGGGTTGTTTACGCGTATTTCCTCCATAGTGGCATCCATAGTTATGATTTTGCTCATATTCGGCTCCACGCTGATCGAGAATTGGGGGGCATTGGTGCCTCAATTCATCCATGTGGCTTTCTTTGCGTATCTCATACAACATATAGACAGGAATAGCTTTGCCTTGGATACGAAGTTGAGGGGCTAAGTGTTTTTTTTATTGGGGGAGCCGTTCTTTACCCTCATTTTATTGCATATAAACATTGCATTCAACGCTTAAAAAGAACAAACCCTGACGGGAAACGTCGGGGTTTTTTCGTTCTGGTGATTTGTACGAAATAGGAATCGTTCCTTTTTGATAATTAAATAAGGAACGAGCATTCGCTTATTTCATATGTACAGGATTCCGGCAGTCTACGCTATATCAGTATCCCCATACACGGGCACAGGCCCTGTACGGAAGATGCGGTAGTGTTTTGGGATAAACAACATAAGAAGAGGATAGTGCTTTAGTAAAAAGCAGTACAAAGACTATCATTTATATACGCCATTACGCTTTTCTGTAAGGGCATTTAATTAAATTTAATTAATTTGAGGGTGTGAAAAGGGGTCCTAAAAAATGGGCCAACCATTTTCCTGACCGTACGGTTACCGGCACCCAGGAGCGTCTAAAAGTATGTGGGGGAAGCTGTAGATAAACAATGATCCGTTACAGTTGATGCCCATAGGGGCGTATACAGCGGTGTTTTACGTGTATATAAACTAGTAGGCTGCATTAAGACCAGAACTTAATAAACATATAAAATGTCGAACTTCAAACTTCTTTTCTCTGAATACTTTGATATTGAAGAAGATGTAATGAATGAATATGGGGCTCTGAATATCTGTTTGAGCTCAGACCTTCCTTTATTTATTGACCCTTTTTTATTATTTGCATCAGAGAAAGTCGAATACAAAGAATTGCATGATAATGTAGTAAACCATCTTTTACACTTGAAAGAGTACGCTACAGAAAATGGAGGAAAAAATGTTAATGTAGATTTGTTCAGATTCCCTGAGATAAAGCAAAATTGGTTAGGTTTAGCAAAATATGGAAATAGTGGAAAGGGATTGGGAAAAAGGTTCGCTAACGGTGCAATTAAGGCGTTCAATGGGTTTTATAATAAATTTGGAGAAGAAGAAATCTCTGCTGAAACTCATATTGAAAAATTAACCCTGTTAAACTCTGGAATTGGCAAAGACTTTATTAGTGATTTTACAACAAACTTGATTTTAGAGTATCTTCTTAAGTATACCGAAAAATTCGCACTTGAACATCTTTCAAAAGATCATATTAAAGATTTTTCAATACGATGTATCTTTGATAAAAAACTGAAAATTTGGAAACCTCGAACTTTCAAACTTCCATATTTCTTTAGAGAATCTAACGGTGATTTTATTCTTCTTACTCCTTTAAATATTCTAACTATAGATGACTCAATCATCAATAATGCGGACTTTGTTTCCAATTTTAGCAATGTGACCAGATCTTTGGAAAACGAATCTCTTAGATCTGCAGTAAACGATTTTTTCAGAGGGTGCCTTCCTAAAAAACCATCTCAACAAGACAAACTTGATGCATTCATAAGAACAGTAGAAGAATTTCCTGATTTGATAGACTATTATATCAAACTTAAGGAGGACAAAAGAGGTGAAATCAGTGCCGTAACTACAGCTAAAATTGAAGATATCAGAAGCAAGCTAGTAGATGCCCTCACCCCATTGTGTGAGTTGCTAAATGAACAAAGTGATTTCTACAAAGTTCTACCTAATAGCTACGAAGAATCTCTTCAAAGAACTTTATTCCTAAAAGATGTAATTGAAAATAATGATGGTTATCGAATATTCTACGATGGTTCTCGGCCAATTGCAAAGGAAGACACGATACAAAGAATCTTTAGGTTGACATGGTATGCTTCGCCTTATGATGTCAATTCAGAGGTAAACAATGGTCGTGGACCAGCTGATTATAAGGTTTCTTTTGGAAGTGGAGACTCAACAATTGTAGAGTTTAAGTTGGCCAAATCATCATCGCTAAAAAGGAATCTCGAAAATCAAACTAATATTTATAAAGCTGCATCTAAATCATCGAATGATATTTCGGTAGTTTTATGCTATACCTCTTCTGACATAAGAAAAGTTCAAAAAGTTTTAAGGGAAATTGGAAAGGAAGGACATGAAAACATTGTAGTAATTGACGCAACACCCAAAACATCGGCCTCTAAAGTTTAATAATAATGAAAATAAAACGTCATACAACTTTGTATAAAATGCATAAATACCTTTTGGGCTGGCAATGATATTTTATACGAAACCGCTGGCATCCATTTAAAATGAACATATACGATTCAATTTTAGAGTACCTATATAAAAACCAAGATAAAGGATTTTTAGAGATTTCGCATATATGTTCGGACAAAGAAAAATTAACTCGAATTGCTAAGGAATTAAAGAAGGATGGACTTGTTACTTTTAAGCAAAAACGTTTAATGGGTTCTGGAAAAACACCACCTTTTAGAGAACACCCTAAACTAGAAATAACTCGACTTGGAATCGAAAAATACGAAAGAGAAATAACTGAATTAAAGGAAGTGACATTAAAAATGGATGCAAATACCATCAAAACTTTAGAAAATTTGAAAAACGGAAAATCCGTTACTTTAACTAAAGAGAGTCCGAATGAAATATCCGAATTTATTATTAACCTTAAAAACCTAGGAATTTTACATAAACCTACTAGGTTTGGGTATGCTTGTGACTTAAGTAATAGGAAATATCTAACAAAGTTAATAGAACTTAAATCCTGGGAAATGTTCCTTGATTGGTCTGAAAACGAAAATAACAAATCTGATTACATAAATGATTTTTCTGGTTCAACAATTGGACAAGTAAATCAATCATCTATTTTTTCCAATAGCCCCCAAAATATTGATACGAACGCAAAAGAAACTACTACCCAAAAAAAGAACTTCGGGAAAAAGTTTTGGGAATTAATTTCGGAAAACAAACTTATTTCTGGTATCATACTCATTGTTATTGGGTATTTAATTAAACTACTTTTTGGAATCGAATTTTAAACAAAAACGGTTTTCACTATATTTCAATAAATTACACGGACATCACATAGCGCTACGTTAGGCAACATATGCAAAGAATCATTTTTGTTTTATTCTTCTGTGTTTGTATCAGCTGTTATGGGCAAAACTTCCTATGAAAAGCCTTAGCCCAATTTCGGTATAGTTACTTACTATTTTGTTCTTCGCCTTAAAACACCTTTTTTCCCTGCATACCTAAAGTTGCGATCGCTTTCCCGATCGGCAAGATCCAAAACGCACTTTTTTTCCTAACTTGGTAATAGGTAAAATGTAAAGTAATAATAATTGAAACAGTACTGAATTCAGGGGGTATAGCCCGTTTTAATCGTTATGTAATTTAACGGGAAAGTGCTACGAAGTCGGCTACTATTCTTTTATTTACCATTGGCTGTAATGTAAAACGACATTCTCGAAAACAAAGAAAATGACCCAATCCGAACTCATAATTTTAAATTTTACAGAGATACGAAGAAGAAGCATAAAACTTTGGAATGTACTTCCTGAGAGCTATTATAATTGGAAACCTGACGAAAAAGCAATGACTGCCATAGAAATGGTAAGGCACGTTTTGGAGGCTGATTATGGCTGGAATATCATTATTAATCAAGGGGATATGACAAATTATAAAACGCCTTGGAAAAATCGACCGTTCATTAGCGTTGCCGACGAACTTGAATTTGCTGAACCCTATAGAAATACATTTTTAGAAAGTGTTCGACGATTTTCGGATACGGAATTAAACGAAACTGAAATCGTTCACCCTATGAATGGAGATAGGAAAACCCTTGGAAAATATTTACTGCGGATCGGATATCACGAATCGGTTCACGCAGGACAGTTCCTTTCGTATTTAAGGGCAATGAAAATTGATAGACCTGAAATATGGGATTAAAGGGTGTAGTTCTTTTCTAAATGGGGTGCTAGGCCCTTAGTTTTTGTATCAGTTCGTCCTTTCTTCTTACGGCAACTTCTATTCTGGTTTTATCCGACAAGGTTATGTGCCCTCCTTTTCCTTTAGTGTAGGCTTCTATATAGTCTAAGTTGACCAAGTGGGATTTATGGACTCTAAAAAACGTATTATCATCTAGAATATCCTCAAAATACTTGATGGTTTTTGATGCGGTTATCTTTTTGTTGGACAAGGTATGGATATGGGTGTAGTTTGCATCCGATTGAAACCTTATGATTTGTTTTGTGTCCAACATTGTAAATCCTGCCACCGTAGGAATAGCGATTCTTTTAGAGGACGGGTTGCTCTCTTTAAAATTATGAAATAGGATATCTATTTTTTGTGATGTTTCTTTCAGGCTTTTTTGTTGCCGTAACTTTTGGAGGGCATTGTCGAGGTCAGTATTGTCTATAGGTTTTAATAGATAATCCAAGGCAGAAAACTTAAAGGCCTTTAGTGCATATTTGTCATAGGATGTGGTGAAAATCACTTCGAAATCTATATGGTCCAATTGTGAAAGAAGGTCAAAACCGGTCCCGTTTCCTAATTGTACATCCAAAAATAGAATATCTGGAGTACTGCTGGCAATTTCCTTTATGGCTTCATCAATTGTTTTACAATAAGCTATAATCTTTATATTGTACGTACTGGATCGTAATAACGTTTCCAGGCGATCAATGCAGTGTTGCTCATCGTCAACTATTAATGCTTTTAACATGCTGTTTTTTAAAATTGAAGTTCTAAAGGAAGTGTTATTTCCACGCGCACCCCTTCGGGTTTATCCATCAAATTAACAGATCCTTTTTTGTTTTTTATATGACTCAGAATATCAATTCGACTTTTTGTGATCTTAATGCCAAAAGATCCATTCGATTTTTTCCCACGAACATTCTTTTTAGATTGTCCTACACCATTGTCATCCACAACATATTTAAGCATATCCCCCTCTTTTTCGATTTTAATGTCTATGTGGCCATCTCCATTTTTAGGGGCGATACCGTGCCAAATGCTATTTTCGATAAAGGGCTGTAAAATTAATGGGGGAACCAGGGTGTTATTTGGCTCAATATCTTGATCGATCGTAATTTGATGGTGCAACTTATTTTGTAGGCGTATGGTCTCTATCTGCATATATAGTTCCATTAGTTCAAGATCCTCGCTTAAAGTGATCGATTTTTTCTCTGAGTTTTCTAAAATGGCTCGTGTGAGCTTGGAGAATTTGACCAAGTAGTCATCTGCTTGCAGAATATCATTTTTAGAAATGAAATCACTTATGGAGTTGAGGGAGTTAAAAATAAAATGAGGGTTCATTTGGGACCGTAAGGCCTTAAGTTCCGTCTCCGATACCTTGGCGTTGAATTCGGCGGTTTTCTTTTTTTCCAACTCATCCCGTCTACGTTTGTAGATATAATAACCGAACATGGCCATCAACACAAAGAAAATGGCCCCTATCAAATAAATATTTTTCACCAGTTGCTGCCGTTTAATTTCTTCGTTGGCCACCGCTTGCTGACGCTCCATCTGAAACTGCATTTCCTTACGGGTCAATTCCGATTTCTTTTCTTCATTTAGTACACTGTCCCTTAATTGTATATGTTTTTTGTAGGCATTCAGTGCCTCGGGCATTTTACCATTTTGCTCATAAACCTTACTCAATACCTCCCAGGAATCAGCTTCCCACTCCACGGCCCCGATTTCTTTGGAAAGGGAGAGCGCATTGCTGGCATATGTTTCCGCTACCGCATAGTTATTCAGCAGTACGTTTATTTTACCTATACTGTTCAGAGCGGATGCCTCAATATATTTATTGCCTATTTTTTGGGCCATGGCCATAGCTTCTTGATAGTGGAAAAGAGCCTTTTGGTGCTCCCCCAAATTTTTATACGCCAAGGCTAAATTGTTGGTAATGGCCGCTATGAACAAATCGTTTCCCTCTTCCTTGGCCAATGTTAGAGCCTTGTTCAAGTAAGATACACCCTCTTCAAAATTTTCAGTGTCATTGTAGATAATGGCGATATTGGAAAGTGCCTTGATTTCTTCCGCCCTGTTGCCCATTGCCTGTGACGTTTCTAGGTAGGCACGGTAATTTTCTAGGGCACGGTCGTATTCCTTTAAATCGGCATGGATATTCCCTAAATTACTTAAAACACTGGCTTCGAGCTGCTTGTCCGGTATTTTTCTACTAAGCACCAAAGCCTTTTGATAGGCGTCCATGGCATTTAAATTATCCGCTAAAACATAATGTAAATTCCCTTTTTGGCGTTGGGCCAAGGCCTCACCTTTAATCCATATATTTTTTTTAGAAATTGCAAGGGCCTCTTCTATCAATGAAAATCCCTTATTGGGTTCAGAATAGGTCAATTCACTCGCTAGCTCAATAAGCAGGCCTGCTCTTATGGTATCTTTTAAGGTGTGAGTTTGTAACTCGTTCTTTAAGGAGTCTAGTTTATTTTGCTGAGAGGTGCCAAAAAAATGTACCAAACAGATAAGTAAAAAACAATACTTTTTTTGAGTTGGTCGGGACATGCTATAAGGTTGGTTGTTTTCAAATTTAAACTTTTTGTTCTATTAATCGGCTGTTACACCAGTTTTTACGAATATCAGAACAAATGCCACGGTAAAGCGAAAAATCAATACGTAGAATAATTGGTTATAGCACGAACCGATTGTAATTGATAGTTTAGGTATAATTAAACCACATTATAACGTAACTGAATGAAAAACAATATTAAAAATTTACTGTACTGTTCAACCTTGTTCCTCATTTTTGGTTGTGGGTCTGATGACGGCAATGAAGAGGGAGCTGCTTCCTACCAGTCACGTGGCAATATTACATTGTCAGGAGATGAAACATCGGAATTGGGAACCTCGTTATCCGTTGGAAATATTGAGGTTGCAAATGCCTCCCTTACAGGAACCGATAAATCTGTCATACTCTTGTCGGAGAATATTTCTGTGGTCGATGACGAACTTGTTTATGAGGATGACCAAAACGGATTTGTTATCGTAGCCGCGGATTTTTCTACCGGAGGTTCAGCTGATATCGACAAAAGTATTTCCATGACCATCGTAAAAGATGGTGAAGAGTACAGGCATGCTTGTACTTCGCCCTATCTAAACTTTTTTACGGCCTGTGGCGCTGGATTCGCAATTGATTTTGAGGGCAAGAGCGTCACTTTTGATGGTACTACGGTAATCAACACCGATGATGATACCATTTTAACCATGGATGGGACCATTACTTGGGATTAAAAATATAAAGGGAAAAGTTATGGTAAGGTCATGTTTGTTGATTGTTTTGTGTTTTTTGGGAGTGCTTTCTGGTAATGCACAGTCTATAAATGATAAAGAGATGGTGGTCTACCAAGCACCTTCCGATAAGTTTGCCTCCATCACATTACAGGCCCATAAGGGCTTGCCACGTTTTGGGGTTCCGAATATGTATCGGGAACAAACTGGTGGGCAAAGACAGGGGATGCGTGCTGGCGGATCAGATCGTGGTGCCAAAACCCCCGAACGTATGGAGAAAAACAAGCTCGTAACTACGGGCAAAAGTAATCTTTCGCTATTGGTCAGCTTAAAATATTTACAGCCGTTTATGGAGGACCTTGATCGGGAGCGGTTAACCACATTGACCTCCAATATGTCCGAAAAAGAATCCAATTCCGCCTTCTTACAGCGGTTTTTACGGAGTCAGGTGGCACCTAACCTATGCTTGGCCAATGAATGTAAGAGTGCCAACCAAGGCAAGAACGAATTTGAACGGCTTCGTAATTATACATCTTTTGTGGATCACTGTTTAGATCCACTTTTAGATTGGAGCAAAAATGTAATGGAAAACGACGAACTAATCGGCTACCACGTTTCTATGCTGAATATTGGCAGTAATTATGATTTTGATAAAAAGGGATATACCGCATACCATTCTTTAATACTCAACAACATTTTTTCCTTAAAGCAGGGCATCGGAAAACAAGTGGTCTTTAAACCGGTGAAACCGTTCGAGGAGGCACTTCAAAACTCGGTAGATAGGAGTAAGACCATAAAATTTTTACTTCACATAGATGAAAAAACGGCAGAACGATTTCAAAAAGAAGGCATAAAACGCTTGTATGCGGTAAAAAAAATAAAGGTAAAACGGTCTAACAAGCCCATGGAGTCAGTCTCTAAGGCCATAGAATTTAATTACTCCCACGAAAGTGCCGATTTGGAATTGTATACGGACGAGGCACTGACACAACATTTTAAAACTTTGTCTCTGGCAGACCTAACCAATTAAATTATGAAACAGTTCCTAATCATTCTAATACCGCTAGTAGTACATTTTTCGGTCTGGGGACAAGGGGAAGAAAAAGTTTTTGCCGCTCCTTCTTCAAGTTTTATAGACCTGTCGCTACAGACCCACAAGGGCAAACTTCGGTTTGGCCTCCAAGATGGATATTATATCAAATCGGACGGTAGCTATGTAAAGAACAACGAAGCGTCCTATTTTGAAATGGATAAAAGATTCAGTCATAACAATGCCAGCAGACATGCCTTTATCGAACTTTTAAAGATACGGTTCAAAGAAGATATGTTCGCGGCGATGGATAAAGACTATTTCACCGTGCGTACACCTAACATGTACGACAAGGAGCAGAAATCCTACACCGCACAGCAGCACGTGCTCACCCTGGCGAATGCCCTTTGCACCGCCGAACAGGCGATTCAATTTTTCTGCAATATAAAAGAAGAGGTTTGTGGCAGGGTATTCCCTGAAGAGGGGTATTACAATGAGCCTAGAAATATAAGGTATTGGGGCGGAAGGGGAGCTTCGGAGTTTCAAAAGTTGAGGGCATACACCTCGTTTGTAAAAGAAAAGTTTCCGTTGGTGCAAGAATGGGCAAAAACCTTGTATCCCGATAATGAAATTAAGGGTTACTACGTGGCCAAAACATATTTGGGCACCTACGATTTTAAAGAGGGCGGCTACTGGTTACGTACCGGTGAGTTTGGTAACAACGGCTTTTTGTTGAGGTGGTTCGGCCTTCAGCCCAGTAATTCGTCGGAAAGAAAATTGGTGCATCCCAACGGTTCATCCATTCTCTTAAAAATGCCCGCTGAAAAAGCGGAGACTTTTTCGGAAAACTATCAATACCTGTTTTTAGTTTTTGACGTCACGGGGCAGCTGATCGGACTCGAAAACTATAGGGCAGACCAGCTAAAGACCACCTTTGCCCTCAACAGTCACATTATTGAAATTTATACCGATGATGCGCTTACCAATAGAGTAGGCGAAATTGACATAAACACCATGGTATCCAAAACCAGATAAGAGACAATGATGAAAATTAAAAATATAAGAGCACGTTTTGTACTACTTTTTGCCATAACGGGCTTCTTGGCACCAAGCACCGTACATGCCCAGTTTTTTAAAAAACTAAAAAAGAATGTAGAGGATAGGGTGGTGGAGGTTGCCGGTGAAAAATCGGACCAACTTTTAGGCGGGGAAACGAAAACCACCGTAAACGATAATGTAAAAACAGGGGCCGATACCAAAACAACACCAACGGAAACACTGGTAAAAAAGGTAGACCCAAGTCTTCAAGACCAAGAGGTTTTAAGGTTCAAGGCACCTTCCAAAGATTTTAGGGATATTGTAATACAGGCATATAACGGCTTGCCAAGATATGGTGAACTCAATTTTCAAAGTGGATCAAATGCCTTGATTACCAATAAGGCCTATAAAGCCCTTTTAGAGTTAAAATTTTTAGAGGATACTTTTAAGGATATGGATCGGTCTAAATTGACCAAACATATAAATACGGCAGGCGACCTTGCCAAAAAGAATTCAGAATTTGCCCAAAATAATTTAAGGATTCTTGCTGGGGAAACCCTATCGGAGGACAAATTGAAAGAATATTTTTGTGATTCCGAAGCACCATCACCCTGTAGTTTTTACAATCGGGCAGGGGAGAGGATGCATGTTTCGTATTGGGGCGGTACGTCTACAAATGAATTTGCCCAGAACCGTAGCTATACCACCTTTGTAAAGGAATACTTCGATACCCTTAAAAATTGGAGCCAATCGTTTTATACCAATGATAGCGAGGTCGCCTATTATGTGGCAAAGGGTTTGGTGGGCGAAAAATATGATTTTAAGGAAAAGGGGTATTGGATAGGGAATCTATTTTCCATCGGAGGGGACTTCATTCTACATCAGTCCAATTTTTTGGCGTATACCGAGAACGAAAAAGCAATAAGACATCAGGCCAAAAAAATATTCCTGCCCATGGATGCCGATAAGGCGAAGACCTACAAGTTAATTCCTCGGTCACCGGTATATGTAGTGTTCAAGGTGCTTGTAAGCCCCAAGCCCAACAATACAACCTCTGTAAAATGGGAATATGAACTAGAGAGTCCGATCGTTGAAATTTATAAGGATGTGACACTTACCGATAAAATGGGAGAGGTAGATATTAATAGTACAAATCTTAAAAACTGACAGATGGGAAGCAGTCGTACAATTATGGTGGTAATGGGAATGTTGTTCTTTATAGTGGCACCCCGGGCCAATGCCCAGTTTTTTAAAAAGCTAAAACAGCAAGCTGAAGAAAAACTTACCGAGAAAGCCAATAAAGAGGTAGATGATATTTTTACCGGAAACAAGGGTACAACAAAGAAAGAGGAGGGGGCAAAAGAATTGGGAACCGTCAAAACCGATGAAAACAAAGTCGTACCGCCTACTACCGTACCGCAATCGACAACCACTTTTAACGAATCGGATTATTTGGTGTATAAATCGCCAGATCCGGCGTTTCATGATATTTACGTTCAAAAATTTAAGGGGCTCCCAAGATTCGGTTCCTGTAATTTTTATACCATGCCCAACAATCCGAAAATGCCCGTGTCGACTCCCGAGGTCAATGAGAAAAGAGTAAAAATGAAAATGGGTTATAATGCTTTTTTGTTATTGGCACGAATGCATACCCTAAAGGATCATTTTAAGGTAATGGACAGAACGGCCCTCACCCCCATTAGTAAACCCTTGGTAGAAGAAGAGGTAAAATCCAATATGGCACAAGGATACCTAATGAATTTTGCATTTTTAATGGGCACGGATGCCTTGAAAAAGGAATATTTTATGAATGATCGGAACGGTACCGGTAATGCTCCCATTGTATCCAAATGGGGAGGGCAATATGCCGATGATTTTACCGAGAATGAAAAATATGTGGCATTTGTAGAAAAGTATTTAGATAAAATACTGCAATGGAACCAAACATTTTTTGAGGACGCTACGGAAGATTTTCAATTTGTTGTTCCGCTGGAGTTCAAAGGATCCTATGATTTCGACAAAAATGGATTTTGGGTGCAACTTCCCACCAAAAGGAGGTCTAGTTATAGTATGGATTTTGGAAGTACGAGGGATAATTATTTTTTTGAGTTTCTTCCCAAGACACCTTATGGGCAGCAAATCTTGAATAAAACACAACAGGTGGAACATATAAATGCTGAGGTGCTTTTTAAAATGGATCCGGCCGCGGCCGAAGCTTTGATAAACGATAAAACAAAGAACCCACAAATGGTGGTAAAAGTAAAGGTCGTTTATGAAGGGTTCCGACCCGAGAATCCCACGATTTATGCTCCAAAATACACATATCATTTACTGGATCCTATTATGGAACTGTATTCCGATGCTGGGCTGACTTCAAAAATTGGGGAAATAAATCTGGAAAACTTAATTTACAAAGGCTCTAATTAATGTTAATGGTGCGCGTATCGTAATCTTTTTATACTTATATTCCCATTGTTACGCGTAGTACGCCACAAGGCAATCTGAATACCATAAGTTAGCCCTTACATGGGTTGAAAGCATGGCAGAACAAAGACCGCTTACCTACAAATACGCAACAAGGATATTCTTCTGTTAGAAAACAATGCAAAGAAAAATAAGGTGTCTGCCGTTACGCTTTTCAGTACGCTAATTTTTTAAAAATATTTATCTTGGGAAAGCATTACCTAGAATGGTTTTTATGACGAATAAAAACCTTTAGGGTAAGATGAAAAAGGAAATTAAACAATGGGTTTTCTAACTGTTTAAAGGCAATATAAGTGTATAAAGATGTGTTTTACACGTATATAAACAAGTTGTACATAATTAGAATAAACTAAAAGGAACTACCAAAATATCACCAAACATTTGTGCCAGTTTTAGAGATATTAAATTCTGTTGAATCATTAAATAGTCGTGAACTAGCTTCTCGAGTCCGCCATAACTACTATTCGGATTTACCAAAAGAACTATTGAAAAAAAAAGACAAGGTCTGGGGCAAACGTTTTACTTGATAGAATACTTTGGGGTAAATCTTATCTCAAAATGGCGAAGTTTTTATCTTACCCAAAAAGAGGCTTTGTGCAAATTACAGATAAAGGAAAACAAATTTTAGAAAGAGGTAATTTGACTTTAAGTGAACTTCAAAGTGATCCTGATTTTATCAATCATAGAGCATCTGTTCAAACTAAAAAAGAAAATGAAGTAATTCTAGAAACAGTTGATGTGGAAAATTCTTCTCCTCAAGATTTAATTGATTCTGGATTTACAACTATTGAAGCCGAAGTCAAAACTGAACTTTTAGGAAAGTTAAAAGAAATTGATCCTTATTATTTAGAAAAAGTAATTCTTATTCTTCTGAAAAAGATGGGTTACGGCGATTTTATCGAAACCTCAAAATCAAATGATGGCGGAATAGATGGGATAATAAATGAAGATAAACTCGGATTGGAAAAAATATATACCCAAGCAAAACGATATAATGAAAATAAAGTTCGTGAAAAAGATATACGAAACTTTATTGGAGCAATGAGTGGAGATACCAGTAAGGGAGTTTTTATAACCACATCATCATTTGATGATGCTGTTATAAGAAAATCCAGAGAAGCTCACCACTCAATAATTTTAAATGATGGAGCAAAATTAGTTGACTTAATGCATGATTACAATGTTGGTGTACAGGTTAAAACTACCTATGAAGTTAAAGAACTTGATAATGATTTTTTCGAAGGAGAATAACTGTATACTACAAAGAACTGAGGGAAAAGGTAAATAAATCCTTCTTGCTGCCTATACCATCAATTTAAAGGGAATCAAACCTAAGCCGTATATACTTCATTGCAAGTACGCATCAGGTTAAGTACGCAACAACCCAATTACCCATAGCCGAAAGATCAGTCACAATCTAGGCCGAAACTGTAACAAAAAATGGGACTTCACGTCTTGTAAAGTAAATCATCAATCAAAAAATAAGAATCAAAAACTTGATATCGTTGCTTACCATTCTTTTTTCATTTTCAACCAATGCCCAAGATATGGCAGAATATACAAGTGGTTGGGAAGGAGAAATGGAAAATTCCAAATTATTCAATCTTAAGGTGGAAATCAGAAATTTAGGGTTTGAAAATGCAAGCTTTGAAATTTTCAACAACAAAAGTATAATTGATTATTCTTTTGGTTCAAAAAGCACTCCAATATTGGAAATACCTTTTGCCGAAAATCATTCTTTTAAAGGTGCCTTATCTGAAAATGGTAAAGAAATTAACGGGTTTATCAAGTCAGGTATGCTTCTTTATCATATAAAACTCACTCAATCTGGGAACGGTACTTTTATAGGGGTTTGGAACCTTCTTATGGTCGATGGGTTAAAATCACTTAATTTCTATTTGAGCGTTGAAAATGGCTCGGGTAATAATTATGAAGCTTATCCAATTTTTGGTGATGATCGTTTTACTGGGACGTGGTGTGCTAATTTCCAAAAGAAAAATGACAGTATTTCTTTTGTCGATTTCAAAACAGGATTGAAGTTTAAAGGAAAACTATTATCCCAAAAAATTCAATTAGGAATTTATTTAGGGGATGGTTTGGTTATGCAGACGGACTTAAAAAAATCTACAAGCGATTGGCAAATAGGTGGATTTACAACAAATATAAATAACGGAAATCTTCAACTTACGGAAATGGAATCACTCATTTTAAAAGATTCCCTACCTAATACGCATGCTGTTTTAATTTCTAAAAAAGGCAGTATTTTATATGAAAACTATTTTGGCGGCTACAATCCGCAAATTCCCCACGATATGCGTTCAGCATCAAAAAGTATTTCGTCCGCTATAGTTGGTATGGCAAAAGACAAATCATTATTTCAGAATGTTGACCAATCCATTTTTGAGTTTTTACCTGAAGAATACCAAATCAACAAAGACAGCTTAAAAAGTAAAATAGACATAAAAAGCCAGTTAACGATGAGTTCGGGCTTGGATGCTGTCGATTTTGGGATTAAACGAAAATCTTTGGCGTCAGAGGATAATTACCAACCTACCCGAGACTGGACAAAAACTATTTTACAGGCGCCAATGATCAATGAACCCAACAAACACGGCAATTACGGTTCAGCAAACCCATATCTTCTTGGAGTTGCAATAGACTCCATTGTTGCAGAACCTTTGGAGTTGTTTATGGACAAAAACTTATTTCAAAAATTGGGAATTTCAAATTACATTGTTCAAACCGATATGACAGGTCGACCTTATTTCGGAGGCGGAATGTATTTGACACCAAGGGATATGATGAAATTCGGAGAATTATATCTTAATAAAGGAAAGTTGTTTGGAAAGCAAATTTTGTCAGAAAATTGGATACAGGATTCATTTAAAAATTACCGTGTTTTAGAAAATACCAACGATAAAAATGAATGCGGATATTTATGGTGGCATTATACATATCAATATAATGGAACTTCAATAAAATCAAAGGAGGCAAGAGGTGCTGGTGGACAATATATTTTTGTGCTTCCCAAATTGGAAATGGTCGTTGTCATAACATCTGGAAATTATAGAAACGGAAAAACGCAACAACCTGAATTGATCTTAGAAAAATATATATTGCCATACATTGTCAACTGAATTAACCGGTTGCCTATAACGTATCCCGAGAAAAGTCTTGGTCCGGCTCTCTAAAGTTCAAATAGGGGCTGGGAAAGGACACTTACTCTGCGAACCGAAACAGAATTTAAAGCCAACAAAGGATTATGAAACTGAATATGATTTTAGCCCTGCCGATACTGTTCGCTCTGGTACCGTTATCAATATTTGCCCAACAAGATGTTTTAATTGAAGAGTATCTGGATCGTCTGGAAAATTTAAAAAAAGTATTTTCTTCTGGTGGCAGAATCGATACCAGAGGACAACTACGAATATAGGGTAACACCTGAATCAATGAGTTTCACTGAGAATTTAATGCATATTGGGTGGGCGAAGGATTGGCATAGTAAATCCTTATTGGGAGGCCTAGCGGCCAGAGATTGGGATGCCTTTACCGAACTTAAAGGTGGGGAAAAGTCTGAAAAGGAAATGATTTCATCAATTGAAAGAACATTCGAGGAGACAATAAGGTTTATCATGGACTACGATGTGGATAAACTTGATGACACCTAGACTATTTTGGATTAACCAGAACCAAAAGACAGGTTTTGTTGTTACTGGCCGGTCATATAACCCATCATCGGGGTCAAATGCTTTTTTATATGAGGTTAAATGGGGTCAAGCCACCTAGGTATGTACTTTATCAATAGTTTCTGGCCAGCGTACCTAATAGTTTAAATAAAGGATAATTAACTTAGGTGTTTAAGTAGGGTAGCATCCATGATGCTGTTTAATTAATTTAAGGCATTTATCTTTGGGAATGTCCACAACAGAATCATAGCTTAACCATTATTAGCAATTAAAAAGTACATTTATAAAACAATTGACTGTTTTTATCGGAATCCCCAGATATAATTATTTTGGAGTAAAACATATGGTCTATTTATGCGTTTTTATTATCCGTTCTTTTTTCGAAAATTCTAGAAGTGGATGGTATGGTCAATATCGCTTGTGAATATCGATCCCAATATATAACTTCGGGAACTAAGTATTTTGGGTGTTCAATGCATTAACCTTAAGTTGATGTGGACATGCCCAAAGATTATTTTTATATCGACCTAAGAATGCACAAAAGGAACATGGGTAAAATTTTTGAATTTTCATTAATCAATAACAGCTTTACTTTGTTTAAACCAAACGTTTATATTTTCTGACCAAAACCATGAAAAAACTATTATCATTACCTCAAAACCTTGTAAATTATTTTCACCAAATAGAGGACAAAGACAAAGAATCTTGGTTTTGTGCATCTGACCCTGAAGGCAGTCATGTAGGTTCTGGCGGGGGCACGGCATGGCTTTTAAAAGAGATGTGGAAAAACTCCGAAACCGACTTTAATGAATGGTTAAAACAAGAGAAACGCATCATCATGCATGCCGGTGGGCAAAGTAGACGTTTGCCGGCCTATGCACCGTCGGGGAAAATTTTAACGCCAATACCCGTTTTTAGGTGGGAGAGAGGGCAAAAAATAAATCAAAACCTATTAGATCTTCAAATACCACTGTATGAAAAAATACTACAAAAATCCCCCAAGAGTTTAAATACCCTTATTGCCAGTGGGGATGTCTATATCCAATCGGATAAGAACATAAAAGAATTGCCAGATGTTGATATTGTGTGTTACGGCCTATGGGCCAATGCGGAATTGGCAACGAATCACGGAGTTTTCGTCTGTAATAAAAATGCTTCTGAGGAACTGTTGTACATGCTCCAGAAACCTTCGCCCAAAATTTTGAAAAATTTATCGCAAGATCAATTGTTTCTAATGGATATCGGTATTTGGGTGTTAAGTGATAAGGCCGTAAATGTGCTTTTGAAACATTCGGGATATTCCTTAGGGAAAAACGGGCGGTTGTTGACGCCGGAAAACTTGAGTTTTTATGATTTATACAGTGATTTTGGGCTTAACATGGGTAGCCATACCGAAGGGAAGAATCCAGAAATCAATGATTTGAAAATTTCGATACTGCCGTTGCCAAAGGGGGAGTTTTACCATTTTGGAACCAGTAGGGAGCTGATTTCTTCAACCCTTTCCATACAAAATAGGATAATAGACCAACGGTCAATATTACATAAAGATGATAAACCACATTCATCTATGTTCGTTCAAAATGCGGATATAAAAATTAAGTTGAGACCGGACCAGAGAAATTTGTGGATCGAGAATTCGTATATAGGTGAAAATTGGGAATTGCAATCTGAACATATTATTACAGGGGTTCCTGAAAACAATTGGGAATTAAAGCTGTCTACTGGTGTATGCTTGGATATTGTACCAATTGATGGTGATTCTTATTGTATACGGCCTTATGGTTTTTTCGACGCTTTCAGGGGGCCATTGAATGTAGACTCTACCGTTTGGATGGGAGAAAGTTTTGCTAATTGGCTTTTGCATCGTGGTGTTGCATTCCCTGATTTGGATTTTCCTGAAGATACAGATTTGCAAGCGGCGGCAATTTTCCCGGTTTTAAAACTGAATGGATCATTTGGAGAATTACTTACTTGGATGATAAACCCCAGTAAAAACAAGGAGCTTTTGTCACTATGGCTTTCTTGTGAGCGATTATCGGCCAATGATATATCTAAAAGGGCCTCATTAAGTCGCTTGTATGATCAACGCGAACTTTTCAGGAACAAGAATATTGTTCAGCTTCATAGTAATTATACGAAAAGCGTTTTCTATCAGTCCGACTTAAATTATATAGCCCAACATGTAGCGCAGAATAAAATAGATTTAAAGCCCAATCTTTCATTTGACAATACGTTTCAGCAAATGCAGGAGTTCATGTTTCAGGCAAAAATCAAAAAATATTTAAATCAGGACAATACGATCGAAGAGCAAAAGGCCTTCGATTTATTAGGGGATATTATTGTAGACAGTTTAGGCTATGAACAACCAGAACCCCAGCTGAATATTTTTCATGATCAAATTGTCTGGGGAAGAAGTCCTGTGAGGATAGATATTGCTGGTGGCTGGACGGATACCCCGCCGTATAGCATTGCCTATGGTGGAGCTGTCGTAAATATGGCCATTAATTTAAATGGTCAGCCTCCATTGCAAGTGTACATTAAACCATCGAAAGAATATAAGGTTATTTTACGTTCCATTGATATTGGCGTTCGTGAGGATATATCCACATACGAGGAAATTTCAGGTTTCAAGCAGGTAGGTTCTGCATTTTCCATACCAAAAGCCGCCTTGTTTTTATCTGGCTTTAATGATAAAAGTTCATTTAAAGATCTTGAAGAACATTTAAAGGCGTTCGGTTCCGGTATTGAGATTACCATGCTCGCAGCTATTCCCAAGGGTTCTGGGCTTGGTACTAGTTCTATATTATCGGCTACAGTGTTAGGGGCTTTATCTGATTTCTGTGGATTGAAATGGGATCAGAACGATCTGAACCAACGAACTTTGGTTTTAGAGCAATTGTTGACAACAGGAGGTGGTTGGCAAGATCAATTCGGGGGTATTTTGCCAGGTATTAAACTTATAGAAACCCAAAAAGGAGGTAATCAGACACCGAATATCAGTTGGGCCCCGGAGTTTATATTTTCCAAGCCTGAGAATAAAGCCCGTATGCTACTTTATTATACAGGGATAACACGAACCGCTAAGAATATACTTTCTGAAATTGTTACAGGGATGTTCTTGAATGAATCAAGGAACACCAAAATCCTTAAGGATATAAAAGAGCATGCTTTCGAAACGTTTAAGATTCTGCAAAGTGCGAATTTTGAAGATTTCAGCGATTGTGTGGCCCTAACTTGGGAACAAAAAAAGAAATTGGATAGAGGTATAAACCCTCCAGAGATAGATAAACTTATTGATATTATAAAAGATTATGCTTCTGCATACAAGTTGCCCGGTGCCGGTGGTGGTGGGTATTTGTATATTATCGCAAAAGACCCTAATGCGGCAGGGATTATCAGGAAATTGCTCAATGAAAACCCTCTGAATGACCGTGCACGTTTTGTAGATATAGATTTATCCAGTACCGGATTTCAGGTAACTAGGTCGTAGTGCGATTAAAAAATCACGCCTGGTTTTGGCGAGCTATGACTTATGCCTTGGAGAATTCTTGTTATATCTGGGGATAAGGAAAAACCAAAAGGGGAACTTAAGAACAAATAAAAAGCCTCAACTTAATTGTTGAGGCTTTTTAAGTGACCTGGCTGGGGCTCGAACCCAGGACCCTCTCCTTAAAAGGGAGATGCTCTACCAACTGAGCTACCAGGTCAAAATGTTTTAAAATGCTTACTAAGTTTCCTCGTTAGCGGCTGCAAATATAAGATCATTTGTTTATTTAACAAGCCTATTTTAAATAAATTTTAGTTTTCTTTGAAATCAATAGCAATTGATACAACTTAAAATAGTTAAAAATCGTGAAGATAGTTTTGGTCGGATACATGGGGAGCGGGAAGTCAACAATAGGCAAGACCCTTTCCAAACAGTTGAATGTTAAGTTTATAGACTTGGATGCTTATATTGAGGAAAAGGAAGGTATGTGTATATCCGAACTATTTAAAAGTAAGGGCGAAATTTTTTTCAGGAAAAAAGAATTTGAATATCTAAAACAGATTTTAAATAGTACCGATAACTTTATACTTTCAACAGGAGGGGGTACTCCGTGTTATGGGAATAATATGCAAGCGATTATCGAGGCTTCTCCCAATGTTTTTTACTTGAAACTTACTATTGAAGGGCTTTTGAAAAGATTAGCCCCAGGAAAGGCCCATAGGCCCTTGATCGCGAATATTCCGGACGAGGAATTGCCTGAATTTATTGGGAAACATCTTTTTGAGCGCAGTTTCTTCTATTCAAAGGCATACCATTCTATCTTAAGTGATGGTAAAAGTATAGCCGCGATAGTTAACGAGATAGAGCAACTCTTAGTCTAAATAGACCATATCGTCCTTTGCTTTAAACTGAACATGAACATGTTCCTGTAATGAGGTTGATAAGGATATACCCTTATAATCAGCTTTGACCGGATATTTTTTGTGGTTACGGTCAACCAATACAGCCGTCTTTAATTGCTTTAAGGGGCTTTTCAGGAAATGGTACACGCCATAGATCAAGGTTGTACCTGAATTGAGTACATCATCGACTAATACAACGGACTTGTCCTTATAGTCTTTTTGGTCTATGGATGTTTTGACTTCACCTTCCAACGGATTTTTTTTGTTCATCGAAACCTTGCAGAGTGTAATTTCAGCCTCGGTAATACTGCGAAGTACATGTTGTATTTTCTTCGCGAATTTTAATCCGCCACCTTCTATGCCCGCTATAATGATTTCTTTTTCAGAAACATTGGCCTCGTATATTTGATAAGCGATGCGTCGTACTTTATGCTGTATTTTTTGATGTGATAATATTTTGTTCTGCATGGTCCTGAATTTACTTTTCAAAGATAAAGAACAGTTCTTTACCTTTTCTGGGTTTAATCGAATTAAATGCCGTTTCTAAAGTCTTAATTTTAAAAACACCTTCAAAGATGTTTCTGTACTCTGCCTCGCCTCCTCCAAACGGAGGGCCATCTATGAATGAACGGTCAAAAAGTAATCCGACCAATCTTCCGTCTTTAGCTAACAGGTCATACATTTTCTTGGCATAGTCGGTTCGCTGTTCAGGGGGCAAGGAACAAAAGAAGGTCTGTTCAAGGATTAGGTCGAATTCCATGTCTTTTAACTCGAAAAAATCTGAATGTATCAATTGGTCTTCGGGAAAATCAGGTATTCTGGTTTTTATGTTGTTCAGGGGATGGGCAGAGATGTCGACAACCTGTAGATTGGTATAACCGGCCTTGAATAGATATTCTACCTCATAACCGTTTCCCGCCCCGGGAATGAGGATATTAGTGTTTTTGTCGGTCAATTGATCAATGTAAGCTTTAAGTGGGGGTGAGATATGACCAAGGTCCCAAACCAGTTTGTTCTGGTCATATTTTTTATCCCAATATGCTTTATTCAGATTCATCATCCAGATAATCATCGATTTCCCTACGGTCTTTTTTGGTGGGCCTACCCGTTCCTTTTTTTCTGTAATATGCTTTTGAGTATTTTAATAGCTCTTCATTTTCAAAGGCTTCTTTAGGGGTGGTGTCCTTTCTGTAGATATCCACTAATTTGGCGCCGACCCTGCTCGAGGGTATATCCAAAACGGTGAATTGTAGGTTTATTTGATTCTTGCGTACAATGACCTCATCGGTAGGGTAAACCTCCCTAGAAGGTTTTACCGCCTGTCCATTTACTTTAACCTGCCCCTTTTTGCAGGCAGTGGAGGCAATATTCCTGGTCTTGAAATATCGGGTATGCCATAAGTATTTGTCAATACGCATAGTCTAATAAAATTCTTTGTTAAGGAACTCTGCAAAAATACATAAAATTGTATCTTGCGACCTTAAATTGCTAATTGGAGAAAATGAAAAACAGTATTTTAATACTTTTAATGGTATTTCTTGCATGGTCATGTAAAAAAGATGATGATGAGGATGAGGTTATAGTGGTTGAAACTAGTTCTTTGAGTGAAGTGTCTATAGAAAATGATGCTGAGATCAGGGAATATTTAGAGACTCATTTCTACAATTATGAGGATTTTGCCGCAAAATCGGAAGGTTTCGATTATACGATAAGACTGGATACGATAGCAGGTGATAATGCGGATAAGATTCCTTTGATCGATCAAGTGGAATCAATCAAGGTCAATGTAGACTCCGATGATTTCAACCTTAGTACTGAGGAAGAAGATGTTGAGCACACCTTATATTATTTGACTGCTAGGGAAGGTGTTGGTGTTTCTCCAACGGTCGTTGATTCGTTGTATTTGAATTACGAAGGTTCCCTTTTGGATGGAAGTGTTTTTGACAGCAAAACCGGAGGACCCGTTTGGTTGGATTTGGTTAACACCGTTACCGGATTTAAAAACGGATTGTCATTGTTCAATTCCGGAGGGGACGTTGTTGAAAATGAAGATGGTACTTTTGAAGTTGAGGGTTCTGGAGTAGGACTGTTGTTCATTCCTTCAGGATTGGCCTATTTTTCAAGTAGTACGGTGGGTGAATCCTATGCGCCTATTATTTTTAAGATCAATGTTCTTAGGGTAGAAGAATCCGATCACGATCAAGACGGGATACCAACGATTCAGGAAGATATAAATGGGGATTTGGATATTGGTAATGATGATACCGATGAAGACGGTTTTCCAGATTATTTTGATCAGGATGATGATGGGGATGGTATAGCCACAAAAACAGAAATCTCCGATGACGATGGGAATATCATTATCCCGTATCCAGATACCGATAATGACGGTACGCCGGATTACCTGGATCCTGACAATTAGAAAGTTTTTAACTCAATACAAAAAAAAAATCCCCGATGGTCGACCATCGGGGATTTTTTTGTGGAATGTTCTTCTCCTTTATAGGTTAAGGGATAAACTAACTATGATTTGATCGGGCCTGGTATCAACCCTATTAGGTTCCAGGTCGGTTATGTTTGTACTAATGAAATTTACTTCATTACTGTTGAAACCTCTTTCATATCGTAAATCGATTCCAAATTTTCCCAAGTTTACACCTGCTCCGAAATTAAAACCAACCGTAAAGTCATTTTCAACATCCTCAGTGGTTATTCCTTCAAATTCAGTATCCAATATATACTGAAATGCAGGGCCTGCAAAAATATGTAATGGGCCAATTACTTTTGCCCCTACCAATACTGGAAGGTCCAACTTGCTCATATCGAATTTATCACCATCATAATCTGATTTTGTTTTGGTATAGACCAATTCGGGTCGTACGTACAAGCGATTTCCTATTTTTCCGAAAATTCCGATATGGTAGCCCATATTTCTACTAGGATCTTCATATGCATTTTCGGCAGAATTGAAATAATCGCCATTGGCACTATAATTCAATCCGGCTTTAATACCAAAACCAGGGCCTATTTGGGCAAAAGAAGTAAAACTTGCCAAGGCAAAAATTGCTAATAAAATCGTTTTTCTCATAATGTGTTTGTTTTTTCTGAATAGGATTCAGGGTTATATTTGGCATCTTATACAACGCCATTTTTAATGATCACGTATTACAAAAAGAACGACAACGATTTTCCTTTATTGTTACAGTATTCCATATCATTATTGAATATTTGTGCTTATATGGGGTAAAAGATTTTGGTAAATTGAAAAAGGCTGACTCATAAAGTGACCCAAAGATTATCTTAAAAGACCTAGGCTACAAGTAGTGCTGCCATTTTGTATTGTACGGCCGTTCTCTTAGATCGTATTATAAAATTAGGCAACTTTATTTTTTCGTTAAGGACTTTATGATGGGCAGATGATTATATTTGCCACTTTAAATAACAAGGTGCAATTTACATTAGAACATACAGACATTCAGAGCAAGGCCCGTGCAGGTAAGATGGTTACGGATCATGGGGTTATCGAAACCCCTATTTTTATGCCGGTTGGTACGGTAGCCTCGGTCAAAGGAGTACATCAAAAAGAGTTAAAGGAAGAGATTGATCCCGATATCATTTTAGGGAATACCTATCATTTGTTCCTGCGTCCTAAAACCCAGATTCTTCAACAGGCCGGTGGCTTGCATAAATTTATGGGTTGGGATCGGAATATTTTGACCGATAGTGGTGGTTATCAAGTCTACTCCTTATCCGCAAATCGAAAGATCAAAGAAGAAGGGGTCAAGTTCAAATCACACATTGATGGTTCCATGCATATGTTCACACCGGAAAATGTAATGGAGATCCAACGGGTTATCGGGGCCGATATCATCATGGCCTTTGATGAATGTACACCCTATCCTTGTGATTATAACTATGCCAAACGATCCATGCACATGACACATCGTTGGTTGGATCGTTGTATAGCCCATTTAGAGAAAACACCTTATGCATACGATTATACCCAATCCTTTTTTCCCATAGTTCAAGGCTCAACGTATAAAGATCTTCGAATACAATCTGCTGAATATATAGCGAATGCAGGAGCAGAGGGGAATGCGATAGGCGGACTCTCGGTAGGGGAACCGGCAGAGGAAATGTACGCCATGACCGAAGTGGTCTGTGATATCCTGCCAGAAGACAAGCCCAGATACCTGATGGGTGTAGGTACCCCGATCAATATATTGGAGAATATAGCACTCGGGATCGATATGTTCGACTGTGTAATGCCTACGCGTAATGCCAGAAACGGTATGTTGTTTACGGCCCATGGCACGATCAATATCAAGAATAAAAAATGGGAAGATGATTTTTCCCCTATTGACGAAATGGGAACTACATTTGTAGATAGGGAGTATTCAAAGGCTTATTTAAGGCATTTGTTCGCGGCCAATGAATATTTGGGCAAGCAAATCGCGACGATCCATAATCTAGGATTTTACCTTTGGTTGGTACGTGAGGCAAGAAAGCATATTTTAGCAGGGGATTTTACCACATGGAAAAATGTCATGGTAAAGCAGATGGATAAAAGATTATAGTATTGAGTATTATAGATAAGTACATATTAAAGCGGTATTTGGTCACTTTTGCAGTGATGTTGTTGCTCTTTGTGCCTATCGGTATCATGGCCAACCTTGCGGAACAGATCGGTAAAATGATCGATAATGATGCCCCTACCAATGAAATTGTCATATACTATCTCAATTTTACCATTTATATCGGGAGTCTGCTTTTTCCCATATTTCTGTTCTTGTCCATTATTTTCTTTACCTCGAAATTAGCGAGTAATACAGAAATCGTGGCTATTTTAAGTTCTGGGGTTTCCTACGGCCGCTTTCTAAGACCCTATCTCATAGGCGCTTCTATTATTGCCGCCACCATGCTGGTTATGGCGATGTTCATTGTGCCGAATGCCAGTAAAGGGTATAATGAATTCAAGTATAAATATCTGAAAAAAGGAAAGAAAGATAGGATTACCAGTAACATTTTCAATCAATTGAATGAGAATGACTTCCTTTATGTAAGTAGTTTTGACCCGGCCAGGCAAAATGCCAATAAATTCACCTTTGAACGTTTCAACGACGATAATACTTTGAATTTTAAGATATCGGCCAATAGTATTCGTTGGGTCGAAAAAGACAGTATGTACCGTTTGATCAAATATACAAAGCGAAAAATGGTAGGGGATTCGGCCATTATCGAGACTAAAAATAGGTTGGACACTCTTTTCGCTTTTAAAATATCTGACCTTACCCCGGTTTCCTATATTGCAGAGACCAAAAACCTTTACGAACTCAATAAGTTTATAAAAGATCAACGAAGAAAAGGGGCCTCGAACATTAACAGTTATGTGTTGGTAAAATATAGGAGATGGGCTTTACCCTTGACGGCATTTATTCTTACGATCATTGCGGTTGCCGTATCATCGGTAAAAAGGCGAGGTGGTATGGGTATTAATTTGGCATTTGGTATAGGTGTGGCCTTTATATATATCTTCTTTGACAAAGTCTTCGGAACCTTGGCCGAACAGGCTGGTTTTTCACCCTTATTAGCGGTGATTATTCCTAATATTGTTTTTGGTATTTTAGCTTTTTACCTTCTGCAACATGCCAAACGATAAATTAAAAGATTACTTACATCTACATTTGATCGTATTTATCTGGGGCTTTACAGCGGTTCTCGGTAAGTTGATCACAATAGATGCGCTTCCATTGGTTTGGTACCGTATGGGTATAGCATCTCTTCTTATTTTTCTTTATATCCGTTTTAAGAAGTTGCCACTTAAGGTTTCAAAAAAAGCGATGATTTGGATGATTGTCGGAGGAATTACAATTGCCTTACATTGGGTCACTTTTTTCAAGGCCATTAAGGTTTCCAATGTTTCGGTGACTTTGGCAACGATGTCTACTGCCGCTTTCTTCACAGCGATTCTTGAGCCTATTTGGTACGGGAGAAAAATCGTTCCCTATGAGATTGCATTCGGTTTGATTGTAATTGTAGGATTATATTTGATCTTTCAGGTTGAAACCGATTATCTATATGGAATTGTCCTTGCTTTGATATCGGCTTTCTTATCGGTCATTTTTACATTGATAAATGGAAAGTTGGTCAAATCGCAAAAACCTTCGGTCATTTCATTTTATGAATTGGGATGTGGCGTATTATTTCTGACGGTCTTTATGGCTTTTCGAGGAAGTTTTACCCAAGAGTTCTTTTCACTCTCTATAAATGATTGGATTTTTATTGGAATACTGGCATCAATATGCACAGCCTATGCATATATCGCCTCGGTAAAGATTATGCGCCATATAACCCCTTATACCGTAGTTTTAACGGTGAATCTAGAGCCTGTTTACGGTATTATCCTTGCCTTTTTGATCTTAGGTGACGATGAGAAAATGAATCCCGTCTTCTACATGGGCGCATTCATTATAATTCTCACTGTTGTGGCTAATGGGGTGTTGAAACAATTGAACGTAAAAAAAATTAGGAAGGGATAAGGTTCCCTTAGATTATTTTATATTTGCATGCAAACTAACAAAACCTACACGACCCATGGAATATTTGGATTTTGAACTTCCCATAAAAGAATTAGAGGATCAACTGGATAAATGTATGATCATCGGGGAAGAGAGTGATGTTGATGTAAGCGAAACCTGCAAGCAGATCGAAAAGAAATTGATTGCCATGCGTAAGGATATTTATAAGAACCTTACCGCTTGGCAACGGGTTCAGCTATCCAGGCACCCGAATAGGCCATATACTTTGGATTATATCAATGCGATTTGTGGCGATACCTTTTTGGAACTTCATGGGGATCGTACCGTGAAGGACGATAAAGCCATGATCGGTGGACTTGGAAAAATAGGTGATCAAAGTTTTATGTTCATTGGTCAACAGAAAGGATATAATACAAAAACACGCCAATATCGAAATTTCGGTATGGCCAACCCAGAAGGGTATAGAAAAGCTTTGCGTTTAATGAAATCTGCCGAGAAATTCGGTGTGCCCGTTGTCTGTTTTGTAGACACACCTGGTGCTTATCCCGGTATAGAAGCTGAAGAAAGGGGGCAAGGAGAGGCCATTGCAAGGAATATCTTGGAGATGACACGATTAAAAGTTCCTATTATCGTCATTATCATTGGCGAAGGTGCCTCGGGAGGCGCGTTGGGTATTGGAGTAGGTGATCGTGTATTGATGTTGGAAAATACTTGGTATTCGGTAATTTCACCGGAATCCTGCTCCTCGATCCTTTGGAGAAGCTGGGAATTTAAAGAACAAGCAGCGGAAGCCTTGAAGCTTACCGCACCCGATATGAAAAAGTTGAAATTAATCGATGAAATCGTAAGGGAACCCGTTGGTGGGGCCCATAGTAATCGTGAGAAAACTTTTGAGGTCGTAAAAAATAAAATAATCACCCATTTTGAGGAATTGGAAAAGTTATCACCAAAAAAATTGGTGGAATTGCGAATGGATAAATATGCCAATATGGGGGTTTTCAATGGCTAATCCTTGGTTTTAATCAAGGTAGGTCCGTCTAACCCTTTTCAATTCAATTCTTTTTTCTGTTATCAACAGATTTTGTAACTTATCAACAGGTAAATTGTTAATGAACCGTTGAAATAGTTACGCCTAAAACTCATGTTAACTTAAGGTTAATTACATATTTTCGTATCCATGGAAAAACCCAAGCCACTTATTGGCCATAAGATAGACAAGTCTACGATCATTAATCTTGAAAGAGGTAAAATACCTCCTCAAGCTGTTGATTTAGAGGAAGTTGTGCTTGGTGCTATGATGATTGACAAGAAAGGTGTAGACGAGGTAATCGATATATTACACCCTGATGTTTTTTATAAAGATGCCCATCGTTTTATCTATGAGGCTATCTTTAAGTTGTTTGAAACCTCTGAACCGGTGGATTTATTAACCGTTTCATCCCAATTGAAGAAAGATGGAAAGTTGGAATCCGCAGGAGGGGATTTTTATCTTATAAAACTTACCCAAAAAGTCGCTTCTTCGGCACATATTGAGTTTCATGCCAGGATTATATTACAGAAGTATATTCAACGAAGCCTGATTAAAATATCCAACGAGATCATTGAGGAGGCCTATGATGAAGGTACCGATGTTTTTGATCTTTTGGATGAAGCCGAATCCAAATTATACGATGTTACCCAAGGTAACCTAAAACGATCTGCGGAAACAGCACAGAATCTGGTTATCCAAGCTAAGAAAAGGATTGAGGAAATTTCAAATAAAGAAGGGCTTAGTGGTATACCATCGGGTTTTGATAAACTCGATAAGCTAACATCGGGTTGGCAGCCTAGTGACTTGATCATTGTCGCGGCCCGTCCAGGTATGGGTAAAACGGCCCTTACATTGTCAATGGCCCGTAATATTGCTGTTAATTCTGAAATTCCGGTAGCTTTCTTTTCTCTTGAAATGTCATCGGTACAGTTGATTACCAGGTTAATATCATCGGAAACCGGTTTGTCTTCGGAAAAGTTACGTACGGGTAAGCTCGAAAAACACGAATGGGAACAATTGAACGTAAAAGTTAAAACTTTGGAAAAGGCCCCCTTGTTCATTGATGATACACCATCCTTATCAATCTTTGATCTTCGGGCAAAAGCGAGACGTTTGGCATCGCAGCACGGTATTAAAATGATCATGATCGATTATTTGCAATTAATGACTGCAGGTGGTAGTCAAAAAGGAGGGAACCGTGAACAGGAGATTTCGACCATATCGAGAAACTTAAAGGCCCTTGCGAAAGAACTGAATGTTCCTGTTATTGCATTGTCCCAGTTATCCAGGGCGGTGGAGACCCGTGGAGGAAGTAAAAGACCTATACTATCAGATTTAAGGGAGTCCGGGGCGATTGAGCAGGATGCCGATATCGTTTCTTTTATCTATAGGCCCGAGTATTATAAAATAGATGAGTGGGATGATGAAGAGCGCACGCCAACACAAGGTCAGGCCGAATTTATCGTTGCAAAACACAGAAATGGTGGACTTGAGAACATTAGGTTGAAATTTATCGGTAATCAAGGTAAGTTCGATAACCTGGACGATTTTGATTCTCCTTTCGAGTTTCAATCCAAAATGAATGCGGATGATGAAAATCCTTTCGTTACCAAAAACCTACCGAACGCAAATGAAGCTTTTGGTAGCTCAATGAATGATCATCTAGGTTCGGATGACAGTGATGTCCCGTTCTAGTCAAGCAAGGTCAAAATTCTTTATTGGTTAGGTAAATATAAAAGGCACAAGGGGTTTAACCTTTTCTTACATGATCCATATTCATTTTTCCTGTAACTTTGGGAAGGTAACCCAAGTTCTATTTTAATGCGTAAATCTTTCTTTTTTCTTTTATTCTCCTTTTTTTCTTTAAGTATTTACGCTTCATCCATTCTTATACCTATGGATGCCGATAGCCAAGAAAATCATCTGAAGGCCTACGGAATTACTTATTGGGTACTCTCAAAACAGCAAAAAGTTCAATGGCTATTAAATTATAGGGGAGGCTCTTTCTTGCTTCCCGATGGGGAAAATATCCGTAGGGAATGTCAGATTCGTGGGGTTTCGTTTGAAATTCTTTCAGACGGGCAAGCCCAAGGAATCTTGGATGATATCAGTAGTCCTTCACAAAATCAAGAAGCGGTAATACTTGAAAAAGCACCCAAAATTGCCGTGTATTCCCCAAAGACCAATCAACCTTGGGACGATGCCGTGACCATGGTGCTTACTTATGCCGAAATTCCTTATGTAACGGTTTATGATGAGGAAGTGTTGGGCGATAAGTTGGTTTTATACGATTGGTTGCACCTTCATCATGAGGATTTTACAGGTCAGTACGGAAAATTTTATGGGGCGTATAGGGCAACTCCATGGTATATTAAAGGAAAGGAGGAGGCTGAAGCCTTGGCCCATAAGTTGGGCTATGAAAAGGTCTCTGAGGAAAAAAGGGATGTAGCCTTGAAAATCAGGAATTATGTTATTGGCGGTGGTTTTATGTTCGCCATGTGCTCGGCTACTGATAGTTTTGATATAGCCTTGGCCGCCGATGGGGTTGATATTTGCGAACCTATGTTCGATAATGACCCTTCGGATGCCAATTATCAAAGTAAATTGGATTATGGAAAAACCTTTGCCTTTACTGATTTCACCTTGGAACGGAACCCTTTACGGTATGAATTTTCTTCGATAGACATGACCACTAAAAGAGGTGAAGTGCCAAAGGAGTCCGATTATTTTTCATTGATGGATTTTTCCGCTAAGTGGGATCCTGTACCTACAATGTTATGTCAGAACCATACAGCGTTGGTCAAGGGTTTCATGGGTCAGACCACTGCATTTGCCCGTAAACAGATAAAACCAACGGTACTTATTTTGGGAGAGAATAAGATAAATGGAGAGGCACGTTACATACATGGTATAAAAGGAAAGGGGTTCTTTACCTTTTACGGCGGTCATGATCCTGAAGATTACCAGCATAGGGTAGGGGACCCAAAAACAGAACTGGAACTGCATCCAACATCTCCTGGTTATAGGCTTATTTTGAACAATGTTCTGTTTCCAGCAGCAAAGAAAAAGAAACAAAAAACTTAGTGAGTTCTTCGAGGATTACCCAATTTCGGTGTCTTTTGATTCATATAAGGGCAATGTTCACAATTAACATTCTCATAATATCATTAGCTAAGAAAAGTAATCTCTTCCTTAACCAATTCAGGGGTAGTATAACCCTTGGTTTTGAAAGTGGGCATTTCTTCCCAAATTGAAAATAAGATAAAGACTTGGAACAGTAAGCCCAATGGCATTTTGTGTATTGGCATACTGACATGTTAATGCCTTAGGTCTTAATCAAGGCATTCATTGTTGGGTTTCGTAAGTCTTTTGCAATTTTTTTTGAATGGATATAGCTAAACCATTACCGAACCTTTGGTCCGGTAATGGTATATTTGAGCTTAATGGTTTACCATGCGCCAATGAAATGGCTACCTGTAGTATTTACCAATTCGGCACCTTTGGTCACTGTGCCGGTCTCGGTATCTATAATATAAATGTTTCCATTTTGACCTACTGGTGCTTGTGTAACATAGATTTCCGTTCCATCTACGGCATAACCTTGGTACTGGAATAATTCAAAATCCACGTCATAAGGAATGTCATTTATTTTGGTTGCTGTTTTTGTGTTTAGATCAACTAAAGCGAAAAAGCTTTCCCCTCTACCAGAGATGCCTTCTATAGAACCATCATGACGGTATGCAAGAACGGCTTTTCCATTGGCTGCAGGTCTCCATGCCAAGACATAGGCACCTGTTACCCCTAAGGCATTATCAAGGTTAAAATCATACGAATCATCATATAGATTGTCAGCTCCTATTTTTAGGATATAGGAACCTTCTGGGTCGCTTTGGTTGGCTTGGTAAACACTTCCATCGTATTTAAAAGCATTGATACTACGGTACCCATTGGTGTTCCCGTGTCCTATAGTTGAAGTAATTATGGTAGGATTCAATAAGGAAGGGTAATCCAATACAATGGTTTTAGAGCCTAAGATCTCATAATCACTTTCACTTTCCAGGGTGGTAGGATCTATTTTGCTAACACGGGCACCAATATATAATTTGTCTCCCGCATCATTCAAAACCGGCATATCTATTCTAGAAATATAATAACCAGCAACAGATTCTTCTTCGCTTAACGTAATTATATGCTCTTCAAAATTGTTTATTTGAGAATCTACCAGGTCTAATGTAACAACACCAATGGTTGAGTTTGTATATAGATAAGTGTCATCAGTGACATCATCTGGAGTGTCATTATTATCAACTTGATGTTCTGTAGACACATAGACAGCTGCTCCGGTTTGATCTCCGTCAAATAATTTAATCCATCTTGGGGCGGTTCCAACGTAAGGGGCAATACTTATTTCTGATCCGGTCTGAGTAAAAGTTCCCCCTCCTTCTACTGTATATTTTGAATAATTACCTCCAGTATCGCCCGCGTAACTAATGTTGAAAATAGTATTGCCGTCTTCAGTAGCTTGAAGTCTAGCGGTTCTGTTAGATGGAGCTACAAAACCATTGTTGAATGGATCTATTTGTACTGTTGGGTCTTTAGCATCTTCACTGGTTACGGAATATATCAAAGTACCTCCGTTTCCGTCACCGGGTTCATCACCCATTTTTGCCCCTGCAATGGTTATCCATCTAGATTCTCCATTTCCCTCTTCCTCTTCTTGTTCGGGATCAGGGGTTACTGTATTGTCATCACTACTACATGCAGCCATAAAACCAACAGCAAGTATGGTTAAGGTAAATGATCTTAAATTTAATAATGGTCGTTTCATATTAGATTCTATTTAGATAATTAAAAATTGTTGATCGTATAATTCAGTTTAAAATAAAAAGCTCTTCCAGGTTTTTGTACCGATAGGTTGTCGTATATATCCTGATCAAAAATATTTTTGATGTCAAAGCTGAACACAAAATTCTTTTTTGGGAATGTATAGCTTAGACCAAAATCATGGGATATCTGTTGGGGAATTAGAAATTCATCTTCCCCTGTAGTGTTCGTTCCTGCTGCGAACTTAAATGCAAATTCATCGGTATAATAGATGTTATAGAATAGGTTGATTAATGATTTTGATTGAATAAAGTTGTTTATGGTGTACCTTAAACCCGCGTTCATGGTAGATAAGGGTACGTTGGGTACGTTGGTTTCAACACCTGAATTTACGGTGGTTAAATCCATATGGGTTATATTAAAGTTGAAGCCGAGGATATTGTTGTACGTATACTTGAGCTCAGCTTCAATCCCTTTGGATTCTGCGGTATTCTCTAAATTGGTGTATTGTACAAATTCGTCACTTTCCCTTAATCCATCTGCATTTGCGGGCAACCCGATTCTATTTTCAATATTTCGGGCAAAGAAGTTAGCTGCTAGTGTTATTCCGTGCTTTTTTAAATTGAATTCCCCTAGTCGAAAACCAATATTTAGATTATTGCTAGTTTCTGGTTGAATGGTAAGGTTCGGAAGTAGATTGTCACCGGCATCTCCAAAAACTTCATTTTCGCTTGGTAAACGAATGGCTTTTTCTGCAGATGTCAATAGAGTGACACTAGGGCTAATAATATATGAAGCCGCAAAACCATACCCAGTATAATCCACATTACTTTCGTAAACTTCATCTATTACTTCGGTATTATCGTCATTAAATACCGGTTGTGTGTTTTTGACCTTTTGTTGGTAATATTTAACAAAGGCATTTGTTTTAAATTTTTCTTTAAAGGCCTTTAGCTCATAGCTTAAGGAAGAAATGTTTTTGTATAAATCACTTGTTTGTTGAAAGGTATTCTCAAGTAATGAAATCATTTCGTCGCTATCTTCCCGATCTACCCCACTATATACATGATTAAGTAATACTTTGTGATTGTTGTTGATGGTATAGGATAAACCGGAGCGTACAGAGGAAACTTTTCTTTCGATTTTTGCCAAAGTAGGTCCGTTTTCATTTTGAGAATCCCATATATAGTCAATATATTCACCGTCAAAGCCTACTAATCTTTCGCCGGTCCAACTATAGGCTTGGGCAACGGTATCGTTGATTTTGCGGTTTCGTTTGCCATATACACCGTTGATATTTAGGTCTAGCCCTTTTGTAAAGAGGTTTTTTTTCTGATAGGTTAAATTACCAAGAAGAGCATCCGATTCTAAAAAACGTCCTTTATAAGGTAATTTAGTGACAAAGGTTCCGTGTTGTACCTCATTATATTCATCAGAGGCAGTAACACCTATTAATAATTGTTCGGCCCACTTAACATTGGTAAAACCAATTTGGGCCATGCCTCCTGTAGAACGGTAGGCATCATTGAACCTTCTGGCGACTATGGGGGTTTCTACTCCGTTTGGAGCAATATCCACAATGGTTTTACCGGATATTTTGTAGTCGTTATCTGAATAATTGTGAAATACGGAAGACTTAACGGTAAATCCGGATTTTTGTAATCTATAAGCGCCGTTCAAATTAGTTTGTAAGGTATTGAAAGAACCATAAGAAACAGAAGCGTTCAAGTTGTTCTTTGTGCTTTTATGTAAAACAATATTTATGGCTCCGCCCACAGCATCACTAGATAAATGCCCCGGAACCACTCCTTTATATACTTCAATATTTTTGATCATGGAAGGGGGTATACTGTTTAAGCTAAAGGAAGAACCATATACGGAAATGGGAATCCCATCAATAAAAATACTTACCGATCTACCGGATAGGCCGTTTAAGCTATACTGGGCGTTAGAGCCTAAACCTCCATTTTGACGGATTTTTACCCCGACCGTGGTGTTTAGCAATTCATTTGTTTGGATATTGCGTAGGCCTGCTTCCTCTGTTTTGAGGGCATTTACAGCAAAACCTGCGGTTTCCTTCTCGGTTTCCAAGGTTTTGCCATTTACTGTAACCCCCTCTAAATGTTCGGTGTTTTCCGAAAGTACAAAGTCCATATGTAGCTTCTTCTCCTTATCTCCAATAACTATTTTTTTAGAAATTGGCCTAAAGCCTATATAGGATACACCTACCGTATATGGGCCATTTGGGATGTTTTGTATTTCGTATTGCCCGCTCTCATCGGTTTGTACGCCTATGGATGTGCCTTTAAGAAGAACTGTCGCCCAAGGTAAGGGCTGACCGTGACTACCAAATACCTTTCCTGAAATGGAGGACTTTTGTGAATGTCCGATTGCGGTAAACGTTAGGATCAAAAAAGTTATAAAAAATGTTCTGCCCATTATTGAATTATAATAACTATATTTATTTAGATTAAATCTTAATAGTGTTATATTGCAAAACTAAAATAGGTTTTCAAGAGGGGGTAACGCAAAAGGAAATTTTAATTACGTAAAAGGAAGTAATGGAGCTAAGATTGATAAAGGAGGGAGATAAACAATATCTGCATAAAAATATCAAAGGGGAGAAGTTGTTCAGAAATGTACATATTCGTAATTCCGTTAGATTCGAAACGATTGAAATTGATTTAAAGGAAGGTGAGGCCACCGTTAATGGGCCGGCTTTTTCCAATAAGGTTAGGCCCGATGGGAAAAACCTTGAAATGTGTGTTTCAAGTAATTGTCCCGTATTGAAACTTCATTTTTCTCTACAAGGAGGGTATCGTCATGAACCGTTGAATAACGAGGGTCTTTCAATTCATATTCCGGAGAGTCATTGCAATATGTATTACGTGCCGAGTTTGAAAGGAAAGGATGTATTTTCAGATGAAAAAACAAAAATCTTTGAGATATATGTGGCGCATGACTCAATTGACCACCTGTTATACGGTGAATTTAAAGAAAGGATTTCAGAATTACATGATGCCATAGACCAATTAAAAACTTATGTATTATGGGAAAAAAGTAAGCCTATATCCGCTAATATCTTGAGCAAGATAAATGAGATTATAAAATGCCCTTATACAAATAAAGTTAGAAAATGTTATTTGGAAAGCAAACTGACTGCCTTGTTAATAGATTTTTTGTTAGGTAAGAACCCTTCCAAGGCAATGGAAAGTGAGTTGGATATTCCGAAAGCTGACTATCAGGCCTTGGAAAAGGTCGAGGTATTCATTACAAAAAATTTAAAGAAACCACTCAACATTTTGGATTTGGCCAAAATTGCAGGATTCAATGCTACCAAACTCAAAAGGGATTTTAAAAAGGTTTATGGGATGCCTGTCTTCAAATATATTACGACCCTTCGAATGGAAGCGGCAAAAAAAATGATTGTTGAAGAAGAGCTTCCCATAGCGCATGCGGCATACGAAGTCGGGTATGCCAATCCCCAACATTTTACAGCAGCGTTTAAAAGAACCATGGGCTATTTGCCCAGTGCCCTTAAGCGAGGGAATTAAATGAAGTGGTCCTTATATCTTATTGCACCCATGAATTATTAAGAGAGGCTTGTATCGAATACTACTAGGTGCTGATTTATTGAGTATCCGTTATAAGTTTTTCCAAGATTTGTTCAACCCCTAAATCGTCATTACTCGATGTGGCATAATTGGCCACTTCTTTTACGTTGGGATGTGCATTTTTCATGGCAAAACTAAAATGTGCATTCTGTAGCATTTCCAGGTCATTATTGTAATCTCCAAAAACCATCGTTTCCATAGGGGAAATATTATAAAGTTGTTGAAGTTTCTGAAGCGCAAAACCCTTATTTGCTTCTGGACTGGAAATATCTACCCAGTTGGGACCGGAAACCTTGACCTTTAGATCACCTTCTAAGTGTTGTACTGCGGGGTATATGTATTGTTCGGAACTCTCGGAATGGTAGATGGCGATTTTCATGATTTCCGCATCTACTTCAGAAAGGTCCTCGACAATTTCATAAGCGGAATAATATTGTTTTAGAAAATCTACAAAAGACTCCGATTCACCTGTAAGATAAGCTTTCTGCTTACCGCAAAGAACTGAATTGATATTTTCTATGGTCTTAAGCACTCCTAAAATATCATGCCGTTGTGCAATGGGTAGTAATGTGGCGAGTAATTCTTCCTCTTTACGCCTTACATATGCCCCATTTTCCGATACAACGATAATATCGTCTTTGATGGTCTGCAACTTTCCTACAATACTGTTGTATTGTCGGCCACTGGCGGCTACAAATAGGATATCTCGTTTTTTCAGTTCATCGAACAATTCAAAAAAGCGATTACTTACTTCGTGATTGGAATTCAGTAGGGTGCCATCCATATCGGTGACCACCATTTTTATTTGTGATAGATCCATTTGGTTTTTATAAGCAGCAAAGGTATTTCTTAAGGTTAAATAATAAGAATATAATGTATAAAGTTTATATTAACATCTTAATTATTTTTTCGGTGAAGTCATGAAATGCTATCAAAAAGAAATACGATTAAGGCCTTATGAAAGGGGGTATCATATAATTACTGGCGATATTTTGCAAAATATGACAGAGGTCAAGCACATTCAACAAGGAATGTTGCAAGTGTTTATTAAACATACTTCGGCAAGTTTAACCATTAATGAAAATGCAGATCCATCGGTAAGGGAAGATTTTGAAAGTCATATGAATGTGGTGGTACCGGAAAATGCACCCTATTATATACATACGTATGAGGGTTCGGATGATATGCCTGCCCATATTAAATCTTCTTTATTGGGTGCTTCAGTACAGATTCCGATTACAAAGGGTAGCTTGAACTTAGGTATTTGGCAGGGCATCTATTTGTGTGAACATAGGAATAATGCCTCTGGTAGAAATTTGGTTATTACCGCTTTTGGAATTTAGGATACGTATATCAATGCAAGCTTTTGATAAACCGATTATTCCCTTCGTTGGTTGCGCCCTAAAGGGTATAAAAAAATCCGACTCGTTAAAGTCGGATTTTTTAAAGTGAGATATAATGTTCTTATTTATTTTACTTTCTCTACAATGGCCTTGAAGGCATCTGGGTGGTTCATGGCCAAATCGGCTAATACCTTACGGTTTAACTCAATGTTATTGGCTTTTACTTTACCCATGAATTGTGAGTAAGACATTCCGTGCATTCTCGCACCTGCATTAATACGGGTAATCCATAGGGCACGGAAAGTTCTTTTCTTGTTTCTACGGTCTCTATAAGCATATAACATTGCTTTTTCAACCGCGTTTTTGGCTACTGTCCAAACGTTTTTACGTCTTCCAAAGTAACCTTTGGCTTGCTTCATCACTTTTTTTCTTCGTGCTCTTGAAGCTACTGCATTTACTGATCTTGGCATAATTTTAATTGTTTTTGTAGTAGGCGTCCTGTATGTATATCAGAATCTTTTATTGCCTATCTCCAGGGTTAATGATAATTACCGAAAGAAGAATTACTTTAAGCGTAATTGTTCTTTAATACTGTTTACGTCATGGTCATGTACCAATGCGGAATGAGTTAACGCAAGTTTACGCTTTTTCGATTTCTTTGTAAGAATGTGGCTCTTAAAAGCGTGTTTTCTTTTGATTTTACCGGAACCAGTAAGCTTGAATCGCTTTTTGGCACTGGATTTTGTTTTTTGTTTAGGCATTTTTTCCTATTTATATTAATCTCACTTGTTTATGCTGAACAAGCCCCTATAAGGGCTTGAATCAGTATCCTTTTGAAAAACCCCAAAGGGTTGTTTATTTTTTTGTTTTAGGGGCGATGAACATGGTCATCCGCTTTCCTTCTAATTTAGGCATTTGTTCAACCTTGCCCAATTCCTCCAATTCTGAAGCAAGGCGTAATAACAAAATTTCACCTTGGTCCTTATATACTATCGATCGTCCCTTGAAGAATACATATGCTTTCAATTTAGCTCCGTCTTTTAGGAACTTTTCGGCATGTTTCTTTTTGAACTCGTAATCGTGGTCATCGGTATTCGGACCGAACCGAATTTCTTTGACCACTACCTTTGAAGCTTTCGCTTTCATCACTTTCTCCCGTTTCTTTTGCTCGTAGAGAAATTTCTTGTAATCTATGATTTTACAAACAGGTGGGTCTGCCTTGGGTGAAATTTCCACCAAGTCCAAACCTAATTCTTCTGCTTTTGCCATTGCCTGGGGCAACGTGTAAACACCCACTTCAATATTGTCACCCACCAATCTAACGTTGGGTGAAATGATTCTTTCATTGATCTTGTGAGGGTTTTTGTTTTCCCTCCTAGGTTGGGGCCTAAATCTTTTTCGTATTGCTATGACTAAGTAATTTTAATTAAACTTCAATTTTTAAAACGACTTTAAGGTACTATTTATTTCTTTAGTGACCAAGTCAACGAAATCCTGTACACTAATAGAACCTAAATCTTCACCTCCGTGTCTTCGGATAGCGATGGTATTATGTTCTTCCTCACTTTCTCCTACAATCAGCATAAATGGTGTTTTGCCCATTTCTGCTTCACGTATTTTCTTTCCTACAGTTTCGTTCCTGTTATCAATGAGGGCGCGAATTTCGTTATTTTCCAAGGAATTTAAAACTTTTTCCGCATATTTTTCATGTTTCTCGCTCACTGGCAGTATAATGGCCTGCTCGGGAATCAGCCATAATGGGAAATTTCCTCCGGTATGTTCCAATAATAGGGCTATGAATCGCTCCATACTTCCAAAAGGTGCGCGATGGATCATTACAGGTCTATGTAACTCGTTATCGCTGCCTTTATAAGTTAGGTCAAAACGTTCCGGTAAGTTGTAATCTACTTGTATGGTTCCTAATTGCCAATTTCTTCCTAAGGCATCTTTAACCATAAAATCCAATTTCGGACCATAAAAAGCAGCTTCGCCACTTTCAATTACATAGTCCAATCCTTTTTCCTTAGCTGCATTTATGATGGCATTTTCAGCTTTTTCCCAATTTTCAACGGAGCCTATGTATTTGTCGGGGTTATCCAAATCCCTTACGGAGACTTGGGCTTTGAAATTTTCAAAACCTAATGAACCCAATACATATAAGGATAGGTCAATTACTTTCTTGAACTCTTCATCCAATTGTTCTGGTGTACAGAAAATGTGGGCATCGTCTTGGGTAAATCCTCGTACCCTTGTTAAGCCGTGGAGTTCGCCACTTTGTTCATATCTATATACTGTGCCGAATTCGGCATAACGTTTTGGTAATTCTTTATAACTAAATGGCTTGGTGTTATAAATTTCGCAGTGGTGCGGGCAGTTCATCGGTTTTAGTAAAAACTCCTCACCATTTTTAGGTGTATGAATAGGTTGAAAACTGTCCTCACCGTATTTTGCATAGTGTCCAGAGGTTACATAAAGTTCTTTCTGACCTATATGTGGTGTTACCACCATTTCATATCCTGCTTTTTTCTGTGCTTTTTTCAAGAAATCTTCCAAACGTTCCCGTAGGGCGGCTCCTTTGGGCAGCCACAATGGAAGGCCTTGTCCTACTTTTTGTGAAAAAGCGAAAAGTTCCAGTTCCTTACCTAACTTTCTATGATCTCTTTGTTTGGCCTCTTCCAATAACTGTAAGTACTCGGTAAGTTCTTTTTGTTTAGGAAAGGAAATCCCGTAAACTCGGGTGAGTTGTTTTTTGTTTTCATCACCTCTCCAATATGCGCCGGCGACACTTAATATTTTTATGGCCTTTACTATACCGGTGTTGGGAATGTGTCCACCACGACATAAATCGGTAAAAGTATCGTGATCACAAAAGGTAATAGTACCGTCCTCAAGGTTTTCTATAAGTTCAACCTTGAATTCGTTTCCTTGCGATTTGTATTTTTCCAGAGCTTCCGCTTTTGATACGGGGTGCATTTTGAAATCATGTTTGCCCCTTGCGATTTCCAAGGCTCTCTTTTCGATGGAAGGAAAATCTTTCTCCGACACGGTGTGTTCCCCAAAATCAACATCATAATAGAATCCGTTTTCAATCGCGGGACCAATGGTCAATTTCGCCCCAGGGAACAATTCTTCCAAAGCTTGGGCAACAATATGTGAAGAAGAATGCCAGAAGGCTTTTTTTCCTTCATCATTGTTCCATGTATATAAGGTAAGGGAACCGTCCTCATTTAAGGGGGTCACCGTCTCAACAATGGTATCGTTGAATTTTGCGGAAATGACATTTCGTGCCAAACCTTCGCTTATGCTCTTGGCAACATCCATTGGAGTGCTGCCTTTGCTGTACTCCTTGATAGTTCCGTCTGGTAAAGTAATCTTGATCATGCTTCTTTTATGACAATAAGGGTACAAAGATACTATCTTGTATTCATGCGGGCAATATATGTAGGTATGTTTTTAGGGGGTATCCCTGGCTGTGGAAAAACGAAGGTGTCGGGGCGTTCTTTAGATACATTGATTAATTTCATCGTATCGTTCCTGTCTATAGTATAATTAAAAAGGAGGCATTCTTGCCAGTTTTAAAATAAAGTATTAGATTTAATACCCTTTTTTAAAATTTATTTAGTTTCTAAGTTCTTCGGAAATAAAGGGTTATAATGTTTTTGGTGTTTTTTTGAAAAAAACCTTTTAAAAAAGTCTTGTTTGGAAGGAAAATGGTTGTAGATTTGCAGCCCGAAACGATTAAGGTCGTTGGGTAAAAAAGGTCTTCGGGC
>NZ_WKJH01000007.1 GCF_009674825.1 Maribacter luteus
TGACCTCCTCCCGATAAACTGGACAGAATAAAATTAGAGAAAATAGGGCGAATAAATGTTTAACTTTAAATAGATTATTTGCTTATGAAACGTTCAAAATTCAGTGAATCTCAGATTGTGTTCGCGATCAAACAGGCCGAGACGGGGACTAGGGTCTCCGAGGTCTGCCGCAAGATGGGGGTCAGCGAGGCCACTTTTTACAATTGGAAGAAGAAATATGGAGGTCTCGGGGTCTCGGAACTACGTCGCTTGAAGAACCTCGAAGAGGAGAACTCGCAATTAAAAAAACTCGTTGCCGACCTTAGCCTTGACAAACAGATCCTACAGGATGTACTGAAAAAAAAGTTCTGAGGCCAGCTCGAAAACGGGAGATGGTCTGCAACATACGCATGGAGTACAATATCTCCATAAACCGTTGTACCAGCTTGGTGCTGTTGCACAAAAGTGTGTTCTATTATAAAACGCAGGGGAGGAACGATGAGCTTCTTCGGATGCGTATGAACGAGATAGCCGCCACAAGGGTCAGATATGGTTTTTGGCGGATCTACATCCTTTTGAGACGTGAGGGTTTCATGGACAACCATAAGCGTGTTTACAGGGTTTATTGCGAGGAAGGGCTGAACCTGAGGTCCAAGCGGCCCAAAAGAAACCGTTCTGCCGCACATAGGCAACCAAATGAAGGCAACGCCTCCAGTTTACATGAGTGCTGGAGCATGGATTTTGTCTCTGACCAGCTGTACAACGGCAGTAGGTTCAGGGGCTTAACTGTAGTGGATAATTATAGTAGAAAATGCCTTGCCATCCATGCAGGCAAGTCCTTAAAAGGAAGTGATGTGGTACAAGTCATGGAAACCATTACCTTTGGGGGCGAAGTGCTTCCAAAACGCATAAAAGTGGACAACGGCAGCGAGTTCATCAGCAAGGTATTGGATAAATGGGCTTATGAAAATAAAGTGGAACTGGATTTTTCAAGGCCTGGAAAACCTACCGACAACCCGTTCATAGAGAGTTTTAATGGCTCCTTTAGGGATGAATGCCTGAACGCCAATTGGTTCTTTTCCTTGCATGACGCACAAGAGAAATTTGACCATTGGAGAGAAGATTATAACGGTTTTAGACCACATAGCTCGTTGGGGGACATGTCCCCCAACGAGTATATCGAAAAGAATCAAAATAGCCCGGATTCTCTACTTTTGACCGGTACATAATATGGGAGGAGGTCAA
>NZ_WKJH01000008.1 GCF_009674825.1 Maribacter luteus
TGCGGAGCAAGTTATATTAAAGAAAAAAAGGTGGTTTAAGGCAAAAAAGAAAATATTGATTAACTTTAGAGAACTGGACTAGGGCTTTTCATAGGAGCCATTGTTAGGCACAGTTTTTATTCAGACGTTTTTAAATGTTTTATATAATTATTTAAAAGCCCTCTTATTTGCTCCGCTGCAACAGGATTCGCTGAATGAACTTTAAATTCCAAATTTCGTAAATCAATTCCAGATTCATAGACAAGCCATTTCGCAGCAGCCAATCCATCAGGTGCAACTTTTCCGTCTTCTCCAAGTCCAAGGTCATTATCAAAACTTATGTAGTTCGGAAGACCATTAGTTTTTATGTAATCAACAAAAGCAGAGTAGCTGCGAACAATATCAAATTCAGATTCCATTGATTTGTCATAAATCATTTCGATAGTTCTTACGTCGTCTAAAAACAGCTTTTTCATTTTATTTTTATTCTGGAATTGGGTCTCCTTCTCCTGGTTTTAATACTGAAAATGCCCAATCCGCAGATTTTGGTACATTTAATTTGTCGAGCCATTCTCCACCTAATCCAGCTACTTGAATTTTATTGTCAATTACTTCCAATCCTTCCGTTTCTCCAAAGAAGAATTGAATTCCATTGTCAAGCGCAATACCCATCGTGTCAGGTATTTTAAATACATAACTTTCGTTTGGCTTAATTGTTACTTTTTCATTGGCACTAATTGAATTCGCAGTTTCATTGAAAATAAAAATGCTATATACTTTCCCAGTCGCATTATATGTTTCAGGTTCGATGGTCTCTCCACTATAATTCGGATTAACGTAAACCTTATTATTTTGCGTGTCTTCACTCTCGTTTGAATTATTTTCCGTCTGCGATTTACATTGGAAAAATAAAATTGAGACAAATGTTACTATGTAAACTAAATACTTTCTGTTTTTCATTTTTCTAATTGTGCCTAACGGTTTCGTATAACCGTCAGTTACGGGATTAAAGATAATGTTTTTCGGTTTAGCACTGACGTTAGCAATTCCGAGTGGATTCGGACGCAGTCGAATCCGCCGTAATTGCGGTTATACATTGTTAGGCAACGTATTTTATTTTAATATTGATTTCTGTTTTGAAAATTCAGATTCCAACACCTTAAATATCGGAATTGTCCTTTCAAAACATAATTCATTCACTTCTTTAAAATCAGATTTAGTCTTTTTTATAAAATTCGTTAAAGTTTGTTGTCTTATGAATTTAAATTTTTCTTGTTCTTCCGGACTCGCTTTCATAAAATAATGTTCCACTATTGTTGGGTTATAAAACTTTTCGAGTCTAAATAACTCCTCATTGATATAAGAATGTCTATGAATAATAGCATTTCTGTCTCCTGTGAAATCGATTAGGATTTTTTTGAAATTTTTAAAATGTTCAGGAATATTCGTTTTTAAAACTTTTGAGTTGTTTAGAACTAACCTCTCTTTTACGTCTTTTTCATTTATTCCCAAGTTGAAAATTGCATTAATCATTTGTAGCATCCTATCAGAAACAGATGTTATTCTAATGATATAATTTTCGACATTATAAACTAAATGTTTTCCTCTACCAATTTCATCTTTCTTGTTATATCTGTAATTAGAAAGGAATTCGATTGAGTTTTGAAGTTGGTCATATAAAGTCATTAAGTGAATTGTGTAGAAAAAACTATCATTCAAGTAATTCAATAAATCAAAATTTTTGTCATTTTTCCTATCTCTATTTTCAAACTCCATATTTTCTAATAGAATAGTCTTTAAAAAGGGTTGTTCTAATAATTTATCAAAATTGGTCATTGATTGGTTTATATGTTGCCTAACACATAAATATGTGCATGTTTTAATTTGCACCTCCAATTTACACATTTTTCACTTAGACCTGTCACTATAGGGGATAACAATTTTTATGGTGTTATTCATTTTGTATATCAATTAAGTAAAGCGTTGTTGATATATATTTTTGTGATATACAAAATGCGCAATAGTTGCCGAAGTAATTATAAAAAAAATTAGGTCTTAACAATCAGTCAAATATACCCCAACGGCGAGTCCGCCTTCCGAGGTTTCTTTGTATTTGGTGTTCATATCCTTGGCGGTTTCCCACATGGTACGTACCACCTTGTCCAATGGTACCTTGGCTTCCTTGGGGTCAGAATCCAATGCAAGTTCAGCGGCATTAATGGCTTTTATGGCACCCATTGAGTTTCGCTCTATACACGGCACTTGTACCAAACCGCCAATAGGATCACAGGTAAGGCCCAAATGGTGCTCCATGGCTATTTCGGCGGCCATTAAAACCTGTTCGGGGCTTCCGCCCAAAAGTTCGGTCAGGGCACCTGCGGCCATGGCCGATGATACGCCGATCTCTGCTTGGCAACCTCCCATGGCCGCGGAAATCGTTGCTCCTTTTTTAAAGATACTCCCGATCTCACCGGCTACAGATAAAAACCGTTTTATCTCCCCGAAACCTGCATCATGGTTTTCAATGACCAAGTAATACATGAGTACGGCGGGGATTACACCGGCACTCCCATTGGTTGGGGCAGTGACCACACGGCCCAACGAGGCATTTACCTCATTGACCGCCAAGGCAAAGCAACTTACCCACTTTAGGATTTGTCGAAATTTGACCTCGGTCTGCCGAATCGTCCGTAGCCATTCCTCGGGATTGGAGTAGGGCAACCCGCCCTTTAGGTTTTGGTGCATGCCAAAGGCCCGTCTCCGCACTTGGAGTCCGCCTGGGAGTATGCCTTCGGTATGGCAACCGATATACATGCATTCTAGCATGGTATCCCAAATGCGATGCAGTTCACGGTCTATTTCAGCATCCGTGCGCAGGGATCGTTCGTTGAGCAGTACAATTTCAGAAATACATTTATTTTCCTGTTCGCAATAGGCCAATAGTTCATTGCCCGTGGTAATGGGCAAGGGAAAGGTTTTAAGGGTCTCTATATTACGCTTGGCATTCTTGCGCTCTTTTACGACCACGAAACCACCTCCGATAGAATAATAGGTTTTCGATTTCTTATCGCCGTTGGCAAGGGTAGCAACGAATTTCAATCCATTGGCATGAAAAGGGAGGAATTCCCTATTGAAAACAATATCGGTGGCCGGATCAAAGGGAAGCGATACTTCGTTGTTCAGGATCAAGGTTTTAGTGTCCTTTATATGTTGAACAATAGCATGTATGTCGGCAATAGGTACATATTCGGGATCGGCGCCCGAAAGGCCGAGCATAACGGCATAATCGGTGGCATGGCCTTTTCCCGTCAAGGATAGGGAACCGTACATATGAACCTGTATTTTTATTACTTGGGAAAAATGTCCTTGGTATTTGAGCCTGGCAATATAACGTTCAGCGGCACGCCAGGGTCCTAAGGTATGGGAGCTAGACGGACCGATACCTATTTTCAACATATCAAAAATACTGATACACTCTATCTTTGTTTCCGTTTGCTTCACGTTGTAAAGATAAAATTATTGTTGAATGAAATGTTGTATCCGAAATTTCTTGGGCACTAAAATTTCAATTTCGTTTCAGTATTTTCCATAAAGCGAATATTGCCGGGCTAAAAGCTATTTTTTTTTGGTATAAAACGACGATGTGGAAAAATATTGGTAGGGCGTTCAATTTAAAAGATACTGAAATATTAATGGTTTACACCGTAATCGATTAAAAGAAGTCGGTTTGTCCTTCCAAATAAAACAGGAAAGTCAAGGAATAGGAAAACCTTCAAGTGCCCATTAGATGGAGGTTTTACCCGGATATGACAATATTCTGAATGACATCATGTCAGTTCACCGGCAATTGGCATATTGTTTGTCATTCCCTTACCGACGAATAAAAACAAGCACTAATATTTAAAACATAAATAATGAGCAAGATCATAGGTATAGATTTGGGTACGACCAACTCCTGCGTTTCAGTAATGGAAGGTAACGAGCCCGTTGTAATCCCCAATGCCGAAGGTAAACGAACTACACCATCAGTAATCGCATTTGTAGAAGGTGGTGAAATTAAAGTGGGCGACCCTGCAAAAAGACAGGCAGTTACCAACCCGCATAAAACCGTTTACTCGATAAAACGTTTTATGGGCAACAAGTTCTCTGAATCTAAAAAAGAGGCAGACCGTGTTCCTTATAAAGTAGTAAAAGGGGATAACGATACCCCAAGGGTAGATATAGACGGTCGTTTATATACACCACAAGAACTTTCAGCCATGATTCTTCAGAAAATGAAGAAAACCGCTGAGGATTATTTGGGCCAAGATGTGACCAGGGCGGTAATTACCGTACCTGCATACTTTAACGATGCCCAAAGACAGGCCACCAAAGAGGCCGGTGAGATTGCCGGACTTAAAGTGGAACGAATCATTAACGAACCTACCGCCGCTTCTTTGGCATACGGAATGGATAAAAAGGATACCGACCAAAAAATAGTCGTTTTTGACTTTGGTGGTGGTACCCATGATGTTTCCATTTTGGAGTTGGGTGATGGTGTGTTCGAGGTATTGTCTACCGATGGAGATACCCACTTAGGTGGTGATGATGTTGATCAAAAAATCATTGATTGGTTGGCCGAAGAGTTCAAGAAAGATGAGAGTATGGACCTTCGTGACGATGCCATGGCATTGCAACGTTTGCGTGAAGCTGCCGAAAAAGCCAAAATCGAGTTATCTTCTTCTGCACAGACAGAGATCAACTTACCTTACGTTACAGCAACGGCTACAGGACCAAAACACTTGGTACGTACGTTGACAAGATCAAAATTTGAGCAATTGATCGCTGATCTTGTAAAAAGAACAATCGATCCTTGTGAGTCGGCCTTAAAAGCAGCCGGACTTTCAAAAAGTGATATTGATGAGATCATTTTGGTAGGTGGATCAACACGTATCCCAGCAGTACAGGAAGCAGTTGAGAAATTCTTTGGTAAAAAACCTTCTAAAGGGGTTAACCCGGATGAGGTTGTTGCCGTAGGTGCCGCCATTCAAGGTGGTGTATTGACCGGTGATGTTAAAGATGTATTGTTGTTGGATGTTACCCCTCTTTCCTTAGGTATAGAGACCATGGGTAGCGTAATGACGAAACTGATCGATGCGAATACAACGATCCCTACCAAGAAATCACAAGTGTTCTCTACTGCAGCTGACAACCAGCCATCTGTTGAGATCCATGTGTTGCAAGGGGAAAGACCAATGGCAGCGGATAACAAAACGATAGGACGTTTCCATTTAGACGGTATTCCACCTGCACAAAGGGGAACACCACAGATCGAGGTTACTTTCGATATAGATGCCAACGGTATCATCAAGGTTTCCGCAACCGATAAGGCTACTGGAAAATCCCAAGATATCCGTATCGAGGCTTCTTCAGGTTTAACCGAGGAGGAAATCAAAAAAATGAAAGCAGAAGCGGAAGCAAATGCTGAAACCGATAAAAAAGCGAAGGAAACTGCCGATAAATTGAATGAGGCCGACGGAATGATCTTCCAGACCGAAAAACAATTGGCAGAGTTCGGGGACAAACTTTCAGATGATAAGAAAAAGCCTATCGAAGAAGCTTTGGAAGAATTGAAGAAAGCACATGAAAGTAAAGACCTTGCGGTAATTACCCCAGCTTTGGATAAAATCAACGAAGCATGGAAAGTAGCTTCTGAGGAAATGTACAAAGCCCAAGCCGAAGCGCAACAACCGGGAGCAGCACCAAATGGTGAGGATACTGCCGGCACTGCCGATGCGGGTGAAGGCGATAATGTTGAAGACGTAGACTTCGAAGAAGTCAAGTAGCCTGTCTTGAGCGCAGACGAAGGGTAGACTTCGAAGAAGTCAAGTAATCTTCATAACATTTATACAAAAAAAACATCCTGACGTTTCCGTCAGGATGTTTTTTATTTTATATACTTAACGAATAAGCAGGCCGCGATCTGGCTCACGGCCATACCCCTTTACGATAAGGGAATCATTATGAAATGCGACCCTTGCAAAGGAGGTGCTGTCCCGAGTATCTAACATTCCCTTGAAATTTAGGTAGTGTACGCCATCTTTTTGTACATAACTGCCATCGTGGTGGTGACCATTGAAATAGAACTTTACACAATCGTATTTATCGATTATAGAGAGTAATTGTTCATAATTCCAGAGGTTAAGGTCATTGGTTTCCCCGAGAACGGGAAAATGGCAATAAAAACCTACACGCTCCTTGTTCTGTGTGGCGAGTTTCAGCTCATCTTCGATCCATTGTAATTGTTCTTTTCCCAATCCGCCGTTCCAAGGCTTCAAATTGGGCAGCTCTTTACTTGATAGTTGTTGAAAGAGCGAGTCGGTCTGTTGCTTTTTGGTTTCCGTAAGGGCACCATGTACACTCAGGTCATTTCCATCCAAAACAATGAACCGCCATTTATTCTTAACGATGCTGTAATACCGGTCTTTAAGATCCATTTTTTCAAATACCAAAGGTTTAAGGGAGTCGGCAACACTAAAATCATGGTTGCCCAAAACATGGTACCTTTCCGATTTTAATCCGCTCCAAATAGGGATAAGGGTATCGAAACTATTAAAATCCCTGTCAATAAAATCCCCCAAATGTATGGTATAGTCCAAGGTATGGGTATTCAGTTCGGTTACCGCTTGCTTTAAACGAGCCGGTGCTTTCTTATAAAAACGTACGTCGGTCGGTTCACAATAACAGTATTGGCAGTCGGCAATGACCCCGATTTCAAAATCGGGATATTCGGGAACGGGCTTTTCTTTGGTGTTGCACGCCATGATCAAAAGTAGCGGTACAAGGGCATAAAAAAGTTTCATATCGTTGGTTTACGGGTTACATTAATTTCAATGGGGCTAAAGATACAGGTCTATTCGATTAAAAATACATGTACGGTCAACGAATTTTCACTGCAAAAGGCAATATTAATGGTACGGAATTTGTTTTATTGTTGCAGTATTATAAAGTACATTTGGTATATGGTAAAAAATTACGCGTCTACTTTTTTACATTCTTGGATAATCGTTGCCCTTTTTGGCTTTGTCGCTATAGGTCAAGGACAAGAACCCAGGATTTTCACAATTTCCGATTTTGACCTAAAAGGTCCCGTAAAATCGTGCTTGGTAAGTACCAAGTATGGCAAGGAGGCTTATGATTTTGATAAACAGGGAAAATTAACGAAATCGGTTACCCGATATAACGAAAGTGATTACGATGTTACCTACTATAAATACAAGGGAGGGGAGCTTGCGGAAAAGCGTTTTGAGAATTATAGGAACAATGTTTTTGAGCGCAGTACCTCCTACGCGAATTTCTATGAGGTAGATACGGTTCCTGAACGTAGGGTCACTGAAAAGATAATCTCTTACGATAAGGAGTTTTTGGACCGTTATGAATATATCTATAATGCGGATACCATTCTGACAAAAATAATACGTACCAATAATGATGGTAACGACGAAACATTGATTGATTATTCGGAATACCGTGGGGAGCAGACCCAGATCCATGAATTGAACGGATCTGTTATCAAATCTATTCGCAAATCGGTCAAAGTAGGTAAAAACAAGCAAAAACAAAGGGTAATATTGACCAAGAAGTTTTTGGAAGGGGAACCACAAAGCGCTTTGGAAGAGGTGTTCGATGAACAAGGGAAATTACTATCGGAAACCCATTTTGTAAACGATCCCAATAAAAATCAATTTGCCCCCAAAGAGGTCATTACCTATGAGTACGATTCAAAAGGAATGCTCTTGAAATCAATTACCAAAAGAGGGAAGTCGGTAGCCGTAAAAGAATACATTTACCAATTCGATAATGGGGAAGAAGGTAACTGGATCAAAGAGATCATTACTCCCGAAAATTCTTATACTACCCGAAAAATAAAGTACTACGAAGACGAAGTTACCGAGAAGAAAGAAGAGTAACTAGGATTTAGGTTCTATAAGGTCCCATAGGTTGCCATAAAGGTCCTTGAACACCGCTACCGTGCCATAGGCTTCCTGTCTTGGTTCTTCCTTGAAGACCACCCCGTTCTCGCTCATGTGCTTATGGTCTCTCCAAAAATCATCGGTATGCAGAAACAGGAATACGCGGCCCCCGGCTTGGTTGCCGATACACCGTATTTCTTCTTGGGTTGTGGCCTTGGCCAAAAGTAAGGTGGCACCATCAGATTTGGGAGGAGTGATCAGTACCCATCTTTTATCCGGGCCTAAAGTGGTATCCTCCAGAACCTTGAAACCTAATTTTTGGGTATAAAATGAGATAGCCTCATCATAATCTTTTACGATCAAGGCAATAGTGGCGATTTTCTGTTTCATGGTTCAACTGCTTTTTATGATCCTTGGTTAAATTCTTCCTTTAAAATACCATAACAGCAGGTATTTCGCTTAAATCCGTCTAAGAGGTATACATTTTTACGTAACACCCCTTCAAGTATTCCGCCTACTTTTTCAACCGCCTTTCGTGAGCGCATATTACGTTCGTCTATCCGGAATTCGATTTTTTCGAATCCCATTTTCTCAAAGGCATACCCGAGCATTAGGGCTTTCATTTGGGAGTTGAGTCCCGTACCATGGAATTCCCTGCCGATCCAAGTAGACCCGATATGAAGCACCTTGTTTTTCCAATCTATGTTCATGAATCGGGTACAACCGGCATAGTGTTGGTTTTTCTTGTCAAACACGATAAAAGGGATACTTGTCTTTTCCTTATTCTGCAGCAAGGCAGTTTCCACATATTTTTTCAAGGCCTCGGGAGTTTCAATATCAGAGGGGGAATATTGTACCAACTTTTTCTGGCAAGCAATGGGGATAAGGTGCTTATAATTGTCCAAGGTCAAAGGTTCAAGTCGTACCCTTTCATTTTCCAGGGTAAAGGAAAGGTTGTTTTGCATAGGGTCCATGGGTTAGAGGGATTTATATTCACTTTTTGTCATTCTATATTGAATCAGGGAAACATAGGTGTTGTCTTCAATAGTATGACCTCTTTTAATATCATGGTCCTTGAATACCCCTTCTTTGACCATTCCGTTTTTGACCATTACCCTGCCCGATGCTTCATTGGTGGTTAAATAAACGGCAATGATTTTGTTGAGTTTCAGTTTATCGAATCCGAAGGCAAGTATGGCCTTTGCAGCTTCGGTGGTTATACCTTGGTTCCAAAAGTCCTCAGCCAACCAATAACCTAATTCCGCTCGGTTGTTTTCCTTGTTGATGTCAAGTCCGATCGCACCGATCAATCCGGGAGAATCTTTTAATCGTATGCCAAACATATAATTGTCTTTTTCCTTAAAACCGGAATTGGTCATTTGGAGCCATGCGATGGCATTTTCTTCAAGGTAAGGATGAGGAATACTTCGGGTGTTTTCGGCGATTTTAATATTACCCGCATAAGTAAGTATATTTGGAATGTCGGAAGTTTTGACTTGGTCAAGCACCAAACGTTCTGTCCTAAGGGTAGGAAACTGTTCCATATTAAAGAAATTGATTTAGTAGTTCTTTTTTCACTTCATGTTTGCCTTCGAAAATCTTGAATTTTGCCTTCCCGCTGAAAAGTGATTTTATTCGCTCCTTTTCCTTTTGTAGTCGTTCGGCGTTGATGTATTCATCTTGGTCGCCTACCAAGGCCGTGACTTTGGTGTTGTTTTCGATCAGGAAATCAAAATCGCCCGGGCGCAGTTCATTGGGAATTCCTCCGGCATATAAAACCAATTGATGGCACTTTAATTTGCTGTGTTTTACCCAACGTGTGGCAATGGAAACACCTTGGGAATATCCGAAAACTATCAAATTACAGGAAGGTGGAAGATTTTCACTATCGAAAACCGCATCTAAATAATTCAGTACGTTTTTGGTTTCCAAGGCTGTATTTTCTTTGGTCAACCAGCTGGCACCTACATGGCGATATTCATTGTTCAGATAATATTTTGAAGGGGCTTGTGGGGCAATGATGTAATTTTCATCGCATGGCAGGTCTTTGAAATATTTAAGGAAATATCTGCTTAGATATCCTATACCATGAAAAACGAGCCAAACATTCTTCGTTTTGTCCGAGAGCGAATTTAGCGTTGTATATGAATTCGTTGTTTGGAATGTCACCAGTTTTTCAACCTGCTTCATGTAAATATGATTATTCAGCGAGATGTTGTTGCCTAAGTTATGCTTAATTTTACAAAAAATCTTTAGATGAACGAATACAAAGATAAGATCCTAAAGGTTTGCAACGAGTCTTCGAAGAACACTTTAATGCAAACATTGGAAATTGAGTATGTTGAAATAGGGGAAAATTTTTTAGTGGGTAAAATGCCGGTAACCCCCAAGGTGCACCAACCCGATGGTGTGTTGCATGGTGGGGCCATGGTCGCCTTGGCTGAAAGTGTGGGTAGTATGGCTTCCTACATTTTCCTGGATGCCCAGAAATTCTTTGTACGTGGTATTGAAATTTCGGCCAACCATGTCAAAAGTGTAAAATCCGGTGATGTTTTCGCCAAAGCCACGATTTTACATAAGGGTAGAACCACGCAATTGTGGGATATAAAGATTACCGATGCCGATGATCAGTTGATATCTATCTGTAAATTGACAACGATCGCATTACCCAAAGAATAGAATGTTGAAAGATGTTTTGAATAGGGTAGAGGGGCAGTTATCCCTAGAATTACCTTTTGTAATCTACCGAAAACCGAATGCACAGGAGGTACATGCCATTTTGCAAAAGGATGCCGAGCTGCACCATGTGCGGGATTTTAGTGAAAAAGGATTTGTTTTTGCGCCTTTCAATGTTGAAAGTCCAACTATATTATTGCCTTTGCACGAGCAATTGAAGGCCGATTTTGTAAAAGAAAAACTGCCGAAGGGATTAAGTGTTAATGAGCAAAAGGAGGCAGGGGAGGAAAAAGCACATCACGTACAGATAGTAAGGCAAGGTATCCTGGAAATAGGAAAGGGTACGTTTGATAAGGTCGTGCTATCCAGAAAACAGGAGGTAGCTTGTGCCAATTCGCCTTTAGCTATTTTTCAACGATTATTGAACACCTACGATAGGGCATTTTGCTATTTATGGTACCATCCTAAAGTTGGTATGTGGTTGGGGGCCACCCCAGAGATATTGCTACGAACCTCCAATAACAGTTTAACGACCATGTCATTGGCCGGTACAAAGGCTTTTATTGAGGGGGAACAGCCGGTTTGGGGGCAAAAAGAATTGGAAGAACAGCGAATGGTCACCGAATACATAAACAAGGCCCTACAGGATAAGGTTACGGGAATAAGGCAATCGGAAGTAGAATCGTCCAAAGCTGGTAACCTATGGCATTTACGTACCAAAATAACTGCCGTGTTCCAAAATAACCTTTCGAGCATCATTAGGGCGCTTCATCCTACCCCGGCCGTATGTGGCATGCCTTTATTACCTGCAAAAAACTTCATTGGGGAATTTGAACAGTATGATCGGGAATATTATACAGGGTTTTTGGGTGAATTGAATTTTAAGCAGGAAGTTTCAAGGGTAAGAAGTCAACGTAACCAGGAGAACAAGTCGTACAAAACGATAAAGACGGCTACAGAACTGTTCGTGAACCTGCGCTGTATGAAATTTACCGACGCAAAGGCCACCGTTTTTGTTGGTGGCGGAATCACCAAAGATTCCGACCCTCTGAAAGAATGGCAAGAAACGGTCGCCAAAAGCAATACAATTTTACAAGTAATTATCGATTAACAGTATTTAATTGAACATTGGGTTAAGAACAACGGAGGTTGTATTTTTGTTTTAATGAACTATTCGAGCATACCTGTGGCCCAAACTGTGGTCATGCATTGTAAGGCCAAAGGCATAAAGGATATTGTTATATCCCCTGGATCCAGAAACGCCCCTTTGACCATAGGATTTACTGAAGATCCCTATTTTGATTGTTATAGCATTGTTGATGAGCGCAGTGCCGCTTTCTTTGCATTGGGTATGGCCCAACAATGGCAAAGGCCCGTAGCTGTCCTATGTACCTCTGGGAGTGCTTTACTTAATTATTACCCTGCAGTTGCGGAAGCTTTTTATAGTACAGTGCCCTTGGTGGTCATATCTGCAGACCGTCCTTTTTATAAGATCGATGTGGGGGACGGACAAACCATTCGTCAAGATCATGTTTTTGATCGCCATATCGGGTATTCGGCCAATTTGAAACAAGATGTCTCCCATGCTACCGGGAAAGTAAGGAAATATGCACCTGAAACTATGGATGGTGAGGTTGAAAAGCTTCAAGTGGGCATACAGGTGTATAACGATGAGGTTTTGAACAAGGCCATGAACCTGGCTATTGATCGCCGATTGCCCGTGCATATCAACGTGCCATTGGAAGAGCCCTTGTATGATAAGGTGACCAAGCCCAATGTATATCCGAATTGTGAGGTTAGCCATGAAAAAGATGCAATACTTGAGAATCTAGAGGAATTTTCAAAGCAATGGAATTCGGCCAAGCGTAAAATGGTCTTGGTAGGGGTCAATTATCCGAATTCCATAGAAGAAAAGTTCTTGGATAGTTTGGGAACCGATCCTTCTGTCATTGTTTTGACCGAAACTACTTCGAACCTGCACCACCCCAATTTCTTTCCAAGTATCGATAGTATTATCGCCCCTATTGAAAAATCGGGACATTCCGAAGAAATGTTCAAAGCGCTACAACCAGATATCCTACTTACTTTCGGCGGCTTGGTCGTATCTAAAAAAATCAAGGCATTTTTAAGAAAATATAAACCTACGCAGCATTGGCATATAGATCCATTAAGGGCAAATGATACTTTTTTCGCCCTAAACCACCATTTTAAAGAGCATGCCAACGGTTTTTTTAATCGATTCATGCCCAAATCAGTTCATGTCGATAGTGAGTATTTTGAGTTTTGGGATCGGTTCAAAGTGGTTTATGAGGCTAAAAGGGAGTCGTATATAAAGAATATCCCATTTTCTGATTTTCTGGTTTTCAAAAACATTTTCGGGAAAATGCCCGAAGGGGTGCAATTGCAAATGGCGAACAGTTCTACCATAAGGTATGCCCAATTATTTGATTTAAAACCTTCCCTTGAGGTTTTTTGCAACCGAGGCACTAGTGGTATAGATGGGAGTGTATCCACGGCAGTGGGGGCAGCAATGGCCAATGGTAAACAAACCGTGTTGATTACCGGGGACCTGAGTTTTTTCTATGATAGTAATGGATTATGGAACAAGTACTTAAGGCCTGATTTTAGGATTATCGTAATAAATAATGAGGGAGGGGGGATTTTCAGGATCCTTCCCGGAAAGGAAGAAACTGAAACCTACGCCACCTATTTTGAAACCACACATGGTTTGGATGCGGCACATTTATGTAAAATGTACGGTCTGGATTATTGCTCGGTGAAAGATGAAGTCGCCTTGAACGATCAACTGGATGATTTCTTCGAATCTTCAACAATACCCAAGCTTTTGGAGATTAAGACCCCTAGAACATTGAACAATAAAATTTTGATGGAATACTTTGATTTTATATCTTCGGGTATTATTAATCATATTCTATAAGAACACTAACTATTATGAGTAAAAGAGACGATTTGATCAAGAAGTATGCCGAAGACATTAAAGATAAATTCGGTGAAGCTGCAGACATGGACCTTTTGACCAAAGTAACTATTGGTTTGGGCCCATCTATTTACAATATCGATGCTTCTAAAGTTTCAGGTTCCGATGAAAAGGAATTGGAAACCGTTAAGAAAAACTATTTGATGAAAAAATTAGGGATGAGCGATAGCCCGGAACTAATGGAAGGTATCAAAACCGTTATGGACAAATATGGTTCATCCAATAGAAACAAGCATAGAGCTGTGGTTTACTATATGCTTTGTAAGCATTTCAAAAAACAATCTGTTTACTAGTAGGCAATACGATTAAAGATAAATGAAACCGCTCTTTTTAAGGGCGGTTTTTTTATGCCAACACTTTTAAACCTTACTTTTGCAATATGATAGCATTGGGAACATACAATACACTTGAAATCTTGAGGGATACCAGTGTGGGACTTTTTTTAGGGGATGGTGAAGGCAATGATATTCTATTGCCCAACAAATACGTTCCAGAGGATTATTCAATAGGGGATTCATTGACCGTATTCTGTTATCTTGATCATTCTGAAAGGCCCGTGGCCACTAACTTGGAGCCTGAAATACTCGTTAATGAATTTCAGTTGTTGAAAGTCGTTGAGGTCAATGAATATGGAGCCTTTTTGGACTGGGGACTTGAAAAGCATCTTTTGGTGCCATTTAGGGAACAGCGAGATAAAATGCAAGAAGGCCATTGGTATGTGGTCTATTGTTATTTGGATCAACAGAGCAATAGATTGGTGGGTTCGAACAAAATAGACAGGTTCTTGAGTAACGATACCTTATCGGTCAAAGAAGGTGATGTGGTAGATTTGGTGGTTGCCAGGAAAACCGAATTAGGATACGAGGTGATCATTAACAACCTGCACAAAGGCTTGGTATATCTCAATGAGATTTTCAAGACCATATCCATAGGGGACAATACAAAAGGTGTTATTAAGAGAATACGTCCCGATAATAAAATAGATGTTTCATTGCAGCCCTTGGGGGAAAAGATCTTGGAACCTGCAGCAAACAAGATTTACGAGCAGCTAATGGCCCATGGAGGGTATTTGGGTCTGCACGATAAGTCCGATCCCGAATTGATCAAGGAAGAGCTGCAAATGAGTAAAAAAGTCTTTAAAAAAGGAATAGGTACACTTTATAAGGCAAGAAAGATCGAGATAAAGAGTGACGGTATTTATGCCATAGGTACCTGAAGGGGGCAAAACCTACTTGAATAATGGTCTAAGGTAATGAATATCAGTTCTGTACTAAGAAATTTGTTGCAAAGTATGGATATAATGGGCAAAAATTTTAATTTTATTGCTTGATATTTTTTATATGTTAAATTCATTAATTTTTTTTGGTTACCTTTAACCGATCAGACCCCTAAAAACATAACATTACATGCCATTTATAGAAGAAAGCGATTTATTGGAATTGCATAAGGATATAGACAAGGCGCAGATCATAAACGAACGTCTTCTAGATCAAATTAAAATAAAGAACAAGGAACTTAAAAGAAGTAAGGTACAACGGAATGTACTGGCAGTGATCACCGGACTGTTTCTAGTTGGTACATTTGGAATAACCACCTATACCGCAGGGCTTAGTACTTCGAATAGTTTGGAGAACCGAAATAACCTTTTGGTTTCCATAGATAGTTTAGAGGCACATAAGGCCCGTATCGACAATCTTAGGAAACAAAATGAGGAATTGAGCTTGGTGAAGGAATTTTACTTGGCCAAGAGTTTTTTGGATAAGGAAACCATCTATTCAGTTCAGGTAAAATCATTTGTCGATAATAATGTTACTTTGGCCTCTGAGGCTTTGACCAACACACTTTTTGTTAAGACCAATCCGTTTTACTCATACTCGTTAGGTAATTTCGAAACGCTTCAAGAAGCGCAGAAATTTCGTAAGCAGTTGGTTAACTTAGGATTCAACGACGCATTCGTTGCCTCCTACAAAGATGGGAAACGACTACAAATAGAAGACCCTTACTAGGTTGCCTAAATTATCTACTTGGATAAACGCTGCGCGATTACGTACACTTCCTCTTTCCGTATCCGGGATTTTGGTAGGTACTGCTTTGGCCGGTTTTCAGGGCAGTAGCGACATAACCATTTTTATCTTGGCACTATGTACGGCCATCGGTTTTCAGATAACATCTAATTTTGCCAATGATTATGGAGACGGGGTCAAAGGTACCGATAATGAAGACCGTATTGGCCCAAAACGGGTTTTACAAAGCGGGTTATTGACCAGGAAAGTACTGAAACGAGGTATTGTCATTTCGATAATCATCAATATAATTTTTGTGGTCGCCGTGGTCTATCTTGCTTTCGGACCTGAAAACCTAGGATATATTTTCTTGTTCATGGCTTTAGGGGCATTTAGTATTTGGGCCGCGATTAAATATACCGTTGGGGCTTCGGCCTATGGATATCGGGGTTTGGGAGATGTTTTTGTTTTTATCTTCTTCGGATTGTTGGCTGTTCTGGGAACCATGTTCCTATTTACCAAGAGTATTTCATTAACGGCGGTATTACCGGCTATGTCCATAGGGGCTTTGAGTACAGCGGTACTTAACCTCAATAACCTTAGGGACCACGAATCGGACAAGGCATCGAACAAAAATACCTTGGTGGTAAAAATGGGTTTTGAAAAAGGTAAGGTCTATCATACCTTCTTGATTGCGATAGGCCTGATATGTTTATTGGTCTATTTGATTTTGGAGTTCCAATGTTATTTTCAGCTTCTTCCTTTAATTGTTTTTATTCCGATAGTATTACAGCTTAAAAGGGTTGTTAAAACTGGTGATCCATCTTTATTGGACCCCGAATTGAAGGTGTTGGCGATTAGTATATTTTTCCTTTCCCTCTTGTTTTATTTGGGTAATAATATTTTTTGTAATTTTGGGTAATAACTTACTAAACCATAAATGTCTTGGAAAAACCTATTAGAATATTGATCGTTGAGGATAATGTGATTATTGCCGACGATATGCAATCGATGCTTGAAGAAATCGGCTATGAGATTGTAGACAATGTCATAGTGTATGAACAAGCTGAAAAAGTTTTGAAAACGGAGCAAGTGGATCTTGTTCTGATAGACATTATTTTGGCATCTGATAAAACTGGGATAGATCTGGGCAAGCATATTCGTGAGAATTATGATATACCTTTTATCTTTGTTACTTCCAATTCGGACAGGGCCACTGTTGAAAATGCGAAGACGGTAAAACCCAATGGTTATTTGGTAAAACCTTTTGAGCAACAAGATCTTTATACTTCCATAGAAATAGCCCTTTCGAATTTTACATACGGCACCAACAAGAGCGCTGCACCCGAAAATGTTGCGAACGATGATGTGCCCATGTCCAATTCCGTACTAAAGGATTCTATTTTTGTTAAGAAACAACATTTATATTATCGAATACAGTTCGGGGATATCCAATTTATCAAGGCGGATAATGTATACTTGGAAGTAAACACGGTTGACAAGAAATTTTTGGTACGTTCTCCATTAAAGGATTATTTGGAGAAATTGCCTAAGAACAAATTCTATAGGGCACATAAATCCTATATCGTGAATGTGGATCATATTGATGCCATCAATTCAAAGGATATAATGATCAACAATAACCTTATCCCTATTTCAAAAGATTTTAAAGAATTCATCATATCAGCAATGAATTCTTAACGAATAGCTTTAACTATTGAAAAAGAGGTGCCGAAAGCACCTCTTTTTTTATTACAACATTTTTTAAAGGGCCTCACCACAAGAATCAACTACTTCACAACAATAAGTTTCAGGAACTCGAACTTGGGTATATATTAGCCATGTGATTCAAAACAAGGAATTGCATTTAAAAAGTAAATAATTTTTTCATTTTCATATAGTGTTCTCGTAAAAGAGCTTTGTTGTAAAACAGGGCTCTTTTTAGTTTAAAAAAACCATGCGTTTGCAGAACATGCTATAATCGGGATAAAATCAATTTTCTTTCCTACAATCATTCTGTGAAATGCATGAAAAACACGATGAAATACATAGTGGTTTTCGGTTTTGCCTTTTCGCAACAGAAAACGGGGGTTTCACAACATTGTTCTAGCGACACGGGCAATGAAATCATATTTTTGTTTCTCTTTATAAGTTCCCAAAACTTACCGTATTACTTACCTAAAAGCACTATCCCATCAGGATGGTGTCTTGTGGGTTTAAAAACAAGGGAATCCAGTTGTTTTTTAGTATACAGCAGGGTTTTCTGTGTAATTATGGTAGAAATTATTGAAACGAGGACAATCACTATTGTAAAATTTCGTTCTATCGATACACGTATGTTATCTTATGAACGGGCGTTTACAACTAAAATCTAATGAAACCGATTTATCACGAGTAAGTTCGGTTTTATATTACGTATGAAAAAGCTGCTTGGCAAATCTTTGATCATAAGCATATTTTGCTTATTTATAGCTCCCGGAATTCATTCACAGGACTCTGTGCCATTGGTCGATGATGTGTATCTTAATTTTAAGAATCAGGACCAGCACGCCCAACGCTTTTCATATTTTTTCGGTTCACCTAACCGATATAAGCAGAATTCTGCCTACGATTGGTTAGATTCGGTAAACCAGTATCTGAACGAAGCCATAAAAGATAAGGATTCTATGGCCATTAAGCATTATATGCTTATGCAATCCCAAGTTTATTATGATCTAGGTGATTACGATAAAAGTTTGGCCATTTCCAGCGAACTGTATGATGAAAAGGATCAGTTGGAACTTGATTTCAAGGCCAAGTTATTGGGGTTGATGGATAGTACATATTCGCAATTGGCCCTTTATGCGGAACAAATTGATATCCGAAAAGAAAAAAAAGACCTTGGCTTAACAGAGGATATCGCTTTTTATGATATCTATTCTAATTTGGGGTTACACCGAAAGGCCATGAAAGACTATATTATCGAAGTTAGGAAGACTTTTCCCGACGATGATGAATTCAGTCAGGCCAAATACCACAACAATATCGGTAATTATTTACGTTTGGATAATTCCCCTTCCGTTGCCCTTAATAAGTATAAGGAGGCCAAGGGGCATTTAACCGTGTATTTAAACAATATAACAGTCGTTAAATCCGAAAGTGAGCTTATCAGTGCAAATAGCCTTATGGGGGTCATTGACGGTAATATCGGAAAATGTTATTCCCAACTTGGCCAGTATGAGGTGGCCATTCCTTTTTTGGAATCAAGTATTCAACAGATTTCAGAGAATAGCAAAGGGAAATACTCTTCCGATATCGTTGAGAACACCCTGGAAATTGCGAATTGCTATCTTCGATTGGAGAATTATGAAAAGGCAGTGGAGTATTTGAGTTCGGATTTGAGCTTAACGAAGACGGCCCATATCTTAAAAAGAAATCGCCTTTTGTCTTCCTATTATGATAAAACAGGTGACTATCAAAATTCAGCCGCGTATTTAAAGCGTAATATGCGGATCAGGGATTCTATAGACGTAAATGAATCTGAATTACGTACACAACAATTGGCCACCGTTATGGGTAGGGATCTGGCCAATACCCAGGCCATGTTCGAAGAACAGAAAAAAAACTTGGAACTGCAAAGGCTGGAAATGACCGCTCAGGATGAAAAAATAAACCTTGTTTTCATTTCACTGGTATTTACCTTAATGGGATTTGCCGGACTTGTGTATGCCTATTTAAAAAGTATCAAAAACCAACGATTGATCGCCGAGCAGAAATATATCATCGAGAATTCGTTAAAAGAGAAAGATTCCCTATTAAAAGAGATTCACCATAGGGTTAAGAATAACCTACAAATGGTTTCAAGTTTATTGAGCCTTCAAACCAAAAATACGCGTAGTAAGGCAGCCATCGTTGCATTGGAAGAAGGTAAGAGCAGGGTAAAGGCCATGGCGCTTATACACCAGAAACTTTATCAAAACGATGACCTTTCGGTAATTGAAATGCAAGGATATATTGAAAGTTTGATCAATAGCGTTCAATCGGTCTATAAAAAAGGCGGTCATAACATCAATATTACCATAGATGCCGAGGGGGTTGAGTTAGATATTGATAGGGCCATTCCTTTTGGGTTGATTTTGAATGAATTGGTATCCAATACCTTTAAATATGCATTTCCACATGACGAGGAAAATGGTAAGATCTATATCCATATCAGAAAACAAAACGGTCAAGAAGGCTTTTTTGAATATACCGATAATGGGGTTGGTTTGCCCGATGATACCGATGAACGCGCTCAAGCTTCCATGGGTATTCGTCTTATGAATAGACTGGCGAATCAGTTACAGACTAATTTAAATGTAGATAAAACATCGGAAGGTGTGCGCTACTGGTTTAATTTTAAGTAAGAGTTCTGTAACTTTGAAGTACCAAAAACTTCAAAAATGAAAATAACGTTCCTAGGTCATGCTTCACTTTTGATTGAAGCTGAAAAAGCATCCATTTTAGTAGATCCCTTTATTTCAGGAAACGAAAAGGCTTCCGGAAAAATCAATATTACCGATCTTAAGCCCGATTATATTCTTGTAACCCACGCACATCAAGATCATATTTTAGACGTAGAGGAAATTGCAAAGGCCTCTGGTGCGATCGTTGTAAGTAATTTTGAGATCGCCACACATTATGAGACAAAGGGAATAAAAGTACACCCGATGAACCATGGTGGTCAGTGGCAGTTCAATTTTGGAAAACTCAAATATGTTCATGCCATTCATACTTCATCTTTTCCTGATGGGTCATATGGTGGCCAACCCGGTGGATTCATTCTGTCTACTGAAGGGAAAAACATCTATATTGCCGGCGACACCGCTTTGACAATGGATATGAAACTGATTCCATTGAGTACGAAATTGGATCTTGCCGTTTTACCGCTTGGGGACAATTTCACCATGGGTATCAATGATGCGATTTTAGCTTCTGATTTTGTGGAATGCGATAATATCTTAGGGTATCATTACGACACTTTCGGTTATATTGAAATTGATCATACAGTGGCCATTGATGAATTCAAGAAAACCGGAAAAAAATTACATTTGCTGGAGATAGGTGGTTCTTTGATTATCTGACCTGGCTTCTTAGGACCATTTTGTGCAATAGTCTTGGAAAAAACCGTTTTAGGTAAACGCCTTTCGTTTCTCCTTTTCCGATATATACCTCGAACTTTTTTTGTTCAATGGCACGAATCATTTTTTTAGAAAAAGTTGTGGCCGAGAGCCCGTTCTGTGTGGCGACATCATCATTTTCCTGTGCGCTACCATCTCCTGTGAGGGCATTTTTCGCAATATTGGTCTGTACAAAACCAGGGCAAACCAAGGTAACGGAGACCCCATCCTTTTCATGCTCCATACGCAAAACATCAAAAAAACCATGAAGCGCATGTTTGGCCCCACAATAACCAGACCTATAGGGTGATCCAAATTTCCCCATTAAACTGGTAACGGTAACAAAATGTCCTTTTTTGGTTTGGATAAAATAGGGGAGAAGGGCCTTGGTCAAGGCAATGGTTCCGAGGTAATTGATGTCCATCAATTTTTTATAGACTTCGAACGCGGTATCGATAATCAATGAGCGCTGGCTAATTCCCGCGTTATTAATGAGAATGTCCACGGAGCTATAAAAGGAAAGGGCTTGTTCCACAGTTTGCCCCATGGTTTTAAAACTCCCTAAATCCAATGGTAAGATCTTTACTAGGTCTTTTTTTGCGCAATTGTTCCTAACGCGCTGTAATGCTTCTTCGTTTCTAGCGGAAATGATCAGTTTACAGTTTTTTTCACTTAATGCATAGGTTAGTGCTTCACCTATACCGGAGGACGCTCCCGTAATCCATACCACTTTACCTTCGATACTTTGCATTTCTTTGTTTTTTAGACCTAAAATATAGTTAAATTTGGCAGCAACGAATGCAGGCCTCAGTAAAAAAATATACGTTAGATTTTAAAAGACCCAGTGGTACTTCGCGCGGAATCCTTACACAAAAGGAAACTTGGTTCCTGATAATAAGGAAAGATGGTAACTATGGGATTGGGGAATGCGGTATGTTCAAAGGCCTTAGTTTTGACGATGTACCCGGATTTGAGGAAAAACTTGAATGGACATGCAGGCATATACAAAAGGGTTTACCATATCTTTTAGACGAATTACGAGACTTTCCTAGTATTCAATTTGCTGTGGAACAGGCTTTTTTGTCTTTAAATTCTGAGGATTTCCTTGATTTATTTCCATCGGCATTTACAAAAAGCGAAGCCCATATACTTATAAACGGACTCATTTGGATGGGCGATGAATCTTATATGCTGGAACAGATACAACAAAAATTGGAAATGGGCTTTCGATGTTTAAAACTAAAGATAGGGGCCATCGATTTTAGGGCCGAAATTTCCCTCTTAGAGGCAATTCGTAAGGAGTATTCACAAGAACAGATAGAACTGCGCGTCGATGCCAATGGGGCTTTTAAACCCATTGAAGCTTTAGATAAACTCAATGAATTGGCTAATTTTGGATTACATTCCATTGAACAACCCATACGTCAAGGCAATATTCTGTTAATGAAGGACCTATGTGCAAAAACACCCTTACCCATAGCCTTGGATGAAGAATTGATCGGTGTGGTCGATATTAAAAAGAAAGAAAAGTTGTTGGAAACTGTTAAACCCCAGTATATTATATTAAAACCAACATTGGTCGGGGGTTTCAGGGGAAGCGGGGAGTGGATTGAAATTGCGGAACGTTTGGGTATTGGTTGGTGGGTCACCAGCGCGTTGGAAAGTAATATCGGTTTGAATGCCATTGCCCAATGGACGTACACCTTAAAGAATACAATGCCTCAAGGTCTGGGTACAGGCGGGTTGTATACCAATAATTTTGAAGGCCCGCTACAGGTGGAAAAAGGATATATTTATAGCCGAAAGAATAAAGGTTGGCAACCGAATTTAATAGAGAATTTATGTTTATAGAACAAGGTTACAAAGGTAATTTAGGATTGTGGAAATATTGGGTTCCTATCTTGGGCTTTTCAGCGATGATGGTGGCCAATTACATTATGACCATTAATTCCCCGGTAGATACCGATGTGATGATGAAGAGTATCATTGATAAAATAGGGCTCAATGCATTTTTCATCTTGGCCATAGGACCTTTGGTTGCTGGGTTTTTCATTATTCTTGGATGGGTATATTTGGTGCATGGGCAGTCGATAACCTCTTTGACCACATCCCGTAAAAAGGTAGATTGGAAAAGGATATTATTCGCTTTTTCATTGTGGGGAGGTATTACAGCCGTTATGATGTTGGCCGATATTATGTTATCGCCCGAGGATTATGTCTTCAATTTTAAGCCCATTCCTTTTTTGGTACTATTTGTCATGGCCGTGGTCCTGGTGCCTTTACAGACCAGTTTTGAAGAATATATGTTCCGGGGACATTTGATGCAAGGCCTTGGTATTATGGCGAAGAATAGATGGGTGCCCTTGATTGTTACCTCCGTACTCTTTGGGGTTATGCATGCCGCGAATCCGGAAGTAGGTAAAATAGGATACGGTATCATGGTTTTTTATATTGGAACTGGATTCTTTTTAGGGATTTTGACCTTGATGGATGAAGGACTTGAACTGGCTATCGGTTTTCATGCAGCGAACAACCTTACGGCAGCATTACTGGTAACCGCCGATTGGACCGCTTTCCAGACCAACTCAATTTATAAAGACGTATCACAACCCACTTTAGGATGGGATATTTTTATTCCGGTACTGGTAATCTATCCGATTCTGTTGTTGATTTTTTCCAAAAAATATGGGTGGACCAATTGGAAGGAAAGACTTACGGGAAAAGTGATGGATAAAGAAATATTTTTAGCACAAAACACAGAAGAAGCGCATGTATAGGGATATTCATTATAAGTTCAAATGGAATGGAGCATCCATTGAATACAAAGATCTAGGGGAAATAAGCTATAGCTTGATCAAAGAGGGGGAGCCCTACCAAAAGGCCATGGGGGAATTTTTATTGGATTGGATCGACAAGAACGATTTTATCCCCGTAAAAACATCAGGGTCAACTGGCGAACCCAAGGTGATTTATTTAAAAAAACAGCATATGGTCAATTCGGCCAAAATCACAGGAGCTTATTTTGATCTTTGGCCGGGGCAGTCTGCCTTATTATGTCTGCCTGGGGATTATATTGCAGGTAAAATGATGTTTATAAGGTCAATGGTACTTGGTTTGGAATTGGATTGGGTGCCACCTTCCTCGACTCCATTGAAAGATTTGGAACGTTGTTATCACTTCTGTGCCATGGTTCCCCTGCAATTGGAAAACTCTTTGGATCAGATCAACCATATCAAAACGTTGATCGTAGGTGGTGCTCCGGTATCAGTGGCCCTAAAAGCAAAGATCCAGGATAAAATGACGGATATATACGAGACCTATGGAATGACGGAGACCATAACCCATGTCGCCGTAAAGAAAATAAACAATGGGGTCAAGGACTGTTTTGAGACATTGCCCAACATCTCCATCGAAAAGGATGAAAGAAATTGTCTTGTTATTAATGCACCTAACTTGAATAATGAGCGAATCGTTACAAATGATATCGTGGAACTTGTCTCTGACAAAGAATTCAAATGGTTGGGTAGGTATGATAATGTGATAAACTCAGGAGGGATCAAATTATTACCTGAACAGATTGAAAGAAAACTTAGTTCCGTATTAGATCAAAGATATTTTGTTACCGGTGTACCAGATGACCTATTAGGGCAAAAATTGATTCTTTTGATTGAAGGGAAAAACGAAGATACCGATCTTTCGGAAAGGATTAAGACTTTGGCGACATTGGAAAAACACGAAGTTCCCAAGGATATCTTTTTTGTTGAAAAATTCGTGGAAACTGTCAATGGTAAGGTGTCTAGACAAAAGACACTTCAGGAAATTTTAAAGTGACCCGATTTTAATTGCAAGATTAATTTGTATTTTCATAGCTAAAACCAACCTATGAAAAAAATCGCATACTTTTTATTCACCATCTTTTCCATTACTGCATATTCCCAACAGGTTCTTCCCAAGAATGAACGGGCCAGAATAGTTGATGAAATATTGGCGGACAGATTCAACAACCTATTGCCTGGTCTTATGGATAAAAGCGATATTGATCTGTGGGTGGTTATTTCACGGGAATACAATGAAGATCCGGTTTTACGAACCATGTTGCCGGCAACATGGTTAAACGCGCGAAGAAGAACCATCTTGCTTTTTTACAGGGATAAGACGAAGAATAACATAGAAAAGTTGGCAGTTGCCCGTTATAATGTGGGAGAGAATATTGTTTCTGCCTGGGATAAGGAAAAAGAACCTGATCAATGGAAACGATTGATGCAATTGATCTCGGAAAGGAATCCGTCTAAAATAGGGCTTAATTTTTCTAAAGACCACAATATTGCCGATGGATTGGATAAGACCGATTATGATGCATTCATGGACAATTTACCCAAAGCATATCATAAAAAAGTGGTTTCAGCGGAACAGTTGGCGGTTCGTTGGATCGAGACTCGTACGGAACGGGAGATGGTCATCTATAATCAATTGGTAGACATTACACATGATATCATTGCAGAGGCATTTTCTGAAAAAGTAATTACACCCGGAGTTACTACTACAACTGAGGTTGAGTGGTGGATGCGGCAAAAAGTGACCGATATGGGGTTGGAAACATGGTTCCACCCTACAGTCGATGTACAACGAACGAGTGAGGAACTTGTTGATCATTTGTATTCCTTTTCAGGTAGGCCCGATGATATGGTAATCCGTCCAGGGGATTTGTTGCATTGTGATTTTGGTATTACTTATTTGCGCCTGAATACCGATTGCCAGGAATTGGCATATGTTTTAAAGCCAGAGGAAAAATCAGCCCCTAAATTTCTTGTCGACGGATTGATGGCCGGAAACAAAGTACAGGATTTCTTAACAAAGAATATGATCAAAGGCAGAACAGGAAATGAAATTTTGGCCAAAGCATTGCAAGATGCCAAGGCAGAAGGACTTCGTCCGGCCATTTATACCCATCCTTTGGGGTTATATGGGCATTCGGCAGGTACAACAATTGGTATGTGGGATGCGCAAGGAGGGGTAATGAAAGATGATGGGGAAAACTATCCGTTAAATCCCAATACGGTGTATGCCATTGAATTGAATACGACCATCACTATTCCCGAATGGAAACGTGACATTCGTATTATGCTCGAAGAAGCGGGGTTCTATGGTGAAAATGGCTTTCGCTATGTAAATGGTAGGCAGACGGAACTATTGCTGATACCCAGAGTAAAATCGCATCAGGGGAATTAAACCTGCAAAACCCCCATATTAAATTGCTTTTCAATAGGCGCATGGTTAGCGGCTTCTATTCCCATTGATATCCATTTACGGGTATCCAATGGGTCTATGATAGCATCTGTCCATAAACGGGCAGCGGCATAATAGGGCGAAACCTGATCATCATAACGTTCCTTTATTTTACTGAAAAGGGCTTCTTCCTTTTCTTTGGTAATCGTCTCTCCCTTTTTCTTTAAAGAGGCTTTTTCTATCTGTAATAGAACCTTTGCGGCTGAATTGCCACTCATAACCGCAAGTTCGGCACTTGGCCATGCTACGATCAGTCTAGGGTCATACGCTTTACCGCACATGGCATAATTACCGGCACCATAACTGTTTCCGATCACAACCGTAAATTTTGGTACCACCGAGTTACTAACGGCATTTACCATTTTAGCCCCGTCCTTTATGATTCCACCTTGTTCGCTTTTACTACCTACCATGAACCCAGTGACATCCTGTAGAAATACCAATGGAATTTTCTTTTGGTTACAGTTGGCAATGAAGCGTGTTGCTTTATCTGCGGAATCGGAATATATAACTCCCCCGAATTGCATTTCCCCTTTAGCTGTTTTTACAACTTTACGTTGATTGGCCACGATGCCAACGGCCCACCCATCAATCCTGGCATAACCGGTGAGAATGGTTTTTCCGTAGCCTTCTTTATATTCCTCAAACTCGGAATTATCGACCAATCTTTCGATAATATCATGCATATCGTAAGGGTCTGTCCTGGAGCCGGGAAGAATTCCGTAAATATCATCAGCATTTTCTTTGGGATTTTGGGCATCCTTCCGATTGAATCCAGCCTTATCAAAATCCCCGATTTTATCTACGATGTTTTTGATTTTGGTTAAGGCATCTTTATCATCAAGCGCTTTGTAATCAGTTACTCCACTTATTTCACTGTGGGTGGTTGCACCACCGAGCGATTCATTATCAATTTGTTCGCCAATAGCGGCTTTTACCAAATAACTACCGGCAAGGAATATGCTTCCTGTTTTGTCCACGATCAAAGCTTCATCGCTCATTATGGGTAAATAAGCACCCCCTGCCACACAACTTCCCATGACAGCGGCAATTTGGGTAATTCCCATACTGCTCATGATGGCATTATTCCTAAAGATGCGACCAAAATGTTCTTTGTCCGGGAAGATTTCATCCTGTAAGGGAAGATACACTCCGGCACTATCGACCAAATAAATAATGGGTAATCTATTTTCAATGGCAATTTCCTGGGCGCGAAGGTTTTTCTTTCCGGTAATGGGAAACCAAGCTCCCGCTTTTACAGTGGCATCATTGGCCACTACAATGCATTGTTTTCCTTGTACATGGCCTATTTTCACAATTACCCCACCAGAAGGGCATCCCCCATGTTCCGCGTACATTCCTTCTCCGGCGAAGGCACCTATTTCCAGGCTGTTCCCGTCATCATCCAACAAAAAGGCAATACGTTCCCGAGCGGTCATTTTCCCTTGTTTGTGCTGCTTTTCAATACGGGTTTTCCCACCACCTAATTTTACTTGGGCCAGTCGCTTGCGTAACTCGGATAATTGCAATTTATTTTGATCTTCGTTTTTGTTGAACTTTATGTCCATATACTATCGGATTTGTAAAATATTCGGTTAAAGATAAGGAGTAAAATTGATTACTTTTGGGTATAATTTAAAATGAATATGGGACAAAAGATACGATGGGGAATTATAGGTTTGGGCGGAATAGCCCAAAAATTCGCCAATGACCTTAATTTGGTAGATGATGCTGAAATTATCGCAGTTGCTTCAAGAAGTATGGATAAAGCGGATGCTTTCGCCAAACAACATCAAGCAAAACATGCCTTTGGGTCGTACCAAGCATTATTTGAATGTGATGAGGTAGATGTTGTTTATATCGCCACACCGCATACGGGACATAAAGAATGGAGTATTAAGGCGATGAACCATGGCAAAAGTGTGCTTTGTGAGAAACCGATGGGCATGGATCGTTCGGATGTGGAAGAAATGGTTTCGGTAGCGGAAAAGAACAAGGTTTTTCTCATGGAAGCGCTTTGGTCGCGTTTTAATCCTTCAATAAGAAAAGCAAAAGCTTTGGTTGAGGCCGGTGAAATTGGGGAATTAGGTTATTTACATGCCGATTTTGCATTTTATGCCTTGGATAGACCAGAGGATGGAAGGTTGTTGAATCCCGAATTGGGTGGGGGCTCTTTGTTGGATATTGGTATATATCCTATTTTTCTTTCTTATTTGTTTTTGGGTATGCCCGTTAATATAAAAACATCTTCCAAATTTTATAAAACAGGGGTAGAGGTACAAACCTCGATGATATTCGAATACCCTAAGGCACAAGCGATTTTATACAGTGGCCTAACTTCCGGTTCAAAAATGGAAGCAGAAATATCGGGTAGCAAAGGGGCTTTGTTCCTTAGTCCCCAATGGCACATTGCCCAGGGTTATACATTTAAAAAAGGGGATGATGCCGATTATGTTGAATTACCTACGCCCGGTTTTGGTTATACGTATGAAGTGGAAGAAGTACATTCTTGTTTAAAACAAGGGAAGTTACAAAGTGATCTTTGGAGTCATAAAAACAGTTTGGACCTTGCAGAATTATTGGAAACCATACGGGTCAAAAATGGCATCAAGTTCCCTTTTGAACAATAAAATCAAGGCTTACACGATATTTTCACCTAAAATTTACGATATTTACAGTTACCTAAAACCTAACTAACAAGATATGGGAATGAATAAGAACACGGTATTGGCCTGGGCTACTTTTATAATGATTTTCGTAGGTCTTGCCTTGATCGCGCTGGGAGCTTTTAGATATGATGAAATTGCAGGCTGGGGCTTTGCTTCGGTAGGTATTGGTTTTTTTGCCATTGCCTGGGTTTTCAATGCGCTCAAAGGAAGGGTCTAACCAAAAGAATATCCAATAATTTAATACAGAATAATCAATGTCTGACGATAAGAAAGTCATTTTCTCCATGTCCGGAGTTACGAAAACGTATAAAAATGCGAATACTCCGGTACTGAAAGATATATACCTGAGCTTCTTTTATGGTGCCAAAATCGGCATTTTAGGACTTAATGGTTCGGGAAAATCAACCTTGTTGCGCATTATAGCAGGGGTAGATAAGAATTTTCAAGGCGATGTGGTTTTTTCGCCGGGATACAAAGTAGGGTACTTGGAGCAGGAACCCAAGTTAGATGAAGAAAAGACTGTGCTCGAAGTGGTCAAGGAAGGTGCGGCCGAAACCGTTGCTATTTTGGATGAGTACAATAAGATCAATGATATGTTCGGCCTGCCGGAAGTGTATGAGGATGCTGATAAAATGCAGAAACTCATGGATCGGCAAGCAGCCCTACAGGATCAAATAGACGCTACGAACGCATGGGAGCTCGATACTAAATTGGAGATTGCCATGGATGCCCTGCGTACACCGGAACCCGATAAAAAAATAGGGGTATTGTCAGGTGGGGAAAGAAGAAGGGTGGCCCTATGTCGGTTGTTGTTGCAAGAACCGGAGATTTTACTCTTGGATGAGCCTACGAACCATTTGGATGCCGAATCGGTACATTGGTTAGAACATCATTTGGCACAATATAAGGGTACGGTAATTGCCGTGACGCATGACCGTTATTTCTTGGATAATGTTGCTGGTTGGATTTTGGAACTCGACCGTGGGGAAGGAATTCCTTGGAAAGGGAACTATTCCAGTTGGCTGGATCAAAAATCCAAACGAATGGCCCAAGAAAGCAAAACGGCCTCGAAACGCCAAAAGACCTTGGAGCGCGAATTGGACTGGGTACGGCAAGGTGTTAAAGGACGCCAAACCAAACAGAAGGCGCGTTTAAAGAATTATGACAAATTAATGAGCCAAGACCAAAAACAGCTCGATGAGAAACTGGAAATCTATATTCCTAATGGACCCCGTTTAGGGACCAATGTTATCGAAGCGATTGGGGTTAGTAAGGCTTATGGGGATAAACTGTTATATGAGGATTTGAACTTTAAACTTCCCCAAGCAGGTATTGTTGGGGTTATAGGGCCTAACGGCGCTGGTAAAACCACTATTTTCCGAATGATCATGGGAGAAGAAACCCCGGATAAAGGAGAGTTCATTGTTGGGGATACAGCTAAAATAGCCTATGTTGACCAAAGTCATTCCAATATTGATCCGGAAAAGACCATTTGGCAGAATTTCAGTGATGAGCAAGAGTTGATCATGATGGGAGGAAGACAGGTGAATTCCAGGGCCTATTTGAGTCGATTCAATTTTTCAGGCAGTGAGCAGAACAAAAAAGTGAACATGCTTTCCGGTGGGGAACGTAACCGTTTACACTTGGCCATGACCTTAAAGGAAGAAGGGAACGTACTTCTTTTAGATGAGCCAACAAACGATTTGGATGTGAATACATTAAGGGCCTTGGAAGAAGGTTTGGAAAACTTTGCAGGTTGTGCAGTGGTTATTTCCCACGACAGATGGTTCCTAGATCGTATCTGTACGCATATTCTTTCTTTCGAGGGGGATTCCCAAGTTTATTTCTTCGAAGGTTCATTCTCGGATTATGAAGAGAACAAGAAAAAACGTTTAGGCGGTGACCTGATACCGAAACGAATTAAATACAAGAAATTGATACGCTGATAAAAAAAAGCCCCTTCAAAATTTTTGAAGGGGCTTTTTTAATAGACTGTTTTTCGTATTACTGTTTTAAGGATTGCTTCACCGGCTTCGGAATTTGATTTTCAATCTTTTCCCGATCACCAACCACGATCAAGGTCATATTTTCCGGCTTAATATATTTTTTTGTCATTTCTTGAACTTTTTCAGGAGTTACTTCATGCATTTTTGCCACTTTATTGGTCAAGAACGACTCGTCAAGATCATGGGTGTCCAAAAATATCATCTGACCAATGATTCCACTTGGAGTGGAGTTTTGGAGGACATAGATTCCTGATTCGTAATTGATGATACCTTCCATTTCCTCTTTGGAAGGTGGTTCGTTCTGAAGCTTCTCGATTTCCTTTTTTATTTCGGTCAATGAAGCCCCGGTATGTTCGGTGGTGACATCTGCGGATTCATACCACACACCACTCTTATACCTAGTATCTAAACTACTGTATGGTGAATAGGTATATCCTTTGTCCTCCCTAATATTACTTGTGATTCTTGAAGCAAAAGAACCTCCCAATATTGAATTGGTGATGTCCAAAGCAATGTAATCCTCATGTGAAGGCCCTATAACGGGGAGACCATAATAAATGGTAGACTGTGGAGCTCCTGGTCTATCAATGATCTTAACTTCATTTGAAGCTACAGGTTTGGCGATGTTGTATTTCGAAGGTGTTCCTTCACGCCAATCCAAGAAAGCCTTTTCAACTGTTTTTTGTACCGCATCCCTATCAAATTTGCCCGCTACATAAACTGTGGTTCGTACTGCTCCAAAATGTTCCTCGTAGAATTGTTTTATATCGTCCACGGTATAGGATTCTATCATTTCATCAGACGGATAAACCCTGCCGTATGGATGATCTGGGTATAACTGTGCATAAAAATCGCGACGCGCTTGTGAACCTGGTCTGGACAGTCGAACCGATAGGTCACGCTTCATATCGGCTTTGAGTCTATCTAACTCTTCTGCAGGAAATTTTGGATTTTTCAGAACATCGGCCATGAGCATAATCGCTTCTGGGGCAAATTCATACAAAACAGAGCTATTCATTGAAGAAGTATGAAGGCCAACACTTATGTTCAGGTTACCACCCATACCGGCCATTTCATCGGCAATTTGTTTTGATGATTTTGTTGTACTGCCTTCTTCCAACAAATCGGCCAGTAGATCGCTTAACCATACTTGGTTTTCATTCTCATCAATATTTCCGGTTTTAATGCTGAACCTTATTGTGGCCTTTGGGATAGAGCCATAAGGCACCATGACCAAGGTTAGACCATTGTCCAGTTTCACGGTTTCTTTTTTAGGTAAGGAGAAATTTTTCGGTTCCCCACCTTTTGGAGGTTGCTCTTTTTCTTGGGCAATCAATGAAAATGAAAAGAAAAAGATCAATATGTATGTAATACTAGTTTTCATTTGGATTGTGTTTTTTCGTTATCAGCTAAAAGAGGATTCACCGTAAGAATGGTACGGTTCGTATTGATCAAATACTCGTCTATGGTTTTTTTGACGATATCCGGGGTTATTTTTTTGAATTCGTCTTCTAGGGTATTTATACGTTCCGGATTGTCATCAAAAAGTGCAAAACTGCATAATAGGTCTGCACGCCCTAAACCAAAGGTTCCTCCTATGTCGTCGTATAGTTGCGAACGAAGCTTAACAAGCGCTTGATCAACCGTCTTTTGGGTAATATTCTCTTTTAGGTTGGTCATGACCTCGTCTATAGCCGATAATATTTCTTCTCGCGATGTTTCGTTATCATAGGTAAAGTCATACATCCAGATCATGGGGCCTTTATAGTTGAACATATTTCCCAGATAATTAATACCTCCACCAACATCAGATGAATATCCTTTGTCTTTTTCTAATTTCTGGGCCAATAAACTATTGTCACCTTGGACCAAAATTTGATCTAGTAGTCCCATGGCATAATATTCTTCGGTGTTTCGTTCTGGCATGTGGTAAGCCAAAGCAATAGCAGGTTTGTTGGCCAACGAATCGTTTTTCACGAACTCTTTTTGTTCAACTTGCTTTGGTTCGCTTATATCCGGTTGTTCAGGAATTTCGGCAGAAGGGATGTTGGAAAAGTACTTGTTTATCCATGTTTTTGCTTCATCAATATCAAAGTCGCCTACTACTGATATGGCCGCATTGTTCGGGGCATAGTAAGTTTTGAAGAAACTTTGGACATCTTCGAGGTTCGCAGCATCCAAATCTTCAAGATCCCCATAAAAGTTATGGGCATTGTACCAATTTGTGTTTGCATATTGGGGCATATCCAACCACGGAAACCCACCGTAAGGCTGGTTCAGGACATTTACCTTGACTTCATTTTTTACAACTCCCTGTTGATTGGTCAAATTTTCCTGGGTAATATCCAATCCCCGCATTCTGTCAGCTTCTGCCCATAGCATGGTCTCTAATTTATGCGATGGTACGATTTCAAAATAATTAGTGAAATCAAATCGGGTTGAACCATTAAGCACGCCACCGTTCTGCTGAATCAATTTTATGAACTCCATTTTGCCAAGGTTTTGGGACCCTTGAAACATCATATGTTCAAAAAGGTGGGCAAAACCGGTACGGTCTTTGGGTTCAATTCGAAAACCAATATTGTAATAAACGGCAACAATCGCTGTAGGCGAAGTAGTGTCTTTGGATAAAATAACCTTTAGGCCATTGTCCAATTTGTAATATTCCACGGGAACTTTAAATTGGGCCGTCTCCTTTTGTTGTTCTTCCTTTTCCTCGGCACAACTCGATATTAGTAATGCAAAGAGCATAAGGACAAACCATTTTGATTTGATTTTCATACAGTTGTTTTTAGATTAATGATATAGTTGGTATTATATTTTTTACTCTTATTTGCTTTGATCAATAGTCCTGATTCGGATACCAATCCAGTTGTATAACCTCAATGTTTGGGTCGGTCTTTTCAACTAAAGCCTTGAATTTAGCTACGTCACTCACGTCAGGTTTTCCCCTGTAATGATAAGGGTACACCTGTTTGGGTTTAAATTCCAATACGGCATCGGCAGCACTTTCCACGGTCATTGTGTAAGGTAGGTTCATACATACAAATGCTATGTCAATGTCTTTTAGGGCACGCATCTCAGGAATATCCTCGGTATCTCCGGAAAAATAGATACGTTGATCGCCCATATTCAATATATAACCATTCCCACGACCGATTTCATGGAAGTTTTTAGCTTCTTCCCGTAAGTTATACATGGGAACGGCCTCGATTTTTATGCCATAGCGTTCTTTGCTTTCGCCATTGTTGAGTACATCGATCTGAGGATTGAATTCCTCCGGTAACCCATCGGCAACAGCTTGTGGAACGATTATTTTTGCTTTTTCAGTATTTAGGGCCTGTAAGGTTTCTACATTTAGGTGATCCCCATGAATATCGGTAATCAAAATCAAATCAGGTTCTTTTTGGTCTTTAAAGGCATCCGCACCGCCGACAGGGTCTATATAAATCGTAATGTCATTCCAATCCAAAACGGCGGTCGCATGTTCTATTGGGGTAATTTTTAAGGTTTTGGAAGTAGGGTTCCCTTCTGGGGTTAGAAGCATATCTTCCATGGTTGCTTTTGCTTCCGGGCTCGAAGCATTATTTTCCGGCGATTTCTTTTCGTCCTTGCAGGAAACCATAATCATACAAATGGCAGTCATTAGAATTACGAATCTTTTCATGGTGCTTTTTTTAGTTTAGTTTCAATTCCATCTTAACATCACTTCTCGTATAGGGGAGGTCTTTTTCCAAAGGAACTTCTTTGAACCCTAATTTTCGATAGATATGTAATGCAGTATCCAATTTTGTACTTGAATATAAGATAATTTTTTCCCATTGTTGGTCTTCGGCAAATCCAATCGCGAATTGCAGTAGGTTCTGACCAATTTTCAAACCATGGAATTTTGGTGCTACGGCCATTTTGCCCAGCTCATAAACCGTATCGTTTAAGTTGATAAAGGCAAAGCATCCGGCTATTTGCCCATCGTATTCAGCGAAAAAGATATGGCCGCCTTTGTCGATTATCGATTTTTTACAATTTTCCAGAATTTCTTTGTCCTTGGCTTCCAAATGAAAGTATTCTTTTATCCATGTCGAGTTCAAATCACGGAAGTGGTTGATATACTTGTCTTTAAATGGGATTATTTTGGTCTTCATGTCTAAATCTAAAAACATAATACCCCCTAAAATACAGGATTACGAAGGTATATTTTAATATAAATGTTAAATATTTTCAACTATAAAAAATCCAATCAGAAAATTGAACCGTATATAAATCACGAACAAACACTTTTAAAAAGGTAAAAGTTAATTAATTTTTAGATTATGACTGAAACGAAGAATAACAATGGATTAAAAGTATTGGCAGGTTTGCTAGGTGTTGTACTTTTAGGTGTGATCATTTACACAGTGAGCCTTTATCAGGACAAGAAAAAAACCGAGTCTGTACTTACCCAAGAGAAAGAATTGGTCGTTGAGGATCTAAACAGCTTAAAGTCTGAATATGACAAAGCTATTTTGGAAAGCAACGCTACCAATGAAGAGTTGGTAACTGCTAGGGACAATATTGCGAAGTATCTTGATTCTGTAAAAACAATGAAAGCTGATATCGCTTCTTTGTCAAGATACAGAAGACAGGTTAGTGTCTTAAAAGCTGAAAGGGAACAATTGCTTAAGCAAGTGGATTCTTTGACAAGATCGAACACATTGATTGCCATGCAACGTGACAGTACGTATGTTGAGTTGGAAAAACAAACTGTATTCAACGATTCATTAGTAGTACAAAACACTCAATTGGCCGATGTTGTTGAAAAAGGTTCTGCTTTGAATCTTTCCAAATTCAATGTAGATGCCGTAAAAGAACGTACCAGTGGTAAATTGGTTTCTACCTCTAGGGCAGGAAGAACGGATAAGTTCAAAATCTGTTTCACTGTAGCCGACAATATCATCGCTGAAGCAGGGGATAGGGAATTTTACGTAGAGGTTCTTGATCCTCAAGGAAACGTTCTTGGTGAGAGCTTCTCAAAAACGAACGATGGCGGAGCTTCTGTAACATACAGTAAAGCAACCAACTTCTACTACGAAAACAAGTCATTGGACGTATGTGATTATATTAGTAAGCCAGCTGGTGATTTCCAAAAAGGAAATTATATGGTAAATGTATATGATGACAAATTGAAATTGTTGGGAACTTCAAAGTTCACTTTAAAATAAAACACACTATCCATTCATACAAAAAGGGGCAATCTTAATTGATTGCCCCTTTTTATTTTTAATTGGTTTTGGTAATTTATTTTAAACTACCCACCATGTCCTCAGGTTTTACCCATTCATCATACTCCTCAGCAGTAACGTAACCTAGATTAACGGCTTCCTCTTTTAGGGTAGTACCGTTCTTATGTGCCGTATTTGCAATTTCAGCAGATTTATAATATCCTATTTTAGGATTAAGGGCTGTAACCAACATTAAGGAATTGTTCAATAATTGTTTGATCACTTCATGGTTTGGTTCAATACCTACCACACAATTGGTTTCGAAACTTAAACAAGCATCGCCCAATAATTCGGCAGATTGCAAAAAGTTCGCTGCCATTACGGGCTTAAAGACATTCAACTCATAGTGTCCTTGTGTACCACCTACGGTAATCGCAACGTCGTTGCCCATCACTTGTGCACATACCATGGTAAGGGCCTCACATTGGGTTGGGTTTACCTTTCCAGGCATAATTGAACTTCCTGGCTCGTTGGCAGGAATAATGATTTCCCCGATTCCTGAACGAGGACCGGAAGCCATCATACGAACATCATTGGCAATTTTATTCAATGATACGGCCAATTGTTTTAAAGCACCGTGGCTTTCGACCATAGCATCATGTGCTGCTAATGCCTCGAATTTATTTTCAGCCGTTTTAAAAGGTAACCCGGTAAATTTGGCAATATATTCAGCTACTAGTACATCATATCCCTGTGGAGTGTTTAAACCGGTTCCTACAGCTGTTCCCCCAAGGGCAAGTTCACTTAGGTGGTCTAAAGAATTGTTCAAGGCTTTTAAGCCATGTTCCAATTGAGAGGCATAACCGGAAAACTCTTGCCCTAGGGTTAGGGGAGTGGCATCCATTAAATGCGTTCGTCCTATTTTGACCACATTTTTAAATTCCTTCGATTTTTTCTCCAAGGTCTCCTTAAGCTTGGTGACACCAGGAATGGTTACTTCTACGATTTTCTTGTAGGCTGCGATATGCATGCCGGTAGGGAAAGTATCGTTGGAAGATTGTGATTTATTCACATCATCGTTCGGTTGAATGGTCTTTTCCCCTTCACCGATAACATTACCTGCAATTTCGTGTGCGCGGTTCGCAATGACCTCGTTTACGTTCATATTGCTTTGTGTACCTGATCCGGTTTGCCAAATTACCAAAGGAAACTGGTCATCGTGTTTGCCGTCAAGGATTTCATCACAAACATTGGCGATCAAATCTCTTTTCTTCTCATCAAGTACGCCCAATTCATGGTTGGCATATGCCGCTGCCTTTTTTAAATATGCAAAGCCGTAAACGATGTCCAATGGCATGGATGCCGCTGGTCCGATCTTAAAATTATTCCTAGAACGTTCAGTCTGTGCACCCCAGTATTTATCGGAGGGCACCTCGACTTTTCCCATCGTGTCTTTTTCTATTCTAAAACTCATATGTAAGGTGTTTTTTATTTCTTGCAAAGGTACTTCATTGCGAGATTTTAAGAGACTCAGGTAAACCTTAATTTTAGAAAAATCATCATTTTTTTTGAATTTGATTTGTTCTTTTGAATCTTTTCAAAGTATATTTGTTTTTAATAAACAAGTACAGATGTTCGATTTTGACCAATATTTAGGATTTTTAGCGTTTTTAACCATTTTTACCATTGGCTTTTGGCTGATGATCTTCTTAATTACATTTGTAGTGCCTTATTGGTTATTCGGTAATATCAGGGAGTTGATAAAGGAAAAACGAAAAGCCAAAGAGGCTGCTCGCTTACAAGAATAAAAAAAAGAAGCCATTTGGCTTCTTTTTTGTTTTATGCTGTTTTGGTATTTTATCCTTCAAAATCCATATCATCGTCCCCGCCTCCATTTCTCTGGCCGTTTCTTTCACCTTTTTGGTTCTGGGGTTGATTGAACCTGTAAAGGAAAGATAAAGTCACTTGCCTTTCCCTACGTTGAAATTCACTATAAGTAAATACATTGTCGGTTCTGGTTTCACTTCTACGCTTGCGGGTATTGAACAAATCGCTCACATTCAATGAAACCGTGGCTTTGTCCTTAACTACATCCTTACTAAAGGCTAGATTGGTGCTCAACATGCTTTTGTATTTTGATTGTGCACTCTCCGAAGGTCCCATATAAAAAAGGTTGGATTGGAAATCTATTGCTCCGGGCAATGGTAATTTAGCACTGAATCTAGTGAAATAGGTAAAATTGTCCACATCAAAATTTTGGACAATTACTTCATTCTGATAATTGGTGTATTCATAATCCCCGGTTAATTTTTGTTGGAAAAGGTTCAGATTCCAACTTAACCTCCAATTCCTTTTCGGAACGAATGATGTGGTAAACTCCATACCGAACCTACTTTCGTCAGCTAAATTAATGGGTGTACGAACCTGAACGGGTACTATTACCGGATTGGAAGGGTCTTCTGAATTTTCAATTTCAACGAAATCCCCGGTTTCTTGGGTAATGAATTGAAAAACCCCGGTCGAGTAATTATAATAAGCAGAGGTATTGAATGTAAATTTATCCCACCTTCTTAAATATCCTAGGTCAAAAGCATTGGTATAAGTAGGATCTAAGTCGGGATTACCTTGAAAAAGGTTAGTGTTACTGGATCTTGAAGGGAAAGGGTTGATGAACCTTGAACGTGGCCTTCGCAACCTTCGGCTATAACTGATGGTAAGCTGTTCCTTTTCGGAAAATTCATATCCTAAAAATAGGGAAGGAAACCAATCTACATAGGTTTTATTGCTTACTTCGTTCGTATTTACCAATTCTATACCTATATCCGATGCTTCCATTCGCAAACCGCCCAATATATTGAATTTATCGATCTTAGTTCCTAATTGGGTGTAGGCAGAGTTTACATATTCCTTATAATTAAGTTCATTGCTATAATCAGGGTCACTGGCAAGAACCCCGTTTGTAAGAATGCCGTAATTAAAATCGGTATTGAAATTATTGAAGGTTCCTCTATAACCTAATTCAAACTGGGATTTGCTGTTCTTTCCAAATGGCAGAACATAATCCATTTGAACCAATTGGCTAACCTGGTTTTCGTCGTTTATGGTCTGTTCTGTAGGTAGCTCATCAGTTTCACCGACAATGGTCTCTTCTATTATCGAATTTTCAAGTTCGCTTCCCGAAGAATATTGGTAATCGATTGTAAGTTCATGCCCGTCCCTTTCAAAGTTTTTCTTGTAATTCACGGAATATTGTACATCTTCGTCGTCATCACTTTCGGTAGAGAACCGGTTTCTTTGGATCGTAGGGTTCATAACGGCATCGTAATTGAAAAAATCAATATCCGTATTGTCATCCCCACCGGATGTCCTATAAACAAAGGAATTAGTGATGCTACTCGATTCATCGATAAAATATTCGAAACCAATGTTCGTATTAAAGCCATCACTTTGCCTTTGATAATCCCTTATTTCATCTTGAAAACTTGCGGTAGATCCATCCTCATTGAAATTTTCTTGCTCAAAAAGTGCATTTCCAGGACTATTACGGTATCTATAGGATGTATTCGTGAATATATTGAACTTATCCCTTCTTAGATTGAGGCTGACATTGGCTCCGTAAGATTCAGGGGTGCCAACGTTTAAACTTACAGATCCATTAACACCTGCTGTTTTACTTTGTTTTAAAATGATATTCAGGATTCCTGCGGTGCCCTCGGCATCATAACGGGCAGACGGGTTGGTAATGACTTCAACCTTTTCAATGGCCTCGGCAGGTAGTTGCTGTAAAGCATCGGTACTAAGGCCTGATAGTGCAGAGGGTTTGCCGTTCACCAATATTCGTACACTTTCATTACCACGCAGGCTTATGGTGCCTTCCACATCAACTGTAACCGATGGCACATTGTCCAAGACATCGGTTACCGAACCACCTTTAACGGTAAGATCCGATCCTACATTGTAAATTTTCTTATCTAACCGAAGCTCAACGGTCGTGCGTTCGGCAGTTACTTCAACTTCTTGTAGTTGTTCAACGTCCAAGACCAATTTAATGGTTCCTAAATCTGTGGAAGTTTTGAATGTTTGGGCTTCGAAGTTGTAGGTTTTATAGGACATATATTCTATCCTTGCATTATACCTTCCCGGCATTGTCTCTACTGAGAACTTACCGGATGCATCCGTTATACCCCCGGTTACCTTATCTGGGTCTCTAAGGCTCTGTAAAATCAAGGTGGCATATTCCAAAGGTTGCCCTGTATCCTGATCTATGACTATTCCTGTTATTGTAATGGGTTCGGGTCGCTGTCCTTGTGGTCTTTGGGCTATTGTGGTAAACGTTGCGAATAATAGAACTAACGGGAATAGATGCTTCATTTATTTGTTTGGTTTAATCCTTATCGGACTTTTTTTTCTTTTTTTCCTTTTTCTTCTTTTTCTTTTTCTCCTTGTTGGTCTTGGCCACTCCTTTCTTTTGGAGTTCTACAAAAGCCTCATACTTTTCCAATGGCAGTCCCGCTTTCAATTCTTCCGTTTGTCGCTCGGTAATCTTTTCCATTTGCGCTCGCATCTGGTCTGGCTCTAACTTAAGTATCTGCATTTCAATACGTTCTTGAACATATTTTTTTAAGATACTGCTTAAAACAGCGGTTTCGAACTCATTCAATTCGAGTGCCGATGCTATTGCCGGCATTTCATTTTCGACGATTTGATCGGCAGTTAGAGGTTCCGGCTCTTTTTCAGGAGTTTGGACTTGGGGTATTGAACTACGGCTTCTGCCATAACTACCTCTGTTATATCCGCCATAGCCATAACCGTTACCATAACCGTATTGGGCATGTAACTCTATACCTGACAACAATAAGATAAAAAGAACGAGAAAGAATGCGCTATTGAATTTCATTACGTGAGTATTAGATTATAAAAATAATTGAAGGTTTAACCCGCAAAGGTTAAAACTTTGTTAATTCAAAAATAGTGTTTCTTAAGAATAACAAGAAGGATGCCACGTTTGGTTTTCATCCTTGAGGGCATCAAAAACAGTATACTATTTTTGTAGGAGATCTAGAATATTCTCGACAGGTCTTCCGATAACCGCTTTTTGGCCTTTAATTACTATGGGCCGTTCTATCAGTTTGGGGTAGTCGACCATGGCGGTAATGATCTCATCGTCGGTAAGGTCTTTTCCTCGAAATTTTTCTTTCCAAATGGTTTCGTTCTTACGAACCAACTTCTCAGCGGGAATGTTCAAATAGTCCAACACCTTTTTCAATTCCTCTTTAGAAGGAATATCCTCCAAATATTTGATGGTCTTAAATTGAACCCCGGAATCTTCCAACGCCTTTAGACCTTGACGGGATTTTGAACATCTAGGGTTATGGTAAATCGTAATCATGTTCAATTATTTTATCTATTTATAATTTGACATTCAAGGCCAGTAACTCTTCTTGTAATTGATCTGCGTTTTTAAAATGGATTCCTTTAATCCCCAATTTGTCGGCGGTTACGATATTGTCATGGTTGTCATCTATAAAAACGGCCTTATCCGGGGAGATTTTATATCGATCCAAAATAATCCCATAGATTTCAGGGTAAGGTTTTCTGGTTTTTTCATCACCGGAAACCACTATACCCTCAAAATCATTCAAAAAACCATATCGCTCTTTGGCTATGGGGAAGGTCTCGTTACTCCAATTGGTCAAAGCAAAAAGGTTATAGGTTTCCATTTGCTTCAACCGCTTTAAGATTTTTACCGTGTCCGAAATTGGGCCTCCCAACATTTTTGGCCATTGATCGTAGTACAATCGGATCCAAGATTCATATTCGGGATAGTCATTGATCAAGAGCTCGGTACCTTCTTTTATAGGTCTTCCTGCATCATGCTCCATATTCCATTCATAAGTGCAGATGGTATTAAGGAACCAATCCATCTTTTCTTCATCTCCATTAAAAACCTCACGATAAAGGTATTTGGGGTTCCAGTCTATCAAGACACCTCCAAGATCAAATATTACCGTATCTATTACTTTCATAGAAGTTACATTTCAGTTTATTCATCCTCTTTTTGCCCCATCATCATTAAAAAGGCCTTTAAGAATTGATCTATACTACCGTCCATCACGGCATCGACATTACCGGTTTCTTCCCCGGTCCTTACATCTTTTACCAATTTATAAGGATGCATTACATAATTTCTGATTTGGGACCCCCATTCGATCTTCATTTTAGAGGATTCGATTTCTTCCCTGGCTTCCATTTTTTTACGGAGTTCGATTTCATACAGTTGGGATTTCAACATTTTCATTGCTGTAGCCCTGTTGTCGTGCTGTGATCGGGAATCCGAACATTGAATCTGTATGCCCGTGGGTTTATGTACTAATTGAACTTTTGTTTCTACTTTGTTCACGTTCTGCCCACCCGCACCACTGGATCTTGCGGTGGTTATCTCAATATCGGCAGGGTTTACTTCGATTTCGATACTATCATCCACTAAGGGGTACACATATACTGACGCAAAGGAGGTATGCCTCTTTGCATTGCTGTCAAAAGGGGAGATACGAACCAAACGATGTACGCCATTTTCCCCTTTCAGCCACCCAAAGGCATATTCACCTTCAATCTCTAAGGTAACTGTTTTGATACCGGCAACATCCCCTTCTTGGTAATTGAGTTCCTTAACTTTATATCCGTTTTTTTCGCTCCACATCATATACATCCGCATAAGCATGGAGGCCCAGTCACAACTTTCTGTACCACCGGCACCAGCGGTAATCTGTAAAACGGCCGTTAATTCATCACCTTCTTCCGAAAGCATGTTCTTGAACTCTAATTTTTCAATAAGATCGGTGGCTTTTTCATATTGTGCGGTAACCTCTGACTCGGGCACTTCACCTTCTTTCTGAAACTCGATCAAAACTTCGAGGTCACTGACCAAAGTGTTGGCCGTATTATAATCATCTACCCAATGTTTTTTGGATTGGATGAATTTCATTTGCTCCTGTGCTTTTTTGGGGTCATCCCAAAAATCGGGGGCAAGTGTTTTTTCCTCTTCGTTCTCTATCTCTATAAGCTTGGCATCTATGTCAAAGATACCTCCTTAACGCACCAAGGCGCTCAATAAGATCTTTAGATTGATCTACGGTTATCATATATTCTGATTTTTGCACAAAAGTAATATACTTTAGTTGTACTTACTGATGCATTTTAAAAAGTTTTATTGTTGTTCTTGGCTCAGCACTTCAACAGAATGCGTAGTTTCATTGTCTCCACTGGCATAAACAACTCCTTTTAAAGGGGCGCAATCATCATAGTCCTTGCCGTGGGCTACTTTTATATGGTTGTCACTTACCAAGATATTGTTCGTAGGGTCGAAACCTACCCAGTCCATATTCGGGATATATGCTTCTACCCATGCATGCATTTGCGCATCCCCGAAATAGCCGTTTCCTTGATGAAGGTACCCTGATACATATCTGGTCGGAATATTGTTTTTTCGGGATAGGGCACAGAACAAATGGGCAAAATCTTGGCAAACTCCTTGTCGATGTTCAATAATTTGTTCCAGTGTTGTCTGAACATCGGTAACTTCAGAGGAGTATTTGATGGCCTTGAATATCCATGTATTCAATGCTTGAAGGTTTTCGAAAATGGAAATGTCTCTTCTAAACTTGAATAAGTCCTGACTGTTATCCGGTAAGGATGTGAAATGGGTAAATCGTAAAAATGGTTCAAAATCCACCTTAAAATCAAGAGAGTTTATTTTTTCATATTCTTCGGAGGGGGTTAAACCTGAATCTAACTCAAAAGGATTGGTTTGGTGTTTTACAAGTTTAAAGGAAGCTTCGAAGCGGATTTGGTCAAATTCTTTTTTTGGTCGTATACGTATGGATCTAAAACCAAAACCATTAACTGATCGCTCATCATAGGCATTTATGGAGTTCTTAAAATCGATACTGACCAAATCTTGGGTGGTATTTTGCTCGGGGATAATCAGAAACTGCCAATGTGCTTTATGAACTGGACCCTCATATAGGTTTTCAGCTTTATAGGTAATTACATATTCTGTCGACATAGTTCAAGTATAGGAGTGCTAAAATAAAGCAATACAATAGAATTAATAGTTAAAAAACTCTTTTTCCATTTTTATACTTATCTGGCTTAAACTTTCGAGTATGCTCTCTATAAATGATTTTATGTTTCCCTCGATTTCCTCTATATGTTTATACTGATATTCAGACTTTACTTTTCCTACAAGGAAGGCCGTTGAACTTTTATTGTAATATCTATTGGTGTCTAAAAGTAGTATATGTTGATATACCTGGTTTAAACTGTTCATGACCGACCTTGGGCAATTAGGGTTCAATACCAAAAATTCCAACGTTGAAATACTTGTAGGTGTTTTTTTGTAAAAACGACGCATCATATCGTAAGATTCGGTGCATTTCAATAAGGTCGTCCATTCAAAACTCTTGCTCAAAGGCTCTCCGCAATTCAGTTGAGCCTTTAGGGCGTCATTATATTTAGAGTTGATTATTCGTGTTATCTGCGTTGCCCTTTCGATGTTCATGCCCATCATGATAATTGCATATACTTCATTATGCAATAAGGTACCCCTGATTTTTCCCCTTAAGACGGAAGTGATCTCTGTAATATTCGTGGTAAAGTCGTAAAGACCGTTTTTTACAAAGGTTGCCACGGGATAATTGACACTAAAGTGATAGAATTTATTCAATGATTCGTATAATTCTGTCGAAATAAGATCTCTTGCGCTATTGGCGTTTTCCCTAGCGTACTTAATATTGTTCAGGATCGAATTCGGTGAATCTGGATCTAAACCTATCTTAAATAATACATCTTCTTCAATAAGTACCTTCGTAGGGTCCTCTTCTTTTTCACCTACCATAAAAAGCATGGAATGAAGTACAAATTGCCTCGATTGTGATAATGAATTGGGGGCATCCAATGAGGAAAAATAATTCACGTTCAGGTATCGGGCAATATGTTCGGACCTTTCAATATAACGGCCCATCCAAAATAAGTTATTCGCTACTCTTGCAAGCATTCATTAATTTTTTAAAACCCAAGTGTCTTTTGATCCGCCACCTTGGGATGAGTTAACAATAAGATTTCCTTTTTCCAAGGCGACTCTGGTCAATCCTCCTTTTAGGACATACTCCTTATCTTTTCCCAGTATCGTAAAGGTTCTTAGGTCTATATGACGTTGTTCAAAAGATTCGCTTTTATCTATGTACGTAGGATGTACGGAGAGCGACATTATAGGTTGGGCTACATATTTTCGAGGGGATTCCTTTATTTGTTTTTTAACATTTTCGATTTCAGCTTTGGTAAGTTTGTTACCTATTGAAATACCATATCCACCGGCTTCATCAACTGGCTTTATGACAAGTTCATGCACATGTTCCAAAACATATTTAAGTTCATCCGGTCTACTACAATGGTAGGTATGTACATTGTTCAATATGGGTTCTTCATCAAGATAATACTTGATAATTTGTGGCATATAGGTATATACGGCTTTGTCATCAGCAACTCCTGTACCTGGGGCATTGGCAAGGGTTACATTACCTTTTTTATAGGCGGCGAAGAGTCCGGGAACACCTAATGCCGAATCGGGTTTGAACTCTAATGGGTCTAAAAAAAGATCGTCGATTCGTCTATAAATGACATCTACTTTAATAGGGCCGCGTATGGTCTTCATATAAACAAAATCATTTTCGACGAAGAGGTCGCTACCTTGTACCAACTCAATACCCATGGTTTTTGCGAGGTAAGAATGTTCGTAAAAGGCCGAATTGTACATGCCGGGTGTTATAACAACACATACCGGATTATCGACTCCCTTGGGTTTTACGGACTCTAAAAGATCCAATAGGTTTTCCCCATAATCGGTAACCGTATGGGTCTTATAATGATTGAACACCCCAAAAAGTGCTCTTTTAAGGGCAGTACGGTTGCAAATTACGTAACTCACCCCTGAAGGACAACGTATATTGTCCTCCAAAACATAAAAGTTGCCATCTGAATGCTTTATGATATCCGTGCCAGAAATATGGTTGTAAATGCCACCAGGTGGATCTAAGTTCATCATTTGATGAAGATAGTTGTTGGAAGAACTGATAAGTTCCAATGGTACTATACCATCTTTGATTATTTGCTTTTCGTGATAAATATCCCATAGAAACAGATTCAATGCCTTGCTACGTTGAATAGATCCTTTTTCTATAATTTCCCATTCGTTGGAATCTATAATCCTAGGGAATAGATCAAACGGAAAGATTTTTTCCTGCGTTTCGTTTTTACCGTAAACCTGGAATGTAATGCCCTGATTAAAAAAAGAAGCTTTTGCCTTATCGTTAAGATTTACATAGTCTTTGATAGAATGGGCCCCATAAAGATCGAATAGTTCTTGATAAACTGATTTTATTGATCCATTTTCATCAAATAATTCATCGAAAAGATCGGTGTTTCGTTTATATGAAGAAAATATACCGCTATCAATATTTGCCATATTCCTGATTATTTACTAACAAATTACAATTTTTAAACAAGCAGTACCCAATTCATATTTGCTCACCCTTGTCTTTTTATGTTCTTCTTAAATTATAAACCTGATTTTTATGAATCCTATTTTTTTGAAGCCTTTATTATGAGGGTTTTCAAGTCAAATCTTTTATCTAAATTTAGATTTCCAAAATTAACCTTATGAGATACTCCTTGACTACTTTTATTTTAATCTTGATTACATCAAATTTTAGCCACGCCCAGTTTTCTGATCAAAAAAAGGATTTTCAAAAATTCACAGGCCTGTTCGATTTTTATTATGATGATGCCAATGATAAAATGTATATGGAGGTTAAAGATCTTGAAAAAGAATTTCTCTATGTTTATTCATTAAGTAGTGGTATAGGAAGTAATGATATAGGGTTGGATCGCGGCCAACTCGGAAATGAACAGGTCGTGTATTTTAAAAAGGCAGGGAATAAATTGTTGTTGGTGCAGCCCAATTTAAAGTTCAGGGCCTTGACCGATAATGCTTTGGAGAAGAAATCGGTAGAACAGGCCTTTGCGAAATCGGTTTTGTTCGGTTTTAAGATAAAGGAAAAAAAGAATGGCACGTATATCATAGATATCACTGATTTTTTAATGCAAGACACCCATGGGGTAACGGCAAGATTAAAGAAAACAAAACAAGGGTCTTATAAATTAGATACCTCTAGAAGTGCTTTTGCCATGGATCGGACGAAGGCTTTTCCAAAGAATATCGAGTTTGATGTAACCCTGACTTTTAAGGGCGAGGCTACTGGGGGTTATATTAAATCAGTATCGCCGAATGCAAACTTGGTAACGGTTGCCCAACATCATTCCTTTATTGAATTACCAGATGACAAATTTGGGAAAAGGACTTTCGACCCTCGATCGGGATCCTATCCTTTCAGTTATTTTGACTATTCCACACCGGTCCAGGAGCCTATTGTAAAAAGGTTCATTACTAGGCATCGATTAGAGAAAAAGGACCCGAATGCGAAAGTCAGTGAGGCTGTGGAGCCTATAATCTATTATTTGGATAATGGTACACCAGAACCTATCCGTTCTGCACTATTGGATGGTGGAAGATGGTGGAACCAGGCCTTTGAGGCCATAGGATATAAAAATGCATTTCAGTTGGTAATGCTCCCTGATGATGCCGATCCTATGGATGTTCGTTATAATGTGATCCAATGGGTTCATAGGTCTACTAGAGGGTGGAGTTACGGCAGTAGTATTACCGACCCACGAACAGGTGAAATCATAAAGGGTCATGTAAGTCTGGGGAGTTTACGTATTCGTCAGGATTTCTTGATAGCCCAAGCTTTAATGAACAAGCCGTTTGCAGAACGCGATGATAATTACCAACCCATGTTGGATATGGCTTTGGCTCGGATCAGGCAACTTTCCGCCCATGAGATCGGCCATACTCTTGGTTTTGCACATAATTATGCGGCTTCTACCAATAATAGGGCATCGGTGATGGATTATCCGCATCCCCAATTTAAATTGAACAATGGGGAAATTGATTTTTCAAGTGCCTATGCGACGGGAATCGGGGAGTGGGATAAGGTCACCGTTGCTTATTCATATTCCGATATTCCTGAAAATACCGATGAAAAAAAAGCACTTTCGGCAATCCTCGATAGTGCCACTGATAAAGGTCTTCGTTATATAACTGACCAAGATGCCCGTCCGCAGGGTAGTGCCCATGTTTTGGCACATCTTTGGGATAACGGAAAGGACGTAGCAAAAGAGTTGGAGGACATGTTGAAATTAAGGGCCAAGGCCATTGATAATTTTTCCATTGATAATATCAAAACAGGGGAGCCCAATACGGTTTTGGAAGATGTTTTCGTGCCTTTGTATTTCTTTCACCGCTACCAAACTGAAGCGGTAGCTAAGGTCGTAGGTGGTATGGATTACAATTATGCGGTAAAAGGAGACGGACAATCAGTCGTTGTAATAGCCGATAGAAAAACGCAAAACCAAGCACTTATGGCCACCCTTAAAACGTTGGACGCTAAATGGATGGCCATTCCACAGGAAAAATTAAAACTTTTTCCTCCAAGGGCATTTGGTTATCGAAAGAGCAGGGAGTCATTTAAAGGGAAAACAGGGGTTTCTTTTGATGCCTTATCCGCATCGGGAACAGCTGCAGGTATGACATTGACATTTATTTTGCATCCTGAAAAAGCCTCGAGGCTGATTCAGCAAAAGGCATTGGAACCAGATAATTTTGGGCTATCCGAAGTGTTGGACAGTTTGATTGAAAATACGCTGTACAAGCAGCAAAAAGATACTTATCTTAATGAAGTACAATGGAGTATCAACTTTAGGGTTTTGTACCACCTTATGAATCTTGCTGCCCAAGATAGCGTTTATCCTCAAGTAAATGCAATCGCCCATCAGAAACTTAAGGAATTAAAAAAGAAATTACTTTCAAGTAGTAATGCATATGCACAAGAAATTATCAGGAAGATCGATGGTTTTGAAAAAGCTCCGGAAAAATTCAAATTGATCGCAGCTCCAAAGATTCCGGATGGCTCTCCGATTGGAATGGATTGTATGCATTGGGAACAGCAAATAGATTAGAACCTGTTTTAGAATTCTTAAAATAAAATAACAAAGTGAATATCAATTTAATTAGTGATACGGTGACCCAACCCTCCAAGGGAATGTTGGATGCCATGATGAATGCACAGGTTGGTGATGATGTTTTCAAGACCGATGCTTCTGTAAATGAACTTGAAGCCAAGACCGCGGCATTATTCGGAAAGGAGGAAGCCTTGTTTTTCCCAAGTGGAACTATGGCGAACCAGACAGCGATTAAACTGCATACCCAGCCAGGAGAACAGTTGATTTGTGATAAATATGCCCATATTTATAATTATGAGGGAGGGGGAGTCAGTTTTAACAGTGGTGTTTCCTGTAAGTTGATCGATGGTCATCGGGGAATGATGACAGCCGAACAGGTCGAGGGAGCAATCAATCCACCAGATTTTTATCACAGTCCGTTGACCACATTGGTATGTATTGAAAATACGACCAATAAGGGTGGTGGTGCTTGTTGGGATATTGAAGAGCTGAAAAAAATAAAGAAGGTTTGTAAAAACCATAACCTTGCCTATCATTTGGATGGTGCCAGGATTTGGAACGCGATGGTCGCCAAAAATGAAAAGCCCGAGCAGTTCGGTGAACTTTTCGATACCATAAGTGTTTGTTTTAGTAAAGGGTTAGGTTGTCCCGTAGGTTCTGTTTTGGTCGGAAGTAAGGCCATGATGGATAAGGCTTTGAGGATACGGAAGATTTTAGGTGGTGGAATGCGACAAGCAGGTTATTTGGCTGCTGCTGCCCTTTATGCTCTGGACCATAATAGAAGTAGATTGGCAGATGACCATAAAAAAGCATTTGAGATAGGTGTTGCCCTTGAGAATTTGCCCTTCATTAAAAAAGTGGAGCCCATAGAGACTAATATCGTGATTTTTGAAATAGAGGAGGGTAGTATTACGGAAGCTGTTTTTTTGGATAAGTTGCTTGAGCAGGGAATATCGATAATAGGAATGGGCCAAGGCAAGCTTCGTATGGTTACCCATTTGGATTATACCGATGAAATGCATGCCGTTTTTTTAAAGACCTTGAAAAAACTCTAGGTATTATTGGTCTAATAGGGATTCCATATTGTTGATTAGATTCTTTATGCCATTTTCCATACCGGCTTCAGAAGTATAGTTTTGACTGTGGCCTATAAGCTGACCGTTTGAATTTTTTATATCGAATAAAAAGAATCCTTCATTATTGGTTCGGCGCTCGAACCTTAACGTATTGTTTTCAATTGGCCGCAGGTTGGCCACGGTCCGTTCTATAATTTCTTTGTTTGGGTATTCTACGCTTTTCAATAAAGTGTGCCCACTTTCGGTTTTAAGTTTAAAACTAAAGCTGTTCGCCCCCTTTTTGTTTATTTCGATCATAGTTATATATCCTATTCTTAAAAATAACACTTTTTAAGCATATTTGAAAGCGCTACAAATTCAAATATATGTAAGAATAAACTGATAAAAGTGTATTTCATCGATAAAATAATACGATTTATCGATGAAAATTAAAACCCGTTTCGTTCTTTATATTTCAAATAGGGTTGGCCACTATTTTCGCAGCAAGTGAACAAATACAATATAACAAACACTAAATTTTAATTATGAAAAAAGTTCTTTTACTTTTCGCAGTTATGACTGCATCCATTACCATGGCACAAGATTTGCCATCTAATCCTGAACCGGGAAAATGTTACGTTCGTTGTACAACTCCAGATGTTTATGTTAACGAAACAGTTACATTGACCGTAAAACCTGCTTACAAGGTTTTAAAAACCGTACCTGCAACATTCAAGACTATTACTGAAAGGGTTGAGGTTAAAGCTGCTGGAAAAAGATTGACAGTTATTCCAGAGAAATGGGGAACAGAGACTATTACTTATGTTTCTAAAGAAGGAGGAAATACATTACGTGTATCCCCTGCTACTTTTAGGGCAAGTTCAGAAACTATTGAGGTTAAGCCTGCCTATGCCAATTGGGAATTGGGAGCTGCTGCACCTGATTGTGCTTCTGGAAATCCTGATGATTGTAGATACTGGTGTTACAAAGGGTATCCTGCTGAGTTTACCACTATTTCTACAGAAGTTCTTGGAACAGATGCTTCTGTATCCAAAACTCCGTTAGGTTCCCAAAACGCGACTTACACGAAAAGGGTTTTGTTAGAGCCAGCAAAAGTTGTTGAAGAGGTTATCCCTGCTCAATACGATGAAATTACGAAAACCGTTTTGGATAAAGATGCTTACACAGTTGAGGAAACGATTCCTGCAGTAACAAAAACTATCTCTAAAGAGGTGTTGAAGCAAAAAGGTGGTTTAACTACTTGGACAGAAGTTGAGTGTTCTTTAGTTGAATACCAAGCTTTACCGATCAACTGGAACTTAGGAAGTGCAACATTGACTTCTGAGGCCAAAAGAATTATCGATACTAGATTAATGCCTGTATTACAGCAAAACCCTGGTGTTAAATTAGAGATCGCTTCCCATACCGATGTTAGGGGTAATGCTTCTTCTAACCAAGATCTTTCTGAAAGAAGAGCTAAGGCGGTTGCTGATTATTTGATCACTAAAGGAATCAACTCTAGCTTGTTGGTAGCCAATGGTTACGGTGAGAACAAAGTTAAGAACAGATGTAGAGAAGGTGTTTCTTGTACAGAAAGAGAGCATGCTGTTAACAGAAGAACCGAATTCCGATTGATTAACAACTAGTCAAAAAGAAAACACTAACCTATGAAAAGGGCGTCCCGAAAGGGAGGCCCTTTTTTATTTCCGTCATTTTTGTTGGCTCATACATTAAAGATGTTCTCAAGCTTTTGAAGATGGTCTAGGTTAGGAATACAAAAAGGTTGGGCTTGAACAAGCTTCATTTTCTTTAGCAGCTTCCTGTATTTGGCTCTACTTAATAAAACAAGCTTTCAGTCGTCCAATTTGACTAAAGATGTATTGCCCTTACAGTTGTGTTGCGATAGAACCCATCTTATTAAAAGCCTTGGGCCAATAAAAAAAGCTTCCAAAAATGGAAGCTTTCCTTTGTATTTGAATTGTTCAACTATTTATATTTGTTCAACAGTTGTAAATGATAGCGTATCTCACCATTCATGCTATAACCGGAATATTCATCCAAAGCATTGCCTTTTTCATTTACTATCGTCAACAGTGGAAAAACCCCTTTCTTGTTATACTTTTTCAATAGCTCTTTGTTGTGTTTCAGTTGATCGTGGGTCAGAAGGTCCTTATTCCGTGGCATATCTACATATAACAGGACATAATCCTCTGCGAGCGCTTTGAACTCTGCCGATTCGAATAGATCGGTTTTCAGCATCTTACAAGGAGGGCACCAGTCACTACCGGTGAAATAGACCAAAACGTTCTTATCTTCTTTTTTTGCTCTTTTTATGGCCTTTTCATAATCGGTCAGCCACTTCGTGTCTTTTTCAGCCTCAAGATAATTCTGGGTGCTAATGAAAAAGGGAACTATTAATAGTAGTAATATACTTTTCATCGTGTCGTTTTTTAAAACTTTTCAAAAACCTTGCCAAGGGTTTATTTAAATAACGAATCCATTCCCGGAATATTGGGCATGCCTTCTTTGGCAACTGCCGCAAGTTCGGTTTCATTGACTTTAGTGGCGTTTTCAATGGCCTTGTTTAAAGTTAAGATCAGGTAGTCTTCCAACTGTTCCTTATCCTGTAATAAACTATCGTCAATTTTTATTTCCTTGATGGCCCTATTGGCCGAAATGGAAACCGATAATAATCCATCTACAGATTTCTCATCTATGTAAACGGTATCCAATCTTTTTTTAGTCGCTTCAACTTTTTGTTGGGTTTCTTTGAGTTTTCCCATCATTCCCATCATATCTCCAAACATGGTGTCTTTTTTATAAGGTTACGGAGCCAAAATTAATAAATTGTACCGATACGTCAATTTTAGGATACACTTGGCCAAAAGAATGATAGTTTCTATGTTAAGTCTTACTTTTGCATTCGCTCTCCATAATGAATAGAATAGCATGACAAATAATGTAGCCCCCGTTGCTAAGAAGATTAGAAAGGAATTAGTAATACATAATGATATAAGGGTCGATGAATACTATTGGATGAACGATAGGGAAGATCCTGAAGTTATAGCCCATCTTGAGAAAGAGAACAGTTATTATGAAGCATTGACTTCACATACGACGGATTTTCAGAATCTTTTGTTCGAGGAGATGAAGGCACGAATAAAGGAGGATGATTCTTCGGTACCATATAAAAAGAACGGATATTGGTATGTTACCCGTTATGAAAAGGGAAAGGAGTATCCTATTTACAGTAGGCATAAAGGTACATTGGAGGCGCCAGAGGAAATAATGTTCGATTGTAATGTACTGGCAGAAGGCCATGATTTCTTTAATTTAGGGGGAATAGCGATAAGTCCGGATAATAAATTGGCCGTTTTTGGTATAGACACGGTCTCTAGAAGGCAATATACCGTTCAAATCAAGAATTTGGAAACCGGGGAAGTTTATTCCGATAAAATTGAGAATACTACGGGTGGTGCCGTTTGGGCCAATGATAATAAAACGATGTTCTACAGTAAAAAAGATCCCGTTACGCTGCGTTCCGATAAAATTTATCGGCACATATTAGGGACTAAAACGGAGGAGGATCAATTGGTCTTTCATGAGGAAGATGAAACCTTTGGTACTTTTGTATATAGAACAAAATCAAAGAAATTCTTAGTTATCGGGAGTTATAGTACCTTAACTTCCGAATATAGGATTTTAAACGCCGATACCCCTTACGCCGATTTCGAGGTTTTCTCTCCCAGAAAAAGAGGCTTGGAGTACTCTATCGCCCATTATGAGGAATCATTTTATGTTTTGACCAATAAGGATAAGGCGAGGAACTTTAAGTTGATGAAAGTAGGGGAGAAGAACACTTCCTCTGAAAATTGGAAAGAGTTTATACCCCATCGGGAAGATGTTCTTCTGGAGGACATAGATATTTTTAAGGATTATTATGTGCTCTCTGAGCGAGAAAACGGTTTAAATAACCTGAAAATCACACGATGGGACACAGCTGAGAGTTATTATTTGCCTTTTGATAATGAGACCTATACGGCCTATGTGAGTACCAATCCCGAGTTCGATACTGAAATCTTACGTTATGGTTACAATTCCATGACCACCCCAAGTTCGGTAATAGATTTTAATATGCGAACCAAGGAAAAGGTCGTTATGAAAGAACAAGAAGTGCTTGGGGGTGCTTTCAAAAAAGAAAATTATACATCTGAACGTATTTGGGCCACAGCCCGTGATGGGGTTAAAATACCCATGTCCATCGTTTATCATAAAGATACCGAAATCAATGGCCAAACTCCCATACTGCAGTATGCCTACGGCTCTTATGGTTCAACCATTGACCCATATTTCTCGACCATTCGGTTAAGTTTGCTCGACCGTGGTTTTGTATATGCCCTTGCGCACATTCGCGGAGGTCAGTATTTGGGAAGACAGTGGTATGATGATGGTAAGCTACTTAAAAAGAAGAATACCTTTACAGATTTTGTCGATTGTTCAAAGTACTTGATAGACAATAACTATACCAGTGCCCAACATTTATATGCCATGGGAGGGTCTGCTGGCGGACTTTTAATGGGGGCGATAGTGAACATGGCCCCGGAACTTTATAATGGGGTCATTGCGGCCGTACCTTTTGTCGATGTTGTAACCACGATGCTAGACGACTCCATACCATTGACAACGGGAGAATATGATGAATGGGGCAATCCTAATGAAAAGGAGTATTATGATTATATGAAATCGTATTCGCCCTACGATAACGTTAAAGTTCAGGATTATCCTAATATGTTGGTGACCACTGGTTTGCACGATTCCCAAGTGCAATATTTTGAGCCTGCCAAATGGGTCGCTAAACTAAGGGATTTAAAAACGGACGATAATTTGTTGTTGTTCGACATTAATATGGATGCCGGTCACGGAGGTGCTTCAGGTCGTTTCGAATCCCTTAAGGAAGTTGCTAAGGAATATGCCTTTATATTAGATTTGGAAGGAAAAATCAATCGATAATAAAAAAAAATAGTAGTTTTGTAGACAAATTTTGACATTTTATCGATGGTTGTCAGAATTTAAAATATAGATTGCCTTTATGGAACAAACGATAAATGCCTACGATAGTGTCCTTGACTTAATAGGAAATACCCCCCTGGTCAAACTGACAAAATCAACAGCAAATCTTCAAGGTAACTTTTACGCTAAAGTTGAGGCCTTTAATCCGGGACATTCTACAAAAGATAGAATAGCGTCCTTTATTATAGACCAAGCGGAAAGGAAAGGTATATTGAAAAAAGGCAGTACGATCATAGAAACTACATCCGGTAATACGGGATTTAGCCTTGCCATGGTGAGTATCATTAAAGGATACGATTGTATTTTGGCCGTTAGTTCCAAATCTTCAAAAGATAAGATCGATATGCTTAGGACCATGGGCGCAAAGGTTTATGTTTGCCCTGCCCATGTTAGCGCCGATGACCCAAGATCATATTACGAGGTTGCAAAACGATTACATAAAGAAACAAAAGGTTCGGTATATATAAATCAATATTTCAATGAATTGAATATTGATGCACATTATCATTCCACTGGCCCTGAAATTTGGGAGCAGACCAATGGTAATATTACCCATTTGGTAGCATGCAGTGGTACTGGAGGAACAATTTCAGGAATTGCTAGATATTTAAAAGAGAAAAATTCGGATATCAAAGTTTTGGGTGTCGATGCTTTTGGCTCGGTGCTTAAGAAATATCATGAGACCATGGAATTTGATGAGAATGAAATCTATCCATACAGGATCGAAGGTCTTGGTAAAAATCTGATTCCGGATTCCACTGATTTTAAGGTTATTGATGAGTTCATAAAAGTAACTGATGAGGAAAGTGCCCATGCGGCAAGGGAGTTGGCCCGTACCGAAGGTATTTTTGCAGGGTATACCAGTGGAGCGGCCATGCAGGCCATAAAACAGTTTAATGAGTTAGGTAAATTTGATAAAGATAGTAATGTAGTTGTCATATTCCCAGACCACGGTTCTAGGTATATGAGTAAGATCTACAGCGATGAGTGGATGGAAGCACAAGGGTTTAATGAATCTGCCGAAGTCAAAGAAGAAATACAAAGTGTACAGTTTATAAAATAAGGTTTTGATATAATCTTGGCCAGATATAAGCAATGATGTCAAGATCGTTGCTTTTTTTGCATGAGAATGAGTTATGAATGCTGCGTAAAAATCAATATTTTTGCAGATAAATCAAAGAGGTAAAATGAGAGATATATTTGAAAGGATAATCGAGAACAAAGGTCCGTTGGGAAAATGGGCTTCTCAGGCAGAAGGATATTTTGTTTTTCCAAAACTAGAGGGACCTATATCGAATAGGATGAAATTTCAGGGAAAAGAAGTGATCACTTGGAGTATCAATGATTACTTGGGACTCTCAAATTTACCCGAAATCAAGAAAGTAGACGCCGAAGCTGCGGCAGAACATGGTTCTGCTTACCCTATGGGGGCAAGAATGATGAGTGGCCATACCGATTTTCATGAGCAATTGGAAAGGGAACTGGCTGAATTCGTAAGTAAGGAGTCCGCTTATTTATTGAATTTCGGATACCAAGGAATGGTCTCGGCCATAGATGCTTTGGTAGCCAAAGATGATATTATCGTTTATGATGTAGATGCCCATGCATGTATTATCGACGGTGTTCGTTTACATATGGGTAAGCGTTTTACTTTTAAGCACAACGATATTGAAAGCCTTGAGAAAAACTTGGAACGTGCCAAGAAAATGGCCGAACAGACCGGTGGCGGTATCTTGGTTATTTCCGAAGGTGTTTTCGGTATGCGCGGGGAACAAGGAAAGCTAAAGGAAATAGTTGCCTTAAAGGAAAAATATAATTTCAGATTGTTCGTAGACGATGCCCATGGCTTTGGTACCTTAGGGGAAAAAGGTGGTGGAGCAGGTCAGGAGCAAGGTGTTCAGGACGATATTGATGTATATTTCGCTACGTTTGCAAAATCCATGGCAGGTATCGGTGCCTTCTTGGCAGCGGATAAGGAAATCATAGATTATTTAAAATACAATCTACGTTCCCAGATGTTCGCTAAATCGTTACCCATGATTTATGTAAAAGGAGCCTTAAAACGTTTGGACATGCTACGTACCATGCCTGAACTTAAGGCCAAGCTTTGGGAAAATGTAAATGCCTTGCAAAACGGACTTAAAGAAAGAGGTTTTGATATCGGTACCACAACAAGTTGTGTAACCCCGGTATATTTAAGTGGTAGTATTCCAGAGGCCATGGCTTTGGTTAAGGACCTTAGGGAGAATTACGGAATTTTCTGTTCAATTGTGGTTTATCCTGTAATTCCAAAAGGGATGATTCTATTGCGTTTAATCCCTACAGCTACCCATACTATGGCTGATATTAATGAAACATTGGACGCTTTCTCAGCAATACGGGAAAGGCTGGAAAACGGTACTTACAAAAGATTATCGGCTGCTGTTGCTGCCGCAATGGGAGAGTAAGTAGTTTAAAATAAAATAAAAAGACCCCATATTCATTGAATATGGGGTCTTTTTTATTGATTATAAGTTTTTACGGTACGTTCTCCTACGTTTGTATATTTCCGGATTAAAATGTTTCCATAGTTGTTTTATGGCGATATTATCCGCCAATTCCGGTGTACGAATACAATTCACGATTTTCTTAGCAGTGAATGTTTTATAGTATTCTTGGAACATTACAGCCGTTACCCCTTTGTTTTGGTAATCGGGATGTACGCCTATCAAATAGAAAATAACGTCCTTACTATGTTTTTTGGCGTGTAACATATGAAAAAGTCCAAATGGGAAAAGTTTTCCTTTGGCCTTTTGAAGGGCATGTGAAAAAGAAGGCATAACGATACCAAAGGCAATGAGATTATCCTCTTTATCAAGAATGAACTTTATATATTCGGGATTGATGAAGCTTATGTATTTCTTTTTAAAATAGGCTTTTTGAATTTCGGTAATCGGTACAAAAGAGGATAAGGAAGAATAGGTTTCGTTGAAGAGGTCGAACATTGTATCGGCCATGGCCATTACATCTTTTGTTTTTGTATAACTTAATGCTTTTACACCATACCTTCTTTTTACCAATTCACCGGCCTTATCATAAAATTTGGGATGGGCATTTGAAAAAGGAAACCTGTTTTCTACATATTCCTTTTCTTTTACAAATCCCAAACGCTCGTAATGTTCAGGATAGTATGCATGATTGTACCACGTGATCATGGTGCCCATTTCATCAAAACCTTCAACAAGTACCCCAACTTTGTCTAAATTGGAAAAACCTACGGGACCTTCCATATATTCCAGTTGGTGTTCTTTGCCAATTTCTTCGACTTTCTTCAATAAGGTTTCCGAAACTTCGGTATCATTGACGAAATCAAACCAACCAAAACGCATTTTTTTAACCTTTTGGTCATTGATTTCTATCCAATTGATGATAGCGGCTATCCGCCCAACGATTTCATTGTTTTTATAAGCTAGGAAAAAACGGGCTTCGGCATTTTTAAAAGCAGGATTTTTGGTTTTATCAAACGACTCCAGTTCATCGTTGATAATGGGAGGTATCCAATATGGGGAATCCTTATAGATCGAAAAAGGAAACTTTACGAACTTCTTTAAATCTGTTTTGGTTGTGGCTTCTTTCAGGGTGACCATACGTGTATTTTGTAAGGTCAATATTAGGAATATTAATCAATATCAGGAAATTAAGCCACTTTTTTTTAATACCAAAAGTCAAGGTTTTGAACGTTTCTTTTGGCTTACAGTCCGTTATCTTTTTTCTGTTCTTTTTTTAGCTTGCGGAGTTGTTTTTTTGTGGGCCCTAAATCAATGTCTTCAGCTCCACTTCCTTTATTTTTTTTCTTTTTTTCTTTCTTTTTCATGGAACCTTTCTTGATCTCGCCTCCGTTTTCATCCGCATTTTGGTCCTCAATGGCTTTTGGGGCATCCTTATGAAAATCAAACCGATAAGAAACTCCGGCACTAACGAAGATTCTTGATGGGGTGTTTTTAAAACTCGCACCCATATGTAAATCGGTCTGCAAGTCCTCATTGAATAAATAAGCTATACCACTTCGTAAGAGAATATCGGAATAGCGATCACTCTTAAAGCCTTGGTTTTCTGCAAATACACTCCATTTAGGATTTCGGAATGCATGTGAAAGTGAAACGGTATAACCCATTTCAGGAAAGTCCGTTCCAATGCGATCATAAGATAAATTGGTGATCAATACGAACCTGGGCGATAGCCTACTCTGGGTTGCGACCATTACCCTTGGGGATATGGTGGGTTCATCAATGTAAAAAGGATTGTCTCCTAGTACAAAATTCGCTCCTGCATATAATGATACGGAGGGTATCAGGTTTTTTAACTGGAAAATATTATTGGCCCTCCAACTGTAAAGATTCGGTTTATCTTCTTTATATCTGTCATAGATCAAGAACTTAAGTCCGATCCTATTTCTATAGAAATCAGTTCTTGAATCGCTGGTATCAAAACTGTTGAAAGTGATGTTTTGGTTTTGAAAGGTACCTTCCCAGTTTAATTCCAATCGTTCAAATAGAAGTCCATATCGCAACGAGATATCGGTGCCGATGATATTACTTTGGGTATTCAACAGATTATGGTCTTGTTGTTCGTAAAACAGACCGGATTCCAATTGCAATACGTTTTTACCTATGGCATAAGCACTTACAGACAAGCCTGGTCTATTTGAATTAATGACATCCGTATATTGGGATATTCCGAAAAATGGAATTATAAAGACTAAAAAAAGTGTTGCGTACACTGGTTTTTTCAACTCAAAACAACCGCTCATAGTTTGATTTTATTATTATTTTAAGACTTTTGCGCTACTATTACAACGTTAGAATTGTATTTTTGATATAAATTACCGAAAATTAATATGGCTTTTCTTAAAACGATTTTAATAATCTTATTGGTGTATTATCTGCTGAAAATTTTAGCAAGATGGTTTGCACCGAAGATCTTTAGCTATGCGGCAAAGAAGACCGAAGAGCGATTTCGTGAGAACTTTGGAGGATTTTCCCAACAAACCCAAACCAATGAGGAAAAAGTCGGGGATGTAATTATAGACAAGAAACCATCAAAAAAACCTTCATCCTCTAAAAAAGTTGGTGAATACATCGAGTTTGAGGAATTAGATTGATTATTTTAGCATTACCAACCACATTAATAAACCAATGAAGTCAGGTTTAAAAGCTTTTTATACCCATTCTTTCGTACTTGTTTTTTTTGTAATCATCGCCTTGGCATACTTTAGTCCTGTACTACAGGGCAAGGTCATTGAACAATCCGATATACGCCAGTATACGGGTATGGCCAAAGAGCAGAACGATTTTCGAAAAAAGAACGACGGGCAAGAACCTTATTGGACGAACAGTGCCTTTGGAGGCATGCCTACTTATCAACTTGGGGCTTACTATCCGCATGACTATGTGAAGAAATTGGATCGTTTGATCCGCTTTTTGCCAAGGCCTGCCGATTATCTGTTCATTTATTTTTTGGGCTTTTATATTCTTCTATGCTGCTTAAAAGTCGATTATAGATTGGCCGCTATGGGGGCACTCGCATTCGGATTTTCAACGTATTTGATCATTATTCTAGGAGTGGGCCACAATGCAAAGGCCCATGCTTTGGCTTATATTCCGATGCTCTTAGGGGGAATAGTACTGACATTTCGGGGTAAGTATTTATGGGGATTTGTTTTGACTGCATTTGCCATGGCTTTGGAAGTAGGGGCCAACCATTACCAAATGACGTATTATTTTATGCTTTTGGTACTCATATTAGGTGTCGTATATCTCATTTACGCTATTCGTAAGCATACTTTGCGTAATTTCTTCATATCCGTAGGGCTGCTTATCCTTGCCGTTGTACTGGGTATTGCTGCAAATACGACCAGTTTAATGGCAACAAAGGAGTATGCCGATTGGAGTACACGTGGTAAATCCGAATTGACCATTAATCCTGACGGGTCAGAGAAAACCAAAACGCAAGGACTCACCAATGAATATATTACCCAATACAGTTATGGTATCGTTGAATCCTTGAACTTATTCGTGCCTCGATTATTCGGGGGGTCCAATGCAGAGGATTTAGGTGGAAACTCCAAAACCTATGATTTTCTCATTGATCAAGGAATTTCGAGAAGTCAGGCTTTGGACTTCTCTAAAAATCTTCCGCTTTATTGGGGAGACCAACCCATAGTCGCTGGCCCGGCCTATATTGGTGCCATTATCCTTTTTCTGTTTTTATTAGGATTGCTTTTGGTGAAAGGAAAGGCCAAATGGTGGCTTTTGGGCGGTGTTATTATGGCCTTGTTATTATCTTGGGGCAAGAATTTTGGACCCTTGACCGATTTTATGATCGATTACTTCCCCCTATACAACAAGTTCAGGGCCGTATCATCCATTCAGGTTATTGTTGAGCTATGTGCTCCGGTTCTAGGCGTTTTGGCAGTGAAGGAACTCCTTGATCATAATGTGGATAAAAAAGAAAAATTAAGGGCATTGAAGATTTCTTTTTTCATAATGTTGGGAATTGGGGTGGCCTTATTCTTAATGAAGGGGGCTTTCAACTTTGTTGGTGCATCGGATGAAACGCTACAACGCTATTACGGTGATGAGATACTTTCGTTGATCAGGTTGGACCGGGAGGCAGTTTATACCAATGATCTTTTACGTTCCATAATATTCGTTGTGCTGGCAGCTCTATTTATTTGGTTGTATTTAAAAGAAAAAATAAAGACGAATCTGTTAGTGTTGGTTTTGGCACTTTTGATAGTTGTTGATTTAGTCGGTGTTGATCTGCGTTATGTAAATAAGGATGATTTCGTTTCAAAACGAAAAATGGCCGAACCTTTCCCGGAAACAATGGCCGATAAGCAGATTTCCCAGGATAAAGGAATTTATAGGGTATACAACACACAAGAAGGTATAAATGGTGCTAGGACCTCCTACTATCATAAATCAATAGGAGGATACCATGCAGCTAAACCGGCAAGGTTACAGGATCTATTCGATTTTTATATCTATAAGGGAAAAATTGAAATCCTGGATATGTTGAATGTCAAATATGTAATTCAACAAAACGAAGAAGGTAACAGTGTTCCGACAATGAACCCCAATGCCAACGGCAATGCATGGTTCGTTGACAAGTTGATAGCGGTTAATTCCGCCAATGAGGAAATAACGGCTTTGGAGCATCTTGATTCAAAGCATGAGGCAGTAGTGAATACTTCTGAGTTTTCAAACATAAACCGATTCGATTATCAGACCGATTCATTGGCTACAGTGGTCTTAACGGATTATGAACCCAATCAATTAATATATCGATCTTCAAACCCGAATGCAGGGGTTTTGGTATTTTCAGAAATGTATTATAAAAATGGGTGGAACGCTTATATCGATGGTGAATTAAAAGACCATTTTAGGGTCGATTATGTATTACGTGCCTTAAAAGTGCCAGAAGGGGAACATGAAATTGTCTTTAAGTTTGAACCGGAAATCGTTAAAACTGGAAGTGCGATAACCTTGGCAAGTTCAATTTTACTAGGGTTAATCGTAATCGGAGGTATAGTATACTCTGCAAGGGGTTCTTCGAAAAAAGAAGGGGATCAATGAAAAAAGTCTTGATCATTACGTACTATTGGCCACCGGCGGGTGGGCCTGGGGTACAACGATGGTTGAAATTCGTAAAATATTTACCTCATTTCGGAATAACCCCGATAGTCTATATTCCAGAGAATCCCAATTACCCTATTTTGGATAATTCTTTTGTAAAAGAGGTACCTAAAGATGTCATTATTTATAAGCATCCCATTCGAGAGCCGTACAAGTTGGCAGGACTTTTCTCCAAAAAAGATGCAAAGCGAATAAGTTCCGGTATTATAACGACAAAGAATCAATCGATTATAGAAAAGGCCATGCTTTGGGTAAGGGGCAATTTCTTTATTCCCGATGCCCGTAAAAACTGGGTTGGGCCTTCGGTAAAGTTTTTGGATGCAATAATTGATAAAGAACGGATTGATACTGTGGTAACGACCGGTCCGCCACATAGCATCCATTTGATAGGCAATCGTTTAAAGGAGTTAAAAGGTATTCGTTGGTTGACGGATTTTAGAGATCCATGGACGTCTATTGGGTATCACAAAAAACTGAAACTGACCCGGAAATCCCAACTTGAGCATAAGCGTTTGGAGCATCAGGTGTTGAACAATGCCGATGGTATTATCGTAACCAGTTATACGACCAAAAAAGAATTTGAAACGATTACCGATAAGCCCATTTCCGTAATTACGAATGGTTTTGACTCAGATGACCAAGGGCATGCACCTTTGACCAAAGATTTCACCATTTCTCATATAGGGTCCCTGCTTTCAGGTAGGAACCCTTTGGTGTTATGGAAGGTTTTGGGGGAATTGGTGAATGAAAATGAAGGTTTAAAAACCAGTTTCAAACTACGATTGGCTGGAGTCATAAGTGAGGATGTTCTTCAAACTATAAAAGATTCTGGCTTAGAAAACCATACCGAAATATTGGGCTATATATCCCATGAAGAAGCAATTACACTACAACAGCAATCCCAAGTGCTTTTGTTGGTAGAAATCGATTCTAAAGAAACTAGGGGGATATTGCCGGGCAAGTTGTATGAATATATGGCTGCTGAACGACCTATTTTGGCAATTGGCCCGGAAAAGTGGGATGCCGCCCAAATCATTGCCGACACCCATTCGGGGTTCAGCTTTGGATATTCGGATGAGAACGAATTAAAAGATGTACTTTTAAAGTGGTTTTGGGCCTATAAGAATGAAGGATTGGTAATGAAATCCGTAGGCTTGGAAAAATTTAGTCGAAGGGAGCTCACCAAGGAATTAGCCAAACACATTTAATGGGAATAGTCAGTAAACAAGCATTGAACAATACCATAATCACTTATTTGGGATTTGGGGTTGCGGCTATAAATACACTTTTTCTCTATACCAATTTTTTGACCGATGCCTATTATGGCCTGGTAACGGTTATCTTGTCCACTTCTGCGGTTCTGATGCCTTTATTGGCATTTGGGGTGCCCAATACTTTTATTAAGTTTTACAGCAGTTTTAAGAAAGAGGGAAGCAAAGAGGCCTTTGAGACCCTTATGCTGTTATTACCCTTACTTCTTATTCTTCCCCTTACTTTGTTGACTTTTTTATTTACAGATGCTATTGGAAGTTTTATCGCGAAGGAAAACAGTATCGTAAAGGACTATGTATGGTATATTTTCCTCATTGGTATGGCCATGGCATATTTTGAGGTCTTCTACGCTTGGGCGAAAGTTCAAATGAAATCCGTGTTTGGTAATTTCATGAAAGAGGTCTTTAATCGGGTAGGGGTCATGTTACTTTTGTTTTTGGTGTATTTTGATGTTATTTCGGTGGATTTTTTCTTGAAGGCCCTAGTAGGTTTGTATCTTCTAAGAACCGTGATCATGAAAATTTATGCCTATGGTCTAAAAATGCCGAAATTGAATTTCGATTTTCCTGCCAATACACGGGCAATCATTGGCTATAGTGCTTTGATAATCCTGGGAGGGTCCGCTGCGGTGATCATTTTAGAGATCGATAAGGTAATGATCAATCAATATAAAGTAATTGAAAATGTAGCTTATTATGGAGTGGCCATTTATATTGCAACAACGATCATTGTGCCATCCAGGGCGATGCATCAAATCACATATCCGTTAACGGCCGAACTGTTGAACGATAAAGATCATGACGGACTGGAATCACTTTACAAAAAATCATCATTGACCTTGTTCATAGCTTCGGGAATATTGTTCGTTTTGATCATTACCAATTTGAACGACCTTTTTCTTATTCTTCCAGAGGAGTATAGAGGTGGGTTCGTTATCGTATTTCTTATCGGATTGGTAAAGGTTTATGATTCGCTTTTAGGAAACAATAATGCGATCATGTATAATTCCGACTATTATAAAACGCTATTGGTTATGGGGGTGTTCCTGGCGTTACTGGTTATTTTGCTCAATATGTTCTTTATTCCGGCATATGGACTTAATGGTGCGGCATTGGCCAGTTTTATGGCTATTTCAATCTATAATACCATCAAATTGTTCTTTGTTAAGGCTAAGTTCAATATTATGCCATTTAGTTTGGAAACCCTAAAAGTGTTCGTGATCTTGTTAGTTATGGGAGGTGTTTTTTATATGGTAAGCCTGCCGTTCCATCCCATAATAAACATTGGTTTAAAAAGTGTTGTGACCATTGTTTTTTATATGGGAATACTTTATCGGTTCAAGATATCTGAAGATGTACATAGATTGCTTTCCAAGTATATAAAAAAATAAACCCTGACGGAAAAATATCGCATCAGGGTTTAAACAACTAACCAACCTAAAAACTATCTTAATGTGACCGGGATTTCAAAAGCCCTCTGCTAATTGTAACGCTTTGGTCAACTATTGTTTTTTAATATCTTCTAGAATTACTTCTGGTACTGCTACTTCTAGTTGCAACCTTTGTACTTCTAGATGGAGACTTTCTTACCGTGCTTTTACTGGTGCTACGGGTTGTTGAAGGTCTTTTGGCAACCGATCTCTGTGTTCTAGTAGTCGTACTACGTACCGTTCTTGTCTGTGTTCTATTTACAGGCTTCTTATACGTTGTTGTACTTCTGGTTACCGTAGTACTTCTTGGCGTTTTGGTTACAGATCTCTTGGTAACCGTATTTCGCTGTGGAGACCTTGTTGTTGTTGATCTTTTGGTAACGTTTCGATTGGCTGTAGACCTGGTGTTGGTTGTACGGGCCGATCTCGTTTGTACATTTTTTGATCTGTCAACTGCTGTTCTACCAGCTACCTTTGTATTTGATCTACTTGTACGTGTTCCAGAATTTCGAACAACATCGCCTCTATTATTATTTGATTTATAGTTTTTATAAGAATCATTGTTTCTAGCTACAGATCTATTGCTACGCACGTCACTGTTTCGTCTTACATTGTTAGAACGTTGAGCGACCCTCTTATCATTTCTGTAAATTGTAGCTCTCTCTCTACGAACTTTATTGTATCTATGTTCCCTACCGATCTTTGCATAAGCCCTTCGCTCATTAAAACGATATGGTCTGTAATAAGTATATCTATAAGGCGTATAATACCTTCTGTATGGTCTGTTCAATACCAATGAAAATCCGATGGAAGGTCTTAAGAAAAACCTATGGAAAGGTCTGTATACATAATGTCTGTTATAAACATTGATGTATCCTGTATGGTAATCATAAAAACCATTTCGGTTGTAATAAACATACATGCCACCCATTCTGAACACTCTATTGTTCCTATAACGGATATCAACATCCCCAATTTGGGTAACGCGACCATAATAGTCATAATATACGGGTACGTTCTCAACTTGAATTACCGCTCCGTAATCATCATATTGGGTATACGGACTATAGTCATATCCTGAGTTCATGGTTATCCCGTTCTTACGACCGGATACATAATTCTCTATATAAAAATCAAATTCACCATCGGGATATACGGAAAACGTAATGCCTTGTTCAACGAAAATGAACGAGTTGTTGTTTGTATAAGCATTGCGTGTTGCAACCTTATCTTCAGTTGTACTAGCCATGGTACCTGCAGTACCTAATAAAAGGGCTGTAAAAAGGAGTACTAATTTTTTCATGATATAAGGTTTAAATTCCTGAATGCAACTATTTACATTCGATTAGTATATACCAAACAGCGTGCCAAAAAATAATTTAATACGTTAAGTTATTGAACATCAATTACTTAAATATATTTTTGACGTTCGAAAATTGTGAGGATTTATTTTAAACCTTTAATCGAATCAGAAATAATTCAATTTATTCCAAAGAGAAAGTGTACCTAATTTAGGCTTTAATATGTATCAATTATTATTTCGTTAGTTTGTCTTTTAGGTAATTTGCGGTGAAAGATGTTTTACTTTTGATTATTTCCTCCGGAGTACCTTCCGCCAATATCATTCCGCCATTTTCACCACCTTCTGGACCAAGATCGATAATATGGTCGGCACATTTAATAAGTTCTATATTATGTTCAATTACCACTACGGAGTGTCCTTTTGCGATAAGCGCATCAAAGGATTTCAATAATTTTTTTATATCGTGGAAATGTAATCCGGTGGTAGGTTCGTCAAAAATGAACAAAGCCTTATCCTTTGTACTTCCTTTAACAAGAAATGAAGCAAGTTTGATCCGCTGGGCCTCTCCGCCGGAGAGGGTCGAGGAAGATTGTCCTAAGGTAACATACCCAAGGCCAACATCACGGAGTGGGTTCAATTTCCCTACGATTTTGGTCTGTCCGTGTTTTTCAAAAAAGTCGATCGCATCATCCAAGGTCATATCAAGGACATCGGCAATGCTGGCACCTTCGAAGGTAACCTCCAAAACCTCTTTCTTAAAACGTTTGCCGCCGCAAGTGTCACATTCCAAATGCACATCGGCCATGAACTGCATCTCCACGGTAATTTCACCTTCCCCTTTACATTTTTCACATCGACCACCGTCTACGTTGAATGAAAAGTGTTTAGGTTGATAACCTCTGATCTTACTGAGTTTTTGGGCAGCAAAGAGGGCCCTGATATCATCATAGGCCTTAATATAGGTTACCGGGTTGGAGCGCGATGATCTTCCTATCGGATTTTGGTCAACGAACTCTACATGTTTTATAGATTGATATTTGCCTTCGACAGAAGTAAACTGTCCGGCTTTTTCTCCATAACCACCTATTTCCTTTAATATAATAGGATAGAGTAGTTTTTTGACCAATGTACTTTTGCCGCTGCCGGAAACGCCTGTTATCACCGTAAGCATGTTAAGAGGAAAGTTGGCGTTGATGTTTTTAAGGTTATTTTCCCTGGCCCCTTTAATTTCAATATAATTTTTAGAGGTACGTCTTTTCTTCGGTACGGCTATTTCCAAGGTGCCATTTAAATAACTTGCGGTCAAGGATGAAGATTTCAGTATTTCGGACAGTGTACCATGTGCAACGACCTCACCACCATGGGTACCTGCTTCGGGCCCAATGTCTATGACTTCGTCAGCAGCGTTCATGATATCCTCATCATGTTCAACGACAATGACCGTATTGCCTAGATCGCGCAACGATTTCAGTACATCGATTAAATTCTCCGTATCCTTGGGATGCAGGCCTATACTGGGTTCGTCCAGAATATACATGGATCCAACTAGACTACTTCCTAAAGAGGTAGCCAGGTTTATACGTTGGCTTTCCCCTCCCGAAAGGGAGTTTGATTTACGGTTGAGGGTAAGGTAGTTGAGTCCTACCTTTTGCAAGAAACCCAATCTGGTATTTATTTCTTTCAGTAATCTGTCCGCGATTTGGGCATCATGTTCATTAAGGGAAAGCTCTTTGAAAAAGTTGGCCAACTTTCTAATGGGCAGCTCTACAAGGTCGGTTATCGATTTGTTATCGATCTTTACATACTCGGTCTCTTTGCGGAGGCGTTTTCCTTTGCATTCGCTGCATTTTGTTTTGCCACGGTACCTAGAGAGCATCACCCTGTTTTGGATTTTATAACTCTTCTCCTCCAGCAGACCAAAAAATTTATGTAATCCCGTAAAATGCAAATTCCCGTCCCATACCAATTGTTTTTGTTCTTCAGTAAGCTCAAACCATGGTTTATGTATGGGGAAACCGAACTTATAGGCATGGTTTACCAACTCGTCCCGGTACCACCCCATGCTTTCGCCCCTCCAAGGAAAGATCGCATTTTCATATACGGATAAGGCAGTGTTCGGTATGACCAAATCTTCATCTATACCTATAACATCCCCATACCCCTCGCATTTAGGACAGGCCCCGTACGGATTGTTGAAACTAAAGAGATGGACGTTCGGTTCTAAGAAAGACATACCGTCTTTCTCAAATTTATTATTGAAAATCGTCTGTTTTTCCGTTGCCAATTCTTCAATGATACACTCGCCTTTTCCTTCAAAAAAAGCAGAATCAATGGCATTGGCCAAACGATTGTAGAAATCTTCATCGTTCTTGGTTATGATCCGATCTATGACCAGGCTAAATTTATGGCCAATGTCTTCAGGAGCGGCGTCGATACGAATGACTTTTCCGTTATGCTTGATCCTTGCGTACCCTTGTTTTGAAAACAACTGCAATGACTTTATAGGGTCTCTATCTTTCTTTATTACTATAGGGGCAAGAAGCAAGAGTTTTTCTCCTTCTTTGAATTCTTTAATGAATTTGACTGCGTCGGTAACCGTATGTTTTTTTACCTCTTCACCGGAAATAGGGGAGTAGGTCTTACCGATCCGGGCAAATAACAATTTAAGGTAATCATAGATTTCGGTAGTGGTGCCAACCGTTGAACGGGGATTGGTGGAATTCACTTTTTGTTCAATGGCTATGGCAGGGGCTATACCTTTTATATAATCTACTTTTGGTTTATTCAGTTTGCCCAAAAACTGGCGGGCGTATGAGGATAGGCTTTCTACATACCTCCGTTGCCCCTCCGCATATAAGGTGTCAAAGGCCAAACTTGATTTGCCCGATCCTGAAAGTCCTGTTATCACTACCAGTTTGTTTCTTGGTATTACAACATCGATATTCTTAAGATTGTGCAGTTTGGCACCTTTGATGATAATATTATCCTTTGGATTAACGTCTTGTATTTTGGGCATATGTTTCATTAGGATTGCAAAGATACAATGTACGTATCTAAACTTTTATAATTGACCTTAAATTTGACTTGTCAACCTATGGCTTTTAATACGGGACAATAGAATTGGTGGGCGTATCATAGTATCGGATATTGGGCCGGACGAACTTCAAAAGACAAAAAAGTACGGGCCTATGGACTTGTTTTGCGGTTTCTTATATATTTATAAATTGATGATTATTAGGGTGCTATTTTTTTATAACCTATAATTTTGTCTATATTTGAACTAAATAAAATGTTAATACGCCTATAGAAGAACAATTACTTTTTAAAATTAGTGTAACCCCAAAAAGGCTTTTCCCTAAAGGACTGGCCCCTAGTTTTAACTTTAAAAAAGTAATTGACATGGAACTTCAAATAGCCGATTCCCTACTTATACAAAATTATATCAACGGAGATGAAAGAGCTCTGGAAACCTTGATCAGAAGACACAATCAACGATTGAGCAGTTTTATTTATTCTAAGGTAAATGATCGGGAGATTACCGAAGATATTTTTCAGGATACATTTATAAAGGTCATTAGAACCCTAAAGAAGGGTAGATATAATGAAGAGGGTAAATTTTTGCCTTGGGTAATGCGTATAGCCCATAACCTTATTATAGACCATTTTAGGAAGAATCGCAGATTACCTTATTTCGAGGGATCCAATACTTTCGATATTTTCTCTATTATTCATGATGAGAAATTGAATATTGAGAAACAACTTATAAAGGAACAGATTGATGAGGATTTGGTTCTCTTGATCGAAGAGCTGCCCAAAGACCAACGGGATGTACTGGTGATGCGAATGTACAAGGATATGAGTTTCAAGGAAATTTCGGAAAATACGGGTGTCAGTATCAATACGGCACTGGGGCGTATGCGGTATGCACTTATAAATCTTCGTAAGATCATAGAGGATAACAATATTGTTTTAACGAACTAATCGTAACTTAGGTCGACCTTCTTGTGTTTTGGTCGAATATAAATGACGTAGGTCGAACGGTTTTATTATATTTATCCTAATAGCGTTTTAGTAATGAAACAATACTGAAATAGATATGGGGAAATTTTACGTAGAGGATAAAAACAAGATTAAAAAGGTCGAGGCCAAAAAAGAAACTATTGATTTTTTGTTGAACTACTCAAAATCATTGAAAATAGATAAGATCAATGGTGTCGCCTATGAAAGTAATTTGAATTGAATATTATTGTACCGCTTATAAAGCCCTTGTTGCAAACGCAATAAGGGCTTTTTTAATTTTCTGCCTTTTTGAGTTGGTTCCTTTTTACGTTTATCCCCTGAAAGTATGCCGAAAAGTATAGTATGGATGTAGTTCGTCAAAACAACTAACAATTTTCCGGATTATTGTACAGAAAATCAAAAATGATTGTTTCACATCATAAAAAGGGTATTTGACAACATAGTTTTTTTCTCACCCCCCCTTTTATCTAGTTTAGAGTCATAATTAATGAATAGCACCTTTTTTAACCGAAAGCTGTTTAACTCAAAGTAAAGACCGAATAACTTAAATCAAGCTTTTTTTAAAGAAGCCCTAAACTTAAAAAGTACTTTGTATGGAACTACAAATTGAAGACTCAATATTAGTAAGAGATTATATCAGTGGAGACGAAAAAGCTTTAGAGATATTGATCCATAGACACAACCAACGTATTTCTAGTTTTATTTATTCCAAAGTATTGGATAGGGATATCACAGAAGATATTTTTCAGGATACCTTTATTAAAGTAATCAAGACCTTAAAGAAAGGTACGTATAGTGAAGAAGGTAAGTTCTTGCCATGGGTAATGCGAATAGCACACAACCTTATTATAGATCATTTCAGAAAGAACAAGAGAATGCCTATGTTCGAGGGGAATGATGATTTCAATATTTTCTCTGTAATAGGTGACGATAAGTTGAATGCCGAAAAGCAATTGATCAAGGAGCAGATCAATGTAGATCTTAGATATCTTGTAGATGAGTTACCGGATGATCAAAGAGAAGTGCTTTTAATGCGCATTTATAAGGATATGAGTTTCAAGGAAATTTCCGAAAATACGGGAGTAAGTATAAACACAGCTTTAGGTAGAATGCGTTATGCCCTTATTAACCTTAGAAAGATCATTGATAAGAATAACATTGTACTTACAAATTCATAAGCAAAATTCGGTTAAAACAATATTTTGATTTTAGTTGCGTTATTGTAACATAACAATACTATAATCACTATGGAAAAAATTTACTTTGAGAACGAAAAGAAGAGCCATCCGGTAATGGCATGTAGTGAGACAATCCAATTTTTGACAAGTTTTTCCAAGTCACTTTGTATCGTCCGTCCAAACAAAATGCAGTTCGAATTGAATTTGAACTAATAAAAAGACCCGCAGTTAGCGGGTCTTTTTATTTTTAAGGTAATCGTTCAGCACCGATTTTCTTCCTATTGTGCTGGTTATAATGTCTTTATTAAGGTCCCAACCTCTAGCCGGCGAGTATTCCCGACCATACCATATTATCTGTAGATGTAGGTCGTTCCATGCTTCCTTCGGGAAAATACGTTTTGCATCTTTTTCCGTTTGGGTTACATTTTTTCCGTTCGATAGTCCCCATCGGTACATTAATCGATGAATATGGGTGTCCACTGGGAAAGCTGGAGTACCAAAGGCCTGGGATACCACAACGCTAGCGGTTTTGTGGCCTACGGCCGGAAATTCTTCCAAAAGTTCAATATCATTGGGTACCACTCCGTCATATTTATCTATCAATATTTGGGATAAGCCATGAATACCCTTAGCTTTCATTGGTGATAATCCAACGGGTTTTATGATTTCGCGAATTTCATCCACCGATAATTTCACCATGTCATAAGGATTATCGGCCCGGGCAAAGAGTAGGGGTGTAATTTGGTTCACCCTTACATCAGTGCTTTGTGCGGACATTAGTACGGCGATCAATAGGGTGTAGGGGTCTTTATGGTCTAAAGGTACAGGTATCGTAGGGTATAGTTCCTGTAATTTTCTTAAGACAAAATCTACCTTTTCTTTTTTCGTCATTTAAAGCTTAATTTAGCTATGGATAAAGAATTGCTAATTTATAAAAATCAACTATGAAAACACTACAAGTAGGGGATAAAGTCCCTGATTTTGAGGCCAAGGACCAAGATGGGAATACCGTTAAATTATCTGATTTCCTGGGAAAAAAGCTGATCGTATTTTTCTATCCCAAGGCCAGTACGCCCGGGTGTACGGCTGAGGCCTGCAACCTAAGGGATAATTATGGCGAACTGCAAGCCCAAGGTTTCCACCTACTGGGTGTTAGTGCCGATTCGGAAAAAAGACAGGCCAATTTCAGGAATAAGAATGAATTTCCATTCCCACTTTTGGCAGATGAAGATCATACCGTTATCAATACTTTCGGAGTTTGGGGCCCCAAAAAATTCATGGGTAGGGAGTATGATGGTATACATAGAAAAACTTTCGTGATCAATGAGGAAGGTAAGGTAGCCAAGGTCATTGATAAGGTGAAGACCAAGGATCATGCCGCTCAACTTCTTGATTAAAGGCTAAGGGTTATAATCAAAAAAAAACGTCCCAATGTTAGATTGGGACGTTTTTGTTTATTGAATAATATTCCTATTTCATATCGATATCCCTTTCTCGGGTAAAGAGTTTTTTCTCTTTGATAATATCGGCAATACCTTCTGGAAGCGAATCTTCCCAACCTTCTTCATTGTTAACGATTTTCTTGAAGACATCCCTGGAGAAAATATCCATGATCTCAGTATCATAGTCGATGATATCCATGACCTTTCCATTATATTTAAAGAACTTGTAGAGTTCCTTCATCCTAGGATGTACCTTGATATTGTTACTGGTCATGATCTGGCCAGTTTCAGGATTTTTCATCGGATAGAGGTAAACTTGAAGTTCTTTAAAGAACAATTTACCGAAGGCTTCCAAAATACCACCACTTAAATGGCGATAGTATTTTTCATCGAAAATGTCCACTAGGTTATTTACACCCATGGTAAGCCCGATTTTGGCCTTCGTATAATTATTGAAATATTCGACCAATTTATAATACTCCTGAAAATTGGATATCATTACCGTATGCCCCATTGAACAAAGCAATTCGGCCCTATCCATAAAATCCCTTTCATCAATTTCCCCATCGGCTTTAAGGTTGGATAAGGTAATCTCAAAAATCACAATGGCCTTACTTTCATCTACAGCCCGGTCACGTACAAATATATTGTAAGATTTCTTGAGCATATCCATATTAACCTTGGTAACGGGCCTGAAACTACCCCTTAAGGCCAAAATGTTCTTTTTGTAAAGCTTGGCGGCAGGTAAAAGGTTGTTGCCGTCGGGACCGAACATTACGGCATCGGTCATTCCGTTACGGATCAACTGAAGGCTCATCAATCTGTTATCGACCCCCTTGAAATTAGGGCCTGAGAAATTGACCATGTCAATTTCTATGGTATCCTTATCGATATGGTCGTAAAGATATTTTAATAATTTTCTTGGCTTGTGGTATTTGTAGAAGGCCCCGTAAATGAGATTTACCCCAATAATACCCAAAGTTTCCTGTTGTAAACGGGCTTCGGTCTGTTTAAAGCGCACGTGAAGAATTATTTCATCAAATTCTTTTTGATCGGGCTCTAATTGAAATCGGATACCTAACCAACCATGACCTTTATACCTTTTTGAAAAATCTATGGTCGCTACGGTGTTGGCATATGAAAAGAAAAGACGATCAGGATGCTTATCCCTGGTAATACGTTCTTCCATAAGACGCATTTCGTGGGAAAGCATTGTTTTCAATCTAGGTTGGGTAACATAACGTCCATCAGCTTCTACGCCGTAGATGGCATCACTGAATTCCTTATCGTACGCACTCATGGCCTTGGCGATCGTACCCGATGCGCCCCCCGCCCTAAAGAAATGTCTGGCTGTTTCTTGACCTGCACCAATTTCCGCAAAAGTTCCGTAAATATCAGGGTTTAAGTTTATCCTCAAGGTTTTTGCCTTGATAGAAGGTATGTTCTCAAATGCTGTGTCCCTTTTTAGAACTAAAGACATATAATGGTTTTTCGTTTGTCGCAAAGTTAGCAAGATCGGGTAATCTATTAAATAAATATGTTATAAATTTGAAATAAACTGTTGAAGCGTTGAAAATTACATTTTTGGGAACAGGCACATCACAGGGTATCCCTGTTATCGGGAGTTCACATCCGGTCTGTTTAAGTAAGGACCCTAAGGACAAACGACTTCGTGTTTCGGTATTACTTTCTTGGGGGGATTATACTTATGTGATCGATTGCGGGCCCGACTTTAGACAGCAGATGTTGACCAACGGGGTTACTAAATTACATGGTATTCTTTTTACCCATGAACATTCTGATCATACTGCCGGTATCGATGATATTCGACCGTTTTTCTTTCGGCAGGGCGATATACCCATATATGCCCATAAAAGGGTGGTTGAATCCTTGAAAAAGAGATTCGATTATATTTTTGCCGATGCAGACCGATACCCGGGTGCTCCGGCCGTTGAAATCAATCAAATCGAGAACAACGAACCTTTTACTATTGGGGGAAGGCAGGTGGTACCCATTAATGCAAAGCACAATAGGCTTCAGGTATTCGGTTTTCGGATAAACGATTTTACATATTTGACCGATGTAAAAACAATCGATGATTCAGAGATCGAAAAAATAAAAGGTACAAAGGTGCTGGTGGTAAATGCCCTGAGGGAAGAGCCCCACCATTCACATTTTAATTTAAGCGAGGCCTTGGCCTTTATTGAACGGGTTAAACCGCAAAAAGCCTACTTGACCCATTTAAGCCATTTGTTGGGTTTTCATCGGGAAGTAGAAAAAAAATTGCCAAAAGATGTACATTTGGCTTACGATAATCTTCAAATAACCCTTTAGGTAGTCAACCATGAAAAATAAACTCTTTTTATACCTTTTTGTCTTTACGGCCTTGATCTGTCTCTTTTTGTTCGTAAGTAACGGTAATATGCAAAAATCTAAGGACGCTAAGTTGGAAAAATTGGGGAATAAGGTAACAGCATTGACAGATTCCCTTCAGGATGCTCGACTAAAGGTGTTGGATATGCAATACTTTTCATTGGAGAACAATGAGGATGCCTTGGCATATTATGATCATTTGGAAATCGAGGACCCTAGCCGTTATATAGCTGATAAGTTATTGGAAACCAATGAGTCCAAAGGTGATAATCCTTTAATCCCTTATGAAGGGATGGAGAGTGATTTTAAATTGAACAAAATCAAGATCTTGAACCATAAATGGATTGTGGCCGATTTTTCCGATGGAAAATATTGGGGCGAATTATTGATCAAATACGAATTGAAAGACGATTTGGGGGTTGATTTTACCCTTCTAGATCATTTGTTGTATACCCGTAGTAATTAGAATTTATCTTGCAGCCATTTCTTGAACGAATAAAAGTTCTGGGGTGCCACACCATGGCCTACAGGAAATTCCTCATAAACGTGCTCAACTCCTAAACCACTTAGTATTCCAGGTATTTTTTGTGCCCAGTCCGGAGGAATTACTTGATCAACTTGTCCGTGGGAAGCATAAATTTTAAGTTTGCCAAAATCTTTTTTGGTAGGGTCTCCGGCAATAAGCTTTTTGTTTATATATCCACTAAGGGCAACAACGTTCTTGATTTTCTCAGGATAGGAAAGTGCAACGGCATAACTAAGGATAGTACCTTGGCTGAAACCCAATAAGGATATCCGATCCGTATCAAGCCCGTAGGTATTGCAAGCTTCGTCTATAAAGGATACTATTTTTTCCCTGGATTCCACAGCTTGTTCATCATCGCTCCATTTTCCTTGGTCGGCATCAAAATTTATGGCATACCAAGCATGTCCGTACGGTTCTAGGTCGTAAGGGGCACGCACGGCGATAATACAAAGTTCCGATGGTAGTTCCGGTGCGAATGAAAATAGGTCTTCCTCATTGCTGCCATAACCATGGAACATGAATAGAACTGGGGCTTTGCCTTCTTTTAAGGAGGAAGGCCTGATCAAATGGGTCAAAGAAAGTTGGGCAGTTGTCATATCAAGAAATAAATGTAAACCATTTTTGAAAATAAGGTCCTAGGGCTGGGACCAATTGTTTTTTATTGCCCAAGACTCCTAAAAAGCCATAGATCCAGAGGATGAAATAGCAAAGATAGAGCCCAAAAAGAGCATATTGATTGTACCAAACACTGGAAAACAGGGCAAAACCGTGAAACATAAGGTGTAGACCAAAAGCCTGACGCGTATGAAAACGGGCGAACTCATTTTTAGGTTCCGAGTTCATGAAAATGGCTATGATGGCACCAACAATGGTGAGGTAGGCCACAATTGCGGTTGTTTTTCCTTTAGCAATGGTATCATCTGAAGAATTCGGAGTCATGCGAAACGTACTTTAAAAGGGCTAATTTAAAACCAATTGATCGTTATTGAAAATTCCATAGACTTTTCCTTTCAAGGATTCACCTATGGTCATACTGTTTTTAGATGTGGAATGAATATTATCCTTTTCAAATGTATATTCTTTATCAGGGTCAAAAAGGGTAAGACAAGCTTTGTTGCCCTCTGCCAAAACGGTTTCCGATAGGCCATATCGTTCTTTTCCATGTGTCAAGAGTTCAATACACTTCTCAGTATCGAATATCTTATGTAAAAGTCCAAAAGCGGATTCCAAACCAATGGAGCCATAGGTTGCATTATCGAATTCCACCGCCTTCAATTCAATATTCAGTGGGGTGTGGTCGGTGGTTACAAAATCAATGATGCCGTCATTCAATCCCTTGATCAGTACTTTGGTATCTTTTTTATCCCGTAATGGCGGATTTACCTTAAATGCCGTATCAAATTCTTCAAGAACTTGATCTGTATAGTATAGGTTATGTATGGCAACACTGCAGGTCACATCCAATCCTTTTTTCTTGGCATCAGCAATGAGTTTAACCGAATTGGCCGTGGAAATGGTTGGTATATGTAATTTTCCCCCTGTGTATTCCAGGATAAAAAGATCGCGTACGATCTGTAGCTCCTCGGCCATTGAAGGAATCCCTTTTAATCCTAATTTGGTAGATGTAGTGCCTTCGTGTACCAAGCCTTTACCGGCTATTTTGGTATCCAGCGGTTCTGAATATATGAGTCCGTTGAAATTTTGCACGTATTGCAAGGCTATTTTAAGCAGGTTCGAATTTTCTATGGGCGATTTAAAATCGTAAAAGCCTACGGCCCCCGCATTGCTCATATCATATAATTCAGCTAAGTCGATACCCTCTGCACCCATCGTCATTGTTCCTAAGGGAAAAAGATCGGTAGCCGAATCCCGAGAGGCATTTTTTAAAAAGACAATATCGGAACTACTGTCCGCAATAGGGTGCGTATTGGGGTTCAATACAATATCGGTGAACCCACTTAATGAGGCCGTCCTAAGGCCGTTTAATATGGTTTCCCTTTCCTCATAACCCGGCTCGCCAAAACAAACACTACTATCGAACCAACCTAGGGACACGTGTAGGTTTTTCAATTCCACGATTTTCGTTCCTTTTGGGGCATCTATTTTACTTGCGATTTTGGCCAAGGTGCCGTTTTGGATTAAAATATCCCTTTTTTTTAAGTGCAGATCCTTGCTTTGTGCATTTACGATTTTGGCAGATTTTAGGAGTACGTTCATTTCCACAGGGTTTATCTATTGTTTTTATGGATCATTTAAAAAATTTGATAATAAGCACTTCGATCAAAAGAAAAAATAGTGCTAAAATAACAAACCATTTCCAAAGCTCGGTTATACGATTATCGTCTTTCAGTTCTTGGAAAAGGGTCGTTATCGAATTATGTATGCTCGCGGGATCGACCTGGTTCAAATCCATAAAACCAAGGTCACTTTCATCCCGAGGGTAATTGAAACTTATTTTTTTCAAAGGAGTCATATTTTCTGAAATAGTATAGACACCATCTTCGGTGGGGTTATCTATAAAGCTTAAGGAAACCTTATTCGCCAACGTCTTTTGTTGGGGTATGAACTCTTGGTCGCCTTTGGAAACTTTAAGAATATGGTCTTTTGCCATTTTTCTTGAAACATCCATATTTACAGAGCCGTTCATGACAAAATACAATGGAGGGGGTTGTAGGCTGTTGGTCCCCATTTTCAGGAAAGTGGGAACGATCAAAGGGGATTGTTGAAAGTTGGAATTTTCGATGGTAAGTGCGGCCGTAAACAGATAAACCCCATTAGAGCCCACTAGGAATGCCTCACCGTTTTGATAGGTCAATGCTTGTTGGGTGTTCGACTTTAACTTATAAAATTGGTTTACTTTCGGATATTGGAAATTATCGATGCTCTTTTCAAACACCCCTTCATAAAGTGGGTGGCCGAAAGTTATTTGTGTAATCAGGTTTTCTGATTTTACCCCTTCAGTGATAGTGCCCAAGGATAAGGGGCCTAATAATTGGTTGTATGAGTTGATATCGGCATTAATGGCAGGGATAATGGTTAGGCTACCTCCATCCGCAACAAAAGATTGAATACTCGAGATAAGGGAGTTGGGAATGTTCTGTAATTCATTCAGTATAATCAAGTTTTGATTTTCAATATCCCGGTAATTCAAATTTTTCAGGGAATAGGAAGAAAAAACGAACTCGTCTTCGGAGTAAATACGCTGTAAATAGTTTGAGGGTGTTTTTTCAATGGCCAAAACCTTTGGCCTGTCCTTTTCATCAATGTTAAAATAAAGGTGATTATCATAGGGGAGCCCCTTATCGGTAATCACCAATTTTCCCGAAACCACTTCAGAAGCCGGCAGGGTAAAGGTAGCTTCACTTTTTCCGTTATTGAAAAGGGCAGCGGTCTTAGCGATCAATTTATCATTGTTATACAAAGAAACCGGGGTCCTTTCTACATCTGGAGATGCTGAAAACAAAGCAGTTATATCAATAATGTCAATTCCGGATTTGCTAACGTAGCAGCTGTCTATGGTTATATTTTCTAAATCCGTGACCGGTATTTTCACAAGGTGTTTTTGCAAGGTGCTGTCCGTTGTGTAGGATTTTGGGGAAATACGGTTCTGAAAATCGGAAACGATGATCAGGTTTTTGATGGTGCCTCTATTTTTTGAAAAGAACGTGCCGGCCTTTAACTCAATTTCTTCCAAACTTAATTGATTGGGTGTAGGGGTAATCCTTAAGAGTTCGTTCTGAACTTCCACTAAACGAATGTCCTTATATTCGTTGGTATTGGTAAATAGGCTGAAAGTGCTTTCCGGGGGTACGGATTTCAGTATATCCTGCACCGCATTGTTCATCAGGGTCTCATCCAGATGCTTTGCCCACATGCTGAATGAATTGTCTAAATATATGACTGTTTCCTTGGTCAACAATGCTTTTGTATTGGCCAGAAAAGGTCGGGCAAAAGCTAGGATCAGTGCTGCATAGAGTAAAAGACGTGTGCAAAGCAACAACCATTTTTTGAGGGAATTGCTCTTACGGGACTCGGAAACGATTTTTTGTAACAGCTTTACATTCGTAAAAGGTGTCTTTTTGAATCTTCGAAGTTGAAAAAGATGAATGAATATAGGAATCAGTAGAAGAAAAAAGGCCCAAAGAAGTTCTGGATATTTAAACTGCATTCCCGATTTTGGTTTGACAAATATATGAAGTATTCAGAAATTGATCGTACTTATTCATATTTAAATTCAACAAAAGAAAAAATAGTCGTTCATCGGTGTTCGGTCCAGGCCCTTAAAGAAGGTTTTAATCGCTTCCTGTTCCTTTTCATTGGCCACCGTAATGATGTTCTGTGGATTTTCAAGTTGGTTCAGAACTTGAAAATGTTGCAGTTTTTTTCCGTAAATATCCTTATTGATCTTTTTAGGGTTATCGCAGATCCATTCGAAAGAAATATTTTTGGCCAATAGCCTTTTGGCAATGGTCTTTCCTTTGTTCCCGGCACCCCAGACAACTAAAGGCCTGTTCGCTTCATAATCGAGCTTTAGGAAATAATGCAATTTGATATCCAGAAAATAATTGGCCGCATAGTGTTCACTGGTGCGGGAAGTGCGGTCATCGTAGTCGCGCCAATGGTGTAAAACCTTGCTGCATGGAATACATTCGAGTTTATTTTCATAAAATCGGAAGGTTAGGTCATAATCCTCGGGATAACGATCGGGTTCAAAGGCCCCACAACGATTTAAATCTTCCCTAAAAGCCATCCAACAGGGCGAAGGGATTACACATTCTTTATATATTTCGGTGTAATTGCTTCCCTTTGCTGTGAGTTCGTTCAACCATTTTTCATATCGGGCATACCCGTTACTGATGCCCCGATAGCTAAAATAGGCCACCTGTCCTACCGCCAAATGTCCCATGCCTTTTTGAAGCAATAGGTTGACCATGGTACCGATCTTATCTAGGGTCATGATATCATCGGAATCCATTCGTGTAATCAGTTCACCGTGGCAATTGTCATATGCTGTTCGCAAAGCGGCAATGATTCCCGAACCTTGGTTTTTAAGTAAACGTATTCTGGAATCTTTCAAAGCGAAACGATGTACGAGATCGTAACTGTCATCTGAAGAAGCATCATCAATCGCCAAAACCTCCCAAAAAGGATAATCTTGTTGCAGAATCGATTCTATACATTCCGGCAGGTAGGCTTCGGTATCCTTAAAAGGAATCAAGATACTTACAAGGGGTTTTTGCATGTCCGCAATTTATGAAAAAACCCTCATTGAAACATTCATTTTGTATTCACCGTACGATAAATTCCATTGGTCTATAGCAAAGGGCGACTTACCACTTACAAGCAAATTTAATAACGATACGTCTCTAGTTTTGTGGGTAATAACATCCATCTTAAAATAAAAAGTAGGAAAATACGTTATAAAAATTCATATTTATCTGATGATCTTAAAACTGTAAAAATGACAACCAAAAATACACTGTATCTTTTCATATTCCTTTTATCGATTCTAACGGCTTCTTGCTCAAAAAATGAATTTGAGGAACCGCAAACAGAAGCTGTGGAACCGGAAGAGGAAACGACCGAATTACAGATTACCCAATTGGTGATTCCGACCGACTTTGATTTTGCTACCCAACAAAATATTACGGTAACGATCAATGATGCGAGTCCGTATGTGCGTTATGACCTCTATGCCTATAACGATACGGATGAGGAAAGTGAAGAAGTAACCTTTGAAAATGAAATTGGGGAAACCGTTACAGGCACTGAGTGGCAATTTGATTTATTGAACAGATTGGTGTTCTCAGCTGTTCCCTATAATGGGAAAATAGAGAAACAAATAGTACTTCCTACCTATTATACCAAGGTTTATATTCGTAGAAAGGAACAAAATAAATATTCATCCGAAGTGGTATCCGTGGTCAATAACCGTATAGATTATACCCATGTTAATTCATCAGGGAAGACCGCGAAAGCAGGGGTTACGGATTACCTGTATTGTGTGAACGGGGGAGGCGAGTTGTTCCAGGTAGATCCCTTGGATGGTTCTTATACACCGCTTTCAACCATGCCGATGGGAAGTTATACCGCGGCAATAGATCAAGAGAACAAGGTATTGTACAGCATAGGTAAAAGTTCCCCTTATCCTTTAATGAAGTATGATATCGCTACCGAGGAATGGAGCACTGTTAATGACTTGGGTTATGGAGGTCCTCGTTTGGCCTATAATGATGAGGATAGGTTACTTTATTTCTCGGATAACAGTGGTATCCTAAAAATAATAGATCCAATAGAGGGAGTTACACTTTCCTCATGGGAAATAACAGGCTTGGATAATACTGGTGGAGGGGATTTGGCTTTTGATCCCGAAGGAACCATTTTCATGTGTACTTTTTCAGGATTGTATGAGTTGGCGCTTACTGATGATAGTTATTACAGTGCCACCCGTATAAGTGCCGATAATCTACCGTTCAACCCTACTTCCATGACTTTTGATTCCAATGATGAGTTGTGGTTGGCCACATCCAGTTCCGATTCCGATCTGATCATTATGGATACACAGACCGGCGGATGGGAATATAGATATGGGGTAAACGCGACTGGATCGGAACCCATTGGGCGGGCCATAAACGACTTAGCCACTTTCAGGGTATTTTCCGAAGATGATAAGTTGGTAGACACCGATGGGGACGGAATCGTTGACGGTGATGATGAATTTCCGGATGATGCGGATAAGGCATTTGAATCTTACACACCAAGTAAATATGGTAATGGAACCTTGGCTTTCGAAGACTTATGGCCGTTTCAAGGGGATTATGATTTTAATGACGTGGCAGTCAATTATAAGGTAATCGCTGTTGAAAATGCCGCAAATGAAGTGGTTCAGGTCAATTTTGAAATAACCTCAAAAGCCAATGGGGCAGGTTTCACCAACGCATTCGGTATAGAATTCGAGAACTTATCCCCATCGATTATCGCTTCGGTTACGGGGCAGGTACTCAATGAAGGTTATATAGATCTGAATGCCAATGGTACAGAGGCCGATCAAGAAAATGCCGTGGTCATATTTTATGATAATAACTATTCCGTCCTTAAACAGGATCTGGTTATTTCAATTAAATTCACGGAACCCATAGAATCGGGTAAATTAGGTACGGCGCCTTTCAACCCCTTTATTATCGTAGATAAGGATAGGGAGGTTGAGGTTCATCTACCCTATGCGAAACCTACATCCTTGGCCAAGAATTCTGAAGTGATCGAAGGGAATAATAAGGATACCGATAAAAATTATGTTACCGATACCGGTTTGCCTTGGGCAATTAATGTGGTACACGATTTTAAGGTGCCAACGGAAAAAACAGCGGTCAATAAGGCTTATAACCATTTTGATACCTGGGCCACATCTGGCGGAGTGGACAAAGCGGATTGGTACAAAGACAGTGCGGGGTATAGGAATACCTCAAAGCTGGCCGATTAAAAAACAATCATTTACTATCATTACCAATAAACAAACCCTGACATATTCGTCAGGGTTTGTTCTTTTTAATGGTAAGGTATTATTAAAAAAGAAGCGAAATTTTAAGGAAATAAACAGATTCTATGTTTTTATTTGGGAGATATCCAATATATCTATATATTGCTATATTAGTTAAAAAGAATGTAAATGGACATATTAAAGGAGGCGGCAGAATTTGAGAATGCCAAGATGAGTAACATGTCTACTAGTGATAGGGTAGAGGCTTCGAGGGAAGCAAAAAGGTTGATTTTGGGTATAAACGAAATATATAAGGAAACCAAAGACCCGGAGCTTATGGAAATCATGAAACGATTGACCGCAAAAAAGAAAAAAATAGAAATACGATTGAAGGGAAGACCCGATCAAGTTATTTGATTCGTGATGTTCCCTATCTGGGAAACAGGGGGTGCGCAATTCCCGAATGAACGCACACATAAAATACGGTAAATTCTTATTCACTTTTGACGAAATACCATTAATCTAATGGGTGGTTATTGTATATTTTTATAATCCAATTATAAAACCAATATCATGTTTTCACCTATTCAGAGAATAATAGTTTGGATCATACTTTTCTGTGTTTCCCAAATGTTTTCACAAGACCCTGATTTTCAGATTTATCTTTGTTTTGGACAATCCAATATGGAAGGTTCGGCCACGATAGAGGAACAGGATAAAACGGTGGACGAACGTTTTGTTATGATGCCTTCGATGGACTGTGAGGAACAGGGGAGGACCATGGGTAATTGGTACCCTGCAGTACCCCCATTGAGTCAATGTTATGTTGGCCTTTCACCTGCCGATTATTTTGGGCGTACCATGGTCGAAAAACTTCCCGAGAACAAAAAAGTAGGCGTGATCAGTGTGGCTGTTGGCGGTTGTGATATACGTTTGTTCGATAAGGACATCTATAAAGAATTTACCCAGACCTACCCCGAAGATTGGTTTCAAGGAAAGATCGCAGGTTATGGAGGCAATCCATACGATCGTTTGATCACTTTGGCCAAGCAAGCCCAAAAAGAAGGGGTGATCAAAGGTATATTGCTTCACCAAGGAGAAACCAATACCGATGACGAAAAATGGCCTGCTTACGTGCAACAGGTATATACCAATATGTTGAACGACCTAGGATTAGAGGCCAGTGAGGTTCCTCTTTTGGCCGGGGAGGTAGTTCATGAGGAACAAGGCGGCAGATGTGGCAGAATGAACGCCATAATAGATAAACTGCCCGAAACGGTGCCAACGGCCTACGTTATTCCTTCTAAAGGATGTGCCGTGCGGGAAGACGATATACATTTTAACTCAGAAGGTGTTCGCGAAATGGGAAGGCGTTACGCAGCGCAAATGTTGCAGTTAGAGGGCTATTGATATCGATCCTTTTTTGCTAAAAAAATTCAAAAGTCCCACAAACACCTTGTTGTGGGACTTTTTTTGCTTTTTCTTGAAGTATGCCCAAAGAAATGGATTTACTTGCCAAGCTACTTTTTGATGATAACTAGGCCTCCAAGGTTGACAAATGTTTAAGAACCAGTTTTCATGAAATCTTGATTTGGACTATTTTAGAGTAACTGTGTTATAGCGCGTTTTGATGAAGAAAAGTGCAGGTTTTGGATCAAGGTATTCAATACTTTTTTAGTACAACCTGATTGGTGTACGGAATCAATGGTGGTGTATGGATTTAAAATAGAGAATGGCAATTTGGTTGACTTTTGGAGACAAGAAGCAGGTTGATCTCAGTATATTAAGAATAATAGGGTCAAAACCAGGTACAGTCCTTCCCGTGTTCTGAACATTATTGTCAATGTGGCAAAAAAAGCGGGGATACATAGAAGGGTTACTCCTCATATGCTAAGGAATGGTTTCGCAACCCATTTGCTTTAGAAAGGTACTGATATCAGGCATATTCAATTAGTACTGGGTCACGGGTCTACAAGAACGACCGAAAGATATACCCATGTGGTGGATAGGTCATTTATGAAATAGAAGATTTGTTATCTTAGGCGTATAATGTATATATGATCAATGATCATATTCAATTGTTGTAGCCAATATGAGAAAACACCTTTTCCAAATATCAATTATCGGATTTCTAATCCTGATTTCTTGCCAAAAAGAAAAAGAAATCACTATCGAAAATGATGATTTTAAATGGACTATTAATATTCCGAATAACTTTAAAGAAGTTTCGGAAAAGAATTGGATTAAGGTTAAGTCAGATGGAATGGAATCATTCGAAAAAGTATCTGCCCAGAAGGTTAAAAAAGAAGATATTGAGAATACTTTATTCGCTTATAAGAATGGACAATTCCACACTTTGGAATCAAACTATAAAATAATCAATACGACTGAAAATTATATAAAAAGCAATAAAGAACTGAATACTGTGACGTACGAATCTTTGAAAAAAGCAATGTCAAATACGGAATTAGATTCTTTATCATCTAAACAAGTGATAAGCGGAATGGAATTTGACACTTTCGAAATTAATTTTGACTATCCGAATGGTGAAAGACTTACGACAAAGAGTTTTAGAAGATTGTTTGGAAATAAAAGATTTACAATAAACATAGTTTACAAAGATGAGGCAATCGGAAAAGAGCTGATTAACTCAATTACAAACTCGAAATTTGAATAAATACTGGCTACAACACCGTATTTAATTTATTGCTAGTTCTAGCCTACTTACGAAAATCCTCTCGGATTTTATATTCGATTTTTATTTGCTAAATTAGGTGTTTAAACCACGCAACATACCATATACAAACACGTTACCACACATTTGAGAAAACCGAACTAAATGACAATTTGGACTATATTGTTTATAATTATTGGAGTTTATGTATATCTGACTTATACTAAAATTGAATTTTTAAATTTAAGAACTGGATGCAAAAAAATATCAGCAGAAGTTGTGGAATATAGAAAAGAAAAAGGACCAATGCGGAATGATTATACGGAATTGGATTACCCTTATGTGAAAATTGATTTAGAAAACAAAGAATACACGATTAGAAGACTGAAATACGCTAACAGTATGAATAAACCATTTGCCATTGGGCAAAAAGTTGATGTATTTTGGTATGGAAGCGACCTTTTGTATTGGAATGCTTATGATAACGGAATTAATAAATATTTGCCTAATAAATGGAATTTACTGAACTGAAAAGCTTGCCGAAAAATAAAAAACGTGTGGCAACACTGGTAACTGTTGCACAAGCCCTTAATTCCTGCATAAACGGATTCATATAAGCCTTCTTAAGGGGCTTTTTTCATTGTGTCCCAGTATTGCAAGGTCGTTTTCGGGTACCGTACCAGGGTTAAAAAAAGTCGTAGAAGACAATTTTCACCAAATATGCCGAAACAAGCATTCCCGCCCCGCTTTTCGCTCGTTTTCCAATGAATTTCAGGTATTTCTTCAGGTTGTAGGCGATCGCCAACTGGAAACTCGCGAACAGTTTTTCCTGATAGTCCTTCTTGCCTTGCATACCTAAAGTTACGATCCATTTCCAGATCGGCAATGATCCACAATGACTATTTTCTTAACTTGTGCAACAGGCACAAAGCCTAAACGTAATGCCCTTCAGGACACTGCGCATAGTCAGGTCGTAGTGTTTCATTGAATGTAAACTGGAATTGTCGAATTAATAGTTTATATATGCGAATATCTCCTTAAAATTATATTTTATGTAAGAATAGATAGTTTTTAATCTACTTATATTATGTATATTTGTCATATTAAGATAAAATATAACAATGCTTAACCTTATTCCGACAGAAAAAATTATTGAACGTCTTCGCTATGAAAACCCATGGTGGATCACCAAAGAGATTCCGAACACTTATAGCTCCATGTCTAGGAGGTTATATTTTGACCTATTTTATCCGTTCGTAACTGAAAGAAGAATTAAAAGAGCGGTAGTCCTGATGGGACCTAGAAGAGTTGGTAAAACAGTGATGTTATTTCATTGCATTGAAAATTTACTGAAAGAAAAAACAAATCCTCACAAATTATTCTTTATTGGAATCGATAATCCTATTTATGTCAATTTAAGTCTAGAAGACATATTAATTCTTTGCAAAGAGTCCTTGAACCTTGAAAACCTTGATGGTTGTTATGTTTTCTTTGATGAGATACAATATTTGAAAGATTGGGAAAGGCATTTAAAAGTATTGGTTGACTCTTATCCCGAAACTAAGTTCATTGTTTCTGGCTCAGCGGCAGCTGCATTAAAATGGCATAGCACAGAAAGTGGTGCAGGCAGATTTACTGATTTTTTGCTGCCTCCGTTAACATTTCAAGAGTACATCCATTTGAAAAAGTTGGATCATTTAATTTTTCAAGGTGATATTCAATACGGAGACAAGGATATACCATATTGTCTAACTCATGACGCCAAAGCATTAAATAAGGAATTTATTCATTATTTAAATTTTGGAGGCTATCCGGAAGTTGTATTCTCTGATAGAATTCAGAGTGATATGGGTAGGTATGTTAAAAACGATATTGTGGACAAAGTTCTACTTCGTGATTTGCCTAGTCTATATGGAATCAAAGATGTTCAAGAGTTAAATAGATTTTTCACATATATAGCTTATAATACTGGAAATGAATTTTCCTATGAAACTATGTCAAGGGAAAGTGGTATTCTAAAAGATACGCTAAAAAAATATTTGGAATATTTAGAAGCAGCTTTCCTAATTAAGGTGTTAAATAAGGTTGGCGTCAATGCTAAAAGATTAAAAAGAATAACGAGTTTTAAAGTATATCTTACCAATCCGTCACTCCGTACTGCTCTATTTTCGCCAATAAGTGAAATTGACCAAGAAATGGGAAACATGGTAGAAACAGCAATTCTTTCGCAATGGATGCATAGAGAACAATTGGATTTAACATATGCTAGATGGAAGGACGGAAGACAAGATGGGGAAGTAGATTTGGTTCTAGTTGATGAAAAAAATTATAAACCCGTTTGGGGAGTAGAAATTAAATGGAGTAATCGATATTTCGATAAGCCTCAAGAATTAAAAAGTTTAATTAAGTTTTGTGATGCAAACAAACTCGATTCCGCTGTTGTAACCTCTATTGATCAAATTGGCACAAAAGAAGTAAAAGGATTGAAATTTACATATCTTCCTGCTTCAGTCTACGCTTACAATATTGGGGAGATTACACTTAAAATGAAAACTGGTAATTAACAAAACGAAAACACAACAAAATGTATTTTGCATGGCTGCCCTTTGGACTAGCAACAGCACCATACACAACCGTGGGCAATAGGCCGAAAATCGAACTAACTTTAAAATTCAGGCAACCATTTAAAAAGATTTTACGTCTATATAAATACAAACGGACTTGAATTGTAAAACTTTAAAGGATATGTTAGAAAACCCGAAAGTGAATATCAAAATTAAACTTGCTTCTTTATGGGCTTCAGCAACTTTCTGTTATTTATATGGAGATTATTTTGAACTCTACACACCAGGAAAAATAGACAGTTTACTTTCAGGCGAAAATATTTTAGATAGTCCTACCAAATTATTAATAGCCTCAATGATTTTAGCAATTTCATCGGTAATGGTGGCACTCTCAATTATCCTAAAACCAAGAATAAATCGTGTTCTTAATATTGTATTTGGAATATTGTTTACTATAATGATGTTATTCATTGGATTCAATTCAAATACTGAATGGTATGGTTTCTATGTGTTTTTAGCATTTTTAGAAAGTATTATTACTGCATTAATTGTTTGGTATGCTTGGAAATGGCCTAAAGAAAAATAAATACTTTAAGGAAAAAGTTTGAACAAATTAAGAAAAGAATATAAGCTAATTGCCAACAAAGGTAACCGATGCTCAAGCCCTTAATTCCTACATAAACGGATTAATATAAGCCTCTTCAAGGGGCTTTTTTCAATGTGTCCCAGTATTGAAAAGGCGTTTTAGGGTAACGAATCGGGGCAAAAAAAAAGTCGTAGAAGACAATTCCCACCAAATATGCCGAAACAAGCATTCCCGCCCCGCTTTTCGCTCGTTTTCCAATGAATTTCAGGTATTCCTTCAGGTTATAGGCGATTGCCAATTGGAAACTCGCGAACAGTTTTTCCTGAGAGTCCTTCTTGCCTTGCATACCTAAAGTTACGATCCTTGTCCCGATAGGCAATGATCGACAAAGACTTTTTTCTTAACTTGTGCATTAGGCACAATGTATAACCGCAATTACGGCGGGTTAGACTACGTCCGAATCCACTCGGAATTGCTACATCATCGCAGAGTTATGACAGATTGCCATCGGGATAGGGATGAGAGGTCACTGGCAAATAACGCCGCTACGGCTTTTCAACGCAACATATCAATCCGCTATATACAATTTATTCACCGTTGCTTGCTAATTTTGCGGGTGTTCATCGGTCGATTTGCTCGGTGGTACACGCCATTTTATTCCCAATATGGTCGAAAACCTTTTAAGGTTTTCATTATATTTCCATAAAATAACGTGGACTTCACATAGCGCTGTGTTGTACATAATTTAACAGAATGAACGTAAAATGAATTTAAATAAATCAATTGTCACAAAACTGATGTACCTATCCGGAATAATGAATATAGGTGGAGTATTAGTTTTATCCAGATTTTTTTCGAATAAAGCAATTAATCAAGCTGACCCAGTAGTAATGTCCAATTTTGGATTACTTATGATAGTTGTTTGGGGACTTGTATTTTTAGCTATGGCACCTAAATGGAACTATCTTAAATGGGTGATTGGAGCATTCGTAATTGAAAAGTTTATTTACGGTTTTATCTGGACTAAATGGCTAATGAATAATAACCTTTCAGATGTATATGAACAGGATACGATGGCTGGAATTTTCTGCACTATCTATGGAGCGAATGATTGGTTTTTCTGCATATTTTACTTGACTGTTTTTATTTACTTAAGTAAAACTCAAAATAAAGTAATCTGATAATATTAAAACTATGTACAACACCGGTAACCGTTGCACAAGTCCTTAATTCCTACATAAACGGATTTATATAAGCCTCCTTAAGGGGCTTTTTTTTATTACTTCATTAGTATTGGACCGTAAATTTCTGATGGCCTTATCCTTTTTAAGACAACTATAAATTCAACAATTTTATAACAAAGACCTATTTCTATTAATATATTATCTTTAAGTCAGTAAGCGACAAAACAAATTGAGACCATACGGAGTATTCATAAAACCACAAAAATGAAAGTAACACTTATAAGCATCCCAGTCCGTGATCAAGAAAAAGCCCTGCGGTTTTATACTGGGAAATTGGGCTTTATAAAAAAGAAGGACGTACCATTAGGTGAGGGTAATCGTTGGTTGACCTTGGTGTCAAAAGAATGGCAAGATGGACCGGAATTATTGTTGGAACCCGCCCCAAACCATTTTGAACCGTCAAAAGTATATCAAGATGCATTAATGAAGGCCGGGATTCCATGGACCCAATTCGATGTGGAAAATATTGATGACGAATTTGATAGATTAACGAAACTTGGGGTGGAGTTCAGTGTAAAACCAACCGGAATGGGGACGGTCAAAGTCGCCATTTTTAATGATACCTGCGGAAATAACATTCAACTTGTTCAGGTGTTGGAAAGCACTACGACTTAAGATTTCGACTCTTTTTAATAATCAGGGAATTGAAGAATTACTTTTAAGGTTGGCCGCATGTGTATTTAGTGACGAAAACCCTTAGCTACCTCAGTCAATATATCAATAAAGTTGGTCATTTATAAACATAGCGGTTAAGACCTGTTTTATTCTAATGAAATGAAATCGAATATTTCTCAATGGGTATTATATAATCTAGTTGTTTGCTTTGCTGTTTATTGGTTGTCAAACGTTATACTTTGGTATCCTTGGAGTATAAATGAGCAATTGGGACAATGTATAATGTTGACTGTAAATCCGATTTTGTGGGGATATGCATCCTATGTATGTATTAAAAAATATCCTAAAGCCCATTTGTTCAAAGGGGTGGTTTTCAATAGTATTATTTTTATTGTGGTGGCCATTATTTCCGATATGGTTCTCTTTGCAGGTATTCAAAATGCAATGGATAAACTAATGCATGTGACGACCTTATATGGATGGGCTTTCGTGGTAACGGTTCCTTTTTCCATATATCTATTGTTCAAAAATAAAATGAAAGCAAAAACGAAAGTGCTGGTTGGGGATGATTTTAAAATACCATTGATTATCGGTTTGTTTTCATTTATGGTAATTTCCATTATCTTGTTATTTAATATACGTTTTGGATAATGAAACGGAAAAATTCAATGCATAGAAAATGAGCGATAACTATATAACTATTTGTACCAAAGAAGAAGTTGAAAATCCTATTGATTTAGGGCAAAAAATACTTCAATGGTTACAATCGAATGAAATTATTGAACAAGAACCGTCAGACTGTATTCTAAGTACCAAAACAAAAGGGTATAAACCGGGTAAAAACCACACAAGTGCTATTGGGTATGACGAAGATCTTTTACGGCTTAAAGTATGCGGGGTAGAAGTGAAAACAGAACGTGAAGTTTTCAATGTTGGCGCATTTACGCCTATGACTAAATTGGAATGTCCAAATTGCCGAGCGAACAGGTTCGAAGGAATAACGCCTCAAGACTTTTTTACCGATAATTGTACGAAAGAACAATTAAACTTATTTCATACGGTATTTCCCGAATTTGATAAGTGGACAAACAATGAAAAGGCTACGCTCGTCTGTCCACATTGTTCTAACGAAAGTAACTTGTCCGACTATGGTACCGATCAATCGATCGCATTTTCCAACCTTGGTTTTACTTTTTGGAATTGGCCAGATCTAAACGAAGAATTTCTAATGGACTTAAAGTCTGTTATAGGAATAGAAATTGTCAGAATGAATGGCCACCTTTAAAACGTTCGGTTATGAATAATAACTGCATTTGGGGTATGTGTTCATCGAATACCATGGGTTGTTGTCTTTCTCTTATTTGTTTGGATTAACGTCTGGAATTACAGGCAACGCCAAATATTTTTGGGCCCAGGGAATGAATAAATCTAAAATTCAGTACTTTACCCTAACTTTTATAATAACGAAGAACAGGGCTTGTTCTCGGTACGAACGATTACCTTTTAAATGAGTATAATGAAGCTACGAAACGTTTTTGGCGGTAAAGACCAGGATGATAATGATCCGTATTGGGAATTTAATGAAAAAAGGCATTTTAAGCCTAAACTGAATAAAGGTGATTATTATAAATTAAGCGGTTTCGATTTCGGATGGTTTGTACTTGAGCCTATGTCTAATTTCGTGCAAGACAAGGAGCACGAAATTGAACGGGGAAAATCCTTATCGTACGGGCAGAAAGCACTTTACTATTGGTGGTATTTGGATGCTCAGGTAACCAATGGCGGATTTGTTCAATTTTACTACAATGGTTATGCTCCTTATGTAGCGACGATAATCAAGGGGTTGGAGTTTATCGGTGATATGGAAATGGCCGATCTTGTCAAAAAAGCGGATACCATTTATCAAAAAAACAAGGAACTCGTGATCAAGGCGCAAAAAAACGATTTGTTTGACAGTGACCTTTACGATAAACTTGAAGAACTGTCCGTACTCGATGACAAATACTATGGTTTGAATATGAAGACCATGGCAGCATTAGAAAGTTATATACGCAAATACCCTGATGAAATATGCTTGACTGAAGATGGTTTGCCCTTTGATTTAACTTATACGGGCTTATATAGGACGTACTTTGAAAACAAAAATATAAAAGAAGAATTTAGCGTTGAAGCAGGTTTGATAAATGGGGAATACAAACTTTTTTATCAAAACGGTATCCTGAAAGAAATGGTGGTGTACGTAAAAGGCCAAAAAACCGGGGAACGTAAAGCGTATAACGAAGATGGGGTTTTAGTACATGAGGTTATAAAAGGAGATACTGAAAACAGTTTGATTCATAAATGGTTTTATGAAAACGGAATTCCTAAAAAGATGGAGACCAGAAATGCCGATACCGATAAAAAATGCGGGGCCTATAAAGAGTGGTATGATAACGGACAACTTAAAGCGGACTCCAATTTTTTGAACAATAGTACGAGAATTGGTAAATGGTCGGAGTATTGGAAAGATGGAAGTAAAAAATTCGAGGGAGAGGTTTTGGAAGGAAAACCCCATTGCATCAACTATTGGACAGAAGAAGGTGGGCAAACACTTAAAAACGGTACGGGAATGTATTATACGGAATGGGTGACACGATCCAGTATAACTATTTATGAAACGGAATTCAAAAATTATTTAAGGGACGGTACGGCGAAAAGTATCAAAGATGGTCGACTTACCTTATATCAAGAATATAAAGAAGATAAACAGCACGGTTATACCAGATCTTATTATGATGACGGAAGCGTAAAAGAGGAAAAGTATTACGAGGATGGAAAACTGATTTCTTCGAAAAAATTACCATGATCTAAAGAACTTAAAGTGAGCATGTCACTTATCGGGACCATTTAGGTGCATTTGCAAAAAAAAACTAGCGAATGAAAAGAACACTTGAAGTACAGCGAATTGATTTTTCCAATCAAAAATTTCTGGCCACCCCCTTGGCGGGTTTGATCGTGTGGACGATTATTGGGCTTATCGGTATTTTTTTCTCGGATTTTGTGGCCGTATGGTCAATTTTCATAGGAACCGGAAGCATTGTGTACGTAGCTCTGTTTCTTTCTAAATTTACGGGTGAAAATTTCCTGGATAAAAGTAAACCGAAGAATGAATTTGATAAATTGTTCTTTTTTACGGTGGCGCAAGCGGTTATGGTCTACGCCATTGCAATTCCGTTTTTTCTAGTGGACTATTCGTCTTTACCGCTGACAGTAGGGATTTTAACCGGACTAATGTGGCTTCCGTTTTCCTGGATTATTAACCATTGGGTGGGTATTTTCCATACGCTGACAAGGACAATTTTAGTACTTTCACTATGGTACCTGCTTCCTGAATACAGGTTCATTGCAATTCCCTTTGGAATAGTGCTGATTTATATAGTAACGATACTGATTTTGAAGAACAGAAAGAAAGTGGAGAAAGAACTATCGACAACAACACCTCTCAAATAAAACCGTTTTTCAACGCTACTTAATAAAATAAACCTTTTTTTCTTCCATTGGTTATTTGGGAATAGGGGCATAGGTATGTGTGTATTAATGTGTTGGGAATCCATGCGGGATTAAAGGCACCATTCCATTCAAAAAAATTAAAAAAATAAGTAACCCACTTAAAAATTTTATCATAATTTTGACCTGATTTTCGGTTACATATTCTTTTTTGAAGAATGGTATTAAAAGGGAATCAGGTGTAAATCCTGAACAGTTCCCGCTGCTGTAAATCCCTTCCGGTTGTTCCGGAAAAAATCTTTTTAACAAACCACTGTCTTTTAAGATGGGAAGGGTTAAAAAGAGGGATGAGTCAGAAGACCTGCCGCAATTCACATAGACAGAGCTTTCGGGAGTTATAGCTTTGGGTAGATTTTCTATTCTGACCATATCCCCATTGTTTTGTTTTGTAAATAAGTTAATGCAAATTATTAACCTCAATACAATTCAAATGCAATTAAAATCAACCTTTAAAGTATTGACCCTCTTGGTGGGTGTCCTCTTTTTTTCGTCCTGTAGCGACGATGATGAAGATGATGTCGTACCTATGTTCTTCACCGATTCCGATTATCAGACGGAATATGAGTTTACCATGGGTGATACATTGGTAATCGACCATGAAATACAGCATATACCATTGAATACGGCTTTTAGCTGGGTATTGGGTGAAACCGTAATCTCCACCACTAAAAATCTGGAGTATATCGTTGGGGAAGCAGGGACCTTCGCCCTTGAATTCAACGCAAAGGCGGAAAATGATTCCCTCTTTAGATCGTACCAATTGACGGTAAACGATCCGTATGAGTTGTATTTTCGGCCAAAAACGGAAAACAGTAGCGAATTTATTTCTGAAATAATCGAATACAAACCTGCACCGGGACAGTTTATTAATGATACCTATGGTACCATGGAAGCTGCGGGGAAAATCGTCGGTGGAAAATCAGACCTTATTTCCTTAGGGGCTTGGGGCGGTTACGTGGTTTTTACTTTTGACCATACCATAGAAAACCGGGAAGATGCCAAGGATTTTGTTGTGTACGGCAATGCGATGAACGGACTTTCAGAACCTGGGATCGTACAGGTTTCCTTTGATGAAAACGGGAATGGTTTACCCGATGATGCTTGGTATGAACTGGCAGGGAGTGCCCATGACGCTGAAACCACTTTATTGGATTATGCGACTACGTATACCAATCCCGGCGAACATGCCGATATACCTTGGGTCGATAATTTGAATAATGATGGAAGTGTATTGGTCAGTTCTTACCATGCGCAAAACTATTATCCACTATTTATAGAAGAACAGGAACAGGTGACCTTTAACGGTACCAGGGTGTTTCCGACGATAAATTCAAGTGGTTTTGTTTCTATAGACGCCTTGGAATGGGGGTATGTAGATAATTTTGATTCGGAATATAGTACCTATGGCGGAAATGCAATGGAAATTGATAGGGCGATAGATGCGGATAGGAATACAGTGAATTTAAAAGGAATCGATTTTGTAAAAGTGTACTCCGGGGTACAGGAAAATGCGGGTTGGCTTGGTGAAGTCTCTACCGAAATCAAAGGTGCTTCAGACCTTTCGATGATTAATTAATGGCTATTCTTAGAGTTCAATATGGGAGGGGGTCCACGTTTTACGTGGGCCCTTTTCTTTGCTTAAAACCTTCATCTTGGTGGTTACGTTATAGGCGAAAACGTATGGATCAACGCAAATAGCCTTGTTAAAGCATAAAGTGCCATTGCCGGTTTTTTTCAAAAGGATCCATAATATATTTTAGGCCCTTCTAATAAAATATTATGTTCTATAAATACGTTTGATAAAGGGTTTTTAATGGTCGGGAAATAAGGTAAAATATAAAATCGACTTTAGTTGATATAATGACTTGTTAAAAGATTTTGGGTGATAGAAAATAAGAGTTCATAAAGTGGAGACCAGCCAACACTTTAAAAACGGGGTGATACCGAAAAACCTTACGAGTAGGAATAATAAATTAAAAGCAAATTTTATGAATTGGTATTTAAAAGTTTTAAACCAGTATGCTGACTTTAATGGCCGGGCAAGAAGAAAAGAATATTGGATGTTTGTTTTATTCAACGTTTTGTTTGCATTCATCGCAATGATTCTTGATAACGTTCTCGGTATTGCGTTTGAAAATATTGGATATGGACCGATTTATGGCCTATATGGTTTAGCCGTTTTTATCCCAGGATTGGCAGTTGGTGTAAGAAGACTTCATGATACGGGAAAAAGTGGATGGATGTTGTTGGTAGGTTTAATTCCAATAATCGGCGCAATTTGGCTATTGGTATTAATGGCAACAGACGGTGATTCTGGAGATAATAAATATGGTCAAAATACTAAGGCAGTAACTGCTTAAAGTTAAAGAGATCGATCTTTTAAAATTATGTTTCGGGGGATTTTTGCTCGGTTTTATTGGTGTACTTCAGATTTAAAACTTAGTAGAATAAATCCTAATAACACAGAAATCCCCCAATATGTATTCTGCAATCCTTCAAGACATACTATTGTGGTACGGCCGAAAATACAAGAAGAACGGAAAACCGCAGCGTCTTAATAATAGGTAACCCCGTTGATCACGTCCATAAGGCCTTTGGCCGCAGCTTCCCCGGAAATCATTGCCGCGTTCAGGGAACCGTTCAACAAGGTGTCACCTGCCAAGAAAATTTCGGAGGTCAATTGGGTTTCAGAGGGTGATAAACCATAGTTTAAGCCAATGAGGTCTGGCAATGCTTTTGGGATAGTGAATTTTTTCAGGAATATGGCAATGTCAATATTACAATAGCGTTTCAGTTCTTCCTGGACTTGGGTAATTAGGGCCTCTGCTGATAAACGGTGATCTTTGACCACCGTTACCGATAAAAGTTCATTTTCGGTATTCCCAGAGGTATGAAGACTGGTATGGTAAAAAATGTTGTTGATCAGGGCCGATTTATCGGCTATGAGTCCGATCAAAGGTTGGGAGATTACCTTGGTTTCGGTTTCAAAATATAGGGTTTCGCAGGAATGCCAAGAAATAGTTTGGTTTTTTAAATTCGGGACCAAGGCGCTGGCCTCCGTTGCTACGATCGTATAATCGGTTTGCAGTACTTCACCATTGTCCAACACTATTTCTTTGTTCTTAACGCTGGCCACGGGGCAATTGTATTTAATGCTAGAGTGTTCCAGTTGTTGTACAAGCTGTTGGGGAATGGCCGCTATTCCCGATTTGGGTAAGGCAGCATGCCCCTCACCGAACATTTTATAAACGAATTGGAACATTCTGCTCGATGTTCTTAGATCCGGTTCCAGAAATATACCACTGAAAAAGGGTCTGAAAAATTGTTCGATCATTTGGGCGGAAAACCCAAAACCCGTTAAAAAAGACAGGGTCGTTTCTTCTTGCTCCCCGAATATTTCGAGTACTGATTTTTGCTTTAAAATTCTATTTAGTTGGAGAACTTTCAGTTTATCCGAAAAATCCCCGATACCCGAGAAAACGGTAGGGAAAAGAAAACGGATGTCCCTAAAAGGATCACCAATAATATATTGTTTACCATTGTTGAAAATAGCAGCTCCCGGCATAAACTTTTGCAAGTCCAACGCCTTGAGGTCAAGGTGTTTTTGAACAGCGGGGTAGGCCGTTAATAGCACTTGGAAGCCATGGTCGAGGGTGTAACCGGCAAAGGTTTCTGATTTGACCCTTCCACCAGCAGCTGCCGAAGCTTCCAAAATTGTCGGAGAAAACCCGTGCTCCTCCAAAACTTTGGCCGCAATGAGCCCACTGATACCTGCGCCGATAATATGAATATTGTGGTTTTTCTTTTCCATAGGGTCATTTGAAAATCAAATTACTAGGGACAAAGATAGTAGTTTTAAATAATGTTTAACAAAATATATTAATAGTTAAACAAATTATAAAATATCTTTACCTCGGTTAGTGAATAGAACAGAATAAAGATATATGGATAAAACAGCGGTAGTACGTTGCGAACATTTTAATGCGGCCCATCGGTTGCATAATATGCATTGGAGCGATACCAAGAACAAGGAAGTTTTTGGTAAATGCAACAATCCCAATTATCACGGACATAATTATGATTTGGAGGTAAAGGTCATTGGGGCTGTTGATCCTGGCACGGGTTATGTCATAGATACCAAAGTACTGTCCAACATCATTAAGATCAAGGTGCTCGACCGTTTTGACCATAAGAACCTGAATTTGGATACCGAAGAGTTCAAGACCCTGAACCCAACGGCAGAAAATATAGCCCAGGTTATTTATAAGCTGATCAAACCGGAGTTAAACACTGATCTGGAACTGAAAATAAAACTTTATGAAACACCAAGAAACTATGTTGAATACCCTTATTAAAGAAAACGGACTTAATGGTTTTAGTGATGAGGAAATAGGTGACGACCATATTTATACGGGGTTGGAAACCCCAATGAAAACCGATGCCTTTGAAATTTCAGATGAGGAGAAAAAAGAAAAAATAGAACATCTTTTTGCGCAGATCATGGATGTTATGGGATTGGACCTTACCGACGACTCTTTAAAAGGTACCCCCAAACGGGTGGCCAAAATGTATATCGAAGAGATATTTTCGGGACTCAATCCCGCCAATAAACCCAAAGTGGCCCTATTCGATAATAAATACAGATACAATCAGATGCTGGTGGAAAAGAACATCACCTTCTATTCCAATTGTGAGCACCATTTTGTGCCGATCATAGGAAAGGCACATGTCGCTTATATTTCGTCGGGTAAGGTGATAGGACTTTCCAAACTCAATAGGATCGTGCAATACTATGCCAAACGCCCACAGGTACAGGAACGATTGACCAATCAGATCGCGATGGATTTAAAAGCGATCCTACAGACCGAAGATGTTGCCGTAATCATTGATGCCAAGCATTTATGTGTATCTTCACGGGGTATCAAAGATGATACTTCTGCTACGGTCACCTCGTACTATGGTGGCGTGTTCATGAAGTCGGACAAGATCGCCGAATTACAGAATTATTTGAATGAATAAGGCTTATGAAAACAGTGAACGAAGCTAAAACAGGTCCAACCCATAAAGGAAAAAACACAATGAAGAATCTATATGATATTCCGATCCATAGTTTAAACGGGGAACCTATCTCGCTGTCGAAATTTAAGGGTAAAAAGATATTGATTGTGAACGTTGCTTCCGAATGTGGTTTTACCAAGCAGTACAAAGAGCTACAGAAATTGAGCGATACCTTTCCCGATTCGCTGGTGGTCATCGGTGTGCCCTGCAATCAGTTCGGAAATCAAGAACCGGGGAATGCACAGGAAATACAAACGTTCTGCGAACGTAATTTTGGGGTTACTTTCCTATTGACCGAAAAAGTGAACGTAAAAGGCAGTGATCAACATCCGTTATACAAATGGCTTACCTCTAAAGACCTGAACGGAAAGAAAAGCTCGAGCGTAAAATGGAATTTCCAAAAATACCTGATTGATGAAAAAGGCCAGCTTATCGATTACTTTTTTTCATTGACCAAGCCCATGAGTTCCAAGATCACCCGATACTTGTAGATTTATTACGATAGTTTCTTCAAATAGGTGTCGGCCTGTTCCAGATGTGATTTTCGTTTTTCTTCGGGCATTTTGTCGAACATGGAAACCAACATCCCCAATCGTGGATTTTGGGTAAAGAAATCACGGTGTACATGCATAAATCGCCAAAAGAGTCCGTCCCAAACGCCCTGCCATTCCCCTTTGGGGTAATTTCCCATTTTCATCAGGTAATTACTACCGCTGATGTATGGCTTGGTGGCGAACAACCCTCCGTCGGCAAATTGGCTCATACCATAGATGTTGGGCACCATGACCCAATCATAGGAATCTATGAACAGCTCCATGAACCAGCGATAGACGTCATCGGGGTCAAATTCACAAAGCATCATAAAATTACCCAAGACCATGAGTCTTTCTATATGATGGCAATACCCGGTCCGCAATACTTTCTTTATGGTTTGGTCAATTGGGGGAATGCCCGTGGTTCCGTCATAAAATGAAGATGGAATCTTCTTCGTGAACCCCCAATAATTCCGTTTTCGTTCTTGTGAACCATGAAACCGGTACATACCGGCCATAAACTCTCGCCAACCGATCAGTTGTCGTATAAAACCTTCCGTTGAGTTAATGGGAATAGTGTTCTCTTTGGAATAAGCTAGACAGGCATCGATGATTTCCTGTGGGGTAACCAGTCCAATATTCAACATGGGGGTCAATACACTATGGTGAAGTATCGAATTTTCGGCCACGATCGCATCTTCGTAGGTTCCGAATTCCATAAAGCGTTGTTCAAAAAATTGGTGCAGCCAAGCCTTGGTCGTTTCAAAATCGGTAGGGTAGAGGGCATGTTCGGTCAGTTGGCCCAAATGATCTTGGAAATTTTCGTTTACATAGGCATTCGCTTCAATCTGGTAATCATCAATATCAGGAAATTGTATGGCCGGGGGAGTTTTTTTCTTTGGGTATTTCTTTCGGTTCTCCGTATCAAAAGTCCATTTTCCGCCCGTAGGTGAACCATCGGGATCGATCAATATATTCCGTTTTTTCCGTTCTTCGGTATAGAAGCTGGTTTGGTGGTATTTCTTCCTTCCATCCTTAAAATAAGCCTTTAGGTCTTCCTTGGTGTTTAGGAATAAGGGCGATTGTAGCACCTCAAGGCTTATTTCCGCATTTTGGCAGCCTTGGGTTATGCGTTTTTCCAACCAATTATCATTGGGGTCTATATATGTGATATGGGTGATGCCCTGATTACCCAGTTGGGGCAAAAGTAGGCGAATGTCCGAACGTTCTTCGGTCGATGGGATATAATGAACCTCAATATCCAAGGACTTTAGGTAAGTTTCATACTTTTTCATACTGGCCCTATGCAGCGCTATCTTTTGTTTATGAAACGGATATTGCCGAAAGAAAAGGTATTCTTCTACCAAATAAACGGGGCCCTTCTTTTGAAAAAGAGGGGAGTCTTTAAAGAGTTGGTGCGGAAAGATCAGGTGTATGCTTTTCATTTGTTTCTTCTACAACGTTCACTACAATATTTTACTTCTTCCCAATGCTTTTCCCATTTTTTGCGCCATGAAAAAGGGCGAAGGCAAACCGGACAAGTTTTTTGTGGAAGGTGCTGTTTTTTCATCACAACTATTTATTCATTATTGTTGCCCCTCGTGCGGCGTCGAGAGGTTGGTTGATTAGTGTTTTTTCAATTAGGTCTCGACTGCGCTCGACCTGACATTTGTTTTTTCATTACGACTATTTATTTGTTGTTGTTGTTGTTGTTGTTGTTGTTGTTGTTGTTGTCCCCTCGAGCGCAGTCGAGAGGTTGGTTGATTAGCGTTATTTCAATTAGGTCTCGACTGCGCTCGACCTGACATTTGTTTTTTCATTACGACTATTTATTTATTGTTGTCTCCTCGAGCGCAGTCGAGAGGTTGGTTGATTAGCGTTATTTCAATTAGGTCTCGACTGCGCTCGACCTGACATTTGTTTTTTCATTACGACTATTTATTTATTGTTGTCTCCTCGAGCGGAGTCGAGAGGTTGGTTGATTAGTGTTTCTTTCATTAGGTCTCGACTGCGCTCGACCAGACAGATGATTTTTCATTACGACTATTTATTCGTTATCGCTGTCCCCTCGAGCGCAGTCGAGAGGTCTTTTTTGTTTAGCGTTTTTTCAATTAGGTCTCGACTGCGCTCGACCTGACAATAGGTTGTTCAACACAACTATTTATTCGTTATCGCTGTCCCCTCGAGCGCAGTCGAGAGGTTATTTTCGTTTACATTAACTTTAGTTCTTTCTTGCATTTCTTCCAGTAGGAAAAGAATGAAGGATAATACCCTTTTACCGAAAACATGAATTCCCGCGGTTCTTCCGTGCCTTGGTAATGTACATTGAGTGGATGTTCCTTGTAATGCACATCCGTCAGGGCATTGATATGCACCAACTCGTGGAACTCCCCGATAAATATTTGCATTCCGGGAATGATTTCCGTCAGGGCGAGCATAAAATCCATACTTTTTTGGGAAATCGGAAGCCGGTTAAAATGTGAGGGCTCCAATAATAGGATTCGGTTGGCCGTTCTATCGTTCATCCAAAGGGGATCAAGATTGTAAAAATTATAGAGGCATGTGGGTTGGGTCGTATCGATTTCCAAAGCCGAATGCCTGGGTAGGGGCGTTGTGAGTTCTAGGGTCGTGGTTGGGAGAAGCACCTCGGGCACGGACATATCCTTAAGCGTGTCATAACCCACATCTAAAAAAGTGCCCTGTTGATCGGTATGGCAATACTTGTTTACGTTCTCTTGGTTGGCCACGTATTTTTTGTTGCTATTGGCCCCTGCGACCCATTGCCAGCTCAACGCATTACTGGCCCAATCGGCATCCAATAAGTGATAGTACATCCAATGGGCGGGCGATTTCCAATGGCTCTTGGCAATATTACAGGCCAAGGAAGCAATGTACATACGAACATGGTTGTGCAAATATCCCGTTCTGTAAAAATCCGTAATGGCCGTATCTATGGCTTCGATTCCCGTACGTGCGGTGATGATGGCGGTGGAAAGACCCGTATTCGTAACCGGATGCTGGGCTTGCTTTAGGTCCAAATCAATGGCATTGCCCTTGGCGATCCAAATTTGTTGCCAATAATCGCGCCATGCCAGTTCCTGGATGAACTTTTCTATTTTTTCAGGAGCGTACCCCCGTTTTAAAACTGCGGCAAGTACTTGTTTTGTGGAAATGACCCCTCGGGAAATATAGGGCGATAAATAAGTGACCTTCCCATCGATGAAATTACGGGTCACCCCATAGGCTACGGGGTCTATTTTTTGTAGCCGTTGCAATACCTCGCTGTACGAGGTAGGGAAAAGTGGTATTTCTTCTTTGAACAACACGGGTTTATCGTTTGCTTATTTTGTTGCCTGTAATGGCCCTTTGTCGGGAACATTTGAATCTATTGATGTCGGGATGCCTCTTTTTTAGGTGTTTTTGGCTTACGCCACTGTTCACGCGTTTTCTCCATCTTTTAAAACTCGTTGTTTTCAGCTGGCCCCGCATCAGAACGATCACCTCTTTCTCCGGTAGCCCAAATTGATAGTGGATAGCTTCGAAAGGCGTACGATCTTCCCAGGCCATTTCTATAATGCGGTCGAGTTCCCTTGGTGAAAATTCTTTATTATGCGTGGTCATGGCACATGGGGTTAAAGGTTAGGGTAATTGCTCTATTCGTTGCATCACCTGTTCCGCTTCAAATACTTTGGCATCGCTCATTTTACGGTTGGTGGTAGAAAGGCTATGGGCCTCTTTCAAAAGCTTACCGTATTGCGCTTGCAGTTTTTCTTTTTCTGTCTTTTTATTGAATAGTCCGAACATTGTTTTGTTTTGGTGTGATACCCCTTGAGGTATCCTGTTTGAGTCATAAAGATATATAATGTTTAATAAATAATAATAAACATTAAACAAAATATAACATTTGCTTATGTATGGAAACCGAACTAGGTTGATAACTGTTGATAAGTACGTTTTTACAAGGCTTGAATTTGCCATACTTTAGAGTACGATTTTACGCACGTGAAGGAATAGGGCAAGGGAAAAGGTGTGTAAGTGGTAGGTACAACCGTAAAATGGTTTTTGAACCATTGTTTTTTAGGGCGTTTTAGCCCTAAAGAAAAAAAAGCGAATGCCATTACGGTTTTCTGTAAAGCCAAAACCGAAAATTGTAGTAGGTTGCGATAGTCATCGGTTTGCTCCTTATGAGGGGTGTGAATGATGGGTTTTATATTTTATATAAGAAATTTACGTACAAGGTTTTAAATCAAAATATGAGTAAAACGGAGATATTTAAAAAAGAAAATCTTGAAGTAATTTTCAAAGAAAATTTTGATGAAACAAAGACAAAAGGTATAGATAAATTAAATGCGATTGGTTTTCGGAATCGTAAAGATGAATTATTAAATGCTACTGAAAGAAAAATTTACGATGCAACTTATACCTTCAGCCCTTATGTTGAAGTTTTAAAGCTAAAAGGAAGAAATAAACATCCAAGAATTATTTCAATTCCAACGGTAAGAGATAGAATTGTATTATTTGCTATCAAGGAATATTTGCATGACTTATTTCCTGACAGTATAAATAAAAAATTGCCAAATTCCTTTATACGTGACATAAAAAAATACCTTTCTATAAATAAGAAGTCAAAATACTTCCTTAAACTTGATATAACTAAGTATTACGATACAATAAATAGAAAATCACTCCTTCAAAAATTGAAGGATAAAGGGGTGGATATTTGTGTTTTGAGATTAATCCAAAATGCAATTGAAACACCAACAGTACCTCAAAACACTAGTAAATCAAAATATCATCTGTACGAAACAAAAAAAGGAGTACCACAAGGTCTTTCTATTTCTAATGTTCTAGCTCAAATATACATGGAGGAACTAGATAAAACTTTAAATAGGAGAAAATATTTCTATTCAAGATACGTAGATGATATTCTAATATTAAATGATGATCTTATATCAAAATACAGATTTCAAAATGTAGAAAAAGAGATTAAAAAGATAAACTTGGACCTAAATAAACCGAAAACCGAATTTGGTAAAGTTTCAGATGGTTTTATTTTTCTTAGCTATTTTATATCAGAGAAGAATGTTTCAATTGCAGAAAAGAACGTTCAGCTTTTTATAAGAAGGATTGCGGGAAAATTCACATGGTTTAAAAATGGTCTATCAAATAAATATGATAGACCCAGATGGCTTAAGGATGATAAAGATCGTTTTAAAAAAGTTTTTTTAGAAGAACTTAATGAGATGATTACAGGCATTATATCAAAAAATAAAAAGTATGGATGGTTATTTTACTTTGCTGAGATTAATGACAAATCTTTATTATTCAAACTGGATAAAATTATTGCCAGTTTTTTTGAAGATTTAAAAGCTTTTGAAAATAAGCCACCAAAAGAATTAAAGAAATTAGTTAGAAGTTATCATGTGATAAGATTTGATAGTAATAAGAATTATCTTGCAAATTATGATGAGATAAATACAATTAGGAAAAAAAGAGAATTCTTGGTTTTTAGAGGTCAAATAGGGTCTGAAATACCGTATACCAATGAGGAAATTGAGGATTACTTTGAAAAATTCATGAAAAAAACAATAAATAAACTGGAAAAAGATTTAGGTTATAAATATTAAAAAAAAACGGGGCTACTTCCACATTGTGGGACTTGATAGATTCAAGTATTTGTACAATTATCATAGAAATGTGTTTAGATTTCCGAAAGGAAAAATTGTCCTACTGTTCTTTTAAGTAGCCCCTTATCATTCAATTATGGAAAACGAATTAAAACGATGGCATAAAAAATTGTGGGAAACTAAAGGAAGTAGATTTATAGCTGCGAAAAGGTATGAAAAACATGAAAAATGGTCAACAATAACCATAAGTTTAGTGTCAGTTTATATTATTTGCATTAACCTGTTAATATTCGTTCCCAATAGGCCCAGAATCCTTTCAGACATAAATATAACCTTATCAACTATTACTCTTTCAATTATGGTTATTGTCATTTCAATAATATTAAACAATATGGGTTACAAACATCTTTCTCATAGGTTTCATGATTGCGGAAGAGAAATAACCATTATATATGATAAATTATGTCTTATGAAAATTAAATCGGAAAATGTCAGAGCAGAAGATATAGAGGAAATTTCGACAGAGTACAATTCGGTATTAAGAAAATATGATATTAACCATTCAACGCTTGATTATAAAGTTTTTCAGAAAAACAATATTACAGAATACCCTAAGATAAAATACTCTTCTTTGTTCCAATTATGGGTGTTTCTACGTTATCAATTCGACACTTTAGGACGTTATCTAATATTCATTTTAATACCAATTGCATTATATTTAATCTTTGTTAAATCTATTGCCTAACGTCGATAATAGCAAATAGCTTGGTTTTGAGAAAAAATGTAATTTTAGAAGCCTGGAAAGAAAAGGTTAAACCGACAAATTTGAGTGTTTACTCTCGCTTCTTGCCCATAACTATAACCGCCGTCATTAATTTTGAAAAAAACATTAACAGAAAGAAACAGCAAAATTTTACTATGGATTGGGTTAGCCCTATTCATAGTGGGAATTGCTATATTTTTTTATAAAGAAAGCATAATATTCGATTCAAAAGTTAATTCTGAAAAAGTTGCGCAATTTGGTGATTTTATTGGTGGGATCGTAGGCTCATTGTGGTCTTTAGCAGGGGTTATACTCTTTTATGTTGCCTTAACCGAACAGCGAAAAGATATTGAGATTAACAGAGAGACTTTGAATGCGCAAGTTTCAGCTTTAAATCAACAAATTAAGGAATTTGAATTACAACGAACTGAGCTATCAGAAACAAGAAAGGTATTTGAAGAACAAAGTGAAACACTAAAAATCCAAAGATTTGAAAACACTTTTTTTCAACTTTTAAGTTTGCACCACGAACTTGTAGATAAACTTAATTTTTCAAAGGTGTCTATGGTGAGGAACGTTTCTATGGAAAAAAGAGAGGTCTTATCCAAAGCATTTGAGGACTTAGAAATAAAAATGAAATATTCAAATGGTATTATAGGGAAAAACTCAACTGGGGCAGAAACTTATACTGATGATCCTCCTATAACAAAAAAAGTTGCAGAAGAGAGAATGAACAAGGCTTACAGAGAATTTTATTTTGAAGATTACAAGCAAATTCTAAGTCATTATTTCAGAAATGTTTATCACATTTTTAAGTTTATTCATAAAACCGAATTAATTGAAAAGTCAAAGAAGCAATTTTATGCTTCTCTTGTTAGAGCTCAATTGTCATCAGATGAGCTTTATCTCATTCTTTACAATTCCCTTCATCTTGGATTAGGCTATCCAAATTTTTTATTTTTAGTCAAAGAATTTGAGATTATGCAAAATTTTGACTTTAGAATTATTGAAAAATATTCATTTCATGGAGAAATTTATAATGATAGAATTAAGGACGTGAAACCAACATTCTGAAAATAATTAATACCAGCAAAACCTGTAGTAAATAGGGAATAAAGTACTTTATTAATGGCTTTGGCAACAATACTGCCGAAAATTAGCTAATTCGCCCACTGTTGAAACAGAGGTCTTGACCGCTGCAAAAGCTTTTTTTTTTTAGTGTACATTGTTTAAAATAAAATAGTATATGCGACTAATTCTTATGATCTGTCTTTGTTGTTTCAGTTGTAAAAACGGAACAACGGTAAAAAACAACGTACAGGACCAAACCCCGGAAAAAAAGGTTAGGCAGGTGCATGATACGATTGGTTTTACAAAATATAATTGGCAGTTAGATACCATTTATAACCGTTTAGGTATTAAGGATGCTAAAAATAATTTGCAATGGAAAGCGGCCATATGTCCACATGACGACTACAAATACGCGGGACGTTTGTATTACGAATCGCTAAGGGGAATTAATGCCAACACGATTATTTTAGTGGGTGTAGCGCATCGCGCTAGAAACTTTAGTCTCCAGGACAAAATCATTTTCGGGGATTTTACCCATTGGGAATCGCCCTATGGAGATGTAAAAGTATCCGATCTAAACGCTGAAATTATCGAGCGACTTCCAAAATCTTCATACCTGGTTCATAACGATATGCAAGCGTTGGAACATTCTTTAGAAGCCATTGTGCCCTTTTTACATCGAAAAAACAAAAACCTGGAAATTATCCCGATCCTTGTGCCTTATATAAATTATGAAACGATCGATCGTATAAGTAATGATCTCTCTAGTGTTATATCAAAAATGTTAAAAGAAAAGAATCTTGAATACGGAAAAGATGTCGCAGTTGTAATTTCCAACGATGCGGTGCATTATGGTAATGAAGCGTGGAGTGGGGATTTAGCACCTTTTGGGGTTGATGATGAAGGCACTAAAAAAGCAAGAGCTTTGGATAAGGAGATTATTGAGAAGTGTTTGGTAAACGAAATCAGTAATGAAAAAGTAAAAAACTTTACGGAATATACAGTGCAAACCAATGATTATAAAGAATATAAATGGGTATGGTGTGGTCGTTATTCCGTGCCTTTTGGATTGGGTTTAGCAAATAAATTAAATCTGGCATTACATAATAAACCGTTAACAGGAACTTTTTTAGATTACGAAACAAGTATAGATCATGATCTTATAAAAGTGGAAGATCTAGGTATGGGAACTACGGCCATTGCAACTCAAAAACATTGGGTAGCATATGCGAGTATAAAATATGAATAGATATGTAATTCTTCATGGTCCTCTGCTACTGCCAGTCTGTGACTAGTAGCCATTTTTTAAGTTTAACATATAGGATAAGAAACAATAAAAAGCGGTAGCCTATAATTTGTATGTACTGCTAAATAATTTGTCGCGAAGCTTCGGGAAGTTTTTAAGAATGAGTAAATTTAAACTGTTACCGATAATACATAAAGCAAACAAGGCAATCCCCTTATAAACCAGTCCTTTTTATATGAATTATAAGATTTTGGCCGATTCCCCAGCCTTATACGAATTCGCAGATGATAAAACGCGTCAATCAGTTTTTGATGCCCTGATTCTTAAGGGTAAAACGACAAATTATCATTTTGATGATATACTCTATATCCAGGGGCAAAAAAATAAACAAGATTTAAACATTAAAGAAACCCCGGTTTTAACGGTAGGGGGCAAGCTGTTTATTTCCCAAAGCGTTAAAACCATCTTTGAAAAATATAAAGTAGGTGGGGAATACGCCCGCTCTGCGAAGTCTGTGACTTCGTAGCAACTAAACCGATGGCAACAAACTGGAAAAAATTAATTGAAGTATTAAAAAAACTTGACGTAAAATGGAGTTTAATGAAACTATAGACGTATTAAAACTAGCAATCGCATGGGCAAAAGCCGAAGTATTCTCAACACGCTTCTTTATTTTCTTTGCGATTGGTTTTTTAATCGCAAGTGTTGGATTTCGGCAATTAGGAAAAACAAATTTGGCAAAAGCTTATATTATTCCAACTTTAATAGTAGGTATATTACTATTGATAATTGGCATCGGTACCAACTATGCCAATATTCAAAGAGTCAAACAATTTGAAAAGGATTTTAATACCGATGAAACTGCCTTTTATAAGTCCGAAATTGAACGCTCTGAAAGCACTATAAAGCAATTTACAGTTGTATTTAAATTAGTTCCAATATTAATTATCATAGCTGCATTATTAATTCTATGTATTAATACACCTACCTGGAGAGCAATTAGTATTACAAGCATTTCAATGTTGATTGTCATTTTGTTGATTGACGGAAATGCACACTCAAGAATTGAGAACTACCACAAAGATTTGAAATTATTGAACTTAAAAAATGAAATAAAAAAATAACTCGCTCTGCGAAGTCGGTGACTTCGTGGCGACCAAACCGTTGTGCAACATATGGATAAACCTATGAAATACATAGTATTACTCGGAATTCTGATTTCTTTTTCAGGAACTAACCTTGCAGCCCAATCGACCAAAGACAGTCTTAAACCAAAAATGAAAATGGTCAAAGAAGTCATATATAGTGTTGAGAATGGAATACTGAAAAATAGAGATGATCTTTTCGGATCTAAACTTACAGCGTACATTATTTATGATAAAAATGAAGAACCAATAGAATATGTTCAGTACAAAACCGATGGTTCTATTTACGAAAAAACAACCTACGAAAGGAATGAAAAAGGAGATGCGCAAAAAGGTATGGAGAAAAACGCATCGGGCGAAATCATAAGCTATTGGATATACAAGTGTGATTCCAACGAAAATCTGATCGAAGTTAAAACCTACGATGCGGAAAACAATCTGACCGAAATACAATCCAATAAAAACGATGAAAATGGAAATATTATTGAGATACAATTAAAAAGTCCTGAAAGCGAAAAGGGTTGGAGATATGTATACAAATACAATTCCGATAATAAAAAAATAGAGGAATTAAGATATACACCGGATGGTAGTTTAAAAGATAGGAGAATGTACTTGTATGATAAGAATGGAAATGAGAATACGGTTATCAAATACTACCCTGACGGCGATTCTGTAAAAAAAGTTTGCGAATATGATACCTGGAATAATTTGATCATTGAAAGTTTGTTCGATAATCACGGTAAAGTTAGTCGCCAAACCTCATTTGAATATGTGTATGACCATTATGGCAATTGGATCACAAAAATAAGAAGTGCCGATGGAGAATTGAATATGGTTTACGAAAGGCAAATAGAATATTTTGAATAAAAAATAGGTAGCACAACAAAGAACTGGGCTACAAAGCCAAAAAATGCCCCCTTCATCCATGTCAATAATCCAAAAAATAATATGAGTCCAGCTCTTTTTTATTGATACGGTCAAATACAAAAACTACTTTTTCGCCATTAGTAGAAGATCTAGGTATGGGAACTACGGCCATTGCAACTCAAAAACATTGGGTAGCATATGCGAGTATAAAATATGAATAGATATGTAATTCTTGATGGTCCTCTGCTACTGCCAGTCTGTGACTAGTGGCCATTTTTATAGCATAAGAAACAATAAAAAGCGGTAGCCTATAATTTGTCTGTACTGCTAAATAATTTGTCGCGAAGCTTCGGGAAGTTTTTAAGAATGAGTACTTTTAAACTGTTACCGATAATACATAAAGCAAACAAGGCAATCCGCCTATAAACCAGTCCTTTTTATATGAATTATAAGATATTGGCCGATTCCCCAGCCTTATACGAATTCGCAGATGATAAAACGCGTCAATCTGTTTTTGATGCCCTGATTCTTAAGGGTAAAACGACAAATTATCATTTTGATGATATACTCTATATCCAGGGGCAAAAAAATAAACAGGATTTAAACATTAAAGAAACCCCGGTTTTAATGGTAGGAGGCAAGCTGTTTATTTCCCAAAGCGTTAAAACCATTTTTGAAAAATATAAAGTAAGTGGGGAATACTTTGATGCACGGGTAAAAGTCAATGGTGACGCTTATGATGAAGATTACTATTTGTTCAATCCACTGATCGGGGTTGATTGTTTAGATTACGAGAACTCCATCTATCATAAAGCGTATGATGATTGGAGTAAGCTTTATAATATTTCTAAAATCTCACCCCTGAAAATTGATGAAAGTAAAATACCGGATAGTCCATCGTTATTTTTTTTGGGACAGTTTCCGAATAAAGAAAACGAAAATCGATTTTTAGAAAGTATCATCCTTATTAGGCATGATTTGGCCACTGAATTGCTAAAATCCAAAGTATTGGGAATCAATATTTTCGAGGTTGAAAACTATGACCGCACTTGGAAATGGAAATGATCACGCTTTGAACTATAATCTAAAGCTGGGGGTACACTAATTACAATTCTATTTAAGTTTAAAATATAGATTAAGAAACAAACGCAACCAAGCATGAATTACCCGATAGGCAAACATTGAATGAAAATTATTCCATCAGAAAAAATTGAATTGAGAACGGAACTTTCCAAACAGGAAGTCAGAACAATATTGAACTAAAACATTAGACCTAAAAGAGGTATTGCTTTTTCATTCGATAAACCAAAAGAAACCAAACTTTTTGAAGGGAAGTTCGAACAGGACAGGTTTGAAATACAGCGGATAATAAAAGGGAGGAATTCATTTCTTCATCAAATTAAAGGAAGCATTCGATCGGACCTAAATGGAACTAAATTAAACGCGAATTTAAAAATTAACGCATTTGTGATTGTTTTCATGATCTTTTGGTTTGGATTTGTTTTTCTGGGGTTTCTCGCTACAATTGTGGGCGTTTCAGTCCAAGAAGCTAATCCAATAGTAATAATCGCTCTTTTGATTATGATGGCATTCGGGATTGGATTAGTGAGGTTCGGGTTCCATAACGAAAAGGAAAAATCTATAAATGATTTAAAACGAATATTGAAGGCGAGGATAAGGAAATGATCGTTTACCAATAACACGTAAAACAAATAAGGCTTAAAACGCTACATTTAAGTTCTTGTACAACAAATGAAGGAATTTAAACTATTTTTAGAATCATTGGTCCCTTTTACAGAAAGTGAGATGCAAGTTCTTTTGTCATTATTTTCTGAAATTCAACTCAAAAAGAAGGACTATTTTGCCCAAGAAGGGGAGTTTTCATCAAAATTGGCTTTTGTTTCAAGCGGCGTGTTACGGGCTTTTTTCCGTAATAAAACGGGCAATGAATATAATAAGACTTTCTTTACCCCTTCAAACTTTGTAGCGGCGTATTCCTCTATCACCACAAAGCAGAAAAATTTAATCAATATTCAATGTCTAACGGACTGTACGCTGTTGGTTGCAGATTTTAGACAACTCACTTCACTATATAAAGCGTATCCAAAATTTGAAAGTCTTGCCCGGGTTATGGCAGAATACAAATTTTCGATAAAGGAGAAACGCGAAATAGAACTTGTAACGCTCGAAGCAACGGAGCGCTACGAAATCTTCAAGAAAGAACACCCGAATCTGGAAAACCTGATCAGTCAATACCATATAGCTTCATATTTGGGCATCACCCCAACCCAATTAAGCCGAATAAGGCGCCAAAACAGTAAGAGCTAATTTCCTTTACATATGTAAATGTGTACGTGCTTAAGGTGCGTTTACTTTGTTGTGTAGTTCTAACACTAAAAAACAAGGAAATGCAGAATAAAGAAAATACGTTCATAAATCCGACAGGTTTGTTCAATCCCTTAAAAAATGGGTTTTCCCATATAGTCAAAATCCCAAAAGGTAAGGACCTTTACTTTTTTTCGGGTCAATGGGCTTCCGATGATAAGGGCCAATTGGTATCCCAGGATTTTGGGGAGCAGGTTCGTAAAACGGTTTCCAATGTTAAAACAGCCATGGAAGCGGCAGGTATTACTATAATTGATGTAGTAAAACAAACCGTCTATATAGCGGATTTTACATTGGAAAAAAAGAACATTTTAATTGAAGTGGCTTCCAAGGAATGGGAAACGGAAAATTTTCCTGCAAGCACTATTGTCCCGGTTTCCATATTGGCTACAGCAAAAGACTGTCTAATAGAAATTGAGCTTATTGCCGCCAAATAGAATATAAAATGGACAAATTGAAATTTATAATTACCGTAATCATGCTTACAAATCTTTCCCTTTCGGCACAAAGCAACAAAATACTGTTCGTAATGAGTGCAGAAGATACCATACCTTTAAACAATGGGCAAAAACTGCGACAAACGGGCGTTTTCCTAAACGAGTTTTACCTTGCCTATAAATCGGTGACCGAAGCTGGGTATACGGTGGATTTTGCTACACCAAATGGGATGGTTGCCACGATAGATGAGGAAAGTACAAACGATACCTACTGGAAAAACAACCTGGAGATTAAAAATAAGGCTTTAAAATTCACTCAATCGGATAGTTCTTTCAACAGTCCCATAACCCTTGAAGAAGCCATTAAGACGAAAACGGAGTACTTGGGACTGGTTATTCCGGGAGGTCAAGGTCTAATGGTAGATCTGGCCAAGGACAAACATATTCCTGTTTTGTTGAAATACTTTGCCAAAGCGCACAAACCTACAGGACTTATTTGCCATGCACCAAGTCTTATTTTAACCATTCCAAAGGCAGAGAACCCGTATATCGGATTCAAGGTCAACTCGGTATCACCAATTGAAGAATTCGTTATTGAGCGATTTATTATGAAGGGAAAACCGGAAAACAGGAAAATAGCGAAAGGACTAAGGAAAATGGGGTTAAAATATAGACGTGGATTACCAAAGTCGAACTTTGCCATAAAAGACAGGAATTTGGTAACCAGTCAAAATCCTTTTTCCGGGAGTGCATTCAATAAACATTATTTACAAGCGCTGACCGAATATTTGGAAAGGATGCCTGTCGGCAATTAAACCGAAAGCCCTCTGAGCAAAAACCATGGGTAAGAGGAAATAAACTATTAGCGGCTCCCGCTCTGCGAAGTCTGTGACTTCGTAGCAACTATACTTTTAGCGTACGATTTATTGTAAGTGTGGGAATAGGGTAGGGAATAGGTGTGAAAGTGTTAGTTACAACCGAACCATGACTTTTGAATCGCTAATGTATTGGAATTAGGGTGTGGTACAGGGAAAAACACAGTATGGTTGTTGAAAAAGGCCCAGCGGATCATTGGATTGGATTTTTCCCAAGAGATGCTGAACATAGCCAAAGAAAAAATAACGGTTTTCCTTACCAAAAGCCAAAAGCCAGAAGCCAGAAGCCAGAAGCCAAAAGCCAAAAGCCAGTAGCCAAAAGCCAATAGTTAAAAACCAAGGAACAAAACACGGTTAGAAAGCACCCAGATCAAAAGCTTGGGCGTATCTTTGGTGGGCGAAAAAGTAGCTGCAATCAATAAACGTATAACAGCATCAAACATATAAAATAAGCATCAAAGAATATGGATAGTACTACACAGAAAACACACGAACTGGCATCGGAAAAATTGATCGGTTCCGTGGTATCGATTGGGACGGATACCGCTACGGTTAAACTGACCATTACCGAAGAAATGATCGTTGATAGTTACCATCTTTCCCACGGTAGTTTTGTTTTCGGTCTGGCCGATTATGCCGCTATGTTGGCCGTAAACGAGCCGACCGTAGTTTTGGGAAAGGCCACTTCAAAGTTCTTGAAACCGGTAGTACTTCATGATGAGGTCACGGCTGTGGCCAAGATTACCGATAATTCCAACGGAAAGAAAGTAACCGTTTCCGTAGGGGTCGAAAACCAAAATAAAGTACAGGTCTTTGAAGGGGAGTTCGTTTGCTTTGTCCTTGAAAAACATATCTTGGCAAAATAAAGCAATCGGGTTATCCGATGTTCAAGGATAACCCGACTGCATAAAACCCCATTGCCCAAATCTTAAGATCTGGCAGAAACCTTCATATTACTTGTGCTAGGATGATGTAAAAAGAACCCCTTAGATTACTTGGTACCTGAATAAATGAATTTGCCCAAGGCATTTGACCGGTAAAAGTGTAAATGTCCCCTTCGTTATATCCCAAAAGTCATAATAATCAGCAAAAGTAGTATGGCGCCAAGAAATAAAGCGCCTGTAATAAACATTATTCTTCCATCCCGTTTTTTTCTATGCATCCTTAGAAATTGGAAAACGGGAAATCGGTGAATAACCTGAATAAAAATACGTATAAAACTATGGCGAACATGGCCATGGTAAACCATGTGAAAATCTTGAAATAATTTCTTAGTACGTAATTTTTGATACTTCTGAATTGGTCCGCATAAATCTCTTTAAAAAGTAAAACTGTTTTCATACTACATTTTGTTTGTTTGTTGTGGGTCAAAGATTGGACGGTAAACGGGCTTTGATAATATTTTTTCGGTAAAAGGGGGCAAAATAGCAGTGAAATGCAGATGTACGGATAAAACCTAGTGATTTACTAGGAAATTTAAAAGGGTCGAAACGGTTAAAAGGTAAATAATGTGGATGTACTGTAATGGCCTAAACAGAGACCAACAAATGATCATCCATCTTTTTGCCCTAACCCAGCAATGATCGAAGGCACGAAGGCTTTTCGTTCAGATATGAAAATGAAAAAAAATCCTCTTTCTTTTGAAAAAAAAGTATTGGGATGATAATTGTTGATGTCCACACTTTTCTAATAGCTTGGTTTGCTTTAATTTAGGGTTCGTTTGTGTATTTTAGTAGTGATTGGGAAAGGGAAAGTATCATGAAAAAAATGAAGATAACCGGTTATTACCGTAGAGGGGTAGGTCTACCTCAAAATGCCACAAAACCATAGGAAATAAATGAGAAGTGCTTTGGTCATATATGTGGGACTACACGGGATTGTCCATCTATTCGGATTTTTGAAAGCTTACGGCTTATCCGAATTCAATTCGATCGCACAACCTATTTCAAAGTATTTCGGGAGTTTATGGTTGCTCGCCTTTATACTTTTTTCGGCCACCCTTGTTTTATTGCTTTTACATAACCGGTTTTGGTGGTTAAGTGGTCTGTTGGCCGTACTGCTTTCACAATCATTGATCATCAATTATTGGACAGACGCCAAATTTGGAACACTGGCCAATATAATTATGCTACTGGCAGTGCTCATTGGGTATTCCGGTTACCGATTTACCAACAAAATACAGGACGAAAGAACAATTATCTTACAAAACTCCCGATCCGTAGAAGAACAGATCCTTACCCAAAAGGGGATTGCCGATTTGCCACCGATAATACAAAAATGGTTAACGAGTAGTGGGATTATCGGAAAACGCCCCATATCCCATGTGCATTTAACACAAGAATTACAATTGAAAATGAAACCTGGACAAGAGGAATGGTATAAGGGTACGGCCGAACAATATTTTACGGTGGACCCACCGGCATTCCATTGGGATATCAATACGAAAATGAATCCGTTTCTAAGTGTTGTAGGCAGGGACAAGTTTGAAAACGGTAAGGGTGAAATGATGATTAAACTGCTTTCGTTGCTTCCGGTTGCGAATGCCGAGAACGACCCGAAGGTAAACCAAGCTACGTTACAGCGGTTTTTGGCCGAGATCATTTGGTTTCCTTCCGCAGCTATGAGTCCATATATACAATGGGAAACATTAAGTGAGGTTTCTGCCAAAGCTACGATGGACTATAAGGGAACCATAGGTTCTGGTGAATTCTATTTTGATTCGGAAGGAAATTTCAAAAAATTCGTTGCCATGCGTTATCAGGATGCAAAGGCTTCTGAGCCTACGGAATGGACGGTAATCGCCACAAAAATTGAAAAACGCAACGGGATCGATATTCCGGTGGAGTGTGAAGCTGCATGGAAATTGAATAGTGGCAAATGGACCTGGCTAAAAGTGAAGATCAAGGATATAACCTATGATTAGGGAAATATCCATGAGAACGTTTGGATGGGTAAAGGATTTTTAATGTCAATATAGGCACCCACAGAGGATGTTTTTTGATGTTGATTTGATCGTATTTCCCACATAAAAACCATCACCCAATTAGCTTATCTTTGTACATCTAAACAAGAAGATGTCCCTAACACTGCTTTCATCCCCTTTACAGGGTTTTACCGATTTCAGGTTTCGCAATGCCTTCCATCGTTACTTTGGTGGTATAGATACCTTTTATGCACCCTATATTCGATTAAATGGGAAGCTAAAGATAAAGCAGTCCTACCAGAACGATCTTTCACCGGAAAACAATACCACCTTGGAAGTGATTCCGCAGGTGATGACGAATGATCCCGATGAGTTTATGTTCGTTGTTAAGTACGTACAAAGTCTGGGGTATAAAGAGCTGAACTGGAACTTAGGCTGCCCTTATCCCATGGTCACCAAATCGGGTATGGGCTCTGGCTTAATTTGCAATCCCACAAGAATCAACGAGATCTTGCATAAGGCCCATAATGAATCGGATATCGTGGTTTCCATGAAAATGAGGATGGGGTACGAAAACGCGGAGGAAATCCTGCATACTTTTCCGATCTTAGATCAATATCCACTAAAGAACATTGCCATACATGCGAGAATCGGTAAGCAACTTTACAAAGGACCGGTAGATTTGGATGCTTTTGAAAAATGTATCGACAGCACCAAACACAAATTATATTATAATGGCGATATTACCAGTGTTGCCGCGTTTAAGGCCGTAAAGGAACGTTTTACGACCATTGATCATTTTATGATCGGTCGTGGTTTGATCGCAGATCCTTTTTTACCAAGTATGATCAAAAACGATACCACGGAATACCCTAAAGACCGATGGGACATTTTTGCGGAATTCCATGATACCATTTACCAACAATACGATGAGTACCTGTCAGGGCCCACACCTATAAAAATGAAGATGTTGGGATTTTGGGAGTATTTTTCACAAACTACATCAAATCCGCAAAAAACATACAAGGCCATTAAAAAGGCTTCGAACCCTTTTAAATATAGGCAAGCGGTAAACCAAATTATAAATACCGAAAAGAAAGTGAAAAACTCTTTTTAATAATCAAAGGTCATGTTTTATAGTCCATTTACTTATCCTAACTTCGTTTCGGCCAAACAAAATCAGTTTATAGCAATACAGGAAGGTTTATGAGAATAAAGATTGATGGATTCATACTATCCGTTATCGCGGTAATTGGCTTGGCCTATCTTTTCCCACAGTGGGGTACCCAGGAAAGTAAGATTCCCATCGACACCATAAGTGCTATTGGAATTTCATTGATATTCTTTTTTTACGGACTTAAATTGAGTCCGGCTAAACTGAAGGCCGGAGTAAAAAATTGGAGGCTGCACCTTCTTGTACAAGCATCTACATTCTTGATATTCCCATTATTGGTCTTGGTATTTCGGCCATTAGTTCAAAATGAGGAACAGGAGATCATCTGGTTGGCGTTTTTTTTCTTGGCTGCATTACCATCTACCGTATCGTCATCAGTGGTCATGGTGTCCATCGCAAAGGGCAATATACCTGCGGCCATTTTCAATGCCAGTATCTCCGGAATCATAGGGGTTGTCCTGACCCCTTTATGGATGGGGCTATTCGTACATAATGCCCAAACGGATTTCGATTTTACCGATATCTACATAAAACTCATTGTGCAAATAATTTTACCCGTCATCGTCGGAGTGGTTTTACAACGTTTTTTCGGGCAATTGGCACAAAAATATACCAAGCAATTGACCTTGTTCGATAAATCGGTGATCTTGTTGATCATTTATAAAAGCTTTGCCCGGTCGTTCGATGGGGACATCTTCAGTTCGGTTTCCTTGATCGATTTGTTGTTGCTCCTTATTTCCGTTTTGGTGTTGTTCGCTATCCTGTTCTTTCTGACCGGATTCTTGGCCAAGAAAATGAAATTCAATATCGGGGATCAGATAACCGCCCAGTTTTGCGGTACTAAAAAATCATTGGTTCACGGAACCGTATTCTCTAAAATCATATTTGGTAACATCCCTACGATTGGTATTATCCTTTTACCTCTTATGTTGTTCCATGCCATACAGTTATTGATCATCAGTATGGTAGCCTCGAAAAGGGGGTTGGAAGATAGGGAAACATAGCCTTTTCCCAAACTTGTTGGGGGCATTGATCTAGATGGGTTTATAGGTGCTTGCGGCATTGCTATATAGAATGAAAATTCCACTGCCAATACATTGTTAATAATCGGCTGTTCATTTGACCAAAACAACAAACATTCCTTAACTTTATATCGTATTTGAACATAAGGTGCGATATTGATTTTTAGCATTTTTAAAAAGGGAATATGAGTAGTAAAACCGAATTAAAAACCTATCGATTTGCGTCATCATCCTATCATATCCTTCCAGGAACTTCGGATTACCATTGTGTAAAACACGATGTGCGTTTAAAACATAATTACCCCTTTCATATCGAGGTCGGAACCATTAAGGACAATGTTCATATTAAGGATATCAGTGTTGAAGAAAACAGGAATTTCGAATATCAGGTCGTACAACCGTTAGGTAGTGAAAATACCAAAAAAGTGACTTTCCTTTTCCACGGTTTCAATGAGAAGGACTGGTCAAAATATATGCCTTGGGCCAAAGCCATATGTGAAGGTACGGGCAGTAGTGTGGTTTTATTCCCAATAGCCTTTCATATGCAGCGGGCCCCTAAATATTGGAGCAGTAAGCGGGCCATGTTCAAATTGAGCGAGGAAAGGAAAAATAGATACCCGAACGTAGTGCAATCGACTTTATCGAACGTTGCCATTAGCATGCGGGTACATGCCATGCCACAGCGATTCATATGGTCCGGATTACAGACGTACTATGATGTGATCCAGCTGATCGAAGAATGCAAAGCAGGACGGCATCCGTATATCCGTGAGGATTTTGAGTTTGATATTTTCGCATATTCCATCGGTGGTTTTCTTTCCCAAATTCTCAAATTGACCAATTACAAGGGATATTTCTCCAATACAAAGGTTTGTTTATTCTGTAGCGGTTTCACATTTAACCGCCTATCCCCGGTATCAAAATTCATTCTTGATAGCGAAGCCAATGTTGCCTTGTATTCATTTTTGGTAGAGCATTTTGATAAGTTCCTGCAAAAAGACGATTTACTACATCATTATATCCAGGAAGACCATATAGAAGGTGAGGTATTGCTTTCCATGCTCAATTATCAAAAGGGTAGGACCTTAAGGGAAGGACTCTTGCGAAAATATGAAAAGGATATATATGCAATAACGCTTCAAAAAGATACGGTTGTACCTTCTTTTGAAGTGATCAATACCCTCCAAGGGGCGTATCGTGATATTGACATAAAAGTTGATGAGGTAGATTTTGACAGGGCGTATACCCATGAAAATCCTTTTCCTTCAAATACTGGAAACAACGAACAGATCATGGCCGATTTTACCCGAGTTTTTACCAAGGTTTGCACTTTTTATAATAATTAGGCTTCTGTTCATCCGGTATTGGAACAGCCTTAAAATAATCGGTGTTCAAAATACCGTGTACAGGGTGGTCACGATTTTTCCCTTATGGTCGTTCGAGAGCACGGACACTAATTGTTTTTCTTCTTTTATCTTTAGATTGAACGGAGGGTGCAATAGGTTCAATCCGCTTTGTTTTTTGATTCGGATGCCTTGTCCGGAGATTATATCCATATTGGGTGTAAAATCCCCTTCAGGAATATGTTCGGTCAGAATAATATACTTATAACGGTACAATTTGCGAACCACGGCCCCAACTTCGGCATTCGACAAATGTTGAAGTACCTGTCTGACTATGGCACAATCCCCATCGGGTAGTTCATCCACGGCGATATCCAAACAACGGAATTCCAGGTTCTTGTTCATGAACCGTTCTTTATTATGGGCGATCAGGTCGGGAACAATATCCACCGCGATATATTTTTCGGCATAACCCACCAGTTGTTTCCCGACATTAAAATCCCCACAGCCTAGATCACAGACCGTAAGCGGTTGTTCAAAGGCGGACAAGAACGATGATAAAGCGGCTACATAAGGTTGTACGGCTTCTGGATCATGGGAACCGTTACCAGAGTAGTAAGAGGAGGTTTCCCCGCCCCAAAGGTTCATGGCATAAACCTGCTCCATGGCATCTTTTGTGGGCCAAGGCTTCTTTGTTCTTTGGAAGGGTTTTTCTTTGTTGTTCATGAATAAGGGCCAGAATAGTCTGAAACCAAATATAAAAATAAAGGGTATAAGGTACAGGGACCTTCACATTAATTTCAAAACCCATATTTTCGTGAAAGTTTAAATGGGTCGTTGCGACCAAATTCATTTCAAAACCGAATACGATCATCATTGAAACACCCTAAATACGTACTTCCCGTAATTGTGATCTCCCAGTTTTGTTGTACTTCCCTTTGGTTTGCAGGTAACGGTGTCATCAATGACCTTGCACATAGTTTTGGTCTTGATGGCGATGCCATGGGACATTTGACCTCGGCCGTACAGTTCGGTTTTATCATCGGTACTTTGGTTTTTGCAGTTTTGGCCATTGCCGACCGATATTCCCCTTCCAAGGTATTTATGGTCAGTGCTGTTCTTGGGGCAGCTTTTAATTTAGGGGTTATTTGGGAAGGCAACGATTTATCCAGTTTGCTTATCCTTCGTTTTCTTACAGGTTTTTTTCTTGCCGGTATCTATCCGGTAGGAATGAAAATTGCCGCGGACCATTATGAAAAAGGCCTTGGCAAGTCACTCGGATTTTTAGTGGGCGCCTTGGTCGTAGGTACGGCATTCCCGCATCTCCTGAAAGACCTAACGGGAGCATATCCGTGGAAAGCCGTGCTCATGGCCACTTCGTCCCTAGCGGTGTTCGGTGGACTCTTAATGGTTCTGGTAGTGCCCGATGGTCCGTATCGGAAGGAGGCACAACGAACGGAGCTTTCCGCCTGTGTCAGCGTGTTTAAGAACAAGGAATTCCGTGCAGTGGCATTTGGTTATTTCGGTCATATGTGGGAGCTTTATGCCTTTTGGGCCTTTGTACCCATTATGCTCCAGAAGTACGGTCTGTCACATTCAACGGCAAATTTCAATATTCCCTTGTTATCGTTCGTGATCATAAGTATGGGCGGACTCGCTTGTGTCTTGGGAGGGTATATGTCAGAAATGGTCGGCACCAAACGCACGGCTTTTATCGCATTGTTCTTATCGGGTGCATGTTGCTTGGTTTCACCTATGGTCTTTGATAGTGGGTCCCCAAGTTTGTTTGTAGGGTTTCTTATATTTTGGGGCATGGTCGTAATTGCCGATTCCCCATTGTTCTCTACCCTGGTGGCCCAAAATGCCCCGGCGGAGCTAAAGGGCACCGCACTTACCATCGTTAATTGTATCGGTTTTGCGATAACCATTGTCAGTATCCAGGGCATCACGGCGATTATGACGATAACCGAATCCAATAGTTTGTACGTTATTTTGGCCATAGGTCCTATTTTGGGTTTGATTGCCTTACGGAAGAAAATAAGCTTGCCGATACCTAAAGGGGCATGACCCTAAATCCTTCTTAAGTTGCACAACCACAAAAGATTATCCTTATTTTTTAATTTTGATCGGTATACGTATTTTAGTGAATAACAAACACCAAATACAATGAAAGCAGCAGTTTATACCTCTTATGGCCCGCCCAATGTTCTTCAGTTGACAGAGGTGGATAAGCCCCAGCCCAAGGAAAATGAAATTCTCATCAAAATACATGCGGCAACCGTTACCGCTGGGGATGTAAGATTGCGGGCATCGGATTTCCCACCTTTGTTTTGGCTTCCGGCACGGTTGATATTCGGCCTGTTTAAACCGAAAAAGAAAATTTTAGGGCATGAATTGTCCGGGACCATCGAAGCGATTGGAAAGAACGTCACGAAATTCAAGGTGGGGGACAAGGTTTACGGGACCACGACCATGTTGCCCACGGGCTCCTATGCCGAATATATTTGCTTGCCTGAGGAATGGAAACATGGGGTTTTGGCCATAAAACCGGATAATCTGGGTTTTAAGGAAGCTGCGGCCTTACCCATTGGGGCAATGACCGCCATGTACCTTCTGGATAAGGCCAGTTTAAATAAAGGACAAAAGGTTTTGGTCTATGGGGCTTCCGGGAGTGTGGGAAGCTATGCCGTTCAGCTGGCAAAACAGCAAGATGCCATGGTAACGGCCGTTTGTAGCGGCCCTAATTTTGATATGGTAAGGTCATTGGGTGCCGATAATGTATTGGATTATAAAAAAGAAGACTATTCGGAAAGCCTTGAAAAATTCGATATCGTTTTTGATGCCGTAGGCAAGACCACCAAATCAAAAGCAAAAAAGGTGCTCAAAGAGGGAGGTACTTTCGTTACTATCAAAATGCTGACCAAAGAGAAGAACGAAAACCTTGGGCGTATAAAACAATTGGCAGAAGCCGGAAAGCTAAAACCGTTTATAGACCGAACCTTCGGACTCAATGAAATCGTTGCAGCACATGAGTATGTTGACCTGGGAAGGAAAAGGGGCAATGTGGTCATTGAAATAGTTCAATAAAGCGAATGATCCAAGGTGCGATGGTGAGCAGTAAATTGTTGAATATACTATTTCATAATGCATCTCCGCTTGCAGCATTCCAAAAAAGGGAAACACCGTATAAAAAACCCAAAATAAATTCGATTCCTTAATGTAGTCCAATACCTTTGTAATAGCAAAATGTCGCTATTGGCAAAGCATGGATAATAGTAGTTGTATGAAAAAATGGATCTTGATTATAACGATGGTCATCTGCCATCAAACGATCTTTTCAAACGATCTGGATAAACTCAAACAAAACGTAAGGGATTTTTATTTGCTTGAAAAGGTGAGTAACGCCGAAGTGGCCCACTTACTTGAGGGAATGAAGGGGGATTATTCTTTTGGTGACATCGATTACGATATGCACCGAAGAAGTAATTGGAAACCGCGGGAACATTTGAAACGACTTATTAAACTCGCCATTGCCTATGAAGATGTGAACAGCGATTATTACCAGCAAGATCATTTGGCAGAGGCAATCGTTGGCGGACTGAATTATTGGAGCTACCATGATTTTTATAGCGACAACTGGTGGCATCAGGAAATTGGGGTTCCCCAAAGTATTGGGCCTACGCTTATCATTTGTGAAAAGATCATTCCCGATTCCACGATGGTGAGGTCTTTGAAAGTGATGGACAAGTCCAAAATCAAGATGACGGGTCAAAATAAGATATGGCTCAGTGGTAATGTATTTATGCGCGAACTGGTTCGTGGCAATAGGGATTTGATGACGGCCGCCGCCGATACGATCAAATCCGTCGTAGTGCCATCAAAACCCTATGAAGAAGGTATTCAACCCGATTATTCCTTTCACCAACACGGTCCCCAACCCCAATTAGGGAACTACGGATTGCATTTTGCCGAGGACATTGTAAAGTGGATGTTCATTTTCGATAAAACGGGTATCGCCTTTTCTTCAGAGAAGGTAGACCTTATGCGCAATTTCATGTTCCAGGCGCAGCAAAAAGTCAATTACAAAGGAAAATACGAGCTTTTGGCAACGGGACGCCAACTTTTCCCGGAGAGGGTTAACGGCGAAAAATATCGCGGGCCCATGTCTAAATATGAGCTGTATAAAAACCTTGAGCGCATATTTAACTTGTTCGATTCCCATGAGAATCCAACCGGTCCCCCCAAGGAGTATGTCCATTTTCGAAATTCGGATTATAGCCTATATCGCACAGATGGATTTTTCTCGCCCGTACGTATGTCTTCCCAACGGGTAATCGGTGCTGAGGCCGGCAACGGGGAAAACCTAATGGGCTATCATTTGGGCGATGGTACCAACCTGATCTATCGCAAGGGGGACGAATACCATGAAATTTATCCGGTATGGAACTGGAGGAAATTACCCGGCACCACTACGGTTCAGGATACTGTACCACTTCCCGTTTTGACATGGTCGGGATATAGGAACGGCTCCCATTTTACGGGAGGCCTACAGAGTGATTGGGGCGGGATTTCCGCTTTTGAATATCGACGGGATAGCCTAAAAGCGAATAAATCCTATTTTTTCAAGGACAATACGGTCTATGCCTTGGGTTCGGCCATCGGTACCGATAGGGATTTTGAGGTGGTGACCACGATCAATCAATGTTATAAAAAAGGTCCGGTGATTATTAACAAGAAAAAAGGCAAAATCACTTCCGTCTGGCATGATAGTATTGCATACGTGAACCTCGGAAAGCAACAATTGAAGGTTCGGCAAGGTATACAGACCGGTAATTGGAAAAAGATATTGACTTGGCAAACGGATACCCTTATATCAAAAGAGGTTTTTGATCTGGAAGTGGATCATGGCATACGACCAAAGAACGCAAAATATGCTTATGTAAGTATCGTGGGTGTTTCTGAAAAGGAAGCGGAAAAAGCGATAAAAAAGGAATTGGGGCGAATACTGGTGCATAGCGGGGCGGTACATGCCCTAAGTTTTAATCAGGGGAAGAACATAGCCATCAGTGCGTTTGAACCTAGTGAAGTGCCCATAGGGCATAAACAACAATTGAAAATCAATTCTCCCTGTTTATTGAATCTTTATAAACTTGAAAAAGGATGGAAGATAGAAGCGGTGGATCCAACCCAGATGCTTGAAAAGCTTTCCTTCGGAATATCGGGAAAATATAAGGTTCAAGGTTCTCAGGTTTCGAAAATTGACGGGAACGTAACTTATTTCGAAATATCACTTCCATCGGAGAATGATAATAAAGGAATGAAAGCATCCGTTATTCTGATGTTGGAATAACATATCATAATAGATCACGAAACAAATGGTAGAGATCAAAGTAGCATTTTACGTTTTAGGGGCATTGTTCGGGATAAAGAACAGTCGTATCGCAGCGGAAAAAACGTTGGTCACCGTAGACCCGATTGCCAAGACCATCGTAATTGTCGAAGAAGACCTTTTTACGGTGATTCAGGAAGAAAACGATAGTGTTCTTGTAAGCGAAGAGTTCCTTAAGATCCAGAAGAGGGATTGGATTCCCGAAATAAAGGGGTATGCCGAAAAATCGGTGGAGTTCTATACCGATGAAAACAATCTACTCAATGCAAAGGTCGTTTTAAAGTACAATACCTTTGAGGATTTAAGTACCTATGCTTTGGGTGTTGCTCCCAATGGGGATTATTCATTGATACAGGTACCGAATTGGAATGTAGAGAGTACCGACGGTCAATTGAACGATATGTATTGGAACTTTGATGCAAGCAAACCTTTTTCCTTTACTATGGAAGCCTATAAGGACATGCCCGAAAAATATAAGGCCGATAAAGTAAGCCTTACCGCTATGTGGGAAGCTGCGAATAAAGGGTAAACCTTTGGGTTTCGGGAAATAGCAACATCTTCATTCTTAGGTTACTACATTACTTGGTTAAGGGCAATTTTCAATGAAGTGAGTAAAGTTTTCCACCATTTCAACAAAAATATTTTTGTGTGTAATTTTTATTATCGTAATATTGCAATGAATAGATGTATGAATAAGAATGATATCTGGTCAAGGTGTCGTTGGTTGTTGGTAAATGTAGCACGAAGGTAAATCAAAAAGGTCGCCTCATGAGGGTTATCATTTAATGACAAGGGGAAACATTCGATTTTTTTGCACTAATTAATCGTTTTATTGCAATAAAGGAATAATAAACAATCAAAATCCCATATACAATGAAAACTAAAATGACAATGCTTACCATGTTCGTATTACTGAGCTTTATGCAGGCCGTGAATGCGCAAAAGTTAAAAGACAGAATTAAAGAATCGGTCGTGGAAATCGGAACCACATTTATCGAAATCCCGGAGGACCGTTTAAAACTCCTGGATCAGATTGCCTTTACAATGATTAGAAAAAGGGATGACAAAGGAATCGCCCATGTCGTTTTGGTAGATGCCAACAACCATGAACTCAGTCAGCTTTCCATGGTTTGGCTTACTACCGGGATACTTTACTACGGCCATGTAGATCTTTTCCAAATACAATCCGCAGGCTTAGCAGCGGATAATCAAAAAATACCAGGGCTACGACAACTCAAGGAATATGGGTTTACATTAAAGGACAACCAAAAAAATGGGGTTATGGGGTACAGGTTAAAATACGGTTCTGGCAGTTGGGAGGTTTATGGGAAATCATTGAGCGACCTTCAGGTACCCGAAGGGATAGCCATTAAGATTTTCCTTCAAGATAACCTTATCGACAATTCAATTGATAACAATCTAGTTTTAGATTCTACGGATTCCTCCAATATCGCTAAAGAAATGCTCTATTTGGCGACACGAATAAATAATTTATTAATGCGAAATCAGAAAAAACAACAACTATGAGACTATCGAAAATAAAAGAAATCTTGGGCAAGTCAGAGACCTTGGCCTTTGAATTACCGAACGGGGAATTGGTCCCAAGACATTTTCATGTGACCGAAGTAGGGAAGGTCACCAAAAACTTCATCGATTGCGGGGGTACGGTACGTAAGGAAGAAGTGGTGAACTTTCAACTATGGCAGGCCGATGATTACGACCATAGGCTGCATCCTGAAAAATTGGTGCACATCATAGAACTTTCAGAGAAGGTTTTGGGTATCGGGGATTTGGAAATAGAGGTAGAGTACCAAGGGGATACCATCGGTAAATTCGGTTTGGATCATGATGGCAGCAATTTCTTACTGACCACAAAGCAGACCGATTGCCTTGCCAAGGACAATTGTGGTATTCCCGCAGCGAAACCGAAATTGAAACTTTCTGAAATTCAGGCGGCAACTTCCTGCGCTCCTGGTAGCGGTTGTTGTTAGTCCGGGGATAAATTCCCTTACAACATGATCGAAAATATGCCATAGCAATAGGTCTGTTCCATGGTAAGGGATCTTGTTTTAGTGCTAGTAGTTTCGGCCCCAAAGGCAAGCGTATGGATCATGATGGTATTTTGGGGGTAAAAACCATCATTTGTTATACCTTTGGGGTACGATTCAAGCGGTATGTTCTTTATATCGACTTCCATTGTATGTAATGGTTCTTGTTATGTTTGGCGTGGTATGGCAAGACCGGTTGAAATGACTACGTTGCGCCACCGATTTTTTTTGGATTTATGGACACTTGGACATTGGCCGCCATTATAATGCTGATCGCATTCGTAATGACAATGACAGGTCGCGGAGGCGGCAATTTTTATGTACTCACCTTGGTATTGGCAGGGATCGATATGAACCTTTCCGCATCTACCGGGCAATTCATCCTAATGTCTTCCTCCTTAATGGCCACCATTCTTTTCAGTCGCCAAAAAATGAACCATTGGAAACTGACCATCCTTTTGGGGGTTTTGATTTTCGTTTCGGCAATGAGCGGTGGGTATCTGGGACATTATTTTAATGAAAGAATGTTGAAGATCGTTTTTGCCGTGGTCATGTTCCTCGCAGCCATCCTAATGCTGAGAAAACCTAAAAAGCACCTGAAGAGCGATCGTAAATGGATCGTTTCCTTAAAATCCAACAACGAGGAATACCATGTAAACCTTTTGATAACCGTTCCCGTGGTTTTGCTTACCGGTTTTATTTCGGGTATGGTGGGTGTTTCGGGCGGTTCCTTTTTAGTGCCTTTGATGCTGCTTACCATGAGTGTGCCCATGCATATTGCCGTAGGCACATCGACCACTTTGGTCACCATTTCGGCGGCAGCGGGTTTTTTCGGGCATCTGGGTGCCGGGGTGTTTTACCCACAATTGGCCGTTCCCCTTGCGTTGGGTGGATTGGTAGGCGGATTCCTAGGGGCTAAACTGGCAGTGAAATCAAAACCAAAAAACCTCAAATACCTCTTTGCAGGCACACAACTGGTAGCTTCCGTGATCATGATCTACAACGTTTTATAAGACCTTGGTAGCATTTCAATTTCGGTACTTTCTTCAATACTTCAAAATGGACTACCAAAATTATATTCGGGAATCATAACCGTGGCCATACTTTTTTATGCAAAACGATTATCTTTCGAACGAAATAGAAATCCCTCACCATGAAAAAAACCGCTTTTATTCTGCTCCTGACCTTGATTTTTTCCTGCAAGGACAACAATAACAGACCAAGTCAGGGACCCGAAGATCGGCAGCGACCATCGGCTAGCCAGATCATTTCGGATTTCGATACCGATAAGGACGGAAAACTGTCCCAAGAGGAAGTTGGCGGACCCCTTGTTGAGGAATTTTCGAATATAGATACGGATAAGGACGGATTCTTGACTGAAAGCGAATTGGAAAACGGTCCCAAACCCCCACGTAGGGGACAAAGTGAGAACACGGTAAGTCCGGATGATATAGATCCAACGGTAAAGTCCGTTCCCGTAAATACCGACTTTCTTATCAAAGAGAACATTATCGGGGAAATCGCCCAGGATACGATGGCCTTATCGGGCGTGGAAACCCTTTGTTATGTGATAAAGACCCATTCACGGGCCACCGAACATCAGATGGGGCCTTGGTGTCCACTGCATATTGAAGACGGTATGGAAAAAGCGGGCATTTGGTTCCAAGATGGGAAAGTCTATGATGTCTCTGGGCATTTTATCGCCAATTTGGATGAGTTCTATACTGATGATAAATGGAAAATGTATAACGAGGACGGTACCATAAACGTTACCCTTACAAAAGAAGCCTGTTTGGCCGCCGCAAAGCCCGATGTAGATGCAGCCTACAACAACTATTGTGTGGAATGTATGCCCGATTTTTTCAAGGATCAGGTAACCACCTTCGTGATTCCCGTACAACCGCAGTACCTGACCACCGCCCAAAGTTTTGGTAGGGGAGGCATAGGAATGGCGTTCAATGGGGTAAATTATGATCCTCCGGCACCTACACACGCCATATTGGCCGCACATACCATTGCTCCCTTGGACGATCATGGCGGACATGTAAATCCGCATGGGGGTTATCATTACCATGCCGTTACGGGTTCTACCAAGGAAATTGCCCAGGAAGATATACATGCTCCCATGTTGGGCTATGCCATAGACGGATTCGGAATTTATGCCCTGTTGGATAAAAACGGGGACAAACCCGAGAACTTGGACGAATGTGGGGGACACTCCGATGAAATTCGAGGCTACCATTACCATGCTGGGGAACCTGGGGGCAACCAGATTATAAGTTGCTTACACGGCCTACCGGGCTATACCGAGGTAGAGGAGTAAGAAACCACATTCCTGATTCTTTTAAGTTTTTTGGTTGGATGGCATTCCGTCTGTCTTTAAGATCGAAACTTGTTGAGAAGCTAGTTTAGGAAAACCTCTTGCCGATAACCTAAATCGGGAGATTCGTGATGAATCATATTTTGCGCGAAATTAAAAAGGAACCCCACACTACGTGAACATTTTGGGATTTAGCTATTGCCAAAAAACGTATTTGTTTTATGACAATAATGAGAAATGCGCGAGGGTTTTTTATGGGTATCATGAAAAGGGATGTAATTCGTTAATAATCAGTAATTCTTTTGTTAGTTTGTGTTAGCGCACGGTAGAAAAAAGCATTGACGGCCCCTTGAACCGTACCCTAAAAAACCAAACCAACTCTAATGAATAAAGTCTTCAATCTGTGCTATGCCGCGCTTTTTATGCTTACCTCTTGTCAGGATTCCGGCATACTGTTCAAAGATGCCCTATGTATCGAGAACATATCGATCATTGACCCCGAAGAAGGATTAAAGAACAATCTTACCCTTGTCATCAAAGAGGGGAAGATCTTTCAGATAACACCTACTGAAGAAATACGGCTATCCAAGAAGAATACCATTGTTGATGGTACGGGAAAATTTATGATCCCCGGGTTATGGGATGCCCATATGCATTTTTCGTACATTAAGGAAATGGCGCCCCATATGTTCAATTTGTTCCTGGCGAACGGTATTACCAGTGTACGGGATACGGGAGGCGATATTTCCTTTGTCAATAAATGGAAACAGCTGTCATTGGCCAACCCCACCGATGCCCCTAGGGTAATGGTCGCAGGTCCGCTTTTAGATGGTATGCCCAATGTTTATGATGGTAGTGACCCCGGGCACCCGCCACTTTCAGAGGGTTTAAGGTCTTTAGATGATGTAAGGGACAAGGTGAAGGAGTTGGACAGTCTAGAGGTAGATTTCCTAAAGGCATATGAAATGTTGTCACCCGAGCAGTTTATCTTGATCAACAAGCTGGCAAAGGAAAAAGGACTTAAGGTTACGGGCCATGTTCCTTTAAGTATGGATGTTATCAGTGCATCGAACGCAGGTATGAACAGTATGGAGCATTTACGAAACCTGGAACTGTCCTGCGCCTCCAATGCCGACGAACTATTGGCAGAACGAAATGAACTTTTGACCCTTGGGAAAGATGAAAAAGGGGCTGCCCTTCGTTCCAAAATACATAACGAACAACGACAACGGGCCATTGAGAACTATGACCCGGAAAAGGCCAAGGAAATTTTGGCCGTCCTCGCAAAAAATGACACCTGGCAAATTCCGACCCTAGCATTGAGCACGGGGTTCGTAAAAAGGCCGTTCACCCAAGAAAAGTGGCAAGAAGATTTTAAATATTTGCCCGAATATATTGAGCGGGACTGGAAAAGGAACATAGACCTGTTCTCAAAAAATGAAATCACCCCTTTTAGGATCGAGTATGTAAAATGGTTGATGAACATGACCTTGAACATACATAAATCTGGGATCAATATGATGGCCGGCACCGATTGTCCCATCTTCTTTTTGACCCCCGGAGCTAGCTTACACGAGGAATTGGCCGTTTTGGTAGAAGCCGGACTCACCCCATTACAGGTTTTAAAAACCGCAACGGTAAATCCCGCAAAGTATTTTGATATGGAAGAAGAACTCGGGAACGTAAGAACGGGCCATTGGGCAGATTTGGTGATCCTTGATGCCAACCCCTTAGAAGATATAAAACATACCAAGCTCATACATGCCGTGGTGAAACAAGGAAAGTATTATGACCGTACCGCTCTCGATGGCTTATTGCAAGAGTTGAGTGCCAAGGAAGCTGAGATTAAGGAGAACCTCTGAAAATAGACTTGTATTTTATAGGATTTTGGTTGATAACTCTTGATAACTGGGTTATGCCATTAATAGTATTTGCCTTACTTTAGAAGTGTGAAGGAAAGCACCGTTTTGTAAACTCCCGAAAACGGTCATGAACGGAAAGCCAGCTAAAAAAACCAATGCCCTTTTTTTGTAGGGCGAAGCTTTGATCAAACGTTTTACACACACCGGTACCAGTATCCCAAAAGGGCGCACACCCTTGATCGGACTTCCCAAACCTCTTGTGGAAGCCCTAATTTTTTACATTTTTACATCCCTATTTTCCTTTTGTTTTCATAGCAATAAGTGCAAGACCATCTTGTTACAAACAAGACAATTACAAAAAAATAAGGGAAGGGCATTACGGATATCTGTAAGGAAATCTTTAAATAAAGTGATAGGTTGCAATAGTCTTTTATATCTTGATTTGTGGGTATATAGAGGTGTAATGCATTGATATAAAATAGTTGGGACAATTAAAAAAATGAGCGCATACAAAGTAATAGACCGAATTCAGATTGAACCACATATCTTGTTCATTAGGATTGAGCCAACTGATATTAAAATAACTCTACGAGATGTTTTTAAATCATTATCTGATACTGCTTGGATTAGTGTTTTTGATAAAAAGTACATTCAAGATTATTTTCAAGTCAGAGCAGAAGAAACTATCAGTTACATAGCTGCCAACATAATTAAGCAATCAGATGACAAAATCACAAGTGATACAGGTGAGCTTGTAGTTTCTGAATTATCCAGGTTAACTGTAATAAATGAATTGAAATACTTAGATATCCCATTAGCAGAAATTATTAAGAGTCAAGCTGTGGGAAATGATGGTTTTGACTTTTTCTCCAAGAATTTAAATAAAATAATCTTATTTGGTGAAGCCAAATTCAAATCAAGTCAAAACGCTTATGGCTCAGCTTTTGAACAAATTGAAAGGTTTGAGAGAACAAAGCAAGATGTATCTGACATTAAAGAAATAAAGGAATTCTGTTGTGAAGATTCGCTTAATAATCATTCGAATGGAAAAAAAGGATTTATCGCATCTTTTGCTAGTAAATCAACATCAACATTAAATATTGTAAACGGAATTAAAAGAAACACCCATTACAATATTCTCAAAAAGCATCAAGAAATAATCTGTGTTGCAGTCAACGTATGAAGAATGCAATAAAAAATATCATTAGTACTGAAGATATGGGGGACGTAGTTTCTTTTGTGTTGGATCGAATTTATAAGAATGGTCCCGTATCAACAACTGACATGGAAATTCTTTCATATTTAAAACTTTATAAATCCGAAGAATTCAAAGTTCATCAGGAAAGGGTTTTAAACTACATGGGAGTATTCTATAAAAACGTTGAACCTCAATCATTAAAGGAAGTTGTATTCCGGCAGTACAGAATGCATATTATTGAGAATTTCCAACACACATATACACCAGTACAAGCGAGTATCATTAGTGAAATCGAATCAAATAAATGTTTTAGCTTTTCAGCACCTACGAGTACAGGGAAGTCATATGTTTTTATGAATATAATTCAGGAAAGTACAGATGATATTGTCATTGTAGTACCTTCGAGAGCACTTATTAATGAGTATTATCATAAACTCAATAATTTAATTGAAAACAAGGCTGTAAACATTTTAACCTTTATAGACAAGATTAATACAAAGCATACAGAACGAAATGTATTCATAGTCACACCAGAAAGATGTAGGGAATTATTTAAATTAAAACAGCAATATCAAGTAAACACATTTTTATTTGATGAAGCACAACTGAGTAATGAAGATTCAAAACGAGGGTTGTATTTTGATAGTATTGTAAGAAGGGCTCAAAAATCATTTCCAAATGCAACATTTGTCTTTGCTCATCCTTTTGTTGCAAATCCTGATTCTCAAATTAAGAAGAATCACTTTCAACTTGATTCATCAAAGTCAGTGCAATTCAAGCAAAAAAATGTTGGACAATTATATCTTTGCTCAGATGATGAATGGAATTTTTATCATTTTGGTATTGAAAAATCAATAATGGGTAATACTAAAATAAAATGTGCCTTTGACCCTATTGAAAAAATAATAAAAAGTAATGGCTCTGTGCTTTTCTATGTTTCTAAAAGTAAAATTTACAATAGAGGATTTCTAAATCAATTTGATAGATATATCAATTTATGTACTGAAATTGAAAGTGAAAAAATCGATTCCTATATTGATCAATTAAAAGAGTATACGGGTGGCGACACAATAGCAAATAAAAACTACTATTCTCAATTACTAGCTTTACTAAAAAGGGGGATAGTTATACACCATGGATCCTTGCCGCTTCAAACAAGATTAATCCTAGAAAGATTTACGCAGGATGGCTTATGTAGAATATGTTTTGCAACATCAACGTTAGAACAAGGAGTTAATATGCCCTTTGATGTTGTATTTCTTGACAGACTAGAAAGAAGCAAACCTCTATCAGTAAAAAATCTCATTGGTCGTGCAGGAAGATCAACCACTTTGAATGAATTTGATTTTGGCTATGTCATTATAAATTCACCTTCAAAAATGTCTGCATTTAGAAGTGTTATAGAACAAGATGAAATATTAGATGAAGAATCTGCTCTTGAAAAGTCCGAGCAGAAGGACGATGATTACAACGACTTCAAAGAGGCAATATTAAATGACACATACTCTGATGAATTCAACTTAACTGAAAAAGATATAGACAAACTAACATCTGAATCAACAGAAGAAGTAATTAGAAAAATCCTTGTAACTGTTTTTGAAAATAATCAAATCGTACCTCTTAGGAAATTAAATCAAGACCTAAGAAATAGGTTAGAACTCTATTCCTATTTTCGATCATTGTATGCTATCTACTTAAACCGACCACTTGGTGATGGAGAAGGAAATGTATTAGATACAGCAATTAAAATTATGCTTTGGAAAGTACACGGTAAGACTTTTAAAAACATTTGTTGGTATCGTTACTCGCATGCAAGCAAGACAAGTGAAAGAGCTAAACTAGAAAAGCTTGGAAGAAACACAAACCAAATAAAAGCAAACTTCATTACGGGCTACCATCCAATACCAGATAGGAATCATAATGTATACAGTCTCCTTCCTAAAGGGACAAGAGCGGTAGATGTAGATTATGACCTCATAATGACGGACACATATGACTATATTGATAAACTAATTAGTTTCAAATTAACTGATGTATTTTATGCTTCATTTATAAAATATTTTCAAAAAGAGAATGATCTACGAGCGGAGAAACTTGCTAAGTTCATTAAATATGGAACAGATAATGAAAAACATATTTGGATGCTTCGATATGGAATGTCATTTGAGGAGATTAATAAATTAGAAACGCATATTCTTTCCATTAATGCCGAAGAAATCGTTTTTAAAGAATCAATCTTAGAAGTGCCTAAGGAAGAAAGAGAGTCAATTGAAAGGTTTATTAGAATACAAAAAGAATAAAAAACTACCCCGCTCTGCAAAGTCTGTGACTTCGTAGCGTAGTGATTAAGCGGCAATTAAATAGAATAAAAAGTGAATAAATATTAACTTAAAACCTAATTAGCAGCAAGGTAAGTTCATTATTTAAAGTATTAATATGAATTGTTATAAACATCCAAGCCTAATTTCTGTTTCAAAATGTATGAATTGTGGCCGTGGTCTTTGTCCAGAATGTACAGATCGTTTTGCTATGCCTACTTGCGAAAAGTGCTCTGCATCTCAGGAAAGAGCTAAAAAAAATATCAAAAAAATTAATAAAAGTTCTATTGTTTTTGAAATGGTTATAACATTATCTGTGGGATTTGCATTTTGTTATTTGATAAAAGAGGGGTATTTATTCGATATGCCAAAAACTGATTATTTTTCATCGAGCTTGGATAACTATATTTTTTTCGGATTAGGAGCAGGGGTTGTTTCTGCATATTATACATTGCCAACTATTCAATCACTTTTATCAACTGGTACTGCAATATGGGGTGGTTGTTTTTTTTGGTTCATTATTTATTTCTTAAAGTTTTTTATAGCGATGTCTATAGGTATTTATATTCTGCCATTTAGGGTCATTTATAATATTTACCGACTTTTTGAATAATTTAAACATTTCCCCCGCTACTGATAAGTCTAAAAAAACAAATTCGCTATGAAAAATACATTATTGGTTATATTTTTTATTTTAATCAACCCATTAAGGGCTACCTCACAGATCAATAGTACTGTTGATGATTATACCTATACAAGGCATTATGAAAATGGAGCCCTAAAAATAGCATTGCACGTTAATTCCCAGACCTTTGAAAGTTTTTATGAAAATGGGCAGGTTTTGGCTACCGGTAAAACCGATGGAAAAAGTAATTTGTCTTTTGAGGAAAAATTGGAAGCTGAAGAATTAATGGGGGAAAATTATGCTAGAAATGGCGTCTGGAAATTTTATTATGAAAACGGAAAATTAAATGCCACAGGTAGGTTCATTAACAATAAAGAAGACGGGGAGTGGGTAAATTTTTATTCCAATGGAGCCGTATACTTTAAAGGAAGTTTTTCAAAAGGTTTGGAAATAGGGGAGTGGATTACTTATTATAAGAGTGGGGCCATTAAGGAGATAAACTGTTATAATGATCTTGGGGAATTGACTGGGGAACAAAAATTTTATTATGAAAGTGGAACACTATCCTCAACGAGTACTTATGTTAATGGGGATATGGAAGGTCTTTCATATAATTATTTTGAGAATGGTACGGTGAAAACAAAATATACGTATAAAAATGATGAATTGAATGGAGTAATGAAATTGTTTCATGGCAATGGTTCATTAAAATACACGGTAAGTTATAAAAATGGTGAAGAGGAGGGCTTGGCAGAATATTATTATAACAACGGAAATATTCAGAGTTCGGGAAATTACATTAATGGCAAAACTGAAGGTGTTTGGACGTATTATAATATGAATGGCGATATCAAGAAGAAAATAACATATAAAAACGGAGAAAAAATATAGTAGAACCTGCTCTGCGAAGTCTGTGACTTCGTAGCGTATTGCGTAAGTACTTGGATAAGTGGCAAGAGTGAAATAGCGCAGTGTAATGGTATGGTGCAAAGTTGCAAACTTCGAACAGTCGAATTACCAAATAAAAATAGGTGCCCCTTAGAATGGGCATCATGCTCGTGCCCAGTAATGGCAAGTATATAATCGAAAAGAAAGTTAATGTATATTTGAAAGAACCCCCTAAATGGCGCATGACAAAAAAACGGGTTAGCCGAAAACCGATTAAGAGTAGGCACTAAACCATCAGAATTATGAAAAAACCAACCAACCGCTTAACCGTATTAGTACTACTTTTTGTATTGGCTTTAAGCTTTCAAAGCTGTGAACAGCAACAAAAAGAAGAAACAAAAGAAGTTGAAAAAGAAGTTTTGGTGCAATCGGAGAAACCCGAATATTTTCTCTTGCGACCAGAAGTGGAAAAAGCATATGGCTATTCCCACGCCGTAAAAATCGGGAATAGCATAAAAATTTCTGGCGCAGTGAGTATGGATGACGAAGGAAATCCGACTGCCGTTGGCGATATAGAACAGCAGATGAAAAATTGTTATGCAGACTTGAATAAAATATTGGAACACTATGGTTGCACCTTCGATGATGTGGTCAAAGAAGACATTTTCACAACTGACATGGCACAAATGCTCGAAAAATCGGCCTACCGGGCAGAAATTTACAAGAATGGCTTTCCTACGGGTACATGGCTAGAGGTAAAAGGTTTGGCAATTCCTGAATTTATGGTTGAAATAGAACTCGAAGTACATAAATCGGAATAAAGGTACGCACGCACAACAGCTCTGCGAAGTCCGTGACTTCGTAGCGTATTGCGTAAGTAAGTGACATGAGTGAAATAGCTAAGAACTGTCAGGTAAAACCAATCCGAACTTTATAAACAAATGAAATACATAAAGACAGATACTGAATACGAACCTAAAATTACGGGAAGTCCGAATGGAGTTTATTCAGTTGAAATCAAAGAAAAGAAATCATTTAAATCAAAAGGAGAAAGAAATTATTTCAACGAATTTGTCAAAAAAAATAACGAAGATATCAGAAGAGTTTATGAACAGAATTTTGTTAAGATTGACAATAAGAGAATTACTGAAATAATTTACTTCCCTTCATATAAAAAAGCTAAAAATATTGACGTTGTTCAATATCGTCCTTTTCAAATGGGTTTTCAGTTATTAATTTCTGAGAAAGCATATGAAATCCTAAAAAAGTATAGAATACCAGCTTACAATATTATACCCTCCAAGATTGAAACTTTTGATAAGAAGTACTTTATGATAGGATTTTCAATGATTGAAAATAAAAATATTGACTTTAATAAATCTAAGTTTTACGACTTTAAACTGGAAAAAGAAATAGTTTACAAAAACAATAATGATTATGCTGAAATAAATTTCTCAAGATATCCTTTAGAAACATATCTAAAAGAGAGGTACAACTACGATATCATAAATCTGCAAGGAGAAGGAATTTATTTTTCAGAAGACCTAATAACGGCATTAGAAAAAAATGGAATAATTGGGTTTGTCAGGAAAAAGTCGATTCTATATAATGAAACTGAATGACAAAAAACCGTACAGCTAACAGTACCTATAAGAAATAGCGCGTAAAGTTCTAAATTTAAATCCCGCTCTACGAATTGCGTGACTTCGTAGCGTATGGCGTAAGTAAGTAACAAGAGTGAAATAGCTCAGCTTAATAATATGGAGCGAAGTTGCAAACTTCGCACAACCCTAAATGAAAGATCATTACTATCATAGTCCAAGATCCCTTGGGCAAAATACGGCCGTAAAATATGCGGAACTAGTTCGTAAAGGGCTAGCTTAAAAACAATAAAAATGATAATTTTGATGAGGTTTTAGAAAACCAAGTCGTACTAAATTAGGGGAGGCTTACCGTTTAGGCTAGGTCCTTACTGTGCAGTACATTACATAAAATCAAAACCTACATCAAGAATTATGAAAAAGGAAAGTCCTAAATTTAAAATCGCTTTACATTTTTATTATAAGCATATTGTTGCCATTTGTCTAATAGGTATGTTTTATTCCTGTAAAGAGAAGAACAACCTACCAGAGGAAATAACACAATTGGAATATACCGAAACGCATGATGTAAACACTCAAGCCTTTAATCTAGTCGGTAAATGGAAAATGGATTCTATTTGGACCCTAAAAGATGATAAAAAGATAAAACCAAGAATCGGTTTAATCGATATCTCTTGGACTTTTGATGAAAACAACAATTGGCAACTGGAAAGTGGTCCCGTTAATGCGAAAATAGAAAACAATGAGGTGGAATTGAGCAATCCAATGAATAAACTCAAATCGAAATATACCGTAACCGATAGCATTTTAACTTTGAGGTCCTTAGACCTTAAATATAAAATATTGGAAATTGATTCAACTAAAATTTATATGAAATCGCTTGGGGTAATCAATGAAGCCTACAAGTTTGTTTCCGTTACACCATAAAAAGCCAACAGGTGCACATAAAATATTGGGACATTAGGGCAACAAATTGGATACAAAAAATAAATGCATTGTTAAAATCTGATACTGTGAACATGACATCGGATGTAAAAATGGTACGGGTCTTATTCATACCAGCAGCTCTTTTTTGTTTTTGGTAGAATAAATTTCATTTCGTTGTTTCTCCCATAGCTTTTTCCATTATTCCTATATTTGGGTGTACCAACGAAACCCATCCAATGAAAAGACTATTTCCATTATTTCTGCTCCTTATTTCCATTTCCGTTTTTGCCCAAAAAAAGGCCCTTGACCATTCCGATTATGCCTTGTGGCATACGATCAAAGGGGCTACTTTGGCACCGTACGGGGGCCATGTGCTGTATTCCTTGGAAAAAGGGGAGAAGGATAATTTCCTAAAAGTGAAAAATAGTCAAGGCAATACGGTCTTTGAACATGAGCGAAGCTCAAAAGGGATGTTCACTTATGATTCCGATTACGTGCTGTTCACCATCAAAGCCTGGAAAGACAGTGTAATTGCCATGAAGAGCAGAAAGGTGAAAAAGAAAGACCTTCCCAAGGACACACTGGGTATTTTGAACCTCAAGACAAATAGTGTGACCAAGATCGGGAATGTAAAATCGTACAAACTTCCTGAAGAATGGTCGGGTTATGTGGCGTATCAATTGGAGGAAATAACCAAGAAAAAGGAGAAGGATGACGATGGGGAGGAAGAAAAAGATTCCGTCCCAGAAAAAAAGGATAAGAAAAAGAACCCCAAAAAAGTAGGTAAAAAAACCGGCTATCATGTGGTATTGCGTAATCTGGAAACCCAAAAAGAGGATACCTTGAAATTCGTCACCCATTTCACCTTTGCCAAAAAAGGAAAATGGTTTGCCTATACTTCTACCGGTATTGATAAAGAGGCTGATGCAGGTGCCTATGTCATCCATCTTGAAAATGGGGAAAAGACCAAGATCCATAGCGCCAAAAAAGCGAAATACAATCAATTGCAGTTCAGTGAGTCGGGCAAACAATTAGGATTCGTTGTCGATACCGATACGACCAAAATACAGGTGAGGCCCAATGCCCTATATCTATGGACAGAAGGAAAAGAAATGGCCGAAAAACTGGTCGATTCCGAATCCGCACCCAAGGGGTATCTCGTATCTTCCGATGGTGAAGTGAGCTTCTCCAAGGACGAATCAAAACTGTTCTTCGGGTTGCGTAAACCCCCGATCGTCAAAGATACCACCCTTACCGATGAGGAAATCGTAAACGTAGAGGTATGGACGTACGATGAGCCACAACTCTATACCGTTCAAGAACTACAATTGAAAAACGATACCATACGATCGTACCAAACCGCTATCCACCTTAAAAATAAGAAGTTGGTGCCCTTGGCAACGGCAGAATTTCCGAACAGTGAACTTGGTGATGAGGGCAATGCAACCTATGCACTTGTAGGCACAACGAAACCCTACGAATTGGAAAGTCAATGGAAGGGTTATCGAGAAAATGACTACGCGGTCATCAATACCGTAACAGGGGAGACCAAAATGGAGGTAAAAAAGTCACCCAGAATGATGCTTAGTCCCAAGGCAAAATTCACGTTTGGTTATAATGCCATTGACAGTACGTGGTTTACATATGACATTGATTCAAAAGCCTACACGGCGTTGACCAAGGGGAAGGTCTTTTATGATGAATTGAACGATTCCCCAAAATTTCCATCACCTTATGGGGTGGCCGGTTTTACTGAAAATGATGCTTCGATCATTTTGTACGACCGCTATGACCTCTGGGAATTCGACCCTAAATCAGGTTCGGGAAACCGCTTGACCAAAGGCCGTGAAACCAAAACGAGATACCGTTACGTGCAACTTGATGAAGAGGAACGCTTTTTAAATCCAAAAGGAAAATGGCTGTTGAGCACGTTCAATGAGGAAACCAAAAATTCGGGTTATGCCTCATATGCCCCTAAGGGCAAAAAGATGGTTTCCTTGATTTCGGGTCCCTTTCGGTATGCGAACGTAAAAAAAGCGAAATTGAGCGATCGGTTGCTGTTTACCAAAGAATCGTTTCAAGTGTTCCCCGATCTGCATACGAGCGACATGGGTTTTAAAAAGACAACCCTACTCAGCAATGCCAACCCACAACAAAAGGACTACAACTGGGGTACGATCGAGTTGGTTGATTTTACCTCACTCGATGGTAAGGCTTTAAAGGGACTATTGGTAAAACCTGAAGATTTTGACCCTAAGAAAAAGTATCCCATGCTGGTGAACTTCTATGAACGCAGTACGGACAACCTTTTTCGCCATAGGGCACCAAGGGCCGAAAGATCATCGATCAACTATAGTTTTTATACCAGTCGTGGGTATGTGATCTTTAATCCCGATGTCGAATATCGTGTGGGGTATCCAGGTGAGAGTGCTTACAATTGTGTGATTCCGGGCATCACTTCCATGATCGAAAAAGGGTTTGTCGATACAAATAATATCGGTGTACAAGGACACAGTTGGGGTGGTTACCAGATCGCTTATCTTGTTACGAAAACCGATATTTTCAAAGCTGCAGAGTCCGGCGCACCCGTACCCAATATGATCAGTGCTTATGGTGGAATCCGTTGGTGGTCAGGGCTTAGTCGCCAGTTTCAGTACGAGCATACGCAAAGTAGGATCGGTGGTACGCCTTGGGAATACCCTGCGCGGTATATAGAAAACTCCCCCATCTTCAATATAGATAAGATAAATACCCCGCTGTTGATTATGCATAATGATGCGGACGGACATGTGCCATGGTACCAGGGCATCGAATTTTTCGTAAGCCTACGTCGTTTGGGAAAACCCTCTTGGTTCCTGAATTACAACGGGGAACCACATTGGCCGTTAAAACTTCAAAACCGAAAGGATTTCAATATTCGGATGGCACAGTTTTTCGATTATTATTTAAAAGACGCACCAAAACCCGTTTGGATGCAAAGAGGGGTGCCTGCAATGGAAAAAGGGGTAAATCAGGGATTGGAGCTTATAGGGACTGAAGAGTAGTTGTTTTATTTCGGCTCTAAGGCATGGAAAAAAATGGAAATTTAGGCTCGGGTCGTGATATATCATTGTTGTGCCTTATATCCCAAATCGAAAAAAAATTACGATAGATGAAAAGGATTACTGTTTTTTGTGGTTCAAGTTTTGGAATTGATACTGATTTTGAAATTCAAGCTAAAGAACTTGGACGAAAGTTAGCACTTGAAAATATTGAGCTGGTTTATGGTGGGGCAAATGTTGGATTAATGGGTGCTGTTGCGAATGGAGCATTGGAAGTATCAGGCAATGTTATCGGGGTATTGCCCAATTTTCTAAAATCTAAAGAGATTGCCCATAATGGATTGACCGAATTGATTTTGGTTGATTCAATGCACGAAAGAAAAACTAAAATGAATGACCTTTGCGATGGTGTAATTGCTTTACCCGGAGGTTTTGGAACGCTCGAGGAACTATTTGAGATGTTGACTTGGGGTCAATTGGGACTTCATAAAAAACCAATAGGATTATTGAACATTAACGGGTTCTATAATGAATTGATTAATTTCTTGGATAATATGGTTCATAAAGGACTATTGAAAGATGTAAATCGAAAAATGGTTCTAGTTGGTGATAACATTGATGAATTACTCGAAAAAATGAAAACTTATGAAGCTCCAAGTATAGAAAAGTGGATTACTAACAAAACTGTTTGAATAAAATCATCGAATACCCCAATAACTTCTACTTTATTGGTTCAACCATGTACCGATCCATACCAATGCGGCAGTGCGGTAAGGAACTCCTGTATAACCATTACAAAAAAAATACGGCTCCATGCAACTTATTCAAAACAAATACGTTGTGAAACATAGTAATCAAAGGGGGTAAGCGCTTATAGAACGTTTGCTTTTAAAATTAAGGACTATGTATCTAAAAAAATTGCCCTTAATCGGAATGTTGGTTTTAATTTTCTCCTGCTCTAAATCGGAGGATACGGCATCGGAAAATAACCTGGAAATAGAAACCATAACCCTACCGACCTCTGCAGTGGATTATAGTGCAATGGACAATTGGGTTTTTCATCCGAGCAAAACTACCATCTTGCCTTTTTATAATTTGGATATTTCAGTTATTGAGAAAGATCTGCAGGTTTCAGAAACCATAGCAGTGGCGAACAATTCCGATACCGATACGGGGATAGATGTTTTTTGGGTCCATCCGACCCAGTTGAGTACTGTACAAAACTATAGTGGCCCCCAAACCATTGCTATTTCGGAACAAGACAAAACGACCATAGGTTTAACCGTAATCGCACAGGGTGGTTTGCTTGCCAAATATGGTCGGGTATTCGCCCCGCATTACAGACAATCTACAGGAATTACATATGACCAGAATACGGACAAAGAAGTACAGGCCAATGTAATAGCTACCTCGTACAGTGATATAAAAGCTTCTTTTCAGCATTATTTGGATAATTACAATAATGGGAATAAAATAATCCTGGCCGGACACTCACAAGGTTCTTATCTTTTGGGCCTTTTGCTTAGGGATGTTTTTGATACCAACGACAATCTAAGGGCCAAATTGGTTACCGCAGCTTTGGGCGGTATGGGGTATGTGTATGCCAAGGAAGGGGAATATAAAGGTGGTTGGTGGCAAAATATTCCGTTATGTACCACCACCGATGAATGCGGGTGTATACAAAATTGGGTGAGCTTTGATGAGGAACAGGGTATACCTGAAATCAATTACGGCTTGCCGGAGTTTAATCCATACCTAATAAATAGTGGACTTGTTTACAGGGAATTTAATGAGGGTGAGGATTGGTTCGTTTCCGATTTCAGTTACTATGGGGAAACTAAAACACCATTGCAAAATTACATAACACCAGATGCCGGTTATGGTCTTGGTGAAGGAAATAACTTTCTTGCTTTTAATGATATGTTTATGGTAAGGCAAAGAAGGGAAGGGGTGCAAAAAGTGGTTTTGAGTATAGAAAACGATATTTCGGTTGGTGATCAAAGACCTAATGACCTTGAGGGTGAAAAAGAGCATGTGAATTATTTAAAATGGGGCTATCATATAAAGGATTACCATGTTTATTTATGGGCACTCATGCAGCAAATAGATGCTAAGCTGGCAAACTGTGGTTAAATGAAGTAAATGGCGCTATGGTGATTATGGACTTTTAGATTGCCCGTAACCACATAAGTAGGTGGTCATCAAAAGCAACTTTTAAGGATATTAGTGATACTGAAACTGGCATTACCCTAAACGAAAGTACTTGAACATAATATTTTCTAAGCATAATACGTTCAATGAACGTGTACTTTAACTTTCAACTTTTTATTAATGAAATATCTGTTTTTTATTTTTTTCATAGGAACCACGGTTTTGTTTTCTCAAGCTCCTGATGCGGGTTCCTTGGTTAAGATCCATGAAGCTACGAGTACCGAAATCAATACCATAGCAAGTCCTGAAAAAGGCTCTTTTGTCTACGATACGACCTTGGACAAAATGCTCTTTTATAATGGCACGGTCTGGGTAGAGATAAACGATAACCAACCTACGGCATATACGGGCCATTTTATCATATCGGCAACAGGGAGCCAAACGATAACGGCTTTGCCTTTTGAACCCAGTTCCATTTCATTTGTGGCCCATGCCAATATAGAATCCACAACGATCAATAATGATAATGGGGTCGGGAATAACTCCAACACCATAGTAAATGCTTTTGGTACCATGAACGGCTATGCTAGAAATGACGGTGGATCAATAAGCCAGCAAGTGATTTATGTGGGAGGTAGCGGTACTTCAATCAACGATATTTCTAGATATTCCAATTCCAATGAATGTATCGGTATTCGTTATTCTAACCAAAATGGTGATAGTTTAGGGCTGACTACGGCCAGTTTAACTTCTTTTACAACTGACGGTTTCATTATCAACGTAACCAATAGGTCCGATGATGTACTGGTTATGTTTACAGCTTATAAATAGGTTTTTAGGGGATTGGGAATTTCAATAACAGATCCATTGGGCTTGTAAATTCCATTAAAACAAGTACTCCGTAAAACTGTTGGAATAAAAAAGCTTAAATATTATTGTAAGGTTATCAATTAGTTGTAAGTAGTAAAATTCTAACAAATTTCAATAAAATTGTTTATTTTCGGCCCTTTTAATTTGATTGGGAACTTCCTTATGATTAGACTCTTGATATGATTATTGGGAACATTTGAGTAATATGGATATAAAATTTAAGAGGGATCAGGATTTCCTTTATGTTGATGTAGTCGGAAGTTTTGACTTGGATTCCTTTATAACATTGTTAAGAAGAATAGGATCGGAAGATAACGATATGATTATCATAGACGCAACTGATCTGCAAGGCACCGATATTTCGTATGATATTAGATATGAACTGGTTGTTGCTGCGAAAGAATACCTGAATGAAGAAACAAAATATGCAGTTGTATGGCCGCCAAAAGACATCAACAATTTTATAATCAGTAATCTAAATCGTTTCGGTGTTACCATTCAGATATTCCCTAAATTGGCCAAAGCAAAAAAATGGCTGCTGAGCCTTTCCTAAATACAAAACCGTAACCCGGGCCATTTCGGGTATATTTCGGGTTTACCACTTTAGGACTGGTAAAAATAAAGAATCTTTTAAATGATAAACCCTACTAAAGATGCCATTGCGGCCAACGACTTTATTTTAATGGAGGGTGCCGTGATAGAGGTTTTACGTCGTGGCGGGAAGGTTTCCCTGCATCCGGATCTTCTTAACTCCCCATTGATTTATAATAGGGAAGGAGGGAATGCTCTTTCATTTATTTTCAGCGCTTATATTGCTATTGCCCAAAAGAATGATGTTCCCTTTTTCATGTGCACCCCAACTTGGCGTGCGAATAAGGCAAATGTGCAAAAGTCGGGCATAAAAGAATCCGTTAATCGTGATGCCGTAAGGTTCATGAAAAAGCTTCGGGACAATGCCGGTGATTTTAGTGAAAAAATAATGATCGGCGGAACCGTGGGCCCCAAAAATGATTGTTATACCCCTACCGATGGACTTTCAAAAGAAGAGGCGGAAGAATTCCATGCTTGGCAGCTATCGGAATTACAAAAAGGGGGTGCGGATTTCATAATTGCCGAAACCCTTCCCAATGTTCAGGAGGCATTGGGATTGGCAAGTGCTGCATCGAATCTGAACCTTGATTATATCATAAGTTTTGTGATCGGGAGAAACGGGAAAATTTTGGACGGAACGTCTTTGTCGGATGCCATGCAGCTGATCGATAATTCGGTTGGCAAGGTGCCATTGGGCTATGCTGTCAATTGTGCGCATCCTTCCTTTTTATGTGCGGAAAACCAACCCAAGGAAATCTATGGTAGGTTGATCGCCTTTTTAGGGAATGCTTCGGCATTGGATCATTGCGATCTTGAAAATTCGGACTGCCTACATGTGGACAATGTAAGCGACTGGGGAGACGAAATGTTGCGATTGAACCGTGAATTCGGGATAAAGATACTAGGTGGCTGTTGTGGCACCGACGAAAGACATTTGGAGTATTTGACAAAGAATTAGTGGAATATGTCATTTCGACAACGTGAGGAACGAGCCATAGCCATATCTTGATGTGATTCCGCTACGTGCCTCATTCGTAATGACACTCGGACTTTAAAAAGTTTTCCGGCCTATTTTCATTTTCGTAGTAAATCGATAAATTTCCACAGCTTCTATAAACACCCCTAATAAGAACTTCTTTCATAAAGTCGCGCATACGGAATAAGGCTGTGGCCTTAATAACTTACCATGAAATGGTAATAAAACCTAGGGAAGGATTTTTATTTAAAATTTTAAAAAACGATTGACTTTTTAAAAATAACCCCCTCTTTTCTATAAACCAACACGTAATTAATTTCATTTTCCATAGCGTAGTATTCTGGTGTACTTTGCAATGGCCATTCTTCCGTTCTTATACGTATTAATTTATTTGGCCATTCTTCAAAACTTTCAGAAGGACTTACTTTTTTAAAACCTTTTAACCATTTGTCGATATTTTCGGGATTCACCTTTACCACATATCTATAATCCTTATAGCCAGCCGTTAATAAAGTATGTATAGTAAAGGTGAATCCATTCGAATTATGGAGTAGGAACTCTGCATTTTCAAAATCACTATAAGCAGTAATTTCTTTTTTAAGAACATTGACCCTTTCCTCTTTAGTTCCGTAATTTATACTGTACAGCTCATCTTTTATGTTCTTTTCTGCACAACCATATAAAACGATAATAAATAGAAAGTAGGCAATAAATGGTCTTTTCATTTCATTAAAGGATTGATAATGTAAAAATAAAAAATCCGTTGCGCTTTATATTTAAAATTCACCTTTGATTTCAATGCCATTAACCGTGTTATTGGGCCAAAAGTTAGTCGATGGGTTTTCCGGCCTATTTTTCCGGTTTCTAATATTTCAAGAAATTAAAAACAACTTTTCGTTCTTAGGTTCTTAATGAAGCAATGCAAAAAAGAACAAATTTCAATAAATTAAAAGGAACGAAATCGTAATTTTATGGCAAGAAAACACAAGAAAAGTTCCCAATACCCAACAAATGAAACCGATACCAACAACCATTCTATTAGCTATCATCTTTTTCCTGTTGAATGCCTGTAAAACGTTGAAAACATCTGAAGCCCAACCAAAAATGACAACGACCGACCTGATCGTTTTTCAAGATGGAAAGGAAACCGTGGTTCATAAACCCGTTGAGACGGTAAAAATCGGTAAAAAGGAATTCTCGCTTCGGTTTTATAACAAGCGATACGATCCAGAAAACATAATATTACATACCGCGCGAATAGCGGCTTTTAAAGACCCCTTGCAATTGGATAAGGTAAATGTTGGCATGTCAATGTCCGATGTTCCTTATTTTAGTGGAGGTACCGGTTTGGCGGCCAATAGTAACATAGGGTATGATAAATTAAGGTTGCGAAATGATGCGCACCATTATACGTATTACACAAATGAGGATAGAAAAAGATTAAATCTTTTAGAGGAAAACGGGGAGCTTTTGAAGTTGGAATTCGATATTCCTGCACTTTACTACAACGATACGGATTATAAAATGTCCGACCCTCAATTGAAAGCGTTCTACATCGCATTTTTAATAGACAGGAACCTAAACGGAATCATTGACAAGGGGGAGCTGAAAAAATTGACTTTAAAATATAAATAAACGACTATAGATTATAGTACTTGGCAACCCATCTATACTATGGGGCAAGAAACAAGAACGATTTTATATCATAGATACCACAACACATGAAATACACTTTTTTGTTTCTTTTGCTTCTTTGTTCAATGTTTGGTAACGCTCAAAAAAGGGATATTGAACCTTATGTGAACTTTCTGGAAAATGTAGAAAGGAAATCAGCCAAGGATTATATCATAGAGCAGTTCAAAGACCATGATATCGTTATTCTTTGTGAAAGGGACCATCGCGATTTAACACAATATGAACTGATAAAGGAGGTCCTATCAGATGACTATTTTAAAAAGCATGTAAAGAACCTGTTTACCGAAATCGGTGTCATAAACCTTCAACCTGAAATCACCGAATTTTTAAAGACTAAGGGATTGGACAGCCTGTATGTGGAAAACAAATTGAAAGAGTTCCAATTCAATTCCAGTTTTTGGGTCCTATGGGAAAAATACAACTATCAATATTTGTTGAGGACAATTTACGACATCAACAATAGTTCCGATAATCAGATTTCCTATTATCCTTCAGATTCCGAATTCGATTGGCAAAAGGTAGATAATTTGGAAGAATATGTTAGGGAACAGGATTTTGAAATAGAGCCAAGGGATAGTATAATGGCCTATAACATCATCAATACTTTTGAAAGATTAAGGCCAAATAAGGATAAAAAGGCCCTCGTTATACTAAATTACAGACATGCCTTTAAGATGCATGTCCCTCGAAATAATGGCGAAATACAGGAGAATGCCGCAAAATACCTCTTCGATTATTTTGGTGATAGGGCAACGAATATTTTGATCCATCAAGCGATTTTCAGGAAAAAAGAAAAAGACTATTCGTATGCTTTGATACAGAACGGAAAATGGGATGCCTCGTTCAAGGCCTTGAATTTGGAAGATATAGGCTTTGACCTTTCGAGAACTGCTTTTGGTAGGGATAGCCTAGACCTGTGGCCAGTAGCTTCTTCTTACACATATGAGGATACTTTTGACGGATTTGTATTTTATAGGCCCATTTAGGATTATCAACTTGTTTCTTACTTTGATGGATTTATACCAAAAGAAAGGGAAGAAGAATTTTTTAGGCGCTTCAGAATTCATTTAGCGTACCAAGAAGACACGGTTACGCTTGAAAAGCTGAAAGATGCCGATTTCAGAAAAGCGGTATTGATCGAAATGAATACAAAAAAGGTAAGAAGGTATCCTAATATAGAGGAATTGATAGGGGTTAGGGACGATTTTTTAAAGGATTAGGATAGAACGGAATCACTGAGAAGGGGGAGCTGAAAAAATTGACTTTAAAATTTAAATAAAACGACTTCAATGTATTGAATTTGGTAGATGAAATGAAAAGTTTATGCCAGATTATTAAAATATATTTATCAATGTTTTGTTTTAGTATGTAATATGCATTTTTCCAAAACCATCTTACGATAAGGAAAGTATTATATTGTTTTAACCAATTAAATAATCTTAAGAAAATTAAATCCTTTATATCAATATCGCTGTTATTGTTTCTTGTGTTTACATCGTGTAGAGAAAGCAGGGAAACAAATGTTCTGACCAATTCACAAAAAGAACAGGTAAATAAGTTTATTGTAGAATTGAATCAATCCCTAAATAATTTTGAATTCGAATTTATCAAGGAATCTTGGAGTCATACCCTTTTTAAAAAAAGAATCGGAAAATTAGGTGATATAGGTTATAGTGTATTCAATCATATTTATGAAACCAATGTCAAAAGTGCCATTCTGAACGCCAATTTAAACCTGATAAATAAGGTAAAGCATTCAGGAGCGACATTAAAGCATATTAAAACGGCTATTATAGATAATTATGCTGAAGTCACTTATTTACTTATAGAGGATGGTTTTTACTATTTCACAAAATATAGGATCGATTTTCATAATGATACTCCTTATCTATCGGATATATATAGCATCAAAGAAGATCGTTGGTTTAGCGATAGTATGCGGGAAATGGTTTTATTGAACATTGAGCATAATGCTTTTTCAGCCAACCGACATTCAGCTAATAGAGCATTTGAGGCTTACCAATTTGCAATGAACAATGGGGATTATTATTCTGCTCTTTACGCATTGGAACAAATACCTGAGAGTCATCAAATCTTCAATGATTTTAAAATTGCCAAAATAAATTTGGCCGCACAGTTAGGTGATTCCATTATGATAAAAACCATTAGAGATGAGACTATAAAGGAAAAAAGAAACATATATATAGATTATTTAATGGCTTTTTATTCAAGGGATTCTATTTACAAGGAAGATGTGAATAGAAGAATCCGTGAGGAAATAGGAATCTCTAAACATTTATTGGATTCTTTGAATACAAAAAGCCTGATTTGGGAATAACAATGTACTACTCAATGTTCGACAAGTGGATTGGTTGATTTATGAATATCATTTATAACTAAACCCTTTTAGTTATTGTGTTTTAAATGGTATAAGTTAGAAGATCAGACCACTTTCTTTTCTTATTTGATATATGAAAAACGATAGTTTACAACATTTCTTACAAAATTATTCTAAACTGTCTTTGTTTTGTAAGTGAACTTAAAAATGGGCGATTATGTATACTGAGATTTATTTAGTGGATGACATGGAAATGGTGAACTTGGTGCATCAAGTATTGATAAGAAAGCTTGGGCTTGAAGACAAAACAAAGTCTTTTACCGACCCTGAAGAGGCTTTGGATGACCTACGTTTCAATGTAAAGAAGTCTGAACCGATATTGGTTTTATTGGATATCAGTATGCCAGTGATGAGCGGATATGAATTTTTGGAATTCATGGTACTGGAAGATTTTCCTACCAACATCGATGTTATGATAGTAACTTCTTCCCAATCTGAAGAAGATAGAACGTTGGCCGAACAATTTCCCCAATATGTATTGGATTATGTTGCCAAACCTCTACAGATTGAAAAACTAAGAAAATATACCGAAAAAAAGCGTAGTGCCTAATTTATAGGGTATTGCGAAACTTTCAATTTTATCCCTATTGATGGATTTATAGCAAGTTCATAAAAGGGCTAAAGGAGATATAGACGACTTTGGTTCATTAAAAGATCGACTTTTTTGAACGGATAAAATTTGCCCTGCGGTTATTCTAAAACCAGAATAACCATGCAGGGCTTTTTTTGTGTATTTTTTTAGGTAATACTGGTGAAAATTGTACTTTTCGGGTGTAAGAGCCGACCGTTTGGTATGGTGAAACCATAATACCCTTAAAATGAAGAATACGTATTTATTTCTCCTTCTTGTTGTACTAATTTTATCTTGTAAATCCTCTTCCAATTTATCGGCACCGGCTTTGACCCAAAATTCGGAAGCTTCCCTTCAAAAACCTTATGTTATTATGGTTTCCTTGGACGGTTTTCGTTGGGATTACGTCGAAAAGTATAACCCCCCATATCTCACGGAATTTATACGGAACGGGGTAAAGGCCGAGTCGTTGATACCTTCTTTTCCATCGAAAACATTCCCGAACCATTATACCATAGCCACAGGAATGTATCCTGATAAACATGGTATCATAAGTAATAATTTTTACAGTTATAAAAAAGGGATGGACTATAAAATGGGTAATAGGGAAATAGTAGAGGATGGTACATTTTATGGTGGAACTCCTATCTGGGTACAGGCCGATAAGGCTAATATGGTATCTGCCAGTTACTTTTTCGTAGGTTCAGAAGCAAATATTCAAGGTAAATTCCCGACCTATTATCATAAATACGACGGAAGTGTAAAGAATGAGGTGCGGGTTGCCGAAACCTTAAAGTGGTTGGACTTGCCCGAAAAGGAACGCCCACATATGATTACTTTGTATTTCTCGGATATGGACGATACGGGTCACCGATACGGTCCGGACAATCAGGAACAAATAAAAAAGGCCCTTTATGCATTGGATGAAAATCTGGGGGCCCTGTTCAAGGGTGTTGGGGCAACGGAGCTACCCGTGAATATCATCGTAGTTTCTGACCATGGCATGGCAACCTTGGAAACCAAGAACATGATGGCTGTGGAGGATTTGGAGAACGACGAATTGTTTACCATAATCAACAGTGGGGCGATACTAAACGTTCATCCAAAAGGCCCTACGACCGTGGAAACTGTTTATGATTACTTAAAGGAGAGGGAAAGCAATTTTAAAGTTTTCATGACCCAAGACACTCCCGGTTTTGAGTATACCCCCAAAAATAAAGATTGGGGAAGCATTCAGGTGATTCCCGATCTGGGGTATTATTTCTCAAGCTCGCAAAGAATTCAAATGTTGAACGAAAAATCGATCAGTACCATCGGGGTTCATGGGTATGACCCTAAGTATAAAGATATGCACGGTATTTTCTATGCCAACGGACCCGCTTTTAAAAAAGGGTATGTTGCCCCTTCTGTAAAGAACATCCATATCTACCCTTTAATTTGTGAGATTTTAGGTCTGGATATTCCCAGTGATATTGATGGGGATTTAAATGAAATAAAAAGTGTTCTAAAAACCGACTAATCCATTATCTACCTTAATTCCAATCTCTGAACCCATGACAATGGCTAGAGGACGGAATACTGATTTCATGGATCATTTAAAAGGCAAACTTTCCAGAAGTAGAATTACCCATTCTTATGGCAAATACTATTGGCAATCCAATCCAATTTCATAAATAAAGGGAGAACTTGTTTTTTGAATTATGATGTTCAAATTCATCAAGTAGGGCTATTTTGTATAGAATATTAACCTGTGAATGGTATTTTTTATATAAATAGGGCAATATGAATCACAATAAGGTTAATTTTGTTTCATTTTTATTCATAGAAGGCACTATCTTTGAAAATATTTTAGACTATGCTTTTAAATAAACCGGTATATAAAAAATTAAACTCTGAGTTTGGGAATTCAATTCTGATGGTGCAACGTACCGAGAGGTTGGATAGTAAAACTGCCTTTTGGCACTTTCACCCGGAATTGGAGTTACACTATGTGAATAAAGGACATGGAAAACGACATGTAGGAAACCATATCTCTTATTTCAATAATAGTCAGCTACTTTTAATAGGGGAGAACTTGCCACATAAAGGGTTTACCGATGGTATTACCAACAATGGCATGGAAACCATTATTCAATTCAAGAAAGACTTCTTAGGAGATGCTTTTTTTGATATCCCTGAAATGAAAAATATCAAAACCCTTTTTGAGAAGGCAAATAAAGGATTGTTGTTCAATCCGATCGTCAAGAAGGAAATAGGTCCGAAAATTGAGGAATTGGTAAATTATCAAGGATATGAAAAAATCATAAAGTTTTTAGATGTACTCCACGATTTGTCCCTATCCGATGATTATAGAATACTGAATCCGGAAGGATTCAATTTTGAAGTGGAACCACAGAACACTTTAAAAATAGATATCATTTATAAATACGTAAATAACAATTTTAAAAATCAGATAGCTTTGGAAGAAGTTGCGGACGCGGTAAGTATGACCGTTCCTTCTTTTTGTAGATATTTTAAAAGGGTAACAGGAAAGACCTTTACGAAATTGGTCAATGAATATCGAATTGTACATGCCACTAAATTAATTCAGGAAAGCCAACTGGGTATTACCGATATATGTTACGAATGTGGTTTCAACAGTTTTTCGCACTTTAATAAAATGTTCAAGGAAATTACAGGGGAAAGTGCTTCAAAATACAGGAGTAATTTAAAGACCCTTGTTCAGTAGCGAATAGCGTATTACCCAACCTGTACAAATTCATTTTGATATAGAAGGGAACGATCGAATAAGTAAACGAACAGGTGCCAATACCTACAAAAATAATCTTTGCGTGCAAGGTGTTCAGGACTCGTTCTGCAGCTACATTAGATGATTCCTCTTCGTTTATAAATAGAAAGTACCAATTGAGAAGATGTGAAACACCAATAAATCAATAACATTGAACGCAGACATGGTATTACGGACTTTATTTGATGGTTCTACTTTACTGAAAAAAACAGACATTGGATAAAAACACGCACTACCTGCGACACCTGGTAAAATTTATTGCGAGTGCTGACCAATTTACGAATCCCGACGCATCGGGACTAGTAGATTTGGTATGTGGTTCGAATGTGCTAAATTAGGTCTTTATACCACAGTGCGAACCTTGAACAAACATATTGTAATGCATTAAAATATCTGCATATATGAACTTATTTGACCATTTGGCAATTACTTTTGAAAGTATCGTGGCCGATGTTGGAATTGCGGAATTGAAAACACTATTGGATGTGGAACAAAAAAGTTTTTCCCTTCAATGGCTTTCGGATAATAAGTTCATGATAAGCTTGAATTCCTCTATTGGAACGAACTATGTTTTTGATATAAATAACAATGCGAAAAGTGCGGTAATAGCATATGAAACACTGTCTGAATTGACAGAGGATAAGACGGATATAGTATTAGTCACAAAGTTTAAGTACGGATTGCTTATGATCCTGGTTATTCCTATAATCATGTTGATTCTTGAGCTTACAATGGATTTAGGGATACCCGTGCCTTTTTACTTTGTTTTTCCTTTGGTCTTTATCTTGGTTCTATTTATCTTCAGGAGCGAGGAAAAAAGACTCTATCGCAATTTCAGGGAATATCTATACTCTGAAAACCATAAGGTATGATCGTTTTAATAATGGGAAACGTCATTGGCCTCTCCTAAACGGAAATCCCTGTTTTTTGGCAATGACTTGGTATTGGGCGGAATAGCCCTGTATTGCCAACACCCCAATTTACCCATTGCTAACACGGCTGCCGTACAACAGGTTATGGCCGAACCATGTACTTAACAACATTGAATCCCGATGGGAACTTGAAAATGGGAATGAAAATATTAGTTCCTTGAGTGAAGTGTGGTGCAATAAAAATAATATTTCTGACCCTTCTACCCTCCAGGACAGTTGGGTCCGCAATGTACGCTATGTTTTTCAGTGTATGCATGGGCACTTTTAAAGTTCTATAAAGACTTTTCCGGAAAATGTATACCTACTTCCTTAAAATATATACATATTCAAAAGCCTTTCAATAGAAATTTGCAATGTAATCTTAAAAAGAAGAACCATGGCAAATTCAAAACTTGGGATATTAGTAAACTTATTTCTTCCGCAACGAAGAAAACCTAATCCCGAATATGCAATCCCTGAAAAAGATAAAAATTTAGAAGGAAAAACAATTGTTTTTACCGGAGGGACTGACGGTATGGGGCGTGTGGCGGTAGAAATGCTTTATGAAATGGGAGCACATGTTGTAGTTCTTGGGCGCAATAAAACAAAAATAGAAAATGTAATCAATGAAATAATCAAAACAGGAGGTTCAGGTAAATTAGGTTTTCAAATTTGCGATTTGGCTTCTATGGATAGTGTTAAAAATTGTGCAGAAAGAATTTTAGCAGAGTATAGCAAAATTGATGTTTTAATTAATAATGCTGGTATCAATATGACAAAACCAACATTTACTTCTGATGGTTTTGAGACCAATTGGGCAGTCAATTATTTAGGAGGTTTTCTGTTAACTAAGCTTTTACTTACTAGAATTCAACAGTCATCACCTTCGCGTATTGTGAATCTTACCACCAATACCAACTTTATTAAGCAAATAGATTTTGATGACATTGAATCAAAATTGAATTTTGATACTGTTGACAGCTATACGCAAGCGAAGCTTTCAATGAATATGTTTTCTATCGACTTAGCTAAAAAACTTGAAGGAAAAGGAGTAACGGTAAATTACCTGTATCCAGGATATATAAGATCAAACCTACTGAGCAACCTTGAAGGGCCAGAAAAGATGATGCAGTTTTTTATGAATGTAATGGCATCGCCTACAGAAGTAGGTGCAGACCGGATTATTCGATTAGCAATTTCGTCTGAGTACGAAGGCAAAACGGGTGTTTATGTCTCTGAAGATAAAATCAAACCTCCACACAAGGAGGCTCAAATTGAATCTAAGCGAAATCACTTGAAAAAGATTAGTGAAAAGGCACTGAAAAAGTGGTTGTAAGAAAACAATCAAGTAATACGGAAAAAGTATACATCCTTCCCTAAAATATATACATGCGAGCCTATCCGATTATGGAAATTTATAGCGGACAAAATTTTAAAATAAAGTAAAATGGAAAATCGAGAGGAAACATTAAAAACAGAAAAGTTCATTAGAAAGAATGTAACCTTTAAAAGTGTTGGTTCTACTATTGTGGGTCATCTTTACTTCCCTGTAGATACCGACTTTAATATGAAATATCCGGCTATTGTTACCGGAGGACCAATGGCAACTATCAAAGAACAGTCACCTGGTGTTTTTGCCAAAGCTTTGGCCGAAAGGGGTTTTATTGTTTTGGCCTTTGACTACAGGACTTTTGGAGAGAGTGAAGGGGAACCCAGACAGTACGAAGACCCAGCATCGAAGACAGAAGATATACAAAATGCGATTAGCTTTTTAGTTGCCCATAAAAATGTTGATAGTAATCGTATTGGTGCTTTGGGAATATGTAATAGCTCATCATACATAGCCGATGCATTGCAAAGTAATAGACGAGTAAAGGCTTTTGGTACTGTCAGTGGTCACTTTAGCTTGCGCGAAGCAACGGTTACAAACCCCTTAGTGCCTGAAGAAATGAGAAAGGCTATGTATGCTAAATCAGAAGAAGCAAGACAACAGTACTTTGAAACAGGAATCGCTGTGCCCGATGATATGCTTATGCCCGATATGAACGAAGCGCCACCTGCAGAAGCTGGGGTTTTTATTTGTGAGCAATATGATTACTATTTCCGTCGTAGAAAAGCGGAATGGCCAACTTACACCAACCACCTGGTGCCTTTTTCATTTGGGCAGATTGCACGCTCACATGGCCTCGACTATGCTGGCCAAATAGCTATTCCTTATCTAGGTGTTGTGGGAGAGAAAGCCTTTACACGTGAATTTACTGAGCGCTTTATTAAAGCGAAAACACATGGACCTGCTGAAATTAAAATCATAAAGAACGGTACTCATTTTAGCACCTACGACAAGCCAGAATATGTAGCAGAAGGAGCTGATGCTTTAAGCGCATTCTTCAATAAACACTTAGTTTGATCAATTCCGGAAAAAGTATTCGTCAATCCTTAAAATGTATTCAAGTACGAATGCCTAAATAATGAAATTTGCAGGGTAATATTTATTAAATGGAAGACGATGGCAGAGTCAAAAACCACATTCGAGTTCACTCATTTCTATCCAGGGTTTGAACCACGGAAGTTTTGGGAATTTCATGTAGACCATGAATGGTATACCCAGTCTGATATAATGATCGGTGAGGTTGCATTACTCAAAGAAGGTGAAGAACACCCATCAGGTTTGGGAGCGGTACGAAAACTAACTATCGGAAATATAAAGCTTGAAGAAGATATTGTAGGCTTTGAAGCTCCCAATTATTTTAGTTATGCGGTACGCCCGGGTGGAATGCCGGTAAAAAACTATGTAGGTGAGTTCTTCTTTGAATCTAAGGATAATGGACTACTTCTAACCTATAAAGGTAGTTTTTCCCCCAAACCATTTGGCACAAATTGGTTGTTCAAATACATATTTAGTTCACGTATGCGTAAAATGGTGCCTATTTGGGAAAAGGGTTATAAGGTGTATCATAAATTGTAGTTCAACGGAATAAAAAAGAGAATAAAATGGAAAATTCACAAAAGCAATTAGAAGAAAACAAAGCTATAGTAAATGCAGTATTTAAAGCCATTACAGATGGCAACTGGAGTTATGTAACAGAAACATTTGCCGATGATGCGAAAGTTTGGGTAGCTGGTGATATGCCCATATCAGGCAATCACACCAAAGACTTTGTAAGAGGTTTGGAAACAGGAAACCAAGCCATGTTCCCCAATGGAATGTCTCTTACTCCAAAAGCTATGACTGCCGAAGGCGACCGTGTTGCTGTTGAAGCTGAAACCTATGGTGAGCATGTTAGTGGCAAAACATATAACAACTTTTTCCATTTTTTATTAGTAATACGTGATGGTAAAATACAGGAGTGGAAAGAGTATATGGATACGAAACATGCCAGCTATACATTCTTTGGGGAATAAGCGTGATAATCGAAAATTTTACGGCGGGGCCTGGGACTGGATAAACCGCAGCAGTTAAACCGAAAGCAAGGGATTCAAAAGATTTCAGCAATGCATTTTATATTGGGTTCAACCAAGAAATTTTCAATAGGCACTTCAAGTACGGCATTTAAGCCAAAAATAGCTGATGACGAAGTAAATGTATTCTAGGGAGGTACTAAGGTTGTTATGGTTAAGACGGCTTATTATTACCTTATAATAAATAAATAAAGGAACAGCTGCTAATTTTATTGGCTTGAACATAGGGATGGCAGGGCATGAAAGTCTTCAATGGCTTTCAAGTAAAAATATCATTCGGGGAAGTAACAAATATCAAAACCAAAAAGTTCATAAAGCATTATTTTTATAGTATGGAAAGTATAATCAATATAAATCGAATTTCCGAAGTACATAAGGTATTGGAACTCCAAAGTCCGCAGCACCCCCTAATTTCGATTTTTTCTACAAGTGATAATCCTAATGTTGAAGTGCACAATGGTAAATATAGGGTAAACCTCTATATGATAAGTCTAAAAACGATGAAGTCGTGCGAAATGCTTTATGGTCGTAATTCTTACGATTATCAAGAAGGAACTTTGATCTATACTGCTCCTGGGCAGGTTATTGCTTTTGAAGCTGGACAAGAAAATAGTGTGGAAAAAGAAGAAGGTTGGACAATTGTGTTTCATCCCGACCTTATCAGGCATTCGAATCTCGCCCAAACCATTTCTGAATATTTATTTTTTGATTATGGAACCCATGAAGCTTTGCATGTATCGGAAAAAGAAAAACGTATTCTCCTTGAACTGATCAATAATATTAAAAGAGAGATTAGTGATAATATAGATAAGCATTCCCAAGAACTCATTAACATTAACTTAGAAAGTTTGTTAAAGTACAGTAACCGCTTTTATGACCGTCAGTTTTATACAAGAACAAACCTTAATAAAGGCTACCTGGTTCGATTTGAAAAATTCCTGAAAGATTATTTTGCATCGGGGTTATTAATAAATCAAGGCCTACCGACAGTACAACAATGTGGTGAGGCTCTCAATATGTCGGGCTACTATTTGAGTGATCTGTTAAAGGTGGAAACCGGGAAAAGTACAAAAGAACATATTACATTGTATATGGTTGAGCAGGCTAAAACAAAACTCCTGGGATCAAACTCATCTGTTAGTGAAATTGCCTTCGATTTTGGTTTTGAATATCCACAGCATTTCAGCAAACTTTTTAAATCGAAAACAGGATACAGTCCTTCGGAATACAGAACTTTAAACTAGAAACGAAATGAAAGCTATAATAACAGGTTCAACAGGAATGTTGGGTAAAGGGGTTTTACTGGAGTGTATTGATGACCCTTCGTTAGAACAGGTATTACTTATTAATCGAAAACATTTAGATATATCCCATCCCAAGGTTAAAGAAGTTATTCATAAAGATTTCAGGGACTTTACCTCAATAAAAGGGCAACTTGAAGGTTACGATGCATGTTTTCATTGTATGGGTGTATCAAGTGCTGGAATGAGCGAAGAAAAATTTACTGAAATTACATATACCATGTCAAAAGCTTTAGCAACAGTATTATATAGCATAAACCCTAACATGGTTTTTAATTATGTGTCGGGTGCAGGTACTGATAGTACAGAGAAGAGTAGCACAATGTGGTCACGTGTAAAAGGTAAAACCGAAAATATGATTTTGAATATGGGGTTTAAAGATGCCTATATGTTTCGTCCTGGGGCTATTTTACCAGAACGTGGTACAAAATCGAATACAAAATTATACCATATGCTCTATGTTGTTACCCGTCCATTATTTCCATTAATGAGGCGGATGAAATCGGTCACTACAACCACAAGAATAGGTAGGGCAATGATTAATTTATACGATCACCCTCAATCATTGAAGCATTTGGAAGGGGCTGATATTAATAAGGTCGCAGATATTAAGTAGATAAATCCACCTCAATCCACCAAAAAGTATACAACATTCGAAAATTTGTATACGTACCTTAGACCAGATGCATCCGATCTTTGTCCTATTCTTTAAAACATATAAAACAGGCAACAATGCAGACAAATACATTTGGCAAAAAAGGGTGGACACCCGATAGAATCAAAAATTTAAAAGGCAAAACATATGTCATAACCGGTACTACAAGTGGAACAGGTTTTGAGGCAACGAAAATCTTGCTATCAAAAGGAGCAAAGGTGATAATGCTCAATAGAAACAAAAAAAAATCAGAAGATACTATTGCAGTTTTAAAACAAGAACTTGGTAATACCATAGATGTAACATCCATACAAATGGATTTGGCTGAGCAAGCTTCCATTAAAAAAGCGGCTGGGGAAGTTCTTAAAACAGTATCGAAGATTGATGCACTAATTTGTAATGCTGCAATTGCCCAAGTGCCCAAACAAACATTTACGGTTGATGGTTTTGAAAGCCAGCTTGGTGTAAACCACTACGGCAACTTTTTATTGCAAGGAATGCTTTATCCACAAATTGAAGCATCTGAAGGTAGAATAGTCGTTGTTGGTAGTATGGGGTATAATCTAGGAATCAAAACCATACAGTTCGATGATATGAACTGGGACAGGAACTACGGTCCCAATGATGTATACAGCCAAAGTAAGTTAGCACAGATCATGTGTGTTTACGAATTACAGGATAGATTAAAAAAAGCCGGGAAAACCAATGTAAAAGTGTATGCCTGCCATCCAGGTGCTTCCAGAACTTCACTCATTAAGACCAGCGGCAGTTTAATGACACGCTTTATTTGGCAATTAATGAAGTTGTCCCCATTGGTACAATCAGCGGAAAAAGGTGCTTACCCACAAGTGATGTGTGCCACAGAACCGAACCTTGATCAAAATGGTTTTTACGGCCCTACTGGTAGAAATAACTGGACAGGTCCCGTAGGAGAACATAAATTGGAGCCGCACGCCAAAGATAAAGCGGTAGCCAAGAGACTATGGGAACTTTCAGAAAAGGAAACAGGTGTAAAATGGAATATCTAAATTTGTAATATGCAACATTTCAAAACATTATCATCGTATTTGGATTATATAGGACTGCCTAGACCAGAGCACCCTATGTTGAGTGTGTTCAATTCAAAAGGTGATGGTTACTTACCTTGTCCAAGGGAAAGTTCACCACCTATTACAAATGATTGTTATTCCATTAGTTTCAAAAAATATGTAGAAGGAAATTTAAACTACGGTAGAACAAAGTATGATTTTACGAACGGGGCCTTGATATGTATTGCACCAAGACAAGTGTTACAATGGGACAATAGTGTGGTCTTTGAGCAAAAAGGTTTTTCAATAAACTTTCACGAAGATTTTTTAAAAGGAACCGAACTTGCACAACAGATCAAAAAATACGGTTTCTTTTCGTACGCGGTAAATGAAGCGTTACACCTTTCCCCCAAAGAAGAAAAGCAGTTAGGGTCCATAGTGGAAAATATTGAGATAGAGTATCAAAACAACCACGATGCATTTAGTAAAGACATTATTGTTTCCCATTTGGACACGCTATTAAAATATGCCAATCGATTTTATGAAAGACAGTTTTTAAACAGGAAAGAACTGTCTAATGATTTATTGGAAAAGTTCAATAAGCAAATAGCTATCTATTTAGAATCCGGTCAACTACAGGAAAAGGGTATTCCGAGCATAGAACAAATCGCGGATGAAATGTCGGTATCACAACGTTATTTAAGTGATACACTTAAAAAAGAAACGGGTAAAACCACAACAGAGCATTTACACTTGCATTTAATAGATGAAGCAAAGAATATTTTATTACAACCCGACAAGAGTATTTCAGAAGTGGCTTATGAATTAGGGTTTGAATATCCACCTTATTTTTCTAGATTGTTTAAAAAGAAAGAAGGTATAAGTCCAACCGAATTTAGAGATAAATATAAACTCAATTAAGCTATGGAATTATTAAAATTAGCCACTGAATGGGCGAAATCCGAAGTTTTTTCAACACGTTTCTTCATCCTTTTTGCACTTTTGTTTTTAGTTGGAAGCGTTGGGTTTTGGCAGTTGGGAAAAACGGATTTGGCAAAGGCATACATTATACCGACATTGGTGGTAGGTGTTTTACTTATGACCATAGGACTTGGTTTATTTTACACCAACAAATCAAGGATTACCCAATTTGAAAATGCTTTTAATGCTGATGCTCCTGCCTTTTACCAATCTGAAATTGAACGTACCGAAAGTACATTAAAGGAATACACAGTTGTTTTCAAGGTCATTCCAATTCTAATAATTATTGCCGCATTAATAATATTACTCATTAATGCACCAACTTGGCGGGCTATTGGTATCACAACAATTGCCATGCTAATCATCATCATGTTAGTTGACGGAACCGCATACGCAAGAATGGAAACTTACCATAAAGAATTGAAATTGATGAATATAGGAATTGAAGTCGAAAAATAACTGTACATATCATTTTAAACCCGGATACAAGCCCATTCTCTGACAAAAGAGACCGAAATAAGCCGCTTTTAGAGGTTTTCTCACTTCCTTACTTTTATTTAACTACGTTTAAACTTTCTATAAAACAAAAAACCCATAACTCACGTTATGGGTTTCTTTTTGCGGAGAAAGAGGAACTATCCTAAAGTTTCTAACTAGCCGAAATACAGTAATTTATCGTATTTGGTAGATGTTTTACGCACCGATTTACGCACCGAACATGTAACTGTATGATAAACAGTGTTTTAAACTGGTGTTTTTTTGAAAACAGAACGCGAGTTTCAAATTCTTGATAAAAAGAATAATAGCTCATCAACCAATCTGGAAAAATATTATTTTTCAAACTTTAACATTCATTCAATGAAAATTATGAAGTTTGGATTGTTTTTTCTTAAACTTCTAAAGCTAAAATATTGTTTACAATAAATGGGTAATTCTTATTGCATTCTAATTCAGAAATGTGGTATATAATTTTGATTGATTTGGTATGTGTATTTTATTTAAAAATTTACTAACAGAATCCTGCATCATTTATTTAATATAGTTAAATGGCACTATTAACAATAAACCTAAAAAATAGTGATTAAAATCATTAATCGGATACGGCGAAACAATGCTATTTTATATTAATGCTATTAAGAAAAAACCCCTTTACAGTAATTTTCATTACTATAAAGGGGATACTAGTGACTAACTCAATAAACTCTAACTAAAATATTTCCATTTTTATTCTACGAATATTCATAGATTAATAGGGCTGATTTCTAACCGGGTCATTAAGTATATGACCAACACCATTGGAAAAGACGTAGTTGTGGTTACGTACGTTTTCATTCCAACCTCCAGAATAAGCTGAACTTGGTAATGGAGCACCTCTGTCATTTACTTTGATATCCCAATCTTCATCCCTACTATAAGCAATTAAGCCATCATCACCGGGAACGAGTGTTTGAAAAACGTAAAAGGTCCCGGTAACCCCTAAAGTTGGAACTTGCAGAACATAATCCATAGTGATGTGATATTTTAGTATTGTTCTTAGCTTTTCCAGTTTTTCCGGTGTATCCACAAACTCCATCAACTCATCCGGAGTTAGGTTGGTTTCAGCATCTTCCAAAGCCGTACCACTAAGACCAGTCACTATTTGATTGACATTTCCTGCTCCTATGAAAGCATTATTGTTCAATAACAAATAGGTTCTTAGCGTATCCGCAGTTTGATTAAAGACATCGATCATTTCCGCTTTCCTTATGGCCGCTTCCATATATTGAAAGTGTTCGCCATCTAAGGTGCCATCTTCATTTACACCATTTAAAGACTCAATAAATTCCCATGCGGTATTATTTTCAAATGGATCTGAAAATACGGCTCCACTTTCGAAATTATAGGTGTCCTGAACCTCTAGGTCACATGAAATGAGCGATATACCTATGCATAGTAGTAATACAAATTTTATTTTAACAAATGTTTTCATACGTATTATTTTTTTTATTTTAATATCCTGCATTTTGAGATAATAAAGGATTTTCCAAGAGATGGTCGTTATGAATTGGCCATAATAATCGCTCTTGGGTCAATGGATCAGAAATACCCCTAGCTTGTATAATAGGAGTCAAAGTTTCTATGGCCTTATCATTTCTGACCAAATCCCACCATCTTTTAGCTTCACCAAATAATTCAAAGCGACGTTCCTCTAATATAAAATCAAGACGTTCAGCTTGGGTTGCCCCAAATTCCATTGCATCCACTTGGGGTAATTGCCTTGCCGTTCTGATATCATTTATGAGCTCCAATGCCCTTGTTCCGTCGGCATTAAGATCATTCTCAATTTCGGCCAATAATAGAATCATATCAGCATAACGGTACACTACTACGTCGGTTTCATCTTCATTGGAAGGATACACCGTATCACCCCATTTTCCAGTTTTTGCCTCTCCTGTAAGAAGTGAACCTAATCCGGAGTAACCACTTTGGCGAGAATAAAAATATCTCCAATCCCCATAATTAAATCGTTCTTCTTCCATGGTACCCCCCATACCATCGTCTACAATCACTGTTCTTGTAGTAGCGGGATCAACACCAGGATATTTTGTTACCCATGCTGTTGAGTCTGTAGGAAACTTTTCGACCCACTTAGCTTCAACGTCGGGCGACATAAGGTAGGATGGAATTCCACCACGGAATAATTGCGCAATTCCCGATCTGTTCGGATTTCCTGAGCCAGCTTCTTCGCCTACAGCATCATATTTAATGGAAAAAATCAATTCCGGCCCCGTTTGTATCTTTCCAAAGGGTTCATCATCGGTATTACTATTGTAAAACAGATCCCTCCATTCCTGTGGTGTTGTAACCAAACGGTGCGTTCCTAGGTCGATTAAGGATTCTATTGCCGTTTTTGCCTTTGGATAATCTTTTAAATACAGATATACCTCGGCTTGAAGCGCATAAATGCTTGATTTGGAAAATCTAAATTCAGCAGACGGGATTGTGCTAAGTTCTTGAGCTCTTATCATATCAGGAATAACTATATCATTGATTATCGTGCTGGCATCGGTAACTGGTTTGAATGAATCATCGAATCCGTTAACAGGCTCTGTAAAAACGGGAACATCGCCCCAAACCCTCACTGCATCAAAGTACGATTTTGCCCTAATAGCAAGTGCCTCTGCAACGTAATCTTCATTATACCCAACAATATTTGGAGCATTGTTGATTACCGCATTGGCTCTAAGTACCGTAGCGTACAAATCTCCCCACCTAGCAGCTCCGTTCCCTGCAGATATTACGTTATTGGCTATTTCATCGTTATTTGCACTGGCACCTGTTGGCAAATGATTATCGGCCCTAAATTCGCCCCAATAAAAATATTGATCTTTATAGAATGCCTGCATCCCATCATAGACAGATGTTAATGCTGCGAACAAATCATCATTGTTTTCATAAAATGAGTCCTTGCCTATATCACTAATAGGCTCTTCATCTACCAAATCATCACATGACCATGCTCCAATCATAAGTACTAAAGCACATGTGGCAATTTTAAAGTTCTTTAAATCTTTATATTTTATATATTTCAACATAGCTCTTTTTTTTAAAATTGAAATTTAACACCTAAAATGATTTCTCTATCATTAGGGTACCTTAACTGGTCCATATTGGGTGTTAAGGCACTTCCCCTGTTACCTAACTCCGGGTTATAACCTTTATAATTTGTCCAAGTTATTAGATTGTTCACGGCAAAATTCATGGATGCCCCTTTTACACCAGGTATCTTATCAATAACTTTTTGATCAAAAATGTAGTTGAATCGAATATATCTCCATTTGATAAAACTACCATCAGATACAAAAAAGCTGTTAGGTTTTAAACGATTTTGAGGTACCCTGTCCAATCTTGGATAAATGGTCTCATCTCCAGGTTCGAACCAAGCTCCATAAACACGTTCCGGTCCTGGACTCTCGGCACCCGCCGCTAGGTCATTCCTGTCTTCGTCCCATCTACTATAAATATCATGGTTTAAACTAAAATCAAATAGCAAGCTGACACTTAAATTTTTATATCTTAAATCATGGGAAAAACCACCATAGGTCGTTGCCAAACCATTACCTAATATTTGCCTGTCATCTGCGGTGATATTAAAGTCACCATCCAGGTCCTCCCAAATAATATCCCCGCCTTCAGGAGTTCTCCCATTTACCTTTATTTTATTAACGGTATCGGTATATTCAGCACCATTCAATGTATAATTTGTGAAATTACCGTCTCCATCAAAGTTTGGAGTTAAACGAGTACCATCATCGGTATATGCATTGGACTCAGTATATTGGTAAACTCCTTGGTTTTTGTAACCATAAATATTGCCAATGGGCTCACCTTCTCGAACCAAATACCTTCCTCCGGGATAAAATTCGGTTCCACCATCTAACTTGGTAACTTCATTTTCAAGAAAACCAATATTGAAATTACTACTCCATGTAAAGTCTTTAGAATCTATAATGGTTCCTGTGATACTAAAATCAATACCCCTGTTATCAACGGCACCTACATTTCTTAGAATACCACTATAACCTGATTCTTCGGGTAATGGCGTTGTTGCTAAAAGACCGGTAGTCTTCTTTTGCCAGAGGTCAAGATTAATATCGACCCTGTTTTTGAGTATTGAAAGATCAAGACCTAGGTTGGTAGATTCTGTTTCCTCCCATGATAATTCTGGGTTTGCCAAAGAACTTTGAGGCCCAATCCCTGAATTGCCATTATAAGATTGCCCAGCTACTAAAACTTCGGTAAAATTATAGTTACCAATTCGTTCATTACCTGTTACACCCCAACTTCCCCTTACCAAAAGGTTGTTTATGAGTTCACTGTCCTTTAAGAAGTTCTCATTACTGATTCTCCAACCCAAAGTGGCCGAAGGAAACACACCATATTCATTTTCATCACCGAATCTTGATGAACCATCACGGCGAATGGTACCTCCTATTAGGTATTTGTCGGCGAAATCATAATTGAACCCAGCAAATAGTGAAAATAGATTATGCCTTTCGTTGGCATTATTATCGCCAGTAATGGAACCCGGTGATGCATTGTTCAAGGTCTGAACATATGAGTTGTTGAGTATTCTTGATCTAAAATCGGTATACTCAATGAAGTATTTTTGGATTTGCATACCCCCAAAGGCCCCTAAATCATGATCACCCCATCTATTTTTATAATTTAGGAAGTTTTCTTGTTGAATATCGTAGGTCATATCTTGAAGTAACCTTGCCTGATCATTACCTGTTTCGATTCTATTGGCAATAAGTTTCGTGTCAAACTGATCTTGTTTTCTAAATCTCCAATTTACACCCAATGTAGATTTGATCGTAAGTTTTGGTAAAACTTCCAATTGTGCATAATTAAAAACCTGGATTCGAAAATCCCTATCATCCCTAACCTGCAAATTGGCAAAAGCCAAAGGGTTTTTACGTCCACCAATCGTTGGTGTATACGAACCATTTGGTTCGTACAAAGGTAGATAGGGCAACCTTTCCACAAGATGGGTGAAAATACCCCCCTCTGTCAATCCTGATTTGTCTTGGTTGGTTAAGGCCAACCTTGTTCCTAATTTAAATTTTTTAGATACATTGGCATCTAACTTTAACTGGGTGTTTATTCTTTTATAATCACTATTGATTACTACCCCTTCTTCGTATAGATAGCCGGTATTCCATAAAAATCTAACCTTATCACTACCACCACTAATTGAAAAGTTTGTTTGGGTTCTTACTGCCGGTCTAGTAAGCATAGATTGTAAATCGTAATCATTTCTTCGAAGTAAGCTTAAAGAATCCCGTTCTAAACGAGGTAAAGTTTCTAAATTACCCGCTCTTTTTTTCTCAAGTAAAAATCGTTCTTCGGTATTTACGACAGGTAAATCCCCGACTAAAGAATTAAACCCCGTAGTTTGGCTTACTTCTATCTTTAAATCACCTGATTTACCCGATTTGGTTGTAATGAGAACAACCCCGTTGGCTGCCTTAGAACCATAAATCGCTGCGGTAGCCCCATCTTTTAACACCTCTAATGAAGCAATGTCGTTGGGGTCGATATTGTCAATATCATCCAATTGCTGGCCATCAACAACGTATAAGGGAGAAGTTCCACTACCAAAAGTAGAGACACCACGTATACGAATATCAAACCCTTGCCCTGGACCATTGTTGCTCAAAATCTGAACCCCGGCCAATTTTCCTTGTACGGCATCAAAGGCCTGTACAGGTGAGGCTTGCACAATCGATTCCGCTTTGACCGACGCAATTGAACCAAGTACTTTTTTACGTTCAACTGGGGCATAACCAATAACCACAACCTCTTCTAAAGCTTGGGTGTCTTCTTCTAACGTTACATTAATGTTAGAAGTATTCACTGTAATCTCTTGCGTATCAAATCCGATATAGGAAAATAACAATACCTTAGAACCCTCTTTAAGGGTTATGGCATAGTTGCCGTCAAAATCAGTTGATACTCCGTTCGTTGTTCCCTTCTGTACAATGTTTACTCCAGGAATGGGTTCTCCATTGACATCGGTTACCGATCCCGCTACTGATTTTACCTGCGCAAAAGCAGTAGAAATAGATAACATGCAGAAAACCATTGTCATCAAAACAGGTAACATTGTAAAACGCAATCGTCTGTTACACTTTTTTTTCATTTCAAGTTAATTTATTAATTGTTAGACTAGTTTTAATACACTAAAAAAGGGAGGTTTTATTTTACAATCCTTAACAAAACCTTGTTTTTTTAGTGAATTCTTAACAATATTATTAACTTAAATTTATGAGTCCATCCTGTACTATACTGTGAGGTAAAAAAAGTGAAATTGTTCATTGAAAATTTACGGAACGGTAAAAGCTTCAAAATACGGTTTTTTACAGAATTCTATGGATTACGTAATAAAAACAACGATAACAACATTGTTCGGATAGGGGAAAGTATTTTGTATGTGTTAAAGGATATTATGTTATAATGAAAAACGATCTATAAAGTTAAATTCATTTTTTACTTCTATTCTTTTGTTATTTAAGATCATCTTGGCAGCTTCTTCTCCCATTTTTTTAAAGTTGGTACTCATAACGGTAATCCCGAGTAACTCTTTCAAGGGCGTGTCATTATAGGAAATAATACCAATATCCTCACCCATCTTATAGTGCCTGTCCCTAACTTGTTTGACTAAATGTACAAGATCGTCTTCCTCGATTATGATATAAAGATCTTTTAATTGTAGTTCCATGCCTTCATAAATCTCATCCAGAATCTCGTAATCCATATTATGCTGAATACAAAATCTTTTAAAGCCCGTAACGATTCCTTTAGGATAAGGATAAACCGATTTGTTGGGATAAACCAGCATGATCTTTCTATAGTTCTTTAATTTGTCATAAGCAGCGGTCAATGCTTTGAAAATGTCTTCGGTAAAATCCTGGTAAATCCTTCCAGCCTCTTTACTTAGACTTTTTAGGTTCCTATCCATGATGATCAATTTACCATTGGGAATGGAATGGATAGCCTTTAGGATTTCATCTGTACACCCCATATGTTGTAAATCCTCATTTTTAAAATGGGGCATGATTACATAGTAGTCATAAAAATCTTTCTTTTTTTCCAAAATATTACTGAATACCAAAGGTTCGCAATGATATATGTCAAGGTCAACATTGGCATTTGTACCCAATGAATTCACGAATGTATTGAAGATGTGCATTTTATATGTACTTAATTTATTGATTAAAAAAAGCACATTAACCTTAATGGATAGATCGGTCTTTGCTATATAATACCCTTTACCTTTTACTGAAACGATTATTCTCTTTTCTTTTAAGAGACCATAAGCCTTCTCAACGGTATCCCTAGACAATAAATACTCTTCACTTACTTCATTTATCGAAGGTATTCTTTCGCCCATTCCAAGTGTTCCGTTATTGATACCATTTATTATGGAATCCATAACTTGTTTGTATTTAGGAATCCGTGAATCGGTATTTATCAAAAAACGATTAAGTCTTTCCAAGATTTATTGCTTTGGGGTTTATTTAGGTTGTCGCCTGTCGACAATCATTTCGATGTATAAAGGTATATATTTATTATGGAATTTACTTAAAAATACCTGTCAGCATAGTACAGGATGCAATGTTGCAGGTCAAACTTTAATTTCGTCAATGAGCAAATTAATAAAAAACAAAGTCCAATGCAGGTAAAAGAATTTAAATATGTAGATTATCTATGGGATGATTCGAAAGCGGGTAAGCTTGGGGATGATCAGGTTGAACTGTTTCTTTATCGTTCGAATATTTTAGGGGCAGATTTAAGAATTACAAATTATGGTGGTGGTAATACAAGCTGTAAGACCATTGAAAAAGATCCTTTGACCAATGAGGATGTCGAGGTCATGTGGATCAAGGGTTCAGGCGGTGATATAGGTACATTGACCAAGTCTGGGATTGCTGGTCTTTATACAGAACGTTTACGTAATTTGAAAAACGTATACGGCGGGCTTTCAGATGAAGATCGTATGGTCGGTCTTTTCAACCATTGTATATACGATTTGGATAGTAAAGCACCATCTATTGATACTCCATTGCATGGTTTATTGCCTTTTAAACACATAGATCATCTGCATCCAGATGCGCTTATTGCCGTAGCAGCGGCAAAAGATAGCGCGAAAGTAACCAAAGAGATATGGGGTGATACCATGGGATGGGTACCATGGCAAAGACCTGGTTTTGATTTAGGACTACAGTTAGAGAAATGTTTGAACGACAATCCGGGAATTCGTGGAATTGTGTTGGGCAGTCATGGATTGTTCACTTGGGGCGATACTTCTTACGAGTGTTATATGAACAGTCTAGAGGTTATCGAAATGGCCTCTGAATTTATAGAAAGAAAGATTAAAGAGAAAGGAAGTGTATTCGGAGGACAAAAAATCGATAGCCTTCCTAAAGAGGAACGTTCTAAAAAAGCGGCCGAGCTTATGCCGTTGCTAAGAGGTCTTTGTTCTTCGGAAAATAGGATGATAGGGCATTTCACAGATAGTGATGTTGTACTGGAATATATAAACAGTAATGACCTGGCCAGATTGGCCCCGATGGGAACATCCTGTCCCGATCACTTTTTGCGTACCAAGATCCAGCCTTTAGTTTTGGGTTTGGATAAGCAAGAAGATTTATCCGATAGAAAAGCTGTACTTGAAAAATTACAACCGGCATTCGATAAGTATAGAAAAGAGTATAAGGAGTATTACGATAATCACAAGCGAGATAATAGTCCAGGAATGAGGGATGCCAATCCTGTAATCATTATATATCCGGGTGTAGGAATGTTCAGTTTTGCCAAGAACAAACAGACCACCCGTGTGGCCAGCGAATTCTATGTGAACGCCATTAATGTAATGCGGGGTGCAGAAGCCATTACGGAATATACGGCCCTACCTAGACAGGAGGCTTTTGATATTGAATATTGGCTATTGGAAGAGGCCAAGCTGCAGCGTATGCCAAAAGAAAAACCCTTATCCCGAAAAGTAGCCCTTGTTACTGGTGCAGGTGGTGGTATTGGTAAGGCCATCGCTGATAAACTCGCAGACGAAGGTGCAAACGTAGTTTTGACCGATATTGCGGAAGACAGATTAAAAGAGGCTTTGAACACCTATGGGAGGGATACGGCAGCTTATGCAGTTTGTGATGTAACAAAAAGCGAGTCTATTTCCGAAGCATTTACAAAAGCTTGTTTAGAATTTGGAGGTGTGGATATCGTGGTACATAGTGCCGGATTGGCGATTTCCAAACCATTGGCAGATACAACTGAAAAAGACTGGGATATTCTTCAGAATGTTTTGGTCAAGGGGCAATTTGAATTGGCCAAACAGGGGGTAGGCGTAATGCGCGACCAAGACCTAGGTGGTGATTTCATTAGTATAGCAAGTAAGAACGGATTGGTTTCAGGGCCCAACAATGTTGGGTATGGTACGGCAAAAGCTGCCCAGCAACATATGTCACGACTATTGGCCGCGGAATTGGGAGGTGATAAAATCCGGGTTAACACTGTAAATCCTGATGGGGTCATAGTCGGCAGTAAGATTTGGGAAGGTGATTGGGCCGAAGGCCGTGCCAAAGCCTATGGTATTACTGTTGATGAATTACCGGCCCATTATGCCAAAAGAAATCTACTGAACGAAATTATTTATCCTGAGGATATTGCAAAAGGTGTTTTTGCCTGTGTCGGTATTTTGGATAAGACAACAGGGAATATCATCAATGTGGATGGCGGAATGGCCAACGCATTTGTAAGATAGTATTAGTTTTTGTTAGTTTTTTTCAAGCTTCTTAGGGTGTAGGCCCTTTGAAGCTTATTTTAGAAAAGAAAGTAATTATATTATGAGAATAAATAAAGATCAAATAGAAGAACAGAACAAAGAAAATCTTTCATCACATCGTGATAGATTTAATTTTTTGGGAGATACTTTGTCAAAGGATGATAAAGATGTTAATACAATTATTCAAAAGCTTGAGAAATTCCAAGTTGCCATACCAAGTTGGGCATTGGGAGCAGGTGGTACAAGGTTTGGGCGTTTTGGCTTTCAGGGAGAGCCAAGCACACTGGAACAAAAAATTGATGATGTAGGGTTATTGCATAAATTAACACAAACTGCTGGGGCAATTTCGCTTCATATACCATGGGATGTGCCTAAGGATTATGCTGCGATAAAGGAATTGGCGAATTCCCATGATATTGTTTTCGATGCCGTAAACTCTAACACCTTCCAAGATCAAAAAGATGCAGCGGAAAGCTATAAATACGGTTCCTTGTCCAATACCAGTAAAGGTTCCCGTGAGCAGGCAATAGCCCATAACATCGAGGTAATTAAAATAGGGGACAAGCTAGGTTCAAAAAGCTTAACGGTATGGTTGGCCGATGGTGCCAATTTCCCAGGGCAGAGCAACTTTCAGACCGCATTGAACCATACCCAGGATAGTTTAAAAGATATTTATAAGGCATTGCCGAACGATTGGAAACTCTTTATAGAATATAAACCGTACGAACCAAATTTTTACAGTACCGTGATTCAAGATTGGGGAACCTCGTTCATGTTGGCCAATGAGTGCGGTGAGAAAGCATTCAGTTTGGTAGACCTAGGGCACCATTTACCCAATACCAATATAGAACAAATCGTTTCTACCCTTATGCTGAAGGGAAAATTGGGCGGTTTTCATTTCAATGATAGTAAATACGGGGATGATGACCTAACGGTAGGTAGCGTTAAGCCCTATGCACTTTTCTTGATTTTCAATGCATTAGTTTATGGTATGGAGAACAATCCCCAGAACCCATATCCTGCTTGGATGATCGACGCCAGCCATAACGTTAAGGATCCTTTGGAAGATTTGATCCAATCCTTAGAGGCAATCCAAGAAGCCTATGCGAAAGCGTTATTGGTAGATCAGAAATTATTGACTGAAGCTCAACTTAACCATGATGTTGTAAGATGTCAAGAAATTCTTCAAGATGCCTATCGTACCGATGTAAGGCCATTGTTGGAAAAAGCGAGGTTGAATAGCGGAGGGGTTATAAGCCCTATCAATGCTTACAGGTCCTTGACGGTAAGAAAAGAACTAATAAAAGAAAGAGGGGCCAATTCTGTAGCGACGGGATTATAATCAACAAGTATATAAATGGATGTCACCGCAGTATTCGATATAGGAAAAACCAATAAAAAATTCTTTCTTTTTGATAAGGATTACCAAGAGGTTTACCGTGATTATACCAAATTTGAAACCATTGAGGATGAAGACGGTTATCCGACTGAAAATCTTCAAGCGTTACAGACTTGGCTTAAGGAGGTGTTCGATAAGATATTGGTCGAAAAGGAATATAACATTACCGCTATTAATTTTTCTACCTATGGGGCAAGTTTGGTCCATTTAGATGAAAATGGGGAGGTTTTGACACCATTATACAATTATACCAAACCGTTGGATAAGAAGTATATTGACTCCTTTTTTGAGAAGTATGGACCTGAAATGGATTTTGCCGTTGCTACGGGGTCATCGAATTCCGGAATGCTCAATTCGGGCATGCAGTTGTATTGGCTAAAACAGACCAAGCCAGAGATTTTTAAAAAGATTAAATATTCACTTCACCTTCCACAATATATCAGCTATGTGTTCACTGGGATTCCGATAAGCGAATATACCAGTATCGGTTGCCATACGGCTTTGTGGGATTATGGCAAAAGGGATTATCACGATTGGGTATATGCAGAAGGCATACATCGCATACTGCCGCCCATCGTTTCCACAGAGACCAGTATGAATATGAACTATAACGGTAAACGGATCAAGATCGGCGTTGGGATCCATGATAGCTCGGCCGCTCTTTTGCCGTATGTACGAAGTGAAAAGGAGAAGTTCGTTTTGGTTTCTACAGGAACCTGGAGCATTGCGTTGAACCCTTTTTCCAATGCGTCATTGACTAAAGGGGATATTGAGAAAGAGTGTATTAATTATATGCGTATTAACGGAAAGCCTGTAAAGTCTTCCCGTATGTTCTTAGGCAATGAGTACAATCTTCAAGTACAGAATCTTTCCAAACATTTTAATGTACATAAGGATTATCACAAATGTGTTGATTTTAATCAAGATACCTATTTTAAAATACTAAAGGATTTTAAACCGATGTTTCGATGGATCAGTTTTGAAACTAAAGAAATGCCTTTAGATACCAAGATTCCTTACGATAGTTTTGAACAAGCCTACCATCATTTAATGGTAGAGTTGGTATTGTTGCAAGTAGAGAGTATTGAAATTGCTACCAGTGGGGATACGATACAAAAATTATATATCGATGGTGGTTTTAGCGACAACAGGGTCTATATAAAATTATTATCCCATTATTTAAGAAACATGGAACTTAGAACCACCGATTCGGCCTTGGGTTCAGCATTGGGAGCGGCCATTGCCATTTCGGACTCCAAATTGGATTCAAAGTTCCTTAAAAAGAATTACTCGTTAAAAAAACACGTACCATTTATAATCAGCTGAACAAGCTAAAATTGAAAACAAATGTCAAAGAATATAACATTAGTACACCCGAGAGATCAAATTACCACTGTCATCAGTAGAATATATAAAAGGGGTATGACCACCACATCGGGTGGTAATATTTCTATTATCGATGAAAATGGAGACATATGGGTAACGCCCTCCGCAATTGATAAAGGCTCTTTACGTGCCTCCGATATTATCTGTGTAAAAAAGGACGGAACCGTAATAGGGGATCATAAACCTTCATCTGAGTTTCCTTTTCACAAAGCGATTTATGAAGCCAGACCAGATGTTAAGTCAGTAATACATGCCCATCCACCGGCATTGGTTTCGTTCAGTATCGTACGACAGATACCGAATACCAACATTATTTCCCAGGCTAAACATATCTGCGGCCCAATTGGCTACGCAGAATATAAGTTGCCCGGAAGTGAAGATTTGGGTGAGGTAATTGCCGATGAATTCAAAAAAGGGTTCAAGGCCGTTATTATGGAGAATCATGGTACTGTTTTGGGAGGAAGTGATCTCACAGATGCATTTAAGCGTTTTGAAACATTGGAATTTTGTGCCCGTACGATACTTTATGGCACTCAAATAGGTACTCCTAACTATTTGACCGATGATCAAATTGATCAATTTGAAGCTCAAGTACCTTCGATGATGCCTGCAATGGAAAAGGTGGAATACCCTTCGGATGAAGTCGAAAAACGTTTGGAAATTTGCAATATTGTGAGGCGTGCTTGTGAGCAAGGCTTAATGATAAGTTCATACGGTACCGCTTCTATGCGATGGAAAGGGAACGACTTTTTAATTACCCCGACCGACGTAAATCGCTGGGATATTGATATCGATGATGTGGTTCAAATAAAGGATGGTAAACGGGAAGGAGGGAAAACACCGAGCAGGGCAACCTGGATACATCAGGAGATATACAATAAAAACCCAGAGGTGAACTCCATTATCATGACCCAATCACCTTATTTAATGGCTTTTGGAGTAACAAAGACCTATTTGAACGTACGTACGATTCCTGAAAGTTGGATCTTTTTACAAGATATTCCAACAATAGAATATGGTAGCCATTTTAAAACGAACGCTGATTCCAAGATTACCGAAAATTGTACCACGGCCCTTATCATAGAAAATGATTCGATAATGATAACGGGAGATAAATTATTACAGACCTTTGATTATCTGGAAGTTGCTGAATTTAGTGCCAAATCAATTGTTTTGGGTACTTCTTTAGGTCAAATGGTGCCCATAAACGATGATCAAGTAGAAGATTTAAGAAAGAAATTTTTAACATAAACATCCACATTAAAATAGATTTTTCCATAGCATGAAACAGTATAATCAATATATCAACGGACAGTTTGTAAAATCCTCCTCGACAACGATAATAGAAGTTATAAACCCTTGTACTGAAGAAGTCATTAGCACCATACCAACTGGTTCTGTCGAAGATGCTAACTTGGCTTTGGAAGCTGCAAATGAGGCGCAGCCTGCATGGGAAGCACTCCCAGCCATAAAAAGGGCCTCTTTTTTGCACAAGATGGCAACGGTTATTAGGGAAAATAGGATTTTCTTGGCAGAAACCTTGGCCACCGAACAAGCTAAGGTCATCGGATTAGCACAAATAGAAATAGATGTAACCGCTGATTATTTTGATTATTATGCTGCTTGGGCAAGAAGAATAGAAGGGGAAATCATTCAAAGTGATAATGAAAAGGAACATATATTTCTTCATAAGGCCCCTATTGGGGTGGCAGTGGGAATATGCCCTTGGAATTTCCCATTTTTCGTTATGGCCCGAAAGGTTGCCGCTTCACTAATAACAGGGAATACCTGCGTTTTGAAACCAAGTTCCGAAGCACCGAATACAATCATGGAATTTGCTGATTTTATTAAGGATATAGGACTACCGAACGGTGTTTTGAATTTTGTTTGTGGTTCAGGGAGAATCATTGGAAATGCCCTTTCAAAAAGTCCTATTACAGGAATCGTGAGTTTAACGGGAAGTGTTTCGGCCGGACAACAAATTATTACGGCTTCCGCGGAGAATATTACAAAAGTATCGTTAGAGTTGGGAGGTAAGGCTCCTGCAATTGTTTGCGCCGATGCTAATATGGAATTGGCTGTAAATTCAATAGTTTCCTCGAAGGTTATTTTTAGTGGTCAAGTTTGTAACTGTGCAGAAAGGGCTTATGTAGAAGAAAGTATCTATGACGAGTTTGTGGAAAAACTCACTAAAAAAATCAGTGAGGTCGTCATAGAAGATGCTTTGACCGGAACAAATGCCGATATGAGCAGCTTGGTATCAAAAAGCCAATTGGATAAAATTACCGAGATGGTTGATTTTGCCAAAAAAGAAGGTGCCGAGGTATTGATAGGTGGTAAAAGACCTGAAAAATTTGAGAAAGGTTTTTATTATGAGCCTACCATATTGACCAATTGTAAACAAGATATGGATATTATTCAGGAAGAGGTCTTTGGTCCCGTACTACCTGTAATGAAATTCAGTTCGTTGGATGAGGCGATAGCATTATCCAATGATTGCCAATTTGGCTTAACCTCTTCTGTTTTTTCTGAAAACTATAATAATATTATGCGTGCCACCACGGGCTTACATTTTGGTGAAACCTATGTGAACAGAGAGCATTTTGAAGCGATTCAAGGTTTTCACGCAGGTTGGAAAAAATCAGGAATCGGTGGTGCAGATGGTAAGCATGGTATGGAAGAATACCTGCAGACGAAAGTAGTTTATGCCAAGTATTATTAATACGTTTTAAACATATCATATAAAAAAACCCAACTAACTTTAGTTGGGTTTTATTTTTTCAAATCAATATGACGGTCAAACTTATGGCACCTTGTGCACCTATGACCAGACATTGCTCTATATCGGCCGTTTTAGACGGTCCTGATAAGAAGAGCCCGAATCTCCTTTCCCTTTTACCAATGATCTCATAAGCATGCAACAGATGTAGATATAATTGATCTTTAGGTAGGACAATAACCAAATCATTGGTAATAAAAGGCAATGCCCGGACGACTATTTCATTTTCCGATATCCATACAGCTCCGTTTTCGGCAACCCCCAAAGATCCTTTAATAATGGCTAAATCTATGGAATTAAGTTCGTGGGGGTCTGTTTTTCCTGAAATTTGAACGGTACCCAATGAACATTCATCGGCCACTGATACTATTTTTTCAGCGTTAGGGTACATCTTTTTGATCTCTACGTCAATATCTTGTGGATCCACTTCTTTAATGTTACCTCCTACTAGGTTAACATTATTTTTGAAAACCTCTATTAGATTTACTTCTTCCGTAAATTGGGTTACATCAATTTCCGGGATAGAAAGTAAGTCGGGCTTATTGTTTTTAATTGATTTTAATATTGCTTCCCTACCCATTGTTTTTACTTCTTTTTTTATACCAGTCATCAAAATTTTCGTTTTTGACTTCGGGCAGATCACGTGCCTTTCCCCATGCATTCAATTTGGAATAAATCAATGATTTCGGGGCGTATTTTAATGCGAATCTAGCTGATTTCCCAATAAAGCTGTACAAACCGGGTTTTGAAAATACGGTTCCGGTCATTTTTAAGATAGATTTTTTAACCACAGGTTGTGGCTGTTCTTTTACAATGATCTGTCGCCATTTATAGAGCTGTTCGTGAATGTTGATTTTAACAGGACAAACATTGGAACAAGAACCACATAACGTTGATGCGAATGGTAAAGAGCTATGTTTCTTTAAATCTTTTCCTGGAGATAAAATAGAACCTATAGGCCCTGGAATAGTGGCATCATAACTGTGACCTCCACTACGTCTGTAAATAGGGCAAGTGTTCATACATGCACCACATCTGATACAATGTAACGAGGCCCTAAAATCTTCCCTGCTCAATTGTTCCGTTCTTCCATTGTCCACAATGACAATATGTATTTCTTTACCTTCAGTAGGTTTATTGAAATGGGAAGAATAGGTAGTAATGGGCTGTCCTGTTGCACTTCTTGCCAAAAGGCGTAGGAATATGCCCAAATGCCCTTCCTTGGGAATTATTTTCTCAATCCCCATGCAGGCAATATGTACCTTCGCCAAATGGGCGCCCATGTCCGCATTACCTTCATTCGTACAAACTACAAAACCACCGGTATCGGCAACTGCAAAATTAACACCGGTTATCGCTACATCGGCATTTAAAAATTTGCCTCTAAGGTGTTTTCTTGCTGCATTGGTAAGGTACTCGGGGTCTCCTTGGCTGGCCTTTGTCCCAAGATGTTCTTGAAAGAGAACGTCTACTTCCTCTTTGGTTTTGTGTATGGCGGGCAATACAATATGGCTAGGTGGCTCTTTTGCCAATTGCACAATGCGTTCCCCTAAGTCCGTATCAATGACCTCAATTCCTTTTTCTTCCAAATAGGGATTTAAATGGCATTCTTCAGTAAGCATAGACTTACTTTTCACAACCTTTTCAGCCTTATGGTCTTTTAGTATTTCGTGAATAATGGTATTGTGTTCTTCAGCGTCTGAAGCCCAATGTACTTTTATGCCGTTCTGTAGGGCATTTTGTTCAAACTGTATCAAATACTCATCCAAATTCGATAATACGTGGGCTTTAATGCCAGATGCCGAATCCCTTAAATGTTCCCAACCTTTAACGTTATGGGCAGAATTATCCCTTTTCTCCCGCACATACCATAAAGCTTTATCGTGCCAATTTACCTTGGCTTCGTTCTTATTGAATATTTCTGCCTGTTTTGCGTGACTCATGCCTCTACATACTAGTATTTAAAATTTCAGCTATATGCATTACTTTCAAAGGCTGTTTGTTCCTGTTGATCAAGCCCTCCATATGCATTAAACAGGAATGATCCGCCCCTGTGATTACTTCTACTCCGCTATCTAGATGATCATGGATACGATCTTTTCCCATTTTTACTGATATTGCTTCCTCGAATACGGAAAATGTACCCCCAAATCCACAACATTCATCCTTTCGGGTTAAGGGCATTAGTTCCAGCCCTTTAACTTGGTTCAATAATTCTTCTTCCGTGGAATAATACGGATCCATTCTTTCTGAACATGAACCTAGTTTTAGTCCTCTTAAACCATGGCAACTTTTATGCAGGCCTACCTTATGGGGGAATGATGCGCCGACATCGGTAATACCCAACACTTTCACTATGAATTCGCACATTTCGTAAGCGTTGTTCCTCACTTTTATAACATCGGGTGTTTGCTCTAAAATATCAAAATGATGCTTAACATGATAGATACAACTTCCCGAAGGACCTACGATATAGTCATATTCCTTGAAATTTTCAACGAAAACCTGACAAGCTCCTTTGGAATCCTCCTCATAACCTGAATTTCCCAGTGGCTGGCCACAACAGGTTTGTCCCTGTGGATAGTATACGGTGACACCCAATTTCTCTAATAATTCTAAAGTAGCAATCCCTACTTGGGGATACAATTGATTAATATAACACGGAATAAATAAGCCTACTTTCATTTTTATGATTACATTTTGGCCATAAGAAATTAAAATGGCATATGGCTGGAAATAAAATTAATCCAATTAATGGCCTTAACTGTCCTGTAGCACCCTGTAAAAATGAACAGGTATAATTGTATTTTTTTCCTGAATCGAATTGATAGCGGTACAGTGCAGGATAGAGTTTTGTAATCCAAACGCTATCTTCGTTTTTACGATTTTAATTCAACAAAGACAGTTATACGAATTGTCCGATATGTTTTAGACCGGTTTGGGTCTTTAACGGTTAAAAAAGGAAATCTATTTTAATTAAATGCTTTTATCAACTAAACCAAACAAAGAATGGGCCAATACAATATTGAAGAAGAAGTGGAAATTGCAGCAGGGGGGGAGTTTGAAAGAGAACGAGTTCCACAATCTAAATTAAAGGGTTGGAAAAGTTTTTTGGGAATGTATGCAGGAGAACATGCCGCCGGAACCGAATTCATGATCGGCCCATTGTTTCTTACCGCTGGTGTTAGCGCATTTGATTTAATTGTGGGACTGTTGATAGGAAACCTTCTTGCGGTATTGAGTTGGCGTTTTTTAACGGCAAAAATTGCAGTTGATAATAGATTTACCTTGTATTACCAATTAGAAAAGATCTGTGGTAAAAAGTTGGTGACGGCATATAATCTTGCCAATGGAATCCTATTCTGTTTCTTGGCAGGTTCTATGATCACCGTATCCGCTACCGCAGTGGGGATTCCTTTTGATATGGAAATGCCCAAACTAACCGATACCATGCCCAATGGGATGACATGGGTTATAATCGTTATTATTATTGGAGCGGTAATTTCTTTAATCGCTTCTAAAGGTTATGACACGGTTTCGAAAGCAGCCAACTATATGTCACCGATAATCGTCCTTGCTTTTATTGCCTGTGGAATCGTTGCTATGAACCAATTGGGGGTTAAAGGTTTTGATGATTTTTGGAATATATGGGGAGAAGGTTCTGATCCTTTTCCTGGACAAATAAAATATACGTTTTGGCATGTTGTTATTTGGTCTTGGTTTGCAAATGCTGCCATGCATATTGGAATGTCGGATCTATCGGTTTTCAGATTTGCAAAAAACCCAAATGCTGGATGGACAACTGCTGCAGGTATGTATGTGGGCCATTATATGGCATGGATCGCGGCGGCTTTACTTTATGCTGTTTATCTTAAGTCTCCAGAAGCACAGGCATTTTTATCTAATGGGGAAGCTCCTCCTGTGGCACCAGGTCCTTTAGCGAACAACGCCATTGGCATGTTAGGTATCATTGCTGTTGTCTTGGCAGGGTGGACCACCGCTAACCCAACCATTTACAGGGCAGGTTTGGCCTTCCAGGCGATTATTCCCAGAGTATCGACATTTTGGGTTACGATCATTGCAGGAACCGTTGCCACCGTTGCAGGACTTTTTCCTGCATTTGCCATGAAATTATTGGGCTTTGTTGCGCTTTACGGATTTATCCTTGCGCCTTTCGGAGCAGTTATAGTGTTTGAACACTTCTTTTATAAAAAAGCCGGAATTGTCAAAAACTATGCGGAGAAAGCTAACATATCTTTCAATGCCTCTGTATTTTGGGCTTGGGCCATTAGCTTTGGACTATTCTATTTTATTTCAGTAAAGTATGACGTGTTCTTGTCCTTTGTTACCTTACCTGCATGGTTACTTTGTGGAGTGTTATTCTTACTGTTAAGTAAACGTTTTCAGCGCAATACTTAAATAGAATTAATCACTTGTTAAAATACAACCTTTTTTTTGCCCTAATAAAAATGCCAGATTATTGATGAAATAGAAAAGGGTATATAACTATTGTGGTTATTTAATATTAAATAAAGGACTGAAATATTTGTATGGTCAAATTGATTACTAATGTAGTAAAAATGTCCTTGGATTTTCTGGAAAAATTTAATCCTTCTTTAGTATTTTCATGGTATAAGGTAATTCATAAAACAATACTACATAGGCATCACCTTAAGTTTATATTGTTCAATGTTGTATACAAAATATCAATACTAATATGAATTCCCCTAAAAGGACTTTTTTGCTTGACGGGCTAAACAGAATATAAGTTATGGGGTAGCTATATATCAAGGTTTTAGTGTAAAGCGGAAAACAATAAGGTGTTGTAATGCTAGGCTTGATATGGGACCTGTTCCTTAGTTAATGTTCGAAGATTCGATTATTTACATAATTAATAGGAAGTCAACAATACATAAAAAAATAAAACAAGCTAAATAATAGCTTGCTTTATTTTTTGCGTAATGGAATTTCAATTCTTCACTTTATCGTAAAAAGCAAAGGATTTTTTAAACAATCTGAAAAACGACTTAAATAGGCTTGCCATTCCACCTTATTGTTATACTGACCACTCTTTTTCCATCCAAAACCGGTGTAATATACCGCTTTATTGTTTTCGGTCTTTATATGTGCAAAAAGATTACTTTCATCCTTCCTTTCGGTTACATAATCCTCGTAACCTACCATTTTATCTACAGGAACAACAATTCCCGTTCCCAGTTCAGAATCTTGGAGCGGCTCCCAATAACTTATCCATCCTTTTTCCTCATTCACATCCCTTTCCCCTTCTTTTTCGTGTAAGGTAAGTCCGGCGGAAATAGTGTCTGTCCCTTTTAATGTAACTTCAAATCTGGATAAATTATTCCCATAATCCAAAGAAATCTTTTTTTCTTCTGAAATTTTTTCGCCGGCTGCATTCCAATCCGCATAAGTTAAAACAAAACTTGTTCGTATTGGACCTGTGCTTAGGGTTTTCCATGAAGTGAAATTTCTTGAAATATAATACGTAGTATCCATTTTCTTGGCAATACCACCAACACCCCTACTAACACCAACATGAAAATTGTCGAGACCTTCACCAGTATCTTTGTGGTAACTACCACCGCCGGAAAGATCTTTCTTATACCATTTATTGATGATGGGATAATCTACCCGTTTAAGCCAAGCATCTATTCCGCTGGACAAGGTACCTCCTTTTACCCCGTCCTCGATCATTTTTTGGGCCGTAGGACCGTAAGTTCGAAAAGCGACCCTATTGTTCTCCCAAGCATAATCATCGGTTCTTTCTGGCACAAATCTCGAATAGCAGGCAGGATCAACATCCGTTTTAACCGTATCCAATTCATCAGAGACTACCACTTCGAAAGTTCTTTCCGCATTGGCTTTGATTTCAGGCTGAAACAATACTTCATCCAGAACACCATCACCATTGGAATCGACCTTCTGGGAAACTAGATTTTTGCCTGTTGAAACGTCCTTTATTACAATATTGTTTTCCGAACTATCCAGTTCGAGTGCTGAAATAGGAATACTGACCGTTTCAAAGGCACGGTCAAAATCCATGGTATTTTTCACTACGATTTTTTTATTGGACTGTGCCCCTTCACCACAGGACAAAAGCAATGTTGCCGCACAAAACAGTATATATAATTTATTCATAACCGGTTGTTTTTTAGTTTTCATTTGATGGTTTACCGATAGTGGCCAAAATACCTCCGTCTACATATAAAATATGCCCGTTGACAAAATCACTGGCCTTTGAGGCCAAGAAAATAGCGGCCCCAGCCAAATCATCAGGTTCCCCCCATCTAGCGGCAGGTGTTCTACTGATTATAAAATCGTTAAAAGGGTGTCCGTCTACACGAATCGGCGCTGTCTGTGAAGTGGCAAAATACCCAGGTCCGATTCCATTGGTCTGAATGTTGAACTTGGCCCATTCGGTCGCCATGTTCTTGGTCAACATCTTGAGTCCACCTTTTGCAGCGGCATAGGCACTAACAGAGTCGCGACCCAATTCGCTCATCATGGAGCAAATATTGATGATCTTTCCCCCTCCTCTTTCGATCATT
>NZ_WKJH01000009.1 GCF_009674825.1 Maribacter luteus
CGTTGGGGGACATGTCCCCCAACGAGTATATCGAAAAGAATCAAAATAGCCCGGATTCTCTACTTTTGACCGGTACATAATATGGGAGGAGGTCAAATAGCCCGGATTCTCTACTTTTGACCGGTACATAATATGGGAGGAGGTCATTCAAAATATTTTGTTGAGTTTAGAGTTGTCCTAAAAAGGGTAAGGCTACAAAAAGGGGAAGGCTACAGGGGTACTGGAGTGAAAGATAAAAAAACAAACCATAACAAAGCTCACAAAATAGTAGAGAGACCCGTACCACAAAACAACGTGGGTGGCCCCGAGAACTCGGGGATCACATTTTTATAGCAAGTGGCCGGGTCTATTATAGCTTATAATCATACAGATGCTGGTGAACCCTAAGACAAAAGGTGTATCACATATAGGATGCGGAGCAAGTTATATTAAAGAAAAAAAAGTGGTTTAAGGCAAAAAAAAAAATATTGATTAACTTTAGAGAACTGGACTAGGGCTTTTCATAGGAGCCATTGTTAGCTTTAGTTTTTTAATTTAGAGCAAATTCTATTAAAGGTCCTATATTACCATTATCGGCTTCTTTCAATGTAGTTATGTATTTTTCTCTTGTTTCATCTGCTTTTACCATATGCGATTTGTTCCAAGTAAATATTTCTTTTCCAAAAATGGATTCTATTATTATATCTGCCATCATTCTAGAGTGTCTACCATTTCCGTTTGGAAAACAATGAATCTGAACTATTCTATGTTTAAACCTAATTGCTATTTCTTCAGGAGAATAAGTCTTGTTTTCAATCCAATATTTGGTATCATCAATAAGGTTTTTTAATTCGATTCCAATTTGGGTCCATTTTATTCCAATATTTTTTTCAGATTTTCTAAATTCTCCTGCCCATTTCCATACTTGACCGTACATCTTTTTATGTAATTCTTTTATGAATTTTTCAGATAATATTTTATCCTGTTTCAAATTCGTATGAATGGTCCATTCAACAGCTTTTTCAATGTTCATTTGTTCAAATTCATCTAATTCTTTTTGTAAGGTTATGGTTTTTATTAAAAGCCCATCTTTTTCTTCTTCATTTAAGGGAGTTTGTCCTTTTTTATATTTTAAGTTTATTCCCATAGTGACTTTCTCATTTCTCTTTTGATTTCTGTGGCCAAGTCTATTACTGATTGTTTTATTTTTTCATCACTTATTCCTTGGTCCTCTAATTTCATGTTTTGGTTGGTCCTTAATACAATTTTTCTTGCCAGTGTTTGAGCTTTATTATTAATTAAATTGTCGATGGTCCCATCTTTTGGAACAAAGCCATAAACAAGTTTTAATTCTAAAGCATCACCTACTTCTTTTAAGGAGTTTATTGATATTGAGCCTTTTGCTTCACTTTCTTCAATTCTTTTTACACCTTGTTTAGTTACACCTAATTTGGTCCCAAGTTGGGCCATTGTCATGTTGAGTGTAGTTCTGATGGTATTTACCCATCCTTTATCTGGGACTAGGACCATTTCTGTTTCTTGAAAAGGTTTTAATTTTTGGTCCAATTGTTCAATTAAAAGCTGTTTCTTATTTCTCATTATTTTTAATTTTGTATCGAATTAAGTTTACAATTTAGTTAAAAAGTAAACCTAACTGTTTACAAATATAATTAAAAGTCAACAAATATGTTTACAAAAAATAAAAAAAGTAAACATTTAAGTTTACTTAAGAAGAATATTTTAAATTAAAGCTAACGGTCTTGTATATGAAAAGTAGCGGATTTTAAACACTATTGTTTCAATTTAACAATGACCTTTAATTTATTCATTTTGTTTTGATTAAGCGATTAAACCGCTATTTTTTATAGCATCGATGAAAAAGCAGTAAGTCGAGTATCTTTAAAATGAACAAAAAAATAAAGATATGGTTACTCAAATTACTGCTGTACCGAAGTTAT